>NZ_CP071424.1:0-2235000 GCF_050223295.1 Streptococcus sanguinis
ATGACCAAAGAACAGGACTTTTGGAATCGTATTTTAGAATTGGCTCATGCTCAGCTAAAACAGACAACTTATGATTTCTTTGTTGCTGAGGCTAAGCTTGTTAAAGTTGAAGAAAAACAAGCTATTATTTTCCTGGATAGTCCGGTGAAACAACTATTTTGGGAGCAAAACTTAGTAGGAGTTATTCTTACTGCAGGATTTGAGATTTTTAATGATCAGATTGCTGGAAAATATATTTTTGAAGAAGAAACTAACACTGAAACTCCGAAATCTGTAGTAACCAGTCCTCAAATCAGCACTGTTCAGCCAAGCTTGCCACCTATTGATACTGGCTTAAAGTCAAAATATACCTTTGATAATTTTGTTCAGGGAGACGGAAATATCTGGGCTAAAGCTGCTGCCTTAGCGGTATCTGAGAATCTGGCCACAACCTATAATCCTCTTTTTATCTACGGAGGACCTGGCCTGGGCAAAACTCATTTATTAAATGCTATTGGCAATCAGATTTTAGAAAATATTCCAGATGCGCGTGTCAAGTATATACCGGCTGAAACCTTTATTAACGACTTCCTCGAACATTTAAGATTGGGAGAGATGGATAGCTTTAAAAAAATCTATCGTAGTCTGGATCTTCTGCTAATTGATGATATTCAATCTTTGGGAGGAAAAAAGGTTTCAACTCAGGAAGAATTTTTCAACACTTTCAATGCTCTTCATGGTGAAAATAAACAGATTGTTTTAACCAGCGACCGCAGTCCTGATCATCTGGACAATTTGGAAGAACGCTTGGTAACACGTTTCAAATGGGGATTAACTCAGAATATTACACCGCCAGATTTTGAAACACGAATTGCAATTCTGCGAAACAAAATAGAAGATTTGGATTATATTTTCCCGAATGATACCTTGGAATATCTTGCAGGACAGTTCGACTCCAATGTCCGCGACTTGGAAGGTGCTTTGAATGACATCAGTCTCATCGCTAGAGTTCGTCATCTGAAGGAAATTACTATTGATATCGCTGCGGAAGCCATTCGAGCACGCAAACAGGATTCAAGCCAGGTAACAGTTATCCCGATTGATAAGATTCAGTCTGAAGTTGGGAAATTCTATGGTGTTAGTGTCAAAGAGATGAAAGGCAGCCGTCGAGTACAAAATATCGTTTTAGCTAGACAGGTAGCTATGTATCTGACTCGTGAACTGACTGACAACAGTCTGCCTAAAATTGGTCGTGAATTTGGCGGGAAAGATCATACGACTGTTATCCATGCACATGGAAAAATCAAAACTATGATTGAATCAGACGACAATTTGCGTTTAGAAATTGAAAGCATCAAGAATAAAATTAAATAGCGTGTGGAAAACTACAGATTTTTTTCAAAACTTATCCACACTTTGTGAACAAGTCTCAAAACTTGTTAGAATAAGGACAAAGCTATTTTTCCACATAATTCACACAAACTACTATTACTATTAATCTTATAATCATAAATAAATAAAAAGGAGATCCCATGATTCATTTTTCTATTAATAAAAATCTCTTCTTACAAGCTTTAAATACCACTAAAAGGGCTATCAGCCATAAAAATGCAATTCCTATTCTTTCTACTGTAAAAATCGATGTTACCAAAGAAGGAATCACCTTAATCGGCTCGAATGGTCAAGTGTCGATTGAAAACTTTATTTCTACTCAAAATGAAAATGCAGGCTTGCTTGTCAACTCAACAGGTTCAATTTTATTAGAAGCGACTTTCTTTATTAATGTTGTTTCTAGCCTGCCAGATATTATTTTGGATTTTAAAGAAATTGAACAAAAACAAATCGTCTTGACTAGCGGCAAATCAGAGATTACCCTGAAAGGAAAAGACGCTGACCAGTATCCACGAATCCAGGAAATTTCTGCTAGCAATCCCTTGGTCCTTGAAACAAAAATTCTCAAGGATGTCATTAACGAAACAGCCTTTGCAGCCAGTGTTCAGGAAAGCCGTCCAATTTTGACTGGTGTTCACTTTGTTTTGACAGATAACCGTTCTTTGAAAACAGTTGCGACAGACTCCCACAGAATGAGTCAAAAGAAAATTACTCTGGAGAAAAACGGAGATAATTTTGACGTAGTCATTCCAAGTCGCTCTTTGCGGGAATTTACGGCTGTTTTTACCGATGAAATTGAAACGGTAGAGATTTTCTTTGCTAACAATCAAATTCTTTTCAGAAGCGAAAATATCAGCTTCTACACCCGCCTCTTGGAAGGAAATTATCCAGATACAGATCGTTTGATTCCAACTGAATTTACGAGTGTCCTTACTTTTAATACTTCTGATTTGCGTGCAGCTATGGAACGCGCTCGTCTCTTGTCTAATGCTACACAGAATGGAACAGTTAAACTGGAGATTGCAGGCGGTATTGTCAGTGCCCATGTAAATTCACCAGAGGTCGGCCGTGTTAACGAAGAAATTGATACAGAAAGTGTAACTGGCGAAGATTTGACCATTAGCTTTAATCCAACTTATCTGATCGATGCTTTGAAGGCTATTGACAGTGAAAAAGTAACGATTAGTTTTATCTCATCCGTTCGTCCTTTCACTTTAGTACCGAGTGAAGACACAGAAAACTTTATTCAGCTGATTACACCTGTCAGAACTAATTAATATGAAAAGCAGTGGGCCAAGTTAAAGATTTTTACTTCTTGGTCCTAAGCTCTTTTCATTTACAAAGTATGATAGATGCTTAATATTTCTTCCTGGACTATGATAGTTCCTTGAAAGGAGAAAGAAAATGTATGAAATTGGTCATTTTGTAGAAATGAAAAAGCCACATGCCTGCACCATTAAAGCGACTGGGAAAAAGGCGAATCGCTGGGAAATCACAAGGGTTGGTGCAGATATCAAAATCCGTTGCACCAATTGTGAACATCTTGTGATGATGAGTCGTCACGATTTTGAAAGAAAAATGAAGAAAATAATTGATTGAACTAAAAATCATCGTAAATGCTATTGTGGAAAACTAATTTGCATTGCTGAAGATTAGATTTAGATTTTTTTCTGATTTTTCAATCAAAAATGGATAGGACTTTTTAAGTCCTATCCATTTTGCTTTTATTTAAGATCTTCAAATTTACCGTCTTTAACTTCTTTATAACCTGCTTTTTCGAGTAATTTAGCAGTTTCTTTGTAACTGATATAATCTGCTTTTTGATTACCAGATGTTTGAAGAAGCTGTTTACTTTGTAGTTCTTCAATATCAGCTTTGCTGAAATCGATTGTCAGTTTTTCAGTTAAATAATCATCTTTGTACTCAATTTTATGAGTTAATCCTTTGATACCCTCAATAGATTTAGCATAGGCTTCTGTCTGCTCTTTAGCAGTGTCTTTTGTCAAGCCAACTGGTTTATAGTAGAAGGTGTTGTTTGTTTCGTTTATAAGAAGCTCATCACCTTTGTATTCAACAGTGATGCGGCTATCTTGCTTAGTATTTTGGTCAATCAGCTGGAAATAAGCTTTTTTAGGACTGCTGCAGGCAGCTAAAACAAACAAAGCGGAAATCGCAAGGAAGGAAAGAAAAAGTGTTTTGAAAGTATTCTTTTTCATTAGGGACTCCTTTAATAAGAATATTAGCTATATTATACCATTTTTTTCTTCAATTTATTTTACATTTTTGTAAAGAAAGCTAGAAAAAATAACTTAAATCCGCTGTTTAGGATAAGGATTTATGGTATAATGGTTTGGATTGAAAAGATGAATGGAGAAGATAAGAATGGCTTTGACAGCAGGAATCGTTGGTTTACCCAATGTTGGTAAGTCAACTTTATTTAATGCAATTACAAAAGCAGGTGCAGAAGCAGCTAATTACCCTTTTGCGACAATTGATCCAAATGTCGGGCGGGTAGAAGTTCCGGATGATCGTCTGGATAAATTAACAGAACTCATCAAACCACAGAAGAAAGTTCCAACAACATTCGAATTTACTGATATTGCTGGAATTGTGAAAGGTGCTTCAAAAGGAGAAGGACTAGGGAATAAATTCTTAGCCAATATCCGCGAAGTAGATGCTATCGTCCATGTAGTGCGTGCCTTTGATGATGAAAATGTCATGCGGGAACAGGGCCGTGAGTCTGAATTTGTAGATCCAATGGCAGATATTGAGACCATTAATCTAGAATTGATTTTAGCAGACTTAGAAAGTATTAACAAACGTTATGCGCGTGTAGAGAAGATGGCTCGTACCCAAAAAGATAAGGATTCAGTGGCAGAATTTAATGTTTTACAGAAAATTAAGCCTGTCCTGGAAGATGGTCTATCAGCTCGTACAATTGAATTCACAGAAGAAGAGCAAAAAATTGTCAAAGGGCTCTTTCTCTTAACGACTAAGCCAGTTCTCTATGTGGCCAATGTCAGTGAAGATGAGGTGGATGATCCAGATAATATTGACTATGTGAAGCAGATTCGTGAATTTGCAGCTACAGAAAATGCTGAAGTTGTTGTCATTTCAGCGCGTGCAGAGGAAGAGATTTCTGAATTGGATGATGAAGATAAGTCAGAATTCCTGGAAGCTATCGGCTTGACAGAATCAGGTGTGGATAAACTGACCAGAGCAGCTTATCATCTGTTGGGACTTGGAACCTACTTTACAGCTGGTGAAAAGGAAGTGCGTGCTTGGACCTTTAAGCGTGGAATGAAATCTCCTCAAGCGGCTGGCATTATTCACTCAGACTTTGAAAAAGGCTTTATTCGAGCAGTCACTATGTCTTATGATGACCTAGTGCACTATGGTAGCGAAAAAGCAGTTAAAGAGGCTGGACGTTTGCGCGAAGAAGGAAAAGAATATATCGTTCAAGATGGCGATATTATGGAATTTAGATTTAATGTGTAAAGTATTTGTAAAGTCTAAAAATTCTAGGTTGGAAATTTTTTTCCAGCCCTTTTGGCTTTTATAAAGGAGAAAAATGGTAAAGTTAATAGTCGGTCTGGGAAATCCAGGAGAAAAATATATCGAAACCAAGCATAATGTTGGTTTTATGCTAGTTGACAAGATTTGTAAAGATCTTGATTTGAAGTTTACAGCTGATAAAATCTTTCAAGCAGATATCGCCTCTACTTTTCTAAATGGTGAAAAAGTCTATTTTGTAAAACCAACTACATTTATGAATGAGAGCGGAAAGGCTGTTCAAGCTTTACTGGCATACTATGGTTTAGATATAGAGGATTTATTGGTCATCTATGATGATTTGGATATGGAAGTTGGTAAGATTCGTTTGCGCAGCAAGGGTTCAGCTGGCGGCCATAACGGCATTAAATCTATTATCAAACATATTGGAAGTCAAGAGTTTAAACGGATAAAGATAGGTATTGGCCGTCCAAAAGAAGGCATGACAGTGGTCCAACACGTTCTAGGAAAATTTGATAAAGATGCTTATATAACAATTTTGAATACTCTTGATAAAGTTGACAATGCTGTAAATTATTATTTACAGTCAGGCAATTTTGAACAAACAATGCAGAAATACAATGGATAATAAAATGAACCTGATTGACTTATTTTGTCAAAACCAGCAAATTTCAGATTGGAAGAAAAATCTCCATAAAAGCAGCAGACAGTTGATAATGGGACTGTCTGCATCAACAAAAGCAATCACTATAGCGGCTGGATTAGAAGAAGCTGATAAAATCCTTGTGCTGACTTCTAGTCAAAATGAAGCAGATCGTTTGGCTAGTGATTTGATTTCTTTGTTGGGAGAAGACAAGGTCTATACGTTCTTAGCAGATGATACTCCTATAGCAGAATTTGTATTTGCCTCACAGGAAAAAATATTTTCAAGATTAGATGCTCTGAACTTTTTAATAGATCATCAAAAGTCTGGAATTCTAGTTACTAATGTTGCAGCCAGCAAATTACTCTTGCCTGATTCTATTGATTTTAAAAATACCAATATAAATTTGACAGTTGGACAAGAATATGACCTAAATAATCTTGTAAAGATGTTGTCAAGATCAGGATACAAGAAGGTGTCTCAAGTTTTAAGTCAGGGAGAATATAGTCTAAGAGGAGACATCTTAGACATTTTTGAGCGATCAGCAGAGGCACCTTATCGCCTGGAGTTTTTTGGTGATGAAATTGATGGTATCCGGATTTTCAATCCAGAAAATCAAACTTCAATTGAGAATATAGAAAGTATTTTGATTAAACCTGCTTCTGATATCCTGCTTTCTGAGAAAGATTATACTCGAGGACAAGAAAATCTGGAAGCAATTATAGAAAAAGCTGTTGATCCTACTTTGAAATCTTACTTAGAAGAGATACTAATCAGTGCCAAAGAGGAGTTCCATCATGCAGATATTCGTAAATTCCTTTCTTATTTTTATCAGAAAGAATGGACTATTTTAGACTACTTGCCTGTTCATAGTCCTGTGTTTTTTGATGATTTTCAAAAAATTGTGGATCGACATGCTCAATTTGAACTGGAAACAGCTAGTTTGTTGACAGATAATTTACAAAATTGTAAAGCTTTATCAAGTCAGAAATATTTTGCAGATAAGTACCAAGATTATCGTCAATATAAACCAGCAACCTTCTTTTCAAGCTTTCAAAAAGGTTTGGGAAATCTGAAATTTGATGCTTTGTATCAATTCAATCAGTACCCAATGCAAGAATTTTTCAGTCAGTTTTCCTTGCTCAAGGAAGAGATTAATCGTTATAAAAAATCTGGCTATACAATAATTTTACAAGCAAATTCTTCGGCAGGTTTACAAAGTTTACATAAAAATTTACAGGAATATGATATTCATTTAGACTATATAAAAGATGCTGAAATCCAAAAAAATGCAGTTCAACTTATTGAAGGAAATCTTGTTCAGGGTTTTAATTTCGTAGATGAGAAAATTGTTCTTATTACAGAGTACGAAATTATTCATAAGAAAATAAAACGAAAAATCCGGCGTCAGAATATCTCAAATGCTGAACGACTGAAAGATTATAATGAGCTAGAAAAAGGGGACTATGTTGTCCATAATATTCATGGGATAGGACGTTATCTGGGAATAGAAACGATTGAAATCTCTGGTGTCCACCGTGATTATCTGACAATTCAATATCAAAATTCTGATCGTATTTCGATTCCAGTTGACCAGATTGATCTCCTATCAAAGTATGTTGCCAGCGATGGAAAAACACCTAAGGTAAATAAGCTAAATGACGGTCGTTTCCAGAAGAGTAAGCAAAAAGTTCAGCATCAGGTTCAGGATATTGCGGATGATTTGATTAAACTATATGCTGAACGCAGCCAGCTAAAAGGTTTTGCTTTCTCAGCTGATGATTCCAATCAAGAGGAATTTGATAATGATTTTCCTTATGTTGAAACAGAGGACCAGCTAAGAAGTATTCAAGAAGTGAAGAAGGATATGGAAAGCAGTCGTCCGATGGACCGCCTCTTAGTTGGTGATGTCGGCTTTGGGAAAACAGAAGTAGCTATGCGGGCTGCTTTTAAAGCTGTCAACAATCATAAACAAGTAGCTGTATTAGTGCCAACAACGGTTTTAGCCCAGCAGCACTATACTAACTTTAAAGAACGCTTTAATGATTTTGCGGTCAATGTCGAGGTACTCAGCCGTTTCAGGAGTAAGGCAGAACAAAAACAGACTTTGGATAAGCTGCAGAAGGGACAGGTTGACATTATCATTGGAACCCACCGACTATTATCCAAAGATGTAGAATTTGCAGATTTAGGTTTAATTATCATTGATGAAGAGCAGCGTTTTGGAGTTAAACATAAGGAAACATTAAAAGAATTGAAAAAGAAAGTTGATGTCCTGACCTTGACAGCAACTCCTATTCCTCGAACTCTTCATATGTCTATGCTGGGGATTCGCGATTTGTCAGTCATTGAGACCCCACCTACCAATCGTTATCCTGTTCAGACCTATGTTTTAGAAAGCAATCCTACAGTGATTCGAGAAGCTGTCTTACGTGAAATAGACCGAGGTGGACAGGTTTATTATCTTTACAACAAGGTTGACACAATTGAACAGAAAGTTTCGGAATTAAGAGAGTTAATCCCAGAAGTTTCTATAGGCTATGTTCATGGTCAAATGAGTGAGATTCGTTTAGAAAATACTTTACTGGATTTCATCAATGGAGAATACGATATTTTGGTGACCACAACCATTATTGAAACTGGAGTTGATATCCCAAATGCCAATACTTTGTTTGTAGAAAATGCTGACCACATGGGGCTGTCAACCTTGTATCAACTTCGTGGACGGGTTGGACGCAGTAATCGGATTGCCTACGCTTATCTGATGTACAGACCAGATAAGATCTTAACAGAAGTTTCTGAAAAGCGTCTAGAGGCTATTAAGGGATTTACAGAGTTAGGTTCTGGATTTAAGATTGCCATGCGAGATTTGTCTATTCGGGGTGCTGGCAATATCCTAGGAAGTATGCAATCTGGCTTTATTGATTCTGTTGGTTTTGAGATGTACTCACAGCTTCTAGAAGAAGCTATTGCTAAAAAGCAGGGTAGAGAGAATAAGCGTCAAAAAAGCAATGCAGAACTTAATCTGCAGATTGATGCCTATCTGCCTAGTGACTATATTTCTGATGAAAGACAGAAGATTGAAATTTATAAAAGAATTCGTGAGATTGACAGCCGTGTAAACTATGAAAATCTACAAGATGAATTGATTGATCGTTTTGGGGAGTATCCTGATGTTGTAGCCTATCTGTTGGAGATTGGACTTGCTAAGTCCTATTTAGATCAGGCTTTTGTAAAGTCAGTGGAACGCCAGCAGAATGCAGTAATTATTCATTTTGAGAAGATTTCGCAGCAACTTTATCTAACGCAGGATTATTTTGAAGCACTTTCGATGACGAATTTAAAAGCTCGAATTGGTGAAAAAAATGGCTTAATTGAAGTGATTTTTGATGTGAGGAACAAAAAAGATTATGAGATTTTAGAAGGTCTAGTTAATTTTGGAGAAAAGATGCTGGAAATTAAACACCGCAAGGCAGAATAAAGGTTACAATTCAGTGAAGTTTGGCTTTTTAAGCTCTATTTTTCTCAAAAAATGGTAGAATAATAAATTAAGAGAAAATGAGGTAATAGGATGAGATTAGATAAATATTTGAAAGTGTCACGGATTATCAAGCGACGTCCAGTGGCTAAAGAAGTAGCTGACAAGGGCCGGATAAAAGTGAACGGTATCTTGGCTAAGAGCTCAACAGATTTAAAAGTGGATGACTTGGTTGAAGTACGCTTTGGTAATAAACTCTTGACTGTAAAGGTTCTGGAGATGAAAGATAGTACCAAAAAAGAAGATGCAGCTAAAATGTACGAAATAGTCAGTGAAACAAGGATAGAAGAAGATGCCTAAAAATATCGTCCAACTCAATAATCGTTTTATTCAAGATGAAAATCAACGCCGCAGATATGTGGATCAGGAACGGCGGAAACGCAACCGTTTTATGGGCTGGGTTCTGATTTTGGTGATCCTCTTATTTATTTTACCTACCTATAATTTGTACCAGAGTTATCAAACCTTGCTGCAGCGTCGTGAACAGTATTCTAAACTGAAGGAGAAATATCAGACGCTCAGCGAAGAAAAGGTCTATCAATCTGATATAGCAACAAAGTTAAAAGATGACAGCTATGCTGCTAAGTATGCACGCGCTAAATACTCTTTTTCAAAAGAGGGTGAGTACATTTATACTATCCCAGATTTATTACCGCAGTAGTTATGGAAGATTTACTAAAAACAATTGAGCAGTTCTTGGAATTTTCTGATGAAAAACTAGAAGAACTGTCTGAAAAAAATCAAGCTTTGAAACTTCAAGAAAATCAAGAGGAAAGGGGAAAACATGCGTAAGTTTTTGTTACTGATATTTTTGCTGCCAGCTTTATTTAGCAGTATCACAGTTATTAGTACCGAAAAAGATTTCGTATTAGACGAGGAAGAAAAATATCATTTTACAAGCACTGCGTATGGACGCTATTATGATAGCATCCCGACAAATCCTAATGTTTATGAAGAAACTCCTACATTTACAGATTCTACTCTGAGTAAGATTGCTGGAAAGCTAATTCCAGACCAGCCTATCCAGATAACAGGATTTTATGTAAATGAAGAAGGAGTCCCGATTTTCAAGCTGAAAAATGGGCAGTTTGTGATAGCGGATAAAAATACAATTTACGAAGATACTGTCCAGTTAATCGAAGATATCCATCAAGAAATGTGGCTGAAACCCGGCTTTACTCTTTATGATAAAGCCAATATCAACGGAGCTAAAAAAATCAATACAACGGTAGCTCCATATACAAAAGTAAACATTATTCAAATTGTCCAGACAGTCAAAGGAACTTATGCCCAGATTGAAGGACAGGGCTGGGTTTCTATGGAATTTCTGGATGAAACTGACAATCGAATGGACAAAGTTCAAGAAATTTTGAGCAGTAAGTACAACAAGGTGGACTACTCTATCTATGTAAAACAGCTGGACACAGGCAAAGAAGCAGGCATAAATCAAGATCAAGAGATGTATTCGGCCAGTGTGACCAAACTGCCTTATCTTTACTATGTGCAGGAACAGCTGGATCAGAAAAAACTTTCGTTAGATCAGAAGTTCAAGTATATTGGAGCAGTCAATGATTTTGCAGGTGCTTATGAACCAGAAGGAAGTGGCAGTATTGCTAAGTCAGCTGATGACAAGGAATATTCAGTTCAGGATTTGATAAATCGAGTGGCCAAAGAATCAGATAACGTCGCCCACAATATCTTAGGCTATTATGCAACCAATCAATCTGATAAAAATTTTCAGCAGACGATTAACAAAATAGCTGGAAAGAAATGGGATGTGGAAGAAAGACAGGCTTCTTCACGTATGGCTGGAAATGTTTTGGCAGCTATCTATGAGCAAAATGGCATGATTATCGATGCCTTGTCTCAGACAAATTATGATAATCAGAGGATTTCTAAAAATATTGATGCTAAAGTGGCTCATAAAATTGGCGACGCCTATGATTTTAAGCACGATGCTGCGATTGTCTATGCAGATTCTCCTTTTATTATTGTCATTTTTACTAATAATTCAAACTACGATAATATTTCTCAGATAGCAGACGATGTCTATGGAGTTCTGAAATGATTAAGCAAGAATTTCTTAAAAAAATGCAGGAGAAAAAGTATTTCCAAGACCATCAAAAAGTTTTGGTTGCTGTATCAGGTGGACTGGATTCTATGACACTGCTACAGCTGTTGATTGATTCTCAAAAAGAACTGGCTATCGAGCTTGCGATTGCTCATGTCAATCACAAACAGCGGCCAGAGTCAGAACAAGAAGAAAAGGCATTAGTAAAGATTGCGGAACAGCTTGGTGTAAAGATTTTTACATCAAGTTTTTCTGGTAATTTTTCAGAAAATGCTGCTCGGCAGTTTCGTTATGATTTTTTTGGGAAAGTGATGCAGGAGGAGCACTATACAGCTCTGGTAACTGCCCACCACGCAGATGACCAAGCTGAGACTGTTTTTATGCGGCTGCTGCGTGGAGCTAGACTTCGCCATCTGTCCGGCATGAAAGCTGTCCAGTCTTTTGCTTGCGGGGAGCTGATTCGTCCTTTGCTTACTTTTCATAAGTCAGATTTTCCAGATATTCAGCATTTTGAAGATAACAGTAATTTTCAAAATGACTATCTCAGAAATCGAATTCGTAATCTTTATCTGCCGAATCTAGAAAAAGAAAACCCACAATTTAAGGATTCTTTGCGGTATCTAGGAAAGGAAATTGAAGAGTGGCAGACCGCTTTGTCTCACTTGACCAGGGATTTAGATATAGAAAATGTACAAGTTTTTCATCAGCAAATCCCTCAAGTTCAACGTTTTCTATTGCAGAACTATCTCGAAAACTTTCCTGGTCTGAATCTGAGCAAGCAGCAGTTTGAGGAGGTTTTAAACATCCTGCGGACTAAGGCCAATTATCAGCATACTTTGAAAAAAGACTATGAGCTTGTTAAAGATTACCAGCGTTTTGAAATTAGAAAAATCAGTCGTAAGCCCGATTTAAAAATGGATTCAATTTTGTTAGAATTTGAGAATCTGATTGAGTTTGGGCATTATCGATTTTCATTCGGGATTCCTTTGAGCGGTGAAAATATCCAGAAAATTTTTGTTTCGCGTGAAACTTCGCTGACACTCCGTTTCCGAAAAGAAGGAGACAGTATTTTGCTGAATGGTCATCACAAAAAGCTTCGTCGTCTTTTTATTGATAAGAAGGTTTCCTTTGAAGAACGGAATTCATCTGTAGTAGTTGAACAAAATCATCAAATTTTAGCGATCTTAAATATTGCTATCAGTGATTTGAGTAAGGCATTAAAAAGTGATATAATGAGTACTGTACTTTATATTCAGAAAATAGATGGGTAAAATTATGCTAGAACAAGATATCAAAAAAATATTGATTTCCCATGATGAAATCGTGGATGCTGCAAAAAAGCTTGGTCAGCAATTAACCAAAGAATACCAAGGTAAAAATCCAATTTTTGTTGGAATTTTAAAAGGTTCCGTGCCTTTTATGGCTGAGTTAATCAAGCATATTGATACACATATTGAGCTTGATTTTATGTTGGTCTCCAGCTACCATGGTGGTACTGCTAGCTCAGGTGTTATTAATGTTATTAAGGACATTGATCAAGACATTACAGGACGTGATATCCTTTTTGTTGAGGATATTATTGATACTGGTCAGACTTTGAAAAATCTGTGCAATTTGTTTAAGGAAAGAAATGCTGCATCAGTAAAAATTGCTACACTTTTGGATAAGCCAGAAGGTCGTGTTGTTGAGATTGATGCAGATTATACATGTTTCACAATTCCAAATGAATTTGTTGTTGGATATGGATTAGATTACAATGAGAACTATCGTAATATTCCATATATTGGTATTTTGAAAGAAGAAGTTTATACAAAATAAAGGTTTACTATTAATAGATGAAAAATAAGCAAAACAATGGTTTTATAAAAAATCCATTTCTCTATATTCTGATTATTGTTGTCCTAGTGACAGGGTTTCAGTATTTCTTCTCAGGAGATACTGGCGGTCGCAGTCAGCAAATCAATTACACAGAATTAGTGAAGGAAATTAAGGAAAATAATGTCACAGAGATGAGCTACCAGCCCAATGGTAGTGTCGTAGAGATTTCAGGTACTTACAAAACACCTCAGGAATCAAAAGAAGATACAGGGATTTTATTTTTTACTCCAAACATTTCTAAAGTAGAGAAATTCACAAGTATTATTTTACCGTCAGATATTACAATTTCTGATTTACAAAAATTAGCCTCTGAGCATAACACTGAAATCAGCATAAAGCGTGAAAGTTCAAGCGGAATGTGGATTACAATCCTCACTTCCATCGTTCCTTTTGTGATTGTCATTTTCTTCTTTATGTCCATGATGAATCAAGGTGGTGGCGGCGGTGCCCGCGGTGCCATGAATTTCGGGCGCAATAAAGCGCGTGCTGCTAACAAAGAAGATATTAAAGTTCGTTTCTCGGATGTAGCTGGTGCCGAAGAAGAAAAACAAGAACTTGTAGAAGTTGTTGAGTTTTTGAAAGATCGGAAACGTTACACCAAACTAGGTGCTCGTATTCCTGCCGGTGTCCTTCTGGAAGGCCCTCCAGGAACTGGTAAAACCTTGCTTGCTAAGGCAGTTGCTGGGGAAGCTGGAGTTCCTTTCTTCAGTATCTCAGGTTCTGATTTTGTCGAAATGTTTGTTGGGGTCGGAGCAAGCCGGGTTCGTTCTTTGTTTGAAGATGCGAAAAAAGCAGCCCCTGCTATTATCTTCATCGATGAAATCGATGCAGTCGGTCGTCAGCGTGGTGTTGGCCTTGGCGGTGGTAACGATGAGCGGGAGCAAACCCTCAATCAGCTCTTGATTGAAATGGATGGTTTCGAAGGCAATGAAGGAATCATTATCATTGCGGCTACTAACCGTTCGGATGTATTGGATCCAGCCTTGCTGCGTGCTGGCCGTTTTGACAGAAAAGTATTAGTCGGTCGTCCTGACGTTAAAGGTCGGGAAGCTATTCTTCGTGTTCATGCTAAGAATAAGCCGCTGGCTAAAAATGTTGATTTGAAACTAGTTGCTCAGCAGACACCAGGTTTTGTTGGTGCTGATTTGGAAAATGTCTTGAATGAAGCTGCTTTGGTTGCTGCTCGTCGTAACAAGAAAGTCATTGATGCAGATGATATTGATGAAGCAGAAGATCGGGTAATCGCAGGACCTTCTAAGAAAGATAAGATGGTGTCTGAACGTGATCGTCAAATGGTTGCTTATCATGAAGCTGGACATACTATTGTTGGTTTGGTATTGTCAAATGCGCGTGTCGTACATAAGGTAACTATCGTACCTCGTGGACGCGCTGGCGGATATATGATTGCCCTGCCTAAGGAAGACCAAATGCTTCTATCTAAAGAAGATATGAAAGAACAATTAGCTGGTCTTATGGGTGGCCGTGTGGCTGAAGAGATTATCTTTAATGTGCAGACAACAGGTGCTTCTAATGACTTTGAACAGGCAACTCAGATGGCCCGCAGTATGGTAACAGAATATGGAATGAGCGAAAAACTTGGTCCGGTTCAATACGAAGGCAATCATGCTATGTTTGGTGCAGCCAGTCCTCAAAAATCAATTTCAGAACAGACAGCATATGAGATTGACGAAGAAGTAAGAGAACTTCTTAATGAAGCACGTAACAAAGCTGCAGAGATTATTCAGTCCCATCGCGAAACCCATAAATTGATTGCTGAAGCGCTTCTTAAATATGAAACTTTGGATAGCAATCAGATTAAATCATTGTATGAAACTGGCAAAATGCCAGAAGAGTCTGAACTTGAATTAGACAAAGAAGCTCATGCGCTTTCTTATGATGAAATTAAAACGAAAATGGAAGAAAAAAGTTCCGAGTAGAAGAAGTTGGAGAAATTCCAACTTTTTTCTCTTTTTCTGAAATAGTTATTGACAAAGGAAGAAAAGCTGATATAATGGAATATGTTCTGCAGAGGGACAAAAATGGTCCGTTGGTCAAGGGGTTAAGACACCGCCTTTTCACGGCGGTAACACGGGTTCGAATCCCGTACGGACTATATAATCCGCCATAGCTCAGTTGGTAGTAGCGCATGACTGTTAATCATGATGTCGTAGGTTCGAGTCCTACTGGCGGAGCTAGGTTTAAAAAATCAAATGTGTTAGCATTTGATTTTTTTGCTTTCATACTTCGCTCAATCCTCCCAAATGACTAAATATGTTCCTGAAATGACTTAAAAATAGTTATTCGAGTCAGAAGAGCTCCTAAAATATGCTTTTTAGAAGAAAGAGCCCACCTTGCTTTCTATTTACAGTAGAATTAAGTCAAGTAAATTTTAAGGAGGAACTATGGATTTTAGAACTACTTATGAGAAGGTGAAATGGATAGTTTGGAAGTGTAAGAAAGACTATTATATTCATTTGTGGGAACATAGTGATTGGGAGCAAGAAGGAATGTTGGTTTTATACGAACTTCTGCTTAAAGAAAAAGGAATTGAAAATGATGAGGAAAAACTCTATCGTTATTTCAAAACAAAATTCAGGAATCATATACATGATAAAATTCGTAAACAAGAAAGCCAAAAGCGCAAATTGGACCGCCAGCCTTATGAAGAAGTGAGTGAGATTGGTCATCGTTTGAAGTCAAAAGAGTTGTTTCTAGATGAGTTAGTTGCCTTCAGAGAAGCGATTGACAATTATAAAAGAACTCTTGATGATGTTGGATTGGATAATTATCAGAGGTTGATGAGCAACGAGCGCTTTAAAGGAAGAAGAGCCATGCTTAAAGATTTAAAAAATCACTTAAAAGATTTTCAAGATAATACGATTTTATAATAATCAAGCTTGATGAGTCGCTATCTGTTTTAATAGAATGGGTTCGACTATCAAGTTTTTTTATCAAGAAAAAAACAAAAAAATTGGAAAAAGGTATTGACAGGTAGTAGGTATAGGTGATATACTAATATAGTTGTCGCGAAAGACAAAGCCCTTTGAAAACTGAACAAGACGAACCAAGTGCAGGGTGACATAGAGATATGTAACCTGTCAAAAAACGAAAATAAATCTGTCAGTGGACAGTAATGAGTGCGAACTCAAACTTTTTAATGAGAGTTTGATCCTGGCTCAGGACGAACGCTGGCGGCGTGCCTAATACATGCAAGTAGAACGCTGAAGAGAGGAGCTTGCTCTTCTTGGATGAGTTGCGAACGGGTGAGTAACGCGTAGGTAACCTGCCTGGTAGCGGGGGATAACTATTGGAAACGATAGCTAATACCGCATGAAATTGATTATTGCATGATAATTAATTGAAAGATGCAATTGCATCACTACCAGATGGACCTGCGTTGTATTAGCTAGTTGGTGAGGTAACGGCTCACCAAGGCGACGATACATAGCCGACCTGAGAGGGTGATCGGCCACACTGGGACTGAGACACGGCCCAGACTCCTACGGGAGGCAGCAGTAGGGAATCTTCGGCAATGGGGGGAACCCTGACCGAGCAACGCCGCGTGAGTGAAGAAGGTTTTCGGATCGTAAAGCTCTGTTGTAAGAGAAGAACGGGTGTGAGAGTGGAAAGTTCACACTGTGACGGTATCTTACCAGAAAGGGACGGCTAACTACGTGCCAGCAGCCGCGGTAATACGTAGGTCCCGAGCGTTGTCCGGATTTATTGGGCGTAAAGCGAGCGCAGGCGGTTAGATAAGTCTGAAGTTAAAGGCTGTGGCTTAACCATAGTATGCTTTGGAAACTGTTTAACTTGAGTGCAGAAGGGGAGAGTGGAATTCCATGTGTAGCGGTGAAATGCGTAGATATATGGAGGAACACCGGTGGCGAAAGCGGCTCTCTGGTCTGTAACTGACGCTGAGGCTCGAAAGCGTGGGGAGCAAACAGGATTAGATACCCTGGTAGTCCACGCCGTAAACGATGAGTGCTAGGTGTTAGGCCCTTTCCGGGGCTTAGTGCCGCAGCTAACGCATTAAGCACTCCGCCTGGGGAGTACGACCGCAAGGTTGAAACTCAAAGGAATTGACGGGGGCCCGCACAAGCGGTGGAGCATGTGGTTTAATTCGAAGCAACGCGAAGAACCTTACCAGGTCTTGACATCCCTCTGACCGCTCTAGAGATAGAGTTTTCCTTCGGGACAGAGGTGACAGGTGGTGCATGGTTGTCGTCAGCTCGTGTCGTGAGATGTTGGGTTAAGTCCCGCAACGAGCGCAACCCCTATTGTTAGTTGCCATCATTCAGTTGGGCACTCTAGCGAGACTGCCGGTAATAAACCGGAGGAAGGTGGGGATGACGTCAAATCATCATGCCCCTTATGACCTGGGCTACACACGTGCTACAATGGCTGGTACAACGAGTCGCAAGCCGGTGACGGCAAGCTAATCTCTGAAAGCCAGTCTCAGTTCGGATTGTAGGCTGCAACTCGCCTACATGAAGTCGGAATCGCTAGTAATCGCGGATCAGCACGCCGCGGTGAATACGTTCCCGGGCCTTGTACACACCGCCCGTCACACCACGAGAGTTTGTAACACCCGAAGTCGGTGAGGTAACCGTAAGGAGCCAGCCGCCTAAGGTGGGATAGATGATTGGGGTGAAGTCGTAACAAGGTAGCCGTATCGGAAGGTGCGGCTGGATCACCTCCTTTCTAAGGAGTCCGTAAGGACACACGGAATGCACTTGAGTCTTGTTTAGTTTTGAGAGGGCTATGTGGGGCCTTAGCTCAGCTGGGAGAGCGCCTGCTTTGCACGCAGGAGGTCAGCGGTTCGATCCCGCTAGGCTCCATTATCTAGTTTGACTAGATAAAGAACTTGTCCATTGAAAATTGAATACCGATATCAAATAGTAACAAGAAAATAAACCGAAAACGCTGTGAAAATTAATGAGTTTAAGACTGAAAGGTCAAAAATAAGGTTAAGTTAGTAAGGGCGCACGGTGGATGCCTTGGCACTAGGAGCCGAAGAAGGACGTGACAAACGACGAAATGCCTCGGGGAGCTGTAAGTAAGCACTTGATCCGGGGATGTCCGAATGGGGGAACCCAACAGGTTGATGCCTGTTACCCATTTCTGTTAAGGGAATGAGGAGGAAGACGCAGTGAACTGAAACATCTAAGTAGCTGCAGGAAGAGAAAGCAAAAGCGATTGCCTTAGTAGCGGCGAGCGAAGAGGCAGGAGGGCAAACCGAAGAGTTTACTCTTCGGGGTTGTAGGACTGCAATGTGGACTCAGAATTTATAGAAGAATGACTTGGGAAAGTCAGCCAAAGAGAGTAAGAGCCTCGTATTTTAAATAGATTCTGTACCTAGCAGTATCCTGAGTACGGCGGGACACGTGAAATCCCGTCGGAATCTGGGAGGACCATCTCCCAACCCTAAATACTCCCTAGTGACCGATAGTGAACCAGTACCGTGAGGGAAAGGTGAAAAGCACCCCGGGAGGGGAGTGAAATAGAACCTGAAACCGTGTGCCTACAACAAGTTCGAGCCCGTTAATGGGTGAGAGCGTGCCTTTTGTAGAATGAACCGGCGAGTTACGTTATGATGCGAGGTTAAGTTGAAGAGACGGAGCCGTAGGGAAACCGAGTCTGAATAGGGCGCTTTAGTATCATGATGTAGACCCGAAACCATGTGACCTACCCATGAGCAGGTTGAAGGTGCGGTAAAACGCACTGGAGGACCGAACCAGGGCACGTTGAAAAGTGCTTGGATGACTTGTGGGTAGCGGAGAAATTCCAAACGAACTTGGAGATAGCTGGTTCTCTCCGAAATAGCTTTAGGGCTAGCGTCGACATAAAGATTCTTGGAGGTAGAGCACTGTTTGGGTGAGGGGTCCATCCCGGATTACCAATCTCAGATAAACTCCGAATGCCAATGAATTATGGTCGGCAGTCAGACTGCGAGTGCTAAGATCCGTAGTCGAAAGGGAAACAGCCCAGACCACCAGCTAAGGTCCCAAAATAATTGTTAAGTGGAAAAGGATGTGGGGTTGCACAGACAACTAGGATGTTAGCTTAGAAGCAGCTATTCATTCAAAGAGTGCGTAATAGCTCACTAGTCGAGTGACCCTGCGCCGAAAATGTACCGGGGCTAAAACAATTTACCGAAGCTGTGGATACCTTTTATAGGTATGGTAGGAGAGCGTTCTATGTGTGGAGAAGGTGTACCGTGAGGAGTGCTGGAACGCATAGAAGTGAGAATGCCGGTATGAGTAGCGCAAGACAGGTGAGAATCCTGTCCACCGTAAGACTAAGGTTTCCAGGGGAAGGCTCGTCCGCCCTGGGTTAGTCGGGACCTAAGGAGAGACCGAAAGGTGTATCCGATGGCCAACAGGTTGAGATTCCTGTACTAGAGTATGAAGTGATGGAGGGACGCAGTAGGCTAACTCGTGCGTACGATTGGATGTACGTCTAAGCAGTGAGGCGTGGTATGAGTCAAATGCTTATACCTCTAACGTTGAGTTGTGATGGGGAGCGAAGTTTAGTAGCGAGTGAGTGATGTCACACTGCCAAGAAAAGCTTCTAGCGTTGTATCATACTCTACCCGTACCGCAAACCGACACAGGTAGTCGAGGCGAGTAGCCTCAGGTGAGCGAGAGAACTCTCGTTAAGGAACTCGGCAAAATGACCCCGTAACTTCGGGAGAAGGGGTGCTGACTTTGGTCAGCCGCAGTGAATAGGCCCAAGCAACTGTTTATCAAAAACACAGCTCTCTGCTAAATCGTAAGATGATGTATAGGGGGTGACGCCTGCCCGGTGCTGGAAGGTTAAGAGGAGTGCTTAGCGGTAACGCGAAGGTATGAATTGAAGCCCCAGTAAACGGCGGCCGTAACTATAACGGTCCTAAGGTAGCGAAATTCCTTGTCGGGTAAGTTCCGACCCGCACGAAAGGCGTAATGATTTGGGCACTGTCTCAACGAGAGACTCGGTGAAATTTTAGTACCTGTGAAGATGCAGGTTACCCGCGACAGGACGGAAAGACCCCATGGAGCTTTACTGCAGTTTGATATTGAGTGTCTGTGCCACATGTACAGGATAGGTAGGAGCCTATGAAATCGGGACGCCAGTTTCGATGGAGGCGTTGTTGGGATACTACCCTTGTGTTATGGCCACTCTAACCCGGTAGGTTTATCATCTACGGAGACAGTGTCTGACGGGCAGTTTGACTGGGGCGGTCGCCTCCTAAAAGGTAACGGAGGCGCCCAAAGGTTCCCTCAGACTGGTTGGAAATCAGTCGCAGAGTGTAAAGGTATAAGGGAGCTTGACTGCGAGAGCTACAACTCGAGCAGGGACGAAAGTCGGGCTTAGTGATCCGGTGGTTCCGCATGGAAGGGCCATCGCTCAACGGATAAAAGCTACCCTGGGGATAACAGGCTTATCTCCCCCAAGAGTTCACATCGACGGGGAGGTTTGGCACCTCGATGTCGGCTCGTCGCATCCTGGGGCTGTAGTCGGTCCCAAGGGTTGGGCTGTTCGCCCATTAAAGCGGCACGCGAGCTGGGTTCAGAACGTCGTGAGACAGTTCGGTCCCTATCCGTCGCGGGCGTAGGAAATTTGAGAGGATCTGCTCCTAGTACGAGAGGACCAGAGTGGACTTACCGCTGGTGTACCAGTTGTTCTGCCAAGAGCATCGCTGGGTAGCTATGTAGGGAAGGGATAAACGCTGAAAGCATCTAAGTGTGAAACCCACCTCAAGATGAGATTTCCCATAACGCAAGTTAGTAAGAGCCCTGAGAGAAGATCAGGTTGATAGGTTAGAAGTGGAAGTGTGGTGACACATGGAGCGGACTAATACTAATCGCTCGAGGACTTATCCTAGAATAAGAGCTTCATCAGAGTGCAGCGAATGGTTTAGAGAAATGTGAGATTTGATATTGTATTCAATTTTGAGTTGACAAGGCTTGTCTGAGAGGACAGGAAAGTTAATTCAATAGTTAAGTGACGATAGCCTAGGAGATACACCTGTACCCATGCCGAACACAGCAGTTAAGCCCTAGAACGCCGGAAGTAGTTGGGGGTTGCCCCCTGTGAGATATGGTAGTCGCTTAGCGAAGGGAGTTTAGCTCAGCTGGGAGAGCATCTGCCTTACAAGCAGAGGGTCAGCGGTTCGATCCCGTTAACTCCCATATTCTGAAAAGAATAGGTCCCGTAGTGTAGCGGTTATCACGTCGCCCTGTCACGGCGAAGATCGCGGGTTCGATTCCCGTCGGGACCGTTGAAGTCGAGAAGATTTCAATAAAAGTAAGAGACTCGTTAGCTCAGTTGGTAGAGCATTTGACTTTTAATCAAAGGGTCACTGGTTCGAGCCCAGTACGGGTCATAAGAGCGGGTTTGGCGGAATTGGCAGACGCACCAGATTTAGGATCTGGCGCTTTAGGGCGTGGGGGTTCAAGTCCCTTAACCCGCATATAAGATAATAATGAGCCGGCTTAGCTCAGTTGGTAGAGCATCTGATTTGTAATCAGAGGGTCGCGTGTTCAAGTCATGTAGCCGGCATTTTTGAATAGGATGCGAACGTAGTTCAGTGGTAGAACATCACCTTGCCAAGGTGGGGGTCGCGGGTTCGAATCCCGTCGTTCGCTTGAGGCGGCCGGGGTGGCGGAACTGGCAGACGCACAGGACTTAAAATCCTGCGATTGGTAACGATCGTACCGGTTCGATTCCGGTCCTCGGCATAGACTTGTAAGAGGCAGTAGAAGAAGATGAGCACCCTTAGCTCAACTGGATAGAGTACCTGACTACGAATCAGGCGGTTAGAGGTTCGACTCCTCTAGGGTGCATTAAGTGAATAACTTAAGTTCGGGAAGTAGCTCAGCTTGGTAGAGTACTTGGTTTGGGACCAAGGTGTCGCAGGTTCGAATCCTGTCTTCCCGATAGATGGCGGTGTAGCTCAGCTGGCTAGAGCGTCCGGTTCATACCCGGGAGGTCGGGGGTTCGATCCCCTTCGCCGCTATAATGATCTTGTCGGACCTTTAGCTCAGCTGGTTAGAGCTCTCGGCTCATAACCGAGTGGTCGTAGGTTCAAGTCCTACAAGGTCCATAGTGTTATCTTGGAGGATTACCCAAGTCCGGCTGAAGGGAACGGTCTTGAAAACCGTCAGGCGTGTAAAAGCGTGCGTGGGTTCGAATCCCACATCCTCCTTAGGGACGAATAGTATTGACGCGGGATGGAGCAGCTAGGTAGCTCGTCGGGCTCATAACCCGAAGGTCGTAGGTTCAAATCCTGCTCCCGCAATAGTTGGCTCGGTAGCTCAGTTGGTAGAGCAATGGATTGAAGCTCCATGTGTCGGCGGTTCGATTCCGTCTCGCGCCATACTTTATCATAGTGGTGATGCGGGTGTAGTTTAGTGGTAAAACTACAGCCTTCCAAGCTGTTGTCGCGAGTTCGATTCTCGTCACCCGCTTTGAACGAAAGTTCATACCAAGTTTTTTGAACTTGGGCGCGTAGCTCAGGTGGTTAGAGCGCACGCCTGATAAGCGTGAGGTCGGTGGTTCGAGTCCACTCGTGCCCATTAAATATTGGAGAATTACTCAAGAGGCTGAAGAGGACGGTTTGCTAAATCGTTAGGTCGGGTAACCGGCGCGGGGGTTCGAATCCCCCATTCTCCGTATAATGAGGAGTTTAGCATTTGCTATCTCCTTTTCTTATACTTTCTCGTCCTGTTTAGTGAGGTTTTTCTGATGAATCGATTTAAAAAGTCTAAGTTTTTGATTTCTTTTTTTGTATTAGTTGTTGCAATGACGATACTCATCTTATCTACCTCTTCTAGTTGGTTTGTATCAACTACTTCAAATATTATTTCATTGGTAGATAGACTTGTCGGCTCTCCTTTTGCTTTTGTAGCTGATAAAAAAGAAGAAATGTCAGATTTGATGTCTACTTATAGAGAGAATCAGCAGCTCAAGAAAAATCTTTATGAGGTTGAGGAAAAGGCTGGGAAGGTAGATTCCTTAGAAGATGAGAATGAGCAGTTGCGAAAACTTCTGGAATTTAAAGAGGCTGATAAAAATCAAATACAAATTGCCAGCGAAGTGATTGCCCGTACGCCAGCATCCTGGAAAAATGAGCTGACTATTGACAAGGGGACATCTGATAATGTGACAGATGCTATGCTAGTAGTCGCTAATGGTGGTCTGGTCGGAAGTGTTTCTGAAACTAGTAGTCAGTCTAGCTTGGTTTCTCTACTGACTAACGAGGAAAACTCAACTAAAATTTCTGTTAGAATTCAAACGAAGTCTGGTCCAGTTTATGGGATTATTACGGGTTATGATGCAAAAAACTCTGCTTATATCATCAGTCAGTTAAATAGTGCTGAAGATATAAAAGAGGGAGATGAGGTGGCAACCAGTGGCTTGGGTGCTTATAATGCAGAAAATATTCCTGTCGGTAAGGTACTTTCCGTGTCTGAGGCTAAGGATCAGTTAAACAAGATTGTTCTGGTTAAGCCGGCTGCTGATTTGTCGGATATCCGTGCTGTAATGTTGGTAGGGAACTGATATGAGAGATATTAAAGAACATCTTTTGACTCCTATTATTTTATTTTTTGTTTTATTGATCGACGGGCAGATTTCGACTTTTCTGGCTAATATTCTGCCTTTACAATGGCACTTAGTCAGTCATTTTATCTTTATTTTCATGCTTTTTGTTTCCATCAACCTCTCTAAAAACTACAATATTCTCTTATTTTGCGGTTTGGGGTTGATTTATGATGTTTACTATTTTCATACCATCGGTATTGCACTTATTCTTTTTCCTCTTTTAAGTCTTTTGGTTTGTCAGTCTAGTTCAACTATGCTTTTAAATAAATTTACTCGCTTTTTATCTGTTTTGATTCTTGTATTTTTATTTGAATTAATCAGTTTTACTTTTGCGGTATTTTTGAATCTTTCTAGTCTGAATTTACAGGATTTTGTTCTTAGCATTTTAGTACCGACTATCCTTCTCAATGGCCTGATATTCCTCATTTTTCAGCCTATTTTCGAAAAAATGTATTTATGATAAACAAGAAATAAAAATGTAATAAAGGCGTAACATATGATACAGCATTTTCTGGTATACTAGTTAATGTCTTATAAGAAGGAGTGTATTATTTTTATGAAGAAAAAACTACTCACATCAATTTTATTGAGTACGGTTATCCTTTCACAAGGAGCTGCACTTGTGAGCGTTAAAGCGGAGACAACTGATGAAAAGATTGCTGCACAAGACAGCAAGATTAATAGTTTGACAGAGCAACAACAATCAGCTCAGGCACAAGTCAACGAGATTCAAGGCCAAGTATCTGCTATTCAAAAGCAACAAGAAGAGCTTAAAGCAGAAAATGAAAAATTGTCTGCTGAATCTGCAAGACTTTCTGCTGAGATTGATGAACTGTCTAAAAACATCGTAGCTCGTAATGAGTCACTTGCAAATCAAGCTCGCAGTACCCAAACAAATGGAACTGCTACTAGCTACATCAATACAGTTGTGAATTCTAGCTCTATCACAGAAGCTATTTCTCGTGTAGCAGCTATGAGCGAAATTGTTTCAGCAAATAATAAAATGCTGGAACAACAAAAGAAAGATAAAGAAGTAATTGCTGAAAAGCAAGTTGCGAATAATGAAGCTATCAATACTGTAATTGCTAACCAAGAGAAGTTAGCTGATGATGAGCAAGCTTTGGCAACAAAACAAGCTGAACTGAAAGCAGCTCAGGCAAGTCTTGCAGCTGAAAAAGCGACTGCTGAAAACGAAAAGAATTCTCTTCTTGAAGAAAAAGCAGCAGCTGAAAAAGCAGCAGCTGAAGCAGCGGCTCGTGAAGCTGCTTATAAAGCAGAGCAAGAGTCAAAACGCCAAGCAATTGAAGCTTCAGGAAACACTACCCTGCAAGCTCAGGTTCAAGCAGTTGTTAATTCAGCTCCAGCAGCTGAAGCAGCGGCTCCAGCAGCACCTGCAGTAACTCAATCTGTTGCCCGTGCGAATAGACCAGTTTATAGCTCATCTGCATCTTCTTATCCAGTAGGTCAATGTACATGGGGTGCTAAGACATTAGCTCCTTGGGCTGGCGATTACTGGGGTAATGGTGGACAATGGTCTGCAAGTGCAGCAGCAGCAGGCTTCCGTGTTGGTTCACAGCCAGAAGTTGGAGCGATTGCATGTTGGACTGACGGTGGATACGGACACGTTGCAGTAGTAACAGCTGTTCAATCTACTACAAGCATCCAAGTATCAGAAGCAAACTACCTTGGACAACAATCAATCGGTAACTACCGTGGATGGTTTAATCCAACAACTGCACAAGGTACAGTTTCATATATTTATCCGAACTAATCAGTAAAAAGCGCCTCTGGCGTTTTTTATTTTTAATTGAAAAATCAACTGAAAAAAGTTACAATGGTAGTTGGGAAAAGTTGTAATTGGACAATGAAAGACGATTTAGAATCTGGAGGGAATCATGTCTTTTTCTGATTTAAAACTCTTTGCTCTTTCTTCTAATCAAGAATTAGCGCAGCGTGTTGCTCAAGAGATTGGATTGCCACTTGGAAAATCAACTGTCCGTCAGTTCTCTGATGGAGAGATTCAAGTGAATATTGAAGAATCTATTCGCGGAAAACACGTCTTTATTTTGCAGTCTACCAGTTCGCCAGTCAATGATAATTTGATGGAAATCTTGATTATGGTAGATGCTTTGAAACGGGCTAGCGCTGAATCCATCAATGTTGTCATGCCTTATTATGGCTATGCTCGGCAGGATCGCAAGGCTAGAGCTCGTGAGCCAATTACATCTAAATTAGTTGCTAATATGTTGGAAATCGCTGGTGTGGATCGGATGCTGACTATTGACTTGCACGCAGCGCAAATCCAGGGCTTCTTTGACATTCCAGTAGATCATTTGATGGGTGCACCTTTGATTGCTGATTACTTTGAGCGCCGTAATATGACAGGGGGTGACTATGTGGTAGTCAGTCCTGACCACGGTGGTGTGAGTCGGGCCCGTAAGTTAGCAGAGTTTCTGAAAACCCCGATTGCCATTATTGATAAGCGCCGCAGTGTGGACAAGATGAATAGCAGTGAAGTCATGAACATCATTGGTAAGGTAGAAGGAAAAACTTGTATCCTAATTGATGATATGATTGATACAGCGGGAACTATCTGCCATGCAGCTGATGCTCTCGCTGAAGCAGGGGCTGTAGAAGTCTATGCCAGCTGTACTCATCCAGTCTTATCTGGTCCTGCTATGGATAATATTCAAAAATCGGCGATTAAAAAATTGGTTGTGCTGGATACGATTTATCTACCCCAAGAGCGCTTAATTGATAAGATTGAGCAGATTTCAATTGCGCATCTTTTAGGGGAAGCCATTGTCCGTATTCATGAAAAACGGCCACTGTCACCCTTGTTTGAAATAGGTAAAAAATAATCTGAGATATATGGCTGGGATGCTTGATTTCTGGCCTCTTTTTTATTCTATTCCTACTATCTTTTTTTAAAAAAGTCCGACATTCACTTTAAAAGAAAACTCAAATTACTTGATGTTTCAAATATAAATAAATGACCATTTAAATAGTTGGTAAATTGACAATTTGTCTCATCCCTTGGTATTATTTGGTTTTAAAAATTTTTATGTAGTAAAATTCTTGACTTTTTTTAGAGTTCGAACTATACTTAGTAGTAGGTAATATTAGGTAACGGGGAGTTACAATTATTTTTGAAAAGTAACGAGGAGATGAGATAATGAAAAAGGTTTTGCTTTCAAGTGCTGTGGCCCTTTCACTTTTCGCGGCTGCTGCACCAGTATTTGCTGAGGGTACAGCCAGTCTTTGGGTTAATGACATTGATAATAATGAAGTTCCCCAAGGCAGTACGGACTCAGAATCTAATAAAGTTATGGATGAGTTGCAGGCCTATAGAGATGCACAATCAGCTCTGGATCAGCAAGTTGCTGAAGCTAAGAAAGCTCCGGTTGGCAAAAGTGCTGTGATGGAGGATCAAGCTGGTAACAAAGTTCTTGTTATTGGTGAGGGAGAGTCGGCTAATGCGGATCAGCCTTCAGTGGCACCATCTACTACAGATCCATCTACACCGGCTTATTCGGCAGCACCTTACTCCACAGCCTCTTCATCAGTTCCAACTTTTCCAGCACCGTCTCAATCTTCGGCGGCATCCTCTTCAACAGCAGGTAAAAAGAAGGCTAAAAAATCAGAAAATAAAGCAAAAAAAGCTCCGGAAGCAAAAGAAGAGAATAAGGAAAATGAGGAAAATTCTGAAGAAAAGTCACTTCCTAAGACAAGTGCAGTCAAATAATTTTGTCTTTAATTTGTGCTAACGCCTAAATATCACTGAGCCTTCGTTCGGTGATATTTTTTGTAAAAAATGAAAAATAAAGGATTTTTAGATTATGCAAGAAAAAGATAGGAGTCAAGCTTCGAATAAGAAACAGCTCCTTGTTGTTGGCATCTGCCTTCTGCTGATTGTTCTGGTTATTTTTTCTGTTCTTTATGCTTTCCGTTCATCAGCATCAGGCAGTAAGCTTCGAGTTTCGCCTCCCAGTAGGATTGAAACGTCAAGCTCATCTGCATCTTCAAGTCGGACAGAAAAGGAATATTTAGCAGAACGTTTTGCTAAACTGAAGGCTGTGAATTCAGAAACGATAGGTTATGTCTATGCTCCTGGTACACAGTTGGATGAGCCAGTGGTGCAAACGAAAGATAATGCGACTTATCTGCTGAAGACTTTTGAAGGCAATCATGAGCCTTATATGGGTGCGGTCTTCATGGATAAAGATAATCATAAAGATTTCAGTGATCGTCTGACTTGGCTTTTCGGGCATGCTCGGGGCAGCAAGGCAGGAGATCATCGCATGTTTAATGATGTCAACTACTATGATCGTCAGGATTATTTTGACAAACATAGATATGTCGTGATTGAGACTCCTGAGCGTAAGTATTATTATCAAGCTATGGGACTGGTTATCGTGCCGGAAGAGACTGCTTTTTATCGGACGGAGTTTAAGGACGACGAGGACTTTACAACTCAGCTTAGAAATATCTATGAGGCTGCTCGGACAAAGGATCCTAAGATACAGATTAAGGCGAGTGACCGGTATTTGGTTCTTTCAACCTGCCGTGAGGAAGACGACACGATTCGTTCTAACCTTTATTTGCGGCAGATTCCTGATTCGGAATTGGAAGATTTTCTGACCAAGCATGGCAAGGAATTGACTTATACTCCGACTCGTTGATTGGCCAGTCACGTGAGATGGAGCTATATCCATTATCTGCCAGAGAAGAATTTTAAGGTAAGGAAAAAAGGGACTGAGTGCAATCTTAGTCCTTTTTCTGCATGGGAAATCATGTAATAGCTTTTGCTATGCTTCTGCATTTATAGTATAATAGTTCTATTGAGCGGCTGGAGGTATGTATGGATTTAAGTAAGAAATTTAATAAAAATTTAGAAAAAATAGAAATTTCGCTGATTCGTCAGTTTGACCAATCGATTTCTGCTATTCCCGGAGTTCTTCGGCTGACCTTAGGGGAGCCGGATTTTACGACACCGGATCATATCAAAGAAGCGGCCAAGGCAGCGATTGATGCTAATCAAAGTCACTACACTGGTATGAGCGGTCTCTTGGAGCTGCGTCAGGCTGCCAGCAGCTTTGTGAAAGAAAAGTATAATCTGCACTATCGCCCAGAAGATGAGGTCTTAGTCACTATTGGGGCGACAGAGGCCTTGTCAGCTACGTTGACAGCCATTCTAGAAGAAGGTGACAAGGTCTTGCTGCCAGCTCCTGCTTATCCAGGCTATGAGCCCATTGTCAATCTAGTGGGGGCAGAGATTGTCGAGATTGATACAACGGCCAATAACTTTGTTCTCACTCCAGAGATGCTGGAAGCAGCTATTTTGGAGCAGGGTGAGCAGCTAAAAGCAGTCATTCTCAATTATCCAGCCAATCCAACCGGCGTGACTTATTCGCGGGAGCAGATAAAAGCTTTGGCGGATGTCCTAGGAAAATACCAAGTCTTTGTGGTCTGTGATGAGGTCTATTCTGAGTTGACCTATACGGAGCAGGGGCATGTCTCCATCGCGGAGTATCTGCCAGACCAAACCATTGTCATCAACGGCTTGTCTAAGTCTCATGCCATGACTGGCTGGCGGCTGGGCTTTATCTTTGCTCCAGCAGTTTTCACTGCTCAGCTGATTAAAAGCCATCAGTATCTCGTAACAGCGGCCAATACTATGGCTCAGTTTGCCGGTATTGAAGCGCTGACAGTTGGGAAAGATGATGCGGAGCCAATGAAGGCTGAATATATCCAGCGTCGCGATTATATCATAGAGAAAATGGCTGAGCTAGGCTTTAAGATTATCAAACCAGACGGGACTTTTTATATTTTTGCTAAGATACCAGATGGTTATAATCAAGATTCATTTGCTTTTCTGCAGGATTTTGCAGAGAAGAAGGCTGTGGCCTTTATCCCGGGAGCGGCTTTTGGTCAATATGGGGAAGGCTATATCCGCCTGTCCTACGCGGCTAGTATGGAGACGATTCGAGAAGCTCTGAAACGCCTCAAGGACTACATGGAGGACTATGCTTAAATCTCTAACAAGTCAAGGTCTGGTTCTCTATAACCGTAATTTCCGTGAGGATGATAAGCTGGTCAAGATCTTTACTGAACAGGCTGGCAAGCGTATGTTTTTCGTCAAGCATGCTGGTAAATCTAAGCTAGCACCCGTCATTCAGCCTTTGACTGCGGCGAACTTACTGATGAAAATCAATGATGATGGTCTTAGCTATATCGAGGACTATCAGGATGTAGTCACCTACCATCGCATCAATGAGGACTTATTCATCATGGCCTATGCCAGCTATGTGGCAGCCTTGGCAGATGCCAGTCTTCAGGACAATCAGCCGGATCCTGCGCTCTTTGCTTTTCTGCAGAAAACCCTGGAGCTGATGAATAATGGTCTGGACTATGAGGTGCTGACCAATATCTTTGAGATTCAAATTTTGTCACGTTTTGGGGTTTCGCTGAACTTCCATGACTGTGCTTTTTGTCATCGGACGGGCTTGCCTTTTGACTTTTCTTTCAAATATAGCGGAGTCCTTTGCCCTGAGCATTACCATCAGGATGAACGGCGCTGTCATCTGAATCCCAACCTTCCTTTTCTGCTGGACCAATTTCAGGCGGTCCGCTTTAGCGAATTGGAGACCATTTCTTTGAAGCCAGATATTAAAAAGCAGCTGCGGGATTTTATTGACCTGCTCTATGATGAATATGTCGGAATCCATCTCAAATCCAAAAAATTTATAGATTCTCTGGGAGACTGGGGAAGCATTTTAAAAGATAAGAACGAGGAATAAATCGAATGAAAAAAATAGCTGTTGATGCTATGGGAGGGGACAATGCCCCTCAGGCTTTGGTGGAAGGAGTCAATCAAGCAGTACAGGAGTTCTCGGATATTGAAATTCTCCTTTATGGCGATGAGGCGAAAATTAAGCCTTATCTGACTGCTGGTGAGCGGGTCCGCATCATCCACACGGAGGAAAAGATTGACTCGGACGACGAGCCGACCAAGGCCATCCGTCAGAAGAAAGAAGCTAGTATGGTGCTGGCAGCTAAGGCTGTGAAGGCAGGGGAGGCAGATGCCATGTTGTCTGCTGGAAATACTGGAGCGCTTTTAGCCGCCGGTTTCTTTATCGTAGGGCGTATCAAGAATATTGACCGACCTGGGCTCTTATCTACTATGCCAACGGTTGGCGGTCAGGGATTTGATATGCTGGATTTGGGAGCCAATGCTGAAAACACAGCCCATCATTTACACCAGTATGCGACTTTGGGTTCTTTCTATGCTGAAAATGTCCGAGGAATCAAGAAGCCGAGGGTGGGTCTCTTGAATAACGGAACAGAAAGCAGCAAGGGCGACCCTCTGCGCAAGGAAGCCTATGAGCTTTTAGCTGGGGATTCAACACTTAACTTTATCGGCAATGTGGAAGCGCGTGATTTGATGGATGATGTGGCGGATGTTGTCGTTGCAGATGGCTTTACTGGTAATGCAGTTCTGAAATCAATCGAAGGAACTGCTATCAGTATCATGGGTCAGCTGAAGAAGTCTATTTTAGGCGGTGGTTTCAAGGCTAAATTGGGAGCTTGGCTGCTCAAGGACAGCCTGCGAGGGCTCAAGAATAGTCTGGACTATTCTAGTGCAGGAGGTGCAGTTCTATTCGGCTTGAAAGCGCCTGTTGTCAAAACGCATGGCTCTAGCGATGCTAAGGCTGTTTATAGCACGATTCGTCAGATTCGGACCATGCTGGAAACGGATGTTGTTGGTAAATCGGTCATTGAATTTTCAGATGCAAAGGAGTAACCATGAGCGAAAAAGAAATTTATGCAAAAATTGTCGAAATCATTCAAGAACATGACAGCAGCAAGCTGCATGTCACTCCAGAACTGAGCTTGAAAGAGGAGCTGGGAGTGGACTCTGTTGATTTGATGGAATTTATCATCAATCTGGAAGAAGCTTTTGATATTGAGATTCCTGATGAGGATATGGATAACTTCAAAACAATTTCCGATGTGGTGGCTTATATCCACGAAAAACTGAAGAAGCAACATTAAAAATCAAAGATCGGTATCTTCCGGTCTTTTTTCGTATCTTGAAAAGGGAACTATTTTCAGCTAGACACAGAAAGTTTATACGGAATTTCTTGTAAAATATATTCAAAGATGATAAAATGAGGGTATAAAACCACGAAAGGCGAATATTAAAATGTCTAATAAGTTATTATATTCGGGAAAAGCTAAGGATATTTTCTCTACAGATGATGAGCAAGTCATTCTGGCACGCTACAAGGACCAGGCAACGGCTTTTAATGGAGTCAAGAAGGAGCAGATTGCTGGTAAAGGAGTGCTCAACAACCAGATTTCATCTTTTATTTTTGAGAAACTCAATGCAGCTGGTGTGGCGACGCATTTCATTGAGAAGGTTTCGGATACAGACCAGTTAAATAAAAAAGTGGAGATTATTCCTTTGGAAGTGGTGCTGCGCAATTACACAGCGGGTTCTTTTTCCAAACGTTTTGGAGTAGAAGAGGGCATCGCGCTTGAAACTCCGATTGTGGAATTTTACTACAAAAATGATGATTTGGATGATCCTTTCATCAATGACGAACATGTGAAATTCTTGAAGATTGCCAGCGATCAAGAAATTGCCTTTTTGAAAGAGGAGACTCGTCGGATTAATGAACTCTTGTCAGACTGGTTCCGCCAAATCGGACTGAAATTGATTGATTTCAAGTTAGAGTTCGGCTTTGACAAAGATGGCAAGATTATTCTGGCAGACGAATTTTCACCAGACAATTGCCGTCTCTGGGATGCGGAAGGCCATCACATGGATAAGGACGTTTTCCGGCGTGGCCTTGGTGAACTGACAGATGTCTATCAGGTTGTTTGGGAAAAATTACAGGCGATTAAGTAAGGGCAGGGTGTGAAAAATCATGGACAAGCGTATTTTTGTAGAGAAGAAGAGCAACTTCGGTGTGAAGTCACAGAGCTTGGTGAGAGAGCTGACGCATAATCTTCAGTTGAAAACATTGTCAGATCTTCGGATGATTCAAGTTTATGATGTCTTTCATCTGGCAGAAGATTTGGTCGCTCGGGCTGAAAAGCATATTTTCTCCGAGCAGGTGACAGATAGATTGCTGACCGAGGAAGAAGTAGATGCTGCACTTGCAGAGACAGCGTTTTTTGCCATCGAAGCGCTGCCGGGTCAGTTTGACCAGCGGGCAGCCAGCTCTCAGGAGGCTCTCTTTTTGCTCGGCTCTGGGACAGATGTTCTGGTGAGGACCGCTCAGCTTTATTTGGTCAATAAAGACATCTCAGACAGCGAGTTGGCAGCAATCAAGAAATACTTGCTGAATCCAGTTGATTCACGCTTTAAAGATATTGAGCAGCCGATCCAGCTGGAGCAATTCTCCGAGTCTGACAAGACCATTCCGGTTCTGGACTTCTTTAAGGACTATACGGAAGCGGACTTTAAGGCCTACAAGCAGGAGCATGGTCTGGCTATGGAAGTGGCAGATTTGCTCTTTATTCAGGACTATTTCAAGTCGATTGGCCGTTTCCCGACGGAGACCGAGCTTAAGGTTTTAGATACTTACTGGTCCGACCACTGTCGACATACGACTTTTGAGACGGAGTTGAAGAAGATTGATTTTTCGGCTTCCAAGTTTGAAAAGCAACTGCAGGCCACTTATGATAAATACTTGGCTATGCGCGATGAGCTGGGACGTGGGGACAAACCGCAGACTCTCATGGATATGGCGACTATTTTTGGGCGCTACGAGCGAGCCAATGGCCGTCTGGATGACATGGAAGTGTCTGATGAAATCAATGCCTGCTCAGTCGAGATTGAAGTGGATGTAGATGGTGTCAAGGAGCCTTGGCTGCTGATGTTTAAAAATGAAACCCACAACCACCCAACAGAAATTGAGCCCTTTGGTGGGGCTGCGACCTGTATCGGCGGAGCCATTCGTGATCCGCTTTCTGGCCGTTCTTACGTTTATCAGGCTATGCGGATTTCTGGTGCGGGCGATATTACTCAGCCGATTTCTGAAACGCGAGCTGGCAAGCTCCCTCAGCAGGTTATTTCTAAAACAGCAGCGCATGGCTATTCTTCTTATGGGAATCAAATTGGCCTAGCAACGACCTATGTCCGTGAGTATTTCCATCCAGGATTTGTAGCCAAGCGGATGGAGCTGGGTGCTGTTGTCGGTGCAGCTCCTAAGGAAAATGTTGTCCGTGAAAAACCAGCAGCAGGTGATGTGGTCATCTTGCTGGGAGGTAAGACAGGCCGTGATGGTGTCGGCGGAGCTACTGGCTCGTCCAAGGTGCAGACAGCTGCGTCTGTGGAGACGGCGGGTGCGGAAGTCCAAAAAGGAAATGCTATTGAGGAGCGCAAGATTCAGCGCCTCTTCCGCGATGGCAATGTGACTCGTCTCATCAAGAAATCCAATGACTTTGGGGCCGGCGGTGTCTGTGTGGCTATTGGCGAATTGGCAGACGGGCTGGAAATTGACCTTGACAAGGTACCGCTCAAATACCAAGGACTTAACGGTACAGAAATCGCTATTTCCGAGTCACAAGAGCGGATGGCAGTAGTGGTTCGTCCAGAAGATGTGGAACAATTTATCGCTGCGGCAGCTAAGGAAAATCTGCTGGCAGTTGTTGTGGCTAAAGTGACAGAAAAGCCAAATCTGATTATGCACTGGAATGGGGAAACCATCGTTGATATTGAGCGGAGTTTTCTGGATACCAATGGTGTGCGCGTGGTTGTGGATGCCAAGGTTGTGGATGCTCAAGTAACATTGCCAGGGCAGGATGTAACTTCTGAAGCAAGTCTGGAACAGGACCTCAAGAGCTTACTCAGCGACCTCAATCATACCAGTCAAAAGGGGCTGCAGACGATCTTTGACAGTTCTGTTGGCCGCTCTACTGTTAATCATCCTATCGGCGGGCGCTACCAAATCACGCCGACTGAGGCTTCTGTGCAGAAACTGCCAGTTGAGCATGGCAAGAATGAGACGGTCTCTGTGATGGCGCAAGGTTACAATCCTTATGTGGCAGCTTGGTCTCCTTACCATGGAGCAGCTTATGCAGTGATTGAAGCGACAGCTCGCTTGGTTGCTGCTGGTTCGGACTGGTCCAAGGCTCGCTTCTCTTATCAGGAATACTTCGAGCGGATGGACAAGCAGGCCGAGCGTTTTGGACAGCCGGTCTCTGCTCTGCTTGGTTCGATTGAAGCCCAGATTCAGCTAGGTTTGCCGTCTATTGGTGGTAAGGATTCCATGAGCGGAACTTTTGAAGAATTGACCGTACCGCCGACCTTGGTAGCTTTTGGAGTGACTACTTCAACTGCTGGGCGCATCCTGTCTCCAGAGTTTAAGGCGGCAGGAGAGTCTATCTACTATTTGCCAGGACAGGTCCTGTCTCAGGATATTGACTTTGACTTAATCAAGAATAACTTTGAAAATTTTGCGGCCATTCAGACCAGGTATCAGATTACAGCCGCCGCCGCTGTTAAATACGGTGGTCTGGCAGAGAGTCTGGCCTTGATGAGCTTTGGTAATCGTATCGGTGCCCAAGTGGATGTTGCTGACTTGCCTTCCGTTTTGCAGGCCCAGTTGGGCGGATTCGTCTTTACCAGTCCGAAGCAGGATATTCCAGGTGCAGTGAAGATCGGTCAGACCAAGTCAGACTTTACACTGATTGTCAATGGTGTCCAGCTTGAGGGAGCAGAGCTTTTGGCAAGCTTTGAAGGCCGACTAGAGTCTATCTACCCGACAGAATTCAAACAGGAAACAGTTATTGAAGAAGTGCCGGCTCTTGTCGCTGATACAGTTATCAAAGCCAAAGAGACAGTAGCGGAGCCGTTGGTTTATATCCCAGTCTTCCCTGGAACCAACTCAGAATACGATTCAGCCAAAGCCTTTGAAGCAGCTGGAGCCAAGGTCAATCTAGTTCCGTTCGTTACTTTGGATGAAGCAGCCATTGTTCAGTCCGTTGACACCATGGTTGACAACATTGACAAGGCAAATATCATCTTCTTTGCAGGCGGCTTCTCTGCTGCAGATGAGCCAGATGGGTCAGCTAAGTTTATTGTCAACATCCTTCTCAACGAGAAGGTTAAGAAAGCCATTGATGCTTTTATCGCTCGCGGCGGTCTCATCATTGGTATCTGTAATGGATTCCAGGCTCTGGTAAAATCCGGTCTTCTTCCTTATGGAAACTTTGAAGAAGCAGGGGCTAGCAGTCCTACTCTCTTTTACAATGATGCCAACCAGCATGTGGCTAAGATGGTTGAAACCCGCATTGCCAATACCAACTCGCCTTGGCTGGCTGGTGTGCAAGTGGGAGATATCCATGCCATTCCGGTTTCACATGGTGAAGGGAAATTTGTCGTGACGGCTGAGGAATTTGCTGAGCTGCGCGATAATGGTCAGATTTGGAGTCAGTATGTAGACTTTGACGGTCAGCCGAGCATGGACAGTAAGTATAATCCAAACGGCTCTCTCTACGCTATCGAAGGAATTATGAGTAAGAACGGCCAAATCATCGGGAAGATGGGGCACTCAGAACGTTATGAAGACGGTCTTTTCCAAAATATTCCAGGTCAGAAAGACCAGAAATTGTTTGAAAGCGCCGTTCGTTATTTCCAAGCGAGTCACGAATAAAGCTGGCTTGCAAGAGCAAGCAATCAAAGAAGGAGTCTGCTTGGCCTGTTAGGCCAGGTTTTCTCCCTTTTACAAGACAAAAGAATTTAGGTAAAACAATGACATACGAAGTAAAGTCACTGAATGAAGAGTGCGGTATTTTTGGAATTTGGGGTCATCCACAGGCGGCTCAGGTCACCTATTTCGGACTCCATAGCCTGCAACACCGCGGTCAAGAAGGAGCTGGCATCCTGTCAAACGACCATGGAAAGCTCAAACGCCACCGCGATTTGGGATTGGTTGCAGAGGTCTTTAAAAACCCAGCAGATTTGGATAATCTGACAGGAGAAGCAGCCATCGGCCACGTCCGCTATGCAACGTCTGGTGGGGCCTCCATCAACAATGTCCAGCCTTTCTTCTTCAGTTTCTATGATATGCAGATGGGCTTGGCGCATAATGGTAATCTGACAAATGCCCATTCACTGAGACGGGAGTTGGAAAAGAAAGGTTCCATCTTTGCCAGCTCGTCTGATACGGAAATTCTCATGCACTTGATTCGCCATAGCGAGCAGGAAAATTTCTTAGATAAGCTTAAGGAATCCTTGAGACGAGTTCAGGGGGGCTTTGCCTATCTCATCATGAGAGAGGAAAAGCTCTACGCCGCGTTGGATCCTAATGGCTTTCGTCCTTTGTCCATCGGCCGCATGAAAAATGGGGCCTGGGTCGTTTCTAGTGAAACCTGTGCTTTTGAAGTGGTGGGTTCCGAATGGGTGCGCGACCTTGAGCCGGGGGAAATCGTGATTATCGATGATGAAGGAGTGACCTACGACAGCTATACGACAGATACCCAGCTGGCTATTTGCTCAATGGAATATGTCTATTTTGCTCGGCCGGACAGCGTCATTCACGGTGTCAATGTTCATGCAGCTCGCAAGCGGATGGGCCGCAGACTGGCTCAGGAATTCCAGCATGAGGCGGATATCGTTGTCGGCGTGCCTAATTCTTCCCTGTCAGCGGCCTCTGGCTTTTCCGAAGAGTCTGGCCTGCCAAATGAAATGGGTCTGATTAAAAATCAATACATCCAACGGACCTTCATCCAGCCGACGCAGGAGTTGCGAGAGCAAGGAGTTCGTATGAAATTATCTGCTGTTTCCAGCATTGTCAAGGGCAAGCGCGTGGTCATGGTGGATGACTCTATCGTGCGGGGAACAACCAGCCGACGCATCGTCCAGCTCTTACGAGATGCAGGAGCTGCTGAAGTCCATGTGGCTATTGGTAGTCCTGAGCTTAAATATCCATGTTTCTACGGCATTGATATCCAGAATCGTCGCGAGCTCATCTCGGCCAATCATACGGTTGATGAGGTCTGTGAGATTATCGGAGCTGACAGCCTGACTTATCTTTCGATTGATGGCTTGATTGATTCTATCGGGATTGAAACAGATGCACCAAATGGCGGTCTCTGTGTTGCTTACTTTGACGGAGACTACCCAACGCCTCTCTATGATTATGAAGAAGAATATCGTAGAAGCTTAGGGGATAAGACCAGTTTTTACAAATAGACGGATGAAGAGCCTCCATTAAGGGAAAGGAATAAACAAATGACAAATAAAAATGCATACGCTCAATCCGGTGTGGATGTTGAAGCGGGTTATGAAGTTGTTGAGCGGATCAAAAAGCATGTGGCACGTACAGAGCGGGCTGGCGTCATGGGGGCGCTGGGTGGCTTTGGCGGCATGTTTGACCTGTCTCAGACGGGGGTCAAGGAACCAGTACTGATTTCTGGTACGGATGGGGTCGGAACCAAGCTCATGCTGGCAATTCAGTATGACAAACACGATACCATTGGGCAGGACTGTGTCGCCATGTGTGTCAATGACATCGTCGCTGCAGGGGCTGAGCCCCTTTACTTCCTGGACTATATTGCCACTGGGAAAAATGAACCAGCAAAGCTAGAGCAAGTTGTTGCTGGTGTGGCTGAAGGCTGCGTTCAGTCTGGAGCTGCTTTGATTGGTGGGGAAACCGCTGAAATGCCTGGCATGTACGGTGAAGATGATTATGATCTGGCTGGTTTTGCTGTTGGTGTGGCTGACAAGTCAGAGATTATTGACGGCTCTAAAGTCGCAGAGGGCGATGTCCTTCTGGGGTTGGCTTCCAGCGGCATCCACTCAAATGGTTACTCACTCGTTCGACGTGTCTTTACAGACTACACTGGTGAGGAAGAACTGCCAGAATTGGAAGGTAAGAAACTCAAGGAAGTCCTGCTTGAGCCGACTCGTATCTATGTCAAGGCTTTGCTGCCGCTGATTAAGGAAAAGCTGGTTCATGGGATTGCCCATATTACCGGTGGCGGTTTTATCGAAAATGTGCCCCGCATGTTTGCCGATGACTTGGCTGCTGAGATTGAAGAAGACAAGATTCCAGTCTTGCCGATTTTTAAGGCCTTAGAAAAATATGGTCACATCAAGCATCAAGAAATGTTTGAAATCTTCAATATGGGGTTAGGGATGATTTTGGCTGTAGCTCCTGAAAATGTGGATCGTGTCAAAGAACTTCTTGACGAGCCTGTTTATGAAGTCGGCCGGATTGTCAAAAAAGAAAATGAAAGTGTCCTTATCAAATGAAAAAAATTGCCGTTTTTGCTTCGGGTAATGGATCAAATTTCCAAGTGATTGCTGAGCAGTTTCCTGTTGAATTTGTCTTTTCAGACCATCGAGATGCCTATGTGCTCAAGCGGGCGGATAAGCTAGGTGTCAAAAGCTATGTCTTTGAGCTTAGAGAGTTTGACAGTAAGATGGCTTACGAGCAAGCCATTGTAGACCTGCTAGAAGAACACCAGATTGACTTGGTTTGTCTGGCAGGCTATATGAAAATTGTAGGGCCAACCTTGCTTGGTGCTTATGAAGGACGTATCATCAATATCCACCCAGCCTATCTACCCGAGTTTCCAGGAGCTCATGGCATTGAGGATGCTTGGCAGGCTGGCGTCTCTGAGAGCGGTGTGACCGTTCACTGGGTGGACTCGGGTGTGGACACTGGAAAAATTATCCAGCAAGTGCGCGTGCCGCGACTAGCTGATGATACGATTGAAAGTTTTGAAGAACGCATCCATGCCGCCGAGTATCAGCTCTATCCTCAAGTGCTGGAAAGTTTAGGGGTGGGGAGAAGGTAGGAAGTAAATCAAGTTTTGATTGTACAATATTGCTAGGAGAAAAAATGATTGAGCTGAAATTAGTAGATGAGAGCAGTTTTCAGGCAGTGCTGGATTTGAAAATATCTGATGCTGATGAACGAGCACGTTTCGTAGCTCCAAATGTGCGCTCTTTAGCTGACGCATGGCTCTACCGGAAAAATGAAGATGTGTTTCCGATGGCAATCTATTGGGATAAGCAAGTGGTTGGCTTTCTCCTGCTGGAAATAGACAAGGATGAAGCGGAATACTTTGTCTGGAGGATAATGATTGGTCAGCAGTACCAAGGAAGAGGCTATGGTCGAAAAGCCTTGGAAGTTCTGATCAAAAAGGCTCAGATGGATAGAGCTTGCAGTCATATTATCGCAGATTATGTGGTTGGAAATGAAAAAATGAAGCACCTGCTGACTAGTCTGGGTTTTCAGGAAACAGGATTTATAGAAGAAAATAACGAAGTCGCTATGCGCTTGGACCTAAAGAAAGAGGAATAGAATGACGAAAAAAGCCCTAATCAGTGTCTCAGACAAGACAGGCATTGTAGAATTTGCGAAAGAGCTGAAAGCTCTGGGTTGGGATATCATCTCAACTGGTGGTACCAAGGTGGCCCTAGACAATGAAGGAGTGGGCACCATTGCTATCGATGATGTGACTGGTTTTCCAGAGATGATGGATGGTCGTGTCAAGACTCTCCATCCTAATATTCACGGTGGCCTCTTGGCTCGTCGGGACTTGGATAGCCACCTGCAAGCGGCCAAGGAGAATCAGATTGAGCTCATTGACTTGGTAGTGGTGAACCTCTATCCTTTTAAAGAAACCATTCTCAAGCCAGGTGTGGAGTATGCGGACGCGGTGGAAAATATTGACATCGGTGGGCCCTCTATGCTGCGCTCTGCGGCTAAAAATCATGCCAGCGTGACAGTTGTCGTAGATCCGGATGATTATGCTCTTGTTCTGGAAGAGTTGGCAGCAAATGGCCAAACGACCTATGAAACGCGGCAACGCTTAGCCGCCAAGGTTTTCCGTCACACAGCAGCTTACGATGCTTTAATTGCAGACTATTTCACGGATCAGGTGGGCGAAAGCAAGCCTGAAAAGCTGACCTTGACCTATGAACTCAAGCAGCCCATGCGCTACGGGGAAAACCCCCAGCAGGATGCGGATTTCTATCAGACGGCCTTGCCACTGGACTATTCCATCGCTTCCGCCAAGCAGCTGAATGGAAAAGAGTTGTCTTTCAACAACATTCGCGATGCCGATGCGGCCATTCGGATTATTCGAGATTTCAAGGATCGGCCAACTGTTGTAGCGCTAAAACATATGAATCCATGTGGTATCGGTCAGGCAGATGATATCGAGACAGCTTGGGACTATGCCTATGAGTCTGATCCAGTTTCTATTTTTGGTGGGATTGTCGTCCTCAACCGTCAGGTGGATGCTGCGACAGCTGAGAAGATGCACGGTATTTTCCTGGAAATCATCATCGCACCGAGCTACACGGCAGAAGCGCTAGCTATTTTGAGCAATAAAAAGAAAAATCTGCGGATTTTGGAGTTGGCTTTTGATGCTCAGGCAGCTTCTGGAGCCGAGAAGGAAGTGACCGGTGTTCTGGGTGGTCTCCTCGTGCAAAACCAAGATGTTATCGAGGAGAATCCAGCTGATTGGCAGGTCGTGACCAAGCGCCAGCCGACCGAGCAGGAGCGTGTGGCTTTGGAATTTGCTTGGAAGTCCGTCAAATATGTCAAATCCAACGGTATCATCATTACCAATGACCGTCAGGTGCTGGGAGTCGGTCCTGGTCAGACTAACCGTGTGGCTTCTGTCAAGATTGCTATTGAGCAAGCCAAAGATCGCCTTGACGGTGCTGTTCTGGCTTCTGACGCCTTCTTCCCTTTTGCGGACAATATCGAAGAGATTGCAGCCGCTGGTATCAAAGCTATCATCCAGCCAGGTGGTTCTGTCCGTGATGAGGAGTCTATCGAAGCGGCTGACAAGTATGGCTTGACCATGATTTTCACTGGCGTACGGCATTTTAGGCATTGAGAAATATAAAAAAATCCTCGGCTGACCCGAGGATTTTTGAGTAGACTTATACTCAATAAAATTCATTAACAAACTAAACAGGAGCAGTCTGCTCAAAGCACTGGTTTGAAGTGGTTTTGAGGAGTGCGAAAGCGACTTATTTAGGATAGATATAGGTCAGGCGGCCCCAGTAGGAAGCAGTTGGGTCAAACCAGCCACGGAAGTTGCTGATGTACTGCTTGCCGAGGTAGTTAGACTCTTGAATCTGGATGCGGGTATTGGATTCGACATGAGTCACAACACCAACGTGGCCGTAGCCACCGTCATCCCAGCAGGCGATGGCACCAACCTCAGGTGTACTGCCGGTACGGAATCCAGCTCTTCTGGCACTAGCTGCCCATTGACCGCCGTTGCCCCAGTAATTTCCTGCCCAAGGAGCTAGAGCCTTGGCTCCCCAAGTACATTGACCGACAGGATAAGTTGTCGCATTAGCAGCGGCATAGTTTGGCTGAATATTAGCTGATTGAATGCTTGATTTCTCAACCTGATAGCTAGTTCCAGTCAGGCCAGTCAGTTGTCCCGCTTTTCTACGATAGACATGGGTGTTAAATAGACCGCTCCCCTTGTGATTCTGAGTATCTACGGTAAACCTGTATGTTCCATTGCCGACCTTATTGGCAGTATACCATTTGATATCATCTTGCCCATTGACTTCTGACCAAGTTGGCAGAATAATATCGCCATCTCCGTAGGCGTCTGTCACTGTCACCTCGTAGCGATTAGCATCGGATTTCTTGACTGCAACCTTGGCTTGAATTTGGTCGGTAGACATTGGTGTGAGATCAGCTGCGTAGTTGTGTTCGCTACCATCATTGTAAGTGATATAGACATGATTATTATAGGTCCCAGACAAAGCCTGATGATTGCGGATATCAAAGGTCGCACTGAAGGTTCCGTCTCCGTTAGGAGTGGCTGCATACCATTTAAGATTGCTCTGATTGCTAGTGCTCCAAATGGGAACTTGGACAGACTTTATGGGTTTAGATAAAGCTGTTTCAGTGATTTTTACAGTATAGATTCCTTGTTTGGGGTTGATATTTTCTATAGTAAAAAGCGGCTTTTGCTCCTCTTCAGAAGGCAATTTTCCACTATCAATTTGTGCAGTAGTCCCTGAGAGACCTGTTAAGTCAGACTTAACATAACTTTCACCGTAAAGGTGGATATTGTAAATCCCAGTGTCGTAGTTATGCTTTCTGAGTTCCACCCGAGCGCTGTAGCTACCATCCGGATTTTTGCTTGCTTCGTACCATTGTAAATCATCTTGTCCATTTTTCTCAGACCAAGTTGGAAGAACAATTCGATGCATGGTGTCAGGTACGTTTTTGACAGTAATTTCCATGATACCAGTTTGAGGGAAGCTGGTTTCAACAGTAGGATTAGGTTTTTCTAAATTGAAAGTGGTCCCGTTTAAGCCAATCATCTTACCATCTTTATTTTCATAAGTATGAATGTGATAAGTTCCATAGCCTTTGTGATTTGAAAGTTCAAATTCAGTAATATCTTGTCCTGCATTGTACCATTTGATATCATCTTGTCCATTTTCATCAGACCAAACAGCATGTAGAATATTAGAATTTATTTGGTCTTTGTTGCGATTAAAGTGAATTTGAGCGGTTTTCCCTAGGATATTAGAAGTGACATTAATGGCTGGTTTATCGAGAGTAAAGGTTGTTCCATTCAGCCCAATTAATTTTCCATAGAGATCAATATAGGTATGAACATGAAAGGTTCCGTAACCTGGATGGTTACTCAGGTCAATGTCAGTGTTAGTAGTTGTTGTTGACGGTGCTTCATACCATTTGATATCATCCTGTCCGTTCTCATCAGACCAAACAGCGTGGAGAATACGATGAGGTTCTTGAGCTTGGGAACGGGTATAACTAATAGAGGCTGTACGATCGTTCACAGTCACATCGACATTGCTGGCACGATCAGTAGGGCCTAGAATTTTGACTTCAGATTCAGGCGTTTCGGTCGCATGAACTGTTGAGTGGCTCGCAAAGAGACCTAGGACAGCTCCGGATAATAAAAACAGTTTTTGATATTTCTTCATAAAACTCCTTTGTGAGAATGGTTTTGGATGGGCCCACCTGTATTATTCGGAAAACTTATTTGAAAATGATAGTAAATTTGAAAAGTCTTGAATATTTTATGTCTAAAATAGGCATAATCCACTCAAAAAGGATAAGTCTGAAGACAACAATAATTACGGCGATCATGTATAAGAGATATTCTTTTTCTCATTAGAATGGAATAAAACGAACGATTGTGATATAATTTAGATAAATAATTCGTAAAAATGCGGTGATTTTTACGTGATGTGTTAGCTCGGTGCGTAAGCACCTATGATATGAACATAGAGGTATCTCAGTTATGAAGCTTTTGGTTGTTGGTTCAGGCGGTCGTGAGCATGCGATTGCCAAGAAGTTATTGGAATCTCAGGGTGTGGAGCAGGTGTTTGTCGCTCCTGGAAATGATGGCATGACCTTGGATGGGTTGGATTTGGTGAATATTGGAATTTCCGAACATTCCAAACTAATTGAATTTGCCAAGGAGAATGATGTTGCTTGGTCTTTTATCGGTCCAGATGATGCGCTGGCAGCTGGAATTGTAGATGGTTTTAACCAAGCTGGGCTCAAGGCTTTCGGCCCATCTCGTTTAGCAGCGGAGCTGGAGTGGTCCAAGGATTTTGCCAAGGAAATCATGGTTAAATACGGTGTTCCGACAGCAGCCTATGGCACATTTTCTGACTTTGAGGAAGCTAAAGCCTACATTGAAAAGCAGGGAGCACCTATCGTGGTCAAGGCGGACGGCTTGGCTCTGGGCAAGGGTGTGGTCGTCGCAGAGACTGTGGAGCAGGCGGTCGAGGCCGCTCACGATATGCTCTTGGACAATAAGTTCGGCGACAGCGGTGCACGTGTGGTTATCGAGGAGTTCCTGGACGGCGAGGAGTTCTCCCTCTTTGCCTTTGTCAATGGCGACAGGTTCTACATTATGCCGACAGCACAAGACCACAAACGGGCCTACGATGGGGACAAGGGGCCCAATACAGGCGGCATGGGAGCTTATGCGCCAGTGCCTCACCTGCCACAAAGCGTGGTGGAGCAGTCAGTTGAGGCGATTATCAAGCCCGTTCTCAAAGGCATGATAGCTGAGGGCCGACCTTATCTGGGCGTGCTCTATGCTGGGCTGATTCTGACAGCAGATGGCCCTAAGGTCATTGAGTTCAACTCGCGCTTTGGCGACCCAGAGACCCAGATTATCCTGCCGCGTTTGACGTCTGACTTTGCGCAGAACATCACGGACATTTTGGACAAGAAAGAGCCTGCTATCACTTGGTTGGATGAGGGCGTGACCCTTGGCGTGGTTGTCGCTTCAGAGGGCTACCCGCTGGACTATGAAAAAGGCAAGCCTCTGCCGGAGAAGACAGCTGGCGACATCATCACCTACTATGCTGGGGCTAAATTTGCGGAAAATAGCAGAGCACTGCTGTCGAATGGCGGTCGAGTATACATGTTGGTCACCACAGCTGATACCGTCTCAGCTGCGCAGGAAAAAATCTACGACCAACTAGAAAAACAAGACACAACAGGCCTCTTTTATAGGCATGACATTGGTGGTAAGGCTTTGTAAATCAATGAAACTTTTAGCCGTGAGACTTAAATATAGAATTCAGGTGTTTGAAAAATGAAAAATAGGCTGCTATTTTTAGAAGGTTCAAGCTTGACCTCACGAGAAACTTTGACAGTTTTGTTGAAAGAAGACTATAAAATTGATGTATTATCTCCTAAAAGATTTTCCATTGCACACTTCAGTCGTCTAACCCATAGAGTTCCGATAGTTGATGTGAACCGTTTTCCTGTAGATTATTTGAGACAGGTTAGTCAGTTGCTTCGTAAAACCAATTACAAGGCCATTTTGCCAACACATGAGGAAGGCTGGTTATTAGCAAATGGAAAGCAATTTTTACCTCAATCGCTACCAATCGCCCTTGCTGATAAAGAACAGTTTGAAAAGTTAGCTGGGAAGATTGCTTTTGCTGAAACTGCGGATTTGTTAGGAATCCCCACACCTAAGTGGGAGCACGTGAAAGATGCAGACTCCATCCGGCTAGACTATCCTTATTGGCTGAAAGCAGATTATGGTACTGCCGGTCGCTCGGTTTATAAGATTTCAAGTAAGAAAGATTTGGCTGAAGTGACGAGCAAATTAACAGCGAGTGATGAGGAATGGATGGTTCAGCAAGACATAGTTGGAGACTATGGTCAGGTTCAAGCAGTGTTTGATCATGGAGAATTACTCGCAGTGCATTCTAGCGTAAAAGTAGGTTCTGGCGCGGGTGGTTCGGCTGCGGCAAGATTAAGCATAGAATCTAAAAGAACGAGAGAGCATATTGAAAAATTAGGACAATATATACAATGGCATGGTTGCCTAACCCTAGATTTTATACGTAGGGGAAACCAATTTTACTATATAGAGTGTAATCCTAGAATGGTAGAGCCTGCTAACGCCTATAAAGCAGGAGTTAATTTTCCAAAAATCATGATAGAACTAGCCAGTCACAGCTACGCTAAATCTGAGGTCATTCTTGGTCAAGCAGGTGTTGAGACGCATAGTCTGATGGCTTTGATTATTGGAACTGCTGAGAAGACGAAAAGTAGAAGAAAAATATTGCAGACAATAAAGTACTGGCTTTTAAGACGTGATAGTGAAGAAGTGTTGACACCTGTCTGGAAGGATTTGCCGAGCATTATACCTCTTGTGACAATTATACTTCGTTTATTGTTAAAACCTAAGAGCGTTGAAAATCTGGTTAATCAGACTGTTAAACATTATAGTGTTGAATCAGCCACTGTAAAAAATATTGAGCAAAAGAATTAGTTTATTCAGAGGAGAAAATATGAAACCAATTATTTCCATCATCATGGGCTCCAAATCTGACTGGGCAACCATGAAAAAAACCGCCGAAGTCTTAGACCGCTTCGGTGTAGCCTACGAAAAGAAAGTTGTCTCTGCCCATCGCACGCCGGACCTCATGTTTCAGCATGCCGAAGAAGCTCGCAGTCGTGGCATCAAGGTTATCATAGCTGGTGCTGGTGGCGCAGCCCATTTGCCAGGAATGGTAGCAGCAAAAACCACTCTGCCAGTCATCGGTGTACCCGTCAAATCACGCGCTCTTAGTGGAGTGGATTCGCTCTACTCTATCGTACAGATGCCGGGTGGTGTACCAGTAGCAACTATGGCCATTGGGGAAGCAGGAGCAACAAATGCGGCTCTCTTTGCCCTCCGCCTTCTTTCAGTGGAGGATCAGGCTATTGCGACAGCTTTGGCAGATTTTGCTGAAGAACAAGGAAAAATCGCTGAGGAGTCTAGCAATGAGCTCATCTAAAACAATCGGAATCATCGGTGGCGGTCAGCTGGGACAGATGATGGCCATTTCTGCCATCTACATGGGGCACAAGGTCATCGCGCTGGATCCTGCGGCGGACTGTCCGGCCTCTCGTGTGGCAGAGATTATCGTGGCGCCTTATAATGACGTGGACGCCCTTCGTCAGCTGGCTGAACGTTGCGATGTCCTCACCTATGAGTTTGAGAATGTTGATGCTGACGGTTTGGATGCCGTTATCAAGGATGGTCAGCTCCCTCAAGGGACGGACCTGCTCCGCATTTCGCAAAATCGCATTTTTGAAAAGGACTTTCTCTCAAACAAGGCCCAAGTCACCGTGGCACCCTATAAGGTCGTGACTTTTAGCCAAGACTTAGCAGATATTGACCTGTCGAAAAACTATGTTCTCAAAACGGCGACTGGTGGCTACGATGGCCATGGGCAAAAGGTCATTCGCTCAGAAGCAGACTTGGAAGAAGCTTATGCGTTAGCCGACTCAGCAGACTGCGTTTTGGAAGAATTTGTCAATTTTGACCTTGAAATTTCCGTCATCGTATCTGGAAATGGCAAGGACGTGACGGTTTTCCCAGTTCAGGAAAATATCCACCGCAACAATATCCTGTCTAAGACCATCGTGCCAGCCCGCATTTCAGAAAGTTTGGCTGACAAGGCCAAAGCTATGGCAGTGCGAATCGCAGATCAGCTTAACTTGTCTGGAACCCTTTGCGTGGAAATGTTTGCGACAGCTGACGACATCATCGTCAACGAAATCGCGCCACGTCCACATAACTCAGGGCACTATTCGATTGAAGCTTGTGATTTCTCCCAGTTTGATACGCATATTCTCGGTGTTCTCGGAGCACCGTTGCCAGCTATCCACTTACATGCGCCAGCTGTCATGCTCAACGTACTCGGCCAGCATGTCGAGGCCGCTGAGAAATATGTCACAGAAAATCCAAGCGCCCACCTCCACCTGTATGGTAAAATAGAAGCGAAGCACAACCGCAAGATGGGACATGTGACTTTGTTTAGTGATGTGCCGGATAGCGTGATTGAGTTTGGGGAGGGGATTGATTTTTGAAATGACAGAAGAATTTGATGAATTGCTAGATGACGAAATAACGACCGTAACACTGACTTATACGGACGATTTGATTGTTCCAGAGATTGCTGATAGAGAGGGGATTCATATTTTAGAGAGAGCTGGCAATCAGCTAGTCTTAGAATATTCTTGTTCCGTGAAGGAAGTTAAGGATTATCTGAGTAGTTACGGCCTGCCTAGACATCCTGAGAGAATTTCATTTGAATTTTCTATACATGAAGACTCAGAAAATGATAATCTTTAAAGCTAAATGGAGACCAGTTTATGATTCAAATTATTGTCAACGCTTTTGTGGAAAAGGATAAGACTGGAGCTGTCGTAGAAGTCTTGTTTGCTAGTAACAATCACGAAAAGGTGAAAGCCAAGTATGAAGAGCTAGTTGCTCAATACCCCGAAAACTATTTAGCAATTTATGATTTACCGACGGAAACGGACTTGAATACACTAGATCACTATCCGTCTGTATGGATTGGGAAAGAGGAGTTTGAGTGATAAAGGTAAAGTCTAAAGTTAAAATAATTTTTTATGAGGAGGAGAATGCTTGAACGAATTGGAAAATAATTATTATAAAAGTTGGACATTTAGGATCAGCATTGCATTGATATTTATATATATGGGAATGAGCTACTTTTGTAATTATTTTACTCAACATATCTTCAAACGAGGCTTTGGAGTTCCAATTTTTTTATTTGGAATTTTAATTATAAATTGGTTTTTTAGATTTAAAAAAACATTTTGGGCTGAACTAAGCCAAGATGATACTGGATTTACTGAGGATGAGTTTGAAAATTATAAAAAGAGTACTAATTGTTTATTCGGGACTTTTTTAGTTTTAAATTCAATTATTTGGTTCTTTTTAACCTATTGTACAAATAATTTTGAAGAAAAGTTGGTAGATTTTTTTGTGCTTGAATTTTTTCTTTCCTCCGTTTTATTTGTAGTGTTAATTGCTATATTTATACCACAACAAAGAGCAATATTAAAATATGATAATAAGGGAATCAACAAAAATTTTTACCTTAATGTTTGGAATTGCTATGTTTATAAAGACAAAGGGATTAAGAATATTGATTTATTTTTCTCAAATGCATCCAGTATTACGAATAATGAGTTAAACTTGGTAAAAGAAGGTTTGTCTAATGAAGAGATTGATCAACTTGAAAATTTTAAACTATATTCAGAACTGCCTAGGTATCGAGATAGTGTAGAGTTATCTTTTACAACAATAGTAAAAAAAATAGTTAAAGTAACAGGTTCAATAACATTGTTTGGTTTACTATATAAGTTGGGAAGCTTGATATTTACAGAAATTAACAAGGAAAATAGGGAGAGTAATAATATTATAAGATTGTTACTTAATTATGGTAGTACAATTGCTTCGTTAGTTATTCTGATTCTACTCTTTTGGTTTGTAATATCTTTGGTTTTCTATGAACTTTCTTCTGCACAAAAAAGAAAACAGATTGATTATATTTTTCCAAAGTTAGTTGAAGAAACTTTAGAAAAAAAGAGAAAAAATTAAATTAAAAGTAAATAATTATAGGAGAAATAAGGAGAAACAATATGATCAACCGTTATTCACGCCCCGAAATGGCGAACATTTGGACTGAGGAAAATAAGTACAAGGCTTGGCTGGAAGTAGAGATTCTGGCTGATGAGGCCTGGGCTGAGTTGGGTGAGATTCCCAAGGAAGATGTGGCCTTGATTCGTGAAAAGGCTGGCTTTGATATTGACCGCATCTTGGAGATTGAGCAGGAGACGCGCCACGATGTGGTGGCTTTCACGCGGGCGGTTTCTGAGACGCTGGGTGAGGAGCGCAAATGGGTGCACTATGGCCTGACCTCGACCGATGTGGTAGATACAGCCTACGGCTACCTCTACAAGCAGGCTAATGACATCATCCGTGAGGATCTGCGTCGCTTCACTGACATCATTGCAGAGCGGGCGCGGGAGCACAAGTTTACCATCATGATGGGTCGTACCCACGGGGTGCATGCGGAGCCGACGACTTTTGGTCTCAAGCTTGCGACTTGGTACAGCGAAATGAAGCGCAATATCGAGCGTTTCGAGCTTGCGGCTGCGGGTGTGGAAGCTGGGAAAATCTCTGGTGCGGTTGGGAATTTTGCCAACATTCCACCATTTGTGGAAAGCTATGTCTGTGAGAAATTAGGCATCCGTCCGCAGGAGATTTCGACTCAAGTCTTGCCACGCGACCTCCACGCTGAATACTTCTCAGCCCTAGCCTTGATTGCGACATCTATCGAGCGCATGGCGACCGAGATCCGTGGACTGCAAAAGTCTGAGCAACGCGAAGTGGAAGAGTTCTTTGCCAAGGGGCAAAAAGGTTCATCTGCTATGCCTCACAAGCGCAACCCTATCGGATCTGAAAATATGACTGGTCTGGCGCGTGTCATTCGTGGTCACATGGTGACAGCCTTTGAGAATGTCTCTCTCTGGCATGAGCGCGACATTTCCCACTCATCAGCTGAGCGGATTATCGCACCGGACACGACCATTCTCATCGACTACATGCTCAACCGCTTCGGTAATATCGTCAAGAACCTGACCGTCTTCCCAGAAAACATGAAGCGGAACATGAACTCAACCTTTGGTCTTATCTTCAGCCAGCGGGCTATGTTGACCTTGATTGAGAAAGGCATGACTCGAGAGCAGGCTTATGATCTGGTGCAGCCAAAGACTGCTCAGTCCTGGGACAATCAAGTAGACTTCAAGCCTCTGCTCGAAGCGGATCCAGAAGTCACTTCTCGTCTGACTCAGGAAGAGATCGATGAAATCTTCAATCCTACTTACTACACCAAGCGCGTGGATGAAATCTTTGACCGTATTGGATTGTGAGAGTAGATAATGAATGTAGATAATATACTAAGTTGGTTTGCTAATATAATTAAAACAACGCCAGATGGAGTAATTCAGGGCTTAATTGCAAGTGGTGCATTCTTTATTTTAAACAAAGTATTGAAGAAACTACCGGTGATAGGTCCAAGGTTTTCTGAATGGAGTAATAAACTATCAAACTTTTTTAATAAGAACTCACTAGAAATTTCAGAAAATACAATAATAATTCCAACGCCTAGGTATAAACCAGGATTGGATTTTAAAATAAGAAAGAAACCTAAGCAAGATCAAACTAATAAAAATATGAGTAATGATGATTTTTGGGGAATTATTATTTTATCGTTAATTGGTATTGTTGTAATAGTTTCTATGTTTATAGAGTATAAAAATGAAATTTCACTAGTTTTAAAATGGTATGGTTTAGTTCCTCTAATTTTCTCAATAGTAATTTTATTCATTGTTGCGATTAGTGGTCGTATTCAAAAATCTACATTAATTTATCTTATTTATTCGATACCTATCTCTATGCTTACTATTTATTATGGCGTTAATTTATTAAAATTATCAGAAGGCATGTCAGCGACTTTTACAAATGGTGAGCTAGTTAAAAGCGTGTATAAAATAATAGGTATATCAATCGCAGTTATCCAACAATTTGTAGCATATTTTATGATATTTAGAAACCTATTAATTCATGTTGCAAGAAAAATAAAAGTTCCTGAATTTATAAAAAGAGCTATACATAATACAGCATTTTTGGAATCGCAAATTGTTCTATTTACTATGATTATTTTATTTTCTTTGTTTTCATACTTGATGGCTTCGGGTATACTAATCTCGTGGATCCAAGATTTTTTCAAAATAATATAGCATACATATTATAAATCTTTAAAAATCATCAATAAGCAAATTTGCTATGCCACAAAAGCGTGTGGGGCTGGATTAAACATAAAAACGAGCCTGGACAAAAAGTCCAGGCTTTTTCTAAATTAGAAAAAATAGATGACGCAGTGGTTGATTGGTCTCTTCCTTCGCTTTTTAAGCTCCAAAGATGACCTGATCAACTGTGTGGGGGCGGGAAGACGAACTTTTTAACTTGTTTGAAGTTCTTTTCCACTCCCGTTTTCTTTATCTTAAATTTGACTGGCCAGCTGCCCAATTTTCTTGAGCATTTCTTGGCGTTGTTGGTCTGTTTTGCGTTCTACTCCGTTGAGCTCTGTCAGTTTGACGGGAGAAATACCGCAAAGTTTCAGGATTTGATTTTTAAGTACCTTGCCGTAGTCTTGGACGAAAGGCAGAGCAAAACCTGGAGTATTGTGGCTGACGATAATCCAGCCAGACTTGCCTTGCAGGTGACCTTGCATACCGACTTTCTTATAGGAGTAGGCGAAGTCAGCCGCAAAAACACGGTCGATAAAGCCCTTGAGAATGGCCGGCATACCGCTCCACCAGATAGGGAAAATGAAAATCAGATGGTCTGCCCAAGTAATCAAATCCCGGTATTTTGCCATTTCAGGGTCTTTGTGCAGGTCACGACGTCTATGTTCTTGGTCAAAGCGCAAGATTGGGTCAAAATTTTCAGCATACAAGTCCAAGGTTTTTACCTCATGCTTCTTAGAAAGGTTGCTTTGAACTTCTTTGAGAATAGCAGCATTGAAGCCTGTTGGGCTGGGGTGGGTGTAAATAATCAAGGTTTTCATGATCGTTCTCCTTTGATATAAATGTCAAGCATATGCTCAATCGTGCTTTGGATGGCTTGAGGATCAAGGTCTTGGCCGATAGGGCTATTAGCCAGAACGGCTAGGCCTGTGATAAAGCTCCAAAAGTGAAAAAGACTTTCCGCTTCGCTATTACTAAAATTTTCCTCCTTGCGAAGCTTTAAAACAAGCTCCTTAAATTTATCAAATCCAGGCAGGTCAGACTCCAAGAGTATGGTGTCCTGCGTCACCTTCATATATTTAAAAGGAAATTTGATAAAAAGTGCTTCAAAAAAATGAGGGTAGGTCTTGGCAAAAATAACGAAATTAAGACCAAGCTGGATCAGCTGATCACGCGCAGAAGCTGTCGCATCAATCTTTTCATTGATTTCCTGGTTGAGAAACAGCGAAAGCCGGGCCAAAACGACCTTGAGGTAGCCTTCCTTGCTCTCAAAATGTCGGTAAGGGCTGCCGTGAGTTACACCGCAGGCCTTGGCAACAGTCCTGAGCGAGAGCTGTTCAATTCCATGTTTTCCGATTTCTTCAATCCCTGTTTGAATGAGCTGTTCTTTCAGCTGGGCAGTATTGCGTTTCATTCATTTTCTCCTAAAGTATACACTGTCTACTTATCTATCTTTAGTATACGCTGTCAACTTTTTATTGTCAACTAATTTGATGCTTCCTTCTAATCTAGGATGTGGCAGAATTTGCTTTCAGTAAGATAAAATGTTAAAATAATATCAAAATGATAGCGCTTTCTTTTTAGGGCGAATTGCTCAATTTAGAGAAGCGCCGAGAAACGGAGGACACCTATGAAGAAAATTATCAACGACCCAACAGCGGTTGTGAACGAGATGCTGGAAGGATTGGCCTATATTCACAGCGATTTGGTTTATCGGGTGGAGGGCTTTGATATCATTGCCCGCAAGAGTGAGAAGACAGGCAAGGTTGGCTTGATTTCTGGCGGTGGCAGTGGTCATGAGCCTTCCCATGCTGGCTTTGTCGGTGAGGGCATGCTGTCGGCCGCTATCTGCGGAGCGGTCTTTACTTCACCAACACCTGACCAGGTCTTGCAGGCTATCAAGGAAGCAGATGAGGGAGCTGGGGTCTTCATGGTGATCAAGAATTACTCCGGTGACATCATGAACTTTGAAATGGCTCAGGAAATGGCTGAGATGGAAGGGATTGAAGTGGCTAGTGTCGTCGTAGATGACGATATCGCAGTGGAAGACAGTCTCTATACTCAAGGTCGCCGTGGAGTGGCTGGCACCATCCTTGTCCATAAAATTCTAGGAGATGCGGCGCGAGCAGGCAAATCTCTGACTGAAATCAAGGCTCTAGCTGATGAGCTGGTCAAAAATATCCACACGGTCGGCTTGGCTCTGAGCGGTGCAACCGTTCCGGAAGTCGGCAAGCCTGGTTTTGTTTTGGCTGATGATGAGATAGAGTTCGGCATTGGTATCCATGGTGAGCCCGGCTATCGCAAGGAAAAGATGCAGCCGTCTAAGGACTTAGCCAAGGAATTGATCGAAAAACTCAGTCAGTCTGTTGAGCTCAAATCTGGCAAGAAAATTGGCATTCTCATCAATGGTATGGGTGCAACACCGCTCATGGAGCAGTATGTCTTTGCGGCCGATGTAGCAAATCTCCTGGCAGATGCTGGAGTCGAAGTTGTCTATAAAAAGCTGGGTAATTACATGACTTCCATTGATATGGCAGGGATTTCTCTGACCTTTATCCAGTTGGATCAGCCTGACTGGCTGACAGCGCTCAATAACCCTGTCATGACAGCTGCTTGGTAAGGAGGTGCTTATGGACGCAGCAAGAGCAAAAAAATGGATGCAGTTGTTCAACGAGAAGATCCAGGATCAGAAAGACTATCTGTCTGACCTTGATACACCCATCGGTGATGGCGATCATGGTGCCAATATGGCCAGGGGAATGGCGGCAGCAGTAGAGAGTCTAGCTGCTAAGGACTTTGCCAGTGCGGCTGAGGTTTTTCAGGCTGTTTCTATGCAGCTGATTAGCAAGGTTGGCGGTGCTTCAGGCCCTCTTTATGGCTCGGCCTTCATGGGCATGGCCAAGGCTGAAAAAGACGGCAAGGACTTGTCAGAAGTCATCCAAGCTGGGCTGGACATGATTCAGAAACGGGGCAAGGCTGTGCCGGGTGAGAAGACCATGGTGGATGTCTGGTCGGGGATTCCTCTTTCTCTGCAGTCCGGAGACTTGACGCGTGAAATGATTGGTTCCCTAGTGGAAGCGACTAAGGATTTGAAGGCGACCAAGGGGCGGGCTTCCTATGTCGGTGAGCGCTCTATCGGTCATATCGATCCCGGTTCGGCTTCATCTGGTCTCCTCTTTGAGGCTCTTCTAGAAACGGAGGCAGGCTGATGGCAGATACTGGCATTCTTATCGTTTCCCATTCCAAAAACCTGGCCCAAGGCTTGTTTGATCTCATTTCGCAGGTGGCGGCAGATGTGGCCATCAGCTATGTGGGCGGGTTGGACGACGGCAGCATCGGGACGAGCTTTGAAGGGATTCAGGCAGCTTTAGATGCCAATGACAAAGACACTATTTTAGCCTTTTTCGATCTGGGCTCAGCTCGGATGAATCTAGAAATGGTCGCAGACTTTTCTGACAAGGAAATCATTATCAATAATGTTCCTTTGGTAGAGGGCGCTTATACGGCTGCTGCCCTTCTTCAGGCCGGGGCAGATTTGCCTAATGTTTTGCTTCAGGTCCGTGAATTAGAAATAAAGAAATAGCAGGTTTTCTAAAGACTTGATAAACGATTTCATTTGAAAAATAAAGAACATTTTATATCAAAAAGCTGAGATTTAATCCCAGCTTTTTTGCTTTATCACTGTACCAATTTTCAGGGGAACAACCAGTATTTCTTATTTCTTTCTTCTTTAAATTGATTAAAAATAGGACGAAATCATAAGTTTCGTTTACTTTTTGACAGAATTTACTTTTTAATGAACAAAAGTTCTTAGAATGGATTGCAAATTGGTATAGATAGACTTATAATAGATATAAGCACACAAGATGAAAGAAAAAACGACAGCCGATTAGAAGCCATCGTTTTTAATCTTAGTGGTCCCGATTGCAGGAAATGAACTTAATCTTGAAGAAGTCACCGCGTTTGTAAGTTTCGCTGTACTCTAAGATTTGTCCAGTGCTTTCCAGCTGGGTAATCTTCACCTGATGAACGGTCGGGAAGTTGGTATCAACTTCCAGTACTTTCGCAACATCTTTTGGTGTTGGGAAGACAATTTCATTGGTTTCTTCAAAATGCTCATCATTCATGTGAATGTGGTAGTCAGTTTTGAAGCGGTTGTAGATAGAGCTGTAGTAGTCCATATCTGGATAATTCGGATTGATGTACTGCTCAGGGATATAGGTTTGGTGATAGATATAGATTTTATCGCCAGTCCGTCTGACCCGGTCAATCTTATAGTAGAACTGCGTTGGTGCCAGTTCTAGCTTATCCAAGATTTTCAGGTCATTCCCACGCTTGATGGAGAGAACAGTCACCTTATCTTTTTGGATAGGGAAGGTCTCAACGTCAGAAAATTCCACCAGCTTGTGCTTTCTTGCACGTGAAACGAAGGTTCCCTTGCCTTGCTGGCGGATGATGTAACCATCGTTGGCCAGTTCATTCAAAGCGCGGACAACAGTAATGGAGCTGACATTAAACATCTGAATCAGCTCAGCCTCTGTGTAAAACTTATCGCCATTTTCAAATTTGCCAGAAATGATTTGCTGCTTGAGCTCATCTTTGATTTGTTGGTATTTTGGAATAGCCATTTTGTTCACCTCTCTTTTTTTACTTTTCTTACTTAAGATTTTAACATATTTTTAAAAAAAATGTTGACATTTATGCAAAAATTTATTATATTAATATTAATAAGAGATGAAAGCGGTTTTATAATTGAGGGAGCATCAGATGGCAAGATTCAAAATTGGTCATTCCTTCTGTTTGGATGATCGGGAGTTTAAGATTTTATCGGGAGCCATTCACTATTTTCGGGTACAGCCTGAGGATTGGTATCATTCCCTTTATAATCTCAAAGCTCTGGGCTTTAATACAGTGGAGACCTATCTTCCCTGGAATATGCACGAACCTCAAAAAGGTGTTTTTGACTTCCAAGGGATTTTAGATATTGAGGCATTTTTACGGACAGCTCAGGATTTGGGACTTTATGCCATTATCCGCCCTTCGCCTTTTATCTGCGCGGAGTGGGAGTTCGGTGGTCTGCCGGCCTGGCTGCTCAATGAGAACATGCGCATCCGCTCATCAGATGAGGCCTTTCTGCAGGCTGTAGCAAGCTATTATGACGAGCTGCTGCCGCGACTGACTCCAAGGCTTCTGGACAATGGGGGAAATATCCTCATGATGCAGGTGGAAAATGAGTACGGTTCTTATGGGGAAGACAAGGCCTACCTGAGAGCAATCAGACGGCTCATGGAAGAACGAGGTGTAACCTGTCCGCTCTTTACATCAGACGGACCTTGGCGGGCTACGCTTCAAGCTGGTACGTTGATTGATGACGATGTCTTTGTGACAGGAAATTTCGGCTCCAAGGCAGATTACAATTTTGCCCAGATGCAGGAATTCTTTGACGAGCATGGCAAAAAGTGGCCGCTCATGTGTATGGAGTTCTGGGATGGCTGGTTCAATCGCTGGAAAGAGCCTGTCATCAAGCGAGATCCAGACGAACTGGCTCAAGCTGTCCATGAAGTGCTCCAGCAGGGCTCAATCAATCTCTATATGTTTCATGGCGGTACCAACTTTGGTTTCATGAACGGCTGTTCGGCTAGAGGCGTTATTGACCTGCCACAGGTAACATCCTATGACTACGATGCTCTACTCGATGAGCGTGGCAATCCGACGGATAAGTACTATGCAGTCCAGAGGATGCTGAAAGAGCATTATCCAGAGTATCCACAGATGGATCCGCTGGTGAAAGAGTCTTTTGAGCTCAGGAATATTCCGCTCAGTCAGAAAGTCAGTCTCTTTGAGACACTGCCTGACTTGGCAGAGCCTATCGAAAGTCTCTATCCGATGAAGATGGAGGAGCTAGGGCAAAATGTCGGCTACCTGCTCTATCGGACTTGGGCTAGTTGGGATGCTGATCAGGAAAGGCTCCGTGTTATTGACGGCCGTGACCGTATGCAGCTCTATGTGGACGGTCAGTACATTGCAACCCAGTACCAGACAGAAATCGGTCAGGATATTCTGGTGGACGGCCAGAAAAAGGCAGAGTACCAGCTTGACATTCTGATGGAAAATATGGGTCGGGTCAATTATGGGCATAAGCTACTGGCAGATACCCAGCAGAAGGGTATTCGTACCGGTGTCTGTAAGGACCTGCACTTCCTGCTTGACTGGCAGCATTACCCATTGCCGCTGGATCATCCAGAAAAGATTGACTTTTCAAAAGGCTGGCAGGAAAATCAACCAGCTTTCTACGCTTTTGACTTTAAAATGAAAGCGCTTAAAGATACTTATCTGGATCTGTCCGACTTTGGTAAGGGCGTCGTCTTTGTCAACGGTGTCAGCATTGGCCGTTTCTGGAATGTCGGACCGACCCTATCGCTCTATATCCCGCACAGCTTGCTCAGAGAAGGCGACAATCGCATCATTATCTTTGAGACAGAAGGGATCTATAGCGAAACCATTCACTTAGTTAACCAACCTACATTTAAAACAATAAAGGGGGAAAATCTATGACAATAGTAGGTGCACGTATCGATGGACGTTTGATCCATGGACAGGTAGCCAATCTTTGGACTACCAAGCTTAACATTTCACGCATTATGGTGATTGACGATGAGGTAGCTGAAAATGCTATCGAAAAGAGCGGACTCAAGCTCGCGACGCCAGCTGGTGTGAAACTCAGTGTCTTGCCGATTGCTAAGGCAGCAGAAAATATCTTGGCCGGCAAGTATGATTCACAGCGACTCTTGATTGTCGCTCGCAAGCCAGACCGATTCCTGCGGTTGGTCGAAGCTGGTGTTCCGCTAGAAACGCTGAATGTCGGCAATATGTCTCAGTCAGACGAAACTCGCTCCATTACCCGCTCTATCAATGTGGTAGATGCAGATGTTGAAGCCTTTCACAAGCTGCACGAAAAAGGAGTCAAGCTGACAGCGCAAATGGTTCCCAACGATCCGGTTGAGGATTTCATGAAGTTATTAAAATAGGACAAAATTTTAGGAGGACATTGTTATGATACAATGGTGGCAAATTTTACTACTCACTTTGTACTCAGCTTATCAAATCTGTGATGAGTTGACTATCGTTTCGTCAGCAGGATCCCCTGTATTTGCTGGGTTCATTACTGGCTTGATTATGGGGAAACCAGTGACCGGTTTGTTTATTGGTGGTAGCCTGCAATTGTTCGTTCTTGGTGTGGGGACATTTGGTGGAGCTTCTCGTATTGATGCGACATCAGGTGCCGTTTTGGCGACAGCCTTCTCTGTAGCACAAGGCATTAAGCCAGAGTTGGCTATTGCGACAATCGCAGTACCGGTAGCAACTTTGCTGACTTACTTCGATATCTTGGGCCGTATGACAACGACTTATTTTGCGCACCGTGTGGATGCAGCAATTGAGCGCTTCGACTATAAAGGTATTGAACGCAACTATCTCTTGGGTGCCCTTCCTTGGGCTCTGTCTCGTGCCCTGCCAGTCTTTCTGGCTCTGGCTTATGGTGGAACATTTGTTCAAGCGATAGTAGATGGTGTTGCTGGTGTGAAATGGCTGGCTGCAGGTTTGACACTGGCAGGTCGTATGCTTCCAGGACTTGGGTTTGCTATCTTGCTTCGTTACCTTCCAGTTAAACGTAATCTTCACTACTTAGCTCTTGGTTTTGGCTTGACGGCTATGCTGACTGTTCTTTACTCAAATATTCAAACTTTGGGTGGGGCTGTATCTAGTATTGTTGGAACTCTTCCAAAAGATGCTGCGATCACATTTGCCAACAACTTCAAAGGTTTGTCTATGATTGGTGTAGCTATCTTTGGTATCTTCCTTGCAGTACAGCATTTCAAATACAGCCAAAGAACAGTAGCTGCTGCTCCAGCTGCTAGCACAAAATCAGAAAGTGAGGAAATTGAAGATGACGAACTCTAATTATAAATTAACAAAAGAAGATTTTAAACAAATCAATAAACGTAGCTTGTTCACTTTCCAATTAGGCTGGAACTACGAGCGGATGCAAGGTTCTGGCTATCTCTACATGCTCTTGCCTCAGCTGCGCAAAATGTACGGAGATGGCACTCCAGAATTGCAAGAAATGATGAAATTGCATACGCAATTCTTCAATACATCACCTTTCTTCCACACCATTATTGCAGGTTTTGACCTAGCTATGGAAGAAAAAGACGGCGTTAAATCAAAAGATGCGGTCAATGGTATCAAGACAGGTCTTATGGGGCCGTTTGCTCCTCTTGGAGACTCTATCTTTGGCTCTCTTGTGCCAGCTATCATGGGATCTATCGCTGCTACCATGGCTATCGCAGGCCAGCCTTGGGGAATTTTCCTTTGGATTGCTGTAGCAGTTGCTTATGATATTTTCCGTTGGAAACAGTTAGAATTCGCCTACAAAGAAGGGGTCAATCTCATCACCAACATGCAAAGTACTTTGACAGCTCTTGTTGAAGCGGCTTCTGTACTGGGTATCTTTATGGTGGGTGGTTTGATTGCTACTATGATCAACTTTGAAGTATCCTGGGTATGGAACATCGGTGAAAAAGCTATTGATTTCCAAGACATGATGAATCTGATTTTCCCACGTTTGATTCCAGCAGTCTTTACAGGCTTTATCTTCTGGCTCTTGGGCAAGAAAGGAATGAACTCTACTAAGGCTATCTTCATTATCATTATCATGGCAGTAAGCTTCTCTGCTATCGGCTACTTCCTGCTGGGACAAGTACCAGAGTAATGGAGTAATTTATGAGTAAGAAATTAGTTTTAGTCAGCCACGGTCGCTTTTGTGAAGAACTGAAAACAACTACGGAAATGATTATGGGGCCTCAGGAAGACATCCATGCAGTAGCCCTGCTTCCGGAGGAAGGTCCAGAAGATTTCGCAGCTAAATTCTTAGAGACGGTCAAAGATTTTGAGGATTACTTGGTTTTTGCGGATCTCTTGGGGGGCACTCCTTGTAATGTAGTCAGCCGCTTCATTATGGAAGGACAGGATATCGAGCTTTATGCGGGGGTCAATCTGCCCATGGTCATTGAGTTTATTAACGCTTCTTTGACAGGAGCAGAAGTTAGCTATCCATCCAAGGCAGCAGAGAATATTGTTAAGGTTAATGATGTTCTAGCTGGTCTAATGGATGATGAAGATGAATAAAGCTTGAACAACCACTTCTAGTTGGGTCAAGTCCTTGCACTGTCAGCAGATGGGAGACTGCTGATAGGTAAGGATTGGCCACAGTGGTTGATTCAGGCATATTGGTCTAAGAGGAATTTGGGAGATGCCTATTAGCCTAGGGAAATGGATGGTTCAGCATTGCAAAATGCAATCGCTGTCTGGTTTGAAAAAGCTTGTTAAAAGCATATTTCAAGTCTGGCCATCGCTGCGGGGGTGGGACAGCGAGTCGAAAATCTTAGATTTTCTGGATTTCTGTCTCGCTCCCCCTTTTTTCAAATGATGGAAAGGAATGAGAAAGAGAATGTTAGATTATTCACAGGAAGAATTGCAGCGTCTGGGGGCTGACATCACAACGAGAGAAATCTATCAGCAACCTGAGGTCTGGCAGGAAGCCTTTGAACATTACAAGGCTCAGGCCGCAGCTATCACTGCTTTTCTGAAAAAAATCGAGGATAAACATGACTACATCAAGGTCATTTTTGCCGGAGCCGGCTCATCAGCCTATGTCGGAGATGCCTTGACGCCTTATTTCAGGCAGATTTATGATGAGCGCAAATGGAATTTCAACGCCATTGCGACGACAGATATCGTTGCCAATCCCTTGGTGCATCTGAAGACAGAAGTGCCGACAGTCTTGGTTTCCTTTGCCCGCAGCGGAAATTCTCCAGAAAGTGTAGCGACTGTGGACTTGGCCAAGCAGCTGGTAGATGACTTGTACCAGATTACCATTACTTGTGCTGCTCAAGGCAAGCTAGCTCAGCAGGCCCAAGGTGATGAAAAGAATCTTTTGCTCCTGCAGCCAGAAGCTTCTAATGATGCTGGCTTTGCCATGACCTCTAGCTTCAGCTCCATGATGCTGACAGCCCTTTTGGTCTTTGACCGGGCTGATCTAGCTCAGAAAGAAGCCAAGGTCGCGGCTCTGCTTCAGCTCAGTCAGGATGTTTTAGAACGCGTTGCAGATGTGCAGCAGCTGGTTGATTTGGATTTCAGTCGGGTCATTTATCTGGGAGCAGGGCCTTTCTTTGGTCTGGCGCATGAAGCCCAGCTTAAGATTTTAGAGCTGACAGCCGGCCAAATTGCGACCATGTACGAAAGCCCAGTCGGTTTTCGGCATGGACCAAAGTCGCTGATTAACCAAAACACAGTCGTTCTGGTCTTTGGTTCGGCAGATGTCTATACCAAGGCTTATGATTTGGACTTGGTGCGGGAAGTGGCTGGTGACGGGATTGTCCGCAGACTAGTCTTGCTGACTGACCGGGAGGAGCTGTTGGAAGGAGTCGAGCAAGTAGTGCTAAGTACCCAAGAGCCTCTAGAAGATAGCTATCGCATCTTCCCCTACATCGTTTACGCTCAGCTCTTTGCTCTCCTGTCCTCGCTCAAGGTAAAGAACCGTCCTGACACACCGTCTCCGACAGGAACGGTCAATCGCGTAGTACAGGGAGTTATCATTCACTCTCTTGGACAGTAAGAAAAGGAAAAGTTATGGAGAAATTAAAAATCAGCCACAAAAAAGTAAGCCACTTGAGAAAATTGTCAGACGAGCAGGGGATTATCGGGGCTTTAGCCATTGACCAGCGCGGCTCGCTAAAGAAAATGCTGGCCAGCGGAGAACATTCGCCTTCTGGTGATCAAGCTCTGGTTCAGTTTAAAGAATTAATCTCCAGTCAGCTGACGCCCTATGCCAGCTCTATCCTGCTGGATCCAGAGTTTGGTCTGCCGGCAGCAGAGCTGCGGGATGCGTCCTGCGGGCTGATAGTGGCCTACGAGAAGACTGGCTATGATGCGACAGCGGAGGGCCGCCTGCCGGACTTGCTGCTAAACTGGTCAGCTAGTCGCATCCGAGACATGGGCGCAGATGCCGTCAAGGTCTTGATTTACTATGATGTGGACGACAAGCCAGAAATCAACGACATCAAGCAGGCCTGGGTTGAGCGCGTGGGCAGTGAATGCTTAGCTGAGGACATTCCCTATTTTCTGGAGATTTTGACCTATGATGCTAAGAGTGACAGTGTCTTGGATGCTAACTATGCCAAGCTTAAGCCGCATAAGGTCAACGAAGCAGTCAAACTCTTTTCAGATCCCCGCTATCATGTAGATGTCTTAAAGGTTGAAGTGCCGGTCAATATGAACTTTGTCGAGGGCTTCACCAAAGAAGGAGTTGAGCCAGTCTACAGCGTGACGGAAGCCCAAGCTTTCTTTAAAGAACAGTCAGATGCGACGCACTTGCCTTTCATCTTCCTCAGCGCTGGTGTCAGTGCTGAGCTTTTCCAAGAAACGCTGCGGCTAGCCCATGAAGCGGGCTCACAGTTTAACGGAGTTCTGTGCGGACGGGCTACCTGGAAGGATGCAGTTTCTGTCTTTTCCCAAGAGGGAGCTGCAGCAGCTCAGGAGTGGCTGGACGAGACAGGCCGTCAGAATATCGAGGATCTTAATCAAGTCTTGCGCCAAACAGCTGTGTCTTGGGTGGACAAGCTTGACCTGCCTTTTGAAGACAGGACTTGGCAAGTTCGTGATTTTTAACAGGATAGATAAAAGAGGTTTGGTATGAAATCTTACCGAGAATCCATTTTTGGCAAGCTAGGCAGTCAGGAGATTCTAGCTTACACTTTTGAAAACGATCGAGGTTATCGTCTAACAGTCATGAACTATGGAGCAACCGTCATCCAGTATGTTACTCCTGATAAAAATAATCACTTTGACAATATCGTTGTCGGGTTTGATCAGTTTGAGGACTATATTGGGAACAGTCCTAAGCATGGAGCCAGTATTGGTCCGGTGGCCGGACGTATTGCTGGTGCAACTTTTGAACTGAATGGTCAGACCTTTCAGCTAGAGGCTAATAATGGCTTAAACTGCAACCATAGTGGCTCCAGCGGCTGGGATAGTGCGGTTTTTGAAGTGGAGGAGGTCAGTAATGACGGACTTACCTTTTATACAGAGCGGACTGACGGAACTGGCGGCTTTCCGGGCAATCTGAAAATCTGGGTTTCCTATACCCTGACAAAGAAGGGCGAGCTGGAAATCTCCTATCAGGTCCAGACAGATCAGGATACCTTGGTCAATCCGACCAACCACAGCTACTTCAACCTGTCTGGTCGTTTCAATCAGCCCATTGATGACCATGTCCTTCAGCTCAATACTGATGGTGTCTATCCTATCGCAGCTGACGGCCTTCCTGGAAGAAAGGTTGATGCAGAGCGCGACTTTGTCAAGAAGCTGACCAAGGGCGCTGTCCTTAAAGAAATTTTCGATGCGCTTGACGAGCAAATCCAGCTGGTATCTGGCTTGGATCATCCTTTTGCTCTAAACCCAAGCCGAAACCAGGCAGGTACGCTCTATCATCCAGCATCGGGTCGCCGCCTGACTATTGAGACTCAGGCGCCCTGCCTGGTGATTTATTCAGCGAATTGCGTGGATGATTCGGTTCAATTTGACGGCCAGCCTATGATTCAGCATAATGGCTTGGCTCTGGAAGCCCAGGCTCTGCCGGATGCCATTCACAGCAGCCAGCAGTCAGATGTCATTCTCAAGGCCGTTCAGATTTTTACCAGCAGAACAGTGTATTTTGCTGATGTAAAAGCAACTTTATAAAGAAACAATCGCGAAAGAGCACAGAAAACGGCAGTACCTCCTTCTGCCGTTTTTCTTTATCCAGTTTTCAGCGACTATGTTTTCATAAGTAGCTAATCTTAAGCAAGGAAAAAGCCTCCACTATCAAAAGCAAAATCTTTTTTGCTAACTGAATTTTACTTTAAGTTTTTCTTAAGCTAAGGCTGCTATACTTATTTTTATCAAATGAAGCCCCCTAACTTTGTTTGATAATCCTAAACTTTTTCATAATAATCTCCCATAAAGGCCACCCAATCCGGTGGTCTTTTTTTGCTCAAATTTTAGAATAAGACAGGATGTTTATCGGATTGTAACTCAAATGTTAAATTTTAAAGGATACGTTATACAAAGTTAAGGTTTCTTTAAGTTAGGGGCAGTATACTATGAGTATCAAATGAAGACCTCCTAACTTTATTTGATAGAAATCCTAAACTTTTTCATAATAATCTCCCATAAAGGCCACCCAATCCGGTGGTCTTTTTTTGTGTTTAGACGCGAATTAGATTTGCTTCCTCGGCTTTATTTTCTGCTATAATAGTTCTATGAGTAGAATTTTAGATAATGAATTAATGGGTGATGAGGAATTAGTGGAGCGCACCTTGCGTCCCCAGTATTTACAGGAGTATATCGGTCAGGACAAGGTCAAGAACCAGCTGAAGATTTTTATTGAAGCGGCTAAGCTAAGGGATGAGGCGCTGGACCACACCCTGCTTTTTGGCCCTCCGGGTCTGGGGAAGACGACCATGGCCTTTGTCATTGCCAATGAACTAGGCGTAAATCTCAAGCAGACTTCAGGTCCGGTGATTGAAAAGTCCGGTGATTTGGTTGCAATCTTAAATGACCTTGAGCCGGGGGATGTCCTCTTCATAGATGAGATTCACCGCTTGCCAATGGCAGTAGAGGAAGTGCTGTACAGCGCTATGGAAGACTTTTACATCGACATTATGATTGGCTCAGGCGAGACCAGTCGCAGCGTCCATCTGGATTTACCGCCTTTCACTCTGATTGGGGCGACCACTCGGGCAGGTATGCTGTCCAATCCTCTGCGGGCTCGCTTTGGGATTACTGGTCACATGGAGTATTATGAAGCTGGCGACTTGACGGAAATCGTTGAGCGGACGGCAGAGATTTTTGAGATGGATATTACCCACGAGGCCGCGAAGGAGCTGGCTCTGCGTAGCCGAGGTACACCGCGGATTGCCAATCGTTTGCTCAAGCGGGTGCGGGATTATGCGCAGATTATGGGCAATGGCCTGATTGATGATAAGATAACCGACCAGGCTCTCTCCATGCTGGATGTAGACCAGGAAGGTCTCGACTACGTGGACCAGAAGATTTTGAAGACTATGATTGAGGTTTACGGTGGCGGTCCAGTAGGGCTTGGAACCCTCTCAATCAATATTGCTGAGGAGCGCGAAACAGTGGAGGATATGTACGAGCCCTACCTGATTCAGAAAGGCTTTGTCATGCGAACTCGGACTGGGCGCGTGGCTACCCGTAAAGCCTATGAGCATTTAGGATATGAGTATATGAAGGAATGATGACAGAAAAGGAGATTTTAGACCAACTAGGTCAAGATCCAGACATCCGAGCAATTTTGGAAATTATTCGCAGTCTGGAACTCAAGGATTCTTGGCTCGCTGCTGGTTGTGTGAGGAATTTTATCTGGAATATGCTGTCAGAGCGACCAGGTTTTGATTCTGACACGGATGTAGATGTCATTTTCTTTGATTCGAGTTATGCTGAGGCAGAGAGGATAGAGCTGGAAGCCAAGCTCAAGGCAGACTGGCCACAGTATCGATGGGAGCTGAGAAATCAAGCCTATATGCACCGGCATAGTCCTGGAACGGCGCCTTATAAAAATGCTTGCGAAGCCATGAGTAAGTATCCTGAGCGCTGCACGGCTATTGGCCTGCGCTTGCTGGCAAATCACAAACTGGAACTTTTTGCTCCCTATGGTTTGGAGGATATCTTAAACTTTCAGGTTAGACCGACTCCTCATTTTCTTGAAAATAAGGAGCGCCAACGTGTCTATGTTGAGCGCTTGACTAAGAAGAATTGGCAGAAACGCTGGCCGCAGTTGGAGTACCACTATCCTGATAAATGAGTACAAGCTAAGAGTAAAATGTTTAAGTTATTTTAAGGAAGTTTTAAGGAATGGATATTATACTATAACCAAGTTAAGAAATTAACTTAACTCCTAAAACTTTTTTCTTTTTAAAAAATAATCTCCCTACAAAAAGCCACCAAACGGTGGTTTTTTGCTATTTTCAGACATAATAGAGTAGGGCTTGCCAGTTTTCAACGAGAATCAGGAAACTGTAAACGATTCAGGGCTAGTTTTTGCCATTATTTTGTTATAATAGATAGCGAGGTATTCTATGAAGAAAATTGTATTTGTATGTTTGGGCAATATCTGCCGCAGTCCGATGGCAGAGTTTGTCATGAAGAGTTTAACAGACCAACTGAAAATCGAGAGCCGGGCAACCTCAAGCTGGGAGCACGGCAATCCCATTCATCAGGGAACACAGGCTATTTTTAAGAAATATGCCATTTCTTATGATAGGAACAAGACTTCTCAGCAGATTTCGGCAGCGGATTTTGCGGATTTTGACTACGTCATCGGTATGGATGAAAGCAATGTCCGAGATTTGAAGCGGATGGCGCCTGAGGATTTTCAGCATAAAATTTATCAGTTTGAAGAAGAAGGTGTGCCGGATCCTTGGTACACAGGAGATTTTGACCAAACCTATGATTTGGTCTTGGCTGGCTGCAAGAAGTGGCTAGAGCGTTTGGATGGATAGGAATATGGATAAAGTAAAAGAATTTTACGCTAAATACAAGGTCTATCTGACCCGGCAGAATTTAGAACTTTTGGCTGTAACGGTCATTGTACTGTCAGCTATTCTGGTTTTTACCTCGGGGATTCCTGGTAAGGGCGTTTTAACGCTGGATCAGGGGAAGATCAAGTATGACGGGACCTTGGTTCGCGGGAAGATGAACGGTCAGGGGACTATGACTTTTCAAAATGGAGACAGTTATAGCGGTCAATTTCGCAATGGCATCTTTGACGGCAAAGGAACCTTTACCTCGCAGGCTGGCTGGAAATACGAAGGGGACTTCAGCAAGGGCCAGGCCGATGGACAAGGAAAGCTAACGACAGAAGGCAATGTCGTTTATGAAGGAACGTTTAAACAAGGAATTTATCAAAATGCGCATTAAATGGTTTTCGCTCGTCAGAATCACGGGGCTACTTCTAGTTCTGCTTTATCATTACTTCCAGGGCGTTTTCCCTGGCGGTTTTATTGGCGTGGATATCTTCTTTACCTTTTCTGGTTTCTTGATTACCGCTCTGCTTATTGACGAGTTTGCTAAGAAGAAAGAAATCGATATCCAAGGCTTTTTCAGACGGCGTTTTTATCGGATTGTACCGCCTCTGGTCTTTATGATTTTGGTCGTTATGCCCTTTACTTTCTTAATCCGTAAGGATTTTGTGGCTGGAATTGGGACGCAGATTGCGGCTGCCTTGGGCTTTGTGACCAACTTTTATGAAATGCTCTCAGGCGGCAGTTATGAGAGTCAGTTTGTGCCGCACACCCTGATTCATACTTGGAGTCTGGCTTTAGAAGTGCACTATTATGTTCTGTGGGGATTGGCCGCTTGGGGCTTGGGCAAGGTTGCCAAGTCAACGGCCCGCTATCGCGGCATGATTGCGTTGGTTTCTGCAGGTCTCTTTTTGCTCAGCTTTGTATCAATGTTTGCTGGCGCTTTGACCACTAAGAATTATTCTGATATTTATTTTTCAAGTTTGACCCACGTCTTTCCTTTCTTTGCAGGAAGCATCTTAGCAACCTTGTCTGGTGTCGGCCATGTTAGCAATCGCTTTAAAATGCTGGAGCAAAAGCTGGCTCTCAAGCAAGTGCTAGGAATTATGGGGGGCAGCGCAGCTGTTTTGCTTTTGCTCAGCTTCCTACTCAAGTTTGACAATCTTTGGACCTACCTGGTAGGATTCTTGATTTCAACTATCTTGGCCTGTCTGATGATTTTTGCTGCTAGGATGCTGCATGACAAGCTTCCTGATGTGAAGGAACCTAGCCTTATCAACTTTATCGCAGATACCAGCTATGGTGTTTATCTCTTCCACTGGCCATTCTATATTATTTTTACCCAGCTGATGGGGAATGGCTTGGCTGTTCTCTTGACCACGTTGCTGTCTCTTACTTTTGCAGCCTTGTCTTTCTATATCTTGGAGCCAACTCTGGCTGGTCGTCAGCCGGTTATCATGGGAACCAAGATGGATCTGTCATCTCTTACCAGACCAATCTTTTACAGTATGATTCCGCTGACTTTGATTATGTTCTTTATCTCGGTGACAGCACCAAAGGTCGGAGCTTTTGAGGAAAGTTTAATTGTTAATGCTCTGAATCAAGCCGACACCAAGATGCAGACAACTCGGAGTCAGGTTGATCAGTCCAAGGCGACTGAGTACAATGTGGCGGACGGGATTACCATGATTGGTGACTCGGTTGCCCTGCGCTCAAGCGATCAATTGCAGCAGATCTTGCCAGGAATCGAGCTAGATACTGTCGTAAGTCGTAGTCTGAGCACAGGCTTGGAGGTCTACAAGACAGATATTGCTAATAGAGTGCTGAAGAAGCAGGTTGTCCTGGCTCTTGGAACCAATTCGTCTGGTTATTCAAATGAACTTTTGGATGAATATGTTTCCAGCCTGCCTAAAGGTCATCAACTGATTCTCGTGACTCCTTATGATGGTCGTTCAGAGGGCGGCGTCTTGGCCCAGCAGCGGGAGTATGAGCTGGAATTAGCCAAGAAGTACGACTATGTCTTTGTGGCTGACTGGCATCAAACTGCTATCGAAAATCCGCAGATTTGGGAAGGGACAGACTATGTCCACTTTGGCTCGAACTCAGAGTCTATGATTGAGGGGGGAACTCTCTATGCCAATACCATTAAGCAAGCCATAGATGAAGCAAATTCAGGTAATGTGAAGCCATAAATACCAAAAGGAGAAGCAACAATGGGACAAATTAAATCGAGCGCTATTTCAGCTGGCTCTGCTATCAGCGAGCTAGTTGGAGTTGATACTAGCAATGCACAAAATCAACAAGTCGAATTTTCCTATACAACAGGGATTGCTGGGATGGAAGCTGGCCGTCAGGCCTGCAATCAAATGCTGCAGGCTGTCAGTGACTTCAGCTCAGCTGTTCTGACTCAGGCCAATAAATTTCCAGAAATTGCTGCAAAAATTGAGAAACGAGATATTGAGGAAGCCAAGCGCTGGGAGAGTTGAGATGAAGGCAGATAAAAGCGAAAAAGAACGCCAGGCACTTTACGAAAAAATTCTCAAAGTTGACCAAAAAGAAGACGAATTTATGACGATGAAACGTCAATACGAGATTTCTCTGGCGAATTTTGCGACGGATTTCCAATACTTGACGACCCGAATGGAACATCTACTTTATGAACATCCTCAAAGCTCTGCTGCCCTCAGTCGTGATTTATCAGAAACTCAGTATCTTAATCGACAGGTTAAGAACTATGTGGATGTTCAGATGGATGAACTTGGAAAGCTCAGTCGTCAAACAAGAAAGACTATGGAAGAAGAGCGAGAAAAACTGACCAAAGAAAGGAATAGTCTGCCATGGGAGTAAAATATAGTGCAGCAGATTCAGCCCAGCTTATCCAAGCGATGACCAGCAACCTTCAAGTAGCCAATCAGGTGACCGATCGTCTATCTAGTGGTTGCGACTATCTGATTGCCTCTTTGGATTCGGGTGAGTTGCAGGGAGCGGCTTACACAGCGGGGAAAGGCTTATTTACTGATATTATCATCCCGGCTATCAAGAAGCTGCAAGAGGCTATTGATGATATTCAGGGAGAGCTTGCTTCCTATAAAAGTGCTGATTCCGAGGTAGCTGGATATGGCGAATTGGACTTGGATCTACTGAAGGAACAGCTGAAAATAAAAAATGAGCAACTGGCAAAAGTAGAAAAGCAGATTGCAGATAATCAAGATTTTTTCCGTAATGCAGGAGCTCTGCTGACAGGTAAGTTGGGAGACCTTTTATCTCAGACCTCTGCTTTAATGGAAGTTGAAACTCAACTAAATATCGGTATTCGAGAAATTCAAGAAAAAATAGATAAACTAGAATGGTTTGTGGCTCAGGTGTCTCAGTATTTCTCAGATAGCCTGCAGGTTTTGAACTTAGCTATCCAAGGAGCTACGCAGCTTAGTCAGGTATTGGTAGACAGTGAGGGTAATTACTCTACTGATGGCATAGATATGAGTTGGTCTGCTAAGATGAAGGCTCAAGAGATTCAGACTGTTTCAAAGAAAAAATATCTGGAACCTAAAGAACGACTGATTCAAGAAGCTTCTCGCAATATGATGCTATCGGATGAAGGTGATGCTTATTATCGTAGCCAACTCAAGGAAAAATTAAAGGGGAAACCTCGTTCAGAATGGGATAAGATTGTTGATGATTATAATCATACTCTAAAGATTGACAATGAAGGCAATATAATTGATATTTTTGATTTTAGAGCTTATAAGGATCGTCATTATCAAAAAGATGATAACTTTTCTGTACTAAAAAATGGAAAGTATGATAGTGCTTATACGAGAATGGTCAATGAAAAATACCAAGAACTTATTCAAGAAAATTTTGAAGCTAATTCTGTTGACTTGGCTAAGGGAGTAGTAGAAATTTTAGCTGGTCTTGGTATTTATGCTGGTACTTCTCTAGGAGCAGCTTTTGCTTTGGAGTGGGCTCCACTAACTGGAGGTGGCTCGGCGCTAGTAGCAGCAGCAGCTGTAGAAGCAGGGTATATTACTGCAGAAGGCCTAGTTGTAGATGGGACTTTGTCAGTTGCTAGAACTCTTTATGAAATTGATACAGCGAATTTAGGAGTTACCCTCAGTGCAGCTAGTAACTATAACAGCTGGCAGGCAAATAAACCGACGAGTAGGACGATTTCTGGCAAAGGTGGTAAACAAATTGAAGCCCGAGTAGGAAATCGAAAAGTGAACCTTCGTGTAGATTGGGAGCCAAGCAGTGGTACTAATGGTGATGGAGTATTCCAGGTTCAATCTGGAAGTGGAAAATCGGGGTACGGAGTGAACGAGCATATTGATATAGGAAAGATTTCGGATAGAAATTCAGTAATGAACTGGGTAAACAAAACAAGGAGACTGAAAAATCTTAATGAGAGTGTCAAAAATGAAATTGTAGATAGAATTTGGAAAACTTATCAAAATAATTACTGAAATTAGGAGAGAACATGAGACTATATATCAAAAGTGATTTTAAGAAAAAAATAACCTTTACGACAAGAGAGTTGCTCTGGAAAATGTGGTTTAAGGAATGGCATGGCCATCCTATTACATACTCAAACGTCGGTGATGATGAGATGTTACAGGATGATTTCTTTTTTGGTGTACAATTTGATAAATGGCGATTTGATGATAAACGATGGGATCATATACCGTATGACAAGAGCAATCCATGGAATTCGTATTCTGATGAAAATATTCAATTGGAATTTGAAAATGATTTTATTACTGATGGGAGAGAACGTGGAGAAAATCTTAGGATTGCTACGACACATACGGACATTTTAAAGGTTGATAAACGTGCTATGTATATCATGGCAGTCGAGGTGGCTTCTGCTATTGATGGGCAGATCAGCGAGGATGACAAGCTGACTTGGATAGATGTAGAGACTTTTAAGGAGTTGCACAAGGATGTCTTATCACTAACCTACGATCAAGCAACTGACATCAGTGTGGAAGAACTGAAAAATATGAAACCTGTAGAGGATTCCTTGTGGGATGAAGAAGAACGTCTTCGTGAAGAATATATCAAAATCCATGGTGAACGTGTTTATGACGAAGAGGAAGACGATTGAGAATTTACATCAAAGGTGATTACACCAAAGAAATTCCATTTGATTATTTAGAACTAGCGAAGAGGATGTGGTTTGAAAATTATCAAGGAGAAGGTATTCCTCTCTCCTATTCTGGTTTTCTTCAAATCAGAGATAGGAATGATATAGCAATTCATCTAAAACTAAATAAGCAAGAATATGATGAGCGCTGGTTTGAAGTACCTATTCAAGAAGGGATAAAATACCGTTTTTATTCACAAATTGATGAAGACCTAAATTTGGAATTTGAGCATGCTTATGTAACTGATTTTCGCGAAAATGGAGACTGTTTACGTTTGATCTCTACCCACCTTGAACTGCTCACTCTTGATAAAAGAGCGTTCTATATCATGGCCATTGAGATTGCCACAATCTTTAATGGACAAATTAGCGAAGATGACAAGAAAACATGGATAACAATCGATGAATTCAAGGAAAAACACGAAGATATCTTATCTCTAACCTTTGAGGAAGCAAATGAGATGAGTTTGGAAGAAATTCAGATGATTGATGCTATTGACGATCCCATCTGGGAAGAGTTGGATAGAAAACGCGAAGAATATATCAAAATCCATGGTGAACGAGTTTGTGATGATGATTGAGATTATCATTAAAAATAGAAATTAAGGTTCATCTTTTTGATGTTTATAAAGTAAAGATTAGCTCGGTCCATCTGAGCTTTTTATATCCAAAACAAGAAAGCGCTTTCATATATTATGTGAAAGTAAAAGTATGTGAAATCTTTAAAATGTAAAAAATTTTTTCACAATAACTAAAAGAATAGGCTGTAAAATAAGCGAATTTGTTATGTATTTCACAAATTAATAGAGAAAAGTTTGTGAATGTTAAGTGAAAGTGTTTACAAAAATCATTAAATGGGTTATAATTGAATTGTGAAATGTTTAACAAAGGTTAGGGTTCTTCGTCTAACCTAAGACAAAACCATTGGAGGAATAGAATGGCTGAAAAGAAGAAAACGGTAGAACAAGAAGACAAGGCTTTGGCAGCGCAAAAGCATGTCGACGAATTGGTGCAAAAAGGTCTGGTTGCACTCGAGGAAATGAGAAAGCTGAATCAGGAACAGGTGGACTACATCGTAGCCAAGGCCTCTGTAGCAGCTTTGGATGCTCATGGTGAGTTGGCTCTGCATGCTTATGAAGAAACGGGTCGCGGAGTTTTTGAAGATAAGGCAACTAAAAACCTTTTCGCCTGTGAGCACGTTGTGAATAATATGCGCCACACGAAAACTGTCGGTGTTATTCAGGAAGATGATGTGACTGGTTTAACCTTGATTGCGGAGCCAGTGGGTGTTGTCTGCGGAATTACTCCAACAACTAACCCAACTTCAACAGCTATTTTTAAGGCTTTGATTTCCTTAAAAACACGTAATCCGATTATCTTTGCTTTCCACCCATCAGCTCAAGAATCTTCTGCCCATGCAGCACAAATCGTGCGTGATGCTGCGATTGCAGCAGGTGCTCCTGAAAACTGTGTACAGTGGATTACAGCGCCATCGATGGAAGCAACTTCTGCACTTATGAACCACGAAGGGATTGCGACTATCCTTGCGACAGGAGGTAACGCAATGGTGAAGGCAGCTTACTCATGTGGTAAGCCAGCTCTGGGGGTTGGTGCCGGAAACGTACCAGCTTATGTGGAAAAATCTGCTAATATCCGTCAAGCAGCGCACGATATCGTTATGTCTAAGTCCTTTGACAATGGTATGGTCTGTGCTTCTGAGCAAGCCGTTATAATTGATAAGGAAGTTTATGATGAATTTGTAGAAGAGTTCAAATCTTATCATACTTACTTTGTAAATAAGAAAGAAAAAGCTCTGTTGGAAGAGTTCTGCTTCGGCGCTAAGGCAAACAGCAAGAACTGTGCTGGTGCTAAGCTAAATCCGGATATCGTTGGTAAGCCAGCTACTTGGATTGCAGAGCAAGCAGGTTTCAGCGTGCCAGAAGATACGAATATCTTGGCTGCAGAGTGTAAAGAAGTTGGTGAAAAAGAGCCATTGACACGTGAAAAATTGTCACCTGTCATTGCTGTGCTCAAGTCTGAATCCCGTGAAGACGGTGTTGAAAAGGCCCGTCAAATGGTGGAATTCCATGGTCTTGGTCACTCAGCTGCTATCCATACAGCGGACGAAGAGTTGACTAAGGAATTTGGTAAGGCTGTTCGTGCCATCCGTGTTATTTGCAACTCACCTTCTACTTTCGGAGGTATCGGGGATGTTTATAATGCCTTCCTGCCATCACTGACTCTGGGCTGTGGTTCTTATGGCCGCAACTCAGTTGGTGATAACGTTAGTGCTGTGAATCTCTTGAACATCAAAAAAGTAGGAAGACGTAGAAATAATATGCAATGGATGAAACTCCCTTCAAAAACTTACTTCGAGCGTGACTCTATCCAATACCTGCAAAAATGTCGCGATGTGGAACGTGTCATGATCGTAACAGACCATGCTATGGTAGAGCTTGGTTTCCTAGATCGTATCATCGAACAACTCGATCTTCGTCGTAATAAGGTTGTTTACCAAATCTTTGCAGACGTAGAGCCAGATCCAGATATCACAACAGTTGAACGTGGTACGGAGATTATGCGTACCTTCAAACCTGATACAATCATCGCGCTTGGTGGTGGTTCACCAATGGACGCAGCTAAAGTCATGTGGCTCTTCTATGAGCAACCAGAAGTGGACTTCCGTGACCTTGTGCAAAAATTCATGGATATCCGTAAACGTGCCTTCAAATTCCCGTTGCTTGGTAAGAAGACTAAGTTTATCGCAATTCCTACAACATCTGGTACAGGTTCAGAAGTGACACCATTTGCCGTTATCTCTGACAAGGCTAACAACCGTAAGTACCCAATTGCTGACTACTCTCTGACTCCAACTGTAGCCATCGTAGACCCAGCTCTGGTACTGACTGTTCCAGGATTTGTCGCAGCAGACACTGGTATGGACGTGCTGACTCACGCAACAGAAGCTTATGTATCTCAGATGGCAAGCGACTTTACGGATGGTTTGGCTCTCCAAGCAATCAAACTAGTCTTTGAAAACCTGGAAAGCTCTGTTAAGAACGCAGACTTCCACTCTCGCGAAAAGATGCACAACGCCTCTACTATCGCTGGTATGGCCTTTGCCAATGCCTTCTTGGGAATTTCCCACTCTATGGCCCATAAGATTGGTGCTCAGTTCCACACAATCCACGGTCGTACCAATGCGATCTTGCTGCCATACGTAATCCGCTACAACGGTACACGTCCAGCTAAGACAGCGACATGGCCTAAGTACAACTACTACCGTGCGGATGAGAAATACCAAGACATCGCTCGCATACTCGGCTTGCCAGCATCTACTCCAGAAGAAGGTGTTGAATCATTTGCGAAAGCTGTTTATGAACTGGGAGAACGTGTCGGTATCGAAATGAACTTCAAGGCTCAAGGTATTGACGAAAAAGAATGGAAAGAACATTCACGCGAATTGGCCTTCCTTGCCTATGAAGACCAATGTTCTCCAGCCAACCCACGTCTTCCAATGGTTGACCACATGCAGGAAATCATCGAAGACGCTTACTATGGCTACAAGGAACGCCCAGGACGCCGCAAATAAGCGAGTAGCTTCCTCAATAAAAAATAAGACAGTCTGTCGGTCATCCCCTACCCTTTGGTGGGGGATTTTTCTATGTGTCTTAGCGAGGCAAGACCATTGGTCGAAGCCAAGCTTAGAGACATTGATGCTGAGGAGCGGAGCGACGTGAGCGCTATGTGTCTTAACGAAACGTGTCTGTAGGACAAAGTTGAGTCATAGAGCAGTGGATGCAGTTTTGTCCGTTGGGACAAAAGCTGTACACCTTGAAGAAACACTTAGCGAGGCAAGACCATTGGTCGAAGCCAAGCTTAGAGACATGGATGCTGAGGAGCGGAGTGACGTGAGCGCTATGTGTCTTAACGAAACGTGTCCGTAGGACAAAGTTGAGTTATAGAGCAGTAGATGCAGTTTTGCCCTTTAGGACAAAAGCTGTATACCTTGAAGAAACATTTAGCAAGGCAAGACCTCTGTTCGAAGCCGAGCTTAGAGACATGGATGCTGAGGAGCGTAGCGACGTGAGTGCTAGATCTCTTAACGAAAAGAGCTTGCTGGGATAAAAAGACGTAAACCTTCTAACTACTTGTTATTGAGCGAGCTTTTGTGCTAAGATAAGGGGACAATGGAAAAAAGGAGAGCAATGTGATTTTTTTATCTTTGTGGGCTGGGCTGTTGAGTGGTCTTTGCTGGTTATTGGGGGATATTCTGCTGGTTGGCTTTGAGGTAGATAAGGAGAGTTATGACTCTTTTACGGAGCAGAGTCGGATTGGCAATAAGAAGCTGGCTATGCTGATGCTGTCTGGCTCTGTCGGTCGGCTGCGCCTGGGCGCTCTGGTGGCTAACTTCTCAATCCCTCTTATGTTAGTCTCGCTTTATGCTCTCTTTGGTTTGACAAATAAGGGCTTGTGGGCCTATCTGTCAATAGCCTTGTTAGGAATTGGATTTGCCCTGTCGCCAGTGGCACATGTGGCTTTTTACTACGTTGGGATCATCAGCAAAAAGGCTTATAAACGAAGCGGTGGACAGGTCTGCTCAGACGAAGATAGCGAGCTTATCAATGAAGCAGTGCTATTTCTAGATATAACCTGGCGGACAGCTATCGCTCTGACCGGTCTAGGCTGGCTCGTTTACTCACTGCTAATAGTTACCGGTCAGACAATGTTGCCTGCTTATCTGGGGTTACTGAGTCCTTTACCTCTCAGTCTGTTGACTATCTTACTGGTAGAAAAGCTGAGAATCGGACGCCCCTACCTTAACGGAGCCGGCCTAAACATAGGATTTAGTTTGTTCTATTTACTGCTCCTGCTTCATATAGGTTCTTAGGAGGTGAATCGGTAAAATTTCAGAAAAAACAGAAAATCTATATATTAACCTATTGAAGATTTCCTCTTTCTATGGTATGATGAAAGAGGTTTCAAGAATCGTTGGGAGGATAAGACATGAAAAACCCTACTTTACTTAAAGAAATGTTACATTATCGCGGAAGAGATGAAATGCCCGACGATTTTGATACCTTTTGGAATAAACACGTGGCAGAAGTGGAAGTGCCTCAGGACTATCAGTTGCTGGAAAAAGATTTTCAAATTGCATATGCGACTTGCTATGAGCTAACCTTCAAGTCTGGAAACGGTGGGCAAATCTATGCTAAGCTAGTTGTGCCTAAGTTATCAGAAAAAGTTCCGGTATTGTTTCATTTCCATGGTTATATGGGGCAGGGCTGGGATTGGGCTGATATGCTGGCCTATACGGCAGCGGGCTGGGGTGTGGTGTCAATGGATGTCCGTGGTCAGTCTGGCTATTCACTGGATGGTGATAGAGAAGTCCGCGGCAATACTGTTAAAGGACATATTATCCGCGGGGCTCTGGATGGACCGGATCAGCTTTTTTTCAAGGATGTCTATCTGGATGTTTACACCTTGGTCGAGCTAGTGGCTGGTTTGGACTTCGTGGATGAAAATCGTTTGTCTAGTTTTGGCGGTTCACAGGGCGGAGCCTTGGCCCTAGTGGCAGCTGCTTTAAACTCTCGGATCAAGCAGACTGTAGCCATCTATCCCTTCCTTGCGGACTTTAGACGGGTTTTGGAGATTGGCAATACCAGTGAAGCCTATGATGAGCTCTTTCGTTATTTCAAATTCCATGATCCTTTTCATGAGACAGAAGAGCAGTTGTTGCAGACACTTGCTTATATTGACGTGAAAAATCTGGCCCATCGTATTAGCTGTCCAGTGCAGATGATTATTGGCCTGGAGGATGATGTTTGCTATCCTATCACGCAGTTTGCCATTTATAACCGTTTGGCTGGAGAAAAGGAGTATCATCTCCTGCCTGAATATGGGCATGAGGCTATGAATGTCCGTGTCAGCGATACTGTTTTTAACTGGCTCTGCGGAACCAAAATAAAAAGACTTTCTCTCATTTCGGACTTTAAATCAGAGAGATAATATTCGTCCCCCCTTTGGGGCTAGGCCTTTGTCTAGCCCTTTTTACTTGCCTGAGGGAGTATAGAAATGAGAATCTTTTTAGAAGTTTGCTCGCTCTTTCATTGACTTTTCTACAAAACGGATTCCTGAAAGTACTTTCAGGAATTTCTGTTTTTCTGGAAAATTCGGAAACTAAAATCTAAATTCCAAACAATATTGAAAGCGCTTTAAAAATTATTTATAATAACATTATGAAATACTCGAGTTAAAAAATGGAGTCTAGGATAAGGAAGTAAAAATATTTGTTTGCGGCCTTCTTCCCTGCTCTACCTGAGGTCCGAGATAGTTGTTAGACTATCTGATCAGACCGATGTCATACGAAAGGAGATTGTATATTCATGTCACAGATTTTAAAAGATGACTTGATAGCCAAGATTAAAGACGGCATCATTGTTTCTTGTCAAGCCTTGCCCCAGGAGCCGCTTTATACGGAAGCTGGAGGAGTCATTCCTCTCTTGGTCAAGGCTGCTGAGCAAGGCGGTGCTGTCGGTATTCGAGCTAATAGCGTTCGCGATATTCGGGAGATTAAGGAAGTAACTTCTCTGCCCATCATCGGAATTATCAAACGCGACTATCCGCCACAAGAGCCTTTTATCACGGCTACCATGCGGGAAGTGGATGAGTTGGCTGCTCTGGATATTGAAGTCATTGCTCTGGACTGTACCAAGCGGGAGCGCCATGATGGCTTGACAGTTGCGGATTTCATCAAGCAGGTCAAGTCCAAGTATCCTCATCAGCTATTGATGGCAGATATCAGTACCTATGAAGAAGCTGCTGCTGCTGTAGAAGCTGGTGTAGACTTTGTCGGCACGACCTTATCGGGCTACACTTCCTACAGCCCTAAGGTTGACGGACCGGACATTGAGCTTATCCGCCGCTTGTGTCAAGCAGGCTTTGATGTCATCGCTGAAGGAAAGATTCACTATCCGAGTCAAGCCAAGCAGATACATGATTTAGGTGTAAGGGGCATCGTTGTCGGTGGAGCCATTACTCGGCCTAAAGAAATTACAGAGCGCTTTGTTGCAGGATTAAAATAAGTGAGGTAGATGAATGACAACCTTAACACTAAATAAACTATATAAAAAGTATCCTAATAGTGATTTTTACTCTGTTGAAAATTTTGATTTGGATATTAAGGATAAGGAGTTTATCGTTTTTGTAGGACCTTCCGGTTGTGGGAAATCAACAACCTTGCGGATGATTGCAGGACTTGAGGATATCACAGAAGGGGAGCTCTATATTGATCAAAATCTTGTCAATGACATTGCTCCTAAAGATCGGGATATCGCCATGGTTTTCCAAAATTATGCCCTTTATCCTCACATGACTGTTTATGACAATATGGCATTCGGACTCAAACTTCGCAAGTATGATAAGGCTGATATTGACAAAAGGGTTCAGGAAGCGGCGGAAATCCTTGGGCTGAAAGAGCTGCTGGATCGTAAACCAGCCGACCTATCTGGTGGTCAGCGCCAGCGGGTAGCTATGGGACGGGCAATTGTCCGTGATGCCAAAGTATTCCTTATGGATGAGCCCTTGTCTAACTTGGATGCTAAACTGCGCGTGTCCATGCGGGCAGAAATCGCAAAAATTCACCGCCGTATCGGAGCGACGACTATCTATGTAACCCACGACCAGACCGAGGCCATGACCTTGGCTGACCGCATCGTTATCATGTCAGCTACTAAGAACGAAGCAGGAACAGGTACTATCGGTCGAATCGAGCAAATCGGTACGCCTCAGGAACTTTATAACGAACCAGCTAATAAATTTGTGGCAGGTTTTATCGGCAGTCCAGCTATGAATTTCTTTGAAGTGAACTTAGAGGGCAATCAGCTTACAGATGGACAAGGCTTTGCTGTTGGACTTCCAGACGGTCAGCGTAAAATCCTAGAAGAAAAAGGCTATCAAGGAAAGAAAGTGATACTGGGCATTCGACCAGAGGATATCTCAGCTGAGTTGATAGTAGAAGATACTTTTCCAGATAGCACTGTAGATGCTGAAGTCACCGTTTCTGAGTTACTAGGCAGCGAGTCTGTTCTCTATTGTAAGGCTGGCGTACAAGAATTTTCAGCCAAAGTGGAAGCTTCTAACTATTTGAAGCCTGGCTCTAAAATTCGCTTTACCTTTAAGATGCCTAAGGCTCATATATTTGATTTTGATAGTCAGGAGAGAATCAAAATCTAAGAATTTTAAATAAAAATGAAAACGCTATCTTTAAAAAGAGAATTATTAAAAGGGAGTGAATTTATCGAGTTAAGGTTCTAAAAATACTTATTTACTGTTCTGAAGAAGCAGTAAAACAAGAAGGACTAACAGGTCCATGTCTGTCACCAGGTCCAATCCTTACTTGAAACTGGAAAAACAAAGACAAATAAGTCTCTCAGTTTTTGTAAAGAAAAGGACTAGATTTAAGAGAAATTCATTTTTAAGGAGAAAAGAATATGAAATTCGGAAAATTATTCGCATCGTTATTGACAGGTGCTGCAATTGTTTCTTTAGCAGCTTGTGGAAACAATGGCGGATCAGATAAAACAGCTAGCTCTGGCAGTAATTCTGGCAAAACAGAGATTACTTGGTGGGCTTTCCCAGTCTTCACACAGGAAAATGCCAACGATGGTGTTGGAACCTATGAAAAATCAATTATCGAGGCTTTTGAAAAAGCGAACCCAGATATTCACGTCAATCTAGAAACTATTGACTTTAAATCTGGTCCTGAAAAGATTACGACCGCTATCGAAGCAGGCACAGCACCGGATGTTTTGTTTGATGCACCAGGTCGGATTATCCAGTATGGAAAAAATGGTAAATTAGCTGATTTGAATGATCTCTTTACTGATGACTTTGTCAAAGATGTCAATAATGATAACATTATCCAAGCCAGCAAGGCAGGAGACAAGGCTTACATGTATCCTATCAGCTCTGCTCCATTCTATATGGCTTTCAATAAGAAAATGTTGGAAGATGCTGGTGTAGCAAATCTTGTCAAGGAAGGCTGGACAACATCTGATTTTGAAAAAGTGCTGAAAGCTCTGAAAGATAAAGGCTACACTCCAGGTTCCCTCTTTAGTAATGGTCAAGGTGGTGACCAAGGAACTCGTGCCTTCATCGCTAATCTTTACGGCGGATCTATTACAGACGAAAAAGTTACCAAATACACAACTGATGATCCTAAGTTTGTCAAAGGACTGGAAAAAGCAGTTGGCTGGATTAACGACGGTTTGATGATGAACGGCTCTCAATATGATGGTGGAGCAGACATTCAAAACTTTGCTAACGGCCAAACATCCTACACTCTTCTTTGGGCTCCTTCTCAAAATGGTATTCAAGCACAACTTTTAGAAGCCAGCAAAGTCGATGTGGTGGAAGTACCGTTCCCATCAGAATCTGGCAAACCAGCTCTTGAATATCTTGTAAACGGATTTGCAGTCTTTAACAATAAAGATGAAAAGAAAGTAGCAGCTTCTAAGAAATTCGTCCAATTTATCGCTGATGACAAAGAGTGGGGACCTAAGAATGTAGTTCGTACAGGTGCTTTCCCAGTTCGTACTTCATTTGGAAAACTCTATGATGATAAACGTATGGAAACCATCAGTGGCTGGACTCAGTACTATTCACCATATTACAACACGATTGATGGCTTTGCAGAAATGAGAACACTTTGGTTCCCAATGCTCCAATCTGTATCCAATGGTGATGAAAAGGTTGAACCTGCTTTGAAGACATTTACAGAAAAAGCAAACGAAACAATTACTAAAAAATAAGCAAATGTGAAATCTTCCCCTTTTTCTGTTGACGGTTTCTAGAAGTAGAAAAAGGGGGATTTTGTTAGAAAATCTTGAAAGAGGGGTACCTCATTGTGAAAGTCAATAAAATCAGAATGAAAGAAACCCTAGTATCATACGCGTTTTTAGCTCCAATTCTGATATTTTTCACGGTATTTGTCTTGGCACCTATGATTATGGGTTTTGTTACTAGTTTTTTTAACTATACGATGACCTCCTTTACTTTTGTCGGATTTGATAATTATATTCGGATGTTTAAAGATCCGGTCTTTATGAAATCGCTGATTAATACGGTCATTATCGTGGTCGGCTCTGTGCCGATTGTAGTTCTCTTCTCTTTGTTTGTGGCTTCGCAGACTTATGAGATGAATGCTGTCTCTCGTTCCTTTTACCGTTTTGTATTCTTCCTGCCAGTTGTTACAGGGAGCGTAGCTGTGACGGTCGTATGGAAATGGATCTACGATCCGCTGTCTGGTATTTTGAACTTTGTTTTGAAGTCAGGCCATGTCATCAATCAAAATATTTCTTGGCTTGGGGATAAACATTGGGCATTGCTAGCGATTATCATTATTCTCTTAACAACTTCTGTGGGCCAGCCTATCATTCTCTATATCGCAGCAATGGGAAATATTGATAATTCTCTAGTTGAGGCTGCACGAGTGGATGGTGCAACAGAAATGCAAGTCTTCTGGAAGATCAAATGGCCTAGCCTGCTTCCAACAACCCTTTACATTGCTATCATTACTACAATTAACTCATTCCAGTGTTTTGCCTTGATTCAGCTCTTGACATCAGGCGGACCTAATTATTCAACCAGTACGCTCATGTACTATCTGTATGAAAAAGCCTTCAAGTTATCTGAATACGGCTATGCTAATACCATGGGAGTCTTTTTAGCAGTCATGATTGCCATCATCAGCTTTGCCCAATTCAAGATTCTTGGAAACGATGTAGAATACTAGAGAAAGGAGAAAGAAGATGCAAACTAAAAAAATGAACGTTTTTAAGGTGGTATCAGGCTTTGTTTTGGCCATATTAACCATCCTCTTTGTCTTTCCTTTCTATTGGATTTTGACAGGAGCTTTCAAGTCTCAACCAGCAACGATTGTCATTCCGCCAGAATGGTGGCCAAAAATGCCAACGGTTGAAAACTTCCAGCAATTGATGGTGCAAAATCCAGCCATGCAATGGATGTGGAATAGTGTTTTCATTTCGCTTGCGACCATGTTTCTGGTCTGTGCTACTTCTTCTTTGGCAGGATATGTTTTGGCCAAGAAGCGGTTCTATGGTCAACGGATTCTTTTTGCCATCTTCATTGCGGCCATGGCTTTGCCTAAGCAAGTAGTACTGGTACCATTAGTGCGTATTGTTAATTTCATGGGAATTCACGATACCTTGGCTGCAGTAATCTTACCGTTGGTTGGCTGGCCTTTCGGAGTTTTTCTAATGAAGCAGTTCAGTGAAAATATCCCGACAGAGCTTCTTGAGTCTGCAAAGATCGACGGTTGTGGCGAAATTCGGACTTTCTGGAGTGTTGCTTTCCCGATTGTCAAACCGGGCTTTGCGGCTCTAGCTATTTTCACCTTTATCAATACCTGGAACGACTACTTTATGCAGCTGGTTATGTTGACATCTCGTCAGAATCTGACAATCTCGCTCGGGGTTGCGACTATGCAGGCTGAAATGGCAACCAACTATGGCCTCATTATGGCTGGAGCAGCTTTGGCTGCAGTGCCAATTGTGGCAGTCTTCCTCATCTTCCAAAAATCCTTCACACAAGGAATCACGATGGGAGCTGTTAAGGGATAGAAATATGATTTTTGATCAATTAGAGAATCTTGTTCGCTATCGAGGGATTCACGAAAATATCGATACAGCCATTGATTATCTCCTGAGTCACGATGTATCTAATCTAAACTCAGGGCGCTATGAAGTAGATGGTGATAGGGTCTTCTTCTTTTTGCAGGAAAATACTCTCAGTCAGCAGCAAGAGGAAAGCTTTGAATTTCACCAGAGATACTTGGACCTGCACTTTCTTTTGGAAGGGCATGAACTGATCCAATATGGCTGTCAGATTAGAGAAGTTCAGGAAGCCTATGATGAAGGGCGAGATATTGGTTTTGTTGTTTGCAAACAGACTTATCCGCTCTTGTTAGACGGTTTCAATTTTGCTGCTTTTTTGCCAGAAGAAGCCCACCAGCCTAATCAATTTGCTGGCAGAGAAGAGACAGTTAAAAAGTGTGTATTTAAAGTTTTGTTGGATTAATATTTGAAAAGGAGGCTAGCAATGGATAAAAGAGGTGCTCGATTGATAGAGACTATTTTTGATACGGATAATTTCTTTATGCAGATTTGTGAGAAAATCCTTGATTTAGCGACAGTAAACTTGCTTTTTCTGCTGACATCTCTGCCTCTTCTAACCATCGGTATTGCGAAGCTAAGCCTCTATCAAACTCTTTTTGAGATCAAAGGCGGTCGTCGTGTAAAAGTAACGGCTGTCTATATCAAGGCCTTCCGAGAAAATTGGCAGTTGGGCTTCAAGTTGGGCCTGCTGGAGCTGATGCTGTCTGCTATCAGTATTTTTGACCTTCTTCTTATCTGGGGTCAGGAGGCTCTACCTTTTCAAATACTGAAAGTTGCCTGCTTTGCTCTTCTTATCTTTACAACAGCGCTTTTTCTGTGTGTTTATCCACTGGCTGGCCGATTTGAGCAGTCTCTTATAGGTGGGTTACAGACTAGTCTAGTTTTGCTCAGTCTTAACTTTCCTTGGTTTTTCCTGATGATAGCTATTCTAGTAGCTATTTTGACAGTGCTTCTTAGTTCAGGACTTTTACTTTTACTAGGGCTATCGCTCTTTGTTTTAATCGGTTTTGCTGGATTGGCCTTCACGCAGATTACTGTTTTAGAGAAGATTTTTGCCAAATACGAAAAGCCTTAATTTATAGAAATTCTAGATTTGGAGATAAAAGAAAATGAAAAATATGACCAAATACCAAGGTGTCATTCCTGCTTTCTACGCTTGCTATGACGAGGAAGGTGAAATCAGCCCGGAGCGGACTCGCGCTTTAGTGGAATATTTCATCGCCAAGAGCGTACAAGGTCTTTATGTCAACGGTTCTTCGGGCGAGTGTATCTATCTGAGTGTAGAAGACCGAAAACGGGTTCTAGAAGAAGTGATGAAAGTTGCTAAGGGGCGTCTGACTATCATTGCCCATGTGGCTTGCAACAATACTAAAGACAGCGTGGAGCTGGCTCGTCATGCGGAAAGTTTGGGAGTCGATGCTATTGCAGCTATTCCGCCGATTTATTTCCGTTTGCCAGAGTATTCGGTTGCCCAATATTGGAATGACATCAGTGCGGCGGCGCCTAATACTGATTTCGTGATTTATAATATCCCTCAGCTGGCTGGTGTAGCCTTAACTCCTAGCCTTTACAAGGAAATGCTCAAGAATGAGCGCGTGATTGGTGTGAAGAACTCTTCAATGCCAGTGCAGGATATTCAGACCTTTGTAGCTCTTGGGGGAGAAGATCATGTGGTCTTTAATGGTCCAGATGAGCAATTCTTAGGTGGCCGTCTTATGGGTGCTGCAGCCGGTATCGGTGGTACATACGGGGCTATGCCAGAGCTCTTTCTCAAACTCAATCAATTGATTGCTGACAAGGAATTGGAACGGGCTAAAGAATTGCAATATGCGATAAATGCAATCATCGGAAAATTAACCAGTGCCCGCGGCAATATGTACGCTGTTATAAAGGGTGTTTTGGAAATTAATGAAGGCTTGACCATCGGATCTGTCCGTTCTCCTCTAACACCGCTACACGAAAGTGATCGGCCAATTGTGGAAGAAGCTGCTCAATTGATTAGACAAACCAAGGAGCAATTTTTATAAGCAACAGGATAAACACTAGAGAGAAGGTGTGCTATGAAACACTATGTTGCCATTGATATTGGCGGTACCAATATCAAGTATGGCTTGATCAACGAGGCTGAGACCTTGGTGGAAGCACATGAAATGCCGACAGAGGCCCACAAAGGTGGTCCGGGAATTATGCAAAAGGTTGAAGCGATTGTTGCAGCCTATTTAGAAAAAGGACCTCTGGCTGGGATTTGTATTTCTTCGGCTGGTATGGTGGATCCAGACAAGGGTGAAATTTTCTATGCTGGGCCACAGATTCCTAATTACGCTGGGACCCAGTTCAAAAAAGTGCTGGAAGAAACATTCTCCCTGCCTTGTGAGATTGAAAATGATGTCAACTGTGCTGGTCTGGCGGAGGCTATGTCGGGTAGTGGCAAGGGAGCGAAGATTGCCCTTTGTTTGACAATCGGTACAGGTATTGGAGGCTGTCTGGTCGTAGATGGTCAGGTCTTCCATGGCTTTAGTAACTCTGCTTGTGAGGTCGGATACCTGCATCTACCAGACGGAGCTTTCCAAGATGTGGCATCTACAACAGCTCTGGTCAATTATGTGGCTGAGCTACATGGAGAAGACGCAGAGTATTGGAATGGCCGTCGGATTTTCAAAGAAGCAACTGAGGGCAATAAACTCTGTATCGAAGGCATCGATCGCATGGTTGGCTATCTGGGTCAAGGAATTGCCAATATCTGCTATGTCGTTAATCCAGAAGTTGTTATTCTAGGCGGAGGCATCATGGGACAAGAAGCTATCCTTAGACCGCGTATTCAGGCGGCTTTGCAGGATGCTTTGGTTCCAAGCATTGCTGACAAAACCAAACTGGCCTTTGCTCATCATCAAAATACTGCGGGTATGTTTGGAGCCTACTATCATTTCAAAAATAGACAAGTTTAACCTGAGATTTTTCTCAGGTTCCTTGTCTTTTAAGAGGAAAATCAAATGGCAGAAAGAAGTTTCATTCAGGAAGCTGCTCAGCTTCTAGGTTCTTTGATGGAAGATTTTCAAAAGAAGGCAATTCGGTCAAGAGATGAAATCCGCTTTTACGAGTGCTTAGCAGAAGTTTTAAGGAGCTTGGAGAAAACCAAGGCCCTGGATAACCGTCTTCTCATTGCTCTTGAAAGCTTCCATAAAAGTGCTAGTTTTTTAATTGGTCTTAGTAGCCTCAAACTGGATCAGCCTACTTATCAAAAGTGGCGTGCCTACGATGCCTTTCATATGGAAAAAGTTCAGCCCCAATTAGAAATCTATGGGCCAATCCTCCCCTTGTGAAAGAAAGAGGAAAAATTTAGACCAAAAAAGAAAACGAGTCAGAAAATCCTGATTCGTTTTTATCGTTTGTGGGTATTGCGGCGGTAGTAGGTTGAAGTCTATCGGGGTTTCACTTCAATAGGGTCAAGGCCAAATAAATAATTATCTCTAGGAACAATTGTAGCTTTAATATGGACATTTTGATTTATTCCAGTGACTCCTTGTTTAGATAGATTGGTAAGACTAACTCTATGAAGTTGGAAAGCTGGACCTGTGAGTGCTCCTGTATCGCCTGCATAAATCAGTACATCAGCATTATATTTTGTATTCGTAAGGCGTTGGATGTCCGCGATATATCCATCAAATTCAACAACTTTCCCAGAATATTTCTTTGTAAATTCTTTTATTTTTCCCTCTTCATCAGTTTGTAGAATGGATGCAAATTCGGCATTGTTTTCGGTAGTTATTACTTCTTGAGTAGAAGAACTAGAGTTTTGTATGTTCTTTTCAGTTGAAGCGGCTGCACTGGAATTTTCAACATCACTCACAGGTGATTTTTCTTCAGTTGTCTGTTCAGGAAAAGTGTGGTAAGAAACAATTATTTCAGTATCTTTATTAATTTTTTCATTTTTCTTGAAATCTGTTATTCCATCTACTTTAACTTGATCAATTGTTCCATCTTTTTTTAACCACCCAAATACCAAATCATCAATTTTTTCAGTTTTTATGTTAGTGAATCCAGCTTTTTTCAGTTTTTTAACAATATCTTTATAATTTTGTTTTGAAATTTCTTTAGAAGAAAAGGGGAGACTAATTAAATTCTCATCCGCTTCGTTGGAAGCAAAAGAGTGATATGAGATAGTAATTAAGGAATCCTTTCGAAATTTATCACTACTGTTGAATTTTGTTTTTCCGTCAATTTTAACTTCTTCAACATCACCATTTTCAATGTCCCCTTCTTTAGTAAAAACTCCGAGTGGTAAATCCTTAATTTCATTGGTTTTTATATTAGTAAAACCTGCATCGTTTAACTTTTTGATAACGTTTTGATATTCTTGATATTTAGCTTCTTTACTGGAAATAGTTACCTTAATGGAATCCGTAGAATTCGCGTTGACAACATAAGCAGTTTGTAATGAAGTTAATAATAAACCGCAAGAAAGATAAATTCCTAATTTTTTCATAATAAGCTCCTTTTAACCTTTTAGTTAGAGTATAACATAACAAGTAGGACAATAATATAATTTGTAAAATTATTTCAATATTTATTTTCTTGTTATCTTCTCCGATAATAACCATTCAATTTCTGATTCTCCCAAAAGCTGTTAAAGATTCTTTCTTTCTTCTCGCGGTTAATCTCGAGGAAAAAGGCATAGATGAGGTCAATCATGAGAAGCATGGGGAATTGTGCGGAAATCCGTAGGATAAACTCAGGCTTGCTTTGAAGGGCAACAGGAACGACTTCAGTGAAGTCTTCTTGAATCTTTTCAGGTTGTCCAGTCACCAAGATGGTTTTTGCTCCCATATTTTTAGCGTCAATCAAGCTGTCAATGATGGACTGGGTCTGTCCGGATAGAGAAAATCCGATAACGAGGCAGTTCTTGTCCAGAATACTAGTTGTCCAAGCGAAGCCATCTTGGTCGGTTAGGGCTTCACAAACGACTCCCAGTCTCATGAAGCGCAGCTTCATATCACGTGCTACTAAGCCTGAGCTCCCTGTTCCAAAGAAATAAACACGGTCGGCCTCTTCTATGATTTGAGCCACTCGCTTCAGCTTTTCCTCATCTATCAGTTCTTTTGTCTGCTGGTGGATTTGATTGTAGTTGTACAAGACATGACGTGATAAGCTGCTTTGCATATTATCCGCCTCGATTTGCGACTTTTGTAGGTCCTGTAAATATTGAAAGCTAAATTCCCGATAACCTTTAAAGCCACATTTTTTGGCGAAACGGGTCAAGGCTGCTTGAGAAATGTGCAAGGTTTGAGCGACTTGCAAAGAGGGTAAATCCTCTTGAATACTATTTGGATTCAAAAAATAGTGACCAATCCTCTGTTCCAAGTCGGTCATCTTGTCAAGATGGCTCTCAATGATAGCCAAGATATTTTGCTGACTCATAAAATCACTTTCTTCATGGGATAATGTTTATTAAAAGTTTAGGGCTGTTCTGGCTGGAAGGTACATTTGAAGCCACTTTTACTATTCTGCCATTCTATATTTGTCTTAGAATTTGTTTATATTATAACATAGTTATAGACAAATAAACCGTTTGCAAGACTGAAACTTATCAAGAGTGTACAGCTGAGACTGATTTGTAAGTATTGAAATGAATCAAATCTATATGGGCTTTTCCTATCAGTTTGAGATAGATGTTTAGCAATCTCTGACTGTTTTTCTGAAAATATGTTATAATTTATGCAAGTACGAAGCTGTATTCCAGAAGATGAGTTTGCCAGATGGTTGGACAGTCAGCCAGGAATGCAGATTTTAAAATCCGTTTTCGAAGGTTTTTGAAAACGAGGGGGTGAATAGATGGCCAATGAAACACTTGAAAAAATGCAGGAAATTGAAACTGCTGCAGAAGAAGTTTTGATGGGCTACAGGACACAGGCTCAGGAGCTGCGACAGCAGGTAGATGAAAATCTCAGACAGCTAGGTCTGACTTATGACGATGAAACGCAGAAGCTGGCTGAGGAATTAACCGCGACTTCTCAGCAAAAGTTGGTGCACCTGCAGCAAGACTTGGAGCAGACAACCCAGCAGAATGAGGACAAGGTTGCGGCTGCGCTGACAGATAAGAAAGCAGACTTGGCGCGAGTCATTGTAGAGAAGGTGGTAGAAGCCTATGGCCATTAGTCAAATGCGGCAGTTGTCTCTGCTTCTGCCCAAGGAACTGCTGGATCAGCTTCTCTTTTACCTACAGGGTTTAGAGTCGGTTCAGATTCATGACTTGCGGCAGGAAGAGGACTGGCAGGCAGCCTTTGAGCAGACTTTAGTCGGCCGACCGGATCAGCAGCTATCTCAGCAGGATTTGCTCAGTCGTCAGGAAAAGCTCGAGAGGCTAATTGCAGAGCTAGAGTCTTTTATGCCCAAAAAGAAACTGCTGGAATCCTTAAAAGAAGAGCCTTTGGAGCTGTCCTTTGCTGCTTTGGAGCAGGCAGGGAAGGCCCGAGATGAGGAGGCACTGCTGGAAGGAATCAGCAAGCAGCTCAAGGTCTTGCAAGAGGCCAAGGGTCAGATAGAAGCTGATCGCTTAGAAGTGGCTGCGCTGGAGAAGTGGGAGCCACTGGAGCTAACACCGCAAGCAGCTGCGACTTTCAGCCATCTGGGAGCTTTGATTGGGACGATTCCTAATACCGACGACGATGCTCTGCGCTTGGCTCTGGGAGCACATCCTGACCTGAAGTTTCAGGAAGTCTTTACCGATGATACGGAGCATGGGGTTCTTATTTTTTACAAGACAGGCTCTCTGGAAGAAGTACGCAAAATCTTGAAAGAGTATGGCTTTAAGCCTTTTGAGTATGACCGTGAGGAGCTACCTGCTGAGCGGGTAGCCCAGCTCAAGGCCAATATTCGACAGCAGGAGGCGGTGGCAGATGTTATGACCAAGAGTCTGGCAGCTTCCAAGAATGAACTGGATCAACTCAAGGTTCAGCTGGACTATCTCTGCAATCTCTCCTCTCGCCAAGAAAGTAAAAATCAGTTAGCCAGCACGCAAAATCTGGCAGCCTTGGAAGGCTGGATCGAAAGCAATCAGGTTCAAGCTCTTGAGGCTTGCTTGACGGAGCAGTTCGGCCAGAGCATTCTCATTCAGACCAGAGAAATCCGAGAGGGCGAGGAAGATAAGGTTCCGACCAAGCTTAAAAACAATGCCTTAGTGGAGCCTTTCGAGCTAGTGACGGAGATGTATTCCCTGCCTAAGTATGGTGATAAGGATCCTACCCCCGTCGTTTCCCTATTTTATTTTGTATTCTTTGGGATGATGGTTGCAGATATCGGCTACGGACTCTTGCTCTTTGTGGGCACCAGCTTGGCGCTGCACTTCTTGCATGTCAAGTCGGGGTTGGCTAAGAATCTGCGATTCTTCCGCCTGCTGGGCGTGGCAGTCATTATCTGGGGACTGGTTTATGGCTCTTTCTTTGGCTTTGAACTGCCCTTTGCTCTGATTAGTACCAGCTCAGACGCCATGACGATTCTGGTTATTTCGGTCGTCTTTGGCTTCATTACAGTGCTGGCGGGCCTCTTCCTCAGCGGTCTGAAAAATATCCGCCTCAAGGATTATGCAGAAGCTTATAATGCAGGCTTTGCTTGGGTGCTGATTTTGCTGGGGCTGCTACTCTTGGCCTTGGGAAATTTCTTCCCATCCTTGGCCTTTGCAGCAACGATTGGTCAGTGGCTGGCCATCATCAATGCTCTGGGCATACTGGCAGTATCCATTGTCAGTGCTAAGAGCTTGGCAGGATTAGGGTCAGGTCTCTTTAATCTCTACAATGTCAGCGGCTATGTAGGAGACCTTGTCAGCTTTACGCGGCTGATGGCTTTGGGGCTTTCGGGAGCCAGCATTGGCTCGGCTTTTAACTTGATTGTTAGCCTCTTTCCACCTGTCGCTCGCTTTAGCATCGGCATTCTGCTCTTTATTGCTCTGCATTTGGTTAATATGTTTCTATCTTTTCTGTCCGGTTATGTACACGGAGCGCGTTTGATTTTTGTGGAATTCTTCGGGAAATTCTATGACGGTGGCGGCAAGCCTTTCACTCCGCTCAAGCCTAGTGAGAAATACGTTCAGCAAAGCAAGAAATAAAGATTAGGAACTATGATAAGAGACGAGAAACTCATCTTTATAAAAACACTTTCTACATCATCAAAACAAGCATTATTCATTCAACTAGCTGTTGGTTTTACGACGATTACAGCATTTTCATAGGAGTAAATCATGGAACATTTAGCATCATATTTTGGAACTTACGGCGGCGCCTTTTTTGCAGGTCTGGGAGTAGCTTTGGCGGTCTTTCTCAGTGGAATGGGTTCAGCGCTGGGTGTTGGAAGCACTGGTCAGGCAGCAGCAGCCCTCTTGAAAGAGCAGCCGGAAAAATTTGCTCAAGCTCTGATTCTGCAGCTTTTGCCAGGTACCCAAGGTCTCTACGGCTTTGTTATCGGGATTACCGTCTTCTTTAATATCAAGCCAGAATTGGCTCTGCAATCAGGCGTGGCTTATTTCTTAGCTGCTTTGCCAGTTGCGATTGTTGGTTACTTTTCAGCCAAGCATCAAGGACGAGTGGCGACCGCTGGTATTCAGATTTTGGCCAAGCGACCAGAAGAGGTTATGAAAGGGGTTATCCTAGCGGCCATGGTTGAAACCTACGCCATCTTGGCCTTCGTTGTTTCCTTCATCATGGTTCTGAATGTGAAGTAAGGAGGCTTTTATGTCTGACATATCAGATCTCAAAGCTTCTGTCTTGGAGCAGGCTCACGAGAAGGGGCGTCTGCTTTTGGCCGAGGCTACTGAGAAAATAGAACAGGAAGCCAAGGAACGTGAGGCCCAGCTGGTTCGGCAAAAGCTTGGACAGCGAGAGCAGCAGCTGAAAGAAATCAGTCGGCGCAGTCAGCGCGATATTCAGCAGCTGGAAAATCAAAAGCGCCAGTCTACTCTGGTCATCAAGCAACGGGTTCTCAGAGAGCTTTTTGAGGAGGCTTATGCTCAGATGATGGCTTGGTCACCAGCTGAAGAAGAGCAGTTTCTAAAGAGTGTCTTGGCTAAATACCCAGAGAAAGAGTTGACACTGGTTTTCGGTGCTCTATCAGCTGAGAAATTCAGCTCCAGTCAGTTAGAAGACTTGAAAAAAGCCTTTCCGCAAGTGCACTTTTCAGACCAGTCCATAGCCGGTCAGGCAGGTTTTGTGCTGAGCCAAGGACGAGTGGATGATAGTTATCTCTATCGCGACTTGCTGGACTCAGTCTGGCAGGAGGAAAGCTATCGTCTGGCTCAGGATATTTTCAAAGACCAGGCAGAATAGGAGGCGGACCATGAGTGAAACAAGCTTCTCTCAAGTCAATACAGCCATTAGCGTGCAGGAGGCTTCCTTTTTGACGCCCCAGCAATATGATCAGTTGCTGCAGGCTGACGATGCTGCCAGCCGTTCGGCTCTTCTGCAGGGAACGGTCTATGCCATGGATGCTGAAGCTATCAAGGATCTCAATGCCATTGAGCAAGTACTGATGAAGCATTTGTATTCCGTTTATAATTGGGCGCTTGAGATTAGTCCAAGTAAGGAGTTAGTGGAGATTTTCACACTCCGCTATACCTACCACAATCTCAAAGTTTTTCTTAAAGGTCGGGCGACAGGTCAGTCCTTGGAGCATTTGCTGATGCCGGTGGGGACCTATTCGCTGGAGGTTTTGGAGCACTTGGTCATGGCCTTTTCGGCTGAGTATTGTCCAGATTTCATGCTGGACGAGGTGCTTGCGACCTGGCAGGAATACCAGGATTATCAGGATGTGCGCGTCTTGGAGATTGGCATGGATATGGCTTATTTCCAGCATCTCAAGCGCCTGACACAGGTGTTGGAAGATGACCGCTTGCTGCAGCTGGTGAATCTGACTATTGATTTTTACAATGCCATCACCGTTAAGCGGGCTGTTGACTTGGGAAAACCGCGCAGCTTTATGAGGCAGCTCCTGTCTGATGAAGGGAGCCTCTCTGCTACCAACTGGATTGCCATGGCAGAGCAGGGAGATTTCTTGACCTGGTTTAGTCAGGTCAATCCCTGTGATTACGATCTGGATCTGCGCTCCTATGAGGAGAAAATGCGGAACCAGACCCTGACGACAGTAGAGTTAGAATATCTAGCGGACCTCTTGCAGGCCAAGTTGCTGGCGACTGGTCAGTTTGAGACAGATGGCCCGCTTCCTCTGGCCCGCTATCTGCTGGGCAAGGAGTTGGAAGTCAAGAATCTGCGGCTGATTTTGACCGGTATGGACAATCAGCTGCCAGTAGAGCTTATCAGAGAAAGGATGCGACCGATTTATGGACAAGACTAGCTACAAGATTGCTGTCGTGGGGAATCGCGACACCATCCTCCCTTTTAAGCTGATTGGTTTTCAGACCTTTCCAGTGAAAGAAGCTCAGGAGACGGTCAATACCCTGCGTCGGCTCGCCCGTGAAGATTTCGGCATTATCTATCTGACGGAGGATATGGCTGCGGATATTCCAGAAACCCTGGCCTACTATGACCAGCTGGAGATTCCTGCTCTTGTGCTCATTCCTACCCACAAGGGGAGCACGGGACTGGCTCTTTCGCGGATTCATGAAAATGTCGAAAAGGCTGTCGGACAAGATATATTGTGAGGTTTTTATGCGAATGAATGAACTAGGCCAACCCATTGGGGATGCTCTGCCGGATTTTCAGCCGGGGGACTTGCCCAATCTGGAGCGAATCGAAGGCCAGTATGTTATTATCGAGCGTTTGTCCAAGGACAAGCATGGAGCGGATTTGTATGAGGTGTATGGCCCAGATTCTCCTGCGGATATGTGGACCTATCTCTTCCAAAATCCTGCCCAAAATCAGGCAGAATGGTCACAGAAGCTAGATCAGATGCTGGCAGCACAGGATCGTTTCCACTATGCGATTGTGGACAAGGAGAGCGGCAAGGCTCTAGGAACTTTTGCCTTGATGAGGATTGACCGAAATAACCGCGTTATCGAAGTGGGAGCGGTGACCTATTCACCCAAGCTGAAGCGCACCAGACTGGCTACGGAAGCCCAGTACTTACTGGCACGCTATGTCTTTGAAGGGCTGGAGTATCGCCGCTATGAATGGAAATGCGACTCCCTCAATCAGCCTTCAAGACGGGCAGCAGAGCGGCTTGGTTTCATCTATGAGGGTAGGTTTCGTCAGGCGGTAGTCTATAAGGGGCGCAATCGAGATACTGACTGGCTGTCCATGATTGACAAGGATTGGCCGGCCGTCAAGAATCGTCTAGAAAAATGGCTAAGCCAAGACAATTTCGATAAAAACGGCCAGCAAATAAAAGCCTTATCTGATTTTAAGGTATAGTTTCTTAGTGGTGAAATAGTTTTAAAATATGAAAATATCAGAAAGTTTCACATAGTTCTTCTCTGTCGCGAATTCATAAAAATGTTAAAACACTAAAAATTAATATAGAGTATGTATGCTAAAAAAAATATTTCTAATTCTCCTTGTAATCTTACTTCATTTTAATGGCATAAATAATATGTCTGGTTATATTAATGTCTCAAATGGAGATTTGTTTAAGTTTCTTAACCTGCTTTTTTTATACTTTTCTATATATGTCCTTGTAACATCTATAGTGTTTGTGATTTTATTAAGTTACGATTTCTTGATAAATATATCCTATACTCGATTGGAGTTGATTGTTGAAGAACGTGGAAGATTGGCTATAAAAGAAAGAAATATTCGAGCCTCTCTTATCTGGATTAGGATTGATTATTCCTTATCTAAAATATATTATAAAAATAGACTAGGTTGGGTTACTTATGGTACCTCTCCTAATGATAGTAAAGTATGGAGAGGAATTATAAATAAACCTATCAAGAAGATTTTAAATTTTTTAATCAGTATACCTGCGGTTATTTCTCTGGGAATGACTAGTTTATTGTTATTGTATCTTAATGATAGCAAGCAATTCCTTTTGTATATAGATCTAATCAAAACTACTTTATTCAAATTGTTAAGTTTAGAAATTAATTTTGGAGAGGTACTTACGAGGCTTCCGGCAATGGTAGCATTGATTACGATTATCCCTACGTTATTCTTCTTTTACTTTTATAATCAGCAAAGAGAGGTAAAAAGAGTGATTGATGAGAAGCATGGGGAACTGTTTAGAGAAATTGTGCTAAAACATGAAGAATTATCTAACATTATGGATAAGTTAATTTATGATTTTTCTATGAATATGGATTATGTAATCAATGATCAAGATATAATAGTTAAATCATTTTTAAATAAAATGATTCCAAACTACAGCGAATTAGATAAGAGTTATTATTTTAATGAGTTTGGCATGTTGGATAAACATTTAAATAACTTTGTAGAGATTAAAAATATGGCAAAAGTAATTAAATTTCTTTTGCAAACTAGAGATAAAACTTCTATTTGGAAATTATTTGTAAAAAGATACGATATACTACAGCTATGTACCCAGTTTTCTAAATTAGATACAGAGGAAAAAATTGATAGATTGTTTTTTACTAAAAAAGGTATGAGTTTGAGATTATCTAGTGTTGATATGAAATCATGCACTTATGATATAAATTCACTGGACGAAGAAACTACAAACCAACTTGATGTTCTATTATATGATATTTATGAATCTATAAGAACGCTTTATTCTCTTAAGAAGTATAATGATTCTTTAATAGGTTATCTATACCCAACAGCGTTTGAAAAAACATTATTAAAAATATTTATAAAAAAATAAAAGTATATACAATCTTTACAAAGAATGGAGGAAGATTGTGAGTCAAGGAAAGATTATCAAAGTTTCTGGTCCTCTGGTGCTGGCATCAGGGATGCAGGAAGCGAATATTCAGGATATCTGCCGGGTTGGCGATTTGGGGCTGATCGGTGAAATTATTGAAATGCGGCGGGATCAAGCCTCTATTCAGGTTTATGAAGAAACTTCTGGCTTGGGTCCGGGGGAGCCGGTCATCACGACTGGAAGCCCTCTGTCTGTTGAACTGGGTCCAGGTCTGATTTCTCAGATGTTTGACGGAATTCAGCGGCCTTTGGAGCGTTTCCAGACCATCACGGAGAGCGACTTCCTCGTCCGCGGTGTCCAACTGCCAAATCTAGACCGAGAGACTAAGTGGGATTTTGTTCCAAGTCTGTCTGTCGGAGAGGCGGTTGAGGCTGGCGATATTCTGGGAACGGTGCAGGAGACCAATCTGGTAGAGCACCGCATCATGGTGCCAGTCGGCGTCAGTGGCTGCTTGGCCAACATCTCAGCAGGTAGTTTCACTGTTGAAGAGACTGTTTATGAGATTGAGCAGGCGGACGGGTCTATCTTTAAAGGGACTCTGATGCAAAAATGGCCAGTCCGTCGTGGGCGTCCTTTTGCTCAAAAACTGATTCCGGTTGAGCCTTTGGTGACAGGTCAGCGGGTCATTGATACCTTCTTCCCAGTGACCAAGGGTGGGGCAGCTGCTGTACCAGGACCATTCGGAGCTGGTAAGACTGTCGTCCAGCACCAGGTGGCCAAGTTTGCCAATGTTGACATCGTTATCTATGTCGGCTGCGGAGAGCGTGGCAATGAGATGACCGACGTACTCAATGAATTTCCAGAACTAATTGACCCATCAACTGGCCAGTCCATTATGCAGCGGACGGTGCTGATTGCCAACACCTCCAATATGCCGGTGGCGGCTCGGGAAGCGTCGATTTACACAGGGATTACGATCGCAGAATACTTCCGTGACATGGGTTATTCCGTGGCCATCATGGCGGACTCCACCTCTCGCTGGGCAGAAGCTCTGCGGGAAATGTCCGGCCGTCTGGAAGAGATGCCAGGCGACGAAGGCTATCCTGCCTATCTTGGCAGCCGAATTGCTGAATATTATGAGCGGGCTGGTCGGGTCAAGACACTCGGTTCAACTGCGCGCGAAGGCTCTATAACCGCTATCGGGGCCGTATCACCTCCAGGTGGAGATATTTCTGAGCCGGTAACGCAAAATACCCTGCGGATTGTCAAGGTCTTCTGGGGCTTGGATGCCCAGCTGGCTCAACGCCGGCATTTCCCAGCTATCAACTGGCTGAGCTCATACTCACTCTACCTAGACGAAGTGGGAGCCTATATCGACCAGCATGAGAAGATTGCTTGGGCTGAGAAAGTCACCAAGGCCATGAATATCCTGCAAAAGGAAAGCGAACTGCAGGAAATCGTGCGTTTGGTGGGCTTGGATTCCTTGTCTGAAAAGGACCGGCTGACCATGAATGCGGCCAAGATGATCCGCGAGGACTACCTGCAGCAGAATGCCTTTGATTATGTAGACACCTATACTTCTTTCAAAAAGCAGGTAGCTTTATTGAGCAATATCCTGACCTTCGATGCGGAGGCCAATCGTGCCTTGGAGCTGGGAGCTTATTTCCGGGAAATCATGGAAGGAACAGTGGAGCTGCGTGATCGAATTGCCCGCAGCAAGTTTATCCATGAAGACCAGCTGGAAAAAATTCAGGCTCTCAGTCAGACTATCGAGGAAACCCTGCACCAGATTCTTGCCCAAGGAGGACTAGACAATGAGCGTCATTAAAGAATACCGCACCGTCAGTGAAGTTGTCGGCCCTCTGATGATTGTCGATCAGGTTGCTGGCGTGCATTTCAATGAATTGGTAGAAATCCAGCTACATGACGGTAGCAAGCGTCAGGGCCAGGTTCTGGAAGTCCAAGAAGACAAGGCTATGGTCCAGCTTTTTGAGGGATCTAGCGGCATCAATCTGGAAAAAGCCAAGGTCCGCTTTACCGGCCGTCCGCTAGAGCTGCCAGTGTCAGAAGACATGGTAGGCCGGATTTTCAATGGAATGGGCAAGCCGATTGATGGTGGCCCAGCTATCTTGCCAGAAAAATATCTGGATATTGACGGTCAAGCCATCAATCCAGTAGCTCGCGACTATCCTGATGAGTTTATCCAGACCGGTATTTCAGCCATCGATCACCTCAATACCTTGGTTCGGGGACAAAAATTGCCAGTATTTTCTGGCTCTGGTCTGCCCCACAAGGAATTAGCTGCTCAAATCGCCCGTCAGGCTACCGTGCTTAATTCTGATGAAAACTTCGCCGTGGTCTTTGCGGCCATGGGAATTACCTTTGAAGAAGCTGAGTTCTTTATGAATGACCTCCGGGAGACAGGAGCCATTGACCGCTCGGTGCTCTTTATCAATCTGGCTAATGACCCAGCTATCGAGCGGATTGCAACGCCGCGGATTGCCCTGACAGCAGCTGAGTACCTGGCTTATGAAAAGGATATGCACGTTCTGGTTATCATGACTGACATGACCAACTATTGTGAAGCCCTGCGGGAAGTTTCCGCAGCTCGGCGTGAAGTGCCGGGTCGACGTGGGTATCCGGGTTACCTCTATACTAACCTATCCACCCTTTATGAGCGGGCTGGACGTCTGGTCGGGAAGAAAGGCTCAGTGACTCAGATTCCGATCCTGTCCATGCCAGAGGATGATATTACCCATCCGATTCCAGACTTGACGGGTTATATTACGGAAGGTCAGATTATCCTTTCACGCGACCTTTACAACAGTGGTTATCGTCCGCCCATCAATGTCCTGCCATCTCTGTCTCGTCTCAAGGACAAGGGTTCAGGTGAGGGCAAGACTAGGGGAGACCATGCTGCGACTATGAACCAGCTTTTTGCCGCCTATGCGCAAGGCAAGCAGGCTAAGGAGTTGGCTGTCGTTCTGGGGGAATCCGCCCTGTCCGAAACGGACAAGCTCTATGTGCGCTTTACCGACCGCTTCGAGCAGGAATACATCAATCAAGGTTTCCAGACCAACCGAACCATTGAAGAAAGTTTGGATCTGGGCTGGGAACTCCTGTCCATCTTACCTAGAACGGAGCTCAAGCGGATCAAGGACGATATGATTGACCAATACTTGCCGCAGACCAAGGAGGAAGAAAGATGACACGACTCAATGTCAAGCCGACTCGGATGGAGCTGAATAACTTAAAAGCCCGTCTCAAAACGGCTGTCCGTGGGCATAAACTGCTCAAGGACAAGCGGGATGAGCTGATGCGGCGCTTCATTGAGTCTGTCCGTGAGAACAATCAGCTCCGCCAAAAGGTCGAATCCGCTCTGGTTGGCCACCTACAGGATTTTGTCATGGCCAAGGCGCTGGAGAGCGACCTCATGGTCGAGGAGATTTTTGCCGTCCCCACGCGGGAGGTCAATCTACATGTGGAGACTGAGAATATCATGAGTGTGCGCGTGCCCAAGATGCACGCCCATATTGACAATCCGCACAGTGATGACGAGGGAGATGTGGTTTATAGCTATGTGGCGTCTAATAGCCAGATGGATGAAACCATTGAAAGCATGAGCGATCTGCTCCCTGACCTGCTGCGACTGGCTGAAATTGAGAAAAGCTGCCAGCTAATGGCGGATGAAATCGAGAAAACCCGCCGCCGGGTCAATGGACTAGAGTATGCTACCATCCCTGACCTCAAAGAAACCATCTACTACATCGAGATGAAGCTGGAAGAAGCCGAACGGGCCAGCCTCGTCCGAATGATGAAGGTGAAGTAAGATGTGGAGGCGTTAAAAAACGACTGAAAAATAGGAACTGGACGATGGATTCGATGAATCCGAGCCAGTTCTCTTTTTTCCGAGTTTTTAGCCGAAGCTCGATTTAGCTGAGCTAACCCAGAGTGAATAGATATATTCACAGCAAAAATAGACGAAGAAGCGACAGCTTCTAGGAGATTTTCTCTTTTTTGCCAAGAGCTTAGGTCGGATTCAGTTTAGCTGAATACCAAGAGTTCAAATAAGCCCAAAAGAAAAAACAGAACCTCTCTAAATGAGGTTCTTTTGCTTGCTGCAATTTTTTATATGTTACAAACAAATCTCCATATTACAGGGGGCAGACAGTTTTGTTAAATAGGTCGAAAAAGGCTTTTTTCTTAGAAGATTTATGGTAAGATGGTTTTCGTATCATGAATGATTAGGAAGGTGCATTTTGCATATGAAAATGAATAAGAAATTACTTTTGGCTTCAACTGTTGCTTTGTCAGCATTGCCTTTGTTGACAACGCGAGCTGAGGAGCAGCCACAAAACTGGACTGCCAGAACAGTTGAGCAAATTAAAGCGGATATTACGAGCAATGAAAACCAACAAACTTACACTGTTCAATATGGTGACACTTTGGGAAATATCGCTCAAGCGATGAACATTGACCTTGTTGACTTGGCTAAAATCAACCAAATTGCCAATGCTGACTTGATTTTCCCAGGTACTGTTTTGACTATTACAACAAATGGCCACAACGAAATTACCTCTGTAGAAATCCAAAGCTACCAAGCGGGCAATAATGCAGGATTGGTAACGGAAGATTATACAGCTAGCGAGATTTTTGGTGCTGAACAAGCCGCTCCAGCGGCGCCGGCTCAAGCAGCAGAAACTCCAGCTCCGGCTGTTGAGGAAGCTGTTGCAGCTCCAGCAGATCAAGTATCAGCGCCTGCTGAAGAAGCTCTTGCCCCAGTAGCAGAAGTTGCAAGTGAAGCAGCCCCAGCTGCGGAAGCAAATGCAGCCGCTCCTGTAGAAGCAGCGCTACAGCCGGCAGTGGCTGCAAGTCCAGAAGCACCAGTAGAGGCGGCTCCAGCAGCTACTGAATTAGGCCAAGACCAAGTCAGTCAAGCAACTGCCGCTGTTGAGCCAACAACTTACAATGCTCCAGCTGTAACAGATGCTGCTAGCGTGACAACTAACAATCCTGCTAATGAAGGTCTTCAGCCACAAACTGCAGCTCTGAAAGAAGAGATAGCAGCTAAATATGGCATTACAGAATTTAGTCTCTACCGCCCAGGTGATAGTGGTGACCATGGTAAGGGCTTGGCAGCTGACTTTATCGTTGGTGAGAATACTGAATTAGGAAACCAGGTCGCAGCCGATGTTACTTCTAATATGACTGAAAGAGGAATCTCTTACGTTATCTGGCAGCAACAGTTCTATGCACCATTTGAAAGCATTTATGGACCAGCTAATACTTGGAACCAAATGCCAGACCGTGGTAGTGTAACTGAAAATCATTACGACCACGTTCACGTATCTATGAATGAATAAGATGAAACAAGCCCAGAAATGGGCTTTTTCTGATATTCTCTGTGAAAAAGCGAGAATTTTCTGATAAATTTTGGTATAATAAAGCGAACTACAGATAAAGGATGAGAGAGAATGACCTTAGTTTATCAATCAACACGCGACGAAAAGAATAGAGTAACAGCTAGCCAGGCGATTCTGCAAGGCTTGGCAACAGACGGCGGGCTCTTTACGCCCATTACCTATCCGCAGGTCGATTTGGACTTTGCCAAGCTCAAAGACGCTTCTTATCAGGAAGTAGCCAAGCTGGTTTTGTCTGCATTTTTGGATGATTTTTCTGAAGCGGAGCTAGACCACTGTATCAACCATGCCTACGACAGCAAGTTTGATGATGCGGCGATTGCTCCTTTGGTCAAGCTGGATGGTCAGTACAATCTAGAACTTTTCCACGGAGCGACTATTGCCTTCAAGGACATGGCTTTGTCTATCCTGCCTCACTTGATGACGACAGCAGCCAAAAAGCACGGCTTGGAAAACAAAATTGTTATTCTGACGGCGACCTCTGGCGACACAGGTAAGGCAGCTATGGCAGGTTTTGCGGATGTTCCTGGGACTGAGATTATCGTCTTTTATCCCAAAGACGGTGTCAGCAAGGTCCAAGAGCTGCAAATGACGACCCAGACAGGTACTAATACGCATGTCGTTGCCATTGATGGCAACTTTGACGATGCCCAGACCAATGTCAAGCGCATGTTTAACGACCCAGACCTACGAGCTCGTCTCTTGGAGCATAAGCTGCAGTTTTCATCAGCTAATTCTATGAATATCGGCCGTTTGGTGCCTCAGATTGTCTACTATGTCTATGCCTATGCTCAGCTGGTGAAGGCGGGAGAAATCACAGCAGGAGACAAGGTCAACTTTACAGTTCCGACAGGGAACTTTGGTAATATCCTGGCGGCCTACTATGCCAAGCAAATCGGTCTGCCGGTTGGCAAGCTGATTTGCGCATCAAATGAGAACAATGTCCTGACGGACTTCTTCAAGACTCAGGTTTATGACAAGAAGCGGAGCTTCAAGGTGACGTCTAGTCCGTCCATGGATATTCTGGTTTCCTCTAACTTGGAGCGCTTGATTTTCCATCTGTCTGGTAACAGCGCTGAGAAAACAGCGGCCTTGATGGTGGCCCTGAATGAGCATGGACAGTATGAACTGACGGACTTTGACGCTGGGATTTTAGAGCTCTTTGCGGCTGATTATGCGACAGAAGAAGAAACAGCAACTGAAATCAAGCGGGTCTATCAGGCCTCTGACTACATCGAAGACCCTCATACAGCCGTTGCGTCCGCTGTCTATCAAAAATACTTGGCAGAGACAGGTGATCAGCGCAAGACTGTTATCGCGTCTACCGCTAGCCCTTATAAATTCCCAGTCGTGGCTGTTGAGGCTGTAACTGGCCAGACAGGACTTAGTGACTTTGAGGCTTTGGACCAACTGCACGAACTTTCTGGCGTAGCTCTGCCACCAGCTGTGGATGGCTTAGAAACAGCCCCAGTGCGTCACAAAACGACGGTCGCTGCAGACCAAATGCAGGCAGCAGTCGAAGATTATTTGGGATTATAAAAAACAAAAACATCAGCTTATTCATTGGCTGATGTTTTATAATCTATTTTAACACAATCAACTGCTTGCCAGCTAGGCTGTAACTGTCAGCTAGCGGTGCAATTGGTTTTTGGACATCAATGGCTGGATACTGGAGATGCAATCTTTGCTTGTTTTTATTTTCGTAGTCAGCCTCTTGGTTGCCAAAGTTGATGACGATTGTCATACTTTCTTTCCTGTCTTGAATTTTGTACTCCAATAAACTGTCTGTCAGCCAGTTGACCTGACAGGCTTGCTTGATAGCGGCGCTGGTCTTTAGATGCAACAGCGGATGTGCCCTGCGAAAAGCAATCAGTTGTTTAAGAAAAGCAATATCCTCTGTGTAATGCAGGGAGCGCAGCCAGTCTAGTTTATTGATTTCGTCAGGCATATTGTAGGTGTTATCAATCAAATTTTTAGTCCGGAAAAATTCCTGACCGCTGTGTATAAAGGGCACGCCCTGGGCCAGCAGGACGAGTTGGAGAGCCAGCCGTGAATTGGCCAGCCGATCCCGCAAGGTGATAGCAGGGTTGACGATATCAAAGTAGTCAAAAACCGTTGCATTGTCATGGCACTCCACATAATTAATAGCTTGCTGGGGCGCTATGAAGTGAGCCTCGCCTTTTAGTCCGACATTGGCTGTCAGGACGTTTTCAAGCTGACTGGCAGGAGTCTTGCTCTCGATTTGCCGGCCTTGAGCGATGGTCTGCTTGAGACTGTCGCGAAAATGGTCGCTGAAGAACCCATAATCTAGCAGCTGGGAAGCATTGTACTGATGAGCCAAACGTTCACTTGCCAGCCCAGTATCCATCTGCCAGCCTTCGCCGTAGAGGTAGATGTTAGGATAGAGCGTCTTGAGTTCGTCAGCTATCTGCTGCATGGTTTGGATATCTAAAATCCCCATCAGATCAAAGCGGAAACCGTCAAAACCATAGAGGCTGACCCATTGCTTGACAGACTGCTTGATATAGCGGCGGACCATAGCCTTTTCACTGGCCACATCATTACCACAGAAGGTTCCGTTGGTCCGGTAACCCATGTCATTGAGCCGGAAAAAATAGCCGGGCACGATTTTTTCAAAAGCATAGCTGTTGGCATCATAGACATGATTGTAGACCACGTCCATGATGACGCTGATATCAGCATTGTGGTAGGCATTAATGGCCGCCTGCAATTCTAAGATGCGGGCATAAGGGTCTCGCGGATCGCTGGCAAAACTGCCATCTGGGACATTATATTGGACAGGGTCGTAGCCCCAGTTGTAGACGAGCTCAGGATGCTTTTCATCAACGCTGCCGAAGTCATAGACAGGCATAAGTTGCACGTGGCTGATGCCTAGCTCTTTCAGATAGTCCAAACCGAACTTCTGGCCGTGGACGACTGGTGATTCGCTCAGCGAGGCAAACTTCCCAGGATAGGAGAAGCCAGCTTCTTTCTGCATAGAGAAATCGCGGACGCTCATTTCATAAATGACGGCTTCTGTCGGATCCAGCTGTGTTTTCGCTCGTTTGATAGGCTTTTTAATCTTTTCTAAATCAATGATATAGCTGTTGCCCGAATTAACATCTGAGGATAGGGCGTAGGGATCATGGACTTCTACCCACTTGCCATTGATCTTATGGAGATAAGAATAGGAGGCTCCCTCTAAATCTCCTTCAATGCGGGTATGCCAGACTCCCTTATCCAGACGCTTGAGATGGTGAACCTGGTCTTTCAGATGCAGGAGGACTTTTTCGGAAATGGGTGCCCAGAGTTTGAAGTCGGTGGCTTGGGAGCTGTACTGAGCTCCCAAATCGTCGCCTGCATAGTCAAAAATCTCATCGAAAATAGGCTTTTTCACGATATGGCGGTACTGCAGGTCGGTATGATTGCGGTCTTGGTCATAGACCTTGTAGGACTGCGTCAGGTCAATGGGCTCATTAGCCGATACGGTGTAGATAATCCGATCTTCCTGATTGTTGATGTTTTTGATGGTTAAGGGGCTGGAGCTGTGCTTGTCTTCCAGTGTAAAGTGGATGGAGTAGGCATCAAAGCTCTTTTCCAGTTCGATGGTGATGATGTTTTCGTCATCTAAATAGGCTTGAAAAATACGAAAGGCCATGTTTTTCCTCTTTCTTTGTCGGTTTCTCTTCGGGTAATTGCTTTTAGTTCAGGCTCTGCCCTGGGTTGGGACAAGGCCGTTCAGTGAATCGTTGATAAATGAGCAAAAGCACTCGGATTAGCGAGTGCTGATGCTATGCGGAATCAGCTGGCGATAGCAGATCTGCTTGTCTTCTTTATTGTCCTTGATGATTTGGAAGAGGGTCCGGAAAGACTCTTTCCCAAGCTCAAGGGCATTGATATCGATATAAGCATCCACATCAATGCGCGGTTTGAGAGAATCAAAGGTGATAATGGGAATCTGGTAGTCCTGATCTTTGAGATAGTGCAGGGCTCCTTCTGCTACCAAGGTATCAGAGGTCACGATGGCTTCAATCTCGTCCAGCGGCAGCTCCTCCATAATCTTGTAACTGTTGTCTTCCAGAAGGAAACCGAAGGCAAATTTGATAATGCGTTCATCCAAAGGCCGTTCTGCTTCATTCAGAGCTTGCTTGTAGCCTGTGTAACGATCCTGAGAAACGACCAGCTCCTTATTCCCGGCTAGAAAGGCAATTTTCTGATAGCCCTTGTCAAGGAAATATCTGGTCGCGTCATAGCCGGCCTTGATATTGTCATTGTCCACCAGAGAGATGAAAGGAGAGACAGCTTTCCCTAGGATAAGGAAAGGGAAGTTGTTCCTAACTGCAAAGTCGACCAAAGGATCGTCCTGCTTGGAGTAAAGGAAAATCAGTCCATCTACTCTCTTGCCTAAGATCATCTGCTTCATATTTTCTAAGCGGTGCTCTTCATCTTGCCCTGTGCTGATCTGGATGGCATAGTCATAATCAGAAGCAATCTGAGAAATCCCCCGCAATACAGTTGGGAAGAAAGGGTTTTGATAGAAGACATCTGAGTCGTCCGGCAGGACCAAGCCGATGACCTGGCTGGATTGGCTGACCAGACTTCTGGCATTGAGGTTGGGATGATAGTCCAGCTCCTTCATAGCAGCACGGACCCGTTTTTTGGTTTCTTCACTGATGGTTGATTTGTTTTGTACGACGCGGGTCACGGTAGAGGGCGACACGCCTGCTAGTTTTGCGACTTCTTTGATAGTAACTCGCATAAAAACCTCCTAAAGGCCTGCATTTGCTGGAAATCCTTACGATAACATGAACTATTTTAAATCTACTAGTAGAAGCACTTGCTTTCTAAGAGTCATGCAAACCTGTGCCAAAAATAGCTAGCAGCGACAGTGGTTTTGCCTGACTATTGTGGTCAAAAAAGCAAGTATGAGGCGGATTCTCCACAAACGCAAACGTTTTCTGTTTGTAAGAACATTTTAACACAAAAAGAGAACGCTTGCAAGAAGAGAAAAACGGTAAACAATTGGGGCAGTAGGAGAGTCCTAAAAGAGCATTATATCCATTAACCAATAAATTGAAAAAAATCTCAAAAACCCCTTGCACTTAAAAAAAAAATAGGTTATAATCAAGTCGACGCAAACGTTTGCATTAAGTAAAAATGAAAAGGCGTAGAGGAAAAAATAACGAGGTGACAAAATGAAAAAACGTCAAAGCGGTGTGCTCATGCACATTTCATCCCTTCCGGGCAAGTACGGTATCGGATCTTTTGGCCAAAGTGCTTATGATTTTGTAGACTTCTTGGTTCGCACCAAGCAGCGCTATTGGCAGATTTTGCCACTGGGAACGACCAGTTATGGTGATTCTCCTTATCAGTCTTTCTCTGCTTTTGCGGGGAATACCTACTTTATCGATTTTGATATTCTGATAGAAGAAGGTTTGCTGAACGAGGCAGATGTCAAGGGAGCTGATTTCGGAGATGATCCTAGAAAAGTAGATTATGCAAAGATTTTCGATGCTCGCCGTCCAATCATGGAAAAAGCAGTAGCTCGCTTCTTAAAAGCAGATGATCTATCTGACTATGAGAGCTTTGTAGAGCAAAATGCAGCTTGGTTGGAAGTTTTCGCTGAGTACATGGCTATCAAGGAGCATTTTGATAATCTAGCTTGGACAGAGTGGCCAGATGAAGCGATTCGCCGCCGTGAGGCTACTAGCCTCGCTTCTTATCGTGAGAAGCTGGCTAACAAGCTGACTTATCATCGTGTAACCCAGTATCTCTTCTTTAAGCAGTGGTTAAAATTAAAAGCCTATGCTAATGAACATCACATCGAGATTGTCGGTGATATGCCAATCTATGTGGCAGCTGACAGTGCTGATGTCTGGGCACAGCCGCACTTCTTTAAGACAGATGCTGTTGGCAAGCCAACTTGTGTGGCAGGCTGTCCGCCAGATGAATTTTCAGAGACTGGTCAGCTTTGGGGCAATCCTATCTATGACTGGGAAGCTATGGATAAAGATGGCTATGCATGGTGGATTGAGCGTCTGCGTGAAAGCTTCAAGATTTACGACATTGTCCGTATCGACCACTTCCGCGGCTTTGAGTCTTACTGGGAAGTACCTGCTGGCTCAGAAACATCTGCTTCTGGTAAGTGGGTCAAAGGTCCTGACTACAAGCTCTTTGCAGCGGTTAAGGAAGCCTTGGGTGATTTGAATATCATCGCAGAAGACCTAGGCTTTATGACGGACGAAGTGATCGAGCTGCGCGAGCGCACTGGTTTCCCAGGAATGAAGATCTTGCAATTCGCCTTCAATCCTGATGATGAAAGCATCGATAGCCCGCATCTGGCGCCAAACAACTCAGTCATGTATACCGGAACCCATGATAACAATACTGTTTTGGGCTGGTACAAGGATGAGATTGACGACGCTACTCGCCAGTACATGGCTCAGTACACCAACCGTAAGGAGTACGAAACAGTACCTCATGCAATGCTGCGCACAATCTTTGCTTCAGTCAGCTTTATGGCCATTGCAACCATGCAAGACCTGCTGGAATTAGATAGTGCAGCACGGATGAACTATCCATCCACAATTGGTGGCAACTGGACTTGGCGGATGACAGCTGAAGAGCTGAATCCAATCGTCGAAGGTGAGCTTTACAGCTTGACCAAGACTTACCGTCGTATGAATACCGATTTAATTAACGAATAAAGAACAGCCGAATCAGGCTTGAAGGGATTAATCATGTCAAACTTACAAACTTATATCAAAAATACTTATTCAAAAAATCTTGCTGATTGCAGCAACGAAGAACTTTACCTGGCTCTTTTGAACTACACTAAATTAGCCAGCGCTCAAAAGCCAGTCAATACTGGTAAGAAAAAACTCTACTATATCTCAGCTGAGTTCCTGATTGGTAAACTTTTGTCTAACAACTTGATCAACCTTGGACTTTACGATGATGTGAAGCAAGAGTTGGCAGATGCTGGTAAAGACTTGATCGAGGTAGAAGAAGTTGAGTTGGAGCCGTCTTTGGGTAACGGAGGCTTGGGTCGTCTGGCTGCCTGCTTCCTGGACTCTATTGCGACACTTGGTCTTAATGGTGATGGTGTAGGACTGAACTACCACTTTGGTCTTTTCCAACAGGTTTTGAAAAACAACGAACAGACAACTATTCCTAACTTCTGGCTGACTGAGCAAAACTGGTTGGTTCGCTCTAGCCGCAGCTACCAAGTGCCATTTGCTCACTTTACCCTGACATCTACTCTTTATGATATTGATGTGCCAGGTTACAAGACAGAAACTAAGAACCGTCTTCGTCTCTTTGATTTGGACTCAGTGGATGCGGATATCATCACAGACGGTATTGACTTTGATAAGACAGATATTGCCCGCAACTTGACCCTCTTCCTCTATCCAGACGATAGTGACAAGCAAGGGGAATTGCTCCGTATCTTCCAGCAGTACTTCATGGTTTCAAATGGTGCTCAGCTGATTATTGACGAAGCGATTGAAAAAGGCAGCAACCTGCACGACTTGGCAGACTATGCTGTCATCCAAATCAATGATACCCACCCATCTCTGGTTATCCCAGAAATGATCCGTCTCTTGACTGAGCGTGGTTTGGATCTGGATGAAGCAATTGCCATCGTACAGAAGATGACTGCTTATACGAACCACACGATTCTAGCTGAAGCTCTTGAAAAATGGCCTCTGGAATTCTTGAAAGAAGTAGTACCGCATCTGGTACCAATCATCAAAGCGCTTGACAAGCGCGTTAAGGCTAAATACGTAGATCCAGCAGTGCAAATCATTGATGAGGACGATCGTGTGCACATGGCGCACATGGATATCCACTACGGATACAGTGTCAATGGTGTTGCTGCTCTGCATACAGAAATCCTGAAAAACTCTGAGCTTAAAGCCTTCTACGATATCTACCCTGAAAAATTCAATAACAAGACCAACGGTATTACTTTCCGCCGCTGGCTCATGCATGCCAACCCACGTCTGTCTCATTATCTAGATGAGTTGCTGGGTCGCGACTGGCACCATGATGCAACTAAGCTCGAAGGCTTGTTGGAATTCACTGGCGCTGCAAATGTTAAAGAAAAATTGGAAGGCATCAAGGCTCACAACAAGCGTAAATTGGCTCGTCACTTGAAGGAAGCACAAGGTGTGGAAATCAATCCAGAATCTATCTTTGATATCCAAATCAAGCGCCTGCATGAGTACAAGCGCCAACAAATGAACGCTCTGTACGTTATCCACAAGTATCTGGACATCAAGGCTGGTAACATCCCTGCTCGTCCAATCACTGTCTTCTTCGGTGGTAAGGCTGCTCCTGCTTACACGATTGCACAGGACATCATCCACCTCATCCTTTGCTTGTCAGAAGTGATTGCTAATGACCCTCAAGTAGCTCCACACCTGCAAGTAGTTATGGTAGAAAACTACAACGTTACAGCGTCTAGCTTCTTGATTGCAGCTGGTGACATTTCTGAGCAGATTTCCCTGGCTTCTAAGGAAGCATCTGGTACTGGTAACATGAAGTTCATGCTTAACGGTGCCTTGACTCTTGGTACTATGGACGGAGCGAACGTTGAGATTGCAGAGCTGGTCGGCGAAGACAACATCTACATCTTCGGTGAAGATTCTGAGACTGTTATTGACCTCTACGCAAAATCCGCTTACAAGTCTAGTGAGTACTATGCACGTGAAGCTATCAAGCCATTGGTTGACTTTATCGTTAGCGATGAAGTATTGGCAGTTGGTAAAGCTGAACGCTTGGAACGTCTTTACAATGAACTGATCAGCAAGGACTGGTTCATGACCCTGCTGGATCTGGAAGACTATATCCAAGTGAAAGAGCGCATGCTGGCGGACTACGAAGACCGCAATGCATGGATGGACAAAGTCATCGTCAATATCGCCAAAGCTGGATTCTTCTCATCTGACCGTACTATCGCTCAATACGAAGAAGAAGTATGGCACTTGAACAGCTAATATTCTTTAAATCAAAAAAGCCGAGACAGCAGTGTTTCGGCTTTGATTTTTTAGTCGAAGAAATGAATAAGGATTTAGCTATTGTGTGGGCTTCTGAAAAGGTGAAAGCTTCTTGGTCTTGTCAGCTTTTTCTTTTCGGTGTATAATAAGTGAAAATATTTCTTTACAGGAGGCGTTCATGAAAAAGAAACCAATTTATCTTTATGTTTTGCTGGTCTTGTCAGCAATCGGAACTTTACTGGGAGTATGGAGCCGTTTTTTCTCAAAGTTTTCTGAGGTAGATTATACACAAATCGGTTTCTCAAAAGAGTTGAGTGATCAGACAAATCAGTTTAATAAACTTTATTTTGAATTTCTTCGTAATGGAATGAATATGATGATTTTTTTCGTTATGACGGCTCTGTTAATAGCATCTATCGTCTTTTTGGTTAGAAAAAATCTGCAGATGGCTAATATTAGCTATATCGTTTATATACTAGTCAGTTTGTTATCTCAAGTTTACGTCTATATTTCATCGAAAGGGATTGTTGGCAAGGTATTTACAAGCCCTGAGAACATTGCAACGCATTCAAACAGTCTTCTTTTAGGAACAGTGCTGGGCTTTATCATCAGTTTAATTTATCTTTCCATCGTCGTCTTTAAGCTAATCCAGCAGCAAAAAGAGGCTGAAAAAGCAGAACTAGCTGCAAACGAATAAGATTTGACAAATAACAGATAAGTGCTTACAATTTTAAGAAGCAGTATCTGTTATTTTTTAGAATGGAGAGTAAAATGACAAAGGTTTCCTTGGTTTACATCAGCTTGAGCGGCAATACAGAGAGTTTTGTCCGTCGGCTGACAGACTATTTGCTGGAGCAGCATCCAAGCCTAGAAGTAGAGAAGATTCATATCAAAGACATGGTAAAGGAAGGACAGCCCTTTTTTGAAATGGACAATCCTTTCATCGCTTTTCTGCCGACTTATCTGGAGGGTGGCAATGGTGTGGACAATGGCGATGTAGAAATTCTGACAACCGATGTGGGGGACTTTATCGCCTATGGTCAGAATGCCAGCAAGTGTCTGGGTGTCATTGGCAGTGGCAATCGTAACTTTAACAACCAATACTGTCTGACAGCCAAGCAATATTCAGAGCGCTTCGGTTTTCCAGTTTTGGCTGATTTTGAAATGCGTGGCATGTTGGGAGACATTAAGAAGGTTGCGGGGATTATTGAAGAGCTCTATCACATTGAAAAAAACGAAAACCAGTGAGGTTTTCGTTTTTTGATGTTCTAAATCAAGCTTACATCTTTTCTGGTGCTTCTACTCCCAGCAAGCGCAAAGCTTCTTTGAGGACAACAGCTGTTGAGTAGCTGAGAGCCAGACGGCTGTCGCGTTCAGGGCTTTCATCCAGAATCCGAGTGTGCGCATAGTATTTGTTAAAGGCTTGAGCCAGACTGATAGCGTATTTGGCAATCAGAGATGGCTCATAGTTGTCAGCAGCACGCTTGACAACACGGCCGAAGTCTTGGAGCAACTTGATAATTTCCCAGCTTTCTGGATCGTTCAGGCTGTACGTAGCCTCTGCATCTGGCTGGAAGTTAGCCTTGCGCAGGATAGACTGGATACGAGCATAAGCATACTGGATGTAAGGACCTGTTTCTCCCTCGAAGGAAACCATAGCTTCCAGGTCAAAGTCGTAACCATTGCGGCGGTCGGTTTTGAGGTCGTAGAACTTAACTGCTCCTACCCCAACTGCACGAGCAACAGCGTCCTTGTTTTCCAATTCTGGGTTTTTAGCTTCAATCTGACTTTTTGCTCGGCTGATAGCTTCCAGCAGAGTTGGTTCGAGGAGGATGATATTTCCTTTACGTGTAGACAATTTTTGACGGTTCTTAGTCACCAGTCCGAAGTCAACGTGAATCATGTCATCGCTCCAGTCAAAGCCCATCTTTTTCAGAACGGCCTTGAGCTGTCTGAAGTGGTTAGCCTGCTCTTGACCTACAACATAGACATTTTTGACAAAGTTGTAAGTGCGAGCCCGGTAGATGGCTGTTGCGATATCACGTGTGATGTAGAGGGTAGCACCGTCTGATTTTTTAATCATAGCAGGCGGAAGGTTAAAGTCTTCCAAGTCTACAATGCTAGCTCCTTTTGATTCCTGCAGGAGACCCTTGTCTTCAAGGATTTGAATCCCTTCGTCCATCTTGTCATTGTAGAAGGCTTCACCGTTTAGGCTGTCAAACTCGACACCTAGGAGTTCGTAGATACGGTTGAATTCTGTCAGACTTTCGTCGCGGAACCATTGCCAAAGCTCAGTTGCTTCTGGGTCGCCATCTTCTAGCTTCTTGAACCAAAGGCGGCCTTCTTCATCCAGAGATGGGTCATTTTCAATCTCGGCATTGATACGCACGTAGAGTTTGAGGAGCTCGTCAATAGGGTTAGCTTCAACAGCTTCCTGACTTCCCCACTTCTTATAAGCTACCATCAAGAGACCAAACTGTTTGCCCCAGTCTCCCAAGTGGTTGATTTTGATGGTGTTGTAGCCAATCTTGCGGAAGATGTTGGAAAGAGCGTCACCGATAACAGTAGAGCGCAAGTGGCCGACTGAGAAAGGCTTGGCAATGTTTGGACTGGACAGGTCGATGGTGATATTCTGATTATTTCCTTCGTTTTGCTGGCCGTAGTCAGCTCCGTCTTTGATGACTTCTTTGATAACTTGGCCGGAAATTTCAGCCTTGCTGAGGAAAAAGTTAACATAAGGACCAGTCGCAACGACTTTGTCAAAATGCGCTGTGTCAATCTTTTCAGCGATATCAGCAGCGATGATTTGAGGAGCTTTGCGCTCAGTCTTTGCCAGAGAAAAGGCTGGGAAGGCGATATCGCCAAGTTCAGAGCTCTTTGGCTGCTCCAATAAATTTAAAATAGCGTCTTGATCAAGGCTGTCAATAACCTTGGCCAATTCGCCGGCAATCAACTGTTTGTTATCCATATTTGCTCCTTTGTGTCTTTTGTTATTATTTTATCACATTTTTCAAGGAATCTTCAATTTTTTTGGGAATAATTTTTGGGCTAATAGGAATTTTTCTGATATAATAAGAGGGATAAGAACCTGTATTTATAGATGAGTTTTCTATCTAATTGCTTTCTTCTCTATTACTCTTCGTTAAAGTTTTTTGTTTATTCTCAGTATTCCTGCAAATCTTTGCCTAGATTGATGGAGAAGCGGTCTTTGATCGGATGGAGTATTCTTCATGAATGCAGCTTCTAAATATTCAATAATGAGGTAAAAATGAGAAAGAATGACCGTCATCAGTTAGTCAAAACGATGATTAAGGAGGAAAAGCTAGGAACGCAAAAGGAGATTCAGGATCGTCTGGAAGCACAAGGGATATATGTGACGCAGACTACCCTGTCGCGTGACCTTCGTGAAATCGGCCTGACCAAGGTTAAGAAGAAGGGGCTGACTTATTATGTTTTGGCGCATGAGACTGAAGAGATCGATTTTATAGAGTTTTTAGCCAAGCATGTGGAGAGTGTGGCCAGGGCAGAGTTTAGTCTGGTTCTTCGTACGGGCCTGGGAGAGGCAACAGTGCTGGCCAATGTCGTGGATAGCTCGTTCGATAGCCGCATTCTGGGAACCGTTGCGGGTGCCAATACTCTTTTAGTGGTTTGCCGGGATCAGGCAGCTGCTCAGGAGATTGAAGAGCAAATACAGGAAGTGATGTAAGAGTCACAGTTTTTTCAGGAAAAATGGAGAGGTTTGAGACAGAAGTCCTGACCTCGTTTGTTTTTAGAAAGGATAGAGATGGCAGTAGAAAAGTTATCGCCAGGCATGCAGCAGTATTTGGATATCAAAAAGGACTATCCAGATGCTTTCTTGCTCTTTCGGATGGGGGATTTCTATGAGCTGTTTTATGATGATGCAGTCAATGCCGCCCAGATTTTAGAGATTTCCCTCACCAGCCGCAATAAAAATGCAGAAAATCCTATTCCCATGGCCGGAGTTCCCTATCATTCGGCTCAGCAGTATATTGATGTTTTGGTCGAATCAGGCTATAAGGTAGCGATTGCGGAGCAGATGGAAGATCCCAAGGAAGCCAAAGGAGTTGTCAAGCGGGAGGTCGTTCAGGTTATCACGCCGGGGACGGTGGTGGACTCCAGTAAGCCGGACTCTGCTAATAACTTTCTGGTGGCTCTGGATTACTCAGAGGGCCTCTATGGTCTGGCTTATATGGACTTGGTGACCGGTGAGTTTCAGGTGACTAGTTTAGAGGACTTTGCCTTGGTCTGCGGGGAAATCCGCAATTTGAAAGCTAGAGAAGTGGTGCTGGGCTATGACTTGCCAGAAGCTGAGGAGCAGGTCTTGGCTGGGCAGATGAACCTTTTGCTGTCCTATGTACAGACAGCCTTGGATGATGTCCAGCTACTGGGAGAGGAACTGTCTCCGATGGAACGTCAGGCAGCGGGGAAATTGCTGGAGTATGTGCACCGAACCCAGATGAGGGAGCTCAGCCATTTGAAGAAGGCCCAGCATTATGAAATCAAGGACTTTCTGCAAATGGACTATGCCACTAAGGCGAGTCTGGATTTGACAGAAAATGCTCGCTCGGGCAAGAAGCACGGCAGTCTTTATTGGCTGATGGACGAGACTAAGACGGCCATGGGTGGCCGCATGCTGCGCTCTTGGATCCAGCGTCCGCTGATTGATGAAGCGCGAATTAGCCAGCGACAGAATGTCGTTGAGGTTTTTCTGGATCATTTCTTTGAGCGGAGTGATTTGACGGAGAGCCTCAAGGGAGTCTACGATATCGAGCGGCTGGCTAGTCGGGTGTCTTTTGGCAAGACCAATCCCAAGGATCTGCTGCAGCTGGCAGCTACATTGGGCAATGTGCCTCAGATTAAGGCTATCTTGCAAGGAATCGGCAGCCAGCATCTAGCTCGTTTGATTGAGGGCTTGGATCCTATTCCAGAGTTGGCAGGCTTGATTAGCTCAGCTATTTCGCCGGATGCGCCCCATATCATCACCGAGGGCAATATCATTCGGACCGGTTTTGATGAGACCTTGGATCAGTATCGGCTTGTGCTGAGGGAGGGGACTGGATGGATTGCGGAGCTGGAAGTTAAAGAACGTGCCAATAGCGGCATCAGCAATCTGAAGATTGATTACAATAAAAAAGATGGTTACTATTTCCACGTGACCAATTCCCAGCTGGCTCATGTGCCTAGTCATTTCTTCCGCAAGGCGACCCTGAAAAATTCGGAGCGTTTCGGAACGGAGGAGCTGGCCAGGATTGAGGGAGAGATGTTGGAGGCGCGTGAAAAATCTGCTAATTTGGAATACGAGATTTTCATGCGGATTCGCGAGGAAGCTGGCAAATACATCCAGCGCTTGCAGGCCTTGGCACAAACGCTGGCAGCTGTAGATGTACTGCAGAGCTTTGCTGCGGTAGCGGAGCAACTACATTTGGTGCGCCCCGTCTTTACTGCAGAGCGCCGTCTGCAGATTGAAAAAGGCCGGCATGCCGTTGTGGAAAAGGTCATGGGAGCCCAAAGCTACATTCCAAATAGTATTCTGCTGGACCAGGAAACGGACATCCAGCTGATTACCGGGCCTAATATGAGCGGGAAATCGACTTATATGCGCCAGCTGGCTATCATCGTCATTATGGCACAGATGGGCTCTTATGTGCCCGCTCAGTCTGCCAGTCTGCCGCTATTCGATGCGATTTTCACTCGCATCGGCGCAGCGGATGATCTGGTATCTGGCCAGTCCACCTTTATGGTGGAGATGATGGAGGCCAATCGGGCCATTCGACAGGCCAGCGAGCGTTCGCTCATTCTCTTTGATGAGCTGGGCCGTGGGACGGCGACTTACGATGGGATGGCGCTGGCTCAGGCTATTATTGAGCATATTCATCATTATACTGGAGCCAAGACCCTCTTTGCCACCCACTATCATGAGCTGACAGCTTTAGAGAATAGCTTGGAGCATTTGGAAAATGTCCATGTAGCAACCTTGGAAAAGGACGGGCAGGTGACTTTCCTGCATAAGATTGAGCCGGGTCCGGCTGACAAGTCCTACGGGATCCATGTGGCTAAAATTGCCGGACTTCCTGAGAAATTACTGGAGCGGGCGGATAGCATTTTGAGTCATTTGGAGAGTCAGGATACAGGACTAGGCTCAGAGCTTCCTACTGCATCCAGACCGAAGCAGTCGCAAGTGGCGGAGCAGATGTCTCTTTTTGCAGAAGGAACGGAAAATCCAGTCCTGACTGAACTACGAGACTTGGACATCTACAATATGACTCCCCTGGAAGTCATGGCAGCAGTGGCCGAGCTCAAGAAGAAGTTGTAAAAACAAAGAACAGACTTGTTAATGCCTCAAGTCTGTTCTTTTTGTTTCTCACGATTTGCTAGACAAACCGCTATTAATTTTTTGAATGTTGCGGTAGGTGTGGTAATAGATGATTCCTGAAATAATCAGATAAATGAGAGTGAATTCCCCAACGGCAGTCAGTGTCAGGCTGAGTATTTTTTCTCTTGGGAAAAATCCAGCTAGGTTAGCTAAAAGTGCAAAGGTTAGAATCATCACGCCAAAGTGGCTGACGATGGAGCGCAGGATGCTCCAGTCTCTTTGGAAGAAGCTTCCACTCCATCTGAAAATAGCTCCCATGATAAACCAGATAAGCATGCAGTAGAGCATGATGAGGGAAACATGGACATGCTGGCTCAAAAAGAAGTGGCCGGTAGGAGAGCGAGGGTGCAGCGGTAGATAAGCTGGATTGTAAAAATAAGAAACAATCATGGAGAAGAAGAGACCGATGAAAATCCCTCCAATTCCTCCGAAAAAGAGTTCTTTAAGACGAGTTTTCATAATTGCAACCTTTCTTTAATGGATTTGAGATAACGGCGGGACGAGTATGTCTGATCACCGTTTTTCAGAAATATTTGAATCAGGCCATTTGGAGTCAGCTTGAGGTGGCTGATTTGTCGGCTGTTGATAATTTCCGACTGAGAAATCTGCAGAAAATAGTCCGGAAGGATCTGCAGCAACTGATAAAGAGCTTGTTGAGCTCGATAGCCGTCTTTTGCTGTTCGGACCTGAATATAACGATTTTCTGTATAGACTCGGTGGATTTCCTTAGCGTCCAGCAGATAGATGTTGTCTTCTTTCTTGACATGAATCTTGTCTTCTTTGCCTAGATGTTGAGCAAAGTGGACCAATTCCTGAATGCTTTCAGTCATGAGACGAGCTTCAATGCTGACGGAGTCTTCGGCGACTTGAGAATCGATTCTTAGCTTAACTTTCATAACTTCCTCCTTTCACCTTTATTAAACCGCAACTTGGCAGCGAAAACAAGCCCTTTTGTCTATGTGGCAGCTATTTGTGTCTATATGGTTTGTCTTGTGAGCAGAGCGGGCAAGATAAGTCTGCCCTCTGATAGAAAGAGCCCAATGTGTTATAATAGATAGCAGAACAAATACGGAGAAAAAGATGTCAAAAATTATCGAACTTCCAGAAATTCTAGCCAATCAGATTGCGGCCGGCGAGGTCATTGAGCGGCCTAGCAGCGTGGTCAAGGAGCTAGTGGAAAATTCAATTGATGCGGGTGCAAGCCAGATTACCATCGAAATCGAGGAGGCCGGACTCAAGAGCATTCAGGTAACGGATAATGGCGAAGGCATAGACCACGAAGATGTTCCTCTGGCCCTTCGACGCCATGCTACCAGTAAAATCAAGAAGCAGGCGGATCTCTTTCGGATTCGGACACTGGGTTTTCGTGGCGAGGCCATTCCTTCCATTGCTTCTGTCTCGCGTTTTACTATTGAGACAGCGACGGAAACGGGCCAGCACGGGACTCTGCTGGTTGCCCAGGGTGGCGAGATCGAAGAGCATGAGCCTACCAGCAGTCCGGTAGGAACGAAAATCAAGATAGAAGATCTCTTCTTTAATACTCCAGCCCGGCTCAAGTATATGAAGAGCCAGCAGGCAGAGCTTTCCCATATCGTTGATGTGATTAATCGGCTTAGTCTGGCCCATCCGGAAGTGGCTTTCACCCTTATCAGTGACGGCCGCGAAATGACACGGACTGCCGGCAGTGGTAATCTGCGTCAGGCTATTGCAGGAATCTATGGTCTGGCAACAGCCAAGAAAATGGTGGAAATCTCTGCTTCAGATTTGGACTTTGAAGTGAGCGGCTATGTCAGTCTGCCTGAGTTGACTCGTGCGAATCGTAATTATATTACGATTCTCATTAACGGCCGCTATATCAAGAATTTCCTGCTTAATCGTGCTATTCTGGACGGCTACGGCAGCAAGCTGATGGTAGGCCGCTTTCCACTAGCGGTCATCAATATTCAGATTGACCCCTATCTGGCCGATGTCAATGTCCATCCGACCAAGCAAGAGGTGAGGATTTCTAAAGAACGCGAACTCATGGCCTTGATTTCGCAAGCCATTGCGACCAGTCTCAAGGAGCAGGACCTTATCCCAGATGCTTTGGAAAATCTAGCCAAATCAACTGTTAAGCGTGCGACTAAACCCGAACAGACCAGTCTTCCTCTGAAAGAAAATCGCCTCTACTACGATAAGGAGCGGAATGACTTCTTCCTCAAACCAGAGGTGGCAGAGCAGCAGTTATCCTTTGAAGAGTCAGCAAAGCCTGTTCATCAAGCGACAGATGAAAAATCAGAACCGCAACCGACTTCGGTCAAATTCGCAGAGAGAAGGCCAGTTAGTTATGACCAACTAGACCATCCAGAGCTAGACCAGGCCAGTCTGGAGCGGGCTGTGGATAAGTTGGGACAGGAAGAGAAATCAAGCTTCCCAGAGTTAGAATATTTCGGCCAGATGCATGGCACCTATCTCTTTGCTCAGGGCAAGGGCGGTCTTTACATTATTGACCAGCATGCTGCTCAAGAGCGGGTCAAGTATGAGTATTATCGGGAGAAGATTGGGGATGTGGACAATAGCCAGCAGCAGCTCTTAGTGCCCTATATCTTTGAATTTCCAGCGGACGATATGTTGCGAATCAAGCAGCGGATGAAGCTGTTAGAAGATGCTGGCATCTTTTTAGAAGAGTACGGAGCCAACCAATTTATCCTCCGCGAGCATCCCATTTGGTTCAAGGAAGAGGAGATTGAAGCCGGCATCTATGAGATGTGCGATATGCTTCTCCTGACCAAGGAAGTTTCCATCAAGAAATATCGAGCAGAGCTAGCTATTATGATGAGCTGCAAACGCTCCATCAAGGCCAATCACAGTCTGGATGACTACTCTGCGCGTGACTTGCTCTTTCAGCTGTCCCAGTGTGACAATCCCTACAACTGCCCACACGGCCGACCGGTCTTAGTCAACTTTACCAAGTCGGATATGGAAAAAATGTTCCGCCGCATTCAGGAAAATCATACTAGCCTGCGGGAGTTGGGGAAATACTAAACTCTATAGAAGATCAAACAGCCCTAGTCATAGAACTAGAGCTGTTTTGAATTTTTGAGCTGAACTTGCGTTCCAGCAAGCAAATCAGCTGGATGGCGTTTGTCCTTGCGAAGTAGTCCCATCAGCAGAAAGATCAAGAAGAGAATCCCTGCTGAAGTTGACAAGAAAATTGACAGGGCATCTGCTTGATAAGCACTACGGATAGCTCCCATATGTCCCAGCTGCCAAGGGAAAAACTTGATAGCAGATCGCAAAAGGCTGTGGGAAAGGCTCCTATGTTTGTAAACCAACTGTAAACCTGCCCAACGCTTGCCAAAACTTCCTTTTCTATAGTCTAACCAAGCAAAGATAATAGTTAGAGGCAGGACTGAGGTAGAAAAAGCCAGAAGCTGGCTCTGGACTTCAGTGAATGCAGGAATGCCTCCTAAAACCAGATAGTAAAAAAAGAGCAATGAGGTAGCCTGAGATGAAGAGCCAGTCTCCAATCAGCTCTTTCAGACGAGTTTTGACAGGTATGGGATTGTCAGTTTTCAGCTTCATCTTGAGCACCTTCTTTCTTAGAATCCTCATCAAGGCCTATAACCTTGTCCAGATACTTTTTCTTAATTTTTAGCGCCTTGTTAATAGCCATTGCTGATGCGATTAAGAGGAAAAATGCCAACCAGACTAGGGCAGTGAATGTTGCTGGAAAGCTAGAACCTGCAAAGAAGAGAAAGATAGCTAGGGCAGATATAAAAATATACAGAACCTGCCAGAAGCTATAAGATTTCACTTCCTTGTAGTAGCGATCTTTTTCGTCTTCTGAGAGGACGGGGTTTATTTCTGGTTTGTCGCTTTCTTCTAAAAGCAGATAATCTGTCGTCACCTGGAAAATCTTGCTCAGCTCTACAATTTTCTCCAGCTCTGGCAGTGCTTGGCCAGATTCCCACTTGGAAATGCTTTGGCGAGAGACATTGATCTGTTCAGCCAGTTTTTCTTGTGACCAGCCTTTTTCTTTTCTTAGTTCAAATAATTTATCAGCGAGTTTCATCATTGCAGCCTCCTTTTCTTTGCTAACTCTATCCTAACAGCTTTTATTTATCTTGAGAATACAGCTTCCTGTACATTTTGTCAACCGCTGGTTGCACTTCTATTAGCAGTTTCCAGACAGAAAATATGATATACTAGATAGGCAAAATGATACAGAAGAAGGAAGATTATGTACGAATATTTTAAAGGAATCGTCAGTAAAATTACAGCCAAGTACATTGTATTGGAAGTCAACTCTATCGGCTATATTCTTCATGTGGCCAACCCCTATGCTTACTCAGGGCGTCTTCATCAGGAAGCCAAGGTCTATGTGCACCAGGTGGTGAGAGAAGACGCGGAGCTCCTGTACGGTTTTGCGACCGAGGAGGAGAAGCAACTCTTTCTCAGCTTGATTTCAGTCTCAGGTATCGGCCCAGTGTCTGCCCTGGCTATTATTGCGGCGGATGATAATGCTGGCTTAGTGCAAGCCATTGAGCAGAAAAACATCACCTACCTGACCAAGTTTCCTAAAATTGGCAAGAAGACAGCCCAGCAGATGGTGCTGGACTTAGAAGGCAAGGTAGTGGCGGCGGATGGTCTGGCAGAAAGCAAGGCACCCGTCCAGACTGTGGATAATCAGGAGCTGGAAGAAGCCATGGAAGCCATGCTGGCTCTGGGCTACAAAGCTACTGAGCTCAAGAAAATCAAGAAATTCTTTGAAGGCACGACGGATACAGCAGAAAACTATATCAAGTCTGCTCTTAAGATGTTGGTGAAATAGGAGAAAGCTATGACCAAACGCTGCGGCTGGGTAAAAATGAACAACCCCTTATATGTGGCCTATCATGATGAGGAGTGGGGCAAGCCTCTCCATGATGATCAGAAATTATTTGAATTGCTCTGCATGGAGACTTATCAGGCTGGACTTTCTTGGGAGACCATTCTGAATAAACGTCAGGCTTTTCGGGAAGCTTTTCATTTCTATGATGCCCAGAAAATTGCTCAGATGACGGATGCGGATCTGGATGATTTGTTGGGCAATCCCGACATCATCCGTAACAAGATGAAAATTTATGCAACTAGGGCTAATGCCCAAGCTTTTTTGGCTGTTCAAAAGCAGTTTGGCTCTTTTAATGACTATATCTGGTCCTTTGTAGATTTCAAAACGATTGACAATGAAATTTTGGACTACGAGGAAGCACCAACTAAGACCGAGCTTTCAGAAACTATGTCCAAGGAGCTGAAGAAGCAAGGCTTCAAATTTGTCGGTCCTGTTTGTGTCTATTCATTCCTAGAAGCAGCTGGGCTTATCAATGATCACGAAAAGGATTGTGACTTTAATCCACATAAAAATACCGTTTGAGAAAGATTCTCAACGGTATTTTTCAATTTCTTCTTTTAGAGATTTTACTAGCTCTTTTTCATCGGCAAGTTGTAGTAGAGCAATCCCTTTTTTTATTAATTCGTTATCATTTTTGCAAATTCCAAGTCGAATCTGTGAAAGCCCGAGGGAATCATAACGTTTTTCTTTTTTTGACAAATCGTAAATGTACTTAGTAATTTCAGCGCATTCTCTCTTTAATCCATTATAAAGATAGATGGTAGAAAGGTTGACTAAGAGTCCGATTTGTACATTATTCCCATAGCGAAATGATTTGTATTTTTTTATGCTATTTAAAATCTTTTGGGTAAATTGTTTGATATTTTCTAAAGGGAAGAAATAAAGGATAGTAGAAAGAAGTCGAAAATCACTTTCATACCAAGTGTCCTGTTTTTCTAAATACGCCCAAATTTTATTGGTAGTAGCATTAATTTCTTTTGTCTCAGAAATGCCATTTTGTCTCAGATGAATAGTAATATTGATGCTATCTAAAGCATGTTTAATCGGAATATCGGAATGTTTATATAGATATGCCTCGCATTCTCTCTTCAATTGTAACAAACCTTTCGTCCCTACAATAGACTCACCTTGGTTATAAAGAGAATTTAAAATTTTCTGCCGTTGACTAGGTTGATAATAATCACAAATGTATTTAAATTCTTCTAGTGTCATATCTATCTGGCGAAGTAAAAAAATCATGGTATCGAACTTTGGCACGACTTGCCCGCTTTCAATTCGTGCCAAAGTTGAGCGAGCTAAAAAATCTCCACAAATTTCTTCTTGAGTCAACCTTTTTGATTTCCTAATTTCTTTATAGATTTTTCCATAATCCCAGCGCATAAGAACTCCTTTTTAAAATGTTACTAAAAGCTACATTTTGAAAAAATATTTTAAAATAGTATATCATGAAATAAAAAGGAGGGCAAAAATGAAGAAAGTGAAATACAATTCTATTTTATTGGCAATGACGCTAATAATGCTTGTAAATGCACTCCCATGGTGGTGGCCGTGGAGATAAGGTGGATAGGATAGAAGTGGAGTGAGTTCAATGTTCTAAATATTTCAAAAAAGTAGGCAAAGATTAAATATATATATATTTAAAAATTAGAATCTATAAAATTTAAGAATTAAAAATAAAACATTAGCTTTATTAGCTACAGTTTCTTTAGGTTTTGGGCTAACTACTATGACTAGTATCGTTAGTGCAGAAGTAGCATATCCAGCCCCATATCCGATTATTGATGAATGGAATTATGGTGTGAATGATAACTATGGTTATTCTAATTACTATGTTAAATCTCCGAATAATATTGGTTCAAAATCTTCGATAACTAATCTTTGGGGAACTGTTAAGTCATCTGATTCTCAAAAATATGGATGGGCAATGTCAAGTTCAACAAAAAGTTGAAATGATGTTCGATTAAATGCACATTGGAACTACTTTAAATTTTAACAATAGTTTATGAAAGTTGGAAGATCCAATAATATTATAGGGTCTTTTATAATATAGGTAGGAGCTTATGAAATTAAAATTAGGTGTTATAGGACTCTTTTTTTGCTTAATTGCTGCCATTGGTCTGGTTAGTATTAGTGATACTCAAAAACCAATACCTTTACCAATTGATGGTGCCTTCTCCATTCAAGGGAAAAGCAATCTTTCTAATGAAGAAATATATCAAATGATTAGTGGCCTATCAGAAGAGAAAAAAGTTAAAATATACAAGCCGGTAGTTCAGAATTCAGGACAGTTGACTTATATAAATCTTGATGATGCCAGCCATGAACAATTAAAGTCTGTACCGATAACAGGGATGTACTATACTCTAGGGGAAATAGATTCAAATGGTTTAAAAAAACTTACGTCTACAGGTCTGCAAGTAGTATATATGGCTTACCCTTGGTATATGGGAGGAATGATACAATTTACTGGCTCTTTAAGATTTTTGTTAATGATTTCAATTTACTTAACCTTATTAGTTGTTTTATTTGTTGTTAGAGCGAGAAAGATTAAAGAAGGGATGATAAGACGTTCTTTAGGATTGCCTGTGTATAACCTAAAAAAGGATTATTTAATTTCTGTTACTTTTGAGCTGATTTTAGTTGCTTTATTGATGGTTTTCTATGGCTCTTTTCTGGGGAGTGGTCTCTTCACCTATAGTTCCAAGTTATTCTTCTCTCTACTTCTAACCAATTTTATAATTTTTCAAATCATTGATCTCATCACCTTTGTTTTATTTTGGCTGACGATTCAGGTTGAAAAGCCTATTGAAATTATAAAAAATAAGGCCAAAAACAGCCTCATTTTTATCGTATGGCTTGCGGTTATTTCTAGCATAATAGTTGTTTCAGGAGTCTTTTTACGGGAAACAAAGGCTAGTCAATCAAAGATAAATATACAGATAAAGCATTTAGAACCATGGAGTGCAGTAAAAGATTGGAAAAGACTAGAGTTTTTGGGTATTGAAAATGAATCTGTTACTAATGGAGAAGAAGCAAATGACTCAGGAGCTAAGTATATAGAGATTGCTAAAGCCTTAAAAAAACTGGATTTTATATATATCAAATCATCTTCAGCCTATGTTCCAGATTTTATGAAAACTTCTCATGTTACAGAAGATTTTTCTAAGCAATTAAAAAGTGATGGGATAACGAATCCAGAGGTTAATAAAAAGCTGGTTTATATCAATCAAACAGGTGCTAAGGTACAAAATAAAGTTAATGGAACAAACTATCGTATTTTAGATAATAAAATAGCAACCATCTATATTCCTAATAAATTTAAAGAGAATAAGGCATCAATCGAGAATACGGTTGTAGCAGAACAATTTACTGGTACAAACTATACAAAAGATGATCTTACGGTGCAAGTCATTCCTGATGGGCAAGAATTTTTCTATTTCAATGAAAATGGCAGTAGTGTCCCTGAAAATAAAGATAATCTACCTTTGGAAAGTGTGACAAATAGTAAGAGTAATATAGTGGTTGTATTAGATACTGATAAAATGGTAGAAACTAACGATTTTATTTTGGCAAGCAATATCATATATAACTCACTTTTTAGTCCAGAAGCAATTAAGGACATCAACGATTTGAGTGCTAGTTTGAATTTTTCAATCAATCCAGTCGAGGTTTACCAAACTGTGAAACTTAATATTCAATCTTTAGAGCACCAAATTCTCCTTTCAAAAATACTGCAAATAGTTATTTGCGGAATTGTATTTCTACTCATTTATCAATATGCTCAAATGTTTGTTGCCTTAAAACAGAATGACTATGTCAAAAAAATCATTTTAGGCCTATCGAAAACAGGTATGGCCATTTCAAGTCTAAAATATTTTATGATAACGATTATAATGGTTATCTTATTGACATTTATCATGACAGGACAAATAGAGTTATTGTATATTGGTCTTGCTTCTTTAACGGTTTTAATGATGTCAATAATAATAAGTTTCAGAAAATTATCTGATAGATACACTCAAATTCTAAAAGGAGATGACTAATGACAATTGAAATTGTGAATGTTACAAAAAAATATGGCTCAAAAGAAATATTTACAGATTTAAATTTAACCTTTGAAGCTGGGAAAAGCTACGCCTTGATTGGCGGTTCGGGTTCAGGTAAAAGTACCTTGCTAAACATTATAGGAAGGCTAGAAAAAATTGACAGTGGAAAAGTGTTAGTTGATAAACAGGATATTTGGAAAACAAAAGAAAGAACCTATTTTAAAAATACTATTGGGTATGTATTCCAAAATTATTCTTTGATAGAAAACAAAACAGTATATGATAATTTAAAACTCCTCAATAAAGACAAAAAGATTATATCTGAGATACTTGAAAAAGTAGGCCTTTCTACGGACTATTTAAAACATAAAATATATGAATTGTCTGGGGGACAGGCTCAGCGTGTAGCTATTGCAAGAATGTTAATGAAACCGCGTAAAATTATTTTAGCGGATGAACCTACAGGAGCCTTGGATAGTGAGATTGGGAATGAAATCATCAACTTATTATTGAGTGAAGCAGCCAAGAATAATTATGTTATTATAGCAACACATGATCCAGCTGTATATAGTAAAGTTGATGTTATCGTTGACATAAAAGATATAGGAAGTCAGGCATGAAAAAGAAAATTTATATTAGTTTGCTACTAGTCATTGGAGTACTCGCAATCGTCTTAATTGGCAAACAAGTGATTAAAAAAGAAAATCCCAATAAACCTTCGGTGGATTTAACAGTCTATACAATCTCTTCGAATGATACCGAAAGATGGGATAAGGTAAGGCAAGTAGAAACAGAAGATGCTGTCTATCTAATATCTGTCAAAGAAGTAGCATCTTCAGAAGAAGTGTTTTCAAATATTATTGCAGATGGCACTGCTATGGGGTTTGGGGTTAGTGAAGAAGAAGTTAAACAATTTAACAATAATTTAGGAACTACTGTAGTAGATGCTAAAAATAATAAATTGATTGGGATAGAATTCTTCACTTTTTCTGATGATGGCAAGGGGTTTTCAGTAGCGAATTTTGATTACGGCAAAAAAGAGTTTAATAATCAAAAAAAAGAAAAGAAAGAGTTCTATAAAAAACTATACGAAGCGTTTAAAAAATAATTTATGATGACACGACAAACGCATAACATAAAGAGAAAAGTTCCAATAAATTTTTGAAATACAAATAAATCTTATGCTCTGATTGGGCCGTCAGGTTCAGGAAAAACAACGTTATTAAATGCAATCGCCCGTCTAGAAAAGCCTAATAACGGCAAGGTCTTACTGAATAATAAAGATATTTGGGCTATGAAAGAAAGAGACTATTTTAAAAACTATCTGGGTTATGTTTTTCAAAACTATGCTTTGGTGGAAGAGGAGACAGTCTGGGATAATTTAAAAATGTTAGCAGGTAAAGCAGAAGTGGCTACTACTTTAATGAAAGTAGGACTGGATGAGTCATTCCTTAACTCTAAAATTTATGAACTTTCAGGTGGTCAGGCTCAGCGTGTTTCGGTTGCCCGACTCTTGCTCAAAAAAGCCAAGATTATTTTGGCTGATGAGCCGACAGGAGCGCTTGATCGGCAAACCGGTCAAGCTATTATAGAATTGTTGTTAAGTCTGGTTGCACCAGATACGGTTGTAATTTTTGCCACTCATGATCCCAATGTGTTTAAACAAGTTGATATTGTTATTGATGTTACACAAATCTGATCTTGATTGAGCTCATTTGTCAAAGGTAGCTGCAGTTTTACTTTCCTCTTTTTTCCTTGCTGTCTTATATATAAAAAGCGAACGCAATCTTTACTTGTCAGTTCTCTTTCATAATTTTCATAATAGTGCGACTATATTTCTTGTTTCATAGAAAAAATTCCTTGGTTTTCTAACATCCAAGGAATTTTATTTAGTTATCCTTTCTGTATCCAAATCTTTTCCTTGATAAAGATGCGTAATTCATAGAAAAGCATAAAGAGGGTGGAGATGAGGAAGCCAGCCATAAAGATATGGTGCAAGTAAGCGAAGGCACCAATATAAACCAAGATGGAAAAAAGGTAGAGGATGACTAAATAATGCCATTTCTTGGCCTTGCTATCTTCGATGACCTTTTTCTCCAAGCGCTCATCCTCCTTGATGAGTGTGTCCAGACTGATATCAAATTCCCGACTGATAGTGATGAGATTTCCAATATCAGGGATACCTTTTTCGCTTTCCCAGCGGGCAATGGCAGAGCGGGAAACCTTGAGCCTTTCTGCCAAAGTCTCCTGAGTGAGTTGATTTTGTTGACGAATGTCTTTGAGAACTTGTGAAATTTTCATGATGGTTCCCTTTCTAACGAAATGAATAAATTACTTTTACGTCCTTTTCATGTTTATTATAAAAAGAAAAGTTTCCTTTGCCAATAGCATTTCCCTAACAATCTGGTTATTCTGCATAACACTAGTCGTTTTTAAAAGTTTTCCACAGCATATTGACAAGTTTGTCAAGGAACTTGACAGCTCTCTTTATTTTCTGAAATAAAAATCAACTTTTTAAACATTTTTTGTGATAAAATAAAGCCAATTCCGAATAGTAAGGTAGGAGGTTCTATGAAAGCAGAAATTATTGCTGTGGGCACCGAGATTCTGACAGGTCAGATTGTCAATACTAATGCCCAATTTTTATCTGAAAAACTGGCGAGTCTGGGGATTGATGTCTATTTTCAGACAGCAGTGGGGGACAATGAAAATCGTCTCCTCTCTGTTTTGGAAATTGCTCAAAAGCGCAGTAATCTAATTATCCTGACTGGTGGTTTGGGGCCAACAGAGGATGATTTGACCAAGCAGACCTTGGCTAAGTTCTTAGGGCGTGAGCTCAATTTTGACTCACAGGCTGTGGAAAAGCTGGATCGCTTTTTTGCCAGCCGGCCGGATTATGCTCGAACACCCAATAATGAGCGTCAGGCTCAGCTGGTCGAAGGCTCAACTCCGTTACCAAATGCGACCGGCTTAGCTGTCGGAGGCTTGTTAGAAGCAGACGGAGTGACCTATGTAGTCTTGCCTGGCCCGCCTAGCGAGCTTAAACCTATGGTCAATAATGAGCTGGTTCCCCTCTTATCGACAGGTCAGAAATTGTACTCACGGGTGCTGCGTTTCTTTGGTATCGGCGAGAGTCAGCTAGTGACTATTTTGTCAGAGATGATTGAGCAGCAGAGTGACCCCACTATTGCTCCATATGCAAAGACGGGAGAGGTTACCCTACGACTGTCTACCAAAGCTCTGAGTCAGGCAGAAGCGGATGCTAAGTTTGAGGCTGTGGAAAAGGAAATTTTGGCACATAAGACTTTTGAGGGACAGCCCTTGTCAGAGATTTTCTATGGTTATGGAGATGACAATTCCTTGGCACAGGTGGCTTTTGAGTTGCTGAAGAGTCAAGGGAAGACGATTTCAGCGGCAGAGAGTCTGACAGCTGGTCTCTTTCAGGCGACTTTGGCTGATTTTGCTGGCGCTTCCGCTATTTTTTCAGGTGGCTTTGTCACCTACAGCATGGAGGAAAAGAGCCGGATGCTGGATATTCCGTTGGGAGAACTGGAGCAGCACGGTGTCGTTTCAGCTTTTACGGCTGGAAAAATGGCAGAGCAGGCTAGAAAGCTGACCGAAAGCGACTTAGCTGTCAGTTTGACAGGTGTGGCAGGCCCAGATTCACTGGAAGATCATCCTGCAGGGACCGTTTTTATCGGTTTAGCTAGTGCTTCAGGAACGGAAACTATTAAGGTCAATATTGCTGGACGCAGTCGTCGTGATGTGCGGAAAATTGCTGTTCTGCACGCCTTCAACCTAGTACGAAAAACTTTATTAAATAGCTGAATTTTGGTATAATTAACAGATGGCCAAAAGACATTTTAGAAAAAACAGGAGAAATAAATGGCAAAGAAACAAAAAAAATTAGACGAAATCTCAAAGAAATTCGGCGATGAGCGCCAAAAAGCCTTGGATAATGCCTTGAAAAACATTGAAAAGGACTTCGGTAAGGGAGCCATTATGCGTCTTGGCGAGCGGGCAGAGCAAAAGGTTCAAGTCATGAGTTCAGGCTCTCTGGCTTTAGATATTGCTCTTGGCGCTGGGGGTTATCCTAAGGGACGAATTATTGAAATTTACGGTCCAGAGTCTTCTGGTAAGACAACCGTTGCTCTTCACGCAGTTGCTCAAGCGCAAAAAGAAGGTGGTATCGCAGCCTTTATCGATGCTGAGCATGCTTTGGATCCGTCATACGCGGCTGCTCTGGGTGTCAATATTGATGAGTTGCTGCTGTCTCAACCTGACTCTGGCGAACAGGGACTGGAAATTGCTGGCAAGCTGATTGACTCAGGTGCGGTGGACTTGGTGGTTGTGGACTCAGTTGCAGCCCTGGTACCACGTGCAGAAATCGATGGCGATATCGGTGACAGCCATGTTGGCTTGCAGGCTCGGATGATGAGTCAGGCTATGCGCAAACTGTCTGCTTCTATCAACAAAACGAAGACGATTGCGATTTTCATTAACCAGCTGCGTGAAAAAGTTGGCGTTATGTTTGGTAATCCTGAAACAACACCAGGTGGTCGTGCACTGAAGTTCTATGCTTCTGTCCGTTTGGATGTCCGTGGCAATACTCAAATCAAGGGAACTGGTGATGAGAAGGATACCAATGTTGGTAAAGAAACCAAGATCAAGGTTGTTAAAAATAAGGTAGCTCCGCCATTCAAAGAAGCCTTCGTAGAAATCATGTACGGAGAAGGCATTTCTAAGACAGGTGAGTTGATTAAGATTGCGACTGATTTGGATATCATCAAAAAAGCTGGTGCTTGGTACTCCTACAATGATGAAAAGATTGGTCAAGGATCTGAAAATGCTAAAAAATACTTGGCTGATCATCCAGAAGTCTTTGACGAAATTGACCGCCAAGTTCGTGTACGTTATGGTCTGATTGAAGGCGATGACTTGTCAGAAGCAGTTGGCAGCAAGACTGACAGCCCTGTGGAAACGATGGAAGAAGTGACTCTGGATTTGGACGATGCTATCGAAATTGAAGAGTAATTTTGCAAAATAGGTCGCAAGACCGATGGTTTTTGTGATATAATAGACTACGATATTAGTATCGTGTAGCGAAAGGAGTACTTACATGATCACAATCTATACTGTCTCAAGTTGTACTAGTTGTAAAAAAGCAAAAACCTGGCTAAACGCTCATCAATTAACTTATAAAGAACAAAATTTAGGCAAAGAAGGCATCACCAAAGAAGAACTTCTGGATATTTTAACCAAAACAGAAAATGGTATCGCGAGCATTGTTTCATCAAAAAACCGCTATGCTAAGGGTTTGGGTGTTGACATTGAAGAGTTGAGTGTCAACGAAGTTCTTGACATCATCATGGAGACCCCGCGTATTTTGAAAAGTCCCATTTTAGTGGATGATAAACGTCTCCAAGTTGGTTACAAAGAAGATGATATCCGTGCTTTTCTGCCACGTTCTGTTCGCAATGTTGAAAATGCAGAAGCTCGTCTGCGTGCAGCTCTCTAATCTTTGAATAAAACTGAAAGAGTCGGGAAGAGAATCTCGGCTCTTCTTTTTGTTCGGGTTGATAGAGGGGAGGGCTTTGGCGACTGGATGGATTGACAAGGAGCAGAACTGTGATACAATATCTCTGAGGAGGATGGAAGATGAAGAAAATTTTGTTAGGACTGGGATTGAGTGTGGTACTGCTAGCAGGCTGTGGACATAAAAAGACAGAGACGAATTCGAATGCGGCTGACAAGAAAGAAATCAGCAATAATCTGCCTATCATTGATAATGCCAAGCAGCAGGAAGTGATTACTCGGACTCTTGTTTTTCCAAAGGATGAACGAGGAAACCAGCAGAGCCAGACAGTGACTTATCAGGGAGAGCATTTTAAACGCTTGGTTATTGAAAGGCTGACTGCGACTGATGATGAGATGAAAGAAGCCATCAAGCAGATGGGGCTGGAGGAAGCGCAGAAGTCTCTCAATGAGTCACTGGAGCAGGATGCACACTATGTGCAGGCTCGTGGACTTCAAGGTTTTAGCGGTTCAGTGACAATTTTGAATGAGAACGAGCTGAAAATGACTTCTAGCTATGATTTTGAGAGCCTAGATATCGAAAAGGCAGCGTCTATGCCTTATTTTCAAAATCTCAAGCTCAAAGAAATGATTAAGCTGACACCAGAAGAATATATCAACAATCTCCTGATGAATGGAGCAGAAGAGCAGAAATAAGCTGCTCTTTTTTATTACATTTTAATGACAGAGTGACAATCAGTTTGACAGCGCCGATTTTATAATGATATGATAAAATCAGCTCAATATTGAAGGAGATAAGACATGAGAAAATTAATTGTCTTTTTGCTGGCAGCTTTGGCAATCTTAACAGCTTGCAGTCAGCAGTCAAATAACAGTTCATCCTCGCAGGGAGGGGCTGGAAAAGGAGATATTGTCACTAAGTCCTATAAAACTGAGAAGCAATTAGAACATGGAAAAGAAACCAGGATCTTAACTGTCAGCTACAGCGGACAGAAGTATGATAAGGTTATTCTGCATGTCAGCAAGGCTATTCCTGACAACATCAAGGAAGCTCTGTCAAAGCAGGATGTTTCCACTGTGAAGAAGGAAATGCTGTCTTTGATCGAGGAAGCACTGGGTCTGAAAGAGGCGGTGAATATCACCGGTCTTGACTTGAAAACAGATATGACAGCGGAAGAGATTTCTCTGGAGATGACTATCGATCCTGAGAACCTAGACTACGAAGCAGCCAAAAAGCTTCCAAACTACGCGCAGCTGTTTGAGCAGATCGAGACCCTGACTCCGGAAGAATTGCTGAATAAGTTTAAGGGAAGCGACGGCGTGGAAGTGCCCGCTTCAAATTAGGAAATTTTCATCCAGTTCTCTGAAGAGAGCTGGATTTTTGCTGGATTTCAGAGTCAGACTTCGGATAAATATTAGCTAAAGCTTATTGAAAAATTAGGGAAATTCAGGTGAATTAAATTTGTGAAAAGCCTATAATTATGCTATAATAGGGATATTCTAAAGAAAGAGGGTGTAATTGTGGGATTTACAGATGAAACAGTACGTTTTAATCTCGATGATTCAAATAAAAAGGAAATTAGCGAGACTTTGACCGATGTCTACAAGTCGCTCAATGAAAAAGGATACAATCCAATCAATCAAATCGTGGGATACGTACTCAGTGGTGATCCTGCGTACGTACCTCGCTATAACAATGCTCGCAATCAAATCCGCAAATATGAGCGCGATGAGATTGTTGAGGAGTTGGTTCGTTATTATTTGAAAGGACAAGGCGTCGATCTCTAATGAGAATTATGGGATTAGATGTGGGCTCGAAAACGGTTGGGGTTGCCATTAGTGATCCTCTTGGTTTTACGGCTCAAGGACTGGAGATTATTCCGATTCATGAAGAAAAGGGCGAATTCGGCCTAGAGCGCTTGAGCGAGCTAGTTAAAGAGTATAAGGTTGATAAGTTCGTTATTGGCCTGCCTAAGAATATGAACAATACCAGCGGGCCTCGAGTGGAGGCTAGCCAGGCTTATGGTCAGCGTATTGCTGAGCTTTTTGGTCTACCGGTTGACTATCAGGATGAGCGCCTGACGACGGTGGCTGCTGAGCGCATGCTGGTGGAGCAGGCGGACATTAGCCGCAGTAAGCGCAAGAAAGTTATTGATAAGCTGGCGGCGCAGCTGATTTTGCAGAATTATCTGGATCGAAATTTTTAGAAAAGAAATGAAGGAGACACTAGTATGACACATGATCATAACCATGACCACGAGCATGAAGAGCGTGAATTAATCACCTTGGTTGACGAGCAAGGAAACGAAACTTTATTTGAAATTCTTTTGACCATTGATGGTAAGGAAGAGTTTGGCAAGAATTATGTTCTTTTGATTCCAGCTAATGCGGAAGAAGATGAGAACGGTGAAGTAGAGATTCAAGCTTATTCCTTTACTGAAAATGAAGATGGCACAGAAGGCGACCTGCAGCCAATCCCAGAGGACTCAGATGCTGAGTGGGATATGATTGAAGAAGTCTTCAACAGCTTTATGGAAGAGTAAGACTGGCCTAGTCTCGTTTCCAGAAATGGACAAGTGCGGGCGAAAAGCTGGCTGAACTTGACAGATGAAGGAAGTAGCCAAGGCTCGGCTATTTTCCATCTCATATCATAAAGATTAGAAAGAGGAGCGAGTTGCAATTCAGATTTGAATTCTGCTTCGCTGCTCTTTTTTAGGTAAGAAAATGAATGAAATTGAAGAATGGCTGAACAGCCGAATTGGTCTAAACTTTCGTTCGGGTCTAGGGCGGATGCAGCAGGCTGTAGCTCTTTTTGGAAATCCTGAGCAGAGTTTTCTAACGATTCATGTAACTGGTACAAATGGCAAAGGCTCTACTATTGCTTTCATGCGTCAGCTGTTTGCGGGGCATGGTCGCAAGACAGGGAGTTTTACCTCGCCTCATATGATTAGTATTCACGATCGGATTTGTATCAACGGTCAACCGATTGCTCCAGCTGATTTTATCCGTCTGGGTCAAGAGGTGCAAAAGATGGAGCAAGAACTGCTCAAAAGCCATGACCAGCTGTCCTATTTTGAAATTCTGACCTTGATTGCCTTTCTCTATTTCAAGGAGCAGGAAGTGGACATAGCCCTGATTGAGGTGGGGATTGGCGGACTCTTAGACACGACTAATGTCATTACGGGAGATATTGCGGTCATCAGCTCCGTAGGCTTGGATCACCAAGAGACTTTGGGAAGGAGCTTGACGGCGATTGCGAAGCAAAAGGCAGGGATTTTTAAGCCGGGGCGGCCAGCGGTCATCGGGCCACTGCCAGAGGAAGCGCGATTGGTTTGTGAACAGCGAGCTGAGGAGCTGGGAATAGAACTCTATCAGTATGGTCGCGATTTTTCTCTGACGAATCAGACTTTTTCTAATTCTACTATGGCCCTATCCAATCTTGAACTGGGACTCAAGGGAGGCTATCAGGAGGAAAATGCAGCGCTGGCTCTGCAGGCTTTCCTGCTCTTCATGCAGCAGCAGGGCTGGGAGATAGATTCTGCTAAGATTCGGACGGCCTTGCAGGAGACTCGCTGGGCAGGGCGCTTGGAAGAAGCCAGTCCAGGTATTTATCTAGATGGAGCCCATAATCTGCCTGCGCTGGAGAGGTTAGTAGAGTTTATCCAGAGCCAGAATGACAAAGAGTGCTTGCTTCTTTTCGGTGCTCTCAAGCGTAAGGACTATAGCGCTATGCTGTCTTATCTGCGAGAGGCTCTGCCAAATGTTCAGTTGACGGTTACTTCCTTTTCTGATGGAGATTCCCTTGGTCAAGCTGAAGCGGAAGGCTTCTTATACATAGAGGATTATCGGCAGCTTATTCAGAATTTTCAGGAGAGACAAAACGATAATCAGCTGCTTTTCATTACGGGCTCTCTCTATTTTATTGCGGAAGTCAGAGCTTATTTGACAAGTTTATAAATTGACCGCCAGAGTCCCGCTTTGGTACAATAAAGACAGAAGAAAAAGGAGAATACTATGGCAATTTCTAAAAAGTTAATGTTTTCGGGTCTAGCTGCTGCGGCTGTTTTGGCCTTGACAGCTTGCGGTTCTAATCAGAACCAGACGGCACCTTCCTCTCAGTCTCAGTCAGCCGCTTCCAGCAAGCCAGCAGAGTCTTCGTCAGTAGCTAGCACGTCTAGTGCGGCCAATAGCAGCTCATCTGCTTCTGCATCCTCTTCCGAGCAAGTAGCCAATGGCGAGCTGGATGGCAGCTATCAGACAAGCCATGAAGGTGATCAGCTGACCTTGCAGATTTCAGGAACTACTGGCCAGCTGACTAAGGTCGAGTCGGATGGTGAGCAGGAAATTGAACAGGTTCAGATTGATGCTACCAACCAGACCATGATTATCGGAGATGATGTCAAGCGCTATCGCATTGAGGGCAATCAGCTGACAATTGAGGATCTTTCCCAAGAACCTTATGATGATGACACACTGGTCTTTACGAAACAATGATGAAAGAGCCCTGTCTTGAATAGGGCTTTTCCTTTTATCAGTTGTAATCTTGTATTGAAATTTTGAAGATAGTAGTATTCAGAAGCTGTGCTTGGATTTTCATCAGCTAGAAATACGATTTGCATTGATATAAACGTTGTTTTAAGGCGGCTTTACTGCTATACTAGAATATATGCAATGAGATAGGAGAGTGTATGACTTTCAGGAAATTCTGCTTATTAATGTCAAAATACGGTTTCAGCATCATTATTATGCTGCTGGAGCTAGCCTTTGTCTTTGTTGCGTTCTTCTATTTTAATGAGATTGCACCCAACTGGCTGTCAGTGGCGATGATTGTTTTCCTGTATATTGGGACTATTTTAGCGATTGTCAACCGCAATATGCCGCCTGAGAGCAAGGTGACTTGGCTTTTGATTGCCGTGGTGCCGGTCTTTGGTTTCCTACTCTATCTGATGTTTGGCGAGCGGCGGCTGTCTAAAAAAGAAATGATTCAGCTGGAAAATATGGACTCTATGAAATTTCGTGAGGACAACAGCTACGATCTTCGTGTCCAGCTGAAAAAGAAAAATAAGTCAGCCTACGGTATTATCAAATCACTGCTGAGTATGGACAATAATGCGGATGTCTATGACGGTACAGCTTCTCGCTATTTTCCTATCGGAGAGGAGATGTTTGAGTCCATGCTGGCTGATCTGCGGGCTGCTGAGAAATTCATTTTTCTGGAATTTTATATCATCGATGAAGGTCTGATGTGGGACAGTGTTCTGGAAATCTTGGTCGAAAAAGCTGCGCAGGGCGTTGAAGTCAAGCTGCTCTATGATGATATTGGCTGCATGGCTACTTTGCCGGGCGATTATACGCGTAAGCTGCGCAAGATGGGCATCGAGACTTATAAGTTTAACAAGGTGATTCCGCGAATGACGGTATCCTATAACAATCGTGACCACCGCAAGATTTTGGTCATTGACGGCCAGGTTGGCTATACTGGCGGTATCAATCTGGCTGACGAGTACATCAATCATATCGTTCGTTTTGGACACTGGAAAGATGGCGGTGTGCGCTTGGAAGGTCGGGCGGTCAAGGCTTTGACGCGGCTCTTTCTCATGAACTGGTATATCAACCGTGGGGAAATCACAGACTTTGACAAGTATCATCTGGAAAATAAAGCTGTCGAAGGCAAAGGGCTTTACATTCCCTATGGCAGCGGGCCTAAGCCCATTTATAAGGGTCAGGTTGGTAAAACGGTCTATCAAAATATCATCAGTCAGGCTACGGACTATGTCTACATTACCACGCCTTATCTGATTATTGACTACGACCTGACGGAGGATATTAAGAATGCTGCTATGCGGGGAGTGGATGTCCGTATCGTGACTCCTTTCATTCCGGACAAGAAGCTGATTCAGATTGTTACCCGTGGAGCCTACCCGGATCTGATGGAAGCAGGGGTTAAGATCTTTGAGTACACGCCAGGATTTATCCACAGCAAGAATGTGGTGGCCGATGATGAATTTGCCGTGGTAGGGACGATTAACTTTGACTACCGCAGTCTGGTGCACCATTATGAAAATGCTGTCCTGATGTATCATACGGAGAGTATTCCAGCTATCAAGGAAGATTTTGAAGCCATTTTTGAGGCTTCTGAAGAAATCCTTCCTGAAAATCTTGATAGCAGCTGGTATCGTCGCTTTATCAAAGAAATCATGCAGCTCTTTGCACCTATGCTCTAATACCGGAGGAGGGTAAGTTCTGCAGCAATATACAGAAAATCTGAGGCGGAAGTCTCAGTTTTTTTGCAGGTGCTTTTGCGAATCGTGTGGAGATGTGTTCTTGTCATTTTTTCTTTTACATTGGGACGGATTTTTGCTCTGTTTTTACGAATGTAAAAAATAAAGGAATTTTTTAAGATGACAATGGAGAAAATTTCCAGTCAGCCACTTGCCTATGAAACGAGAGAATATCGCTGTTTTCGGGAACTGGAGGAGCTGGCTAGAAGCTATAATGCTCAGAAGAAGGGTCAAGAGAAAGCTGACAGGAGGACAGGAATTTGATATACTAGATGGGACTGATATCAAGGAGAATATTTTATATGCATGATACAACGGAAGAAAAAGTTTTAGAGGTTTCAGAGGAGCAGCTGACTAGGGCTGAAAGGTCTGAGCAAAAATTCATCAAGCCAGAGCCGACGCCCTATTTTTTGACCCTCTTGTGCAGTTTGGCTATCAGCCTACTGAGTGTGGTCAATCCTTTTTTGACCAATCTAGCAACGAATTTACAAAGTCAGAATCTCTATGCCGGCTGGGCCATGACTCAGGGGCAGGTGCCATATTCGCAAATATATGGGACTAGTGGTCTGCTTTACTATCTGATGGCTTGGACCAGCAGTCTGGCTTTTGGACAGCTTTTGTGGATGGTCTTTCAGACGCTGGCTCTGTGGCTGGCTGGACTTTTCCTGCACAAGACCTTGGTGCTCTTACAGCCTAAACAGGATTTATCACGCAGCCTCTTGGTGCTCTTTTACCTGCTAGTCTTTGCCCTTGGATTTGGGGGCCTTTACTCTAGTATTTTTGTTCTGCCCTTTATTTTTTGGGATCTATCTTTCTTGGTGCGCTATCTGCAGGATTCAATCAAGGATGAAAAGTTCATTCTATATGGAGCTTTTGGAGCTCTTGCTTTTATGATTGATCCGGTTTCCAGCCTAGTCTTCTATTCTTTGACTGCTCTGGTGCTTTTGGTCTACAATATCGCAGCCAAGCGTGCGGCTCGAGGCTTCTATCAGCTTTTAGCTGGTCTCTTTGGCTTCTCAGTGATTTTTTATCCTATCGGCTACTTTACTGTTGCCAATCAAACCTTTGGCCAGGCTATCAGTCAGGTGACCTATGCTTGGGATTCCATCAGCTTAATTGGCAGTCATAGTCTTTCTAATTTGATTTATTATGGCTTGCTGACGGTCGGTCTAGGTTTCATTTCTGCTTTGGGTGTCAATCTCTTTTCAAGAGAAAAGGGGCAGGCAACCAGCCTGCGCGTCTTGCGCTTTATCGGCTTGCTAGGGCTTTTCATTACTGTCTTTGCGACTTTTATCCTGCCAGATCAGGGCAGTTATCAATTGCTTCCTGCCCTGCCTTTTGCCATGATTCTTTTTGCTTTGTGGTTCAATAAAGGTAAGCAGCAGGCACCGGGGCGTCACCGCCGGGATCGTCGTCGTCCTACGATGTGGACTTCCTATCTCTCAGGCCAGTTCTTTTTGCCACTCTTAGCCATCTTTTACCTGATTGGCTATCCTTTGGTGAATGAGTATATCCTTTCCAGAGGTGTATCTGCTGAAAGAAGCGAGGCAGCTCAGTACATTAAGGAAAAGACCAAGGACGGGGATACTATCTATGCCTGGGACACCTCGGCTAGTCTGTATCAAAAGAGCGGCCGCCTATCAGCTGTTTCTCTCTTGTCTCCAACTTTGTATGTGGGAACGGCTGAAAATCGTTTGGGTCTTCAGAATGGGCTTGAAAACAGCCAGCCCAAGTATATTTTGGTTAACAATGATGTCAAACTGCTGTCGGATGTGAAACAGCTAATTTCCAAAAATTATAAGGAATCTGACCTCAAACTCGACCATTTCAAGCTTTATCAACTTAAGTAGTAAAAAATCAATATGTTGTGTCTAAAGTTAAAAATTAACTTTTTTGCCACAACATATTGATTTTTAATTTTAACGTGCTATAATGAGACTTGTATCGACTTATTTAAAAAATACTGTTCTTTGGATGAACTGCTGTCGGAGATTTCTTGGAAATTTCTTGGCAGGTGGGTGGTCTGAAGAGACTTGATTTGTCCCAAAGGCAGGAAAAGGAAGTGTTCATGATGATTTTAAGGGAAGAGAAGTTTGAAATTGCTCCAGCGATTTATGTGGAGAAGCGGGATGGCCGCAGAGTGGCTTTTGATGTGTCAAAGATTTATAAGGCTATGGTGCGGGCAGCTCAGGAAGTCGGTCCGCTGAATCCAATGCTGGAAGCCAAGCTAGAAGCTATCACAGACCGCATTGTGGCAGAAATCAGCAGTCGCTTCGCTAAGTATGTCAAAATCTATGAGATTCAGAACATCGTTGAGCATGAGCTTTTGAATGCCAAGGAATATGCCATTGCAGAGAACTACATCACTTACCGCACCCAACGGGATTTTGAGCGCTCAAAAGCGACTGATATCAACTTTACTATTGACAAGCTCCTCAACAAAGACCGCACGGTGGTCAATGAGAATGCCAATAAGGACAGTGATGTTTTCAATACCCAGCGGGATTTGACAGCTGGGATTGTCGGCAAGTCCATTGGACTTAAGATGCTGCCGCCTCATGTGGCCAATGCCCACCAGAAGGGGGACATCCACTACCATGACTTGGACTACAGCCCTTATACGCCAATGACGAACTGCTGTTTGATTGACTTTGACGGCATGCTGAAAAATGGCTTCAAGATTGGGAATGCAGAAGTAGAGAGTCCCAAGTCTATCCAGACCGCGACAGCTCAGATCTCGCAAATCATTGCCAATGTAGCTTCCAGCCAGTACGGCGGTTGTTCGGCCGATCGAATTGATGAGGTCTTGGCGCCCTATGCTGAGCTTAATTATCAAAAGCACCTCAAGGATGCAGAGCAATGGGTTTTGCCGGATAAGCAGGAAGGGTACGCCTGGGCAAAGACCAAGAAGGACATCTACGATGCCATGCAGTCGCTAGAGTATGAGATCAATACCCTCTTTACCTCTAATGGTCAGACTCCTTTTACTTCGCTAGGCTTTGGTCTGGGAACCAATCGTTTTGAGCGGGAAATTCAGAAGGCCATTCTCAATATCCGTATCAAGGGACTGGGAAGTGAGCACCGCACAGCAATTTTCCCTAAGCTGATTTTCACCCTTAAGCGTGGGCTCAATCTCGAGCCGGGAACGCCTAACTATGACGTCAAAGAACTGGCTCTGGAGTGTGCCACTAAGCGCATGTATCCAGATGTGCTTTCCTATGACAAGATTATCGACTTAACTGGATCGTTCAAGGTACCGATGGGCTGCCGTTCTTTCCTACAAGGCTGGAAGGATGAAAATGGTCAGGAAGTTAATTCCGGCCGTATGAATCTAGGTGTCGTTACTGTCAATCTACCGCGGATTGCGCTTGAATCCGAGGGGGATTTGGATAAATTCTGGGAACTTTTTAACGAGCGGATGAATATCGCTGAAGATGCTTTGGTTTACCGAGTGGAGCGGACCAAGGAAGCCAGTCCAGCTAATGCGCCGATTCTTTATCAGTATGGGGCTTTTGGCCAACGCTTGGGCAAATATGATCAGGTAGACCAGCTCTTTACTCACCGTCGTGCCACGGTGTCTCTAGGCTATATCGGTCTGTATGAAGTGGCAGCAGTCTTTTACGGCGGTAATTGGGAGACCAATCCTGAAGCCAAGGACTTTACGATTGCCATTGTCAAAGATATGAAGAGTCGAGTGCAAGAGTGGTCAGATCAGTATGACTATCATTTTTCTGTCTACTCGACGCCATCTGAAAGCCTAACTGACCGTTTCTGCCGTTTGGATACAGAGAAGTTTGGCGTCGTTCCGGATATTACTGACAAGGAATACTATACTAACTCCTTCCACTACGATGTGCGCAAGAATCCAACGCCTTTTGAAAAGCTGGACTTTGAGAAGATTTATCCTGAAGTGGGAGCCTCAGGCGGCTTTATCCATTATTGTGAGTACCCTGTGCTGCAGCAAAATCCAAAAGCACTGGAGGCTGTTTGGGACTATGCCTATGATCGGGTTGGCTATCTGGGAACCAATACGCCGATTGACCGCTGTTACAAGTGTAACTTTGAGGGAGATTTCACGCCGACCGAGCGGGGCTTCACCTGTCCAAACTGCGGCAACAGCGATCCCAAGACGGTCGATGTGGTCAAGCGGACCTGCGGTTATTTAGGAAATCCGCAAGCCCGTCCAATGGTCAACGGCCGTCACAAGGAAATATCAGCTCGGGTCAAGCACATGAATGGCTCGACTATTAAGTACGAAGGAAATTAAGATGGGAAAGTATCAATTGGACGACAAAGGAAAGGCTCAGGTGCAGCGTTTCCATGAAAAACATTCGCAGGGTGGCAGCGGCAAAAAAGAACGATTAGCCAAACTGCGTCAGCAATTTTTAGAAAAGAACAAGAAACAATAGAAGTCAGAGTGGGACGCAAGGCGGTCTCACTCTCTTCGTATCAGGAGGTACTATGGAGCTGAGACGACCGGAACTAGAAGACAAGGAAAAGATTTTAGAAATGCTGGCTGACTTTGAAGCAGCTGGCAGCCGGCAGGACGGCTTCTTTGGCGGAGCGGATTTTGTCTACGAGGACTGGCTGGAGACGATTCAGCTAGCTGAGGCAGGTCTAAGCTTGCCGCAAGGGTTTGTGCCTTACATCCAACTAATCTCTTTTGCTGCGGATGGTCAGGCTGTAGGCTTTCTCAATCTGCGCTTGCGGCTCAATGACTATTTGCTCCAAGAAGGCGGGCATATCGGCTATAGTATCCGTCCCTCTGCGCGTGGGAAAGGATTGGCAAAAGAGCAGCTGAGACAAGGCTTGCAAGTGGCTAAAAGTAAAAATATAAAACGAGTCCTAGTGACTTGCGATAGTGACAATGCTGCCAGCCGGGCAGTGATTCTGGCTAATGGCGGAGCTTTAGAGGATGTTCGAGGCGGAAAAGAGCGTTACTGGATTGATGTCAATTAAGGAGGTAACATGGAGCTAAGAAGACCAACTTTGGAGGATAAAGACGCAATTTTAGAGATGATTGCGGAGTTCGATGCTGCAAAATCTTATATGCATGGTGGCATGGGCTCCACTTGGAAGCGAGCAAAGGATTATGAGGATTGGTTAAAGATTGTAGAGCAGCAGGAGGATGCTGCCAATTTGCCAGCAGGCTGGGTTCCTGCAATCAAATTTTTATCCTTTGATGAGACCGGCTTGCCTTTGGGATTTTTAGCCCTGCGCCTGTCCTTGAATGACAAATTATTTGTAGAGGGTGGGCATATCGGCTATTCTATCCGGCCCAGTCAACGCAGAAAGGGATTGGCTAAGTTGCAGCTAGAGCTAGGACTAGCAGAGGCTCGAAAGCAAGGACTGGAACGAGTGCTGATTACCTGCGATGAAGACAACGAAGCCAGCCGCCGCACCATTCTCTCCGCTGGCGGTGTTTACGAAAATACAATCGACAGAAGTCAGCGCTACTGGATTGATTTGGAGGATGAAGATGAACAATCCCAAACCTCAAGAATGGAAAAGTGAGGAGCTGAGCAAGGGGCGAATCATTGACTATAAGGCCTTTAACTTTGTAGATGGCGAAGGTGTCCGCAACTCCCTCTATGTCAGTGGCTGTATGTTTCACTGTGAGGGCTGCTATAATGCAGCAACCTGGTCTTTCAACGCCGGCATTCCTTATACCCAAGAGTTGGAGGAGCAGATTATGAAAGACTTGGCGGAACCTTATGTGCAGGGACTGACCCTCCTAGGCGGCGAGCCTTTTCTCAATACAGGCATTCTCCTGCCCTTGGTCAAGCGGATTCGGAGAGAGCTGCCGGACAAGGATATCTGGTCCTGGACGGGCTACACCTGGGAGGAGATGATGCTGGAAACGGAGGATAAGCTGGAGCTGCTGAGTCTGATTGATATTCTGGTGGACGGCCGTTTTGACCTTACCAAGAAAAATCTCATGCTGCAGTTCCGTGGTTCTTCTAATCAGCGCATCATTGATGTGCAGAAGTCCCTTCAGTCAGGTCAAGTAGTCATCTGGGATAAGCTGAATGATGGCCTCCAGGCCTATGAGCAAGTTGACAGGGATAAGATGCTTTAAAAAATAAGCAAAATGCTGATATAAAAGAGGTTTTACCTCTTTTTCTGTTGTCAAAAACAGTATAAAATATTTGTTTTTCGAGAAGAAAGAAAGAATTTACCGAAAATTAATACAGACTGTCCTTTTTTGTCAACAAATTTTGGAAAAAACTAAAATATTTTTAAATATTTTAGTGTATCATAATGCATTTATGATATAATAAAATGTATTTATATCTCAGGGGAGAAAAAGGGAGAATTATGAATCAACATAGGAGAAATGTGCCTGCTTCTAAAAAGGGGAAGAAGCTTAGGCTCTTTAATGCAGCTTTACTGACATTGGTAAGCTTGGTTTCAGGTTTGCTTGTTTTTTCTATATTTAAAAATAATGTTCTGGCGTTTCATCACCTGAACCTTATTTTGTCTGCTCTTTTGGCGGCTGTTATTTTACTGGCAGCCTTCTTTGTATGGAAAAATAAGTTCAAAGTCCTGACCACGGTGCTTTTGTTTGTGACCTTGCTGGTATCCTCAGGAGCTATGTACGGGGTCAAGGAGCTGATGGACTTATCTAGAGGTGTGAACTCCACCTCAAATTACTCTGAAATTGAAATGGCCGTTTATGTCCGGACAGACAGCGATAAATCAGATGTAACTCAGCTGAAGAAGCTGACAGCTCCGACTGAAAATGGGGATAAGGACAATGTGACAGCTCTTCTGGACCACATCAAGAAGACTAAAAAGACAGAACTCACAGTGGAAAACAGCTCGTCTTATATCGCAGCCTACAAGGCCCTCATCAATCAAGAGACTGAGGCCATTGCCCTCAATAGCTCGTTTGGAGACATGCTGGCTTCTCATGATGCTGACTATGCTTCAAAGATAAAGAAAATCTATACTTATAAAATCACCCGTCAAGTAGAGACAGGCAAGCGCAGGGATGATGCCAATGCAGATGTCTTCAATATCTATGTCAGCGGTATTGACACCTATGGCTCGATTTCATCTGTCTCACGCTCAGATGTCAATATCATCATGACGGTTAATCGCAAGACCAAGAAAGTCCTCTTGACGACAACTCCTCGTGATTCTTATGTGGCGATTGCAGATGGAGGGGCTGGGCAGATGGACAAGCTGACTCATGCAGGGATTTATGGCGTGGATGCTTCTGTCCACACGCTGGAAAATCTTTACGGTATTCGCATTGACTACTATGTTCGTCTGAACTTCTCTTCTTTCCTCAAGCTGGTAGACCTGTTGGGAGGGATTGATGTTGAAAATGACCAAGAATTTACCAGCCGACATGGTAATCATCATTTCCCAGTAGGGAAAGTTCATATGAACTCAGATCAGGCACTAGGCTTTGTTCGCGAGCGTTACTCCCTTCAGGGTGGCGACAATGACCGCGGAAAAAATCAAGAAAAAGTTATCGAAGCAGTCATTAAAAAGCTGACTTCAACTAGTGCTTTGAAGAACTACAACGAGATTATTTCCGGCTTGCAGGACTCTATCCAGACCAATATGGAGCTGCCTGTTCTTATGAATCTGGTCAATACCCAGCTGGAGTCAGGTGGAAGCTATCAAGTTCAGTCACAAGCCATCAGCGGAAACGGTCGTATGGATCTACCATCCTATGCTATGCCAGATTCCAATCTCTACATGATGGAAATCCAACCGGAAAGCCTTGATAATGCTAAGGCAGCGATTCAGCAGGTAATGGAAGGGAAAACGCCATGATTGACATCCATTCTCATATTATCTTTGATGTGGACGATGGCCCTAAGAATTTTGAGGATTCCAAAAAACTGTTGGAAGAAAGCTATCGACAGGGAGTTCGGACTATTATCTCTACTTCTCATCGCAGAAAGGGCATGTTTGAAACGCCTGAGGAGACAATAAGCGCTAACTTTAAAATGGTGAAAGAATTGGCAGAGCTTGTGGCGCCTGACTTGACGGTTCTCTATGGGGCAGAGGTTTACTACACCAGCGATGTGGCGGATAAGTTGGAAAAGGGGATTTTCCCCAGTCTAGCTGGTACACGCTATGTGCTGATTGAGTTTAGCATGGCAACGCCTTATAAAGACATCCATAAAGGCTTGGCTCAGATTCTGCGCTTAGGTCTAACACCGGTCCTTGCTCATATTGAGCGCTATCACTGCCTGGAAAATGATGAAAAGAAGGTGCAGGAACTCATTAATATGGGCTGCTATACTCAGATTAACAGCTCCAGTGTTCTGAAGCCTAAGTTGCTTGGAGACTCGCATAAATTTATGAAAAAACGTGCTCAGTTCTTTTTGGAGAAGGACTTGGTCCACTTTGTTGCCAGCGACATGCACAATCTAAGCCAGAGACCGCCCTTTATGAAAGAGGCCTTTGACATCGTCGCTAAGAAATACGGTTCCCGCCGGGCAGAGGCCCTCTTTGGCGGCAACCAAGCATTATTATTGAAAAATGAATTGATTTAGGGGAAAAATGGAAAAACAAGAAAAGCAAATCGTAGAAATCGATATTCTGTCCTTGCTGAGAGCCTTATGGCTGAAGAAATTTACCATCGTATTGGGAGCGGTGCTCTTTTCTTTGCTGGCTTTTGGCTACAGCGTCTTTATTGCTAAGAAAATGTATCAGAGCACCACACGCATCTATGTGGTTAGCCGTCAGAACGAGACGCAGGCAGCTTTGACCAATCAGGACCTGCAGGCGGGTTCATACCTCGTTAAGGACTTTAAGGAAATCATTCTGTCACAGGCGGTTCTGTCACAGGCAATTAGTGAGTTGAAACTGCAAACGTCACCAAGAGAGCTGACGCGTCACATCACCGTTTCCGTTCCGGCGGATACTCGTATCGTTTCGATTACAGTTAAGGATGACAATCCAGAGGAAGCGGCTCGCATTGCCAATGCCTTTCGTAATATCGCCGCTGAGAAAATCATCGAGGTGACAAAAGTTTCTGATGTGACAACTTTGGAAGAAGCAACAGTCCCAGCAGAGCCTTCTTCACCAAATATTCGGCGTAATGTTATCTTAGGATTTTTAGGGGGCAGTGTCCTGATGTCGATCTTTATCATCGCTGTAGAAATCCTGGATGATCGGGTGAAAAAGCCAGAGGACATTGAAGAAGTCATGGGCTTGACGTTATTGGGCGTTATCCCAGATATGAACAGAATGTAAGGGAGAGAAAATGGCAACCTTAGAATTAGTTAGGAAAAAAAGGAACCTTGTCAAACTAACCGAGGAATACTACAATGCTCTAAGTACTAATGTACAGCTGAGTGGCGCCAATATCAAAATGGTCGAAATAAGCTCGGTGACGGCAAATGAAGGAAAGTCTACAACCTCAGTGAACCTCGCAGCCGCCTTTGCCAGAGCTGGTCACAAGACCTTGATGATCGATGCGGATATCCGCAACTCAGTCATGTCAGGTGTGTTTAGCAGTCAGAGAAAAGTATCAGGACTGACGGACTATCTGTCAGGACAGGCTGCCCTGCACGAAGTCATCAACGATACAGATCTGGAAAATCTGGATGTGATCTTATCTGGTCCAGTATCACCTAATCCGACGGGGCTTTTGCAAAGCAAGCAGTTTGATGCACTTTTGACTGACTTGCGTGTTCGTTATGACTACATCATTGTGGATACTTCACCGATTGGTCTGGTCATTGATGCGGCTATCATCGCTCAGAAATGCGATGCCAGCTTCTTGGTGACACAAGCAGGCCATATCAAACGAAAAGCAGTCATGAAAGCTAAAGAGCAGTTGGAACAAACGGGAACTCCTTTTTTGGGTGTTGTCCTCAATAAATATAACATTGATTTGGAACGCTATGGCGCCTACGGAACTTATGGGGGATATGGCAGCTATGGCAATTATGGGAAATAATAGGGATTAAAGAGTTTTAGGATAATTGGGAGATTATTATGTTTAGGGACAGGAAGGAATTTCAAAAGGCAGAACTTGCCTTTGTTCAGCTTTTTGCTGTACTCTTTACAGGATTTTTAGTGAGTCCTTTAAGGGAAACGGAAATCAATCAGCACAGTATTTTAGTGCTTGCATTCTTGCATGTCATTGCTTTTTATGCCAGCGATTTTTGCTATGACATCCTGAAGCGAGGCTATTTAGAAGAGTTTATTTTCACTGTGAGATATAGTATTTTTTATAGTTTGGCAATTAGTTTTGCTTCTTTCATGATGCAAGATAGTTTTTCTATTTCTCGAAGAGGGCTTATTTACTTTGTCATTGTAAATGCAGCGCTAGTCTATTTTGTTAATTTGGCTTTTAAACGTTATCAGAAGACTGTTTATCCAAACTTGAAAAATAGTAAAAGAGTTTTTCTAATTACAACAGGTGATTCTCTGGATAAGGTCTTTGAACGCCTGCAAGAATCATTCGATATAGGGGGCAGGATTGTTGCGGTGTCTTTGCTAGATGATGCTCCGTTTAGCAATCCCAATGTAAAAATCGTTCCTAAAGAAGAAATTGTCTCATTTGCGACACGCGAAGTAGTGGATGAAGTATTCATCAACCTGCCAAATGAGGAATATAACATTGAAGGCTTTATTTCACAATTTGAAGCAATGGGAATTGATGTTTCTGTTAATATCAATGTCTTTGATTTTATTTCTATGGGAGAAAAGCGGGTTCGAGAAGTTGCAGGCTTGAGTATGGTCACTTTTTCGACAAACTTCTACAAGTATGGTCATGTGCTAGCAAAACGCACGCTGGATATTATTGGTGCTCTGGTTGGTCTCTTCTTCTGTGGTTTGGCTGCTCTTGTTTTAGTTCCGCTTATCAAGAAGGATGGTGGACCTGCTATCTTTGCCCAGGAGAGAATTGGGAAGAATGGGCGTCGTTTCAAGTTCTATAAGTTCCGGTCTATGTACACTGATGCTGAAGAGCGGAAAAAAGATTTGTTGGCGCAGAATACGATGGTTGGCGGTATGTTTAAGGTCAATAATGACCCACGGATTACGCCTATCGGCCACTTTATCCGTAAAACTAGCTTAGACGAACTACCGCAGTTTTATAATGTTTTAATTGGGGATATGAGCTTGGTTGGTACGCGACCGCCAACTGTTGATGAGTATGAGCAATATACACCAGAACAAAAACGCCGCCTCAGCTTTAAGCCAGGTATCACAGGTCTCTGGCAGGTTAGTGGACGCAGTCAGATTACAGACTTTAATGAAGTGGTGCGTTTGGATGTTGCTTATATAGATGAATGGACGATTTGGTCAGACATCAGAATTTTGCTAAAGACTTTTAGAGTTGTATTGGCTAGAGATGGAGCAAAGTAGGGGGAGAAACAGTTCTTTTGCAGTTAGGAGGAGTATGAAAAAGTCAGTTTATATCGTGGGATCTAAAGGTATCCCAGCTAAATATGGTGGATTTGAGACCTTTGTTGAGAAGCTGACCGCCTGCCAGAAAAATTCTAATATCCAGTACTATGTGGCTTGTATGTGGGAGAATTCAGCCAAGTCTGGGATTTTAGAGGATACTTTCGAGTATAATGGAGCTATATGTTACAACATAGATGTGCCTAAGATTGGCTCAGCTCGAGCGATTGCCTATGATATTGCTGCGCTAAATAAGGCTATTGAGCTAGCTGAGCAGAATCAAGATTCTGAGCCAATTTTCTACGTTCTAGCTTGTAGAATTGGCCCTTTTATCGGAAACATCAAAAAGAAAATCAAAGCACTGGGCGGCAAGCTCCTTGTCAATCCTGATGGTCATGAATGGCTGCGAGCGAAGTGGAGCATGCCAGTACGCAAGTATTGGAAAATTTCTGAAGCACTGATGGTTAAGCATGCAGATCTCTTAGTTTGTGATAGTGAGAATATCGAATCTTACATAAAAGCAGACTATTTGAGATATGCTCCAAAAACAACTTACGTTGCCTATGGGACAGATACAAGCAGGTCTGAGTTGTCTGCTAACGAAGACAAAGTTCGATCATGGTATCAGGAAAAAGATATTGCTGAGAATGAGTATTACTTAGTTGTTGGGCGCTTTGTGCCAGAAAATAACTATCGAGCCATGATTAAGGGGGTTATGGCATCTCATTCTAAAAAAGACTTTGTCCTGATTACCAATGTTGAAGAAAACAAGTTTTACAATCAGCTGCTCAAAGACACAGGATTTGATAAAGATCCAAGAATTAAATTTGTTGGAACAGTTTATGATCAAGAATTGCTCAAGTACATTCGGGAGAATGCATTTGCCTATCTTCATGGCCACGAAGTTGGCGGAACAAATCCGTCTCTTTTGGAGGCCTTGGCATCTACTAAATTAAATCTCTTATTGGATGTTGGCTTTAACCGTGAGGTTGGTGAAGACGGGGCCATTTATTGGAAAAAAGATGAGTTGGCTCGTGTCATTGAGGAAGTAGAAGGATTTGATCAGGCAGCAATAACTGACTTGGATTTCAAGTCAAGTCAAAGAATCCTCTCAGCTTTCACATGGGAAAAGATTGTGTCAGATTATGAAGAAGTGTTTAAAGGATAGGGAATGAAACGGATTTTATACTTGCATGCTGGTGCAGAAATGTATGGAGCAGATAAGGTTTTATTGGAATTGATCAAAGGATTGGATTCCAAAGAATTTGAAGCTCATGTCATCCTGCCAAATGATGGTGTTTTAGTCGAGGCCTTGCGTCAGGTTGGGGCTCAGGTCAGTGTGTTGGATTATCCGATTTTACGAAGGAAGTATTTTAATCCCAAAGGCATTGCCGACTATATTCGCTCTTATAATTTCTATGCTAAGCAAATCGCCCTCTATGCTCGAGAACACAGTATAGATATGGTTCACAATAATACAGCGGCTGTTTTGGAGGGCATCTATTTGAAACGCAAGCTCAAGCTGCCTTTGATTTGGCATGTTCATGAGATTATCGTCAAACCCAAAGCTATTTCTGACTTTATCAATATGCTCATGGGACGATATGCAGACAAGATTGTGACGGTGTCCCAAGCGGTCGCTAATCATATCAAGCAGTCTTCCTTTATCAAAGATAGCCAAGTGGAAGTGATTTATAACGGTGTCGATAATGCTGTCTATTATCCAATGGATGCGTCTTCTATTCGTGAAAAATTTGACATTGCGCAAGATGCACTTGTGATTGGCATGATTGGTCGGGTCAATGCTATCAAAGGACAAAATGATTTCATAGAAGCAGTCGAGCCACTTTTGGAAAAGAATGAGCAAGCGGTGGCTTTCCTAGCTGGAGGTGTTTTTCCTGGTGAAGAATGGCGCTTAGAAGAACTAGATAAGAGAATAGCTTCTTCATCTGTTGTGTCACAAATTCATCGTATTGATTACTACGATAAGACTTCTGAACTTTATAATATGTTTGATATCTTTGTCTTACCAAGTATAAAACCTGATTCCCTACCTACAGTAGTCCTAGAAGCCATGGCTTGTTCAAAACCAGTTGTTGGTTATAACAATGGGGGAATAGCTGAAATGGTAGTAGATGACAAAAGTGGTTGCTTAGTCAAACCAAATCGTCCTCAAGAACTTTCTAATGCCATTTCTCTCTTACTAGATAGTTCTGAAAAAAGAGAAAAATTTGGGCGAGTAGGATATCAGAGACAAAAAGAGCTGTTTTCTTTGGAGAGTTACATCAAGAACTTTTCGGAGTTGTATAAAACAGATAGAAAAGATTAGTTATGAATAAAATAGATTTTGTTGTTACTTGGGTTGATGGGAATGATCCTGTGTGGCAAGAAAAAAAATCAAGCTATGATGGCTCGGTTAATACTTCTAAACAGAGTATGAATTCAGTCAAGTCTTACCGAGAATGGGGGACCTTTAAATATTGGTTTAGAGGAGTTGAAAAATTTGCTCCTTGGGTCAATAAGGTCTACCTCGTGACCGACCAGCAAAAGCCAAGCTGGTTAGATATAAATAGTGAAAAATTGGTGTTGGTAGATCATACAGAGATTATCTGTAATGACTACCTGCCAGTTTTTTCTGCCAATCCTATCGAAAGTAACATCCATCGAATCCCTGGTCTCTCAGAGCATTTTGTTTTTTTTAATGACGATATGTATTTGACAGCTCCAGTCGAGCCGACAGATTTTTTCTCAGAGGATGGTTTACCCAAATATAATACGGCTCTTTCACCGATTATTCCTGAGCGATATGGAACGGGGAATTTTCAGATAAATGACATGGAGATTGTCACTAGCTATTTCAGTCGAAATGAAATTTTGAAGAATGGCCAATTCTTTGATCCAAAGCAGGGATTAAAAACTATCGTTAAGTCGCTACTATACAGAAATAGTCAGTTTATCTGTGGTTTCTGGGAGAGTCATCTGCCCTATCCTCTACTAAAATCAACTATGGACTTGGTATGGGAAAAGGAAAAAGCTATCTTGGAAAAAACCTCAGCAAGTCGTTTTAGAAGTCCATCTGATACCAATGTTTGGCTCTTTAAATATTGGCAAATTGCCAGTGGTCAATATGCTATTGGGAATCCTAAATTGGGTGGTCTTTTTTCCCTAGATAATGCCGGACCAGATTTTTGGAGCTTGATAAACTCTGGCAAATACCAAATTATGTGTATCAATGATGGATTTAACATTCAAGACGAGGAGCAGGTGATGACAGACTTTATCAAGGCTATGGATCAACTGCTTCCAGATAGAAGCTCATTTGAGATTTAAACTGTAAAACTAAGTAAGAGAAAGAAAAGAAAATATGATTTCGGTAATTGTGCCTGTTTATAATGTGGAGGACTACCTTCATTATGCCATGGAGAGTTTGGAACATCAGACTTACAAGGATATGGAAGTCCTCTTGATTGATGACGGCTCGAGTGATGGCTCAGGACACTTGTGTGACCAGTATGCCCAGCAATATGATTGGGTGACTAGCTACCATAAGGTCAACGGTGGCTTGTCTGATGCTCGGAACTATGGGGTCTTGAAAGCCAAGGGTGACTGGATTACTTTCCTAGATCCAGACGACTATCTGGAACCTTGCGCCTTGGAACTGCTAGCAGAGCTACAAAGTCATACCCAATCAGATATGGTGAGTGGCAAAGTAGAGCCAACAGCTCAATATCATCGTTTTCAAAATTTTCACTTGGATCAGCTTGATTTAGACCAAGTTAAGGTCTATGACAAGGCAAAGGCTCTGACTGAGATGCTCTACGGAGACCTTGTAACGGTCTCTGCTTGTGGGAAACTCTATCGGAAAGAACTTCTTGAGAAAGCTCCCTTCCCCAAGGGGCGCATCTACGAAGACCTCTATGTTATCAGTGAGCATCTCAACCAAGTCCAATCTGTGGCCTTGTACCATCTTCCGATTTACCATTATTACCATAGACCTGGTAGCATTACTGCCTCAGCTTTCACGCCAAAACAATACGAGTTTTACGAAGCAATTGATCATTTAAAAGAGGTTGTGAATGCAACCTATCCTGAGAGTTCAGAACTCCAAGAAGCCATCATTTCACGCTTCTTTACAGGAAGTCTTCTTATTTTTACGATGATTCAGGATGGAAATCCAGCAGAGTTCAAGCGTCTTCAGGAGAAGACGAGCCCCTATTTGCCTCTTGTCTTGAAGAATGCTAGAGTTAGTAAGAAACGTAAGATTCTATATATTTTGATTAGTAGGTATCCACACCTCTATTTTTACTTTAAAAAGTGGAAGCAATAAACGACTGAATGATTCAGAGATTAGAAAAGGAAAAAGAAAATGTTAAGGATAGAACGAGATAAATTACTGATAGGGGCGGTTTTAATTCTTATTATTTCGCTTGATATGTTTAATACATCTATGTTGACAACTATTCTACCAAGGATTTCAAATTCAGCACCTTTTTTTGCAATTTTTTTATTGCTCCTTCGTTTTCGCTATATCTACCACTATTCTTTAAGTTACTTACTGATAGCAACTATTTTGTTTTCATCTGGATTGTTGGTTTATTTTAATGCAGGGAATCTCAATTTTCTTATGTATATGCTTTTAGTCGTCCTTCTTTACAAGGCGGATATGGAAAGTGTTTTAAGGATTTACGTTGGAGTAAGTAGCTTTTTTATAGTCATGGCTCTTTTGCTGTCCTTGTTAGATGTGATTCCTAATCTCCAGTTTGCACAGTACCGTTCAACAGGAATAGTGGTTCGAAACTCTTTTGGATTTATTTATCCGACAGATTTTGCCTCTCACTGTTTTTATCTCTATACTGCTGTCTCCTATCTGTTAAGAAAAAAATTTATTTTTTTGCGTACTGTATCTGGTTTAGGGTTAGCTTTTTTCATTATTAAATATTGTGATGCTCGTTTAAATGCGGCCTCTATTGCGTTAATGTCTCTTGTTTTTCTGTATTTTTATTATAGAAAAGACTTGAAGTCTTGGCTAATGGCTTTCTTGCCGTTATCATCTGGTTTGGCATCTTCGCTAATGATTTATCTCTCTCAAAATTTTAGCTGGTCGAATCCAACATATGTTGCCTTGAATAATTTTACCAATATGCGGTTGCACTTGGGGCATGAAGCGTTTAAGAAGTATGGCTTAGAGTGGTTTGGTATTCGGGGGATTTCCTTTATTGGCTACGGCGGAAAGACGGAAACTGTTTTGAGTTATGACTATGTTGATTCTTCTTATGTCCAGATGCTGTTTACTTATGGGATGATTCCAGTCATTATCTTGGTTTTACTCTATATATTTCAGTCTTGGAAACTCTATCAAAAGAGAGAGTATTTGCTCTTAACAGCTTTGTCCTTGATTGCAGTCAACTGTATGTTTGAAGCCTTCTGGGTTCGTCCGTCTTACAATATTTTTATGTTTATTTTATTTGCAGCATTGCCAGCAGCCGACCTTGTATCAAAGAAATCTAAAACGAGGAACTCCGTGTGAGAGTATTAAAAAATTATTTATATAATCTATCTTATCAGTTGCTAGTAATCGTTTTGCCAGTCATTACTACACCTTATATCACTCGAGTTTTCTCGTCCAATGACTTAGGTTCCTACGGATACTACAACTCAATAGTGACCTATTTTATACTTTTAGCGACACTTGGAGTGGCCAATTATGGGACTAAGGAGATTTCAGGGCATCGCAAAAATGTTCAGAAAACTTTCTGGGGGATCTATAGTTTGCAAGTCTTGGCGACTTGTTTAGCGCTTGTTCTTTACATAGCTACATGCCTACTCATTCCGTCCATGAATAATCTGATAGCCTATATTTTGGGCTTCAGTTTACTTTCTAGAGGCCTAGATATTTCCTGGCTTTTTCAAGGGATGGAAGATTTTAAAAAAATCACGGTTCGGAATACAGCTGTTAAACTCCTAGGCGTTGCTTCCGTTTTTATCTTTGTAAAAAAGCCATCGGATTTATATCTGTATATTATCCTGCTGGTTGTTTATGACTTGCTAGGACAGTTAAGCATGTGGCTTCCGGCTAGAGAACATATTGGCAGACCTCATCTAGATATAGTTTATGCTAAGCGGCATATTAAACCAGTTATTTTATTGTTTTTACCCCAGATTGCCATTTCACTCTATATCACCTTGGATCGGACCATGTTAGGTGCCTTGTCTTCAACAACTGATGTAGGGATTTATGATCAGGCTCTCAAGCTTTTAAATATTTTGTTGACGATTGTGACTTCCCTAGGAAGTGTTATGCTACCGAGGGTATCTAATCTGTTGTCATTGGGGAATCAAAAAGCAGTTAATAAACTACATGAAATGTCCTTCTTGGTATATAATTTAGTGATATTTCCGATGATTGCTGGTATTTTAATTGTTAACAAAGATTTTGTCAATTTTTTCTTGGGTCAAGACTTCCAAGAGGCGCGGCATGCCATTGCCATTATGGTCTTTAGAATGTTCTTTATTGGTTGGACCAATATCATGGGGATTCAAATCCTGATTCCTCATAATAAGAATCGTGAGTTCATGTTATCTACGACCATTCCGGCTTTCTTTAGTGTAGGATTGAATATCTTATTGATTCCCTCTCTTGGTTATATCGGTGCATCTATCGTGTCGGTGGATACTGAAGGTTTGGTCTGGTTGCTTCAGCTTTATTTCACTCGTTCTTATTTGAAGGAGATAAAGATTCTTCCATCCATGTTGAAAATACTAGCTGCTTCCCTCATCATGTACGGGATTTTGTATATCATCCAGCCCCTACTTCACTTTCCTTCCGTCGTCAATGTATTGATTAGTGCGATGTTGGGATTGTTCATCTATGCTGGATTAGTATTAACCTTGCGTGTCTTGGATTTTCAAGAACTGAAAAGTGTATTTAAGAAATAAGGATATGTTATGTATGATTATTTGATTGTCGGTGCAGGGCTGTCAGGGGCAATTTTTGCTCATGAAGCTAGGAAGCGTGGCAAAACTGTTAAGGTCATTGATAAAAGAGACCATATTGGTGGGAATATCTACTGTGAGAATATTGAGGGAATTAATGTTCATAAATATGGAGCCCATATTTTCCATACATCTAATAAGGAAGTTTGGGATTATGTGAATCAATTTGCTGAATTTAACAACTATATCAATTCACCTCTAGCCAATTATCAAGGTCAACTTTATAATCTTCCCTTCAATATGAATACCTTTTATGGCTTGTGGGGAACTAAAACGCCACAAGAAGTCAAGAATAAGATTGCAGAGCAGACAACCCATATGCAAGATGTTGAACCCAAAAATTTGGAAGAACAAGCTATTAAGCTAATTGGAACGGATGTATATGAGAAGCTAATCAAAGGCTACACAGAAAAGCAATGGGGGCGTTCAGCGACGGATTTACCACCTTTTATCATCAAGCGTCTACCTGTGCGTCTGACTTATGACAACAATTATTTTAATGACCGTTATCAAGGGATTCCAATTGGCGGGTATAATGTAATAGTTGAAAAATTATTAGAGGGTATTGAACTGGAGCTTGGAACGGATTTCTTTGAAGATCGTGAGAGATGGGAAGCATCAGCTCAAAAGATTGTCTTTACTGGAATGATTGATCAGTATTTTGATTACAAATTTGGTGAGTTAGAGTATCGTAGTTTGCGTTTTGAGCATGAAGTTTTAGACGAAGCGAACTATCAAGGAAATGCTGTCATCAACTACACTGAGCGTACTATTCCTTATACACGTATCATTGAGCACAAGCATTTTGAGTTTGGGGCTCAGGAGAAGACAGTTATCACTCGGGAATATCCAGCTGATTGGAAAAGAGGTGACGAGCCTTATTACCCGATAAATGATCAGAAAAATAACGAAGTCTATGCGCAATATTTAGCAGAATCTAAGAAGAACGATAGAGTTATCTTTTGTGGGCGCTTGGCAGATTATAAATACTACGATATGCACGTAACCATAGAGCGTGCGCTGGATGTTGTTAAAGAAGAATTGGGGAATTTTTAGGAATAATGGGAGATAAAGAGGATAAATGGTCAAGTATTATCTGAAAGATTCATTTCTGCATAATGCACATGAAAAAAATGCGGGAAATAAAGCGCGAGACGATGCAGAAGCAATCTTTATTTCTACAGGCTATAAAGGACTAGAGCTTCGAGTAGAGAATTGGTACGAGATGAATTTTTTCAAAGCTCAAGCGCACAAGTATCGTGCGACAAAAGCCGTTTTCGATCAGTTGGGTGCTGGGGATGAATTAATAGTTCAGTTTCCTATAATCCACCATACATTTTTTCATGCACATTTGATAAAGCAGGCGCAAAGCCGGGGAGCAAAAGTATTTTTCCTGATCCATGATTTAGCCATTTTGCGGGATAGCAACCATTCCAGCGTCAGATTCCGTCAGAAAGTCAGAACCTTATTGCAGGAGAAACAAGTCTTGCGGGCAGCGGATGGTCTGATTGTGCATAATGATAAGATGAAAGAGTTTTTGAGCAATCATGGAATCCAACAGTCTAATATGGTTAGTTTAGAAATTTTTGATTATCTCATACCTGATTTTCAAGAAAAAGAAGAACCAAGTAAGGACAGCCCGATGATTGTCGCTGGCAACTTAATGCCAGATAAGACGGGCTATCTTTATTGCCTGCCTCAAGAACCTGACTACAATCTTTATGGACTAGGTTTTGAAAGCGATAGAGCACTAAAAAATCAAACTTATTTCGGTTCTTTTATGCCAGACCAACTGCTGGCTGTACTCAGCGGCAGCTTTGGCTTGATCTGGGATGGAGACAGCGCGGAAACCTGTAGTGGAGTATATGGAAATTATCTGCGTTTTAATAATTCTCATAAAGCTTCTCTTTATTTAGCAGCAGGATTTCCTGTAGTAGTTTGGAAAGAGTCGGCTCTGGCTCATTTTATATTAGAAAAAAAATGCGGTTTGGCAGTTACTTCTCTTTATGATCTAAAAAATGAGTTGGATACTTTGACAGAGGGAGAATATAAGAAAATGTTGAAAAATGCTAGACAGATTGGCAGTGAACTTCGGGAAGGTCGCTATTTAAGTACTGCATTAGCAAAATTAAAGAGAGTTTAAGGGTTTACTAGAGGGGAAATATTATGAAAAAAATATTAGTTACAGGAGGAGCAGGTTATATAGGTAGTCATACAGTCGTTGAATTAGTCACGGCTGGCTACGAAGCTATTATTGTGGATGACTTTTCGAATAGCTCCGCCCAAGTACTAGCTAGATTGAAGTCTATCACATGCAGAGAAATTTCCTTTTATCAAGGTTCCGTTTCGGATAAAGAGTTTATGAATCGGGTTTTCGAAGAGAATCATATTGATGCAGTAATCCATTTTGCAGCATACAAAGCTGTAGGGGAATCAGTGCAAGAGCCACTAAAATATTATAAGAATAATGTATGTGGCACCATCTCTTTGCTTGATGTTATGAAGTTGCATAAAGTGGAACATATTATCTTTAGTTCAAGTGCCACTGTCTATGGTATGAATAATATTTCACCACTGACAGAAGATTTGTCTACTTCAGCGACCAATCCCTACGGCCATACTAAGCTGATGATGGAGCAGATTTTGACGGATCTTGCTCTGGCAGATTCAGATTGGTCTGTGACTAATCTTCGTTACTTCAATCCAATTGGTGCTCATGAGTCTGGTCTGATTGGTGAGGCCCCAAATGGAATTCCTAATAACCTCATGCCTTATATAACTCAGGTTGCGGTCGGTAAATTGCAAGAGCTTAGCGTTTTCGGAAACGATTATGATACGCATGACGGTACAGGAGTGCGGGATTATATTCATGTAGTCGATTTAGCCAAGGGCCATGTTTTGGCTTTGAAACATAATTTAGAAAACAAGGGAGTCGCTGTTTTCAATCTTGGTACAGGAATCGGTTATAGTGTACTGGATATGGTTAAAGCCTTTGAAAATGTCAATGGCGTGAAAATTCCTTATGCTATCAAGGATAGACGACCTGGAGATGTGGCGACTTGCTATGCTGATGCAAGCAAAGCGAATGACATTTTGGGCTGGAAAGCTGAGAAAACTCTCCAAGATATGATGCGAGATTCTTGGAGATGGCAAAGCTCAAATCCTAATGGCTATGAAAGCTAATGTAGAATATCAATCAGGTGAATAAAACTCTTCTGTGATAGTGCAGAAGAGTTTTTTTGTATAAGAACTGTCTTCTCCCGCAGATGCAAAACTTTTTAAAGAATGTCATCAATTGATATGTTTTTTAACGGGCGTGTAATCTGGTCTTGATGAGCTGTAATAATAAACATGCTATAATGTCTGCATGAAGACTGAAAACACAACTTTGCACGCTTTTAAGGCCCTTGCTTGCTTTAGTATTGTTTCCTTACACTTTCTGCTGCCGGGGCAATTTGGCGTTTTTTATCAAATTGTGGCCCGCTTTGCAGTTCCCTTTTTTATGATGCTGTCGGGCTATTTTTCCTATAATATTTCCAGAGATAAGGTCAAGTATCGTCTCAAGCAGATGCTCCTTTTGACAGCTGCCAGTCTCCTGTTTTACACGATTGTGCATTTTGTCAACTTGCTGCTGACAAGGGAGTTGACAGAAAAGATGGCATCTATAGACTTATCTGATTTTGCGGACTTTTTCCTCTTTAACAGTCCCAGAGACTTGATTGGCTCGGCTTCCACACCGACATGGTATTTGCTGGCTATCTCCTATATCTATACGCTTTATCTGATTTTTTATAAGCATTTCCACCGCTTAACTAGCTTTGGTGTGTCATTGTTCTTATTGGTTCTGGCCTTTTGTATTGAGTTCAATACAGATAGCGAATTTTACTATCGCAACTTCTTGTTTATGGGTCTTCCCTTTTTTATTCTAGGCATGCAGTTTGCCAAGCATCGAGATCGGATTTTAGCCTACGACTTGTCTTCTGTCAGGAAATGGGAGATTGGCTTGGGAATAGCAGGCTTGATTCTGCTTGAGTACTGTTTCATGGGCACGGAGTATGACCTCTATCCTAGTACCCTTTTGTCTTCCAGTGCAATTTTCCTCTATGCGGTCAGAAACGGGACCAATATTGATATTCCGATTTTGAATAATATTGCCAAAAAGTACGCCACCATGATTTATATCATCCATCCTTTTATTATCTTCATTTTCAGGTCAATAATGCCTCGGAATACCATATACAGTTTTGGCTTTTTTATCATTTTCTTACTGTCTTACTTGCTGAGCATAGCTTTTCAGAAAACCATCAGGCCCAGACTTATCAGTGCACTTCCGGCTCAGTGATGTAAGCTGTCATAGCTTATCCTCGCTTTGACTCCAAACTAAAAGCAACAGGTAATTCTGTTGCTTTTCTTGGTCTATCATGGCTTCAGACTGCTCAATACTTTTTCAAAACTGTCAGAGCGGGCTTCGACGGTGATTTTTTCTAGAGTAAAAGGGTGGGTGAAGGTCAGCCGATGGGCGTGGAGCATAAGCCGGCCTTGGGGCTGCGGATGATAAAGGGGATCACCGACCAGTTGGTGTCCGTGGTGAGCCAGATGGACACGGATCTGATGGGTGCGGCCAGTCTTGAGTTGGCATTTGACCAAGCTAGCCTGCCCAAATTGCTTGAGCCGATTCACATGAGTCTCTGCATAGAGTCCTTTTCGGGGGTCGACCAGCCGTTTCCTGCGATCATGGCGGTCGCGGCCGATCTTGTCTTTATAGATAAGCTTTTTGCTTGGGAACTTGCCTTGGACCAGAGCCCAATATTCACGGCTGATTTCTCGCTTTTCCAGCAGTCGATTGAGGATGGGCAGGACAAAGGGATTCTTGGCAAAGAGGACAGCACCGCTGGTTTCCTTATCCAGCCGGTGAACGACATAGCAGGTCTCACCGACGTAAGCAGAAACATGATTAAGCAGGGCCAACTCTGTTGGTTCATTAGCGTGGGTTTTCATACCCTCAGGTTTATTGACGATAATGAGATGTTGGTCCTGATAGAGCTCCTCTACGAGTTCGCCATTTCCAAATAAGATTGTCTTTTGAGGATAATCCTCTTCATCAAATATCAGGCAGATGTCATCTCCGGGGTTGACTACAGTCTGCCAGTTGATAGCTAGGCCGTTGACGGACACATGCTTTTTGGTCCGCAGAAAGTGCCGAATTTTTCGCGGAATGAGAAATTGTTCTTCCAGCAGCTCTTTGACTGTCATGGCGGGCAGTCCATCTGGGATAGTCAGTGTAAATTTCATACATTTATTGTAGCAGAAAGCCAGAACTTTGAAAATAGGCAGTGTCGGATAAGACTTGCTGCAGAGGGCTTTAACAGGCTATTTAATATACTCTTTTTCTTAAAAATAACTAAAAATCATACAGGAAATAGGGTACTTTCTTGTCTGCACCTAAATAAGGTGATAAAATAAGGTTTATGAAGAATTTAAAAGATTTGTTTGAAAAGTTAGTAGATTATTTTACTATACAGAAACCTCAAAAAGAAGCAGCAGAGGAGGTAGAGCTGACAGAAGAGCAGGCTAAGTCTGGTCTCAGCCGTTCGGGCAAGACCAAGAAGAAACCTCTCTCTCAGCACCCTATCCGCCGTTTTTGGCGCAGGTTTCATCTGACCAAGATATTCCTGATTCTCGGCTTGACCTTTGGTCTGGTGGTCGGCGGCTATCTCTTTTATGTGGCTAAGACGACCAATGTCAAGGATTTGCAGAATGCCCTCAAAGCTACCACGCTCATCTTTGACAAGGATGGCAATGAAGCGGGAAGCTTGTCTGGTCAGAAAGGAACTTATGTTGAGCTGACCGAGATTAGTCAAGACTTGCAGAATGCTGTCATCGCGACAGAGGACCGGACTTTCTATGAGAATGGCGGGATTAACTACAGTCGTTTTATCTTGGCTATTTTGACAGCTGGTCGCTCGGGTGGGGGTTCTACCATCACCCAGCAGCTGGCCAAGAATGCCTATCTGTCTCAGGACCAGACCATTGAGCGGAAGGCCAAGGAATTTTTCCTGGCTCTGGAAATCAATAAGAAATACAGCAAGCAGGAAATCCTGACCATGTACCTCAATAATTCCTATTTTGGGAATGGGGTCTGGGGTGTGGAGGATGCCTCTAAGAAATATTTCGGAGTTTCGGCTAGTCAGCTTAGTCTGGACCAGTCGGCTGTTCTGGCTGGTATGCTCAAGGGACCGGAGATTTATAATCCGCTGTATTCAGTTGAAAATGCGACCAATCGTCGTAATACGGTGCTGCAAAATATGGTTGCTGCAGGCTTTATCGATCAGGGGACGGCCGATCAGGCTGCCGCTGTAGGAATCGGTGGCCAGCTGGTTGATGCTTATGCCGGTAAGTCAGAAGACTATCGCTACCCATCCTATTTCGATGCGGTCATCAATGAAGCAGTCAATGACTACGGCTTAACTGAAGAAGAGATTGTTAATAATGGCTATCGCATTTATACTGAACTGGATCAGAACTACCAAGCCAGCATGCAGGTTATTTACAGCAATGTCTCTCTCTTTCCTGTAGCAGAAGATGGTACTATGGCTGAGTCGGGCAGTGTTGCCTTGGATCCAAAAACCGGCGGTGTGCGAGCATTAGTTGGCCGAGTCAATAGTGCAGAAGGCTCGACCTTCAGAAGCTTTAACTATGCAACTCAGTCCTCTCGTAGTCCCGGCTCTACTATCAAGCCTTTGGTTGCTTACAGTCCAGCCGTCGCTGCTGGTTGGCCGACAGATAAGGAGCTGGATAATACCAGAACCACCTTTGGCGACTATACCATCAACAATTACGGCAATATCCAAAGCTCCCCTAAAGTTCCAATGTATCAAGCCTTGGCAGAATCTTTGAACATTCCAGCTGTTTCAACTGTAGATGAGTTAGGCATTAACAAAGCCTTTGAGTACGGGAAAAAGTTTGGTCTGAATATGGACAAGGTTGATAAGACTTTGGGCGTGGCTCTAGGAAGCGGAGTTACGACCAATCCAATGCAGATGGCGCAGGCATATTCAGTCTTTGCCAACGGCGGTGTGATGAATGATGCCCATCTCATTACAAAAATTGAAAATGCCAGCGGTCAGGTTGTCAAGACCCATCGCCAAACCTCTACCCGAGTTCTCAATAGCTCAACGACTGACAAGATGAACAGCATGATGCTGGGGACTTTCTCGAACGGTACAGGTATCTATGCGGCTCCGTATGGCTATACTATGGCTGGTAAGACCGGTACGACTGAAACGGACTTTAACCCAGATCTATCTGGTGACCAATGGGTTATTGGTTATACGCCAGATGTGGTTATCAGCCAGTGGCTAGGCTTTCCAAAAACTGATGAGACCCACTATCTGACTGGGACCAGTGCGAATGAAGCCTCGGCAGTTTTCCGAAATGTTGCCAATAGCATTCTGCCATATACAGAAGGAACTTCCTTTGAAGGGCAGAAGAATGCCTATGCTGCCAACGGCATTGCCCCTGTGGACACCTATGGTACGGAGGAAACGGGTACTACAACTGAAAACAAAGACTTCCTGCAGGACGTTCAGGACCGAGCTCAAAATCTGGTAGATGAAGCCAAGAAAGCCATTGATGACACTGGTATTCCTGAGAAAGCTAAGAATCTCTGGGATACTGTTACCAGTTGGTTTCAATAGGATTTAAAAGAGCTGAACGGCTTGTCAAAAGTATAGAATCCTGCTATAATAAGAAAGATGGAGGCGTTATGGCATTAAAAAAAGCGAGTCTAGCGTGTACAGTCTGTGGTTCTAGGAACTACTCGGTTAAGCTCAGTAGCACTCCAAAACCAACGCGTTTAGAAGTTAATAAATTTTGTAAGCATTGCAGTAAATACACCCTGCATAAAGAAACTAGATAGGAGATTGTTGTGAAATTCTTTAAAGACGTTTTTAAATTATTGAAAGATACAACTTGGCCTACACGAAAAGAAAGATGGACAGATTTTATTTCTGTCATGGAATACACTGCATTCTTTGTAGTAATCATCTATATCTTTGACAAAGTAGTGGCAAGCGGTCTTTTCCAGATTCTGAATATTTTCTCTTAATAACTGTAGAGGAAATAGAAAAGAATACTGCGACAGATATATCATTCAAAGTCCCACCTATTGTGAGTAGGTGGGATTTTTGGCGTATGTCCTTATTTACGCGCCGACAATTTCAAAAAAATCAAATCTATAATTCATCGTTTGAAATAAAAATTTCTCATACTAGACAATACAAATTCAAGAATTTTTGGGCAGAATTGCAAGACTTTGATTTGTCAGGAAAATAGTTAATAAATTCCTTTGCATTTAAGGAAATTATGGTATAATAGGGCTAGAAAGAAGCAGAAGCCCGCAGGCTTTTTTATTTAGGAAAGGATGAACTCATGGACAGTTTTGACAAAGGCTGGTTTGTACTGCAGACCTATTCAGGCTATGAAAACAAGGTAAAAGAAAATCTTTTGCAGCGCGCTCAGACTTATAATATGCTGGAAAATATCTTGCGCGTGGAAATCCCTACTCAGACCGTGCAAGTAGAGAAAAATGGCAAGACCAAGGAAATCGAAGAAAATCGCTTCCCTGGTTATGTCTTGGTGGAAATGGTCATGACAGATGAAGCTTGGTTTGTCGTGCGGAATACTCCGAATGTAACAGGATTTGTCGGCTCACACGGGAACCGCTCTAAACCAACGCCACTTTTGGAAGAAGAGATTCGCAACATTCTCATCTCCATGGGCCAAACAGTGCAGGAGTTTGACTTGGACGTTAAGGTTGGGGATACTGTTCGTATCATCGATGGTGCCTTCACTGACTATACAGGTAAGATTACTGAGATTGATAATAACAAGGTCAAGATGATTATTTCCATGTTTGGCAATGACACCGTGGCCGAAGTTAATCTCAGCCAAATTGCAGAGCTTTAATCGACGAAGTTGTTATCCTCGTCAAAAATAAAAATCCAAGACTGAAAAGATCTTGGATTTTTATGTTTTTGGAACTGATTAGAAGATTACTTATCCTTAATGACGGAGTCAATAATGTCTTTAGTTTGTTTCATTTGATAGGTAGACATTACCCCAACGATTTGATTGTTCTGGGTAGAGAAACTAAACTGTTCGTCATTGGAATTTTTATAGACAAAGGTTGTATCGCGTTCTGAACGCATAATCATTTCCGGACGACCAAGCTTGTCGAAAGCTGTCTTGGGAGTGTCGGATGTGGTGATGCTAGAATAGCTGCTTTTGGCCGGCTGAGCGTCTTTTAGACTAAAACTCAAATTCGTCAGGACATTATTGGTAAAGTAGCACATAATGTCTCCGTTGTCTGTGTGCCAGATGTTGACAGAGTTGCTAGGGTCATTCTCATCAGTGCTGAATGTAGGTTGGCCTAGAGCTACTGTTACTTCATCGTAAGACGTTTTAGGTTTGTCACCATTGATATCCTCTCCGTTTACCTGAATGACAAAGCCAGTGGAAATATGAAAATTTCTTATTTTCTCTAATTCAGGAATAGAAGCTGCATCTGGTATGTATTGTAGTGCAGAAGCATCATCTGGATCAAAGGTAGCACGTTTCTGAAATACCTCATCACTACTTTCATAGGTGCTAGAGCTACTGCTAGATGATTTGCTGGATGTTTCCTTAGAGGATGAACTTTTCGAAGCTTTGAGGGAGCTAGGCGTCTTTTTTCTTTGCTGCGTCTGCTTGGCAGGCATGCAGGCTGAGAGAGCTAGCAGAGAGCATAGAAGCTAACTTTTTTCATAATCAATCTTTTTTCCTTTCGCTGATGATGAATGGTAATTTTACAATCTACATTATATCAGCAAAATTTGCTAGAAACAATAGTAAATGAAATGAAAAAAGCCCTTTGGTGGGCTTCTAGAAATGTATTTTTGAAGGCGGTAGACGGATTTGAACCGACGATCAAGCTTTTGCAGAGCCGTGCCTTACCACTTGGCTATACCGCCGCAACTCTTATTATTCTATCGTAAATACTTGCTTTCGTCAAGAGGCTTTCATAGTCAAAGCAGAAAATGTTAGACGCTGCCATTCTGAACGCTTCGGGAACAAATGTTCTGCTGAGAAGTGGAAATCGTACTTAGTGGCAGAAAATCTGGCAAACACCTTGTCAAAGAGCTGCGCTTTTGTTATAATAGGGGATGCCGTATAAATGGCAAAATACTCATTTTAGATGAATTGTGGGACTGTTGCCCTTGGGTGGTTCTGCGAGCTGAAATCTAAAAGAGGAAAAAAACAAAAAGGAGAATTTACTCATGGCAGTAATTTCAATGAAACAACTTCTTGAGGCTGGTGTTCACTTTGGTCACCAAACTCGTCGCTGGAACCCTAAGATGGCTAAGTACATCTTCACTGAGCGTAACGGTATCCACGTAATCGACTTGCAGCAAACTGTAAAGTATGCTGACCAAGCTTACGACTTTATGCGTGATGCTGCTGCTAACGATGCAGTTATCCTCTTCGTTGGTACTAAGAAGCAAGCTGCTGACGCTGTCAAAGAAGAAGCAGAACGTTCAGGTCAATACTTCATCAACCACCGTTGGTTGGGTGGAACTCTTACAAACTGGTCTACTATCCAAAAACGTGTAGCTCGTTTGAAAGAAATCAAACGCATGGAAGAAGACGGAACTTTCGAAGTTCTTCCTAAGAAAGAAGTCGCTCTTCTCAACAAACAACGTGCTCGTCTTGAAAAATTCTTGGGCGGTATCGAAGATATGCCTCGCATCCCAGATGTGATGTACGTAGTTGACCCTCATAAAGAGCAAATCGCTGTTAAGGAAGCTAAAAAATTAGGTATCCCAGTGGTTGCTATGGTTGATACTAACACTGATCCTGATGATATCGATGTGATCATCCCAGCGAACGACGATGCAATCCGTGCGGTTAAATTAATCACTGCGAAAATGGCTGATGCTGTTATCGAAGGCCGTCAAGGTGAAGATAGCGTTGAATCAGTAGAAGCAGAATTGGCTGCAACTGAAACTCAAGCAGATTCTATCGAAGAAATCGTTGAAGTTGTTGAAGGTTCAAACGAATAATCAGTAAACTAACCTAAAGGGGCGGGGCTCAGCCCAGCTCCTTTATTTACATTAAAAAATAGGAGAAGAAAAATGGCAGAAATTACAGCTAAGCTTGTCAAAGAATTGCGTGAAAAATCTGGTGCTGGTGTCATGGACGCTAAGAAAGCACTTGTTGAAACTGATGGTGACATCGAAAAAGCGATTGAATTGCTTCGCGAAAAAGGTATGGCAAAAGCAGCTAAGAAGGCTGACCGTGTTGCCGCTGAAGGTCTGACAGGCGTTTACGTAAACGGTAATGTTGCCGCTGTTGTTGAAGTGAATGCTGAAACTGACTTCGTTGCGAAAAACGCTCAATTCGTTGACTTGGTAAATGCAACTGCGAAAGTAATCGCTGAAGGTAAACCAGCTAACAACGAAGAAGCTCTTGCTTTGACAATGCCTTCAGGTGAAACTCTTGAAGCTGCATACGTATCTGCAACTGCAACTATCGGAGAAAAAATCTCTTTCCGTCGCTTTGCATTGATTGAAAAGACAGATGCTCAACACTTTGGTGCTTACCAACACAACGGTGGCCGTATCGGAGTTATCTCCGTTATCGAAGGTGGAGACGATGCTCTTGCTAAGCAAATCTCTATGCACATTGCTGCGATGAAACCAACTGTTCTTTCATACAAAGAATTGGATGAGCAATTTGTTAAAGATGAATTGGCACAATTGAACCATGTCATCGATCAAGACAACGAAAGCCGTGCAATGGTTGGTAAACCAGCTCTTCCACACTTGAAATACGGTTCTAAAGCTCAATTGACTGATGCAGTTGTTGCTCAAGCTGAAGAAGACATCAAAGCTGAGTTGGCTGCTGAAGGCAAACCAGAAAAGATCTGGGACAAGATTATCCCAGGTAAAATGGACCGCTTCATGCTTGACAATACTAAAGTTGACCAAGCTTACACACTTCTTGCACAAGTATACATCATGGATGACAGCAAGACAGTTGAAGCTTACCTTGAATCAGTAAATGCTTCAGTAGTTGAGTTCGCTCGCTTTGAAGTTGGTGAAGGTATCGAAAAAGCTGCTAACGACTTTGAAAACGAAGTAGCTGCAACAATGGCTGCTGCTCTTGGTCAAAACTAATCGTTTTTAGCTTAGAAATAGAACGATAAAAAGGTCTGAGATTTTTTCTCAGACCTTTTTATAGGTTTTTAAACATCAAGTTTAGAATGGTGAGCAGCATTACTTAGCTGCTTTTTCTCTTTCTTCCTTATGAGCAATCAAGCCGTTGGTAAAAATCAAGACTGCCAAGAGGAAGAGAAGCACTGTCGTTTGGGGGTAAGTTAAGCTAAACTGGTAGACTTTGGTAATAAACAAAAGGGGCAGAGTAACCACCATCATAATCAGAAAGCTATACCATTTGACTCGGTTGCTGACCAGCTCCTGTTCGAAGAGCAGGGGAGCATAAAGACAGGCGATGAGAGCTCCGATAGGAATATCAACATAGTCAGCAGAAAAGATGGTGAAAATACTCAGGGCTGCAAAGAGCCATTTGAGCACATGACGAGAATAGTTGAGCCAATCCATTTTCATTGGATTATCCTCCTTGTTTAGATGATAGTTGGCAGGCAGGAGTTTCTGTCTGTCTTTTCCTTGTGGATTTCCACCTATATTATAACGCTTTAAAAGCAAAAAGCAAGCGGTTACACAAGCCTGACAAAGCTTTTTCACTAGTTTGAATTGTCAGACCTTTCAGTCATCCCTTTTTCTTTCAAAATAGAGACTTTTCCGGTATAATATTAGTCAAAGATAGTCAATGTTAGAGAAACAAGAAAAAAAGAAATTTATTCTGAAATTCTCAACTGGAAAGGGAAGTCATGAGTGCAAAAAACACATCGGACAGTATTGAAGCATATATCAAGTCTATTCTGGCTCAGGCAGGGATGGTTGAACTGAAACGCAGTGAACTGGCTGATGTTTTTCAGGTGGTTCCCAGTCAGATTAACTATGTGATTAAGACGCGTTTTACGGAAAGTCGGGGCTATATCGTCGAGAGTAAGCGTGGCGGCGGAGGTTATATTCGGATTGGAAAGATAGAATTTTCCGACCGGCATCAGATGCTTTGCGGCCTGTGCGACAGTGTGGGAGAGCGTGTCAGCCAGCAAGTTTTCACAGATGTTATTCAGCTTCTTTTTGACGAGAAGATTATGACTGAACGTGAGGGCAATCTAATCTTGTCAACAGCATCGGACTCGATTTTGGGTGATGGAGCTGCGGTGATTCGTGCCCGAATATTAAAAAAGATTTTACAACAACTAGACAGAAAAGGAATGGAATCATAAATGAAATACTCAAAAGCCTTAATAGAAAGCTTGGAAGCAGCCCAGCTCTTGGCCGGCCATTTTACGACAGATTATCTGGAATCATGGCATCTGCTGATTGCTCTGGCTAATAATCCCTACAGCGTTGCTGGCTCAGTCCTCAATGAGTTTCCTGTGGAAGTTGATGGATTTGAAGAAGCAGCTTTTCAGATTACTGGTCAGGCTTATCAGAAAGACGGTCACTTCGAGCTGCTGCCTTTTTCTTATCGCTTAGAGGAGCTGTTTGAGGAAGCGGGCCAGATTGCCGAAGCTGTTCGCGCTAAGCATGTAGGTACCGAGCATGTACTGCTGGCCATGCTATTTGACCGGGGAACCTTGGCTTCTCGTATCCTGGAATTTACCGGCTTTAGCTACGAGGATAAGGAGCAGGGACCGAAAATTAGTGATTTGCGAAAGGTCTTGGAGCAGCGAGCTGGCTGGGGCAAGGAAGATATCAAGGCTATTCGCAGTCTGAATAAGGGAGTAATGGCCGCTAAGCAGACCATGGCCAATATGATGGGGATGCCGGCTTCTACTAGCGGAGGCCTAGAAGACTACACCCGTGATCTGACCGAGCTGGCTAGAGATGGCCGATTGGAGCCCGTCATTGGCCGCGATCAGGAAATTTCACGGATAGTTCAGATTCTCAGTCGCAAGACTAAAAACAATCCAGTGCTGGTTGGAGATGCTGGGGTTGGTAAGACAGCTCTGGCCTTAGGACTGGCTCAGCGTGTAGCGGCTGGTCAGGTTCCCGCTGAACTTGCCAAGATGCGGGTTTTGGAGCTGGACTTGATGAATGTAGTTGCTGGCACTCGCTTTCGCGGAGACTTCGAGGAGCGGATGAACAACATCATCAATGACATTGAAGAAGATGGTCATGTCATTCTCTTCATCGATGAGCTGCATACCATCATGGGCTCTGGCAGCGGTATTGACTCGACCTTGGATGCGGCCAATATCCTGAAACCGGCTCTGGCTCGCGGAACTCTGCGGACAGTTGGCGCTACGACGCAGGAAGAGTATCAGAAACATATTGAAAAAGATGCGGCCCTTTCCCGGCGTTTTGCTAAGGTCAGCATAGAAGAGCCTAATGTGGCTGACAGCATTGCTATTTTACAAGGCTTGAGAAAGAGCTATGAGGACCATCACAAGGTGCAGATTAGTGATCAAGCGATTGAGACGGCGGTGAAATATGCCCATCGCTATCTGACTAGCAAGCATCTGCCGGACTCTGCCATTGATCTTTTGGACGAGGCCAGTGCGACAGTGCAAAATAGAGGGCCGCAGAATTACGAGCAGTCGGATTTGACGCCAGTGGATCAAGCCTTGATGGCAGCGGATTTTAAAAAGGTTTCACAACTGCTTGAGCAAGAGCAGCAACCTAAGCTCTATAAACTGAAAGTGGAAGAAGACGATGTCTTGGCAACACTTAGTAGCTTGTCTGGTATTCCTGTGCAGAAGCTGACTCAGACAGATGCGAAGAAATACCTCAATTTGGAAACAGAACTGCATAAACGCGTGATTGGGCAGGACGAGGCGATTTCAGCTATCAGCCGAGCTATCCGACGGAACCAGTCTGGTATCCGCAGTAGCAAGCGTCCGATTGGCTCCTTTATGTTCCTAGGTCCGACAGGAGTCGGAAAAACAGAGCTAGCCAAGGCCTTGGCCGAAAGTCTCTTTGATGACGAATCTGCCCTTATCCGCTTTGATATGAGTGAGTACATGGAGAAATTCGCGGCTAGCCGCCTCAATGGAGCGCCTCCAGGCTATGTAGGCTATGAAGAAGGAGGGGAGCTGACGGAAAAGGTGCGCAACAGACCTTATTCTGTCCTGCTCTTTGACGAGGTGGAAAAGGCGCACCCGGATATTTTCAATGTTCTCCTGCAGGTCTTGGATGATGGTCAGTTGACTGACAGCAAGGGCCGCAAGGTGGACTTCTCCAACACGATTATTATCATGACCAGCAATCTGGGAGCAACTAGTTTGCGGGATGATAAGACGGTGGGCTTTGGTGCGCGTGACATTCGCTTGGACCATGCCAATATGGAAAAACGGATGTTGGAAGAGCTTAAGAAAGCTTATCGACCAGAGTTTATCAACCGTATCGACGAGAAGGTAGTCTTCCACAGCTTATCTGCAGAAGATATGCAGGAAGTGGTCAAGGTTATGGTCAAACCGCTCATTGCCAGTCTTGCTGATAAGGGAATTGAGCTGAAGTTCCAGGCTAGTGCCCTTAAGCTGCTGGCTCAGGAAGGCTACGATGTGGAAATGGGGGCACGGCCATTGCGCCGCACTCTGCAGACCCAGGTAGAGGACAAGTTGTCTGAGCTCCTCTTGACAGGAGACTTGACGACGGGTCAGACTCTTAAGGTCGGGGTCAAAGCTGGCCAACTCAAGTTCGAAGTGGTCTAGAAAGCGAACCTTGCAATGGGAAATGGTGTGCTCGCGGTTAATCACGTATAGCAATCATACCTATAGATACCGAACAGTTGTTTCATCATTCAATGAAACTGGGAATTGAAGGATTGGAGGCTGATATGTCGTTTTTTAAAGACTTGTTTGCTGGCAAGAAAGCCAGAGCGAAAACACCTGAAGATCGCAAGGCGGCTAGTATCCAGCGCTTGAAAAAGGAAGGAATTCCTTACATTGAGCATTTGCCGGTCATCGAAAGTGCTGAGCAGGTGCGGCCGCGCTCGCTAGAAGAAATTGCGCGTCGGGCTATTACCAGCCTCTTGATTATTCAGGCGGCCTTGGATATCGAAAATAATAATTATAATGAGGAGAGCCGCCAGTGGCTGCAGGATAAACTGCAGCAATACGGAGTGCAGGAAGAGTTGACGCCCAAAGAAAGGGCGGTTTTGGAAGATCGTGCCGACCCGGCAGCTATCATCAATATGGTTTGGAAATACGAGGCCTATTGGTCCTTGATTTGGCACTTGGGTTTAGTAGATGCTTTGCCGTTTCCAGATAAGATTTGTGATTGTGATGCTGCTATTGACGCAGTCGCTAGTGCGGTTGACTTTCAGGAATTTCTGGGAAAATGCCAACCGCGCAGCTTAGAAGAGTTGCTGGATGAGGATGACTTGATTTATTGTTATCATTGGGCCTGTGTTGAGGCTCGGATTCATGACCAGCCAGCACCGGTTGGTCTTGATGAAAGTGTTGTTCTGGAGAGGCGGTCTGGTCTTGACTGGCTGCTGGGGCTGAATACGGCCCAGGACTGGGATGCTGTTGAGCTGCATACCTAGTCCAACTTCTATTGATTCACTCAATTAGAAAAGGAGGTACCTTTGTCCGCTCGTAAAATGGCTAAAATTGCCATCCTATCGGCTCTATGTGTGGCCTTTCGCTATGCATTTTCCTTTCTGCCCAATGTGCAGCCTATCTCAGCTATCTTTTTTCTGATCGTTATCTTTGAGGATTTGCAGACTTCACTTCTAGTGATGGCTGTGACGATGTTTACATCAGCCTTTCTTTTGGGGATGAGCCCAATCGTCCTCTTTCAGTTGCTGTCCTTTGGACTGATTCTTTGCCTTTGGCGACTGCTCTATCCTCGCTTAAATCTAGTGGGACAGGGAATAGTAGCAGCTCTCCTATCCTTTGGCTATGGCATTGCCATCGATACACTGACAGCCTTGCTTTACAACTATCACTGGTGGTCTTATGCGATTATCAACGCTTTGACCTTCAATATAGCGCACGGACTGTCGACCTTGTTTTTTTACCCACTCTTGTACCCTATTTTAAGGAGGCTCTATAATGAAAAAAATCTTTAGTTTGCTCACACTTGCTTTTGCCCTTCTCCTTGTAGGTTGTGGCAGCAGCCAGACAAATACTGACAAGGGCTCTAGTTCCGCTGATTCTTCTGTCAAAAAGGAACTGAAAATCAGCATCAGTATTGCACCAGATGGTCAGGAGAAGAGCGAGAAAACGGTGGCTGTTGAAGAAGGAAAGACAGCTATGGATGCTTTGAAGAAGGCCTATAAAGTCGAAGAAAAAGATGGTTTTATCACTTCGATTGACGGTCATGCTCAGGATGAAGCAAAGGGCCTCTACTGGATGTTTAAGGTCAACGGAGAAATGGCTCCTAAGGCAGCCAATCAAATCACTGTCAAGGATGGAGACAAGTTGGAATTCTACCAAGAAGTCTATCAGCAATAAATCTTGTAAAAAAGAATCTGATGCTTAAGGCATTAGGTTCTTTTTTTGTGCTTAATACAGTTTTAAAGTGTCTGAAAAATATTTTTATAAAATTTTATAAAAAACTATTGACAAAAGAAAAATATAGTTTATAATAAAATCATATAAAGAATAAAATATAAAAAACAATAAAAAGGTTAGATATATGAAAGAAAAAATTGCAATCGTCTTTGGAACATTTGCTCCCTTGCATCAGGGGCATATCGATTTGATTCAGAAGGCTAAGCGTTCTTACGACAAGGTGCGCGTGGTGGTTTCAGGTTATCAGGGAGATCGTGGGCAGGAAGTGGGTCTGTCTCTGCAGAAGCGTTTTCGCTATACTAGGGAGACTTTCGCAGATGATGAACTGACTCAGGTTTACAAACTGGATGAAACTTCCTTTCCCCGCTATCCTCTGGGTTGGGACAAGTGGCTGTCAGCTCTATTAGAGTTGGTGAGCTATGATGCAGAACGGGAGGAACTGATTTTCTTTGTTGGTGAGGCTGACTATCAGGAAGAGTTAGAAAAGCGTGCTTTCAAAACTTCCTTGCAGGAGCGACAGTTTGGTATCTCAGCTACGATGATTCGGGAAAATCCTAGTCTTTATTGGAAATATATAGCCCAGCCTTTCCGCCGTCACTTTACCAAGAAAGTGCTGATTATGGGTAGCGCTAGCAATGGTAAAACGACCTTGGCCAAGGACTTAGCTCGCTACTATGATGCTCCAGTCAGCCTGGAATATGCTCGAGAATACCAGATTCAAAATAATGTGAGAGACGATGAGCTGACTCCTAAAGACTACTATTATCTGCTCTTGGGACAATATGCTCAGACTTCCCGCTTGATTGACAGCAGCGCCAACCGTGGTCTGGTCGTGGCTGATACAAATTCACTGGTAACCAAGGCTTACTATGATTACTATCTGAAAGAAAGTCCGGTTCAGGACGAAGAGACAGATACTTTTGATAATCTCTTTGCCAGCATTTTGTCCAAGGAAAAATGGGATTTGATTCTCTTTGCTGAGCCGGTTGGGGCCTATGTTAACGATGGCTTTCGTGATATGAGCATGGCAGACGAGTCTATCCGCAGTGATTTTTCAAGCCATCTAAAAAGGCTGAAAGAGCAGTGCTTGGCTCATATTCCGACGGTCTATCTGGCTGGCAGTTATTTGGACAATTATCAGGCGGCCAAAGAAGCGATCGACATGATTTATCAAGCAGATTAAAAAAGAAAGTGGTAAAATAGAATGGTAGAAAAAAATCAAAGACTCTCTCCTGCAGCTCTCTATGCAGGACTGAAACAAAAATCTCAGACCTTTGTTCAGAATTTCCGCAATGTCTGTGCGGCAGCTAAAAAGCAGGGTATAAAAGGGGTCGCGAAATTGCTCTGGCAGGATTTATTTGGCGGGCGTAGCTTGACTCAATGGCTCTACTTGATAGCTCTCTCTAGTCTGCCTTTCATTTTGGAGTTCACCAGTGGTCAGGAGCAGCATGACTGGCTGGGACTCTTTGCTTCTTGGACAGGCATCGTCTGCGTTATTCTAGTAGCCGAGGGGCGGGCCAGCAATTACCTCTTTGGAGCGATTAATTCGGCAATTTATCTCCTATTGTCCTTTCAGGCTAGCTTTTATGGAGAAGTGCTGACTACGGTCTACTTCTTTATCATGCAGCCAATCGGCCTTTATACTTGGCTGTCCAACCGGGTCAATGAACAAGATAAGGAAGAACCCTCTCATTTCGAAGCTAAGAAGTTAGACTGGCGTGGCTGGCTTAAATATTTGGCCTTGACTGCCTTGATTTGGATTGGTATGGGCTTTGCCTATAAGAGCATTCACAGTCACCGGCCTTTCCGTGATAGCGTGACAGATGCGACCAATGGTATCGGTCAGCTTCTCATGACTGGTCTCTATCGCGAGCAGTGGATTTTCTGGATTGCGACCAATCTCTTCAGTATTTATCTCTGGTGGGGTAGCAACCTTCACATACAGGCTATGTACTGGGTCTATACCCTCAATAGTATCGTTGGATGGTATCAGTGGACCAAGGCGGTGAAGAAAGCTTAGACTAAGATTTGAGATTTTTTGATAGAAAAAATAGCTTAGGAAAGGAAGAAACTCATGACCAAACAGGATATCCCAGCGGGAATGTCGGAAAAAGAGTACTATGAAACCATGGCGGATGAGTCCGCCTTTTTGGCATGGTACAAGACACAGGATTTGCCAAAGTACGAGACGCCCAGCGTAACAGCGGATATGGTAGCCTACTGTTTCGTGGAAGGTCAGATAAAACTCTTGGTCATCAAGCGCAAGGCTCACCCTTATCAAAATAAATATGCTTTGGTCGGAGGTTTTGTAGACAAGCATGAGGATGCCTATCAGGCTTGCATTCGGGAAGTCAAGGAAGAGGTGGGGCTGGAGATACCGCTGGAAAAGGTGGAACAGCTGATGACGGTATCTACCCCTGGGCGTGATCCGCGAGGTTGGGTCATCACTATTGCCCATCTGGTCTATCTGCCGGCCATAGCAGTAGACCAAGTACAAGCTGGCGATGATGCCAAGGAAGTCACCTTTCTTGATGTAGACTTTAAGACAAGGAGTTTTAGAGACGGTGAGCGGCTCCTGACAGCAGAGGATTTTGCCTTTGACCACTACCAAATCCTGCTGGAATCTATCAAGCGGATTCAGGGGCGACTGGACTGGAATCCAACTTTTCTCCATTTGCTAGAATCACCGTTTACTGTCTATGAAGGGACTGAGTTGGTCAATCTCATCACGCCTAGACGACCTATTGTCAGCAATAATTTTCTAGTGAAATTTGGAGAATACCTAGAGGAGGCAGGCGTTAAGCGCGTGCCAAAGAAGAAGCCGAGAAAAGTGTATCGGCTGAAGGTAGAAAAATCAGATTAAAGAAAGTTGATCATATATTTCTCTTGCAGGACAAATTTGTCCTGTTTTTTCGTTTTTAATCACGAATAGATAAGTAGGAGCGAGTTTCTCATGACAAAAGAAACAGATTGAGAAACAGAACTTCGCTTGAGAAAAAAATTTTTTAAGAATCTTGCATAAATGATTGACATAGAAAAATTACAGTGTTACAATAATGTTACAAAAAGATTTCTTAATATTACAAGGAGACAAAAGATGAAAACACGTACTTATACAAAAATGATGGCGGCTGCAGTTCTGGCTTCTAGTTTGCTTTTAGGGGCATGTGGTAAGAAAGAAGAAAGTGCAACAAGTGCTAGTTCTAGCAAAACTGTTCAAGCTTCTTCTAGCTCAAAAGTTGCGTCATCCAGCAAGGCCAGCGCTTCTCCTAAAGTTAATAATAGAGCTTCTTCAGAAGGGGCAGTTAGCCAGTCTGGACAAACCCAAGCTCCTGCCAGTCAGCAACAGTCTACTGTCGAAGCTCCTCAAGCCCAACAACCGCAGCCACAGCAAGCTTCAGGTCGACAAAATACTCAGAGTCAAGCAACTCAACCAGCCCAAGCGCCCGAAAGCAATCGCCAGCTTCAGAATAAACAGGCAGCCAGCAATGCTCGCTATAAAGGTGTCTTGACAATGGTGGATGGGGATTTCTCAGCGGCTGCTGGTACTTGGAAGGATGCCAATGGAAATAGTGTGACCGTATCAGGTAATGGTCAATTCACAGTCCAGTCTGCAGATGGAAAGACAGATAATTATTCCATTGCTTCCTACTCTTATACACTGGATGATGGCAAATACAATGCGCAGTTAAGTGGTCAAGGCAATGCCAATCTGCAGATTACAACAGGAGCAGATGGTTCAGTAACAAGCGTTGTGGTAACTCAACCCTAAACAGAACAAAAAGGAAGTCCAATTGGCTTCCTTTTGGTTTTATTTTTGAATTTGTAAGAGTTCTTCGATTTCAGCCAGACTTTCAGCTTGCGAAATAGCACCGCGGAGCTTGGCTGCTCCGGCAGTACCGCGCAGATAGTGCGGAGCTAGACCACGGAATTCGCGGATGGCCACATATTCTCCTTTGAGATTTACCAAGCGAGAAAGGTGATCGTGAGCGATTTTCATCTTGTCTTCGAAGCTGAGGTCTGGAAGGATTTCGCCAGTTTCAAAGTAGTGGTTGATTTGGTTAAAGAGGTAGGGATTTCCCATAGCTGCTCGACCTACCATGACGGCATCGGCACCGACTTCCTCGATACGCTGTTTAGCGTCTTGGACGCTGCGGATATCACCGTTAGCGATGAAAGGAATCTTAGTCAGAGCATGGGCTACGTCGTGCAAGGTCTCAAGGTCAGCATGACCAGTATACATTTGCTCACGGGTGCGGCCGTGCATAGCTAAGGCTGAGACTCCAGCGGCTTCAGCTGCTAGAGCATTTTCTACAGCTAGTGAGCTGTCAGACCAGCCAGTCCGCATCTTGACTGTCAGGGGAATATCTAGCACTGACTGGACCTTGTTGATGATTTTATAGATTTTCTCAGGGTCCTTGAGCCATTTAGCTCCAGCTTCGTTTTTGACTATTTTATTGACCGGGCAGCCCATATTGATATCGACAATATCCGTCTTGGTGTTTTCTTGGATAAATTCCGCTGCGCGGGCTAAGCTATCTTCGTCACTACCGAAAAGTTGGATAGAGACTGGATTTTCTCCTTCATCAATGTGGAGCATATGAAGGGTTTTTTCGTTGTTATACTGGATGCCCTTGTCAGAGACCATTTCCATCACGACCAGGCCTGCTCCCAGCTCTTTGGCAATGGTCCGGAAAGCAGAGTTGGTTACGCCGGCCATAGGCGCCAGAACTGTGCGGTTGGGAATTTTGACTTTCCCGATCATAAAAGGGGTATTAAGATTTGTCACGAATCAGTTCCTCCAGGTCATTTTGGTCAAAGTGATAGGCAGTCTGGCAGAATTGGCAGACGATTTCGGCTCCTTGGTCTTGGTCACGCATCTCTTCTAAGTCAGCCTTTGGCAGGGTAGCCAAGGCATTCATGAAGCGCTCTTTGCTACAGTCACACTGGAAGCGGATTTCTTCTTCAGACAGGCGTTTGTATGGCTCATCACCATAGATGGCAGCCAGCAGAGCTTCGATATGGTCATCGGATTCCAGCAGTTTTGAGATGGCAGGCATTTCTTGGATCCGCTTCTCAAAGCGGGCGATTTCAGCTTCCTTGGCACCAGGTAGAACTTGTACCAAGAAACCGCCAGCAACCTTGACTTTATCATTCTCATCCAAGAGGACGTTGAGACCAACTGCGGAAGGTGTTTGCTGGCTTTCGGTTAGGTAGAAAGCTAGGTCTTCACCGATTTCTCCAGAGATGAGAGGAGTCATGGAGTTGTAAGGATTACCCGTACCGTAGTCCGTGATAACGAGGAATTCGCCTTGGCCAACAAAAGGACCAACTAGAACCTCACCGGTGGCAGTTTTTTTGATATCTACACCGGGATTCTGTACATAACCTTTGACATTGCCCTCGGTATCTGCCACTGTGATGATAGCACCTAGTGAGCTGGTCCCGAGGACCTTGACAGTAATCTTGGTCTGGCCTTTTTCATTTGCAGCCAAAATCTGACTGGCAATCAGTGTGTGGCCAAGTGCAACGGTAGAGCTTGCTTGAGTTTGATGTTTTTCTTGAGCGGTCCGAACCGTCTCTGTGCTATCCAGCACATAAGCACGGAAAGAACCATTTTCTGAGATAGTTTTGATAATTTTGTCCATACCTTTTATTTTAACACAAAAAAGAAAAACAAGCGCATGACTGTGCTTGTTTTTTGGGGTTAGGAAGCATTTTAAGACCAAAAATAGTATAATAAAACAAAGGAGGCTAGCATGAACCAATCTTTGAAAGCGGCAGTCTATGGTCTGGCAGTAGCTGATGCATTAGGTGTTCCGTATGAATTTTTAACCCGAGGCAGTTTTAAAGCGATTGAGATGGTGGGTTATGGCAGCCATCAGCAACCTGCTGGAACTTGGTCAGATGATACTAGCCTTGTTTTGGCGACCTGTGATTCTATTAGGGGAAAAGGTAAGATTGACCCTGTCGATATGCAGCAGAGGTTTAAAAATTGGCTCTTCGAGGGAGCCTACACGCCAGATGGTTTGACCTTCGATGTAGGAAATGCGACTCGCGAAGCTTTGACAAGAGGACACGGTCTGTCTGATGAATATTCCAATGGAAATGGTTCTTTGATGCGGATTCTGCCCCTTGCCTTTACGGAAGCCGGTCCATCTGACGTTGAGGCTGTTTCCAGTATTACACATGCCCATGCGACTTCTGTGGAGGCCTGCCAGCTTTATGTGGATATTGCTCGTAGGCTCTTAAAAGGCCAGCAACTATCGGAAATACTATCAGGCTTAGAGACTAGTACGACCTATGCTCGTTTGCAAACTTTAGCAGAGCTGACCGAAGATGACATTCGCTCTACTGGCTATGTGGTGGATACCTTGGAAGCAGCGCTGTGGTGTCTGCTGACTAGCACTTCTTATCTGGAAACTGTCCTGAAAGCTGTTAATTTGGGCGATGACACTGATACAGTAGCAGCAGTTGCTGGCGGCTTGGCTGGTATCATCTATGGTTTGGAAGGGATCCCTGACAACTGGCTAGCCCAGCTGCGCCATAAAGAACTGTTGGAAAGTTGCTTGTTTTAAGCTTGTAAGTCAAATGCTTGTTGTGCCTGTTATAGAGTTTTGCTATAGCTATCAAACAAAAATCGCAGGGCATTCCTTGCGATTCGTGTTTTATCAGTCCATTTCTGGGAAAAGTTTAGCCAGTATTTTAGGGGTGATGCTTTGTCCCGGCCCCTCAGCACAGTAGGTATGCATATACATAGAGGGATTGAAGTTGAGCTCAATGCAGGTACAGTTGGGATTTTCCTTTGTGGAAATAGCAGAGCTGTCAGGGATGATCAGGTCAACGCCACAAGCCCAAGCTCCCATAGCCATGGCCATGTCTGCGGCAAGTTCCTTATAAGATGGGTGCATGCTGTCTGTGACATCAATCGAGTCTCCGCCAGTAGAAATATTGGAATTGCGCCGCAAGTCAACCTTGACTCCAGCAGGCAGGATATCATCTGGTCCATAACCTTGCTGGTCCAGCATGAGCAGTTCAATGTCCCCCAGTTCAATGATTTCGAGCGGTGAGCGATGGTCTCGACCGCGCAGGGGATTGTCGTTTTTGATGGCAACCAATTCTCTCACGGTATGTTGACCGTCTCCGACGACATTGGCTGCTACTCGCAAGAGGATTGCCTCACATTGACCGTCTAAGACAAAGAAGCGGTATTCCGTTCCAGCGACAAATTCCTCCACTAGGACAGCAAGGTCTTCTGAAAAAGCAATCTCCAAAGCCTTGCGATAAGCTTCTAGACTAGCTGGTTCTTGGAAGATAGAGATGCCCAGTCCGAAGTTGGTTGACTTGGGTTTGACGACAATTTGTCGGTCCTTAATCAAAGGGTAATAGGCCAATCCATCCTCTAGGGAAGAAAATTCTGCTCCAGCCGGAACGGGAAAGTCAGCTGCAGCCAAAATCTTTTTGGTGACTGTTTTATTGGCCATGGCCAGAGGGATGACATAGTTATCCTTGGAGGTCATGTTTCCGTTCTTGACATACTCCACATGGTGACCGTGCCAAAGCTTGAGAAATTGGTCATTTTTATCTAAAATTTCTACATTAAGCCCTTTTTGAATAGCATCAAAGAGTAGCATCTGGGTGGACAGTTCCATATTTTCGTAGCCTTTGAGGGCATAAGGAGCAGTCCAAGCGTAGCGGTGATATTCCTCTGCTTTTTCTAGCCCAAAGGTCATTAAGGAATCGTGCTGGATATGAGGCAGGAGTTGACCAGATAGGGTTAGCTGAGGATTTAGTAGTGCCTCTTTAAGCTGCTGAAGCAAGGTTTGGTAGTATGTCGGCAGTTCAAAATGTTGAATGAGCTCTTCCATGGCTTGGAGCGGTGCTGAGCTGTCTGCCTCATCTGGCAGGGCAGTTAGCGGGTGGCTACAAGCAATCTTTTGGTTCAAGTCGCGGGCAGCTTTTAATGTCGTATCAACATTTTCTACATCATCTAGCCAGAGCAGGCTCAGTAAAAAGAGATGGATGGTATCTAAGGTTTCCTGGCTAATGCCTAAATGGTCAAAAGGATTGAGGTCAAAGCAGCGGAATTCCAGATAAGTGATGCCTTGCTCCAGATAGGCACGATTGTGCTTCTGTCCACGGAAGCGAACGGCTGAGTAAAATTCCTTTTCAGCGCTGAGCTCGCCTGACTGAACGTAGTTTTCAATATCAGTTACATATTGCTCCAAAGAAGCGTAGGACACCTGAATATTCTCGTCATTGACATAACCATAGTCGCTGTTACGAAAAGAGCGGATAGGCTGGGGAATGTCCTGAATGTAGAAGCCAGCTTCTGCCAAAGGGGCTGCCCCGTAGAGATAGGTTAAAATCCAGCGGAAGCGCAGAAAGTTTCGAGCCAGCTTGAGATAGAGGTCATTTTTAAAGTCCTTGAGTGAATGGTAGGAGCTGACTTGAAAGAGAGAAGTGACCAGATCTTTTCCTAGCTCCATATTGTAGTGGATGCCAGAGATAGCCTGTAGTTTTTTGCCATATTTTTTCGCTAAGCCCTCTCGGTAGTGGCGCTCATAGTCGTTTTCCAGATGGGCGATGGCAATCTCTTCTTCCGTCAGCTGTGGTGGCATGGACAGAGGCCAGAGGCGTTCATTCTGGTCAATCGAGCGGCCAGCCACATCGCTGATAGCTCCCAGTAAGCGTCGTGCTTCCTTAGTCGAGTGAGCGATAGGTGTAATTAGTTCCAGTTGTTGCTCGCTGAAGTCTGTTTGGATGGTTGGGTGGAAATTGCGGGAACCCAGCTGACTCGGATGAGCAGTTTGAGCTAAGTGTCCATCAGTTGTCACCCGTAGATTTTCCCTCTCCAGACCAAAGGTCGCTTGGAGAATGGGGCTTGCTGTATCCAGTTTCTGCAGTAATTGATTAATCGTCATCGTTTCACCGTCCTATGATAGTAATTTTAGTCTATTACAAACGGAAAAAGAAAACAAATTTTCGCTACGATTTTACAAAAATTCCGAACTTTTATTTTTAATAAACTAATAAATTTCAGAAAATACAGATTTTGTGAAAATTTAATTCGTTTTCAAAAGGGAAAAAGCAAATTAAGAATGGATCCCACCTTGAAAAATTGTTAAATTTTTCATATAATGAGGTATAAAACATAATCGCAGGTGAGATTCCTGCCTGCTTTTCAAGAAAGGAAGAGCTGCTTCAGCTCAGACAAAATTATGACATCAGTAGTTGTTGTAGGAACCCAGTGGGGAGATGAAGGAAAAGGGAAGATTACAGACTTCCTTTCAGCCAATGCCGAAGTGATTGCCCGCTATCAGGGTGGTGACAATGCCGGACACACTATCGTGATTGACGGCAAGAAGTACAAGCTGCACCTGATTCCGTCAGGGATTTTCTTTCCAGAAAAAATCTCTGTCATTGGAAATGGAATGGTGGTCAATCCCAAATCTCTGGTCAAAGAATTGAACTACCTGCATGAAGAGGGTGTGACGACGGATAACCTTCGTATCTCTGATCGAGCGCATGTCATCTTGCCTTACCATATCGAGCTGGATCGCCTGCAGGAAGAAGCAAAAGGTGACAATAAAATCGGGACGACAATCAAGGGAATCGGTCCTGCCTATATGGACAAGGCTGCTCGTGTCGGTATCCGCATTGCTGACCTTTTGGATAAAGATATTTTCAGAGAGCGCTTGGAGCGGAATCTAGCTGAGAAAAACCGCCTCTTTGAGAAATTGTACGATAGTACAGCAATCAGCTTTGATGATATTTTTGAAGAATACTATGAATATGGACAGCAAATCAAGCAGTATGTGACCGATACCTCTGTTATCCTCAACGATGCCCTGGATCAAGGCAAGCGAGTGCTCTTTGAAGGGGCTCAAGGGGTTATGCTGGATATTGACCAAGGGACTTATCCATTTGTAACTTCTTCTAATCCAGTTGCAGGGGGAGTCACCATCGGTTCCGGTGTTGGTCCGAGCAAGATTGACAAGGTAGTTGGTGTCTGCAAGGCCTACACCAGTCGGGTCGGAGATGGACCATTCCCAACAGAGCTTTTCGATGAAGTAGGTGACCGCATTCGTGATATCGGCCATGAATATGGCACTACCACTGGCCGTCCGCGTCGGGTAGGCTGGTTTGACTCGGTTGTTATGCGCCATAGCCGCCGTGTCTCAGGGATTACCAATCTTTCGCTTAACTCCATCGATGTTTTGAGCGGTCTGGATACAGTGAAAATCTGTGTAGCCTATGACTTGGATGGTCAGCGCATTGACCATTACCCAGCTAGTCTGGAACAGCTCAAGCGTTGCAAGCCGATTTACGAAGAGCTGCCAGGCTGGTCAGAGGACATCACAGGTGTTCGCAGTCTGGAAGACTTGCCAGAAAATGCCCGCAACTATGTTCGCCGAGTGAGTGAGTTGGTTGGTGTTCGTATTTCTACCTTCTCAGTCGGTCCTGGCCGCGAGCAGACAAACATCTTGGAAAGCGTCTGGTCAAATTTATAAAAAAGTCAGCACAAGGAAATTGCTTCTTGTGCTTTTTTGTAAGAAAATTTCATATTAAGACTCATTTAAGATATATATTTTATACTAACAGCATAAACAAAGACCTCCTAACTTTGTTTAAAAATCCTAAACTTTTTTCATAATAATCTCCTGAAAGTCACCCTAGTGGTGGCTTTTACTTTTTCTGAGAAGTGCGGCAGGCTTGTGGTATAATGGGATAGACGACTACAGATTTAGAAAGACAATGATGAATTATACGATTGAAGAAAAAGAAGCATTTATGCGGGAAGCTTTGAAGGAGGCGGAGATTGCCCTAGCTTATGATGAAATTCCCATCGGCTGTGTCTTGGTTAAAGAGGGAAAGATTATCGGCCGCGGTCACAATGCACGTGAGGAGCTGCAGCGGGCTGTTATGCATGCGGAAATAATGGCTATCGAAGAGGCGAATCGGCACGAAAATAGCTGGCGCTTGCTTGATACAACGCTTTTTGTGACCATTGAGCCGTGTGTCATGTGCAGCGGAGCGATCGGTCTAGCGCGCATTCCTCACGTTGTCTATGGAGCAGCAAATCAGAAATTTGGAGCAGCTGGCAGCCTTTATGATATTTTGACAGATGAGCGTCTGAATCATCGAGTAGAAGTGGAGACAGGTGTTCTCCAAGAAGAGTGCGCTCAAATCATGCAGGATTTTTTCAGACAGAGAAGGAAAAAATAAAATTAGCCAAAATCAAAAGTTTGTGTTATACTAATTAATGGAGCAACAGTTTTGCGTGAAGCGGGTCAGGGGAGGAATCCAGCAGCCCTAAGCGAAGTAAGCTGTGTGCTCTTTTTCTATGTCTCTTAACGAATCAAGTCCGAAGGAGGAAGATGAGTTTAGAGACATTGACGCAGTTGAATTTACATGCTGGTCTTTTTTATTTTTAGTAAAACGTTATAAAGAATTTATTCGGAAGAAATGGCAATAGCTAACCCTGTTTTCATAAGATAAATGCAAACGATTGCTCTCAGTCATGTCCTAGGATTAGCTTATTTAGAAAAATAGTATATAATAAAAAATGTAAACGTTTTAAAATAGTAAAAGCACTTGCTTATTTTTTCTTAAAGCGTTATCATAAAAGAAAAGAACAATTGGAGGATAAACATGACACATATTAAATTTGACTACTCAAAGGTATTAGATAAATTTGTAGCACCACATGAACTAGATTATATGCAGCCTCAAGTGACTGCAGCAGATTCTGCTCTGCGAAATGGTACAGGTCCTGGGGCAGAAATGACTGGCTGGTTGAACTTGCCTGAAGAATATGACAAAGATGAATTTGCTCGTATTCAAAAGGCTGCTGCTAAAATCCAATCTGATAGTGAGGTATTGATCGTAATCGGTATTGGTGGTTCCTATTTAGGAGCTCGTGCAGCTATTGATTTCTTGAATAATTCATTTGTAAACTTGCAAAGCAAAGAAGAACGCGAGGCACCTCAGATCCTCTATGCTGGAAACTCTATCTCTTCAAGCTATTTGGCTGATTTGGTAGACTATGTATCAGACAAAGATTTCTCTGTCAATGTTATTTCTAAGTCAGGAACAACAACAGAGCCTGCTATTGCTTTCCGTGTCTTCAAAGAACTCTTGGTTAAGAAGTATGGTCAGGAAGAAGCAAATAAACGGATTTATGCAACTACAGACCGCGCTAAAGGTGCAGTTAAGGTTGAAGCAGATGCTAATGGCTGGGATACTTTTGTAGTGCCTGATAGTGTAGGTGGTCGTTTTACAGTATTGACAGCAGTGGGACTCTTGCCAATCGCAGCTGCAGGGGCTGATATCAGCAAGTTGATGGAAGGAGCAAATGCTGCTCGCAAGGCTTATGCTTCTGATAAGTTGGCTGAAAATGAAGCATATCAATATGCAGTTGTACGCAATATCTTGTACCGTAAAGGTTATCTGACAGAAGTTCTAGCTAACTACGAACCATCTTTGCAATACTTCTCAGAATGGTGGAAGCAATTGGCTGGTGAGTCAGAAGGTAAAGACCAAAAAGGTATCTACCCAACTTCAGCCAACTTCTCAACAGACCTGCACTCTTTGGGGCAATTTATTCAAGAAGGAACTCGTATCCTCTTTGAAACAGTTATTCGTGTAGATAAGCCTCGCAAAAATGTGTTGATTCCTGAATTAGCAGAAGACTTGGATGGCCTTGGCTATCTGCAAGGAAAAGATGTTGACTTTGTCAATAAGAAAGCAACAGATGGAGTGCTGTTAGCTCACACAGACGGCGGAGTGCCAAATATGTTTGTGACCCTGCCTGAGCAAGATGAGTTCACTTTGGGCTATACTATTTACTTCTTTGAGTTAGCTATTGCTCTTTCTGGCTACCTGAATGGTATCAATCCATTTGACCAGCCAGGAGTTGAGGCTTATAAGAAAAACATGTTTGCTCTTCTTGGGAAACCAGGCTTTGAAGAGCTGGGTGCTGAGTTGAATGCACGCCTTTGATTCTCATATGCTTTGAGTTCATTTAGAATATAAAAAGATCCACAAGTTCATTTCTTGTGGATTTTTTAGTACAAGCCTCTTAATTAGTTTATTATTTTTTTGAACAGTGAAAAAAAGAGTGTCTTAATTCTTTTATGAAAGCGCTGTATAATTGCCTTGTAAATAAAATTTGAGAGGTATCAAAATGAATGATTGGTTAGACATTAAAGGCAAAACAGTTCTTGTGACGGGTGCGTCATCTGGGATCGGTAAGGCAATCGTCGAAGAATTGTTGGAATTAGGAGTCAATGTAGCGAATTTTGATCTTAGCGACAACGATTTGCGTCACCCGAATCTATTATTTGTAAAAGTTGATGTAACTTCTCGCTCTGAAGTAGAAGAGGGTGTTGCCAAAATAGTTGAAAGATTTGGCAATATTGATGCGGTAGTCAACAATGCGGGGATTAATGTCCCTAGATTATTAATCGATGCAGAAAATCCTAAAGGTCCTTACGAGTTGGACGATGAGACGTTCGAAAAAGTAACAATGATTAATCAAAAAGGTTTGTATCTGGTTAGTCAGGCAGTAGGACGTATTTTAGTGAAAAATGGGAAAGGTGTAATTGTGAACATGGCTTCAGAAGCAGGCTTGGAAGGTTCTGAAGGACAAAGTGCCTATGCTGCAACGAAAGCGGCAGTCTATAGTTATACTCGTTCATGGGCGAAAGAGCTTGGGAAACATGGTGTACGTGTGGTTGGAATTGCTCCAGGAATTATGGAAGCTACGGGTCTTCGAACTCTTTCTTACGAGGAAGCTCTTGCTTATACCCGTGGAAAGACGGTAGAAGATATTCGAGCTGGTTATGCTTCAACTTCAACGACTCCATTGGGACGGAGTGGGAAACTACGGGAAGTAGCTGATCTTGTAGCGTTCTATATTTCAGACCGTTCTAGCTATATAACAGGTGTCACTACAAATATTGCCGGAGGTAAAACTCGCGGTTAAAACAATGAAGGTAGGGAAGAGAGTTGACCTTAGTAAATCGGTGGTATAATATTTTAGATAAAATGGTCTCGCAGCCAACTTATTCCTTGGTAGATATGCGCTCAGAACTGGATATTAGCTTGCAAACCTTGCAAAAGAGTATCCAACAATTAAATGATGTTTTGGCTCCTAATATCCAGATTATCGCACAAGATGATCAGTTAATGTTAGAAGTGTATGACTATACAGAGTTGGAAAGGATTTTATCTGGTAGTTTAAAACAGGAGAGTGACTTCAATTCTTCCAGTAAAAGAATTGCCTATTTGCTAAAACGTTTAATTGAGTCAACCTCCCCTCTTCTTATTGACGACTTGGCTGAGGAAGTAGGTGTTAGTAGAAGTACCCTTAATAAGGATTTAAAACAAGTAAAATCTTTGGCAGAGAGTTACTCTATCACTATTTCAGGAAAGCCCAACCGTGGGCTGGAGGTCTTGGGGAGCGAGCTGAATTTGCGCTTGCTCTATATTCACCAAGTGGCTCCTTACTTTGAAGGAAGGACACTCACTGAGGCAACATCTTCTTTTCTGGAGACGCTAGTCCAGGACTATAAAATCCCTAAAGAAACACAGGAACTCCTTCGAAAGACCATTTCAATTATGGTGGAGCGTATTCATACATCTAGAGTGTTGAATTGTCCTATTCCTTACTATAGGAATGATTTAACAGAGACACCTTTAGCTGAGAAATTAATCTATCATATTGAAATGACTTATAAGATTTCCCTCAGTCAGTTTGAGATAGACTTTTTGTGTTTTCCGTTTAATGTCCGTTTTATTGACACTTTAAGCAAGACATCTTATCAATCTGAACAGCTTGCAAAGATTTTTCAAGGGATTGTCAAGAAAGTCAAAGAAACAATGTTGGTTCACTTTGATGATGAAGAATTATTTGAAGAAATCAAATCTCATCTAGGCCCCTTAATCAATCGACTGATTTTCCATGTGCAAGCTAATGATATATTTCATGGCGAGGTTCAAACTCAATATCCTTTTGCTTTTGAAATGGCAAAAATAGCTGGAGAAGAACTATCTGCAATTTTTGGTTCTGAATTGGAATTATCTGAAATCGGATATCTGGCTTTGTATTTTGAAATGATTTTAAGAAAGCAAAATTCTGCTGTAAAGGGTTCTCGCAAGCAGATAGCTGTAGTTTGCACAACAGGAAGAGGAACTGCTACGATGATTATTCAGCAACTCAGACGAGTCCTTGGAAATGATGTAGACATTACTCAGTATTCTGAAGAGGATTTTAATGTGGATTTGAATCAGGACTATTTCGCGATTTTTACGACAGTTCCTCTAAAATATAAAGATTCTAAATCTCCAGTCATTCAAGTTAATCATCTTTTTGATGATCAATGGCTGCAGGAAGAATGGCAGAGGGCCAATGCTTTTCATCAAAAAAATCTAGAAACAGTCAGCTTACGTTTTCTTCGGTTGAGCCCCCAAAAAACCTATCAGCAATACTTGCTAAATATGGTTGCAGAGTTAGAGAAACTTCAGATGATTGATGAAGGTTTTAGAAATCGGATAATTGATAGGGAGAAAAAGCAATCAACCATTTTTGGTGGAGGAATTGCCTTCCCCCATACAATTAACCAGGGTTATGCAAAGACTATTTTAATGTTCGGAAAACTAGAAGAGCCTTATCAAAAAGGAGATGAATGGATTGAATTTATCTTTCTAGTCGCCATACCCTCAGAAATTGAAAGAAAAATGGAAAGTGAATTGCTGGAATTGTATGACGATATTTTTCGAATTGCAGGAGAGCCTTCTCTAAAAGAAGCATTGAGGGCTGTAGAAACAGAGACAGAGTTTCTATCATTTTCTAAGAGCAAAGGAGTATTTTAATGAATTCGCTAATAATTTTCGCTGTGTTTGTCATGGCAGCTTATATATTTCAAATGTTCCTCGGCTGGCAGCAACTCAAAGACTTCAATAAGACCTATACGATGCTCCGAAAACTGGGGCGCGTAGCGATTGGCAGGAAGTCCGGAAGAATAAAATCCGGTACGATTGTCATGTTCGCGGTTGATGAAAACGGTCGGGTTCTTAAAGCTAGCAAAATGCAAGGAGTAACAATCTTAGCGCGTTTTCAAAATATGGATGATTATGTCGGAGAAGACATCCATTATTTTGACAAGTATAATCCTCTTGTGAGAAAAGAAAATAAGTTGATGCAATCAGTCATAGAAGATGCTAGAAAAGTCTATCTTTGGCATGAGGCAGGTATTGAGAAAGAGACAAGTTCTTCTGATTCTTTTCTGGGATTCGGCTTTTATACGAATTACTTACAATTATCTATTAAACAGTTATTTAAAAAAAATAAGAAAAGGAGTTCCTTATGAATCACATTACAAAATTTGCAGAGAGTTTTATGAAACTCTTCCAATTAGGTGGAGAAACCTTTATTAGCTGGATGACAAATATTGTACCGCTTGTCTTAATGCTATTGATTGCAATGAATACCCTTATCGCTTTCTTGGGAGAAGAAAAGGTCAATTCCTTGGCTAAGATTTCTGCCAAAAATCCTGTTAGCCGTTATATGATTTTACCTTTCATTTCAGCCTTTATGCTGGGGAATCCGATGGCGATCAGTATGGGACGCTTCTTGCCAGAATATTATAAACCTAGTTTTGTAGCAGCTCAGATGCAGTTCTGCCATACTTCAAACGGGGTATTCCCGCATATCAATCCTGGGGAATTGTTTGTATGGATGGGAATTGCAACAGGAATTCAAACTTTAGGTTTAAGTCAAATGGACTTAGCCATTCGTTACATGCTTGTTGGGCTTGTCATGAACTTTGTAGGCGGTTGGGTAACCGATTTTACAACTGCTTATGTAGCAAAACAGCAAGGTGTTACCTTGAGTAAAACATTTGATTGATAGAAAGAGTGAAATTATGTCATATAAGAGTATAAAAGTTGTTAAAGGAAATGGCGGTTTCGGAGGACCTTTGGTCATTACCCCTAGTGAGGCTAAGCATAAATTTATCTATATCACTGGTGGCGGAGAAAAGCCAGATATTGTAGATAAAATTGCTGATTTGACCGGTATGGAAGCTGTTAATGGGTTTAAAACTTCTATCCCTGATGAGGAAATTGCTTTAGCAATCGTGGATTGCGGCGGTACTCTTCGCTGCGGTATTTATCCTAAAAAGGGGATCCCTACAATCAATATTGTCGCTACAGGGAAAAGTGGCCCTCTAGCACAATATATCACCGAGGAAATCTATGTGTCAGCAGTTGGCCTTAATCAAATTTCTGCTGCTAATGAAGACGAAAAAGCGACAACTGTGGTAACAGAAAAGCCAACTTACGATACTAGTAAAAAAATTACAGAGCAAAAAGCTGAAACAAGTATTGTAGCAAGAATTGGGATGGGCGCTGGGAAGGTCGTTGCGACTTTCAACCAGGCAGCTCGTGAAGCCATCCAAACAATGCTCAACACAATCATTCCTTTCATGGCCTTTGTTTCCTTGCTGATTGGGGTTATTCAAGGTTCAGGTGTTGGAAATTGGCTGGCAAAATTAATGGTTCCCCTAGCGGGGAACATCTGGGGACTCATTTTGATTGGCTTTATCTGTTCCTTGCCATTCCTATCTCCTTTGTTAGGCCCCGGAGCTGTTATCAGTCAGATTATCGGAACCTTAATTGGAGTCGAAATCGGAAAAGGGAATATTCCGCCCCAAATGGCTCTGCCAGCTATATTTGCTATCAACACTCAAAACGGTTGTGATTTCATTCCTGTAGCACTCGGTCTATCTGAAGCCAAGTCTGAAACAGTTGAGGTTGGTGTCCCTTCTGTGCTTTATTCACGCTTTCTCAATGGTGTTCCGCGGGTGCTAGTAGCTTGGATAGCTAGTATTGGTCTTTATCAATAGACCTTTGATAGATGCACGTAAACAAAGCAACTATTATGTTAAACTTATCTATAAGCATAAGTTTAAGACAAATTAGAGAAAGGATAAATAGGAATTAGATGAAGAAAATTTTTGAAGCTAAAGTAATTCAAGTGGGACCTGAAGCTCAGAATATGATTCAAGATGCCAATATGCTCATTTTATTTGGAGAAGAAGCACCGGAAGATTTAGCAGAGTATTGTTTTAAGATTGATAACAAAAATCTGCTAGGTTCAATACTAGAAGGCGGCAAGCTGGTGGTAGATAATCAGGAATATTCAATTAGTTCTGTGGGAAATGTAGTAGAAAAAAATTTAACTGGACTGGGCCATATCACGATTTCTTTTGATGGTTCAAAAGAGGGGAGTCTTCCTGGTACACTCCATGTCGCAGCAGACCAAGCAGTAGTAATTGAAAAAGGCTCTACCATTCAGATTTTTGAAGTAGCTCAAGTAGGATAAAATATCTAAATAAGAATACTAGAAAAATAAGAGTCTAAAAACTTGATTCAGAGCCTGGGCAAAAAGTCCAGGCTTTTGGGTCTAAATTAGAAAAAATAGATGACGCAGTGGTTGATTGGCATCTTCCTTCGCTTTTTAAGCCCCAAAGATTGCCTGATCAACTGTGCGGGGGTGGGAAGACGAACTTTTTAACTTGTTTGAAGTTCTTTCCCACTCCCTTTTTGATTGGAAGAATAATTTATGTTATAATATTGTAAAATTTGTCATTATTTTTCAATATTTTCGCAATATGACAAATCAACAAAATTTATAAGGAGAAAACCATGTCAGATAAAGATGGACAAGGTCAAGTGCAAGGGGCTTGGCAAGAAAATCAAACTAGCCAGCCAATGCAAGGGAATTTCCAGCAGCTTCAGTCGCAAGAATTACCTGATAAGAAAGGCAATATCGGAAAAGTCATAGGACTTTCAGTTTTTGCTCTTATAATTGGTCTTTTGATTGGTAGCGGTTCAGCTTATTTTATCGGCAAGCAGGCGCAGACAAATAAGGATATACAAAGGATTAAGCGTCTGAGTAAGGCTCAGGAAGAAGCTAAAGACAAGAGTTACAGCTTTACTACAGACGGGCAGTCGGTTCAGTTTAATTGGACTTTGAAAGACTTGGGACGGTTGAGCTATACAAATGATGAGGGATTAGGCCTGACGGCTGATCAAATCGTTGAAACTTATGGCTTGGCTAGTTCAGCAGAATATGATCGTAATCGTCTGTTACTCCGATGGGGCCCTTCTGTCAGGGATAAGGAGCAAAATATTTCTTTTCAATTTGATAAAGTTGACCAGAACTACTATCTGAGACAAGTGGTAGTTGGAGATTCTTTTAAAGAATATAGAAAAGGGAAGGAAACGACAGATTGGAGCGTATTATCTCCCAAAGACCTTGAACGTTTGAAAGAAGGAGACAAGGAAACGGGTGAAGGAGGAATAGCTTTATCAGAGGTCCTGAAGAAGCATCCTGTTCCGTCAGAAATTGTCATCGCAACCGAACGTGACGTAGATAATAAGATTATCTCCAACCGTCTGATTGCTGAGGTAACTTATAAAACAGAAGATGGTTATGAATACCTATTGTTTGTAGGCCAGCCAGATGGAAATTTCTTATATATAAAGTCAGAGGAAATGTAAGTTTTTAGTTATTTAGTTTATCTTTTGTGACTGACTGCTTTCAAAGCATTTCGTTATTAAAAGAGAACTGATAAAACTATTGGAAATAAACAAGAAAGAGGAAAGAAGATTGACAGAACAGCAATCACAGCATTCTTTTGAATCGTCAAAGAATGTTCGGCCAGAAGAAGGAATTCCGCGACATTTTCAATCTCAGCAAGGCCATGTTTTCAGTCCGCAGGGACCAACCCCACCTTTGGCCAAGAATAAATCTTGGAAAGGAATCCTGATAGGCGGAGCCTTGCTCTCTCTTGGTCTTGGACTAATCGGAGGGGGAATCTGGGGCTATAGAATGGGAGTAGCGGATGTTATCAAAGGGGAATATCCTGTGCTCCATCCTTTAGCAGATGCTGGGGAATCAAAGAGAGATCAATCAGATCAGTACATTGACCCTGATACTACTGAGTTCAAGTGGGATATTGATAGTTTGTCAGAGTTACGGTTCAATACTATTCAGACAGATACGAATGGTACTTCTGTGGAAGATATTCTTGATAAATATGGCAAGGCTTTAAAAGAAGAAATCTCTCATGACAGCCTTGATTTAGAGTGGGGAACGCTTCAAGATTCTGATGATGAGGAGGACTGGCCAGTTTATTATACAGATCAAACTGCTTCTCTGGATTTTGAGAAGAAAAAAGATGGTTTCTATCTGAATAGCCTTCATATCTATAATATTCGCTTTGAAGGAAGCAATCATAATGCTAAGGACGAAGCCATGGCCGCTGATTACTTTGAAAAACTGAAAAAAGGCGATGCAAAGACTGGTAAGGACGGCATTTCCTATAAGGAAGTTTTTAAGGAATATGGCAGTCCGCGAAGTATCTCTATTCGTGTAGATGAAGATTTCAGTGAGGATACTAGTCAAACCATTATGGAGGCGGCTTATGACGCTCCTAATGATGGTACTTATAGGTTGTTCTTCGTTCAGCAGGAGGACGGAAACTATCTTTTGTCCATTACTGCCAACAAATAAAACAGAACTCAAATAATAAAAGGAGAAACGATGTCAGAACAAAATAAACCGCAGGAACAATCTTTAGAAGGATTAGCTCCGTATCCACAGCAAGTCCCGTCATCAGATCCAGGACAATTTGTAGCTAACTCAGTAGAGGGGCAGCCTCTTCCAGCAGAAGGAGGCAGTCCTGAGATGCCGAATCCTAATCAAGATTTTGGTGTTCAGCAACCCATTTTTGATGCTCCTCAACAACAGATGCCTCAGCAGGATAATTGGGGAAATCCCGCTTTTCAAGGAGCAATTCCTCAGGGATTTAATCCAGCTGGTCAGAACTTTGCCGGACCACAGCAAGCTGCAAACTTCGCTGGCCAGCCAAGTCCAGAGCCAAAGAAAAATAGTACGGGCAAGCTGATAGGATTTTTAGGAATAGGCCTGGCAGCGGGACTATTGCTAGGAGGTCTTGGCGGCTATTTCCTAAATGATTTTATGGGTGGGGGAAGTGTGCCAAGTCTGTCTCGAAAGGGACATCAAAGCGATGTTGCTTCTTTTGTGGCTCCGTCAAAAGAGGATGTGTATGAGTGGGAAGTGAAAGACCTTGAAAAGCTGAGCATTGTTAGTGCGGATGATGAAGGATTGACCCCTGAACAAGTAGTCAAAGATTTTGGCTTGGCTAGCAGTGTGACGTTTCAGGAAGAAGGGCTCTCATTGTCTTGGTTACCTGACTCTAGTTACACCACTCTGACCTTTATGAAACACGAGGATGGCAGCTACCATCTTCAGGGTATGAGTATTATGCCCGGCAGTGATGGCTATAATAAAAAGGTATCTAGCCAGATTACAGAGAGCTTAAAGACAGGTGATGCGGAAACAGGCGAGGGCGGTTCTTCCTTTAAAGAAGTAATCAAGGAATACCCAGAATATCAACATATCTCAGTTTATGGGGATAGTGAATCAGAGCCGAAGATGCTTGTAAACTATGAAACCTCTTCAAATAAGGAGATAACTTTGACTTTTATCCGTCAGGAAAACGGACAGTATCTATTGAGTAATCTTTCTAAATAGAATAAATGAATAAGAGTGCTTATATCACAAGCTGGAAACTCTGAACGGTACGCAAAAGATTAAACTGACCATTGATGCCAACAGTGGGAACATTTTGAACGAAAGAATTAAATAATATCGTTGGTATATAGTTTGGAATTGCTTTGTTGGGCACGGACGAGAGTTCGTGTCTTTTTACAATCTGTATCTCATGTAGAGAGTCTTATAGGAGTTTTGTAATCCCCTTTTTTGTGTTATAATATTGTCTAATCAAGCTTCTTGGTTTACTTCAATTGTTCTTCAAGTTGTTGGAGATTGCGAAGATAAACAAACTAAAAGGCTAAATCATTCACGAATCGAGGGAAAAATCATGTCTGCTACTAAAATGAACGCTCAAGAAATTATCAAATTTATCGCTGATGCCAAGAAAAAAACTCCGGTCAAGGTGACCTTTAATGGAGAATTGCACGGATCAATCCCTTGGTCTGTTGTGAAGTTAGGCAATGTTCTTTTTGGAGACTGGGAAGAAATTAAGCCACTCCTAGTGAACTTAGAGGAAAATAAGACCTATGTCGTAGAGCAGGATGCCCGCAACTCAGCGGTGCCGCTTTTGGACAAGCGCGACATCAATGCCCGCATTGAGCCGGGCGCTATTATCCGTGACCAAGTCGAAATTGGTGATAATGCTGTCATCATGATGGGGGCAGTCATCAATATCGGTGCGGAGATTGGTGCGGGAACCATGATTGATATGGGCGCTATTCTGGGAGGCCGAGCGATTGTCGGAAAAAACAGTCATGTCGGTGCTGGTGCTGTTCTGGCGGGAGTCATTGAGCCGGCTAGTGCTGAGCCAGTTCGGGTTGGAGACAATGTGCTGATTGGTGCCAATGCGGTTGTAATCGAAGGTGTACAAATTGGCAGTGGTTCCGTTGTTGCGGCCGGTGCGATTGTGACCCAGGATGTTCCGGAAAACGTAGTAGTTGCTGGTGTTCCGGCACGAGTTATCAAGACCATTGACGAGAAGACCCAGCAGAAGACAGCTCTGGAAGACGCCCTGCGTACTCTTTAAAAATGGCATAAAGATGAATTGATTGGGCCTAGCCCAAAACTTTGACAGGTCTGACAAGATTTTAAAGGAAAGAAACAATGCTTGATTACCTGAAAATTCGCCGTGATTTACACCAGATACCAGAAATCGGTCTGGAAGAATATAAGACTCATGCCTACCTGATGCAGGTCATTGATGGACTGACAGCAGGTCTAGACTTTGTGGAAATCCGAACTTGGCGGACGGGTATTTTGGTCTTTATCAAGGGAAGTTCACCGGATAAGACGATTGGCTGGCGGACAGATATTGATGGTTTGCCGATTGTGGAGGATACAGGACTGGACTTTGCCAGTACCCATGCAGGTCGGATGCATGCCTGTGGACACGATATGCATATGACGGTGGCTCTTGGCCTACTGGAGAAAGCTGTGAGCACTCAGCCCACCCATAATCTACTCTTTCTCTTTCAGCCTGCTGAGGAAAATGAAGCTGGCGGTATGCTCATGTATGAAGACGGTGCCTTTGGCGACTGGCTGCCAGATGAGTTTTACGGTCTCCATGTGCGACCAGACCTCAAGGTCGGCGATATTGCCACTAACAGAGGAACGCTTTTTGCTGGTACCTGTGAAGTCAAGCTGACCTTTAAGGGGAAGGGAGGCCATGCGGCCTTTCCTCATGAAGCCAATGATGCTTTGGTGGCGGCTAGCTACTTTATCACCCAGGTGCAGACCATTGTCAGCCGCAATGTCGATCCTATCGAGGGGGCGGTTGTGACCTTTGGTTCGCTCCATGCTGGCACGACCAACAATGTCATCGCAGAAACGGCCTTTTTGCATGGCACCATTCGGACTCTGACTCAGGAGATGAACATCTTGACTCAGAAGCGCTTACGGGAAATAGCAGAGGGCCTAGCCCAAAGTTTCGGTCTGGAATTGGACTTGGAGCTTAAACAAGGTGGCTACCTGCCTGTGGAAAATCATCCTGGCTTAGCAGACGAATTGATGGACTTCTTCCAGAAGGAAGAAGGAGTGCGACTGATTGATATTGCGCCGGCTATGACAGGCGAGGACTTCGGCTATCTGCTCAGCAAGGTCAAGGGCGTCATGTTCTGGCTGGGAGTGGATAGTCCCTATGCCCTCCATCATCCCAAGATGACACCGGACGAGGCAGCATTGCCCTTTGCGATTGAAAAGATTGGGAAATTCCTAGATTATAAAATCAACGAAAGATAAGAAAAGGGTGGACGAGCTGCATGAAAAAAGAGCTGAGACAAACTGTACTGAACCAGATGAAGAAACTATCAGGAAAAGAAAAAGAACAGGCAGATAGCTGGCTGACCCAGCACTTGCTCAGTTCAGCAGCTTATCAAAACGCTCAGGTTATCGCTACCTATCTTTCTATGCCGCATGAAGTCTCAACTGCAGCCTTTATCAGACAGGCTCAGTTGGACGGCAAGCGGGTTTTAGTGCCTAAGACCTATGGCCAGGGTCGGATGATATTTGTGGATTATGATGAAAGTCGCCTTCAAAAAAGCTCTTTTGGACTTATGGAGCCGATAAGTGAAGAGGCTGTGGAGAAGACGGAGATTGATCTGATTCATGTGCCGGGTGTGGTCTTCAATTCTCAAGGCTTTCGGATTGGTTATGGCGGTGGCTACTATGACCGCTATCTGGTTGATTTTGCAGGAGCATCCATCAGCAGCATCTATAGTTTTCAACAGTCTGATTTTGAACCCGATTATCACGATATAGCAGTAAAGGAAGTACTGATTTATGAACTACATCTACGATAAAAAATATCCTGTGACCAGTATTTTGCTAATTCTGACAACGCTTGTCTTTGTGGGGATGCTTATTTTACGTGGCTTTTCTTATGCTGAAGCACAAACTGTCTTTGAATTTGGAGCAGTGTATTCTCCAACTATTATCATGAATCCCATTCAGATATGGCGACTCTTTTCTGCTATCTTTGTGCATATTGGCTTGGAGCACTTTGTGGTAAATGTCATTACTCTTTATTTTATTGGACGGCAGGCAGAAGACATTTTTGGCTCACGAAATTTCTTTCTGCTCTATATGATGTCTGGCCTAATGGGAAATATCTTTGTCTTCTTTTTCAGTCCGGATACTCTGTCAGCAGGAGCCTCTACAGCCTTGTTTGGACTTTTTGCCTCTATCGTGACCCTGCACTATGTCGTTCGCGACAGCTACATTCAGCAGCTGGGGCAGTCTTATATGACCTTGATTGTGGTCAATATCATCTTTAGTTTCATGCCTAGTATCAGCCTGGCTGGGCATTTGGGAGGTTTGATTGGTGGCATACTCTGTGCGGTCATTCTCCCTATCAAAGGCTCAAGCAATGCTTTTAAACCTGCTCAGCGCTGGCTAGTCCTATTCGGTTATCTAGCCTTGGCTGCCCTTCTAATTTTTCTAGGCTTTCATCATTCCTTGATTTAACAAGTGTGTATAAATAACTAACGATATATAAAAAAAGAGGTTGAAAACCTCTTTTTTATAGCTGAAATTTTATTTTTAAGGCTAGTTGTTTGGATTAATTATTTTTTACTTTGTTTTTTCTCTAATGTATGACCCAAGTCAATGATATACTGCTTCAGGGAGTCTTTGACCTGCGGATGCTTGAGGGCGTAGTCGATTGAAGTCTTCATAAAGCCGAACTTGTCACCGACATCATAGCGATCGCCCTTGAATTCGCGAGCGAACACGCGCTGCGTCTTGTTAAGAGTATCAATCGCATCGGTCAGCTGAATCTCATTTCCAGCACCTGGCGCTTGTTTTTCCAAGATTTCAAAAATTTCTGGTGTCAGCAGGTAGCGGCCGATAATAGCCAAATCACTCGGTGCATCTTCAGGTTTTGGCTTTTCGACAAAAGTTTCCACGCTGTAGAGACCTTTGACACCTTCGCCTTGAGGGGCAATCACACCATAAGAGGAAACTTCATCATGAGGTACCTGCATGACAGCGATGGTAGAAGCGTGAGTAGCCTCGTAGTCATCAATCAATTGCTTGGTCAGCGGCACAGCCTTATCATTGGTGATGTCCATAAGATCATCGCCCAGCATGACAACGAAAGGCTCGTTTCCTACGAAAGCTTTGGCCTGAAGGACAGCATCTCCTAGTCCGCGCGGATGGCTTTGACGGATGAAGTGCAGACCGATACCAGTGGTTTCATCAACCAATTTTAGCAAATCGTCTTTACCCTTTTCTTTGAGGTTGTATTCTAATTCAAAGTTTGAGTCAAAGTGGTCTTCGATTGAGCGTTTTGACTTACCTGTAACAACTAGAATATCTTCAATTCCAGATTTGAGAGCTTCCTCAACGATAAACTGGATGGTTGGCTTGTCGACAATCGGCAACATTTCCTTGGCCAGTGCTTTAGTAGCTGGCAGGAAGCGGGTTCCGAGACCAGCTGCAGGGATGACGGCTTTCTTAACTTTTGACATAATTATTTCCTTTCTATTAGAACGAAGTCCATTCGTTCTCAGCCTTGAATTCATTGTTCATGATTTCATAAATGGCATCTTTGATATTACAATTTTGATAAATAACCTTGTAAATAGCCTGGGTAATTGGCATATAAACATCCAGCTCTTGAGCGAGTTCATAGGCTGCCTTGGTGGTAGAAATTCCTTCGATAACCATGCCCATATTGGCTTCAATATCAGCTAATTTTTCACCGCGTCCTAGAGCATTGCCGGCCCGCCAGTTGCGGGAGTGGACAGAGGTCCCTGTGACAATCAGGTCACCGACACCAGATAGACCGCTGTAGGTGAGAGGGTTGGCTCCTAACTTGACACCTAGACGCGTGATTTCGGCCAGACCGCGTGTGATAATAGCTGCCTTGGCGTTATCACCATAGCCTAGTCCATGGAGAGCACCAGCTCCAACTGCGATGATGTTTTTCAGAGCGCCGGCAGTCTCCACTCCGATGACATCGGTGTTGGTGTAGAGGCGGAAGTAGTGATTGCTGAAGAGCTCCTGCACATACTTAGCTGTTTCCAGATCCTTAGAAGCAGCGGTGATCAGGGTAATATCGCGTACAATGGTTTCCTCAGCATGGCTGGGACCTGAGACGACGACAATCTCGCTGCGTAGCTCTGCAGGGATTTCTTCTTCTAGGATAGTTGAAATCCGTTCGTGGGTATTGGGCTCCAGTCCCTTGGAGGCGTGCATGATTTTCACCTTGTGGTCCAGAGCTTGAGCTACTTGTTTGGCTACCAGACGGGTTACCTTGGTAGGAACGACAAAAAGTACAGCATCCGCATCTTTTAAAGCTTCTTCTAGGTCATGATAAGCCTTGATCTTTTCGTCCAGTACAATATCTTTGAAATAGCGTTTATTGGTGTGTTCGTCGTTGATTTCGTTGATTTGCTCAGCGATATTTCCCCAAATACGAACCTCATGTCCGTTGTCATTTAGCACTTGTGATAGGGCTGTTCCCCAAGAACCAGGACCAATCACAGCAACTCGTTGTTTATCCATATCTTCTCCTTATGATGAAATTCCGAGTCTGAATTTAAATCGGTTTTAGAGTCTATATCTCATTTTACCATATAATATAAGAAATTTCTTGCTTGACATTGTTTTTATCTGTGATATAGTAAGGAAACTAAGTCAAATAAGAAAAAAGTAGGAGGAAGCATGTTTTTTAAAAGTCTATTACGGTATAAATGGTATGCCCTGAGTTCGCTTTTGATGACCTCGCTGATGATTGCCAGCTCTCTTTTACTGCCCTGGTTTTTAAAGCACATCTTAGATGCTCTGCAGGAGCAAAATAGCCAGACCATCTACAGTATGGGCGGCTGGCTAATTGGCATCGGTTTTGTCGGACTGGTGGCAGGAGGGATTAATGTGACCTTGGCGGCTTATATTGCCCAAGCTGTCTCATCAGATCTCCGCGAGGAGACTTTCCGCAAGATTCAGACCTTTTCTTATGCCAATATCGAGAAATTCAACGCTGGTAATTTAGTCGTGCGGATGACGAATGACATCAATCAGATTCAAAATGTAACTATGATGCTCTTTCAAATTCTTCTTCGACTGCCCATTCTTTTTATCGGATCAGTTATCTTGGCCATTGTGACCATGCCCTCTCTCTGGTGGATTATCTTCTTGCTGATTGTGCTCATAGCTGGTCTAACGGCTGTCATGATGGGGATGATGGGGCCTCGTTTTAAGAAATTCCAGACTCTTTTGGATAAGATTAATGCCATTGCTAAGGAAAATCTTCGTGGTGTGCGAGTGGTCAAGTCCTTCGTTCGGGAGGAAGAACAGTTTCATAAGTTCAGTCAGGTGTCTGATGAACTTTTGTCAGAGAATCTCTATATTGGCTACGCTTTTTCAATCATTGAGCCAATGATGATGTTGGTCGGCTACAGCTCTGTTTACTTGGCTATCTGGACTCTATCTGGCATGATTCAGGCGGAGCCAGGACTGGTCAGCTCCATCGCTTCTTTTATCGGTTACCTGAGCCAGATTATTTTCACTATCATTATGGTTGGCTTCTTGGGAAATGGCGTGACGAGGGGAATCATTTCTATCCGTCGGATCAAGGAAGTATTGGCGACGGAGCCAGCTATGACTTTCCCAGACTCACCAGATGAAGAACTAGAAGGCAGCCTCAGCTTTGAGCATGTGACTTTTTCCTATCCCAATGATGACGAGCCAATGCTAAAGGATATCAGCTTTGAGGTTGAGCCGGGGCAAATGATTGGCGTTGTCGGTGCGACAGGTGCTGGTAAGTCTACCTTGGCCCAGCTGATTCCCCGTCTTTTTGATCCGCAAGAAGGTTCTGTCAAGATTGGCGGTCGAGATCTGCGAGAGCTTAGTCAGGGAACTCTTCGTAAAAATGTTTCCATCGTGCTCCAGCGGGCGATTCTATTTAGCGGGACCATTGCGGACAATCTCCGTCAGGGCAAGCTCAACGCTTCACTGCCTGAAATGGAGCGAGCGGCTCGTATTGCCCAAGCCAGTGAATTTATCAGCCGTATGGAAGAGAGTTTTGATAGTGCAGTGGAGGAACGTGGCAACAACTTCTCCGGCGGTCAGAAGCAGCGGATGTCCATTGCCAGAGGTGTTGTCAACAATCCCAATATTTTGATTTTAGATGATTCGACCTCAGCCTTGGATGCCAAATCGGAAAAGCTGGTTCAAGAAGCCTTGAACAAAGAGCTGCAAGGAACGACGACGATTATCATTGCTCAAAAGATTAGCTCTGTTGTACATGCAGATAAGATTCTGGTCTTGGATCAAGGACGGCTGATTGGGCAAGGGACGCATGCAGAATTGGTCGCCACTAACGATGTTTACCGTGAAATCTACGAAACTCAGAAAGGAAAGGAGGACTAAGATGCGGACGATTGCATTTTTTTGGCAATATTTTAAGCGTTACAAATTATCCTTTGTCATTGTGCTCTTGATGATGGTAACAGCGACTGTTTTTCAGGTCCTTTTTCCGGTTTATGTCGGTCAGGCTGTTCAGCATTTGGTTGAGTTGGGACGTGCTTTTGCGGAGAAGGGTGAGACTGATCAAATTCTGTCGATTTTTGGCAGCGTCATGGGCAGTGTATTGGTGTCCTTTGTCTGCTTGTCTGTTTCCAGCTTAATTTACATGGTTTTGATGACCCGAGTTATTGCCCATTCGACCAATGAGATGCGCAAGGGCCTGTTTGGCAAGCTGTCCAAGATGACAGTTGCTTTCTTTGACCGCCATCAGGATGGAGACATTCTGTCGCGCTTTACCAGCGACTTGGACAATATCCTGCAAGCTCTAAATGAGAGCATGATTCAGGTGATGAGCAATGCCTTACTCTATCTGGGGCTCGTGATTATCATGTTTGTCCAAAATGCTAGATTAGCCTGGATAACGGTAGCCAGCACACCGGTTGCTTTTCTTCTCCTAGTGGTCATTGTTAGGCTGGCTCGGAAATACACCAATCTTCAGCAAAAAGAAGTCGGCCGCCTCAATGCTTATATGGACGAGACTATTTCCGGTCAGAAGGCTGTTATCGTTCAGGGGATGCAGGAGGAGGTCATCAAAGGGTTCATTGAGCAGAATGACCGAGTACGCTCAGCGACCTTTAAAGGCCGAACCTTTTCAGGCCTTCTCTTCCCAATCATGAACGGGATGAATTTGATTAATACAGCCATTGTTATTTTTGTTGGATCGGCTGTCTTACTGAGCGATCCTAATGTTGAAACGGCTGTTGCAGTTGGCCTGATTACTACTTTTACTCAGTTTTCCCAGCAGTATTATCAGCCCATCATCCAGATTGCAGCCAGCTGGGGCAGTTTGCAGTTGGCCTTTACAGGGGCTGACCGGATTCAGGAGATGTTTGATGCGCCGGAGGAGGTCCGGCCAGAGAATGCGCCTGCTTTCACAGAGCTCACAGACTCCGTGGAGATCAAGCATGTGGACTTCTCTTATGTAGAAGGCAAGCCTATTCTCAAAGACGTATCTATTTTAGCCCCTAAGGGCAAGATGACGGCTGTTGTTGGCCCTACTGGTTCAGGTAAGACGACCATTATGAACCTGCTCAATCGCTTTTATGATGTGGATAGTGGTAGCATTGAGTTTGACGGTCGCGACATTCGAGACTATGAGCTGGATAGCTTACGGAGTCATGTGGGCATTGTCTTGCAGGATTCGGTGCTTTTTAGCGGTACTATTCGGGATAATATCCGCTTTGGTGTGCCGGATGCCAGTCAGGAGATGGTCGAAACGGCTGCGCGTGCGACTCATATTCATGACTATATCGAAAGTCTGCCAGATAAATACGATACCATCGTGGATGATGATCAAAATATCTTCTCAACTGGGCAGAAACAGCTGATTTCCATTGCTAGAACTCTGCTGACTGACCCGCAAGTCTTGATTTTGGATGAAGCGACTTCCAATGTCGATACGGTGACGGAGAGCAAGATTCAGCAAGCCATGGAAACCGTTGTAGCTGGCCGGACTAGCTTTGTTATTGCTCACCGTCTCAAAACTATCCTCAATGCCGACCAGATTATCGTCCTCAAAGATGGAGAGGTTATCGAACAGGGCGATCATCACCAGCTCCTCAAACTCGGTGGCTTCTACTCGGAACTTTATCACAACCAGTTTGTCTTTGAGTAGATGGTTGGTTTTGCAGCTGGATAATCAGCCAGGCTTTGAAAATATTAGATAGAAAATTTTAAAAAATCCAGCAGGTTTCTTTTCCTGCTGGATTTTTAATTAACATCAAAGTAGTGATTATTTCACATGTTTAGCCAGATCCTCTTGGGCCTTTTTATTGGATTCCTCTTTTTCTTTTTTCCATTTTTCTTGGGCCTTTTGATAGTCTTTAGTCGTGACAATCTCATCACTGATTTCTACATATTTATGATAGTTAGCGTCTTTTGTACCTGTCTGCGCATAAGAGTTTGTAAATGGCACAATCCGAGAAATGAATGGTGCTGCTCCTCTGCTGCTCATAGTTGGCACAACGAGGGCGCTATCTGTCAGCCATGCTTGAGCTGCAGCATATTTTTCATAACGCTTGTCAACATCTTGTGTTTCGTTTCCGGCTTCTTCAATCAGTTTACTATACTCATCCAGTCCTACAGCTTTAGCAGCAGCATTGTCTTTGTCTTCAAATCCAAGGTAGGTTCTGGTCTGAGTGCTGTTACCTGGGACTAAAATATCCAGGTAAGTAGATGGATCTTGGTAGTCTGGATCCCAGGCAACGAGACCGTTGATATCCCAGTCTTCCTGGCTAGCAGCTTCAGCATTGAAGGTGATGTTTAGTGCTTCGTCCTCAGCCAGCATCTGCAGGTCTACAGAGACATTGTCCTTGCCTAAAGCCTCTTCTAATGACTGTTTCAGAGATTGCATACGGTTGACGAAGTTAGTAGAATTCTGAGCGACAGGAACGTCTAGATGGATTGGGAATTGTACGCCTTCATTTGCAAGAGCCTGCTTAGCTTTGGCAAATTCCGCTTTGGCTTTGTCAGTATTGTGGAGACCGTCTTGGCCGTCATCCAGCTTGATACCTTTCCACTCGTCACCATAGGAAGCCAGTGATTCTTCGACAAGAGTGCCAAATTCCTTGCCATTGGCTTGAACAAAAGTTGGCGGAACAAAGAGATTACGGACAGCTGGCTTGGCTGCATCTTCTCCGTTGACCTGAGCCGAATAGCTTTCGCGGTTAAGGGCAAAGGCTAGAGCTTGGCGGAAGTCTTTGTTCAGCAGAGCTTTTTTGGTAGCTTCTTTTTGTTCATCGCTGGTTTTAGAAGTGTGGTTATAACTTTGACGGTCAATGTTAAAGCTGATTAGAGCGACACCCGCTCCTGCTTCTGTCATGAAGATATTATCTTTGTATTTCTCAGCGATTGAGGAATAACTGGAAGTGGCTGGGTAGAGTCTTGCCAAACTGTAGCCGCCATCTCCAAAGGTCCGCGCTAATGAATCTTGGTCAGAACCATCGTAGTAAGACAGTTTGACACCATCAATCTTGACCTTGTCCTTATCCCAGTAGTTAGGGTTCTTCTCAAATTCGACAGAGGATTTAGAAGTAATGGATTTCATGATAAATGGACCGTTATACAGAATGGAGTCGGCTTTGGTTGCCTGACCGAATTCCTTGCCTTGCTTTTCTAGGAAGGCCTCGTTGACCGGCATCATAACACCTGATGTTGTTTTAGAGTTCCAGTAGGTTTCAGGCTTGTTGAGTGTATATTGAACCGTATGATCGTCCAGTGCCTTGACTCCAACAGCTGAAAAGTCTTTGTTGGTACCGGCTGCATATTCACTCAGCCCCTTGATAGAATCTTGGATAAGAGGGAGGGCGTCTGATTTGATATCGGCAGCATGTTTGATACCTGCAACAAAGTCCTGAGCCGTGACATCTGCGTATTCTTCGCCATCAGCGGTATACCACTTGGCATCTTTGCGCAGCTTATAGGTATAGACGAGACCATCTGGAGAGACTGTCCAATCTTCTGCGATAGACGGAGCTAAGTTTCCATATTTATCATTTTCCAGCAAGCCATCTACACCATTTGTAGTCAGCTCGTGGGTAGACCCCTTTGCCGACTGGATGTAGTCCAAAGTTGTTGGATCAGACGTAAAGACATAGCTGTAGATTTTTTTACTGGATTGGGAACTTCCGCCTCCAGAGCAAGCTGTAAGTAAGCCGACAGAGAGCAGAGTGAGCCCTGCGGTAAGAAGAATTTTTGATTTTCTCATAGGGACCTCCAAGTCATGAGTTTTTACACTGCTTATTATAACAAATTTCTGTCAAAAGTAAATAATTTTCTGATAATTCTGAAATGTTTTTCTAAATTTTAAAAAAGAGATTTATAGTGTTGCATATTCTGATAAAAAATTTTTATAACCAGCTTTAAAAAAATCTATTGGACGGCTTCGCAGAGGAGTGGTAAGATATACTATATCAAAATAAGGGGGAATCACGGTATGTGCAGAACAATTGTTGGAATTTCAGCCAATCTTTGTCCAGTCGATGAAGCTGGGAAAAATATTCACACCTCTGTTTCACGCAAGTTTGTAGACGGTGTACGAATGGTTGGTGGCCTGCCGATGGTGATTCCCGTTGGAGATAAAAGTTTAGTTCAGGATTATGTAGAAACGATTGACAAGCTGATTTTGTCAGGCGGGCAAAATGTTCACCCACAATTTTATGGGGAAGAAAAGACCATTGATAGTGATGATTACAATATTGTCCGCGATGAGTTTGAGCTAGCACTTTTGAAAGAAGCTCTGCGTCAAAACAAGCCTGTCATGGCTATTTGCCGCGGTCTGCAGTTGGTCAATGTTGCTTTTGGTGGCACTCTTAATCAGCATATCGAAAATCACTGGCAGGGCTTGCCATTTGGTACTTCGCACTCCATTCGCACGGAGAAAGACAGTGTTGTGGAGCGTTTGTTTGGTCAGGCTAGCCAGATTAATTCGGTTCATCGTCAAAGCATCAAAGACTTGGCGCCTAATTTCCGTGCGACAGCCTTTGATCCTAGAGACAATACCATCGAAGCGATTGAATCGGTTGACAATCATCGTATCATCGGCCTTCAATGGCATCCGGAGTTTTTAATAAACGAAGAAAAGGGCAATTTGGAGCTATTTCAGTACCTCTTGCAAGAGCTGTAAAAAATTATTTTATTTTTTTAAGTTACTTTTAGGAAAATTTAAGATAAGTGTTCTATACTAAGACCATAAACAAAGACCTCCTAACTTTGTTTAGAAATCCTAAAACTTTTCTTTTTCATAATAATCTCCCTATAAGAACCGCCCAATTGGCGGTTTTTTTGCTTGTTCTTTGCGAATTTAGTATAATAGGGACAGCAAAAATAGAAAAGAGAAATGCATGAAAATTCGCGGAATATTCTTCTAGTTATTCTTATAGCTCTTTTTAAGCTATTAACCCTTGATTGTATAAGGTTTTAGAAGAAATTATATATCATACAAGGTATTTGATGTTCTCTCTTAGTCCACAAAAAGGTGAACAAAAAAAGCCCTAAAAAAAAGGGCGTGAAAATTATGAGTTCAGCAGGCAAGAAACTAGCACGGTCAAACGTGCTTTTTTAATTGCTTGATGTCATTATACCATATTTTGCTTTTTGAATGTAACGTATCTCACCAGGGCATAATACTTTTTTAAAAAGAAATGTTGTATGTTAAAATGAGATAAGGAACTGGTTTGGCACCCTATGGCCTCTTTGAGGTCGGCGCCTAAGTCAGTTCCTTTTTGTAGTTCGAGATAGAGCAACAAGGATATAAAAATCATGTCTTATACACCAATAAAGCGCCCTCCCGATAGCTTTTAGCAAAATCAAGCAAGATTTCAGTTTTAAGGCACTTATACTCTATTTTATCAACGCAAAGCACTTTGTATAAATCGCAAAGCTTTTTGGTCTCTTTTGGCTTTTTTGTAAACAAATTAGCGAATATCTCACGCTTTACCTCGTCCAGATTATCTCTGTAAGCTTCAATCTCTGTAACCAACTCCACTGCCTTATCCTTGAATGCTCCATGCTCGTTTTTTCGTTCCGCTAGTGTATGCAGCGATTTGTAACTTTTTAGAAAATAGTAGGCTCTTCGTGTGCTCTCTATTTCATCTAAAACCATATAGCTTAATCCTTTCCCTTTTAAGTAAAAATATTGTATACTAAAATTAAACAAAGGAAGTAATCTTGTTCCCCTTGTCCACTGTGTGGTCGGAATGATGGTTTCTTCCTTTTTTGTACTCCTGATCACAATATAAGCACCCTGACAACTGCAACGTGCTTATAATATAATTTTAACTTCCTTAATTTCGTACTCGAAGAGTTTCGTCCATCGTATTCCTGACTTAACTGACAGCGCATCATATTCTTCATCAAAGATATCTTTATCCTCATAAAGACAGATACCTTCAAATTTTTGATTATCAATATCAATAATTCTGACAACTTTGTTATTGAATTTCTTGAGTTCCATCAGTCTCCCCCTTTCTCAGTATGTCAGTAAAATGAACATCAGTTAGCCTATATTTAAATGAATTGATTGTCTCATTGCTTATTTTCAGGGGTGATTTTGTTTAACCAAGCATTAGACTAGTATTCTTCAGAAAAAGGCCTTGTCAATCAATCGCTCATATTTCTCAATGGCATTATACTCAAAATCTTGAAATTTCGCCACAGATATAGGAGTGTTTTTGATATCTAAATCAGATATAGAATTATTTTCTTAGGTTAACTGCCCCAAAGTTCAAACAAGCAGAATTTCCTCTCTTTTCCCTTTCTTTTCAAGCAAAAATGTTGTATACTCTAAGTGATGAGGATTGGTTTCGTGCCCCTTGTCCGTTTTCACGGTCGGCACTATAGTCAATTCTCTTTTTTTATGCTCTGATAAGGCTCCCTTGCTTTCTTTCAGGCCGATTAACTTTCTTTCTTCAGCTGCAGCCTTTTTCTCCGAACTCCATTTTTTAGAATAGACAATCTGCCTGCGCCCACTTCCTGAAGGTAGTCAACAGGACACCTGGAATTACTGTGCCTCTTATATACTTCAATTAGGAGTCTGGATAATTATAAGCTCCTGCTATACCCTTAAATCAAGATTCTACTGTCTAGCTGATTTACAAGGCCGTCTAACTTATATCGATTTAAAATCGAACTATGAACAGAGGTCTTGTTTTTAGATTCATCATTCAGAATATTTTAGATAAACTATGAGTACACGATTGCTTTGTCATAATCACCGCCTAAAAAGCCCTCTAACAACCTCTTAGCTATATTGCAATACCCAATGCCATCTGATAAATTAGAAGCTGTTAAAGAGCCACTCAGAGCCTCAGAGAGAGTCCGACCGTCATTCTTCCTGAAGAGGTAGAGGCCTTTCTGGCGCTGAGTTATCAAAAAAATATAGGGGCAATATCTTTAACCTTTACCCTGACCTGACTCTTGAGCATTCGCAGGCTTATCAGAGCCCTTTATGCCTGTCAAGTCTCGGATGATATCAGCATCAAGATAGCCAGGTATTGCTTGATTGAGCTTGATAGCTCCATCACCAATCATGGTCAAGGTGTTAGCGTCTGCCTCAAAGAGAGGTTCCCATTTCGCGACCGTATTCACAAACTGACTGCGCAAGTATTTCCATTCATCACGCAAGCAAGCTGCTACATACGCCACATTCAGCAAACCAGACCCAAGAGAGCGCTGTGCCTTGCGTCCAGCAAGTCGCAGATTCTCATGGCTTGCCCTGATAGCTTCTGCAGAGGATGGATTGTCTGATACAAAGCCAAGGTCATCGAGTGTCAATCCCATTTCACCAGCAAAACCGGCCGCTGCTAGTCGAAGCTGTTCGGTAAATGGTGACATGTCCGATGTAGTGAACTGACCAACTGTAGGCTTCTCCTCGTCGTCATCCTTGGTGAACTGCAGCATGCTGGAGACAGTTGCTTTCCAAGTATCCATTGGCTCAGCGTCTTGACTCAATCCCAAGACATACTTTTGAGGGAATGAGTAGAACTCAGCTGTCACATCGGCTCGCTCAAGTGTCCGTTTAGCATACCTCTGATATGACATACAAGCCCTTGTTATCCTTGACCGTCCAAAAGGACGCACAGCATCTGGTCTATGAATAATCGGAACTAATAAAGGAGTACCTGCAGGATTTGGAATCATGAAATCTTTTCCTTGTTTCAACAAATACCAGGTTTCTGTCGGTGTGAAATAAGCCTCTAAAACGGGCACCCCATACTCATCCCTTTTTAATACTGCATATCCTTCGGTTAGTAAGCCAGTGATAGGATCTATCACACCAGTAGCGTTGCTGGCCTCGATTACTTGTAGTCTAGGTGTATCATCTTCACCTTTAGAGATATAGACGAAAGCACAAGAGCCAATTAAGGCTGATAAGATGACCGAGTCAAAAAAGACATCAGGATTATTTGCCTGAAAAATCTCATTAACCTGAAAATCATCGTTTTCAAACTCTCGGAACACCAAACGATCCGCAAGGCTATCAACACCCTTAGCAGCCCATCCAAGAACAGCTCTATACTGTTCACGAATATTAGCTGGTATCGTGATGCTAATCATTCTCTCACGATATTGCATCGCGTACTGCTTATATCTCATGTCAACCCTATCCCTGACATTTGCCAGCTTATTTCTTAGATAAGGTATTCCTTTTAAATCCATTTTGTTTTCATATCCTTTCATTTCGCGCGAGAAAATTTGTACAGTGACGGCGTGAAGCTCTCAAACTCCAAAGGGGAGGGGGCTACCCCCCATACCAGATTTTAAAAAGAAAATTTTAAAAATAATTATTTAGTTCTTTTGTCATTTTTCTCATTGCATCATCCAGCGCCTTTTCATCATCTGTCTTTACACCGTGAGCTTTTTTAGAAGCTTCTAGCTGTTGTTTTGCTTCAAGTTCTGCTGCTTGATAGCCTGCAGCTTCTCGCTCCTCTTTCATCTTGTTCAGTGATTTCATCCAGAGTTCTTGTGTTGAATCATATTGAGCTTGAGACTTTCGTCTTATCGCTTCTAGGCCTTCCTCTGCTTTCTTGCATCGCTCTTCTTGTTCCTGGGTTGCTCCCTCAACCATTTTGTCATACCAAGAATAAGGATTGTTCTGTTCTGTTTCTGTCATATTGTAGTCTCCTGGTTCTTTCTATTACTTTTTGTTATGGTTTATTATTATCAATGATCAAGAATGTGATCAAAAAGTTTTTCTAATTGATTTTTGTAGTGATATAAGGCTTGTCTAGGTTCATAAGAAATACCGAAATAGAGGTTACTAATTATTGCACCATCTTTGCTTTTTTTATAATCCTCATTATTCTTACCTAGCTCTTTGACAATTTTCTTTAATAATGCATCAATGCTTTGAGTTTTTTCTAAGGATTTATCTCCTATTTTATTGATTTCTGTAATTTTTTCATAAGCTAATTCAAAGTATGTTTTTTGTTCCTCGTTTGCGAATTTTTCAACATCTTTAATCATTGCATGAAATTCTTCGTAAGGAATCAAAGGGGAGTTTTTCAATGTGGTTAATTGTTTGTCATAGAACTCTCTTGTATGTTCTGCAATCCATAAGTCGTCCTTAGCTTTGACATATTTTTGTGAATCGATTTCTTTTTGAGCCTGTATCAGCTTTTCTTGAGCATTTGAAACGGCTTGATTCGCCTTAACCAATTCAGCTTCAGCTTTCTGAATATCTTTTTTATTTTGTTCAATCATTTTTTCGATTTTAGTTTCAATAGTTTGTAGTGTTTCCATGTTTCGTTCCTCATTTCTTTTGTCTTTTTTGATAGTACTTATTGTTTTCGATTTTCTACTGGATCTTTGTTGTTCACCTTTTACCCTCTTGACTAAAAAGAAAAAGAGACGCAACAAAAAGCTACTTAGCTTTAATGTTACGCCTCTAGTTGTCTAGTCAGCTATCTTTCTTTAATTGTTGTTTCAATCTGGATAATTCTTCCATCTTGACTTGTGAATACCACATTTCCATAGTCTGGTATTTTCTTCATCTCAATTATACCATTTTTTGGGAAAATAATAAAGTTATCCTGTAAAAATGGCGTGTAATCTTTACTCATATTTACCTATTTTTCCTTTCTTCTACAGTATCCTGAATTTAACATATCTTACATTCTGTTAGATTCAACTAGTCTCGCTCAACCTTAGTCTTATCAAGGCATTGAGCTGTTTTTCTAAAAATGAATTTACAAACTCTCAATATGTTAAATACAATAGATTTTTATTGCTAAAATTCAATGTATTTCCAACCGTGCCATGATAGTTTATGAAAATCCTAGACCATGAGCTACTTACTGTATTTCTAATTCCTCTGAGCTAGAAAATTGCTAATATATGATGTAGTTTTAAGTTTTTTTCTAATTGAGGATGGTTTTTCTCTCAATTGATGCCGGTTTTGATGTCGGTTTTTATTTTTGAAAATCCAGTATTACCAAGGGTTGATGACGGATGAGGACGGTGATACGGTTTTTTTTAATTTCTTTTTTAATTTCTTTTTTTTATTCCTTTATTTTTTATTTTTTCTATTTTTCTTAAAAATATCCGTCATCAATCATCAAAAGGGTACTCAATATATGATAATAAAGGATTTTTGCTTTTCACCTATCCGACATCTTGCCGGCATCATCCGTCCTCCAATTCCCTGTTTTTCAAATAACCCTTTTCTTGCCCTCTCTTTTCTATTCCCTTGCCTTGCATTCTATCTGTGCTGTAGTTTTTAGCTGCATAGTGAGGGAGGTCTTCCTTAGGTGAAAATCCTCTTGGCAACATTTGACCAGCTGGAATGTTGGCTTTGCCAGGTTTAAAACCATCTGGAAGATTGTTTTTAATCTCTCTATGCAGAGCATTGGGAGTCAGATCATTTTCTATCTGATAATATTCTTTAAAGCTCAGCCAAACCCACCAGACAAAGGAGTTAGGGAGAAAGGAAGATACTAAGTTTTTCTTAAAGAAATTGCGAGTAAAGGATACCACCTCATTCACCTCTTCTTGAAAGTCGTAAACTGCTTTTTGAGACGCTTGAGGATTTAACTTTAAATCTGTCTTAGTGTTTAAAGCTAGGCAAAGTAAATACTCTAGTACCTCTCTACGGCAGATATAGTCATCTTTGATGGCTGGGTTTACCTTTCCAGCAAAACCGCCTTTAAATGGCAAAATCCGGAATCGTCGACCAATAGCATCAGAATCACCGTTTATGATAGGCAGACCATTGGATGACTGGATGATAGTCATTTTTAAATTGACAGAGTAGGGTGTTTTCCCTTTTTCTTCAATTTTGATAGGATCTCCAGTGGTTAAACTAAAGAATGTCGATACATCTTTGATTTTCACTCGAACTTGGACATCATCACCTATTACAACGGTCTTGCCTACCAGTACAGAGGTCTCAAACCGGCTTTTATTCACCTCGTTTATTTTTAGGTTTGCCACATTTTGAGCGCCTACAAGATTTTTTATCAGCTCTTGAAAGGTTCCTTTACCAGTTCCCCCTTTGCCTAGTAGCCAAAAAACATTTTTCAAGCTCTCGCCTGTGACGCTGGCTTTGATGATCTGCAGTGCCATCCTATACAGTTCATCGTCTCCTCCGAACAGATTTTTCAGCCATTCAGTTACTTTCCAGCCTTTTATATTAGGTTCTTTTGCATCTGCAATATAATTACAGTCAATCTTCCTAATTACAAGCTTTTGGGGGCTAAATGGCTCTGTTTCGCCGGTTTTAGCATTGTAAAGCAGATTTCCCAATGCAGTATAACGATTATCAGCTTTTCTGCTGATGGCTGCTCTGGATAGCTTATAAATGACATCAAGGGCCTTGCGTTCCGTCAGCTCTGGATTGATAACGAAAATCAAATCTTTTATAAATTCCTCGTTTGTCTCGTAGAAGCCCCTATCAGGGTTGTAATAATACAACGGCTCTCGTTGGCCCTCCATGTCATTCTTTAATCTGACAAAGTGTAGCCGTTGGCTTAGAAATTCAGCAATTTGTAATGCGCTCCGAGGCATTTTCCTTGCGGCGGCTTTCCTAGCCTTTTCCTCGGCTGTCTCTTCTGCAGTTTCTGGAGCTGTTGACAAGGCTTTCTGATAAGTCTGTTCGTACAAACTTTGGAGATCATCTTTTAAAAGCTTCCTAACGCCCTTGAAAGTCTTAAAATAACAGTCTTCTTGGGGCTGTCTTCGTTCCTGGTTGTCCAGTTCCGTTGATTTACCTTGCTCTATCCCTCTGTCATCCTCGATAATCGACTGTATGATTTCTTTTTCTGTCAAGTTACACCCCTTTCTAAATTGCTTAATTCTTTAATAAAATATCTGGCAAGGGCTGGGCGCTTCACAATAGCGGAGAATAGCCCTGCTATATCTTCACAACTATAACCATTGATATATAGCAAGCGGACGAATAAGGCTGTTTCTTGCTTGGTGTAAAGGCCTAGCGTCAAAGTTTCTAGTATCCAGCCAGTCAGTTTTATCCCGGTTCCCTGGCGGTTTTCTTTGATTCTGACTTTTTCAAGGTCTTTTAAGACGGTTATTAGTTCAGGCTTAGCCAGAGATATTGGCATATCTCTTACTAATTTCCAGCCGGCTAGTTTCAGATCCTTGCTTTCTAGCTTTCTAAATTTGATGCCTTTATAAGTGAATTCTGAAATATAAACATCCAGTGGCTCAAAATAGAGGAACTTGTAGTAATTCCCTTTTTTATAGACAGCAGTGGGGTTTTCTTTCAAGAAGCTAAACAGTTTCATAGTCTGAGGAGTAAAAGTTAATTCCATAATTGTATTCATGCTCTTCCTCCGTTATCATCTACTCCCAGGAAAATCAAAATATCTTTTATTTTGTAAAATACCTTACGAGTATCTTCGAGCGGCGGCTGGTAGCGCCTCAAACCTTCCGACTCCCAACGTTTCAAAGTGTTGGCCTTAATTCCTAATTCCTCTCGGACCTCCACAGCAGACATTAAACCCAGGTGTTTAGCTTTTGGACGTGCATAGGATTCCAAGAAGCCAGCAACCAGAGATAGAGCCTCTGTTTTTAATTCTTTTTCAGTTTCTGCGCTGAATAGTGCCATATCAAGGCCACCTCCTCTGATTTGCCATGACCTTGCCGGCAATTTTCCCTAGAGTTTTATTCATAAGCAATATTTTTTTATCTTGCTGCTCCAATAGGTCCAATGTTTGACACAATATCTTGGCCATAAGTTGCTGGTTTTCTCTTGTTGGCTCATTCTGGCAAGTTTCAATAGCTTTAAGGCTTTCTTTTATTGCTTTGATATCTTTAGACTTAATCAATGTTCGTGCCTCGCTTTTTTCTTTTTAGATTTTCAATTTCCTTAGCCATGCTGCGAATGGTTTTCTGTTGTTCTTCCAAAATCCCAATTATTCTGCCTATATGGTTACTTATTCCAATAGCGAACTCACAAACCATGCTATTGAATGATCCATCATTCTGAAATTTTGCTAGATTTGCTTCCTGGTCTTTTAACTCCTGCATATACTCAGAGAAATTGACAATATTATTGCTTAATTCAAATTTATCGGCCATTTTTGAAAGCCTCCAGCTCCTCAGCATCGTCGCACTCCAAAAGCTGACTAGCTATATCATCAAGCTCGGCTATAATCGTTTCAAATACTTCATAGGAAGAGCTTAGATAGTTTGTTGCTAGGTGTGTAAAGGTGAATAAATCTCGTTCTTTTGCTAGAGACACCCCAGCTTGAGCCACTTGATCCATTTTTATTGTCTTTAGGATATTAGACAGTCGGCAACCTAAGTTCTGCAGCTCTTCGACAGTAAGTTGTACAGTTTTAGTTTGTTCTGTTTTTTCAGCCATTTTCTTGTTCCTCGCTTTTATAGTGCTTATTTTCCGTATTGCCGGATAAGTGTTTGTTTTTCTTCCTCGTTTACTGTATCTGCTATAAAAAGCACATCCAGTTTTTTATCGTAAAATGCGTTACGATTTAGTTTGTTGTGGTCAAAAATTGAGATTTCCATATTCTTGTCTTTCTTAGCTATTTCTAATTGCTAGTGCTTATCATTTAGAAGTCCTGGAAGCTGTCGCAAATTCGATTAAATACGTCCTTTAGGTCAGTGTCCTCGATATATACAGCAACAAGCTGCCCATTGCCTTTATAAGTCAACTCAATCACTGGCTGGTGGTACGTCCCTAACATGTACCCCATAAGTGCATGACCTGCTGTCTGGGCTGTCTGATGGTCTGCGAAAGAGTGAGTAAAAGTAAATGTTTTTGCTTTATCTGAAAATGTTTGTAGTTTCATGTTTTTGCTCCTTTAGTTGTACTTGCGTCCTGCAAGTTGGATATATGCCCCATATTCGGGGGTTAGTTTGTTGGCGGTGCTTTCTTCCGTCTGAGAGCTTTCAGCCACTCTAAGGCCCTCTAGTGAGCTCTGATTGCTGTTTAGATGCCAAAGCTTCCAGATTAGGAATAGCAGTAGTGAGACAAAGATGATTGCTTGCCCTGGTGTCATGTCAATTTCTTGAATCATTTGTTTTGCCCTCATTCAAAAATTTCTGCGAGTTCTTTATAGATATGATCAGGAATTTCATTCAGCGCTTGCTGCTGTAGCTGGATAGCTTTGAGGCGGTTGGTGTCACTAGCAGTTTTCTTTTCGATAATCTCGCGAGTAGCCATTACTTGCTTGTAATAATCTTCTAACTTTAGCTTGCGGCCGCCTGATGTCTGTTCTTCTTCCTGCTTCTTGTTTCTCAAAAGATCAAAGCTGACAATTTCCTTGTTCTTTATGGTGAAAGCTATAGCCTTGCGAGCTTTCCAGTTGTTCAAGCGAACTTTTATCTGTCTGTCTGTCCAGTCTGGCAGGCGCTTTCTAAGAATGTCCATAGTAATCTGACCTTCGTCTTGCCAAAGCTGGGCTAGGTCTCCTTGTGTAAATGGTGTTTTAGTCATGTTTATTATCCTTATCTCTTTGTTTTAGTCTATATAGGCAGTTTATAGAGTCGCCTCTCTGAGCGGTTGCATTTGATATCCCTTTTTGGTATAATCCAAGTATAAAAAGTATTCTTAAAACCCTTACGGCTTGCCTACTAGTAAGTGTTTGAATATCTTAGTGTGAAAGGCTTGTCAGTTGGTTCCTGCATTAAGCCTTTTTTTTGTTGCTTCTAGACTTATTCAGCCTAATTGTATTAGTGATGTAATCTCCTTTCTAATAATCTTTGGCTAGCCATTCCATTACGCTCATATAAATTCTTTTAGGAGCATTATAATCTCCTTTCAAAATTTTAGGAACTGTTCTTGGTGCTACACCAATTTCAAAAGCGAACTCATAATTTTTTAGTTGCAAGTCAGCTTTTTTTCTCCTTAATGCTTTCGCCTGTTCTTGTGTGATAAGCATTTTTCTTTCCCCTTTCCGTTGTTTCATTCTCAATTTAAGAACAATTTGATTATATACTCTTATTTTGAGAATGTCAAGTATTTTTCATTCTTTTTTTGAGAATTTTTTTCTAGATAAAATTTTATCGCTATGATATAATCTACTTACAAGTAATTAAATTAGGTAATGTAATGTGAAAATAAAATTAAAAAAATTAAGAGAGAAAGAAAATTTATCCTTAAATAAACTCAAAAAAATTTTAAAAGATAAATACAATTTTTCAGTTTCCGATAGTCAACTAATGTACTATGAAAATGAAATTAGAAAACCGAGAGATGAAAAAATTTGGACTCATTTAGCAGATTACTTCGGAGTTAGTGTAGGTTATTTGCTTGGATATAATGATGAAATTATGACCTTTGACAGCGGAGAAGAGTTCGAAAAAGAAAAAATGAGAACTCTAAATACAATTTTTCTGTCTGAATTACAAAAGTCTCAAGAAAAAGATGCCATTCAAATTGATGTGCTAGCGGCAATAAAATTTTTGGAAAGTGCTTTAGAAAAATTAAAAAAACATTCTAAAAATGTTAAAAATTCATATATTACAGATCTACAGAAAGCCCTCGATACTTTGAGTAAGATAGCTGATGGCCTGGCAGGAAAGAATGGAAGTAACGATAAATAATTTTGTGGCACTTGATTTTAGAAAAATTTACGAAGACAAGTAACATCGTTGACAAAAGGTAAACAATATCATAGAATGGAGGTACTTAAGAAATAGCTATCAGGAAAACCTACGGGCCCTGACTGCGGAAGGCATCTCCAAGGAGGTGTCTTTTTTGGTTTGACCATTCTTTAAATATCTTGTCTAAAAAGAGAGTAAATACTGTAATATAGTTGATAGCGATATTACTCAAATATTCTCCAAAAGCCCTAAAAAAAGCTTCTCTGATTTTTTAAAGACTCATGAAAGGAAATAAATGACTAAAAGAAAAGAACTTTTAACTTATCCCCAGTTATTATCTAAAATGTCAGATATTGGGATAGGATTTAATGAATGGGATACAGAGCAAGCAATTGAATTTCTTCAAGAAAAGAATTATTACTATAAAGTATCTAGCTATCGAAAACTATTTCCTAAAATTGATGGTAAATATAATATTGAATTTTCAACACTTGCTGATATTGCTGTGATTGATATGAGATTGAGATATTTACTTCTTGGAATATGCCTTGATATCGAACACAGTATAAAAACAGCTATTATGGACATTGTGACAAAAAATCCTCGTATCGATGGCTATGATATTGTGAAAGATTATGCTGTATATAATCCTCAAGGTTATAACAACACTATAAACGCCTTATCTAAAAATGCTTATCTGAAAAATATTTATTTGAAGCATCATCAAGATATACCTATTTGGGTACTTGTTGAGGTAATGGATTTTGGGAACATATGTTATTTTATCGAAATGTATTGCAAGAAATACCCTAGCAACAAACGATTAAAAAAGGCTAAGCAATTCAGTTCATATGCTCGTCATATTAGGAACGCTTGCGCTCATAGTAATGTTTTACTTGTTGATATGCTTAATCAGAAGCTTAAACAACCATCAGCTGTTATCCTCTCGCTTGGTGAATCATTTGGATTGGACAGATCAGATTTAAGATATAGAAAATTACATGACATTTTTTCTCTTATTATCCTTCATCGAGAGTATTGCGGCGATAAATTAAAGCGACATAGACGACTAGAGGCTATAGAACTTGCTAAGCGTTCAAAGAGATATATGAAATACTACGAAGAAAACGAGGAGCTGAAAAAAATTTATCAAATCCTTTGCAAAATTCTTGTAAAACAGTCTAAAACGTGATATGATATGAACAATTGTAAAAGAAACCTACCAAGGTTACACTGCTCTAGGTTTGTATATCTATACAAATAAGGGTTAAAACGAAATGAGCGTATCATCTTGCGAGATGGTACGCTTTTTTCAAAGCTCATATAAGCTGATTTAAACCTTGTTTTTCTTTTTTCTGGATAGATTATACCGACTAACTTATCAAAACGAATTCTAGGGCATTCTACAACGCCCTGGATCCATTTAACCCTTTCTTAAAACCCTTACGGCTTGCCTGCTGATGAAAAGAAAGGGGAACCAATGAAAATTACTGAAGTCAAAAAGAAAAACGGTACTATCGTTTACCGAGCTAGCGTCTATCTAGGAGTTGACAAGGTTACTGGTAAAAAAGTAAAGACAAGTATCACTGGACGGACAAGGAAAGAGGTCAAGAGTAAAGCCCAGCAAGCGCAGTTTGATTTTAAATCTAATGGATCGACAGTCAAAAAGACGGTACAGGTCAAGACCTACAAAGAGCTTGCTGCCCTATGGCTAGAAAGTCACAAGCTTACAGTTAGACCGCAAACATTTGCTGTGACCAGGAGGCAAGTTAATCATCATCTTATCCCTGAGTTTGGGAGTATGAAGATAGACAAGATAACGCCTAGCAGCATTCAGGAGTTTATAAACAATCTGGCCTATAAAATTGTGAATTTCAAGGAGATTAACTCGATTAATAGGAGAATACTGCAGCATGGTGTAACATTGCAGCTGCTGGCATCTAACCCTGGGCGTGATGTGATTCTACCTAAGAAGCAAAAGAAAGGCAGAGAAGCGGTTAAGTTCATAGATCCGGATGATTTAAAGATGTTTATCGATTATGCTGAAAAGCTATCTACAAAGAGCTACAAGCATTATTACCGCTTTGTGGTCTTTAAGTTGCTACTGGCCACAGGCTGCCGCATTGGAGAGCTGGCAGCCCTGGAATGGTCTGATATTGACTTAAAGGAAAAGACAATCACAATCAGTAAAACCTACAGCCAAGAAATTCGGATGATAGGGGAAACAAAGACAAAAGCAGGTACTCGAAAGATAAGCATAGATTCCAAAACTGCGCTGATGCTGAAGCAGTACCAGAATCGTCAGCGCCTAATGTTCTTAGAAGTTGGGGCTCAAGCTCCGTCTGTTGTCTTTGCCACTACGGTTAGAGAGTATCTGCCAAGGCATTCTCTCCAACAGATTATAGATAAGCGTTGCGAGACTTTGGGTATCCCACGATTTACTTGTCACGCTTTCCGCCATACTCATGCTAGTTTATTGCTGAATGCTGGTATCAGCTACAAGGAGTTGCAATATAGGTTAGGACATTCTAATATATCCATGACCTTAGATGTGTATAGTCACCTCTCCAAGGACAAAGAGAAAGAAGCCGTTTCATATTATGAAAAAGCTATAAATAGTCTATAAGTCCACAAAAAGGTGAACAATTTTATAAAACGACTTACTTACAAAGGTTATAAACCTTATTAAATCAACGTTTGAAAGGATAATAAAAGAAAATATGACGAAAATTCGCGGATTCGAGCTGGTTTCCAGCTTTACAAATGAAGATTTGTTGCCCAAGAGAGAGACGGCTCACGCAGCTGGCTACGATTTGAAAGTGGCAGAGCGCACCCTCATTGCGCCAGGGGAGATTAAGCTGGTTCCGACTGGTGTCAAGGCCTATATGCAGCCGGGCGAGGTGCTCTATCTTTACGACCGCTCGTCCAATCCTCGTAAAAAAGGTCTAGTCTTGATTAACTCCGTTGGGGTCATTGACGGCGACTACTATGGCAATCCTGGAAACGAAGGCCATATCTTTGCCCAAATGAAGAATATCACGGATCAGGAAGTCGTCCTTGAAGTTGGCGAACGTGTAGTGCAGGCTGTCTTTGCACCATTTCTGATTGCTGATGGAGATGAAGCGGAAGGTGTGCGGACCGGCGGATTTGGATCGACAGGGAAATAGAGAAAGAAAATGGCAGACTATTTATTAGTTGTAGATATGCAGTCAGATTATGTTGCTGCAGGAAAAGCATATGATAATGAAGCACTGACTGTGGCTGTAAATGACAAAATTGCCAGCTATCCCAGCAATCGTGTTATCTATATTCTCAACCGTTTTTTCTGGGAGAGAAAAGATAGGAAGAAGAAATTTACGACTGGTTTGCAGGTTGTATCTTCTCACATCTTTGAGAAGCGTCGGGCTTCTTGCTTTACTAATCCGGATTTAAAAGATTTTTTAGAGGGAAACGGTGCTAAAAGTTTAGAGTTTATAGGGGTAGACGGCAATGGCTGTGTCAAGGCTTCCGTTTCGGCAGCAGTCAAGGAGAATTATCAGGTTTCCATCGATTTGTCCGCTGTGGGAGTTGCTAACCAGAAGAAATTCTCTAAAACACTGAAGCAATGGCAAGATTGCGGAATCAAGATTAGATAGCTTTATGAGGATATTAGTATGAAAATCATTTTTATCCGTCACGGAGAGGCAGATTATTCACTATTGGAAGAGGCTGGTTATACTGGCTTTGGACTAGATTTGGCTCCCTTGTCGGCTGCTGGTCGTCGGATGGCGACAGAGGCCGCTGCTAATCCTTTGCTGGAACAAGCGGAAATTCTGATTTCCTCTTCTGTGACGCGGGCTTTGGAGACGGCCTCCTATTTGATTCGAGACCGCCAACTGCCGCTTTTTGTGGAGCCTTTTCTACATGAATGGCAGGTATATGAAAGTGGGACAGAAAAGTTCGAGCAGGCTCGGAAGTTATTTTTTGAAAATAATGGTTCCCTTCCTGCAGGAAGTCCTGTCCGTTATGAAACGGCTGAGCAGATGAAAGACCGCTTTGTGCGTACCCTAAGTAAATACAGAGAATACGAGACGGTAGCTCTTGTAGCCCACCGCATGCTCATCCGCCAGTTTGTAGCTGATCAGCAGATTGATTTTTGCCAGTTTGTTGAATGTGAATTAGAAATATAAAGGAGAATCACCATCGCTAAGAAAAAAACGACCTTTGTCTGTCAAAGTTGTGAATATCATTCGCCAAAGTATCTAGGCCGTTGTCCTAACTGCGGCTCTTGGTCTTCTTTCGTTGAGGAAGTAGAAGCTGCAGAAGTCAAGCATGCCCGTGTTTCCTTGACAGGCGAAAAGACCCGGCCCATGAAGCTGGCTGAGGTCACTTCGATTGATGTCAATCGGACCAAGACGGAAATGGACGAGTTCAACCGTGTGCTGGGTGGTGGCGTAGTGCCTGGTAGTCTGGTTCTGATTGGCGGGGATCCCGGTATCGGGAAATCCACCCTGCTTCTGCAGGTATCCACCCAGCTTTCCCACCAGGGCATCGTCCTATATGTCAGTGGGGAGGAATCAGCTGAGCAGATTAAGTTGCGGGCGGAGCGTCTCGGTGATATTGACAGTGAATTTTATCTCTACGCCGAGACCAATATGCAAAATATCCGCACGGAGATTGAGAAAATCAAGCCAGATTTTCTGATTATCGACTCTATACAGACGGTGATGTCGCCGGAAATTTCCAGTGTTCAAGGCTCTGTTTCTCAAGTTCGAGAGGTGACAGCTGAGCTCATGCAGCTGGCCAAGACCAATAATATTGCGACCTTTATCGTTGGTCACATGACCAAGGAAGGAACCTTAGCTGGTCCTCGAACTTTGGAGCACATGGTGGACACCGTGCTTTATTTTGAGGGTGAACGTCAGCATACTTTCCGTATCTTGAGAGCAGTCAAGAACCGCTTTGGCTCGACCAATGAGATTGGTATTTTTGAGATGCAATCTGGCGGGCTAGTTGAGGTTGTCAATCCCAGTGAAGTCTTTCTGGAAGAGCGTCTGGACGGCGCGACAGGCTCGTCTATTGTCGTGACCATGGAAGGAACGCGGCCGATTTTGGCTGAGGTGCAGGCTTTGGTGACACCGACCATGTTCGGCAATGCCAAACGAACCACGACTGGACTGGACTTTAACCGAGCCAGCCTCATCATGGCTGTTCTGGAAAAGAGGGCGGGACTCCTTCTGCAAAATCAAGATGCCTACCTCAAGTCAGCTGGCGGCGTCAAGCTAGATGAGCCAGCCATTGATTTGGCAGTAGCGGTAGCCATTGCTTCCAGCTACAAGGATTTACCTACCAATCCTCAAGAGTGCTTTATCGGTGAAATTGGCCTGACTGGCGAAATCCGACGGGTCAACCGCATCGAGCAGCGCATCAACGAAGCAGCAAAGCTGGGTTTCACCAAAGTCTACGCTCCTAAAAACGCTCTGAACGGCCTCAAAGTTCCAGACAATATCCAAGTCATTGGTGTGACGACGATTGGGGAAGTGTTAAAGAAAGTATTTTCTTGATTAAAGTAGTATTGCGAAAAGTTGTTGTGCGTGCTATAATATTGCTAGAAAAAATAGGATTTATCTGGAATTTCCTATAAGTTGTTTTTCCAGATTTTTTAGGAGGATAATCAACCATGGTAGATCATCGTATGAATGTTTCTATTACCAACAATGCTCAATTTCCCTTGGCGGAGATTGCCTTAGATGCATCAGAGTCTGTTCGTATTCAGACCGGGAGCATGATATACCACACTCCCAACGTTGTCTTGAATGCTAAAGTGAATGCAGAGTCTCAATCAATCTTTGGCAAGGCAATCCAAGCTGTGGGCCGTTCTATGGCTTCTGGCGAAGGAGTGTTTATCACTGAAGCAACTGCTCAATCAAATAACGGTCGTCTAGCCTTAGCGCCTAATGTACCTGGTCAGATTGTTGCTCTGGAACTAGGCGAAAAGCAATACCGCCTTAATGATGGAGCTTTTCTGGCTATGGATGGTTCTGCCTCTTATACTTTGGAGAGGCAGTCGGTGGGTCGAGCTCTCTTTGGTGGCCAAGGAGGCTTTTATGTGATGAGTACCCAAGGTCAGGGGACACTCTTGGTAAATTCCTTTGGCTCGATTCAAAAGGTCGAGCTGCATAATGATAGGATAACGATTGACAATGCCCACGTAGTAGCATGGAGTCGAGAGTTGGAATATGATATTCATTTAGAAAATGGTTTCTGGCAGTCCATGGGAACTGGTGAAGGAGTGGTTAATACCTTCTATGGAACTGGCGAAATTTACATCCAAAGTCTCAATATTGAAACCTTTGCAAATGTTCTTCGCCCACACCTGAATATTGACAATTCTTGAAAATTTCTAGGAGAGACTCAGGCTGTCTCTTCTTTTTTGATGCTTCAGTTTTCCTTTGTCCAAAATATATGAAAATGTTATAATCAAGTCATAATAAGAAGGAGGTATTTCTTATGCGATTTTCTATGGATAGTAATATGCAGTTTCCTTTGGTTGAGTTGTCGCTCAATCAAGGTGAAACCGTCTTTATCCAGCGTGGCAGCATGGTCTACCACACGCCGAATGTGACTCTGAATACTCAGCTAAATGCAAGCGGTTCTGGCTTGGGACGTTTTGTCAAGGCTGTAGGTCGGTCAATGGTTTCTGGTGAAAGTACCTTTATTACTCAGGCTGTTGCCCAGTCTGATAATGGCTACCTTGCTTTAGCGCCAGATGCTCCTGGTCAAGTCATTCCCCTTCAGCTAGGCGAAAAGCAATATCGGCTGAATGACGGTGCCTTTCTAGCTCTTGATGGTACAGCTTACTATACCATGGAGCGCCAGTCTGTTGGGAAAGCCCTCTTTGGCGGGCAAGGCGGTTTCTTCGTCATGACGACCCAAGGTCAGGGAACTCTTTTGGCTAATGCTTTTGGTTCTATTAAGAAACTTGAGCTTCATAACCAAGAAGTAACAATTGACAATGCCCATGTAGTGGCTTGGAGCCAGTCTTTGAATTATCATGTTCATTTAGAAAATGGCTTCTGGCAGTCTATCGGAACGGGAGAAGGAGTGGTCAACACCTTCCAAGGTACTGGTGAAGTCTATGTGCAAAGTCTCAATCTTCAAACCTTTGCAGGCTCACTCAGCAAGTTTATTCCAAGAAGCTCATAATAAAGAAAACTAGGACAGAAGATCAGGCTAGATGCTGGATTTGACTGTCCTATTTTTTTTAACAAAGTCGAGAACTGACAAATAGCAGAAAAGATGGTAAGATAATATAAAATTATTTGAATATCAAAGTATCAGCAAGGGGAAAGAATGTCATATTTTGAAAACTTTATGAAGGCCAATAAAGCTTATGTCGATCTGCATGGAACGGCACATCTGCCCATTAATCCCAAGACCAAGGTAGCTATCGTGACCTGCATGGACTCTAGGCTTCACGTGGCTCAGGCTCTGGGTCTAGCGCTTGGAGACGCTCATATTTTGCGCAATGCTGGCGGTCGGGTGACGGAGGACATGATTCGCTCGCTGGTCATCTCTCAGCAGCAGCTAGGAACGCGGGAAATCGTGGTTTTGCATCATACAGACTGCGGGGCACAGACTTTTAAGAATGAGGAGTTTACGGCCTATCTTCATAAAGAGCTAGGTGTCGATGTCAGTGATCAGGACTTTTTACCTTTTACAGATGTAGAGGAAAGCGTGCGTGAGGATATGGCCTTGCTGCGGCAGTCGCCGCTGATCCCAGCTGATGTAAAAATCTCAGGCGCGGTTTATGATGTAGATACTGGTCGAATGACAGTTGTTGAGGAATAGTTGGGAAGTCAATTTCTTTGTCTGCGCATTGGCATTGAAATTGGCTCCTTTTTTATGTTAAAATAGAGAAACGATTTTAATTAGTTAGGACAATGTTATGATTCTTTCCATTATTTCTCAGGGATTGGTTTGGGCCGTTTTAGGTCTAGGTATTTTTATGACCTTCCGGATTCTGGGCTTTCCTGATATGACGACAGAAGGCTCCTTCCCCTTGGGCGGGGCGGTGGCTGTTACCTTGATTACCAAAGGAGTCAATCCTTTTCTAGCAACTGCAGCGGCCGTTTTAGCGGGCTGTGCTGCGGGTGCCGTGACAGGTCTGCTCTATACCAAGGGGAAAATTCCGACCTTGCTTTCAGGGATTTTGGTCATGACCTCCTGCCACTCTATCATGCTGATGCTGATGGGCCGTGCCAATCTGGGGCTTTTAGGCAGCAGTAAAATTCAGGATATTCTGCCTTTTTCAGGGGAAGTCAATGACCTCTTGACTGGTTTGATTTTTGTCAGTCTAGTGATTGCAGCCCTGCTCTTTTTCTTGGATACTAAGCTAGGGCAGGCTTATATCGCGACCGGAGATAATCCGGATATGGCTCGCAGTTTTGGAATCAATACTGGCCGTATGGAGTTGATGGGACTGATTCTATCAAACGGCTTGATTGCTCTGGCTGGGGCGCTGATTGCCCAGCAGGAAGGCTATGCAGATGTTTCCCGCGGGATTGGAGTAATCGTAGTTGGTCTGGCCAGTCTTATCATTGGCGAGGTACTCTTCCGGAGTCTGACCTTGGCAGAGCGGCTGATTACCATTGTAGTTGGTGCGATTGCCTATCAGTTCTTGATCTGGGGTGTCATTGCTCTCGGCTTCAATACCAACTATCTCCGTCTTTACAGCGCGGTGATTCTGGCCGTCTGTCTCATGATTCCAACCCTGAAAAATAAATTCTTTAAAGGAGCCAAGTTAAGCAAATGACAGCGATTGTAGAATTAAGAAATGCAACCAAGCTTGTAAAGAGCGACTTTGATGAAGAAAAAATCATCCTAAATGATGTTTCTTTAGACATTCACGAGCATGATTTTATTACAATTTTAGGTGGAAACGGTGCAGGAAAGTCAACCCTGTTCAATGTCATTGCCGGAACTCTCCCTCTGACCAGCGGCAGCATTCATATCTTGGGGGAAAATGTCACTCATTTTTCACCAGAAAAGCGGGCCAAGTACCTGTCCCGTGTCTTTCAGGATCCTAAGATGGGAACGGCTCCGCGGATGACAGTGGCGGAAAATCTTCTCATTGCCAAATTCCGAGGCGAAAAGCGTGGCTTGGTACCCCGTGGGCTCAACAGTTACAGGGAAGAGTTTCAGGCGACGATTGAGAAAATTGGCAATGGCCTGGACAAGCATCTGGATACACCGATTGAATTTCTTTCTGGCGGGCAAAGACAGGCTTTGAGTCTGCTCATGGCAACGCTCAAGCGCCCAGAGCTTTTGCTTCTGGATGAGCATACTGCGGCGCTAGATCCTAAGACCAGTGTTGCCTTGATGGAGCTGACCAATGAGTTTGTCAATCGTGACCGCCTCACAGCCCTTATGATTACTCATCACATGGAAGATGCCCTCAAATATGGCAACCGATTAATCGTCATGAAAGACGGGCAGATTATTCAGGATTTAAACAAAAACGAGAAAGCCAAGATGACCATCGCGGATTATTATGGCTTGTTTGAATAGGCTTGCTCAGAGTTTTGTAAAAACAAGAGAAAGAATACGTACTAAATAATGTACTGCTCCCACAAAGTTAGACAATTAATGTTCAAAAGGCTCTCGTAGATTAATAAAAACCGCTAGATTGCGGTTTTTTTGTTATCAAAATAGTCTAAATCACTCATCTAAGCGAATAAACATCATTGCGTTAAGTAAGGAGATGAGTGCGACCGTATTAATATTATTGGAATAGATCAGTCTTTTGTTCTCAATGGGTGGAATAATAAAATTAGAAATGATGATATCGTAAGGTGATTCTTTTAAAGAATCGATTGATAATTCTAATTTATTCCAAACTTCAAGTTCAAAATTATTACTGCAATAATAAGAAAGTGTCTCTGCTACCGATCTTGCATGATACTGATCAAAATTACTCATGACTAAAACCTTTAATTTAGGCTGATTTTGTAAAAGATTCAGCACTAAATGTTTGCTATGAGTGATAAAAGTATAGGATAGGTGGTTGACTTTCATTGGTGTGCTATAGATATCCAAAGTCTCTAGGTAATGTTCAATCCCTTTTTTAATATCTGAAACAAATTGAGGGAAAATATTTTGAAAGTTCTTGATTGTATTGCCTTTTTGATCAAACAGAATAAACTCTGTAGATAGTTCCTGACGGTGCAGATGTGCTGTATTATGCAAATGCCAAATAAGATTGTCCTTATTGTCTATTTTTAGATTATATTTGCTTTCTATCTGATCAATTAAATCACTTAATAATTGATACGAATTTTTTACATAGCTGTCTGTCTTTGCGCAGCTCATAAATAGATTTTCATCAATGAAAAACATTTTTTGAAAATAGGAGACAAATAGTTGAGCTATCACTTCTTTATTCAAAGAGATATGGTATTCAGAATCAAAGCTTGCTACAATGTCTTCGATTCCTTCTGCCTGCATGAAAGATTCTAACAATTGATTGTTAAAAGAATCTTTCTCAACTTCCAAGAAATGACCAAACTTTATTCGATATAAATTTGTAACCAGGAGCAATTTTAACATTCGTTGAGTTGCGAAATTGACAGGAAATGCAGTTTCTTTATAGACCAGTGCCAACAGCTTACACAAAGGTTCTACTGAAAAATCTGTAAAGGGCCATTCAAGAAAATAATATTTTTCCGAAAAATATTGTGCAAAAAAATAACGGATATCAATCTCATCTCCAATAATCCGAGCAGGATTGAGACTAATTTTAAAATTATATTGTTTTTTTATAATTTTGTTAATATGACTGATTATACGATAGAGTGAGGAAGAACTTATATAAAACTCTTTACAAATACTCTCAGTTTCATATCCTTCGTTAAAGAAGATGAATTCTAAAATTGAAAAATGGGTTGAGTGCTTAAAAAAATGGTGATAGACCATCTCAATATCACTATCATCGGTATTAATGATACGTATGCCATTAGTAGACGAGTGAAAAATCAATTGAGGAAACGCAGACTTGACATGGGATAAATCATCTTTTACTGAACGTTCTGTACAATTCAATAGTTCAGCCAGTTCAGAAATATGAAACCAGCGTTTGTTTTTAAATAGTAGTTCTAGTAGTTCTAATTGCCTGTGGCTCTTTTTAGATAGTAATTCTCGCATTAAAATATTATCTTTCTTTATATAGTGTTTTTATTATCAGGCAATTATACCATATTTTATGCGTTTAACCTCATTTAACAACTCTAAAATATATCTAAAAATGCTGATAAAAGCCTATAGAAAAAGGAATTCTTATCTTTGCGTATCTATAGTACAGATAAACGGAAAGAAAACTAAGTTGAATTATTATGTTTCCAAGTTGGAAAATTATATAATTATGTTAATCAAAAAATAATAGTAAAAAATATTATTAAACAATTTTGATTTAGAAAAAATTAGAAAGGAGAATCAATATGCTTTGGTCTATTATTGTTGGAGGTGTTATTGGTCTTATTGCTGGATCAATCACTAAAAAAGGCGGCTCAATGGGTGTTATTGCAAACGTTGTTGCAGGTTTAGTTGGTTCTGCTGTCGGTCAGTCACTTTTAGGAACTTGGGGTCCTAGTTTGGCTGGTATGGCCTTGCTTCCTTCTATCATTGGTGCAGTTATTGTAGTAGCTGTTGTATCATTTTTTGTAGGTAAAAATGCATAAATTGTCTTTTTACTTTCAAAATACAATTTAAAATTTAATGATGTGAGGATTCAATATGTCAAAATCAAGAAAAATACTTTCCCTTATTTTCTGTATTTTAATCTTGACAATTTTGATTCCTGTTTTGCTAGACTTTCATAAAGTCAGCGGTCTGGGGCTCCAGTTATTTAGCTGGAAGTTATTCACTTGGAAGAAGATTCCTTTTGTGGGCTACTATCTTTCTAGGTATGTTTTCTGGGGCACTGTGGTTTTAGCAAGCTTAATCTTACTACTGATGTTAGTGATAGTTTTTTATCCTAAGAGACGTTTGGAAATTCAGCTAGCTGATACGGATGGGAAACTGATGCTGAAAAATTCAGCCATTGAAGGGTTTGTTCGTAGTCTGTTAACAGAACACGGTTTAATTAAAGATCCTACAGTTTCAGTAAATAGCCGTAAAAACAAATGCATGGTTTCCGTTAAAGGGGCAATTGTTCCTTCGGAAAACATTATCAAGAGAAGTCAGTTGATTCAAGAAGAAATTGCGTCTGGATTGACAGAATTCTTCGGAATCAATCATAATGTCAAGCTTAAAATCTCTGTCTCAGACTTCAAGCCAAAAGAAGCGGCTAAAAAAACTACTAGTCGTGTAAAGTAAGGAAGTAAAAAATGGAATGGTTTAAAAAATATCAATATCCAATCTTGTCTGGATTAGCAGGCATTATTCTAGCGTGTTTTATCCTATCCTTTGGCTTCTTTAAGACTCTATTTGTCTTGATTTGCGCTACTCTAGGGGCAGGAATCGGATATTATATTCAAAAAAATAATATATTTAAATAAAAATAAAGGAGTTTAACATGTCAAATAAAGATGTTAAAGATGTTGCTAAAAAAGAAGTTGCTCAAGCAGCTCATGAAGTAAAAGGTGAATTGACTTACGATGATAAGGTCATTCAAAAAATTATCGGTCTCTCTTTAGAGAAAGTTTCAGGTTTGCTGGCTGTTGACGGTGGCTTCTTCTCTAACATAAAAGATAAATTGGTCAACTCTGACAACGTGACTCATGGTGTCAATGTTGAAGTTGGTAAAGAACAAGTAGCTGTTGACTTGAATGTGGTTGCGGAATATCAAAAGAATGTTCCTGCTCTATACAAAGAAATCAAGAAAGTTGTTGTAGAAGAAGTTTCTAAGATGACTGATTTGGAAGTTGTTGAAGTAAATGTCAATGTTGTTGATATTAAAACGAAAGAACAACACGAAGCGGATTCAGTAAGCCTTCAAGACCGAGTGACAGATGTTGCTGAATCAACAGGCGAATTTGCTTCAGAGCAATTCGAAAAAGCAAAATCTGGCATTAGCGGTGGTTTCTCAGCTGTTCAAGAAAAAGTTGGCGATGGTGTAGAGGCTGTTAAAGACGCTGCATCAAATGAAAAAGCTCGCGTTCGTTAATTCTCTAACTAAGTTTAGGAATTCTTATATTCTTTCATTTCTTTAAAAATGGAAACTAATAACGGAGGTATCAATTATGTCTACAGAAGAAAAATTCAACCAAGCTAAAGGTTCTGTTAAAGAAGGACTAGGCAAATTAACTGGTGATAAAAAAACAGAAAAAGAAGGAGCTGCTGAAAAAGTAGTTTCTAAAGTTAAAGAAGTTGCAGAAGATGCCAAAGATGCCGTTGAAGGCGCAATCGAAGGCGTTAAAAATATGGTTAAAAAAGACGATAAATAAAACCAATAGTTGATTTTCCTTATAAAAAGTCTTTGTTAACTATAGTCACTGATAAAAATTATCTAGAGTTTAAAGGAGATCATTTTAAGGTCTCCTTTCTTTTTTTTCTTGATTTCTTTTTAGCTAAAAAGTTTTTTAATTTCTTGATTGTAAACGCTTGCAAAAATTAAAATAGAGTACTATAATAGAATTAAGGAAATAGAAAGGAAACCAAATTCATTCGCTTTTAAGTTTACTTTGTTGGTATAGTTGTTTGTAATACATAAGTAGTTGCTTTACTTGACATATTGGTTGAATTGTCAGACAGGCCTGCTTAGCTTGCCTGATTGTAACGATAGTATAGAAAGTAGAAGCTTTTAGATGGTTTTCAAACTTCGAGAATTCAATCAATAGTGCTTTATTATGTTATAGAGATTTCCAATGCTAAGATAAAAAGAAAATCATTAGCGGTTGAAGGAATTAAAAGTTTATAAAAAATAATAAAAACAATAAATCAAAAAAATGTTATTCAGTTACACCTTGGATGAACTGATTGCTCTCATACCAGCGAAGTAAACCAGACCTCTAGCCGAGTAAAGCTAGAGGTCGTTTTTTTGTAGCCAAGGGTGTGAAGAAGGCACACTTGACTTTGAAAAAACATGAAAAAATGCTATAATAGGTTGGATATGCGAACCTTTGGTTTGTAAGACTGTAATTCGACTTGGCTAGCCAAGGACCGTTAGTAATAAAATAAAGAATCTTTGATAAAAGTAAGGTTCTGAAAATTGAATAGGAGAAAAAATGAGTAAGAGCAATATTAAATTGATTGCTTTGGGCGGCGTACGTGAAAATGGTAAAAATCTCTACGTTGCTGAAGTGGATGATTCCATTTTTGTATTGGATGTTGGGCTGAAGTACCCAGAAAATGAACAGTTGGGTGTGGATTATGTCGTTCCCAACATGGACTATTTGTTTGAAAATAAGAAGCGGATTGCGGGTGTCTTTCTGACGCACGGGCACGCGGATGCGATTGGTGCTCTGCCTAATCTTTTGGCAGATGCTAAGGTGCCGGTTTTCGGATCAGAGTTGACGATTGAGCTAGCTAAGCTTTTTGTTAAAAATAACGATGCGGTTAAGAAGTTCAATGATTTCCATGTGATTGATGAAAATACTGAGATTGAATTTGGCAAAACAGTAGTTTCCTTCTTCCGGACGACTCACTCGATTCCTGAGAGTTTGGGAGTTGTCATCAAGACCAGAAAAGGCAGCATCGTTTATACAGGCGATTTCAAGTTTGACCAGTCTGCCAGCCCGTCCTATGCGACAGACTTTGGCCGTCTGGCTGAGATTGGCCGCGAGGGTGTTCTGGCCTTGCTCAGTGATTCAGCCAATGCAGATAGCACTGTTCAGGTGGCTAGTGAGAGCGAGGTTGGCAAGGAAATCGAAGATACGATTGCTGACTGGGATGGTCGTGTGATTGTTGCGGCGGTTGCCAGCAACTTGTCTCGTATCCAGCAGGTCTTTGATGCAGCGGCAGAGACTGGCCGCCGCGTGGTTTTGACAGGCTTTGATGTTGAAAATATCGTTCGTACGGCTATTCGCCTCAAAAAGCTGTCCTTGGTGGACGAACGCCTCTTGATCAAACCTAAGGAAATGTCTAAATTTGAAGATCATGAACTGATTATCTTGGAGACTGGCCGGATGGGTGAGCCTATCAATGGTCTGCGCAAGATGTCAATCGGCCGTCACCGCTATGTGGAAATCAAGGAAGGCGATTTGATTTACATCGTAACGACACCGTCTATTGCCAAGGAAGCGGTCGTAGCTCGTGTGGAAAATATGATTTATCAAGCGGGGGGCATTGTCAAGCTGATTACCCAAAACCTGCGGGTTTCAGGTCATGGAAATGCGCGTGATTTGCAGCTCATGATTAACCTGCTGCAGCCTAAGTACCTCTTCCCTATTCAGGGTGAGTACCGCGGATTGGATGCTCATGCCAAGGCTGCCATGGAAGTTGGCATGCTGCCGGAAAATATCTTCATTCCTAAGCGAGGCAGTATCATGGAATACGACCATGGTGATTTTGTGCCAGCTGGTGCTGTGTCAGCAGGAGATGTCATGATTGATGGAAATGCGATTGGCGATGTGGGTAATATCGTCCTGCGTGACCGCAAGGTCTTATCTGAAGATGGTATTTTCATCGTGGCACTCACAGTTAACCGTAAGGAAAAGAAAATTATTTCCAAGGCTAAAGTACATACCCGTGGATTTGTCTATGTCAAGAAGAGCAGAGATATTTTGCGCGAAAGCTCTGACATTATCAATAAAACCGTGGAAGACTATCTGGCGCAGGATAGCTTTGACTGGGGTGAGCTGAAGGGTGCTGTCCGTGACAGTCTGGCCAAATATCTCTTTGATCAAACCAAGCGTCGCCCAGCTATTTTGCCAGTTGTTATGGAAGTGCGGTAAAAATCTGAACACAAATACAAGAAAAGTCGGGTTTCGGCTTTTTCTTGTCAGAAAGATAGAAGGAGAAATGCGAATGGCAGTGATGAAAATAGAGTATTATTCTGAGGCTTTGGAGATGGAATGGGGCGTCAATCTCCTCTATCCGGACGCAGCTCGTGTAGACAAGCCGGATGATAAGGACATTCCTGTTTTGTATCTGCTTCATGGTATGAACGGGAATCACAATAGCTGGCTCAAGCGCTCAAATATTGAGCGTCTGGTTCGCTCGACTAATCTGATTGTTGTCATGCCTAATACCAGCAATGGCTGGTATACCGATACTCAGTATGGCTTTAACTATTACGAAGCCATCGCTGAGGAGCTGCCTCGGGTGCTCAAGCGCTTTTTCCCAAATATGTCAGATAAGCGAGAGAAGAATTTTATCGCTGGTCTTTCCATGGGCGGATATGGAGCCTTTAAGCTGGCTCTCAAGTCTAACCGCTTTTCATACGCGGCTAGTCTTTCAGGCGCTTTGAGTTTTCTTGATGCTCGTCCAGATAATGCTGAAATGGCAACGCCAGCCTATTGGCGAGGAGTTTTTGGAGACTATACAGACTGGACCAGCAGCCCTCATTCGCTGGAGAGCATAGCCAAGCAATCTGATAAAAAGACTAAGCTTTGGGCATGGTGCGGCGAAGAGGACTTTCTCTACAAGGCCAATCAGGAGGCGGTGAAAAACCTTCAAGACTTAGGCTTGGAGATTGCATACAGCCACAGTCCAGGTAAGCATGAGTGGTATTACTGGGAAAAGCAGATGGAGAATGTACTGGCCTGGCTTCCTATCGACTTCCAGCTGGAAGAGCGCCTGTCGTAAAAATAGACTGTAAAGTCGTATTATGCCTTCAGAGTATGATATAATGATAACGTTTGAAAATCGGAGTGGGAATGATTCCCCGAAATACAAATAGGAGAATGGAACTTTGACAAAAGCGATTCGAGTGCGTTATGCACCAAGTCCGACTGGACTTTTACACATCGGAAATGCGCGGACTGCGCTCTTTAACTACCTCTATGCTCGTCACTATGGCGGAACCTTCATTATTCGTATCGAGGATACAGACCGCAAACGCCATGTAGAAGACGGAGAACGCTCACAGCTTGAAAACTTACGCTGGCTGGGTATTGACTGGGACGAAAGTCCTGAGACTCACGAAAACTACCGCCAGTCTGAGCGCTTGGATATTTACCAAAAATACGTCAATGAACTCTTGGACAAGGGCTTGGCTTACAAGTCCTATGTGACTGAGGAAGAATTAGCGGCTGAGCGTGAACGTCAGGAAGCAGCTGGTGAAACACCGCGTTATATCAATGAGTTTCTAGGTATGTCAGAGGAAGAAAAGGCAGCCTATATCGCTGAGCGCGAAGCAGCGGGTGTCATTCCTACGGTTCGTCTGGCTGTCAATGAAGCTGGTGTCTACAAGTGGACTGACATGGTCAAGGGCGAAATTGAGTTCGAGGGTGGCAATATCGGTGGTGACTGGGTTATCCAGAAGAAAGACGGCTACCCAACTTATAACTTTGCTGTGGTTATTGATGACCATCTGATGGAAATCTCGCACGTTATTCGTGGAGATGACCACATTGCTAACACACCTAAGCAGCTCATGGTTTATGAAGCCCTCGGCTGGGAAGCTCCAGAATTTGGCCACATGACCTTGATTATCAACTCTGAAACAGGTAAGAAGCTGTCCAAGCGCGATACCAATACCTTGCAGTTTATCGAGGATTATCGCAAGAAGGGCTACCTGCCAGAAGCAGTCTTTAACTTTATTGCGCTGCTGGGCTGGAATCCTGGCGGCGAGCATGAGATTTTCTCTCGCCAAGAATTAATCGAGCTCTTTGATGAAAAACGTCTCAGTAAGTCCCCAGCTGCCTTTGACCAGAAGAAACTGGACTGGATGAACAACGAATACATCAAGAATGCAGATTTTGACACGATCTTCGCTCTGGCTAAGCCATACTTGGAAGAAGCGGGCCGTTTGACAGATAAGGCAGAAAAGCTTGTTGAGCTCTACAAACCACAAATGAAGTCTGTGGATGAAATCGTGCCGCTGACAGACCTCTTCTTTGCGGACTTCCCAGAGTTGACAGATGCGGAGCGTGAGGTCATGGCTGGTGAAACGGTACCGACTGTGTTGACAGCCTTCAAGGAAAAGCTAGAAGCTATGTCGGATGCAGATTTTGTGACGGAGAATATCTTCCCGCAAATCAAGGCTGTCCAAAAAGAGACAGGAATCAAGGGCAAAAATCTCTTTATGCCGATTCGGATTGCCGTTTCGGGTGAAATGCATGGACCAGAGCTGCCAGATACGATTTACCTATTAGGCCGCGAAAAATCCATCCAGCATATCGAAAACATGCTGAATCAAATTCAATAAGATAAACCAGCTTTCGAGCTGGTTTTTACTTTGCAAATTTTTGTTTTTATGTCACACTTGTAATAAGAAAATCCTTTAAGGAGATTAATATGAAAAAATGGATTATCATTTTGGTTGGAGCGTTAGTAGCCTTACTCGTGCTAGTAACCTGTAACCAAAAGAAAGAGCAGACGGCTCCTGCTTCCAACAATTCTAAAGCAAGTTTGACTAGCTCCGCATCTTCTAAAAAGTCTGAAAGAGGGACCAATTCGAGCGAACTTGATGGCCAAGCGGACAATCAGGAAACTTCTGATACAGGCTCTCAGCAGCATTCGGAAACTGAAGCTGAAAAGTCTACCAAGGAAACTAGCAAAGGAGAGAAAGAAACGGCATCAACTTCTAGTTTGGATATGAAGGCTATTGCTTCTGGAGATTTTTCTAGCATGATTGGTACTTGGCAGGATGCCAAAGGGAACACTTATACATTTGATGCGTCAGGTATTGAGTCAGATGTTGCCAAGCTTGAGACAGGAGATTACTCTGGGCCAGATGAAAATGGGATTTACCGAGCAGGGATTCGTTGGAAAAACCAAACCGGTGCTGCCTTTCTTATCATTCCAGCAGGAAAGAGTCTGCTAGCTGGGGAGACTGTCAATGGGACAGATCCGACTGATACCAGTCAAGATCGTTTCATCATCACCCAGAGCGTTTCCGAACATCCCGATGTTTTTTACCGCGTAAAATAAGGAGTCTTGACGGACTCTTTTTTTCTTGTTTTGAGTCCAGTATATAATATATTGATTCTGAATAAAAATTTATAAAACGTTTTTATTTTAATAAATATTAAAATTTCTCTTGACATTCGCATTTTCATACAGTAGAATGTTTAAAAATAAAATGTAGAAGGATAGAGGTAATCATATGGTTAAAGAGAAAGTCATTTTAGCATATTCCGGTGGTTTGGACACTTCGGTGGCCATTACTTGGCTGAACAAGGATTATGATGTGATCGCGGTCTGTATGGACGTAGGTGAAGGAAATGATTTGGAGTTCATTCATGACAAGGCGCTGAAAGTAGGTGCTATCGAATCACATGTTATTGATGTTAAAGACGAGTTTGCGGAAGACTACGTCTTGGTTGCTCTGCAAGGACACACCTTCTACGAACGAAAATATCCTCTAGTGTCCGCTCTGAGCCGACCTTTGATTTCTAAGAAATTGGTTGAAATTGCCCACAAGACGGGGGCGACAACCATTGCCCATGGCTGTACCGGAAAAGGAAACGATCAGGTACGTTTTGAAGTGGCTATCGCATCCTTGGATCCCAGTCTCAAGGTCATTGCTCCGGTTCGGGAGTGGAAGTGGTCTCGGGAAGAAGAAATTAATTACGCCAAAGCTAATGGTGTGCCAATTCCTGCAGATCTGGATAGTCCTTACTCAGTCGATCAAAACCTTTGGGGACGAGCCAATGAGTGCGGTGTCTTGGAAAATCCTTGGAATGAAGCACCGGAAGACGCCTATGATTTGACGGTTGCACCAGAAGCAGCACCAGACAGCCCACTCTATGTAAATATTGACTTTGAGGCGGGCGTGCCAGTTGCTTTAGATGGCAAAAAGATGAAGCTGGCGGACTTGATTCTTGAGCTAAATGACCTAGCTGGACAGCACGGTGTTGGGCGGATTGACCATGTAGAAAATCGTCTGGTAGGGATTAAGTCTCGGGAAATCTATGAATGCCCTGGGGCGGTGACTCTATTGGCTGCCCACAAGGAAATCGAGGATCTGACTCTAGTCAGAGAACTGGCTCATTTCAAGCCAATTATCGAAAACGAACTATCTAATCTCATCTACAATGGCCTCTGGTTTAACCCAGCGACAGAAGCTCTGATTGCCTATCTCAAGTCCACCCAGCAGGTGGTCAATGGTACAGCTAAGGTGAAGCTTTATAAGGGAACTGCGACAGTCGTAGCGCGTAAGTCTGACAATTCTCTCTACGACGAAAGTCTGGCTACCTATACTAGTGCAGATACTTTTGATCAGGATGCCGCAATTGGCTTTATTAAGCTATGGGGTCTTCCGTCTAAGGTTCACGCAGAGGTCCAGGCTCACAAAGACAAATAGAAAGGGGCTTTCCTATGGCGAATCATAAACTGTGGGGCGGGCGTTTTGAAGCCTCTCTGGAAGGCTGGGTAGAAGAATTTGGTGCCAGCATCGGATTTGACTATCGTCTGGCTCCTTATGATCTAGAGGGGAGCCTAGCCCATGTCAAAATGCTAGGGCAGACAGGAATCATTGCTCCAGAGGAAGCAGCTGCTATTCAGGCAGGCTTGGAAAAGCTGTTGGCATGTTATGAGTCTGGAGAGCTTGAGTTTGATGTGCGTAATGAAGATATTCATATGAATATGGAGGCTCTTCTGACTGAGGAGATTGGGCCAGTGGCTGGCAAGCTTCATACGGCTCGCTCTCGTAATGATCAGGTGGCGACAGATATGCACCTTTATCTCAAGGATCAGATCGGTCAGATTGCGGATAAACTCTTGAATCTGCGTCAGGTGCTATTGGACTTGGCAGAAGAGCATGTAGAGACCATCATGCCAGGCTATACCCATCTGCAACATGCCCAGCCGATTAGCTTTGCTCATCATCTACTGGCCTATTATCAGATGTTCAGCCGGGATAGTCAGCGCTTTGCCTTTAATCTGGAGCATACCGATTTGTCTCCTTTAGGAGCAGCGGCTCTAGCTGGGACAACGTTTCCAATTGACAGGGAGCTGACGGCTGATTTATTGGGCTTCAAAGGCATTTACCACAATTCCTTGGATGCGGTCAGTGACCGAGATTTTATCTTGGAGTTTCTATCTAACAGCAGCATTCTCATCATGCATCTGTCTCGTCTCTGCGAGGAGTTGATCAACTGGTGCAGCTATGAATATGGCTTTGTCAGTCTGTCAGACACCTTTAGTACTGGATCTTCCATCATGCCGCAAAAGAAAAATCCGGACATGGCGGAGCTGATTCGGGGCAAGAGCGGCCGGGTTTATGGCCATCTTTTCAGTCTTCTGACGGTAATGAAATCCCTGCCCTTGGCCTATAATAAGGACCTGCAGGAAGACAAGGAGGGCATGTTCGATACAGTAGATACCATCACGAAGTCGCTAGATATTATGGCGGGTATGCTGTCTAGTATGACAGTAAACAAAGAAAAAATGCTGGTTTCAACTCAGCAGGACTTCTCCAATGCGACAGAATTGGCTGACTATCTGGCCAAGAAAGGACTGCCTTTCCGGGAAGCCCATGAGATTGTCGGAAAGTTGGTGCTGGAATGCAGCAAGGCAGGCTATTATCTACAGGATATTCCGCTGAGCCGCTATCAAGAAGTGTCATCACTGATTGAGGAAGATATTTATCAAGCGCTCGAATCACAAACGGCTGTACAAAAGCGGAATTCCCTTGGCGGGACAGGATTTGCACAGATTCGTCAGGAGTTGGAAAGAGCTAAGAAACAGCTGGAAAAGAAATAGGATATAGGGAACATCGCAAGGGAATTGCGGTGTTCTTTTGGTGAATCGACCTTTTAAATATTTGCAAAAACGGCGTCATAGCAGGACTTATTGGCATTTTCTAAAAATATGGTATAATAGATATAATTTTGGTGGATGGAGTTGAGTTTTGAGAAAAAACTATCGCGTCAAGAGCGAAAAAGATTTTAATGCGATTTTTAAAAGTGGACAGAGTTTTGCTAATCGAAAATTTGTCGTTTACATGTTAGAAAAAGAGCAAAAGCATTTTCGAGTAGGAATTTCCGTCAGTAAAAAGTTGGGGAATGCAGTAGTTCGTAATCGTATTAAAAGAAAAATCCGCCATGTCTTGATGCAGCATCAAAAACATCTAGTCCAGGCAGACTTCGTAGTTATTGCTCGCAAAGGAGTGGAAGAGTTGGACTACCACCAAGTTGAACAAAATTTATTGCATGTATTAAAGATTGCTAAACTTTATCAGGAAGGATTCATTTGTGAAACAGAAAAGTAAATTAGGGATTTTGCTGGTTGCCTCGTTGCTCTTTCTTACAGCCTGCGGAACTAGTCAAGTAACGGCCGATTCATATGGTTTCTGGGAGAAGCTGGTCTATTTCTTTGCGGACACCATTCGTTTTCTATCCTTTGGCGGAAGCAAGGGAATTGGGATTATTCTCTTTACCTTGATTATCCGGACAGTTCTCCTGCCGGTCTTCCAATTCCAGACGACTTCTTCGCGCAAGCTGCAGGAAGTGCAGCCGCATATCAAACAACTGCAGGAAAAGTATCCTGGCAAGGATATGGAGAGCAGAACAGCCTTGGCTGAGGAAACGCAAAAACTCTACAAAGAAAAGGGTGTCAATCCCTATGCCTCATTCATTCCGCTCTTTATCCAGATGCCAGTGCTCTTGGCTCTGTTTCAAGCCCTGACTCGGGTTGATTTTATGAAAACAGGTCACTTCCTCTGGCTCAATCTAGGAGCGACAGATCCGACCTTTATTCTTCCGCTGTTGGCGGCTCTCTTCACTTTCTTCAGTACTTGGCTTTCAAACAAGGCCTTGCCTGAGAGAAATGGCGGGATGACAGTCATGATGTACCTGATGCCAGTTGTGATTTTCTTTTTTGCCCTCTATGCAGCGAGTGGGGTGGCCCTCTACTGGGCGGTCTCAAATGCTTATCAGGTGGTTCAGACCTTGCTGCTGAGCAATCCTTTTAAAATCATTGCCGAGCGGGAAGCCAAGGAACGGTCAGAGCGCCAATTGGAACAGAAAAAGAAACGTGCCCTAAAAAAAGCACAGAAAAAGAAAAAGTAAGTAAGAAGGAGGACTCTTGCAATGGTTATTTTTACAGGAGCAAGTGTTGAAGAAGCCATTCAAAATGGTTTGAAAACGTTGGATATTCCACGTATGAGAGCGCATATCACTGTTATTTCACGTGAGAAAAAAGGCTTTTTAGGTCTGTTTGGCAAGAAGCCAGCTCAGGTGGATGTCGAGCCGATTGCTGAGACGACAGTTGTTAAAGCCAATCAAAAGGCTGTAAAAGGTGTTCCCGAAGAGATTAACGCTCAGAATGAGCCTGTGCAGTCTGTCAGTGAAGCAACGGTTGATTTGGGCCGTGTGGTAGCTGCTATCAAGAAGGTCGAAGGAGAAGGCGAAGTTATCTCGGATGAGGTCAAGGCTGAAATTCTCAAAAATGACAAGCAAGCCAATACGATTTTAGAAGAGACTGGTACCATTGATCTTCTCAAGACCAATCAAGCTATTGATGAGGCCGTTGCTCAAGCAGAAGCGGACGATAGCAAGGTTATCTCTTTTGAACAAGCGGCTAAAGACAAGACTGAGCCGACAGAAACAGAAGAAAGCTCTTTTGCTGACTTAGGTATCCAAGTCGAAGCAGACTATGATATCGAAGAAGTAGTTGAAAACGTAACGAACTATGTTCAGCAAATCGTGGATGAGATGGATGTGGAAGCGGGCATTTCCAGCAGCCACAACCGCCGAACTATCAACATGCAGATTGATACCAATGAACCAGGGCGCGTGATTGGCTACCATGGAAAAGTCTTGAAAGCTCTGCAGCTATTGGCGCAAAACTATCTTTATAACCAATATTCTAAGAGCTTCTATATTTCCATTAATGTCAATGACTATGTTGAGCATCGGGCAGAAGTACTGCAAAGCTATGCGCAGAAACTGGCTCAGCGGGCTTTGGAAGACCGACGCGGTCAGCACACAGACCCTATGTCTAACAGCGAGCGCAAAATTATCCACCGCATCATCTCTCGCATCGATGGCGTGACAAGCTATTCCGAAGGCGACGAGCCTAACCGCTATGTCGTTGTAGATATTGACAGCGAATAAAAAGAAAGCCAGCAGAGATGCTGGTTTTTGTATATAGAAAGGATTTTTTATGTCACTTTTTCCAGCTATTGAAAGTTATCTGCCTCATCAAGGGGCTAAGTATATATCTCCAGACAAGGCAGGGCAGCTGCGTGAGTCTATGTTGGAGTTGAGAGCTAAGGGCCAGGCGGCACGTAAGGAGTTTGCGGATTTGGTCAAGGATTTTCAGAGCCTCTATCCTAAGCTGACCTTGGAGCGAACCAGCCAGTGGATGAATCAGGCACAGATACTGCGGCCCCATTTTTGGAATTATCTTAAAGGCTATGGAGAAATCACAGAACCGATGTTTGCTCTGCGCTTGTATGGGACTGCAGAAGATTTTGGAGTGTCACTAGAGGTGAGCTTTATGGAGCGTAAGAAAGATGAGAACAGCCTCAACAAGCAAAATCGGGTACTGAATCTGCCTATTCAGTCGCCAGCTTACTATTTTGCCCAGATTGATGGTGTGAGTCAGCGCTTTGAAGGTACTGAGGAAAATCGCCAGTTCCTTACTCAGCAGCTGGCAGTCGGTCAGGTTCGTAAGGTCTTAGTCAAATACGATATTCCCCTTTCTCAGGCTGCTTCAAGAGAGCAGGTGCTTTCCCAGCTGCAGGAGGCCATGACAGCTTTGATTCCCTTTTATGAGGCGACTCGGACCATATGATTACGTTTACAAAGAGAAAGTTATTTAAGTAAGTATTGACAAAAGCCCCGGAATCATATAGAATGGTAAAGTATGTTTAGTAACTGATCACAACTAGCCGGCTAAACGAATACAAGAATCTAAGAGGAGGTATTCATCGTGAAACGTACTTATCAACCAAGTAAAATCCGTCGTGCGCGTAAACATGGTTTCCGCCACCGTATGTCAACTAAAAACGGTCGTCGTGTATTGGCAGCTCGCCGTCGTAAAGGACGCAAAGTTTTGGCTGCTTAATCCAAACGATTAATCAAGAAACCAGCGGAGACTCGAGACCGCTGGTTTTTTTGTGTTAAATTCACGGGTAAAATTCAATAGACTGGCAGGAAAGTTCCTCTTTTTGGCCAGTGTCTTTATTTATGACCTCTGCATACCAATCTCCTTTGTGGCTAAATAGTTTGATAAATTGAACCTGAAGATACTGCTTTTCATACTTAATTGGAAAAAATTCTTCCTGCCTGTGTAATAAAATATCAAGAATGATTCGCAACTGAGAGTTGTTGATTGTTTTCCTGACTTCTGGTTGAAGGATTTTCTCAATTTTTGTGATCTTGCTTAACTGCTGTTCTGAAATCGAGTTTTCAAATTTTTCTTTTAATTTTTGCAGGTCAATATCAAAAGGGCACATATTGTAGTTTTCCAGAGTCAGCATGGAAAAATACAAGGCAGAAATTTCATCTATGGAGAAAATAATAGGAGATAACAAGTCGTTGCTAAGAATTTTATAACTGCCATTCCGGCCTAAGTCAGAATAAATAGGAATTCCCAGCGTTTCAAGGCTGGCAATATCACGAAGGGCAGTGCTTTTTGAAATATGATATCGATTCATAATATCTTTTAGGTTGAATTGTCTTTTCTTATTGAGAAAAATAAGCATATCGTTAATTCTTTGAGATTTATTCATGAGAAACTCCATATTTTTATTAAATGGTTTCAAATAATGATACCTTTTTATATTATACTAGTTTTAGAGAAAATAATAAAGGAGTCAAATATGAATCAATATTTTAAGGCCTTATTGGCAGAACAGACAGAAATGGCTCTAGCTACTTCTGTAAAGGATATCCCAAATGTAAGAATTGTAAATTTTTATTATGATGATGAGACAAAGAAATTGTTCTTTATCTCATTTAAAAATAGTCATAAAATCCAAGAGTTGGCAACCAATAATCGTATTGCTCTTACAACAGTCCCGAAAGGTGATGGGAGGTATGTCCGGATTCAAGGGAGAGTCAAAGAAAGCCAGCTTTCTATTGAGGATATAAGAAGCGTTTTTATCCAGAAGTACCCTTATTATCAAGCTATTATTGAGCAGCATAGCAACTCCTTGCAACTTTTTGAAGTATCTTTTTCGGATGCTTTCTTGGTCTTAGATAATAATCAAGTTGAGAAAATCAAACTATAAGGAGAAAATAGATGGTTGAGATAAAAAGGTGCGATTGGGCCGAAAATAGTGAGCTTGAGAGAAACTATCATGACCATGAATGGGGGCGACCTGTGCATGACGAGCATAAACTCTTTAAAATGTTGATTTTAGAAGGTCAGCAGGCGGGCTTGAGCTGGCAAACTATTTTGTCAAAAATGGATGCTATGACAGATGCTTATGAAAACTTCAATCCTGAAATAGTCTCCAACTATGACGAGCAGAAGATTGAAGAATTGCTTAGTGATCAAAGAGTGATACGAAATAGACTGAAAATAAAGGCAGTTATAAAAAATGCTAAAGCCTATTTAAAACTAAAAGAAGAATATGGTAGTTTGGATTCTTATATTTGGTCTTTTGTAAAGAATGGACCGATTGTCAATTCATGGTCCAGTATTGAAGAGGTGCCCGCTCGAACGGATCTATCCGATAAAATCAGCAAAGAACTCAAAAAGAAAGGTTTTTCTTTTGTTGGTTCTACGACTGTATATGCCTTTATGCAGTCAATTGGCATGGTCAATGATCATTTGCTGACCTGTGATTTTAGAATATAATCATTTTTCCTTTGAATTAGAAGAATGAGCGGTCTATTATCGAACGCTGGTAAATGATATAAAAAGAGAATAAAACCAGAAAGAAATTGATTTTCTTTCTGGTTTTTTGTGTATAGTTAAGTACAGTTGCTTATTTTGCTACTGGTAAAAGTATTGGATACAGATAGCAGAGTAAGGTAAAGCTAATCAAGGCGTAAAAGATGCCGATGCGGATAGCTTGTATAGGTTTATAGAAACGAATCAGGGTCAGTAGGCACCAAACCAAGAGAACTAGGATGAACCATGCTGAAATCAAGCGCAGCGGTGTTGGTCCGTAAAGGTAGATGTAGATGCCAAATAATTTCCAGCCAGCTAGTAAGGCCAGTAGACCGGTAAAGATAAAGAGAATAGTAGCTGCGGATCGTGTCCCTTTCTGGTCCCAGAGCGGTTTTTTGGCAATCAGATAGAAGACGCCTAGGACTGCAAAGTTAAGGATAGACACCCGAACCAGCTGCCAGAAACCAGCTACGGCAACAGTCGAAGCATTCTGGGGAGAAATAGCCTGAGCTACTGTTCCGGCGCTTAGGAGCTGACCGAGCTCACCCAGACCCGTCAGGAAAAAGAGCGCATAGGTCAAGCAGAGGCTGCCGATGATAATGTAGGCTGCGAAAGCGGGTGCTACTCGCAAAGGGCGGATACTTGCTTGGAATTTTTTGTAGCTAAGTTTAGTATCTTTTTTGCCTAACAGACTGCCGGCTAGGAGGCCATACAAGTAGAGACTGACAGGAACAGCCAGGAAGGCCTTGAAGAGAATCATGCTGCTATCAAGACTTGAAAAGAGGGAGTCAAGGAGATTCTCAATGAAATCAGCGGTATTACTGAAGAAAGAGGCAAAGCTGTCTGAAACCTGACTCAGCTGGGACCAGACAAAGTAGACCAAGATTCCTGCGACAAAGAAACTGCTGACGATAATCGCGAGCTGTTGGGCTTTCTTTGAAGACAGACTGTCAGAGCTGTCGGAAGAGTCCTGCTGCTTGCCTTCAATAAAGACTAGAATAGCAGCAATGAAATTTTTAAAAGGCAGGATGCAGAAGGCTTGAATGGCATCAAACCAGACTAGGATACCCAAACGCCCTTGACTCAACCAGCCAGTACGGGACAGAATATAGAAGGCGAATGAGATGTGGATGGCTAGAAATTGGAAAAATTCTAGCTGGCGATGAAGTCCCCAGAGACTTAAAGCTAGGGCTTGAGCTAGCGTCATGATCAGAAAGCTTCTAGTCTCTAATCTGCTGTCAAGATTTTTTATCTGCAGAGATGGATAGGCTAATTTCCTGATTAGGGCTTCACTTAATAATATAAGGCCGATTGCAAAAGGGAAAAAGGATGCAGTTTGATAATTAAAAAATACAGCAGAGTAAAAGTAGGTTAAGAGATAGAGGATTAGATAGCTGATTTTAAAGAATCGCAGTTGCTTGTCCTCTAGGCCTGTGAAGATGGTCTGTCGTTCTGCTTCTGCGGGCAGACAAGGCTGGACATTCATCTGATCTTGTGCTGGGTATTCCATAATTATTTCTCCTCCTCATCGTCAGGGATATACTCCAAAATATCGCCAGGCTGGCAGTCTAATTCACGGCAGAGAGCGTTGAGTGTTGAAAAGCGGACAGCCTTGGCTCGATTATTTTTTAGGATAGATAGATTGGCTGGTGTTAGGTCAATCAACTCTGCTAAACGGCCAGCACTGATGCGCTTTTGCGCCATGACAAGGTCTAAATTTATCTGAATCATAAGACCTCCTAAATAGTGTAGTCCACTTGATCCTGCAGCTCAATGGCCTTGCCAAAAGCATTGCGGATGACACGGATAATCAGGGTCAAGATACTGCAGGAAACAGTGACTAAGAGCATGGGCAAGTAGGCTGTCAGTCCCATAAAAAGAGAGATAAGAGCGACAGTACCCACTTCCCAGCCAAGATAGCGCATGTACTGAACATTTTGTGTGATAAAAACCTGATTTTTACCAATGCGGCTAAGGAGTCGATAGAGATGGACAATGCAGGCCAGCGCTAGGCAGCCTAGGACATAGCCGAGCAGCAGCAAGATCCAAAAGCGCGTCTCCCCTTGAAAGAAAGGAGAGGGAAATTCAATAACTAGGTTGACGACCCAAGGTCCTAGGGCTATCAGGATAATGGAAGCAATAAATAAAAGGCTGATACTGATTTTTGTAAGAGTGATGCTCATGTCTTCAGCAGTCTTTTTCATTTTGTCTGTCATAATTTCCTCCGACTAACGTTTCATTTCTTAGTAACTATAGCACAAATTTTATCGATAATCAATAAAAATCTATCGAAAAAGGATAAAATCAGTCTTAAGGACTAGATGAAAGTTTCTAAAAATTTCTTATTTTACAGAGATGGATTTCTTGTCAGGAGATGAACTGAGCAGAAGACGATGAATATTTCGCCTGATTTTTGGTATAATGAAAAACAGGAATTGTATACTCTTTCTGGTCAGAAGCGGAGTATGTGTAAGGAGGGAAGAATCTGTGGGTGTAAAGCTTGTTCACTATCGTAGTAAGTTATATGAATTTCTCATGGTGCCTGCCATCGTTTCAAGGGAAGATAAACATATGTGGAAGGATTTACGGCAGAATCAAAAGGAGCTGCTTCTTGATGTACAGCCGCACTATGATAAGCTTTATCAGGATTTACTTCCTTTGAAAAGCGAGCTTGTTGCGGTTAGTTTGTTCGAAGGAGCTACAGTGGGACTGGCTCCGCTCCTCTACCTCTACTTGCTAGAAAAAGGAGAAGATCCGGCCAATTTGCATGACTTGTTAGAATGTCTGAAAAAACTAGACGCAGAGCAAATCATCTATTGCTTATCGCTTAAGCTTTCTGCTGGAGAAGTTGCCAAGCGACGTCCTGAGAATCTGCTGGCTTTTATAGAGAATAGTGACAAGTCTCCGGGAAATAAATGGTACTGGTACCAAGCAATTCAGCATCCAGAGAAGCTTCGGGACCAATTAGTTTCCTTGCTGGAAAGAGTGTTCGAGCTCTATCAGCCTATTTATGAGCAGTTTGAGCAGGAAGTTCTAGCTTTTGAGCAAGAATTTAGCCTATCAGATGTGATGGATGATGAAGAGCAGAATGCCAAGCTTCTTGAAAAGGACACTCAAGTCTTTGTTCTGTCACCCATGTTTATTGACTCTTTTCTCGAAAAGGTTCCTGATTTCACTTCCTATTCCTTAGTCCTTTCGACGAGAAGTTCCCAGTTATCAAAGGCGGAATCGGAGCTTAACGATGAAACATTGGCTCTGACCTTAAAAACTCTTGGAGATGAAACCCGCTATAAAGTCTTGATTGAATTGATTCAGCCGCATGCCAAGAATAAAGATATAGCTAAAAAATTGGGGCTTACAAGAGCCTCTATCTCATTCCATACGCAGAAGCTGCTAAATTCTGGCTTGCTGGAGCTTGTGATGGATGATGATTGGGTTAAATACACGGTCAATAAAGAACTGATTCAAAAGATTATAGAGAAGTTCAAACAGGACCTAAAATAGTTTAAGAAGACCTAGATTCATTCTAGGTCTTTATTTTGTAAAATAATAATCAAATAAAAATTTGACAATCGCCTAATTTATTGTTATGATTTGTTAAACAAAAATCTAACAAGAGTAAAGGAGATGTCGTATGATTGTTTTTGCAAAAAACAAAAATTTTCGCCAGTTGCTCATCAATCAATGGATTTCAGGTTTTGGAGACATTGTTTTTTATTTGGCTTTGATGAACTATGTTTCTGCTTATTCCTTTGCTCCACTTGCGGTTTTATTGATTTCTCTTTCTGAAACGCTACCCCAGTTAATTCAAGTTTTTACGGGAGTTGCGGCGGACTTTCAAAAGAATCGTATTCATAAATACCTGCTTATACAGTTTAGTAAGGTGCTCTTATATAGCTTGGTAACGTTTTTGCTTCTTGGACAAGATTTCTCTTTCTTGACTCTGCTTGTGATTTGCTTGATTAACTTTCTGTCGGATAGTCTGAGTTATTTTTCAGGTGCCATGCTGACCCCAGTTTATGTAAAGGTGATTGAGCAAGATATGACCTCTGCTATGGGCTTTCGGCAGGCTAGTATGAGTCTGGTTCATATTTTGGGAAATCTAGCTGGCGGTTTTCTCATCGCTTGGATGAGTATTGGAGCTTTGGCAGGACTAAATGCTCTGACATTCTTGATAGCTTATCTTGGATTTTGGCATATTAGTAAAAATTTACAGGAATTAGAACCAGAGCTAGGTAATGCAAAGAAGCTAAATAGAGAGAATTATTGGCAGCATTTATTGAATTCTCTTAAAGTCTTGCTGGGATTGAAAAACGTTGTGAGGTTGTTATTGGTTTCAACCTTTGGGCAGGTCACTCTGAATATTCTGACGCCAGTAGCGACTCTTTTATTGCTGAAAAGGCCTTTTTGGAATTTGCAGATCGGTCAGTCCATTGCCGTGTTAATTGTTTTAAGTTCCGCTGGTTTGATTTTAGGGAACATTTTGAGTGGCAGTTTGCTGAAAAAACTTTCTACTAAGCTTGCTATGTATAGTAGCCAAGTATGTGAAAGTTTTATTCTTTGCGGTTTTTTCTGGCAAAACTTTTTACTTGTCCTGATAGCGAGTTTTGCTTGCTCTGTTACAGTCGGTCTGCTGAGTCCAAGATTGCAGAAATCTGTCTTCAGCCTAATACCAGAAGAGTCCATGGGGGCTATCCAGTCGGCTATTAATCTATTTAGCATGGCTGTTCCGAGTGTTTTATCCATGCTGTTAATAGCTCTTGCCAGCAGTATGGGAATTATTTATATTCTCCTCCCGCTTGTGTTAATGCTGGCACTTTCTTTTTACTTAATTATTCCAATGGAGAACTTGAAGACAGATTCGGATAGCTGTTGAATGGCAGCTATCTTATTTTTCTGCTTTGAAGAGACTTCTGATTTTTTAGGTCATTTTTGGTATAATAAAGGACAGGAAAGACAAGGAAGTAAACCATGAAGATTTTTGATACACACACGCATTTAAATGTGGAAGAATTTGCTGGTCGAGAGGCAGAGGAGCTCCAGCTGGCTGCAGAAATGGGCGTCAGCAAAATAAATATTGTCGGTTTTGACCGACCGACCATTGAGCGTGCCTTGGAGTTGGCCGACAGCTATGATCAGCTTTATGCTACGATTGGCTGGCATCCGACTGAGGCTGGGACGTATGATGAGGCGGTGGAAGCCTATCTGCTGGACAAGCTTCGTCACCCCAAGGTGGTGGCTCTGGGCGAGATTGGGCTGGACTATCACTGGATGACTGCGTCTAAGGATGTTCAGGAGCGGGTTTTTCGACGCCAAATCCAGCTCTCTAAAGAGCTGAACCTGCCCTTTGTCGTTCACACACGTGACGCATTGGAGGATACCTATGAGACTATCAAGAGTGAGGGTGTAGGTCCTCGAGGCGGTATTATGCACTCTTATTCGGGTTCTTTGGAAATGGCAGAGCGCTTTATCGAGCTAGGAATGATGATTTCCTTTTCTGGAGTTGTGACCTTTAAGAAAGCGACGGATATTCAGGAGGCTGCGCAGAACCTGCCTTTGGACAAAATCCTCGTCGAAACTGATGCGCCTTACTTGGCGCCTGTTCCCAAGCGTGGACGAGAAAACAAAACAGCCTATACCCGTTATGTGGTAGAGAAAATTGCTGAGCTTCGTGAGTTGACTGTCGAAGCAGTAGCGCAGGCGACTTATGCCAATGCAAAGAAGGTGTTTGGGCTTGACTGAAAAGATAAAAATCCCCCAGGTAATCGTCGTTGAGGGCAAGGATGATACAGCCAATCTGCAACGATTTTACGAAGTTGATACTTACGAGACGAGAGGATCTGCGATTAATGAAGAAGACTTGGAACGGATTGAGAAATTGCACCAGCTACGTGGGGTTATTGTCTTTACCGATCCAGACTATAACGGTGAGCGTATCCGTCGAATGATTATGGAGGCTGTGCCAACTGCTCAGCATGCCTTTCTTCGCCGTGATGAGGCGGCTCCCAAGTCTAAGAACAAGGGTAAATCGCTTGGGGTAGAGCACGCTTCATTTGAGGATTTACAGCAGGCGTTAGCTGGGCTGGTCGGATATTTCGATGATGAGGATAATTTTGATATCACCAAAAGTGACCTCGTACGACTGGGTTTGCTTATGGGAAGCGACAGCCGTCAGCGTCGAGAGTATCTGGGTGAAGAACTCCGTATCGGCTATTCTAACGGCAAGCAGCTGCTCAAACGTTTGGAACTGTTTGGGGTGACTTTGGCGGAAGTGGAAACTTTAATAAAAGATTATGAAAGGAAACAACATGGCAAATAGAAGCTATATTTATTTAAAAAACGGCGATGAGGCACGTATTCTAACGGAGGGAGTTTACACAATTCCTTGTTTTTGGCAATTATTTTGGGATGAAGAAGATTTGCAATCAGTTATTCCTATATGGGAAAAAGCGGAACAGCTCGAAGAAGAAGATGATGATGAGGCAGAAAGATTTTACCAAGAGCAGAATGTGGATATCTTAATTCCTATTGAAAAATTCCAGAAAAATGCTCTCCAAAATCGGTCTTTTTTAGAACAGTATGCTCCTCAGACCCTGCAACTGTATGATGACTTTGTTCGCTATATTCTTGTAAATGCTAAAGATGGTGATATGCTAGGATTCTATGTTTTAGAAGTTGTTTTTATGGACGAGTTGTCTATAGCTTCTGATAAACTTTTAAAAAATATCCGAGCTATTCAGGAAAGTGAAGCAAAAGATTTGGATTTTTCTTTAACAGGTAAGGACTTAATTGCTCTTGCTATGGGGTTTCCTGATTATTATGCCTCAGAATTATTGCCAGAAGACAATATTCTCGACTCGGTTGCATATCAAAATGAGTTGAAGAAAATGCAAGGCCAAGAAGCTAAACAAGAGCAAAGGCAAGAAGAGCTGGTACAAGTCCAAGAAGATGATCAAGGGCTTGATGAGACTGGGGTCGATGCAAAAGAGAACAAGCGAGTTAATGGCGTCATATATTTGCTTTTATTGGCACTAGTAATTAGGTTGATTTTTTATATGATGGTTAAGAGATAGAAAAGAGAGAAGATGAGAATTGCAGACCATAGTGTGACCCGTGCCATTCTGGAGCGTCACGGTTTCACTTTTAAAAAATCTTTCGGTCAGAATTTCCTGACGGATACCAACATCCTCCAGAAGATTGTGGATACAGCCGAGATTGATAAAAAGGTCAATGTCATCGAAATTGGGCCTGGTATTGGGGCTTTGACAGAATTTTTAGCGGAAAGTGCCGCAGAAGTTATGGCCTTTGAGATTGATGATCGTCTGGTGCCAATTTTGGCGGATACCCTGCGCGATTTTGACAATGTGACAGTGGTCAATCAGGATATTCTTAAGGTTAATCTTGCCCAGTACATAGCGGAGTTTAAGAATCCAGACCTGCCTATCAAGGTAGTGGCAAACTTGCCCTACTACATCACGACGCCGATTCTCATGCATTTGATTGAGAGCGGGATTCCTTTTAGTGAGTTTGTCGTTATGATGCAGAGAGAAGTGGCAGATCGGATTTCGGCTCAGCCTAATACCAAGGCTTACGGCAGTTTGTCGATTGCAGTGCAGTATTACATGACTGCCAAGGTTGCCTTTATCGTGCCGCGTAAAGTCTTTGTGCCTGCTCCAAATGTGGATTCGGCAATTCTCAAGATGGTGCGCAGAGAGCGGCCAGCTGTTGAGGTACAGGACGAGAAATTCTTTTTCAAGGTCTCCAAGGCCAGCTTTGTCCACCGTAGGAAGACTCTCTGGAATAACCTGACCAGTTATTTTGGGAAGTCTGAGGAGACTAAAGGCAAACTGACAGCAGCTCTAGAACGAGCGGAGTTATCTCCAAGTGTTCGGGGAGAAGCTCTGAGTTTAGAGGAATTTGCGCGCTTGGCAGACGCTTTGAAGTCTGAAGGATTATAAAACAATAGAAGATCCGCTCTATATAGCTGGTCTTCTATTTTGCTAATGAGGTAAATATGAAAGTGAAATTTCTGTCTTTGTTTTCTGCCCTGCTCTGGTTTTCGCAGTCTTTACCCCATTTCCTGCTTATGCTAGGTCTGCCTCTGGGACGTTTGGTATTTGGCGGCGCTTATATAGTATTTCCTTTATGGTTGCGGCCAGTTAACTTCCTGCTTTTCTTGCTGTGGGCTTTCTTTAGTCTTAGTTATCTATCTTTGGGCGGTTGGCTAAGAAGTAGCTTGAAGTCTTCTGTTCTGAGAAAGATCATCTTAAGCGGAACTGTTTTTCTCTTTTTGGCTACTGTTTTCAATTTCTTTGTGACCGCGAGTCTATTAGAGAAATATTTAACAGGGGGACTGACCTTTCTGGCTTTTCTCAGCAGTGTAATTCTACTTCATAATAACAAAAAATCCTATCAATCATGATAGGATTGCTTTTTATGCGGAGGAAGGGATTTGAACCCTCACACCCGTACGGGCACATGCGCCTGAAGCATGCGTGTCTGCCGTTCCACCACCTCCGCTTGAGATTCTATTATAACTTATTTTTGTGAAAATGCCAATAGCGAATATCAGTTTTTTTCATACAGTGAAAGAAGCAGAAAAATTTCTATTTTTTCTTTACTAAAATAGTTCTATGATATTGCCATTATAGCAAGTATTTGTTACAATTAGATTAATTACTTATTTAGGTAACGAAATAAAAAAGGAGAATGTTATGAAACTGAAAAAATGGCTTCTGTTTTTGATGCTGCCCCTTCTGTTTTTGCTGGATTTGAAGCTGTTCACTGCAACTGCTCAAGCGGATGCTTTGAAGAATGCAATCACAGATATTAAAATCTGGGACCACTCTAATGGCCGCGAAGCAACTAAGGTTAACGGTGCTTACAATTTGGTTCAAGGGGGAAATTATCGCTATGAGCTAGTTTTTGATTTGTCTGCTTATGATAACAAGCTCAAGGATGGGGATACCTTTACCTTTACAGTACCAAACGGTGCAACCATTGCTAATGGTACAACCTTTACCCTGACGGATAATGAAACGCAGGTCCAGCTTGGAGCTGCTAAGATGACGTCGAATGGTTCGGGTAAGGGCGGTTTGATTACAGTTACTATTCAGAATTTGGCAGATTACAAGGCCAAGACAACTGCTAGTGGAGTTAGAGGGAGCTTCTTCTTTGATTTTCAGGCGACGACAGTAGGTGCTGAGCAAGACTGGAATTATAAGCCTGAGGAAACTCAAGGAGCGATGAGCCATAAGGTCACCATTAACGAGCGCAAACAGAGCAGTTTTTCAACAGCCGGTGAAAACTACGCTAAGATTGGAGGGGTCATTGCTAAGAAGCCATATAATTCAGCTATTCTAGGCAAGAGCGGTGACTACTCACATAACTGGACTGTTCGTATCAATACTCAGCAAAAGACCTATAATTCTCCGATTGTTATCAAGGATGTCATTCCAGATAGCAGTGCACCAATGCAATTCGTTCCGGAGCAACTTGTCCTTCGCCAAGGGGAGTACACGCAGAGTTTATCAAGTATTGCGAATTCTGTCATCTTGAAAGAAGGTCAAGATTATACGGTTGCCTATAATGACACTTATACAGAGTTTACTCTAACTATCAATAACCCAGGCAATCGTGCCTTTATGTTGAATTATATGACAACTTCACCAGCTGATGGTTCTTTGGTATCCAATACGGCTGAGATGGAAGTTGATAATACAAAACTGCCATTCAGAGATGATCGCCCTGGTCAGACGAGCTCTACGATAGAGCGTAGCAGCCGGATTACAGAAGGCGGTGTTATCACAGCAGATATCAGCAACAGTCTGGTTCTCTACAAGCAAGATTCTAAGACTGGTAAAATGCTGGAAGGTGCTGTCTTTAAGGTGACAACTCCTAGCGGCCAAGAGATTACTCTGCCGCCGACAGATGCTAACGGTCGGGTTTCTACACAGCCTTTCTCAAGTGAAGAAATCAAGAAAGGCCAATTCACAGTAGAAGAAGTCACAGCTCCAGAAGGCTATGTACTGGACAGCAATCCGATGAAAGTGACTATCAAGGCTGATGGTGCAGTCAAAACAGTCAAGAATACGGTGGATCCAAATGCCAGCAAAAAGCTGACAGTCAAGAAAATTTGGAAAGATGAAAACAATCAGGACGGCAAGCGTCCAGCTTCTATTGCTGTAGATGTCTACGCTAACGGTCAAAAACTGGCTGATAAGACAGTGACCGTAACTGGTGGCAGTACTGATGCGGAGTGGACAGCTCAGACAACTGATTTACCAATCTTTGATGCCAACGGACAAAAAATCACCTATACAATCGGTGAAGATCAGCTTGATGGCTACGATGCTCCAGAAGTAGATCAGGGGAATCTCACTGTTACCAATACTCGTACGCCAGAGAAAATCTCTATCAAAGCCAGCAAGAAATGGGATGATGCCGAGAATCAAGATGGTAAACGCCCTGCCAATGTTGTTGTCAAACTTTATAAAGAAGTCGGCGGTCAGAAATCAGAAGTTGCGAACAGAACTCTGACCGAAGCTGACCAGTGGGCGACTGAGTTCACTAACTTGAACAAGTATGAAAAGGGCCAAGAAGTTGTTTATTCTCTGGAAGAAGACGCGGTTCCTCACTATCAATCTCAGGTAACTGGCAATGCTGCTGATGGCTTTGTAGTGACCAACACTTATAAACCAGAAACGGTTAAGATTTCTGGTCAGAAGAAGTGGGAAGATGCGGAAAACCAAGACGGCAAGCGTCCAAATGCTGTTAGAGTCAAGATCTTGAAAGGCCAAGATATTGTCGATGTGCAGGAAGTGACGGCTGCTAACGGTTGGAAATATGAATCTAATCCTCTTCCTAAATATGCGTCAGGTCAAGAAATTGCTTATACTGTTGTAGAAGAAGCTGTACCGGGCTACACGAGCAAGGTGGACGGCTACAACATCACCAACTCTTACACCCCAGAAACGGTCAAGGTTTCCGGTCAGAAGAAATGGGATGATGCGGAAAACCAAGATGGTAAGCGTCCAGCTTCTGTTAAGGTTAAAATTCTGAATGGTGATACGGTTGTGGATGAGCAAAATGTGACTTCCGCTAACGACTGGAAGTATGAGTCCAAGGCTTTGCCTAAGTACGCAGCAGGCCAAGAAATCACTTATACTGTAAGTGAGGAAGCTGTTCCAGGTTATACTAGCAAAGTGGATGGTTACAACATCACCAATTCTTACACTCCAGAGACAACGACTGTGTCTGGAAGCAAGACTTGGGAAGATGGCGATAACCAGGATGGCAAACGTCCAGCTTCTATAACAGTTAATCTGCTAGCTGACGGTCAAAAAGTCAATACCCAAACAGTCGGTGAGGCAGAAGGCTGGTCTTACAACTTTACTGGCTTGCCAGTCTACAAGGATGGCCAACGGATTACCTATACAGTGACGGAAGAATCTGTACCGGGTTATTCAACCAATCTCAACGGCTACAATATCACTAACTCTTATACACCAGAAAAGACAGAAATCACTGCCAGCAAGAACTGGAATGACAGTGACAATCAAGATGGCAAGCGTCCAACTAAGATTAGCATTAAGCTGATGAAGACAGTCGGCGGTGTCAAGACAGAAGTCGCTAGCAAGGAAGTGACGGCTGCTGATCAATGGCAAACCAAATTTGAAAATCTGCCAGTCTATGAAAATGGTCAGAAGATTGATTACTCTATCGAGGAAGATGATGTAGCTGGCTACACTAAAGAAATCAAAGATTTCACAGTTACCAACTCTTACACTCCAGAGATGATTAAGATTTCCGGTCAAAAAGTCTGGGATGACGCTGATAACCAAGATGGCAAGCGTCCAGCTTCTGTTAAGGTTAAGGTGAAAAATGGCGATACTATCGTAGATGAGCTGGAAGTAACAGCTGCTAACGATTGGAAGTTTGAGTCTAAAGCCCTTCCTAAGTATGCAGCAGGTCAAGAGATTGCCTACACTGTTACTGAAGAAGCAGTTGCGGAATATCAAACTAAGATTGATAAGTTCACCATTACCAATTCTTACACTCCTCAAAGTACGGAGTATGCTGTTACGAAGGTCTGGGATGATGCAGATAACCAGGACGGCAAGCGTCCGGCTTCTATCACAGTGCAGCTGTATCGCTCAGTAAACGGTCAAGAGCCAGCTGCTGTCGCAGGTAAGACATTGACCTTGACGGCTGATAATGAGGTGGCTGCCAACACTTGGAAAGCCAGCTTCACCAATCTGCCTCAGTTTGACAAGGGGCAGGAGATTACCTACTCTGTCAAAGAGGATGATGCAACAGTAGCCGCTTTGAAAGAAAAAGGTTACAGTCCGAAAGTAGAAGGTCAGACAATCACTAACTCTCATACTCCAGAGCAGGTTAAAGTTTCTGGTCAGAAAGTCTGGAATGATGCAGATAATCAAGACGGCAAACGCCCAACATCTATTACAGTTAAGGTAATGGATGGAAGCACCATTGTTGATACACTTGAAGTAACAGCTGCTAATGGATGGAAGTTTGAATCTAAAGACCTGCCTAAATATAGAAATGGTCAAGAGATTGCCTACACACTTAAGGAAGATGCTGTTGCTCAGTATGAAACTAAGATTGATAAGTTCACCGTTACCAACTCCTATACTCCAGAAACCGTTAAAGTCTCTGGTCAAAAGGTTTGGGATGATGCTAATAATCAAGATGGCAAGCGCCCAGCATCTATCAAGGTCAAGATTTTGGACGGAGATAAGGTGGTAGATGAGCTGGAAGTGACAGCTGCTACTGACTGGAAGTTTGAGTCCAAAGATCTACCTAAGAATAAGAAGGGCAAGAAAATCAACTATACAGTCCTTGAAGAAGTGACAGTTGAGGGTTATAGCAGCAGCCAAGAACAAGCAACAGATGGCAGCTTCACTTTGACCAACAGCTATAAACCAACACAGATTGCTGTTAAGGGAACTGCTGTATGGTCAGATGCTGAAAATCAAGATAAGGTGCGACCTTCTAAGATTACTGTTCGCCTCTTGGCAGATGGCAAACCAATCAAAGAAGAGGTTGTGTCAGGAGAAAATGGTTGGCAGTATGACTTTAGCGGCCTTCCTAAGTACAAGGACGGCAAGGAAATTGTCTATAGCGTTGCGGCTGATCCAGTAGATGGCTACAAGCTTGAGATCAACGGTACTCAGCTAACCTTCAGTCATATCCCTGCTAAGAAAAAGTCTGTTGAAGGAGTGATAACTAATAAGCCAGGCGGTCAAGCTCCGAAAGTCGGAGGGAAAGCTCTTCCTCGTACTGGTCAGGAAGAAAATCTCCTTGTTACTATTCTTGGCTTCCTAGCAGCGCTTCTCGCAGGAGGAATGCTGATGGCTAAGGCGAAACGCAGCTAATCAGTTTTGTGACTTACTGAAAAATACAGTGAGCATCTCATTCGATATAAAAAAGCGAACAGGTTCTTTTGGACTTGTTCGCTTTTATCATGCCAGTTTCATCCCAAGTATTTTTAGCAGCTGCTTTCTATGAAAAAAGAAGTCAACATTAAGAAATGTCTTCTGTGCAAAACAAGCAAGCTAAATCTCGCTTTTTTTGTTATAATGAGTGTATTAACTTTTAAGGAGCAATCTTGCAAGGAAAAATCATTAAGGCTCTGGCTGGTTTCTATTATGTAGAGTCGGACGGACAGGTTTATCAAACCAGAGCGCGGGGTAATTTTCGCAAAAAAGGGCAGACACCCTATGTCGGTGATGAAGTCGAATTTTCAGCAGAAAAAGACTCGGAAGGCTATATTTTAAAAATAGCAGAGCGTAAAAACAGTCTTGTGCGACCTCCTATTGTCAACATTGACCAGGCAGTTGTAATCATGAGTGCGAAAGAGCCAGATTTCAATGCCAATCTGTTGGATCGCTTTCTGGTGCTTTTAGAGCATAAGCGGATTCATCCTATTATCTACATCAGCAAGTTAGACCTGCTTGAAGATGAGCAGAGCTTGGATGTTTATGTACAGGCCTATCAGGCCATCGGCTATGAGGTCGTTAAAAGCACTGAGGAGTTGCTACCACTGCTGACAGGGAAAATCACTGTTTTTATGGGACAGACTGGGGTTGGAAAGTCCACCCTGCTCAATAAGATTGCCCCAGACCTGCAGCTGGAAACAGGAGAGATTTCTGAAAGTCTGGGCCGCGGCCGTCATACGACACGGGCTGTCAGCTTTTACAATCTAAATGGTGGGAAGATTGCCGACACACCAGGATTTTCATCTTTGGATTACGAGGTGACTACAGCTGAAGATCTCAATCAAGCTTTTCCAGAGATTGCTGAGTTCAGCCAATCCTGTAAGTTTCGTACTTGCACTCATACTCACGAGCCAGCTTGTGCCGTTAAGCCAGCAGTTGAGGCCGGTCAGATAGCTTCATTCCGCTTTGATAATTACCTGCAATTTCTTAGCGAGATCGAAAATCGTCGGGAGACATATAAAAAAGTTGCCAAAAAAAATTCTAAATAAGGAGAAGAACTATGACTTCATTCAAAATTGCCCCTTCAATCTTAAGTGCGGACTATGCTAATTTTGAATCAGAACTGAAAAAGTTAGAAGCAACAGGCGCTGAGTATGCCCATATTGATATTATGGATGGTCATTTTGTACCCAATATCAGCTTTGGGGCTGGGGTTGTTGCCAGTATGCGTCCTCACAGCAAGCTAGTCTTTGACTGTCATCTGATGGTTTCCAATCCTGAGCACCATATCGAAGAATTCGCTCGTGCTGGTGCAGATATCATCAGCATCCATGCCGAAGCGACACCTCATATCCATGGAGCGCTGCAGAAGATTCGAGCAGCAGGGGTCAAGCCTAGTGTTGTGATTAATCCGGGAACACCAGTCGAAGCAGTCAAAAATGTTTTGAATTTGGTTGATCAAGTCCTTGTGATGACAGTTAATCCAGGCTTTGGCGGTCAGGCCTTTCTGCCAGAAACCATGGATAAGATTCGTGAACTGGTCGTTCTGCGCGAAGTCAATCAGTTGAATTTTGATATTGAAGTGGATGGCGGTATTGACGATAAGACCATTGGGATTGCTAAAGAAGCTGGTGCCAATGTCTTCGTGGCTGGCAGCTATGTCTTCAAGGGTGATGTCAATCATCAAGTTCAGACCTTACGGGATGTCCTGCATGACTAAGGTGGCGCTGTTTGCTGGCGGAAACTTGGAACATTTTAGCTTAGATTTTGATGTTTTAGTTGGAGTAGACCGTGGAAGCCTCTTTCTGCTTGAGCAGGGAGTTTGTCCTGACTTGGCTGTCGGAGATTTTGACTCTGTGAGCAAGGAAGAATTGCTACGTATAAAAGATAGAGCTAAGGAAGTCGTTCAGGCCCATCCTGAAAAGGATGATACAGACTTGGAGTTAGCTGTTCTGGCTTGTTTTGAACGGTATCCAGATGCCCGTTTGACCATTTTCGGCACCTTTGGGGGCCGTCTGGATCATGCCTTGGCCAATGTTTTCCTACCCAGTAATGAAAAAATTGCACCTTATATGGAGAAGATTTTTCTGGAAGACGAACAGAATCTGCTGACCTATGTTCCCAAGGGGCGCCATGAAATCAAACCAGTAGCTGGCATGCGTTATCTAGCCTTTCTGCCGTCGGATGATGCTGCCTTAACAATTGAGGGCGCCAAGTATCCGCTCAATAAAGATAACTTTTTTTTCAAAAAAGTGTATGCTTCTAACGAATTTATAGATAGGCCCATTTATTTGGACTTTGATAGCGGCTATACAGTCGTCATTTACAGCAAAGACAGGAGCTGATATGGAGTTTATAATCATCCTCATTCTTTTGGGAAATCTAGTGCTGACCTTTCTTCTATGGCAAAAGCTTAGTCAGCAGACCGAGACGCTAAAGCAAGTCTTGGAAAATCAGGCAGATCATCTATCGGATCAGTTGGACTATCGCTTGGAGCAGGAAAGCCAGAAAAAGCAAACGGCTCAGAAAGAGCTGGAATTAGCTCTGGGAGACCGTTTGAGCGAGGTCAGAACAGATTTGCACCGCAACTTGACAGAGCTGCGCTTGGAAATCAGTGACAACCTGACCAAGAATCGGGATAAAACTGACGAACGTATGCGGCAGATTCAAGAGTCCAATGAAACACGTCTAGAGCAGATGCGGCAGACTGTTGAAGAAAAACTGGAAAAAACACTTCAGACTCGTCTTCAGACTTCTTTTGAGACCGTTTCTAAGCAGTTGGAGTCTGTTAATCGCGGTTTGGGAGAAATGCAGAGTGTTGCCCGAGATGTCGGCACACTGAATAAGGTCTTATCCAACACCAAGACTCGGGGGATTCTAGGGGAGTTGCAACTGGGGCAGATTATTGAGGACATCATGACGGCCAGTCAGTATGAGCGAGAGTTTGTGACGGTGGCCTGCTCCAGCGAGCGTGTCGAATATGCCATTAAACTGCCAGGACAGACGGAGCATGATTATGTCTATCTGCCCATTGATTCTAAGTTTCCTCTGGCTGATTACTACCGTTTGGAAGATGCTTATGAGTCTGGCAGCAAGGAAGAAATTGAGCTCTATCGCAAGTCTCTCTTAGCAAGTGTTAAACGCTTTGCCAAGGATATTAAGAGTAAATATCTGGCACCGCCAGCTACGACCAATTTTGGCATTATGTTTCTGCCAACGGAAGGTCTTTATTCGGAAGTTGTCCGCAATCCAGCCTTTTTTGACAGTTTGCGGAGGGAGGAGCAGATTGTGGTTGCGGGGCCATCTACCCTCTCTGCTCTTCTCAATTCACTGTCTGTTGGCTTTAAAACGCTCAATATTCAAAAAAGTGCGGACGACATCAGCAAGGTTCTGGGCTCTGTCAAATCCGAGTTTAACAAGTTCGGTGGAATTCTGACCAAGGCACAGAAACATTTGCAGCATGCTTCGGGCAATATTGATGAACTATTAACCCGGCGGACAGGAGCTATCGAAAGAACCTTACGCCATATTGAGCTGTCTGACCAAGACCTCGATTTGAACTTACTTGATTTTTCAGAAGAAAGGGAAAACAATGAAGATTAATCAAATGAAAAAAGATGAACTGTTTGAAGGTTTCTATCTGATCAAGTCAGCAGAAGTCCGTCAGACAAGGGCTGGGAAAAATTATCTGGCTTTTACTTTCCAAGACGATACAGGGGTAATCGAGGGCAAACTCTGGGATGCGCAGCCACATAATGTTGAAGAATTCACTGCTGGCAAGGTCGTGCACATGCAAGGTCGACGGGAAGTCTACAATAACACGCCCCAGGTAAATCAACTGACCCTGCGTCTTCCTAAGGCAGGAGAGCCCAATGATCCAGCGGATTTCAAGGAAAAACCGCCAGTAGACCAGAAAGAAATCCGAGATTATTTATCTCAGATGATTTTTAAGATTGAGAATTCGGTCTGGCAGCGCGTGGTCCGCTCGCTTTATAGCAAGTACGACAAGGAGTTTTATTCTTATCCAGCTGCCAAGACCAATCACCATGCTTTTGAGTCTGGCCTAGCCTTTCATACCGCTACTATGGTCAAGCTGGCAGATGCTATCGGAGACATTTATCCTCAGCTTAATAAAAGCTTGCTCTTTGCTGGGATCATGCTCCATGACTTGGCCAAGGTTATTGAGCTCAGCGGTCCGGAAAATACAGAGTACACCGTGCGAGGCAATCTGATTGGTCACATTGCTTTGATTGATGAAGAATTGACCAAGACCTTGATGGAGCTGAAAATTGATGATAGCAAGGAAGAGGTTATCGTCCTGCGGCATGTCCTTCTCAGCCATCACGGTCTCTTGGAATACGGTAGTCCTGTACGGCCGAAGATTATAGAGGCAGAAATTCTGCACATGATTGATAATCTGGATGCGGAGATGATGATGATGACGGCTGCCTTAGGACTTGTTGATCCAGGTGAAATGAGCAATAAAATATTCGCTCTTGAAGGCCGTTCCTTCTACAAACCAAAACTTGAACAGTAAAATACGAAAAATGGACATTACTTGGAAAAGAATGTTCGTTTTTTTGTTTCTGTTATGGTATAATGAATAAAATAACTTTAATTGGTGAAAAAATGAAATTAAGAAGAAGTGAGCGTATGGTGGTTATTTCTAATTATTTGATTAACCATCCTTATGAATTAACGAGCTTAAATACATTTGCAGAAAAATACGAATCTGCCAAATCTTCTATTTCAGAAGATATTGTCATTATTAAGCGAGCCTTTGAAGAGATTGAAATTGGAACTATCGAAACGATTACTGGTGCCGGTGGAGGAGTGATTTTCAGCCCATCCATCTCCGATACAGAAGCTAAGACTATTGTACAAGGTCTTTGTGATCAGCTGTCTGAAAGCAATCGGATTCTTCCTGGGGGCTATATTTATCTATCTGATCTGCTCAGCACTCCATCTATTCTGAATAATATCGGGCGAATCATTGCCAAGAGCTTTAAAGATCAACAGATTGATGCGGTCATGACAGTTGCGACTAAGGGTGTTCCTTTGGCCAATGCAGTAGCCAATGTTCTCAATGTACCTTTTGTCATCGTTCGTCGGGATTTAAAGATTACAGAAGGGTCAACCGTCAGTGTCAACTACGTATCGGGATCCAGCGGAGATCGTATCGAAAAGATGTTCTTGTCCAAGCGCAGTCTCAAGGCCGGCAGTCGCGTCTTGATTGTGGATGACTTCCTCAAAGGTGGGGGGACTATTACAGGGATGATTAGCCTCTTATCTGAGTTCGACTCTGAGCTGGCAGGTGTAGCTGTCTTTGCAGACAATGCACAGGCCAATCGCGATTATCTGGACTATAAATCGCTCTTGAAAGTAACCAATATTGATGTCAAGGCGAATACCATTGATGTGGAAATTGGAAATATATTTGATTAGGGAAAAGGGCGGAGATTATAGATGAAAACAGTTTTAGAAAAGTTTGACCACAGTCCGCTGTGGATTCGTTTAGGAGTATTGTCGATTTTATTTGGGATTCTGATTACCGGCATGGTTTTTGTACAGGGACAGGCTAATTCCACCAGAAATTCAGTTAGTTCAGCCGCTAGCATCGCATCGAGCAGCTCTTCCTTACAACTGTCTTCTGCTCAAAAAGAAGCACAGGAAAAAGAAGTTCAGGAAGAGGAGCAAGCAGTTCAGGGCGCAGAAGAAGCGGTTAAACAGCTTGAAACCATGCAAACTTTGGAAGATTTGCAGCTTGCTAAGACTGCAGTAGAGAAGGTCAAGGATGCAGCGACGAAAGCTAGATTCCAAAGTCGTATTCAGGCGATAGCAGTCTTGATTGATCCGGAAGCAGCTCAGGCCGCTGTTTCTGAAAATCCAGCTGCTGCATCAGAAGAAGCAGTGGCTCAGCCGCAGCAATAAGTTAGCAGCAATCTAATAAGCAGAGATAAGCTTAAAATAGAAAAAATGTATTGACAGAAAAGTATCGTCGTGCTATAATGATAGACGGTACTTTTTACTTTTGGTCTCTCAAAAGTGTACAGAGACGTGCTGACAAATGTTGCAAAAGTACACGCAGATGATAGCTGTCACCAAGTGTATCATCACCAAAATTAAAAAAATACAGGAGAATGTAGATGCCTACAATTAACCAATTGGTTCGCAAACCGCGTAAATCAAAAGTAGAAAAATCTAAATCACCAGCTTTGAACGTTGGTTACAACAGCCATAAAAAAGTTCAAACAAACGTATCTTCACCACAAAAACGTGGAGTTGCAACCCGTGTCGGAACTATGACACCTAAGAAACCAAACTCTGCCCTTCGTAAGTTTGCCCGTGTACGTCTGAGCAACCTGATTGAAGTTACAGCTTACATCCCAGGTATCGGACACAACCTGCAAGAGCACAGCGTAGTGCTTCTTCGTGGTGGACGTGTAAAAGACCTTCCAGGGGTACGTTACCATATCGTCCGCGGTGCACTTGATACAGCAGGTGTTACTGATCGTAAACAAGGCCGTTCTAAATACGGTACTAAAAAACCAAAAGCATAAGGAAAGGGGAGAAAGATAAATGAGTCGTAAAAACCAAGCGCCTAAGCGCGAAGTATTGCCAGATCCGCTTTACAATTCAAAATTAGTTACTCGTCTTATCAACCGCGTTATGCTTGATGGTAAGCGTGGTACAGCAGCTTCTATCGTTTACGGAGCTTTTGACCAAATCAAAGAAGCAACTGGAAACGATGCGCTGGAAGTATTTGAAACAGCTATGGAAAACATTATGCCTGTACTTGAAGTTCGTGCTCGCCGTGTCGGTGGTTCAAACTACCAAGTTCCGGTTGAAGTTCGTCCAGAACGTCGTACAACACTTGGACTTCGCTGGTTGGTAACTATTGCTCGTCAACGTGGTGAGCACACAATGGTTGACCGCCTTGCAAAAGAAATCTTGGATGCTTCTAACAACACCGGTGCAGCTGTTAAGAAACGTGAAGACACTCACCGTATGGCTGAAGCCAACCGTGCCTTCGCACACTTCCGTTGGTAAGAATAAGATACTAAGGGCGTTAAAAAAGCGACTGAAAATTAGGAAGCTTGACGCAGAATCAAAGATTCTAGAAAAGCTTATCTATTTTCTGAGTTTTTAGCCCGAGTTCAATTCAACTTATCTACAAGTTGAAACCAACAAAACAAGATAAACATTGAGAACGGGTAGGTCCTGCCTATCCGTTTTTGCTAAATAATGTTATAATAAACTGTAAAATAAATTAATAGGAGAAATAACCAAATGGCTCGCGAATTTTCACTTGAAAAAACTCGTAATATCGGTATCATGGCCCACGTCGATGCTGGTAAAACAACAACAACTGAGCGTATTCTTTACTACACTGGTAAAATCCACAAAATCGGTGAAACTCACGAAGGTGCGTCACAAATGGACTGGATGGAGCAAGAGCAAGAGCGTGGTATCACTATCACATCTGCTGCGACAACTGCTCAATGGAATAATCACCGCGTAAACATCATCGACACACCGGGACACGTGGACTTCACAATCGAAGTACAACGTTCTCTTCGTGTCTTGGACGGCGCTGTAACCGTTCTTGACTCGCAATCAGGTGTTGAACCTCAAACTGAAACAGTTTGGCGCCAAGCAACTGAGTACGGAGTTCCTCGTATCGTATTTGCCAACAAGATGGATAAGATTGGTGCTGACTTCCTTTACTCAGTAAGCACTTTGCATGATCGTCTTCAAGCAAACGCTCATCCAATCCAATTGCCAATTGGTTCAGAAGATGACTTCCGCGGAATTATCGACTTGATCAAGATGAAGGCTGAAATCTATACTAACGATCTTGGTACAGATATTTTGGAAGAAGATATCCCAGCTGAATACCTTGAGCAAGCTCAAGAATACCGTGAAAAATTGGTGGAAGCAGTTGCTGAAACTGATGAAGACTTGATGATGAAATACCTTGAAGGTGAAGAAATCACTAATGACGAATTGAAAGCTGGTATCCGCCGTGCGACTATCAACGTTGAATTCTTCCCAGTATTGTGTGGTTCTGCTTTCAAGAACAAGGGTGTTCAGTTGATGCTTGATGCAGTTATCGACTACTTGCCAAGCCCACTTGATATTCCAGCTATCAAAGGTATCAACCCAGACACTGAAGAAGAAGAAACTCGTCCTGCATCTGATGAAGAGCCATTTGCAGCTCTTGCCTTCAAGATCATGACTGACCCATTCGTAGGTCGTTTGACTTTCTTCCGTGTTTACTCAGGTGTCTTGAACAGCGGTTCATACGTATTGAACACTTCTAAAGGTAAACGTGAGCGTATCGGACGTATCCTGCAAATGCACGCTAACAGCCGTAACGAAATCGAAACAGTATACGCTGGTGATATCGCTGCTGCCGTAGGTTTGAAAGATACAACTACTGGTGACTCATTGACAGATGAAAAAGCTAAGATTATCCTTGAGTCTATCAACGTTCCAGAACCAGTTATTCAGCTGATGGTTGAGCCTAAGTCTAAAGCTGACCAAGACAAGATGGGTGTTGCCTTGCAAAAACTGGCTGAAGAAGATCCAACATTCCGTGTTGAAACAAACGTTGAAACTGGTGAAACAGTTATCTCTGGTATGGGTGAACTTCACTTGGATGTCCTTGTTGACCGTATGCGTCGTGAGTTCAAGGTTGAAGCAAACGTAGGTGCTCCTCAAGTATCTTACCGTGAAACTTTCCGTGCTTCTACTCAAGCTCGTGGATTCTTCAAGCGCCAATCTGGTGGTAAAGGTCAGTTCGGTGATGTATGGATCGAGTTCACACCAAACGAAGAAGGAAAAGGCTTCGAGTTTGAAAATGCTATCGTCGGTGGTGTGGTTCCACGTGAATTCATTCCAGCGGTAGAAAAAGGTTTGGTTGAGTCAATGGCTAATGGTGTCCTTGCTGGTTACCCAATCGTTGACGTGAAAGCTAAACTTTACGATGGTTCATACCACGATGTCGACTCATCTGAAACAGCCTTCAAGGTTGCGGCTTCACTTGCTTTGAAAGAAGCTGCTAAGACTGCTCAGCCTGCTATCCTTGAGCCAATGATGTTGGTAACAATCACTGTTCCTGAAGAAAACCTTGGTGATGTTATGGGTCACGTAACAGCTCGTCGTGGACGTGTTGACGGTATGGAAGCACATGGTAACAGCCAAATCGTTCGTGCCTATGTTCCACTTGCTGAAATGTTCGGTTATGCGACAGTTCTTCGTTCAGCATCACAAGGACGCGGTACTTTCATGATGGTATTCGACCACTACGAAGATGTACCTAAGTCAGTACAAGAAGAAATCATTAAGAAAAACAAAGGTGAAGCTTAAGCTTTGAGCTAAACCTTGGCACTCGCGTTTGCGGGTGCTTTTTCTATTTTTTAGAGAAGCATATCCTCAATAAAAAGGGGAAATGATTTATCTTGTAAGTTGTATTCCCGCATTTTCAAAAGTTACTGCTTTGCTTTTTCAAATCAATGAAAGCCGAAATGAAAGTTAGTGAAAGAATTCATAATACTTGTTAATAACAATGAAATCAGTTGCATTTTACCTCAATTAAGTATATAATAGAAATGTTGAAAGGTGATTTGTAGCAACTCAAGTTACTCTTTTCACATAAAAATTTTTTGATTTTCATAAGGAGGAAATCACGAATGGTAGTTAAAGTTGGTATTAACGGTTTCGGTCGTATCGGTCGTCTTGCTTTCCGTCGTATCCAAAACGTAGAAGGTGTTGAAGTTACTCGCATCAACGACCTTACAGATCCAGTAATGCTTGCACATCTGTTGAAATATGACACAACTCAAGGTCGTTTCGATGGTACTGTTGAAGTTAAAGAAGGTGGATTTGAAGTTAACGGTAAATTCGTTAAAGTTTCTGCTGAACGTGACCCAGAACAAATTGACTGGGCTACTGACGGTGTAGAAATCGTTCTTGAAGCAACTGGTTTCTTTGCTAAGAAAGATGCTGCTGAAAAACACCTTAAAGGTGGTGCTAAGAAAGTTGTTATCACTGCTCCTGGTGGAAATGACGTTAAGACAGTTGTATTTAACACTAACCACGACGTTCTTGATGGTACTGAAACAGTTATCTCAGGTGCTTCATGTACTACAAACTGCTTGGCTCCAATGGCTAAAGCACTTCAAGACAACTTCGGTGTTGTTGAAGGATTGATGACTACTATCCACGCTTACACTGGTGACCAAATGATCCTTGACGGACCACACCGTGGTGGTGACCTTCGTCGTGCTCGCGCTGGTGCTGCAAACATCGTTCCTAACTCAACTGGTGCTGCTAAAGCTATCGGCTTGGTTATCCCAGAATTGAACGGTAAATTGGACGGATCTGCACAACGCGTTCCAACTCCAACTGGATCAGTTACTGAATTGGTTGCTGTTCTTGAAAAGAACGTAACAGTTGATGAAGTAAACGCAGCTATGAAAGCAGCAGCTAACGAATCATACGGTTACACAGAAGATCCAATCGTATCTTCAGATATCGTAGGTATGTCTTACGGTTCATTGTTCGACGCAACTCAAACTAAAGTTCTTGATGTTGACGGCAAACAATTGGTTAAAGTTGTATCATGGTACGACAACGAAATGTCATACACTGCACAACTTGTACGTACTCTTGAATACTTCGCGAAAATCGCTAAATAATTCAATGGTAAAAGAAAGAGACTCATTTGAGTCTCTTTTTCTGTACCTTGCTTTGTGAGAATCATCAAAGACAGGTTTGTGGTTTATTGAGCTTCTATTTTCCAAATTTTTAGTCATATAGAAAGTCAGTTCTGATACTTCTGTCCATTTTTCTAAATGCTTCAAGGGGCTGTTTTGCGGTAAGAGAAGCTAAGCATACTTTTCTTAAAGAAAACTATACCAATTTCATGCTTGACAAACCAAAAAAGAGTTTGTATACTATCTCTATTGAAGTTATTTAACTTCAATAGAACTATACCAATTTTAATAAGAAGGGCTGGTTTCTAAGACTAGAAATCAGAAGTAATGTTATGTGTGGAATTGTCGGAGTTGTCGGAAATCGCAACGCAACAGATATTTTGATGCAGGGCTTGGAAAAGCTGGAATACCGAGGTTATGACTCAGCTGGAATTTTTGTAACAACAGGGAAAACTTCTAGTCTGATCAAGTCGGTCGGTCGTATCGCTGACCTACATGCTAAAATTGGCATTGATGTTGCTGGGACTACTGGTATCGGACATACTCGTTGGGCTACTCATGGAAAACCAAGTGAAAACAATGCCCATCCTCATACTTCACAGACCGGCCGTTTTGTCTTGGTTCATAATGGTGTAATTGAGAACTACCTTGATATTAAGAATACTTATCTAGCTGGTCATGACTTCAAGGGGCAGACAGATACAGAGATTGCTGTGCATCTGATTGGCAAATTTGCTGAAGAAGAAGGCTTGTCTCTTTTAGAAGCCTTTAAAAAAGCTCTTCACATTATCCGTGGTTCTTATGCCTTTGCTTTGGTGGATTCAGAAGATGCAGATGTTATCTATGTTGCTAAAAATAAATCTCCACTACTAGTCGGGCTTGGTGAAGGCTACAATATGGTCTGCTCAGATGCTATGGCCATGATTCGCGAGACAAGTCAGTTTATGGAAATTCATGACCAAGAGCTGGTTATTGTCCGTAAAGACAGTGTGGAAGTGCAGGATTATGACGGGCATACTCTGGAGCGTGAAAGCTATACTGCTGAGCTAGATCTGTCCGATATCGGTAAGGGGACTTATCCATACTATATGCTCAAAGAAATCGACGAGCAGCCAACTGTGATGCGTAAGCTAATCAGCGCTTATACAGATGATAAGGGGCAAGTATCAGTTGATGCGGATATTGTCAAGGCTGTTCAGGAAGCTGACCGTCTCTATATCCTTGCGGCTGGAACTTCTTACCATGCTGGCTATGCTTCTAAGCGTATGCTGGAAGAGCTGACGGATACACCTGTTGAGCTGGGCATTGCCTCTGAGTGGGGTTATGCTATGCCGCTCCTTAGCAAGAAGCCTCTCTTTATCTTTATCAGCCAATCTGGCGAAACAGCTGACAGCCGTCAGGTCTTAGTCAAGGCGAATCAGATGGGCATTCCAAGTTTGACCGTGACCAATGTTCCGGGTTCTACGCTTTCTCGGGAAGCCAATCATACCATGCTGCTGCATGCAGGTCCTGAGATTGCGGTTGCTTCTACTAAGGCCTATACAGCTCAAATCGCAGCCTTGGCTTTCTTGGCTAAAGCTGTTGGCGATGCCAATGCTTCTGAGAAAGCGGCAGCCTTTGATTTGGTTCACGAGCTGTCCTTAGTTGCGCAGTCTATTGAGTCCACTTTGTCAGAAAAGGAGTTGATTGACAATAAGGTCCGCGGCCTTCTAGAAACAACTCGCAATGCTTTCTATATCGGCCGTGGTCAAGACTACTATGTGGCGATGGAAGCTAGCTTAAAACTCAAAGAAATTTCTTATATCCAGTGTGAAGGCTTTGCAGCTGGTGAACTCAAACACGGTACGATCTCTCTGATTGAAGACGGAACGCCAGTTTTGGCCCTGCTTTCAGACGAAGTCTTGGCTAGTCATACTCGGGGCAATATTTCAGAAGTCGTAGCTCGGGGTGCCAAGGTGCTGACTATTGCTGAGGAGAATGTAGCCAAAGAAGGCGACGATATCGTACTCAATCAGGTTCATCCATACCTGTCACCAATCTCTATGGTGGTACCGACACAGCTCATTGCTTACTTTGCAACCTTGCACCGTGGTCTGGATGTAGATAAGCCTCGTAATCTGGCTAAGTCTGTCACTGTAGAATAAGCACAGAGGGCCATTGCCTATAAAGATTGCCTATCTCATCCATAGAAAATATATATATATGGTACTTATCTAAAAAAGGTACAAAAAACAAGGTTATTCAGCAGAGGCTGAAAAGCCTTGAAAAAGCTAGCTTAGTCTAGCTTTTTTATTTTGCTTTGATAAATATTTTTAATCAGGCTGATAGGGAAAATATATTTCCCAGGAGAAGGAGAGGATGGTAAGATATATTACAAATTCAAAGAAGGAGGAAGTAATGGTCAGTAAGAAAGAATTAGTGCTGAGAGCTTTTCGAGGTGAAGAAGTTGACCGAGTACCAGTTGGTTTTTGGTTTCACTTTGTAAGCCAAGAGGAAAAGATGCTGGGCCTGGATAATCCAGTGATTTTCAATAAAAGTGTTGAGGGGCATGCTGCTTATGTTCGAGCTGCACGGCCAGACTTTGTCAAGATTATGAGCGATGGCTTCTTTAAGTATCCTAGTGCGCTTTATTCGGATCATATTGAGTCCATTCGGGACTTGGCTGCTATTCAGTCTATCGGCGAGTATCATCCTTGGATTGAGCAGCAGATTGAGATGGTGAAGGCTGTAAAGGCAAGCTATCCGGAGGACCTCGCTTCCTTCTACAATATCTTTGCACCGGTCTCCTATCTCAAGCGCTGGTTCCGCAGGGAAGGGTCGCGAGGAGATAGAGAAATTGCAGATTTTCTGGCAGAGGATCCTGAGCTGACAGGACATGTTCTAGATGTCATTGCTGGTGATATTGCTATTTTGACTAGGCGCATCATTGAGGAAGCGGGCATTGAGGGGATTTATCTCAGTACCCAGCAAATCCAAGACGGCCGAGTAGATGCGGCCAGTTATCGTCGTTATATTGAGCCTAGTACGATTAAGGTTCTGGAAGCAGCCAATGCGGCTGGCGGTCAGAATATTCTCCATATCTGCGGCTTTGAAGGAGCCGGCAATGATTTGGAACTGTTCAAGGACTACCCAGCTCAAGTCTTTAACTGGGCAACCCATCATGAGGGGGTCAGCTTAGCGGAAGGGCGCAAGCTCTTTGGTGGTCAGACTGTCCTGGGCGGCTTTGAAAATGGCAGAGCAGCTCTTCTAAATACAGGCAGTCGTGCGGAATTAGAGGCTGAGACCAAGCGGCTGCTGGCTGCAGCTGGCAGCCAGGGAGTGATTCTTGGGGCTGACTGCACAGTACCAGATGATTTCGAAATAGAAAGACTGGACTGGATTCGTCAGGCAGCTAGTCAGTTCTGATAGATTTGCCAAAGCAATCAAAGAGTAATTTTCAACTCTTTCAAGGAGGAAGATAGATGAACTGGTATCAAAAAAGGCTTGCTGCTCTTGCTCTGATGTTCTTGATAATAGGAACATTTCTGAGCATCGTTCAGATTTACGCTCACCAGTCTTCAGACAAAAAAGAAGATGATTTGCAGGTGCTCAAGAAATTACCAGAGCAGTCAACTGGTTTGATGCAGCCCAATGATATCGCTGCCCTGCTCTTGTCGGATTAGAATTTTTACTAAAAGGTTGACTCAGCCCAATGAGAAAGCTAAAAACAACTCATTGGCTAGATAGGAACGATTTAAAAAGGAGAGAAGATGACTTCAAAAAGAGAATTAGTACTGAAGGCATTCAGAGGAGAGCCTGTTGACCGAGTGCCAGTTGGTTTCTGGCATCATTTTACCAGCGAAGAGGAGTGGCTGGCTGGTTTTGGGAATCAGACCATTATAGAGAAAAATCTAGCAGGCCATCAAGCTTTTCTGGCAGAAGTCGAGCCAGACTTTATCAAGCTGATGAGTGATGGTTATTTTGCCTATCCTAATGAACGCTTGAAAAAAGTCCAATCTATCAAAGACTTGGCAGATATTGAGCCGCTAGGTGCTGACCACCCTTGGGTTAGTGAGCAGGTGGAGCTGGTTCAGAAGATTAGGGCTGGCTTTACAGAGGACTTGGTTGCTATTTACAATATTTTTGCGCCAGTGACCTACTTCAAATGGTTGGTCGGTAAGGTTGCTGGTGGAGATGATATCATTGCAGATTTCCTGGCAGAGGATGCGGTGCTCACGAAGCGGGTGCTGGATGTGATTGCTAAAGATATTGCGGCTTTGACGGAGCGGATTATCAAGGAAGCTGGTGCGGATGGAATCTACCTTAGCGTTCAGAGCATTCAGGATGCGCGGGTATCGGCTGAAGACTATAAGGCTTTTATTGCTCCTAGTGAATTGGCGGTGCTGGAAGCAGCCAATGCAGCTGGCGGAGTGAATATCCTGCACATTTGTGGCTACGAAGGCGCGCGAAATGATGTTCATCTTTTCACAGATTATCCAGCTCAGGTCATCAACTGGGCAGTGGGGCCAGAAGGCATCAGCCTAGCGGAGGGCCGGAAATTATTTGGCGGTCGGACTGTCCTGGGTGGCTTTGAAAATGGCAAGGACGGCCTGCTCTACACGGGCAGTCAAGCGGCTATTCAAGATGAGACCAAGCGGCTGATAGCAGGAGCTGGCAAGGAAGCTTTGATTATCGGAGCTGACTGTACTATTCCAAGCGATATTAAGGCAGAGCGGATTCAGTGGGTTCGCCAAGCAGCAAGCTTAACATAAGAAGGAGACGAAAGAATGAGCAAGAAAAAATGGATTATTGGTGGAGCAGCAGTGATTGCTATTGTAGCGGCGACTTATTTGGGGCGGACCTTGACAGGTGCTTCATCTAGCAAGACGAGCAGCTCTGCATCAGGCGGCGGTAAGGTCACGACTTTGAAAGTGGCACATACACAGAACTATGTTCCTTATGACTTTGTGGATGAAAAAGGTGAGTCAGATGGCTATGAGGTTGCTGTTCTCAAGGCCATTGATGAAAAGCTGCCAGACTATCAGTTTGAATATACTGGTACTAGTGATGAGGATCTCTTAGTTGGTCTGGAATCTGGAAAATATGACATCGGAACCAAGGGAGCATGGTACACCGAAGAGCGGGCGAAGAAGTTCATCATTCCCAAAAGCCCAATCGGCGCTAGCATTATCGGTTTCACTATCCGCAAGGAAGACGCTGAAAAATACAAGACTATTGATGACTTTGCCAAGGAAAAGGGCAAGCTGGTACCAATCTCTCCGCAGAATGCTCAATGGGCGGTTATTGAAGAGTATAATCAGAAGCATAGCGGTGCTCCTATTGATTTGACTGCAGCAGAGTCCTTTAAGGTAGCTGATGCTTATGCTTGGGTTTTGGAAGGGCGCTACGATGCTTTCTTTGACATCAAGCTGTCTTTTGAAAAAGCTGTGACAGATAAAGAAGGTTCTTACCATCAGTATGCGGATCAACTGACTTGGTTCCCTTACAAGGGGATTCCGACCTATCCCCTGCTTCACAAAAACGAAAAAAATCAAGAATTTGCCAAGGCATACGAGAAGGCAATTAAGGAACTGGAAAAAGACGGAACCTTGGCTAAACTATCTGAAAAGTATTTCGGAGAAGATGTCTTCTCTTATGTGGACAAGGATTAGTTGCTGCTCTCTGCTGCTCATGGAAAACAAAAGGCTGACTGAGAAGCTAGCTGAATGCAGAACTGGAGAGTTCCGAGCTGGCCTTGATACTGTTTGAGGGAATTTTCAAAGAGGATAACTAGGCGAGAGCATGGCTGCTCCAATCTGAAAGTGTCCGTCCAAGAGAAGCTTATTCTATCTAATCATTGTCGAAGGAGAAGAAAATTATGGTCTCGTATGACTTATCCCGTGTCTTTGGTCTGCTGCCTAGTCTGCTGCAGGCTCTGCCGACCACTTTATGGATCATGTTTGTGACAGCTTTGATTGGATCCTTGCTGGGTGGTCTGTTGGCCTGGGCTCAGATTGCCGAGGAACAGTCTTTTGCTGGTCTGGCTAGAGGATATATATTTATCCTTAGATGTACACCGCCTATCGTCTTGCTTTTCTTGGTTTTTTATGGCATTCCAGAGTTTTTAGAATGGTGGCTGGGGCTGGATATCAATAATTGGTCGCGGACTGTTTTTGTTATCATCACCATGATTCTGCTCTTTGCGGCCATGATTGCGGAAGTCTTCAAGGCAGCTTATCTTGCTGTTCCCAAGGGACAGACCGAGGCAGGTCTCAGTATTGGCTTGACACCGGCGCAGACTTTTCTGCGCATCGTCCTGCCACAGGCTTTTCGCATCGCCCTGCCCAATCTGACTACTGCCCTTCTTAATCTCATGCGGGATGCTGCGCTGGCTTATACGATTGGGGCAGTGGATGTCATGGGAGCGGGGCAAAATCTCATCAGCCGGAATCTGGGCAATTATTCCCTAGAAACCTATACAGCGGTGGCCTTGATTTACTGGGGGATTGCTCTAGTGGTTTCGCTGGCTTCCCAGCTTCTGGAAAAAAGTCTGACAGTCAAGGAGAGGTAAAGCATGGATTTGAATTATATTGTAAATACCTTTCTGGTTACTTTGAAAGGCATACCAGTAACCCTGATTATTATGGTGGTTGCTATTCTGCTCAGCTTTATTCCGGCTCTGCTTCTAGCTCTGGGACAGATTTATAAAGTTCGGGGTGTTCGGACCTTTTCGGTGGTTTATCTGGCCTTCATTCGGGCAACGCCGCCCATTTTGCTCATTCTCTTTTTCTACAGTCTTTTTCCTAGTTTACTGAATCAAATTTTTAAAAGTCTGGGCAGTCAGGTAGACGTCTTTAAGTTCAATCCGCTTTACTATGCTTTCATCATCTATAGTCTGATGACGACAGGCAGTTTGTCGGAAATTCTGCGCTCTGCCATATTGACAGTGGATAAAGGGCAGTTGGAGGCAGCTCAAGCGATTGGTTTAACGAATTTTCAAGCTTATCGGAGAATTGTTTTTCCTCAGGCTCTGCGCTCTGCCCTGCCCAATCTGGCCAATCTGGTTATCAATCTAGTCAAGGGAACTTCGTTGGTATTTGTCATGACAGTCAAGGATATCACAGCACTGGCTAAGATAGAGGCCTCCCATTCTTACCAGTATTCAGAGTCTTATCTGGTGATTTTTGTTATTTATCTCATTATTTGTGGCTTGATTCAGTGGATTTTTAGGGGCTTGGAAAAGCGCTATGCTCTTGCTTAGGAAGGAATGATTATGTTAGAAGTAAAACATATCTCCAAACGATTTGGAGAGCACCAGGTGCTGGCAGATGTCAGTCTCAAGGTCAATCAAGGTGATGTTGTGGTTATTCTGGGACCCTCAGGCTCTGGGAAAACAACATTTCTGCGCTGTCTGAATCACTTAGAAAAAGCGGATAGCGGCCAGCTGACTTTGTCTGGTAAGGACTATGATTTGGCTAAACTCAGCAAAAAGGAGATTTTGGAAATTCGTAGAAAGACAGCCTTTGTCTTCCAACATTATAATCTCTTTGCCAATAAAACAGCCCTTGAAAATATCTTAGAAGGCTTAGTGATCGCTCGTAAGATACCGAGGGAAGAAGCGCTTGAGATTGCGGAAGAGTCCTTGAAGCGCGTGGGTCTCTTGGCCTACAAAGACTACTATCCTTCTCAGCTATCAGGCGGCCAGCAGCAGCGGATTGGGATTGCGCGTGCCATTGCTGTCAAGCCAGATGTCATCCTTCTGGATGAACCAACTTCGGCTCTAGATCCGGAATTGGTTGGTGAAGTTCTCAGTGTCATGAAGCAACTAGCTCAGGAGGGAGTGACCATGGTCGTTGTGACCCACGAGATGAGCTTTGCTCGTGATGTGGCCAACCATGTCATCTTTATGGACGGCGGTCACATCGTCGAAGAAAATCCTCCTCAGGAATTCTTCAGCAGTCCAAAGGAAGAGCGGACCCAACAGTTTCTGTCCCGCATTCTGTCCGATGCCAGCTATAGTGTAGAGTATATGATTTAAAATCTGGATTGTGTCCAGATTTTTATTATAAAAAGGCGTCTTTATAGGAATGAAAAGGTCCTCAACGACTTTCTCGATTACATTTGTAAATTTATTTTAAAAAATTATGTAAAATCTATTGACAAATAAATTCTGTCATGATAAAATTACAACTGTAAACAAAAAAGTTTACGTAAATTTAATCAGAAGATGTGAATATAGCCGGAAGGCGATTATTTTTGGGAGGATTAAAAATTATGTAAAATTATCTTCTTCTGAAAGAGATCAAATCACTCATAAAAATAGAGACTGAATCAGTCTTGATTTTTGAAAAGAGAATAAGTTATGTAAAATAATAGATTGCAGAAGATCTCCCAAATCAAAATTTATAGTGGATAAGGAAGAGATTTCTTATCTGAAACTTTGGTAAAATCAAAAATTATGTAAAGCAAAATATGAAAAAAGCGAGGTAATGCTATGAACAACAACTACAACAATTTTAACAATATGGACGACCTTTTCAACCAACTCATGGGGCGCATGGGTGGCTACAACAGCGAACATCGGCGCTACTTGATTAATGGTAGAGAGGTCACACCGGAAGAGTTTGCTCAGTACCGGGCTACTGGTAAGCTCCCTGGTCAAGGAACAGGTGAGCAGACTGGACAAGCTACTGCTCAAGGACCTAAGCAAGATGGTATCCTGGCTAAGCTGGGTCGCAATCTGACCCAAGAAGCGCGTGATGGAAAGTTAGATCCAGTCATTGGGCGCAATAAGGAAATCCAAGAAACTGCAGAAATCCTTTCTCGTCGAACCAAGAACAATCCTGTATTGGTCGGAGACGCCGGAGTTGGTAAGACAGCTGTCGTAGAAGGATTGGCTCAGGCTATCGTCAACGGTGATGTGCCAGCGGCTATCAAGAATAAGGAAATTATTTCTGTTGATATTTCCGGTCTGGAAGCTGGAACCCAATATCGTGGTAGCTTTGAAGAAAATATCCAAAACCTGGTCAATGAAGTCAAGGAAGCCGGCAACATTATCCTCTTCTTTGATGAAATCCATCAAATCCTAGGAGCAGGATCTATCGGTGGAGATAGTGGCTCTAAGGGCATGGCGGATATTCTTAAACCAGCACTTTCTCGTGGAGAGTTGACCGTCATCGGGGCTACTACTCAGGACGAGTATCGCAATACCATTCTCAAAAATGCAGCTTTGGCTCGCCGATTCAATGAAGTCAAGGTCAATGCACCGTCTGCCGAAGATACCTATCAGATCCTTCGAGGCATTCGGGACTTGTACGAAAAGCACCACAATGTCATCCTGCCGGATGAAGTGCTGAAAGCGGCTGTGGACTACTCTGTCCAGTATATTCCACAGCGGAGCCTGCCAGACAAGGCGATTGACCTGGTCGATGTGACTGCTGCGCACTTGGCAGCCCAGCATCCAGTGACTGATGTTCATGCGGTTGAAAATGAGATTGCTGAACAGAAAGACAAGCAGGAAGCGGCTGTTGAGAAAGAAGATTATGAAGCAGCTCTGAATGCTAAGACTCGCATTGAAGAGCTAGAAAAGAAAATTCAAAATCACACTGAGGATATGAAGGTGACAGCTACGGTCAACGACGTAGCAGAGTCTGTTGAACGGATGACGGGTGTACCAGTATCTCAGATGGGTGCCAGCGACATTGAGCGCCTCAAGGGCATGAATGACCGTCTCAAAGCTAAAGTTATCGGCCAAGATAAGGCTGTAGAAGCCGTGGCTAGAGCTATACGCCGTAACCGTGCAGGATTTGATGAAGGCAACCGTCCAATCGGAAGTTTCCTCTTTGTTGGACCAACTGGTGTTGGTAAGACTGAGCTTGCTAAGCAACTGGCTCTGGATATGTTCGGTACCAAGGAAGCCATCATCCGTCTGGATATGTCAGAATACTCTGATCGGACTGCTGTTTCCAAGCTGATTGGTACGACTGCAGGCTATGTCGGCTATGATGACAACAACAACACCCTGACCGAGCGTGTGCGCCGCAATCCTTACTCTATCATTCTCTTGGATGAGATTGAAAAGGCGGATCCACAGGTGATTACCCTTCTCCTTCAAGTTCTGGATGACGGCCGTTTGACGGATGGTCAAGGGAACACAGTCAACTTCAAGAATACGGTTATTATTGCGACTTCCAATGCTGGATTTGGATATGAAGCAGGCTTGGAAGAGGATGCTGAAAAGCCTGATTTGATGGATCGACTCAAAGCTTATTTCCGTCCAGAGTTCCTCAATCGTTTCAATGCAGTTATTGAGTTCTCTCATCTCAAGAAAGAAGATTTGATGGAGATTGTTAATCTCATGCTGATTGAAGTGAATCAAACCTTGAGCAAGAAAGAAATTGATCTGGCTGTATCTGATGCAGCTAAGGAATTCCTGCGCGATGCTGGTTATGACCAAGTCATGGGTGTTCGTCCACTCCGCCGTGTCATCGAGCAGCAAATTCGTGACAAGGTGACTGACTTCCACTTAGATAATCTAGATGCTAAGCACTTGACGGCCGATTTAGAAGATGGTGTCTTGGTTATCAAGGAAAAGGGTGCTGCCACATCTGAAGAAGACAAGCAAGCAGAATAAAGCTTACTAAGTCAACTAAATTTTCAAAGACCTCCTTCTTAGATGAAGGCAGGTCTTTTTTGTTAAGTAGGAATTACAAATTACTTTCTGTGAATAAATTAGTATCTATCCCAACATCTCAACTTGACTCTCCTTAATAGAACCTAAAAGCAAGCAACTTTATAAAGCCAGTATATTAGCCTATCAGGGGGATCAGCTTTATGCAGAAGGATTTAAAACAAGAGAGGTGAATATTTTTTTGACGAAAGGAGACTGCTATGAAACAGTCCATAACTACAATTAAGCGCAATGCCATTATCTTTGCCACTCTCAGCACCCTATGTGGTTGGATTAGTTATGTTGTTGATAAAGTAACAGGCCAGGCTCATTACGAAAATATCGGAACAGAGATAGGAAGCGGCTCTTTAGGGATGCTGATTTGGTTGATAACTCCGTTAATCTGTACCATCTTTCTTCGAAGCTTTGGCGGAGACGGCTGGAAAGAGGCGGGGTTTTCCATTCATTTTAAAAATAATAAAAATTTTTAGCTTGTTAGTTTTTTAGTCTACCCTCTTGTTATGATAATAGTGATATTCTTGGGGCTGATGACACAAGGCATCAGAGTGACATGTGTGAAGGTTGAGTTCACGGCCTATCTTGGAATCTTGCTAACACAGGTAGGGACTCAATTCATAAAAGATATTTTTGAAGAATCTGTTTGGAGGGCATATCTTACCAATCAATTAATCGAATTAAAATTATCCGACTTAAAACTATATCTACTTGTTGGCTTTGTCTGGTGGATTTGGCATCTGCCTTACATTATGAAGTTTCTGTCTGAGAGAAATCCAAAATACCTTGCCGGTTGGAAGGTTTGCATTCTTCCTTATCGGGATGATAACTGTTGTATGCTGGACGGTTATGTATACAGAGATTTTTAGAATTACTAAGTCAGTATGGCCGCTAGTAATTATGCACACTATAGAGGATGCGGTTATAAATCCTTTACTATTACTAGGATTTGTCTCGGTAAAAAAAATCAAGCTTTCCTCTTCTCGCTTTCAGTGGGGATGATTCCGACCGTTCTTTATTTTACAGTCGGTCTAGTGATACGAAAGCGGAGGGGAAAAAGCAGGAATACGGAAATGCGAGCTAACAAAGTAACAGAAAGCAGATTCCTGATAATGTTGCCGGCTCTCGCTTGAATCATCCGGCTGTCAAAGATTTGGAAGGCGATCTGGAGAATGAGTTTCTGCTCATTAGGAAGCGGAAATCAGAGACTTTAAAAGCCCCAGCATAAGCAGGATTAGCAATTAACAAGATTGGAATTATTTATCAGTCTTGTTTCTTTTTGGTTAAAAAGCAGGCGGAGACTTGAAGTTATAATATAAATGTCATAAAATAAAAGCAAAAACAGAGGAGCAAGCAATGTCAGATATTAAAAGTGATAATGGACTAGCAGCTAGCCATGCTAATAGCTTTTCAGCCACTTCCAGTCAGATAGGTGCAGCATCTCAGGTTGACAAGGATGCTATCAGTCGTTTGGAAGGAAATAGCCGGGCAAGTGAGGAAATTGATCATTCCAGTACGGCGTCAGCTGATATCGCCGATAAGATTACAAGCTTCAGTCAGCTCCTGCAAAGCGTAGCAGAGGAATTTCAAGCGACCGACCAAGGACTGGCTGCGGATATTGAGGGATAAGGGGGAAGTAGTATGAAGAATTCCCAAACTCTAGCTGCTGAACGCCTGCAGGCATTTGAAAAGCTGGATAAGGCTGAGGAGCAAAAGCGCCGTCTGGACCGCTTTGAAGAGGATATTGATTATCTCTATGATCGGGGACTTTTGGCTTTAAGAGAGCTGGATTATCTGCCCTTAACGGCCAAAGACAGTCAGGATTTTTATGATATTATGGGTCTGGTTGAGCACAGTCATCGACTCTTGGATTTGGATATCCAAGAGGGGCAGGATCGGCTGGATAAGGAAAGAAAAAAGCTAGACCGTCAGATTGAGACTATCCAGAGTCAGTATAGACAAGCTCTGGAAGCAGAAGAAAAGGAGGCTGGATATGGGCGCTAAGATGGAACTCCCCGCTTCCAACCAGCAGGCAGGGTCAATGGCCTCAGCAGGCCAGGTGAGGATCGCGGCTTATGAATCTGCCATGCAGGCCATGGAAAGTTTTGCAGGGGAAAGCGGGCTGACCGGAACAGCATATGACAGTGCTAAAACCTACTGTCAGGGGATGTTTCTTCCCCTCTTTAAGGCAGCGATTCTATTTGAAGAAGAGCTGGTCAAAGCTGGCAGCGACCTGCCCAGCCGTTATGTCAGTGAGGTGGCAGAAGAGAGTTTGGACCAAGATGTCCTGGAGAGTCAGATTGCTTCCTATGATCAGACCATTGACAGCCAAAATCAGGCTCTGACCGAGGCCAATAAACAGAAGGATGTGGCTGATTCTACCAAAAGTAGCATCCAGAATGCCATTACAGCAGCTCAGGACAAACGTCATGAATTGCAGGACAAGCTGAATAAACTGCTGGCCTTTTATTCGTCGTCTGCTACTATTTTCGATAATCTGCCGGGGCTGGCTGTTGCTTTGGACCAAGCTCTGAGCTTGATGACAGAAGGGTTTACGAATTTTAACGGCAGCTTTGTCCTGCCTAGTCCGGACAGGATGACCTGGACCCAGACTGTTGAAACAGCTTGGGAGAGCAAAAAAGCAGTTGAAGCTGCCTTTCAAAAGGTCATGGATAAGCTAGACAGCGGTGAAGAGCTGACTCCGGAGGATATCCAGGCTGTCCAGGCCTATCTAGAGCGCTATCCCAGCCGGAACATTCCGCAGGCCCTCCGCAGCCATCTGGAAGAAGCGGTCCAGCAGGCTGATCCCATTCTCAAGGCACGACTGGACCAGGCCAAGGCAGATCAGGCTTCTGGTAGTCTCTCGCAGGCTGCTTTCAATGGGCTGTGGGCTGGGGCTATGCTGGGCTTTATGAAGCAAGCAGGCAATCAAACTGGTGCCCAAACAGTAGCTATGCCTGCTGCCAAACAGTCTGCTGGTAGTAGCGGTGGTTCATCGGGCTTTTGGGACTTTCTTTTTGGTCATACCAATACCCTGGAACACTCCAAAAAGACTGACTGGAGTACAGGCTGGTTATATAGTACCTATGCCAAATACTCGACAACTGTGGAAGAAGACGATCCTGGTATTTTCAAGTACAAGACAAATAATGGTATTTTTAATGGAGTGGCTGTAGATTTGGGTGTGGCTTCTGTTGATATAGATGCCAGTGACTGGAAGCTGAATGCCAGCCCTCAAATCAGTGTCGGTGGCTATCATATTGGTGTCAATGGCAGTGTTGGCTTAAATACAGACACAGGTTGGCTCCCTATGCCGGAGATTAATCTCTCTCTACATGCTGGAACAGAGCAGCACGATACTGCGGCCGGTCTTAAAGTATCTACTGATATCTGGAATGGTATGGTTGGAGTCTATGGCGTCGACTCGAACATCAGTAAAGACTCGAATGGAAATAAAACGGTGAATTCGGTTGAAACGGGGGCGCAAACCGTGAATGGTCTGGAAGTTGCAGCTGTAGTAGTTGCAGTGACAGTAGCTCCTGTAGTCGCCCTCCCAGCGCTTGCTCTGGCTTAAGGAGAAAGGAGACTTTGATGAAACAACAATTACCTATCGGAAGTGTAGTCATGGTTAAGGGCAGTTCTCAACCCCTGATGATTGTCAGCCAATTTCCTGTGACGACCCTTGACGGACAGACCGGCTACTTTGACTTTGGGGCAGTAACCCTGCCCTCCGGTCTGACGGGAAAAGAATTAATCTTTTTTAATAAAGAAGATATTGGGCGGCTGGTCTTTGTTGGTTATGTAGATGTGACTTTTCAGGATTTGCTCCAGCGTTATGACGAGCTGATAGCTGATATCCCCTATCCCAGGCTGACCGTCCCGGAAAGAGCAGGAGCGGCAGATGAAGCGTAAGACAATTATTTTCTCAGGCCTGGTCCTCCTTGCTTTAGCTTTTGGAGCTCTCTTCCTCTTTGCCAGCCTGAATGAGGCCAGTCTGGACGGAGTGTATTACCGCCAGATTGAGGATGGGGCAGACGGCTTCAGTGGCTTGGACAAGGAAACGATTCTGAATCTCAGAGACCAGCAAGTCACCTTCTATAAAGAGGGTCTGGAAGAGAAGGGCAGCATTGACCGCAAGGCCGGCAGTATCCGGCTAGGGTCTAAATTTTACAGCTATGTCCACAATGGGGATTTGCTCATGCTCAAGCTCAAGGAGGATCCGACCAATTCCAAGGAGAGCCTTTATCTGGTCAGAAAAGACAGCCCCTCAGCCAAGAGACTGGAGCAGAAGTCTAAATCTCAGTCTCCTTAATGCACAGCTACATCCGTCTCGTTCTAGCGAGGCGGATTTTGTCATTTGAACAGGCTCCTGCAGCAGCGAAAGAGCTGATAAGCCTTATACAAGTCTTCTATCAAAACCTTTCTATTGGCTTGGTGCTCCATTTCATAATTTGGAAATACTTGCAAGGGCATAAGAACTATCACTTGTCATCTGCTCTTTGTTTTCTTCTAGATACTGCCGTTCTCTCTGATAGACTAACATACTGGCTTCATGAGGCTGCTTACTTTTTAGAAAGGTTAACATTGCTATTTTCCTCTAAATTTTTTAAGTTTTTTCTTGAAAACTCTAAAGCAGACTAGTGTAAAATGCGGGAAAGCAATACTGTATTTCATCAGCTTTCAGAAAATTAAAAAAAACTATTGGATGACACTCACATAATCTGAACTAGCATGATTTAGGCTTCTAAAAAATGTTTAGATAATTTGGAGGAAGACAGCGAATGACAATTGAGCATTTTAACTTTTTTTAGATAATGGGGATAAAACATGAAAAGTTGACACTTCAATAGATTGTGTTCTAATTTTTTTGTACATTTTCAAGTTTTTATATATGTAAATGTCAGAAAAAAGTGTATAATGGATTAGTAAATTAAATTTTAGGAGAGGATTTAATTATGAAAAAGTTGGATATTACAACTATGCCTGACTATAGGAAAGTCGAGGCTGTTGTTCAGTTGTTAGTTAATGGAACCTTAACTAGTTATCGAATTGCGACGGATGCAAACATCAGCAAGATGAGTATCCTGACCTTAACTAAAGGGACCAGCAAAATTAAGAACATTACTTATCAAACTGCGATGGCCTTAATTAATTGGTATGAAGAAAACCATGAAAAATACGGCATCACCATTCATCAAAAGGCCGCAGGATAGTCTAAAACTATGATGTAGCTCAACCCTAACCCAGCTAACCATTTGGATAGCTGGGTTTTTCTATGCCTCTTAATGAGACAAGCCGTGGGCGCAGTCGGACTTAGGAGCAGCGATGCTCACTTTCTTACTTTTTTCTGTCCTTAGGGGCAGATTTTTTTGACAGTCCAAGAGTGAACAGTTACCTGTGTAATTCTTGGTCTTTTTGTTACCGTTTTCAAGATTTATAATAAATCTATAAAAAAGATGAGATTATCCCTATCTTGCGATATAGGGATAATTTTCTTATAATAGATATGAGACAATTTTTATCGTTTCTACGACCATTGTTTATCCTGTTCTGATGTCAGGACAGATTTTAGTAAAAATAAGGAGAATCCAATGTCACAATTATCAGTTAATGCCATTCGCTTTTTAGGGATTGACGCGATTGAAAAGTCTAAGTCAGGTCACCCTGGCGTAGTCATGGGCGCTGCGCCGATGGCTTATGACTTGTTTACTAAACAATTGCGTATCAATCCAGAAGAGCCAAACTGGATTAACCGCGATCGCTTCGTCCTGTCTGCAGGACATGGTTCTATGCTGCTTTATGCCTTGCTTCATCTGTCTGGCTTTAAAGATGTCAGCATGGACGAAATCAAAAACTTCCGCCAATGGGGCTCTAAGACACCAGGTCACCCAGAGTTTGGCCACACAGCTGGTGTCGATGCTACTACTGGCCCACTAGGACAGGGTATTTCTACAGCTACTGGTTTTGCTCAGGCAGAGCGTTTCTTAGCTGCTAAGTATAATCGTGAAGGCTACCCAATTTTCGACCATTACACTTATGTCATCTGTGGTGATGGTGATTTGATGGAGGGGGTTTCAGCTGAAGCTGCTTCTTATGCTGGCCTACAAAAGCTAGACAAGCTGGTTGTTCTCTATGATTCAAATGATATCAACCTAGATGGAGAGACTAAGGATTCCTTTACAGAAGATGTTCGTGCCCGCTATGAAGCGTATGGTTGGCATACTGCCTTGGTAGAAGACGGAACAGACCTTGCAACGATTGATGCAGCTATCAATGAAGCTAAAGCTTCTGGCAAACCATCTTTGATTGAAGTTAAGACTGTTATCGGTTACGGTTCTCCAAACAAGCAAGGCACTAATGCAGTTCACGGTGCTCCTCTGGGAGCAGAAGAAGCGGCAGCTACTCGTAAAGCCTTGGGCTGGGACTATGCGCCATTTGAGATTCCTGAGGAAGTCTATGCTGACTACCGTACAAATGTGGCGGAGCGTGGTGCAGCAACATACGATGCTTGGAAACAGCTAGTAGAGGACTACAAGCAAGTCCATCCAGAATTGGCAGCAGAAGTAGCAGCTATCATCGCTGGTCAGGATCCAGTAGAAATCAAACCAGAAGACTTCCCAGTACTTGAAAATGGCTTATCTCAAGCAACCCGTAATTCTAGTCAGGATGCCCTCAATGCAGCAGCTAAGGTCCTTCCAACTTTCCTTGGCGGTTCTGCTGACTTGGCTCATTCCAATATGACCTACATCAAGGAAGATGGCCTGCAAGATGATGCCCACCGTCTCAACCGCAATATCCAATTTGGTGTGCGCGAGTTTGCTATGGGAACAATTCTCAACGGTATGGCGCTTCATGGTGGTCTTCGCGTTTACGGTGGTACATTCTTCGTATTCTCAGACTATGTCAAGGCAGCTGTCCGCTTGTCTGCCCTTCAAGGCTTGCCAGTGACTTATGTCTTCACACACGATTCTATTGCAGTTGGTGAAGACGGCCCAACTCATGAGCCGATTGAGCACTTGGCTGGTCTGCGTGCTATTCCAAACCTGACTGTTTTCCGCCCAGCAGATGCGCGTGAAACTCAGGCAGCTTGGTACCTGGCCCTTAAGAGCCAATCTACTCCGACTGCACTGGTCTTGACCCGTCAAAATCTGACAGTAGAAGAAGGCACAAACTTTGACAAGGTAGCTAAAGGAGCTTATGTGGTTTACGAAACAGGAGCAGATTTCGATACCATCTTGCTGGCTTCTGGTTCTGAGGTTAATTTGGCTGTTGCAGCTGCTAAAGCACTTGCAGCAGAAGGCGCTAAAATTCGTGTGGTCAGCGTGCCATCAACAGAGCTTTTTGATGCTCAAGATGCAGCCTACAAAGAAGAAATTCTTCCAAATGCAGTTCGTCGCCGCGTAGCAATCGAGATGGCAGCTAGCCAGCCTTGGTACAAGTATGTCGGTCTGGACGGTGCAGTTATCGGAATCGACCAGTTTGGTGCATCTGCTCCAGCAGGTAAGGTGCTGGAAGAATACGGCTTTACAGTTGAACACGTAGCAGAAGTTGTTAAAAATCTTAAATAAGAAGACATAAAATCAGGGTGTTAGTCATCCTGATTTTTGCTTTTTAAAAAATGTGGTTAGGCCAGTCATGCTTTGTCCGACTTGAGATGGACTTTGCCTGAAAAGTCAGAATCGTCTTGTAAAAATAAGGGAAATCTGCTATAGTAGTTCATATATGACATTCGAAGGAGAAAAGATATGAATCCAATTATGCTTATTGTATTTGCGGTTGTACTGGTAGGGATGACTTATTTCCAGATGCGTGCCCAAAAGAAACAGGCTCAGCAGCGTATGGAAAGCCTTAACAAGCTGCAAAAGGGTTATGAAGTCATTACCATCGGCGGTTTGTATGGAACGGTAGATGAAGTGGACACAGACAAGAAAACAGTTGTTCTGGATGTGGACGGTGTTTACCTGACCTTTGAACTGACAGCAATTAAGACCGTACTGCCATTAACGGAGGGGATTCCTGCTGTTGCTGGTGGTGAAGGAAGCGTTGACGTTCCTGAGGAAGAATCAGCGATTGAAGAGTAAAGAAATAAACAGCTTGCGGGCTGTTTTTTGTTTTGACTCATACGTTTAGAAGGTGTCTGGTTTCAAGCTTATTCGCCTCGCAGTTTGGACAGGCTGGGTGAGTTTGGATTTTTTAGTTGACATTCTGTCCTTATTTTATGCCCTCAGGCTTGAAAAAGCGGATGAATTGCCCACATTCCAAGGATTTATGATATAATGAACTGACAAAACTTTAAATAGGATAAAAAGTATGTTTAGTTTTAAGAAAAAAGAAAAGCTGAACGCACCGCTGAATGTTCCCAAACACATTGCTGTTATTATGGACGGCAACGGCCGCTGGGCCAAAAAAAGGATGCAGCCGCGCGTGTTCGGTCATAAGGCTGGCATGGAAACCTTGCAAAGGGTGACGATTGCCGCCAAGGAAATGGGTGTTCAGGTCTTGACTGTCTATGTCTTTTCAACGGAAAATTGGTCTCGGCCGGAAAAGGAAGTTTCCTTTATCATGAATCTGCCGGTTGAATTTTACGACCGCTATGTGCCGGAGCTGCACAAGAACAATGTTAAGATCCAGATGATTGGTGACACGGCTAAGCTTCCTAAGGCGACATTTGAAGCTCTGGAAAAGGCTGAAAGCCTGACCAAGCTCAATACAGGTTTGATTCTCAATTTTGCCCTAAACTACGGTGGCCGATATGAGATCAATCAGGCGGTTAAACTGATTGCTCAGGATGTTTTGGATGCCAAACTCAGTCCCGGTGACATTACTGAGGAAGTCATTGGCAACTACCTCTATACCAGCAACTTGCCTAAGATGCTGCGCGATCCGGATCTGGTGATTCGGACCAGTGGAGAGTTGCGCCTCAGCAATTTTCTGCCTTGGCAGTCAGCCTACAGTGAGCTGTATTTTACGGATATTCTCTGGCCTGACTTTGATGAGAAGGCTTTGAAGACTGCAATTGCAGAATACAGCCGTCGGAATCGACGCTTTGGCGGTGTTTAAGGGAGAAAGTAAAAGAGTATGAGTAAAAATTTACAAAAACGTCTAATCTTTGGGGGAATCGCTCTTGCTATTTTTATTCCTCTGGTATTGACAGGAGGCGTCATCTTTCAGATTTTTGTGGGCCTGCTGGCCATGCTGGCGGTGCATGAATTTCTCCAAATGAAAGGTCTGCCGACAGCGACTATCGAAGGTGTCTTAGCCATGCTGGCAGCCTTTGTTCTAACCCTGCCCCTGGAGAACTATCTGAAGTTTCTGCCGGTCGATGGCAATGTCGTGGCCTATGGCTTGGTCGTCTTCCTTCTCTTGATTTCGACTGTTCTAGGTTCCAACTACACCTTTGAAGATGCTGCCTATCCGATTGCGACTAGTTTTTATGTCGGTCTTGGTTTTAATGCTTTGATTGATGCCCGCTTGATGAATATTGACAAGGTCCTGCTAGCTCTCTTTATCGTCTGGGCTACTGACAGCGGAGCTTATCTGGTCGGGGTGCGTTTCGGTAAAAGAAAGCTGGCGCCGAGAGTTTCTCCTAATAAGACTATTGAAGGAAGCCTGGGCGGCATTCTATCAGCCGTTCTAGTGACTGGAATCTTCATGTTGGTTCGACCGCAAGTGTACTCACCTTACAATGCCTTTGTCTTTTTGATTCTGGCAGTGCTCTTTAGTATTGCAGGTCAGTTGGGAGATTTGGTCGAAAGCTCAGTCAAGCGTCATTTCGGGGTCAAGGATTCTGGTAAATTCATTCCTGGCCACGGCGGTGTCTTGGATCGCTTTGACAGCCTTCTCTTCGTCTTTCCGCTGATGCATTTCTTCGGCTTGTTCTAAGACAGTCGAGCATAGCTGAAAGCAAGGGATGGCAAGCTTGTCTAACGACCGCACAATCTGAGAAGAAACTGGGATTTGGAGCTCAAAAATTTTGAATTGAGCTTCTAACCTATTTTCAAGAGTGTCAGCTATGCAGGAGCGGGAAGCTCGGTATTTGGCCGTTTTCTGCTCCTTCTTTGATTTAAAGAAAAAACAAGATTTCTAGGAAAGGTAAAATATAGAAGTCCATGCAGTTTATAACCTTTATTATTATTTTTGGGATCATTGTGGTGGTCCATGAGTTCGGACACTTCTACTTTGCAAAGAAGTCCGGCATTTTGGTCAGAGAGTTCGCTATCGGTATGGGACCCAAGATTTTCTCCCATATTGGTAAGGACGGGACGGCCTACACGATTCGGATTTTACCCTTGGGGGGCTATGTGCGTATGGCCGGCTGGGGGGAAGACTCCACTGACATTAAGGTGGGGACACCGGCTAGTCTGACCTTGGATGCAGAGGGCAAGGTGGTTCGTATCAATCTCTCTGGCAAAAAGGTTGACCAGACAGCTCTGCCCATGAATGTGACTGGCTTTGACTTTGAGGAAAAGTTGGAAATCACTGGTCTGGTCCTTGACGAGCTCAAGACTTATGCAGTAGATCATGATGCAACGATTGTTGAAGAAGATGGCACTGAGGTGCGGATTGCACCGCTGGATGTTCAGTATCAGAATGCTAGTATCTGGGGTCGTCTCATTACCAACTTTGCTGGGCCTATGAATAACTTCATCCTGAGCGTGCTGGTATTTATGCTGCTGGCCTTTGTTCAAGGCGGCGTTCGCGATGAAAACAGCAATCATTTCCAAGTTATGGATGGCAGTGCTATAGCAGCTGCTGGGGTTCAAAATAACGACCAAATCCTTAAGATTAATGACTATAAGATTAGCAACTGGGCGGATCTAACCAGCGCTCTGGCGAAAATCACAGCCAAGAGCAAGGAAGCGCCGACCTTGTCAGTTACCTACAAGCACGGCAGCGATACGAAAGAAATTACCGTACAGCCTAAAAAAGACGGCAATCGTTATCTGCTAGGGGTATCTCCAACGGTCAAGACAGGCTTCTGGGACAAGGTCATTGGCGGCTTTACTGCAGCTTGGTCTACCACGGTTCGCATTTTGTCAGCTCTGAAAGATATCATCTTCAACTTCAATATCAATAAGCTGGGCGGTCCGGTCGCTATTTACAATTTCAGCAGTCAGGCTGCCGAGCAAGGCTTGCCAGCAGTACTCAGCCTTTTGGCCATGCTGTCGCTCAATATCGGTATTTTCAACCTGATTCCTATTCCAGCCTTGGATGGCGGAAAAATCGTCCTCAATATTCTGGAGGCTATTCGCAGAAAACCGCTGAAAAGAGAAACGGAGACCTACATCACTCTGTCTGGAGTGGCTATTATGGTCATCTTGATGATTGCCGTTACTTGGAACGATATTATGAAATTATTCTTCTAAGAGCTCGAAGCTCATAGAGCCATGAAAAAGAAATTATTCAATGAAAGTCAAGGAGTTTTGTTTTTATGAAACAAAGTAAAATGTTAATTCCAACCCTGCGTGAGATGCCTAGCGATGCTCAAGTTATCAGCCACGCTCTGATGCTGCGGGCTGGCTATGTCCGTCAGGTTTCAGCCGGGGTCTATTCTTATCTGCCGCTGGCTAATCGTGTGATTGAAAAAGCAAAAAAAATCATGCGGGAAGAGTTTGACAAGATTGGTGCAGTGGAGATGCTGGCTCCAGCCCTGCTCAGTGCGGACCTCTGGCGCGAGTCTGGCCGTTATGAGACCTATGGCGAAGACCTCTACAAGCTTAAAAATCGTGAGAAATCAGACTTTATCCTAGGACCAACCCATGAGGAAACCTTTACGGCTATCGTCCGTGATTCGGTTAAATCCTATAAACAGCTGCCACTCAATCTCTATCAGATTCAGCCTAAATACCGTGATGAAAAGCGTCCTCGTAACGGGCTCTTGCGGACGCGTGAGTTTATCATGAAAGATGCCTACAGTTTCCATGCTAACTATGACAGCTTGGATGCGGCTTATGATGAATACAAGTCTGCCTATGAGAAAATCTTTACCCGCAGCGAGCTGGATTTCAAAGCTATTATTGGTGATGGTGGTGCCATGGGAGGTAAGGACAGCCAAGAATTCATGGCCATTACGCCGGACCGGACGGATGTGAACCGCTGGGTTGTCTTGGACAAGTCTGTGGCCAGCTTTGATGAAATTCCTGAGGATGTTCAGGAAGCAATTCGGACAGAATTGACCAGCTGGATGGTATCTGGTGAGGATACCATTGCCTACTCCAGTGAGTCCAGCTATGCTGCCAACCTTGAAATGGCGACGGATGAATACAAGCCAGCAGGACGTGTCGTGACCGAGGAAGAAGTTGCCCGCGTTTCAACGCCTGACTGCAAGACCATTGACGAAGTTGCTGCCTTCCTTGGGCTGGATGAAAGCCAGACAATCAAAACCTTGGTTTACATGGCTGACGAGTCTCCTGTCGTAGCACTTTTGGTCGGCAATGACCAGCTTAATGAAGTCAAGCTGAAAAATCATTTGGCAGCGGATTTCTTTGAAGTGGCGAGTGAAGATGAAGTCCGTCAGCTCTTGGGAGCAGGTTTTGGCTCACTAGGGCCAGTCAATCTGCCAGAAGGCGTGAGAATCATCGCTGATCGTAAGGTGCAAGACCTGGCTAACGCTGTGGTTGGCGCTAACGAAGATGGTTACCACTTGACCGGTGTCAATCCAGGCCGTGACTTTACCGCTGAGTATGTGGATATCCGTGAAGTTCGTGAAGGTGAGATTTCGCCAGACGGTCAAGGCATCCTCAAGTTTGCTCGAGGGATTGAGATTGGACACATCTTCAAGCTGGGAACTCGCTACTCTGACAGCATGAACGCTAATGTCTTGGACGAAAATGGCCGAGCAGTACCGCTGATTATGGGTTGCTACGGTATCGGTGTCAGCCGTCTCCTGTCCGCTGTTATGGAGCAGCACGCCCGTCTCTTTGTCAATAAAACTCCTAAGGGCGAATTCCGCTATGCTTGGGGCATCAACTTCCCGAAAGAGCTGGCACCATTTGATGTGCACTTAATTCCGGTCAATGTCAAGGACGAGGAAGCCTTGACTCTAACAGACCAAATTGAGGCTAACTTGCTAAGTGCTGGTTATGAGGTCTTGGTGGATGATCGCAATGAGCGCGCTGGTGTTAAGTTCAGCGACAGCGATTTGATTGGTCTCCCAATCCGTGTGACAGTTGGTAAGAAAGCTGCAGAAGGCATTGTCGAAGTCAAGATTAAGGCTACTGGCGATACCATTGAAGTCCACGCCGATAATTTACTAGAAACCCTGTCAATTTTGACAAAATAAAACAAACTGCCAGTTTTATCTGGCAGTTTTCTTTTGCTTATTGGAGGTGAAAATGCTATAGTAGGAAAAAATAGATTGGAGGACCGATGATGGGATTATTCAGCGGTTTATTAGGCAATGCCTCTCAGAAAGATATTGAAAAAACAGAAAGACAATTAGAGGATATTCTGACAACAACAGAGAATGTGGAACTGGCTTTTAGCCTTATTCGCGACTTGATTGTCTTTACAGATAAGCGTTTAATCTTGGTCGACAAGCAGGGAATGACTGGCAAAAAGACTTCTTATAAGTCCTTTCCTTATCGCTCTATCAGTCGTTTCTCAGTAGAAACAGCCGGCCATTTCGACCTAGATGCCGAGCTGAAAATCTGGGTTTCCAGCGCTCAAGAGCCAGCAGAAGTCCTGCAATTTACCAGCGATCGCAGCGTCATCGCTATCCAAAAAGCCTTAGCGGAAGCAGTGTTAAGATAGACAGAAAAAGCCTTCTGAGCATTAACTGTAAAGTTAAATCACTCAGAAAGCTTTTTTATTCTTCTTTAAGTCCTTGCTCTTTGATAGCTTCAAAAAAGTCTTCAGGTTTATCTTTTAGTCTTTCAAATACAGTGTCCTCTTGGTTCGTCACTCCAAAAGCAGCAGCGGCTTCGTCTATATCAATCGTATTCAAATCTAAGGTGACAGATTGATGAACTATTTTTTTATCTGCAGAAATTCTAACCTCTGACTCAATCCCCTTGGTCTTGTGAACCGCTTCAAAATTGGGACTGCTTTCCATGTCTTTTTGATAAATATCAGCCAGCTCTTTGCGACTTTTACCTTTTTCCTCATCAGGAATCTCTTTTTCTGTAATGAAAGAAAAAGCAGTAATCTTATCTTTTTGATAGTAGACTTTGACTTTTATGACGGAATCATCGCTTACTGAACGTGAAAAAGTTTTCGTCTTCACCTTTTCTTCTTTGGTTTTACTTTGGCTCTGACTTTGGTTGGGTTTGTTTTCTTGCTTATTTTGATTAGGCATGCTGCAGGCAGTCAGGGTCAGCAGACAGGCGCTGGCTAGTAAAATTTTCTTCACAGTTAAGACTCCTTTTGATAAATGTTCTGTTCTATTATATCATAACTTAGTGTCAAGAAGAATGCATTGACAATTGTGTAGGAGTCGCGCTTTGCCCTACTCTTTTTCTGTCGAAAAAAGTGCTGATTTATGGTAAAATAGGGTCACTACTGTACGAGGAAATGTCATGTCAAACAAGTTTGAAATTTTAATGAATCAGCTGGATATGCCACTGGAAATGAGAAGTTCAGAGGCCTTTTTGAATGCAGAAATTGAGAAGGTTCTGGTCCACAAGGTCAGTCGGGTCTGGGAATTTCATTTTTCTTTTGCGAATATTCTGCCCATTGAGATTTTTCGGGAATTGCAGAAGCGCTTAGCTCAAGAGTTTTCTAAGACAGGTAATCAAGCTGTTTTTGAAATTCATTGTCAGGCGCCTCAGGTATCGGATGAGCTCTTGCAGGCTTATTACCAGCTGGCCTTTGAGGAAGGTCCATGTGCCAGTCATGGCTTCAAGAGCCTGTATCAGGATTTGCGGGTTCATTTGGATGGGGACAAGCTGCTGATTGAAGGAGCTTCAACCATTGATACGGAGCATTTTCGCAAGAATCATCTGCTCAATCTCAGCCAGCAGCTGGTCAAGTACGGCTTTCCTCAGCTGACCTGTCAGGTTCAGCACAGCGATGAGCTGACCCAGCAACAAGCGGAGAATTTCCAGGCAGAAAATGACAAGATTGTTCAGGCGGCCAATGAAGAAGCGCTAAAAGCTATGGAATCCCTGCAGCAGATGGCACCACCTCCGGAGGAAAAGCCGGCCTATGACTTCCAAGCTCGCAAGGCTGCGGCTAAACCAAAGCTAGACAAGGCAGAGATTACCCCTATGATTGAAGTTCAGACTGAGGAGAATCGTCTGGTCTTTGAGGGAATGGTCTTTGACCTAGAGCAGAAGGTCACTCGGACCGGCCGGGTCTTGCTCAATTTCAAGATGACAGACTATACTTCCAGCTTCTCCTTGCAGAAATGGATGAAAAATGAAGAAGAAGCCAAGAAGTTTGACATGATTAAGAAGGGCGCCTGGCTGCGCGTGCGGGGAAATGTGGAGATGAACAATTTCACCCGCGACCTGACCATGAATGTGCAGGATGTGCAGGCCGTTACCCACTATGAGCGCAAGGATTTGATGCCCGAGGGTCAGAAGCGGGTCGAATTTCACGCCCATACCAATATGTCTACTATGGACGCCCTGCCTGAGGTCGAGGAAATCGTTGCAACGGCCGCCAAATGGGGCCACAAGGCTGTCGCCATTACCGACCATGGCAATGTGCAGAGCTTTCCCCATGGCTACAAAGCTGCCAAGAAAGCTGGTATCCAGCTGATTTACGGTATGGAGGCCAATATTGTAGAAGACCGAGTGCCTATCGTCTACAATGAAGTGGACATGGAGCTGAGCGATGCGACCTATGTTGTCTTTGACGTGGAAACGACGGGGCTTTCAGCGGTCTACAATGACTTGATTCAAGTCGCTGCTAGCAAGATGCACAAGGGCAATATCATCGCTGAGTTTGATGAGTTTATCAATCCGGGCCATCCTCTGTCGGCCTTTACGACGGATCTGACTGGGATTACGGATGAGCATGTCCGCAATGCCAAGCCGCTGGAGCAGGTGCTGAAAGAATTTCAGGAATTTTGCCAGGACAGTGTCCTCGTTGCCCATAATGCTACCTTTGACGTGGGCTTTATGAATGTCAACTATGAGCGGCATGGCCTGCCGAAAATCACTCAGCCTGTCATTGACACGCTGGAATTTGCCCGCAACCTTTATCCGGAGTACAAGCGGCATGGTCTGGGGCCTTTGACCAAGCGTTTCCAGATTGCTCTGGAGCATCATCACATGGCCAATTATGACGCGGAAGCGACGGGCCGCCTCCTCTTTATCTTTATCAAGGATGTGGCTGAAAAACATGGTGTGACCAATCTTAAGGATTTGAATACGGATCTGGTCGATGAAAATTCCTACAAGAAGGCTCGGGTCAAGCATGCGACCATTTATGTGAAAAATCAGACGGGACTCAAGAATATTTTCAAGTTAGTCAGTCTGTCCAATACCAAGTATTTTGAAGGTGTCCCGCGAATTCCACGGACCGTACTGGATACCCATCGTGAAGGTCTGATTCTGGGCTCGGCCTGCGCGGAAGGCGAAGTCTATGACGCCGTTGTCTCTCAGGGAGTGGATGCGGCTGTCGAAGTAGCCAAGTATTATGACTTTATCGAGGTCATGCCGCCGGCTATCTATGAGCCGCTGATTGCCAAGGAGCAAATCAAGGACCAGAAAGAACTGCAGACCATTATTCGCAATCTGATTGAGGTCGGAGAACGCTTGGGCAAGCCTGTCCTTGCGACGGGGAACGTCCACTATATCGAGCCGGAAGAAGAAATCTATCGCGAGATTATCGTTCGGAGTCTAGGTCAGGGAGCCATGATTAACCGGACCATTGGTCACGGTGAAAATGCCCAGCCGGCTCCGCTTCCTAAGGCTCACTTCCGGACCACCAATGAGATGTTGGACGAATTTGCCTTTCTAGGCGAGGATTTGGCTAAGAAGCTGGTCATCACCAATCCGAATCAGCTGGCGGAAACCTTTGAGCCGGTAGAGGTGGTCAAGGGCGACCTCTATACGCCTTTCATTGATAAGGCTGAGGAGACGGTTGCCGAGCTGACTTATCAAAAAGCCTTTGAGATTTATGGCAATCCGCTGCCAGATATCGTGGACTTGCGGATTGAAAAAGAGCTGACCTCCATCTTGGGGAATGGCTTCGCCGTGATTTACCTGGCTTCACAGATGCTGGTGCAACGCTCCAATGAGCGGGGCTATCTGGTAGGCTCGCGGGGGTCAGTCGGATCCAGCTTTGTCGCGACCATGATTGGGATTACCGAGGTTAATCCCTTGTCACCCCACTATGTCTGTGGCAAATGCCAATACAGCGAGTTCATCACGGACGGCTCCTATGGTTCTGGTTTTGATATGCCGGATAAGGACTGTCCAGAGTGTGGTCACAAGCTGAGCAAGAACGGTCAGGATATTCCATTTGAGACTTTCCTTGGATTTGACGGGGACAAGGTACCCGATATTGACTTGAACTTCTCTGGAGAGGATCAGCCGAGCGCCCATTTGGACGTGCGGGATATCTTTGGTTCAGAATACGCCTTTCGGGCTGGAACTGTTGGTACCGTTGCGGCTAAGACAGCCTATGGATTTGTCAAGGGCTACGAGCGCGACTATGGGAAATTTTATCGGGACGCCGAAGTTGAGCGTCTGGCGCAGGGAGCTGCCGGAGTCAAGCGGACGACTGGACAACACCCGGGCGGAATCGTTGTTATCCCTAACTACATGGATGTTTATGACTTTACACCAGTCCAGTATCCAGCTGATGATGTGACGGCCGAGTGGCAGACCACCCACTTTAACTTCCACGATATCGATGAAAATGTCCTCAAACTTGATGTTCTGGGACACGATGATCCGACCATGATCCGGAAGCTTCAGGACTTGTCTGGCATTGATCCGAATGACATTCCTATGGATGATGCCGGTGTCATGGCCCTCTTTTCTGGGACAGACATTCTGGGGGTGACTCAGGAGCAAATCGGCACGCCGACTGGTATGCTGGGGATTCCGGAGTTTGGGACTAATTTTGTACGGGGTATGGTTGATGAGACCCATCCGACCACCTTTGCGGAGCTCTTACAGCTATCTGGTCTCTCTCACGGTACGGACGTTTGGCTAGGCAATGCTCAGGATTTGATCAAGCAAGGGATTGCTGACCTGTCCACCGTAATCGGCTGTCGGGACGACATCATGGTTTACCTCATGCACAAGGGCTTGGATCCTAAGATGGCCTTTACGATCATGGAGCGCGTGCGGAAGGGCCTTTGGCTGAAGATTTCTGAAGAAGAGCGCAATGGCTACATCGCAGCCATGAAGGAAAACAATGTGCCAGAATGGTACATCGAGTCCTGTGGAAAAATCAAGTACATGTTCCCCAAGGCCCATGCGGCAGCCTACGTTATGATGGCTCTGCGGGTAGCCTACTTCAAGGTACATCATCCGATTTATTACTACTGTGCCTACTTCTCTATTCGGGCCAAGGCATTTGATATTAAGACCATGAGTGGCGGACTTGATGCCGTCAAACGCCGGATGAGCGAAATCGCTGAAAAGCGCAAGAACAACGAAGCTTCCAATGTAGAAATTGACCTTTATACGACTCTGGAAATCGTCAATGAAATGCTGGAGCGGGGCTTCAAATTCGGAAAGCTGGACCTCTACAAGAGCCATGCAACGGAGTTTCTCATCGAAGGGGATACCCTTATCCCACCATTCTCTGCCATGGACGGTCTGGGTGACAACGTTGCCCGCCAAGTAGTCAGAGCGCGCGAAGAAGGCGAATTCCTTTCTAAGACGGAGCTCCGCAAGCGCGGCGGTCTCTCTAGCACCCTAGTCGAAAAAATGGACGATATGGGTATTCTAGGCAATATGCCTGAGGATAACCAGTTGAGTCTGTTTGATGAGTTTTTTTAAGAAGGATGTTTATGGAAAATATTACGGAACAATTTAATGCGGTTGCTTTAGAATATGATTGGGTAACTACTCTTTTGGAAGGCAAGCCCGATTATCTACTGGATAATTTGCCTGACCGTAGAGTTTCCGCTTTGGATATTGGTTGTGGCGGAGGGAATACCTGCATTTTTCTGTCTTCATATTTTCAACATGTGACAGGAATAGATCTTTCTGTGGATTTTCTGCAGATAGCAAAAGATAAAGTAGAAAAAGAAGATTTACAGAATGTAGAATTACTGCAGGATGATTTTTTAACCGCTGTTTTTGAGAAACAATTTGATTTTATTTTCAGTCGAACTACATTTCATCATTTGGACATCCCTGAAGCTTTGGAAAAATGTAAGAAATTACTAAAGCCAGGTGGCATCCTGTTTGTTATGGACAATGTATCAGAAAAGCCCACTCCTTCAACTTGGACCTATGTTGTAGGCGCTTATTTAGATTTTCCTCGACACTGGAAAAGATTCGGCTTGAAAAATGCCAGAAGAATCTTCAAACATAGCACCTCCAAATCTTGGCTCAATCATTTAGCAACAGATCGCTACCTTTCTAAAAAAGGATATGAAGAGATTTATGGGAAGTTGCTGCCAGGCTGTAAATTAATTCAGGATGGTTGGAATATGAAAGTCATCTGGCATCATAAACCAATAGATGGTTAACAAAGGAAAGGACTCTCTCATGAAACTTAGAATAAATGCCGAAGATAAGCCTGCGCAAAAGGTGTTTGATTACCAGCTGGATCTTGACCCAGATACGATTTTGAAAATGACCGCTTTGATTTGCGGTAAGGTGGCAGCGGTTAGCCTGCTGTCCCTGTTTAAAGAGAATTAACAAAAGAAAAGGAGAAGCAGCATGGTTCTGCCAAATTTTAAAGAAAACTTAGAAAAATACGCTAAACTATTGGTTGCCAATGGTATTAATGTGCAGCCGGGTCACACGGTGGCGCTCAATATTGATGTGGAGCAGCGTGAGCTGGCTCACTTGATTGTCAAGGAAGCCTATGCTCTGGGTGCTCACGAGGTCATCGTCCAGTGGGCGGATGATTTGACTACGCGGGAGAAATTCCTCCATGCACCGATGGAGCGCTTGGACAATGTTCCAGACTATAAGGTGGCTGAGATGAACTATCTCCTCGAAAAGAAAGCCAGCCGCTTGGGCGTTCGTTCATCTGACCCAGGAGCTTTAAATGGCGTGGATGCCGAGAAATTATCAGCTTCTGCTAAGGCTATGGGGATAGCTATGAAGCCGATGCGGATTGCAACCCAATCCAATAAAGTCAGCTGGACAGTCGCTGCTGCAGCTGGAGCAGAGTGGGCTAAAAAGGTCTTTCCAAATGCAGCCAGCGATGAGGAAGCAGTAGATTTGCTTTGGGATCAGATTTTCAAAACCTGCCGTGTCTATGAGGATGACCCAGTAGCCGCTTGGAAAGCTCATGAAGAAAAACTCAGCTCAAAGGCTAAAGTTTTGAATGAAGAGCAATTCACTGCTCTGCACTACACAGCTCCTGGAACAGACTTGACATTGGGCTTGCCCAAGAACCATCACTGGGAGTCAGCTGGCAGTCTCAACGCTCAGGGCGAGTATTTTATTGCCAATATGCCGACAGAAGAGGTCTTTACAGCACCGGACTTCCGCCGAGCTGAAGGTTATGTGACTAGCACCAAGCCTCTCAGCTACAATGGCAACATCATCGAAGGCATCAAGGTGACCTTCAAGGATGGCCAGATTGTGGACATTACTGCTGAAAAGGGAGAACAGGTTATGAAGGATCTTGTCTTTGAAAATGCGGGTGCGCGTGCTTTAGGTGAGTGTGCCTTGGTGCCAGATCCAAGTCCGATTTCTCAGTCAGGTATCACCTTCTTCAATACTCTCTTTGATGAAAATGCTTCTAACCACTTGGCTATCGGTGCAGCCTATGCGACTAGTGTAGTCGGTGGAGAGAATTTATCCGAAGAAGAGCTGGAAGCAGCGGGTCTCAACCGCTCGGATGTCCATGTGGACTTTATGATTGGCTCTGATCAGATGGATATTGACGGTATCCGCGAAGATGGCAGCCGCGTAGCAATCTTTAGAAATGGAGACTGGGCAATCTAAGCTTTCGAGTTGCCTTAAATGACGCATTCCATAATGACAGCTTCCACTTGCTTCTTGAGAAGCCTTGCTAGAAATATAGAAAGAAGGGGCATATATGATTGGTAGTATGTTTGTCGGTTTTATTATCGGCCTTATCGCCGGGGCTATTACCAGCCGTGGGGAGCGCATGGGCTGTATCGGAAAAATCCTTTTGGGCTGGTTTGGTTCCTTGATTGGTCAATTTCTCTTTGGCCACTGGGGACCAATGCTGGCTGATACAGCTATTGTTCCATCAGTGCTAGGGGCAGTTATTCTCTTGGCTATTTTCTGGAGACGGGATAGTTAGAATAGAAAAAATACCTAGATAGTTTCTATCTAGGTATTTTCGATAATGATATGCAAGTTATTTACTCAATCACCAACATGCCGTCTTTGACTGCAAATGGGTCTTTTTCATTAATACGGTCATAGAACATGATGCCGTTGATATGGTCGATTTCATGCTGAACAACAATGGCGTTATAGCCCTTGAGTTTGATACGATGCTTTTGACCATCCTTGTCAAAGTAATCCACGGTCACTCGTGCATGACGAACTACGTAGCCCGGTACTTCTCGATCGACTGACAGGCAGCCTTCACCATCAGCTAAAGCTGCATCCTGAACGGAGTGGGCTACAATCTTAGGATTGTACATCAGCGTTTGCAGACTATAAGCTTCCTTAGGCGGATTGCCCTCTTCGTCGTCAGGGTTGGGAACTAAAACAGCGATGAGCCGTTTGGAAATATCCAGCTGGGGAGCGGCTAGACCAACACCGCCGCGCAGCCCCATTTTTTCTGCCGTGACTGGGTCCTGGGAATGCTTGAGAAATTGCATCATCTTCTCGCCCAGAATGATTTCTTGGTCTGATAGAGGGAAGCTGACTTCCTCAGCGATAGCGCGCAGGGTTGGATTGCCCTCGCGGATAATATCCTTCATATCAATTAAATGGGCTGGTTTGGTTAATCGTTCAATAACAGATATTTTTTCACTCACAGACATGATTCTCTCCTTTTTCTATCCTTCATCATAACATAAAACCTGTAAGAAATAAAGGCGGGAGCGGTTTTGACTGGCTGGGGGTGTCTGCTTTTTGATGGAGCCACAGGGACCCATAATATTCCTGACAAAGAAATTGCGTCTTGACCCAAAAAACTGTATGATAGAGGTAGTGTGAATTTTAAAGGAAAATAGAATGAAAAAATTGATGGAAAAGGTGAGTATCCTCTCGCTTTCTTTGATTCTGACGACGGCTTTTTCGATTTCCAGTGCCCAGTCGGCCATGTTTGCTTTTTATAAGGGGATTCCAGAAAGTTGGGTAGAACTATTGGTTTCTTTGCCTTCGGCTGGGATTATGCTCATGTTACTGTTAAATCGTGTCATTGAAAAGTACCTGACCGAGCGCCAGATGATTGTGAGCGGACTTGTGATTTTTTCACTTTGCGGGCTTCTTCCTCTTCTTAACCAGTCTTACTGGCTTATGTTTGCCTCTCGGCTTGTCTTTGGGATGGGAATCGGTCTGCTTAATGCCAAGGCTATCTCAATTGTTAGCGAGCGCTACAAGGGACAGGAACGTGTTCGGCTTTTAGGACTGAGGGGATCAGCAGAAGTAGTCGGGACAGCCCTCTTAACTTTTGGCGTCAGTTGGCTTCTTCCTCTCGGTTGGCAGGCTGCCTTTCTCGTCTATAGCTTCGGTCTTGTGGTTTTGGCGCTTTATCTGCTTTTTGTCCCTTATGACAAGGTCTCTGAAAAGCAGCAAGAACAGTCTGAATTGGCTCCTAAGCTAAGCCAGCAGGATTGGCAGTTAAGTCTAGCTTTTGCCTTTGTGGCGGGGGTTATTGTGCTGACCTATATTGCCATCAATGTGCGGGTGCCGGGGATTGTGGAGAAGTCTGGTATGGGAACCGCCCAGACTGCAGGCGTGATTCTTTCCTTGATGCAGTTGATTGGGATTGCAGCGGGCATCAGCTTTGCTAGTTTGACCCGTCTTTTTAGAGATAAACTGCTGATGCTTTCTGGTCTGGTTTTTGGACTGACTCAGATTATCATTGGCTTCTCACCTAATCTTTTGTCACTCAGCATGGCTACTATTAGCGCCGGTTTTGTCTATAGTGTCGGTCTGACGACCATTTTTTACACCCTGTCCGAGCGCATTTCCGCCCACCTACTCAATCAAGCTACTTCTATCGTGATTTTAGGTTGCAGTATCGGAGCAACGGCCACTACATTTGTCCTCAGTTTCATCGGGAGATTCTCCAACGTCCCAGCCTTTATCTTCAGCGTTTTGGGACTAGCTATGATTTTGACCTCGCTCTTTGTTCTAAGATTTAGCAAAGGAAAGAGCGGATTGGCCCCAAAAAGCTAGGAGGTTATACGATGCGTCTGGATAAATTTTTAGCAGAAAATGGTCTGGGCTCACGTGCTCAGGTCAAGCAGTTCCTAAAGAAAGGGCTGGTTTTGGTCAATGGCAGAGCAGAGAAATCACCTAAGACCCAGATTGATGAGACAGCAGATGAGATTGTCGTTTCTGGCCAAAGGCTGACCTATGAAAAATTCGTCTACTATCTTCTCAACAAGCCGCAGGGAGTCATTTCGGCGACAGAGGATGACCGTCATAAGACGGTTCTGGACTTGCTGGACGAGACTGCCCGTCAGAAAGAAGTCTTTCCTGTCGGCCGTTTGGATATTGATACCCACGGCCTGCTCCTTCTGACCAATAATGGCAAGTTGGCTCATGCCATGCTGTCACCCAAAAAGCACGTAGAAAAAATCTATCGTGCTCAAGTGGCAGGCCTGATGAACCAAGCAGATGTAGAGCGCTTTGCTGCAGGAATAGAGTTGAAAGATTTCACCTGCCAGCCAGCTCAGCTCAAGATTGTAGAGCTGGACGAGGCAAAAGAGACTTCTCTCGTAGAAATTACTCTAGCTGAAGGCAAGTTCCACCAGGTCAAGCGCATGGTGGCTTCCTGCGGAAAAGAAGTGACGGATCTTCAGCGCCTCACGATGGGATCCCTACAGTTAGATTCCGCACTTGCACTTGGAGAATGGCGGAGGCTGACCGAGGAAGAAATGCTTTCTTTAGAAATCTTTGGGGTAGAATTGTAAATGAAAAAGCCTGAATTCCTCATACAAAAGAGTTGAAACAGAATCATTTGACAAAGGTAGACCTTCTTGGTAGAATAAGTATGTCGTAAAGACAAATAACTTCTTCTTGGTTGCAGGCCATGCCAAACCTGTCACTCGGATGAAGCGTAAAGAAAAGGAGTATATCATGGCAATCTCAAAAGAGAAAAAAAATGAAATCATTGCACAATATGCACGTCACGAAGGTGACACTGGTTCAGTGGAGGTACAAGTTGCTGTCCTTACTTGGGAAATCAACCACCTCAACGACCACATCAAACAACACAAAAAAGACCACGCTACTTACCGTGGTTTGATGAAGAAAATCGGTCGCCGTCGTAACCTCTTGGCTTACCTTCGTAAGAACGACGTTAACCGTTACCGTGAGTTGATCAACTCTCTTGGACTTCGTCGCTAATCTTGCGTCTAAAACGTTTCTATACTTCGTTGACTTCGCCTCGATGTACCATTAGTACAATCTTCGCCTCGTCGCCTAGTTTATAAACGTTTTATCCAGCAAGAATCATGATGCTAAGGGCGTCAAAAATCCGTATGAAAATAGGGAAACGACATCGTGTTCGATGAACACAAGGAGTTTCATCTTTTTCACGAGAATTTTAGTTCGAGCTCAAATTAGTTCTCTGATTTCAGGGAGCTTTTTTGTTTTATCAACTCACTTAGGCCGTGTTCAATTGAATTCATAAAGTTGAAGCTGCTCTACTAAAGAGTAGTTTTTCTTTTTCGCTAGGATTGTAACCTGAACTCAAGTTAGCTCTCTGGTTTTGGAGGCATTTTTATTCATCGCTCCTCTTAGTATATTTCAAAATATTCAAATATCGTTTCCTACTCTAATTCTTCTTATTTTTCCAAATAAAAAGCTCTTCTATGATTTTAGAAGAACTTTTTCTATCAGCGGATTTACTCTTTCAAGAATTTTTGGATTGCAGGAGCGGCAGTGATAGCAAATCTTTCGTCGATGCGATGCTCCCCACCTTCCACAGTGACCAGCTCTGCATTTGGAATGGTCTGGCTGGCTTGAACCGCATACTGGTAGGGAACGACTGCATCATCAGTGCCGTGGATAATGAGGGTCGGAGCTGTGATTTTGGTCTGTTCGGCTTGGATGTCAATGTCTAAGGCATCGATTAGATAAATCTTGCCCAGAGTAGTATTGTGGTGTGTCAGGCTGTCTGGAAGTTGATCGAAGTCAGGACTTTCTAGATTACGATAGGTCTCTTTGGCATCATCAAAAAGAACGAAAGCTGGAAAGATAAGCAGGAGTTTGTGTACGCGGTCCGGATAAGCAGCAGCATAAAGACTAGCAACAACGCCGCCTTGGCTAGCACCGAACAAGCTCATTTTGCTTTTATCTACAAAGGTCTCGGAACTCAGTTTTTCCATGACTTGAGTCAAGTCTGTGAGTTCGGTTTTGACCGACATATTCAGCATATCCTGTCCGCCGCTTTTCGATTGGCGGCTGCCGCCGTAGAAATCAAAGCTGTAAACCAGATAACCTTGCTTTGCCAACAGCTGGCTATACATTTCATATTGCTCAAGGGTATTGTTGAATCCATGTGCGATAACAATAGTCGGCAATTTTTTACTCTTGTAGTCAGAAGGAGCAGTAATCTTTCCGTAGAGTTGCTTGTCATTGTATGAAACGCTGTACTCTTCAGACACGATGTCTTCTGTTGGAGTCGGTTGCTTGTCGCTTTTCTCACTAGAAGCTGTTTGTGTGGTTTCTGGCTTAGGAGGGGTAGGATTCGGTTTGGTCTGGGAGTGCCAGAAGAACAGAGCCAGTCCAGCCAAGCTCAAGGCTGCTAAGAAAGCCCAAATATACTTCATAGTTCTCTCCTTTCAGTATTTGTAGTATTATAGCGGAAATGAATGTATTTTACAAGAAGAGAGCTTTCTTGTCTTTTGATTTTTCTGCCTTTCATACAAGAAAATCCAATTCACTTATCTAAGCGAGATTCTGATAATCTTGAATTTTTTAGAAAATCTTGCTAGACTGTAGCTACTAAGATAAAAACACAGTTCTGGTTGGTAGTCCAGACGCAAAAAACCATTTTTTGTCAGTAACCTTCCTCCTTGGTTGTCCATTCTTAGGGATTTTTTAAAGGAGGTGCTGTCATGGATAAGATTTCAATGACGCTGACAGTTTATTTTGAAGAGGGATTTTGGCACGGTCTTTTCGAGCAGGAACATGCTTAATCTTATAGAGTTTGCCGAGTCACCTTTGGTGCAGAGCCTAGCACGCAGGAATTGTTGGATTTTCTAAACCGTTATTATCATCGGTTGCAGTTTAGTCCTAGCATCAGAGTGAAGGAGAAGACTAAGTCGGTCAGTCCTAAACGCCTGCAGAGACAGGCTAAAAAGGAGCAGCTGGCTTCACGTTCTTCAAAGTCTCAGGAAGCGCTGAGTCTGCAATTAGAAGAGCAAAAGATAATTGCTCGAGTCAAGCACAAGCAGCAGAAAGAACTGGCTAAGCAAAGGAAATTCGAACTCAAACAGCAAAAACGATTGGAAAAGCACAAGGGGCATTGAGCCTGCTTTTTCTCATTTATATGGGAAAGTCTTCCGATGGGAGGCTTTTTTGTTTGTCAGGAAATCAGTGAGTGGCTTGAAAAGCGAAGTTATTTCTCCAAGTCGTTTTATTTGACAGATGTAACTAAAGATATTACAATATAATCATAAAATAAAAATTACAAGAGTAATTTGAAAAAGGAGAGTTTATGATTGAAATTACATATTTGGATGCTGTCAAGCAGGAGCGCAAGATGACCTTTGAGTCTTATCAGGAGTTTGAGCAGTCCCAGCAAGCCTGCTTGATTGGAGTGGCAGATTATTACCCAGTTAAAAAATTGACTTATAAAGGTCATGATTTGAACTACCAGGGTACTTATGGCGATGTCTTCTTTTTCCTGATGAAGCAGGATTTGACAAAGTTTGACTAAGAATAAAGGAGAAAAATAATGGTAAAAGCAATCACAGATGCAACATTTGAGCAAGAAACAAAAGACGGATTAGTGCTCATTGACTTTTGGGCGACTTGGTGTGGGCCTTGTCGCATGCAAGGGCCAATCCTTGACAAGCTCTCAGAGGAACTTCCCGAAGATGAGCTTAAGATTGTCAAGATGGATGTGGATGAAAATCCAGCTACAGCACGCGACTTTGGCATCATGTCTATCCCGACCTTGCTCTTTAAAAAAGACGGTCAGGTCGTCAAGCAGCTAGCGGGTGTTCATACTGCCCAGCAGATTAAAGCCATTGTGGCGGAGTTGGGATAGTCAGTGAGTACAAGACTAAAATAGACCTGTTTTAAAATGAGACTGCTCTTGTTTGGAGCGGCCTTTTTTATTTCGATTGTAACAATAAGAAGTCAATTTTAAAAATTTGTTCGAAAATTCACTTTTTAAGGTATAATAAGTAGAAGTATTTTTTCAATGGGTCTCGTTAGGGAGCCGGGTTATTTAAAACATGATGGGAATGAAGTAATGTTAATGATTGAGTTTCTAAAACATCTTTTATTTGTCTTTATGATTTTTACACCATTCATCGCTCCAGCGGTTTTATGTTTCTTTGTGGGGTGGATGATTCCTAGGGAAGAGATAACGCAAAAAAGAATCATACTAGTATTAGCCTTGTTGATCCCTGTTTTGCTTTTAATTTCATATTTTGCCCCTCAGATATTAGGCCTGGTTTTTTGGAGTCTGATCTGGTTTTTCATCGGGCTGTTGCGAATGAAGAATTATACTAAGTCACAGTACTGGACAAGATGGCTTATATTTATCGCTTGTTTTAGTGCCTACATTTTACTTTATTTCCACTTTTTTGGGCCTCTTTATTTTTATTAAACTATTTAAAAATCAGCTTGAAGCAAATCTTCAAGCTGATTTTGTTTATTCTTTATTCCCCCAACTATTTGCTGTAAGAAATATGATAAAGAAACTGGAAAATCAAAATCTTCTTGTTCCAGACTCGTCAAAAAAAGTTATCATGATATAATAGATAGTAGTCATTAAAATCAATTGGAAAAGGAGCATATCATGAGAAAGATATTTAGATTTTATTTCCTTGTAGCTATAGCAGCTTTATTAGTTGGATGTTCGTTTAATCGCTCAAATACTGCAAGAAATAGTTCAGAAGCCCCAAAAAACACTGAGACTTCGACCTATCATAATACGGATGTAACTGGCCCTGCTGCATCATTTGACTGGAATGCAAAAGTCGGGCCTGTTTCCTATGAGAAAACATATATTGAAACAAATAGCGGCAAGGAAATTAATACAACTTTAGATGGCGTTAAACAGGCGGCTGATAATCTTGAAAAGAAGAAAAAAGAAATTTCTGACCCTAAGGTTCAAGCGGCCCTTAAATTGGTGGATGCCGTCTTTGTCAATCAAGAAAACTTCGATTTGGTTCTGAAAGCTACAGGTACAAGCAATCAAGAAGAATTTTTTAACAAAATTTGGAATGAGGTTTTAATCCCTACCTTATCTGAACGCTATTCAACTTTTTCAAATGATACGGTCTTTAAGTATAAGGGAGAAAGTTATCCAATCAAGGTATACGCACCAATGTTTTTCAAGGTGAATACTAATGCATTGGGAAAAGCTGGGGCCTATACTCTTGAGGATTATAAGGTAGAGGGCGACATGGTTTATTTGCAATTTAAGGCTCCATCAGTAGATACTTATCAATATGAAGTGAAGGCTTCTTATCATGATAACTATAAAGAATTCTTCCAAGGAATGGTAGATGAACACAATAAGGTTGTCGAAACCAACTATGCCAAAGGATTGAATATTCGATTTGTCTATCAATTAGCTGCTCTTGATTTTAAAGCAGACAACTATGTGGATTTACAGGGGATGGATTATCTTGATAATAGTACCCATTACCTTGCTATTAAGGTAGATAGTAAGGGAAAAGCTACAATAGACAAAGAAAATATTGCCAATTTTTTACAAATCAATATGACACCAGCAAATGAAGCGAATAAAAAGAAATTTGAATAACCTTTAGTCAGAGCTCTTCGATACATGCGCACTCATATCTTCTGCTAGTTGGACATTGAGTAGATAAAAGCTACCTAGATTGCATGAAAAAATCACCCGTTTTGTACTGACCCCAAAAAGTTAAACAATTTATTTAAGCGAAGGACTTAGTCCTGTACAATACAGAACTAAATCCTTCGCTTAAATTATTTATCTAGTTTTTGGGGTCAGTACAGCTACCTAACACTCTTCATTAATCCGTCACGGCACCTGTTCCATCAAAGCTCCAAGTATCTTTGACATAAGTTGTCAATTGAGCTATTGTTTTTTCATTGCAAACACACGTAATGACATACACCTTATCATCCTTTTGGAATGTCCAGAAAATAATATAATTGCCTGATTTAAGACTCATATTTACTTGAATTGCTTCGTTTCCTCCAACATTAGCAGAAGATCTTGAAACCTTAACAACTTTATTTTTTCCGTTCATGGCACTTTCAAATCTTTGAGCCATCATCTCAGCACTAAATTCCTCTCCTTCAGCTACATTTGCTTTTTCTCTATTGGAGGCATTTAAAATAATAGCATTAGTACCACTCTGATCTTTGTATTGGATGTTATCTCCACCTTCTACATATTCATATTTTTTCCAGTCACTCGGGATATTGACATATCCATAATCTGCTGAACCGATACGTTTAGTTTCTTCAGAACTCTGATTACCATCTGATGTTTTTTCCTCTACCTTACTACTCGATTCTGTAGTCTCTTTTACAACACTTGTGGAACTAGATTCCGAAGATGATGAGTTACTGGACTCTTTCTTTGGACTGCTACAAGCAACAAGACTAACTAAAGACAAGACTGCAACAGCCACTAGTAGGGGCTTATTTTTCATGTTATCTCCTCATTGATAGATTTTTACTAACTAGTCTAACATATTCGCCAACGAATTCCTCACGGAATAAGTATCTATTCCCCCAACTCCTCGCTGTAGGCAATAATCTGATCAACTGTGTCGGACAAGAACTGGATGGTATCGCGGAGCGGTTTGTCTGTCGAAATATCTGCTCCGATAATCATAGCTGACTCAAGTGGCGTTTTGCTGCCGCCGGATTTGAGTAGCTCAAGCCAGTCGCGGGCACCATTCTCGTCATTTTTTAAATGTAGGTAACCGGCAGTAGAGATGACCAGACCTGCTGAGTAAGTATAGCTGTAAAGCCCCATGTAGTAATGCGCTTGGCGCATCCAAGTCAGGGCAGCATCGTCGTCAATCTCAACGGCATCGCCCCAGAATTCTGTCAAAACTTCTTTCATGATAGCGTTGAGTTTGCTTGCACCGAAGGTTCCGCCTTCTTCAATCAAAGTATAGACCTTGCGTTGGAAGGCAGCTTCCAGCAAGTGGGTGATGAAGTTGTGGAAGTAGGTATCCGTCAGACGGTGAGCCAGGGCAAAGCGTTTCTGGCGTGGATTATCAAATTGGCGTTCCAGATAATCACTGAGCAGGAGTTCATTAAAGGTAGATGGTGCTTCCACATAGTAGGTGGACATGTGGGCGTTGAAATAGCTTTGGTGATTGTCTGAGAAGATAAATTGACCGGAGTGGCCAATCTCGTGAATCAGAGTATAGACATCGCTCATGCGACCAGTCCAACTCATGAGGACATAAGGGTGAACCCGATAAGGATCAGCAGCATAGCCTCCAGAGTCTTTCCCGGCATTGGCCGCAAAGTCGACCCAGCGTTCTTCCTTATAGCGGGCAACTTCTTGGCAGTATTCGTGTCCGAGTGGCTCGACTGACTTCATGACCAGGTCATAGGCATCATCAATGCTGACTTCAGGATTAAGCTCGCTGTCCAAGTCCAGCTTCCAGTCGGCAAAAGTCATTTTTTTAAGTCCGTTTACCTTAGCGACATGCTTGAGGTATTTCTGAGCTACTGGGGCAAATTCACTCATAATCAAGTCAATCTGCCGGTCAAACATAGAGCGATCAACTTCTTGCTCAGCTAGCAAATAGTCAAAGACAGAGTCAAAGCCTTTCATGTCAGCCAGCAGTTTTTCAGACTTGACCTGAGCCAGATAGGCAGCAGCAGCGGTATTTTGGTGCTGACGAAGGCCTTCTGAGAAAGAACGGAAAGATTTTTCGCGGATTTCTGCATTTTCATGGTTTTGATAGAAGTTCTCATAGGTGACAAAGCTGTTTTTGTAAACCTTGCCGTCCACTTCAAAGTCAGACATAGCAAAGTCGCCGGCTCGCATCTTGGTGTAAATATCCTGTGGACTGTAAAAGACCTCGCCCAGATTAGTCAGAGCTTTTTCGACATCCGCTCCCAGATAGTGGGCTTTTTTGATTTTAGCTTGGCGAATGGCTGAGGTCAGATGGGACTCTTGGCCTAGTCTCTCTAGGACAGACTCATCTGCACCGACCAGAGCGTCGTCAAAGAAGCTGAGTGCGACATTGGCCTCGGTCTCAAACTCCATGGCTGCTTGGGCGATCTGCGCAAAGCTCTCATCACCAAAGTCAGTGGTCTGTGGCATAAAGCCGTAGTTACCGATGTGGCTGATTTGGATATAAATCTGCTCTAACTCAGCAAATGCCCGTTCAAAATCTTCGAAAGTGCTGAGATTACCTTGGTAATCACGGACGAATTTTTTGATATCCTCTCTGGCCTTCTCAATGGCTCGCAGGAAGTCCTCTTGATCTTGGTAAAGGGCCGTTAGGTCCCAGAGTTCATTTTCCGGAAATTCAGAACGATGTTTTTGTTCCATAGTCTACTCCTTTTGTCGTATATAGAAATAGTATAGCAAAAAATCCCCCAAAATGTCTTTGGGGGAGAAGGATAAGTCAGTAATTTTTAGCTGTTTATCAGATCGAGGATAAAAGTCAATGTTTCTTTGCTGCAATCCTTTTAAAAAGCAGTAAATAAGACAAGAATACGAAGATAACCAGGCCTAATAGCAGGGTGAAGACGTTTTGAGTTCCTTTTGTCATATTGGGAGCTTGATTGGCGATGACAGCCGTTACTGCGGTACTATAGCACCCGCAAAGGTCTGGGCCAGCTGAAACAGCGCAGTCGTATCTGCAGTCTTTCCTTTATCAACTTGAGTCGTGGCTAGAGCAAGTGTGTTATTGAAGGCCATGTTTCGCCCCAAGGTAAAGCAAATATAAATCGCAATAACAGCTGTTAAGGTGAGTTCTTTTGTGAAGATAAGGAGCAAGAATACAGCAAGGAAAAGAAGTGAATTTCCTGTAAATAGAGTTGGTTTCGGACCTTTTCTATCATAGAGTTTACCAAATACAGGAGAGAGAAAGGCTCCGAGCATGGTTCCCGGAAGTAATGCAAAGCCTGCCTGAGCGGTTGAAATGTCTTTTTCTATGACCAGGAAGTTGGGAATCAGAAAATTAGCCGATAGGTTTATAAATTGAAAAATGAAGAAGGGTAGAATAGCCAATAAGACCGTTGGTTGCTTTAAGATACGAATATCTAAGAAGGGATGATCAATCTTCAAGCTCCGATAGATGAAGAAAGCTAGTGGCACTACACAGAGAACAAGATAGAGCCAATCGATATGTCCTTCTTCTAAGCTGGAGATGGCTACAATGGCAAACACGAGTGAGCTTGCTAAGAGGAGAAATGAGAGAAGATCAAAGGCCCGTTTCCTAGACTTCTCGGAATTTCTTAAAAAGAAAAAGCCAAGGATAAAGGAAATGATTGGGACAGGAAGAATAAAGGTATAAATCATATGCCAGTCAAAACGACTAATCATAAAACCACCGTAAGTCGGCCCAATTGCTGGTGCTAGGCTGACCACCATCCCAGACAAGCCCATGTAGGTTCCAATTTTTTGCTTAGGAACACGCTCAACAATCAAGTTAAAGAGCAAAGAAATGGCTAATCCAGTAGCTCCTCCTTGTAGGATTCTCCCTACCATCAAGATGGGAAAGCTTGGAGCCAACATGGCAATCAGTGTGCCCAAGCAAAAGTTGGCCAAAGCGGTAAAGAGGATGGTTCGCTCTTTCCAATTGTGAGCTAAGGTCGCTCCTAAAGTAATCGTGATGGCCACTGCTAGTAAATACCCTGTTGTAATCCATTGCAGCGTTCCCAATCCTAATCCAAAGACCTTACTTAGATGCGGGAAGGTTACATTCATACTGGTTTCAGATAAGATGCCTGCAAAGCTGACTAAGGCTGTCGCAAGGAGCGAGAAAAATCTTTCTTTTCAACTGTTTGATGATCTGGCACGATTGTCTCCTTTACATGTTTGAAATGAGTCACTGTCTTTATTATAAAGCAAGAAATCCTCTTTGAAAAGTGAATAGTGGCTATACCGCCATCTTATTTGACGAATCGAAAGGTGAAAAACGAACTCTGACAGCCAACTATAATTAGCTATAGAAAAGAAAAATGGATTTTCAGTACTTTTATAGAAAAAAGCCATTTCCAGCCTTTTTCTTTTGCTTGAAATTGTGGTAAAATAAGGTCTGTACGTGCTTGATACAAAGATGAGGATATAATAAGCTGCTAAGACCATGATATCAAAGCTAAATTTCTGAGAAGGTTAGTTGTCAGCTGTGATTATGCTATGAGCTTTTGACGGTCTTAATATCTTGATCTTTGTAGCCAAGACGTATTAAAAAATTTGAGCATGTGCTCGGCAAGGAGTCTTTATGACAAAACAAGTTTTTAAAACTATTTTTGCAGGCCGTGAGCTGGTAGTTGAAACCGGTCAGGTTGCAAAACAGGCAAATGGCAGCGCCGTTGTTCGATATGGAGAAAGTACCGTTTTAACTGCGGCAACTATGTCCAAAAAGATGGCTACTGGGGACTTTTTCCCATTGCAGGTCAACTATGAGGAAAAAATGTATGCAGCTGGGAAATATCCTGGTGGCTTTAACAAGCGCGAAGGCCGTCCATCAACAGATGCGACTTTGACTGCCCGCTTGATTGACCGCCCAATTCGTCCTATGTTTGCGGAAGGCTTCCGCAATGAAGTTCAGGTTATCAATACTGTTCTTTCTTATGACGAAGATGCTTCGCCTCAAATGGCTGCTATGTTCGGTAGCTCTCTGGCTCTTTCTATCTCAGATATTCCTTTTAATGGCCCTATCGCAGGAGTTCAGGTTGGCTATGTAGATGGTGAATTTATCATCAACCCTAGCAAGGAACAAAAAGAAGTTTCACTTTTAGAACTGACAGTGGCTGGTACCAAAGAGGCTATCAACATGGTAGAGTCTGGAGCCAAGGAGCTGTCTGAAGATATCATGCTGGAAGCTCTTCTCAAAGGGCACGAAGCGGTCAAAGAATTGATTGCCTTCCAAGAAGAAATCGTTGCGGCAGTCGGCAAGGAAAAAGCGGAAGTAGAATTGCTGCATGTTGATGAAGAGCTGCAGGCAGAGATTGTCGCAGCTTACAACAGCGACTTGCAAAAGGCTGTTCAGGTAGAAGAAAAGCTAGCACGTGAAGCCGCAACCCAGGCTGTCAAAGACCAAGTCACAGCAGTTTATGAAGAAAAATACGCGGATCACGAAGAATTCGACCGCATTATGCGTGATGTGGCTGAAATCTTGGAGCAAATGGAGCACGCGGAAGTGCGCCGTTTGATTACTGAAGATAAGGTCCGTCCTGACGGCCGTAAGGTTGATGAAATCCGTCCGCTGGATGCGGAAGTGGATTACCTGCCGCGAGTTCATGGTTCTGGTCTCTTTACTCGTGGTCAAACCCAAGCCTTGTCTGTCCTGACTCTGGCACCAATGGGCGAAACGCAAATCGTGGACGGCTTGGATCCAGAATACAAGAAACGTTTCATGCACCACTATAATTTCCCGCAATACTCTGTCGGTGAAACAGGCCGTTATGGGGCTCCTGGCCGTCGTGAAATCGGACACGGTGCTCTTGGGGAACGTGCCTTGGAGCAAGTCTTGCCTAGCTTGGAAGAGTTTCCTTACGCTATCCGTCTGGTAGCGGAAGTCTTGGAGTCAAACGGCTCTTCCTCCCAAGCCTCTATCTGTGCGGGCACTTTGGCTCTGATGGCCGGTGGTGTGCCGATTAAGGCTCCGGTTGCAGGAATTGCCATGGGCTTGATTTCAGATGGCAGCAACTACACGGTTCTGACGGACATTCAAGGTTTGGAAGACCACTTTGGCGACATGGACTTTAAGGTAGCTGGTACTCGTGAAGGGATTACCGCCCTGCAGATGGATATTAAGATTGAAGGAATTACAGCAGAGATCTTAACAGAAGCTCTGGCTCAGGCTAAGAAAGCCCGCTTTGAAATTCTGGACTTGATTGAAGCGACGATTCCAGCTCCACGTCCTGAGTTGGCTCCAACTGCTCCGAAAATCGACACTATCAAGATTGATGTGGACAAGATTAAGATTGTCATTGGAAAAGGTGGGGAAACCATCGACAAGATTATCGCTGAGACCGGTGTTAAGATTGACATTGATGAAGAAGGAAATGTATCCATCTACTCCAGCGACCAAGATGCGATTAATCGTGCCAAGGAAATCATTGCTGGCTTGGTCCGCGAAGCAAAAGTGGATGAAGTCTACCATGCCAAGGTTGTTCGAATTGAGAAATTCGGTGCCTTTGTCAATCTCTTTGACAAGACGGATGCACTGGTTCACATTTCAGAGCTGGCTTGGACTCGGACTAACAACGTCGAAGATGTCGTACAAATCGGTGATGAAGTGGATGTCAAGGTGATTAAGATTGATGCCAAAGGCCGGGTAGATGCTTCCATGAAAGTATTGCTGCCGCGTCCACCAAAGTCTGATAAGCCAAAACATCATCATGACAAGGGACATCATCCGCGCAAGGAGCACAAGGGTCATAAGGACCATCAAGAAAGCCCTAAAACAGAAGAATAAGAGGTCGCTCATCCCTGTAGACCTCATCAGAAATCGGCAGAGGCGAGCCTAGTTCTCGTCTCTCCTTGTTTAGAGAAGGAAGGAGGCTAGTATGGGTTGGTGGAAGGAATCCATTGATATTGTAAAGGAAAATGATCCAGCGGCACGAACGTCGCTGGAAGTCTTGCTAACCTATCCGGGCATTAAAGCTTTGGCGGCCCACCGCCTCTCGCATTTTTTGTGGCGGCACGGTTTCAAGCTGCTGGCGCGCATGCACAGTCAATTCTGGCGTTTCTGGACCCAGATTGAGATTCATCCCGGCGCTCAGATTGAGTCAGGTGTCTTCATTGACCATGGCAGTGGTCTGGTGATTGGAGAAACGGCTATTGTGGAGAAGGGGGCCATGCTTTACCACGGCGTGACCCTAGGCGGTACGGGCAAGGATACAGGCAAACGCCATCCGACCGTCCGTAGGGGTGCCTTGGTCTCTGCCCATGCCCAAGTTATCGGACCAATTGAGATTGGCGAGAAGGCCAAGGTCGGAGCTGGTGCAGTTGTTGTAGCTGATGTTCCAAGTGATGTGACGGTGGTTGGCGTACCAGCCAAGATTGTCCGTGTTCACGGTGAGAAAGACGAGCCAACCATTCACGAGGTAGAGGAAAAACGGGAATACTATCTAGACAAGCTAGAGCATGCCCGTGAAGCCAGCCACCATTCATCAAGTCTATAGAAAAGGTTAGCAAAGTTATCTAAGTAAAATATGACGGGAGGAACCGACATGTCAGATTTATCAGATGCTATTTTAAAGCAGGTAGTCCTTGAACTGAAAGAAGGTTTGGACGGTCTTGCCAAGGAGCGCTTTACCAAACTACCGCCTAGCCACCAGCGCGAATGGGCTCGCTATATCAGTGAAGCCAAGAAAGATGAGACCAAGCTGCGCCGCATAGAAAAGATGAAGGCGGATTTGCTGAAGCCTTAAAGAAAGAGAACTTATGCTATTAGAGGAATTTGAAGTTGTAGCTGGGGTTATTGAACCAACAGATAGGCAGATTATTGACAAAGGTGAGGTATGCGAAACCATCATCCTGTCCTTTAATGGCGAAATTCTGAAACGTTTGATTGAGTCAGAAGAAGTCTATCCAGGAGGCTATTTGAAAAGCATAAACGGACAGCATCCATGGTATATTTACCGCCAAGGTCCTAGCAAACTAGCAGTTATGTTGGCTCCGATTGGGGCTCCCATGATAGTCGGCCAGCTGGAGGAGTTGGCGGCCAGAGGCTTCAAGAATTTCATCATTCTAGGTTCCTGTGGCGTTTTGGAACGCTCAATTGAGGCGGATAAGATCATCCTGCCTGCGACCGCATTGCGAGATGAAGGGACTAGCTATCACTATGCCCCACCGGGTGATGAAGTTGCCTATAACGAATCACTGTTGATTAAGTTGGAAGCCATCTTTGATAAGCACAATATCGAGCATATCCGCACCAAGTCTTGGACGACTGATGCCTTTTATCGAGAAACGCCTGATAAGGTCAAGCGTCGCTTGTCTGCTGGAGCACAAGTGGTGGACATGGAAGCTTCGGCTATCATGGCTTGGAGCCAATTTCGCAAGAGTAAAGTCTATCAGTTCTTCTACACAGCTGACTATGTGGATCATCATAACCGAACCTGGGATGCCCGCCATGAAGAGCGGACGGCTGATGCCATGACTTTTTTCACTATCGCCTTGACAATAGCAAAGGAATTAGAAAGGTAACTACAAGAATGGCAGTATATTTTTACGGCTGTATCACCATGGATGGCTACTTGGCAGACAGCCAGCACAGGATAGACTGGTTGCATCAGCTTGGTTCTGTAGAGGATACAGGCTATGATGACTTTTACAGGCAAATGGATATCACCATCATGGGCAAGCGGACCTTTGAGGAAATCCAAGATTTGCAAGATGTAGAAAGTTTTTATCAAGCTACGGAAAACTATGTCTTTACGCATGATAGGCACCTGCCTGTCAGCAATTACCAGCCAGTAGCTGGGGATGTGGTGGACTTTGTTCACCAGATTGACAAAGGCAAAAATGTCTTTGTGATTGGTGGTAATTCTTTGGTAGGACCGCTCTTGGATGCGGATCTTTTCGACCACCTCATTATTCAGATAGCGCCCCTTATCCTAGGAAAGGGGGTTCCCCTCTTTACCCAAGAGGAAGGGCAGCGCTTTTACCAACTGGATAGCCTCAGACAATTTGACCCTTTTGCAGAGCTGGTTTTCAGCCGAAAAAGTCAGAAATAGAGAAGGGAGTGGACCGCATGATTAAAATTTACGACACCATGACCCGCAGCCTACGTGAATTTATGCCCATTGAAGAGGGCAAGGTTCGCATGTATGTCTGCGGTCCGACGGTTTATAACTATATCCATGTCGGCAATGCCCGCTCAACAGTAGCTTTTGACACAGTTCGTCGCTATTTTGAGTATCGGGGATTTGAGGTCAATTATATTTCCAATTTTACAGATGTAGATGATAAGATTATCCATCGCGCCAAGGAAGAAGGCATCACACCAAAAGAAGTGGCGGACAAGTATATCGCGGCTTTTCGTGAGGATGTATCAGCTTTGGGTGTTAAGCCGGCTACTCAGCATCCGCGCGTGATTGACTTTATGGAGGCAATCATTGACTTTGTGCGGACTTTGGTGGACAAGGGCTATGCCTATGAGTCAGAGGGCGATGTCTACTTCCGCGTCGAAATGTCTCACAATTATGCCAAACTAGCTAACAAAACCTTGGCAGACTTGGAGTTAGGTGCTTCTGGTCGGACAGATGAGGAGACCGCTCGCAAGGAAAATCCAGTTGACTTTGCCCTCTGGAAGGCGGCTAAGCCGGGCGAGATTTCCTGGGACAGTCCTTGGGGAGCAGGTCGTCCGGGCTGGCACATCGAGTGCTCGGTCATGTCAACGGAGATTTTGGGTGATACTATTGATATTCACGGTGGTGGGGCAGACCTAGAGTTTCCTCACCATACCAATGAAATCGCCCAGTCAGAGGCCAAGACTGGTCAGACTTTTGCCAATTACTGGATGCACAATGGCTTTGTCAACATTGACGACGTCAAAATGTCCAAGTCTCTAGGTAATTTTATCACCGTTCATGATGCCCTCAAGACCATTGATGGTCAGGTGCTGCGTTTCTTCTTTGCGACCCAGCATTATCGTAAGCCAATCAACTTCACGGAAAAAGCTGTTCATGATGCAGCGACTAATCTCAAATATTTGAAGAATACCTATGAGCAGCCTTTCACTGGTCAGGCAGATTCTGCTCAGCTTAAGGCCTTTCTGGACAAGTTCACCACCGCTATGGACGAAGATTTCAATGCGGCTAATGGTATCACAGTTGTCTTCGAGCTAGCCAAGTGGATCAACTCTGGCAACTACACAGCTCAAGTCAAGGAAGCCTTTGCCAAGCTCTTAGAAGTTTTTGGCATCGTCTTTGTAGAAGAAGTCTTGGAAGCGGACATTGAGCGCTTGATTGAGGAACGCCAAGAAGCGCGTGCTAATCGAGACTTTGCAACTGCCGACCGTATTCGGGATGAATTGGCTGATCAGGGCATCAAGCTTTTGGATACAAAGGACGGAGTGAGGTGGACCCGTGACTGATGTCAACCTGATTAACGGCATTGCCCTCGCCTTTGAGGGAGATGCTGTCTACTCCATGTATATCCGGAGGCACCTGATTTTTCAAGGTCTGACCAAGCCCAATCAGCTGCACAGGGAAGCGACCAAGTACGTTTCTGCCAAGGCTCAGGCTAATCTCATCTCTCTCATGCTGGAAGAAGAGATTCTGACGGAAAAGGAAGAGGATATCTACAAGCGTGGCCGCAATGCCAACAGCCACACCAAGGCTAAGAATACAGATATCGTCACCTATCGGATGTCTACCGGCTTTGAGGCGGTCATGGGCTACCTGCATATGACCGAATCTATTGAGCGACTGGAAGAGCTGATTGATTGGTGCATTCGGAAGATTGAGGCTTCGTTCTGATTATGAAAGGAACTAATTTATGAGTGATTTCTTACAATTTGATAATTTTAATTTCAAGTTGGCTATTATTCAGGAGTTAATGTATGAACAAAACATGCTTGAACCACGATTTGACGTTTACAGTTTTTGTGAATCTGAGAAATTATCTATAGATCCAGAAGACTTCTATGAGACACCAATTCCTGAAGTAGAGGCTTATTTCGAACGATTGGAAATACCTAAAGAGTATGCGCAGAATGTGGAAAGCCTCTTCTTTGATGGAGGTAATGATATCTATGCGCAATTAATCCCTTTATGGGATGGTGAAGATGATCAATTTGATTTGGAAAATGTGACTGAAAAGGAACTATCGCAGTTTTCGAATTTAAAAACCATAGACGGAACAATCTTTCCATTTTCTAAAGAAGTACGTGATTTATTTGAATCCAAAGGAATTGATATCGAAGAGTGATATTATTGAATAAAGGAATCTTATGAAAAAATTTATATTGTTTGCAGTCTGCTTGTTTAGTCTGATGACACTTAGCGCCTGCATGTTTGTCCCTCTTTTCAGACGAAGTGGCAATACCTCTTCCTCATCGAGCTCTAGCTACTCTAGAAAACAGAGCTCATCTTCGAAAAAAGAATACTCTGATGACGACTATGACTATAGCTCATCTAGTTCGTCTTCTTCAATTGAAGATGATCCATATACTCTCTTTAATGACTTTGGTCAATCTTTGGATGCTCTTACTGATATGCAAGATATTGATAAGTGGGAAGAATTTAAATCCATCAATCTCATTTATTTTGAAGAAGAGTCCGATCGGGTTGCTACTAAAAAGGATGAAGTACGTGCTAAACTAGGTCAGCCAACTTCAGAGCTAAGTAGTGGAGGTGACCTGTGGAAGTCGGATAATTATACAATCCTTATTGGTTATGATGAAAATTCTGTTGTTATGAATAAGCTTATTACATTCACTTCCTCTAAGCAGGTGGAAAGTTTAAGCGGTATTTCCAAAGGAATGTCAGCCCAAGATGTTGTCAAAAAACTAGGTAAACCACGTGGACTGGATGTGACAGGCATGTTTACTCGCTTCGTTTGGGCGGACGAGGATGATAAGGACTATTACGTCTATTTTAAGGGAAACAAGGTTTATGATACTAAGGAACCTAATTAAAAAGACATCAGCTTTATAGCCGATGTCATGAAATGAAAAATAGTTGTTTTAATGTAGAGATAAAGATGATTAAAAGTCTTTATCTCTTTTTTGATATTAGTGCTTTATTTGCCAAACAAAACAGCTAGTCTTCTTTATAATTCTCGTAAAATTCCACCTTAATCCTAATAAAGGTTTCCAAGTCTCGCAAAAGTTGCAGGAGCATGGCACGGGTTTCAAATTCTTGGCGGGTCTTAGGGAGTGGTCGCTCGCGAAAAACGGCTAGATAGTTTTCAATCTCGTCCAAGAGGTCTCGGGCGGGATTTTCTTGGCTCAGTTGCTTAGCGGTCTGGGAGAAGAGACGGGCTAAAATCAAGCTTTCACTGGCTGCTAGATGGCAGTTATTGATATTGCTGGCCATGTCTTGCAGGATACGGTTTTGGGCCTGCCGCATTTCGAAATAGTGGATATGGTAGTTAGTTTGGTGAAAGAGATGGTTGGAGTGGTCCAGATAGACCAACTGCAAGGCCTGCTGCAGAATTTTATCTAGCTCCTTGATCAGAGCTGCATCATTTCGGCCGTCTCCAGCTTTTAAGAAATACTCAAAGCGCAGGAGAATTTTTTTCAGCTGTTCTTCCACTTGCTCGTGGTAACTGTCAATTTCTTGCTGGCGGGAGGGCATATAGAGATTGGCAAGGAGGGCAAAGCCAGTTCCGATGAGAAATAGAGCTAGCTCATTGCCAAGCAGAGACGAGGAGGTGGATTTTTCTAAGAGCAGATGGGTGACAAGGACGGTGCTGGGTGTGATGCCGATTTCCCAGCCAAGCCGAAAGGCCAGAGGCACATAGATCGCGATATAGATGGCCAATGCTCCGAGATGAAAACCTAGAAAGTGAAAGGCCAGGCTTCCGATAGCCAGAGCCAGCAGGGTAGATAAAAAGCGATTGCCAGCTAGCTTTGCAGTGCTGCGGCGGGTATCAGTCACGCTGAGGATGGCAATAATACCAGCTGAAGTTGAGTAGGTCAGACCTAAAAAGTCAGCCAGCCAAGCAGCGAGACAGGTAGCTAGTACTAACTTGATGGTGCGTTGGAGGAGAGACATGAGTAAGAGTTCCTTTTTTAGACTTCTTTCTATTATAGCACGACTAGCGGGGAATTTTGGGGACTGCTGATTGCTTTTTATCAGAGCAGAATTCTGTCTCGCCCGAGTAAATCCTGCCGCCATTTTTTCGCCATTGTGTTATACTAGTCCTATGGAAAAAAACGATATTGTCTACGGTGTGCATGCGGTGACAGAGGCTCTCGCAGCTAACACTGGAAATAAACTCTACATTCAAGACGACCTGCGTGGTAAAAAGGTCGATAAAATCAAAGATTTAGCAGCGGAAAAGAAGGTTTCTATCTCCTGGACACCTAAGAAGACCTTGCAGGAGATGACAGACGGGGCTGTTCACCAAGGCTTTGTCCTGCGGGTGGCTGAGTTCGCCTATACTGACTTCGAGGTGCTGTTGAAAAAAGCAGAGCAGGAAGACAATCCGCTCTTGCTGATTTTGGACGGACTGACTGATCCGCACAATCTGGGCTCTATCTTGCGGACGGCTGACGCGACCAATGTGGCTGGAGTTATCATTCCCAAGCACCGAGCAGTCGGTGTGACACCAGTCGTAGCCAAGACTTCAACGGGTGCCATTGAGCATATTCCCATTGCCCGTGTGACCAATCTCAGCCAGACCTTGGACAAGCTCAAGGAAGCTGGTTTCTGGATTTTCGGTACGGATATGCAGGGGACGCCTTCTCATAAGTGGAATACGGCAGGCAAGCTGGCCCTCATCATCGGCAACGAAGGTAAGGGGATTTCAAGCAATATCAAAAAACAGGTGGACGAGATGATTTCCATTCCCATGAATGGGCATGTCCAGAGTCTCAATGCCAGTGTCGCAGCGGCTATTCTCATGTATGAAGTCTTTCGCAATCGCCTATGAAAAGAAAAATCTTACTGGTGGACGGCTACAATATGACAGCCTTTTGGCGGGAGACTCGTCCTTACTTTAACCGCGGAGAGTTAGATGCTGCACGAACGATTCTGCTCCAGAAACTCAGTAATTATGCCAGCTTTGAAGGACTGGAAGTTATCTGCGTCTTTGATGCCCAGTATATGCCGGGAGTTCGGCAGACCTATGAAGAGTTTAATGTAAAAGTCGTTTTCACCGAGGAGGAGGAAACGGCGGATGACTATATCGAGCGCTTGGCAGCTGAACTCAATACACCCAAAAATCAGGTGTCGGTTGCGACCAGCGATCTCAATGAGCAGTGGACTGTCTTTGCCCAAGGGGCTTTGAGAGTTTCCGCTAGAGAGCTAGAGAAGCGAGTGGCTGTTACCAAATCAGACCTCAATAAGCTGAGCGGACAAATCAACCTGCAAAGACCGCCCTTGCGACCGATGGACAGCCAATCTTTGCGCGATTTACAAAAAATGATGGAGAAAAAAGATGACCTTTAAAATTTTAACCGATTCAACAGCAGACCTGCCAGAAAACTGGATCCAGGAAAATGATGTGCAGGTCCTAGGCCTGACCATTCAGCTGGATGGCCAAACTTATGAGACAGTTGGTGCGGACAAGCTGACCAGCCAAGAACTTCTGGACAAGATGGAGTCCGGCAGCAAGCCGACTACCAGCCAGATTAATGTCGGCCAGTTTGAAGATGTCTTTCGAAGCTATGCCAAGGAAGAGACACCAGTTCTCTATGTAGCCTTTGCTTCGGCTCTATCAGGTACTTATCAGAGTGCTGTCATGGCACGGGAGATAGTCTTAGAAGATTTTCCAGATGCACTGATTCGTATCATTGATACCAAGGCGGCTTCTATGGGTGAAGGACTTTTAGTCATGAAGGCGGCAGAAGCTAGAGCGGCAGGCCAGACCTTGGAGCAGACAGCGGACCTGATTGAGAGCTTGGTGCCTAAGGTCAAGACATATTTTCTGGTTGATGACCTCAATCACCTCATGCGGGGAGGTCGGATTTCCAAAACTGCTGCGCTTATGGGGAGTTTGGTCAATATCAAGCCGATTATCGCTGTCAGGGGAGATGGGACTCTGGACTCGGTCGCTAAGGTTCGCGGCAAGAAGAAGGCGCAGGCAGAAGTAGTCCGCATGACTCTGGAAGGAGTTGCTGACCCGCGGGTGGTTATTGCCTATGCAGGTGCCAAAGAAGTTGCTGAGAGTCTAAAAGCCCAGCTGCTGGAAAGCGACCAAGTAGAGGAAGTTCTCCTCATGCCTCTGGGACCTGTCATTTCTACCCATACTGGTCCTGGAACTTTGGGACTCTTTAGTATTGCCCAAGACATTCAAGACTAAGAAAACATGAAATCGCTATTTCATAAATAATTGCTTCAAATCTATTGCTTTTGCCTACTATTTTTGATATGATAGTAGGCGGTATTGTTTACCCCATTTGTAAGGCCCCGGAACCTTTCAAATAACTCGCGGACCGGAACATCCGCCCTGTAAACAAAAACGATATTCATAGGAGAAATCATGAACAAAACAACATACATGGCTAAGCCAGGTGAAGTTGAACGCAAATGGTATGTAGTGGACGCTACTGATGTCCCTCTTGGACGCCTTTCTGCTGTTGTAGCAAGCGTACTTCGCGGAAAAAACAAACCAACCTTTACACCACACACTGATACAGGTGACTTCGTAATCGTTATCAACGCTGAAAAAGTAAAATTGACTGGTAAAAAAGCGACTGATAAGATCTACTACACTCACTCTATGTACCCAGGTGGATTGAAACAAATCTCAGCAGGTGAGCTTCGCTCTAAGAATGCTGTTCGTTTGATCGAAAAATCTGTTAAAGGTATGCTTCCGCACAATACTCTTGGCCGCGCTCAAGGTATGAAGCTGAAAGTATTTGTAGGCGCTGAGCACACTCACGCTGCACAACAACCAGAAGTTCTTGATATTTCAGGACTTATCTAAGGAAAGGAACAAATAAGCTATGTCACAAGCACAATATGCAGGTACTGGACGTCGTAAAAACGCTGTTGCACGCGTTCGCCTTGTTCCAGGAACTGGTAAAATCACTGTAAACAAAAAAGATGTTGAAGAGTACATCCCACACGCTGACCTTCGCTTGGTTATCAACCAACCATTCGCAGTTACTTCAACTGCAGGTTCATACGACGTTTTCGTTAACGTTGTAGGTGGTGGTTACGCTGGTCAAGCAGGAGCTATCCGTCACGGTATCGCTCGTGCTCTTCTTCAAGTAGACCCAGACTTCCGCGATTCATTGAAACGCGCAGGACTTCTTACACGTGACTCACGTAAAGTTGAGCGTAAGAAACCAGGTCTTAAGAAAGCTCGTAAAGCTTCACAATTCTCAAAACGTTAATTATCAGCGATATATCAACGTTACAAAGCACTCAAGAGTTTACCTCATGGGTGTTTTTTATTGCACTTTTTAGAAAGTTCACCTCAAAATTTACCTTATTTTTACCTTACTTATTTTTGAGTTCTCTATAAGCGACTTCTCCTGCACTAAGAGGAACCACATTTGAAGTATTAACATAAACTCGGGTTGTACTCAAATCACTATGGGTTAATGCTTCTGAAATAGCCTCTAGAGACATGCCAGCTTTTTTAGCTAAGGTAGCCCCAGTATGGCGTAACATATGAGGAGTAGCATGTTTGAGGTTCTTATGACGACGTTCTACTGATTTCATCTTATTATTAAGATAATCTGCGTGTAGGCGACTATTGACATTTCCTTTAGTGTCAATATAAGTAAAAACATACTGTTCATCTGATTGTATGATACCAAATTTTGCTAATTCTATCTTTTGTTGTTCTTTCCATTGATGTAATAGAGCAGTCAGTTCTTTTGGAATCAAAAAAGTGGTTTTCTTTATCCCTTTGGTAGATTTTGGATTTTTATACTTATCCAAAGCTTGAAGTAATTCAATTTCTGAATTATCTAGGAAAATATGTTTCCATTGGAGAGCATAGCTTTCTGATTTACGGTCATTTAAAATAAAGGTTGTAAAAAATAAAACATAATCTTTAAGGGATAGTTTATTTTGCCTTAGGTCTTCTTTAAATGCACTAAACCAATCTTGCAATTCGTTTAGAGAAAGGTATAAGTTCTTATCTACTTTGTTTTCTTGAAGTCTAATTTTTTTAGTAGCTTTCACACGACTGATTGTTTTAGATAGACGGTTTGTTTCAATAAACTCTAATTCTTCCGCCCAATCAAATATAGAATTAACGTAGCTACGTATGACCTTAAAATTCGCATATTCATTTGCTTTAGTAGTCATCAGATTTAAGACGACTGTTTTATTCTGATTTAAAAACTTAATTGAATAGTTTCCAAACATTGGTAAAATATGTAATCTGAAGATAGCTTCTGTATTATTAACGGTTGGGAGAGTAGGAGGTTTATTGGTTGAAGTTGTTTGACCTGCTTTATATGCTTCCCACCAAAAATTATGGAAAAAATCTTTGAAAAGAATATCACCATTGATTGCTTGATGAGGGAGCGCTTCCCCTTTTTGGATTGTATTGATGTCGGTTAAAATCTGTAATTCAGCTTCTTTAGCCTCCTTCTTTGTTTTAAAACGTTTATCATAATAATTGCCTGAAATTCCAAGTGAAGTTCTAACTTCTGCTGGGACATAGACTTTTAAACGATAAGAACCATTAGTTGTTTTTGTAATTGTCATAGTAACCTCCTGTTTACTGAGCTAGAAAATTACCATGACCCTATTATAATGAAATCAAAAGTGATTTTCCAGTTGTATCATCCACCTACGAATGCTATCCTTATCAAATCTGAGTGTTTTTCCAATCCGAATATGTGGCATTCCTTTTCTTATCCAGATGTCTAGCGTATTATTTGATATACCTAGATACTGACAAGTTTGCTTTTTATTTAAAAATGGACTGATTTGTCCTGAATCCTTTTTAACAGTTTCAATCTCATCTTTGATAAGATTTGCAATAAAAAGTTGGATTTCTTTCGTTTGTTCTTCTGGTAAAATAACCTGCATATTGTTTTCCTTTCTTTCTTTATTTTCCAATCACATAAGTAAACTGGCTAGCGGTTGCTTTGTCGAAAGTTCGGTAAGAGATAGTCCCTAATCCCTTAACATTTGCTTCTGATATGAGAATGGAGCCGTCAGATTTTACCTGCTCCACAAAGGCAACGTGTCCATAAGTAGGGTCTGCCCCTGCTTGTCCGGGAGAGAAAGATAAGGCGCTGTGTTCAGTAGGTGTATTTGTGGTTTGATAGCCTGCTTTATTTTTCCAGTCTCCCCCATTTCCCATATAAGGGTCAAAGGTTACTCCAAGCTCCTTCCCTCTGTTATAGACAAACCATGTGCATTGTCCCCAAGGGTAAGTTGCGGAAGTATAAGCTGATGATTCTATTTTCTTTGTTAGACTATACCCTGCTGGTATATCTGCCGAAGTGACCCCTCCGCCGTCTCGTGTTTGAGCTTTGGTCTCACCTTTTAGGCTATCTTTGAAAATATCATGCCATTTCTTCGCATTTTTCTTTAGTTCACTTGTTTTTGTTTGACCGTCCGATAAAGCAACACCTTCATAGTGTTCTGACCAGTAAAGAGCGGCTTGTTCAGGGTCATTGGCTTTTTGCATTTCCGTTTTTACTTTACTATAAGCTCCGTTTAGCTCGGTTGATAATAAGTCTAGTTCTACATCAGAATCTAGTTTTCTTTGTTTCGCTTGTGCCCACCGGTTACCGTTGATGGTTGATGACCAGCCTGACCATTGAAAATAGCCTGCGACCCCACCACTTGTATTAACTGCTTCAGGGTCAAAGCCACTTTCTCGCTCTGCCACGGCTAAGCTTCCAGAAGCTCCTGCAATCGTAAATTGTTCTTGGGAGAGTTCATAATTGAGAATTTTAATCACATCAACAGCTCTTTCTTCAGAAATATTGGCTTTTTGAGCCACCTCTTGAGCTGTTAGAGTTGTCTGTAACCCCGTTTGGCTGTTTGTGTTAGTACCCCCTCCCCCAGTTCCTGCGATTGCCCCCATCACAATCACAACTAAAAGCAGAGGGAAAAGAAACATACCTAAACCGCCAAAAAGTAATAGTTTTTTCTTCATAGGTTCTCCTAAGTTTTGACATAAGCCGTAAATAGAACTGTTCCAAATTTCCATTGCGCCGATAAGACAAGGGGATTTTCTTTTACCATTGTCAACAGCTTTTCTTTCTCTGTTTCCTTCACCGAAAATAAAAGGAGAAAATCGACTGAGCGCTCTCTCCTTTCATAGGCTTGACTGATGGCATTATCAATCAGTCGGTTTGCTCCTTTTTGGGAATAAATTCTTGCATTCATTTTTAATTGTCTCCTCTCAATCTAGCCAGTTCGTCTACAATTTGATTGCGACGGTTGATATTGGCTTTCAATTTATCATCTTTTGGCAAGGTCTTGCGATAATTCCTGATAAAAGTATTTGAGCCTTGCGCTTGGTACAATGCTTCATCATCTTTGTAAGGTTCTAGCTCTCTTTCTAGTTTATTGATTTTATGTTTTTGTCTCCAAGATAAGCGATTTTGACGGCGTTCTTCAAATTCTTCTTGGTTTGTATCCATCAGAGGAGGAGAATCAAGGTTAAAGAGGTTCTTCTTTCTTGGTTCTTCCGTAATCGCTGATTTCTGGAATGAATTATCAGAAGTTCCGTTTTGGTCACTTATTTCTTCAAGCGGTTGACCATCTAAAGTTGTTTCCTCTGTATTGCTAGGAGGAGCGGGAGTTTCAGGAACATCTGATGTGGGTTGATTTTTTGAAAAGAAGTCTTTAACATGCTTGCCAGAGTTCATGAATAGCCCTGCTCCAAATCCTGTTCCTGCAAGGATAAAGTTAGCTGATTTTTGAGCTCTTTCAAAAGCATTGGTAGCTGATGTTGGAAGTTGCTGGATAGTTTCTTGTCCATTTGATACGGTTTGCTGAACACTAGTATTCATATCATCAAATGTGATACGTGCTCTTGACCCAAGCAATAACTCAATCAGTTCTCCCTTATATTTCCAAAGAAGCCAGTAAATGACTGCCTTGGCAAAAACAGAGACCATTAACTTAAACAGAGCACTGAAAGTAGATAAAGAAGAAAAGCTCCCAATGACTTTATCAAAGCCAGTACCAATCAAGCCCTCAATGATTTTTTCAAGGTAGAAAATAGATAACGTTAATAAGCCAGCAATAACAGGAAAGGCAAGTCCACCAAACATGACTTTAAAAACACCAAAGAGAATATCCTGCATTTTGGGGAGAAAAGATACTAGTAGAGCAATCGGAAAGAGTAAAATCATAATCAGTACAAGGGATTGTGCAATGACATTTAAGAGTTGAATCAAGACAATTGGGATGGCAATGACAATCGCTTCAATGATTTTAAAGAAAACATAGAAAAATTTTACAAAAAGAAAATCAGAAACTGCTGAAACCCAGCGGTTATGCTCGTTATCATTATCAGCGTCATTTCCTAGTTTATCTAAATAATCTTTTCTCTCCCCATTGGAAACGGCTTTAAACTTTCCTGATTTATCCGTAGTTCCTAATACTTTTGAATCTTCAAAGGTTTCTTCTTTTCCTGTTTGTCGGTCTTTGTACTTGCCATTTTCTTGACCTGTATTGACAAAAAGATAAGCCTCGTAAGAAGTTTCTGCGATATAACTATCTGCCATGGAAGAACCGATTTTTAGTTGTTGCTTATCACCATAGGCTATAGAAATACTAGAAATTTTACTAATCGCTGTATTCGCAACATTATTGACGGTATTTAGGATATAAAGTCCGCCAGAAGTCCCAGAAACTGTCCCAAACCAACCAAACCCAAGAACAATTACTAAAAGAACATGAAGCAATCGTTGAGAGAAGTTTCCTTTAGAAAAAAGGAATTGATAAAACAGGTAAAAAGCAAGAAAAAGGAAAATGAGGAAAACAAGCGAATTTTGAGCAAAGCCAGAAGTAGCTCCTGTAAATCCTCGCCAAATGGATTGAGCTCCATTAAAAACGTATTGTTTGTAAGTATCATAGAGATTGATATTTTCGAGAATGCGAATGAATACAGAGAAAAAACCAACTACTAAGTTAAGAAGAAAGAAAAGGCAATTAACGAATAATTCAGTAAGCATTGCCCATACTCCGCTCATATTAGGAAAGTTCGTTGGCTCAATATAAGACTTTAAAGAAAAAATATCTATGCCCTTTAGTTTTTCAAATACTTCTTGCACATACTCACCTCCTTATGCTGCATATTTATTTTCAAGATTAGAAGAAACAGTGGCTTTCATTGGTTTTAAGAGTGGGTCAATGCCTTCAAAAATATTATAAACAGAAATCATATTGAGATTTCCATATACATCTTTATAGAGACATTGCCCAGAAATCATATTTTTGAGCCATTCCAAGTTTTCTTCGTTGGCATTTAGACCGACATGTTCTAAAATATCGGGTAGTTCATTATCTTCTCTGAAAGCAAAGAGTGTTCCAAAGCCCGTGGTATCGTCATCTCCTTCAGCGTCATGTACCGATTGGGTAATGAGGCAGAGGATATTATTATAAAAACGTCCGACACGACGCATGGACTGGATAACTGCTCGCCCTTCAGCTGATTTCATCAATACCCATGCTTCATCGAAGAATTCTATTGTGTCTTCATTGCGATTCAGTTCACCGAAACGACTACAGAAAGCACCCAAGGCAAACATGAGAGCTGTAGAATTGATTTCCTTGTCTTCTAAGGTCACTTCTTGTTGATTCTTCTTATTATCAGGTAAAGATAGGTCTGCGACTTCTAAAACCGTTACCCGTTTATCATAAGAGAGACCTTCCACATCACCATAAGAAAAAGCAAGCTCTAAAATAGAATTTTTCACTACGGAATGAAGATATTTCCCAACAGAACGAATTTCTTTTTCTTCATCTTCTAAGAGTAAGTCAATGACGTGTTTTAGCCCTACCGTCTCGCCTTTTTGGCGCTTTTCTACAATCGTATCAATAGCTTCTTTAATCGCCGTCATTTGGTCCATGGTGACCTTGATGTTCTTGTTAGAAAAGATAAGGTAGTTGAGCATGTTTTTTGAGACAGAAACGGCGTCATCTTTATCTAACATAACAATCGGGTCAAGTGCCCCATGATTGGATTCAACCTTACTATCTAGGGTGACAAAATTCATCTCTTTGATATGTTGGGCAAGAAGTGGAAACTTTTTTTCAAATGCTGGTTGATGGATAATTTCTTCAAAATGTTTACGAATAGAGCGTTTTGGGTCAATGTACAAACATTTGACATCTTGAAGGGACGTAAGAATAAAAATCAATTCCGCCAAAAAAGATTTTCCTTCCCCAGTCGCTCCTGTAATGAGGATATGCGGATTCTTTGTCAATTTTCCTGCAATCCCCTCTTTGTTTCCGACTGTCGCATTAAAAAGAACCATATTTTTAGAAGATTCCTGTGCTTTTTCGATACTTTCCCAGCGACCTGTCCAGTTATCCACTCGACCGATATGCCAGCCAACGTGATTTCCTGATGAAGTATTGGTAAAAGGCATGAGTTCCGCAAAGCCTCTTGGTGTGACATAATGTGTCCATGTTCGGGTTTTGTTTTCAAGCGGTTGACCATAAAGCAAAGATTGGAAAAGATAGGGCGTATCATGGCTTGCCTCACTAATTTCTACGTGCATATCTTCAAAATAGTTTAGAACAACTTGGCGTCTGCGTCGTAGCTGAGATAAACTAGAAGCTGTTACAATCAGATAGGCTCCATACTCAATGACTTCTTCTTTTCCGCCTACCTTTTTCATCAAATCTTTGAGAGACATAGCCCCGAGGATAATATCATCTTGTTGGGCAGTATCTGTACTTTCTGCCTCATTCATGATATTTCGATAGCGAATATTGGAACGCCCCATCCGACCTTTGAGGGAGTTCTTTTCCATAAACTCGGCTTTAATTCGTAATTCTACAGGGAAATTAAAGCGTTGGGTAAATTCTCCAAGGTGGAAGCCATTAAAAATAATGGGTGTTTTAGCGATAGGAAGAATGGTTAAGAAAGAAGAACCATAAGGACTATCTAATTTGATAAAGCCTCCAGCCATTGGTTTGATAACCGTATCTGTTACATTCAATAAGGAACGATTGGCGGTTACCTCCTGCTTCAAGTGTGGAATATAGCGTAGATATTGCATGCGCTGATAATAAAAGAGTTCTTCATTGGTCAAGCGTTGAGCACGCAAGGAAGAAAGAAGTTGATAAATGGCGTCTTCATTCACTAAATAGTCTTGATACCAATTTTCAGAAATATCATATTGAAAGCCCAGACCGTTGGCGACCATTTCAGAGACTTCAGAAAAGCGCTCTAAAGCCATTCCTTGAACTGTTGTATCCTCACTGTCTTTTAGGACATTTACGCCTACTAACCAATCAAACTGATAGGGAATTTCCATTTCCTGTGTCAGCTTGTCGGTAGAATAGTTTAACATTTCTTCTCCAAGTTTTCGGCTATCAGGAGAGAGGGCGTCCGAAAAGTCTTTCATCTTTTCTTCTAGTAAATAGTCTTTGGGGATGAGAGATATTTCAAAGGTTTTGTTTTTGACGAGCTTCTTAATCAGTTGAGCGATGGTTAGTTTGTGCTCTTGTTTCTTTGTCCGATTAGTAATCGTAATATGGGTGTTGGGAATACGATAGAAACTCATGACGGATTTATCTGTTTTTAGGGCTAAGTTTTCATGTGTTTTGAGAATAGGATAAACTAGTTTGATAGTCATATAACCTCCTTTTATAAATCTGTTTTTTCAAAGACAATTTCTTCCTCCTCATAGGTTTTCACTCTATCTTCGTGGTAAATAGCCTTGTGATTTAAACGAAAATCAATGATGTATCGGATATAATCAATTAAGAAAATGTGCATTTTCTTCCCTTGTGGTTCGTATTCGGTGTAGAATCTAGCCAGTTTGTAAGGAATATACCAGTATAGATAAAGGGAGATAGAATGGGTTAATTTGACTAAGGGAAGAAGAAAGGAGCTAAAAACAGTCAACATTAAAATGAATACAAGAATAAAGATAATAAAAAAGGAAAGCTGCATTGGCGTTGCAAAATACCAAATGCGTTTTCCCTTTTGTGTTTTTATCTCTTGAATCCAGTAGGGGGCATTTATCCCCCTAGCGTAATCATACAGTTTTTCATCTTCCATATCAGAGCCCCGTTTCAATACCAAAGAGACGGAGGAACCAACCAAGGAAGCTAAGTAATTGTCGTCCTCCTCCTGTGAGAGAAGCAATCACGGCATAGAAGACTAGCGTCGTAAAGAGTTTACCCCAAGAGCTGTTTCTCCATGCAATGATAATCAAAATAATAGCACCAAAAGTAATAAACCAGAAGCCGTCTCCTTGTAGCCATGCTTGTAAATTTGATGAACTCATATATTAGAATCTCCTTTTTATTTTTTTGTTTCTGCATAATTTGCAGGAATGGTGTGGCTTAGTTTCTCAACATAATAAGACTTCCCTTTTTCGGATATAGTGAAAGTGAAATTTTCAGCATGCGTTGTACCTGCTACTTCAAAAGTAGCTTGAACATAGGCAATGATATTCTTATCTGTTGAGGTATAATAAGAAAAATCCAAGGTTTTAAAGGTTGTCTCTTTTACAACCGTTAGCTGGTGAGCCACTAAGTCCAAGTTGTCTTGGTCAGTAGTATAGTTAGTGAAGAAGACATGGAGAAACTTGTCTAGTTTTTTCTTTGTCTTATCTGAAACATTATCTGACTGATTGAGTTTGAGTTGATTATCCTTGTTTATCTTGTCTGCTTGGTCGTCCACAAGACTAGAAAACCAAGGCAAGCCCGTTACATAATATCCCTTATCTGTTTTGGCATAGGGGATATTAAAAGCGGTGATTACTTCTTGTTCTTCCGTCTTATCGCCATTTTTAACGGTTTGTTTATAATGCACTTCATAGGTCGCAACATTATCTTGAATCGTCAGCAAACGTGACCAATCAAGTTGACTAGGATTTTTGACTTGACCCTGTGCTTGAATATCTGGCTCTGTACCATAAAAACTATTTAGCTTCTTGGCTTGTTCAGCTTGACCGTCCGAATCACTAGGAATAGTGAAATAACAAGCTACAAAGTCATTTAGATAATATTGCAAGCGATTATCTATTTCAGAAGTAGTAGCTTTACTAGTGGAACTGGACTTATTAGATGAGATTGTTTTTTCAAGGTTTGTTACCTTGCTGGATAAAGTCATGGCTCGAATGCCTCCTAGCAAGCCGACAAACAAAATAAAGGCCAATCCTGACAGAACTGCAAGATTGACTGTTTTCTTATTGACCGTAGCTAGCTTAGGCTTTCCTCGCTTTTTAGGGCGTTTAGAAAACTGACCAAAATAACTTTTTAGATAATGATAAATAGATTTCAGTTTATCCATACTTCCTCCTTACTGGTTTGCCAGTTCAATCAATTTATTTCCTTTAGCATATAATTGCTTGTGAAGTTTATTGATTTCACCGTTGACATAATAGTAACCTGAAAGCTCTTTGCGGATAGGTTCCACAAAACCAGCGGTTAAGTTTTGGGCTTCTTCTGTTTTTAAAAGTCCATTTAATTCACCAGCTTTTGTCCACGCTTCCTTGTTTTTGTGGGCTTTCATTAGCTCTCCCAGCTCAACTAAAACTGCTTTGATTTTCTTTTCAAGTGTTGCTTGTGTTGCCATTTGTATTTCCTCCATAAATTGATTGTTATTTTCTTGGAATAATTGGTGGAATAGCAGAATTAAGTCTGATTTCATTTGACAATCAAAATCTACTACCTCACCTTTTAGATTAAAATAAGCATATTCATAGGTTCGCTTATCTCCCTCATCAGAAATATTTCTAGCAAAAGTGCTATAAAAGTAGTCTTTTTCTTTCATCAAGCTAACAAAGACTTTCCAAATTTCGTTGCGATTAGGAAGATAAGTAAATCCTTCATACATTTTTTTGATAAGCATAGGTCTTTAGAGATATTTTCTTTGTTTCATCTTTTTTTCGTATTCGAGAATTTCTTCCCAAGTCAGCCATTCAGGTTTTTCTCCTTGGGGAAACTTTTTCCATATTTTTTTCATTTCTGCGATTTGGGCTTCGACATTATCTGCCCACAGCCTATTTTCATCCCCATTCCCATTTCCTAAATAATAATTACAGTCTTCTTGTAGTCTGCCTAACATCATATAGTCAAAATGAAAGGGGTTCTGTCTATTTTGATAACTCCGAAGGAAGTCTTTTAGTTCATAGAGTGTCAAATACCCGTCCAGTCCATAACCAAAAGTATCTACTCCGTCTACAAAGACTTCTTTTTCAAACGTTTCATCTACTCCAATTTTAGATAGAGATATAGGATTGAAAGGCAGTGGGAATTGTGCTTTTTGTCCCGTTACGGTATTGGTAATGGTAATCGTTGCTTGTGTCATGGTTCCTCCTTATAAAACAAATTGTGCATAGCCTGTCTGTACGAGCATTTCTGCTACCCACCTGACATTTTCACTCATCTTTTTAAGTGGCTTGGTGGTCAATTCATCAAAAAAAGGCTGTCTAGCCTCTTGTCTAGTCGCCTTTTTAATTGCATTTTTACGGTGGTCTTCGTCTTGAAAGTTTCTATCTCGGAATAAGTCAATGTATTTCAATTCAGAATCTTTCTTTGGTTCTCTATACAAGAGCCCCCAAAAGTCTATCAAATCTTTTACCAAGTCAACATCATAGAAAGACAAGTGAAGTTCCTCATAACCGATTGGAAAAGACTTAGTTTGAACGGGACGATTGAATTTGTCAGGGATATTGATAGGCTTATATCTGTCCAATGATGACATTAAAATCTACTCCGTTTCGTTCGCAAATTTCTTCAGCTAGCTTGGTATGATTGTTACTCAAGTAAGCTTCAGAAATGATTTCAGAAAGTTCATCTGTTTGATAAACCATATCTACTATTTTCAGCAGTTTTAAAGCACTGGAAACTTGCTTAGTGACCCAGTGCTTTGTCCTTGAATAGTCGATTTGACGGGGACGTGTGACAAATTTAAACCCTTCTTGTGTTCCTAGCAGGTTATCCCACTCGCTATCATAGTTACCCTGCCAATCTTTAACTTCAAAATAGTTATTTAAGATTCTAGCTCCGATTTTTGTTAAGTCCGTTTCCAGCGTGTACCATTCTTCCAAAATATCAAATGCTTTGGTATCATGAAGTTCAATTTCATAGCGGTTTTTGAAATTATAGGCTTCATGGATATAGTCAACAGACACATCTTTTAGAAGCGCCTGTTCGTAGTCTTTTTGATAAAAGCGAATCATGAGACTAGATTGACGGCTGCCAAAGTTTAGGGTTAAGCCTTGATTGACAAAGCGATTTTCTACTTTTTTCAAGCCCTCAATAGCAGTAAAGGTACGAAGTTTTCGCATGATAATTTTATTGTCAAAAATACGTGCCTTTATATCAAACAAATCAAGGTTGCCAGATTTTTTATAGAGTTCATCAAGAGCAATATCAAAGCGAGGAAAGGCTAGAAAATCTTCTAGGGTTCTATCTTTCCGTTCTTGTTCCGCAAAGAGAAAGACATCATGAAGGAAAGAAAACCAATCCCGCCCTTGTTGCAAGAGTAGTAATTCAAGCTCTCTACAACCCGTCCCTGTTAAATCAATGAGCGTTCCAGCTTCCGCTTTTTTCTCGGAATCGGAATAAAGAACACGGATAGAACCATAGGTCACCATATTTGAATAACTGTAGAGACTTTTTTCTTCATGAAAGAAGTCAGCGGGCTTTAACTGCAAAACCTGTATAATGACCGCTTTAAAATCTAGAGTTTTAAACCGAATTTTCAACCAGTCCACGGTACTTTCTAGTTTTGTTTCAGATTGACGATTTAAGAACTGAAAGAGAGAGTTTTCAAATTCCTTGGTCATTTTTCGCTGTCCCTGCTCGATATTACGGTAATTGTAGTAACTATAGCCGATAGTATCCGCCATTTTTCGCTGGGTAAAACCTAACTCCAGCCTAATACGCTTTAAATCCGTATTGCTTATCAATCTGTTTAACCTCCTTTTGTGTTCATTCTAACGGTGTCTAGGAACGGGCAAGCTAACAGTCTTTTTAGAGCTTGTGTTAGTTTTAACCCCCCTATTAGTATCGGGTGGTTAAGCCCTTTTGGGGCGTGCCTACGGCACACCCCAAAGCGCCAAGCTTGTCAGCTCGGTCGGGCAGGTCGGACGGGCTACGCCCTGACCTTGACCTTCGTGCCTACGCTGGCTCAGTAGCTGTAAAATGCTCTAAGACGACCTGTTTATAAGATAAGCCTGATTGTTCCTTTTCCGTTAGTAATTCCTCCAATAAGCTAATATCCGCCCTATCTAGCATAATACGATTCTCTGCTCTTGTAAATGTATAGTTCTGTTCTTCTATATATTTGACAAGATTTCGTAGCGTTGAAACGGATATTTCAGCGTCTTCCGCAAATGTATTGAGAGATAGTAGTTTATCCTCTGTTTCTTCTGTTTCAACTGTGTTAGGTAGATGATTAGCAGGTTGGTTGATTGCCAAAGGGTCTTCAAGAGGAGGCAACTTTTTAAACTCATCAAAGAAAGAAAAACCGTCATCAAGTGGTACAAGAGGAGAATAAAATTCTCTAGCGATTTCTCCGCCGTTAGCGATATAGCCACGACCAGAAATTTCTTCTCCGTCAATCTCATCTATTTTCTTGAAAAGTTTATTCGCATTAGCGTCCCCGAACATCATCTTATAGCCAACGTCTTCTAAGTGACCGACTGAAATTCGCTTCATGAATTGGTCACGCAAAGAGGTTTTTAGATATTCCCCGTCAGGTCTTTGCATAGCAGAAATCATATAAACCCCTGATTGACGACCTTTTAGAATTAACTCTGTTAGATACTCAATAAAGGCACTAGCAGAAGTATAGTCTCGCTCTAGTTTAGCAGCTAAAGCAGCTAGTTCATCAATGATAATAAAGCGAGGCTTCAAACCATAGGCAAAATATTTTTTCCCTGCTTGATAATCAGACTGACTTGTCATGTAATCAAAGCGCCTATCCATCTCCTGCTCCGCTTCTTTGAGACAATTCAGCATATCTTCTTTCTCCCAGAAAACACGTCCTTTAAATACAGGGATATTTTTTAAGCCGACAAAATCCGAACGTTTGGGGTCAAGGATTTCAACATAACCAATTTGAGCTAAAATCCAGACTAAAACCATAATAAGAATGGTTTTACCTCCACCAGTCCCACCACCGATTAGCAAGTGTGGGTGTTTATCAAAATCCCAATAGACACCTTTCATAAGGCGGATTCCCTTATCTGTCATCTTCACATCAAAGATAGACAAGCGCCCTGAAAATTGGTCAATCGCAATGGTATAAGAGACGTAGCCGTTGGTAAATTGCTTATTCATAAAATCCCCGTCAAACATAATTTCTAGAGATTTTTCAAGGGATATAAAGCGTTCTTGAAATCGGCTTCCTTGAAGCTGAAAGGTCACAGTGACACTAAAGCGGTCACGTTTGAGATACACTTTAGGCAAGCTTGTTCGTTCAATAAATCCTTTTTCTGTTTTGATTTTCTTGACCAGCACTAAGTTATTTTCTATCAAAAAGTGGGAAATAATTCGCAAGCTATCTAATCGACCAAAAAAGAGTAACTTCTGGTAACAAATTGCTTGAAGAAGAAGCAGAAGGAGTATGACTATTAAAAGACTTACTCCTAAGCCAATACCATAAGGAAGAGGGAACTGTTGAAGCTGAACCTGATGAGCGTAAATAAAAAAGCCAAAACCAATTAGGAATGGTAGTAAAAAAATAAAGAAGGTTGTTCTTCTAATCTTTTCATGGTATTTTTTGACACGAACACCACGATAGGTGAACAGCTTCATAGCTTATCACCCTTCCTTTTTAGCTTCGGGTTTATTGAGCAGGGACACATCTTTAGCACGGATTTTTACACCGCTTGATACAACACGGTTGCCGTTAATGGTTTCCGTATTTGTCCAGAAACGAGCAGTAGGAGCAACTAGCACCACTTCATCATTGTAGTTCTTTTCAGCGGTCATTTGGGCTACCTTTGCTTCAGGCGGAACCGTTACTGTAATATCCCCATTTACGGCAGAAGAATAGAGTTTGACATCAACTTCTTCCACAAAATCTGTTTCCCGACGTTTTTCTTCGCCTGTTGCTTCATCTACATAATCTTCCCATTTTTTGTGAAGAATCGTTTCTAGGAAGTTTAGCGTTCCTAGTGTTTTTTCAGTATCAAATGTTTCAATTACATCAGTCGCATATTTTACAGTCATATTTATTCTCCTTTATTTAGCTATTTTCTAGGTTTTTATTTTGTTTTAATAATCCGCATTTCTTCAGCTACAAAGACATTTTCACGTTTTCGTTTTCCTCCAAAGCGGAAGTTGTGGCGCTCAATTGCAATCCCACGAGGGAAGACAATTTTTTGACGACCTTCAGGGACATCTGACATTTTAAAGCCTTCTACAATCAAGAAAGCGGATGGCTCTTTACGGCTTGAAATTTCAAAGACACGATAAGAGACAGGATTATAGTCATTGGCACGAATTTCTTCCATACCTGATACAAAGACCTCATTTCCAAGGACAGTGTTTTGGTCAACATAAACTTTTGTAATTTCCATTGATTTTTACCTCATTCATTTGTTTTTCAGACCTTTTCATGACTTGTCTATGTCAATTTAAGTAATAATTGGTTCAAGTTTTAGTGATTTGGTGCTCTTACTCTAGTCATTTCTATCTCCTCATATTCCTAGATAGGCTTTTTTGACTTTGCGTTGAAAAGCATTCTTACAGTCCAGAAGCTTTTTAGCAAATAGGTCATGGGTATCATGGCGCAAAAAAAGACTGTCCATTTCACCTAGGCAGTCTTGGTAGCAGGCTTCACGACGTGAAGAATCATAACTATAAATTTTAAGAGAGAAAAGAAATTTCTCATAAATCTGTTGAAATCGTTCTTCAAAGTAACTCATCTATTTAACCTCCATTCATCATGTAATAGTGTTGTACTTTAAATTTGTAGTGATTTTTCCATTGTATTAAGGGATAAAGTGGCAATTCTAGCTGTCGGTAATGTTCAAATAAGGTATCTATCCTTTCTAAAATCTGATGAAGTAAGAGTTTTTGGTGGTATTCATCAGGATATATTTTTAAAGAAAAAACGAAGCTTTCATAGATTCGTTGAAAACTTCGTTCATAATAGTTCATATCAGTTCCTCCTTTTTATGATTTTAACTGTTTCATCAGCTTAAAAGAGTAGAAAACAAAAAAGACAGCTCACAAAGAACTGTCTTTACATCTTAAACAAATCCGCATGACTGCCTGTATCGGCTAAAGTAAGGGTTAGAATATCGTCTTCAATCAGATAAATCAAGAGCCAATCGGGTTTGATATGGCATTCCCTAAAACCGACGAAGTTCCCCTTCAATTCATGGTCACGGTATTTTTCTTCGAGTGTCTGCCCTAGGCGAAGTTTTTCAATTACTTCATCTAACAGGGCTATATCTAAGCCTCGTTTTTTCATTCGTTTATAGCTCTTTTTGAAAGCAGAGGTAAACTTGACTTGATACATTTAGGCTTCCAGAGCTTTTTTTAAATCTTTCATATTGTCATAGGAGACTACAGAATTATCACGAGAAATCCGTTTCGCTTCAGCAACAGCTTCGAGTGTTTTTGCATTGTAGTTTGGTACTTCCACCGCAAAAGGAATCCCTCCACGTAAGACACATTGGCGAAGAAAAATATTGACTGCGCTGGACATATCCATGCCCAAATCATTAAATAATGAAGTTGCTTGCGCTTTTACGGTCTCATCAATCCGAATTTGAGTTGGTATAGTTGCCATTAGCGTCACCACCTTTCATCATTTATTATAATACGATTAGTTTACATTGTCAATCATTTGTATTTGTTTCAGATGTTTTCTACTCTTCTAAATAGATGATTCCTGCTTAAAAGAGTAGAAAATCATATGATAAAAATAAAGGAGCAAATCATGTCTGGTTCAAAAAATAAAAAACGTATTGCCCTACGGTACTCAGAACATCTAAGCAAAATGAAAGATAAAGATAAAAAATACTGAAGAAAAAAAAGACATAAAAAGAAAAATCCTTCCTCAACCTCATCAAATAAAAAAATCCATATCTCATACACTATCAAATAACCATTTTCTATTCTTCTAAACAGAAATATATCTATCTAGGCGTGCTCGTATCTTCGCAACGCTACTTTCGTTATGTCTCACGACAAAACTACTCACTCGAATAAGTCACGAATTTTGCCACAACTCAATGTACCATCTTTCTCACCTTATCCATTAGCAAATCTCTTAGATTCACATACCGCCCGCATATAGTTCTACTTAGCTATCCGTCTCTCTACGTTTTTACTAACTAGTGCCTCCACCTCTCGGTAGCAGTTCCCCTTTGTTATTCGGTCAAGAGGGGCAAAAAGCCGAGTGCGTGAGATAATAACATCATTCCATTCTAGGTTCATCTACTCCAACCCTTGACTTTTTGCGATAAAACCTGTACAATAATAATTGCTAAATGATTATTGTGTGTTGGTCAGCTAAGCTTGAGTGAGGTTGTCTGACGCACTTTTTTATTCAATTTTCAAAGGACAAATTCAACTATTTTGCTAAATTACCTTCTCTATTCTTTATTGAACCTAGTTTCACTTTTAGGTCAAATTTAGCAAAATCATTATATAGCTAAAGGCTATATTTATATAGTATACCCTTTGGCTATATTTGTCAAGAGTTTTTTGTAAAAAAAATTAAAAATTTTTAAAGAGGTACAAAATGTTTTCCGAACGCTTAAAAGCTCTGCGTTTAGAAGCTAATCTAACGCAAAATGACGTTTCGCGACAATTTGGGGTATCACAACCAACTTATTCAAATTGGGAAAAAGGCGAAAAAAAACCAACTCCAGATAAGTATCCTAAAATTGCAGAATTTTATAATGTCTCTACGGATTATCTTTTAGGTAAATCTGACTACAAAAATTCAGATGAAATTGATTTATCAACATTTGAAGTTCTATATCGGAAAACCTCTAAAAATTTATCTGATGAAGAAAAAAAGATATTAGAAGAAGATTTAAGAGAATTTCTGTTAGAGAGAGAAAAAGCCATTAAGGCTATGAATAAAGAAAAGAAAGACTGATGTTTCGTGCAAAGAATTTACTTTAATGTTTGGAATCGTGTAAAACAATCACTTTATCCATTCATGAAATTAAATAAAATACATCCTCTTTATTATACTTTTCAAGATTACTTCAATTATGAAGTTGACAAGAAAAATATACTGGTCATTCCTCATCATATCCGAATAGATATAGCAGGTTTTAATATCAATGATGATGTTTTAACAATTTCATATCAAGATAGTGATTCTATCAATCGTCAAAATTTTACAAAATGTCATGAATTAGGGCACATCTTATTACATCACAGTGGGCGAGTGTTCACCGATTTTCATGACGATTCTTTACAAGAAAGGGAAGCCAATTTTTACTCAGCTTTTCTTCTAATGCCTGATATTGTGCTTCTAACTAAGATTTTTTACCAACAAATGACTTTTCAAGAGGTAGAAGCAGCACTACAAGTTTCTGGTCAAGCTCTCAAAACTCGTTTGACAGACTTCTTAAATTTTGAATTAGACATCAATAGACTATCCGCAAAACAGATTGTAGAGGATTACCTAACTAGAAAAAACAAACACATTGTCGGCTACTTTGACCAAGTGAAAGACTATATCATCTCTGATTACAATGAATTTGAACCTTGCGTATTAGATAAGTTCAACCATTTAATAAATCAATCAAACTTCATTTCAGATATTGACTTACCAGAGTTAGCAGATACTCAATTCACCTCTTTGATAAAACAATGCTATCCCAAATTCAAAGTTTGGGGAATATATGAGAAAGGAAAGTCAATTAGCTATGCTTGGAATCCAAAGCAAATGACAGAAGCAGAAGCTAAACGACATGCAAAGCTCATTTTAATAACAAAAAAATGACTTAGAGAAAATTTTCTAAGTCATTTTTTATTTATCATATCCATATTTCTTCAGAGCTTTTTTATAGGCTTCACTACCTTTTTTGTAATAATCTCGTTTAACACCTGTCAGATTGGCTGTAAATACACCATCTTTGTAGGTATAGTCATTCGTTGTTCCAGATGAAGTTTTGTAAGTTTTTTTATCCATATCTAAAGTAATGCTATATCCACCATCGCTATTAACAGTTCCCTTGTTATTGTCAATGGTTAGAACTAGGTCATTGCGAACATCATCAATCCAATAATACTCTCCATTTAAACTATCTTGTTTGGAGCAAGAAATCAAAAATAGAGCAGCTATACCCAAAAATAACAAAGTAAATAATTTTTTCATTGCAAGAGCCTCCTTTCGTAATATTATACTAGAAGAATGTTACAGAAATAGTTCAAAATGAAATATTTGGAGTATATAAATAACTTTTTAATCATTGCTTAGAGCAATCATCACCTGTTCAGCAATTGCTTTAGCCAGTAGTGGAGGAACAGCATTTCCTACTTGAGTAAATTGTGGTGTCTCTTTTGCTCGTTTATCTCCGCCAGTAGTGCGCTTCCCTAAAAATTCGAAACTATCATCAAAGGATTGTAGCCTTGCCATTTCTCTAACAGTTAAAACGCGGTTAAAGAATGGGTGGATATAGTCATCTGGCAATGTTACCATGGTAGGAGAAATGGTATTTTGGTCAAGACGAACTCGAATACTCTTTTTAGTAAAGATTGCTTCGATTGCCGCAGGAGTTAAATCTCCATCTCTCAGCATTTTTGAAAACTTATCTTCCGTAATATCTGAATTCAAATGGTTCTTGATTTCATTCCAAAATAGTTCAGCCTCCTCAAATGAAGTTTTTAATCTAAGCGCTAATGATTTTAAAATATGTTGTTTAGCAGAGTTATCCGTATCATTCATTGATAATAACCCAAGCTGACGATTGGTAAATTGTAACCATCTCTCGGATTTAAAACTTTCTTGAAGCAAATTCTGTTTTTTTAGTTGCTTGATAATGTGAAGCTGGTTAGCTTTACCATTGATTTGAAATAGACTTTCAATAAATAGGTTTGGATAATCCTTTTTTAATTCTAGTCCTTCTAATTGGATTCTATTAACGGCTTTAGCTCTATTTTCTCCTTGTTGATACAGTGAGAATCGCTGTGTAACAATATCATCGTGTCTTGAGATTTCCATATTCAACGGATTATCATTTGTAATGGGGTGACCATCAGTATTAGGAGTCCTACCCAGTCGACTTTGTAGGGAATAATCTGTTTCATAGCTAAATTCCCCACCATAAAGGTCTCCTAAAGCGTCATAGACAGTAGCGTTTGGAATATCATTATCACTTTCTGGATATTGAAGGGGTGCTACGTCATTACGGTATGCTAGAAATACAACACGATTTCTTTGTTGTGGGACACCAAAGTTTGCGGCATTAAGAACCTGCACATCAAGTAAAGTATATCCTAATTCTTCCAGCTCATTTCTAAGAATGGACTGAACCAAATGTTGTCCCCCGTAGATTCTATCATCGAGTACGCTAGGGAAGTCTAACATCTGCATATCTAAAATACCAGTTACATTTTCCATAACAACATAACGTGGCATAACATCTTTTATAATACGCAAATATTCATGAAAGAGCATATTTCTAGGGTCTTTGGAATCTCTTTTTCCTAAACGACTGAATCCTTGACAAGGAGGACCACCAAAAATGACATCAATAGTTCCTCTTTCAAAAATATTTCCATATTTTAACGAGTTAATAGATTGAAAAATTTTGTCAGAAGTTAATTCTTTTATATCTGCGAGTTCAAAGTGTGTATCGACACCTTCTACTAAACCTAGTTGTTTATGTCGGTTTGTATAAGTTTCTTCTACCATTGGGCTTTTATCGCTAGAGAAGATAATATCAAATCCAGCTTGTAGAATTCCTTCACTGAATCCACCAGCACCACAGAATAAGTCTATTGCATAGGGCATAATTTACCTCGAATTGTGTATTTACTACTTTAGTAGTATATCAAAATTTCATTGAAAAGTCCAGGTGTTACTACTTTTCTACTTTATACATGCGTAAAATTTTTCTAAAACCAGTCAAAATGTAAAGTAAAATGAATTTTATTGTAATTAAAAGCTTTAATATAAATAAAAACAATAGTTGGAGAAAATAGATATGGAACGCTATGTTAAAGAAAATATTGAAAGGTTACTTTACACAAGCGGATTAACACAAAATGAGTTAGCTGATAAGGCGAATCTTAGCAGGCAAACTGTCAATAAACTATTATCTTCTAATGAAAAGTATAGTCCTAAACTTTCAACTTTAATAGCTATTTCTAATGTTTTATCAATAAACTTTCCAGAACTCCTTATTAGAACCAATAAAATAAGTGCTTCTATAAACTTTACTCTAAATTCTGTAGAAGAATATCAAAATACACTTATACAGAATGTGAAATTATATTTGAGAGGTTGGAAACAATTTTCACTAAGTAATTCCAGTGGAGTAAGAGAATCTACGATAAGTAATCTTGTAAATGGTAAATACTCAGACGTATATTTTTCAACAATAGAAAGCCTTGCTAAAGAAATGGAAGTTCCGCTTGCTGATTTATTTAAGAGGGGAGAAAGCTAATGCAATTTATTCCATATGATGATGAGTTAGAGGTTATCAATAATCTACATAAGTACAATTCTAATGATTATACTGTTATCAGATTGACACAAACCATGCTAAATAAAAGTATTATTGATGCAAATGGATTTCTAAGAACCTTGCTATTAGATAATGACTTGTTAGATTTTAGGAATTTGACTGATAAAGTTTATTTGACAGCTAATCTTGTACTGGGCAACCAAAAGCATGAAGTGAAAATAAGTTTCTATAAGGCTAACAAAAGAGGAGATGAAAGATTTTGGATATATGGATTAGGGAAGTTCATTAAGTCATCTCAAATCAATGTAAACGACTTGATTTATATAACCGTAGATAATCAAAAAGAACTTACATTATTTAATGTTACACATAGCATTCCTCAAAATAGCACTATTATAGAACTATTTGGACAAGATAAAGTTGAAGATTCACTAAATAGGTTAATTCCACAGATTAGAGCCATAGCAAGACAAGGCTTTCATAGTAATTCTAAGGGAGCAGGTAAGATTGCACCAAAAGACGCTGGAGATACCCTAGAATCACTTTTGGGAATTAAAACCAATAATAGCCAAGAAGCCGATTTTGAAGGAATCATTGAGCTAAAATCAAAATCTTCTAAAACGTTAGATACCCTGTTTACTTTACGTCCAAATTTCGAAGGAACGCCTGTAGCAGAATTTGAATCTAATGATAGGAGTAGGGTATCGGCGTTTGCTCGTCTGTATGGCTATAACTCAGATAAGCATTCGGGATATAAGAGCTTATACATTACAATAGGTTCAGAAGAAAATCCTCAAAACAATCAAGGGTTCTATCTGGAAGTTAATGATAGAGACAATCTTGTTGAATTAAGAAAACAAGAAAATAACAAAAGTATTTTAACTGCATTTTGGACATTTAAAGCACTAGAGGAAGAATTACAAAAAAAACACCCAGCTACCTTATGGGTAAAAGTGGAATCCGAGATGGACGGTGAAACAGCACAATTCAAATATGTTGAAGCTGAGTTAACTCGCTCACCACAATTTATGACTTTTCTTTCTCTGATAAAATCAGGAGCGATTACTTATGATTGGCGAGGATATACTACACCATCAGGAAAATACGCAGGTAAGAATCATGGTAACGCTTGGCGTATAAAAAACAAACAAAGAAATTTGTTATTTGGTAGTACAGAAAAAATTAAACTTGAAGATTGAAAGTGAGCAATAAGATGAATTCTGACCAATTTCTAAAAGATATTCAGGGCAAAAATGTTAACTTTTTAATAGGTTCAGGAGCTTCTTTTGGAGTAGTTCCAACATTGTGGGTGAAATCAATAGAAAAATCTTTTGAAGAATTATTGACTTCAAAAAATTATGACGAAAATCAAAGAAAAGTTCTTTATTTTATTTGGTTTGAGCTTTGGATACGTAAAACAAAGATACTTGATTTTGATAAAAACAATGAGGTTCATGTTCAATATAAACGTTTTGTTCAAAATTTAATTGATTTTCTTAACAATGAAGGCTTCGATAAACCAAAAAGAGTTAATGTTTTCACATCAAACTATGATACGCTATTTGAAATGACTTTTGATGAACTTAGCAAGAAGAATAGATTGACTTACTTTAATGATGGAAGTAGAGGTTTTTTCAAAAAGTATATCTCGACAGAAAACTATCACTTAAAAATATCTCATTCTGGAATGAGTGATTCTTTTCAAAGGGAAATACCGACAATCAATCTGCTAAAAATTCATGGTTCAATAACCTGGACCAACAGTAACAATGAAGTCGAAGTGAGCCTAGAAAATCCTATATTTAATGAATTATGTAATTTAAGTGATGACATTGTAAATTCCATAAATGAATTTAATGATTTAAATTTTTTTAGTGAAGAAGACAACTTATTACTTCCTGAAAAATACGAAGAAACTATTCTCTTTGGAAGTTTAACCGAGGAGATGCTTAGTCAGGAATTAATCAGAATCTATGAGAAATTCTCTGATAAAGTAGAGTTATTTTATAAATTATATAAAACCTTTCCGGTAGTAAACCCTACAAAAGAAAAATTTTCTGATACTGTTTTTCAGCAACATTACTATCAATTGTTGAGAATGTTAAGTTTTGAGTTGGAAAAAGCAGATAGTGTTTTAATAGTTTTTGGTTTTTCATTTGCTGATGAACATATCTTAGAGATTGTACGTCGTTCAATAGTTAATCCTAAGCTCAAGATTTATGTTATTGCTTTCAATGAAGGTGCGAAGAAGCAAATAAAGGAAAAATTAGGAAATTTAGGAGGAAATATTATAGAGTATTTTCCGTCCAGCTTATCTCCAGATGGTAATGAAGTTCAAGGAAATTTTTCATATCTCAACTCATTATTTGATGGAAAGGGAAGCGATAAATGACAAATGAAAGTTATGTAGTAGGGACTGTAAGAGAAATTAGGGGAACAAATGTGGTTATTCGATTATTTGATAACTCATCACAAATGACCTATTTCTTTAATGGGAAACGTTACTCGGGTATTATGATTGGTTCATATATTGGAATCAAACGTGGCCATTATACTATTGTGGTAAAAATTGAAAAAGAGTATGCACAGGATGTTCTACGGGATACAACAGTTCAGGAGTTTTCTAAAGATAGATTTTTTAGAGAATTAGAAGCAAAAGTAATCGGAAGCTTTGTTCGTGGAAAATATACATCAGGAATGGAAGCTTTCCCACAAATATTTAATGATGTTATTCTATTACCAAGTGAGCAAATTACTGCTATAATAAGCGGTGAAAGTTCGGGAGATAACAGGTCGCCTTCGAATCCAAATTCATATTTTACTATAGGAGAAATATGGCCAGAAGGTATCCCCTATAAAGTTAATTGGACAACAATTTTTAATACTCATATTGCAATTTTTGGTAATACTGGGAGTGGCAAATCCAATACCTTGACTAGACTTTATAAAAATTTATTTGACTTAAATAAAGAGCGGGTTCTAACATTTGGAAAATCTAAATTTGTAGTAATTGACTTCAACGGAGAGTATGTGGGTGAAAGAGTATTAGCTGATGATAAGAAAGTTTATAATCTAAATACTCGAAAGTCGGAGGGGGATAAAATTGCAATACCTGCTAATAAATTTTGGGATAAAGAAATGTTATCCATTTTATTTGGAGCGACTGCACAAACTCAACAACCGTTTTTAAATAGATTATTAAAGTATTATTTTTTAAAAAATAATTTTGAAGAAAATGTACTAGAATATCTTTGCAGAGCTTTTAGAACGGTTTATAGTGCCCCGTCAAAAGAATCTCTGGATTTACTTAAATATGCGCTTGATGTTTTAGGGATAAATCATGATAGTTTTTCTTCTTGGGTTGATTTAAGTGTTTTTAATCCCAATAATTCAAATGCATATTATAGTGTTCAACTCCTAGAAGGTTGGAACAGTAGTGGTAGTAGGTGGTACTTTAATGCTGATGAACTCATCGAAATATTAGAGCACGAAATAGCAAATATTAAACAACGGACTTCAATATTTATGACATCGGAGTCAAATGAAAAAATCCAAAATCCGATTATTCAACTGAGATTAGCAGCTTATTTTCAGATGATTTTTGATTTATCTCGCCATACTATACAGTACGACCATATTTCACCTCTTATTCATAGGATAGAGGCGCGTTCCAGTGACTTTGATAAAGTTCTTCAGATTGACAATTTACAAGAGGATAACTTTCAAGAAATGTTTACTGAAAAAAATATAAGTGTTATTTCGTTAAAAAATGTCAATAAAGATATAAAGATGTTGTTGCCAATGTTAATAGCTAAAATTAGCTATGATATACATAGAACTAGATTTAAGCAGGATAGTATATTTAATCTTATTATTGACGAAGCACATAATATTCTTTCGGAAAATTCAACTATTGAATCTGAAAAATGGAAAGATTACAGGTTGGATGTTTTCGAAGAGATTGTAAAAGAAGGACGTAAATTTGGATATTACCTTACAATAGCTAGTCAAAGGCCCTCTGATATTTCGCCTACAATTGTTTCGCAGATTCATAACTATTTCATCCATCGATTGGTAAATGATAATGATTTAAAGCTACTAGATAGAACGATGACATCTTTAGATTATATTTCAAAGTCAAGTATTCCAAATCTATCTGCGGGTCAAGCAATCATTACAGGTGTTTCATTTGATTTACCTGTAATAGTTAAAATTGCTCAGCTTCCAAAAGAAGAAGCACCAAACAGTTCCAACAGTGAACTTTTAAAAATATGGCAGGTCAGTAAGGATAAATAAAATAAGGTGGTATAGTTGAATGGGGAAAAATAAAAACAAGAAGAAAAGGGGAATTGGAAAAATAATTTCAATTCATCGTAATTATGGCTTTATATCAACAGATAGTTTCGGTCAAAAAGGAGAGGAAATTCCTTTCGAAATAAGCCTTGATATGATAAAGATTGTTAATGGAAAAGAACAGATTGAATATAGCGAAGAAGTGAGTTTTGATTTAAGAAAAGGCGTACTTCTGCGAGATAAAAATATCAGAGAAGCTTACAATCTGAAATTTAATGAAAAAAATTTGATTCTCAAAGAAAGAATAACTTCTAAACCATATCTTCAACAAATTAGAGAAAAATTCACTTTATTCAATATTGATATACCAGATTCGGAACTTGCAAAAAAGGAGCTGACAGATTCAACAGCTATCATTCAAGAATTAAAAGAGCAGGGAACTTCTGAGGAGGAATTGCAGGATATTGTAGAATCACTTAATAGAAGCAACGAAGCAATATTTAAAACTGATGATGATGTTTTATATGAGTATTTAAAATTTAAAGGTTTCCAGCCCAATATGTTAGAATATCTTATTAATGGACTTTTTCTTGATAAGAATATATTGTTCAAAGTTCATCGTGTTTCAGATGACAAACAGAAGCATTACGAAATTTCAGACTTAATAAAGCTTGATGAAGTGGATATTGTTTTTAGAGAAAAAATACTTAAGTGGATTTTAGGGATAGAAAATGCTTATAAATCTCTTATGAGCAGAATTTCTACGCAAGAATTGGGAGGAGAACAAATATCTGAAAAAGTAGTATTATATTGGAAAAACTCAACGGATAGAACCAAACAAGAACAGTATAAGCGAGCAAAGAATCGATATAAATATCTTCCATATTCTGACCAATATGACTATATCACTAATCCCGATATTTTTCCTCTAGATGATTTAATGTCTCAGATGGATTTAACCAGTTTAGAAGGATTATTAACTATTTTTGACAGATTTTCTAAAGAAGAACAAAATATTTCTGGAAATAGTATAAAATCAATTTTTCCTTGGATTAGAGATATTGTTATTCATAAACAAATTTTACGAGACCTTAGAGTGTTAAGAAACGCAGCGGCCCATGGAAGGCCTATACTCCCTATACTCATGAATCCAGATTATAATCCAAATTGGGATTTAGAATTTGATAACCCAGAAGGGCGGACAAACATTAAAAAATGGGACTTATTTGAGCCCCTTAAGCGAATGAATCAAATAATTTTTTCAGTTGATGAACAAACCTCAATACAGATAATGCAACCTATCTTTGGAAATCCTTATAGAAAAGCATGGATTGAATTAAACTTTATATATCATCGATTTATTAGTCTTTTTGATAACAAACGGTATAGTGACTTCCTTTTAGAATCTAAAGAATTTTTAGATTATGAAAGTATTGATAGTAGAACCGACTTGGAAAAGGAGCTCTATCCAAAACTATTTGATATTGGAGATACCACGGCTTTTTTACAAACAGGTACACCACCAGCATATTGTGTGTTATCAAATGAGGCTACGATGGCTTCTATGGCAGCTGATATTCACAGAGAAAATATGAATTCAAATATAGAGAAATATCTTTAAAAACAACGAGGAAAATAAAAAGTCATCTTCCACAATAAGATAACCTCTAGCTCAGTATTCTATTTTTTTGAAGTGTTGAGAAATTTACCTTATTTAAATGAAATTATTTGAAATTATATAACATAAAGTGAAAAGTACATAGTGACAAAAGTGCAGAAATAAAGGCTTTTAGTATTTAAAGAGATGTAGGTGCCACCAACCAGGTCTTAAGAAAGCTCGTAAAGCATCACAATTCTCAAAACGTTAATCAATACGATTATATCAACGTTTACAGACATTCAAGAATTATTTCTTGGATGTCTTTTTTGTTTCAAAAAATCAAAGTTCACCCCAAAATTCACCCCATATTCACCCCATCAATTTTTTAAACTACGAAAAGCAATATCACCTACAGTCTGATTGACTTTATCTTTGATATTAACGTAAGTTTTTGTAATCTCTTTATCACTATGAGTAAGAGCTTCTGAGAAGGCTTCAAGAGAAACACCTGCTTGTTTAGCAAGAGTAGCACCAGTATGTCTTAGTTTGTGTGGTGATGCTGGTGCTAATTCGGGATGTCTTCGTCTGACTGATTTCATCTTGATAAAACTTAAAATTTTTCTAATTATAACGAAGCATAGTCAAAAAGCTATGACCTCTATATTCACAAAAAAATCCAGACCAATACTAGTCCAGATTTCTTGTCTATTAAACATTCTTTTCAAAGAATGGAAGAACGGCTGTAACGGCTTTGTCAACGCAATTATTTAACTGTGAGAATCCGACGCACATAAATTTTAAATGGCGTCTCAGTCACATTTAAATTTATGAGACGCTTAGACGTTAGGCTTTCAATTTGTCAAATTTTGCTTTGACATTTGCCTTGAATTCTTCAAGTTTAGCCTTGCGTTCGGCTTTACGTTCAGCCTTCATTTGTGCACGTGCCTGGTTGTAGAGGTCTTCTTGGACTTGCAGAGCTGCTTCGATTTCGGCTACGACGGTTGCTACATCCCAACGCACGATTTGGGTGTCGTACTTGGTGAAGTAAGCATCGATGACTGCTTCGTTGTTTTCTTGCACCAAGGCGACAACGGCTGTTTCGCCGTCGATCAATTTTTGAGACACAACGTCAATCAAGCCAGCTTCTGCCGTATCAACGGTATCACCAGCAGCCAAACCATAGAGGCTGCCAATACCATAACCAAACAAGACGCCGATAGGACCACCCAAAAGCCCGATAACTGCACCGAGCAAGCCACCTTCTAGGGTTGCATCCGTCGTTGAATCTTCAAAGTCATAGCGTTCTTTTTCAACGATGTGACCGTTTTCATTTTTGACCAAGGCGATTTGAGCAACCTTGGTCGTCTGAGTTTGGCGGAAAGCCTTCAAATCCGCAAAGGACTGATAAGCTTCGCTTTCAGTGTTAAAGACTGAAACTACTAGGTTTTCCATAGTTAGTACCTCTTTTCTAAATATATACGTTCATTATAATACAATTTCAATCACTTTTCAATCATTTTAGTGCGACATTTTAATTGATATGTCGCGTTTATCAGCGTCAAAGAACAGTTTCAGGCAGCGGTATATCTTTGCCATATCCCAGCCCAGACACTCTGGCGACTCTGAGTGATTATCAAGAAAGGCGTCCAGCAACATCTTAAAGCCTCCCGTGCAAAAAGTAAATAAATAGTGTTTTTCCTGTATGCCTGTCACACGGCTAAAAGACCGCTTGACCAAATCTTCCAGAAAATTATAGCAGATATTATGTACCAGCTCTGTGTAGCGAGTCTGATGAGCGTGCCGAATCACATCGACACTTTTATAGAATCTGCCAACTGTTTCCTTATGGTCGAATCCTTGAAAGAAGTCGCTTTATTCGTCGGTCAAGACAATTAATTTGGCTGGTGCAACTGATTCGCCAAGCTATGAACAAGCAATTATTACCTTTTGAAAGCAAAAATGGCAATTATGAAGGTGAAGCTACTCAGGTCTTAGTTCTTCTATCCAATTACTATGCAGACAAAAAACTATTTGATGAAAATACAGATGAATATGGAAATATCTTGATTTTAAAGGATTCATCCATCATTTCTAAATTATCGGCTATCCCAGATTTATTAAAAAGGGGATCTAGTAGGTAACAATAATATCGAATATATCAAAGTACGCAATATTAGGATTTCTTCAGAGGTTGAGTTAGAGTCAGATGTTGATGGGGATAAGTCGGATAATCTGCCAATAGATATAAAAATACTAGAAAACAGGCTTGAAAAAGGCTCGTAAAGCTAGCCAGTTCTCTAAACGTTAATTCGTTGCTGGACAGCAGAATACAAACGAAAACACTTTGCATCTTGCAAGGTGTTTTTTTCTATGAGAACTGGCGGTGCGCAATTAGGATAGCTCTAGCGACTTTAGTCGCATAGAGATATGCTATGCACAGTTGCCTCAAGAAAACAATGCTTCTTGGTCCACCCTGTTAGACAAGCTTCAAAACCAAGGAATCCAACAGATTTCTCTTGTAGTTACAGATGGCTTTAAGGGGCTTGAGCAGATTATCAGTCAGGCTCACCCATTAGCTAAACAACAATGTTGCTTAATTCATATTAGTCGAAATCTAGCTAGTAAAGTGAAACGAGCAGATAGAGCGGTTATTCTGGGGCAATTTATAATGATTTATCGTGCTGAAAATTTAGAAATGGCAGGACAAGCTTTAGAGGACTTTCTCGCCGAATGGAAACCAAAGTATAGGAAAGTCATGGAAAGTCTGGAGAAGACGGATAATCTTTTAACTTTTTATCAGTTTCCCTACCAGATTTGGCACAGCATGTATTCGACAAACCTCATTGAGTCTCTTAACAAAGAAATCAAACATCAAACGAAAAAGAAGGTTCTTTTTCCTAATGAGGAGGCTCTGGAACGTTACTTAGTTACGTTGTTTGAAGATTATAATTTCAAGCAAAGTCAACGAATCCATAAAGGGTTTGGTCAATGTTCTGATACACTTGAAAGCTTATTTAATTAACACTCCGTAACTCTACTTAAGTGTTTACACATAATTATTTACAGTATCAAAAAATAAAGTATATTGTTTTCATCATAATATAATTAAATATCAGTATAGAGAATTTTATCTATATATCAGATATCAGCAATTGCTTTTGCTGTCATTTTTCGCTACAATAGTTACAAGGAGGAAATAAACATGTTAAAAGAAGTATTAAACGTCGCAAAAGTTGCGAAAAAATCATCTCTCTTCTTAGGAGGGGTAGCATTTGGGACGCTTGGCTTGAAAGTCTTAGCAAGTAAAGAAGCTAAGAAAGGCTATTCTAAGGCCTTGGCTAAAGCTTACAAATTGAAAGATGGACTGGATGCATCTGTTTCTGTTGTAAAACAACACGGTGATGATGTTTTACAAGACGCTAAATATTTATACGAACAGGAAAAGAAAGAAGAACAATTAGATAGCCTGACAGGTGAATAATATGTCTTTTAAAGTGCTACACAGAGGATATCAACATATCCGATTATCGTCCTCGTTTTCACTGACCTTGGATATTCAAGATTATCTTCGTTCCTTGGCTAAAGATGAAAAAGGGATCGACTCTATTCAGTTTTATATGGATCAGCAGCACTTTACTCTACGTATGAAAGAAGGCTTCTCTGTATTAGAAAATGCAGAGGCCTTTTTAAAAAAAATTGACAAGGGGAAAGTTTCGGACTTGATGACTCTTCCCATTCGTAGAGAAGAGAGTGCTTATTCAATTGTATCGGGTGCAGCGATTAAGCGTTTGCTGTTTCGAAGTTTTGTACCCTACCCTATTCGTTATATTTGGACTTGTTATCAGGCTTTGGGTTATGTCAAAGAAGCCTATCAAACTTTAGCGCGCAAGGAACTAACCATGGAGGTCTTGGACTGTTCGGCCATTTTGTTGTCCTTGTTTATGAACCAATCCAAGACAGCTAGCAACATCATGTTTATGCTTGATTTGGGTAATCATCTGGATCAGTGGTCTTTAAAAAAAACAGCAACAGATTTGGAACAAAGCCTTCTTGCTAAAGAAAGTGATGTTTTCTTAGTGCGGGGAGACATGGTCATCAGCATCAAGAGTTCTGATGTTCAAGTAGGTGATGTATTAGTTGTCTCCCAAGGTAATGAAATCTTGTTTGACGGCCAAGTGGTTTCAGGATTAGGCATGGTCAATGAGAGTTCCTTGACTGGAGAGAGCTTCCCTGTTGAAAAGAAAGAGGGAGATTCTGTATGTGCGAATACTGTTTTGGAAACAGGAGAGTTAAGAATTCGTGTGACTGATAATCAGATAAACAGTCGTATTTTGCAACTCATCAATCTGATGAAAAAATCTGAAGAGAGTAAGAAGACAAAACAACGTCATTTTATTAGGATGGCAGACAAGGTTGTAAAATATAACTTCTTAGGTGCTGGTTTGACTTATCTGTTAACAGGTTCGTTTTCAAAAGCCATTTCCTTTTTATTGGTGGATTTTTCATGTGCTCTAAAAATATCCACACCTGTAGCCTACCTTACGGCCATAAAGGAAGGTCTAAATCGAGAAATGGTTATTAAAGATGGTGATGTATTAGAAAAATATCTGGAAGTGGATACTTTCTTGTTTGATAAAACGGGTACCATCACGACGAGTTATCCTTTGGTTGAAAAGGTTCTTCCTTTCGGAGATTATACTGAGAAAGATATTTTAAGAATAAGTGCATGTTTGGAGGAACATATCTATCATCCTATTGCCAATGCAATTGTTAAACAAGCTGAAATTGAAGGCATTGAACACGAAGAAATGCATGGCAAGCTTCAGTATGTTGCAAGCAAAGGGATTAAATCGCAAATTGATGGTCAATCGGTTGTCATTGGAAATTATGTACTAATGCAAGACGAACAGGTAAGAATTAGTTCTGAGCAGCTGGCCTTGATTGAGCAATATAAGACTCATTACAATTTATTGTTTTTGGCTTATAAGAAAGAATTAATTGGGATGTTTTGTATCCACACTCCCTTGAGAAGCGAGGCGAAAGTTGCATTGAAAAAGCTAAAGCGCCAAGGGAAAAAACTGATTCTGGCAACTGGTGATACGTTGGCTAGAACAGAAGAGTTGGTTAAAGATCTGCCATTTGACAACGTTTATACTGATTTAAAACCAGATGGTAAGTTTCAGTTGGTTCAGGAATTACAGAAAGCTGGCCGAACTATTTTGATGGTTGGAGACGGGTTAAACGACTCTGCTGCCTTGACGCTTGCAGATATTGGGGTTGTGATGAATGAAAGTGCTGATATTTCTAAGCAGATGAGTGATATTTTATTATTAGATAATCGTTTAGATTTCTTCGAGGAATTGAATTCTTTATCTGAATCGTTGCAGAAATTAATTCAAAGAAATATTCAAGAAACAGTTGTAATAAATGGAAGTTTAATTGGATTTGGGTTGTTAAATTGGTTAAGCCCATCTAATCTTTCGATATTGCACAATCTGACTACTTTAAGAATCGTCCTTCGTAGTCTTTCTATTAAAAGTAGGTAAGAGACCGAGAAGCTGAGGTTATAAAAACTAAAAGGAGTTGTCTCATTTGAGAATAACGGCTCTTTGTCAACTGTAGTGGGTTGGTGGAAAATTATACCCTGGAGAGGACCAAATTGGTTCTCTCCTTTTAAATATTGAAAAAACCATTGGCAGTGGACATACTTTAAGACTATATATTTCTGAAACTAGTTTCACAATACAAATATTGACATGCAATTATTAATTGGTGGATTTTAAGTTGACATCTACAAAGGTTAATGTTAAAATACATTCAAAAATATATTTGAATGAGGTGCTTTATGGTTCAAAATGTTGTTACTTCAATAATCCTGTATTCTGGGACAGCCGTAGACTTACTTATTATCCTAATGTTATTTTTTGCCAAAAGAAAAAGCAGAAAAGACATCATTAACATCTATTTAGGACAATTTCTAGGCTCTGTTAGTCTAATATTGCTAAGTTTACTTTTTGCATTTGTCTTAAATTATATTCCTAGTAAAGAGATTTTAGGTTTGCTCGGTTTGATTCCAATTTTCCTAGGACTCAAAGTTTTGCTTTTAGGAGATTCTGATGGAGAAGCTATTGCAAAAGATGGTTTGCGCAAAGATAATAAAAACCTGATTTTTCTAGTCGCTATGATTACTTTTGCAAGTTGTGGTGCTGACAATATTGGTGTTTTTGTCCCATATTTTATTACCTTAAATTTAGCGAATTTGATAGTGGCTTTACTTACCTTTCTAGTCATGATTTATCTCTTGGTTTTTTCTGCCCAAAAATTGGCACAAGTCCCTTCTGTTGGAGAAACTTTGGAAAAATATAGCAGATGGTTTATTGCCGTTGTCTATTTAGGATTGGGGATGTATATCCTGATTGAAAACAACAGCTTTGACATGCTAAGGGCTGTGTTAGGCTAGGAGAAAAAATTATGAAAAAAGATAGTATCTGTCAAGTGGATGTTATTAATCAACAAAATGTTACAACCGCAACGAACTACCTTGAAAAGGAAAAAGTCCAAAAATCACTTCGCATTTTATCAAAATTTACCGATAATAAACAGATAAATATCATCTTTTATCTCCTTGCTGTTGAAGAACTCTGTGTCTGTGATATAGCCTATTTACTAAATCTCAGTATGGCATCTGCCTCCCACCATCTTCGTAAACTAGCCAATCAAAACATCTTGGATACTAGAAGAGAGGGGAAAATTATATATTATTTTATAAAAGATGAGGAAATCAAAGACTTTTTTAATCAACTAGGATAACAACTATTTTTACTACTTTTCCATGATTATAGGGAGATTATATATGAAATTTTTTGATGAAAATTACTCACAAGAAATACCTACTCGTATTAAATGTTTAAGAAAAAAGTATAATTTAAAGCAAAGCGACCTAAGTAATGCAGGTCAAGTTAGGCAAATTGAAAAGGGAGAAATTTGAAAGAATTTGTATCTTTTATTTTTTGTTTCATTTATGCCCTATGCTACTGGAATAGTTAGTAGTCATTTCATGAATCATACGGCACAGCTCTTTTATGGACTGATCGTTATTGTTTCAACGGTAGCAAACTGGTTTTTACATAAAGTAATTGATAAACCCAATATAGATCAGAAAGAATTACTTGAAGCTACCGCACAATATAGAAAGTTATTGATACCTGACCTAATAATTAAAGGAGTGGGATTGATTCTATCCTTAATTCTCTATCCTCCGATTATGATGTATAGTGTTTTAATTGCGGCATTTTACATCATAACTTTAAAAACACTATCTGAAAAAAGAGTGAATAACTAGAAAACGGTGACCAAAGTTAGGTGTATTATTTTAATGCTTACAGACCTAAACTATTCCCCTATTTATAATCTATTGATTCATATTTTATGAAATTAATCAGTAGATATCATTCTGAAAAGCCTTGATATTACGCTGTTTTTAGTCCAACTGAAACCCATACTTTCCAACCAGGTCTTAAGAAAGCTCGTAAAGCTTCACAATTTAGTAAACGTTAATTCGAGAGAATTACAATACATACAAAGGGCACCTTTCGGGGTGTTCTTTTTTATCGACACTTTGTAGATTTATAATTGGGAATCTCGTTGAATGGTATCAGATAAATGAAAAGATTCGTTGATAATATCCTATTTCTTCGTACTTTAGTCTAATACCTATAATGTAAAAAACTCTAGCTATCAGGTAGTTGATAGTTAGAGTTTTTTCTATTCATATGATTTAATGAGATTAAATAAGGCTTCTACTTCTAATGACAGTGTAGCTGATTTGAGATAAGCGTAATAAACTGTAAATGTTATCTGGTCCTCTGGTATTAGAGGGATTTTTATTAAATCATCATCTTCATCAGAAAGTGCGATATCAGCCAGTAAACTTACGCCAATCCCTTTCTTTAAAAGTTCTTTAATAATGATAATGTCGTCACTCTTAAAGAATATTTCTGCCTTGTTTTGATACTTTTGATTAAGTAGTTCAAAAGCTTTCAGGTGAACAAAGTGTTCGTCTAAGAGTATAAAGGATTGATCTACTAATTCTTCAAAAGTGAGGGAAGGAGCAGTAGCAAGAGGATGGTTCTTAGATAAAACGACATAAAGTTCTTTATGAAAGAGTTCATGCGTCTCTATTGAAGGATGATTGAGTGGTTCAATCAATCCGAGTAAGCTCGCATCTAGTTCTCCCTTAAGGAGAAGGTTTAATAATTCTACGGATCCACCACGAATAGGACGTACCTTTTTTAAAAAATCAAATTCAGTTTCTTTATGTAAGACAGAGAAAAGATACTGAATGATAATAGGAGGGAATCCTACAGTAGAGCAATGCGCCAAAGAGCGATTAATTTCTTTGCGAGTAGAAATGACCTCAGGTAAAATCAGTTCTGTATGCTTCAGAAGGATTTGTCCTTGATTAGTTAATTTAAAGGAGCGATGTGAGGGATCATGGTGAATCAATTTGCAATTAAAGGAGTCCTCTAAGCGCTTGATGGCATAAGAAATAGATGGTTGGCTGACATTGTGTTGTTTTGCCACTTCCGTATAGGATTGAAGCTGGCAGAGGTCATAAAAATATTGCAGATCTTTTAAATTCATATGGGCTCACTTTCAATAGTTGGAGAAGGAAAATAAGTGGAAATCACCAGATAAATAAATTTTATCCGTATCCTACAATTTGACTATACGAGTATTCGCTGGTTAAAATGTAAGTGAGTCAGGGATATCAAAGATTATCTAAGATACTTTCAAAAATGACCAAGATCTTTTCTCGTTTATCAATAGGGAGCTGTTTAATCTTCATGTTGATTCTTTTGAGTGAAAGATTGTCAGTCTTATCAGAGGTTGATTCAAGGCTATCAAAATTGAAAAATTCCTCTGGGATCATTTCTAGGGCGTCAATCACTTTTTCAAGACTGTGAATGGTCAGATTCACATTTTGGTTTTCTAGTTGGTTGATATACTTAAGCCCAAGTCCCGCTTGTTCCGAAAGTTCTTCCTGGCTCATTTTGTTTTGTGTTCGAAAATATTTCACTTTTTTGGAAATATATTGTTGTAAATAGTTTTTAGTTGTCATATAAATAGAATACAAGTTTTGTATGACAAAAAAACATCTTAAAAAATACGAAGTATTGTATAAAAAACTTAAATGATATTTATCTATTGTAATTTGCCTTATAAATTTATATTTTAGTATGGCTTTATTTGTCCGATGGTAAAGAGCGATTACCGAAAATCTTATGAGTATAGAAATTTATAACATAAAGAGGTTAAAGAATCACAAAATGGTGCTTTGAGTAATAATCTACAGAATAAAGAGTTTTCAATAACGCTTTACTTCTAGACTCATTATAACATATACACTAACGATTGTATTTTTTAAATAACAAAGTTCGCCTAAAAATACATATTAAGTGGTATAATATTATCAAAAAGGAGGTTGCACTATGACTGCACATGATATTTTAAACAACCCTTTCCTTAATAAAGGGACTGCCTTTACCTTAGAGGAACGGAAGGAACTAGGTCTTATTGGTTTATTGCCACCTTATGTTCAAACCATTGAAGAACAAGCGGCACAAACTTATGAGCAAATGCAAACAAAAGCAAATGATTTGGAAAAACGTCTTTTCCTAATGGAAATTTTTAATACCAACCGTACTCTTTTCTATTATCTATTTTCTCAACATTTGGAAGAATTCAATCCAATTGTATATGACCCAACCATTGCAGATACCATTGAAGGCTACAGTGACCTCTTTGTAGATCCGCAATATGCGGGGTATCTTGATATTAATCATCCTGAAAATATTGAAGCCACTTTGAAAAATGCTGCTGGTGATCGCGAGATTCGTCTCATTGTTGTAACAGATGCAGAAGGAATTCTTGGAATCGGTGACTGGGGAACAAATGGTGTCGATATTTCTGTCGGGAAATTGATGGTCTACACGGGTGCTGCTGGAATCGATCCTTCTATGGTTCTTCCTTTAGTCATTGATGCAGGGACTAACCGTGAAGAACTTCGGAATAGTCCTAATTACTTAGGAAATCGTCACGAACGGGTCCGTGGGGATCGTTACTATGACTTCATTGACCAATTTGTTCAAACGGCAGAGCGTCTCTTTCCTAAGCTCTACCTTCACTGGGAAGACTTCGGTCGCTTGAATGCTGCCAATATTCTTGAAAAATACCGAAAACAAATTCCAACTTTTAATGATGATATTCAAGGTACAGGAATCGTTACCTTGGGTGGTATCTTTGGTTCACTGGATATTAGTGGTGAAAAATTAACAGATCAAGTTTATCTCTGCTATGGTGGTGGTACTGCGGGTGCAGGAATTGCCTCTCGTGTTCTTCGTGAAATGGTGAGTGAAGGTCTTTCTGAAGAAGAAGCTTATAAACGTTTCTTTATGGTTGATAAACAAGGTCTTCTCTTTGATGACATGGATGACCTAACTCCTGAACAAAAACCGTTTGCTAAGAAACGTGCTGACTTTAGTAATGCAGACAAGTTGACTGACCTGCTTGAAGTAGTGAAGACTGTTAAGCCAACCATTCTTGTAGGAACGTCAACTCAACCTAATACCTTCACTAAAGAAGTAGTAGAAGCTATGTGTGAAAACACAGAACGTCCAATGATCTTCCCTTTGTCAAATCCAACCAAATTGGCAGAAGCAAGTGCCAAAGATTTGATCGAATGGTCAGATGGCAAAGCGTTTGTTGCAACGGGAATTCCTGCTGATACGGTTTCTTATAAAGGTGTCGACTATGTGATTGGTCAAGCCAATAATGCCTTGATTTACCCAGGTCTTGGTCTAGGTATGCTGGCTTCTGAAGCAAGTCTTTTGACTGATGAAATGATTGGAGCAGCGGCTCATTCATTGAGTGGAATTGTGAATCCAGGACAACCAGGAGCTCCTGTTTTGCCGCCGTTCAAGTATGTAGCAGATGTTTCTATTAAAGTAGCGGAAGCAGTCGCTAAAAAAGCGCAAGAGCAAGGTCTTGCACGTGCTAAGGAAACAGATATGGCTAAAGCAGTTCGTGATTTGAAGTGGGATCCAGAGTATAAATAATTCATTTCTGCTGCTATCCTTCTATACCGACAGATTTATATAGGCTGTGGACTTAAGAAATTTAGAAAGGATACCTATGTCACTCTTTTTAACCTCGATTACGAGTATCATTCCGATTATCGCTATTATTGTTTTGGGGTATATTCTTCAGGTTAGGGGATGGTTTGGAGATAGCTTTGGTCCCAACCTGTCTCGTTTGATCATGAATGTAGCCTTGCCAGCGTCAATCTTTGTGTCGGTGATGAAATACCTAACACTAGATAAACTAATCAGTCTTTCTGGAGGCCTCCTTTATACTTTTGTGGCATTTATCTTAGGATATATCGTAGCTCATATTGCAGTTATGCTTTTCAAGATCCGTCCAGGACGACGAGGAACCATGATTAATACCTTTGTTAATGCCAATACTATTTTTATCGGTTTACCTTTAAACGTTGCTCTTTTTGGGGATCAGGCTCTTCCTTATTTCTTAATTTACTATATCACCAATACGATTTCCACATGGACATTGGGCGTGTATTTGATGACGAGCGACAGTAAATCGGGTCAAAGCAAGGAGACAACTAAATTTGACTGGAAGAAATTGCTACCAGCTCCGCTTGTAGGTTTTCTTGTCGCCCTACTATTTTTGATTCTCCGAATTCCTATTCCAGATTTCGCAACGAACACCTTAACCTATGTTGGAAATATCGTCACTCCCTTATCTCTGATTTATATTGGTATCGTTCTTGCTAAGGCAGGCTTGAATACCATTGCTTTTGATAAAGATACAATTGTCACTTTGGTTGGACGCTTTATCCTAGCTCCTCTGATCATGCTTCTTGTATTGAAGTTCTTTTCCCAAAATATGGCAACAGTAGAATTTAAGACCTTTATGATTCAGTCTGCGACACCAGCTCTAGCCGTTCTCCCAATCCTTGCTAATCAGGGAAAAGGAGATGTGGAATTCTCTACGAATGTAGTGACTCTAAGTACGGTTCTATTTATCGTTGTTATTCCAATATTACAAACTTTATTAGGATAAGAAGGAAGAGGATAGGATTGAAAGTTCTGAGTTAAGAAATTTCCCTATTTAAAAAATATTGATTCATATTTTATGAAATTTATCAGTAGATATCGTTCTGAAAAGCCTTGATAATACGCTGTTTTTAGTCCAACTGAAACCCATACTTTCCAAACCAGGCTTGAAAAAAGCTCGTAAAGCATCACAATTTAGTAAACGTTAAAACTTATTTAAACTTATTGAAAGCATTTCGTATCAAAAATACGGGATGCTTTTTCTGTTCACCCCAAATTTTTGTAACTAGGTGATACTTGAAATTAATACAAATTTGGTTGTTTTTGATAAATCTAAGCAACACTACATGATGAAGTGAAAGGGGATGAATCTTTGATAGTATTCACTTATTGTGAAATATGATATATTTATTAATTAGATGGATGAATACTTCTAGAGTTAAATATAGTATAATAGGGACATACTTTTTGGTTTATTTTTGTTTGTAGTCGGATTATGAAAGAATATCCAATATTATGCGATAAGATAGAATGTTACAAAAAAGAAAGGGGATGCAATCCGATGAAGAAAGACAGATTAATTGTATTGACAGATGCTGTTCTAGCAATTATTATGACCATCTTGGTTTTAGAGTTAGAAAAACCAACAACACCAAGTCTTGAAGCTTTTTGGGATTTACGGCAAAATTTCTTTGCTTGTTTTCTTTCCTTTTTCTGGTTGGGATCGTTATGGATGGCACTAAACACATTATGGGAAAAGGTTGAGAAAATTTCCTCAGAAATTATTTGGTGGAATTTGTTTCTACTCTTGGAGCGGCAGGAGTTCTCTTTGGAGAATTTCATGCCATCCAAGATACCAGTCTGAATGATGTGGTGGACCGGATCTATATAAATGTCAAGGATTTACCGTTTCAGTCCTTGGGAGCTTTAGCTAATATCCTGTCTGATATTAAGAAGGGACTGATTCAAGACAGTCATATCTGGTCTTTCTTCCAGTCATTTTTCAAACAATATCAGTTGATAATCAGCTTAAATCAGATCTATCAGTTTGTCTATCTTTCTCTGATGGAGATCATGTCCTATCTTCACTTTGATTATTGGAAAAAAACGGCTCGGTCAGGAGCTAGTATGAATAAGGAGAACAAATGAAACGTTTAAAAATGTTATGGCATATTATGCAGGTTACGGGTTTTACTCGGTTTGCTCTGAGTTTTGTGACCTTTGTTTTTGGGTCAGGAGGCGTGCTTTTCCTAGTTGAACCTGCTATCACAAATTACGGAGACGGTCTTTGGTATGCTTTTGTGACTTCGACGACTGTCGGCTACGGGGATCTCCTAGCTGTGACCTTGATTGGAAGGATTACCAGTGTCTTCTTGACGATTTATGGGCTCATATTTTTTGGCTGTTTATCAGCTGTTATTTTTAATTATTATACCAATTTAAATAAGGAAAGAGGAGAGGACAAATGACTGCCAATTATTCAACACGGGAATACCGTGAGAAATTATACGATGACCTTCATGTTCGATTGAGAGATACAGCGATTTTGATGTGTGCAATTTTTATTGCCTCTATCGGACTAAATATGAATTCAACAGCTGTCATTATAGGAGCCATGTTGATTTCACCTCTCATGACACCGATTGTTGGACTGGGATTCGGTTTAGCTATTTTTGATACGCGTTTAATCAAGCAATCTCTAGAGGTTTTATTGACTCAAGTGTTGGTCAGTTTGCTTGTCTCGACTCTGTATTTCTGGATTTCTCCCTTGTCTTATGCAAGTAGCGAGTTGATTGCACGAACCTCTCCAACCATTTGGGATGTCCTCATTGCTATTGCTGGTGGGATTGCTGGTGTGATCGGTTCAAGGAAAAAAGAAGCAAACAATATCGTGCCAGGAGTAGCCATTGCTACAGCTCTGATGCCGCCTATCTGTACTGCTGGCTATGGTTTAGCTAATGGGAATGTACGATTTTTATTGGGGGCTCTCTATCTTTTCTTGATCAACTGTGTCTTTATCATGCTAGCCAACATTGTTGGAACAAGAATTTTGATGAGAAAATCTCCTTTAACTTCATTTAAAGAGCTGAGCATTAAAATGAGAATTGGCTTGATATCTTTGATTGTATTGTTGATTCTTCCAGCTAGCTATTCGGCAGTTACTCTGACAATAGAACAAGCGCGCAAAGAAGGGATCAAACAGTTTGTAGGAAAAGAGTTCGCCAATTATACGGTTATTAATCAAGTCTACAAGTCAAGTAACAATGAATTGGTCTTGACGGTTGTTGGAGATCCGATTTCAGAAGAAGAATTAGAAACACTCCACCAAAAACAAGCCTCTTACGGTATTCAATCTGTTCAATTGAAAGTGAATCAAGTTCAGAACTCGCCAACATTAGATAGTGAAGCGACCAAGGAATTTTATGAAAACATTGACAAGTATATTGATCAAAAACTCTCTGAAAAAGATTCACAAAACGATCTCGTAAAAGAAAATGAAGCAGACAAGGATTGAGGACAATGAACTGAATCGGTTTTTACGCCGTGTTTTTCTTGTATCTTCCTCTTTCTTACTTATAGCAGGTTGTTTTTGCTTGAATAAGAAATAAATTAGAAGTTCTATCATCTAAGAAAAATGATGAACAAAAAATCATTTAACTAATGGTGTGAACGTTTAGTGTTTATCAGCTCCATTCTCTGTAATTTTGGGGGTAAAATCCACACCATTCGGATAAAATTAGTTGAATTTGATTGGAAAAAAGCTTTTATAAAAGCGGAGAAAAGTCTTGATATTACGCTGTTTTTAGTCCAACTGAAATTCATACTTTCCAAACCAGGTCTTAAGAAAGCTCGTAAAGCTAGCCAGTTCTCAAAACGTTAATCAAAGCTTTTATATCAACGTTTACGGACATTCAAGAGAACTCTCTTGGATGTCTTTTTTGATGTAAAAAGGAATTTAACCTAAAAATACCCCAATATTCAAAATCTTGGGGTATTATCTTTTTTTAGATAGTTGTTCTCTAAAAAGTTTTGTCATTTGTTTTTGTCCGGCAGGAGTACCTAGTGCTTCTTTGCTTATTTCTCCTTTAAATATTTGTTCCATTAAAAATAGGTAAGCCTCGCCTAAAGCAGTTGTAATTAATCCAGCTGTGGTTCCAGAAATCGTTCCGCCAACTGCTGTGCCTACTCCTGGGATAAATTTGAGTATATTAGAAACGATTGTTTTTCCAAGGAATGTTGCTCCCCCAGATCCTAAAGTTGAGGATACAAAGGCGGTTAGAAAGGTTTTATTTATATCAAGCCCAAATATTACTGTGATGCCAGTAATCATGCTTATCTGGGTCGGTACAAGCATGAATGCATCTGCAAAAGGAACTGGCGCGAAACCTTCACCAAAACTTGCTGCTACTGCAGTCGCAATGACTGCCCTAGCATGTTTTTTTTTAGATTCCAGAGATACTTTTTGGATATTTTGGAGAGTATCTTGTAGTTCAGTTGGCAATACCTCAGACATTACATCAATCAAAGTATCTAATCCAAAAGCTTTAGCGACATATTCCTCATCAAAATCCATATCTTGAGCTAAAATTGGCACAACTTTACAGACGTCTAAGTTTTCCTGCTCAACATGAGCTTTCATTTCTAATGCTTTCTTCTTAGGTACAGATTGAGTAAGGACAACAATGATTGGTACCTTAGACGTTTTATTCTTCTCAGAAAACTCTCTGAGCCATTCCACTTCCGAACTATCAAAAGTACGGTTTGAACCGACATTAATACAATACCAAATGCAGTGAATCACCTCATTGATATCATTAGAAGAGTAACCGTTGTTAATTAGTTTAATGACTTCATCTTTGACACTCTCCTGTTGGGTATATGACAATTCAAAGCCGGGTGTATCATAGATTGCCAAAGGATATCCGGTTTTTTCAATTTTGCGAATTTCTTGAGTTACTGGTCGACCCAATCCAGTATCAGCAAAATTCCCTCTAAACAAACTATTAATTAGTGTGCTTTTGCCAACACCTGATTTGCCAATGACGATGATGTTTAATCTTTTTAAATTATTAATTTTATCATTAATTGCGTTGAGACATTGCTGCGCAATATTATCTGTATTAATTTGCATTATCTTCTACCTTTGTTATAGTCAGATTTTTTAACTAACGTGTCCTTCCCATCAAAACTAGTTTTTAGATGATTGGTTAGTGTTACTTGTTTTTTATATACATAATTTCTAGTTTTTTTCAAAACTTTAGGCAGAAGAACTGTAGAGGCTAAAATTAAAGCTCCGCTTCCTAGGATATATTTTACTTTAGAAGAATTTCTTTTTTTGTTACCTTTTGTCTTTGACATAATATTCTCACTAATATGATATTTTAAATAATTATATCATATTAGAAATTAAAAGAGTCAATTTAATGATTTTGCTTATCTCTTTGTTTTAAAGATTTTAGAACAACTTCTCCGATAGAAATTGAAGTAATGTTAGCAGAGATCTATTAGTTGTAATGAAGAGGGGGCAAAGATATTGAAGATAGAAAAGTAGTTATGTGGCTTTCAGCTTGTCTCACTCTCCAAGGTACAAGAAAAATAAACCACCTGCCTTGCGTGTGTGGTCCCTAGATGGGTGGCTATGATTTGTAAAATAAGTCTAAGTAAATAGCTTGATAAGATTTAGTAATTTATAGATTTTAAAAAATTTATATAGTAAACTAGATGTGTAACATTGGGTTTTGAGTGACTGAAAAATTAGTATGGATCGTACCAGTTGTTTTAGAGAATTAATGTGGTATCAAAAAAATTAAGGAGACGTTATGAAAAAACGAACGAAAAGCATAATTGCAACAATTGCATCAATAGTGGCGCTCGTAAGTCTGGGAGGATGTGCCATGACTCAAAAAGAAAGTAATAAACAAGATAAGAAAGTTGCTTCTTCAAAAAAGGCTATCAAAGATGATAAAGAAGCCATCAAGCAAAAACAGCTTGCTTATCTAAAAAAGCATGAGCAAGAAATTATAGATTTGGTAAAAGCTCAAAGTCCGAAAGTTGAATCAGTTCAGATTGATTGGGAACAGACGCAATGGAGTGATGGTGGGCTTACAAATCCTGAGTATTATATTAATGTTTTTGGGCGAATCAATAATATTGAAGAATCGGGTTGGGGAGTGGATATACCGATTGATGATGATAATACAGTAAATATAGATGATATGTATTTAGGATCCGATATTAGAATTGGAGGTAGATTAATGTTTTAAGGGGAAATGGTTACAGACATTCAAGAGTTATTTCTTGGATGTCTTTTTTCTTAAAGTTAATATGTTCTCTAAAAATTATCGGTTATTCCAGGATTCATTTTTCTGGGTTTCTAAAAGTGATTTTAGTGATGATTAGATTTACCAGATTAGTTCTATCTGCAGAATTTGCAAATCTAGGAATGGAGTGTTTTTTACATTATTCAACTCACCTATAAAATTCTTCTATTGCTTTCATAGAAAATGTATATTAGCCAGATAGGGGCAATCATAGTAAAATAGCTATCAAAATAGACTAAAGGAGTTTGGAATGAAAATCGTTTCTTTATGGTCAAAGGTTTCTCTGGGCTTGCAACTCTTGATTGCTTTAATTTTGGGTGTTCTTGTTGCTCTTATCTGGCCACAGTTTTCGGCTTTTTACCAGTTTTTGGGTCAAGCTTTTATCAGTTTGATTAATATGGTGATTATTCCGCTGGTCTTTCCGGTTGTGGTCGTAGCTGTGGCTGGTGTGATTGGTAAGAAATCTTTTGGGAAGCTCTTGTCAAAGAGTCTGCTCTATTTCTTTGGGGTCACGACGGCGATTACCTTTATTTTTGTCTTTGCAGCTTATTATCTAGGCTTTGGTCAGGGAGTCAATATCGGTCAGGCGGGAGCCAGTATTGACGGGATTGCCAAAAGTATTCAGCTGGATGAGTTCTTGCTTAGCTTCATTCCCTCCAATATCATCAAGTCGCTTTCAGAAGGAGCTCTGCTTCCTATTATTGTTTTTGCTCTATTTTTAGGATTTGGGCTTGGAAGCCTCAAGGAAGAAAAGACTCAGAAAGCTGTTGAGCTGCTGCAGATTTGGATTGAGGCTATTTATAAAATTGTCGGTGTGATTGTGAAGCTGTCTCCGATTGGTATTTTTGGTTTTATTGCTAAGGATGTGGCTACGACAGGAGTTGACAAGTTGGTCGGTTTGGGGCAATTTGTAGCAGGGACTTATCTGGCTTATGCAGTGCTAGCTTTAGTGATTTTTCCTTTGATTGCTTTTGCTTTCAGAATTCCTTATCTAACAAGCTTGCAACGGATTTGGAGCCTTTTGACTTTGGCTTTTGTCTCTGGAAGTTCCAGTGTTGTCCTGCCGCCACTGTTGAAAGATTTAAAGAAGCAGGGGCATGATGAGCATGTCATAGATTTGGTTGTGCCTTTGGGTTACACTTTTAATCTTGAAGGGGCTGCTGTCTATTTCTCTGTAGCAACTGTTTTTATTGCTCATGCTTATGGGATTGCTTTTTCTGTCTCAGGACTTTTCTTTACTGTTTTGCTTTTGACATTGATTGGTAAAACAGCTGCAACGGTGCCTTCTGGAGCGATTGTTGTCTTGCTGGCAGCTGCGCCTCAGCTAGGCCTACCGGTGGAAGGCGTTGCCTTGATTTTTGCGGTTGATTTCTTTGTCAATGCTGGTCGCACTGCCCTCAATGTTCTAGGTCAGGTCTTGGCCGTCAGTGTTATTGAAAAGACGGAAGGCAATGTAGTAGAAGAATCGAAAAGCAGCAAGCTGGCTGTTCGATATTCCTAAAGGAGAGAAGACTTATGAGTCAAGCAAAAGTTTATGTTATTCATGAAAATTTGGAGTGGACGCAGCACTTGGTCAAGTGGCTAGAGGAAAAAGATGTGCCCTATGAACTTTGGGATTTGTCAAGTGGGATCCTAGATCTGCAGAGTCCGCCCCCAACAGGAATTTTCTACAATCGGATGTCAGCTTCTTCTCATACGCGTGGACACCGCTATGCACCAGAATTTACAGAGCAGGTTCTAACTTGGCTGGAAGCTCACGGTCGCAAGGTCATCAACGGAAGCGGAGCTATTAATCTGGAAATCAGCAAAATTAAACAGTATTTGAAGCTTTCTGAGGTTGGAATTGCTTATCCAGAGACGGTAGCCGTTTTGGGACAAGAGAATATTCTGGAGGCAGCTAGAAAACTGAATATTTATCCCCTGATTACCAAGCATAATCGGGCTGGGAAAGGTTTGGGAGTGCAGCTCTTCAATAGTGAGAAAGAGTTGGAAGCCTATGTAGATAGTCCTGCTTTTGAGCCTTCTGTGGATGGGATTACCCTGCTTCAGGCCTATATCAAGCCTGCGGATGGCCGGATTCGTCGTTCGGAGTTTATCAACCAGAAGTTTCTTTATACAGTGTCCATCGATTCATCAGATGGTTTTCAGCTTTGTCCGGCAGATGGGTGTCAGATTGGGCAAAAGCCTGCTCAGTTGGAAACATCGGATAAGTTTCAAATCACGGAGCCACTGCCTGTTAGTCAAAGTCAGGCTTACGAGACATTTCTAGCTCAGGCTGGTATTGATGTGGCGGCTATTGAGTGGGTAGAGTCGGAGGCAGGTCAGATCTATGTCTATGATGTGAACACCAATACCAACTATAATCCGACAGCAGAAGAAAAAGCAGGAATTTTTGCTCATCAGCACTTGGCAGAATATCTAAAGAACGAGCTGGCCGCATCCTATTCAGAATAAATTTAAAACAAACAAAAGCTTTCCGTTTAGGAGGCTTTTTGTTTGTTCTTCGTTTCCAAAATATGACATCTGTCATTTTGTTTTTGTGACAAGCGTCAGGTGAAGCGCTTACAAAAATTTGTTATATTTAGATTATTGAGATTGCTTCTTTTTTATAAAGGAGTTAGGTGCTAAATGAGGTGTTCATTTTGAACAAGAAAAGGTGAAAGGAGTGCCTTATGTAGAAGTAAATTTGGTTGTGAGGAGTCTGATTTTATTTTTAGAATATTGAGGTGTGTCATGAAAAATCATCAGGAAAAAGTGTGTAAAAATTGGTTTATGAGAAAAAGCGGCAAGCGTTGGGTGTTTGGGTGCGCCCTGCTTGCTTTTGGAGCTTTCTTGTTAGATGGTGGCGGAGTGGTTTATGCGGATGAGGGGAAGGCTAATCCAGCCCCTGCTCAGTTCTTGCAGACTGATTCATCAGCTGTCTCGGAGCCTGAGAGTGAGCAAACAGCTGCTTCTACAAGGAATGCCGATAAGACAGAGAACATTGTAGCTGGGGAGACTGCTGCAACTGTAGCGACGGAAGCAGGTAGTCAGGATGCAGCAGTAGAGTCGGCTAATCGAAAGGCTGATAAGGAAGATCAAGTCACAGCAAATGCTAAAGAGAGCAAACAGGAAGAAGACGAACAGCCAGTAACGAAGGAAGTTGCTTCGGAAAAACTCCCTGCCGCAGAGACTGTAGATAAGCAGTCAGGCTTCAATACTAATTTGGCAGAAGCCAAGGGAGACAAAAATGGAGTTTGGGAAGTCCGGGAGCAAGGACTTTATAGTGATGCCAGAGGCAAAGGTGATAGTTTTCTTTACTCTCAAAGTCAGGGCAAGGATTTTGTTTACTCAACGGATGTAACTTTCCTCAGTAAGGAAGGGGCGGCAGCCCTCATTTTCCGCAGTAATAATAATCCGGATGACAAGAGCAGCTATGCAGTTAATATTGATGGTGGTAGCAGCAATGTGAAGTTTTGGCGTTGGCAAGGCGGGCGTGACTATCAGTTTATCAATGAAAAACATATCGAGCCAACGGATGATAATAAATATCGACTCAAGGTCGTTTCTATCGGCTCTTGGGTATCCTACTATGTCAATGATATTCTAGTGGCCAGCTCAGGAGATTACACGCTTCAGAGAGATGATAAGGGGCAGAATACTTATCTGTCAGAAGGTTATTTTGGCTTACTTAACTGGAATAGCGAGCTGCTTTTTCAAAATACCTTTTATAAAGAAATCACTTCTCAGTCTAATCCTGAGTTGGAGGATATAAGGGTGACTTCTTCGGTTGGGAAAGTGGAGCAGAAAGGTCAGTTTACTGCTCCTATTACCATCCAGTATGTCAAGCATGATGCTGAGACTGTAGACTTGACCGTCGTAGCAAAAAATCCTGCTGCCAAGGTAAGCGTGACCGATGCTGCAGGTAGGGTTTATAGTGATTTGAAGAATATTCCGCTGGCAGTGGGGGCAAACTATCTGACTGTGACCAGTACTGTGACGGATGCGGATGGGCAGGAGGTCAGCCTGACTTACCGGCTCAATGTCCATCGTCGGCAGGCAGATGAGATTTACTACAATGAGCTCTATCGCGGTCAGTATCATTATTCGGTCAAGGACGGTTGGGCCAATGATCCCAACGGGCTGGTTTATTACAAGGGAGTCTATCATTTCTTCTATCAGTTTTATGACGATACCAAGTGGGGGCCTATGCACTGGGGCCATGCGACCAGCAAGGATTTGATTCATTGGGAAGAACATCCGATTGCCTTTTATCCGGATGCTAATGGGGCTATGTTCTCAGGCTCTATCGTAGCAGATACCACCAATTCCTCTGGTTTGTTTGACAATGACCAGGGCGGTTTAGTTGCGCTGATTACTGCCGATGGAAACGGTCAGCGCATCAAGTTAGCCTACAGTAAGGATGAGGGTCGGACTTGGACGAAGCTTGATCAAATTGCAGCTGACTGGACGGATGATCCACTGCAATCTCAGGATTTCCGTGACCCCAAGGTCTTCCGTTGGGAGGGTAAATGGTTTATGGTCGTTGCAGGCGGACCGCTGAGAATTTATTCGTCTGATAATCTGCGTCATTGGAAGGTCGAGTCAACTTATGCGGATCTCCATACGGAGTGCCCAGATCTCTATCCTCTACTGGCAGATGATGGTAGCCTAAAATGGATCCTGTCTCGTGGCGGGCGTTCCTATAAGGTCGGTGATTTTAGACAGGTGGAGGGCAAGTGGACCTTCGTCCCAGATGCTGAGTTTGCTCAGGCTGATCAGGTCATGAACTTTGGTAAAGATTCTTATGCGGCCATGACTTACTACGTTCAGGACTTTGGCAGCAAGGCTAATCCAACCCTGCCTGACATTATTGAGTCTAACTGGATGAATACCTGGGAAGACTACTGCAATCTGGTAGCCGATACCGTCGGTCAGAAGTTTAACGGCACCTTCAATCTTAACCTCAAACTAGGCCTTATCAAGCAAGACGGCAGCTATCGGCTGACTCAGACGCCAATTACAGCTTATCAGTCTCTGCGTCAGGAAGACAAGGCTGTGTTGTATAAAGACGTGGAAGTTAGTGAGAAGAATGGGCTGTTGAAAGATTTTTCTGGTGATCAGTATGAAATTGTCTCTACTTTCCGGCCGAGTGAAACGACTAAGAAAGTCGGTTTTAACCTGCGGGTTGGAGATGGAGAAGTGACTAGAGTTACCTATGATTTAGAAAAGGAAACTCTCTCTATTGACCGCAGCCGGTCCGGCATTCTTCTCAGTAATAAATTTGCTCAGGTGGATAGTCAGTCCGTCAAGCGCAATGCGGATGGCAGCATAGATCTGCATCTCTATGTGGATCGCTCCAGCCTAGAAGTCTTTGCCAAAGGGTATACTGTAGCGGGTGCCAATCAGATTTTCCCTGCGCCAAATAGTCTTGCCGCTAGTGTGTTTGTAGAAGGTGGTGCAGCTAAGGCTGACATTGCTCTTTATCCGCTGAAGGGCATCTGGAAAGACAAGCAGGCAGTGACCAAACCACTGGAACTAGTGCAGGCTTCTCCTGTAACAAATAATATTTATGTCGGTGATACTTTGGATTTGAAAGCATATGTCATGCCAGCAAGTGTCTCTCAAGCGGTCAGCTGGAGTGTGGATCAGCCAGGCTTGGTCTCTGTCACGGAAGATGGCAATAAGCTGCGAGTGACTGCTCTGCAAAGGGGTGTGGTCAAGGTAACGGCGACCTCTAAGGAAAATCCAAGCCTTTCCAAGGTCTTCACCATCAATATCAGCCGTAACGACTTTAAGACCAATGTTCCAGATCTAAAAGCTGTTTCCGGTAAGTGGTATGTCGACGGTGAAAGCCTCTATAATCAGAATGCCAGCGCCAATGATTATTATATGGGAGGTCAGAAGATTCCTTTCCCTGAGTATAACTTGGATGTGGATCTCAAGTATCAAAAAGGCTTGATTAACATTTTCTATGCGTCTGAAAATGTTGATCCTCGCAATGCTTATTCTATTCAATTTGGCGATAATGATAAGATTCGACTTTACCGCTTTATGGGAGAGACGATTGCAGAAAGTAGCATGAATGGCAAGCATCTTAATGACGGCCAGTTCCACCATGTTAAGCTAGTGAAAACTAAAAATGGTGTCAGTGTATCTGTGGACGGTGTAGAATACCTGAAACACCAATTTGATACGGTTGAGCCTTATTATAATGATGCCTACATTGGTCTGGGACTCTGGGATGGGGATTTGGAAGCTCGCAATTTCTTTGTGACCAATCTTCATGCGCCAGCAGTTAATAAGGCTTCTCTGCAGAAAGTGGTAGACAGTACGGCTAGTCTAGGTCCAAGCCTCTACACAGATGAGACAGTTCAGGCTTACCAGTCAGCCTTGGCTCGAGCCCAGTCTCTCTTGGCAGATGAAAAAGCGGAGCAGGCAGATTTAGATAGAGCAGAACAGGATCTGAAGGCGGCTCTTGCTGCTCTGGCTGTGAAACCTAGTCATCAGGTCACTCCAGAAGAAGGGATAAAGGACCTAGTGGAAGAAAAGCCGTTCTTAGAAGTCGTAATGGAAGAAATTGCATATCAGACTCGAGAACAGGAAAATCCAGAACTGGAACAAGGGCAGCGGCGGATACTTGTAGCCGGCCAAAAGGGTCAAAAGCGAGTCTTTGTAGAAGTCTTGAACGGTCAGCGAACCGTCCTCGGTCAGGAAGTGCTCTCTCTAGCAGTTGACGAACTAGTAGAAGTTGGCAGCAAGGTGGTGGCTGAAAGTGCTAAACAGCCTTTGACAAGGACCCAGCCTCAAGCTCAGAAGCAAGGTGAGGAAGGAAAAGTTATTCCAACGCCAAGATTGCAGCCAGCTCCCGACTCAGCTCTGCCTAAGACTGGCACTCAAGAAGATAAGTTTCTGCCTCTGGCTGGTTTAGCTTTTCTGGGAATGGGGCTTCTAGCTGGAAGAAAGAAGCAAGAAGACTAAGGTGCTAAGCAATGGTTATTTGCACATAAAAAGGATGGGGTTTTCCCGTCCTTTTTTGATATAGATAAGGCTTGTGAAGTGATTCGTTTTTAGCTGAACATGCTGCGGTATCTGTCAAGAATTCCGATACATCCATCTGCTTGCTTTTTAATTCTCTATCTGAACTTGCATCCGGATGAACATATCGCGGTGCTGCTCTTGGAGTTGTGGTTGTTCATGAATGACCTCGCAGATATAATCGCCCACAGGAGTATATCCAGCTTGGGTTAGAGCCTGGTAAAAATGCGGCAGAGCTTTAAGTTCATTTGCAAAGGAGGAGCAGTAAGCAACAGCATAATTTCCTGCCGGCAGCAACATTCGATTTAAGTGAGGGAGTTCATTGGGAGTATGATGGAAGAGACAGAGTTGTTTGGAAATCCATCTTTCTTTTTGGAAATCTTCTTGTTTCATAATGGAACCAACACGGCTGAAATGGGTGAAAAAAGGACTGTAACGCAGGATTTCTTGTTTGAAGTAGCGGAGAGCAAGTTCGTATTCCTCACTTTTCATTTGATAAATATTTTGATTAATTTCAAAAGTAAGCAGCTGCCGTTCAGGAAAAGTTAGGATTTCCAGCTCTTGCTCGCTCTGCTTTTCGCCATAGATACGGGCACCAGACCGAAAGATTTCGATTTCTTGGATTTGTTTTTCTAAATTTTCTTTTTCCTCTAGAAGGCGCTGATAGCGTTCCTCGATAAGCTGGTGCAGTTGAAAATGGTCTTTGTCAGATAGGATTTCTTTGATGTCTTCTAGAGAAAAATTCAGTTGACGCAGGTACTGAATGGAGTCAACCAGAGAAGATTGATTGATGTGGTAGTAGCGATAGTTGGTTTCTGGATCGACTTTATAGGGTTTTAAAAGACCGATTTGGTCATAGAATCTTAGAGTTTGGATGGAAATCTGATTTATTTGGGAAAATTCTCCAATACGCAAAATTTTTTTCATTTTTTAAAACCCTCTATTGACTCTCTAGTTACTAGAGATATTATACTATAATTGTGAAAATAATAACAATTAATGGAGGGTTTGCCATGAGAAATACAAAAATTCGTGCTGTTCAGTATGGCTGCGGCAAGATGTCTAAAGTGATTTTCAAGTACCTACTGGATCACGGTGTAGAAATTGTCGGAGCTATTGATAACAATCCTGCTGTAGTAGGACAGGATGTTGGTGATTTTGCAGAGCTAGGCTATAAGACTGGTGTCCTGATTTCTGATAATGCTGAACGTGTCTTTGGAGAGTGTGACGCTGACATTGCCATTGTCACCATTGCTTCCTATATGCCGGAAATGTATGATTTTTTTGAAACAGCCATCAAACATGGAGTTAATATCATCACGACCTGTGAGGAAGCGATCTACCCTTGGACGACGTCGCCATCTGAAACAAACCGCTTGGACAAGCTGGCTAAAGAATATGGTGTCACTGTAATGGGATCTGGCATGCAGGATATTTACTGGATTAATATGCCTTGCTTGGCTATGTCTGGCCTTAATCGCATTCAAAAGGTGAAAGGGATTGTCAGCTATAATGTGGAAGATTATGGTCTGGCCTTGGCAGAAGCGCATGGTGCTGGTTACGATTCAGAGCGATTTGAAAAGGAAATTGCCAGTGCTGAGAGTCTGCCGTCCTATATGTGGAATGTTGCTGAAGCTATTTGCTCTAAGATGAACTGGACCATTCAGGATATTTCACAAAAGAGCGTTCCTTACATTTTGGATGAAGATGTTTATTCTGAAACGCTGGGACGTATAGTTCCGGCGGGGCAAGTAACGGGTATGTCAGCTGTGACAACCATTCATACCCATCAGGGAATTGAGTTGGAAGTAGAGTGTATTGGCAAGGTCTATCGTGAAAATGACGGAGATATGTGTGATTGGGAAATTACTGGCGAACCGAATCTAGTCTTCTCAGTCAGCAAACCTGATACCGTCGCCTTGACTTGTGCCACTATCATCAATCGAATCCCTTCTGTGTTAGATGCACCGGCAGGTTATGTAACCTCAGAGTTGGCGCGTGAGTTGGCCTATCCGACCTATCCGCTTCATACCTATGTGGAAAAATAACAAAGCTTATAACTAAAAATACATCTCCCGCATCAATTGGGAGGTGTATTTTTAAGTATTAGTCTTCCTTTTTCTTTAAAAGTAAGAGTCCAGCTGCTCCTGCGATTAGGAGTCCAGCTAGAGCAAAGCTAGCAGTTTTTTCTTGACTGCCGGTCTGCGGAAGGGTCTGGCTCTTGTAGGTCAGGACTACCGTTTGAGCCGGTGGATTCACTGTAGCAGGCTTCCAGTCAAGGACAGTCTGACTTGGCGCTTGATAGGTTGGGTCAGGTGCCGCAGGACTTGGGAGGTCTGTCAGCTCGGCCAACTGGCTGCCAAAGATAGCGTTGGAGATCCAGCGGTAGAAGTGAACAGGGTGAAGACGATTGGTCGGATTGCCAGCATAGACAAAGAGAGGTTGTTCTTTATAAGTGCCGGCAATGGCTACGACTTTGTTGGCCAGTTGTTCATTGCCAGGCCACCAGCCAGCGATATAGAAGTCGCTGCCAGCAATGCTGGCAAGAGTCCTAAAGTTGGCAGGAATCTTAGCAATCCAGTTACCAGAGTTGGAGTAAAAGAGTCCATCCTTTTTGTAGCCGCTGGTCAGCGGGTCTTGGTCTTGGATAACGGCCTTCATAAGTCCTTCATAATCACTGCCGTTCTTGAAGAGCTCAGCGTCAAATCCATCTAGGATGCCTAGTTTTTCCAAGCGCTGCATAGCAGAGCCTCCGACGACGATGGTTGGCTTAAGTCCGACAAGAGACTTGTCATAGTTGTTGCTTTCAAGGACGATGACGTCCGCTTCTTCTGGGCTGTCAACAATTTCAAAGCCCATGTTTTTCAGTGCCAAAGCAGTGTGAGCTGGTGAGTCCACACCTGCCCATGAGAATTGATGCGGTGGTGCGTAGACCTTGAGAGGCTTCAGAGTTGGTCCCTGTGGAATCTTATAGAGGGCATCACCGTAAATGGCATAGCGATCCAGAAGGCTGGTAAAAGTCGGAGTATCAACAATATAGCCGTCATCTGTCAGATAAACCTTTTTTCCTTCTGCAAGAGCTTGATTGACGGCCTTAACGGCACTTTCAGACGTATTGGCAATGACATAATAAGGCACTTTCTGATCAACCTGACTGGTACGTGCAGCACGGAGGGCTGTCACGTCGCCTAGCTTGCCTTCAAAGAGCTTGTCGCCAAAGACTGGTTGGGCTTTGAAGCCTTTCATATCAGGAAAATTGACGACCAATTCCGCATACATGGCAGCCCACTTGGATTCATTTGAGCCTTTGTAGAGGACATGATTGGCATAGCCACGCTTGGCCTGTGCCATATCGACAACCAAATCACCTTTTTTATAGTTGCCGCTGTCTTCTTTGAGTTCTTTGACAAGCACACCGTTGCGCTTGAAATAGTCAATCATATTAAAGGCTTCTTGGCTATCGTTATCTTTATCTAGCCCCATCGGGATGACATAGTAGTCTGGGAAGAATTTTTCTTGGCCTTTTTTAATTCGGCCTACAACCTGGCCATCTGGTCCGACTAGTTCATTTTCTGCCTTAGGATCTTCGACTTTATTGATGCCGCGCAGGTAGAAGTTGAGACGCATCTCCATGAGCTTATCGGGGTTCTGAGCTAGATAGTCAAGGCCTCCTAAAACTGCATAATATCCAGCCTTGTAGGACTCTTGATTGCCCTCCGGAATTTCGATGGTATGTCCCAGGATGCCATGGTACATAGAATAAACCGCTGTGTAGCCGGAGAAGGAATCGTCCCATCCGTCTCCCCAGTCCAGTTTTGGAATGATGTATTTGTCGTAGCCAGAGTTGGCAACGCCGGCCCGTCCCATATGATGGGCATTGTCCAGCATGAGGTCAGCTAAAAGGTCATATTCAAAGTTAGGATCGTGAGGCGGGGTTGCCGGCTCAATCAGGAATTCCTTGACAAATCCGTGGATATCATAGAGGGCAATTGGGTTCCATTTGTTAATCAATCCAGCAACAGTACGGGTTTCAGGATTGGCTTGGTAGCCAGTATCACGGTTAGGGTCAAGTCCATTGGCCAGAGCCCGAGTGTTGAGGACATCGCCGTCAGGATTCTCCGTAAAGTCAAAGAGAAAGATAAACTTCTTCAGTAAATCTTGGATTTTGAGAGTGACAAGTTTTTCAGAACCATCTGCAGCGGTTGTTTTGAAGCTGATTTGGTCTTTAGTTGCAAAAGTTTTAAAGAGACCTGTGATAATATCAATAGCAGGCTGTTCATCAGCGTGAGTGTTGTTAATGAGCACAGGTAGTTTATAGTCTAAGTTGCCATTTTTGAGAGCTGCCAGCATTTCTGCTGGTTTGGTCAAGGCCTGTGGATTAGTTGTGCTGAGGTAGTCGTCAATGCTCTTTTGGTCAGAACTGATGATACCCAACTTGATATCGCGACCCTGAGCACTCTTTCCGATGTTCTCAATCTGTACCAAGCGATCGGTCTTGGCATCCTGTCTGCTCTTTTCGATGGATGCCAGCATCTCCTCATGGCTGTGGGAGTCTTCATAAGGGCGCAAGACGATATTTTTGCGAATGGTCAAGCTCAAGTCCTGGCTCGTACCAACCAGTTCATGGCTGCCAATGAAGTTTCGATAGGTCCGGCGAATATTATGGGAAGAGCGCAGGCTGAGATCGTCTCCGAAAAGCTTTTGAAACTGCAGATTCAGATGAAGATCGTTCCCGTCGGCCTTTTCCTCAATTGTGACAAAGGGTTGGCCGGTAAAGGTGCCGCTGTCCATGTTCCAGGTTTTCCAGTCGGCAATCGGTTTATTGTCCAGAGTCCAAGTCAGCTTACCCGCCTGAGAAGCCTGTCCTTGGACGGTTTCCTTGACCTCTGCAGGCTCGGACATATAGACAGTGCTGTCGGCCAGCTGGGTCTTGCCTTCTTCAGAAGCAACTGCTCTTGTTTGAGTTGCTGCAGAGACAGCTGGATTGTCCGCTGCAGGAGCAGGAGTCTGTTCTTTTTCTCCTGTCTGATTTGGAACAGCTTGAGCAGCTTCTGTCGCAGGAGTTACAGCCTCTATCTGATTGGCGGCTGGCTGTGACTCAGTGCTGTTCTGCTGGTCAGCTGCGGCCTTGCCCTGAGCTAAGACAGCCATCAATACAGCGGCTGATAAACTCAAGACTTGAGTATAGAGACGCTTCTTGTATGAATCGTTCATTAGGAAATCTCCTTTGTGTAAAATATTCTATATTTAGTATAACAAATATCGAAAGCGCTTTCAAACAAAAAATAGAAAAACATACAAAGATGCTCAAAATAGTTTCTCAGGTGAATTGCTGAGCATGGAGGCATCTTCCTTGTTCCGAATGCTATTTGCAATATCCGAACCTTCTGTCTTTATTTTCTGAAATAGTATACAAAATCCTCGAATTTATGCTACAATGAGACAAACTAAAAATGATTGGAGCCAAGCATGAAAGCAATTATTACCGTTGTCGGAAAAGATAAAACAGGGATTGTAGCCGGAGTTTCCACTAAGATTGCGGAGCTGGGGTTGAATATTGATGATATTTCCCAAACCGTTTTGGAGGAATATTTTACCATGATGGCCTTGGTGTCCAGCGATGAAAAGCAAGATTTTACGGCCCTTCGCAATGAGTTTGAAGCTTTCGGCCAAGAGCTCAATGTCAAAATCAACATTCAAAGCGCAGCCATTTTTGATGCCATGTACAATATCTAAGGAGTGAAGGATGGATATTAGACAAGTAACAGAAACCATTGCCATGATTGAGGAGCAGAATTTTGATATTCGGACCATCACCATGGGGATTTCACTCTTAGACTGTATCGACACAGATATTGATCGGGCGGCGGAAAAGATTTACCAAAAAATCACGACCAAAGCGAAAGACCTGGTAGCAGTTGGGGATGAAATTGCAGCAGAGCTCGGGATTCCTATCGTCAACAAGCGGGTCTCGGTGACTCCGATTTCGCTGATTGGGGCAGCGACAGACAGTAGTGACTACGTGCCTCTGGCCAAGGCTTTAGACAAGGCAGCCAAGGAAATTGGTGTTGACTTTATCGGCGGTTTCTCGGCCTTGGTCCAAAAGGGCTATCAAAAAGGCGATGAAATCCTCATTAATTCTATTCCACGTGCTTTGGCTGAGACAGACAAGGTCTGCTCCTCTGTCAATATCGGCTCAACCAAGACCGGCATCAACATGACGGCAGTTGCGGATATGGGGCGGATTATCAAGGAAACAGCCCAGCTTTCTGACATGGGGGCGGCCAAGCTGGTCGTCTTTGCTAATGCAGTAGAGGACAATCCTTTTATGGCAGGCGCCTTCCATGGTGTTGGTGAAGCAGATGTGGTCATCAATGTCGGAGTTTCTGGGCCTGGTGTTGTTAAACGGGCCTTGGAAAAGGTCCGTGGTGAGAGCTTTGACGTGGTGGCTGAAACGGTCAAGAAAACAGCTTTCAAAATCACCCGTATCGGTCAGTTGGTCGGTCAGATGGCCAGCGAGCGTTTGGGTGTCAAGTTCGGGATTGTTGACTTGAGTCTGGCTCCAACACCGGCGGTCGGGGACTCGGTCGCCCGTGTCTTGGAAGAAATGGGTTTGGAAACAGTCGGCACTCATGGCACGACAGCAGCCCTTGCCCTGCTCAATGACCAAGTCAAAAAAGGCGGTGTCATGGCCTGCAATCAGGTTGGCGGACTGTCTGGTGCTTTCATCCCTGTGTCAGAAGACGAGGGCATGATTGCGGCTGTGCAAAATGGCTCGCTCAATCTAGAAAAGTTAGAAGCTATGACAGCTATCTGCTCGGTAGGTTTGGATATGATTGCTATTCCAGAGGCGACGCCAGCTGAAACCATCGCAGCCATGATTGCGGATGAAGCGGCTATTGGCGTCATTAATCAAAAGACGACAGCTGTGCGGATTATTCCGAAAGGCAAGGAAGGCGATATGATTGAATTTGGCGGGCTCTTGGGAACAGCTCCGGTCATGAAGGTCAATCAAGCTTCGTCTGCTGCCTTTATCGCGCGGGGCGGTCAGATTCCAGCGCCTATTCACAGCTTTAAAAACTAAAAAGCTAGATTTGAAACAGTTTTTAAGAAAGTAGCGTAAAGGACAGTTATTCAGTTTCCGAGTAGGAGTTTGCGGGATTGAATCTAGCTGGATGCTTGAAATGTAGGGGATTATAAGGAGATTGTTTAGGTTATGAATAAAAGAGAGCTAGCTGAGCTGGCCCTTGATTTAGGTTTGGATTTTGATAAGGAGAGTGGCATTATATATGGCCGTAGAAGGGATTATGCTTTTTATCTAGAGACCATAACAGATGGCGACGAATTTGCGATTTTCTTTTCAGTCAGATGTGAGCAGGGCTATATCGGTCGAGATGCCTTGGAAGCTTTGATCAACGATTCTGAAGTTTTGATTGATTTTGAGAGAGCTGGCTATAACCTGGCCTGTCAGATTTTAGCTGATCAGGATCGGGATTTGCTGCCGGATATTTTGGAGGAGGCTATCGAGGACTGCACCCGCTACTTTGAGGAGCAAGGGCTGGTTAGTGCCTGTGAGAAAACCGGTGAAACCGGAGAGGTCGACCTGTATCAGTTCAAAGGAGATTGGCTCTTTCTCACGCCATCTAGCTATGAGCGGATGGTTTCCATCTCGCAGGATAAGGTGACAAAGCGCTCCCTTCCTCATCAAAGTCCGCAGAAAATACATTATTTTCTGGGTGTTCTCGGAGCATTCTTGACGAGCTTGCTTGGTGCATGTCTTGTCTTCTTTCTGACAGGTGCATCCTTGGCCATGGGCTTCATATCAGGTTTTACACTGCTATTTAGCATTGCTTGCTATGAAAAGTTTGTCAAAGGCATTTCTGTTTTAGGAATTGTAGCAAGTTTCTTTTTTACTTTAGCAATGAGTTTTGTAGCTGTTCAAATCGGTTATGCTAATTCTTTTTACCAAGGGGAAGGCAATATTTTGCAAGCCGTTATCGCTATTAATAAAGCGGCTCTATCCGGACAGTTTGGTCTTAATTACTGGCTCCATTATCTGTACATTATTCTTGGGTGTGTCAGTGCCGTAAAAGTTCATATTAAGTCTCTATAGTTGATTAGATGCTGACTTCACAGTGAGAAGCTGTCTATCATAGTGGGAAACCGAGTTCTCCCTCTTCTTTATCCTAAAGAATCCGAAGGCCTATACTATAATAAACAAAGGAAAAATAAAAGAGGTAAACTATGTCAAAAACAAGACTCTATGTTATCCGTCATGGCAAGACCATGTTCAATACTATCGGCCGGGCTCAGGGCTGGTCTGATACCCCGCTGACTGCCGAAGGCGAGCGAGGTATTCGTGAGCTAGGCATCGGATTGCGAGAGTCGGGTTTGCCTTTTGTCAGGGCTTTTTCCAGTGATAGTGGCCGGACCATTCAGACTATGGGGATTATCTTAGAGGAGCTGGGCCTGACTGGCCAGATTCCCTATCGCTATGACAAGCGTATCCGGGAGTGGTGTTTCGGCAGTTTTGATGGTGCTTATGGTGGTGAGCTCTTTCATGGTGTTATCCCGCGGGTTCTTAAGACGGATAATTACAAAGAACTCAGTTGGCCAGATTTGGCGAATGGTCTGGTAGAAGTGGATACGGCTGGCTGGGCTGAACCTTGGGACAAGCTTAGCGGTCGGATTTTAGAAGGATTTGAAGCCATTGCTAGAGAGGTTGAGTCCTCAGGCGGTGGCAATGCTCTGGTCGTTAGCCACAGCATGACCATTGGTACCCTGGCTTATCTGGTTGATGAGAATATCACGAAAAATCCTAATGTCGATAATGGCAGTGTCACAGTGCTGGAGTATGAAAATGGTCGCTTTAGCATTCAAGCTCTGGGAGATGTGTCTTACCGTCAGGTCGGCGCAGCTATATTGGACCGAGAAAATCAAGAATGAGCAGGAGTTTTGAGACTCCTGCTTTTTGCTTTGAAAGCCGGATGGCGCCAATTTCTTCATAAAATGGTATAATATGAAAAGAACAACGGAGGAAATGAAATGGCAAAAACAAGATTATACTTGGTTCGTCATGGCAAAACCATGTTTAATACTATCGGCCGGGCCCAAGGCTGGTCTGATACCCCATTGACTGAAGTCGGGGAACGTGGTATTCATGAGTTGGGCATTGGCCTGAGAGAAGCTGGACTTGATTTCAAATTGGCCCGTTCCAGCGACAGCGGCCGAACTATTCAGACCATGGGCATTATTCTAGAGGAGCTGGGTCTGACAGATCAGATTTCTTATACCTTTGATAAGCGGATTCGCGAATGGTGCTTTGGCAGTTTTGATGGTGGCTATGATGGAGAACTCTTTATGGGTGTGATGCCCCGGGTTTTCAATATTGAGCATGTTCATCAGCTTAGCTATGCTGAGTTGGCAGAAGGCCTTGTAGAAGTCGATACAGCGGGCTGGGCAGAAAATTGGGAAAAGCTTAGCGGCCGAATTTGGGAAGGCTTTTCAGCCATAGCTGAGGAACTGGAAGCTGCTGGCGGTGGCAATGCCCTTGTAGTCAGCCACGGCATGACCATCGGAACCTTTGTCTATCTAATCAATCGAACTCGGCCTCATGGTTTGGACAATGGCAGTGTGACGGTTGTAGACTATGAAGATGGTAAATTCACAGTAGCTTGCGTCGGAGACATGTCTTATCGAGAGGCCGGTGCTAAAGTAATGGAGGAAGAAGTTGAAACGCGCTAAACATCGCAAAGAAAAGAGAAAATCGAAGTCTAAGAAGATTGGGTTGACACTTTTGCTGTTAATCGTCTTGTGTCTGGCAGCTGGAGGAACGGCGATTTATTTCCGTCCGTCCTTGTTACAAGATCTGCTTGCAAAGATTCAGTTTTCGGGTTCGTCTAGTAGTTCTGCTACGAAGGGCTCTTCTAGCTCAGAGAGTTCGCAGTCTGATTTGCCCAAGGTTTCTTCTACTGACTGGAATTTGATATTGGTCAATCGTGACAACCAGCAAGAAGAAAAGACACCTGATCTGACTCAGATTGGTGAGGTACAGGTTGACAGCCGCATTGCTGAAAATACTCGGCAATTCCTAGCTGCAGCTCAGGCGATAGCTCCTGAAGAAACTTTAATCTCTGGCTATCGCAGCCGAGCTGAGCAGGAGGAACTCTATAACGAAAAAGTTGCTGGGGAAGTCGCCAAAGGCTTGTCAAATGAAGAAGCAGTCAGCATCGTGTTGAAGCAGGTGCAGCTTCCAGGAGCCAGCGAACATCAAACGGGCTTGGCTATTGATATGAGTGCTCCAGAAGGCCAGGAGGATGAATTGGCAGCCAAAATTGCCCAACTAGCTCCGCAGTATGGCTTTGTCCTTCGCTATCCAGATGGCAAGAGTGACATTACTGGAGTTGATTTTGAGAACTGGCATTACCGTTATGTCGGTGTGGAGAATGCCCAGTATATGCAGAAGCATAATCTGGTTCTGGAAGAATATATCGCCCTGCTTAAGGCAGCGGGAAAATAAACAAGTAAGTCAGGTGTTCCTGGCTTTTTTTATGCTGATTTAGATTTCTAATCCTTTTAGCTTCTGATTAAAGCAGCTTTAGCAACAAACATAGAGATACAAAAACGAACCACTTTCTGTAAAAAATATTTATAAATCCTTGACAACTATATCGGACTGCGATATAATATTTATATCAAGGTTCGATATATCAAGGTGAAAGTGAGATAAAAAGATGAGTGGATTGACAGAAAAACTTAGGAGAGTCTATGTGCCAATGACAGAGACAGGTTTTTATATCCTCTTCTGTCTTCAGAAAGAAAGGCATGGCTACAGTATTACTCAAAAAGTCAAGGAGCTGACAGAAGGACAGCTATCTATCAGCCCGGGCACCATGTACGGGACCTTGGCAAAGATGGAGAAAGATGGTCTGATTGCCTTTGTTCGCGAGGAAGAAAAGAGAAAACTCTATTCTATCACTGAGCTTGGGAAGCAGATTTTAGAGTTGGAAATCCAGCGGATTGAGCGTCTTTACCGCAATAGTAAGGAGGAAGTTTGATGGAAAAGAAAATTGTCTATAAAATCTTTACCATTGCAGACTATGACAGAGAAGCAGCTTATTTTAAAAAAATGCATAGCCAAGGCTGGAAATTGAAAAAAGTAAGTTATTCTCCCTTTCTTGTTGCGGTTCGTTATACATTTGAATCCTGTCCGCCTCAGGACGTGGCCTATCAATTAGATTTTCGCCCCATAAAGAAGGCGGAGCAAGAATCCTATTATCAACTGTTTGAGGATTGTGGCTGGGAGCATATTGCAAACTTTAATCAATTTTCTTATTTCCGCAAGCCAGTTTCTCAGATTGATGCGGAGAGCAATCTTGAAATCTATAATGACGCATGGTCTAAGCTAGAAATGGTCAAGCGTTTACTTGTATGGCGGTTTTTGCCAGCCATCATGGTTTTGTGTGTCACGACTTATCTCATTCTAGATATTTCCCAGAAAAGTTTGAAAGCAAGTCTGTTATTCAAATCAATCTTAGCAATAGACTGTCTTATATTGCTCATTCTGTTCTGTCAACTGGTCCATATTGCCTTGCGTTTTTGGAAAATGAGGCAGGAACTGAAAGACTGATTGCAGTTTTGTTAAATACTGTTGTGAAAGCGAGGAAAACAATGAAAAAGACCATTATTGAAGTGCAAGGCTTGAAAAAGAAATTCAAGGAACAAGAAGCCTTAGCAGGAATCGATTTTTCCATCCGAGAGGGAGAAATCTTTGGCTTCCTAGGACCATCTGGATCTGGTAAAACGACGACTATCAATATCTTGACTGGTCAGTTGTCTGCAGATGCTGGGACAGCTCATGTGCTGTCTGCACCGGTTGAGGATTTAAAGGCAGAAGTGCTGGAGCAGATAGGGATTGTCAGCGATGGCAGTGGTTTTTATGAAAAGATGTCACTTTATAAAAATCTCAAAGCCTATGCCATGCTCTTTGGGGTTAAGATGACAGAAGTCGATGAACTTCTCCGAAAAGTTGGGCTTTATGATAGCCGCAACAAGGTGGCTGAAAAATTATCTACTGGTATGAAGCAGCGCATGTTACTGGTGCGTGCCTTGATTAATCGACCTAAACTGCTCTTCTTGGATGAGCCGACCAGTGGCTTGGATCCGTCAACCTCTCGCACCATTCACGAATTGCTGCTGGAACTAAAAGCACAAGGGACAACTATTTTTCTGACGACTCATGACATGCAGGAAGCTACCCTCTTGTGTGATCGCTTGGCCTTGTTAAGTAAAGGAAAACTAGTTGAAGTAGGCAGTCCGCATGAGATAATCCAAAAGTATAATACAGATAAGAAGGTTCGTTTAGAATATGTAGATTTGACGACGAAGACGGTGGCTTTTGAAGAACTGCAAGGAGGCTTGGATTTGTCCAATGTTATCAGTATTCATTCCTGCGAACCAACTTTAGAAGATGTTTTCATCACTTTGACAGGAGGTACCTTAAATGTCTAATAAATTCAAAGGTATGATTTGGCTGAGAGGTCAAGTGACGCTAGCTAATAAAAGTATTCTGTTGCAGGTTTTTATGCCGATTTTCCTCATTTTTCTCTATAAATTTATTTTTTCTCTGAATGGAGCAGGTAAGGAAATTGGAGCGGATAAACTAGCTACTATGTTGCTTACTATCTCTCTGCCCTTTTCTCTAGCCATGTCAGTTGGAACCCCCATTATCATCATCCTAGCTGAGGAGAGGGAAAAACATAATTTGCAAAGTTTGCGCTTGGCTGGTGTGACAGCGGGTCAATACATTCTCTCCGCTTTAATCTGGCCAGCGATTATTGGGATTTTTTACATCGTCATTACCCCACTTTTGGTGGGAGCTAAGCTTTCTAATCATCTGTTCAGTTATAGTTTGGTTCTCTTGTTGACCATGCTGGTCTTAATTTTCTTCTTTTTAATGGTTGGTCTGTTTTGTAAAAATCAGGTCATGGCACAATCCCTTAGTGTTCCGGCTATGCTCTTGGCAGCATTTATTCCTATGTTTTCAAATATGAGCGAGGATTTATTTAAGGTGCTGCGTTATAGCTTTATGGGCCTATTTACTAGCTATATGAAAGATTGGTCTCATTTCCATTTATGGAGCGGAGAATCTTTGGCTCTACTACTTTGGCTGCTTCTTTTTGCAGGAATTTCTTTCTATTTGATGCGCCGTTTGCAAATCTTGGACGACTAATCTAGGTCGCTAGACTGATTTTTAGCACTCTTGTAAAAAGAGTGCTAATTTTTTGAGTTTTTGTCTTGACTTTGGTGTGGAAGAGTGTATAATAGAATCATGAGTTAGCACTCGAGGTAGCTGAGTGCTAATTGACAGCAGAATCTTGATTGGAGGTGATGCCGTGGTCACGGAGCGTCAAAATGAGATTTTGAATTTGATTATTGATATCTTTACCAAGACTCACGAGCCGGTCGGCTCCAAAGCCCTGCAGGATTCTATCAATTCCAGCAGTGCCACCATCCGAAACGATATGGCGGCTTTGGAAAAGCAGGGGCTTCTTGAAAAGGCGCATACTTCCAGCGGCCGTAAGCCTAGCGTGGCTGGTTTTCAATACTTTGTCAAGCATTCTCTGTCCTTTGATCGTCTCGCTGAGAATGAACTTTATGAGGTTATCAAGGCCTTTGACCATGAGTTTTTCAACTTGGAGGACATTCTTCAACAGGCAGCGGACCTTTTGACCAAGCTCAGTGGATGTACGGTTGTTGCACTGGATGTAGAACCCAGTCGGCAGCGTTTGACAGCTTTTGACATCGTTGTGCTAAGTCAGCACACGGCTCTGGCGGTCTTCACCCTGGATGAGTCCAATACCATCACTAGTCAGTTTATGATTCCGCGCAACTTCCTAAGAGAAGACCTTGATAGGCTTAAAGGCCTAGTAAGGGAACGGTTCTTGGGACAGACAGTGCTGGACATCCATTACAAGATTCGGACGGAAATTCCGCAGATTATCCAGCGCTATTTCACTACGACGGACAATGTCATCCAGCTCTTTGAGCATATCTTTGGTGATATTTTCAAGGAAAATGTGATTCTGTCTGGCAAGGTTCAGCTCTTGGAATTCTCAGATCTGACGGCCTATCAGTTTTTTGATGACCCGCAGAAAGTAGCATTTGAAATTCGCGATAGTTTGGCTGAAGATCAGATGCAAAGCGTGCGCGTGGCAGACAGTAGAGAAAGCTGTTTGGCTGATTTGACACTAATTTCCAGCAAATTCCTGATCCCTTATCGAGGCTTCGGAGTGTTGGCAGTTGTCGGTCCGGTCAACCTTGACTACCAGCGACTGGTCAGTCAGATGAATGTCGTTAACCGCGTGCTGACTATGAAACTAACCGACTTCTATCGTTACCTTAGCAGTAATCACTACGAAGTCCACTAAATATAGTATAAATATTCCTAAAAAGGAGGTGCCTTGTGGCAAAACATAAACAAGAAGAACATCCAGAAGATGTAGAAGTAAAAGAGGAAGCTGTAGAAACAGCTGAGCAAGCTGAATCAGCAAGCCCTGAAAAATCAGAATTAGAACTAGCTAATGAGCGGGCAGAAGATTTTGAAAACAAATATCTCCGCGCTCATGCAGAAATGCAGAACATCCAGCGCCGAGCAAATGAAGAACGCCAGCAGCTGCAAAGATACCGCAGCCAGGACTTGGCAAAAGCTATTTTGCCTTCGATAGATAATCTGGAGCGCGCGCTTGCCGTTGAAGGTCTGACAGATGATGTCAAAAAGGGGCTGGAAATGGTGCAGGAAAGCTTGATTCATGCTCTCAAAGAAGAGGGCATCGAAGAAATTCCAGCTGACGGAGCTTTTGACCATAACTATCACATGGCCATTCAAACAGTTCCAGCTGATGATGAGCACCCAGCTGACACTATAGCGCAGGTCTTCCAAAAAGGCTACAAACTTCATGACCGTATCCTGCGCCCAGCAATGGTAGTGGTGTACAATTAGAGAGGGATAGGATAGATGGAACAAATAAATTTATTAATCCAATTGGTAAAGGAATATGGATTAGTAACAGTAATAGTGCTAGTAGCAGTAGTGTTACTATGGTTAGTGATTGTTTATCCAGTTTTACGACTTTTTTGGGGTTTCTTAAAAAATCTTTTTACAACTAGAAAACGAGCTTCAAAAAACAATTGGAATTATCAAAGTCAGGAAACAGTTTTTAAGTTTGAACGAACTGAGAAAAAAAGGCTGGAATATTTTGAAGGGCTTGAACAATGGGATGAAATCATTCTAAATGGCGGCAGTGTTTATGAAATTAATCATAAAACTTATCCAAATAGAACTTTAAAACAGAAAATTTTGGAGTGGGATAAAGTGGAGATTGTTATTACATTGACCCCTAAAAAATAAGAACTTGTCCGAAACGACAATAAACTATGAAGAAAGAAAACATTCGTTTAGCTTTGCTTCTAACGAGTGAAGCGAACCAAAGAAGAGTATCAAAAATAAAATTAAAGTAAAAAGAGGTAAAAACATGTCTAAAATTATCGGTATTGACTTAGGTACAACAAACTCAGCAGTTGCAGTTCTTGAAGGAACTGAAAGCAAAATCATTGCAAATCCAGAAGGAAATCGTACAACACCATCTGTAGTGTCATTCAAAAATGGTGAAATCATCGTTGGTGATGCGGCAAAACGTCAAGCAGTAACAAATCCAGATACAATCATTTCCATCAAATCAAAAATGGGAACATCTGAAAAAGTAGCTGCCAATGGCAAAGAATACACTCCGCAAGAAATCTCAGCTATGATTCTGCAATACTTGAAAGGCTATGCAGAAGAGTACCTTGGTGAAAAAGTAACCAAAGCGGTTATCACAGTGCCAGCTTACTTTAACGATGCACAACGTCAAGCGACTAAAGATGCTGGTAAAATCGCTGGTCTTGAAGTAGAACGTATCGTCAACGAACCAACTGCAGCAGCCCTTGCTTACGGTCTTGATAAACAAGATAAAGAAGAAAAAATCTTGGTCTTTGACTTGGGTGGTGGTACCTTCGACGTTTCAATCCTTGAGTTGGGTGATGGTGTCTTTGATGTATTGGCAACTGCTGGTGACAACAAACTTGGTGGTGATGACTTTGACCAAAAGATTATCGACCACATGGTGGCTGAGTTCAAGAAAGAGAACGGCATCGACTTGTCAAATGATAAGATGGCGCTTCAACGCTTGAAAGATGCAGCTGAAAAGGCTAAGAAAGACCTTTCAGGTGTGACTTCTACTCAAATCAGCTTGCCGTTTATCACAGCTGGCGACGCTGGACCTCTCCACTTGGAAATGACTTTGACTCGTGCTAAATTCGACGATTTGACTCGTGACTTGGTAGAGCGCACTAAAGAACCAGTTCGTCGTGCTCTTTCTGATGCAGGCTTGAGCTTGTCAGAAATCGATGAAGTAATCTTGGTTGGTGGTTCAACTCGTATCCCGGCTGTTGTAGAAGCTGTTAAGGCTGAAACTGGTAAGGAACCAAACAAATCAGTGAACCCTGACGAAGTAGTTGCTATGGGTGCTGCTATCCAAGGTGGTGTTATCACTGGTGATGTTAAAGACGTTGTCCTTCTTGACGTAACACCATTGTCACTTGGTATCGAAACAATGGGTGGTGTCTTCACTAAGCTGATTGACCGCAACACAACGATCCCAACTTCTAAATCACAAGTCTTCTCAACTGCGGCAGACAATCAACCAGCCGTTGATATCCATGTTCTTCAAGGTGAACGTCCAATGGCAGCAGATAACAAGACTCTGGGGCGCTTCCAATTGACAGATATCCCAGCAGCTCCTCGTGGAATCCCTCAAATCGAAGTAACCTTTGACATCGATAAGAACGGTATCGTATCTGTTAAGGCTAAAGACCTTGGAACTCAAAAAGAACAACACATTGTTATCCAATCTAACAGCGGCCTGACTGACGAAGAAATCGACCGCATGATGAAGGATGCAGAAGCGAATGCTGAAGCAGATAAGAAACGTAAAGAAGAAGTTGACCTTCGTAACGAAGTTGACCAAGCTATCTTTGCGACTGAAAAGACTATCAAGGAAACAGAAGGCAAAGGCTTCGACGCAGAGCGTGACGCTGCCCAAGCTGCTCTTGATGAACTTAAGAAAGCGCAAGAAGATAATAACTTGGACGACATGAAAGCGAAATTGGAAGCTCTCAACGAAAAAGCTCAAGCGTTGGCAGTGAAACTCTATGAACAAGCTGCTGCGGCTCAACAAACCCAAGCAGGAGCAGAAGGAGCTGAAAACGCGGGCTCAACTAAAGCAGACGACGATGTTGTAGACGGAGAGTTTACTGAAAAATAGGCGGTGAGACAGAACTAAAAATTGAAAGTTTTTAGTTCGTAGTCGAACCCCCGCGAGGATGATTAGGATTTTTGGGAGTCTGAAAGACGAACCTAAAATCCAATCAGCTACCGCGTCAAAAATTTTTCGAAAAATATTGTTTTGAAAATTTCACGTCGTAATGATAGGAAGAAATCCAGAGGTTGCAACCCAGCCTCTGTTTTTCGCTAAACTAGAGGGTGACGCTCATGAAGAAAGTGCTCTGTTTAATTTATCCTAATTTCTCACTTTATGAAGTAGTTGGTCTGACCAGTACTTTAGCTCTATCTTTTGGTGTTGAGGTTGATTATGCTAGTTCAGATAGAAATGTTATAAGAACGGAAGATGGGCTTCCTTGTCAACCTACTAGAATACTGGATGAAGTAGTTATCGAAGACTATTCTTGTGTCATTTTGCCAGGAATGATAAATATCGTCCCTGCTTTGCATGATGAAAAATTGATTTCTTTCCTAAAAAGTTTGAAGCAGCAAGAAGTTTTAATTGCAGCTATTTCATCAGCACCCATTTTATTGGCGAAAGCAGGTTTGTTGAAGGACGCTAAATTTACTGGTGGGATTTGGCAAAACTTCTTTGACTATTTTGAATTTCTTCCACGGGAGAATTTCAAAGCTCAAGCGGTCCTGCAAAATAAGAACATCATTACGGCTGTTGGCTTTGCACATCAAGCGTTTGCGAGAAAAGTGCTTCTTAGTCTAGGTTTGGTAGATAATGCTGACAACTATTTTAAAGAACGGAATCAATATTCGGAAGAGGACTTGATATTCACTTTATCAGAAGAAGAGTTTGCTGAAATGAAGCATGAATTTGAAAATACCCTCTGATCAATATTTTCTAAAATTTAAAGAAAGGAACATGGGTGTTCGCAACTGAACACGGGTTCCAAAAATTCTGACTCAATATAAAAGAAAGGAACTGAACCCGACCTAAATTCTCGGAAAAGAGAGAAATCTGTCTAGGAGCATCGCTCCGTCGCCTGATTTCCTATTTTTCAGTCGAATTTTACGGTCTTGGTATCTTACATGAACAATACAGAATATTACGACCGTCTAGGTGTCTCTAAGAATGCTTCTCAGGATGAGATCAAGAGAGCCTATCGGAAATTATCTAAAAAGTACCACCCCGACATTAATAAGGAAGCTGGGGCGGAGGACAAATATAAAGAAGTCCAAGAGGCTTATGAAACGCTGAGCGACGAGCAAAAGCGGGCAGCCTATGATCAATACGGTGCAGCGGGAGCTAATGGTGGCTTTGGCGGTGGTGCAGGCGGCTTCGGTGGCTTTGATGGCTCCGGCTTTGGCGGCTTCGAAGACATCTTCTCCAGCTTCTTTGGTGGTGGCGCTTCGCGTAATCCTAATGCTCCGCGCCAAGGGGATGATCTTCAGTATCGTGTAAATCTCCGCTTTGAAGAAGCGATTTTCGGAGCTGAGAAGGAAATCAAGTATAACCGCGAAGCGACTTGTCGTACCTGTGACGGGTCTGGTGCTAAGCCAGGAACTAGCCCTGTTACCTGTGGTCGCTGCCATGGCTCAGGTGTCATCAATGTTGATACCCAGACACCGCTTGGCATGATGCGTCGGCAAGTGACCTGTGATGTCTGTCATGGCCGAGGAAAAGAAATCAAAAGTCCTTGTGAAACCTGTCACGGAACGGGTCATGAAAAACAGGCTCACAGCGTTAAGGTGAAAATCCCAGCTGGTGTGGAAACTGGTCAGCAGGTCCGTCTGTCTGGTCAAGGTGAAGCAGGCTTTAATGGCGGCCCTTATGGTGATCTTTATGTTGTGGTCCAAGTTGAGCCGAGCGATAAGTTTGAGCGAGATGGCTCTACCATTTACTACAAGCTCAATCTCAACTTTGTCCAAGCAGCTCTTGGTGACAGCGTGGATATTCCAACTGTTCACGGGGATGTTGAGCTGAATATCCCAGAAGGAACACAGACTGGCAAGCGTTTCCGTCTGCGTGGTAAGGGAGCACCGAGTCTGCGTGGTGGAAGCATGGGTGACCAGTATGTTACTGTCAATGTTGTGACGCCGACCGGCCTCAACGACCGTCAAAAAGCAGCCCTCAAAGAATTTGCGGAAGCTGGCAATATCTCGGTCAATCCTAAGAAAAAAGGCTTCTTCGACAAAATGAAAGATGCCTTGGAAGATTTGTAATCATATAAAAAGGAGCAGCCTAATGCTGTTCTTTTTATGTTTTCTAGAAGGCTATTGGGCAAATGTAGTCAAAAAAGAGAGCAGCTCTGATCAGCCCTTTAATCAAAAGAAATTCACTATAAAAAGTGTAAAGAGATTTTCTCTATTTACTTTTATAAAAATTAATTGTTTTTTTAAGTAAAATCTATTGTAAAAATTTCCTAAAAGATATATGATAATACTATATGTATAAAACGCATCTTTTTAGCCTGCTGGGGAGTTGGCTAGAGAGATAATGGGAGATTAGCTTTATACATTTTAGGAAAAAGGGGATTTATAAAGTGAAACGTTTTGAAAAAGTGCAGGAGCGAATTCAGAAATATTCGATTCGCAAATTATCTGTCGGTGTGGGCTCAGTTGCCATTGCAGCTCTGATTTTTGGGAGCTCTTTGTCCAGTTCGACAGTTGCTGCAGATGAAGTAGGAGGCGGTGCGACTGCTCACTATAGCTATGTCGAAGAGCAAGAGCTAACAGAGCAGGAAAAAGGGCTGATTAAGAAAGGTCTGCCTGAAAATCTGCAAACAGGGGAAAATTATTACCTGATTTATCGGAAGCAAGATGGGCAAACTGTCTTGCCGAGTACAGGAAATACTGGTCAGCCGCTTCTCGGCTTATTTGCGGGAACTGCTATTTTGGCTGTCTTGGTATTCTCACGTAAGAAATCTGGTAAGTTACTAGGAGTGCTTTTGCTAGGTAGCTTGGGACAAACTGTGTTACAGTCTCCTCAAGCGTTTGCGCTAGAAAATCGGGAATTGCTTTCTTATAATCGTCAAGTTGCGGTTTCGTCAGCAGTCTCTGAAGCGGATGTGACCATTGCAGGCTATAACTATATCGGTTACTTTACCGCTTCTGATTTGCGTACTTTGACAGAGACCAAGCCGGCCTCTCTGCCATCTGGTCAAGAGGCTCAAGCGCAAGCAGAAGTGTCAGAAGCTGCAAAAGAGGATTCTGATTCTATTGATCGAGCTGCTCAGGCAGGGTTGCAGTATCAGCTGAATCCTGATGAAAGTGATTCTGGCCAGATAGGGAATCTTCCAACTCCAGCTCCAACTCCAAATCCTAGTCCAGCTCCTCAGCCGTCAAATCCACCTATAGAAACGGCAAAAGGGGAAAGTTTACAAGAACCTGCCTTGCCAGAGTACAGCGGCGCTGTGAACGGTGAGTCGCTAGTTCAAGCGGAAACTCCAGTCTATACTGCCCCAGTTGGTACAGTTGGAGACACGGCTCCGGTTGAGCCCGCCCTCCCAGAATACACAGGCGGAGTTAATGGCGAATCGCTAGTTCAAGCAGACAATCCAGTCTATGATGCTCCAGTAGCTACAGTTAGTGACGTGGCTCTGGTTGAGCCCGCCCTCCCAGAATATACGGGTGGTGTTAACGGCGAGTCGACAGTTCAAGCAGACAATCCAGTCTATGATGCGCCAGTAGGCACGGCAGGAGACATAGCTCCGGTCCAGCCAGCTTTACCAGAATACACAGGTGGCGTTAACGGCGAATCGACAGTTCAACCGGAACAGCCTAGTCTGCATACAGACATCAAGCTAGAAACGATTGAACCTCAAGTTGTCAACAAGACAGATGATAGCAAGTATCTTGATGAGGAGACCACTGTTGAAGGAACTCCAGGACAAAAAGAAATTGTAACCAGCTATGAAGTCTTGGACGGTAATCGCATATCAGAGCCACAAACAACTGAAAGAATCTTGCATGAAGCAGTTGATACAGTGGTCACTCGAGGTAGCAAGGCTCGCATCAATAAAGAAGAATTAAGCAAGCAGCTAGCTTTAGCAGCGGCTGTGGATCCTGCAGTTTACACTAATCAATCCTACCAGCAGCTGCAAGCAATTAAGAATATGGCTACAACGGTTTATCAAACTTCGTCAAGTCAAGATGAAGTAGATGCGGGTGTCAACCAACTTAAGCAGGCTTTGGCCGACTTATTGGCCCTTAAAGCAGCGCCAACTCTGACTGTTTCAGCGGTTAAGAAGGATGAATTGCAGAAGTCAGTTCAGGTCCAATACCAGCTGACAGACAGAGATCAAGCCTTTACCAGTGCTCATGTTCGTCTGAAGAAGGATGGCCAGCTGATAGCAGAGCAGAACTTGGCGGCAGGCCAGCTGACTGCCAGCTTCAGTGGTTTGGACTACTATACACCGTATAAGATTGAGACGACCCTGTCCTATGACTTAGGAAATGGCTCGGAAAGTCAGGAATTAGCTCAAGAGACAGTCCAGCTTGACCTAAAGAAGGTGGAACTCAAGTCCATCACTAATGTCGCTTTGATGAAGGTTGAAAATGGCCAGACAAAATTGATGCCTACTCTGGCTGAGAAACCAGAAAATCTGGACCAATATTACCTGCACTTTACATCCGACCAGTTTAAGGACACTGTCCTGCCGGTTACCTCTATTGAGGAAGTGGTCGTTGATAACCAGCCTGTCTTTAAGATCCAGGCTCAGCTGCCAGACTTGCTGCAAAGAAGCGCAACTGGTCTTCAAAACAGCTTTGATTTCTATCTGGAAAAGGCCAAGAAGCGTGAAGGAAATGTCTATTATGACTTCCAAGACCTCCTGGACGGTATCAAGGAAGATCCTTCTGGAACCTTTATTCTGGGCCGCAGTATCAGTGCCAAGCTGATTGACAAACCTGCCAACAGCAAGTCTTACCTGCAAGGTGAATTCAAAGGTCAGCTGATTGGGGGGCAAAATGGTGAGCGTCATGCGATTTTAGACTTAGCGCATCCTCTATTTGATACGATTACTGGCGGAACGGTCAAGGATATTGACTTTAAGCGAGTCAATATGGTTTATCCAGATTCGCAAGCGGGCGATACTATTGCGACAATTGCTGCCCGCTTGAAGAATAAAGGAGTAATCGAAAACGTCAATGTCCAAGGCTACTTGGAAGGAAGAGACCATATTGCCGGTCTGGTTAACAATATAGAAGGCCAATCTCGAGTTGAAAATGTTTCCTTTAAGGGTCAGATTAAGTCCAAGGGTGGAAACTCTGTTACAGCCGGTATCGCTGGAACCAACGCCATGTCCTTGGTAAGCCGAGCTTACGTCGAAGCAGATATTTGGGTCAAGAGTGGTCAAAATGCAGGTATGCTGGTCGCTCAAAACTTCACTAACTATTCAGGTGCAGGCTGGGGTAATTGGGGCAAGCTGACTCAGTCCGTTGCCAAAGGTAAGTTGGAGGATGCAGGCTCAAGAAATGCGGCTGGTATCGCTGCTTCCATTTGGCCGTATGGAACTATCAATGACACTGTCAGCTATGCCACAGTAGTGAACGGAAAAGAGCTCTTTAGCTCTGATAATGAGATTACCGATGCTTGGATGGGGCAAAAACTCCAAAACCTCTTTGGTGTTACGGGACACAGCTCTGGAACCAAGACAGGAAAAGATGCCAAGTTCCGTCGCTTGACAGAAGCTGAAGCGGAGCAAAAAGTCAAGAGCTATCGGATTACGGCTCTTGAACAAACCAGCGCCAATGAAGTAACGACTGAGAAGCTGAATGCTGCCATCCTGAGAACAAGTACTTATCAAGATAAGACAGGTTACAAGGCAGAAAATGAACAGCTTTATCAAAATCTAGAGCGCTTTATGCCTTTCTACAATCAAGAGTTCTTGATTCATGAAGCCAATAAGCTGGTGGATGCTGGTAAGGCGGGCGACCTGTTGACTAAGAAAGTTCTATCTGTTCAAGCGCTGAAGGGCAATCAGTTTGTTGCTGGCGGAACGGATGCGGATAAGATTTTGGTTCATTTTGAAGATGGAAGCAAGACTATCTACAATCTTCAAAATCAAGCACGATTTGAACAGACTGCTCTGCCGGAATATCAGATTGCAGAGCTTGGTACGGTCTATACTCCAAATCACTCAACCGCAGTCAAAGAAGACCTGCTGACTCAGCTGACTGAGAGCTTGAAGAGTTTTGAACTATACAGTGATGAAGTCTATCGTTCTGTTGGTCTGCCTAATGATAATGACAAGGTCAACAAAGTGAAGCGTCTCTTCTTGGATGAATCTCTGGCTGAGGTGAAAGCCAACTTGCAGGATATGCTTGGTAAGCTCCTGGCCAATGAATGGACAAGATTCCATGCAGACAATCCAGCAGCCAACGAAGCTATGAAAGCTAAAATCGAAGAGAATAAGACCGCTATCATGCTCGGTCTGACCTACCTCAACCGTTATTACGATCTCAAGTTTGGTGACTACAACCTCAAGGAGCTGGTGCTCTTCAAACCAGACTTCTATGGTGAAAAAGTGCCATTGCTGGATCGCTTGATTAAGATTGGTCGTTCGACAGAAAATCAACTGAAAGGGGCAGACAATGTCAATATGTTTGCACGTCAGTTGAAGGCTGAGTCCAAGTCTAGTGATTTGGTGGCTTACTTGGATTACAATCGTCGCCTGCTGACTGACTTTGCGGACATGGATTCATGGTTCAAGGATGCAACCCGAGGCTTTATTCAGTTTGAAGAACGCCAGTCAGAAGTCGAGGAGATTAAGTCTGCTAAGTATCGTGTCTTTGATAACCTCAACTCTGAATATTTCAGCAACTATATCCTTCCGCTGCTAACCTTGAAGAATACGCGCTTAGCTATTCTGTCAAACTATAGCACGATGGCCTTTGTCAACAGAGACAAGCGCCGCTCATGGTCTGATGAACGATTTAATGCGCGCATCAAGGAAGTAGCGACCCAGCATCGAAATCACGTAGACACTTGGTACAAACTGCTCTCAGATGATATCAAGTCCAGAATGGTCAAGCAAAATGTAACGGCTGTATGGGATGGTTTCGATGTCGAAGGACGTGGCTGGATTGATGTCAACGGAAATGATAATAAGGGCAATCCTTATGCACCATCCCGCGAGTTCTTCAACCTAGTTGGGGGCAGAGCTGGTGGCTGGTACAAGTCAAATGGCTATGGTGCCCATGCTGCCGGTTCAATCCGTGTGAACTTCGAAGCCTTTGACCTCTTGACGGAATATGGTGTATCCGTCTTCACGCACGAACTCACCCACGTCAATGACGGCTATATTTACCTGGGCGGACATGGCAGACGACAAGGTATCGGACCAGAAGGCTATGCCCAAGGGTTGCTCCAATCGCCTGTTCCTGGTCAGCCGGGCTGGGGTGCTCTGGGTCTCAATATGGCCTTTGATCGTCCAAATGATGGCAGTCTCATTTTCAATAGCTCGCCAAGTCTCTTCAAGAACCGAGCAGACATCGACCATTACATGAAGGGCTATAATGATACCCTCATGCTGCTGGATTACCTTGAAGGTCAAGCGGTAGTGGCTAAAGGAAATGAAGCCGCGGCTAAATGGTTCAAGAAAGTTGAACCGAGGGTTGTAGATGCTCGGACTCAATACGATGTTGTGAGAGAGTTGACGGCAGAGGAGAAAGCGGCCATGTCAGTCTCATCTGTAGAGGACTTGGTTGACCAAGGCTTGCTGTCTAACCGTGCGGTTGACAATCGAACTTATAACCCTGCTGACTATGACTCTAGTTACATTGCTATCGACTTTATGACAGGTATCTATGGTGGCGGCCAAAACAATACTGGAGCGCCAGGTGCCTTGATGTTCAAGCATAATACCTTCAGAATCTGGGGTTACTATGGCTATGAAAAAGGCTTTGTAAGCTATGCTTCCAATAAACACCGTAAGACAGCCAATGAGCAAGGGGTGACTGGTTTGAGCGATAACTTTATCATCAAGCAAATTTCTGAAGGCGAATTTGAAACCATGGAAGCCTTCAAGAAAGCTTACTTCAGAAAAGTTGTGGATAAAGCACAAACCTCAGGTATTAAGCCAGTGACTGTCAACGGAAAAGTCTATAGTACTTATGAAGAGCTGAAAGCTGGCTTTGCAGAAGCTGTTGACAAGGATCTGAAGAAGTCTCGTGTCGATGAACGGGCAACCAAGGACTTCAAGTATGCTGTCTTTACGCAGTTGCTCAAGAATACCAACAGCTTTATGGATGAAAACTCCATTTGGGGTTCCTAAGAAAAAGTGTTTAATTGCCTACATGAGTAGCTGCAAATAATGACCTTTAGCAATATGTGATCAACAACCCATTTGAATTAGCTCTGTTTGTGTCGTCACTGACAGTCTGATTCAGATGGGTTGTTATGTTGCATAACGGCAACAAACAGTATCGATTATCTCTAATTCTTATATGGTATTTTCATAAAAATCTGTCCCCAGACAGTTCCTGCTTTTAGGGCTTGCTGGGGGCTTTTTTTCCTGCTAAAATAAACACATGACACGATATAAAGCGATTATTTCCTATGATGGTTATGACTTTGCTGGCTTTCAGCGACAGCCCCATGCCAGAAGTGTTCAGGAAGAGATTGAAAAGACCCTGACCCGTATCAATAAAGGCCAGCCTGTGGTGATTCATGGAGCGGGCCGGACAGACAGTGGTGTTCACGCTCTGGGCCAGGTACTGCATTTTGATTTGCCTGAGGATCGTGATGAAGAGAAATTGCGTTTCGCCTTGGATACCCAGACGCCGGAAGATATTGATTTTATCAGTGTGGAGCAGGTATCGGAAGATTTTCACTCTCGCTACAATAAGCATAGCAAAACCTATGAATTTTTGGTGGACATCGGCCGGCCTAAAAATCCTATGATGCGCCATTATGCCACGCATTATCCTTATCCGTTGGAGCTGGGTCTGATAGAAGAAGCGATTGCTCAGTTAGAGGGGACGCATGATTTTACTGGATTTACGGCTTCGGGGACCAGTGTGGAAGACAAGGTTCGGACCATTACCGAGGCCAAGGTCCGCTATGATGCAGAGCGTAATTTTCTGGTCTTTACTTTTTCGGGCAATGGCTTTCTTTACAAGCAGATCCGCAATATGGTCGGTACCCTGCTTAAGATTGGAAACAAGCGCATGCCAGTGGAGCAGATTCAGAGGATATTAGCGGAGAAAGACCGTCATCTGGCAGGACCAACAGCTGGTCCAAACGGCCTTTATCTAAAGGAGATTCGTTATGAAGAATAAGTTGATTTTAGCCCTTTCAGGCAATGATATTTTCAGCGGTGGCGGACTGCACGCTGATTTGACTACCTATACAGTCAATGGTCTGCATGGGTTTGTAGCTGTGACTTGTCTGACGGCTATGACCGATAAGGGATTTGAGGTCATCCCAGTTGAGGAAGAGGTTTTTGCCCAGCAGTTATCCAGTCTCAAGGATGTTCCTTTTTCTGCTATTAAGATAGGGCTTTTACCCAATCTGGAAATAGCAGAGCAGGCATTGGCTTTTGTCAAGCAGCATGGGGATATACCAGTAGTCCTGGATCCTGTTTTGGTCTGCAAGGAAAATCATGATTTGGAAGTCAGTGCACTGAGAGAAGAAATCATCAAGTTTTTCCCTCATGTCAGCATCATCACGCCAAATCTGGCAGAAGCTCAGCTATTAACCCAAAAAGAAATCAAAAGTCTGGAGGATATGCAGGCTGCAGGAAAGGAGCTCCATGATTTGGGGGCCAAGCATGTGGTGGTTAAGGGCGGCAATCGCTTGAGCAAGGAGCGGGCGGTGGATGTTTACTATGACGGCCGAGATTTTGAGGTCATGGAATCGCCAGTGCTGGCCAGCAATAATACCGGGGCAGGCTGCACATTTGCTTCCAGCATTGCCAGTCAGCTGCTTCTAGGCAAGTCTCCGCTTGCAGCAGTTCAAATTTCTAAAGATTTTGTTTACCGAGCGATTCAGCGCTCGGATCAATATGGGGTAGTTCAGTATGAGAAATAATCAGGTTAAAAAATTAGTTATCTTAGCTTTCATCACAGCTCTATCTGTGGTTTTGGGGAATTTTTTAAAAATCCCAACTCCGACAGGCTTTTTGACACTGCTGGATGCAGGGATTTATTTTACAGCCTTCTACTTTGGCCGCAAGGAAGCGGCTATTGTCGGAGGCCTTTCAGGCTTTTTGATTGATATGATTGCCGGCTATCCTCAGTGGATGATTTTCAGTCTGATTTGCCACGGACTTCAGGGGTTCTTTGCTGGCTTTGAGGGCAAGAAACGCTACCTTGGGCTGGTCTTGGCCGCAGTGGCTATGGTCGGTGGCTATGCCCTCTTTGGTAGTATCATGAATGGTGTCGGGGCTGCCCTAGCCGAAATCTTAAGTAATTTTATGCAGAATGCATTTGGTTTAGCAGTCGGTTTTGCCCTCTACAAAGCCTTCCCAGAGAGTTTGAAAAAGACAGTCACAGTGAAATAAGTGAGGTGAGACATGGACTTAGCTAAGATTGGAGCAGACACTCGTCAGATTCTTCTAGACGTTTTGGACAAGGCTGCCTTGGTAGAGGGAGATATTTTTGTTCTGGGTCTATCCTCTAGTGAGGTTGTTGGAGGCCATATCGGTCAGAATTCCAGTCTGGAAGTCGGACAGGTCATTGTCAAAACCATACTGGATATCTTAGAAGAGAAGGGTATCTTTCTAGCAGTTCAGGGATGTGAGCATCTCAATCGGGCCCTCGTAGTCGAAAGAGCCTTGGCGAACAAGAAGGATTTGGAGATAGTCAATGTTCTGCCTACTCTTCATGCTGGAGGCAGCGGTCAGCTAGCGGCTTTCCAATACATGAAGGATCCTGTTGAAGTAGAGTTTATCGTTGCTCAGGCGGGGCTGGATATTGGCGATACTGCTATTGGCATGCATGTCAAGCATGTGCAGATTCCTATCCGACCGATTCTCAAGGAATTGGGAGCTGCCCATGTCACAGCTTTAGCCAGCCGTCCCAAGCTAATTGGCGGCGCCAGAGCGGCCTATACAGAGGATAAAATCAGGAAGGGATAAAAGGAAAAATAATTTTGAAAAAAACTCTAATTATGCTATAATGGGTTGTATTCAATAAATTTTAAGGAGAAATGACAGAATGTCTGTATCATTTGAAAACAAAGAAACAAATCGCGGTCTTTTGACTTTTAGCATCAGTCAAGAGAAAATCAAGCCAGCCTTGGACCGTGTATTTAACTCAGTAAAAAAAGATATTGCTGTACCAGGTTTCCGTAAAGGTCGCCTTCCACGTGCTATCTTCAACCAACGTTTTGGTGAAGAAGCCCTCTACCAAGATGCTTTGAACGCTCTTCTTCCAGAAGCATACGAAGCGGCTGTTAAAGAAGCAGGTATCGAAGTAGTTGCTCAGCCTCAGTTTGATGTAGAGTCTATGGAAAAAGGTCAAGACTGGGTTATCAAAGCTGAAGTAGTCACTAAGCCAGAAGTTAAGCTGGGTGCTTACAAAGACTTGGAAGTAACTGTTGAAGCTACTAAAGAAGTGACTGACGCTGAAGTAGATGAGCGCATTGAGCGTGAGCGCAACAACTTGGCTGAGTTGGTTCTCAAAGAAGGTCCAGCAGCAGACGGTGATACAGTTGTGATTGACTTTGTTGGTTCTGTTGACGGCGTTGAATTTGACGGCGGCAAGGGCGACAACTTCTCACTTGGACTGGGCAGCGGTCAATTCATCCCAGGATTTGAAGAGCAGTTGGTTGGCCACAGTGCAGGTGAAACAGTGGACGTTGTCGTAACCTTCCCAGAAGACTACCAAGCAGAAGACTTGGCAGGCAAGGAAGCTAAGTTTGTGACAACTATTCACGAAGTTAAAGAAAAAGAAGTTCCAGCATTGGACGATGAACTTGCAAAAGATATCGACGAAGAAGTTGAAACTCTTGACGAGCTGAAAGAAAAGTACCGCAAAGAATTGTCAGAAGCTAAGGAAACTGCTTATAAGGATGCGGTAGAAGCAGTAGCTATTGATCAAGCAGTAGCAAACGCTGAAATCGTTGACTTGCCAGCAGAAATGATCCACGAAGAAGTACACCGCGCTGTTAATGAATTCTTGGGCAACATGCAACGCCAAGGAATCTCACCTGACATGTACTTCCAAATCACTGGCACTACTCAGGAAGACCTGCACAAGCAATACGAAGCAGATGCTGAGTCACGCACTAAGACAAACCTTGTCGTAGAAGCAGTTGCTAAGGCAGAAGGTTTTGAATCTAGCGCAGAAGAAATCGAAGCAGAAGTAACTTCATTGGCTTCAGACTACAACATGGAAGTAGAACGTGTTCGCCAATTGCTGTCAGAAGATATGCTGAAACACGACATTGCTATCAAGAAAGCTGTTGAAGTGATTACAAGCACTGCGAAAGTGAAATAAGCTTCATCATTCAAAACGAGATCATTTGAAACTAGTGTACAGATGCACTAGTTTCTTTTTGTACTTGTTCCGTGATTTTTCCTGGATTTTCTTTTGACGAAAATAGAAATTTATCGTACAATAGAAAGTAGCGAAAAATTGCAAGAGGGCGACAAGCCTTTACTTAATCTTAAAGGAGATCAACTTTGGAATTAGAAGTATTTGCTGGACAGGAAAAAAGTGAGCTTTCTATGATTGAAGTGGCGCGTGCCATTTTGGAAGCCCGCGGCCGCGACCATGAGATGTATTTTAATGATCTGGTCAATGAAATTCAAAACTATCTGGAAAAATCAAACAGTGAGATTCGTGATGCTCTGCCTTTATTCTACACAGAACTCAATGTAGACGGCAGCTTTATTCCGCTGGGAGATAATAAATGGGGCCTGCGTTCATGGTATGCCATCGACGAAGTGGATGAAGAAATCATCGCCTTGGAAGAGACTGATGAGGACGACGCACCTAAGAAACGTAAGAAGAAACGCGTCAATGCCTTTATGGATGGCGACGAGGATGCCATTGACTACAGCGATGACGATCCAGAAGATGAGGACGGCTACGAAGCAGATCCAGCTCTCTCATACGATGAGGAAAATCCAGACGATGAGAAGAATGAAGTGGAAGCTTATGATGCTGAAATCAACGAAATCGCTCCAGATGATCTAGGTGAAGAAGTCGAACTCAACGAAGAAGATGACGACTACTCTGATGAAGATACGGAGACTGAAGAGGAAGAATAAATCAACCAAAAGAAACAAGGGACGAAATCCCTTGTTTCTTTTAATATTCCTTGAAATATAAGTTCGGAAGGTGTAGAATACTAATAAAATTTAATAAAGAATAGATGGAGGAAGACTGCTATGAAATTTGTCATTGATAAGAGTCTGGGTGAACTAGGCATAAAAAGTGTTGCTATCGGGATTGCCAAGAATGTTAATCCGCATGCAGAACTGTCTCCTTCATTTCTAAAAAAGAAAAAGGAAATGGAAGACTGGGCTCTGGAATGTGACTTGGATGAGGTGCTTGAGTCGTCAGTGGTTCAAGGTTATGTGGAAATACTGCAGCGCGTAGGTCGCAGTGTCAAGAAAAATCCTCCGACGGTTCCTGCTCTGATTCGCAATATCCAGCACCGAGGCTCGCTCCCTCGTATTAATAGCATTATTGATATTTATAATGTCGAAGCCCTACATTCTCTACTGGCTATTGGTGGGCATGATTTTGATAAGATTGAAGATCAGATAGAATTCACCGTAAGCCAAAAGGAAGATGTCTTTCTGCCTATTTTGTCCAAGGAGAAGCATGTTGCCAAGACGGACTATGTCTATCGGGATGCCAAAGGCATTTTGGCTTGGCTGGATGTCCGTGACAGCGAGTATTATAAGTTTGATGAGGAGACCAAGGATGCCATTTTCATCATTCAGGGGAATGCCAATACCTCTGTCGAAATGCGTCTGGAAGCCTTGGAACGAATCCGACACGATTTAGCAGAGTGTATGCCTGATGTAGAATTTGAAACACATGTCATCAGTATTGAGGAAAATTAACTGGAATAGGCTTTCCAATTTTGATTTTCACTGACTAGCAGCTTCCTGTTTTTAGGGAGCTTTTTTGCATGCTTTTGATTTCTTTTGTCAGAGTCGTGGTTGAAATAATGAGAAATGAGCACAGTTTGCTTTTCTGAAAATAGGAGACATTACTCAATAAAAAATGGTATAATAAACAAAGAAAAGGAGCGTGCGATGACAGAAACACTATTAGAAGCTAAATCAATCAGCAAAAAATATGAGGATGAGTATGTCCTGCAAAATACGGATTTAAAAATTAATCAGGGGCAGTTTGTAGCAATCTTGGGTCACAGTGGCTCAGGAAAGTCAACGATGCTGAATATCCTATCTTCTCTACTGAGACCAAGTTCAGGACAGGTCTTATACAAAGGAAAGGAGATAGGTCAGCTGAGCAAATCGGCAGTGGCCAAGTTTAGGAGAGAAGACATTGGTTTGGTCTTTCAGCACTATATGCTAATTCCTAATCTGACAATGGAGGAGAATATTCAGATGGGCAGCAAGTATGCCGCTGAGGCAGCGGACCTAGAAGAATTGGCTTCGCTATTGGGGATTGAGAAACTTTTGAACAAATATCCTCATCAGCTGTCGGGCGGTGAGCAACAGAGGGTCTGCATTGCCAGAGCTGTGATCAAGAAACCAACTATTTTGTTTTGTGATGAGGCGACAGGCGCTTTGGACAGCGAAAATAGTAAGAACATTATTGTTTTATTGCATGCTATCAAGCAAACCTACGGGACCAGTATCCTTTTTACGACACATAATCGAGAAATTGCCAGAACAGCAGATCGAATACTGATCTTAGAAGATGGCCGTATTGTTAGGGACGACATGAATATGGAGAAGCTGTCGCCGGATCAAATGAGTTGGGAGATTTAATATGGATTTGCTATTTAAATATCTATCCAGAGACTTTTTTGCTAAGAGGACAATGGTGGCCATTCTATCTCTGATTATAATCTTCACTTCCTTTATGTACTTCTTCGTTCATTTCGCGATTGATGCCAATTTACTTCGTTTAGGTGGAGAGCAATTATCAGGCAATGAGGCTAATTATTTCACAGCTTTGAAAAGTAATCAACTCTTAATCAGAAACATTACTGTCGCCATGGTAGCCATTTTCTCCCTCATTTTGTTCTTATTCATCAGAGGGACGCTTCAAAGAAATCGAGTACAGCTAGCCCAGCTGATGTCCCTTGGCTTTTCTTTCTCCAGTGTGCTGGCAAGCTATGCGCTATTAATCTGCGGGTTATCCTTGATCAGTTCCTTGATTGGCTTAGTCTTGGGTTTCTGGGGATCCGATATCCTACTTTCTGCTAATAGCCAGACCTATCTCGTTCAAGGGTTGAGTAAAGGACTTTCTCTGCAGTCGGTTATGACGGGAATCCTCTTCCTAAGTCTTTTCTTAGGAGCTCTTACTTATTTGGCAGGACTGACAGTGAGAAAGACAGACCTTGCTCTAATGATGAAACAGACTGACGGAAAAAGCATCCGTCCTGGTTTGATGGAGAAGCTGATTCAAAAGCTGCCAATGAAGCATAAATTCAAATTTAAGCTAACTCTAAATCATTTCAGCACCTTGGGGCTCTTGTTGATTGCTATCGTTACGTTTAGCATCATGTTCGTCTTAAGCCTGTCTCTTACTTTTAGCTCCTCTAAAATCCTTGAATCTCAGAGGGAAGGCCGGCACTATTCTTATGAGGTCAGCTATGATAACTACCGAAAGGAGGAGGCTGAGTCAGCTTCAGATTCAGATTCTGTAACCTATCTGAGATACGATGTTGATCTAAAGATAAAAGGCGAAGCTATAGCCTATCAGGCCCTTTCGCTTACAAGCCAAAATGACTTGTTTCAGCTGATTGGCAGTAAGGGAGAAATTCTAGATCCCACACAAGGTGTCTTTGTAAACCCTGAATTGCGGGAGAATTATGGTCTTAAAGTTGGGGATACTCTAGAGTTAAGAGTAAAGGGAAAGCGGCATCTGATAAAGATAGCTGGATTTGCGGAGAATGCTGATTTAAAGACAATATATATTCCCAAAGACCAAGCATCCGCCATGGTAGATGAGACTCATGATATTTTTAATGGTAGATTGACCAATAAGCCTCAAGAAAAAGGTGAAGGAAAAGTTCGCTCCCTAGAGGAAAAATTATCAGCTGTACAAAGAAGTCAGACCGCCAACAAAGCAAGTGCTATTATCAACCAAAGTATCGGTGTCATAACGGGATGTTTATTGATTTACTTAGCAGTGTTTATCGGCTTGAATGGTAATATGAAGACTCTATTGATGTTTGATTTACTAGGATATGAGGAGAGAGAGGTTTATCGTATCCTGCTTAACCCCTACATTGTGATCAGCAATCTACTTTTCTTGCTCACTCTGCCTGTGGCCATCTATGCTGCAAGGAATGTCCAGATTATGACTTCTCTTCAGACAGGGGACTATATGCCATTCCAGCTCAACTGGATTACCTTTGTTTATATGTTTGTTATCTTGAATGCCCTGTGTTTTATTATTAGATTTTTATTTATTCAAAAGGTAAAAAAATCAGGGATGATAATCGGCAGGCAGAATTCTTATCAGAATGGTGAGAAACAGCATGAAGATTTTTAAGATAAGAAGTCGGACATCTTGAAAGGAATCCGACACGATTTAGCAGAGTGCATGCCCGATGTAGAATTCGAAACACATGTCATCAGTATTAGTGAAAATGGATGAAAACCGAATGAAATCATTTGACAATTTTTTAGGTTTGCGATATCATACTGTTCGGGCACCTCTTTTAGAGGTCAGAGCTTCCTGTTTCCAGGGAGCTATTTTTCTTTTTCAGACAGATTACGGAAAATCCTCCTCTAGATAAGATTCCAGCAACTGTGATGCTTGCTGGAACGAATTGTTTTATGAAAAGGAGCACGTATGTCAACTAAATATATTTTTGTCACCGGTGGCGTAGTTTCATCTATCGGGAAAGGGATTGTGGCAGCTAGCTTGGGGCGGCTTTTGAAGAATCGCGGTCTCAAGGTTACGATTCAGAAATTTGACCCTTATATCAATATTGATCCTGGTACCATGAGCCCTTACCAGCATGGGGAAGTGTTTGTCACAGATGATGGAGCCGAGACGGATCTGGATTTGGGGCATTATGAGCGTTTTATTGACATTAATCTCAATAAATACTCCAATGTCACCACTGGTAAAATCTATAGCGAAGTCCTGCGCAAGGAGCGTAAAGGCGAGTATTTGGGAGCGACGGTCCAAGTCATTCCGCATATTACGGATGCTCTCAAGGACAAGATCAAGCGGGCAGCACGGACGACGGACTCGGATGTAATTATTACAGAGGTCGGTGGTACAGTGGGCGACATCGAGTCTCTTCCTTTCTTAGAAGCTTTGCGCCAGATGAAGGCGGATGTCGGTGCAGACAATGTCATGTATATCCATACAACTCTCCTGCCCTATCTCAAGGCAGCCGGAGAAATGAAGACCAAGCCGACTCAGCATTCTGTCAAAGAGCTGCGCGGTCTGGGGATTCAGCCTAATATGCTGGTCATCCGGACAGAGAAGCCAGCTGGACAAAATATCAAAAACAAACTGGCTCAATTCTGTGATGTGGCGCCGGAGGCGGTCATTGAGTCGCTAGATGTGGAGCATCTTTACCAAATTCCTCTTAATTTGCAGGCGCAAAAGATGGACCAAATCGTCTGCGACCATCTGAAGCTGGATGTGCCGGCAGCGGATATGACGGAATGGTCAGCTATGGTAGAGAAAGTGATGAGTCTGGAAAAGCAGGTTCGTATTGCTCTGGTCGGCAAGTATGTTGAGTTGCCAGATGCCTATATTTCAGTTGTTGAAGCGCTCAAGCATGCCGGTTATGCCAATGATGCAGAGGTTAAGATTAACTGGATCGATGCGAATCAGGTAACTGCTGAAAATGCAGCAGAGCTTCTTGGAAGTGCGGATGGGATTATTGTTCCGGGCGGCTTTGGTCAGAGAGGAACTGAGGGGAAGATTCAGGCAATCCGCTATGCGCGTGAGCAGGATGTGCCTATGTTGGGGATTTGTTTGGGCATGCAGTTAACCTGTGTCGAATTCGCCCGTCATGTCCTAGGATTGGCAGATGCCAACTCAGCGGAGCTCAATCCAGACACACCGTATCCGATTATTGACCTCATGCGTGATCAGATTGATGTCGAAGACTTGGGTGGAACGCTGAGATTGGGGCTCTATCCTTCTAAACTTAAGAGTGGCTCTAAGGCAGCAGCGGCTTACGACTATCAAGAAGTCGTGCAGCGCCGTCACCGTCATCGCTATGAGTTTAACAATGCTTTCCGCGAGCAGTTTGAGGCAGCTGGATTTGTATTTTCAGGAGTTTCACCAGACAATCGCTTGGTCGAAATAGTGGAAATCCCAGAAAATAAATTCTTCGTAGCCTGTCAGTATCACCCAGAGCTTTCTAGCCGACCGAACCGACCTGAAGGTCTTTATACAGCCTTTGTCACAGCAGCGGTAGAAAAGAGCTCGGATAGATAGACTTGCTTTGTCTGACCTAAGCGACTTTTTTAGAGAAATGTTATAATAAAAAACAAAAGGAGGGAAGAAGATGTTTCTAAACATTTTAGCTAGTATTCGTACTAATAATTTTCAAGATGAGCATTGTATAGAAAAAATCCAGGCTCTCTGGCAGGAACAAGAGGAAGCGGTGAAAGAAGCTTTTGCCCAAGGGGAACCGGTTTATGCTGTCTATCATGACTATGCTAGTGATTACAAAGGAGACTACAGCCTCTCTATCTGTCGTTTGACAGATGGGGACGTCTATGATTTTGATACATCCGAGCAGACCTATCAAGTATTTGAAGCGGATAAGGAAGATACGCAAGCGATTCTTCATGCTTGGCAGAGGATTTGGCAGGCAGAAGAAACAGGTGAGCTTCATCGGGACTACACTATTGACTTTGAAAAATACGATCCCGACCAAACGGTGGCTGTCTTTATTGCGACTCAACAACCTTGAGTTTTCGGTGTTCCTTCCTTAGCTTCATTTTCGCTTAGATTTCCTAGATTTGCTGATTGAGTAGAAAGTTGATTTTTTGAAATAAAGTCAAAAATTTTCTTGACAAGCCTTAGCTGTCCTGTTATACTAGTAAGGTACTCAATCGCGGGGATGGCGGAATTGGCAGACGCGCAGGACTAAGGATCCTGTGACCGCTTTAGGTCGTGAGGGTTCAAGTCCCTCTCTCCGCATCAAGTAAGCTGACTTCGGTCAGCTTTTTCTTTTTCCACTAGAGACGCTTAAAAAGGCTGAGTGTCTCCCTGTAATTCTTTAAAATTTCAGGAAAAACTAGCAATTTTAGTGAAAAAGTGATAAAATAAACAATGTAAGTGGTTTAACCACAAAAAATAAGAGGAGGCCTGATAAGAATGGCAATCGTTTCAGCAGAAAAATTTGTCCAAGCAGCTCGTGACAATGGTTACGCAGTTGGTGGATTCAACACAAACAACCTTGAGTGGACTCAAGCTATCCTGCGTGCGGCAGAAGCAAAGAAAGCACCAGTGCTTATCCAAACTTCAATGGGTGCTGCTAAATACATGGGTGGCTACAAAGTTGCTCGTAACTTGATCGCTAACCTTGTAGAATCAATGGGCATCACTGTACCAGTTGCGATTCACTTGGACCATGGTCACTACGAAGATGCACTTGAGTGTATCGAAGTTGGTTACACTTCTATCATGTTTGATGGTTCACACCTTCCAGTAGAAGAAAACCTTAAATTGGCTAAAGATGTTGTTGAAAAAGCACACGCTAAAGGTATCTCAGTAGAAGCTGAAGTTGGTACTATCGGTGGTGAAGAAGACGGTATCATCGGTAAAGGTGAATTGGCTCCAATCGAAGACGCTAAAGCGATGGTTGAAACTGGAATCGACTTCTTGGCAGCAGGTATCGGTAACATCCACGGTCCATACCCAGCAAACTGGGAAGGTCTTGACCTTGACCACTTGAAGAAATTGACAGAAGCTCTTCCAGGCTTCCCAATCGTATTGCACGGTGGTTCAGGTATTCCTGATGACCAAATCCAAGCAGCTATCAAACTTGGTGTTGCGAAAGTTAACGTTAACACTGAATGCCAAATCGCATTCGCTAACGCAACTCGTGCATTCGCTCGTGACTACGAAGCAAACGAAGCAGAATACGACAAGAAGAAACTCTTCGACCCACGCAAATTCTTGGCTGACGGTGTAAAAGCTATCCAAGCATCAGTTGAAGAACGTATCGACGTATTCGGTTCAGAAGGTAAAGCATAAGAAGCTTGATATATTTTTAAAAAAGTTTATCCGAAAGGATAAGCTTTTTTGTATTATGATAATTGGACAAGTAAAGAATAAATAATATTTTTCTTACAATCTAATAAAAAATCTTGACAGATTAGATGATGAGGAGTAAAATATTAACCAGTTAATTAACCAGTTAATTAGTTTAGTAAGTTGTTAAAAATTGAGTTTCTTCTATATTTTATAGAAAAAATATTTAGATGATTTCTTTGGGGGTATATTATGAGTTAATTGTAAATTGTGATAGGTTTTAGCGAATTCTATGTAATCAAAAAAGAAAGTGATATTCAATGGAAAAAAATAAGAAATACTTAACAGGAATTGTTGTCATTGCTACTGTGGGTCTTTTTGCTCATCAGTTAGGTTATTATCAGGCAAACAGTTCGATTAAAAAATCCAATCGAGTTAGCTATATTGATGGTAAGCAAGGTGTTCAAAAGTCTGAGGAGTTAACGCCTGACGAAGTAAGCAAAAAAGAAGGGATTAACGCGGAGCAGATTGTTATCAAGATTACTGATCAGGGTTATGTTACTTCTCATGGTGATCACTATCATTATTATAATGGGAAAGTTCCATATGATGCTATTTTCAGCGAAGATCTTTTGATGAAAGATCCCAACTATCAACTTAGGACTGAGGATATTGTCAATGAAGTCAAGGGTGGATATGTTATCAAGGTTAATGGCCAATATTATGTTTATCTGAAAGATATAGCTCGCGCGGATAATATTCGCAGTAAGGAAGAGATTAATCGTCAAAAGCAGGAACATAGTCATAATGTTACGAAAATAAGCAATGAAGTAGCAACAGCTAGAGCTCAAGGCCGTTATACAACAGATGATGGCTATGTTTTTAATGCTTCAGACATTATTGAGGATACGGGAGATGCGTATATTGTACCTCATGGTGATCATTTTCACTATATCCCAAAGAGTGATTTGTCGCCTAGTGAGCTAGCTGCAGCTCAAGCTTACCTATCAGGTAGAGGAAAAGTAGCTAGTACTGTAGTCAGCCGTTCGTATAATAATGGAAGCAGTGGCTGGATACAGACACAACCTACTTTTACTCAAATTTTAAACAACTATCAACCGAGTCAAGGAGAAGATGTTAAGGGTCTCCTTCAGCAACTTTATAATCTTCCACTTAGTCAGCGTCATGTTGAATCAGATGGCTTGATCTTTGATCCAGCACAAATTACTAGTCGAACACAAAATGGAGTAGCAGTGCCGCATGGTAATCATTATCACTTTATTCCTTATACACAAATGTCGGCATTGGAAGAAAAGATTGCTCGGACAATTCCTCTTATAAGTCAGCCTAATAAACCTATGTTAGGATTGACACCTTATAGACCTATACCAACTCCGATACTAACTCCATCTCAACCAGCTTTAAAACCGATTCTTCCTCCAAAGTTAAATTTGGAACATGCGGATTCATTGGATAAGGATTTAATCCAGCAGGTCGTTAGGAAAATAGCTGACGGTTATGTGCTAGAGGATAAAGGAGTGTCCCGCTATCTTTTAGCTAAAGACTTGCCTAAAGAGATTATTACAGCGATTGAAAATAAATTGGCGAAGCAGAAAAGTATATCTCATGTCCTGCAAGCTAAGAAAGAATCAGTTGAACCGAAAAATCAAGAGTTTTACGATAAAGTATATGGTCTTCTGACACAGGCCCATCAGCAATTACTAGAAAATAAGGGACGTTTGTCAGATTTTCAAGCCTTGGATGATTTAATGAAGCGTTTGAATGATGAGACAAGTGATAAGGTGCAATTAATTGATGACTTATTAGCATTTCTTGCGCCTATCAATCATCCAGAACGTCTCGGCAAAGCAAATTCACAGATTGAGTATACTGAAACCGAAGTTCGAGTAGCCCAGCTGGCTGACAAATATACGACATCTGATGGATATATCTTTGATGCCCGGGATATTATCAGCGACGAAGGAGATGCTTATGTAACCCCTCATATGGGACACAGTCACTGGATAGGAAAAGATAGTCTTTCAGCTAAAGAAAAAGCAGCTGCTCAGGCGTATACTAAAGAAAAAGGTCTGCTTCCACCTGCACCAACAGATGATTCCAAAGCTAATCCAAGTGGAGAAAGTGCGGCTGCTATCTACGAACGTGTTCAAGGAGAGAAACGGATACCGCTCGTTCGTCTGCCTTACAATGTTGAGCATACTGTAGCAGTAAAAAATGGTAATCTGATTATCCCTCATAAGGATCACTACCACAATATCAAATTTGCTTGGTTCGATGATAAGACTTACCGAGCTCCTAATGGCTATACATTAGAGGATTTATTTGCAACTATCAAGTATTATGTTGAACATCCAGATGAGCGACCACAGTCTAGCGATGGATGGGGGAATGCAAGTGATCATGTTTTAGGTAAAAAAGATGACAAGGAGGATGCTGTTAGCCCAGAGAAACCTCAGGAAGAAGTTGAAGAGGAAACACCAACTGAGCCAGAAGTACCTCAAGTTGAAACTGCTAAAGTAGAAGCTAAGTTGCAAGAGGCGGAAGACTTACTTGAAAAGACGAAGGATCCAAGTTTGAAATCCAATGCAACTGAGACCTTAACAGGATTGCGAAATAATCTTAATTTAGGGACTATGGATAATAATAACATCATGGCAGAAGTAGAAAAACTGTTAACCTTGTTGCAATCTGCTTCTTCAACTTCTGTGTCAAGTACAGAAGTAACTGATTAGCTGAGGTGAAGGAGTATTGTATGAAAAAAAGAACTGCAGTATTACTAATGCTGAGTATACTAGTTTTGATGCTGGGAGCGTGTACTCAGAAAGAAGAACAACAAGCTAAAGGTTTGAAGATTGTGACCAGTTTTTATCCGGTTTATGCCATGGTTAAAGAAGTATCTGGTGATTTGAATGATGTTCGCATGATTCAATCTAGTACAGGGATCCATTCTTTTGAACCATCGGCTAATGATGTAGCTGCTATCTATGATGCGGATGTTTTTGTCTATCATTCACATACCTTAGAGTCGTGGGCGGGGAGCTTGGATCCAAATTTGCAAAAATCTAAGGTGAAAGTACTTGAAGCTTCCGAAGGAATGCCCCTGGAACGTGTACCGGGTTTGGAAGACGTGGAAGCTGGCGAAGGAATCGATGAAAAAACTCTTTATGATCCTCATACCTGGCTAGATCCTGAAAAAGCTGGTGAAGAAGCACAGATTATTGCGGATAAGCTATCTGAACTCGATAAAGAACACAAGGAAATATATCAAAAAAATGCTAAGAAATTCATTTCTAAAGCTCAAGAATTGACCAAAAAATACCAACCAATCTTTGAAAAGGCTAAGCAAAAGACTTTCGTCACTCAACATACTGCGTTCTCGTATTTAGCAAAGCGGTTTGGTTTGCAGCAGCTAGGTATTGCAGGGATTTCTCCTGAACAAGAGCCAAATGCAAGGCAGCTTACTGAAATTCAAGAATTTGTGAAAACCTATAAAGTTAAGACGATTTTTACCGAAAGCAATGCATCGTCGAAGGTGGCAGAAACTCTCGTAAAGTCAACAGGCGTCAAGCTGAAAACGCTCAATCCTTTGGAAGCAGATCCTCAAAATGATAAAAACTACCTAGAGAATCTAGAAGAAAACATGAGTATCTTGGCTAAAGAATTGAAATGAGAAGGTAAAGCATAATCTAGCTGAACAATACAAAACAGAAACCTGCCCGTAAGGGTGGGTTTTTTGGTGTGTGATAAAATATAATAATTATTTTTAAATTTCCTATGTTAGTTTGAAAGTAAAAGTGGTAGTATAGTGAGGAGATAAGATTCTGTTTTTCCTGAGTTAGGTGGGGAAATGGTCTGTAACATGAATTGAATGATAGGATATTGAGAAGCGTATGGCAATGATAGAAGTAGAACATCTTCAGAAAAATTTTGTGAAGACAGTCAAGGAACCGGGATTGAAGGGGGCTTTGCGCTCCTTTATTCATCCTGAAAAGCAGACCTTTGAAGCGGTCAAGGATTTGACCTTTGAGGTTCCAAAAGGGCAGATTTTAGGATTTATCGGAGCCAATGGCGCAGGGAAGTCGACAACTATCAAAATGCTGACCGGGATTTTGAAACCGACATCTGGTTTGTGTCGAATCAACGGCAAAATTCCGCAGGATAATCGCCAAGACTATGTCAAGGATATTGGAGTGGTCTTCGGACAACGCACCCAGCTATGGTGGGATTTGGCACTGCAAGAAACCTATACAGTCTTGAAGGAGATTTATGATGTACCAGATTCACTTTTCCATAAGCGCATGGACTTTTTGAATGAAGTCTTGGATTTGAAGGAATTTATCAAGGATCCCGTGCGGACTCTTTCACTGGGGCAGCGGATGAGGGCGGATATTGCGGCTTCCTTGCTCCACAATCCTAAAGTTCTCTTTTTAGATGAGCCGACCATTGGTTTAGATGTTTCGGTCAAGGACAACATTCGTCGGGCTATTACCCAAATCAATCAGGAGGAAGAGACTACTATTCTCTTGACCACTCATGACCTGAGTGATATTGAGCAACTCTGTGATCGGATTTTTATGATTGACAAGGGGCAGGAGATTTTTGATGGAACGGTGAACCAGCTCAAGGAAACCTTTGGCAAGATGAAGACTCTTTCCTTTGAACTGGTACCAGGTCAAAGTCATCTCCTTTCTCACTATGAAGGCTTTTCGGATATGACCATTGATAGACAAGGAAATAGCCTCAACATTCAATACGATAGTTCCCGCTACCAGACGGCTGATATTATCAAGCAAACCTTGTCTGATTTTGAGATTCGCGATTTGAAGATGGTGGATACGGATATTGAGGATATTATCCGTCGCTTCTACCGAAAGGAGCTCTAAGATGGTCAAATTGTGGAGACGTTATAAACCCTTTATCAATGCAGGGATTCAGGAGTTGATTACCTATCGAGTCAATTTTCTTCTCTATCGGATTGGCGATGTCATGGGGGCTTTTGTGGCTTTTTATCTCTGGAAGGCAGTCTTTGATTCCTCGCAAGATTCCTTGATTCAGGGCTTCAGTATGGCGGATATTACCCTCTATATCATCATGAGTTTTGTGACTAACCTTTTGACCAGGTCGGACTCTTCCTTTATGATTGGAGAGGAAGTCAAGGACGGCTCCATTATCATGCGCTTGTTGAGACCAGTGCATTTTGCGGCTTCTTATCTCTTTACCGAGCTTGGTTCCAAGTGGTTAATTTTTGTCAGCGTTGGACTTCCATTTTTAAGTGTTATTTTTCTGATGAAAATCTTATCTGGGCAAGGCATTGTAGAAGTATTGGGTTTAACTGCACTATATCTTTTTAGCTTAACCCTAGCCTATCTGATTAACTTTTTCTTTAATATCTGCTTTGGATTTTCAGCCTTTGTATTTAAAAATCTATGGGGTTCTAATCTACTCAAGACTTCTATAGTGGCCTTTATGTCGGGGAGTTTGATTCCCTTGGCTTTCTTTCCTAAAATTGTTTCAAATATTCTTTCCTTTTTGCCTTTTTCATCCTTGATTTACACTCCGGTTATGATTATCGTTGGGAAATACGATGCCAGTCAGATTCATCAAGCGCTTTTGCTACAGTTTTTCTGGCTCTTAGTGATGGTGGGCTTGTCTCAGTTGATTTGGAAAAGAGTCCAGTCATTTATCACCATTCAAGGAGGTTAGTATGAAAAAATATCAGCGCATGCATCTGATTTTTATCAGACAGTACATCAAGCAAATCATGGAATACAAGGTTGATTTTGTGGTTGGTGTTTTAGGTGTCTTCCTGACCCAAGGCTTGAACCTCTTGTTTCTCAATGTCATCTTTCAACACATCCCCTCGCTAGAAGGCTGGACCTTTCAAGAGATTGCCTTTATCTATGGTTTTTCCTTGATTCCCAAGGGACTGGACCATCTCTTTTTTGACAATCTCTGGGCACTGGGGCAACGATTGGTGAGAAAGGGAGAGTTTGACAAGTATCTGACTCGTCCTATCAATCCTCTCTTTCACATCCTAGTCGAGACTTTTCAGATTGATGCCTTGGGTGAGCTCTTGGTCGGTGGAATTTTACTAGCGACAACGTTCTCTAGCATTACTTGGACTATTCCCAAGTTCTTGCTTTTCCTAGTCTGCATTCCTTTTGCGACCCTGATTTATACTTCTTTGAAAATCGCGACAGCCAGTATCGCTTTTTGGACCAAGCAGTCAGGTGCTATGATTTACATTTTCTATATGTTTAATGATTTTGCCAAGTACCCGATTTCCATTTACAATTCGCTCCTTCGTTGGTTGATTAGTTTTATCGTTCCTTTTGCTTTTACAGCCTACTATCCTGCTAGCTATTTCTTGCAGGACAAAAATGGGCTCTTTAACATTGGTGGTTTGATTCTGATTTCCCTTGTTTTCTTTTTCATTTCGCTCAAACTCTGGGATAGGGGATTGGATGCCTACGAAAGTGCGGGTTCGTAAGATGGAAAATATGTTTAGTCCTAAAGCTTAAAACATGAAAGGATTTAAAGATGGTAGCGATTGAAGAAGTGAAGGAAGAAAAACAAAAGATGATAGCAGTCAGTGAAGTTTTAAAGGATCTACCAGAATGGTTTGGAATACCTGAAAGTACACAAGCTTACATTGAAGGAGCTAGGGATTTACAAGTTTGGGTTGCTTATCAGGAGAGTAAATTGGCTGGCTTTGTAAGCTTATCTTATTCTAGTGAAGATTGTGCAGAGATTGACTGCTTAGCTGTTAAGAAATTCTATCATAGAGCGGGAATTGGTAGTCAACTTCTAGAAGTTTTAGAAAAATCTGCTCGTCAAAAAGCATCCTATCTGCAAGTAAAAACGGTAGCACCAGGTTATTATCCTACCTATGACAGAACTAACGCTTTTTATCAGGCTCAGGGCTTTAAAAAGTTAGAAATTTTTCCTGAACTTTGGGATAAAAGCAACCCTTGTTTGATTTGGGTTAAGAAATTGTGAAATTCTAACTTGACAAAAAAACTCAAGATGCTAAAATAAAGGGGAAAAGACGCCGATTTAGCTCAGTTGGTAGAGCAACGCACTCGTAACGCGTAGGTCACAGGTTCGATCCCTGCAATCGGCAGAAAGAAAACCAGCAACTTTTTCATGGGTTGCTGGTTTTGTTTATCTAATTCTTATAAAGAAGTAAGAAAAGTTAGACCGCCTAATATCACTCCTGCCGCATTGGGAATGATAAGGATCCAGTCTTTTTTAGGTTCTTTGGTCCAACCATAGATTACCCAAATTAAACAAGAAACTGCTGCGAATAGTGGTTGGAATGGTTGAGCTTTTTCTCCTTGCAAGTTAGCGATAATTTGTGGAATATATGCAATAAAGACAAGAATCCCAATAAAAGCTCCAATAGATCCGACAAAGCGATTAATTTTTTGTTTAGACATATAGTACCTCCTGAGGTACTATTATATCAGAAGGAAAAAAGTTTTCAAATTTGTTTGATCATAAAATAAGACAGATATTCAATATGTGTAAGTCGTGCTTTTATACTAAACGAATCTATTGGAGAGTCTAGGATGAGAAATCAAATTTGCTTAACATTTTTTGAGAAGGGTAAGCTACCACTTAGTTATCAAAAATAACCACTTACTGAAAATGCCTTGTTTCTTTTTTGAAAATTGTTATAATGAAGTCAGAAGCAAGGAAAGGAGTGGCTATGAAGATTAGGATTGAGCTTGATACAGATATGGCAGAAACTGAAGTCGTTATCCGAACGGCTCAATATGGTGAAGAGGTGGCTCGGATTCAAGCAGCTCTTGAACAAGCCAACCGTCAACCGATAGCTTTCTATAAGGATACAAGTGAATATTTTGTCGATTTGAAGAATATTTTATTTTTTGAAACGGATGCTACCAAAATTTATGCTCATAGCAGGGATGATGCTTATGAAGTCAAATTGAAGCTATACGAATTAGAAGAGAGACTTCCGGCATATTTCTGTCGCATTTCAAAGTCTACTATTGCCAATGCCAAGGCTATTTACGCTTTGGATAAATCATTTTCGGGAACCAGTACTATCCAATTTTATGACACACATAAACAAGTGCACGTTTCCCGACACTACTATCAAATTTTAAAAGAAAAGTTAAACGAAACGAGGTAATTTTCATGAAAAAAACAATTTTTGGAATCGGCTTTTTAGTCTTGGCAGCTTGGGTTCTGCTGCAGGGGAATTTTGGGATTCCTGCCTTCAATTTTAATATTTGGCCCATGCTAGTAGTTGCAATGTTTGCCTATTTCGCCTTGGAAAATTTCTTAGAAAGAGACTTTGGCACTGGGCTGATCATGGCAGTTATTGCGCTGATTATTGCCAATGCCGTTTACCACTTTTTAGCTATTTCAACAGGAACCTTGGTTTTGGGTGGTATTCTGGCTTGCATCGGTCTCAATATGATTTTCAAGCCCCGGCGCATTTTTAAGGGGCGTATCTTCTCAACTGCCTCTTCTTCCTCAAAAGATGATATTGCTTTTGGCAGCGGCACGCGCTATATCAACTCAGATAACTTCACCTATGAAAAGTTAGACTGTGCTTTTGGCAGTGCATCGGTTTATTTTGATAATGCGACTATCGAAGGGGACTCAGCAACTTTTGAAGTGGATCTGTCTTTTGGCAGTGTGATGCTTTATGTGCCCAGCGACTGGCGTGTAGAGCTGGATGTAGATAATGCCTTTGGCTCTGTCTACAATCCCCGCAATGTCAATGAAAAGAGAAAAACTCTCTATGTCAAAGGCAACGTAGCTTTCGGTTCTTTGAAGATTAGCTATGTTTAGGAAAACGGATTAATTTCGAAACTTTGGACAAATGTACTTGTCAAACGTCAAGTTTTTTGGTAATATAGGAAGGTATGTGGTGCTAGCACATCCGTAATATTAGATCTAATAGGAGGAAACACGATAATGGCTAAAGTATGTTACTTTACTGGTCGTAAGACTGTATCAGGAAACAACCGCTCTCACGCGATGAACCAAACAAAACGCGCTGTTAAACCAAATCTTCAAAAAGTTACTGTTTTGATTGACGGTAAACCTAAAAAAGTTTGGGCTTCAGCTCGTGCCCTTAAATCAGGTAAAGTTGAACGCGTTTAATTTTTATTTAAAAGGATGGAAATTTTCCGTCCTTTTTTGCTTGTAAATTTCCGCCTAGACAGTTGATTTAGACCCTTCCTCTTTTACACCCTGTATAAAATATGGTAGAATAAACTATAAAATACTTTTGAGGTACAAATTATGACTGTGAAAATTAATACAAAAGATGGTCAAATTGAGCTGACTGATGATGTGATTGCGACAATCGTCGGCGGTGCAGCGACTGAAATTTTTGGTGTAGTTGGCATGGCCAGCAAAAATGCAATCAAGGATAATTTTCAAGCCCTTTTAGGAAAAGAAAACTATGCTAAGGGCGTGGTTGTGAAAGCGACTGATGAAGGTGATATCGCAGTTGATGTCTACACTGTGTTAAGCTATGGAGTCAAAATCAGCGAAGTTTCCAAAAACATCCAAGAGCGTGTTAAATTCAGTTTGGAAAACAAGCTCGGAATTACTGCCCATGCAGTGAATGTTTATATCCAAAATATTAAAGTCGTAGGAGAATAATCGTGGCAAATATTACTACTAGTTTATTTCAAGAAATGGTGCAGGCGGCATCTACTCGCTTAAATAAACAGGCTGAATATGTAAACTCTTTGAATGTCTTCCCGGTTCCAGATGGCGATACAGGGACCAACATGGGCATGACCATTGAAAATGGTGCCAAGGAAGTGTCAGATAAGTCTGCTTCAACAGTTGGCGAAGCGGCGGGTATCTTTGCGAAAGGCCTTTTGATGGGCGCGCGTGGTAACTCAGGAGTTATCACTTCCCAGCTTTTCCGCGGTTTTTCTCAAAGTGTGAAAGAGCATGAAGAGCTGACTGGTGAAGATCTAGCTCTGGCCTTTCAGTCTGGTGTAGAAGTGGCTTACAAGGCAGTTATGAAGCCGGTTGAGGGAACGATTTTGACTGTTTCCCGCGGTGCGGCTATCGGAGCCAAGAAGAAAGCTGAAGTCACTAATGATGCTGTAGAAGTTATGAAAGCAGCTCTTGAAGGAGCAAAGGCTGCTTTGGCTAAGACACCGGATATGCTGCCGGTTCTGAAAGAAGTCGGCGTTGTGGACTCTGGCGGTCAAGGGTTGGTCTTTATCTACGAAGGCTTCTTGTCTGCACTTACAGGCGAATATATCGCATCTGAGGACTTTGTGGCGACACCTGCGACCATGTCTGAGATGATCAATGCTGAGCATCATAAGTCTGTAGCTGGCCATGTGGCAACAGAGGACATCACTTACGGCTACTGTACAGAAATCATGGTGGCTCTCAAGACAGGTCCAACCTATGTAAAAGACTTTGATTATGATGAATTTCGCAACTACCTCAATGATTTGGGAGATTCCCTGTTGGTAGTCAACGATGATGAAATCGTCAAAGTCCATGTCCATACTGAAGATCCAGGACTGGTTATGCAGGAAGGTCTCAAGTACGGTAGTTTGGTCAAGGTCAAGGTTGACAATATGCGCAGCCAGCACGAAGCCCAGATTGAAAAGGAAGAGCGCTCAGCTAAGCCGGCTCAAGAAAAAGAGTTTGCGATTATTGCTGTAGTGGCTGGTGATGGTCTGGCTGAAATCTTTAAGGCTCAGGGAGTTGACTACATCATCTCTGGCGGTCAAACTATGAACCCATCAACGGAAGACTTTATCAAAGCTGTGGAGCAAGTCAATGCTCGCAATATTATTATCTTGCCAAACAATAAAAACATCTTTATGGCAGCCCAATCAGCAGCAGAAGTGATTGAACAGCCAGCAGCTGTTATTGAGACTCGCACAATCCCTCAAGGTTTGACCAGTCTCCTAGCTTTTGATGGCGGCAAGACTATCGAGGAAAACCAAGAGCGTATGACTGCGGCCTTGGCAGAAGTGGTCAGCGGCAGCGTGACGACTGCGGTTCGCGATACGACGATTGATGGCTTGGAAATTCATGAGAATGACAACCTTGGTATGGTGGATGGTAAGATTGTTGTTTCAAATCCCGATATGCTGGCAACTTTGAAAGAAACGTTCAGCAAGATGCTCAATGAAGACAGCGAGATTGTCTCTATCTATATCGGTGAGGACGGTAGCGAAGAGCTGGCTAGCAGTCTTGCTCAAGATTTGATGGAACAATTCGAGGATGTAGAAGTAGAAATTCATCAGGGCAGTCAGCCGGTTTATCCATATATTTTTAGTGTTGAATAGCATAAAAAGGCAATCGAAAGGTTGCCTTTTGTCATTTTATAGAAAACACTTAGACAAGAAACTGGTATTATGTTATACTGTAACAAATAAAAAGTAAAAAAGGTGAACTATGAAAAAATTTTTCATTCTTGTTATTTCTGCTTCGGTACTCTTGACGGGCTGTGTGTTTCCTAACTTCAGCAAGCATCGTCCTAGACATTCTTCTGAATCAGCTTCTTCTAGGCGGACTAAATCTAGCTCTAGCTCTAGCAAGTCATCCAGTTCTTCTTCCGAAAGTACAGAGATTGTCTCTAAAACCTTGGTTGGAGACATTGAAGGAATCCATCATCGTGATACAATTACCTATCAGGGCAAGAAAATCTTGAATCTTCGGATGGAATTGCTTACTTCCTTGCCAGAAGAAGCTAGTGCGGCATCAGCTACTTTGACTCCAGAGGAAATGACGACTATCATTCGTGAAGGAATGCAGTCTGATTCAAACTATGTAGCAGCTAAGAGTCTGGAAGGTGTTAATATTGATTATTCAGTTACAGCAGAGAAGAAATTGCAGACCTTGATTGAAATTGATTTGCAAAAGGTCAATGTCGAAGAGGTGGAAAAGAACAGTTTCTTCCAAGGCTTTGGACTAAAGGACATTAAGGATATTACACCTGAGATGTTCATTCTGAGTCTGAAGCTCAATGGTCTCAAAGAAGAGGTGCAGAGCTAAAGTTTAAAAGCGTTGGTCGCCTCATCTTACAGATTGAGTAGCTAGTTTATTGAAAAATTTTTTAGATTAGGCTGCTTTAATTCCAGCTTCTATCTAAATTGCAACAGACATACAACTAGTCGGCTCCTCTCAACGAGGGGGACCGGCTTTTTTGTGTCTTCATGCAGAAGGGAGATAAACAAATTATTCCAATATTTGCTAGCTTTGTGCTCTAAAAGCAGAATAGTGACATTTGTCATGTCAGCTGGTGACAAAATCAACTAGTAGGAAAAATTTCTTTGCCTTATAATATAGTTAACAAAATGATAAAAGGTTGCTGTAGGCATTGAAAAAGCGATAGTGCTTAGTATTCTTCCGGCTTTGGAAAAATAAAGGAAAGATGTACATACGGTTCATCAAATCAAAGGAGGAGTAAAATGGAACTGATTGAAGTAAAGAAGCTTTCAAAAAGCATTCATGGTAAGGAGATTTTAAAGGATATTTCGTTTGAAATCTCCCAAGGTGACTGTGTGGCCTTGATTGGTCCCAATGGAGCAGGGAAAACGACTCTCATGGATTGTTTGCTGGGTGATAAGTTTCTGACAGCAGGTCAGGCAAGGATTCAGGGACTCAAGCCAACTGATAGTCAACTCAAGCAGTCGGTAGCGATTTTACCACAAGAAAATACAGTGGTGGAGGATTTGAAGGTCAAGGAACTCTTGACGTTCTTCCAAGCGATTTATCCAAATAGTCTGTCCAATCAAGAAATTGATGATTTGTTGCAATTTACAGATAAGCAAAAGAATCAGTTGGCCAGTAAGCTATCTGGTGGGCAAAAACGCCTCTTCTCTTTTGTTCTAAGTCTGATTGGCCGTCCTAAGATTCTATTCTTGGACGAACCGACTTCTGCTATGGACACCTCTACTCGTCAGCATTTCTGGGAAATTGTTAATCAGCTCAAGCAGCAGGGAGTGACCATCGTTTATTCTTCGCACTATATCGAAGAAGTCGAGCATACGGCAGATCGGATTTTGGTGCTGCACAAGGGCGAGTTGATTCGGGACACGACGCCTTATGCCATGCGCAGTGAGGAGCAGGAAAAACACTTTACCTTGCCGCTGACTTATCAGTCTGTGCTGGAAAAACTGGATAATGTGACTGATTTAGAAATCAAGCAAAAGGCTTTATCTTTTGCTACTAGGGATGCTGGACAGGTCTGGCAGGTTCTTCAGGAAAACGGCTGTACAATCGAAGAGATTGAAGTACGTAACCGTACCCTCTTGGATAGTATTTTTGAAACGACACAAGAATAGGAGAGTAATCATGAAAAATATGGCAAGTCTTATGAAGATTGAGTTGATTTTAATGAAGCGGCAGGCTGCTTATTATCTCTTGTCTATTGGTCTGCCCAGCGTCTTTTACCTGATTTTCTCAGGAATGATGTCTGGAAGTGATACGTCTGAACTTGTGCTTCGAGGCTACCTCTTCTCTATGACTCTTTTTAGTATCATGTCTAGTGCCTTCTTTAGCATTCCAAGCACTTTGCAGTCTGATAAAAATAATAACTGGCAAAAAATGATTCAGCACTCGCCGATTTCTATGGTAAAATATTATATATCAAAGCTTTGCAGTACGCTGTTGACTTTTATGCTTTCTATCATCGTAGTCTTCTCGATTGGGCATTTTGTTCGCGGGGTTAATCTGCCAATGGTGGACTGGCTTCTTATTGCCTTAATCCTTCTGGTAGGAAGTGTGGTCTTTATTGCCATGGGTGTATTGGTCAGTCTCTTGCCAAGTGCTCAGCTCATGTCTGTTGTGGGAAATATCGTCTATATGGCACTGGCTGTTCTGGGCGGTCTATGGTTTCCTCTAACTATGTTTCCAAAATGGCTCCAGCCAATCGGTAAGTTGACGCCAAGTTATCAACTGATGCAAGTCGTGTCTTCTTACCTAGAACACCATCAGTTTAATGGCAAGGCTGCTTTGATTGTTCTGATTTATACGGTTTTGGTCAGCATTCTTGTGCTGCAGCTCAAAAAGCGAATTGAGGTAAAATAAAAGCATGTGGGAAAAACTTAAACAAGTCCACTATATGTTTCATATTGCGTTGGTCTTTATCATCTTTCCAGTGGCGGGAGTAATCAGCGGGGAATACCCGCTTTTCCTCTTGCTTGGGACAGCTATTTTTGTTGCGGCTTACTATGCGGTTTTGCTAAGTAACCATCGCCTTATTCAATTTTTTTCTTGGTGTTTTTTGGTTGCTTACATATACTATGGTTCTGTCTGGCTAAATACAGGTTTTACCTGGTATATTTTTTATCTATCTAATCTGCTGATTTATGAGCTGGATGATGTCTCGTTTAAATCCTGGCGTTTTTGGACCTTTATTGATTTGCAGCCTGCTATTGTGCTGACTAATTATTTGATGGGTAATGTTGGTCCAGCAGAACTACTCTTCTTTATTGTCACTTTTCTCTTTTCGGATGGTGTGACCTTTGGTCTCCATCGGATTCAGACGGCAGAGCAGATCAAGGAAGAAAAGGTCAAGCAAAATGCCCAGCTGAATCTTTTCCTGGCAGAAGATGAGCGGAATCGGATTGGCCGTGACTTACACGATAGTCTAGGGCATACCTTTGCTATGCTCAGTGTTAAGGCGGAGCTGGCTCAGCAGTTTTTGCAGATGGAAGCCTATGACAAGGCAGCAAAAGAACTGCAGGAAGTGCAAGAGATCAGCAAGAAGTCCATGGCTGATGTTCGGCGGATTATTAATGATCTAAAGAATCGGACGCTGGACGAGGAACTAGTGACCATTCGTGCCATGCTGGAGATGAGCGGTGTTCAGGTAGAAATGGATAACCAGCTCAATGTTGCCAGTGTCCCACCGAGTCAGCAGTCAACGATTAGTATGATTTTGCTAGAGGCAGCGACCAATATCATTAAACATGCCAAGGCTAAAAAGAGCAATTTTTCTTTGGTAAAGAAAAACGAAAAACTTGTTTTAGACATTCAGGATGATGGTTGTGGTTTTCAAAAGCTGACTGGTCGGGAGTTGCATAGTATTCGAGAGCGACTGTCTGCCTTGTCAGGAAGGCTTGAGATTCTTAGCAGCCAAGATCCGACGTGGATTCGAATTGAATTGCCATACGGAGGGAAGGAAGCATGAAACTTTTGTTAGCAGAAGATCAAAGTATGCTGAGAGATGCTCTAGCTCAGCTCTTGCAGCTGCAGCCAGATGTCGAAGAAGTCTATCAGGCCGCAGATGGGCAGAAGGCTATTGACTGTCTTAGCTCAGAAACTGTTGATGTAGCTATTTTGGACGTGGAAATGCCCCACCAAACCGGCCTAGACGTTCTCGAATGGGTCAAGGCCAATCGACCCAACATCAAGGTCATCATCGTCACAACCTTCAAGCGACCGGGCTACTTTGAGCGAGCTGTTAAGGCGGATGTAGATGCTTATGTGCTCAAAGAGCGCAGTATTGCGGATTTAATGAAGACCATTCACACTGTTCTAGATGGACAGAAGGAATATTCGCCGGAATTGATGGAGGTACTGATGACCAGCAGGAACCCTCTCTCTCAGCAGGAGAGGCTAGTCCTGCAAGCTGCGGCGACTGGCCTATCCAATAAAGAAATTGCTGAAAAACTCTACCTGTCAAATGGAACGGTTCGTAACTATATGTCTGCTATTTTGACCAAGCTAGATGCTGAAAATCGAACAGAAGCCGTCCGAATCGGGCAAGAGAAAGGCTGGTTATAGCTAGAAGATTCAGTTTTGGAGAAAAGGTGGAATAAGAGAGTTTTTAGCTAAAGAAAATATTTGTGTGAGGAATATTCCAATGAAGTGTCGGGACTATAAATATAGTTCTGACTTTTTATCTTTTATTAGAAAAAACATTCAGATTTAGAGAAAAAATGTAGAAAAACATTCTGCATGGCTTGCAATTTTTTTCAAAAATGTTATCATAGTAGAAAGCTTTTTGAATTTTTAGAAAATTGTAAATAAATGAAAGGGGAAGAATGGAGAAAATCAAATTAGAAACTTCTAAGACAGGTTCAGAGCTTGTTTTGGAAACCTTGAAAAATCTTGGTGTTGATACGATTTTTGGCTATCCCGGTGGCGCTGTACTGCCGCTTTATGATGCTATTTATAGTTTTGAAGGCATCCGTCATATTCTAGGCCGCCATGAGCAAGGCTGTGTTCACGAAGCAGAAGGCTATGCGAAGTCTACTGGGAAAATCGGAGTTGCAGTTGTGACCAGCGGTCCGGGAGCGACTAATGCCATTACCGGCATTGCCGATGCCATGAGTGATAGCGTCCCCCTTTTAGTCTTTACTGGTCAGGTAGCCAAGGCTGGGATCGGTAAAGATGCTTTTCAGGAAGCGGATATTGTTGGGATTACGACTCCTATAACCAAGTATAATTATCAGGTTCGGGAGACGGCAGAAATTCCGCGTATCATTACAGAAGCTATTCACATTGCGACGACAGGTCGTCCTGGGCCAGTCGTTATTGATTTGCCTAAGGATGTCTCCGCTCTGGAAACGGACTTTATCTATGACAGTAAGTTGCATCTGCCGAGCTATCAGCCGACTATTGAGCCTAATGAATTGCAGATTAAGAAGATTATCAAGCAGATTTCTAAGGCTAAAAAGCCGGTTCTTCTTTCGGGAGGCGGTATCAGTTATGCCGAGGCAGCAGCAGAGCTGGTTGCTTTGGCAGAGCGGTATCAGATTCCAGTAGTCACTACATTGTTGGGGCAAGGGACCATTGCGACAGACCATCCTTTGTTCTTAGGTATGGGTGGGATGCACGGTTCTTTTGCGGCCAATATTGCCATGACTGAGGCCGACTTTATGATTAGTATCGGCTGCCGTTTTGATGACCGTCTGACCGGTAATCCGAAAACCTTTGCCAAGAACGCTAAAGTAGCACATATTGATATTGACCCAGCGGAAATTGGAAAAATTATCAGCGTAGATATTCCTATCGTAGGGGATGCTAAGAAAGCCCTGCAGATGTTGCTGAATGAAGAGCAGGTGCATAATAATACCAGCAAGTGGATTGAAAAAGTAACGCAAGATAAGGAACGGGTTCGCTCATATGATAAGAAAGAACGTGTCGTACAGCCCCAGGCTGTCATTGAGCGCGTGGGTGAGCTGACCAAGGGTGATGCCATCGTTGTAACAGACGTCGGTCAGCACCAAATGTGGGCCGCACAATATTATCCGTATAAAAACGAGCGTCAACTGGTAACGTCTGGTGGTCTAGGAACCATGGGCTTCGGTGTACCTGCAGCGATTGGAGCTAAGATTGCCAATCCAGATAAGGAAGTGGTGCTCTTTGTCGGAGATGGTGGCTATCAGATGACAAACCAAGAGATGGCTATTCTCAATATCTATAAGATTCCGATTAAGGTCATCATGCTTAACAATCATTCGCTAGGCATGGTGCGCCAGTGGCAGGAAGCTTTCTATGATGGTCGTACCTCTGAGTCTGTCTTTGAAACTTTGCCAGATTTCCAGCTCATGGCTCAGGCCTATGGTGTTAAATCCTATAAATTTGACGATCCGGAGACTATTGTCCAGGATTTGGAAGTGCTGAAGGAAGATATACCGATGTTTATCGAGGTAGATATCTCTCGCAAGGAACACGTTCTTCCAATGGTGCCGGCTGGCAAGAGCAATCATGAGATGTTGGGGGTGAAGTTCCATGCGTAGAATGTTGACAGCTAAACTCCAAAACCGTTCGGGTGTTCTAAACCGCTTCACGGGTGTCCTTTCCAGACGTCAGGTTAATATTGAGAGTATCTCAGTCGGAACGACGGAAAATCCGGAAGTATCCCGTATCACCATCATCATTGATGTGGCTTCATTGGCAGAAGTCGAGCAGATTATCAAGCAGCTCAATCGTCAGATTGATGTGATTCGGGTTCGAGATATCACGGACCGTCCTCACTTAGAGCGTGAAGTGATTCTGGTTAAGGTCTCAGCTCCAGCTGATAAGCGAGCAGAGATTCTGTCTATTATCCAGCCATTCCGGGCGACAGTTGTGGATGTAGCACCTAGCTCTATTACCGTTCAGATGACTGGTGATGCGGAGAAGAGCGAGGCTCTGCTTCGAGTCATTCGCCCATATGGTATTAAAAATATTGCTCGGACTGGAGCGACAGGCTTTACCCGAGATTAAATCAAACCTTTAATTTGTTAAAACCGCCTAATAGGCAATAAAAATAGAAAAGAGAGTAAAACTTATGGCAGTAACAATGGAATACGAAAAAGATGTAAAAGTAGCAGCGCTTGACGGTAAGAAAATTGCCGTAATCGGCTATGGATCACAAGGTCATGCTCATGCGCAAAACTTGCGCGATACAGGCCACGATGTGATTATCGGTGTTCGTCCTGGTAAGTCATTTGACAAGGCTAAAGAAGACGGCTTTGATACTTATACAGTAGCAGAAGCAGCTAAATTGGCTGATGTTATCATGATTTTGGCTCCAGATGAAATCCAACAAGATCTTTATGAAGCAGAAATCGCTCCAAACTTGGAAGCTGGAAACGCAGTTGGATTTGCTCATGGTTTTAACATCCATTTTGAATTTATCAAAGTTCCTGCCGATGTAGATGTCTTTATGTGTGCACCGAAAGGCCCTGGTCACTTGGTTCGCCGTACTTTCGAAGAAGGTTTTGGTGTACCAGCTCTGTATGCAGTCTACCAAGACGCTACTGGAAATGCCAAAGACATCGCAATGGACTGGTGTAAAGGTGTTGGTGCGGCTCGTGTTGGTTTGCTTGAAACAACTTACAAAGAAGAAACTGAAGAAGATCTTTTTGGTGAACAAGCTGTCCTTTGTGGTGGTTTGACTGCCCTTATCGAAGCAGGTTTTGAAGTCTTGACAGAAGCAGGCTATGCCCCAGAATTGGCTTACTTTGAAGTTCTTCATGAAATGAAATTGATCGTTGACTTGATCTATGAAGGTGGCTTCAAGAAGATGCGTCAATCTATCTCAAATACAGCCGAATATGGTGACTATGTATCTGGTCCGCGCGTGATTACTGAGCAAGTCAAAGAAAACATGAAGGCGGTCTTGGCTGATATCCAAAACGGTAAATTTGCGAACGACTTCGTTGATGACTATAAAGCTGGTCGTCCAAAACTGACTGCTTACCGCGAGCAAGCTGCTAATCTGGAGATTGAAAAGGTCGGTGCAGAATTGCGTAAAGCAATGCCATTCGTTGGTAAAAACGACGACGATGCTTTCAAGATTTACAATTAAGGTAAAGAGCAGATAAGACATTAGGGGTTGGAATGCGAATTCCCAGCCCCTTGTTTTGCTTGATAGAGAATAAACTGGAGAGACAGGGAAGGAAAAAATATGCTCAGAGCAAAAGATATCACGCATGCTCATAAAGTGTTAAAAGATGTGGTTGTCAATACTCCGCTTGACTACGACCACTATTTGTCGGAGAAGTACCAAGCCAAGATTTACCTGAAGAAGGAAAATATGCAGCGGGTGCGCTCTTTTAAACTTCGCGGGGCTTATTATGCCATTTCTCAACTTAATGAAGAGGAGCGCCAGCGTGGGGTTGTCTGTGCTTCTGCGGGAAATCACGCCCAAGGAGTGGCCTATACTTGTAAGGAAATGAAAATTCCAGCAACTATTTTTATGCCCATCACGACTCCTCAGCAGAAGATTAGCCAGGTCCGCTTCTTTGGTGGTGAATTTGTGGATATCAAGCTGGTTGGAGATACCTTTGATGCTTCGGCCAAGGCTGCGCTTGACTATACTAAGGCTGAAAACCGCACCTTTATCGATCCTTTTGACAATGAAGATGTCCAAGCGGGTCAAGGGACTGTAGCTTATGAAATCTTAGACGAGGCCAAGAGAGAAGCTATTACTTTTGATGCAGTTTTGGTACCAGTTGGCGGCGGCGGCCTGATATCAGGAGTCTCAACCTATATAAAAGAAAGTCAGCCAACTATTGAAGTCATTGGTGTGGAAGCCAACGGTGCCCGCAGTATGAAAGCAGCTTTTGAAGCAGGTGGTCCAGTCAAGCTCAAAGAAATCGACAAATTTGCGGACGGTATCGCAGTCCAGAAAGTCGGTGCATCAACCTATGAGGTCACACAAAAGAATGTTCAAAATCTTATCGGTGTAGATGAAGGGCTTATTTCAGAGACCATCATTGATCTATATTCCAAGCAAGGGATTGTCGCAGAGCCAGCTGGTGCTGCAAGTGTTGCTGCTTTGGAAGTGCTGAGTGAGTATATCAAGGGGAAGACTATCTGCTGCATTATCTCAGGTGGTAATAATGACATCAACCGAATGCCAGAGATGGAAGAACGGGCTCTTATTTACGATGGCATCAAGCACTATTTCGTGGTTAACTTCCCACAGCGTCCAGGTGCCCTGCGTGAATTCGTAAATGATATTTTAGGACCCAATGACGATATTACTCGTTTTGAATATATCAAGCGGGCAAGCAAGGGAACGGGTCCAGTTCTCATTGGTATTTCTCTGGCTGATAAGCATGATTATGCTTCTTTGATTAACCGTATTGAGCAGTTTGATCCCTCCTTTATCAATCTGAACGGGAATGAAACACTCTACAATATGCTTGTCTAATTGTAAATATATTTTAGCCTAATTTGTATGCTTTCGTTTGAAACTGCAAATTAAATATGTTAGAATATACTATAGTGAATCAAGGAGGCTTGAACATGTTTTTTATTCCATTTTTCTTTATCATATTGATCATAATCTTTATATTCTTGCTGCTTAGTGCAGTCTATGTGGTTCGTCAGCAATCTGTGGCAATCATTGAGCGTTTTGGACGTTATCACAAAACCAGCAGCAGCGGTATCAATTTCCGTCTTCCTTTAGGGATTGATAAGATAGCGGCTCGTGTTCAGCTGCGTTTGCTGCAGAGCGAGATTGTCGTTGAGACTAAGACACAGGATAATGTTTTCGTAACTATGAATGTTGCGACCCAGTATCGCGTAAATGAGAACAACGTGATTGACGCTTATTACAAGCTTATGCGGCCAGAAGCTCAAATTAAGTCCTATATTGAAGATGCCCTTCGTTCCTCCGTTCCAAAACTGACCTTGGACGAGCTCTTTGAAAAGAAGGACGAAATTGCCCTAGAAGTCCAAAAGCAAGTGGCAGAAGAAATGTCAACCTATGGCTATATCATTGTCAAAACCTTGATTACCAAGGTTGAGCCTGATGCTGAAGTTAAACAGTCTATGAACGAAATCAATGCGGCGCAGCGTAAGCGTGTGGCTGCTCAGGAATTGGCTGAAGCGGATAAGATTAAGATTGTGACAGCTGCTTCTGCAGAAGCTGAGAAAGACCGTCTGCATGGTGTTGGTATTGCCGAGCAGCGGAAGGCCATTGTGGATGGTTTGGCAGATTCGATCAAGGAATTGAAGGGAGCCAATATTGAGTTGACTGAAGAGCAGATTATGTCTATTCTTTTGACCAACCAGTACCTGGATACGCTAAATAATTTTGCAGATAGTTCGGGTAATAATACCATTTTCCTTCCAGCAAATCCAGAAGGTGTCGAAAGTATTCGGACTCAGATACTTTCAGCCCTCAAAGCTAAGTAAAGAAAATTCAGAATTATTTAATTTGTTCGAATTTGGTCTGTTTAAGTTGACAAACTGTATAAAAACAATTATAGTAGTTGATGTAGCTAGAATAGAGAGGAGTAAGAAATGGCTAAATCTAATTTCGAGAAAGTAGAATCTGTTGTTAGTTGGGTACGTGATAAGAAGATCACCGGTTACCGTATTAGTAAAGAAACAAATGCACGTGAAATGTCTATCATTGCTCTTGCTCAAGGACGTGCAAAAGTGAAAAATATCTCTTTTGAAACAGCTCTTGGCTTGATTGATTTCTACGACAAAAACCATGAAAAATTTGAAGACTAAACTTCAAAATCGTGCAACTGATATTGCTCATTAAATCAAAAAAGGAATCTGGACTTAGTTCCAGATTCCTTTTTTGATTTTGAAAATAAATAGTTTAGCTGAGGAAACGTTGCAGGAATTCTTTGGTTCTTTCTTCTTTGGGATTGGTGAAGATATCCTGCGGGCTGCCAGCTTCAGCGATGACGCCCTTGTCCATAAAGATAACACGGCTGGAGACATCACGGGCAAATTCCATTTCGTGGGTTACGACTATCATAGTCAGCCCTTCCTGAGCCAGTTCTTTCATGATTTTCAGAACTTCACCAACCATTTCAGGGTCGAGGGCTGAAGTCGGCTCGTCAAAGAGGATAGCATCAGGATTCATAGAGAGGGCGCGGGCAATAGCGACCCGCTGCTTCTGACCGCCTGAGAGTTGCTTAGGCTTGGCCTGCCAGTATTGCTCGCCCATTCCAACCTTGTTGAGGTTTTCTTTGGCAATTTTCTCAGCTTCTGACCGTTCTTTTTTCAGGACCGTTGTCTGAGCAACGATGGTATTTTCCAGGACATTAAGATTTTCAAAGAGATTGAAAGACTGAAAGACCATGCCCAGCTTTTCACGGTAATGGGTCAAGTCGTAATTCTCGTCCAGGACATTCTTGCCGCGATAGAAAATCTGTCCGCCAGTTGGTGTTTCCAGAAGGTTAATGGAGCGCAGGAAGGTTGACTTTCCGCTACCGGAACTGCCGATGATGGAAATCACTTCTCCTTTATGAACAGTGAGGGAGATGTCCTTGAGGACTTGGTTTTCACCGTAGGACTTTTTGAGGTTTTTAATTTCTAGAATAGTTTCTGTCATGATTTTACTTCTCCTGTCTGCATTTGATTGGCACCTGTCGTGTAGTTGTCTGTGTCGAAGCGTTTTTCAACATAGCGAAGGATGCGTGTCACGCTGAATGTCAGGACAAAGTAGATTACAGCGATGATGGTAAAGGTTTGGAAGTACTGGTAGGTCTGGGTAGCGATGGTATTTCCAGAGAAATAAAGCTCAACTACCGAGATAACGTTCAACACGGATGTATCCTTGATATTGATAACAAATTCGTTACCAGTTGCAGGCAGAATATTGCGGACGACCTGAGGCAGAACAATCTTGCGCATAGTCTGGCCGTGGGTCATACCCAGTGCTGTTGCGGCCTCGAATTGCCCCTTATCAACGGCAAAGATACCACCGCGGACAATCTCACTCATATAAGCTCCGGTGTTGATGGAGACGATGAAAATGGCCGCGATAGTTCGGTCGATAGAGATTCCGAAAGCCTGGGCTGTTCCGTAGTAGATAACCATGGACTGAACAATCATGGGAGTTCCACGGAAAATCTCAATATAGATATTTAAGAACCAGCCGAAGATTTTTTGCAGTGATGCTAGGAGTTTATTCTTAGAAGCTGGTGCCGTCCGATAAACGCCAATCAGCAGTCCGATGATGAGGCCTGCAATGGTTCCTGTTATCGAAATAAGCAAGGTCAACCCAGCTCCGCGTAGGAATTGAGGCCAGTTTTCAGCCAGAATCTTAGCAACTTGACTGAAGAATGATTCATTCGTTGTTTCACTATCCGTATCAACAGGCTGTTTCTGAATCATCTCATCCATCAGCTTGACTTGGTCATTGGTAGTAATCTTAGCGATTGCTGCATTGGCTTGCTCGATACGATTGTCATCCTTGCGCATCCCAATGGCAATGGAAGCATCTTCTTCTCCGACCTCAAAGCCTTTCTCAAACTGAATCATTTTGAAGTTGGAGTTGGCAGTCTCGGCAGTCAAGGCTTCTGGCCGCTCAGAGATATAGCCATCAATAACGCCGGATTCCAAGGCTTGACGCATCTGAGCAAAATCGCCCATAGCTGTTTCTTTTTTGGCACCAGGCAGCTGGTCAATAAGATTGTAGAGATAAACTCCTTGCTGGGAAGTGACTTTAGCGTCTTTGAAGTCTTCTAGAGTCTTAGCAGATGCATATTTTCCATCTTTACGAACTAGGAGAACTGGTTCGCTGGTGTAGTAACTGTTGGAAAAGGCAATTTCCTTTTTCCGCTCGGCAGTTGGACTCATCCCCGCAATAATCATGTCAATTTTTCCGGAGGTCAGAGCAGGAATTAAGCCATTCCAGGAAGTTTTGACAACCAGAGGTTCCTTGCCCATCTCTTGAGCAATTTTTTTGGCAATCTGCACATCGTATCCGTTGGCATATTGGTTGGTTCCTTCGATTTTTACAGCACCGTTGGAATCGTCATCCTGAGTCCAGTTGAACGGCGCGTAGGCTGCTTCCATACCGATTCTCAGATAGTCATCGGCCTGAATAACATGGACCGTTCCTAAGGTGACCAGGAGGGCTGTAAATAAAGTGAGTAATAATTTCTTCATGGGTTTCTCCTGCTTATCTAATAATAGTTCTTCCTATTCTATCGAAAATTGCGGTTCTTTTCAATCCTAGTAAGCCCTTACTTGATAAAAATGATATAATAGAACAAAATATCTGTAAAGAGAGGTTGAGTATGAAACGATATTTTTATCTCCTGTTAGTTTTATTTTCCTGCCTTTGTTTTGGTCGGGTTGTCTCGGCTGTTGACTATGATATTGAATCCTATCAAGGCGATCTGGCCTTGCGTGAGGACAATACAGCTACCTACACAGAGAAAGTGACCTACAAGTTTAATGACGACTATAATGGTCAGATTGTTTCGCTGGGCTCTGCTGGAAAGATGCCTAATGGCTTTGCCATTGATGGGAATCCGACGGTCTCGGTTCTGACAAATGGTGAGCCAGATATGGACATTAACCCCCAAGTCAGAGACTTGGGAGATGGCTATGAAGTCAAAATCTATAATTCCGGAAACGACGGTGACAGAGTTGTTGTTACTGTGACTTGGCAGCTGAGAAATCTCCTTTTTCTTCACAAAGATATTGCTGAGCTCAACTGGACTCCTATCAGCGACTGGGACCAGGGGATAGGAGAAGTCGTTTTGACAGTTTCTGGCTTGAGCAATCCAGATAAGAGCGAGCTTTTTGCTCATAGTGGCTACTTTGGAACCCAGCCTTTCGTGGATAAGGATGGCACCGACTATCTGGTCAAACTCAATGGAATTGGCTCGGGCGATAATGTCGAGCTCCACGGCTATTGGGATCGACAAGCGGTCTCTCTTGTGTCCCAGAACGAAGACGAGAGTGACTACTTGCCAACTTTTAAAGCTCAAGAAGAAAAAATTGCCCGCAAGACGATCTTTTACCGGCAGCTAGGAGAAATTTATATACCCTTGCTGCTCCTATGTGCCATCCTTGCAGCGGCTATTCTTTATTTTGTCTTTGCTAAGAAGATCAAGCCTAAGCAGTCTTATCCCCAGAATGCCCGTCTATACGAAGCTCCTCAGGACTTGGCTCCCCTTGTCTTGGCGGAAAATATTTACGCAGTAGACATGGAGGATGTCGATCCGACTAGGGGCGGCAAGGCAGTGCTGAACTTTGAAAACATGGTTCAGGCGACTTTGTTAGACCTGCTGGATAGGGGCAATCTCCTCCTGCAGGGAGATGCTGAAAATCCTGTTCTGCAAATTGCGACTTATGATGGGCTGGCAGACTTTGAGAGACGTTTTCTGGGCATGGCTTTTAACAAGCAATCCCAAGCAAAAGTCAAAGATCTCTTTTCAGCCTATCAAATTTCAGAAGATATTTATAAGCACAAGTCTTCTGCGGATGAGTCCTATATCCGTAACATTGGTAGCAATATCAAGTCCTTATTTACTAACAGTCTGCGCTCCTTATCTAAAGAAGTGCGCTCTGAAGGCAAGCGTTTGGGTCTCTTTGGTCACTACCGGCCTCTGAAAGTTCAGGAAAAGAGATTGCTGATTACTGCCATCATTCTAGCTAGTGCTGTTTTGTTGTTCTCTCTTGGAGTTTTGTTTGTCTATATGGCCGCTTTTGAAAGTCTTATCTGGATATATATTCCCTTAGCACTGGTGGGACTTGTTATGATTTGCATTTTTGCTAGTAAGGCGCAGCTTTATTGGCGAGATGGTGTCCTGAATGACGAAGGCGCGTATGATTACTATCTGTGGAGAAGTTTTTCCAATATGCTGCGAGATATTGCCCATCTGGACAATACAGAAATTGAAGGTATTATCCTTTGGAACCGTCTCTTGGTCTATGCGACCCTCTTTGGCTATGCAGATCGCGTCAGCCGTGTCATGGCTCTGCGTCAGATTCGCTTGCAAAATCCATCTATGGACAGCTATGTTCAGGCTAACTTGCACTATGCCTTCTATAGCAGTATGCACAGTTTCTCAAACTACGGCCATGTAGCGACCACAGCCAGCAATTTCTCTGTCTCTTCTGGCGGAAGTTCAGGTGGTGGGTTCTCCGGTGGCGGAGGCGGTGGAGGCGGTGGAGCTTTCTGATAGATAAGCTCCCTCCTAGCCAGAAAAGTCTTAGTACTGGCTTTTCCTAGCCTTTAAATTGTGATATAATAAGACCTAATACTCTTTGGGAATTTAATTGCGACTTTCCTTGAGTAGACCCTTGTTTCAGGAGTATTCTATGTTTATCATTGAAATTTTTATCTCTATTATTTTCGGTATCATCGAAGGAATCACAGAATGGCTGCCGATTTCTAGTACAGGCCACCTGATTTTGATTCAAGACTTTATCCAGTTTAAGAATCAAAGTCCAGCCTTTATGGAAATGTTTAATGTCGTTATCCAGCTGGGAGCTATTTTGGCGGTTGTCGTTATCTATTTTGACAAGCTCAACCCTTTTAAATCAGGCAAGTCAGCACGTCAGGTTCAAAAGACCTGGCAGCTTTGGGCCAAGGTCGTCGTGGCAGCCTTGCCGGCTGCTGTTATCGGCTTATTCTTGGATGATTGGTTTGAAGCGCATTTTTATAATCTGGTCTCTGTGTCAGTGATGCTGATTGTCTATGGGGCGGCTTTTATCTATCTGGAAAGGCGTGAGCATGAGGAGCCTGCTGTGACAGATTTAGCTTCTCTTCCTTACAAGACTGCCTTGCAAATTGGTCTCTTTCAGGTTCTAGCTCTCTTTCCTGGGACTAGCCGTTCTGGTGCCACCATTGTCGGCGGTCTCCTAAATGGTGTCAGCCGTTCTGTCGTGACAGAGTTCACTTTCTATCTAGGGATTCCCATTATGTTTGGCGCTAGCGGCTGGAAAATTCTCAAGTTTATCAAGAATGGGAATAGTCTAGGATTTGGGCAAATCTTCTTGCTCTTAGTTGCTATGGGGGTTGCCTTCGGTGTCAGTCTAGTCGTGATTCGTTTCTTGACAGACTACGTCAAAAAGCATGACTTTACAATTTTTGGGAAATATCGGATTGGCCTAGGCGGCGTGCTTCTGGTTTATGCAGCAATCAAAGCTTTGATGGGATAAAAGGGGGCGATTTTAATGTTTCCCTGACTCTCTCATGTAGTGAAATAAGAAACTCTCGGAATTTTCTGAGAGCTTTTTCTTGCAACTTCCATTTTCAGAGCTATACTAGCTATTTTTTGAAATACGGGGGATTTTTTAGTATAATAGTAGGACTAGAAGTGTATGAGGTAGAGATATGGAAATGAAACAGATTAGTGATTCGACCATAAAAATCACGATTCAGCTGGAAGATTTGGAAGAGCGTGGCATGGAAATGGCCGATTTCTTGGTTCCTCAAGAAAAGACGGAAGAGTTTTTCTATACTATCTTAGATGAGTTGGAAATGCCGGATAATTTTTTGGACAGCGGTATGCTGAGCTTCCGTGTGACGCCTAAGCCAGATAAGGTGGATGTGTTTGTTACCAAGTCTAAGTTGGATAAGAATCTGAGTTTTGAGGATTTGGCAGATCTGCCAGACATGGATGAGCTGTCTCATATGTCTCCAGATGAATTCCTCAAGACACTGGAAAAGAGCATTTTTGAAAAGAGTAAGGAAGACATAGAAGCAGTCCAATCTTTGGAAACAGCCGAAGCAGAGGAAAGAGAGCAGCTTTCTCAGGAGGCGGCGGATGAGCAGTCGGCAGAAAATGCAGAGCGCTATATATACTATATCCTGCGCTTTGAAGATATTAAGGCTGCTGCGGCCTTTGCTCAGACGGTGGACTATAAGATTGACTTATCAGAACTTTATAAGTATGATTCAGCTTATTATTTGACGATTTTGGTGGACGTTGAGGGCTTCCCAGAGCGCTATCCAGCTTGGCTTTTGGCCAAGATGCGTGAATTCGCAGATGACTCAGATATCACACGGGCAGCGCTGCAGGAGCACGGTCATCTGCTTTTGGTGACAGATGCCGTCTCCGGCCTGCAGAAGGTTGAATGCCTATGATTACTTTTCCGTTAAAGTTTATCTTGGTATTGCTGGGAACTTTTTTTATCGGGGTGATTCTGACGCCCTTGGTTCGGCTCTTAGCCTTTAAGATTGGTGCGGTAGATTATCCCAATGCTCGCCGTATCAATAAAAAGCCCATGCCTAGCAGTGGCGGGTTGGCGATTGTAGCGGCCTTTTCTATCTCTACTCTGCTCTTGATGCCGCAGATTGTTGCTGTAGATTTTTTTGGACAGACCTATTTTGATTATGTTTGGCCGGTCGTTCTAGGTGGTTTGATTATTGCCTTTACAGGGCTGGTCGATGATATCAAAGAGCTGTCGCCCCTGCTGAAAATGGGTGGAATTGTTCTAGCAGCCAGTCTAATCTGGTGGCTGACTGATTTCCGATTGGATGATTTTAAGATTCCTTTTGGCGGACCTTTCCTGCATTTTGAGCCGTGGCTGTCCTATATTTTGACAGTGGTGTGGATTATTTCTATTACCAATGCGGTTAATTTAATTGACGGTTTGGATGGTCTGGTGAGTGGGGTGTCCATCATCTCCTTGGTGACGATGGGGATTGTTTCTTACTTCTTTTTGCCCCAGCACAATCTCTTTCTGACCTTGACTATTTTCGTCTTGGTCTTGTCAATTGCAGGTTTTTTCCCTTACAATTACCACCCAGCTATTATCTATCTTGGTGATACGGGGGCCCTCTTTATCGGCTTTATGATTGCTGTCTTGTCCTTGCAAGGGCTGAAAAATGCGACGGCTGTTGCGGTGGTGACGCCTATGATTATCTTAGGAGTGCCGATTACGGATACTTTTCTGGCGATTATCCGCCGTACTCTATCTGGTCAGAAATTCTACACGCCTGACAAGCACCATCTCCATCACAGGCTCTTGTCCTTGGGATTGACTCACCGGGGAACAGTGCTGGTTATCTATGGGATTTCGCTGGTCTTTGCCATGATTTCTCTCTTGTTGAATGTTTCCAGTCGAATTGGTGGCGTGCTCTTGATGATAGGCTTACTTCTGGGTGTTGAGCTCTTTGCTGAGCTGGTCGGAGTTTTGGGGCCTAATCGTACTCCTTTGCTCAATATTCTCCGCTTTATTGGGAACTCCTCCTACCGTGAGGAAGTTCGGCGGAAATGGCGTCAAAAGAGGAATAAATAAGAATAGCTCTAAACAAAATAAAAGCCTTTTGGGCTTTTTTTTGGTATACTAAAGTATGTAAATCAGCTAAGCAAAGAAAGGAAAAAGAAATGTCTATCTTAGAAATCAAAGATCTTCATGTCGAAATCGAAGGAAAAAAAATTCTCAAAGGGGTGAATCTCACTCTGAAAACAGGAGAGGTTGCAGCCATCATGGGCCCAAATGGAACAGGGAAGTCCACCTTGTCTGCAGCAATTATGGGCAATCCTAACTACGAAGTGACTCAAGGAGAAGTGCTTTTTGATGGAGTCAATATCTTAGAATTGGAAGTGGATGAGCGTGCTCGCATGGGACTCTTCCTGGCTATGCAGTACCCTAGTGAAATTCCTGGTATTACTAATGCAGAGTTTCTACGTGCAGCTATGAATGCTGGCAAGGAAGAAGAGGAAAAAATCTCTGTCCGCGACTTTATCATGAAGCTGGATGAAAAGATGGAACTGCTCAACATGAAAGAAGAAATGGCTGAGCGTTACCTTAATGAAGGTTTCTCCGGTGGTGAAAAGAAGCGCAATGAAATCCTGCAGTTGCTCATGCTTGAGCCGACTTTTGCACTCTTGGATGAGATTGACTCAGGTCTGGATATCGATGCTCTTAAGGTTGTGTCCAAAGGGGTTAATGCTATGCGCGGTGAAGGCTTTGGTGCTATGATTATCACCCACTACCAACGCCTGCTCAACTATATCACTCCAGATGTGGTTCATGTCATGATGGATGGTAAAGTCGTTCTTTCTGGTGGTCCAGAATTGGCAGTCCGCTTGGAGAAAGAAGGCTATGCTAAATTGGCTGAAGAGTTGGGCTTCACCTATACCGAAGAAGCCTAGTCAAACATTCTTTTGACTTTGATAAAAGATAGGAGAATGACATGACTAAAGAATTGATTCAAGAATTTTCACAGCTACATGCAGAGCCAGATTGGCTCTTTCAACTGCGCCAGCAGGCCTTTGATAAGATTGACCAGTTAGAATTGCCGCGTATTGAGCGGGTTAAATTTCACCGTTGGAATCTGGGTGACGGCCGTATTTCAGAGAGTGAGCCGCTGACAAGTGTTCCAGACTTTACAGCCCTAGATGACAATCTCAAGCTTGTTCAGTTGGGAACTCATACTGTTCTGGAGCAATTGCCGGCTGATTTGGCAGCACAAGGTGTGATCTTCACAGATTTCCACACAGCTTTGGAAGAGATTCCAGAGCTGGTAGAGAAGCATTTTATGTCCGCAGTCAAGTATGACGAGGACAAATTAGCGGCTTACCATACGGCCTATTTCAACAGCGGAGCAGTTCTTTATGTGCCGGACAATGTTGAGATTGACCAGCCGATTGAAGGGATTTTTTATCAGGACAGCGAAAGCGATGTTCCTTTTAACAAGCATATTTTGATTATCGCAGGCAAGCATTCCAAAGTTAACTACTTGGAACGCTTGGAAACTTACGGCGAGGGCTCTGTTCCAGTAACAGCCAATATCACTGTCGAAGTTATTGCTCAGGCTGGAGCTCAGATTAAGTTTTCAGCTATTGATCGCTTGGGCGAAAATGTAACGGCTTATATCAGCCGTCGTGGCAAGCTGGATAATGATGCCATGATTGACTGGGCTATCGGCGTTATGAACGAAGGCAATGTCGTGGCTGACTTCGATAGTGACCTCTATGGCAAGGGTAGCCATGCGGATATGAAGGTGGTAGCTCTCTCAAGCGGTAAGCAGGTTCAAGGGATTGACACCCGCGTAACTAACTATGGCTGCAACTCTATCGGAAATATCCTGCAGCACGGGGTCATCCTAGAAAAAGGAACCCTGACCTTCAATGGTATCGGTCATATTATCAAAGGGGCTAAGGGAGCAGACGCCCAGCAGGAAAGTCGGGTTCTTATGCTGTCTGATCAAGCGCGCTCAGATGCTAATCCAATCCTCTTGATTGATGAAAACGATGTGACAGCTGGTCACGCAGCTTCTATCGGTCAGGTAGATCCAGAGGATATGTATTACCTCATGAGTCGGGGGCTTGATAAGGCGACGGCTGAACGCTTGGTCGTGCGCGGCTTCTTGGGCTCAGTGATTGTGGAAATCCCTGTTAAGGAAGTCCGTGATGAAATGATTGAAAATATCGATATTATTCTCGCAAAAAGATAAAAAGCTGGGCCTTGTCCCGTATAAGTAGATAGGAGTCTTCATGTCCATGTTTAATGCAGAAGCAATCAAGCAAGATTTTCCCATTTTGGACCAAATTGTCAATGATGAGCCTTTGGTTTATTTGGACAATGCGGCGACAACCCAGAAACCCAAGCAGGTGCTGGCGGCTATCGAGAACTACTATCTTAGAGACAATGCTAATGTCCACCGCGGTGTGCATACGCTAGCTGAGCGGGCGACAGCAGCCTATGAAGCATCCCGAGAAAGAGTTCGTGCTTTTATCAATGCGGCTTCTAGCAGAGAGGTTCTCTTTACACGAGGAACTACGACGGGCCTTAACTGGGTGGCTCAGTTTGCGGCTGAAAGGCTGCAGCCTGGTGATGAAGTGATGATTTCGATCATGGAGCACCATTCTAATGTCATTCCCTGGCAGGAAGCTTGTAGGAAGACTGAAGCCAAGTTAGTCTATGTCTATCTCAAAGACGGTGCTCTGGATATGGGAGATTTCCGTGCCAAGCTCAATGAGCGGACCAAGTTTGTCTCTCTGGCTCATGCTTCTAATGTCCTCGGTGTCATCAATCCCATCAAGGATATTGCCCAGCTGGTTCATCAGCAAGGAGCGCTTTTGGTGGTGGATGGGGCTCAATCCATTCCGCACATGAAGATTGATGTGCAGGATTTGGATGCGGACTTCTTCGCCTTTTCGGGACATAAGATGGCAGGCCCAACTGGCATCGGGGTTCTCTATGGCAAGGAAGAATTGCTAGAGCAGATGTCACCAGTCGAGTTCGGTGGCGAAATGATTGATTTTGTCTATGAACAGGAGGCGACATGGAAGGAATTGCCTTGGAAGTTTGAGGCCGGCACTCCGAATATGGCAGGAGCAATCGGTCTTGCGGCGGCCATTGATTATTTGGAAGACTTGGGTATGGATGCTATTGCCCAGCATGAGCAGGACCTGATTGCCTACGTATTTCCTAAGCTACAGGCAGTGGAAGGTTTGACCATTTATGGCTCTCAGGATTTGGCCCAGCGCTCAGGCGTGATTGCCTTTAACCTGGATGGTCTCCATCCGCATGATGTCGCGACGGCTCTGGACTACGAAGGAGTGGCTGTTCGGGCGGGTCACCATTGTGCCCAGCCCCTGCTCACCTATCTGCAGGTGCCAGCGACTGTGCGGGCTAGCTTTTATATCTACAATACCTATGCGGATTGTGACAAGCTGGTAGATGCTTTAGAAAAGACAAAGGAGTTTTTCAATGGCGCTTTCTAAGTTAGACAGTCTTTACAAGGCGGTTGTGACTGACCACTCGGGTCACCCCCATCACCATGGGAAACTGGAAGATGTGGAGCAGGTAGTCCTCAATAACCCGACTTGTGGCGATGTTATCAGCCTGTCTGTGAAGTTTAATGCTGAAAATCAGATTGAGGATATTGCCTTTGTGAATTCCGGCTGTACCATTTCAACGGCTTCGGCCAGCATGATGACAGATGCGGTTCTGGGCAAGACAAAAGAGCAGGCGCTGGAATTAGCAGAAGTTTTCTCGCAGATGGTTCAGGGTCAAGAAGACAGTCGCCAGAAAGAATTGGGAGATGGCGCCTTTTTAGCAGGCGTTGCCAAATTCCCGCAGCGGATTAAGTGTGCGACCTTGGGTTGGAATGCCCTCAAGCGAGCGATTGAAGAAGATAAAAAGTAAGAATGTGAAAGGAAATTATGTCAGAAGAAAGAGTAGAACCAAAACCGATTGATCTCGGTGAGTACAAGTTTGGTTTCCATGACGATGTTGAACCTGTTCTCTCGACAGGGAAAGGGCTGAATGAAGCGGTCATTCGTGAGCTTTCTGCAGCCAAGAATGAACCAGAGTGGATGCTGGATTTCCGCCTCAAATCCTACGAGGCTTTCAAGAAGATGCCTATGCAGACTTGGGGGCCGGATTTGTCAGAAATTAATTTTGACGACTTGATTTATTACCAAAAGGCCTCTGATAAGCCTGCTAGAAGCTGGGATGAAGTGCCTGAGAAGATCAAGGAAACCTTTGAGAAGATTGGGATCCCAGAAGCAGAGCGAGCATACCTGGCTGGTGCGGCGGCCCAGTATGAATCAGAAGTGGTCTACCACAATATGAAGGAAGAGTTCCAAAAGCTTGGGATTGTCTTTACGGATACCGACTCAGCTCTCAAGGAATATCCAGAGCTCTTCAAGCAGTATTTTGCTAAGCTGGTCCCTCCAACAGATAACAAGCTAGCAGCTCTAAACTCCGCCGTCTGGTCTGGTGGTACCTTCATCTATGTGCCAAAAGGTGTCAAGGTAGATGTTCCCTTGCAGACTTATTTCCGGATTAACAATGAAAATTCTGGTCAGTTTGAGCGGACACTGATTATCGTTGATGAGGGCGCTAGCGTCCATTATGTTGAGGGATGTACTGCTCCGACTTATTCTAGCAATAGCTTGCATGCTGCGATTGTTGAAATTTTTGCCCTCGATGGTGCCTATATGCGCTACACCACTATTCAAAACTGGTCAGATAATGTCTACAACCTCGTGACCAAGCGGGCGCGGGCCATGAAAGATGCAACGGTTGAGTGGATTGATGGAAACCTTGGTGCGAAAACAACTATGAAGTATCCGTCTGTCTATCTGGATGGGCCTGGGGCGCGTGGAACCATGCTTTCCATTGCCTTTGCCAATACCAATCAGCACCAAGATACAGGGGCTAAGATGATTCACAATGCTCCGCATACCAGCTCATCTATCGTGTCTAAGTCCATTGCTAAGGGCGGAGGTAAAGTGGATTACCGTGGTCAAGTGACCTTTGGAAAGAATTCACAGAAATCCGTCAGCCATATTGAGTGCGATACGATTATCATGGATGATATTTCGGCGTCAGATACCATTCCCTTTAATGAAATTCATAACTCTCAAGTAGCTTTAGAGCATGAGGCCAAGGTTTCTAAGATTTCAGAAGAACAACTCTACTATCTCATGAGCCGTGGCTTGTCTGAATCCGAAGCAACTGAAATGATTGTCATGGGCTTTGTCGAGCCTTTCACCAAAGAACTGCCTATGGAGTATGCTGTTGAGCTGAACCGCTTGATCAGCTATGAAATGGAAGGATCAGTTGGATAAAATTTTAAATCACTGCTTGAAGAACCGCATTGCGAGTTAATATTCAAAGAAGTTTACTAGTTCTAGTCCAACATTTACAAAACATACAAAACAACCGCGAATCATTTGATTCGCGGCTTTTCTTTATAGTTTCTCGTTGACATAGCGGACGAAGTCATTCCACCAGACCTTGAAGAAAATGCTTTTTTCCACTTCTTGGCCGGCCACCATCGTGACAGAAGGTGCTTTGTTTTCCAGATAACCTTGGCCGATTGGCTCAGGGTCGGTATAGGTCAAGGTTCCGAGCTCAGTATTTTTTTTCAGCGGAGCTTGGAAGCCTTTTTCGTTGGTGGAAAATTCCACCTTGTGCTCAGCCTGATTGGCGATGCGCTCAATGATGGTGAAATCCTTGCTGGCAACGGCTGGCACGGTCTTTTGCTTGCCGTCAATAACGGTTGACTTGCTTTTATTGTAAGCTTCCCCCTCAGCCACAATAGTCGTCTGGGTGAAGTTTTGCGAAACATAGTTCATCAAAGATGCTGTGGCTACAAAGCGTGCGTAGGGGTCGCCATCAGTTTGCTCAACGTCCAGCACAACAGTAATCATGCGGATGCCATTCTCAGTAGTCGTCGCAACAAAGGAAGAGCCTCCCTTATCCGAACTGCCGGCTTTGAGTCCGTCTACACCTGAGCGGAAGTTGGACTGGTTTTCCAGCATGAAGTTATAATTTTCCAGACTCGTCCCCGCGATTTTGGCTGTAGACTTGGACGTGATGTCTGTCACTTGAGGGAAGTCCATAATCAGATGCCGGCTGATAACAGCCAAGTCGTAGGCGCTGAATTTGTTTTCAGTGTCCTTGCTTTTTTTAGATGTGCTAGCTGAGGCGCTATACTCTGTTTCTTCAGTTGCGTATTCCAGAAGAAGAGTATTCAGCCCTGTGGAGTTCACAATAGTAGCATCTTTGATACCCCATTCTTTGAGCTTGGCCTTCATCATTTGGACGAAATTTTCTTCGCTGCCCCCAACCTTCTCAGCCAAGGCAATCGTGGCACTGTTGGAGCTGGACATCAAGGAAGCGGCAATCAAGTCTTTGACTTTGTAACGTTTGGCTTCCAAAGGGACATTACTGATATTTGGATTAGCTGTCAAATTGTAGGCGTAGTCTGAAATATCAACATAAGTATCGGCAGTCAGGTCTCCTCTGTCAATGGCTTCATAGACCAGATAGACGGTCAAAAGATTGGTGATAGAGCCGACCTCGATTGGAGTATTAGCATCTTTTTCGTAGAGAATCTTTCCAGAAGTAGCGTCCACAGCCATTGCACTCTTAGCGGCAATGTTGAAATCATCTGCTGCAACCTTGCTGGCGGTCATTCCGACCAGAACTAGTAAACATAGGAATAATCGTTTCATTTCTTTCCCCTAAAACAAGATATAACCATTGTATCATAAAATTCTCTTTTCTTTTACAAATCAAGGATAATAAAAGATTACAAGATAAATGTAAAGAAAAGTAGAGTAATCCCCTTAAAGAGATTTTTTATAAAAACATCTTTCAAAAAAATCTCACAAAATAGAAAAATATTTGAAATAATACAGATATACAAGCTGAAAAATAGAAAATTATTATTTTTCTACATAAAGCATTTGTTTTTATAAAAAAATATTGTATAATAATACAATATAAATTGAGAAGGAGAATGCTCATGAAAAAATCTAAATGGTTGGCCATTACTGGACTGACAGTCGTGTCAACACTGATTTTAGCTGCTTGTGGAAGCTCCAGTGCCAGCAATACATACTCTTATGTTTATATTGCTGATCCTGATACCTTGGACTATGTAAACTCCAATCGGGGAACGACTTCTGATGTGGCTTCAAATCTGGTTGATGGTCTTTTGGAAAATGACAAGTATGGTAATCTGGTTCCATCTATTGCGGAAGACTGGACGGTTTCAAAGGATGGTCTGACCTATACCTATAAGCTTCGTAAAGATGCTAAATGGTACACTTCAGATGGAGAGGAATATGAAAGTGTCAAAGCCCAGGACTTTGTCACTGGTTTGAAGCATGCGGCAGATGAAAAATCAGAAGCTCTTCCAATTGTTCAAAGCTCTATCAAAGGCTTGGATGCCTATGTCAAGGGTGAGTCAAATGACTTTTCAACGGTTGGCGTCAAGGCTGTCGATGACTATACGGTCGAGTACACTCTTAACCAGCCAGAAAGTTATTGGAATTCTAAGACGACTATGGGGATTCTCTTTCCGATTAACAAAGAATTCTTGGAATCAAAAGGAAAAGATTTTGGTACTGTAAAACCTTCTTCCATTCTTTATAATGGTCCTTATATTCTGAAGGCTTTTACTTCTAAGTCTGTCATTGAATATGCTAAAAACCAGAACTACTGGGATAAGGACAATGTCAAGGTTGAAAATATAAAACTGACTTATTTTGATGGTTCAGATCAGGAATCCTTGATCCGCAACTTCTCAGACGGAGCCTATTCTCAAGCACGGCTTTATCCGACAAGTTCTAACTACGCTTCTGTTGAAAAGCAGTACAAAGATAATATTATCTACACACCACAGAACTCAACTAGCTATTTCTTTAGCTTCAATCTGAATCGTAAGACTTATAATCATTCGTCTAAGACATCAGATGCTCAAAAGGCATCAACTACAGCTGCTATTCAAAATAAAGACTTCCGTCAGGCGATTAACTTTGCCTTTGACCGGACATCTTTTGGAGCTCAGATGAATGGTAAAGATGGAGCGACTAAACTCATCCGTAGCTTGCTTGTTCCTCCTAGCTTTGTGCAGGTGGACGGTAAGGACTTCTCTGATGTAGTAGAGAGCCAACTTTCATCTTATGGAGATGAGTGGAATGGCATTAAGCTGGCGGATGCTCAGGATAGTATCTACAATGCTGATAAAGCCAAGGCGGAATTTGCCAAGGCAAAAGAAACCTTGCAAGCTGAAGGTGTAGAATTCCCAATCCATATTGACGTCTCTGTCGATCAGTCTGACAAGGTTTTGGTACAACGGACGAACTCCTTCAAACAGTCTGTCGAATCAGCGCTTGGCCAAGAAAATGTCGTTATTGATGTTCAGCAAATGTCAACAGATGACTTTGATAATTCTGCCTACTTTGCAGAAACAGCAGCTCAGAAAGACTACGATCTCAACATTTCTGGCTGGTCAGCAGACTACCAAGATCCATCAACTTATCTGAATATCTTTAACCCTGAAACAGGTGATGCTGCAGATAATATTGGTATAGAAAAAGGGAAAAATGCTGATGTGGCAAATAAGGTTGGCTTGAATGAATACAAGGCTTTGCTGGATGAAGCTGATCAAGAAAAACAAGATACAGATGCTCGTTACACCAAGTACGCAGCAGCTCAGGCTTGGTTGACGGATAGCTCCATTGTTATTCCTAGTGTTTCTGGTGGTGGTTCACCAGTCGTTCAGAAGGTTGTGCCATTTACCAAGTCTTACTCTTATGTCGGAATTAAAGGAGATGCCTATGTCTTTAAGAACATGGAGCTCCATAATGATATTGTGACAGCTAAAGACTACGAAGCTGCTCTTAAGAAATGGGAAAAAGAAAAGGAAGCATCCAATAAAAAAGCCCAAGAAGAGCTAGAAAAACATATCAAATAAGATTCTGAACAGCAAAAGTTTGCCCCTTTGCTAGCTGTCTTGAATCAAGTTGTTTAGTTGAGAGAACATTTTTGTTCTCTCTTTTTTTATATCGGCCTTCATCGCATTGAAGCGTTTACATCCTGTCGCAGAAGTGCTATAATGAAAGTAATCTTAATGAAAACTGGAGGAAGTTTATGAAAACATCTAAGTTAGCTGCAGCTGCTGGGCTTGTCATTCTCTCTGCAGGAATTTTGGCTGCCTGTTCGTTTGGCGGCTCCAATTCATCTGGGAAAAACTATAGTTATGTTTATACGGCAGATCCAGATACGCTGGATTACACTGTGTCCAATAAACGGGCAACCAATGAGATTATGGCTAATGTAGTGGATGGTTTGCTGGAAAGTGATAAGTATGGTAACTTAGTGCCTTCTCTAGCAGAAGATTGGACCGTTTCAAAAGATGGTCTGACCTATACTTATAAGCTTCGTAAGGGAGTGAAATGGTATACTTCTGATGGTGAAGAATATGCAGATGTGACTGCTAAGGATTTTGTGACCAGTCTGAAGCATGCTGCAGACAGCAAGGCTGATGGTCTCTATATCGTTCAAAAATCCATTAAAGGCTTGGACGACTATGTTAATGGTAAAATAACTGACTTCTCCCAAGTTGGTGTTAAGGCGGTGGATGATTCTACTGTTCAGTATACTTTGAATCAGCCAGAAAGTTTCTGGAATTCTAAGACAACCATGGGGATTCTTTTCCCAATCAATGAAGAATTTCTGAAATCAAAGGGTGACAAATTTGCTCAGGGGACAGATCCAACCAGTGTTCTCTATAACGGTCCGTTTATCTTGAAATCTATCACCTCGAAATCTCAAATTAGCTTAGAGAAGAATCCTAACTATTGGGATAAGGAAAAGGTGAAAATTGATACTGTCAAATTCTCTTACTATGATGGTCAAGATACAGAATCTCTGGTGCGTGGCTTCTCTGACGGCAATTATACCATCGCTCGTCTTTTCCCAAATAGCTCCAACTTTGCCAGTGTGAAGAAACAGTACGGCGACAATATCGTCTACACTCCTCAAGGTTCAGGAACCTTCGTCGTTACAACTAATATTGACCGTCAGTCTTACGAGCATACCTCCAAGACAACGGATGCACAGAAATCTTCCACTAAGAAAGCACTGCTCAATAAAGATTTCCGTCAGGCTCTGCTTTTTGCCTTTGACCGTACTGCCTATTCTGCACAAACCAATGGCGAAGAGGCAGCAGACAAGCAACTTCGTAATACCTTTGTTCCGCCAACCTTTGTTCAAGCTAATGGCAAAGAGTTCGGCAGCATTGTAGAAGAAAATCTGGCTAGCTACGGTGATGAGTGGAAGGAAGTCAAATTAGACGACGCTCAGGATGGTCTTTATAATCCAGAAAAAGCCAAGGCAGAATTTGCCAAAGCCAAAGAAGCGCTGCAGGCAGAGGGAGTGGAATTCCCAATCCATCTGGATATTCCGGTTAGCTCAGCAGATACCAATGGCGTTAAGAGTGTTCAGTCACTGAAGCAGTCTATCGAAGCTAATCTTGGCTCTGACAATGTGGTGATTGATATTCAGCAGATGACAGATGATGAGTTGAATAACATCACCTACTTTGCGACCTCGGCATCTCAAGAAGACTGGGATTTGAATAATAATCTTGGCTGGAGTCCAGATTATAACGATCCATCTTCTTATCTGGAAATCACTGGCTCTAAGACTGGTGAGAATGTTGACAGCTACTTTGGTTTTGACCCTGGAACAGATAATGCAGCAGCTAAAGAGGCCGGCTTTGAAGAGTATGACAAGCTCTTGGAAGACGCAGCTGCGGAAAACGAGGATATTAACAAACGTTACGAAAAATATGCTGCAGCTCAGGCTTGGCTGACAGACAGTGCTCTGTTGATGCCAGCTTGGTCATCTGGTGCAACACCAAGTGTCCGTAAGGTTGTTCCATTCTCAGGACCATTTGCTTGGACTGGAAACAAGGGTGAATACAGCTTTAAATATGTTGAAATCCAAGATAAACCAATAACGACTAAAGAATATGAGAAAGCTCGTGAAAAATGGGCAAAAGAAAAGGAAGAATCCAACAAAAAAGCTCAAAAAGAACTCGCAGAACATATCAAATAAAGCAAAAAAATCCCATTGTAACAACAGTGGGATTTTTGATGATTTTGAAGGCGGAATGGGCGAGGTTGAGCTTGTCTAGTCCTATATAACCAACATCCGAGAAAACCAATTGCATAAACATCTGAGGGTGTTAGTGAGCTAACTTAATATTCTGAAAATTTATTTTACTTTTAGTACTATCTATGCTATAATCTTAATTAAATCTAAAAATCTAAAAGATGGAGAAACCCATATGAAACAAAGCAAAGTCCTTGCGCTAGCAGGAGTTACTCTTCTTGCAGCTGGCTTTCTTGCGGCTTGCTCTGGCTCTAAGCCAAACACAAAGTCAGGCAGCTCAGACTCTTCTAACACCTTTAATTATATTTACGAGACAGATCCTGAAAACTTGAACTATCTCACTTCAAGTAAGGCTGCTACAACAGACTTGACAGCCAATGTCATTGACGGTCTTTTAGAAAACGACCAATATGGGAACTTGGTTCCTTCAATGGCAGAGGAATGGACTGTATCACCAGATGGAAAAACTTATACTTATAAGCTTCGCAAAGACGCTAAGTGGTATACTTCCGAAGGTGAAGAGTACGCAGATGTGACAGCAGAAGACTTTGTTACAGGTCTTAAGTATGCAGCAGACAATAAATCTGAAACAATCTACTTGGTTCAGGATTCTGTCAAAGGGCTTAAGGACTATATTTCTGGGAAGATTGATTTCTCAGAAGTAGGGATTAAAGCAGTTGATGATCATACCGTTGAATATACTCTTAATGAGCCAGAAAGCTTCTGGAATTCTAAGACGACAATGGGAATTCTCTACCCAGTAAACAAAGACTTTTTGGAAAACAAAGGAGATAAGTTCGCTCAAGCAACCGATCCAACAAGCTTGCTTTATAACGGACCTTTCTTGCTCAAATCATTGACTTCAAAATCGGAAATCCAATTTGAGAAGAATCCTAATTATTGGGACAAAGAAAATGTTCACGTAGATGCAGTGAAACTCTCTTTCTATGATGGACAAGATCAAGGGAAACTAGCTGATCAGTTCAGTCAAGGGGCTCTGACAACAGCTAGACTCTTCCCAACTAGTGCGACTTATGAAAAGGTTGAAAAAGACTTTAAAGATAATATCGTCTATACACCTCAGGATGCCTCAACTTTCTTGGTAGGCACAAACATTGATCGTCAGTCTTACAACCATACTGCTAAGACGTCAGAAGCTCAAAAGACTTCAACTAAGAAAGCCTTGCTTAACAAGGACTTCCGTCAGGCTTTGACCTTTGCTTTCAATCGTGAGTCTTATGCATCTCAGATTAATGGTAAGGACGGAGCAGACAAACTTCTTCGTAACCTTTACATCCCACCTACATTTGTGCAGGCTGGTGACAAGTCCTTCGGTGACCTAGTTAAGGAAAAAGTAGTAACTTATGGCGACGAATGGAAAGATGTTGACTTCTCAGATGGTCAAGATGGTCTCTATAACGAGAACAAAGCCAAGGCTGAATTTGCTAAAGCAAAAGAAGCTTTGAAAGCCGATGGCGTAGAATTCCCAATCCATCTGGACATTCCGGTTGATCAAACAGCTACTTCTAAAGTACAACGTGTTCAATCCCTCAAGCAGTCTATTGAAAAGACCTTAGGAAAAGATAATGTTGTGATTGATGTTCACCAATTGTCTAAAGATGAAGTGACCAACATTACCTTATTTGCACCTTCTGCTGCTGAAGAAGACTGGGATATTTCAGACAATGTCGGCTGGACTCCGGACTATCAAGATCCATCTACTTATCTTGATATCATCAAACCTGGTGGTGAAAATACCAAGACCTTCTTAGGATTTGATGGCACAGATAATGCCGCAGCGAAACAAGTTGGTTTGGATGAATATACCAAGTTGGTGGACGAAGCGGGTGCAGAAAAGCAAGATTTGAACAAGCGCTATGAAAAATATGCGGCAGCTCAGGCTTGGCTAACTGATAGTGCTTTGTTGATTCCGGTAACTTCTAGAACAGGCCGTCCAACCTTGACTAAGGTAGTACCATTCTCAGCACCGTTTGCTTGGTCTGGTGCTAAGGCGCGTGAAGCAGCAAGTTATAAGTACATGAAATTACAGGATGAGACTGTAACGACAAAAGATTATAATAGCGCTCAGGAAAAATGGAATAAAGAACGTGCGGAATCTAATAAAAAAGCTCAAGAAGAATTAGCAGACCACGTGAAATAAGCTTGCTAAGAGAACTTTCTCTAATAGAGGAGAAAGTTCTTTTGGAATTTAAAGGAAACGATAAATGAAAAAATATATTTTTATGCGTATCTTACGCTCAATTGTGTCGATTTTCTTGGTGACGACCCTGACTTATGCCATTATCTATACTATGGTGCCAAGAAGGTTGATTTTCAAGCAGGATCCCAACTATAATAAAATAGCGACCAATAAAGATAAAAAAGCTAACTATGAAAACACCATCTTTGAGCGGATGGGTTACATTGACTATTATGATACCAAGGAACTGCAGGAGAAAGCCAGCAAGGAAGATTCTTCTGTTACCACAGAAGCTACTGAAGCAAACGAGAAGATTTATCAGAAGTATATTGATAAACTTGGTAATGGCTGGAAATTGCAGAAATTCCCACTGAGCGGAGAATTCTATGCTGTACGTGAAGTACCTGTTTATGAACGTGTCTTTGAGTTCTATGCTAATTTGATTCAAATTGACCATCCAAATGTTATTCAAGATGAGGAAAATCCGAACCTAGAGCGTTATATCCGGTTTGAAAATGATCCTTCTGTTGGTTGGTCTCTTGTAGGTTCTGGTACCAAGCATAAGTATCTGCTGTACTTTAACGGTCAGTTCCCATTTGTCCACCAGAACTTTATTACCTTTAATTTAGGGAATTCTTATCCAACCTATGCCAATATCCCTGTTCTGCAGGTTATTACACAGGGACAAGGACAAACTAAGTCTTCTGAAGTTCAATTCCCAACTGGTAAAAAGACATCGTCTGTTAATATTTATTCTCGTACTTACAAGACGCCAAGCAAAGCCGATTCACAGGACATTGCTAAGTTTGGTAAGGGAGATGCCTATACAGCGACTCAAAGCAACTATCAAAATCCATCCATGATTACCAGCTCAGCCATTATCGGTTTGATTGGTGTGGCTCTGTCTTATCTGATTGCTATTCCACTCGGTTCCTACATGGCTCGACTCAAGAATACATGGTTTGATAGCATTTCTACAGCGGGCTTGACCTTTATGATGTCACTGCCAACCATTGCCTTGGTTTACATTGTCCGTTTGGCGGGGTCTGCTGTTGGTCTTCCAGATTCCTTCCCAATCTTGGGTGCGGGAGATTGGCGTTCTTATGTTCTGCCAGCTGTCATTTTAGGGCTTTTGAGTGCTCCTTGGACAGCAGTTTGGATTCGCCGGTATATGATTGACCTGCAGTCTCAGGACTTTGTCCGCTTTGCGCGTGCAAAGGGACTCTCTGAAAAAGAAATTTCTAACAAGCACATCTTTAAAAACGCTATGGTGCCGCTGGTATCTAGTATCCCAGCTTCTATCGTTGGTGTTATTGCAGGTGCGACCTTGACAGAAACAGTCTTTGCTTTCCCTGGTATGGGTAAGATGCTGATTGATTCCGTCAAGGCATCCAATAACTCTATGGTTGTTGGTCTTGTATTCATCTTCACATGTCTGTCTATCTTTGCTCTCTTGCTGGGTGACATTCTGATGACTGTACTGGACCCACGTATTAAGTTAACATCAAAAGGAGGTAAATAATGGCTACAATTGATAAAAGCAAATTCCAATTTGTCAAACGTGACGATTTTGCCTCTGAAACGATTGATGCTCCAGCCTATTCTTACTGGAAATCAGTCATGCGTCAATTTCTGAAAAAGAAATCAACCATTACCATGCTCGGGATTCTGATTGCCATTATTCTTATGAGTTTCATTTATCCTATGTTTTCAAACTTCGACTTTAATGACGTGAGCAAGGTAAATGACTTTAGCATGCGTTATATCAAACCAAGTGCTCAATACTGGTTTGGAACGGATAGTAATGGTAAGTCTCTCTTTGACGGTGTTTGGTTTGGTGCCCGTAACTCTATTCTCATTTCGATTATTGCGACGGTTATTAATCTGGCTATCGGAGTTATCATTGGCGGTATCTGGGGAATTTCCAAAACAGTTGACCGTGTCATGATGGAAATCTACAATATCATTTCAAATATCCCAGCCCTCTTGATTGTCATCGTCTTGACTTACTCTATCGGTGCTGGTTTCTGGAATTTGATTTTTGCCATGACGATTACTGGTTGGGTCGGTATTGCCTACACCATCCGTGTGCAGATTATGCGCTATCGGGATTTGGAATATAACCTTGCCTCTCGTACCCTTGGTACACCGACCCTCAAGATTGTAACGAAGAACATTATGCCGCAGTTGGTATCTGTTATCGTGACCACCACTTCACAAATGTTGCCAAGCTTTATCTCTTACGAAGCCTTTCTGTCCTTCTTTGGATTAGGGCTTCCTGTAACAGTGCCAAGTTTGGGACGCTTGATTTCGGATTATTCACAAAACGTGACGACAAATGCCTACCTCTTTTGGATTCCACTTACAACTCTGATTTTGGTATCCCTTACTTTCTTCGTAGTTGGTCAAAACTTAGCCGACGCCAGCGATCCACGTACACATAGATAGGAGTAAATATGACAAAGAATGAAAATGTAATATTGACTGCTCGCGATATTGTCGTGGAATTCGATGTTCGCGATCGTGTCTTAACCGCCATTCGTGGAGTCTCTCTGGACTTGATTGAAGGCGAAGTTCTGGCTATTGTTGGTGAATCAGGTTCAGGTAAGTCTGTATTGACCAAGACTTTTACTGGTATGTTAGAAGAAAACGGCCGTGTAGCTAAAGGAACCATTGACTACCGCGGCAAAGATTTGACAACTCTTCGTAGTAATAAGGACTGGGAGCCAATTCGCGGTGCAAAAATTGCGACTATCTTCCAAGATCCGATGACGAGCTTGGATCCCATTAATACTATTGGAAGCCAGATTACAGAAGTCATTATCAAGCACCAGGGAAAATCAGCCAAAGAAGCTAAAAAAATGGCCATTGATTACATGAGCAAGGTCGGGATTCCAGATGCGGAAAAACGTTTCGAAGAATATCCTTTCCAATACTCGGGTGGTATGCGTCAGCGGATTGTTATTGCTATTGCTTTGGCTTGCCGTCCTGATATTCTTATCTGTGATGAGCCGACAACGGCCCTCGATGTAACGATTCAAGCGCAGATTATTGACTTGCTCAAATCTTTGCAGCAAGAATATCATTTCACAACCATCTTTATTACGCACGACCTTGGTGTTGTGGCTAGTATTGCAGATAAGGTTGCGGTCATGTATGCCGGTGAAATTGTAGAATACGGTACTGTTGAAGAAATCTTTTACGAGCCAAAACATCCTTACACATGGAGCTTGCTATCCAGCTTGCCTCAGTTGGCAGATGCGAATGGTGCGCTCTACTCGATTCCTGGAACTCCGCCGTCACTTTATTCACCAATTAAAGGGGATGCCTTTGCTTTGCGGTCTGACTATGCCATGTCAATTGACTTTGAAGAAGAAGCACCAGCTTTCAATGTTTCAGATACTCATTGGGCTAAGACTTGGCTGCTGCACGAAGATGCACCTAAGGTTGATAAACCAGAGATCATCGAAAATCTGCATGAAAAAATTCGTTCAAAAATGGGCTTCAATCAATTAGAAGCTTAGGAGGAAGGAAATGACTGAAAAATTAGTTGAAATTAAAGATTTAGAAATTTCCTTCGGCGAAGGAAGTAAGAAATTTGTGGCAGTTAAAAATGCAAATTTCTTCATCAATAAGGGAGAAACTTTCTCTCTTGTAGGAGAGTCAGGCTCTGGTAAGACTACTATTGGTCGAGCTATTATTGGCCTTAATGATACCAGTGCAGGTGATATCTTCTATGAAGGCAAAAAGATTAATGGTAAAAAGTCAAAAGCAGAAGAAGCGGACTTGATTCGCAAGATTCAGATGATTTTCCAAGACCCGGCTGCCAGTCTGAATGAACGTGCAACGGTTGACTATATCATATCTGAGGGTCTCTATAATTACCATTTGTTTGATAGCGAAGAAGATCGTCAAAGAAAAGTCAAAGATATCATCAATGAAGTTGGCTTGTTAGCTGAGCATTTAACTCGCTATCCTCACGAATTCTCTGGTGGACAGCGTCAGCGGATTGGGATTGCTCGTGCTCTGGTCATGCAACCAGACTTCGTAATTGCAGATGAGCCGATTTCTGCCTTGGACGTATCTGTTCGGGCTCAAGTTTTGAATCTTTTGAAAAAATTTCAAAAAGAGCTTGGCTTGACCTATCTGTTTATTGCCCATGACCTTTCGGTAGTTCGTTTTATTTCTGATCGTATCGCCGTGATTTACAAAGGTGTCATTGTAGAAGTGGCAGAGACAGAGGAATTGTTCAACCATCCTGTCCACCCTTATACACAATCCCTGCTCTCAGCTGTTCCAATTCCAGACCCAATCTTGGAGCGTAAAAAAGTGTTGAAGGTCTATGATCCTGAACAGCACGATTATTCTGTTGATAAACCAGAAATGGCAGAGATTCGTCCGGGACACTACGTCTGGGCTAATAAAGCTGAACTCGAAAAGTATAAACAAGAACAAAAATAGAAAAAATGCCCGAAAGGGCATTTTTTCACCTTTAAAAAGAAAGAATGTAGGTCAATTTACTAGCCTCAAAGGTATGTAAAACTATCAACCAATTTAAAAACAATAATTTTTTTAAAAAAATTGGAAAAAGGTATTGACAGGGAGTGTGGTTGGGTGATATACTAATATAGTTGTCGCGAAAGACAAAGCCCTTTGAAAACTGAACAAGACGAACCAAGTGCAGGGTGACATAGAGATATGTAACCTGTCAAAAAAAACGAAAATAAATCTGTCAGTGGACAGTAATGAGTGCGAACTCAAACTTTTTAATGAGAGTTTGATCCTGGCTCAGGACGAACGCTGGCGGCGTGCCTAATACATGCAAGTAGAACGCTGAAGAGAGGAGCTTGCTCTTCTTGGATGAGTTGCGAACGGGTGAGTAACGCGTAGGTAACCTGCCTGGTAGCGGGGGATAACTATTGGAAACGATAGCTAATACCGCATGAAATTGATTATTGCATGATAATTAATTGAAAGATGCAATTGCATCACTACCAGATGGACCTGCGTTGTATTAGCTAGTTGGTGAGGTAACGGCTCACCAAGGCGACGATACATAGCCGACCTGAGAGGGTGATCGGCCACACTGGGACTGAGACACGGCCCAGACTCCTACGGGAGGCAGCAGTAGGGAATCTTCGGCAATGGGGGGAACCCTGACCGAGCAACGCCGCGTGAGTGAAGAAGGTTTTCGGATCGTAAAGCTCTGTTGTAAGAGAAGAACGGGTGTGAGAGTGGAAAGTTCACACTGTGACGGTATCTTACCAGAAAGGGACGGCTAACTACGTGCCAGCAGCCGCGGTAATACGTAGGTCCCGAGCGTTGTCCGGATTTATTGGGCGTAAAGCGAGCGCAGGCGGTTAGATAAGTCTGAAGTTAAAGGCTGTGGCTTAACCATAGTATGCTTTGGAAACTGTTTAACTTGAGTGCAGAAGGGGAGAGTGGAATTCCATGTGTAGCGGTGAAATGCGTAGATATATGGAGGAACACCGGTGGCGAAAGCGGCTCTCTGGTCTGTAACTGACGCTGAGGCTCGAAAGCGTGGGGAGCAAACAGGATTAGATACCCTGGTAGTCCACGCCGTAAACGATGAGTGCTAGGTGTTAGGCCCTTTCCGGGGCTTAGTGCCGCAGCTAACGCATTAAGCACTCCGCCTGGGGAGTACGACCGCAAGGTTGAAACTCAAAGGAATTGACGGGGGCCCGCACAAGCGGTGGAGCATGTGGTTTAATTCGAAGCAACGCGAAGAACCTTACCAGGTCTTGACATCCCTCTGACCGCTCTAGAGATAGAGTTTTCCTTCGGGACAGAGGTGACAGGTGGTGCATGGTTGTCGTCAGCTCGTGTCGTGAGATGTTGGGTTAAGTCCCGCAACGAGCGCAACCCCTATTGTTAGTTGCCATCATTCAGTTGGGCACTCTAGCGAGACTGCCGGTAATAAACCGGAGGAAGGTGGGGATGACGTCAAATCATCATGCCCCTTATGACCTGGGCTACACACGTGCTACAATGGCTGGTACAACGAGTCGCAAGCCGGTGACGGCAAGCTAATCTCTGAAAGCCAGTCTCAGTTCGGATTGTAGGCTGCAACTCGCCTACATGAAGTCGGAATCGCTAGTAATCGCGGATCAGCACGCCGCGGTGAATACGTTCCCGGGCCTTGTACACACCGCCCGTCACACCACGAGAGTTTGTAACACCCGAAGTCGGTGAGGTAACCGTAAGGAGCCAGCCGCCTAAGGTGGGATAGATGATTGGGGTGAAGTCGTAACAAGGTAGCCGTATCGGAAGGTGCGGCTGGATCACCTCCTTTCTAAGGAGTCCGTAAGGACACACGGAATGCACTTGAGTCTTGTTTAGTTTTGAGAGGGCTATGTGGGGCCTTAGCTCAGCTGGGAGAGCGCCTGCTTTGCACGCAGGAGGTCAGCGGTTCGATCCCGCTAGGCTCCATTATCTAGTTTGACTAGATAAAGAACTTGTCCATTGAAAATTGAATACCGATATCAAATAGTAACAAGAAAATAAACCGAAAACGCTGTGAAAATTAATGAGTTTAAGACTGAAAGGTCAAAAATAAGGTTAAGTTAGTAAGGGCGCACGGTGGATGCCTTGGCACTAGGAGCCGAAGAAGGACGTGACAAACGACGAAATGCCTCGGGGAGCTGTAAGTAAGCACTTGATCCGGGGATGTCCGAATGGGGGAACCCAACAGGTTGATGCCTGTTACCCATTTCTGTTAAGGGAATGAGGAGGAAGACGCAGTGAACTGAAACATCTAAGTAGCTGCAGGAAGAGAAAGCAAAAGCGATTGCCTTAGTAGCGGCGAGCGAAGAGGCAGGAGGGCAAACCGAAGAGTTTACTCTTCGGGGTTGTAGGACTGCAATGTGGACTCAGAATTTATAGAAGAATGACTTGGGAAAGTCAGCCAAAGAGAGTAAGAGCCTCGTATTTTAAATAGATTCTGTACCTAGCAGTATCCTGAGTACGGCGGGACACGTGAAATCCCGTCGGAATCTGGGAGGACCATCTCCCAACCCTAAATACTCCCTAGTGACCGATAGTGAACCAGTACCGTGAGGGAAAGGTGAAAAGCACCCCGGGAGGGGAGTGAAATAGAACCTGAAACCGTGTGCCTACAACAAGTTCGAGCCCGTTAATGGGTGAGAGCGTGCCTTTTGTAGAATGAACCGGCGAGTTACGTTATGATGCGAGGTTAAGTTGAAGAGACGGAGCCGTAGGGAAACCGAGTCTGAATAGGGCGCTTTAGTATCATGATGTAGACCCGAAACCATGTGACCTACCCATGAGCAGGTTGAAGGTGCGGTAAAACGCACTGGAGGACCGAACCAGGGCACGTTGAAAAGTGCTTGGATGACTTGTGGGTAGCGGAGAAATTCCAAACGAACTTGGAGATAGCTGGTTCTCTCCGAAATAGCTTTAGGGCTAGCGTCGACATAAAGATTCTTGGAGGTAGAGCACTGTTTGGGTGAGGGGTCCATCCCGGATTACCAATCTCAGATAAACTCCGAATGCCAATGAATTATGGTCGGCAGTCAGACTGCGAGTGCTAAGATCCGTAGTCGAAAGGGAAACAGCCCAGACCACCAGCTAAGGTCCCAAAATAATTGTTAAGTGGAAAAGGATGTGGGGTTGCACAGACAACTAGGATGTTAGCTTAGAAGCAGCTATTCATTCAAAGAGTGCGTAATAGCTCACTAGTCGAGTGACCCTGCGCCGAAAATGTACCGGGGCTAAAACAATTTACCGAAGCTGTGGATACCTTTTATAGGTATGGTAGGAGAGCGTTCTATGTGTGGAGAAGGTGTACCGTGAGGAGTGCTGGAACGCATAGAAGTGAGAATGCCGGTATGAGTAGCGCAAGACAGGTGAGAATCCTGTCCACCGTAAGACTAAGGTTTCCAGGGGAAGGCTCGTCCGCCCTGGGTTAGTCGGGACCTAAGGAGAGACCGAAAGGTGTATCCGATGGCCAACAGGTTGAGATTCCTGTACTAGAGTATGAAGTGATGGAGGGACGCAGTAGGCTAACTCGTGCGTACGATTGGATGTACGTCTAAGCAGTGAGGCGTGGTATGAGTCAAATGCTTATACCTCTAACGTTGAGTTGTGATGGGGAGCGAAGTTTAGTAGCGAGTGAGTGATGTCACACTGCCAAGAAAAGCTTCTAGCGTTGTATCATACTCTACCCGTACCGCAAACCGACACAGGTAGTCGAGGCGAGTAGCCTCAGGTGAGCGAGAGAACTCTCGTTAAGGAACTCGGCAAAATGACCCCGTAACTTCGGGAGAAGGGGTGCTGACTTTGGTCAGCCGCAGTGAATAGGCCCAAGCAACTGTTTATCAAAAACACAGCTCTCTGCTAAATCGTAAGATGATGTATAGGGGGTGACGCCTGCCCGGTGCTGGAAGGTTAAGAGGAGTGCTTAGCGGTAACGCGAAGGTATGAATTGAAGCCCCAGTAAACGGCGGCCGTAACTATAACGGTCCTAAGGTAGCGAAATTCCTTGTCGGGTAAGTTCCGACCCGCACGAAAGGCGTAATGATTTGGGCACTGTCTCAACGAGAGACTCGGTGAAATTTTAGTACCTGTGAAGATGCAGGTTACCCGCGACAGGACGGAAAGACCCCATGGAGCTTTACTGCAGTTTGATATTGAGTGTCTGTGCCACATGTACAGGATAGGTAGGAGCCTATGAAATCGGGACGCCAGTTTCGATGGAGGCGTTGTTGGGATACTACCCTTGTGTTATGGCCACTCTAACCCGGTAGGTTTATCATCTACGGAGACAGTGTCTGACGGGCAGTTTGACTGGGGCGGTCGCCTCCTAAAAGGTAACGGAGGCGCCCAAAGGTTCCCTCAGACTGGTTGGAAATCAGTCGCAGAGTGTAAAGGTATAAGGGAGCTTGACTGCGAGAGCTACAACTCGAGCAGGGACGAAAGTCGGGCTTAGTGATCCGGTGGTTCCGCATGGAAGGGCCATCGCTCAACGGATAAAAGCTACCCTGGGGATAACAGGCTTATCTCCCCCAAGAGTTCACATCGACGGGGAGGTTTGGCACCTCGATGTCGGCTCGTCGCATCCTGGGGCTGTAGTCGGTCCCAAGGGTTGGGCTGTTCGCCCATTAAAGCGGCACGCGAGCTGGGTTCAGAACGTCGTGAGACAGTTCGGTCCCTATCCGTCGCGGGCGTAGGAAATTTGAGAGGATCTGCTCCTAGTACGAGAGGACCAGAGTGGACTTACCGCTGGTGTACCAGTTGTTCTGCCAAGAGCATCGCTGGGTAGCTATGTAGGGAAGGGATAAACGCTGAAAGCATCTAAGTGTGAAACCCACCTCAAGATGAGATTTCCCATAACGCAAGTTAGTAAGAGCCCTGAGAGAAGATCAGGTTGATAGGTTAGAAGTGGAAGTGTGGTGACACATGGAGCGGACTAATACTAATCGCTCGAGGACTTATCCTAGAATAAGAGCTTCATCAGAGTGCAGCGAATGGTTTAGAGAAATGTGAGATTTGATATTGTATTCAATTTTGAGTTGACAAGGCTTGTCTGAGAGGACAGGAAAGTTAATTCAATAGTTAAGTGACGATAGCCTAGGAGATACACCTGTACCCATGCCGAACACAGCAGTTAAGCCCTAGAACGCCGGAAGTAGTTGGGGGTTGCCCCCTGTGAGATATGGTAGTCGCTTAGCAGTTATCCGCCATAGCTCAGTTGGTAGTAGCGCATGACTGTTAATCATGATGTCGTAGGTTCGAGTCCTACTGGCGGAGTTTCAAAGAGGTTTTTACCTCTTTTTTATATTTTTACTGATAGGATATACTGGAGACGGAGACAAGGTATTCTATGGTTTTATTGATGAGCTATGAAACTTTTATTAGTACTTAGTGTATTCTGAATTTTATTTTCTTATTCTTTATAGTTGAATGAAAAAAGCAGAAGTTAGTCAGTGACTAGTTCCTGCTTTTTTCATTAGAGTTTGTTTGATAAAAATGGTTTCTAGGTCTGGTCTTACTCCTGTGTTTGGGGTTCAAAGAAAGCTCGGTAAAGTGCACGAATGGCAGCTTTTTCTTGATTTTTTTCAACAACAAACATGATGGATACTTCGCTTGAGCCTTGGGACATCATTTGAATGTTGATGTTATTTTCTGAAAGGGCTTTGGTTGCAGTGGCTGTTACACCAATATGACTTTTCATTTTTTCGCCGACAATCATGATAATGGAAAGGTCGTGTTCAATTTCTGCATGATCAACCTCTGCTTTTTGGACAAGTTGGCGAAGAATTTCTTCCTCTTTGATAGGAGTTAATTCGCGCTCGCGCAAGATAATGGAAAGGTCATCAATTCCTGTAGGCATGTGCTCCCAACCAATATTCAGGTCTTCGAGAATTTGAAGGACGCGTCTACCAAAGCCGATTTCTCTGTTCATTAAGTACTTGGACATGTTAATGCTGACAAATCCTGCATCTCCAGCAATCCCAACGACAGGGAGATGGTCCTTACTGTGTTTATGGACAATTTGAGTACCTGGATATTCTGGATTGTTGGTATTTTTAATAACCAGCGGAATTTTGCCGCGGTATGCTGGAAGCAGAGCTTCATCGTGGAGAACGGTAAAGCCAGCGTAGGCCAATTCTCGCATTTCACGGTAGGTTAGCTCGGGAATAGAATGCGGTTTGTGTACAATGCCGGGATGGGCAGCAAAGATTCCGTCAACATCAGTAAAGTTTTCATAAACATCTGCTTTGACTCCCGCAGCAATGATAGAGCCCGTAATATCAGAACCCCCGCGAGAGAAAGTGCAGATTTGTCCATCTTGAGTTACACCAAAGAAACCAGGAATAACTAGAACTTCATCAGAATTGTTGAGTTCTTCAATCTTATCATAGCTGGAAGGAAGAATTCTTGCATTGCCAGGTTCACTGGAAACGACGAGTCCCGCTTCTCTCGGATGTACATAGCTAGCTGGAACGCCATTTTGACTGAAATAAGCTGCAATTAATTTGGCATTGTTATTTTCTCCTGCAGCAAGAAAAGTATCATAAAGAAATGCGTTATCTTCAATTGGCAAAGTTGCAAGGCTTGTGATGCTTTTGGAAATTTTCTCCAGAACTTTTGGTTTCAAGCCTAGTTCTGCCACCATATCTGCATAGCGATTGATAATCCACTGTTGGTTTGGAGTGACATCATTTCCTGCTATATACTCTCGGTAATATTTAATCAGGGCGTCGGTTACTTTGATATCGTCATCGTGGCGTTTTCCTGGCGCTGATACTACAACAAACCGACGTTCAGGATCAGATTTGACAATATTCAAAACTTTTTCTAATTGAGTCGCAGAAGCCAGTGAACTTCCGCCAAATTTTACAACTTTCATAGGTTCTCCTATCTTATTTTAAAAATTATAACAAAATTCTGAAAATTATTCAAACGCTGTTTTTATACTATTTTTATCCATAATATTGCTTTTACACTTTAAATTTGAAGACCATCTAATTTTTCCCATTTTTTATTTCCTTTCTTTTATATTTTATGATAAAATATAAGTTGTGTATAATTTGAATATCAAATTATTTAAGAATAAAACAAAACGGCTGATTTGAAATCGGGTCGGGAATGGAGCTGAAATGACATTTAATGGAATTCTCTATCACGTAGCAGATGAGGTAGCAACGATTACTTTTAATCGCCCTGAAGTTTCAAATGGCTTTAATATTCCTATGTGCGAGGAAATTTTAGAGGCTATTGAACTTGCTGCTAAGGATGAGTCCGTCAAATTTTTAGTTATCAATGCGAATGGCAAGGTTTTTTCAGTGGGTGGGGATTTGGCTGAGATGCAGAGAGCTGTCAGTGATGATGATGTCCAATCCTTGGTGAAAATCGCGGAACTGGTGAATGATATTTCCTTTGCTATGAAGCGTTTGCCTAAGCCGGTTATCATGAGTGTTGATGGCCCTGTTGCTGGTGCAGCTGCTAATATGGTCGTTGCAGCAGATTTCTGCATTGCCACTGAAAAATCCCGTTTCATTCAGGCCTTTGTTGGGGTTGGTCTGGCGCCAGATGCTGGCGGTCTTTACTTACTGACTCGTGCTATCGGGGTGACTAGGGCGACCCATCTGGTTATGACTGGGGAAGCTCTGACTGCAGAGAAAGCTCTGGATTACGGCTTGCTTTATAAAGTCTGTGAAGCAGAAAAGTTGGAAAAAACAACGGAACAGTTGCTGAAGAAGCTGAAACGTGGCTCTCTAAATTCTTACAGAGCCATGAAAGAAATGGTCTGGAAGAGTTTGTTCAGCGGCTGGTCTGAGTATGCTGAGCTAGAATTGGAGCTTCAGAAATCGCTGGCTTTCACAGAGGATTTCAAAGAAGGGGTTCGGGCTTATTCTGAGAAGCGTCGTCCAAACTTCACTGGTAAATAATGTATTGGTTCAAGGTTGCTTATTTTGCAAGTTGTTTACAAAAATATTTGAAAATCAAATTAATTTTCAAAAAAGCTTGCAAATTACTTTTCTATCTGATAAAATTTGATTGTCAAAGTATTTTCTTAAGGAGGTATGGTTTTGAATTTTCAGTTAGTAAATGATTACTTAACGTCTATTTTCAATAATGTCTTGGTTATTGAAGAATCGAGCCTAAGAAGCAGTCGCTTCAACGATGTCTCCATTAAGGAAATGCATACGATAGATGTCATCGGCACAACCCCAAATGCTACTCCAAGTGATATATCACGAGAATTGATGGTTACCTTGGGGACTGTTACGACTAGTTTGAATAATCTGGAACGTAAGGGTTATATTGAGCGGCGTCGGTCGGAAGTTGACCGTCGTGTGGTGCATCTGAATTTGACAAAGAATGGGCGGCTTTTGTATCGTCTTCACAAGCGATTCCACAACCGTATGGTCATGCAGGTAGTGGATGGGATGAGTCCAGAAGAGAGACAAGTGATGCAAAAGGGCCTGCAAAATTTATATAGTTTCCTAGAGGATTTGAAATAATGAACTATGCTAAGATTAGCCAAGCGGCTCATTATGCTCCCCGTCAGGTTGTCAGTAATGATGATCTAGCAGAGATTATGGATACCAGTGATGAGTGGATTTCAAGTCGAACTGGGATTAAAAAACGCCATTTATCGTCAGATGAAACGACCAGTGATTTAGCGACAAAAGTAGCAGAGAATTTGCTGCAAAAGTCGGGAATTTCTGCTCAAGACCTAGATTTTATCATTGTTGCTACCATTACACCCGATTCTTTAATGCCTTCAACGGCTGCGAGAGTACAGGCAAACATCGGTGCTAACAATGCCTTTGCCTTTGATCTGACAGCGGCCTGCAGTGGTTTTATCTTCGCCCTATCTACTGGAGAAAAATTTATTTCTTCAGGCCATTATCAAAAGGGTTTAGTCATAGGAAGTGAAACTCTCTCTAAGACGGTAGATTGGTCGGATCGTTCAACAGCGGTTCTCTTTGGAGATGGTGCTGGCGGTGTACTGTTGGAAAGTGCTTCAGAACAGCATTTTTTGGCAGAAAGTCAGTTTACAGACGGATCTCGCGGAGATAGTCTGACCTGCGGAAAAATCGGTTTGTCTTCACCTTTTTCTGAAAAGGGTGAGAATCAGCCTTTTCTGACAATGGACGGTAGAGCTATTTTCGACTTTGCTATTCGTGATGTTGCTCGTTCTATCAGGGAAACCATTGAAAGCAGTCAGCTTTCAGCGGAAGATTTGGATTTTCTGTTGCTGCATCAGGCCAATATCCGTATTTTGGATAAAATGGCTAAGAAGCTTGGTGTTGCGCGGGAGAAACTTCCAGCCAACATGATGGAATACGGCAATACTAGCGCTGCTAGCATCCCGATTTTATTATCTGAGTGTGTGGAGCAAGGACTGATCAAACTGAACGGAAATCAGACAATTTTGATGTCAGGTTTCGGTGGAGGTTTGACATGGGGCACGCTTATTGTTACAATTTAGTTAATCAAGTGGAAACACATGATAAAAAATATTTTATTTTTAAAGGAGTCTATCCATGGCAGTATTTGAAAAAGTACAAGAAATTATCGTTGAAGAACTTGGTAAAGAGCCATCAGAAGTTACTCTTGAGTCAACTTTTGATGATCTTGAAGCAGATTCATTGGACTTGTTCCAAGTGATTTCAGAAATTGAAGATGCATTTGACATCCAAATCGAAACTGAAGAAGGTTTGAACACAGTTGGTGATTTGGTTGCTTATGTAGAAGAAAAAACTAAATAAGCAAGTAACTGAGAGTATCGAAAGATATTCTCTCTTGTTTAGGTAATAGTTTGACTGTCAAAGTAAAGAAAATACATCTAGCGTGTGGTAGTTTGAGATCAAGCTATTACTTAAGCAATGATAAAAGGAAGGTATTATGCAAACACGTATTACAGAATTATTGAACATTGATTACCCTATTTTCCAAGGCGGAATGGCCTGGGTTGCTGACGGTGATTTAGCTGGTGCAGTTTCAAAAGCTGGTGGTCTTGGTATCATCGGTGGCGGAAATGCACCTAAGGAAGTAGTAAAGGCTAATATTGATAAGATTAAGTCCTTAACAGACCGTCCTTTCGGTGTTAATATCATGCTCCTGTCTCCTTTTGCGGACGACATTGTTGATCTCGTCATTGAAGAGGGAGTAAAAGTAGTAACAACTGGTGCAGGTAATCCAAGCAAGCACATGGCTCGTTTCCATGAAGCGGGGATTACAGTTATCCCTGTTGTGCCAAGTGTGGCCTTGGCTAAGCGGATGGAAAAAATCGGTGCGGATGCAGTCATTGCAGAAGGTATGGAAGCCGGTGGCCACATCGGGAAATTGACTACCATGTCCTTGGTTCGTCAGGTTGCAGAAGCAGTCAGCATCCCGGTTATTGCTGCTGGTGGTATTGCAGATGGTGCTGGAGCTGCGGCTGGATTTATGCTGGGAGCGGAGGCCGTTCAGGTCGGAACTCGCTTTGTCGTTGCTAAGGAATCCAATGCCCATCAGAACTATAAGAACATGATTTTGAAGGCTCGTGATATTGATACGACTATCTCTGCCCAGCATTTCGGCCATGCGGTTCGTGCTATCAAGAATAAGCTGACGCGTGATTTCGAAAAGGCAGAAAAAGAAGCTTTCAAGCAAGAAAATCCAGATTTGACTGTTTTTGAAAATCTTGGAGCTGGTGCTTTGGCCAATGCGGTTGTTCGCGGAGATGTGGAAAATGGTTCCGTCATGTCTGGTCAAATTGCTGGTTTAATCAGTAAGGAAGAAACAGTCGAAGAAATCCTCAAAGATATCTACTATGGTGCTGCTGAGAAGATTCAGCAGGAAGCGAAACGTTGGGCAGGAGTAACTAGAAATGACTAAAAGAGCCTTTCTCTTTGCCGGTCAGGGAGCGCAGTACCTTGGAATGGGGCGTGAGCTTTATGATCAGTATGAGCTTGTGCGGTCAACTTTTGATGAGGCTAGCCAAGTTCTAGGCTATGATGTCCGAGCTTTGATCGATCAGGATGAGGAAAAGCTCAATCAAACTCGCTACACGCAACCGGCTATTTTAACGACTTCAGTAGCTATTTATCGGCTCTTGGCTGATAAGGGAATCGAGCCTGATATGGTAGCAGGTCTCTCGCTTGGAGAATATTCTGCCTTGGTAGCTGCTGGCGCCCTTGATTTTAAGACTGCAGTGGCCTTGGTTGCTAAGCGCGGTAGCTTCATGGAAGAGGCTGCTCCAGCTGGCTCTGGGAAAATGGTCGCTGTTTTAAATGCAGAGGTTTCTCTCATTGAAGCAGTCTGTCAGGAAGCAAGTGCTATTGGTGTAGTCTCACCAGCCAACTATAATACGCCTAGTCAGATTGTTATTGGCGGTGAAGTCGCAGCGGTAGATAAGGCTGTGGAGCTTTTGAAAGATGCTGGTGTCAAGCGCTTAATCCCGCTCAATGTATCCGGACCTTTCCATACAGCGCTTTTAAAGCCAGCCAGTGAACGATTGGCAGAAGTCTTGGAAACAGTTGAGTTTTCAGATTTTGTACGGCCATTAGTCGGAAATACTGAAGCAACTGTGATGGAAAAAGAAAGAGTCAAAGAGCTTTTGACTCGTCAGGTAATGGAGCCAGTGCGCTTTTATGACAGCATTGCTACAATGCAGAAAGCTGGTGTGACTGAATTTATCGAAATCGGTCCTGGCAAAGTCCTATCTGGTTTTATTAAGAAAATTGATAAATCTGCGGATGTACGCCAAGTTGAAGATGTAGAAAGTTTGAATGCTCTTCTAGAAAAATAATGAGGAATCATCATGGAATTACAAAACAAGAATGTGTTAATTACAGGGTCCGCTCGTGGGATTGGGCTGGCAATTGCGCATAAATTTGCCAGTGTCGGAGCCAATGTTATCTTAAACGGACTAAGCGGGATTTCTGATGATATTTTGGCTGAATTTGCCGGCTATTCTGGTAAAGTCGTAGCTGTTATTGGGGATGTGTCTAAATCTGCGGATGCTCAGCGGATAGTGGAAGAAGCTGTTGCGGCTCTGGGATCTGTGGATGTATTGGTCAACAACGCTGGTATTACCCGTGATAAGCTCATGCTGAAAATGACGGAAGAAGATTTTGAGCAGGTGCTGAAAGTGAACTTGACTGGAACGTTCAATATGACACAATCAGTCCTGAAACCGATGACAAAAGCTCGTCAGGGTGCTATTATCAACCTATCGAGTGTCGTTGGTTTGGCTGGAAATATCGGTCAGGCAAACTATGCAGCTTCCAAGGCCGGTCTGATTGGTTTTTCTAAGTCAGTAGCCCGTGAAGTGGCAGCGCGTAATATCCGTGTGAACTGCATTGCCCCTGGCTTTATTGCATCTGATATGACAGATGTACTTCCAGAAAAAGTAAAGGCGGCGTCTCTGGCACTCATTCCGATGAAGCGTTTTGGTACTCCGGAAGAAGTAGCAGATGTTGCTCTCTTCTTGGCGGGTCAAGAATATCTGACGGGTCAAGTCATCACGATTGATGGCGGCTTTACTATGCAGTAAGTCATAGTTTTTGAATATTAACGAGTAGAAAATCAGTTGATTCATCTAAATAAAGGAGCTCAATATGAAACTTAATCGAGTTGTTGTAACAGGATACGGTTTAACTTCACCTATCGGCAATACTCCAGAAGAATTCTGGAATAATTTAAAAGAAGGCAATATTGGAATCGGTCCAATTACTAAATTTGATCATAGTGAATACAGTGTTCACAATGCGGCAGAAATTAAGGATTTTCCTTTTGATAAATACTTTGTCAAAAAGGATACCAACCGTTATGATAATTACACACTTTATGCGATTTATGCTTCTCAAGAAGCGGTCAACAATGCTCACTTAGATGTAGATGCGTTGGATAAGGATCGCTTTGGTGTCATCGTTGCTTCAGGTATCGGCGGGATTCAGGAAATTGAAGAGCAGGTTGTTCGCTTGCATGAAAAAGGTCCTAAACGTATCAAACCTTTGACGTTGCCAAAAGCCCTGCCAAATATGGGGGCAGGAAATGTAGCGATGCGCTTTGGAGCCAATGGTATCTGTAAGTCTGTCAATACAGCTTGTGCCTCAGCTAACGATGCGATTGGTGAAGCTTTCCGCTCAATTAAATTTGGCTATCAAGATGTAATGCTGGTCGGTGGTTCAGAAGCTTCTATTACACCATTTGCGATTGCTGGTTTCCAAGCTCTGACGGCTCTTTCTACGACAGAAGATCCTAAGCGTGCTTCTATTCCTTTTGATAAGGACCGCAATGGTTTTGTCATGGGTGAAGGTTCTGGTATGCTGGTTCTAGAAAGTTTGGAACATGCTGAGAAACGCGGAGCTACTATCTTGGCTGAGGTAGTAGGATACGGCCACACTTGTGACGCTTACCATATGACCTCTCCGCATCCAGAAGGTTTGGGCGCTATCAAGGCGATCAAACAGGCGGTTGAAGAAGCTGAAATTGAGCCAAAAGATGTGGCTTATGTCAATGCGCACGGTACATCAACCCCTGCTAACGAAAAAGGCGAAAGCGGAGCCATTGTTTCTGTCTTTGGTAAAGATGTAGCGGTGTCTTCTACCAAATCCTTTACAGGACACCTGCTTGGTGCAGCGGGCGCGGTTGAGGCTATTGCGACGATTGAAGCAATGCGTCATAGCTATGTGCCAAAAACAGCTGGTACAACAGAGCTGCCAGACTATATTGAAGCCAACGTTATTTACGGTCAAGGTAAGGAACAGGAAATCCCTTATGCGATTTCCAATACATTTGGCTTTGGCGGCCACAATGCCGTTCTTGCCTTTAAACGCTGGGAGGCTTAAAAACCTATGAATATCAACGAAATTAAAGATTTAATGGCGCAGTTTGACCAGTCTAGTCTGCGTGAGTTTTCTTACAAGAATCAGAGCGATGAGCTGACTTTTAGTAAGAATGAAGGTCAGGCTGCAGTTCCAACAGCCAGTGTTGCTCCAATTGCTGCACCTTCGCAGGCTGCGAGTGCGCCTGTGATTGAGCCAACTCCTCAAGCAGCTCCGTCTGCAGAGCCAGAAATAGCTTCAGAAGCTCCGGCACCTGCTGCTGAAGGTGATGTTGTGGAAAGCCCTTTGGTTGGTGTGGCTTACTTAGCAGCTGGTCCAGACAAGCCGCCGTTTGTATCAGTTGGAGACCAAGTTAAAAAAGGTCAAACCCTGATGATTATTGAAGCAATGAAGGTCATGAATGAAGTTCCAGCACCGAAAGATGGTCTGGTTACAGAAATTCTAGTTCAGAATGAAGAAATGGTTGAATTTGGGAAAGGGCTGGTACGCATCAAATGATTGATATCAATTCAATAAAAGAAGCACTTCCGCACCGTTACCCAATGCTTTTGGTGGATCGTGTTTTGGAAGTTAGTGAAGATGAGATTGTTGCTCTGAAAAATGTGACAGTCAATGAGCCTTTCTTTAACGGGCATTTTCCTCAATATCCTGTTATGCCAGGTGTCTTGATCATGGAAGCTCTAGCTCAAACAGCCGGCGTGCTGGAATTGTCCAAAGAAGAAAATAAGGGCAAACTGGTCTTCTATGCTGGCATGGACAAGGTTAAGTTCAAGAAACAAGTTGTACCAGGTGACCAGCTGATTATGACAGCTAAGTTTGTCAAGCGTCGCGGAACCATTGCGGTTGTAGAGGCGAAAGCAGAAGTTGATGGAAAACTTGCAGCCAGCGGTACCTTGACCTTTGCGATTGGCCAGTAGATAAAAGGAGCTTTCACCATGTTTCGTAAAATTTTAATTGCTAACCGTGGGGAAATTGCGGTCAGAATTATTCGTGCAGCTCGCGAGTTGGGAATTGATACGGTAGCTGTTTATTCAACAGCTGACAGGGAAGCACTCCATACCCTACTGGCTGATGAGGCTGTCTGTATCGGTCCAGCCAAGTCCACTGATTCTTATCTGAATATGAATGCTGTCCTATCTGCTGCTGTCCTAACAGGTGCAGAAGCCATTCATCCTGGTTTTGGTTTTTTGAGCGAAAACTCTAAATTTGCGACCATGTGCGAAGAAGTCGGCATTAAGTTTATTGGACCTTCAGGTGCTGTTATGGACATGATGGGGGACAAGATTAATGCTCGGGCTCAGATGATTAAGGCGAAAGTGCCAGTTATCCCAGGTTCTGATGGAGAAGTTCATACCTCTGAAGAAGCCTTGGAAGTCGCCGAGAAGATTGGTTATCCAGTCATGCTTAAAGCTTCTGCTGGCGGCGGCGGCAAGGGCATTCGTAAGGTTGAAAAGGCTAAGGATTTAGTAGCGGCCTTTGAGTCTGCGTCTAGCGAAGCCAAAGCGGCCTTTGGTAATGGTGCCATGTATATGGAGCGAGTCATCTATCCAGCGCGCCATATTGAAGTGCAGATCTTGGCAGATCAGCAGGGGCATGTGGTTCACTTGGGCGAGCGGGATTGCTCTTTGCAGCGTAATAATCAGAAAGTACTGGAAGAAAGTCCATCTGTGGCAATTGGGAAAACCTTGCGTCAGCAGATTGGTGAAGCAGCTGTTCGGGCTGCTCAGTCCGTCGGCTATGAAAATGCTGGAACGATTGAGTTTCTGCTTGATGAGGCCAAGGCTGAATTCTACTTTATGGAGATGAACACTCGGGTGCAGGTTGAGCATCCAGTCACCGAGTTTGTTACTGGTGTGGATATTGTAAAAGAGCAAATCAAGATTGCAAACGGTCAAGAGCTGTCCTTCAGTCAGGATGATGTTGAAATCCGAGGGCATGCGATTGAGTGTCGGATCAATGCTGAAAATCCAGCCTTTAACTTTGCGCCGAGTCCAGGTAAGATTTCAAATGTCTATCTGCCAAGCGGTGGAGTGGGGCTGCGCGTGGATTCAGCCGTCTATCCTGGCTACACCATCCCCCCTTACTACGATAGCATGATTGCGAAGATAATTGTTCATGGGGAAAATCGCTTTGATGCTCTCATGAAGATGCAACGTGCACTCTATGAATTAGAAATTGACGGTGTTGTGACCAACAGCGGTTTCCAACTGGACTTAATCTCAGATTCTAATGTAATTGCTGGTGATTATGATACTGCCTTTCTCATGGAGAAGTTCCTTCCGGCTTATCAAGAGAAACAATAGATGAGACATGAAAGAGCTGCTCTGTAAACTCGAAAGATAGTGGCTCTTGCGATTTGATGTGCCTGAGTATAAAATCTTGAAAAGGAGAAGACGTAAACGATGGCTTTGTTTTCAAAGAAGGATAAATATATCCGTATCAATCCTAATCGAGCGAGTCGGGAAAAGCCTCAAGCAAAGCCTGAGGTGCCAGACGAACTCTTTTCGAAATGCCCAGGTTGTAAGCATACCATTTACCAAAAAGATCTTGGAAATGACAGTGTGTGTCCTAACTGTGGCTATAATTTCCGTATTTCTGCTCATGAGCGCTTAAATCTAACTGTGGATGAGAACAGTTTTGAGGAGATGTTCACTGGAATTGAAACCAAGGATCCTCTGAACTTCCCAAACTATCAGGAGAAGTTGGCTCTTACCCGTGAGAAGACGGGACTTGATGAGGCTGTTCTGACTGGGACGGCTAGCATCAAGGGGCATAAAACGGCTCTTGGTATCATGGATTCAAACTTTATCATGGCATCTATGGGGACAGTAGTGGGTGAAAAGATTACCCGCCTCTTTGAGTATGCGACAGAGCATAAATTGCCGGTCGTTCTGTTTACGGCTTCTGGCGGTGCCCGGATGCAAGAGGGCATTATGAGCTTGATGCAGATGGCTAAGGTCTCTGCGGCTGTTCAGCGGCACTCTGCTGCAGGCCTCTTCTATTTGACTGTCTTGACAGATCCGACAACTGGTGGTGTCACAGCCTCTTTTGCTATGGAGGGTGATATTATTCTGGCTGAAACTCAGGCTCTTGTTGGGTTTGCCGGTCGTCGGGTTATTGAGTCCACAGTTCGTGAGAAGCTGCCAGATGATTTTCAAAAGGCTGAATTTCTCATGGAGCATGGTTTTGTAGATGCCATCGTCAAGCGTGGTGACATGAGAGATACACTTGCTACCTTATTAGCATTCCATGGAGGTCAAGCATGACAAAAATCACTCGGATTATTAAAGAAGCGCGTGATCAGGCTCGTTTGACTGCGCTGGATTTTGCACAAGGAATTTTTGATAACTTCGTCGAGCTGCATGGAGATCGCTCTTTTCGAGATGACGGTGCGGTGATTGGCGGTATTGGGACGCTAAACGGTCAGCCTGTAACAGTGGTCGGTATTCAAAAGGGTCGTAATTTGCAGGATAATTTGCGCCGAAACTTTGGACAGCCGCATCCGGAAGGCTACCGCAAGGCTCTGCGTCTCATGAAGCAGGCGGAAAAATTTGGCCGTCCTGTGGTAACCTTTATCAATACGGCTGGTGCCTACCCTGGTATCGGTGCTGAGGAACGTGGTCAAGGGGAAGCCATTGCCCGCAATTTGATGGAAATGAGCAATCTCAAAGTGCCGATTATTGCCATCATCATTGGTGAAGGTGGCTCAGGCGGAGCCTTGGCTTTGGCTGTAGCAGACAAGGTCTGGATGCTGGAAAACTCTATGTATGCAGTTCTCAGCCCGGAAGGTTTTGCTTCTATCCTCTGGAAAGACGGCAGCCGCGCTATGGAAGCGGCAGAACTGATGAAAATTACTTCACACGAGCTCTTGCAGATGGAAGTGGTGGATAAGGTTATTCCTGAAAGAGGCTTTAACAACCATGAATTACTGGCTGCAGTGAAAGAAGAAATTGCTGCTGAGTTGGATAGTCTGTCTCAGCTTCCCTTGGAGCAATTACTGGAAAATCGCTATCAGAGATTCAGGAAATATTAAAAAATCGAAGCCAAAAGGCTTCTTTTTCTCATTTCGGCTTCTTGTTTGAAATTGATGTGGAGCTACCTTACGAGGGTAATATATTTTGGTTTGAAAAATCGCATTATATTCTCTTTATAGGACTTATATAAAATATATATTATACAAGCCATTGGTCCTATGTTAAGATAGTTTCTAATTAAAAGAAATGAGGTTTCATATGTCAGAATTTACTATCCACACGATTGAGTCCGCACCAGCTGAGGTAAAAGAAGTCCTGGAAACTGTTCAAAAAGATAACGGTGGCTACATTCCCAATCTTATCGGTCTTTTGGCCAATGCGCCAACGGCTTTGGAAACATATCGGACGGTTGGAGCCATCAATCGCCGTAACAGCCTGACACCGACTGAGCGTGAAGTAGTGCAGATTACGGCTGCAGTTACTAATGGTTGTGCTTTCTGTGTAGCGGGTCATACAGCTTTTTCAATCAAGCAGATTCAAATGAATGATGATCTTTTGGAGGCTCTGCGCAATCGTACTCCGATTGATACAGATCCGAAGCTAGATACACTTGCTAAATTTACCATTGCAGTTATCAATACCAAGGGACGGGTCGGAGATGAGGCTTTGTCAGACTTCCTAGAAGCAGGCTATACGCATGAGAATGCACTGGATGTAGTTCTGGGTGTCAGCCTTGCGACTCTTTGCAATTATGCCAATAACCTGGCCAACACACCAATTAATCCGGAATTGCAGCCTTATGCCTAGTCTTTGAGGAGGTGGCAAATGACATTTTTTTCAGAAGAGTTTATCAACTGGTTGGATGACCACGCTGACCAGATTGACAAAGAATCCTGTGCAGCGGGTAACCAATTGATTGAGCGTATCGCCGCTGAAGGAGCCTTTCGGGTTGGCGTTCCAGAAGAGCTGGGAGGCCGAGGTGGCAATGATACGGATGTGATTGAAGTGCTCAAGGAGCTGGCTCACCATTCTTTGACCGCTTCCTTTATCTCTTGGGGGCAAAGGACCTTTATTGATAACATTTTAAAATCTCCTAATCCCTACTTTAGAGACCACTATTTGGAAGGTCTCCTGTCAGGGGAATATGCAGGTGCGACAGCCCTGTCCAATGCTGTCAAATTCCTGTCGGACTTAGAAGAGTTAAATGTGTCTATTGTGGAGGAAGACGGACAGCTTTATCTCAAGGGACGTCTGCCTTGGGTAACCAATGCTCGCGCGGATCGCTTCCTCAGCATATTTGTTGCTGGTTTCGAAGACGGGAGCCACCAGCCGCTGGTTCTAGCTGTGCCGTCTGACGCAGAGAATTTCTCCCGTTCAGCGGATTTAGAGTTTGTATCTTTGCAAGGGGGAAATACAGCTGCCCTGACCTTTAATCATGTGCCTTTACGAGAGGAATGGATTCTTGCACAAGATGCCCAGGCCTTTTTGGCAGAAAATCGCCCAGCTTTTCTAGGTTATCAGTTTGGTTTGGCTCTTGGCTTAGCAGAGAAGTCTCTGGAGGAGGTTGAAGCTAATCTGTCAGTCCGCTCTATTTTGAGAGAGGAGTGGGAGGAGCAAGTGGCTGCTCTGACTGCGATCCAGGAACAGCTCTATAGAGGTCTTCTCCAGCCTGGTTATTTTGTTGAACGTCCTAAGGAGCTCTTCCAGCTGCGAATTGATATAGTTGATGTGGTGGCCCAAAGTCTGCTCTTGGAGCTGCAGGCTAGTGGAGGCAGAGGATATTTGAGTAATTCGACTTCTGGTTTTATCCGCCGTTGGAACGAAGGAGCATTTCTTCCCATTGTCTCACCGAGTGCAGTCCAGCTGCGGCATATTTTAGAAGTTTCATAGAAATGATAGCAAACAAACGTCTGATTGGCATTGAAAAGGGACTTCAAAACATTACTATAAAGGAGTTGCTTCGTGAACAGCAAACGACCGCCCATTCTCTTATCTGGGTTGATTCTTGGCCTATTTGGTTTGGCCAATCTTTTACTGAACTACCATTCTATCTTTTTCCACTTCTTGAATGGTCTGGCATTGATACTTTGGCTTTATCTGACACTGGCTTTAGTACTGTCATTTTCGGACTATTGGCAGGATTTGCAAAAGGCCCCTTTCTTATCGAGCTTTGCGACTTATCCTATGGCCAGTATGCTATTAGCTGCTTACCTAAACAAGCTTGGTTTACTTTGGATGGGTCAGTTGCTTTGGTATATAGCCTTGCTGCTGCATATTTTTCTAATAGCTATCTTTACATGGAAGTATGTGCTTAAGGCCGAGGGATTATCTTTGACCCCGAGTTGGACGGTCCTCTATGTTGGATTGGCCATAGCAAGCTTGACCCAGGGTGTAGTTCATCAGCCGTTTTTAGGCTATTTGGCTTGGTTTTTTGCTCTGCTACTGAGTTTGATTCTCTATCCCTTGTTTTACAAGGCTAGGCGGGCACAAAGGCTGCCAGATACTTTAAAGCCGCAGTGGGCCATTTACTGTGCACCTTTCTCGCTCCTGCTGGGAAGCTATATTCGTTTAGCTGGTTCTGATGCTGAAGGTTGGTTTGTCGCCTTGCTGCTCCTCTTATCGCAGGCCTTTTATCTCCTGGTTCTATGCCTTTTACCTCGTATTTTCCGACTGGGGCCTCAGCTTAGCTGGTCAGCCTTGACCTTTCCTCTTGTCAATACAGCTTTTGCCCTGAAACTAGGACTTGATTATCTAGGTTGGACCTGGCTTGTTTGGCTAAGTCATGCAGAAGCTCTGCTAGCCGTCGTAATTGTCCTCTATGTTTGTTTTTACTATACAGTCTCATTGCGAGCCAGAAAGATAACAAAAAATCCGAGATGATACTCTTTGAAAATCAGTTTTTGATTTTCTCTGAGTTGATCTCGGATTTTTTTTATTTTAGCAAAATAAGTCTGCATTTAGACTTAGTGATAAGGGAAAAGTTGTGTACAAGTCATCCGTTTTTAAGGTGGTTCATAACTGTCAAAGGTGGTTTAAACCAGAAATAGTTTATCCTAATCATCAAAATCTGCTCAGAGAGCATGAAGTATCTGAGTGAGAAAAACTCTTATTGAAAGCCTTTACAACTTGAAAAAGAATCGGTATAATAAATACAGAAAACGTTTGCATAGATGTTCTCTATAAGAAAAAATAAAGGAGTTTTCTGTTTATGAAAAATAACTATCACCTACAGTCTCAGATGGGCGAAAAGCGTCATTATTTTGGCATCCGTCGTTTAAAAGTAGGAGTAGCCTCTGTTGTCATTGCCTCAGGTTTCCTACTGGGAAATGCCCAATTAGTCCGAGCGGATGAGGCGAGCACATCGACCAGCCCAGCAACAGAAGCAGTCTCTGATATAAATGCGGCAGCCCAACCTAAGTCAGCAGATGAAGAAAAAACTGGAGAGGCAGGTAGTTCAGGAGCGGGGGCTTCAGAGCAGGCTGCTCCAACTGGTGTGCTAGCAGATCAAGCTCCAGCTGGTGCAGGTTCAGAAGCAGCTGGTCAAGAAGCTGCAAATCCAAGTGAAAAAGACAAGCAAGAACCAGCTAGTCAGCCGCAAGCTTCGGCGAAAGACGCTATCGAAGAAGGTAATATTCGCTTTCATTTCAAAACCTTGCCGTCACAAAATCTAGACAGCTTGGGCTTGTGGACTTGGGACGATGTTGAGACACCTTCTAGCCAAAAGGGAGGTTGGCCGACTGGAGCAACTAGCTTTGCGACTGCTAAAGAAGACGACTACGGCTATTATCTTGATGTCAAGATGGCCGAAAAACGAAGCAAGATTAGCCTTTTAATCAATAATACAGCTGGGCAAAATATTACAGGTGACAAGACAGTTGAGCTGCTCAGTCCTCAGATGAATGAGGTTTGGTTTGACACAGACTATCAACCTCATACTTATGAGCCTTTGAAAAAAGGGATGGTTCGAATCAACTACTATCGTACAGATGGGCAGTATGATAAGAAGTCGCTCTGGCTCTGGGGAGATGTCCAAAACCCAAGCAAGAATTGGCCTGACGGAGTGGACTTTGAGAAGACTGGGAAATATGGTCGCTATGTAGATGTTCCTTTGAAAGATGCTGCTAAGATGATTGGCTTTTTACTTTTAGACGAAAGCAAATCAGGAGATGATGTGAAGATTCAAAATCAGGATTATAATTTCACGAATTTGGAAAAAAACAGCCAAATTTTCTTGCGTGATGCGGATCCGAAAGTTTATACCAATCCTTACTTTGTCAACGATATTCGTATGACGGGGGCCCAGCATATTGGCTTGACCGAGATTGAAGCCAGCTTTTCTACCTTAGAGAATGCTAAAAAAGAGGACATTTTAAAGAACTTAAAGATTACAGACAAAGATGGCCATGAAGTCGTTGTTAAAGATGTGGTTCTGGATCCTAAGACCAAAAGTGCCAAATTCATCGGTGATTTTAACCAAGCTCAGTCACCTTATCTTATCAAATATGGCAATGATCAATTCAAAACCAGCATGAACTGGCAGCTGAAGGATAGTATCTACAAGTATGATGGTGATTTGGGAGCACGTGTTTCTCAAGCGGGCAAACAAGTGGACCTAACCTTCTGGTCACCAAGTGCGGACCAAGTTGATTTGGTGGTCTATGACAAAGAAGATCAGAACAAGGTTATTGGACGCTTGGCTATGCAGAAAGGGGAGTCTGGCACATGGACCAGCAGCTTAACGCCTGAGAGCGGCCTGGGGATTTCTGACTATCGTGGCTATTTCTATCATTATGAAATTACTCGCGGCGGCAAAAAGGTTCTTGTGCTGGATCCCTATGCCAAGTCTTTAGCCGCTTGGAACAGTGAAGATGCGGACAAGGGGGATGCTTACAAGATTGCCAAGGCAGCCTTTGTAGATCCAAGTGAATACGGACCGAAAGACCTGACCTATGCTACTATTCCGAACTTTAAGAAGCGGGAAGATGCTTTGATTTATGAGGCGCATGTTCGTGATTTCACCTCTGATCCGGCTATTTCAAAGGATTTGAAATCTCAATTTGGAACCTTCTCAGCTTTCATTGAGAAATTAGATTATTTGAAAGACTTGGGAGTGACCCACGTTCAGCTCTTGCCAGTTCTGAGTTATTACTTTGTAAATGAGCTGAAAAATGCTGAGCGTATGGACAAGTACGCTTCCAGCAACAGCAACTATAACTGGGGCTATGACCCGCAAAACTACTTCTCACTGACAGGTATGTACTCCAGCGCGCCGACAGATCCAGCCAAGCGCATTGAGGAATTCAAAAATCTTGTCAACGAAATTCATAAGCGGGGTATGGGTGTTATCCTGGACGTGGTCTATAATCATACGGCTAAAACCTCTATCTTTGAGGATTTGGAGCCCAATTACTACCACTTTATGGATGCGGATGGTACACCGAGATCCAGCTTTGGCGGCGGCCGCTTGGGTACTACTCACTATATGAGCAGACGGGTCTTGGTGGATTCGATCAAGTACCTGACAGAGCAGTACAAGGTAGATGGTTTCCGCTTTGATATGATGGGGGACCACGATGCTGAGTCCATCCAAAAAGCCTTTGAAGAAGCCAAGAAGCTGAATCCAAATCTCATTATGCTGGGTGAGGGCTGGAAGACTTATGCAGGTGATGAAAATAAAGCTGTCCAGCCGGCTGACCAATCTTGGATGAAGTCAACAGACACGGTAGCAGTCTTCTCAGATGATATTCGCAATACCTTGAAATCAGGTTATCCAAATGAGGGAACACCAGCCTTTATCACCGGTGGCAAACGCAGTGTGGAAAATGTCTTCAAAAACATCAAGGCGCAGCCAACCAACTTTGAGGCGGATAGTCCAGGGGATGTGATTCAATACATCGCCGCCCATGATAATCTGACACTCTTTGATATCATTGCCCAGTCAATCAAGAAAGATCCGGCAGTGGCTACCAATAATCAAGAGATTCATCGCCGCCTGCGTCTAGGAAATCTGATGATTCTGACTTCGCAAGGGACACCATTTATCCACTCTGGTCAAGAGTACGGCCGGACCAAGCAATTCCGTGATCCCGAGTATAAATATCCTGTCTCCGAAGACAAGGTTCCAAACAAAGCGCATTTGTTGACCAATGAAGACGGCACGCCGTTTGACTATCCGTATTTCATTCATGATTCTTATGATTCGAGTGACGCGGTCAACCACTTTGACTGGACCAAGGCGACTGATTCAGATAAGTTCCCTGAAAATGCCAAGAGTCGTGCCTATATGAAAGGCTTGATTGCCTTGCGGAAATCAACGGATGCCTTTACCCGCAGCTCCAAAGATGAAGTGGAGCAAAATGTGACCCTCATCACTCAGCCTGACAAGGATGGTGTTGAGAAAGAAGACCTTGTGCTCGGTTACCAAGTAGTTGCGTCAAATGGCGATATTTATGCGGTCTTTGTCAATGCAGACACCAAGGAACGACAATTCAACTTTGGTCAAGCCTACAAGCATCTAGCAGGTGCAGAGGTTGTGGCAGATGGCAATACCGCAGGAGTGACAGCCATTTCTGATCCAGCAGGTGTCTCCAGAAATAGCAATGGTTTAGCCCTAGCTCCGCTAACAGCGACTATTTTGCGACTTCGAAAAGCGGCCCCAGCTCAGGAAGAAAAATCCCAAGCTCCAGCAGCTCAAGAAGAGCAACTGTCTGCCTCTTTTGTAGCAAACGCTCAGCCTCAGGCTTTATCCTTGGATGGGCAAAAACCTCAGGCTTCAGCAGTAAAAGAAGCGGCTAGCCAAACAGAAAAAATCTTGCCAAAAACGGGAACAAGCACTTCCCTACTGGCACTTTTAGGTGGCTGCCTTGCTTTCCTAGCAGGAGTGCTGATTCTCAGAAAGAAACAGTAATAATTTGATGAATGCCCTGTGAGAAATTTTTAGATTATGGCTAAATAAAGACGACTTCCAATAATGGAGGTCGTCTTTCCTTGTTTATATAAGTTTCAAACACTCTTACCAGGCAAGAGGCTGACTGGTAGGAAATAGCCAGTTGTTTGGACTTCTTGGCCAGCAATTTTTTTGAGGAGCAGGTCTACAGAGAGACGGGCGATATCTTTCAGTGGCTGCTTGATAGTTGCTAGCTGCGGGTAGTAGTTCTCTACAAAGTAGGTGCCGTCGTAGCCAATGATTTTCAAATCTTCAGGAATCTGGATGTCTAGCTCCTGAGCGACTTTCATAATTAAGATGGCTGTCAAATCATCTGAAGCAAAAATAGCATCGGGCTTAGTTTGACTGAGGATTTGCTTGATTTCCATTTCCTTTCGGACGGGAGAAAAATCACTGGATACATTGATAATCGGTGCGTCTGGCAGGACGGAAGCGAAGCCAGCGTGGCGCAGGCCGGTTGGCGAGTTGGAATTGTCATTGCCAGTAATCATGATGATGTTTTGAGCTCCAGCCTTGACCAAGGTCTGGGCCGCCAGCACTCCGCCACCATAGTTGTCTGAGGAGACGACAGGGATATCCGGCGAAAGATTGCGGTCAAAGGCAATGATTGGTGCTGTCACGCGATTGTAGTCCTCGATGCCTAGATTGTGGCTGCCAGAAATGATGCCGTCCACCTGATTGGCTTCCAGCATCTCAAGGTATTCGCGCTCCTTGTCTGAATCATGCTCACTATTGCAGATAATGGTTTTATAGCCCTGTTTAAAGAGCTCATGCTCCAACTTGTCAATCAATTCTGCATAAAAGACATTGCTGATATTAGGGAAAATGAGTCCGATTAGCTTGGCTGATTTACCTTGGAGGCTGCGCGCCAGATTGTTAGGCTTGTAGGCCAGCTCTCGCATGGCTGCCTCAACCTTAGAGATCGTTTTGTCGGACAAGTAGCCCTTTCTGTTGATGACGCGGGAAACAGTTGTGGGGCTGACTCCTGCAAGTTTCGCTACATCAGTTAGCTTTGCGACCATAATCTAATTCATAGTAAATACCGGTTGGATTGCCCTTGGTAATGGCAATGCCTGTCTGGTCTTCTCTCGGGAAGACACGGCCGGAAAATACTTTCTCTCCTTTATTGATGAAAATTTCAAAAATCGATTTATCGATGAAGATAGTAGCGCTCGTTGCTTCTTTGTCAATATTACAGCTTCGGCTGGTTCCAAAGTCCAGAGCAAATGGCTCACCAGCCTGACTGCGGTCAACGGTCACTTGACCTGCCTTGAGGTCGAAGTTGATGCGTAACCCCTTGCCATCCTTGTCTGCAAAGAGGACGATTTCGTGTTCAGTGTCCGCAGCGAGATTCAACTCTAGTTCGTAGCTATTCTTGCTTTCTACCAAAGCAGCGAAAGGTTGTTCCTCTGCTCGCAAATTCTTGATAGCAGGCACGGGGTATTGATAGAGCTTGCCGTCTTTCAGGGTTAATTCCTTGACGAGAGAGAAGGCCCCTTGATGGTCGAAGCGGTCAGATGGGTATTCCACATCAGGCAAACCTAGCCAGCTGACAGCGAGTGCACGGCCGTCAGGCGCGTTAAAAGCTTGGGTCGCGTAGCAGTCGAAGCCGTAGTCCAAATTTTGGATAGGGCTAGGATTAATCATAGCAGCTTTGTTTGTGTCAAACGATTGACCTATTTTATACATGTTTGGATAAATGTTGCCATAATCCAGCACGTCCTTGGACAAACCTTGAGGGCAATAGAGCAGGATTGGCTGGTCGTTGATAAAGACTAGATTAGGACACTCCATCATATAGGATGTCTTGTCATTGGTGAAGTCCAAATTGCCGACGACTTCCCAGTTGGTATAGTCGTTATCAACAGCCTTGTACAGCTTGACATAGCCTTGTTTGTTTAGATTTTGTCCTCCGACGATAGCATAGAATTGTCCTTTGTAGTTGAAAATCTGGGGATCGCGGAAGTGGTCGGTCGCTTCAGTAGGCTGCTCAATCAAGACCTTGTCAATTTTTTTGAGATTGCCTGATTTATCTAACAAGGCACCGATTTGATAAGGATGACGCACCCAGTTTTCATCACGAACATTGCCAGTATAGAAGAGAAAGAGCTTGTCGTCAAACTGCATGGCAGAGCCAGAATAGGCGCCGTGGCTGTCCAGAGCAGTATCTGGCAGCACTCGAAGACCAGTTTCCGTGAAGTGAACTAGGTCGTCACTTTCCATCTGGACCCAGCACTTGAGACCGTGAGCTGCTCCGAAAGGAAAGTTTTGGTAGAAAACCACCCACTTGCCGTCAAAATAAGAAAAGCCATTGGGGTCATTGAGCAGACCTGTTTGAGGCTCTACATGGTAATTAGCCCGCCAAGGAGATTTAGCGATATTGTCTTTGATGTGCTGTAGCTCTTCCTGAGTCCAGTCTTCATAGCGTTTGTAGCGTTTTTCAGTCGTCCAAGCCAATCTTTTATCCTCCGAATCATATTATTTCTTATTACTATAGTAAACGTTTTCCGATGAAAAATCAACATTTAACAGTGAAAAAATATTTTTTCTGCAAAACGCTTGACATATTTTTGAATCATGGTAAAATAATATTCGTAAAGGCGATAAAATCGCTTTCAAAAGTTAAAAATATTTATAAGGAGATTTTTGCAAATGAATAATACTGACATTGCAAAAAAAGTCATCGAAGCCCTTGGCGGACGTGAGAATGTTAACAGTGTGGCTCACTGTGCGACTCGCTTACGCGTGATGGTTAAAGATGAAGGTAAAATCGACAAAAATACTGTCGAAAATCTGGAAAAAGTTCAGGGTGCCTTCTTTAACTCAGGCCAATACCAGATTATCTTTGGTACCGGTACGGTTAATAAAATCTATGACGAAGTTGTAGCTTTAGGATTGCCAACTTCATCAAAAGATGACATGAAAGCAGAAGCTGCTAAGCAAGGGAATTGGTTCCAACGCGCCATCCGTACATTTGGTGATGTATTTGTTCCAATCATCCCAGTTATCGTAGCAACAGGTCTCTTCATGGGTGTTCGTGGACTCTTGAACGCTCTTGGAATGACGCTTCCAGATGATGTGAAGACCTATACAGAAATCCTTACGGATACAGCCTTCATCATCTTGCCTGGTTTGGTTGTTTGGTCAACTTTCCGTGTATTTGGTGGAAATCCAGCTGTTGGTATCGTCCTTGGTATGATGCTGGTGTCTGGCTCGCTTCCAAACGCTTGGGCAGTAGCATCAGGTGGCGAAGTGACTGCCATGAAATTCTTTGGCTTCATCCCAGTTGTTGGTTTGCAAGGTTCTGTTCTTCCAGCCTTCATTATAGGGGTTGTTGGAGCTAAGTTTGAAAAAGCTCTCCGCAAGGTTGTGCCAGATGTCTTGGATCTCTTGGTGACACCATTCGTTACGCTTTTTGTAATGTCTATCCTTGGACTTTTCATCATAGGACCAGTATTCCACGTTGTTGAAAACTACATTTTGTTTGGAACAAAAGCAATCCTTGCTTTACCATTTGGTTTAGGCGGTTTGGTGATTGGTGGAGTTCACCAATTGATTGTCGTATCAGGTGTTCACCACATCTTCAACTTGCTTGAAATTCAGTTACTTGCTACTGATAAGGTGAATCCATTTAATGCAATTATCACTGCTGCCATGACAGCCCAAGGTGCAGCTACTGTAGCCGTTGCGTTCAAAACGAAAAATCCTAAATTAAAAGCTCTTGCTTTCCCAGCTGCTCTTTCTGCCTTCCTTGGTATTACAGAGCCGGCTATCTTCGGGGTTAACTTGCGTTACCGCAAACCCTTCTTCCTTTCATTGATTGCTGGTGCAATTGGTGGTGGCTTGGCATCTCTCCTTGGGCTTGCCGGTACTGGTAATGGTATCACTATCATCCCTGGTACAATGCTTTACATCGGTAATGGACAACTCTTACAATATCTCTTCATGGTAGCTGTATCATTTGCTCTTGGATTTGCATTGACTTATATGTTTGGTTTTGAAGATGAGAAAGATGAGTGGCAAGATAAAATGACAGATGTTTTATCAAAAGCTTCAATCCCTAGCGTTGCTTTGAGAGTTGCACTTGATAAAAAAGATGAAAAAGCCGAAACTGAAAAACTGGTCGAAGAAGAAACAACTGGTAATGTGTCAGCTGCCCTCCAAGACGAAACGATTATTTCTCCAATTGTTGGTCAGGCAGTAGCTTTGAGCGATGTGAATGATCCTGTATTCTCTAGCGGAGCGATGGGACGAGGAATTGCTATCAAACCTAGCGAAGGTGTGGTTTATGCTCCGGCTGATGCAGAAGTTACGATTGCATTCGCGACTGGCCATGCTTATGGTTTGAAGACAGCCAATGGTGCTGAAATTCTGATTCACGTCGGAATCGACACAGTGTCTATGGGCGGCGAAGGTTTTGACCAAAAAGTTGCTCAAGGCGACAAGGTCAAAGCTGGTGATGTGCTGGGAACATTTGAAGCTGAGAAAATTGCAGCTGCTGGTCTGGATGATACGACTATGGTCATCGTTACCAACACAGCTGACTATGCTTCTGTGACTCCAGTAGCAGAAGGAGCTCTTGCTAAAGGCGACGCAATTATCGAAGTGAAAGCCTAATGGAATTTAGAAAACGAACAAAAGTTGATTTGTTCGTTTTTTCTAATAACGTAAGTCTATCTATAAGAGTGTCATAAGGAAAGTTTTTGGTAAATAGTCTGCAAGAGATATGCTATAATGAATAGAGTAGAAATCAAATTTTAAAAGAGGATTTATAATGACAAAATTGTATGGAAGTTTGGAAGCGGGCGGCACTAAGTTTGTCTGTGCTGTAGGCGATGAACGATTTGAAGTTGTTGAAAAGACACAGTTTCCAACGACCACGCCTATTGAAACGCTAGACAAGACGATTGAGTTCTTTTCTCGTTTCGACAATCTGGTTGGTCTGGCTGTTGGATCTTTCGGGCCAATTGATATTGACCCTAATTCAAAGACTTACGGCTTTATCACGACTACGCCTAAGCCGCACTGGGCTAATGTGGATATTGTCGGAGCTTTGCGCCGGGCCCTCAATGTGTCCATTTACTTTACGACGGATGTTAATAGTTCAGCTTACGGTGAAGTAGTAGCCCGCAACAATGCTGGCGGCCATATTGAAAATCTGGTCTATTATACGATTGGGACAGGAATCGGTGCTGGTGCTATCCAGCGAGGCGAATTTGTAGGGGGGACAGGCCACCCAGAGATGGGGCATTATTATGTAGCTAAGCACCCTATGGATGTAGAAAAAGAGTTCAATGGCGTTTGTCCTTTCCACAATGGCTGTTTGGAAGGATTGGCGGCTGGACCAAGCTTAGAGGCACGGACCGGAGTTCGTGGGGAAAATATTAAACTCAATAGTTCTGTCTGGGATATTCAAGCTTACTATATTGCTCAGGCGGCTATTCAGGCGACAGTAACTTTCCGTCCAGATGTCATCGTCTTTGGTGGTGGGGTTATGGCTCAGCAGCACATGCTGGATCGGGTTCGTGAGAAATTCACAGTTCTTCTGAATGGCTATTTGCCAGTTCCTGATGTCCGTGACTATATCGTGACACCGGCTGTTGCTGGAAATGGCTCCGCAACGCTGGGCAACTTTGTACTGGCTAAAGAAGTTAGTGAGCGCCACGCAAAATAAGCTTAGAGGGTCTGATTTATCAGACCCTCCTCTATGAGGAAAAATAATGGAAAAAGCAATTGTCAAAGATATTTTCTTTCTGCAGCAGCTGTCTGAGCGGGCTAGCAGAGAAGACCTTTATCTGGCTCAAGACTTGCAGGATACTCTGCAGGCCAATCGAGAAAACTGTATAGGGCTCGCAGCAAATATGATTGGTGTCCGTAAGCGGGTCATTATCTTTCTATATGGCTTGGTGCCGGTAGTCATGTTTAATCCGGTGCTGCTCTCTAAGTCAGGCCCTTATAAGACAGAAGAGGGCTGCCTGTCCTTGGTTGGAAGCCGTCCCACTCAACGTTATCAGGAAATCACAGTCGATTATCTGGATAAACATTGGCAGCAGCAGACCATGACCTTGAAAGGCCTGCCTGCCCAAATCTGCCAGCATGAATTGGATCATTTGGAAGGGATTATCATTTAGAAAAATTTGACAAAATTGCAAAAAATGTCTAAAATTAGAGATAATTAGCAGAATAATATTGAAGGAGGCAAGATGTAAATGAAAACAAAAACTTTAGCACTGATAAGCGGTCTGGTTGGTTTGATTGGAGGGACTATTTTGCTGCTCTCGAATATCTTTTTTGTTCCTTTTTCAGCCCTACTAGGTGATTCTGGCCTGAATTTACTGGGAGCGGTGATTAAATTGGCAGCTCTGGGATTGGGAATTACTTCCTTGGCTTATTACAAAGGTCAAATGCGTTTCAGTGTCGCAGCGGGCGTCCTCCTTATCGTCGGAAGCAGCAACATCGCGCCCATTCCATTTATAGGCTGGATTGCAGGCATTCTCCTTATCATTGGAGGGGCTCTATTCCTCGCTTCTTCTTCAAAATTTTAATGCGGGACCAATCAATTTTTAGGCTGTTTGTCAGTTTGAAAGGAAGGGTGAAGAAATTTTCTTCGCTTTTTTTCTTGTTGAAAAAATAGTTCTCATGGAAACTTTTTTCTTGACTTTCTTTTTTCTTGTGTTAAAATAGTTCTCACGAAAACTATTTTTACAAAGGATACAGGTATGGATAAGCCTTTACTGGAATTGAAGCGTTTTGGACGAAAGATTCATCTCATAGCGGAAAAGCTTGCCAAGGAGCAAGGGATTGAGTCCATGGCTGGGCCTCAGGGGCAGGTCTTGCATATTGTCGCCTGTCGTATGGAAGAGGGGAAGGATACCCTTATCAAGGATATTGAGCAGAAGTTGGATATTTCCAAATCGGTGGCCTCTAACTTAATGAAAAGGATGGAGAAGAATGGCTTTATCCAACTGGAAACGAGCAAGACAGACAAGCGGGCCAAGTATATCCGCCTTACTTCGCAGTCGCAGGAAAGAATGAAAAAAATCCGTGACTTTTTTGATGAAATGAACCTTTCTATTTTGAATGGTGTTTCTGAGCAGGAACTGCTGATTTTTTCTCAAGTCATGGCCAAGTTTTATCAGAATATCGAAAGTTTAGAAAATGGAGGGAAAGATGTTTAAGTTATTTAAACGGCTGACGGTAAGGGAAGTGAGCATGATTGTTCTCAGTGTGCTCTTCACCTTCCTAACAGTATATTTGGAATTAGAAGTTCCAACCTATATTTCGACGATTACAGAGCTATTGCAAACGCCGGGGACTGGTTTGGCGGATTTGTGGGAGCCAGGTCTGAAAATGATTGGTCTGTCTTTTGCTAGCTTGCTGTCAGCTATTGTGGTTGGCTTTTTTGCCGCTCGTATAGCAGCTAGCTTTACCCAGAGTTTGCGGAGCGATATTTTCAACCGTGTGCTGGACTATTCGCAGACGGAAATTAAGAAATTTTCGATTCCTAGTCTGCTGACTCGGACAACCAATGACATTACCCAGGTACAGACCTTAATTACCATGGGGCTGCAGGTGGTGACTAGGGGACCGATTATGGCGATTTGGGCTATGACCAAGATTATTGGCAAGTCCGAGAACTGGCTGATAGCTGTTCTTATTGCTGTTATAGTCAATATCCTGCTGACAGTAGTTTTGGTGACATTGGCCTTTCCTAAGCAGTCAGTTGCGCAGCGCTTGGTCGATAAGCTAAACAGCGTCACTAGAGAGAGTCTGACTGGGATTCGCGTGGTCCGAGCTTACAATGCTGAGGATTATCAGGATAAGAAGTTTGCGGCGGCCAATGATGAAGTAACCCGGCTCAATCTTTTTATCGGTCGTCTAATGGCTATGATGAATCCAGTTATGATGGGGATTTCTAGCGGCTTGACACTGGCGATTTACTGGATTGGTGCTTATTTAATCCAGGAGGCTGGGCTGCAGGAGCGTCTCCCACTCTTCAGTGATATGGTTGTCTTTATGTCCTATGCTATGCAGATTGTGATTGGATTCTTGCTCATGGGTGCTCTCTTCATCGTCCTGCCTCGGACCATTGTATCGGCTGGCCGGATTAATGAAGTACTGGACCTGCATTCTTCTATCACCAGTCCGGAACAGCCTAAGGCAGCATCGGATAGCAAGGGAGAGGTGGTCTTTCGAGATGTGTCCTTCCGCTATTCCAAGAATTCAGAAGCGGTCATTGAGCATGTTAGCTTTACAGCGCAGGCTGGTGATACCGTGGCCTTTATCGGTTCAACCGGTTCAGGGAAATCCACGCTAGTCAATCTCATTCCTCGTTTCTATGATGTGACTGAAGGAGAGATTCTGGTAGATGGTGTCAATGTTCAAGATTACCAGCTGGAAGACTTGCACAATAAGGTTGGTTACATCCCGCAAAAGGCGGTGCTTTTCTCTGGAGATGTTGAGAGCAATCTGGACTTCGGTCAAAGCAAAGAAAGCCCGCTGGATGAGCAGAAAATGTGGGAGGCTCTTGATCTGGCACAAGCCAAGCCCTTTGTTCAAGAGAAGGAAAAGGGGCTGAAAGCAGAAGTGGCTCAAAGCGGGACCAACTTCTCTGGTGGCCAGCGTCAGCGTTTGGCCATTGCCAGAGCTTTGGCTCGTAAGCCAGAAATCCTCATCTTTGACGACTCCTTCTCAGCCCTAGACTATAAGACAGACCGCATTTTGCGAAAGGAACTGGCTGAGCGGACGCAGGATATGACCAAGCTGATTGTGGCACAGCGGATTTCTACTATCATGGATGCGGATCAAATCTTGGTCTTGGATGCTGGTAAGGTGGTCGGTCAAGGTACCCACCGAGAGCTTTTGGCCAGCAACGAAGTCTATCAAGAAATTGCCTACTCACAACTATCCAAGGAGGAATTAGAAAATGGAAAATAAGAAGCCTTCATTATTTAGCCAGATAAGGCCTTATCTCAAAGGCTTCCAGCTTCCTCTTGCTTTGGCATTTGTGGGAGCTGTCTTGTCAAACATTATCACGGTCTATGGGCCAAATAAATTAAAAGAAATTACCAATCTCATTTCTGATGGTCTGGCTACCAGCATTGATTTAAAATCTGTGTCTCAGATTGCCTTTCTGCTGACCGTGTTCTATGCAGTCGGAGCCTTGCTCAACTACGGCCAGTCCTTTATCATCAGTACAGTTATTCAGTATTTCTCCAAGCGGCTGCGGACGGCCATTGCAGAGAAAATTAACAAGCTGCCGTTGGGCTATTTCGATGGTCATTCTCAAGGAGATACACTGTCGCGCGTGACCAATGACGTGGATACAGTCGGCCAATCCCTCAACCAGAGTCTGGGGAATGTTATCTCTGCCAGCCTGCTCTTGGTGGCTGTGGTTTTGACCATGTTCTTCATGAACTGGATCTTGGCCTTGGTAACCATCTTGGCTACTGTACTCGGTTTTGTCTTTGTCGGGCTCATCATGGGCAAGTCTCAGGGTTATTTCACCGCCCAGCAAAACGATCTGGCGGCTGTCAACGGTTATGTAGAGGAAATGTACTCCGGTCATAATGTCGTTACCAGCTATAATGCCATTGAGCAGTCAAAGGAGCGCTTTGCGGTTCTCAACCATAATCTCTATAACAGTATTTGGAAGTCTCAATTTATCTCTGGCATGATGATGCCGCTCATGTTCTTTACGGGGAATTTCGCCTATGTGCTGGTTATTTTGGTCGGTGCTGCTCTGGCGATTAATGGCTCTATTAGTATCGGAATTATTGTCGCCTTTATGGTTTATGTGCGGACCTTCTCTCAGCCATTGTCACAGATTGCTCAAGGTATCACTGTCTTGCAGCAGGCTGGTGCAGCACTGGTTCGTGTCTTTGAATTTCTAGCTGAGCCGGAGATGGAAGACGACCAGCATAAAGAGCGGCAGCTTGCTGCTGTCAAGGGAGATGTTGCCTTTGAAGATGTCTTCTTCGGTTACAAGCCAGACCAGACAATCATTCATGATTTCTCAGCCCAGGCCAAAGCCGGACAGAAGATTGCCATTGTCGGCCCGACGGGTGCTGGTAAGACGACTATCGTTAATCTCCTTATGAAGTTCTATGAAATTAATAAAGGGCGTATCAGCATTGATGGTATAGATATTAAGGATATGAAACGCTCCGAGGTTCACGATGCCTTTTCAATGGTCTTGCAGGATACCTGGCTCTTTGAGGGGACGATTCGGGAGAACTTGATTTACAATCAGGAGCATGTGACTGATGAAGCAGTTGTTGCTGCAGCGAAGGCGGTCGGTGTTCATCACTTTATCATGACTCTGCCGCAGGGCTATGATACAGTGCTGGATGACACGGTCAACTTATCGGTCGGTCAGAAGCAGCTGCTGACCATCGCTCGTGCTCTGCTGAAAGATGCGCCGCTCTTGATCTTGGATGAGGCAACTTCGTCAGTTGATACGCGGACGGAGGAGCTGATTCAAAAGGCTATGGACAAACTCATGGAGGGCCGGACTTCCTTTGTCATTGCCCACCGACTGTCTACTATCCGTAATGCGGATCTTATCTTGGTCATGCGCGATGGAAATATCATCGAGCAGGGCAACCACGATGAACTCATGGCTCAGAATGGCTTCTATGCGGACCTCTATAATAGTCAGTTTGTAGAGGAAGATGCAGGTTGATGCTCAAATAAAACATCAGGAATGTTCGTTTTTCTGATGTTTTTTTAAATTTAACAGAATTGTAAAAAATGCTCAATTTTCAGTGAAGACGCTCTAAAATCCTGACTTTTTTCGCAGATGCTCTATCAAAAACTTGACAGTTTTTATGCTTTATATTAAAATAAATTTAATATAAGAACTGAAAGCGAACACAACGGGGTGTTTGCTCTACATAATAAGTGAGCAACGGTGCTACAAAAAAATAAAAATTCCTTATTTTTTTGTAGTACTTTTTTTATCAGCGAATCTGGAGTAAAGCGATGAAGCAATTTATGCTAGCTGGTGTTTCCAGCGGTGTTGGAAAGACTACAGTTACCCTAGGGATTTTGAAAGCTCTGGCAGACAGAGGTTATCAGGTCCAGCCTTATAAGGTAGGACCTGATTATATTGATACAGCTTATCATAGTCGGATTACCAAGCGACCGTCGCGGAATGTGGACAGCTTTATGATACCGGACGATCAGAGTCTGGCTTGGTCCTACTATAAATGGCATGGAGATGCTGATGTGGCAGTGGTCGAAGGAGTCATGGGGCTCTTTGATGGTCTGGGAACGGACAAGGACTGTGCGTCTTCTGCTTCTGTTTCTAAGAAGCTGGGCATTCCGGTTATCTTGATTATTGATGGGAAGGCAACATCCACCTCAGCAGCTGCTATGGTCCATGGATTTGCGACTTTTGATTCGGATTTGGATATTGCTGGGGTCATTATCAATCGGGTGGCTTCACAGACTCACTTTGAACTCATCAAGGGCGCCATTGAGCGTTATACAGATGTGGAAGTGCTGGGCTATCTGCCTAAGAATGCAACAGCAGAGCTGCCATCACGTCACCTGGGTCTAATCCCTGACGTAGAAATGGATGATTTGGACCGTCGATTTGAGGAATTGGGAGCGGCAGCAGCCAAGTATATAAATCTAGATAGATTGCTGGAAAAGGCAGAACTTCCCGATAAGCAGATGGCCAATCCTTTTCATATCCGCAACGATCAGACCTTGACTTTGGCCTATGCCTTGGATGATGCTTTCCACTTTTACTACGAAGATAATCTGGACTTTCTAAGAGAGCTCAATGTCCAGCTGGTACCTTTCAGCCCTCTGAAAGATAAGGAACTGCCAGCAGCAGATGCATATTATTTTGGTGGCGGTTTTCCAGAAGTCTACGCTCAGGAGCTGATGGCAAATGCTGACTTTCGGGCTTCGGTTAAGAAAGCTCACGAGCAGGGGCGGCCAATCTACGCAGAATGCGGCGGACTCATGTATCTGGGAGAGATACTGGAAGTAGATGAGCAGGTCTATGAAATGGTTGGAATTTTCAAGGGCAAGAGCCTGATGACCCCCGGCCTGAAAAGCTTTGGTTATTGCCAAGCAGAAACGCAGGTAGACAGTCTTTTTGGTCCTAAAGGTACAGCGGTCAGGGGACATGAGTTTCACCATTCGGTCTTTGAGACGGAGGAAGATACAGTCCTCAAGCTAGAGAAGGTCAGAGACGGTCAGGTCGTAGCTGCCTGGACAGGCGGTTATCAAAAGGGCCGGACCTTTGCTAGCTACCTGCATGTTCATTTTTATCAGGATGAGCAGCTGCTGGCCAACTGGCTGAACTATATCAAAGAGGCGAACTGATATGACACTCATTGCAATTTTTTTGGCCGTCTTACTGGACTGGCTCATTGGCGACCCCTATAGCTGGCCTCATCCAGTCAAGTGGATGGGTTCCTATATTTATTTATGTATGCGTTTGCAGGAGAAAAGGCAGTTTTCGCCCTATCTATTTGGCTTCTTCCTCTGGCTGACAACAGTAGGACTGGCGCTGGGAGTGAGCTACGGGTTGCTCTGGCTGGCTGGTCTGGTTCATCCCGTCCTCTACTGGATCGTCTGGATCTATCTGGCCTATGCCAGTCTGGCAGCTAAAAGTCTGGCTTTTGAGGCCCAAAAAGTTTACCATACGCTCAAGTTTGGAACTTTGGAAGAAGCTAGAAAACAAGTTGGCATGATTGTCGGCCGTGAAACTTCCCAGCTGACTCCAGAGGAAATCAGCAAGGCGACAATTGAGACGGTGGCTGAAAATACCAGTGACGGGGTTATCGGGCCTCTGCTCTGCCTCTTTCTAGGAGGACCCATTCTAGCCATGACCTATAAGGCCATCAACACCTTAGATTCTATGGTAGGCTATAAGACGGAGAAATATCGCAAAATCGGCTTGATATCCGCTAAGATGGATGATCTGGCCAATCTGATTCCTGCGCGTTTGACGTGGCTGTTCTTGATTCTCAGTAGTCAGATTTTACTGTTGGATGTCAAAGGAGCCCTGCGGATTGGCTGGCGGGATCGCTACCAGCATGCCAGTCCCAACAGTGCTTTTTCGGAGGCAGTTGTAGCTGGAGCTTTGGGCATTCAGCTGGGTGGACCGCACGTCTATCACGGAGAGCTAATCGAGAAGCCGACCATTGGAGAAGCTTCCAGACCGGTTGCGGCGGATGATATTCAGACGGCTATCTCTCTGCTTTATACAAGTACCATGACAGGTTTAATCTTGTTCACTCTTTTTTATTTAGTAAAGCAAGCATATTTCTAGGAGTATACTATGACATATATCCAAAATCCTTCCTCTATTGAGGAAAAGAGCTTTCAAATTATTCAGTCTATGATTACTGAAAAAGATCCTGATTATGTCTTCCATTCGGAAATGGAAGAATCCATCATCAAGAGGGCAATCCATACGACGGGAGATTTTGATTATCTCTATACCATGCGCTTTGAGCACGATGTCCTTAAAAAAATAGAAGAAGTAATCAGAGCTAAGGGTACCATCCTGCTAGACTCTAATATCTCTCTCAATGGCATTAATAAGCGCGTGCTGGACCAGCTGGGTGTGAGCTACCGCTGTTTGATTAGTGATGAAGAAGTGGTTGCGCTGGCCAAGGAAAAGCAAATTACCAGAGCTATGGCGGCTGTTGAGATAGCAGCTAAGATTGAAGGGCCTAAAGTATTTGCCTTCGGTGGTGCTCCTACGGCTCTGTCTTACCTGATTGAGCTGGCAGAGCAGGGATTGGTAGAAGCAGATGCAGTGATTGGGGTTCCAGTCGGCTTTATCAATGTCGAAGAGTCAAAAGAAGAACTGCTTCAGTCAGGTCTTCCTGCCCTTGTCAATCTCGGAAGAAAAGGTGGCAGCACGATTGTAGTAGCCATTGTCAATGCCATTATCTACCAGCTGAGAGAAGTGGTGACAGATGACTATGTCCGCTACTCTACACCATCCAGTAAAGAAGGAGGAAAGAACTAGATGTCCTATCTAAAAGCAGCGCATAAGATCGAAGAAGCTAGTTTCAGCAAGATTCAGGAAATTATTGACCAAGAGCATCCAGATATTCAATTTTCGGATCCTTTTGAAGAGGCAGTGCTTAAGCGGGTTGTCTTTACCAGTGCAGACTTTGACTACCTCTACAATATCAAGTTTTCCAATCAGGTTATTGAGAAGATTCTCTATGTCCTCCGAAACAAGGGTACCATTTTTACGGATACGACCATGGTCTTGGGTGGTTTTAATAAGAAATTGCTGGATGACCTAGGTGTCAACTATCGCTGTCTGGTCAATGAGCCAGCAGTCTTTCAGGAAGCTAAGGAAAAAGGAATTACTCGCTCCATGGCTGCTGTAGAATATGCAGCTAAAGTGGATGGTCCAAAACTTTTTGTCTTCGGGAATGCTCCAACGTCCATCTTCAAGGTTTTGGATATGGTCGAAGAAGGAAGCTTGCAGCCGGATGCAGTTGTCGGAGTTCCAGTCGGCTTTGTCGGAGCGGCAGAATCCAAGCTCAAACTGCATGAAAGTTCGGTGCCTTCTATCGCGGCACTGGGTCAAAAGGGCGGCAGTACCATTGCAGCAGCTGTGGTCAATGCCATTCTCTACCAGCTCAAGCTCGACACTACAGACTATGAGCGTTACAGTGTTTCAGATAAAAAGCAGGCTCCGGAGAAAGGAGAGGGCTAATGATGGATGAATACGCTTATGTCAATGGAAAGAAATTAAGAAAAGGTTTTACAACTGGTACTTGTGCGACGGCAGCGACTGTTGCAGCCTTGAGTATGATTCTAAATCAGGAAAGAGAAGAAAAGGTTACTGTGCATACGGCTTCAGGTGTGGAAGTGACCATGGATGTTCACAATCCTTCCTTCGGACCAGAAGAAGCGACCGCGGCCATTGAAAAAGATGGCGGCGACGATGCAGATGCGACGCACGGCCTCTTGATTTATTCGACCGTGACCCTTCTGCCAGATCAGACGGAAATCGAGATTGACGGCGGTCAGGGAGTCGGACGTGTGACTGAAAAGGGACTGGCCTGCGATGTCGGCATGGCAGCTATCAATCCGACTCCTAGACGGATGATTGAGCAGCATGTCCGTGAGATTATCGGTCCCAACTGTGGAGCACGGGTTATCATTTCTGTTCCTGGTGGGGAAGAAACGGCCAAGCTGACCTATAATTCCAGACTAGGTATTGTCGGTGGCATTTCAATTTTAGGAACGACAGGGATTGTCAATCCTATGTCCGAGGATAGCTGGAAGGCATCCATCACGATCGAGTTAACCATGCTCTATAATCAAGGGCATCGTTCAGTCGTCTTGGTACCGGGAAATTACGGTGAAGATTTTGCTACTAATACTGTGGGGATTCCAGCTGGGCGCATCGTCAATATGAGTAACTTTGTCGGCCATGTCCTCAAAGAAGTGCAGCGCATCGGCTTTACCAAGGTTTTGATGATCGGTCACATGGGCAAGTTTGTCAAAGTGGCGGCTGGGATTTTCTCTACCCACAGTAAGGACTCGGATGCCCGTATGGAAACGCTGGTGGCTAATCTAGCTCTGATGGGAGCGCCCATAGAGTTGCTGGAAAAGGTTGATAAGTGCTTGACGACCGAGGCAGCTGGGACAGCCATTAAGGAATTTTCTTATGAGGGCGTCTATCAGGTCTTGGCGGATAAGATTAAGGCTAGAAGTGAGCGTCTGCTCCGCTATCGTAAGCCAGAAGTCAGTATTGAAGTGGTCGTCTTTGGGACTGAGGAAGGCTATCTGGCATCAACCCAGCCTTTAGAGCAGATAAAGGAGGAATGGACATGATTTATGTTATCGGAATTGGTCCGGGAGATCCGAGCTATGGTCTTCTGAGACAGGAAGCCTACTTTGAAAAGGCTGACCGCATTTTGGGCAGTGAACGCCATCTGGAAATTTTACCGCCGGCTTATCGGGACAAGGGCCTGGTCCCTCCTAAAAAATTGGCTGCGTTAGCAGAATTGCTGGAAAGCTTTGGTGAGGATGAAGAAATTTTATATCTGGCCTCAGGCGATCCCCTGATTTACGGCTTGGGCAAATGGCTGTCAGAGAAATTCAAGGGGCGCGTGCTTATCTCGCCAGGTATCAGCGCCATGCAGTATCTGGCCAGCAGAATTGCCCTGCCCATGAACGATGCTTATCTTACGAGCAGTCATGCTAAGGTGCCTAACTTTGACTTGATTATGAGTCTGTCAAAAGTCTTTATGGTGACGGATCAGAAAGTCGGTCCCTACGAGATTGCTCAAGAGGCCGTTAAAAGAGGTTTGGATAAGGTGCTGGTCATTGGTGAGCAGCTGAGTTATGAAGACGAGCGTATTACCATTCTGCCTGCGAGTGAGGTAGAAGATAGAGAATATGAAATGAATGTGGTGGTGGTGTTAGATGAGGGATTCGGAATTTATCAGGGCTAAAGTCCCTATGACTAAGGAAGAAGTCAGAGCCATCAGTTTGGATAAGTTGGAGCTGCATCGAGCCAAGCGCATGCTGGATGTCGGCTCTGGCACTGGCAGTGTCACGATTCAGGCAGCCCGAACCTATCCAGAACTGGAAGTGGTGGCAGTGGAGCGCAATGAAGATGCGGTGGCTTTGACGCAGGAGAATATCCAGCATTTTGGCTGCCACAACGTCCGTCTCCATCAAGGACTGGCTCCGATTGAGCTGGAAGGCAGCTTTGATGCCATCTTTGTCGGAGGGACCGGGGGCAATATGCAGGAGATTTTTGACTGGTGTGCCCAGCTCATGGAGCCGGGTGGTCGGCTGGTCTTGAACTTTATCCTGCTGGAGAATGCTCTGGAAGCGGCTCAAATAGCGGAGCAGATGGACTGGGAGGATCTAGAGATTGTCTCGGTTCAGGCTAGTCGCTGGACAGCTATAGGCAAGGGGCACTACTTTAAGCCTCAGAATCCGACTATTATCGTTTCCTGTAAGAAAAAAGAAAGAGAGGCTAATTGATGTCCAAAGTACATTTTGTTGGAGCGGGCCCAGGTGATGTGGAGCTGATTACGCTCAAAGGTTACAAGCAGCTGTCTGAGGCTGATGTGGTCATTTACGCAGGCTCCTTGGTCAATCCAGACCTGCTGAACTACTGTAAGGAAGGGGCTGAGATTCATGATAGCGCCAGCATGCACTTGATGGAAATCATCGATGTCATGGAGGCTGGAGTCAAGGCTGGTAAAGATGTGGTCCGCCTGCAGACGGGAGATTTCTCCATCTATGGCTCCATTCGAGAGCAGATCGAAGAGATGAAGAAGCGCGACATAGAGTTTGACTGTACGCCGGGCGTCAGCTCTTTTCTGGGAGCTGCTTCCAGTATCGGGGCAGAGTATACCGTACCAGAGGTTTCTCAAAGCCTCATCATCACTCGGATGGCTGGCCGGACGCCTGTGCCAGATCGGGAATCCCTGAAAAGCTATGCTCAGCATCGGACCTCTATGGCTATCTTCCTGTCCGTTCAAGGCATTGAAAAGGTCGTCAGCGAGCTGATCGAGGGTGGCTATCCTCCAGAAACACCTGTGGCTGTTATTTACAAGGCAACTTGGCCGGATGAAAAGAAGGTCTTTGGGGATTTGACAAATATTGCTGAGAAGGTCAAGGAAGCTAAGATTAGAAAGACAGCTTTGATTTTGGTCGGTGACTTTTTAGGTCAGGAATTCTACTATTCCAAGCTCTACCATGCGGATTTCCAGCATGAGTTCAGACGGGGGAAGAGCAGCCATGCCAAGTGATTCTCAAGCCCGCTACGCAATCGCAACAGTGACAGCAGTCGGCAAGGACTTGGCTCTGACTCTGCGAGAAAAGCTAGGCAAGGAAATCCCTATCTATACGACACCTCGATTGGCAGATGACAGGGTCATTGCCATCGAAGGACGAGTGATTGAGGCACTTGGTCAGCTCTTTCAGGAAGTGGATGTTCTCATTTGTATCATGGCTATCGGGGCAGTTGTGCGAGCTATTGCACCAGTCTTGAAAGACAAGGCGAGCGACCCAGCAGTGGTGGTCATGGATGAGAAAGCGACGAATGTCATCAGCCTGCTGAGCGGGCATCTAGGCGGAGCCAATCAAGTGACGCGAGACATCGCAGAATTGCTCGGTTCCAATCCTGTTATCACGACAGCGACAGATGTGCAGAATGTAACAGCTCTAGACAATCTGGCTCAATCAGTCAATGGCTGGAGGCCGGAATTGAGAGAGTTCATCAAACCTTTCAACAGCTATCTAGGCAGTGGCCGAACCGTCTATTTCTATCAGGAAAAGGACTGGGTTACGGACCTTCGCGGTCTGACTCTCGTTGATGATGAGGAGCTACCGGCTGTTCTCAAGGGAAAGGAACCGCTAATTCTGCTGACTACAGAAAAAAAGGACATTCAAAGAGACAATCTGGCTCTCATCTATCCTCAACCTTATATCTTAGGAGTTGGTGCTAGAAAGGATGTGGCTCCTGCTGTCTTCCAAGAAGGCTTTGAGGAATTCTGTCAGCAGCAGGGGATTTCTGCCAGTGAGATTTCCAAAATCGTCAGCATTGATGTCAAGAAGGATGAAGCAGCTATTCTAGCCTTAGCTGAGGAATTGTGCTGTCCCTTTGAGACCTTTAGCAAGGAGGAGCTGTCTGTCGTAGCAGATCGCTACCCTCAGTCAGAATTTGTCAAAAAGACAGTCGGAGTCGGCAGTGTCGCCTTGGCCAGCGCAGATCTGGCCAGTCAGGGTCAAGTCCTGACAGAGCGCTTTGCCAAGAACGGCTGTACCTATGCGCTTGCAAAAGCAATAACCAAAAAGTAAATCAAAAAGAGCAGACGGTCTTATGAACCAACTGCCCTTATAAAATTTTATCATACCCATAAAGGAGAAAAAATATATGTTATACGTTATCGGATTAGGCCCAGGTAAAGAAGAATTGATGTCACAAGAAGCATTGGCTGCTATAGCAGATTGTGAAATTATCGTCGGCTACTCAACTTATATGAGATTGATTCTTGATTTGGTCAAGGACAAAGAGCTCGTAGCGAATGGTATGCGCCAGGAAATCGACCGTTGTCAAAAGGCCATTGATTTGGCTAGAGAGACTGGCAAAAATGTCGGAGTTGTTTCCAGTGGAGATGCCGGAGTCTATGGAATGGCTGGCTTGATTTTAGAATTGCTGGGAGATGCCAGTGATGTAGAAGTTAAGGTGGTTCCAGGTATCACAGCTAGTCTGGGTGCTGCTGCAGTTATGGGAGCTCCCCTCATGAACGATTTCTGTCATATCAGTCTGAGTGACTTGATGACGCCTTGGGAAATGATTGAGAAGCGTCTGCATGCCGCAGCTCAAGGTGACTTTGTAGTCTGCCTATACAACCCTCGGAGTAAGGGGCGTCCAGACCATCTGACAAAAGCACTTTCTATCATGTCTGAGTACAAGTCAGAGGATACTATTGTCGGTATCGGTAAGGACATTGGCCGTAAGGATGAGGAAATCATCTTGACGACTATCAAAGACCTGGATGAGACTTTGGTAGATATGACGACAATCGTTATCGTTGGTAACAAAGAAACTTATGTTAAAAACGGACGCATGATCACACCTCGAGGATATACTTTATGATGAAATTACTGCTGGGAGGGACATCCGACAGCACCGCTATTTTAGAAGTGCTTGACCGCTTGAAAATTGATGTGACCAGCTCTGTTGTCACAGACTACGGCCGGCACTTGGCTTCCAAATACGGCCAGCCAGTCATTCAGGGCCGGCTGACAGCTGAGGACATGGTTGCCTTTATCAAAGAGAATGATGTGGATGAAATCATTGATGCGACCCATCCTTTTGCGGACATTGTGTCCAAGGAAGCCATTCGGGCGGCAGAGATGGCTGGTGTATCTTACCTGCGCTTTGAGCGTCAGGCGACCTTGGATTTGAGCGGGGCCATCGTGGTGCACTCGACCCAAGAAGCGATTGATGAGATTGCTAAGCGCGGCTACAAGACTGTTTATCTGGGAACGGGCAGCAAGACCTTGCCACTCTTTGTCAAGGGGCTGCCAGAGCAGCGGATTGTCGTTCGCGTTCTGCCGACTTCGGAAGTGCTTCTGGCTTGTGAGCAGCTAGGACTGGTAGCGGATCAGATCGATGCGATTAAGGCTCCATTTTCCAAAGAGTGTAATAAAGAGCTCTTGCTGCGCTCGGGAGCAGATGTTTTTGTTTCCAAGGAGAGCGGTACCGTCGGTGGTATTCGTGAAAAGATTGATGGTTGCCAAGAGCTGGGGATGGACTGCATTATCATCTCTCGGCCAATTGTGGCCTATCCGCAGATGGTTTCTAACTTAGAAGAGTTAGAGGCCTATCTGACAAAATAGCTAATAAAAGGAGAAAAAATGTCCGGTTTAGTAACATTACTGGGAGCAGGTCCAGGCGATGCAGAGTTGTTGACCCTCAAAGGAAAGAGACGGCTTCAAGAAGCAGATGTCTTGGTCTTTGACCGCTTGGTCAATCAAGAACTCTTTCAGCATCTAAAGTCTGACTGCGAAAAGATAGATGTCGGCAAAAAGCCAGGCCAGCCCTGCATCCGACAGGAAGAGATTGAAAAGATTCTCATCGAAAAAGCTCGTCAGGGTAAGCGGGTAGTCCGCCTCAAGAGCGGTGATCCCTATATCTTTGGCCGAGGCGGAGAAGAAGGAGTCAAGCTGGTGGAAGCTGGCGTGGACTTTGAAGTGGTGCCAGGTATCACCTCTGCTGTGGCTGGTCTAACCTATGCTGGGATTCCTATGACTTATCGAGATGTAGCGACAAGCTTTCATGTCTTTACAGCCCATCTCAAGGATGAGACAGAAATGCTCAACTGGGAAGCAATTTCTGAACTCAAAGGAACCTTGGTCTTCCTCATGGGTATGAAAAATCTGCCTTCCATCGTCCAAGAGCTGACGGCTAGAGGCTATGGCAAGGACAAGCCAGCCGCCATCGTTGAATGGGGAACCCATCCTCAGCAGCGCTCGGTGGACGGAACCTTGGGCAACATAGTCGAACTAGCAGAAGCAGAGGACTTTAAGGCACCGAGTGTCATCGTGGTAGGTGATGTCGTGGCCTATAGACAGCAGCTGAATTTCCATGAGAATCTGCCACTTTTCGGTCGTAAAATCCTTATCCAACAGTCAGAGACTGGCAGACTTCCTCGCTTGCTCAAGGATGCTGGAGCTGCACTGACCACTTTCCCTGCTCGAGATTTGGTTGAAGAGTTAGAATTGCCGCTGCCGGACTTGGAGCAGGTAGACGGTCTCCTCTTTGCAGATATGCAGAGCTGGCCGCTCTTCTTGAAAGCTCTCCGCAAGGCAGGCAAAGACTTGCGCAGTCTGCCGCACATCCGCTTTGCAGCGATTGGTCATCATACGGCTAAGTCTATCGAAGCGAGCGGTATTGTGCTGGATCGGATGACGCCTCAGCAGTCGGATGCGGATTTCGCGGCTGCTCTTGAAAAAGAAGGCGGCAACTGGTATATTCTGACTGCTGAACATAAGAAAGCCAGTCTGGCAGAACTCTATTCGCTACCGATTATTGCTAGCCACAGACTGGCCTTTGACAGTCAGATTAGCAGTGACAATTGGTCAGAGATTGAAGTAGTCTGTCTTCCGAACTCTGCTGCGGCCATGAATTTTGTGGCAGCCAGTCAGGAAGCTGGATTTGACTGGACAGATGTTCCTATCGTTGTCATGGGTGCCAGCACACGGGCTGTTTTAGAAGAAGCAGGCTTTAGCAAGATTGTTGAGACAGATGAAGCGACTATTGCTTCCATCATTGACAAATGTCGGGAAATTCTCTGAAAGGATGCAGGTCATGAGTAAAGCTATAGTAGTAGTCAGTTTCGGAACGACCTATCCCGAGACCAGACGCAAAACAATTGAGGCTTGTGAGCAGGCCATTCAGGAACATTTTCCAGACTATCCAGTCCACCGAGCTTTTACCTCCAATGTCGTTAGGCGGCGGATTAAGAAGCAGGAAGGGCTGGATATCCCTACGGTCAAAGAAGTTTTAGAGCAGCTCCTGGAAGCGGGCACTGAAGAGGTCTATATCCAGCCTCTCCATGTCATTTTGGGCAGCGAGTATGAGAAGATTCTCACCCAAGCCAAAGAGTTTGAATCTGCTTTTAAAAAGCTAGTCGTTGCCAAGCCTCTGCTCAATAGTCAGGAAGACTATGAGGCTGTCAAGGATATTCTGCTGGAACGGTATGGCCATGAGGGTCAGGATGCAGCAACAGTTCTGATGGGCCATGGCAGCCAGCATTATGCTTTTACAGCTTATGCAGCCTTGGATCATATGATGAAAGGAAACTCAGTCTATATCGGTTGTGTAGAGAGTTATCCTCCGGTTGAGCTGATTGAGCAGGAACTGAAGAAAGAGGGTGTCCGAGAAGTGCATCTGGCACCTTTCATGCTGGTAGCGGGCGACCATGCGACCAATGATATGAGCTCAGATGAGGAAGGTTCTTGGTATCACTTCTTCAAGGAGCAGGGATATGAGGTTAAGGCCCATCTAGTTGGTCTGGGTGAATACCCTGAGGTTCAGCAGCTCTACATCCAGCATTTAGAAGAAATCATTGAATAGGAGGAAGGAATGGCAAAATTTTACGGAATTGGTGTAGGACCGGGTGATAGCGAGCTAGTGACTATCAAGGCCAGTCGGCTTTTGGAAGACTTAGATATTCTCTATACACCGGAAGCTAAGAAGGGAAGCAAGAGCTTTGCATTAGGTATTGCAGAACCCTACCTGAAAGAGCATCTGGAAATTAAGCAGCGGCATTTCCCTATGGTTCGTTCCAATTCGACCAAAGAAGTCCAGTGGCAGGCCATCTCTGCTGAAATCGCAGAGGATGTCAAGTCTGGCAAGAATGTCGGCTTTATCACACTGGGTGACCCCATGGTCTACAGCACTTACAGTTATCTGCTGGCTCTGCTGGAAAAGGAAATTGACTGTCAAACCATCCCTGGTATCACCTCTTTCTGCAGCATGGCTTCTGAGTTAGGTCAGCCCCTGACTATGGATGAGGAGTCTCTGGCGGTTATGCCAGCTACGGCTTCTGCTGAGAAGATTGAGGCGGCGCTTGAGCTGCATGACTCAATTGTGCTGATGAAGGTGGCCAATCACTTAGATACCGTCTTGCCCCTGCTCGAAAAGCTCGGTCTCTTGCAGCAGACTTTTATGGTTAGCAATTCTTCGACGGATAAACAGCAGACTCTGCTGGGCCTCGAAGGAATCACACTAGAAACCAAGCTGCCTTATTTTACTACCCTCCTCGTGAAAAAGAAGATTTTTTAATATCAGAGCCCATGTTCGTGGATAAACATTTATCCTTTTGAGCTTAGGTTCTTAGTAAAGGAAAAAAACATGAAACTATTGAAAAATAAAAAAGTAACTTTTGTGGCCTTGCTGGCTATTTTGGCGGTACTGAGTACCCAGTCTGTGTCTGCGATGCATATCATGGAGGGCTATCTTCCACTCTTTTGGTGTATCTTCTGGTTCGCCGTTTTCCTGCCTTTCTTTGTGGTCGGTTTGATGCGCATCAAGAAAATCGTTGCAGAGGATCCAAATTCCAAGACTATGCTGGCCTTGTCCGGTGCCTTTATCTTTATCCTGTCTTCTTTGAAGATTCCATCTGTTACAGGATCTAGTTCGCATCCGACTGGGGTTGGTCTGGGGACAGCTATGTTTGGCCCATCCGTTATCAGCGTTTTGGGAACCATCTGCTTGCTCTTCCAAGCTCTTCTCTTGGCTCACGGCGGCTTGACAACTCTGGGTGCCAATGCTTTCTCAATGGCAGTAGTTGGTCCATTTGTTGGTTATTTCGTCTACAAGTTTGCTAAATCCATCAAGCTTTCTACACCAGTTTCTATCTTTATCTGTGCTGTGATTGCGGACTTGGCGACTTATGCGACAACTTCTATCCAGCTCGGTTTGGTCTTCCCAGATGCTAACAGCGGTTTTGTTGGTTCTGCACTGAAGTTCATGGGTGTCTTCTTGACTACTCAAATCCCAATCGCTATCGTAGAAGGATTGCTGACAGTTGTCCTCTATAACTTGATCTCAGAAAATGTCAAAGAAAGAGCAGGTCTGTTCAAATGAAAAAATACAAGAATCTCATCTTAATCTTGGCTGCAGTAGCAGTCACTCTAGCTGCCTTTATCTTTGCCCCTAAGGGTGTGGAATACAGTGGAACAGATGACGCTGCTGAAAAAACCATTAGCTCTATCCAAAAGGACTATGAGCCTTGGTTTTCACCGATTTTTGAGCCAGCAGGTCCAGAAGTAGAAAGTCTGCTCTTCACCCTGCAAGGCAGTATCGGAGCGGGTATCATCTTCTATGTCATTGGCTACCATAAAGGGAAAAAACAGGGCCAACAAAAGGAAGTTTCTGAACATAAATAAAAGCCTTCAACAGTATGAGCGAGCTCTGGTTCTTGATAGCGATTCAGCTTGTTTGGGACCGGAGCTGCTCTGTACTGGGGGCGTGGTAAAAACAAAGCTAGAAAGGAGTACCTCCACTTGTTTGCGATTGATAAATATGCCTATCAAAATCGGCTGAAAAATCTGCCGGTTGCTTATAAATTTGTCATCTATGTGCTCTTGTTAGCTGTCAGCTTTTCTGGTGTCAGGAGTCTGCAGCTAGGACTTATCGTCTTGGTGGCGCCTCTGACTTGCTATGTGGCTCGGCTTCCGTGGCTGCGCTATCTGAAGTGGTATCTGCATGCCAGTATCTTTATCCTGATTAGTCTCTTGACCTTTGTCTTGACCTATCAGAACAGTCAGGAGCAGCTCTTGCTGGCCTTGCCTTTAGGTCAGGGCTATCTGGGCATCAGCCAATCCTCTGTCCAGCAGACCATTTTTATCCTCTTGCGCATCTATTCATCTTTGGTTTCGACTTATTTCTTTGTCCTGACGGTGCCTTTTGCTCAGATGCTGCGGCTTTTTAAAGCCATGCATGTGCCACGGGTACTGCTAGACTTGATTGTCCTCATGTATCGCTTTATTTTCCTGGTCTTCTATGAGTTTGTGACCATTCGGGATACCTTGGACTTGAAATTCTCCTTTTACAATAAAAGGAAGCAACACCAAGCTTGGGGCAGATTAGCCAATACTCTTTTTGTTAAATTGCTAGATGATAATCAGCATTTAAATGAAGTACTGACGCTAAGATTTGATGCAGAGCACAGTGAATAATGAAAGCGCATTTACAATAAGACTGCTTTTATACTATAATGGAAAGTAGATAGGAAACATAGATGTTACAAGTAAAGAATATTTCTTTTTCGTATGACGAAAATCCAACGCTGCACGATATTTCTATGGACTTCGAAGAGGGCCGGATTACTGGCATTCTGGGAGTCAACGGTTCAGGTAAGTCTACCATCATGAAAATCATCACCCGACTGCTCCAACCGCAGAAGGGCAGTGTTTTATATGATGGTCAGCCTGTAGGCGAATCTAAGAAGGCCTTGTTCCAGTATCGGCAGCATGTCAATATGGTCTTTCAAAATCCAGAGCAGCAGCTCTTTTATACCATTGTGAAGGACGATATTGGCATGGCCTTGGAAAACTTAGGCTATGAAGAAGACGAGATAACCAGCAGAGTGGCGACGGCTTTAGAGATGATGGACATTTCTCATCTGCAGGACAGACCGCTGCAGTATCTGAGCTATGGCCAGAAAAAGCGGGTGGCTATTGCTGGCATGCTGGCCCTGCAGCCCAAGTATCTGCTGCTTGATGAGCCTACGGCAGGATTGGATCCCAAAGGGCGGGATCAGATGGCCGAGACCATGAAAAAGCTGGTTCAGGCTGGGACAAACATCATCGTATCCAGCCATGACATGGATCTGATGTATGACTGCTGCGACTATGCCTACCTGCTGCAGAAAGGGCATTTGATTGCGGAGGGCAGCAAGTTTGATTTCTTCCAGCAGGGAAATCTGCTAGTAGAGGCAGGCTTGGCTGTGCCTTGGATTGTCAAGCTTCATCAGACTATCCAGACGCCACTGGCAGAAAATGAAGCTGCTTTCTTTGAGCAGCTAGGAGGAAATGTAAAATGGTCAAATCATTGATGGTACAGGGGACTGCCTCAGATGCTGGGAAGAGCATTATAGCGGCTGGGCTCTGCCGGATTTTCAAGCAGGATGGCCTAGAAGTGGTGCCTTTTAAGTCGCAGAATATGGCGCTTAATTCCTTTATCACCAAAAAAGGAGATGAAATGGGCCGGGCTCAGGTCGTTCAGGCTGAGGCAGCTGGCAAAGAGCCGGATGTCCGCATGAATCCAGTCCTGCTCAAACCCACCTCTGACCGCAAGTCTCAGGTTGTTTTTCTAGGCCGTGTACTGCGGGATATGGATGCTGTCGAATACCATGAATACAAGCAGCAGCTCCTGCCTAAGATTAAGGAAGTCTATGAGGAGCTGGGCGCTGAGAATGATATCATCGTCATTGAGGGCGCTGGCAGTCCAGCTGAAATAAATCTCAATGACCGAGACATTGTCAATATGGGCATGGCCAAGCTGGTTGATGCGCCAGTTATTTTAGTGGCAGATATTGATAAGGGAGGCGTCTTTGCCTCTATCTACGGAACGATTGAGCTCATGCCGCCTGAGGACCGCAAGCGGATCAAGGGGGTTATTATCAATAAATTCCGTGGCGATGTGGCCTTGCTGCAGTCTGGTATTGATATGATTGAAGAGCTAACTCAGGTGCCGGTTATCGGAGTCGTGCCTTATGCCCAGCTGGATATTGACAGCGAAGACAGTGTCGCACTGGTGCAGAAGAGCCGGCGCTTTGATAACAGAAAGAGTCTGGATATCGCAGTTGTCAGCCTCAAGCGCCTATCCAACTTTACGGATTTCCATAGTCTTGAAATTCAGCCGGATGTTTCTGTCCGCTATGTCCAGCCTGGTGATGCGATTGGTCGGCCGGATCTATTGATTCTGCCGGGCAGCAAAAATACCATCGAAGACATGAACTATCTGAGAGAGTCTGGTCTTGAAGCCGAGATTCTCGAGTGTCTGGAGCAGGGCGTGCGAATCTTTGGGATCTGTGGCGGCTATCAGCTGCTGGGGCAGAAGATTAGCGACCCGCTGCACCTAGAGTCTGACTTAGAAGAGATTAGCGGTCTAGGGATTTTAGAGACAGAGACGGTGCTTCAGCCGGTCAAACGGACGACTCAGGTCAGAGCCCTGCATGAGGGGCAAGAACTAGAGGGCTACGAGATTCACATGGGAGAAACCCAGCTAGCGGATAGTCTGAAGCCATTCTCCATCATCAAGGAGCAAAATGGTGAGGCAACCGAGCGTCCAGATGGGGCAATGGCTTATGATGGCCAGGTCCAAGGGACCTACCTACATGGGGTCTTTGACAATCTAGAATGGACTCGTCGGTACCTGAATGAACTTCGTCTGGCTAAGGGCTTAGAGCCGCTAGAGGACCAGCTTGTCAGTATCAAAGACTTTAAAGACAGAGAGTATGATAAGTTGGCAGACGTCCTGCGCCAGTCTTTGGACATGGAGCAGATTTATCAAATCATCAACAGAGAAGAAAAATGAGAATTTATACGAAATACGGAGACAAGGGCTTCACACGGCTCTACGGTGGGGACCGAGTATCCAAGACCCATATTCGGGTCGAAGCTTATGGAACAATGGATGAGCTATGCTCGCATCTAGGCTATGTCGTATCTGAGATGCGTGACTATCCTATCTTGGACGACTTGCGTCTGGAATGCGAGGAAATCCAGCAGCATCTCTTTGACTGTGGCAGCGACTTGGCTACACCGAGGGAATTGCGTCCCTACAAGCAAGAGCCAGCCAATGTCAGCTGGCTGGAGGAGCGGATGGATGAGTATATGCATGTTCCTCCGAAAATCGACCGCTTTATCATTCCGGGTGGTCATCGGATTGCCAGTCTCCTGCATGTGGCCCGCACCATGACCAGACGCTTGGAGCGCCGTATGGTAGCTGTTATAGAGGCAGAAGAAGCAGTCAATGAGGTAGGATTGATTTATATCAACCGTCTGTCGGATTACTTTTTTGTATTGGCTCGCTTGGTCAATGACCGTCTAAAGGAGCCGGATACAGTATACAAACGCAGCGCGAAAATCTTTCGGGAAAAGAAATAGGAGAAGCTAGCATGTATCCAGTCATGATTAATATCAGAGAGAAGAAAGTCGTGGTAGTGGGAGGCGGCAAGGTCGCAGCGCGGAAGATTAAGACCCTGCTGGCTGAGCAGGCTGCTGTGACGGTGGTCAGTCCGACTCTGCATGCTGACATTCCGCAGGCGGAGATCCAATGGCTAGCTAGACCTTACCAGACAGGTGATTTGGAAGGCGCAAAGCTAGTCTTTGCCTGTACAGATCAGGCGGAAGTCAACCGCCAGATTATGGAGGATGCGGCACCCAGTCAGCTGGTAAACAATACGGGCGACAAGACCTTTTCTGACTTCTACAATGTAGCCATTGCGAGAAAGAAGGACGTATCTGTTATGATTTCGACCAACGGCCTCTCGCCCAGCCGTTCCAAGGAGATTCGCAAGAAGATAGAAGCAATTTTAGACCAACTTTAAAAGAAGGAAAGAAGCATGCACCTATTATATGTGGGTTTGACCCATCGGGAAACGCCGCTGCCAATTTTGGAAAAAGTACATTTTTCAGATCAGGAGAGACTAAAAGCTCTAAAGCTCCTGAAAAGAGAAAAAAGTATCTTGGAAAATATCATCCTGTCTACCTGCAATCGGACCGAGCTCTATCTGGTGGTGGACCAGCTGCACACTGGCCGCTACTATTCCAAGCATTTTTTGGCGGACTGGTTTCAGATTCCTGTCAAGGAGCTGGAAGAGTATTTAGTCTTTCGTGAGGGGGATGAGGCCTTGCGGCATCTGCTGCGGGTCTCCATCGGCCTGGAATCCAAGATTGTCGGTGAAAGTCAGGTCTTGGGCCAGCTCAAGCAGGCTTTCTTGACAGCGCAAGATGCTGGTACGACTGGAATTGTCCTCAATCAGGCTTTCAAGCAGGCGCTGACCTTTGCCAAGCGCATGCATGATACTTATCGAATCAATGACCGGCCTATTTCTATTGGCCTGACGGCCATTCAAGAATTGGACCGACTGGGGCTGGATTACAGCACTAAAAAGGTAGCTGTGATCGGTCTGGGAGAGATTGGTCAGTTGGTGACTAAGTATGCCTTGCAACGGCCTTTCAAGTCAGTCATGCTGCTCAATCGGACGGTCAGCAAGGCTCAAGCATTTCTGACAGAGGACAGGGTGTCTGCCCATGGCTGGGATGAATTGGAAGCAGTGCTGGCGGATGCGGATGTGGTCTTTTCAGCGGTTAAAACGGAAGAATACATTATCTTTCCCTCCATGCTTAAGGCGGATGCGGTCGTGTTTGACCTCTGTCTGCCTCGTTCCTGCCATCCAGGCTCATCTCTGAAGCTCTATAATATCGAAAATCTGACCAATCAACTGGAGCAATACAAAGCGGAACGGCAGGAGATTGCCGGTCGGATTGCTTTGGAGATTGATGAGGAGCTGGTCAAGTTTGCTGACTGGCGTCAGCAACTGGGCATTATTCCTCTGATTCAGGAAATCAGGGATAAGGCTTTGGAAGCTCAAGCTTCGGCCATGGAAAGCCTTAATCGTAAGTTTCCGGATTTGACCGAGCGGGAGCAGAAGCAGATTTCCAAGCACATGAAGAGTATTATCAACCAAGTCTTGAAGGAGCCAATCTTGCAGCTCAAAGAGCTGTCAGTCGGAGAGCATTCAGACTATGACATTGCCTTGATTGCCAAGATATTTGGCTTGCACAGAGAAAGGGGAAAAGATGAAGGTCATTAAGGTAGGAACCCGCAAGAGTAAGCTGGCTATGACCCAGACCCAGCAGTTAGTGGACCAGCTCAAGGCGATCCATCCAGAGCGGGATTTTGTCCTCGTTCCCTATACCACAAAAGGAGATCGCTTGACCCATGTCAGCCTCCAGGAAATTGGCGGCAAGGGAGTCTTTGTCAAGGAAATCGAACGAGCCCTCTTAGCTGGTGAGATTGATATGGCGGTCCACAGTCTCAAGGACATGCCGGCTAAGCTAGCTGAGGGCTGTGCGCTCGGTGCGATTAGTCAGCGAGAAGATGTTCGAGATTGCTTGATTTTCCGTCAAGCTGGCCAGACGCTGGCTAATCTTCCTGAGGGCGCTCTTATAGGAACCAGCAGCATTCGCCGGCAGGTTCAGCTGCAGGCTCAGAGACCGGATTTGGCGTTCAAGCCACTTCGAGGCAACATTGATACCCGCATCAAGAAGCTGGAAGAGGGTGAATACGATGCGATTGTCTTGGCTATGGCCGGTCTTAAACGTTTGGGCTGGCTGGACCAAAGCCGTCTTCACATTCAGCCTTTAGAGACCAGTCTTTGCCTGCCGGCTATTTCTCAGGGAGCTTTGGCGGTGGAATGCCGGGAAGAGGATGAGGAGCTACGGAGTCTCTTGGCAACTGTTCAGGACGAGAAGACAGCTGCTGAAGTGGCAGTTGAGCGGGCAGTTTTGGCTCAGATGAATGCAGACTGCACCTTCCCTATCGCTGCTTTTGCCCAGAAAAACGGTCAAAACTACCAACTAGAGGCCATGTTGGCCAAGGAGGACGGCCAATGTGTCTTTGTCAGCCTTCAAGGGCAGGATGGCCAGCAATTAGCAGAGCAGGCTGTGCGCCAGTTAGCCGATAAGGGAGCAGTAGGAATGCCATGGTTAAAAAAATAATCTTTACCAGAGAGCAGGCGCCAGACTCTGCCTGGCTAGAAAAGATCAGACAGGCTGGATTTGAGACGCATCATGTTCCTCTCATTCGCTGTCAGTCTTTACCTTTGCCAGAAGCTGTCCAAGCAGTTCTGCCAGAAGCTGACTGGGTCTTTTTTACCAGTGCTGTCGCAGTAGAGGCTTTCAGTCCCTATCTGAAAGTTGATTACCAGATTGCGACCATCGGGCCGCAGACCAGTCAGGCGCTGGACAAGCTAGGCCGAGACTGTGATTTTCAGGCCAGCAGCCACTATGGTCTTGACTTTATTCAGGAGTGGCTGGATTTGGCTCTGCCGACGCAGAAGATCTTGCTGCCCCAGAGTAGCTTGTCCAATCCCAGTTTGGCTGAGAAGTTAAAAGAAGCAGGTCATGATGTCTGGGCTTGGCCTATGTACGAAACGACCTCAAATCCTGCTGGTCAGGACCAGCTCGAGACCTATCTGTCCCAGGAGAATGTGATTTGGACCTTTGCCAGTCCATCGGCTTGGCAGAGTTTTTGTGCTATTAAGCCCCATCTAGCATCTAGCCATCAGATTGCAGTGATTGGTCAGACAACGGCTCAGGCAGTCAAGGAGTCAGGCTATAGGGTAGACTACCAGCCCCAGAGTCCTTCTGTTGAGGAAATGGTCAAGGAAATAATCAAGAAAGAAGAGAAGAAGCATGGAATTTTATAGACATCGCAGACTGAGGAGAAGCAGAGGTCTGCGGCAGCTGGTTCGAGAAACCAAGCTGTCTGTGGATGATTTTATCCAACCCTTGTTTGTCAAGGAAGGCTTGACTGAAAAGCAAGAAGTAGCCTCCATGCCGGGAGTTTATCAGTTCTCCCTCGAGGATTTGCTGCCAGAAGTTCAGGAATGTGTGGACTTGGGTATTCGAGCTTTTATCGTCTTTGGCATTCCGTCAGAAAAGGACGAAATAGGCAGTCAGGCTTCAGCTGAAAATGGCATTGTCCAAGAAGCTATCCGTCTAATCAAGAAGCATTTTCCTGAGACGGTCGTCATTGCAGACACCTGCCTCTGTGAGTTTACCAGTCACGGCCACTGTGGCATTTTGCGAGGGGAAGAAGTGGACAATGATCTGTCTCTGACTAGACTGACAGAAGTTGCTGTCAGCCAAGCCAGGGCTGGAGCAGATGTCATTGCGCCTTCCAATGCCATGGACGGTTTTGTGGCGGCTATCCGTCAGGGGCTTGATGCGGCAGGCTTTGCAGACATTCCGATCATGTCCTATGCGATTAAGTTTGCCTCTAGATTTTATGGACCTTTCCGAGATGCTGGCGAGAGTGCTCCGGTCTTTGGCGACCGCAAGACCTATCAGATGGATCCGGCCAATCGCTTGGAGGCTTTGAGAGAAGCCAAGAGCGATGAGGAGCAGGGAGCAGACTTTCTCATGGTTAAGCCGGCTCTGGCCTTTCTGGATATCCTCAGAGAGCTGCGCCAGGAAACCCAGCTGCCTCTGGTGACCTATAATGTTAGTGGAGAATACGCCATGGTCAAGGCAGCAGCTCAGCAGGGCTGGATCAATGAAAAAGCCATAGTTATGGAAACCTTGACCAGTATGAAGCGGGCTGGTGCAGACTTGATTATCACTTATTTTGCCAAGGATGCAGCTGGCTATCTGAAAGAAGGATAGAGACTGCGGAAAATCAGCAGTTTTCTAGATAAGGAGGACGAACTTGAAGAGAGAACATTCCAACCAATATTTCACAGAGGCTCAAAAGCTCTTTCCAGGCGGGGTCAACAGTCCTGTCCGGGCTTTTAAGGCTGTGGGCGGCCACCCGCTTTTTATCGAAAAAGCCAGCGGAGCCTATCTGCATGATGTCGATGGCAACCGCTATATTGACTACGTCCTGTCTTGGGGGCCTATGATTTTGGGGCATGCTCCTAAGGATGTTTTGCCGGCAGTTGAGGAAGCTATTTGGGAGGGGACCAGCTTTGGTGCTCCTAGTCCCAGAGAGATTGTCCTCGGCCAGCTGGTGCAGGAGCGTCTGCCTTTCATGGAAAGAATGCGGATGGTCAATTCGGGAACGGAAGCGACCATGAGCGCCATTCGGGTAGCGCGTGGAGTGACCAAGCGTTCTAAAATTGTCAAATTTATCGGCTGCTATCACGGCCACAGCGATTCCTTTTTGGTTCAGGCTGGTTCAGGCTTGGCCAGCTTTGGGATTGCTGATTCTGCCGGAGTCATTGCTCAGGTAGCTGGGGAAACTCTGGCCTTGCCATACAATGACAAAGATGCTCTCAAGGCTTGCTTTGAAAAGCATGGAGATGACATTGCCTGTGTCATTTTAGAAGCAGTTGCTGGCAATATGGGCTTGATTCCAGCGGATGCGGACTTTATCAGTACTATTCGCTCCCTCACTCAGGAATACGGCTCTCTCTTCATCGTGGATGAGGTTATGAGTGGTTTCCGAGCTCATTACCAGGGGGCAGTTGGCCTCTATCAGACAGATCCAGACCTTGTCTGCTTGGGCAAGGTTATCGGTGGCGGCTTCCCAGTCGCAGCCTTTGGCGGCAAGGCCGTCTATATGGATCAGGTAGCGCCTCTAGGCAGTATCTATCAGGCTGGTACCTTGTCGGGCAATCCAGTCGCCATGACGGCTGGTTATGAAACCCTGAAACAGCTGACACCTGAACTCTTTGCTGAGATTGAAGAGAAAACAAGCTACCTCTGTGATGGCTTACGAAATCTTGCTGACAAGTACAGTATTGATCTGCAAGTCGTATCAAAAGGTACCATGTTTGGCTTCTTCTTCAGCCAGAAGCCGGTCCGCAATTTTGAGGATTCTAAGGCGGCTGACCATGTACAGTTTGCACGATTGCACGGTCTCTTGCTGGAAGAGGGTATCTATCTGGCGCCATCTCAGTATGAAACCAATTTTATGTCCAGTGCCCATACTAGAGCGGATCTAGACCAGACCTTGGCAGCCTTTGAGCAGGCATTTCAAGCAATGAAAGAAGAAGCAAATGGCTAAGATTGTGTTAGTAACAGGCGGGGCCAGAAGCGGCAAGTCGGCATTTGCGGAGGAGCAGTTAGCGGACCGAGAGCGAGTTTGCTACATTGCGACCGGCCTACCTCGAGAAGAAGATCCAGAATGGCAGGAGCGGATTCGGCTGCACCAAGAACGGCGGCCGGCTTCCTGGACGACTCAGGAGCAGTATGCAGGGCTGGCCGACTGGCTGCGAGAGCAATCGCATCCAGTTTACCTGCTGGACTGTGCCACACTTCTGACCAGCAATCGCCTCTTTGATTTGATTGCCCAGCATTTTCCAGACAAGCTGGAGCTGACGGAAGAAAACTTTCTCAGCCGGCAGGAGCAGTCTTTCCTGCTACAACTCTTGGAAGAAGAATGGCAAGAGCTTCTATCTACAATTCGTCAGATAGATTCTGAGTGCTGGATTGTAACGGACGAGGTTGGACTGGGCATTGTCCCGGAGACCAGACTAGGACGCTTCTTCCGTGATGTGCAGGGCAAGATCAACCAACTGATTGCAAAGGAGGCGAGTGAGGCTTATCTGGTCATCTGTGGCCTCGCTCAGCAGTTGAAATGATAAAGGCATTGATTATCTATACCCAATTTTTTAGCCGGATTGTGATTCCAAAGGCAGTGGATATTTCCTATCTGCGACGGGGACTTCCTTTTCTGACCCTCTTTGGTCTCTTGCTGGGTTTGATTTCAGGAGGATTTTATTTCCTGATGAGTCTAGTTCTGCCTGGAATGGTTGCTTGGGTTCTGACCCTTGCTTTCGATGTTCTGCTAACGGGCGGTTTTCACTTAGATGCCTTAGCAGATACGGCAGACGGTCTCTTCTCCTCTCGTAAGAAAGAGCGGATGCTGGAAATTATGAAGGACAGCCGCATTGGCAGCAATGGCGTACTGGCACTCATTCTCTACTATGCTCTGATGCTGGTTCTCTACCCTTATCTGCCAGAGCCTCGCTGGTTTATCGTGGCTAGTCTGACCATGATTGGCAAGGCCGGTCTGAGTCTACAGCTTTACCGGATGACCTATGCCAGAGAAGGCGGTGGCTCAGGAAATTTCTTCAGTGGCAGCAAGACGAGTCATATCCTGCTTGCCCAGCTTCTACCCTTGCTCTTATCTCTGCTGGTTTTCAGTTGGAGAGGTCTCTTGGCTTATGGCTTAGTATTTCTGGGAGCAATCGGCTATCGCCGGTTCGTTTATAATAAAATTGATGGCCACACAGGCGATACGTTAGGAGCCTACGTAGAAATTGCCCAGCTCCTCTATCTCTTGGGATTGGTGGTGCTAGGATGAAAAGATGGTATCTGATGCGGCATGGTCAGACAGACTATAACCGCAGACGCTGTTTCTACGGCAGCCATGATGTCTCTATCAACGAGCAGGGCCAAGAGGATGCTAGGCAGCTGGAGCTTCTGATGCAGGAGCGTACGGTTGATGCAATCTACACCAGTTGTCTCAAGCGGACGCAGGAAACAGCCCAGCTGGCTTTTCCAGAAAGGCAAGTCCAGCCTATAGCCGACTTTGACGAGCGGGGCTTCGGGCAATGGGAAGGATTGACAGCTGATGAGATTGAAGCGGCTTTTCCAGAAGTCTGGCAGGCTTGGCTGGAAGCCCCCTTTGAGGTCACGCCTCCTGAAGCAGAAGTTTTCTCAGACTTTCAGACCAGAGTCTGGACAGCAACAGACCGCCTGCTAGATACTACTGATGAGTCAATCGCTCTAGTGGCTCATTTGGGAGTCCTTCGCTTGATTTACCAGCATTTGGTTGACCGAGAGGCTGTTTTTTGGAACATTGATGTCCCCCAAGGACGAGTGCTGCTCTTGGAAGAGCGGGACCAGACTTGGCAGGCAACCTTACTCTAAGGCTTTATTATTAAAAAACAACATGATTTATCTTGGGAAAGAGGTGACCAGATGAATACACAGATTCAGGATGAATTTACTTTTAAAAATGGTCAGGCCATGCGCAATCGCGTTGTCTTAGCTCCTATGACCATCTGCGCTAGTGAGCCCGGTGGCTATGTATCTCAGGCAGATATTGACTTTTTTGCCCGCCGGTCTAGGTCGGTTGGCATGGTCATTACTGGCAGTACCTATGTCCATCCTCTGGGAAAGTCCTTTGCGGAGAGCTTCAGCGGCGCCGAGGATGATAAGATTGAGGGGCTTAGCCGTTTGGCCAAGGCCATCAAGGACCAAGGGGCTCTGGCTATTGTTCAGCTTTATCATGGTGGTCGCATGGTTCTGCCTGATTTGATTGACGGTCAGCCAGTAGCACCCAGCGCTGTCAAGGCTCCGCGCGATTATCTGGCAGAGCCGAGAGCGCTCAAGAATTCTGAAGTAGAGCAGGTGATAGAGGACTTTCTGTCAGCTATCAGACGGGCGATTCAGGCTGGCTTTGATGGCGTCGAGCTTCATGGAGCCAATACCTACCTGATCCAGCAGTTTGTCTCTCCCCATTCCAATGTCCGTCAGGACAAGTGGGGCGGCAGTCTTAACAACCGCCTGCGCTTTCCAAAGACCTTGCTGAAAAGAGCCAAGCAACTAGTCAAAGAAGAGGCTGACCGCCCCTTCCTGATTGGCTACCGCTTTTCTCCGGAAGAGATTGAAGAGCCAGGAATCCAGCTTTATGATACCCTGCAGTTGCTGGAGCAGCTCATCTATCATCAAGTGGACTATCTACATATTTCGACCTCTGATGTCTGGCGCTCGTCTATCAGAGATTCTCAGGACTCAGAGCCAGTGATTCAGAAAATTATCAAAAAAATTAATGGTAGAGTACCCCTTATTGGTGTCGGTCAGATAAAGACCAAGCAGGATGCCCAGCGAGTATTGGATGCGGGGATTCCTCTCTTTGCCCTCGGCAAGGCCCTACTCCTAGACCCAGACTGGGCTGAAAAGGTTGTCTCCGGCCGAGAGGCAGAAGTCATCAGAGCTTATCGCGATGAGTTGCAGGCTGACCTGGCTTTGCCAACTGCCTTTGTCGAAGATGCTAGAAGCTATCTGGAAGGAAAAGATTAAGACAAGCACATCCCCAAGGAGGACAGAGAATGAGCAATCACTTGTTTTTCACTCGTTTGCTCTCTCATCTTCAGGACATAGAACCACCTTAGACAGAGAGCCAATAGTATTTAGATTTGACTAGGATAGACCGTCTTAAATTAGTTTACAAAATAGAAAAGGAATTTGAATATTTATGAAACATTTTAAAAAAATAATGGTTTTAGCCTTGGCAGGCCTAGCCCTAGCCTCCTGTGTAAACCCTAGCAAAACCAGCGAACCTGCTGGCGATAGTGGCAGTAAGACTGTAACCATTGGCTATACACAATTTCCAGCAAATGTGGACCCAGCAGCGGAATACAATGGCTGGTTCACGGTCCGTTACGGAGTGGGAGAAACCCTCTTTAAGATGGACGACAAACTTGAGGTAAAACCTTGGCTGGCTGAGAAAATCGAAGCAGTCTCAGACCTAGAGTGGAAAATCACCCTCAAGGATAAGGTGACCTTCCAAAATGGTGAAAAAATGACCGGTGAAAAGGTCAAAGCTTCTCTGGAACGCTTGATTAAGACCAGCGAGCGGGCAGCATCAGATATGGGCATTGACAGCATTTCTGCAGAGGGTCAAACCGTGACCATCAAGACAAAGGCTGTTCAGCCGATCATGGCGAATCTCTTGGCAGAGCCCTACTCCGCTATTGTGGATACGACTGGCAAGAGTGCATCTGACAAGGCTCCAGTCGGAACTGGCCCTTACATGGTGACCAAGTACACTCCTGAGAGCGGAGCAGAACTCAAGGCTTATGACGACTACTGGGATGGTAAGCCAAAAGTTGCTAATCTGAAGATTAAATACTTCTCTGATCCGACAGCTATTTCTGCAGCCCTCAAGTCTAAAGAAGTCGATGCTGTCTATGGTCTGCCTTATGCAAATCTAAGTACCTATGCTTCCGATAAGAACTACAAAATTTCTGAAGTAGAAGGTTCCCGCTACCTAGCTTACTACTATAACTTTGAAAATCCTTACGTAGCAGATGACAAGTTCCGTCAGGCTTTAGATACCTTGGTAGACAAGAAGACCTACTCAGAATCCCTCTTTAAAGGCTCCGCTGTACCAGCTGTTGGACCTTTCCCTAAAGGGTTTGCCTTTGCCCTGCAAAAGAGCGTCCATGAATTTAACGTAGACAAGGCTAAGAAACTCTTGGATGAAGCTGGCTACAAGGATACTGACGGCGATGGCTACCGTGAAAAAGACGGTCAAAAAGTCAGCATTGAGCTGCTGTCCTTTACTCGTCTGCCTGAAATGCCGCTGGCTGTAGAAGCAAGCCAACAACAACTCAAGGAAGTCGGAATCGAAGCGACTATTAAGAAAGTTGAAGTCAGTGCCGTTGCCAGTGAAAAGGACTATGCCTTCACACCTTATGCGGTGGTAGCAGCTCCTATCGGTGACCCGTATGCCTTCTTCAACAGTGCTGTTAAGACCAATGGTACAGCCAATATCGGTCACTACAGCAACCCAGAAGCAGACAAGAAAATTGAAGAGCTGGCGACTGAAACGGATCCAGCTAAGCGCAATCAGCTCAGCAAGGAAATCCAAGAAATCATGGATAAGGACTACGGCTTTACCATTATCGGCTTCTTCAAGGTCGCTCTGGTAATGGACAAGTCGGTCTCTGGTTTGGAATCCCATCCAACAGACTACTATCACGTCAGCAACAAACTATCAAAGGAATAAAACATGCTGGAAATGAAAGATCTGCTGGTGCAGTCAGCAGATAAAGTCATTCTCGATCGGGTCTCCCTCTCTCTTGCTGAGGGGGAGTCCCTTTCGATTGTGGGCGAGAGTGGCAGTGGCAAGTCTACCCTGCTCAAGATGCTGCTAGGTCTCCCTCTTAGGGGGCTGACAGTAACAGAGGGCAGTATTACCTTTGAGGGGCAGGAAATTCAGCCCCAGGACCACCGCATTTATCTGCCTTTTGTAGGCCGAGAAGTGGCCTGGATTAGCCAGCATGCCAGTCTCAGCTTTAATAACCGCCGTAAGATCAAAAAGCATTATCAGGACTTGGTGAAGAATCAGGGCCAGCAAGCATCAAATCTCCGTCCCTTGGAAGAATGCCTAGAGATGGTGGGACTGCTGCCTGAAAAAGTCGTCAATAAGTATCCTTTCGAGCTCAGCGGTGGTATGATGCAGCTAGTCGGTGTAGCGCTGGCTTTAGCCAGCAGGCCCAAACTGCTGCTGGCTGATGAGCCGACTAGCGCTCTGGATGTCCTGTCGAAAATGAAGCTGCTTGATCTCTTGAGCCAGCTTCATCAAGAGGAAAACATGGCTATTCTCTTTGTCACACATGATATCAGCGTAGCTGAGCATCTGGCACAAAAAGTAGTCGTCATGAAGGAAGGACAGATAGTCGAAAGCGGTCCAGCCCATAAAGTTCTTCGCTATCCTGAGCAGGCTTATACCCAGAAATTGCTGAAGGCCGTGCCTAAGCTAGCAGCATTTAGAGAAGGGGGGCAGCTATGAATCAAGTATTGGTTGGTCAGCAGTTGACCTACGAGCACAGTCAGATAGGCGAGCGGAGAATCGGTGTCTTTGATATTGATATTAGCTTGGGAAAGGGACAGGCTTTGGGTCTGGTCGGTGAATCAGGTTCAGGTAAGAGTACCATTGCCAAACTCATCTGCCGCTTTTTAAAGCCGGACCAAGGGGAGCTGACTCTACTGGGCCAGCCAGTCTCTGCCTACAAGGATAGGGACTACTATGCTCGGGTCCAGTATATCGCCCAGCAGCCCCAGTCGACCTTTCATCCCAAGCGTAGCATTCAGCAGAGCCTAGAAGAGGTCTGTCGAAACTTCTCTCTCTATCAGCAGCAGTCAGATAGAAAGCAGGCCATCCATGACTTGCTGAGTTCGGTTGGTCTGACACCTGAGCTTGCCCAGAGGCTGCCACATCAACTGAGCGGAGGAGAATGCCAGCGAGCAGCTATTGCCCGTGCCCTTCTGATTAATCCCGATGTGCTCATCTGTGATGAAATCACCAGTGCCCTGGATGTGACCGTTCAGTATGAAGTCATGCAGCTGCTGGCAGATATTAAGGAGCGTTCGCAGACATCCTTTCTCTTCATCTCTCATGACATCGCACTGGTCAGCAATTTTGCGGAAGATTTGGTCGTCCTCAAGGACGGAATCGTGCAGGAGAAAGGTAGCATGCGAGAGGTCGTTTCTGCTCCCAAGAGTGACTATACCAAGCTCTTGCTCAGTCAGTACAGGGAGGATAAAGATGAGGATTAAGCAAGAACTAGACTCTATGGCTCCATGCAGCAGCTATCAAGGAAGTCTGCCTATCACGGATGAGCTGGCTATCCAGTACACTCTGCTTAAAGGACAGGCTACCCAGCCCTTGCTGACCATGAGTGCTGCAGTCCATGGCTGCGAGTATGTCGGAGTTAAGGCGCTGATGGACTTGGCGCATGAATGGGACTTTAACTTTCAGGGCTCTGTCCTCCTCTTGCATGCAGTTAATATCAGCGGCTTTTGGGCTCGGGAGACGACGCTTGTACCTGAGGACGGTCTCAATCTAAACAGGATCTTTCAGGACCAAGGGCCAGTTTCCAGCCTCAGCTATCAGATTCGGTCTGTGATTGAGAGCCAGGTCTTTAGTGTCAGTGACTTCCTCATTGACCTGCACAGTGGTAATCGGGAAGAACTGCTGACACCGCATGGTTACTACTCTTTGCGGGCAAATCCAGAGGTGGTTGAAAAGTCCTATCAGATGCTACAGGCTTCTGGGACACCGATTATCTACCAGTCTCAGGACCGCGGCAATCTTTATCACGCTGCCTCAGTGGACTATGGTTTGCCTAGCATCCTGCTGGAACAGGGGGAAAACGGCACCTGTCTGCCAGAGGATGTGCTGGCCATGAAGGAGTCAGTCAAACAAGTCGCCCGCTATCTTTTTGAAGGGACCATGCCCTATTATAAGCAGGCGCCGCTGATTTTTGACGATAGTTACTATCTGACCTGTCAGAGGTCGGGCTGCTGGATGTGCTTTGTCCAGCCCAATCAAACAGTACAGGCTGGTCAGGTCATCGGTGAAATCTGTGATATTTATGGCAATATTTTAGAAAAGGTGACTGCCAAGGAAGACGGTCTGGTCCTCTACCAAAAAGCGACCTTGGTCGTCCGCCAAGGCGAAGTGCTGTTGGCTGTAGCTAGCAAGAAGCCTGGAAGCTGCCAGATATCTGAAAGGGAGGCGCATGATTAAATTTATTATCAAAACTATTCTGCAATTCGTCCTCATCCTGCTCTGCGTCAGCTTTATCTCCTTTTTACTGGTTTATCTAGCACCGGGAGATCCGGCTGAGAGCATCCTCAACGCTCAGGGCATTCCTTTTACCAAGGAACTGCTGGAAATCAAGCGGGAAGAGATGGGACTGAATGGCAGCTTTATGGAGCAATATCTGGCCTGGCTGGGCAGGATTATCCATGGTGACTTTGGTGTGACCTATAATTCTGGAGCTTCGGTCTGGGAGCAGCTGGTTTTCTATTTTCCCAATACAGTCTACCTAGCTTTTTATACCCTGCTAGCGACTCTGGGAATTTCCCTGCCGACAGCTCTCTACACATCCTACCATGCTGGAAAGCCTATCGACCGCTTCCTGATGGGAGGTCTGGCTTTTCTGAATGCCATTCCTAGCTTTGTTATGGGGATTATCCTGATTTTGCTCTTTTCCGTTCAGCTGCATTGGTTTCCCATTCAGGCAACGGCTAATGAGCTGGGGCTAGTCTTGCCAGTCATGACACTGGCCATGGTCATGTCCACTCGCTATATTCCACAGCTGCGGACCGCTTTGATTGAAGTGTTGCATTCACCAGAAGTCGAAGGTGCGCGTGGTCGGGGGATTCGAGAGGGGCATATCCTGTTGCATGATGTGATTTACAATGTCCTGCCCTTTCTTCTCACCTTGGTCAGCCTTTCTCTGGGCTCGCTCTTGGGTGGCGTGGCTATTATCGAGCATCTCTTTTCCTGGCCTGGCATCGGTAAGATGCTGATAGGAGTCGTCGCCAAGAGGGATTACCCCCTCATTCAGGGGGCGGTCCTCTTTATCACAGCGGGAGTCTTGACTGTAAATCTAGTCTTTCAGCTGCTTACGGTTTGGCTCAATCCTCGCGTTCGTCTGGCTCAGGAAAATCCCAAACTGCTGCCGCGTATGAAGAAATTAAAAGCAAGCAAGGAGGGTTCGTATGGATAAGAAAATCAATCGAAAACTCCTGGTCTTGGGCGGTCTCATCGTCCTGGCCCTGATCCTATCCTCCTTGGCTCCTCATCTCTTGGGTGACAGTTTGACCAAGGTCAATCTGAGCCAAGCCCTGCAAGGGCCGAGCAGCAGTGAGTGGTTCGGAACGGACGCTCTTGGCCGGTCTGTCTTTGCGCGTGCAGTGAGCGGAGGTGCGGAAACGGTCCTGCCAGCCCTGATGATTCTGATGTTGATTGCGGCGGTGGGATCCTTTATCGGGGTGACTAGCGCCTTCATCGGCGGGAAATTTGACCAGTTCATCTTGCTGGTAATCACGGCTTTTCAGTCTTTCCCCTCTATCATTCTGGTCATTGCCATAGTCAGTATCTTGGGCATCGGTCTCCAGCAGACCCTCATCGCTATCTGCCTGACGGCCTGGACCAAGTATGCCTACCTGATGCGCTCTATGACCCTGCAGCTGAAAAATGAACCCTATATCCAGTCCTCGAAATTGTATGGCAATAGTTTTTGGACAAGCCTGAAAAATTATTATTTCCCCAGTCTTTTTCCTCAGATTCTGACGACCATGAGCTTTGACATCAGCACCATTATCATGGAAATCGCTGGTCTCAGCTTTGTCGGTCTGGGAGCTCAGGCACCGTCGCCTGAGTGGGGAGCCATGATCAATGACGGACGGATTTACATTCAGGAGGCCCCTTGGATTGTGGTCTTCCCTTGTATCTTGCTGATTCTGACCATTCTCCTCTTTACCAAGTTCGGAGACGCTCTGAACAGCAAGTACAACCGCATGAATTGATCATCAAAAAAACATAAACTATAGCCCCTATCTTTTGGGACTGCAATCATAAAAAATATGAATACAAGAAAGTGATTCAATAAAAATGAGAAAAAAATTATTTTTATTAGTTGTCCTCTTGCTGCCTTTATTCTTGGTAGCATGCCAGCAAAACTCAAACTCTTCCCAACAGGTCAATGAGAAAGATAAACTCACTATGGTTTGGGGCGAAGACTTTGGGGATGTTAATCCTCACCGCTACAATCCAGACCAATTTGTCATTCAGGATATGGTCTACGAGGGCCTTGTCCGCTACGGTGACAATGGGAAAATCGAGCCAGCCTTGGCTGAAAGCTGGGATATCAGCGAAGATGGTAAAACTTATACCTTCAAGCTGAGAAAGGCAAAATTCTCAGACGACTCTGACTTTAATGCTGAGAATGTCAAACGCAATTTCGACACCGTCTTTTCAGAAGAAAATAGGAAAAACCACACTTGGTTTGACTTTACCAACCAGCTGGAAAGCTATCGAGTTGTAGATGACCATACCTTTGAGATCAAGCTCAAACAAGCTTACAGTGCGACTCTCTATGATTTATCAATGATTCGTCCGATCCGCTTCGTAGCTGATGCTGCCTTCCCTGATGGAGACGACACAACTAAGGACAACCTCAAAAAGCCAATCGGAACTGGTCAATGGGTTGTCAAAGACAAGAAGCCAAACGAGTACATCACCTTTACCCGTAATGAAAATTACTGGGGTGAAAAGCCTAAATTGAAAGAAGTAACGGTCAAGATTATCCCAGATCCACAAACCCGTGCTTTGGAGTTTGAGTCTGGAAATGTAGACTTGCTCTATGGAAATGGCGTTATCGGTTTGGATAACTTTGCTAAGTATGCCAAGGATGACAAGTACACGACAGATGTATCTCAGCCAATGTCCAGCCGCCTCATGCTCTTGAATGCCAAGCAAGAAATCTTCAAAGACAAGGCTGTCCGTCAGGCGATGAACCATGCAGTTGATAAAAAATCAATCGCGAAAGACATTTTCCGCGGAACAGAAACACCAGCTGATACCATCTTCTCTAAGTCTACCCCACACTCTGATGCCAATCTGACTCCGTATGAATATGATATCGAGCTGGCTGAAAAGATGCTGGATCAAGCAGGCTGGAAGAAAGGCTCTGACGGTATCCGCGAAAAAGATGGCAAGAAACTAAGTCTAAATGTTCCTTATATCTCGTCTAAGGCGACAGACAAGGACTTGGTTGAGTACTTCCAAGGCGAATGGAAGAAAATCGGTATTGATGTTCAGCTCAAAGCGATGGAAGAAGATGACTACTGGGAAAATGCCAAGACAGGAAACTTTGACCTGATGTTGACGTATTCTTGGGGAGCACCGTGGGATCCGCATGCTTGGATGACTGCCCTGACTTCACCAGCTGACCATGGCCACCCAGAAAATGTTTCCCTAGAAGCTCTGCCATCTAAGCCAGAAATTGATAAAATTATCAAGGCGACTCTGGTCGAACCAGACGAGGCAAAAGTCGATGAAGGCTACAAGAAAGTCCTCACCATGCTCCATGATGAAGCTATCTATATCCCTCTGACTTACCAATCCGTTGTTTCCGTCTACCGCAAGGGAGAACTCGATGGCATGCGCTTTGCTCCAGAAGAAAATGCTTTCCCACTGCGCTATATTGAGAAAAAATAAAAACTGGCTTCATAACTGCAAATTTTAATATAAAGGGAGTAGTGCTTCTAAGTTGAAAAGCTTATCAGCCGCCCCTTTTCTTTTAAGGACTATGAAAAAAGATTTATTTAAAAAAATAGTTTCTTTCTTGGCTGCCCTATTGATGATATCAGTATTGACCTTTCTCTTGGCCAAGCTATCCTCAGCTGATCAAGCAGAAAATTATTTAAGGGTATCTAAGATTCAAGTGACTCCTCAATCTTTGGAAAAAGCCAGAGATTATCTGGGCCTCAATCAACCTTGGCCCCAGCAGTATCTAGGTTGGCTGACAAAGGCGCTTCGTGGGGATTTTGGGACGTCTTATCTATTAAAGGTTCCTGTCCTGCCCTTGGTGCTGGAGCGTTTCCAGTCGACTCTTTCTCTGGGCTTGACATCCTTTGCTCTCATTTTGCTTACGTCCATTCCTTTGGGGATTTTTAGTGCAGTCTACAAGGGTTCTCTCTTTGATAAGGTCACTCGCTTTCTATCCTTTTCCAGCGTTTCCATGCCCAGCTTTTGGCTAGGCTACATGCTGATTGTGATTTTTGCTGTTCAGCTGAGGTGGCTGCCAGTTTCGGGCAAGCAGGACCTTAGCAGCTTGATTCTTCCTAGTCTGACCCTCAGTATGTCATTGATTGGCCAATATACCGCTTTGATCCGCAAGGCTGTGCTGGAGCAGATGAACAGTGTCCATGTCGAAAATGCCCTCCTGCGCGGAGTCAGTAAGTTCTTCCTGGTCAAGAATCATCTCTTGAGAAATTCCCTGCCAGCCATTGCGACAGGCCTGAGCCTGACCTTGGTCTATCTCTTGACAGGTTCCTTAATTGTCGAAGAAGTCTTCTCCTGGAATGGTGTCGGCTCCCTCTTTGTAGATGCGCTGCAGTCTGTGGACCTGCCCATTATCCAGTGCTGCATGCTTTTATTTGGCCTATTATTCTTGGGGAATAATATTCTAACCCAGAAGTTGCCGCTCTGGATAGACCCTAGAGTCAGAAAAAGGAGGAGCAATGTCTAAACGATTTATTTTTTCAAGTGTCATTTTGCTGGTCCTCTTTATCTGCGCTCTCTTTGCTCCCTATCTATCGAGTTTCGACCCCCAGCAAGTAGAGATCTCAAACAAACTAATGGCACCTGACGCTGTTCATCTGCTGGGAACCGATCAGCTGGGCAGAGATGTCTTGTCTCGTCTGCTGCACGGGGCTCGTTATTCCCTCTTTTTATCTTTGACTATCAGTCTGCTGGAAGTGGTCATCGGTGTAACAGTCGGCTTGCTGATCGGATGGTACCAAGGAAAGGCGGAAGCTACCTTCCTATGGTTTGCAAATGTTATTTCCGCCTTTCCTAGCTTCCTGCTATCGCTAGCTACTGTTGGGATATTGGGACAAGGAATGACCAATATGATTCTAGCCATTGTCATCATAGAGTGGGTTTACTATGCAAGGGTGACGGCCAATCTGGTCAAGAGTGCCAAGGAGGAAGCCTATGTCATTTCTGCCCAGACCATGGGACTCTCTCAGGTTCATATTCTCAAAACTCATATCCTGCCCTTTATATACAAGCCTATTTTGATTATTGTGTTGATGAATATTGGGAATATCATTCTCATGATTTCTGGCTTTTCCTTTCTGGGAATCGGTGTCCAGCCCAACATTACCGAGTGGGGCATGATGCTGCATGATGCTAGAAGCCATTTTCAAACGGCAACTTGGATGATGCTGGCGCCCGGACTGGCTATCTTTCTGACTGTGGTCGCCTTTAATCTATTTGCCGAATGCTTTGAAGAGAAAGGCTGGAAACAGATATGGAAAAAATAGTTGTAAAGCAACTGACAGCCCAGATTGAGGGAAAGACCATTCTGCAGGACATCAACTTTGAAGTGGAGGCGGGTCAATCACTGGTCATCATTGGGGAGAGTGGTTCTGGTAAAACCCTCTTAACCAAGATATTGATTGGCCAGCTGCCTTCATCCTTGAGCATACAAGGAGAAGTTCACTATGGCACTATGTCTCTAGAGCGCGAGTCTCTCAAGAATTGGCAGCAGCTGCGGGGGAGCCGAGTAGCCTATATGTCTCAAAATCCTATGGCTATGTTCAATCCCTTTCAGACCATTCAAAGCCATTTTTGGGAAACCATGCGCAGCCATAGCAAGATTTCAAAAAGCGCTTGTCTGACTAAGGCCGTAGCCTCTATGAAAGAGGTCAGACTGGGAGAGCCGGAAGAACTTTTGAAGAAATATCCTTTTGAGCTCAGCGGCGGTATGCTGCAGCGTGTCATGCTGGCTATCTTGCTTTGCCTAGAGCCAGAGACTATTATTTTGGATGAGCCTACTTCGGCGCTAGATATCCACAATCGCGAGCAGATTATTCTCATCTTAAAGGAGCAGTTAGCTAAAGGAAAGACCCTCATCACAGTGACCCATGATTATCATTTGGCGCAGGAGCTGGGAGGCAAGATGCTTGTCATGTATCAGGGGGCTATCATGGAGGAAGGACCGGTTGCTAAGCTCCTCGAAAGTCCTTCGCAGGCCTATAGCCAAGACCTTATCTTAGGAAATCCATACGAACGGTTGGTGAGACAAGATGCTGGAATGTAGACATGTTTTTAAAAAATTCGAGGACAAAATGGTTGTCAAAGACTGTAACTTCACCGTCCAGAAGGGTGAAATGATCGGTCTGATGGGCGAGAGCGGCAGTGGCAAGAGCACGCTGGCTAAATTGCTGATCGGTCTAGAAAAGCCCAGTCAAGGCCAGGTCTTACTGGATGGCCTGCCCTACTCAGTCAAAAAGTCTGGCGTGAGAATTTTACTGGTCTTTCAAGACTCACTCCATTCGGTCAATCCGCATTTTACAGTCGAGCAGGTCTTGACAGAGGCCCTGCCAAAAGATGTGGCTAGAGAAGAGGTAGAATCCATTCTAGAAGACGTCGGTCTGGATAAAAGCTATCTAAATCAGCCTGCGCGCCAGCTCAGTGGTGGCCAACTCCAGCGGATTTGCATCGCCCGCGGCCTGCTCTTAAAGCCAGATATTCTTATCTTTGATGAGGCTCTGAGCGGTCTGGATCCCATTGTTCAAGGCAGGTTGTTACGCCTCTTATATGATTTGTGGGAGAAATACCAGCTGACCTATCTTTTCATCTCGCATGACTTCAAGCTGAGCTACGCTCTCTGCCATCGGATTTTAGTCATGGCAGACGGGGAAATCGTTGACGAGATAAAGGACTTTGAGCTTCCTATCCAGGCTCATCACCACGTGACAAAAAAATTGATAGGCGACAAGGGACATTTCAGTTGATGCATGCCCCAGTCAGCTAATCTATTTTAGAATTAAAAATAAAGGAACATATATGAAACGTACTTTTGAAACGAGAAAACTTTACTTCGGCTTTCCAGTCTTCTTTTTAGGCTATAAGGACGATGTGCACGGCTATAATATTTCAACCTCAAGCTCGGTTTATTCCTTGGGTAGCATGATGGTTATTGCCATGCGTACCAAGGGAAATGCCATTACAGAGATTACCAAACACCAGCAATTCACAGTCAATGTCCCAGAGAAGGATTTGACCAAAGAGTCTGAAATTGCTGGCTTCAACAGCCGCAAGGACAAGTTTGCCCTGACTGGTCTTAGCTACACAATCGGCGAGACCGTGGATGCTCCGCTGGTAGACCAATGCCCTGTATCCATTGAGTGTCAGGTGCTGGATATGGTCGAATGCGGTGCCTTGACCAATGTCATCGCCCGTGTCACTCGGCGCGTGGTAGATGAGGACTTGATTGATGAGAATGACGCTTTCCGCAGTGACCGTTTTTCTCCTATCAGCTACATGGGAGATGGAGATGGACGGCTTTACCGCTATTTCAGCGACGAGTCTGTCAAGATGGGCTCTATCATCAAAGAAATCCGTAAGGAAGAAGAAAAATAAAGAAACCGCTGAGATTTGAAGAATCTCAGCGGTTTAGTTTTCTATCACAAGTTTTTCTTCTAGGCCAAATTTCTCTAGAAAACGGCCTTGTTCTTCTTGGATTTGAGGAGTTGGATTTTTGATGCCCATGACCAGTTCTATCATTTCTGGATGGACCTCACGCACCAGCTGACTCAGAGCCCAGATAGCTGTGGCGACATGAATCGGATTTTGCCCCTTGTCAATAATTTCCAGCATTTTGGGAATAGCAGAGCGATCATTGGCATTTGCAAGAGCGATAATGGCATTGCGCTGCAGGATGTTTTTTCCCCGCCAGCTGCCGGCCACATGACCGAATTTTTCCTTAAACTGACCATTGGAAAGCTCCAAGAAGGGCAGGAGCTCTGGATGAGACAGGTCGGGGTCAATCTCTGTTGCGAGCGGATTGTCCAAACCTTTATTGTAAGGGCAGCAGATTTGGCAGATATCACAGCCGTAGATGACGGTTTTAATCTTCTTGCGAAATTCCAGATCCATGACGCCCTTGTCCTGAGTCTGAAAGGATAGACAGCGCTTTGCATTCATGCTGCCATCGCCAATCAGGCAGGAAGTAGGACAGGCTGTCACGCAGCGGTTGCAGTCTCCGCAGCCGTAGTTGACAGGCTGATCAGGCTCAATGTCCAGATTGGTGATTAGCTCTCCCAAAAACATATAGGAGCCAAATTCCTTGGAGATGACCAAGCCGTTCTTGCCGATAAAGCCGATTCCTGCTCTTTGGGCTACGGCGGTATCGACCAAGGCGCCCGTGTCCACCATGCCCTTGTATTCAAAATCAGCGGTCAGCTCTTCGATTCCCTTGGCAAGCCGGTCCAGCTTGTCCTGCAGGACATAGTGGTAGCCCAGCCCCCAGCTATTAGGGGTGAATTTCCCTCGCTTGTAGGCCGTTTTCTGAGGCTGCTGCTTGAGCTTGTGGGGGTAGGCGACTGCGATAGAGATGATAGTCTTGGCTGAAGCCAGACTCAGCTTGGGCTTGATTCGTTCCTCAATATTCTTGTGTTCAAATCCTGAATTTCGCCCTTCGTCTACAGCCGAGAGCAGTGATTTCTCCAGATAGTCGAAATCATCCGCTGTCGTAAAGCCAATCTTAGAAATCCCAATGTCTTTTGCTAAGTTAATAATTTCTTCTTTGATGTTCATCCCTACTATTATAGCGGAAAAATGCCAACTTGGCGAATGATTGAGAAAGGGAACTATCCTATAGAACTATACCTATAGTTTTATAAGACTTCCTTAGCCTATATACTGTATGATATAATGAAATGTGGAATTTTTTTATAGAAAATTTCGCGAAGTTTAGGGGAAATTTTATAAAGTTAAACAATGGGAGTTTACAAAATGAAAAAGAGATATTATGAATTTTTGAATGTTCTTGTTACGGATTGTAATCCAATCAGAAACTTAGATTTTTATAAGGCTGGTTTAATTGAGTTGTTTTTTATCTCACTGGTATCTATCGTTTCGATTTTCTTACGCGGTGAGATGCATGAGCGGAGCATGATGGTCATGCAGTTTACTATTGGGCACATCGCTATCTTGTTGCTAGCCTTCTTATTGTTCCAAAAGTTTTTTGATACCAAAGCCTTGCAGCTCATTCCGACCAGCTCTTACCTATTTCTGCATTTTGAATTGCTTTTTTGGGGCTCCATCTTTTTTGGTGAGAACCACTTAGCATTTTTTATGATTTTTATCATACTCAGCTTGTCTTATCAGTTGATTAATTTGCTCTATCAGATGGTGATCGTTTCAAAATTGAGATATTTTGAACAGAAACAAAAGATCAATATTTTGCAGATTCACGCCATCGTCCTGTGCTGCTTGTCAGCTGCAGTAGCAGTCATCACTCGCTTGTTTATGCTGTCAGGACTCTATATGATTATTGCCTTGGTAGGTTTGAGCATCGCATTGACGCCCTTGTATCTATTGGGCTATGCACAAGTTTTCACTGGCTGGAGAAATCAAGTGCCTGAAAAATTGTAGAATTAAAGGGGATTGTCTGTCTAGTCTTGAATACGTTAGGTTTCCTCTAACACATTGATTGAGAAGATTAGAGTATATGCATTTTAATCAGTAAGGCAGAGAAATAATTTTTCTCTGCCTTTATTTTTTTACAAATCTGAAAGCGCTTCATTGACAAAGTCTGTCAGATAGTTTATAATATAATAACAGTATAGAAAATGGCAAGGAAGCCTGATTTGATCGCAATGAAGCGAGTGTTTCAGAATCAAAGGGGTTTTCTATGCCATTTTTTTGCGCACTATTATTTTTTATGGAGGATTGTTTCTATGCGGACAAAAGGAATTGTGCTGCTTTGTAGTTTGGCTTTGCTTCTGGGAGCTTGTCAAGCGGGGAATAATAAGACGACGACTGAGTCATCCTCGGCTAAGACAGAGACAACGGATAAGGACAAGGCTAAGACTTTGGATAAGGGCGTCTGGGAAGACAAGCTTTATGCCCGTCTGACCAAGCTCATCAAGGAAAATGGGAACACCAGCTCTAGCTACGATAAAAATAAAAAGCCTTATGCCGTCTTTGACTGGGACAATACGACAGTCATTAACGATATTGGCGAAGCAACCTTTACCTATCAAATTGAAAATTTGGCCTTTAAGATGACGCCGGAAGAATTTGACCAAGCAGTGCGGACCAATATACCAAGCGACGATTTCGTTGAGGATTTCCATAACAAAGATGGTGAACCAGTGAACATTGACAAGATTGCAGCTGACTTGCTTTCTGACTACACGGCTATTTACAATAGCTATAAGGGAATGCAAGGAGACAAGTCTCTGGAAGAAGTCAAAAAGACCGATGAATACCAAGACTTTGCTGCTAAACTCCGCTATCTTTACGAAGCGATTGGTGACACCTTCAGCTCTGACATCAGCTATCCATGGGTGACCTACCTCTATGCAGGTATGACTTCTGAAGAAGTTCAAGCCCTATCTGAAAAGTCTATTGACCAGGCTCTCCAAGACAAGCTGACTTCTGAAACTTGGGAAAGTCCAGAAGGCTTGAAAGGTGAGTCAGGCCAAATCACTGTGACCTTCAAGCGTGGTGTTCGCTCAGTCAAGGAAATGCAAAATCTCTATAAGACTCTGATGGCTAACGGCATTGATGTCTATATCTGCTCAGCGTCTTATATCGATGTGATTATCCCTTATGCTAGCAATTCTAAGTATGGCTACAATATTCCTAAAGAAAATGTTACTGCTATGCGCCTGAAAAAGGATGACAAGGGAGTAATTCAGCCAGAATATGATACCAACTATGCTCAGACTCAAGGTGAGGGCAAGACAGAGACCATCAAGAAGCTGATTGCTGTCAATCATGACAATCAAGAACCAATCCTGATTGCCGGTGACAGTAATGGCGACTATGCTATGCTCAAGGATTTCCCTAAACTGCAAATGGGAATCATTTTCAATCTCTTGAGAGATCCTAGCAAGGGAATCGGTCTTTTGCAAACTAAGGCAATTGAAACTTACGGCCAGGAAGATGCCCTTTACTACCTGCAAGGTCGCGATGAAAATAAAGGTGTACTGCTCAACGGCAGGGAAACTATCAAACTAGATAGTAAGGAAGCCCAGCTAAGCAGATAGCAGGCAGTTCCCTGTCATAGAGAGGAATGGATGCAAGATATGAAAAAAATCATGTTTGTCGGTCCGGTCGGAGTGGGTAAGACCACTCTGACCCAGCGACTGAAAGGCTTGGAGCTAAGCTACTTTAAGACTCAGGCTATTGAGTTCTATGATGCCATCATTGACACGCCTGGAGAATTTCTCCAGCATCGTAAGTATTATAATGCTCTGAACGTGACGGCAACGGAGGCTGATGTGATTGGTCTCTTGGTGGCGGCTTCCAATCAGATGCAGACCTTTCCTCAGGGTTTTTCTTCCCTCTTCAATAAAGAAGTGATTGGCATTGTCACCAAGATTGATATGGCTGAACAGCCGGAGCAAATCGAAAAAGCACGGCGGCAGCTGAAAGCGGCTGGAGCCAAGGAAATTTTTGAAATATCAGCGACGGAAAACGAAGGAATTGACCGTCTCCAGGCTTATCTGGAGTCAGACTAGGGACGAAAAGCCGAATATGGTATACTAGATTCTAACAAGGAAACGAGGAAGGAATGTCTATTTATGAAAGTAGAGCACGGTGGAAATGCGGCAGCTTTGGCTGAGGAATTTGGTTTTTCTCTAGAAGACTGTCTGGATTTCAGTGCCAATATCAACCCTTTGGGGATTTCTCCGCGGCTGAGGGCTTGTCTGACCGAGTCCATTGATTGGCTGGTTCATTATCCAGACATCAGCTACAGTCGCTCCAGAGAGCTTTTGGCACATCATCATGGACTAGAAAAGGACAAGGTCCTGTTGGCAAATGGTGCGGTAGAAGTCTTTTATGAGCTGGCCCGCTTCCTGCGTCCAAAAACGGTCCTGACTCTGAGCCCTACTTTTATGGAATATGAAAAAGCCTTTTCGCAAGTGCAGGCCAAGGTGGAGCGCTTTAGCCTTCCTTCTCCATTCTATGAATGGAATTTAGCTGACATGTTGCCAGCCTTGGATTTACTGACTGCAGGAGACGCTGTACTCATCTGCAATCCCAATAATCCGACGGGTACCTTGATTCGGCGTACTGAGTTAGAAAAGCTAGCTGACTACTTGCAAGAGCGGCAAATCTTTTTGATACTGGACGAGGCTTTTATGGACTTTCTGGACGATGAGGAGGACTATAGCTTCGTCTCACGTCTGGCTGCCTATCCAAATGCAGTAGTGGTGCGGTCTCTGACCAAGTTTTATGCCATTCCTGGCCTGAGATTGGGCTACGCTCTCAGCTGCCATTCGACTTGCTTTGATGAGATAGAGGGGAGCCGCGCTCCTTGGTCGGTTAATGCTATGGCGGATCGCGCCCTGCCTGTCCTTTTGGAGGACGAGGCCTATCAGCAAGCTACCAAGCAGTGGCTTCGAGTAGAAAGAGATTTCCTTTTTCAAGGCCTGACTGCATTTTCACAGATTCGGCCGGTAAAGCCTAGTGTCAACTATATCTTCTTTGAATATTTAGGTCAGCAGGACCTGCGTCAGGAGCTTCGGCAGAGAAAGATTTTTATCCGTTCCTGTCAAAATTATCATGATCTGACAGACCGGCATTACCGCATAGCCATCCGCAGCCATCAGGAAAATGAACAGCTTCTGGCTTGTCTGACAGAGGTATTGGCGAAAGAGGCTCTTTATGACTAAGGGAATCGTTTCCTGTCCAGGTTCCTGCGGTGAATTATTCCAAGGTTTAGTAGGAGAGCAGGAGGTTCTGCTCTCCTATGGGATTGAGAAGTACAGTCGAGTGAGATTGGACGGGGCTTCGTCTCTCGCAAGGCAAGCCCAAGGTGAAAAGGTACGGCGAGCTTTGGAGCTCCTGCCTGAGTCCAATGCTTTCTCTTTTGTTCAGGAGTCAGACCTGCCTATCAGCAAGGGCTATTCCAGCAGCACGGCTGATATGATTAGCTGCCTGCAGGCGGCCTCTCTGGGGCAGAAGCAGCTTCTAAAAGCAGCAGATTTGACGCGTCTCTGTGCCAAGATTGAGCCTACTGACTCGGTGGCTTTTGCGGACTGGACGGTCATTAATCCCCTGACTGGTCAAGTTGTCTGGCAGACAGACTGGCGACCGGAGCTCTATGTTTATATCTTGGAGCCTGTGGAGATGGTGACAACTCTTGACTTGGTTCGGATGAAGGACAGTCCTAGCTATCCGCTTGAGGAGTCCAAGCGCTTGCTTCCTCTCTTTCAGGCGGCTTGTCAGGAGAAGAGTTTGGAAAAACTTGGCCATTTAGCGACCTATAGTGCTTTGTTGAATAACCAACGGCTGCCCAAGCCCTATCTGGAAGAATTACTGAATTTGGTAAAAAAATACCAATGCTTAGGGCTCAATGTTGCCCATAGTGGCACATTAGTTGGTCTGCTGCTGAGCAGGGAACAGCTAGAAGTCTTGCCCAAGCTAGAGGCTGAACTAGCTCGCTCAGCCAGCGGGGCTTATTATCAGACTCGGACCTTGAGCAAGATTATTTTTGAAGGGGTGCAGCCGGTCAGGGAGGAGACAGACTAGTTTGAAAGACTTAGAAAAAATTATTGAGCAGATTCTTCCGATAGATAAAGACAAGCTTCAAGAAGGCCAGCGCTACTGTGATCAGCTAGGAAAGCCGCCAGGCTCCTTAGGGAAGCTCGAGACCATCTATGCTCGCTTGCATGCCATGTTTTCTGGTCCCATTGATTTGGAGAAGAAGATTGTTCTCGTCTACGTGGCAGATAATGGCATCGTGGCTGAAGGCGTTTCAGCCAATCCTCAGGAAACGACCTATACTGTTGCTTGCAATATTCTAGCAGGGAAGTCAGGCTTGTGTGCTATTTCCAAACATGCAGGTTCAGACATCTGCCTGGTAGACATTGGCTGCAAGAAGGATATTTTTGAGGAAAATAAGGACAAGGTCTGTCATGGGACGCGCAATATGCTAGAGGAGCCAGCCATGACTCGCGAGCAGGCTATAGCGGCAATTCTAGTCGGCTACAAGAAGACAGAGGCCTTGATTAAAGACGGCTATCGTCTCTTTGGAACAGGAGAAATGGGGATTGGCAACACCACCACCTCAGCTGCTGTTATTGCTGCAGTTCTCGGTCTTAAAGCAGAAGACGTCACAGGCTATGGAGCTGGTCTGACTCAGGATATGAAGGCTCATAAAACTGCCGTTATCCAGCAGTGTTTGGATCGTCACGCTCCTTATGGAGATATTCTGGATCTGACCGCTAAGCTGGGTGGGCTGGATATGCTGGCTATGGCAGGCACTCATCTCGCCTGTGCCCACTATCAGCTGCCTTGTGTAGTGGACGGTCTTATCTCTCTAACGGGGCTTCTGATTGCCCATCAGCTGACTCCTCATGTCTTGGACTATACCTTTGCTTCCCATGCTTCGACGGAGCCTGCTTACAAACTGGTCAGTGACTTTCTAGGACTGGAGCCTATGCTTTTGCTGGATATGCGGCTAGGTGAAGGCTCGGGCTGTCCTTTGGCTTTCTTTCTGCTGGAAAATGCTGTTTACACCATGGAGCACATGCCAACCTTTGCAGAAGGCAGCTTGAAAGAAGAAGATTATGTTGATATTCGCAAAAATATGACTTAAAGGAGGAAAAATATGCAACTCTATACAAAAACAGGTGACAAGGGCTTGACCAAGCTAGTTGGCGGTCAAAGTGTTGCCAAGGATGCAGAACGGGTTAATGCTTACGGGACCATTGATGAGCTGAACTCTTGGATTGGTTATACTATTACCAAGCTGGACAAGGATGATAAGCTGAGAGATGAGCTGCTCCAGCTACAGCATTATCTCTTTGACTGTGGTTCAGACCTCTCTACTCCTAAGGGAGTTTACCCTTATAAGGTCGATCAGCAGCTGATTGACTGGATTGAGGAGAGGATTGATACTTACGCAGAAATTCCACCGGCTCTGGAAAGGTTTATCCTGCCAGGCGGTGACGAGATTGCTTCCATGATTCATGTGGCTCGGACCATTGCAAGACGGGCAGAGCGCCATATCGTAGGGGCTATGTGGACTACAGAAATTAACAATAATGTCCTGATTTTTGTCAACCGTCTATCAGATTACTTCTTTGCCTTGGCTCGAGTAATCAACTTTACTAAAAACCAAGAAGACATCGCCTATGAAAGAGGTACCAAGGTCTTCCACAATATCACCAAGGCAGATGTTGAGCGTTGGGCAAGCAAACGCCAGTGACAAAAAGAAACAGAAAAAGTTCTGTCTTTCCAAATTGACTTTACCAAGTCTTGGAAGGACAGAACTTATTTTAATCTTCTAAAAAAAGAAAGCCGCCTATACATCATTGTATCTTCATGCTAAGCTTCGTTGATTAGCACTAGCTTTCCAATTATTGACTCTGCTCCTTTGCAGAAAGACAAGTGAAACCTCATCTTTAGAAAATTAACGTACTTAAACGTAGAGTCAATAATGGAAACTAAGCTAAAATGTTTGTTCCAAACTGACATCACTACCTTACATCGAGGCATGAAATCTACTAAAATTTAAGAATAAAGACCTGACTTAAAGCTGAAAAGCTTATCACAGTGGCGGGACCGCGCTGGATTTGCACCAGACTTCCATATCCTTAAAAGTACTAAAATCAATTTCCTAGTAACTAGATTGTAACACCTTTCACAGGGAATTACAAGGAAAATGAACTAAATTTTAATAAAAATTTAATTCTTCAAATAAGCTTGGCTTTGCAAGGGGATGCGGCACTAAAAATTTCTTATATTAATGACTTTTTCATTGCCTTGAAAGCGCTTTTGTGTTATAATTCAATATAGTACAAAGGGGTACTGAAGATAAATAAGCAATGAAGCTATATGAAAATGCTGTGACGTGTGTAGGGGAGCAGTCTTATTTTCATATAGCTTCTTTTTGTTTAAAAATAGATACAACAGAAAGGAGAAAAGATGTATAAGATTTCCTATAAGACTGAATTGCATGTGGGCAAGGGCGCTCTGCAGCAATTAAGCCATTATAAAAATGAGCATATTTTAGTCGTTGCCGATCCTTTTTTGAAGACATCTGGCACGCTGGATGCTATTTTAGCCAACTTTGATGACAGCAATGATATTGTTGTTTTCACAGATATTGTGCCTGATCCGCCAATCGAAACAGTTGTAGCTGGTATCAAGAGTGCAGGAGACAAACCAATCAGCATTGTGCTTTCTATTGGTGGCGGCTCTGCCATTGATGCTTCCAAGGCTATGTACTATTTTGCTAAGAAGCAGGGTGCCTTCTCAGAGGCTATTCTCATCGCCATCCCGACGACAAGCGGAACTGGATCTGAAGTAACGTCCTTTTCTGTCATCACGGATGCAGAGAGAGGTACCAAATATCCTTTAGTGACCAAAGAAATCCTTCCGGATGTTGCGATCTTAGATGCGGATTTGGTTCTGTCACTTCCTGGGAACATCACGGCTGACACTGGAATGGATGTACTGACCCATGCCATTGAAGCTTATGTATCGACCAAGGCTACGGACTTCTCTGATGCCTTGGCTGAAAAGGCAATCAAGCTGGTCTTTGAATACCTGCCTAAAGCCTACAAAAATGGTCAGGATGTAGAAGCGCGTGAAAAGATGCATGCAGCATCCACTCTGGCTGGTATGGCCTTTAACACAGCTTCTTTGGGTATCAATCACAGTCTGGCACATGCGGCAGGAGCTAAGTTTCATGTACCTCATGGTCGTTTAAACAGTATTTTAATGCCCCATGTCATTCAGTATAATGCTGGTATCGAATTCAACAATCGGAACCGGCAGGCGACAGACAAGACTGTAGCGAGCCGCTATCAGGATATTGCCAAACTACTGGGATGCAGTGCTTCAAGTCCTGTGTCAGGAGTAAGACAGCTGGTTGAAGCCATCAAGAAACTACAAAGAAAGCTGGAGATGCCAACTTCTCTAAGAGAATATGGTGTGAAAGCAGATGCTTTTGCTCAGTACAAGGTAGAAATTTCAGAAGCTGCTCTGCATGATGGCTGTACTCCGACTAACCCTCGTGTCCCTACGGCAGAAGAGCTGCTTAAAGTATTAGAGAAAGCGTTTTAATCCTCTGAATTGCTGTTATGCCAAAATTATTGTATAATGATTAAGAGCATGCAGTACACTTCTGAAGGTTTAAAATCATGAAGAAGGTTTACTAAATTGGAAGAAAAACAAAGAATGATACAGGAATACGTTCCTGGGAAACAAGTGACCTTGGCGCACCTTATCGCTAATCCTGATGAAGTCATTTTTGAAAAATTGGGATTGCAGGCAGAAATCAAGGATGCGATTGGAATCTTGACGATCACTCCGAGTGAAGCGGCTATCATTGCGGTTGATATTGCGACCAAGGCTGCGGATGTTCAAGTTGGTTTTGTGGATCGTTTCAGCGGCTCTGTCGTGATGACAGGTGACGTTTCTTCTGTTGAGGCAGCTCTCATTGCCGTTTTACAAGGTCTGGAAGAGATTTTAGGTTTCTCCAGCACTGTCGTAACGCGGACATAAAAAATCAAACTGTCGAGGGGAAGTATGAAAGGCAGAATACTAATTGTTGATGATGATCCAATTGTAAGATTAGATATCCGAAATATATTAGAGGCAGCTGATTATGAAGTGGTGGCTGAGGCATCCGATGGCTTTGAGGCTATTGATTTGTGTCAGAAATATCGTTGTGACTTGGTCATGATGGACATCAAGCTTCCACTTTTGGATGGCCTGACAGCGGGTAAGAAAATACTCGAAGATGCCTTAGCCTACAGTGTGATTCTACTGTCAGCCTACAGTGATGAACACTATGTTCAAAAAGCTAAAACCAATGGGATTAGTGCTTACTTGGTTAAACCTTTGGATGCCAAGTCCTTGATTCCAATGGTAGAGGTCTGCATTGAGAAGGGCCGCCAGCTACAGCAGATGTCCAATGAAATGGTCAAGCTGTCGAAAAAAATAGACGATCGGATTGTGATTGAAAAGGCCAAAGGCTTGCTGATGGCTCGTGATCATTTGTCAGAGCCTGAAGCTTTCAAGCGCATTCGAACAATTAGTATGCAAAAGAGAGTGCCAATGATTGAGATTGCTAAATTGCTGGTACTCCAAGATGATGTGTAATGATGTATAAAGATAAGATAAAGCAGCTTTGTCAGGAACAGACAAATTTGGATGAGGCTGATATCGAGCATCTTGTCCAACAGGCTGACGAATTATTGAAAAACTCAGCTTATGCCAATGAAGATGTCTTCATTGACGTAAAGAATATCTTTTCAGAACATGCCATTGTCATCTTTCACAAAAAACCGGAAAGCAAGCTCAGCTTGTACGAAAACTCGGTCGTAGGTGCTATGGCCTATCTGGAAAATGAGCCAGGTGTTATCCGGACCTTGGAGACGGGCGCTCCTTCGATAGGGCTTTCGGCCAGATCGCAGGAGGGCTTAGCCATCCATCAGACGGTCTTTCCGATTATGAGAGAAGAGCGCGTCATTGGAACGCTGATTATCGAAAGAAATGCTCCCCAGACTTTACCAGACCACTTTTCTTTAGATAAAGAGGATGACGGTTTTGAGTTGCGGAGCACTCCTGAGATTTCAGCCCAAGAGCAGTTTGTTTTATTTGATCATATTGACGAAGCTTGTTTGGTCTTTGACCGGCAGGGCTATCTCAAGTATTTCAATCAAGCAGCTGCCGATTCTTATCGCCATAAGCTGGGCTATATGGACTCGATTGAGGGAATGCACTACAGCAATCTGGTCTTAGACAGTCTGACTTTTGAAGAAATCCAGCAACTGGGACCGCAAGCCCCTCAAGAAAAACCTCACCAAGTTGAGGTACATTATGGCACTTATTGCTTTTTGGTCAAACGCTATCTGCTGGCTGAGAGTGAAAATGTGGTCATGATCTGTAAGGATATTACAGACATCAAGGAAAAGGAAGCACAGCTCTTAACCCATACAACTACCATTCGTGAAATGAACCATCGGGTAAAGAATAACTTGCAAACCGTTGTTTCCTTGCTGCGACTACAGGCTCAGCAAAGTCCAGGAGCAGACACCAAAAAAGCTCTTAAAGATAGTATGAATCGTGTGCTCTCCATAGCGGCGACTCACGAGCTCCTGTCTTCTCAGCAGGATGACAGCATTCAGATTGAGCATCTGCTGAAGAGAGTTATCGAAAATGTTCAGCGTTGTTTTTCCGGGCATAGGGAAATAACCCTTACCTATAGTCTGGAACCGGAACTCTGTCTCGATAGCAGCCGGGCCACTTCACTGGCGCTAATCGTCAATGAATTACTGCAGAATAGCTATGAACATGCTTTTAAGGACAAAAAAAATCCAGAAAAACCGCAAATCCGTTTGCAGGTTGGACTTAAAAATGATATAATAACTTTAAAAGTACTGGATAATGGTAGCGGTTACAATCAAGAGCACACCTTTGAAAATCATCTAGGCCTGCTCTTGGTGGAACGCTTTGTCCAAGGAAAGTTGTTTGGAACCTTGTCTATCCACTCAGACCATGAGGGAACGGCAACGACCATTCGTTTTAAAAAATAAATACTACCAGACTAACAATGATGTCAGTCGAAAAAAGCAATGACGCTTGAAGAATGTAAATGAACTCTGTTTGTTTGCATTGCTTTGAGCGTCTTTTTTTGGAGGTTTTTAGTATGTCAGATAAAATTTTGAGTGTGGGGCTCGATATCGGGACAGCCACTACACAGCTAATCTTGTCAGAGCTTACCATCGAGAATATTGCTTCTGTATTTACTATTCCTCGTGTCTATATTACAGATAAAAAAGTTCTTTATAAAAGTGAAATTATCTTCACACCAATTTCGGATCAACTTTTGATCGAGGTGGATAAGATCAAAAACTTTGTTCTGAATGAATATGCGAAAGCAGGTATTCAGAAAAAAGATATTCAGATGGGGGCAGTCATCATTACTGGTGAGACGGCTCGCAAGGAAAATGCCAGTCAGGTGCTTCAAGCACTGAGTGGCTATGCTGGTGACTTTGTCGTTGCGACGGCCGGTCCAGACCTTGAGAGCATCATTGCTGGTAAAGGGGCCTGCAGCCATCAGTATTCTCAAGAGCATCATACATCAGTCGTCAATATTGATATTGGTGGGGGGACTTCCAATCTGGCGGTCTTCCGAGAAGGAGATGTGATTGATACAGGGTGTTTTGATATCGGAGGTCGGCTGATAAAGATGGATCCGCAGACCCAGCGGATTAGCTATATTGCTCCAAAACTGCAGACTATCATTGCAGAGCAGGGGCTTCAGCTGGCAGTTGGTGAAACAGTCCATCGGGCTGATTTGGATCGACTGATTCAAGAAATGGTCTCCGTATTAGAACAGTCTGTAGGAATTGACAATCACAGTCCTTACTATGAGCTCCTACAGACCAACCACGGTCTCAAGTTGAACTATGATCTCCACTGCGTATCTTTCTCTGGTGGTGTAGCTGATGGAATATACTTGGAAACGACCTCGGCGGATGATTTCCGCTATGGGGATATTGGTATCCTGCTTGGTAGGGCGCTGAGAAAATCCAAGATTTTTGATCAAAAGAAAGTCATCCAGTCAGCTGAGACCATCCGGGCAACCGTTGTTGGAGCGGGCAGCCATACGACCGATGTCAGCGGCAGTACCATTACCTACATCTCTGATATCCTCCCTATTAAGAACATTCCAGTTCTCAAACTGGCTGCTTCTGATGAGCATGAGGATAAGGAGGGGCTGCAGCAGATTATCAAGGACAAGGTGGCCTGGTTCACACTGGAAAATGAAGTCCAGCAGGTGGCTTTGGCAATCAATGGAGAAAAAAGCCCAAGCTTCGCCCGGGTTTTGGAATACGCAGAGGCTATTGTCAAGGGAATGAGCGAAAGCATTGAAAAGAAAATTCCGTTGCTAGTGGTGGTCAGAGAAGATATGGCCAAGGTTCTAGGCCAATGTCTCTTTGCTCAATTGCCTAAGGATTATCCATTTGTCTGCATTGACTCAGTGGATGTTCAAAATGGCGACTATATCGATATTGGGAATCCAGTCATTGAAGGCTCGGTCTTACCGATTGTCGTGAAAACATTGGTGTTTAATTAAACTTTTATTTACACGAAGGAGGAAGTAATCCATGATTTTGAAAACAAAATTGTTTGGTCGGCTTTACGAATTTAAATCCGTAAAAGAAGTGCTGGCCAAAGCCAATGAGTACAAATCCGGGGATCAGCTGGCCGGAGTAGCAGCAGAATCTGCCGAAGAGCGTGTCGCTGCTAAGGTTGTACTAGCTCAGCTGAAACTGTCTGATTTGTTCAATAATCCGGTAGTGCCTTATGAAGAAGATGAGGTAACACGGATTATCATCGACGATGTCAATCTTCGTACTTACGAAAAGATTAAGAATTGGACAGTAGAAGAGTTACGTGAATGGATCTTGGATAACAAGACTAAGAACGTAGATATTCAGTGGCTGTCTCGTGGGTTGACTTCTGAAATGGTAGCAGCAGTTGCTAAGTTGATGACCAACTTGGACTTGATTGTAGCTGCCAATAAGATTGTCATTACCAAACATGCCAATACAACGATTGGTATGCCGGGAACATTCTCTTCTCGTCTTCAACCAAACCATACCACAGATGATCCAGATGGTATCATGGCTTCTACTATGGAAGGTTTTGCTTATGGATGTGGGGATGCTCTCTTAGGCTTGAACCCAGTAGATGACTCAGTAGAAAGTACCAAACGGGTCTTGCATAAGTTTAACGACTTCATTGAAGAGTACAAGATTCCAACTCAGCACTGTGTGCTGGCTCACGTTACTACTCAGATTGAAGCCATGAATCAAGGTGCTCCGACAGGATTGGTCTTCCAGTCTATCGCTGGATCTGAAAAAGGAAATGAAGCCTTTGGTTTTGATGCTAAAATCATTCAAGAAGCTTGGGATACAGCTCTGAAAGTGGGAACAGCTGCTGGACCGAATGTCATGTACTTTGAAACAGGTCAAGGTTCTGAACTTTCATCTGATGCTCACCATGGAGCAGACCAAGTGACTATGGAAGCTCGTTGTTATGGCTTCGCTAAACGCTTTGATCCATTCTTAGTAAATACCGTTGTTGGATTCATCGGGCCTGAGTATCTCTACGATTCTAAGCAGGTTATCCGTGCTGGTTTGGAAGACCACTTCATGGGCAAACTGACTGGTATCTCAATGGGTTGTGATATCTGCTACACTAACCACATGAAAGCTGACCAAAACGACGCTGAAAATCTCTTGGTTCTTCTCGGAGCAGCCAATGTTAACTACATCATGGCGATTCCTCATGGTGACGATATCATGCTTAACTATCAAACAACTGGTTACCATGAAACAGCAACCATGCGTTCACTTCTCAATAAACGTCCGATTAAGGAATTTGAAGAGTGGATGGAAAAGATGGGCTTGATGGAAGATGGTCACCTGACAGAAATCGGCGGAGACGGCTCCATCTTTATGAAATCAAATTAGCAAGGAGGAAATCATTGTGGATGAATTGCAATTAAAAGAAATGATTCGCTCATTGTTAAATGAGATGGGCGGCGACTCAGCTGTTAAAGAAACAGCAGCGACTGACCAGAACAAAGCTGAAAAACCTGCGGTTTCTCTGCAGGAAGAAGTCAAACAAGACACTTCAGTAATTGAAGATGGCATCATTCCAGATATAACAGAAGTAGATATTCAGGAGCAGTTCTTGGTTCCAAATGCCATCAATGAAGAAGCTTACCGGAAGATTAAGAAATTTACTCCGGCACGTCTGGGCTTATGGCGGGCAGGTGATCGTTACAAGACACAAAGTGTTTTGCGTTTCCGTGCAGACCATGCGGCAGCTCAGGATGCGGTCTTCTCCTATGTCTCAGATGACTTTATCAAGGAAATGGGCTTCATTCCTGTACAGACTAAGGCGACTACTAAAGATGAATATTTGACACGTCCAGATTTTGGCCGGGTCTTCCCAGAAGATCAGCAGGCTATTATCAAGGAAAAATGCAAACCTAATGCCAAAGTTCAGATTGTCGTTGGTGATGGTCTTAGCTCATCAGCTATCGAGGCTAACGTCAAAGACTTCCTGCCAGCTCTGAAGCAAGGTCTGAAAATGTTCGGACTGGACTTTGGTGAAGTACTCTTTATCAAGCATGCTCGGGTCGCAGCTATGGACCAAATCGCAGAACTGACTGGAGCAGAAGTTATCTGTATGCTGGTTGGTGAGCGTCCAGGTCTGGTAACAGCTGAGTCTATGAGTGCTTATCTGGCTTACAAGCCAACAGTTGGTATGCCAGAAGCGAAACGGACTGTTGTTTCCAACATTCATAAAGGCGGAACACCAGCCGTTGAAGCTGGAGCCTATGTAGCAGAAATCATTAAGAAGATTCTTGATAATAAGAAATCAGGAATTGATTTGAAATAATAGGAGGTAGTGGCTTTGAAAAATGATCGATTAGGTGCAAATGTATTAAGTGCCCTTCTGATTTCAAACGTGGATGCAGGTTTGGCAGCTTCTTTGGAGCTTAAACCACATCACAGAAGCCTGGGAATTATCACTTCTGACTGTGATGATGTCACTTATGTAGCCTTGGATGAAGCAACCAAGGCAGCAGATGTCGAAGTGGTCTATGCTCGCAGTATGTATGCTGGTGCAGGAAACGCTTCAACTAAGCTGGCTGGTGAAGTCATCGGTATCTTGGCTGGTCCAAACCCAGAAGAAGTTCGCAGCGGTCTGGATGTAGCAGTCTATGAAATCGAAAATGGGGCTAGCTTCTACAGTGCCAATGATGATGACAGCATTCCTTATTTTGCTCATTGTATCTCTCGTGCAGGCTCTTACCTGTCAGAGGGTGCTAATGCAGAAGAAGGAACAGCAATTGCTTACTTGATTGCTCCACCGGGTGAAGCTATGGTGGCACTGGATGCGGCTTTGAAAGCGGCAGATGTGCAAGTTGGTGCCTTCTATGGACCACCGAGTGAAACCAACTTTGCCGGCGGACTTCTAGTCGGATCACAGTCAGCATGCCGAGCTGCCTGCGACGCATTTGCGAATGCAGTCATCGCAGTAGCAAATGATCCTAAAAGTTATTGATTAGGAGTTGATTAAATGGCAGATAGAGCACTAGGTTTAATTGAAGTAAAAGGTTATCTAGGTGCTGTAGTTGCGGCAGATGCGGCTTTGAAGGCTGCCAATGTATCATTGCTTAATATTGAAACGGTCAAAGCTGGTTTGAATACGGTTCAATTAATAGGCGATGTCAGTGCAGTCCGCTCAGCGGTTGATGCAGCAGTTGAGTTGGTACAGGATAAACCTTACTATCTGGCCAGCCATGTAATTTCTAGGCTGGATAATCAGACAGACCTTCTCTTTGTACCAAAGAGAAACAGTAAAACAACTAAAAAAGAGATTGCTTCTACGGCGGAAACAATCCCTTCAGAAAAAATCGAAGAAAAGCCTCAGCCTGTAAAGGAAACTAAGGCTGAACCAGCAAAGAAGCTTGAAGGAGAGACAAGGACCTACACCAGAGAAGAACTGGAAAAACTAAAAGTCGTCGAACTACGCAGCCTTGCCTATCATCAAGAAGGTATCCGTCTCAGCAAGAAAGAAATCAAATTTGCCAACAAGAAACTTCTCGTTGAGACTTTGATGGAAACAATAGGAGAGGAGTAATTGCGGATGTTTTTAGAAGATAAAGATTTGGTATCGATTCAGGAAGTAAGGAATTTGATTCGGGATGCAAAGAAAGCCCAAGCAGAACTTGCTAAAATGAGCCAAGAACAAATTGATACCATTGTAAAAGTAGTAGCGAAAGCTTGTTATGATGAGCGTGAACGCCTAGCTAAAATGGCGGCTCAGGAAACAGGCTTTGGCCGCTGGGAAGACAAGGTATTGAAAAATGCTCTTGCTTCCAAAGGTATTCTTGAAGAAATCAAGGATATGAAAACGGTTGGGGTTCTCAGCGAAGACAAGGAAAAGAAAGTCTTGGAAGTTGGGGTTCCAGTCGGTGTCATTGCTGGCTTGATTCCATCAACCAACCCGACCTCAACGGTTATGTATAAGGCTTTGATCGCTTTGAAGGCAGGAAACAGTATCGTCTTCTCTCCTCACCCAAATGCTCTTAAGTGTATTGAGGAAACGGTGGAAATCATCAAGAAAGCTGCTAAATCAGCTGGCTGTCCAGATGGAGCCATCAGTGCGATTCATCGGGTATCCATCGCAGCTACAAATGAGTTGATGCGACACAAGGATACAAATCTAATTTTGGCGACTGGCGGAAATGCCATGGTCAAAGCAGCATACTCATCTGGTACACCAGCAATCGGTGTAGGTCCTGGTAACGGTCCAGCCTTCATCGAAAGAACAGCAGATGTGCCAAAAGCAGTTCGTCAGATTTTGGATTCTAAAACTTTTGACAATGGTGTGATTTGTGCATCTGAGCAGTCTATCATCGTTGAAGAAGATATGAAGGAAAAGGTTGTAGCAGAGTTCAAGAAACAAGGTGCTTACTTTGTTCCAGCAGAAGATGCTAAGAAACTAGGCTCCTTCATTATCCAGCCGAGTGGCGCAATGAATCCGAAGATGGTTGGTAAAACACCGCAAGTGATTGCTGAGTTAGCTGGTATTTCAGTTCCAGCTGATGCTCGGGTCTTGATTGCAGAAGAAACAGGCGTCGGTAAGCAGTATCCATATTCTATGGAAAAACTGGCTCCAGTCTTAGGTTTCTACACTGTCAAGGACTGGTTGGAAGCTTGTGAGCTGAGTATTAAGATCTTGCATCATGAAGGTGCAGGCCACACTCTTGCTATCCACAGTCAAAACGAAGAAATTATTCGTGAATTTGCACTGAAAAAACCAGTATCTCGTCTGCTGATTAATACGCCAGCAGCTCTAGGTGGTGTCGGTGCAACGACTGGTCTTTTCCCAGCCTTTACTTTGGGTTGTGGAGCTGTGGGTGGCAGCGCGACATCTGATAATGTCAGCCCGCTCAATCTCTTCAATATCCGTCGTGTAGCGTACGGTACATCAGAACTGTCAGACCTGCGACAAGCAGAAAATATGGCAGTGGAAGAACCAAAAGCAGTAGCAGTTGACGGATCAAACGAAGAAGAACTGGTAACCTTGTTGGTTCAACGCGTATTGGAAAAACTAAAATAGTCAATATTAAACATTATAATTGGAGGATACAATCATGGCAAACGCAAATGCATTAGGAATGGTAGAAACAAGAGGACTTGTCGGCGCAATCGAAGCAGCTGATGCAATGGTCAAAGCCGCTAACGTAACTTTAGTTGGTAAAGAACAAGTCGGCGCTGGATTGGTAACAGTCTTGGTTCGTGGTGATGTCGGTGCAGTCAAAGCAGCGACAGATGCTGGAGCAGCTGCAGCTGAAAACGTTGGTGAATTGATTTCAGTTCACGTAATTCCACGTCCACATGCTGAAGTAGAAGTAATCTTGCCTCATCAAGAATAGGATTACAGACTTTCATATAAAATTAAAAACAAGAAAATAATCGGAGGAAATAAACATGGCAAACGCAAATGCATTAGGAATGGTAGAAACAAAAGGACTTGTCGGCGCAATCGAAGCAGCTGATGCAATGGTCAAAGCGGCTAACGTAACTTTGATTGGTAAAGAACAAGTTGGTGCTGGTTTGGTAACTGTAATGGTTCGTGGTGATGTCGGCGCAGTCAAAGCAGCGACAGATGCTGGAGCAGCTGCAGCTGAAAATGTTGGTGAATTGATTTCAGTTCACGTAATTCCACGTCCACATGCTGAAGTGGAAGTCATTCTGCCCAAATAATCTGGGACAGATAAATATTTGCTGAAAGGGCCTGTATTGTAGTGTTCAGGCTTGATACAGGCCTCTGATGCAAATAGAATACTCAGTGAAAATGAAGCTTATGGGCAGCAGCTCGATACTAGACAGAAATGTTGATTTTCGGAGAGTATCAGATTGATTTTCACAGAGTATCAACGGAGTAGAAGGATGTGAATACATGTCAGTTTTTACAGAAGCTAAGATCAGAAAGCTTTATAGAGAATCCGTTCTCGCTGATAACGGTGTCTTTGAATTAAACAAAGATGAAAAACTGACGCCAGCAGCCAGAGGTTTTCTCAATGATCACCATATTCGAATTATCTGTTCAGGTCAGACCAAAGGGAAAACAGCCTCAGCTGCTGATGCTATCAGGGTGCCGATTACAAACCTTGAGGACTCTGCTGTGTATCCACGACTATTTAGACTGACTAAACTTTATACTTGCTTTTTGAAGAACCAGAGAGAATTGCATCAGGCTTTTCAGGATGAAAAGTGTGAGCAAGTTGGCCAACTATTGAACATAGTAGAACAAATCGTCGGCCATCATATTCTGGATGATATTTCTGATTACCAGACAGACCTGCCTAGCAATGCAGAATTGCAGGCCATTCGGGTCAGTCGACAGCTCGATCAAGAAACGGTTATGATGAGTTATCAGGAGCCGACTTGGCAGCTGAATTGCTATGAAACATATATCGAAACGACCCTCCTGCGCAAAGAATTGGAGCAGGCTGCTGATGGTGACAGAGATCAATTTGCTTGTAAGGTTTCTCAATTATTAAAATCAATTGAAGTCTTGCTCTGGTTGATAGCAAGCTAATAACAAGAGAAAGAAGAACAGCAATGACTTTAGAAAATTTGGTAAATAAAGTAATTGATAAAGTTCAGGAAGAATTGCAGGGGTCATTTGAGGTAGAAGCGAGCGGACGTCATGTCCATTTGAGTCAGGAAGATTTGGAAGCCTTGTTTGGTCCCAACTATCAATTAACAAAAGCAAAAGACCTATCACAGCCAGGCCAGTTCGCTAGTCAAGAAAGACTGACAGTTGTCGGTACAAAAGGCGCTTTTCACAATGTGGTTATTCTGGGACCTGTTCGCAAACATTCTCAGGTAGAAGTTTCCCTGACAGACTGTTTGCAGCTGGGTACCAAGGCACCCATTCGCGAAAGTGGCGATATTGAAGGAACACCGGGTGTTATCTTGGCTCATGGAGACAAGGCAGTTTGTCTGGATAAAGGCCTGATTGTAGCTAAGCGTCATGTTCATATGACACCGGAAGATGCCGAACGTCTGAATGTAAAAAATCACGAGATTGTACAAGTCAGAGTAGAAGGAGCTCGTCCGCTGATTTTTGACGATGTGGTTATCCGTGTTAGTCCCAAGTTTGCGACCTATATGCATATTGACTACGATGAAGCCAATGCTTGTGGTTTCAAAAAAGGAACACGCGGACGGATTATTAAAAAATAAGTCGTATGAGCAAATAAAAGGTAGGTAAAGAATGGAAAATCTAGATCATTTAGTAGATTTGATTACAGACCGCCTGATGGAAAAGTTGAAGAAAAAGCCTCAGAAACCCTCAGTATACGTCATTGGAGGCGATAAGATTCCTGACTTATTAGAAGGGGAAGGCTTTCAAGTCGTAAAAGATTCTTGCACAGCAGAGATTGTTGTTGTTGAGTCGCTTGGTTTTGATGCTTTTCTAAGACTCTCATCCCTTTGCCCTTTAGCGGTGGAGGAAGCAGTCATTTTAAAGAGTCTTTTGAAAGGCAAAAAAGTCCTCGTATCAGACAGCGTCTTTGCTATTCAACAGTACAAGCAATCTTCTAAAGTGTACTTGTATCAGGAACTGCAGGGACAGCGAGAAAAGCTGATTCGCTACGGTCTGCAATTTTATAAAGAAGGCCAACTCTTAGCACTCCTAGAAAGCGATCAGGCTGAAGAGCCTCGCCCGGAAGTGAAACGGGCGGTGGCAGAAGAAGTCAGCCAGAAGACTAAGGCTCCGAGCAAGCCGGTTTTGCTGACAGAGAAGAGGCTGAGAGAAATGGGCTTACCTGAAAATGGAAGCTTTAAAATAGAAAAAGGAATGATTGTGACAGCCTTGGCGAGAGATTATCTAAAACGTCAAAAAATAGAAATCATAGAATAAAGGAGTGGGTAGAGATGTTTGTTGGTAAAGTAAAAGGAAGTCTTTGGGCGACTAGAAAAGACGAAAATTTAAATGGTTTGAAATTTTTAGTGGTCGAACGGCAGCTAAATGAACATCAAAGTGACCCAGCTCTGCTTATTGTGGCCGACTGCATCGGTGCAGGCGAAGGAGACCAAGTAATGGTAACCACTGGCAGTTCTGCCCGGATGAGCCTAAATAAGACGAATATCCCTGTGGATATGGTCGTTGTGGCTATCATTGACAAGGTTGACTATCACAGTGATGAAGAATATTAGAAACTAAGGTAATGTTATGAGTATCAATGAAATTATCATTTATATCATGGTTCTATTCATGCTGATCGGTGCAGTGGATAAATGTATCGGTGGCAAACTAGGACTAAGTGAAAAATTTGAAGAAGGAATCATGGCTATGGGAGCTTTGGCTCTGTCTATGGCTGGGATTATGGTAATCGCTCCCCTCTTGGCGGATGTCTTGAAACCAATTGTCGTGCCTTTGTATGGCTTGGTGGGCGCTGACCCGTCTATCTTTGCGACAACCTTCATTGCCAATGATATGGGAGGAGCTCCTCTGGCTCTCAGTCTGGCTCAGGATCCAGCAGTAGGAAATTTCGCTGCCTTTGTACTGGGCTCTATGATGGGGCCAACCATCGTCTTTACGATTCCAGTTGCCTTGGGTATTATTGAAAAAGATGACCGTCCGCTTTTGGCTCGCGGAATCCTATATGGTTTGGTAACTGTTCCGATTGGCTGTCTCCTCGGAGGAATTTTCGTGCCAGGTCTGCCTTTTGGAACCTTGGTTGTCAATCTTATCCCGATTATCATTGTATCTGCTCTGATTTTCATAGGATTGCTTTTGGCACCTAATGCTATGATTAAAGGTTTTGAAGTGTTTGGTCAGATTATTGTTATCTTGGCAACGCTTGGTTTGGCCTTTGGTGCAGCGCAGCTTCTGACTGGAAATGAATGGCTCATCAGCCTCTATCCAAAAGGTGCTGAGACACTGAAGGAAGCCTTTGAAGTTGTCGGAACGATTGCCGTAACCTTGGCTGGAGCCTTTGGTCTGGTAGCTGTCTTTACCAAGGTAGCCAACAAACCGCTTTCTGCTATCGGAAAATCCCTAGGAATGAACGAAGTTGGTGCAGCTGGTTTGGTAGCTTCTCTGGCTAATAACATTGCCATGTTCCAGATGATGAAGGATATGGACAAACGCGGTAAGATTATCAACGTAGCCTTTGCCGTATCTGCTTCCTTCGTTATCGGAGATCACCTAGGCTTCACAGCTGGTCAAAAACCGGAAATGATTGTGCCGATGATGATTGGTAAATTTGTCGGCGGTATCACAGCGGTATTACTGGCTTTCTTCCTAACGAAGAAGGAAGCTTAGACTTGGAGGTATGAAGTATGGCAGATATTAATCGTTCTGACCTAGAAACATTGGTTCGTAAGATTTTATTGGAAGAATTAGCCACTAAAGATGGTGGGAAGAAGGTCAGCAAGGCAGGAGTGGCTTCTATCGCCCTGCCTGGTCTGGATGTTCGTCCAGAAGATCGCTTGGATACAGGTGATTCCAGCCATCAAGTTTATACACGAGACTTGCTGACCTTAGACGAAAGCCCAAGATTGGGCTTGGGTCTGATGACCATGGAAAAGACAACTTTCCCTTGGCATCTGGACTATGATGAAGTGGACTATGTTATTGAAGGGCGTCTTGATATTATCGTTGGTGACGAAGTCATGACAGCTGGCCCTGGCGAAGTACTCTTTATCCCTAAAGACAGCGACATTCAGTTCTCTGTCAGAGATAAGGCCCGCTTTATCTATGTGACTTATCCGGCTGACTGGCAAGGCTAGTTTGTTGGAGGATTAAACTATTGGATTCAATAGTTTGATTCCCCGCTAAGGGGAAGTGAAATACGGATGGTATCCCCATATAAAAACCAGTGCCTCTGTACTGCACTACAAAAGTTAGACACAAAAATCTAACTTTTTAGAGTCAGTACACTTTAGGTGCTGGTTTTCGTTTATATAACTATCAGCCCGTCTAGTTCCATAAGACTCTAGCCAATAAATCACGCCATGCAGGCGCAAATTGAAGATTCTCTTAAAAAATCCAAATGCGATACAATTAAGGTGTTGAAGTTTGCTCAAAACTGAGAGGGGAAAATATAGATTGAAAAGCACATAGTTTATCATGCACAAATTATCCTCGAATATCCTGCCATCTCCCAGTTCTGTAAGCACAGTCTGATGGAGCTTTTTTGCTTTTTTCATTCTTGAAAGATATAGGAAAACATGCTATAATGAAAAGAACATTCTAAAAATCAGAAAGATTATTATATAGTAAGGAAAAAAATGGCGAATATTTTAAAGACTATCATTGAAAATGATAAAGGTGAATTAAGAAAATTAGAAAAAATGGCTGACAAAGTCTTGGCCTATGAAGACGAAATGGCGGCTTTGTCTGATGAAGAACTTCAGGCAAAAACAGAAGAATTCAAGAAACGCTATGCTGATGGTGAAACTTTAGATCAGCTCTTATTTGAAGCTTTTGCGGTTGTCCGTGAAGGAGCTAAGCGAGTGTTGGGTCTTTTCCCTTATAAGGTTCAGGTTATGGGAGGGATTGTTCTCCATCATGGTGACGTTCCAGAGATGCGTACCGGTGAAGGAAAAACCTTGACAGCGACAATGCCAGTTTACCTAAATGCCCTTGCAGGAAAAGGTGTGCACGTTGTCACAGTCAACGAATATCTGACTGAGCGTGACGCGACTGAAATGGGTGAACTCTATTCTTGGCTGGGCCTTTCTGTCGGTATCAATCTGGCCGCTAAGTCTCCATCTGAGAAGAAAGAAGCATACGCTTGTGATATTACCTATTCAACCAATGCTGAGATCGGCTTTGACTACCTGCGTGATAACATGGTAGTCCGCGCTGAAAACATGGTACAGCGCCCACTCAACTATGCCTTGGTCGATGAGGTGGACTCAATCCTGATTGATGAAGCCCGGACACCATTGATTGTTTCCGGACCGGTTTCTTCAGATACCAACCAGCTTTATCATATGGCTGACCACTATGTCAAATCTCTGGATAAGGACGACTACATCATCGATGTTCAGTCTAAGACGATTGGTCTGTCTGATTCAGGGATTGACAAGGCGGAAAGTTACTTCAAGCTGGACAATCTCTACGATATTGAAAATGTTGCCCTGACTCACTTTATCGACAATGCTCTGCGAGCTAACTACATCATGCTCCTTGATATTGACTATGTGGTCAGTGAAGATCAGGAAATTCTGATTGTCGATCAGTTTACCGGTCGTACAATGGAAGGCCGTCGTTACTCCGACGGTCTCCACCAAGCGATTGAAGCCAAAGAAGGTGTACCGATTCAGGAAGAAACAAAGACCTCTGCTTCTATCACTTATCAGAACCTCTTCCGTATGTATAAGAAGCTGTCCGGTATGACAGGTACAGCCAAGACAGAGGAAGAAGAGTTCCGCGAAACATACAACATTCGTGTTATCCCGATTCCAACCAACCGTCCGGTAGCACGTATTGACCATTCTGACCTGCTCTACCCAAGTATTGATTCTAAGTTTAAGGCAGTTGTTCAGGATGTTAAAGAGCGTCATGAAAAAGGCCAGCCTGTTCTGGTCGGTACCGTTGCGGTTGAAACCAGTGATTATATTTCTAAGAAATTGGTAGAAGCTGGGGTTCCTCACGAAGTTCTTAATGCGAAAAACCACTATAAAGAAGCACAAATTATCATGAACGCCGGCCAACGTGGTGCAGTTACCATTGCAACCAATATGGCCGGACGGGGAACCGACATCAAGTTGGGTGAAGGTGTTCGCGAACTGGGCGGTCTCTGTGTTATTGGTACAGAGCGCCATGAAAGCCGCCGGATTGACAATCAGCTACGCGGACGTTCAGGCCGTCAGGGTGATCCAGGTGAGTCACAATTCTACCTGTCACTGGAAGATGAGCTGATGCGCCGCTTTGGATCAGAGCGCATTAAAGCCCTCTTGGAACGAATGAACCTTAGTGACGAAGATTCTGTTATCAAGTCTGGCATGCTGACCCGTCAGGTAGAGGCAGCTCAGAAGCGTGTCGAAGGAAATAACTACGATACGCGGAAACAAGTCTTGCAGTATGATGACGTGATGCGTGAGCAGCGGGAAATTATCTATGCTGAGCGCCACGATGTCATTACTGCTGACCGTGACCTCAGTCCTGAAATCCATGCTATGATTAAACGGACTATCAATCGCATCGTTGATGGCAGCAGCCACTCTGATCAGGATGATAAGATTGAAGCAATTTTAAACTTTGCTAAGTATAACTTGGTTTCAGAAGATTCCATTTCTGACAGTGATTTGGAAGGCAAGTCTGATCAAGAAATCAAAGATTATCTGTTTGAACGTGCATTGGAAGTCTATGACAGTCAGATTGCTAAGCTGCGAGATGAAGAAGCTGTGCGTGAATTCCAGAAGGTCTTGATTCTGCGCGTGGTGGACAGCAAGTGGACTGACCATATCGACGCCCTTGACCAGCTGCGCAATGCTGTTGGACTGCGCGGTTATGCACAAAATAACCCAGTTGTCGAATATCAAGCAGAAAGCTTCCGTATGTTCAACGACATGATTGGCTCTATTGAGTTTGATGTGACTCGTCTGATGATGAAAGCGCAGATTCATGAGCAAGAGCGTCCACGGACAGAGCGGGCTATCAGTACAACAGCTACCCGCAATATCTCTGCTAAGGCGCCAAATATGCCTGAGAATACAGACTTGTCTAACGTAAAGAGAAATGACCCTTGTCCATGTGGTTCTGGCAAGAAGTTCAAGAACTGCCACGGCCGCAAAAAGTAAAACATAAAAGAAGGAGAATAGATGACCTTTAAAGCAACCAGTCAACCCATTGATGTGGCAGAAGTTCGCCAACTTGCTAAGCTAGAAGGCGACATGTTAGCTCGCAAGGAAAAGCGTGACCGAGAGTTGGAAGCAATTCTGCGTGGTCAAGATGACCGCATTCTCTTGGTTATCGGCCCCTGCTCTTCAGATAATGAAGAAGCGGTGCTGGAGTATGCCAAGCGTCTATCTGCTCTCCAAGAAGAAGTAAAAGATCGCATCTTTATGGTCATGCGGGTTTATACTGCCAAGCCTCGGACGAATGGAGATGGCTACAAAGGCCTTATTCATCAGCCTAATGCGACAGCCGCTCCTAGTCTGATTAACGGCATCAAGGCAGTCCGTAATCTGCACTATCGGGTTATTTCTGAGACAGGCATGACCACAGCTGATGAGATGCTCTATCCAGAAAATCTGCCTCTGGTAGATGATTTGATTTCTTACATGGCTGTCGGAGCTCGGTCGGTCGAAGACCAGCAGCACCGCTTTGTGGCTAGTGGAGCGGATCTACCGACTGGCTTGAAAAATCCGACTTCTGGTAATCTCAATGTCATGTTTAACGGTATCTATGCAGCTCAGAACAAGCAGAGTTTCCTCTTTTCTGGTAAGGAAGTCGAAACATCTGGGAATCCTTTGGCGCATGCCATCTTGCGCGGTGCTCTGAATGAATATGGCAAGAACATTCCTAACTACTATTATGATAACCTACTGGACACCATTGCCCAGTATGAAAAAATGGGCTTAGAAAATCCCTTTATCATCATTGACACCAATCATGATAACTCTGGTAAGCAGTATCTGGAGCAAGTGCGTATCGTTCGCCAGACTCTGATTAACCGGGACTGGAATGAAAAGATTAAGGCTACCGTACGGGGCTTTATGATTGAGTCTTATCTGGAAGACGGTCGTCAGGACGAGCCAGAAGTCTTTGGCAAGTCCATTACTGACCCTTGTCTGGGCTGGGCAAATACAGAACAGCTGGTTCGTGAAATTTATGATACATTAGGAAAATAGTATGGCATTTATTGAAAAAGGTCAGAAGATTGACATTGAGCAGATTAAGTCCAGAACCAGACTGACTGGTCAGGCCTTGACTCATAAAAACAAGCGAGACCAAGAACTAGCTGAGATTCTCAGTGGGGAAGACGAGCGTATTCTCTTGGTGATTGGTCCTTGCTCGTCAGACAATGAAGAGGCTGTGCTGGAGTATGCCCGCCGTTTGTCAGAGCTGCAGAAGAAGGTCGCAGATAAGATTTTTATCGTCATGCGCGTCTATACTGCTAAGCCGCGGACCAATGGGGATGGCTATAAGGGCTTGGTTCACCAGCCAGATACTTCTAAAGCTCCTAGTCTTATCAATGGTTTGCAGGCTGTTCGTCAGCTGCACTACCGTGTCATTACAGAGACTGGTCTGACGACGGCTGATGAGATGCTCTATCCGTCCAATCTTGTGCTGGTAGACGACTTGGTCAGCTATCATGCTGTGGGGGCTCGCTCAGTCGAAGACCAGGAGCACCGTTTTGTGGCGTCAGGTATTGACGCTCCAGTAGGCATGAAAAATCCAACTTCTGGCAATCTGGGGGTTATGTTTAACGCTGTCTATGCGGCACAAAATAAGCAGACTTTCCTTTTTCACGGTCAGGAAGTAGAAACCTCTGGGAATCCGTTGGCTCACGTTATTCTGCGTGGGGCAACCAATGAATACGGTAAGAACATTCCAAATTTCTACTATGAAAATATGCTGGATGCCATTTCCTACTACGAAAAGATGGGCTTGGAGAATCCTTTCATCGTCATCGATACCAATCACGATAACTCTGGCAAGCAGTACCTGGAACAGATTAGGATTGTGCGTCAGACCTTGCTGAATCGGGATTGGAACGAAAAGATTAAGAGAGCGGTTCGTGGTTTTATGATTGAGTCTTATCTGGAAGACGGCCGGCAAAATGAGGCGGAAGTCTTTGGTAAATCTATCACTGACCCTTGCCTGGGCTGGGATAATACAGTTCAGCTCATTGAAGAAATTTACAACACTTTATTTAGATAATTAAGGAAAATTGAAAGGGACAGTCTTGACCTGTAAAGAGGACTAACTGTCGGGTGAAGACGAACTCAGCTGGCGGCCCAGCTGAGTTTTGTCGCCTTTCCAGAGAATGATATGATAAAAGGACATGGAATTGATATAGAAGAGTTAGCTGCCATTGAGCGAGCCTATCTGAAAAATGCCCGCTTTGCAAAGAAGGTGCTGACCGAGGCGGAGCTTTCTCGTTTTGAGGAGTTATCCGGCAAGCGGAAAATAGAATTTCTAGCTGGCCGTTGGGCTGCCAAGGAGGCTTTTTCTAAAGCTTGGGGAACCGGTATCGGTAAACTCAGGTTTCAGGACTTAGAGATTTTAAATGACCGTCAGGGAGCGCCTTATTTCAGCCGGTCACCCTATACTGGCAAGGTTTGGATTTCGCTCAGCCATGCTGCTGGCCTAGTTACAGCCAGCGTTATTTTGGAGGAAAATGATGAAAGCTAGTCTGCATAGACCCAGCAAGGCAGTGATTGATTTAGCTGCCATTGCTTTTAATATTAGACAACTGAGTGCCCATCTGCCTCAGACGACTGAAAAGTGGGCTGTCGTTAAAGCCAATGCTTATGGTCATGGAGCTATTGAGGTTTCTAGGCATATTGAGCCCCTCGTAGATGGATTTTGTGTGTCTAATATCGATGAAGCCTTGGAGCTGCGCTCAGCGGGCATTGGCAAAAAAATTCTGGTGCTAGGAGTGTCAGATCTGGCTGCGCTTCCGCTGGCTAGAAAGGGAAAGGTGTCTCTGACGGTAGCCAGTCTGGAGTGGATGGATCTAGCTTTAGACGCTGAAGAAGACTTGACTGGATTGAATTTTCATATCAAGATTGACTCTGGTATGGGGCGGATTGGTTTTCGAGATAGTCAGGAAGCCCAGGAGGTAATCCATCGCTTGCAGGCTGCTGGGGCTGTCGCAGAGGGAATTTTTACCCACTTTGCAACGGCAGATGAAGTGGATCACTATAAGTTTGAAGCCCAGCTGGCTCGTTTCCATCAGATCTTATCTGAGCTGGACAGTGTTCCTCCTCTCGTTCACGCTAGTAATTCTGCCACCTCTCTCTGGCACAGTGAGACTGTTCTAAATGCCGTCCGGCTGGGTGACATCATTTATGGCCTCAACCCTAGCGGAAGAGTCTTAGAACTTCCTTATGAATTCAAGCCAGCTCTGTCGCTGGTCTCAGAATTGGTGCATGTCAAGGAAGTTGAGGCTGGAGCAGATGTTGGCTATGGAGCCACCTACACCAGCAAGTCTCAAGAGTGGATTGGCACCATTCCTTTGGGTTATGCGGATGGCTGGACACGCGATATGCAGGGCTTTGATGTCTTGATTGATGGTCAGCTCTGCCCTATTGTTGGCCGCGTTTCCATGGACCAAATTACAGTGCGCCTGCCTCAGTCTTATCCCCTTGGCACGCCGGTTGTGTTGATTGGAAATAGCGGAGCGGAGACCATTACGGTGACAGATGTGGCAGAAAAGCGTGGCACCATTAACTATGAGGTGGTTTGCTTGATTAGCGACCGTGTACCGAGGGTATATAAAGACTAAGAAGATTAATGTAGGGAACCGCTTGAAGTATTTGATAATGTTCTAGCTTGAACCCCCTGTCTGCGATATTAGCACCGCAGCAGCATCAGAACTGAAAGAGGAATTATGAATTTACACCAACCTTTGACGGTTCTGCCTGGTGTGGGACCGAAATCAGCAGAAAAATTTGCCAAGCTGGGTCTAGAGACCTTGCAGGATTTGCTGCTTTATTTTCCTTTTCGTTATGAGGATTTTAAGAGTAAGAATGTCCTAGACTTGGAAGATGGAGAAAAGGCGGTTGTTTCTGGTCAGGTCGTAACCCCGGCTAATGTCCAGTATTATGGCTACAAACGCAATCGCCTGCGCTTTACCATCAAGCAAGGGGAAGTCGCTCTGGCAGTTAATTTCTTTAACCAGCCTTATCTGGCGGACAAGATTGAAGTGGGAGCCAATATAGCTGTCTTTGGCAAGTGGGACAAAGCCAAGGCCAGTCTGACTGGAATGAAACTGCTGGCTCAGGTAGAGGACGACTTGCAGCCTGTCTATCGGCTGGCTCAGGGAATTAGTCAGGCTAGTTTGGTCAAGCTGATTAAGACTGCCTTTGACCAAGGATTAGACATGCTCTTAGAGGAAAATCTGCCCCAGCCCCTACTGGAACGCTACCAGCTAGTGAGCAGAGTGGAGGCTGTGCGGGCTATGCATTTTCCAAAGGACTTGGCGGACTACAAGCAGGCTCTTCGGCGGGTTAAATTTGAAGAACTCTTTTATTTTCAAATGCAGCTGCAGGTCTTAAAGAGAGAAACCAAGGCTGTCAGCAATGGATTAAAAATTGATTGGCAGTTGGATGCTGTGGCCGAGAAAAAGCAGAGCTTACCTTTTGAACTGACTTCAGCTCAGGAGCGCAGTCTGACAGAGATTTTGCAGGATTTGCGGTCGCCTGGACATATGAATCGCCTGCTGCAGGGCGATGTGGGAAGCGGAAAGACAGTAGTCGCTGGTCTAGCTATGTATGCTGTTTATACAGCTGGCTTTCAGTCAGCTCTGATGGTTCCAACAGAAATTTTGGCTGAGCAGCATTTTGACAACCTAGCTCAGCTATTTCCAGAATTGAAGCTGGCCCTGCTAACTGGTGGGATGAAAGCAGCTGAACGCCGGGCGATATTATCAGCGATTGAAAACGGTCAGGTGGACATGATTGTCGGAACCCATGCCCTGATTCAGGAAGGAGTCCGTTACCATGCATTGGGTTTGGTCATTATTGACGAGCAGCATCGCTTTGGTGTAGAGCAGCGCCGGATTTTACGGGAAAAGGGAGACAATCCTGATGTTCTCATGATGACGGCGACGCCTATTCCTAGAACCCTTGCTATCACAGCATTTGGTGATATGGATGTGTCTATCATTGACCAGATGCCGGCGGGACGCAAGCCTATCATCACCCGCTGGGTCAAGCATGAGCAGCTGGAAGTCGTCCTCGACTGGCTGAAAAAAGAGCTCCACAAGGGTGCTCAGGTCTACTTTATTTCTCCTTTGATTGAGGAGTCAGAAGCTTTGGATCTTAAGAATGCCATTGCCCTAGAAGAAGAACTGACAGCCTATTTTGGTCAGCAGGCCCAAGTGGCTCTGCTTCATGGCAAGATGAAGAGCGAGGAAAAAGAGGCGATTATGCAGGACTTCAAGGAAGGACGGACTGATATTCTGGTCTCTACCACAGTCATTGAGGTTGGAGTCAACGTCCCAAATGCTACGGTGATGGTCATCATGGATGCGGACCGCTTCGGGCTCAGCCAGCTTCATCAGCTGAGAGGACGTGTCGGCCGAGGCAGCAAGCAGTCTTATGCGGTCTTGGTTGCCAATCCAAAGACGGAATCGGGCAAGCGCCGCATGAAAATCATGACTGAGACAACCGATGGTTTCCTGCTGGCTGAGGAGGATCTGAAAATGCGAGGCTCTGGAGAAATCTTTGGCACTCGACAGTCTGGTATTCCTGAGTTTCAAGTGGCAGATATCGTGGAAGATTATCCGATTTTAGAAGAAGCCAGAAAGGTTGCCAGTCAGATTACAGCTGATCTGAACTGGCGGACAGATCCTAGTTGGCACTTGATTGCTCTTCATTTGGACAAGCGAGATTACCTAGATTAAAGGTTCTTTGAATTAAGTTTCCTGCAAGTTATTTATAAGTAGGCTTTAAGTTTGAGGGATTATACTATTGTCAAATCAAAGAAAGAGGTAGGACCAATGACAATGTAAACACCCCTTAAAATCTGGTAACCAAAGCTTGAAGACTAGAAGACCTGCGAGGTATGTGTTTCTCAAAGAATAAGAATAATTTAGAATTTTTTCATCATAAATCTCCTAACAATCACAAGCTTCACCCAATCGGTGAAGTTTTTTTGTATGTGGTTGAAAAGACTTGTTCCTTTCAAATAGTAGATAGGAATTGCTGCCGGATTTCTTTGACTATAAGCTTTCCCTAAGAAATCTATAAGAGATTCTTAAGTTTAGGGCTGTATCCTTATATCCAAGTAAGAACAAAAAGATTAGAGACCAAACTTGAGGTCAAACACTCCAAGAGTTTCGTTTTTGCTCTTAAAGAATGAATAATAAGAGAGGAAAAAGCTATGAAAGTTGCAATCAAAGTCCACTATCCGAAAACATTTAAGCAAGCTCAGAAAATGGAGCTGACCTATGGTAAGTGATTATATTTTTGAAATTCTAGAGTCTCTGTTTGAGGTTATCTTTTAAGGCTGGCGATTCAATGAAGTTTTCCCAATGTTAGAATATGAAAGAGTCAAAAAAGTGCTAAGCAACCTTAGCACTTTTTGATTTAAAGAAAGTAAATAAGGACTTTTTCTCTCAGCCTTCCATATAATCTCGTAGTTCTTGGTCTTTGAGTCCAGCATTCAGGGCGATGAGCAGTTTGATTCTGGCTTTTTGAGCATTGAGCTCCTTGACAAAGAAAATACCAGCCTGGTGCAGTTGAACGCCGCCTCCTTCATAAGCATAGACTGGCTCAGCAATTCCGTTGAAGCAGCGAGAGACCAGAGCAACTGGCAGGCCGCTTGCTATCATATTAGACAGTTTGTCAGCTACTTCCTTGGGGAGGTTGCCAGCACCGAATGCTTCTATGATGAGGCCGTCTATCTTGTCTAAATCCAGCATGTCCAGAAGCTCTGTCTTCATACCAGCATAAGCTGGAATGATGGGCACCAGACCAGAAATGCTGTTCAAGTCAAAGCGGACTCGAGGCTCCGCTGTCTTAAAATAGAGAATTTCCTGCTTCATAATCAAACCAAGTGGTCCGTGAGTCGGCGTCTGGAAGGTGCTGACATTGGTCGTGTGGGTTTTGGTTACATACTTAGCAGCATGTGCCTCGTCATTCATAACGACAAGTACGCCTTTATCACTAGCTTTTTCATCACTAGCCACCCGCAGGGCTGTCAGGTAGTTATAGACTCCATCGCTCCCCAGCTCATTGGAACTACGCATAGCTCCGGTCAGAACGACCGGAATCTTCGGCAGCTGCATAGTATCCAGAAAATAAGCTGTCTCTTCTAAAGTGTCTGTCCCATGAGTAATGACTACTCCGTCAAACTGGTCAGCACTGGCTTTGATTTTTTGATAAAGCTTGAGCATATGCTGGGGTGTGATATGAGGACTGGGAATATTAAAAAAGTCAATGACTTCCGTCTCTATCCCCTCAAGCGGAACGGTCACATGGTTCATAGGGTTATCAGCATTGGTAACGACAGCCCCAGATCCGTCAGCCTGCATGGAAATGGTTCCTCCTGTGTGCAGGACCAAGATTTTCTTTGTCATAAATCCTTTTTCTCCTTATAGTCATGATGCAGAGTTGAAAAAATACATTATATTTTCATAGAGTTTTCAATCCTATTGCATAGATATTACTCCAGCTTTTCTTTTCTGCAATTCATGTGATTGTATGTCATTTTTGTGTTATAATTTATTGTATCATAAAAGGAAAGAATGAGAAAATCAATGGAAGTAAAGGCCGTCTTTTTTGATATTGATGGGACACTGGTCAATGACAGTCGAACGGTTTTGAAATCTACAGAAAAAGCTATTCAGAGTTTAAAGGAGCAAGGAATATTGGTCGGTTTGGCAACAGGCCGCGGTCCTTTCTTTGTCAAACCTTTTATGGAGCAATTGGACTTAGACTTTGCTGTGACCTATAATGGCCAGTATATTTTTTCAAGAGATAGGGTGATTTCTGCCAGTCCCATTGACAAGCAGAGTTTACGGGATTTAATCGCCTATGCTAAGAAGCATCGGAAAGAAATTTCCTTGGGGACGGCTGAGGCTATGCTGGGCTCCAAGATTATGTCCTTCGGCATGAGCCCTTTCTCCCAGTGGACTAGCCGCTTAATCCCTAAGAGAATGGCGCGAACAGTCAGTCACGGTTTTAATAAAGTCATCAGCAAGGCCCTGCCCCAGCATGAAAAGGATCTCCTGCAGCTGATTCAGGAGCCGATTTATCAAGCTTTGATTTTGGCCAGTCCAGAAGAAAGCCGTAAGATTGAAGCAGACTTCCCTGATTTGAAATTTACCCGCAGTAGCCCCTATGCGGTTGATATTATCAATAAAAACACATCTAAGCTAGAGGGGATTCGCCGAGTCGGCAAGGAATATGGTTTTGACATTCATCAGGTCATGGCCTTCGGCGACTCTGACAATGACTTGGAAATGCTATCGGGAGTTGGCCTCTCCATTGCTATGGGAAATGGAACCAGCTCGGTCAAGGAAGTGGCCAAGCATACGACTAGCAGCAATAGTCAGGATGGGATTCACAGGGCTTTGGAGCATTTTGGTATCCTAGCGAGGGAAAAGGTCTTTACCAGCAGCGACCATCACTTTAATAAGGTAAAAGAGTTTCATAGTGTCATGGATGAAAGCACTCAGGAAGAGCCGATTGCTTGGTCGCCTCAGGACGCTCGCTATCGGGCAGGCTTCAAGCTGGAAGAACTGGTCGAGTTTCTGCGAGCAGCTAGTAATTCAGAGGAAGACTTTGATAGCTCTGTAGCCTATCTCCATCAAGCGCTTGACAAGGCTGCTGACAAGGTTCGCTCAAAAAGTCAGGCCGAGGTTTCTCTAGTCGGTCAAGTAGATGCCTTGATTGATACTCTATACTTCACTTATGGCAGTTTTGTTCTGATGGGAGTGGATCCAGAGCAGCTGTTCGATATTGTCCATCGGGCTAATATGGGCAAAATTTTCCCAGATGGGAAGGCTCACTTTGACCCCGTCACCCATAAAATCCTCAAACCAGATGACTGGGAAGATAAATACGCTCCTGAAGGAGCAATCAAAGAAGAACTGGAACGACAAATTCAGGCCTACCAGCGTACCATAGAGCAGAAAGAAGAAAACTAGAGCAGTCATTGAACTGCTCTAGTTTTTATAAAGTTTTTTCTGGGTCTCTGACCACCAGCAAGTCAACCTTGGCGTGGCGTAGGATATATTCAGATGAAGAGCCGACTAGCAGCCGTTCAAAGGCATTGAGACCGGTAGCACCGACCATAATTAGATCTACCTTGTGCTCTTCTGGGATATCTGTAGCCAAGAGAGTCTTGGGATTGCCCATCTCAATGACAATGTCAACATACTTGATACCGGATTTTTGAGCCTTTTCTTTCAGCTCTGCTGTCAGCTTTTTGGCATCTTCCTGCAAGTCCTCATAGACATCTGCATCAAAGGTTGAGACACTTTGCAAAGCTCGGGTATCAATGACATGGGCGATGGTGAGACGAGAGCCGTTTCGGAGAGCCACGTTAACGCCCTTTTCAAAGGCTAGTTCGGATTCATGAGAACCATCCACAGCAACCATAATGTTTTCATATTTCTGAGTCATAGAGCTACCTCCTTTAAAATGGTCGGCAAAGGACGTCGAATCATTCACAGAATGATTGGGATGACCAAAAATCAATCAGTCCATAACGTCCGAGGGATTTGCAACTATTTTCTTGTTTCTATTGTAACCCTTTTCAGAAAAAAAGTAAAGATAAAATGAAATGCTGTCAGGAAATTGCAAGCTGAGAAAAAGTCCTTTACTTTGAGGAATTAGAAGAAGAATGGCGCTTTGTATCCTATGATTCTCTTTTTAATTACCTGAAAAGCGAGTTTATTTTTTGTTGTCAATCGCTTTTTCTGGTGGTATAATGATAACATTCTGATGAATAGAGGAAAAATAAGAATGAAAGAATTTGACAAGTCCAGCAAGCTGGAACATGTTGCTTATGATATTCGCGGTCCGGTTTTGGATGAAGCTATGCGCATGCGGGCCAATGGCGAAAAGATTCTCCGCCTCAATACAGGGAATCCGGCTGAATTTGGTTTTACCGCTCCGGATGAGGTTATTCATGATTTGATTATGAATGCTCGTGACAGTGAAGGTTACTCTGACTCCAAGGGAATTTTTTCAGCCCGTAAGGCTATCATGCAGTATTGCCAGCTTAAGAATTTTCCTAATGTAGATATTGATGACATTTATCTGGGAAATGGTGTCAGTGAGCTGATTGTCATGTCCATGCAGGGACTTCTGGATGACGGAGATGAGGTGCTGGTACCAATGCCAGACTACCCACTCTGGACAGCTGCAGTCAGTCTGGCTGGTGGGAATGCTGTTCACTATGTCTGTGATGAGCAGGCAGAATGGTATCCAGATATTGACGATATTAAGTCAAAAATCACATCTAATACCAAGGCTATCATTATCATTAACCCTAACAATCCAACGGGAGCGCTTTATCCTAAGGAACTGCTGCTGGAGATTGTGGAAATTGCTCGCCAAAATAATCTCATTATCTTTGCGGATGAAATTTATGACCGCATGGTGATGGACGGCAATGTCCATACGTCTGTGGCTAGTCTGGCTCCTGATATCTTCTGTGTCAGTATGAATGGTCTTTCTAAGTCGCACCGAATCGCAGGCTTCCGTGTTGGCTGGATGGTATTATCTGGACCTAAGCACCATGTTAAGGGGTATATCGAAGGGTTAAACATGCTCTCCAACATGCGCCTGTGCTCCAATGTCTTGGCTCAGCAAGTCGTCCAAACCTCACTTGGCGGTCACCAATCTGTGGATGAACTGCTTTTGCCAGGTGGTCGTATCTATGAGCAGCGTAATTTCATCTATCAGGCTATTCAGGACATCCCGGGACTGTCAGCTGTAAAACCTAAAGCTGGTCTCTATATTTTCCCGAAAATTGACCGGAACATGTATCACATCGACGATGATGAGCAGTTTGTCCTTAATTTCCTCAAGCAGGAAAAAGTCCTTCTCGTCCATGGACGAGGCTTTAACTGGAAGGATCCAGATCATTTCCGCATCGTTTATCTGCCTCGAGTAGATGAGCTAGCTCAAATCCAAGAAAAAATGACGCGCTTCTTGCGCCAATATCGCCGTTAATAAGCGGATGTTACAAAAAGGCTGGAAAATATTCCGGCCTTTTTCTTATCAATCTTACATATTTTTTAGTTTAATGGCTGTCTTTGAATTGCAAAAATAAGATGCTCTGAAAATTGAATTTGAGGTCGATTGGTAAAAATTATAGGCGGTTTTACCGACATTTTTTAGGAATTTGTCCAACATTTTTTATGTATCTGTCCAAAAATGCTTAAAAAAATGTGTTAGCGTCTTCCTTCCAGAAGACAAACATGGTAGAATGTGTTTGTCAATGTTTTTAACAATGATGAAAAAGTGGAGGAGATTATATTGACAATGAAAAAGACACTTAGTGCTTTTTCTGTCAGTGCAGCGGCATTGTCTTTGGTGCTCGCAGAAGGAGTTCAGGCTGATCAATTAGTTGATAATCAGTCTTATTCTGATGCGCCCGTTAGTCAAAGCCAACCACAGGCAGAAAACACACAGAAGGATGAATCTGTTTCGAAAGAACAGGTAGACGCTGCTCAGGCTCTTGTACAAGAAGCCGACAGCAATGTTGCACAAGGGAAAGCTGATTTGGCTCAAGCTCAAGCAAATACTGCTGCCGCTCAAAGTCAGGTCGAGCAAGCACAAGCTGAAGCTAACCGGGCACAGGAGGCAGCTGATAAAGCTGGTCCGGAAGCTATTGAAACAGCTAAGCAAGAAGAGAGCAATCAAAAAGCTCAAGTGGACAGCAACAAGTCAGAATTGGCTAAAGCTGACCAAGCAACTAAGACGGCTGAAGCTGAGCGCGATGCCCAGGCAGCCAAGACTAAAGAAGCTCAAGAGCAAGCGAAAACTCAAGAAGGGCGTCTTGCTAAAGCTCAAAATGACGTGAAGGAAGCTCAGGCCAACCTAAGTGGGGACGCTACAGCTAAAGCAGAAAAAAATGTGAAAGCAGCCCAAGACAAGGTGGTAGCTGACCAGTCTGCTGTTGAAACAGCTCAAGCAAAAGTAGCTACAGCTCGTCAGACTGACAGTCAGAAGCAGGCTGAGGTTGCAAAAGCTCAGACCAACCAGACTCAGGCTAAGACGGCTCGTGATGCTTCTCAGAAGAACTTGCAGGACAAAACTGCTGCAGCTGAGAAGACCCAGTCAGACTTGAACCAAGCTCAACAAGCTTTGCAAAAGGCTCAAGCTGGAAAAATTACTACTGAAGCTTCTAGTAATAAAAACCGTGTGTCAATGACTCCGGAATACATTGCAGCCTTGAGAGAGCTAATCGCACCGAATTTATCAGAGCAAAAAACTAATGAGATTCAAAATAGACTGGCTGCACTTAATGCCAGTGCTAAGGCTCTCAATCGTTATGTAGCAGATCCTACAGATAGCAAAGCTTTGATTGATACCAACAATATTCCACAGAATGTTCGTCAGGAACTTTCACAGTTTGCTTCAGAACTCATCAACCAGCTGCGTGCTCAGATGGGAACTGGTGAAGTGGCTGTGACACCGTCATCAATTGATTTCGCTGATAAGGTGGCGACAGAATATCGCAAAGACAACTGGAACTGGGATTTGATGGAGAAATACCATCACGATGCTAAAGCAATTAACCGCGTAGCGCGTGAATATGGTTTAATGACCACAAGTGCTGAGCAAGAGAGCAAAGGTCTCCAGTATTATGAAAACGCTTATATTTGGAGAGAAAAAGCTGGCCAAATGAGTGTGGCTGAAATGAAGAGACGAATCTATGATTCTGTTGTTGAATTCATGTTTAATGGCTATGAATGGCTGCATGCTACATCTATTTCTGGTCTCAATACTGGTCGCCAGAAAAACTATCTGGGAGTCGATTTCTCAATGGAAGGTGACATCACTATGGCTCATTTCACCATGGTGTCAGAAGATCAAGTCAAATATGCCAGCAAAAAGAACTTCAATGCCAGCCCGATTACAGGCAAAGCTGCAACAGCAAAAGTAGATCCGCAGGAAGTAGCTCAGGCTCAAACTGCCTATGACGCTGCCTTCAAGGCTAATCAACTGGCTCTGGCATCTAAGGGAGTTGCTCAGACTACTTACAATCGGAAGGCTGCAGCTCTAGAGCAAGCCAACCAGCAACTGGCTCAGGCACAAGCTCAAGCAGGTGAGTCAGCAACTGCTCAGGCCCAAGCAGCTCTTGCTGCAGCTCAAGAGAAGTTGGCAGCTGATCAAGCGGATTTGGCAGCAGCACAAGCAGCCCTGCAAAACTCAAACTTGGATGACAAGACTAAAGCAGAAAAATTAACTCAGGCCCAAGCAGCTCTGACTGCTGTTCAAGCGACAGTTGCCGCAGCTCAAGAAGCTCTAAAAACTGAATCAGATAAGTTGGCTCAGCTAGACGCAGCTTTGAATGCAGCAAAAGAAAGAAAGACTAATCTTGAAAAAGCTGTTACAGATGCTGAAGCAGCATTGCAAATGGCTAAAGAGTCATTGTCAAATCTTGAAAATGCAGAAGAAAACTTGGAACAAGCTAAAACTAAACTAGCCGCAGCTCAGGCTGCTTACCAAGCAGCTCTTACAGCTCAAACAGATCAAGAAGCAAAAGTAGCAGTTTTAACTGCGGTTCAAGCACAAGCTAAGGCGACATATGACTTGCTAGCTCAAACTTATGCTGAGCAGAATAAGGAAGAAGATATTCGCTATTACCAATCTGTTTTGGCTCACACAGAGGAGCGTTTCGCTCGCTCTCCGCTTGCTGGACAAGTAGGAGATCCTCAGCATACAGCTCTTGGAACTACTGGAAATGCTAGCTCTGGAAATCATAAGCAGACAGCTGCTTCAGGTCATGCCTTGCCTAAGACAGGAGAAAACTCTTCTTGGCTTCTTCTAGCAGGCCAAATGCTTCTGCTCATGGCTATGAAATTGTTCTACAAGAAGCGTTCTCTTGATTAGAAAGAACAAAAGTAATCAAAAACAGTCAAATTCTTGACTGTTTTTTGTTTAATATAACTTGACATATCAAGTCATATACCTGAAAAATTCTTTATTTTATAGAATTGTATGTAATTGTTTTTCAATAAAAAATTTTCAGATAATTATTGAAATTTCACTGCTTTTATGTTACAATGAAGCTAATAAATATGAGGTAAAAATATGGCCGATTTACTAGAAAAAACACGAAAAATTACGTCTATTCTGAAACGCTCGGAGGAGCAGATGCAGGAAGATTTGCCCTATAATGCTATTACGCGTCAGTTGGCTGATATTATCCACTGCAATGCCTGTATTATCAATAGCAAGGGCCGTCTTCTAGGCTATTTCATGCGCTATAAGACCAATAATGACCGCGTAGAAGCTTTTTTCCAAGATAAGAATTTCCCAGAGGAGTATGTCCAAGAAGCCAATCTGGTTTATGAAACGGAGGCTAATCTACCAGTTACGCATGATTTGACGATTTTTCCGGTAGAGACCAAGGATGATTTTCCAGATGGCCTGACTACCATTGCTCCCATTCATGTGTCAGGGATTCGTTTGGGCTCATTGATTATCTGGCGTAATGACAAGGAATTTGCGGACGATGATCTGATTTTGGTTGAGATTGCCAGCACAGTGGTTGGTATCCAGCTGCTTAACTTCCAGCGGGAAGAGGATGAAAAAAATATCCGCCGCCGGACGGCAGTGACCATGGCAGTCAATACTCTGTCTTACTCAGAACTGAGAGCTGTTTCAGCAATTTTGGGCGAGCTGAATGGCAATGAAGGCCAGCTGACTGCATCTGTCATTGCTGACCGTATCGGGATTACCCGCTCAGTGATTGTTAATGCCTTGCGCAAGCTGGAAAGTGCTGGGATTATTGAAAGCCGCTCGCTGGGGATGAAGGGAACTTATCTGAAAGTCCTGATTCCGGATGTCTTTGATGAAATTAAAAAGAGGGACTATTAATGGCTAAAGCACTGATTTCCATTGATTATACAGTTGATTTTGTTGCAGATGAGGGCAAGCTGACAGCAGGAGCACCAGCACAGGCGATTTCTGAAGCCATTGCTCAAGTGACGGAGGCAGCTTTTGACAGAGGAGATTATATCTTCTTTGCTATTGATGCCCATGATGAGAATGATGCCTTTCATCCTGAGAGCAAGTTGTTTCCGCCTCATAACATCAAAGGAACTAGCGGTCGCAATCTTTATGGCTCTTTGGCTGATTTTTATGACAAGCATCAAGCAGACTCTCGGGTCTTTTGGATGGATAAGCGTCATTATTCTGCCTTTTCTGGCACGGATTTAGATATTCGATTGCGGGAAAGAAAGGTAGATACAGTTATTTTGACAGGAGTCTTGACGGATATTTGTGTCCTGCATACAGCGATTGATGCCTATAATCTTGGTTATCAGATTCAAGTGGTAGAGCCAGCTGTGGCTTCTCTGTCAGAGGAAAATCACAAATTTGCCTTAAACCACTTGCAAAATGTTCTGGGTTCGACTATAATAGATACAATTTAAAAGTAAAAGAGAAGCAGAGTAGGTTTGCTGACTTGCACAGAGAGTGCTGATGGCTGAGAGCAGTACCAAGAAAGCAAAAACCGAAGAACATGTTTCGTAATCTTTTGTGTGATTAAGCACAAACGTCACTCACGTTACGAGCTCAGAGGCTGCCTTTTAGGGCGGCGAATAACAGTGGTACCACGGCTTTCGTCTGTTTTATAGACGAAAGCTTTTTATTTTGCAGTAGGTCCAGTGAAGAAAATAGAAGAATACTTCAAATATCCTTAACAGCTAGGCGGAACTACGAATTGATTTGAGAGGGAAAGAACATGAAAGAAATTTTTATCGGAAACTATGGTTTAGAGCAGGTTGGACAGACCATGACCGCAACTGGCTGGGTGGCTAATATCCGTAATCACGGCAAGCTGGCCTTTATTGAATTGCGGGACCGCGAGGGCTTGCTTCAGGTTTTCGTTGGCGGTGACATTGAAGATTTTGCTAAGCTGGAAGACATTGGCAAAGAGGACATCATTGCAGTGACGGGGCAAGTCGTTCAGCGGGAAGAGCGTTTTGTCAACAAGTCCATCAAGTCTGGTCAGGTTGAGCTGAGGGCTGAGAAGATTGAGGTTATTGCTAGCAGCAAGGCCCTGCCTTTTGAGCTGGACCAGCATGCCCATACAGGGGAAGACCTGCGTCAGAAATACCGCTACCTGGACTTGCGCCGTGAGAAGATGACACATAACCTCAAACTGCGCCATCAGGTCACCTCAACCATTCGGGAATATTTGAATGGTTTGGACTTTTTGGAAGTGGAGACGCCTTATCTGACCAAGTCAACTCCTGAAGGAGCTAGGGATTTCTTGGTGCCTAGTCGGGTCTTTAAAAATCAATTCTACGCGCTACCTCAGAGCCCACAGATGCTCAAGCAGTTGTTGATGGGAGCTGGACTTGAGCGTTATTATCAGATTGTTCGTTGCTTCCGTGACGAAGACTTGCGAGGGGACCGGCAGCCAGAGTTTACTCAGGTGGATTTGGAGTTGAGTTTTGCCAGCGAGGAAGAAATCCGAGCTCTGGTTGAAGCTATGCTCAAGGCTGTTGTCAAGAAAACTCATGGTTTAGAGCTGACGGAAGCTTTTCCGGCGATCAGCTATGAAGAGGCTATGAGCCGCTTTGGTTCTGATAAGCCAGATACACGCTTTGGTTTAGAGCTGAAGAGTTTGACGGATTTATGCCAGTCCAATGAATCGCTTCTTATCAAGAAAGCCTTGGATAACCAAGAGGAAGTGATGGGAATCTGTGTGCCAGATGCGGCTAGTGCTTTTAGCAAGAAACAGCTAAGTCACTACTATCAGGAAATGAAGGAATTTGGTTGTAGCCGCTTTGCCAGCCTCAAGGTTGAAAATGGCCAGTTGGTTGGTGATTTGGCTAGCACCTTTGAAGCTGAAAGTCAGGAGTTACTGACACGTTTTGAAGCAAAGGATGGAGATTTAATCTTGCTAGTCATGGCTAAGAAGCGTCGAGCTCAGGAAGCTTTGGGACATCTTCGCCTAGAAGTCGCAAAAGCTTTAGACTTGATTGATCCGAGTCTGCTTCATTTCCTCTGGGTTGTGGATTGGCCGCTACTGGAGTGGAATGAAGACCAAAACCGCTACCAAGCCATGCATCATCCTTTCACACAGGGGATTTTTGAAGATGGACAGGAGCCTGGTCAATTCCGTAGCCATGCCTATGACATCGTCTTGAATGGCTATGAAATTGGTGGAGGCAGTCTTCGGATTCATGACCGGAAGGCTCAGGAAGCCATGTTTGAGCTATTGGGCATTGGCCGGGAAGACTATGAGCGGGACTTTGGTTTTTTCCTAGAAGCTTTGGAGTACGGCTTCCCACCACACGGCGGTTTGGCTCTAGGCTTGGATCGCTTGGTTATGATTTTGGCTGGGGAAGAAAATATCCGCCAAGTCATTGCTTTTCCGAAAAATGGTACTGGCTTTGATCCTATGCTGGAAAGCCCGAGTTTGGTTGACCAAAGACAGCTCAAAGAACTGCATTTGGAATTGAAGAATTAGCCTGAAATATGGTAAAATGAAATGATGCGAATTCCTGAAGAATAGCAGGAAGAAGCTGAAGAAAAGAGCTAGTCGATGGCAAATAAATGAGCGTCCCTAGCTTGTCAAAGTAAAGGTGAGCTGAAGCTTGGAAATAAAGATGGCATCTAGAAATTGTTATTTTCAGTCGCTAAAGCTCATATATCTTACGAAAGGAATCAGAGATGAAGATTACTCAAGAAGAAGTAAGTCACGTTGCTAAGCTGTCAAAATTGGCTTTTTCACCAGAAGAAACAGCTGAGTTTGCGACGACCTTAACCAAGATTGTCGATATGGTCGAATTGCTCAATGAAGTGGATACGGAGGGTGTGCCTTTCACTTCTAATGTAGCTGCCAATATCAACTATATGCGAGAAGATGTGGCTCAGCCAGGCTGGAACCGGGAAGAGCTTTTCCAAAATGTACCTGAAAAAGAGCGGGGCTACATCAAAGTGCCTGCCATCCTAGATGACGGAGGAGATGCCTAATGACTTTTAATCACAAGACCATTGAAGAGTTGCATGATTTGCTGGTCAAGAAAGAAATTTCTGCGGTAGAGTTAACTCAGGCAACTTTGGCGGACATCAAAGAACGTGAAACAGCTGTGGACAGCTTCATTACTGTCAGCGAAGAGGAGGCTTTAGCTCAGGCTACGGCTCTAGACGCCAAGGGCATTGATGCGGACAATCTTATGAGCGGCATTCCGCTGGCAGTCAAGGATAATATCTCAACCAAGGGGATTTTGACGACGGCTGCTTCTAAGATACTCTACAATTACAAGCCGATTTTCGATGCGACTAGCGTAGAGAAGCTTTACGGTAAGGACATGATTATCGTTGGTAAGACCAACATGGACGAGTTTGCCATGGGGGGTTCTAGCGAAAACTCTTACTTTAAGACGACTAAGAATGCTTGGGACAGCAGCAAGGTTCCTGGTGGATCATCTGGTGGTTCAGCGACAGCTGTTGCCTCTGGTCAGGTTCGTCTGTCACTGGGTTCAGATACGGGTGGTTCTATTCGCCAACCGGCTTCCTTTAACGGTGTAGTCGGCCTCAAGCCAACCTACGGACGAGTTTCTCGTTTTGGGCTCATTGCTTTTGGTTCTTCTTTAGACCAGATTGGATCGTTCTCTCAGACAGTGAAGGAAAATGCTCAGCTCTTGAATGTTATTTCTGGTAATGATCCTAAGGATTCTACATCATCACAAGAAGCAGTGCCAGACTTTACCAGCAAGATTGGACAAGACATCAAGGGGATGAAGATTGCCCTGCCTAAGGAATACATGGGTGAGGGAATTGACAGCAAGGTCAAGGAAACGATTTTAGCAGCAGCGAAGCATTTGGAAAGTCTAGGAGCTATCGTTGAAGAGGTTAGCCTGCCTCACAGCAAGTACGGCGTGGCTGTTTACTATATCATTGCTTCCTCTGAAGCTAGTTCTAACCTGCAGCGTTTTGACGGTATTCGCTATGGCTACCGCGCAGAAGGCATTGAAAATCTAGAAGATGTCTATGTCAAATCTCGTAGTGAAGGCTTTGGTGAAGAGGTGAAACGCCGGATTATGCTGGGAACTTTCAGTTTGTCATCTGGTTACTACGATGCCTACTTCAAAAAAGCTGGTCAGGTTCGGACCTTGATTATGCAGGATTTTGCCAAGGTTTTTGAAAAATATGATTTGATCTTAGGTCCAACTGCACCAACTGTAGCTTATGACTTGGGCAGTCAAAACCAAGATCCAGTGGCTATGTATCTGGCTGACCTTTTGACCATTCCAGTCAATCTGGCTGGCCTGCCGGGCATTTCAATCCCAGCTGGCTTTGCAGATGGTCTTCCTGTCGGCTTGCAACTGATTGGTAACCACTTTGATGAAGAGACCATCTATCAGGCAGCCGCAGCATTTGAAGCAACGACTGACTACCACAAACAGCAGCCAGTTATCTTTGGAGGTGAAAAATAATGAACTTTGAAACAGTTATCGGACTGGAAGTCCATGTTGAATTGAAGACCAATTCAAAAATTTTCTCTCCAGCTCCAGCTCACTTCGGTGAAGATCCAAATGCCAACACCAATATCATTGACTGGTCCTTCCCAGGTGTTTTGCCTGTTATGAACAAGGGTGTTATTGACTATGGTATCAAGGCTGCTCTGGCTTTGAACATGGATATTCACCAGAAGATGCACTTTGACCGCAAGAATTACTTTTATCCGGACAATCCAAAAGCCTATCAAATTTCTCAGTTTGATGAGCCGATTGGCTACAATGGCTGGATTGAGATTGAGCTAGAAGATGGCACGACCAAGAAAATCCGTATCGAGCGGGCCCACTTGGAAGAAGATGCCGGAAAGAATACCCATGGCAGCGATGGTTACTCTTATGTGGACCTCAACCGTCAAGGGGTGCCGCTGATTGAGATTGTATCGGAAGCAGATATGCGCAGTCCAGAAGAAGCTTATGCCTATCTGACTGCCCTCAAGGAAATCATCCAGTACACGGGTATTTCGGATGTCAAGATGGAAGAGGGCTCCATGCGGGTGGATGCCAATATTTCTATCCGTCCTTACGGTCAGGAAGAATTTGGTACCAAGACTGAGCTGAAAAACCTTAACTCCTTCAACTTTGTCCGCAAGGGTCTGGCATTTGAGGAAAAGCGCCAAGCTGAAATCCTACGCAGCGGTGGTCAAATTCGTCAGGAAACCCGTCGTTATGACGAAGCAACTGGCGAAACCCTGCTCATGCGGGTTAAGGAAGGTTCAGCGGACTACCGTTACTTCCCAGAGCCTGATTTGCCAATCTTTGAGATTGAGGATGCTTGGATTGAGCAAGTGCGCAGTAGCCTGCCAGCCTTTCCAAAAGAACGCCGAGCTAAGTATGTGGGCGACTACGGTCTGTCTGACTACGATGCCAAGCAGCTGACAGCGACCAAGGCTGTGTCAGACTTCTTTGAAGCAGCTCTTGCAGCAGGCGGTGACGCCAAGGCTGTCTCTAACTGGCTCCAAGGGGAAGTGGCTCAATACCTCAATGCCGAAGGCAAGACCATCTCTGAGATTGAGCTGACACCTGAGAACCTGACTGAAATGATTGCATTGATTTCAGACGGAACGATTTCTTCTAAGATTGCTAAGAAGGTCTTTGTCCATCTAGCTAAAAACGGTGGCTCTGCCAAGGAATATGTGCAGAAAGCAGGCCTGATTCAAATCTCAGACCCAGCCCAGCTTCTTCCAATCATCCAGCAAGTCTTTGCGGATAATGAAAAAGCTATCAATGACTATAAGGGTGGCAATAAGAATGCGGCCAAGTCACTGATCGGTCAGCTCATGAAGGCTACTAAGGGTCAAGCCAATCCACAAGTAGCACAAAAACTGCTCAATGAAGAGTTGGAGAAACTTTAAAAAAGATAGAAAACCAGCCTCAAGGCTGGTTTTCTATCTTTTATTTAGCCATTAGTTGTGTTAAAATAATTAAAAAAACAAAGGAGTTTTTATGTCAGAAATTAAAATCAAACGCGAGACAGGTTTTGTAGGGATTATTGGGAAGTTTCCAATCTTTATCAATGGTCAGAAAGTTGGCGCAATCAAAAACGGAGAAGAGGTTGTTTTTCCAATCGCAGCTAATGAAGCAGAAGTCCGTGCTGGATCTGCTCCTATGAAAACCAAGCCAGTGATAGTTAAAGCAGGACAGACCTTGTTGATTGAAACAAATTTTACTAATTTTTCTATTTGTTTGGGAACTTTAGTAGTTGCTCTTCTATTTGGTGGATTGCTTCGTGCGATTCTCTTGATTCTTTATATTGTTTTAATGTTCTTTCTTCCTTTCTACTCTGCTAGAATTGCAGAATAAACTTGAGACCAGCTGATGCTGGTTTTTTGTATGCTATTTTTTGAAAATGTAGTTAATCTTTTGACAAGATTTCTGAAAGGGTTTACAATAAAACTAACAAATTATAAAGCGAGGTATGTTTATGGCAAAAATGAATGCTGCGCGTTGGTATGGCGCTAAAGATGTCCGTATTGAAGAAGTGGATGTACCGGAAGTCCAACCGCATCAGGTCAAAATTGCGGTCAAGTATACAGGAATTTGTGGAACTGACTTGCATGAATATCTGGACGGACCGATTTTTATTCCGACAGAAACAGAGCATGTCTACTCTGGCCAGAAAGCGCCTGTAACTTTGGGACATGAGTTTGCTGGGGAAATTGTTGAGGTCGGCAGTGCTGTGACACGGGTCAAAGTTGGCGATCGGGTAACAGTTGAGCCCATTTTAGCTAAGCATAATCTTGTCGGTGACTATAATCTGGACCCTAATCTAAACTTTGTTGGTCTGGCGGCAGACGGCGGTTTTGCCAAATACTGTGTTTTGGACGGAGACATTGTTCACAAAGTTCCAGACAGCCTTAGCTATGAGCAGGCAGCCTTGACAGAACCAGCTGCTGTGGCTGTTTACGCGGTCCGTCAGTCAGCTCTTAAGACGGGCGATACTGCGGTGGTCTTCGGTTTGGGACCAATCGGGCTCTTGATTGTTGAGGCTTTGCGGGCGGCCGGTGCCTCTAAGATTTATGGTGTTGAGTTATCTCCAGAACGCCAAGCCAAGGCAGAGGAGCTTGGGGCCATCATTGTGCGACCAGAAGAGGGTGAAGACGTGGTAGCTGCTATTCATCGTTTAACTGGTGGCGGGGCAGATGTATCTTATGAAGTGACCGGGGTGCCGGTTGTGCTGGGACAAGCTTTGGCTGCTGTCCACAAGGCTGGAGAATGCATGGTAGTTTCTATCTGGGAACGAGAAGCTAGCATCAACCCTAATGAATTTGCCATTCAAGAAAAATCGCTTAAGGGTATTATCGCCTATCGGCATATTTTCCCTAAGGTGCTGGAATTGATGGAGCAGGGCTATTTCTCTGCTGACAAGCTTGTGACCAAGAAGATTAAGCTAGAGGATATTGTGCAAGAAGGCTTTATCGAGCTGACTCAAGACAAGGCGCAGATCAAGATTTTGGTATCGCCAGAATAAAATCTTTGCATAATCATGAGAAGAAAAATCAGTCAAAACTGGCTGATTTTTCTTTATGGATTGTGCTATAATAAGTAAAGATATAGAAAGAGATTGGGATGTCAAAAGTTTTGAAAAGGACCATATTTTCCTACACGGTCTTTTTTAAGGGTACTTCCCTGATAGGTCCTGTCAAATCCAGTCTTCTAGCTTCTATTGAGCCTATTTCAACGTTCTTCTTTGCTTTTTTCTGATGAAAGAGAGCTTTTATGTTATTGTTCTGATAGGGATTGCTATGATTTTAATAGCTGTTTCACTCATTTCCCTTAAAGACTTGTGGCTGCAAAAAAAAAGTCCTGTAGCCTCTCCTAGTTGAACCACTATATATGGGAGACAAAAAGGATAAATAAAAAAGGAGTTGACTCTTCAATCAACTTCTTTTTATTTGGAGACCATTTTCCAGAAAAAATCAATGATATAGGTCAGTCCGTAGGTATAGATGACGAGAGTGATGGGCTTGCAAAGAAGGATAATCAGCATGTACTTTTTGAAAGTCATCTTAGTCAAGGCTGCCAGCATGCAGAGAAAGTCGGCTGGACTGATGGGCCAAATCATCATGAAAATAAAGAAGCGCTCAAAGCGGTTGCCCTTATCCAGCCAGCCGATATATTTATAATAAGTACGCTTGCTGACGACAGACTTGACAAAAGCCGGACCGTAGGTGCGGGCCAGGTGAAATATAATGGCGCAACCAATGACAATACCGATATAGTTATAAATGGTGCCGACGATATGACCGTAGATGAAAACACCAGCAACAGAGGTCAGGGCGCCAGGGATAATGGGCACGACCGTCTGTAGAATCTGCAGGAAGATAAAGAGGGGTGGGCCCCAAATGCCCGCCTGCTGGATAAAGGCTGAGAGAGTTTCCTTGGACTGGAGAATACCTGCGAAATAGGCCCAAAGACAAAAAGCCACCGTTCCTAGAGCACCAATGGCGGACGACCAGTTGATAATCTTTTGCAAAAGAGGGGAAACAGCTTGCATCTGCCTGTTTTTTTCTGCCATACAAACCTCCAGAACATTTATACTATCACCACTATAATATCATCTTTTTTCCTTTTTGTAACTCTTGAGGCTGAGGGTGCCAAAAAGCCTCAAAGATGATATAATGATGTAATTAGTAAAGCATAAGTTTTCAAATAATCGTTCAAAATCAAAAAAATGCGTAAGAGGAGAGCCTATAGTGGAAGAATATCTAAATTTATATCATCAAAAATTATGGGAGGTCGCTAATGATAATATTGTAGGGGTCTTTATAAATCCTCTTATACTTTCTTTGGTATTATTTTTCTACCCTATTATTGTATATCATTTTGTAATAGAAACGAAACAGGTTAAACTCTTATTAATGATGTCAAGCATCCCTATTATTTTTGGTCTTTCTTGCCTAATCATAGAATACAGAGATGTTTATAATCAAATCGTAAATTCTACATCTGATAAACATAAGGTCTTTTTTCTTAACTATCAAGATAGAGAGGGATTCTTGGGCTATTCAAAAAATGACGAAGAAATCCAATTTGCAAGTGTTGATGGGAAATTGCATGAGAAAGATATCATAATGTTTGTAAATTCTAACGTTTTCTACACTGGATTATTAGATGATTTATCTGCAAAGTTACCAGGTGGACATCAACCAACCAGAATTATTCCAATTGTTCTGGTTGGTTATACAGAAAAAGATGAAATTTGGGAATCAATAGATATTCGTATATCACCTGGAGATAATAAAGAAGATTTTGAAAAGTTCTCTAAATTGATACACATCAAAAAAGAGGATACAATTAGCTCCAAATTTATATCCGATTTTCAGGAATTGTATCAAACAGATCTACATATGAAGGAAAAGAATTATTAAAATTTTTCTTTTAGATTATGTAAGTAATTTCTCAATATTAAACTAATAGCTTCCACTTTTAGGGAGCTGTTTTCATTTGCTTGAAAAATAGAAAAGTGAACATCACCTATTCACTCTAGAAGAAATAGGACCATGAGTGCCAAAAAGCCCATTTTATGCTATAATAATGAGAATACGAATTTTTGGAGAGAGATGTGGCGATTGAAGATTATATGCCGGACTTTGCGGTTGAGGCAGTTTACGATTTGACAGTAGAGAGTTTGAAAAAACAGGGTATCAAAGCGGTTTTGGTGGATTTGGATAACACCTTGATTGCTTGGAATAATCCTGACGGGACCCCAGAGATGAAGAAGTGGCTCCATGATTTGCGGGACGCGGGTATTCGGATTATCGTGGTGTCCAATAATAACCAAAAACGGGTCAAGCGGGCTGTTGAAAAGTTTGAAATTGACTATGTCTACTGGGCCATGAAACCCTTCACTTGGGGAATTGATCGAGCACTCAAGCTTTTTCATTTCGAAAAAAATGAAGTGGTCATGGTGGGTGACCAGCTCATGACGGATATTCGGGCTGCTCATCGGGCTGGGATTCGTTCGATTTTGGTCAAGCCACTGGTCGAGCACGACTCTATCAAGACCCAGATCAATCGGGCGCGTGAACGCCGTGTGCTCAAGAAAATTACTGGAAAATACGGCCCAATTCAATACAAAAAAGGAATTTAAGTATGGAAGAACTTCTCTGTATCGGCTGCGGAGCCACTATTCAGACAGAAGATAAGAGCAAGCTAGGGTACACGCCCCAGTCAGCTCTAGAAAAAGGCTTGGAGACAGGTGAACTCTATTGTCAGCGCTGTTTCCGCCTGCGCCATTATAATGAAATCAGCGATGTCCAGCTGACGGATGATGACTTTCTGCGGCTTCTGCATGAGGTTGGAGATAGCGACGCTTTGGTCGTCAATGTTGTCGATATTTTTGACTTTAATGGATCGGTCATCCCTGGCCTGCCTCGCTTTGTTGCTGGAAACGATGTTCTCTTGGTTGGGAATAAAAAGGACATTCTGCCTAAGTCGGTCAAGGATAGCAAGGTGACCCGGTGGCTGACGGAGCGGGCTCACGAAGAAGGCCTGCGTCCAGTCGATGTGGTCCTAACCTCTGCTCAGAACAAGCAGGCGATCAAGGACTTGATTGACAAGATTGAGCATTGCCGCAAGGGACGTGACGTTTATGTGGTCGGCGTGACCAATGTGGGCAAGTCCACTTTGATTAACGCCATTATTCAAGAAATCACGGGCGATAAGGATATTATTACGACTTCGCGCTTCCCGGGCACAACTCTGGATAAAATCGAGATTCCTTTGGCAGATGGCAGTCATATCTATGATACACCGGGCATTATCCATCGTCACCAGATGGCTCACTATCTTTCTGCTAAGAATCTCAAATACATCAGTCCCAAAAAGGAAATCAAGCCCAAAACCTACCAGCTCAATCCTGAGCAAACCCTCTTTTTGGGTGGTTTAGGTCGCTTTGACTTTGTGGCAGGCGATAAGCAGGGCTTCACAGCTTATTTTGACAATGAGCTTAAGCTCCACCGGACCAAGTTGCAAGGTGCTAGTGATTTTTATGACAAGCATGTCGGCAGTCTCTTAGTACCTCCCGTTGGCAAGGAAAAGGAAGAATTTCCAGCTTTGGTCAAGCATGAATTTACCATCAAGGACAAGACAGATATCGTCTTCTCAGGTTTGGGCTGGATTCGCGTCAGTGGTCCTGCCCGAGTAGCTGGTTGGGCGCCAGAGGGTGTGGCGGTTGTCACTCGGAAAGCTATTATATAATACTCAAGACACCAAGGGGAAGAAATTCCCTTAAAATAAGGAAGGAAAAGGCCATGAATAGTGGGGAGTAAAGCGAATCCTAGCTGTATCAAGCCTTATAGAAGAACATGACACTAACATCAAAACAACGCGCCTTTCTCAACAGTCAGGCACATAGTCTCAAGCCTATCATTCAGATTGGGAAAAATGGACTTAATGACCAAATCAAAACCAGCGTCCGTCAGGCACTGGATGCCAGAGAGCTGATTAAGGTTACGCTCTTGCAGAATACAGATGAGAATATCCATGAAGTTGCTGAGATTCTGGAAGAGGAAATCGGAGTGGATACGGTGCAGAAGATTGGCCGGATCTTGATTCTCTACAAGCAGTCCAGCAAAAAGGAAAATCGCAAACTCTCTGTCAAAGTCAAGCAAATTTAAGGAAAAATTTCTGTGGAGATGTCAGCCTATGGCTATTGAATTACTAACCCCCTTTACCAAGGTGGAATTAGAACCAGAAGTTAAAGATAAAAAACGCAAGCAGATTGGTATTTTAGGCGGGAATTTCAATCCTGTCCACAATGCTCATTTGGTCGTGGCGGATCAGGTCCGGCAACAGTTGGGCTTGGATCAGGTTCTGCTCATGCCAGAGTACGAGCCGCCCCATGTGGATAAGAAAGAAACTATTGATGAGCAGCATCGGCTGAAAATGCTGGAGCTGGCTATTGAGGGCATTGAAGGACTAGGGATTGAAACCATTGAGCTGGAGCGCAAGGGAATTTCTTACAGCTACGACACCATGAAGCTACTGACAGAGCAACATCCAGATACGGACTATTACTTTATCATCGGTGCGGATATGGTGGACTACCTGCCCAAGTGGTACCGGATTGATGAGCTGGTTGAGCTGGTTCAGTTTGTCGGTGTTCAACGACCGCGCTACAAGGCGGGGACTTCTTACCCTGTCATCTGGGTGGATGTCCCCCTTATGGATATTTCCTCCAGTATGGTGCGGGATTTTCTGGCTCAGGGACGGACTCCTAATTTCCTGCTGCCTCAGCCGGTCTTAGACTATATTGAGAAAGAAGGGCTTTACCTATGACCTATGAAAGTTATATCAGTATGAGTCGTGAGGCCTTACTGGCTAAGATGGAAACTGTCATGCCTGAGAAACGCCTGCGGCATTGTCTAGGTGTGGAAAAGGTTGCCCGTGAATTAGCGGAGCGCTTCAGTCTTGACGTCGAAAAAGCGGGTCTGGCAGGACTCTTGCACGACTATGCGAAAAAGGTCTCGGACGAGGATTTTCTTGCCTTGATTGACAAATACCGGCTGAATCCTGACCTGAAAAACTGGGGCAATAATGTCTGGCATGGCATGGTGGGCATTTACAAGATTCAGGAAGATTTAGGCATCGAAGATGCAGAGATTCTCCGAGCCATCGAGATTCATACAGTAGGCAGTGGCACCATGTCTGAACTGGACAAGGTCGTCTATGTCGCTGACTATATCGAGCACAACCGAGACTTTCCGGGAGTGGACAAGGCCAGAGAGCTGGCTCAGCAGTCGCTCAATCAAGCTGTGGCCTATGAAACAGCAAGGACGGTGGAGCATCTAGCCCATAAGGGGATGCCCATCTATCCGCAGACCTTGGAGACTTACAATGCCTTTGTAGGATATTTGAAGGAAATAGAAGAATGAAAACAGTTCTAATCATTATAGATGTCCAAAATATCTTAGTGGAGACAGGTTTTCAGTCTGATAAAATGATGGATAAAATTTCCTTTCTGCAGCATCAGGCTAGGAGTAAAGGTGCCGAAATTATCTATATTCAGCATGTGGAAAATCCAGAAGACAATGCATTGGAAGATTGGCAGTTGTCTCCTCTCTTGAATCGAAAGTCAGACGAAAAGGTCTTTCAGAAGAAGTATAATAGTATATTTAAAGAGACAGGTTTGAAGGATTACTTGGAAAAAGAAGATATTGGTCGTCTAGTTTTATGTGGAATGCAGACGGAATATTGTGTAGATGCATCAGTTAAAGTTGGATTTGAATTTGATTATAAACTTATCATTCCAGAAGGTGCTTTTACAACTTTTGATGGAGAAGACGCTTCGGCAGAAAAAATAAATACATTTTACCAAAAAATTTGGGACGGACGTTTTGCGGATGTTCTAGATTACAAAAACATTTTTAATTAAAGAGGAACTATGAAAGAACAAGAATTATTAGAACTGGTCGTGAAGGCGGCCGATGAAAAGCGTGCAGAAGATATTGTAGCTTTGGATTTGCAAGGTCTGACTACTGTGACAGATTACTTTGTCATCGTCAGCTCGATGAACAGTCGTCAGCTGGATGCAGTCGCTGAAAATATCCGTGAGAAAGCTGCGGCGGTGGGTGTTTCTGCTGGTCATGTTGAGGGTGACGCAGCAGGTGGCTGGGTGCTCTTAGACTTGGGCGGCATCGTTGTCCATGTCTTTTCAGAGGAGATGCGGGCGCACTATAACCTTGAAAAACTCTGGCACGAAGCAACTGGTGTGGATGTTGCAGCTTTATTGGAAGAAAAAAACAAGTGATTTTTTGTCCTTAGGCAGAAAGCAGAATTCGGCTCAGTCAGCCTGCTGGCTGGGCTATTTTTGAAAGGAAGGAATTGGAATTTGTAAATGAATCGAAAAAAGAATTTAAGAGAAAAATATTTTAAAGAGCATAATATTGATGATACATACCAAACTATTGAATATGAAATTCACCATATTGTGGAATTTAGTGAAGCTGAAAAAGGTTTAGTTCCGAAACAAGAGATAGATAGTGTGGCAAATTTATTGCTTATTAGTAAAATAAAACACGATATTATTACAGCGAGAACCAATCAATTCAGAGAGTCGAATATTGGACAGGATAATACCAAACCCAGAAAGTTTTATAAGATTGAATTTGATAAAGATGTGATAACTCTGATAAATATAAATGATGATGTGGAAAAAATTGAATTAAAAATAGGAGAAGATATTTTTTTACGTAATGATATGATTCCGATTATAATGGAGACGAATGAACAGCTGTTAAAAAAATATTTTTAAAGTGAGTAGAAAAGTATGGCAACTTATGAAACCTTCGCGTCGGTTTACGATGCGATTATGGATGATTCTTTGTATGAGAAGTGGACGGATTTCAGCCTGCGTCATTTTCCCAAGGATAAGAAAAAGCTGCTGGAGTTGGCCTGTGGTACGGGCATTCAGTCTATTTATTTTAAGCAGGCTGGTTTTGATGTAACGGGGTTGGACCTTAGTCAGGAAATGCTGGATTTGGCGGAGAAACGTAGCAGAGAGGCCGGTTTGGATATTCCCTTTATCCAGGGCAATATGCTGGATTTGAGTGGTGTCGGTCAGTTTGATTTGGTGACGTGCTATTCAGACTCGATTTGCTATATGGAAGACGAAGTCGATGTCGGTCAGGTCTTCACTCAAGTTTACCAGCATCTAAATGAGGGCGGTCGCTTTATCTTTGACGTACATTCGATTTACCAGATTGATGAGGTTTTTCCAGGCTATTCTTATCATGAAAATGCTGAAACCTTTGCTATGGTCTGGGATTCCTATGCGGACGAACCGCCTCATTCCATCGTGCATGAGCTAACCTTCTTTGTCCAAGATGAGGATGGCCGCTTCACGCGCCATGATGAGGTGCATGAGGAGCGGACCTATGAGATTCTGACCTATGATATCTTGCTGGAGCAGGCTGGCTTTAAGAATGTCAAGGTTTACGCGGACTTTGAGGACAAGGAGCCAACCGAAAAGAGCGCTCGCTGGTTCTTTGTAGTGGAGAAATGAGATGACAGTTACCGGTATTATCGCAGAGTTTAATCCTTTTCATAATGGGCACAAATATCTGCTGGAGCAGGCTTCTGGTCTGAAAATCATCGCCATGAGCGGCAATTTTGTTCAGCGAGGGGAGCCGGCTATCGTGGACAAGTGGACTCGGGCGCAGATGGCTTTAGAAGCTGGAGCGGATCTGGTTCTTGAGCTACCTTTCTTGGTCAGCGTTCAGGCGGCAGACTTTTTCGCTAAGGGAGCGGTAGACATCTTAGAGAAACTAGGCATTGATCATCTGATGTTTGGGACCGAGGAAGTGCTGGATTATGAGAGTATTTCCAAGGTCTATGGTGAAAAGGCAGAGCAGATGGAGGCTTATCTGGCTGGCTTGCCTGATTCCCTCTCCTATCCTCAAAAGACTCAGGCTATGTGGCAGGAGTTTGCAGGGCTCAACTTCTCAGGCTCTACTCCCAATCATATCTTAGGATTGGCTTATGCCAAGGCTGTGGCGGGAAGAGATATGAAACTGTGTCCGATTCAACGTCAGGGAGCTGGCTACCATTCCTTGTCAGCTGATCAGGAGTTTGCTTCTGCAACTGCCCTTCGTCAGAAGCTGGATCAGCCGGACTTTATCAAAAAATTCACTCCAGCATATCACTTGCTTGAAATGGCTCCTAAGGTGACCTGGTCGGACCTCTTTCCTTATCTCCGTTACCAGATAGTGACCTGTCCGGATTTGACAAACTTTTATCAGGTCAATAAGGAGTTGGCTGTTAGAATTAGAGAGGCCTTGAAAAGCAGTGAGACCATAGAAGAGCTAGTTGAGCAAGTGGCGACCAAGCGCTATACCAAGGCTCGGGTTCGGCGTCTGCTGACCTATATCTTGGTCGGAGCTAGGCAAGAAGAACTGCCGTCTGGCATACATATTCTAGGCTTTTCTGAGCAGGGACGCCAGCACTTGTCCAGCCTCAAGGAAAAAGTTGAACTGGTCAGCCGTATCGGCAAGGAACCGTGGGATAGTCTAACCCAGCAGGCTGATAAGGTCTATCAACTAGGCAATCCTGCACTTACGGAACAGAACTTTGGACGAGTTCCGATTATGAAAGACAAGTAAGGCTGAATGTTCAGCCTTTTTGCTTTGTTTGCGACGGTAAATAAAAAATGGTATAATAAACAAATAAACTTGTTTTCACTAAGGAGCATGATTTGCTTTTTAGCGGTTTGATTGTAGGTATGAAAGCTAACATTCGATCAATAACACATTGCTGTGCTGATTGAATGCTTGTCTTTCATATCTATGTCTCAAAGGAGGAAGACTCATGAAATTCAAAAAGATTACCTTTATGGCCCTTACAGCTTTACTGACGCTTAGTTTAGGGGCTTGTAGCTTGATTGGGCAGAAGCATTCTCAAAAGAATCAGGGTGGGACTGAGAATAGCTCCCGTGAGAGCCAAAAGAATACTTCTTCTGACGATATTGAAGAACTCTTGGAGAAAGCAGAAACTGCGAATGAAGATCTAACTTCAATGAAAATGAAGGTGAAATTATCTATCACTGTAGATGGTTCCAATAAAACTCAAACGATGAGCGGGGATCTTCTCTATGATAAAAGCACTGATGAGCTGGCCAAGGGGCATTTAGTCATAGATGGAAAAGAGAGCGGTCAGGAGAGTTATCAAGAAGCGATTATGCCAGGCGGAGAGAATAAACTTTTGTATACTCGTTCTTCTAAAAATGGAACCTGGTCTAAGCAAGAAATGGGAAGCGGGGCAGATTATTATGTTCAGCCCGATTATTTCAAACTCATGGATGGATTTTATCAAATGGCTGATGATGTCACTGTAAAAGAAAGCGGTGATGAATATATCTTTAAATTAAGCAGCAAAAATGCTGATTTACTGGGGCTCTTTGGTGAAGAATTCAAACTAGAGTTGACAGGTGTTACTCAGGCTGATATGGATAAAACGTTAGAAGTACACTTGGATAAAAAGACCTTATTCTTAAAAGACTTTAAGCTAGGTCTATCTTATAAAGGTGAAGAAGGTAGTTTGGATGTTCAAACAGACACTCAATATTCTGACTGGAATAAGGTAGAGGAAGATGAATTTAAGGCGCCTCAGTAAAGCATTGACAGAATAGCTTCTAAACTATTAGCTGAGAAAGAAAGGAAAAGTCATGCCTTTATTGTTTGCTTTTCGCTACCGTAGAGGACTCTATTTGACCATAGTAATCTTGACCTCTGTCTTCTTAGTCTCAGGCATCATTTTCGGCGCTTTAGCTTCCTTGCTCTTGTTTTCAATTGATAAAGCCATGCCTGGAGCAGGAATACGCTCGTTCAGTTTGCCTTTTATACTTGCTTTTTTCATGACTGCTGTAATCGAAATATTTGCAATAGTTCATGCGGGACGCAAGCTGAGTAAAAAGTGCTTTGTTCTTGCAGGAACAGAATGGGGTTTGACCGTGCGAGGAGCTTTCTTGAAAGAACATAGCTTGGCTTGGAATCAGCTGGAAAGTGTCTTTTACCGGCCGGCTTGGGGCCGAACTTCTGAAGGGCAGGTTTCTTTTCGACTGGGAGTCAGGCACTATCGGAGAGACTACCTATATGTCAAGCCTTATCATGGTAAGTCCGTCCGAGTAGATGTCACATTTTTGGATGGCAGAATAGAGGATGTTTTTGCCTGCTTAAGCAGGTGCAAACCGGATTTGCCTATTGTGAAAAATGATCAGTGATATTTTTGATGGATTTCGGCAAAGGTCCGTTATGACAGGCCTGCTAGTTTCAGGAAATAGAATGTACCGTCCAGTTGCTCTTTTAGCGGCTGGATTTTTTATGGAAGGAAAACAGAAATCAATTTTGTCTCGATTTCAGTCCAGCAGAAGTTGAAGAATGCAGGCTGAATCTTCTAGAAGCTATCATTTTTTCTTAGTGATTTTTCTGATTCCCTGTGTTATAATAAGAAAGATTAAAAATGTAATTTATCAAAAGGAGAATCTCCAATGGGACGTAAATGGGCCAATATTGTGGCAAAGAAAACGGCCAAAGACGGCGCGAACTCAAAAGTATATGCTAAGTTTGGTGTGGAAATCTATGTAGCAGCTAAAAAAGGTGATCCAGATCCAGAGTCTAACACAGCTTTGAAATTCGTTATTGACCGAGCTAAGCAGGCTCAGGTGCCGAAGCATGTCATTGACAAGGCCATCGATAAGGCAAAAGGAAACACTGACGAAACCTTTACTGAAGGCCGCTATGAAGGATTTGGGCCGAACGGTTCTATGCTGATTGTCGATACCCTGACTTCAAATGTCAATCGGACTGCAGCCAATGTTCGTGCTGCCTTTGGGAAAAATGGCGGTAATATGGGAGCTAGTGGCTCTGTATCTTATCTTTTTGATAATAAAGGCGTGATTGTCTTTGCTGGGGACGACGCTGACAGTGTCTTTGAACAGCTGCTGGAAGCGGATGTGGATGTTGATGATGTTGAAGCAGAAGAAGGAAGCATCACTGTTTATACAGCGCCAACTGACCTTCACAAGGCTATCGTGGCTCTGCGTGAATCTGGCATTCAAGAATTCCAAGTAACCGAGCTGGAAATGATTCCTCAGTCTGAAGTAGAGTTGACCGGTGAAGACCTCGAAACCTTTGAAAAACTCTATAGCGTTTTAGAAGACGACGAAGATGTCCAAAAAATCTATACGAATGTAGATGGATTCTAAAGATACTTGACCTGTAGTTGGAGCTACAGGTTTTTCTGTGATTAGAAGTCTCAAACTGTATTTACCAATGCAGCTAAGTATGGTAAAATAGAAAGGTCATATTATTAAGTTATTAAGGAGACAATGATGAAAAAAGTATTTCAATACACAACCTTGCTTTTAGCAGGAATGAGCTTAACTGCCTGTGCCTTGCTTCCGACTCCAAATCAGGATCTTACAAGTAAGCAAAGTCAGGAGAAGAAGGACAAGAAAGTAGCCAGCAATGGACAGGTAGATATCAAGATTAAGGATGGCCAGTTTATTTTGCCAAGCAACGGGGCCGCTGATTCAAAATACTTGGCTTTGTCATTGGAAATTAAGAATAAAACGGATGAAAAAATTATGATTTCCTCCTCAGACATTGGTTTCTACGATTTAGAAGGTGAGAAAATCCAACCGGTCGGAGTTTATGATGATGCAGAAAACTTTAAAATACTAAAATATGAAGATTTAGCTAAGGGAAAGACTCTGTCTGGTTATCTTGTATTTAAGGTTGAAAAGGATAAAAAATATGAACTGCACTATGAGAAGAAAACTTATGATGCTGATGAGAAAAGCAAAGAAATCAAGCTAAATGTTGATCCTTCGAGTTATCCTGATCAAATCGAAGATTCAAAGAAATTAGCTTCTGATTATCTGAATGCCGTTTTCTTAGGTGGAGACGCCAAAAGCAAAGACAAGGCAAAGTCGTCCAATAGCAAGGAAAATTTTGTCTTGGGCGGCGATTTGGAGCAAGATAAAAAGGACTTTAGAGCAGCTTTTGCTGAAGACTTCAAACGTAAATTGCATGACTATCCCTTTACTGATAAGGAAGTCAATGCCTTTATCGATGCCTATGTGGAAAATAATGCAAAACGCTCCGAAATTTCTTATACAGTAGCCCAGTACATGCCGAATGAGATAGTGATCAAGATTAAACCGAGAACGGTCAGTCTAAGCAAAACCATCCTGAACTACAGTAAAGAGTTTTCTGATAAGCATCGTTCTGAGTATGCGAATCTTTCGGAATTCTATAAAGCACAAGATAAGAATTATGCTGATGACATGATGGCTGGATTGGACTCACGGCCGCTTCTCACCCCAGAACGAGATTATCAGCTGAAATTTGTCAAGACAGATGGCAAATGGGTCTTGGAGCGTGATTTTTCTTATGAATCCATTGTCATTTCTTTCGAAGGCGATATCTCATAATAGCAAAATTAGAGGGCTGATTATTGATTATTTGCTCTCTATTTTTGTTTCCGCGTCCAGCTTTGTGCTATACTGGATGGTAGATAGGTGTATTCGAGTAAAGGAGTCTGCCATGAAAAAATTTTATGATAAACTGATGCAAACGCGGCATTATCTTCATCAGCATCCAGAGCTGTCTGGGCAGGAATTTGAAACGACAGCTTTCCTAAAAGGCTATCTGGAAGATTTGGAGATTAGGATTTTGGAATCCGGTCTGAAAACGGGCTTGGTTGCCGAGGTTGGCTCTGGCAAGCCAGTTATTGCCCTGAGGGCTGATATCGATGCTCTGCCCATTTTGGAGAGGACTGGTCTGTCTTATGCCAGTCAGAATGTAGGCGTCATGCACGCTTGCGGCCATGATTTTCATCAGACCAGCCTTTTGGGGGCAGCGGAGCTGCTCAAGGCTATGGAAGGAGATTTGAGAGGGACAATCCGTCTGATTTTCCAGCCAGCTGAGGAAACTTCTCAGGGAGCCAGTCAGGTTCTTGCGACAGGTCTGCTGGACGATGTGTCTGCGATTATCGGCTTTCACAATATGCCCCAGCTTAAGGCGGGGCAGCTAGCACTTAAAGCTGGAGCCATGATGGCTGGGGTTGAGAAGTTCAAGGTGGAGGTAGAAGGAGTCAGTAGCCATGCGGCTAGGCCAGATTTGGGTGTTGATACGGTATTAACTGTGACTAGTATGATTCAAAATCTGCAGGCTCTAGTGGCTCGCACAGTGTCTCCTTTTGAAGCGGCTGTCTTATCTGTGACTCATATCGAAGCTGGAGCGACCTGGAATGTACTGCCGCAGTCGGGCTTTTTTGAAGGAACGATTCGCAGTTTCAATCCGACCTTGCAGCAGCGTCTCAAGGAAGACTTTATCCGAATTGTAGAGAATACAGCGGAGAATTTTGGAGCTCAGGTCAGGATTTCTTGGGACCATACACCGCCAGTGACCTATAATGATCCAGAATTGGCTGAGCTGCTCTACGAGCACTCACGGAATCTAGCAGAGGTCCTGGCAGCCAGTCCATCCTCGGCTGGAGAAGATTTTGCCTTTTATCAGGAGAAGCTTCCAGGTGTCTTTGCCTTTATCGGCTCAAATGGGGCAGAAAATGCTCCTGACCTCCATCACGACAGCATGGTCATTGACGACGAAGCCTTCAAAGTTTCCGTTCCTTACTATGTCGAAAGTGCCCTCTTTCTCCTGCAGCACTACAAGCAAAAAGCCTAGAAATGGCTGCCTCAAAGCTGATAAAGAAAAGCTATCACCTCCATAAAAAATATATAATGGTCAAGTTTCTCCTTATTTGATATGATAAAGAAAGACTTTTTAGGAGGAATTCGAAATATGAACCTGAAGAAAACCTTGAAATACTTCTCTCTGGCGGCTGTCAGTGTCTTGGCCATTGGTGCCTTGGTGGCTTGCTCATCATCAAGTAATAAGAAAACAGAGAAAACAAAGGTAGAAGTCGGAACAGTGGGAACGACCAAACCATTTTCATACGAAGATAAAGATGGTAAACTGACTGGCTACGATATCGAAGTCCTTCGTGCTATCTTTAAGGACTCAGACAAGTATGAAGTTAATTTCAATAAGACCAAGTGGGCTTCTATTTTCTCAGGTCTGGACAGCGATCGCTACCAGATCGGTGCCAATAATATCAGCTATTCCGAAGAACGGGCTAACAAATATCTCTATGCTAGTCCATATGCGAAAAATCCAACAGTTTTAGTTGTCCGTAAAGGCGAGGGCATTAAATCGCTGGATGACATTGGCGGCAAGTCTACTGAGGTTGTTCAGGGGACTTCAACAGCTCAGCAACTAGAGGACTACAACAAGGAACATAGCGATAATCCGACAAAAATCAATTATACGGACGGAACTATTCAGCAAATTTTGGCCAATCTGAATGACGGCCGTACGGACTATAAGATTTTTGAGCGCATAACTGTAGAGTCTATTATCAAAGACCAAGACTTGAAAAATCTGGAAGTGATTGAACTTCCAAGCGACCAGCAGCCTTATGTCTATCCGATTATTGCAAGCGGTCAGGAAGACCTGCAAAAATTTGTCAACAAGCGAATCAAGGAACTCTATGAGGATGGTACGCTTGAAAAACTATCACAAGAATTCTTTGGCGGTTCTTACCTGCCAGATGCAAAAGACATCAAGTAAGAAATCCCATCAAGTCCAGTCTGCATTTGGCTGACTAGACTTTGATACAAGAAATACGATAAGGGCGGGGAAGCTTATTTCCCCAGCCCTTTATCTGCTGTTAATAGGAGTAACGCATGCCTTTCTCAACTGAGACTGAACAAATCAAGAAATTTGAAAACGACGAGGTTGCCCAGCACTATTTTGAAGTGCTGCGGACCTTGATCTCTAAAAAATCAATCTTTGCCCAGCAGGTTGGCTTGCAGGAAGTAGCCAATTATTTGGGAGAGATTTTTACAGCTGCAGGTGCCAAGGTCATGATTGACGACAGCTATACTGCTCCATTTGTTTTGGCGGAGTTTCTTTCTTCAAATCCTGCTGCTAAGACCATTATTTTCTACAACCACTACGATACAGTGCCGGCAGATGATGACCAGCCTTGGACCAATGATCCCTTTACACTGTCGGTTCATTACGGGATTATGTATGGGCGAGGAGTGGATGATGACAAGGGGCACATTACTGCTCGTTTGACAGCCGTTCGCAAGTATATTCGAGAGCACGGTGATTTACCAGTCAATATCATCTTTATGATGGAAGGGGCAGAAGAGTCTGCTTCGACAGACTTGGATAAATATCTGGCCAAGCATCGTAAACGCCTGAGAGGAGCAGATTTGCTGGTCTGGGAGCAAGGCAGCCGCAACAATCTTGGACAGCTAGAAATCTCGGGCGGTAACAAGGGAATTGTTACCTTTGATATGACGGTTAAAAGTGCAGATGTAGACATCCATTCTAGCTTCGGCGGTGTTATCAATTCAGCTTCTTGGTATTTGCTCAATGCTTTATCCAGCTTGCGCAGTCCAGACGGCCGCATTCTAGTTGAAGGCATTCATGAGCAGATTCAAGAGCCAAATGAACGGGAGCTGGCTCTGATTGAGGAATATGCCCTGCGGACTCCTGAAGAGTTGAGTCAGGTCTATGGCTTGAAATTGCCGGTTTTGTTGGACGAACGGAAGGAATTCCTCCGTCGCTTTTACTTTGAGCCTTCGCTGAATATTGAAGGCTTTGGATCAGGCTATCAAGGCCAAGGGGTTAAAACCATTTTGCCTTCAGAGGCCCAGGCCAAGATGGAGGTTCGTTTGGTGCCTGGTCTGGAGCCAGAGGATGTGTTAGACAAGATTCGTCAGCAGCTAGATAAAAATGGCTATCCAGCGGTTAAGCTGACCTATACCTTGGGAGAAATGAGCTATCGCAGCGACATGAGCGCACCTTCCATTCTCAATCTTATCGAGCTGGCTAAAGATTATTATCAAGAGGGCATCTCTGTACTGCCGACCTCAGCTGGAACTGGTCCGATGCACACGGTCTATGAGGCCTTGGAGGTTCCTATGGCGGCTTTTGGACTTGGAAATGCCAACAGCCAGGATCATGGCGGAGATGAGAATGTGAAAATTGCTGATTATTATACACATATAGAGCTCATTCAAGACTTGATTGGCAGTTACCATCAAACTGACTAGACTAGTGGGAAAGGAAGGCTTATGCTATACTCTATAAGAAAAGACAAACTGAAGCAGGCTGGCTTCTTTTACCTCTTTTATTTTTTAGCCATGCTCTTAGGCGTCTTGGTTGGACTTCTATTTGATCGCTCAGGCAATATGTTTTATGCTCCGGCTTTTACAGCTTTCTTTGGTGGAGTTATGTTCATCTTCTATACGGAGAAAATAAAGACCTTCGGTCTAATCAGCGGTCTAGGCTGTCTGCTAGGTTTCTTCTTTTTGCTTAGTCGACATGGCTTTGGAGCTTTTCTACCAGGTTTGATTTGTGGTATTTTAGCGGATCTTATAGCTCGGTCAGGCAGTTACCAGAAGACTGTTAGAAGCTTGCTAGCTTTTATGGTTTTCAGCTTTAGCACAGCGGGTCCTATTTTCCTAATGTGGCTGGTGCCCAAGCAGTATGAAGCTAGTCTTCTTGCTAGAGGAAAGACTCAGGCTTATATCGGGCAAGTCATGCTTAAGCCGGAACCCAGCTTAGTCCTCTGGTTTGTGGCCAGCATTTTACTGGGTGCTTTACTTGGAGCCCTGTTAGGAAAGAAAAGCCTTAAAGCTAGACATTCCAAGTCAGCTTCGGTCTAAATATCATTGAAAATATAACTAAGGAGAAAACATGAACAATTTACTTGTACTCCAGTCGGACTTTGGTCTGGTAGATGGAGCTGTGTCAGCCATGATAGGAGTAGCGCTAGAAGAGTCGCCCACTCTGAAAATTCATCATCTGACTCACGATATCACCCCCTACAATATCTTTGAGGGAAGCTATCGTCTCTTTCAGACAGTTAACTATTGGCCAGCAGGAACGACCTTTGTGTCAGTAGTGGATCCGGGCGTTGGCTCCAAGCGTAAGAGTGTGGTAGCCAAGACTAAAAAGGGCCAGTACATCGTCACGCCTGATAACGGTACCCTGTCTTTCATCAAGAAGCATGTCGGCATTGAGGCCATTCGGGAAATTTCTGAAGTGGAAAATCGCCGCAAGGATACGGAGCATTCCTACACTTTCCACGGTCGTGATGTCTATGCCTATACAGGTGCCAAGCTAGCCAGCGGCCATATCAGTTTTGAAGAAGTTGGACCAGAGCTTAAAGTTGAAGACATCGTCGAAATTCAGGTAGTAGAGACTACGCTTGCGGAGAATTATGTCAGCGGAGCTATTGATATCCTGGATGTCCGCTTTGGTTCTCTCTGGACCTCTATCACCCGCGAGGAATTCTACACCTTAAAACCAGAATTTGGTGACCGATTCGAGGTTACCATCTATAACAATGACATGCTGGTTTATCAAAACCAAGTAACCTATGGCAAGTCCTTTGCGGATGTCCGCATCGGCCAGCCTATCCTCTATATCAACTCCCTCTATCGGGTTGGCTTAGCGATTAACCAAGGTTCCTTTGCTAAGGCCTACAATGTTGGCGTCGGTGCCCAGTGGCATATTGAAATCAAGAGAATTGAAAATTAAGGAAGAAGAACATGAAAAATAATACAATCAGAAACGTAGTCGCAACAGGAATTGGAGCAGCTCTATTCGTGGTCATCGGAATGATCAATATCCCAACTCCTGTACCCAATACCAGCATCCAGCTCCAATACCCTCTGCAAGCTCTTTTTAGCGTCATCTTTGGACCTATCGTTGGTTTCCTGATGGGCTTCATTGGCCATGCCATTAAAGACGCTATGAGCGGTGGCGGACTTTGGTGGTTCTGGATTGCCGGTAGCGGAGTCTTCGGTCTATTGGTTGGTTTCTTTAGAAAATTCTTCCAAGTGGAAGAAGGAAAATTTGAAGTCAAGGATATTATCCGCTTTAACTTGATTCAGTTTGGAGCCAATGCAATCGCTTGGCTAATCGGCCCAATTGGTGACGTGATTGTGTCTGGTGAGCCGGTCAATAAGGTTATTGCTCAAAGTATTGTAGCAATTCTGGTGAATTCTGCGACAGTAGCAGTCATCGGAACTGTCCTGCTGACTGCCTACGCTCGCACCCGCACCCGCGCAGGAAGTCTGAAAAAGGATTGATTACATCAAAAATTGACAGATTGGGAGAATTCCCAGTCTTTTTTGTACAAAATAAAAAACAAAATGTAAATTATATATTGTATTATAGAAATTTATAAAGTGAAAGGAAAATCTGTAAGAGAATGGCAGTAAAAGCGCTTTGAGAAGTATTTGGATCAATTGGAAGAAGAGTGATAACTTGTCCTTCTCGCTTAAACTTTCCAGCTCTGCTATTTTTCAAACAAATATTTTGCCCAGCTTTTCTTCTCGCGTTATAATAAATAGATGAATTAAAAAATTCAGAAAATTTTATAGAGAAAAGAGAGTTGAAATCTTATGGCAAAAGATATTCGCGTCCTACTTTACTACAAATATGTTCCGATTGAGAATGCTGAGAAATTTGCAGCTGACCACCTGGCCTTCTGTAAATCCATCGGTCTTAAAGGCCGTATCTTGGTGGCAGATGAGGGAATCAATGGAACGGTTTCTGGTGATTATGAAACCACTCAAAAATACATGGATTATGTGCACAGCCTTCCGGGCATGGAAGACCTTTGGTTCAAGATTGACGAAGAAAATGAGCAAGCCTTCAAGAAAATGTTTGTTCGCTACAAGAAGGAAATCGTGCACTTGGGCTTGGAAGACAATGATTTTGATAATGACATCAACCCACTGGAAACAACAGGAGCTTACCTATCACCTAAGGAATTTAAGGAAGCCCTCTTGGACGAAGACACTGTTGTCCTAGACACTCGTAACGACTATGAGTACGATCTGGGTCACTTCCGCGGAGCCATTCGTCCAGACATCCGCAACTTCCGAGAGTTGCCACAATGGGTTCGTGATAACAAAGAGAAGTTCATGGACAAGCGCGTGGTTGTTTATTGTACCGGTGGTGTTCGCTGTGAGAAATTCTCAGGCTGGATGGTGCGGGAAGGCTACAAGGATGTCGGTCAGCTTCATGGCGGTATCGCGACTTACGGCAAGGATCCAGAAGTTCAAGGTGAGCTTTGGGACGGTAAGATGTATGTCTTTGATGAGCGTATCTCCGTTGATATCAACCATGTTGATCCAGTTGTGATTGGGAAAGACTGGTTTGACGGTACTCCTTGCGAGCGCTATGTCAACTGTGGCAATCCAGAGTGTAACCGCCGCATCCTGACTTCAGAAGAAAATGAAGACAAGTACCTCCGTGGCTGTTCTCATGAATGTCGTATTCACCCTCGCAACCGCTATGTTGCTGAAAACGGCCTGACCCAAGCAGAAGTGATGGAGCGTTTGGCTGCGATTGGAGAAAGCTTGGAAACATTGGTGGCTCAGTAATAAGGAGAGATCCTAATGGAAAAATTTTGTGTTTATGGGAAATTAATGGCCCAAGAAGGAAAGGTGCAGGAACTTACTGCTTACATGCAAGAAGTTGTCAAAGAAATGCAAAATCTTGACACTTGTTTCTGCTATATCTTAGGTGAGAAGGCAGATGAACCCAACAGCATCTATATTTACGAAGTTTGGGAGAGCGAGCAAGCTCACAATGACAGTCTGACCTTGGAAGTTTTTCAAAATCTCATTGCAAAAGCTAGACCCATTATTTCAGGCATGGAAAATTTGCATAAGCTGACTATTTTTGATGGTAAGGCAAGTTTCTAAATTCCTAAGAAAAACTAAAAACTTTAGACGATTCAAACGTCTAAAGTTTTTTTATCATTTATCTACAGGTAAAAGTCTTGTTGGACAGAGATTTTGGAAAGCAGACTATTTCCGCCAGTTCTTAGATCATCTCTCAGAGTATCACTTGATTTCTGATTTTCTTTCTGCGGTTTCGATTTTTTGTCCTTTCTTTTTGATGTGATATAATGGGCTTAAATAAATGGGAAAGGAGCAAGTCTATGTCTAAAGCTATCATGGAAGAAGTGGCGGCCTATCTACGTCAGCATACAGATCAAGAGCTGAGTCTGACCGATTTGGCTCAGTATTTCCATTATAGTCCTTCCCATCTATCCAGAACTTTCAAGAAAAAGATGGGCTTTTCTATCAAGCAATATATGGAAGCTCTTAAGATGGAAAAAGGAATTCAGGAGATTGTAGAAGGCCGGCAAAATGTGACTGAGACCTCTATGGAAGCTGGTTATGATAGTCTAGGCAGTTTTTCCAATACTTTTAAGCGGCATACTGGACTTTCGCCTAAAAAATATTATCAGGAATCAACCAAGGCTTATGATTTCATGATTAAACAGCTAGATGAGAAGGGAGCTTTCTTGCATCAGGATCCCGACTGTAAAAGTGGCAATCGGTTGACTGTGGCGCTATCTTATCCTGAGGGCTATGAACCACGCATTAGCTGTATCGGGCTTTTTAAAACACGCATACCTAAAGAAGAGCCAGTTATCGGAGTAGCACTAAGTCAGGAGAGCCAGTTTACTTTTGAAAATGTACCAGATGGTCACTACTATCTTTTGGCTTGTGAATTGCTGGAGGATTTACGCCTAACTAAAAACTATGTCTTGAAGCATAACTTTCGCTGGGGCAGCGATGAGCCTCTCACTTTTTCAGGCGATAACATCTATCAAGAGGAAATCAGCATGCGTAGGCCCTTGTCCAGCGATCCCCCTATTACAGTTAATCTTCCAGTTTTAATTATGCGTTCCCTAGCCAAACAAGCGCAATTGAGAATAAGAAAATTTTTATCTTAATTGATAAACTGATACTAGAGATTTATTCTCAGATATAAAAAATTGGAGGAACAATAATGAAATTAGACGTATTTTTAAGTTTTAATGGTCAGGCCGAAGAAGCTTTTCGTTTTTATGCAGATCTTTTTCAGACAGAGATAAAGGGACTTGTACGAGCCAGTGAGATGATGGATCCAGCTGACCTTCCTGCAGAAAAACGGAATAAGCTTGCTTGGATTGCCTTAGATACGGAAAACTTAACCCTGAATGGTGAGGATGTAGGCATTTTTAACGACCTATCTATTCCTAGCAATCATCAGCCCAATCAATGGTTGGTTCTGAGTCCAGACAGTAGAGAAGAAGCCGATGAGCTTTTTGCCAAACTTGCTGAAGGTGGACAAATTCTCTATCCTTTAGAGGAACAAGCTTTCGCAGAGTTTTATGGCCGCTTGATTGACCGTTTTGGTATCGGCTGGGATGTGATGAAATGAGGCAGAAGGATGGCTTATAGTGAATCCTTAGCCCAGCAAGTTCGTGCCATTTTAGCTACTGAACTTCCTCCTCATGTTTTTGAAGAAGAGGTAGAAGAGAAGAAGATGTTTGGTGGATTGGCTTTTATGGTTCGAGGTAAGATGACCCTTACTGTGAGTTCGAGAAGTCAAGAGCTTGTCATGGTACGCATCGGTAAGGAAATGGAAAAGCAGGTCCTGCCTAAAAATGGTGCCAGTGTGACGTTAATGAAGGGCAGGCTTTATCATGGCTATATTGATTTAGATGCCGAAGGACAAAAAGAACTGTCTTACTGGATCAAGCTAGCCTTGTCCTACAATCAGGAGCTGACGCAGCAGGATAAAAAGTAAGAAGTGCTCAGAATGAGTCTTGCTTTCTTAGAAGTTTATTCATTGCCTTTTTATGAAGTTCAAATATATTCTTAGAATCTGTATTGATGAAGCTTTCAATCGGAATGTCTCTTCATGGATACAGGTTTTTTCGTCTTTTTCTTCCAAAAATGTTATACTAATACCAGAGTCCGTTTTAAGAATGGAGTTTATCCTTAAAAGTCTTGGAGAAAAGCTAGTTTGTACCAGTATTGAGTTTTGATTTTGCATTTTCTCGCTTTTTGAAAGGCTTTTGTAGTTAGAAAGGAGCATGGTATGAGTATTTCTTTTTACATTCAGAACCGAAAGGGCTTGTTTAGCTATAAGGCGGTCGAAACACCCTTGTCTTTGGTTTCCTTGGTAGAAGGGCTGGAAGTCGTAGGTCTCGAGGGTGATAAGGCTTATCAATCCTTGGATCAGGTCGGAACTTTTCTGGCTGTCTACTGGGAAGGGGCAGGCCGAGGGTTTGAAGTTTATTATCTGCCAGACCGAGAAACCTATCAGATCCGCGTCTTGACACCATCGACGGTAGGCGACTGGAAAGGAGCTATTCTCTTTATGAGTCGTTTGGCTCAGAAGATGAAGCAGGATATTGTCGATGAATACGGCACCACTTACACTGCTGACGGGATTTTTAATATTGATTTTGAAGCGGATATTCTCTACGGCCTGAACGATGCCAGAGTTGCAGCTGCGCCCATTCATGTTTTCGAAGGCTATGCTCATGATTTGTACATGTCGCAGGAAAAACTTCTGGAACTTTTCAAGGCAGAAGATCCTGTGGAGGAGTTTGGCAGGCAGATGGCTGAGATGCAGCAGGTTCAGAGTCAATTTTCTACTCCTAAGTATTATAAGGATCAGGGTGGGAAATACCTGGGTTCTTATGTCTTGGCAGAAGGAGTGGATACAGTCCTTCCGACTCAGCCCATGCCCAAGGGCTACTTGGTTAAAGAGATGATTGAGAGCGGTGCTAGTCAAGATATGGAATGGCATCTTCATATCCTGATAGAGGATGCCAGCAGTCCGCAGGGCTATAAATATCTGACAACAAAGGATTTAAAAGCTTTTTTGGAGAAGATTCCAGAGACTCACCGCAGCTATCTGGATTCCAGTCAGATCCGGATTCAGCCACTCAATCGGCTGGAACTGGAAGCCATTTTGGATCAACTTCCCGATGGAGAACCGAAGTTTTAGCGCTAGGAAATTTTACTTTTTGAATCTTAACAGAGCTGCTAAAATGCAGCTTTTTTAGGACTGTCAGCAGTTCTCACAATTTTGTGACTCTTTTCGTTTTAGTAACATTTTTGAAAACAACTTGAAAATTTCAGAAAGAAGCTATAGAATAGAGGTCAGTTTTATAAAAAGGAGAACGAAATGAAAGAAAAACACATGCTGATCTTGGGCTGGGTGGCTACTTTTATGTCTGTTATGATGTATGTTTCCTATATCCCACAGATTATGAATAATCTAGCTGGCAATAAGGGTGATTTTATCCAGCCTTCAGTAGCTGCTCTAAACTGTACTCTCTGGGTCATTTATGGCCTATTTAAAGAGAAACGGGACATTCCTTTGGCAGCAGCTAATATGCCGGGCATCGTATTTGGCTTGATTACTGCTGCAACGGCCCTTGTGTAAGATGAGATTGGGATTTATGCCCAGTCTTTTTTTGTTGGAAAATCATTGGATAAAGTACTCACTTCACTTGTAGCTATAGAGCCTGCCTATGGCTTTTGCTATGTAGAAAATATGCAGGCAGCGTTCAGCAGACCGTCTTTTTATGATACAATGGTAAGATGAAGTCAGTAGACATCTGCTGGCTGTTTCATCAGGAAGAGAGGGATGAGAGAGCAAGCCTATGATACTTGAAGAATTTGACCAAAGTCGCAGGGCCATCATCAACCCAGAAGACTTGAATGAATCCATAGAGGGTTTTCCGGAGACGGCTGTTTCTTGCTTTGCCAGAGAGACTTTTGCGCGGATGTTGGCGGATTTTGAGCATGAGCTGATTACGACAACTAGCATGGCTAATATTGAAATTCCTATCTATCGTATTTTCGCGGATGGACGGGAACTGGCTCTCTTCAATGCACCTGTTGGAGCTTCGGCCTGTGTGGCTATTCTGGAAGACCTGATTGCTTTTGGCATGAAGAAGCTGGTGCTTTTCGGTACTTGCGGTATCTTGGATGAGGAGATTAAGGAAACGTCCGTCATTATCCCGACGGAGGCCCTGCGTGATGAGGGAACTAGCTATCACTACCAGCCAGCTAGCCGTGAGCAGGAAGTCAATCTTGACTTGAAAGACTTTTTGACGGATTTTCTGGATGCGCGCGGTATTTCCCATAGCAAGGGCAAGGTCTGGACGACAGACGGCATTTACCGTGAGACGCCAGCTAAGCTCCGCCAGAGAAAGGCCGAGGGAGCTATCTGTGTGGATATGGAATGCTCAGCTGTAGCGGCTTTAGCAGCTTTTCGAGAGATAACCGTCTGCCAGTTCTTTTATGCAGCCGACCACTTGTCTGAGGAAGCTTGGGATATGCGCAACCTAGCCAATCATGCAGACTTAGACGAAAAAGATAAGATTGCCAATCTAGCGATTCAGATTGCTTTGGCACTATAGAGAAATAAGATGAAAAAACCAATTATCCAATTTGAGGACTTTAGCTTTCAATATCAGGCCCAGTCTGAACCGACCCTGAAGCAGATCAATCTGACAATTTACGAGGGGGAGAAGGTTCTGATTGTCGGGCCATCTGGCTCTGGTAAATCAACGCTGGGTCAGTGTCTCAATGGAATTATCCCCAACATTTATAAAGGAGAGGCCAGCGGTCAGCTCTTGATTAAGGGGCAGCCAGTCTTTGAATCCAGCATTTATGATAAGTCCAATCTAGTCAGCACGGTCTTGCAGGACACGGATGGCCAGTTTATCGGGCTTAGCGTAGCAGAAGATTTGGCCTTTGCGCTGGAAAATGATGTGATGGAGCTGTCGCTTATGCGCGAAAAAGTCCGAACCTGGTCAGAGAAGCTGGATTTAGCGGAGCTTTTGCAGCATCGGCCCCAGGATCTATCAGGCGGTCAAAAGCAGCGCGTCAGTCTGGCTGGGGTTTTGATTGACGAGAGTCCTATTCTGCTTTTTGACGAGCCCTTGGCCAATCTGGATCCCAAGTCGGGTCAGGATACCATTGATTTGATTGACCAGCTTCATCGGGAGACGGCAACGACGACTCTGATTATCGAGCACCGCTTGGAAGATGTTCTTTACAGACCGGTAGACAGAATAGTGCTTGTCAATGACGGACGCATTCTCTTTAATGGACAGCCGGATGACCTGCTCAGAACCCAGCTGCTAGCTGAAAATGGCATCCGTGAACCGCTCTACATTACGACCCTGCGCCTGCTGGGCGTTGATGTGGAAAAGACTGAAGGATTGTCACGCTTGGAACAGTTACAGCTAGCAGATGTGACCTTTGAGGGCAGGGACTGGTCTGACTCTGACAAAGAGTCTCAGGAGCCCTTACTGGAACTGGAGCACGTTTCCTTTTCTTACCAGAGCGGCGGCAAGCCTATTTTGCAGGATATGAGCCTGAAGATTTTCAAGGGTGAGCGGATAGCTATCGTTGGTAAAAATGGAGCTGGTAAGTCAACCCTGGCCAAGGCCCTCTGTCAGTTTATTGAGACTGAGGGGAGCTATAGATGGAAAGGTCAGGATATCAAAGGAGACTCCATCAAGGAGCGAGCAGAGCGGATTGGTTATGTCCTGCAGAATCCCAATCAGATGATTTCGGCAGCCATGATTTTTGATGAAGTAGCCTTAGGCTTACGCCTGCGCGGACTGGCAGAAGCGGAAATCGAAGAGCGGGTCCATGCGGCTCTTAAAACGTGCGGCCTCTATGAATTCCGTAGTTGGCCGATTTCGGCCCTGTCTTTCGGTCAGAAAAAGCGGGTAACCATTGCATCTATCTTGGTGCTGAATCCAGAGATTATCCTCTTGGATGAGCCGACAGCTGGTCAGGACCAGCGCCATTATACAGAGATGATGGACTTTCTAGACGAGCTCAACCAGCAGGGACATACGATTATCATGATTACCCACGATATGCAGCTGATGCTAGATTATTCAGATCGGGCAGTAGTTGTGGTGGATGGTCAGATTTTAGCCGATAAGGCGCCTGCTCAGGTGCTGACAGATCAAGAGTTGATTGCGGCGGCTCATCTAAAGGAAACGTCAATCTTTGCTCTGGCTAAGAAGATTGGTGCCGCCCCTCTGGCTTTGACCGAGTTTTATATGCGAAAAAAGGAGGACAAGCATGCTTAATCAGCGAAAATTAATCGGCTACCATTCAGGCAACACGTTTCTTCATGGTCTGTCCGGTGCCAGCAAGATGCTGTTCTTCGTTCTGGTATCAGTGGCGGCCATGATTAGTTACGATACTCGCTTTTTGCTGGGGCTAGCCCTGCTGTCCCTCTGTCTCTTTCGGCTGTCCCATATCCGCATTCGAGACATTTCATTTGTTTTAGTCTTTGCGGAATCCTTTGCGGCCCTTAACTTAGTGATGGTCTATCTTTTCGCGCCTCAGTATGGTGTCGATATCTACGGAGCCAAAGATGTCCTCTGGACTGGATGGGGAGCCTATAATCTAACAGCTCAAGAGCTGTTCTACCTCTTTAATCTCCTGCTCAAGTATGTTTCTACTATTCCTCTGGCAGTGATTTTCCTCATGACAACCCATCCCAGTCAGTTTGCTTCCAGCCTGCATCAGCTTGGTATTTCTTATAAAATTGCTTACGCGGTCAGTCTGACGCTCCGCTATATTCCGGATTTGCAGGAAGAGTTTTTCCTGATCAGGATGTCTCAGGAAGCGCGTGGGCAGGAATTATCCAAGAAAGCCAAACTGGCTCAGCGCGTGAAGGGAAATCTGCAGATTATCATTCCGCTGATTTTCAGCTCCCTAGAGCGCATAAATACCATTGCCACAGCCATGGAGCTGCGTCGTTTCGGAAAAAATAAAAAACGCACCTGGTATACCTATCAGGCTCTAAGCAAACGAGATATGCTGGTGCTGACACTGGCAGTCGCCTTTCTATTACTTTGCTTTGCCCTCTTCGCAGTCAATCACGGACGCTTTTATAATCCGTGGAGGTAGGATGTAAGCATGTTTCTTATGAATGTACGGTTTCCTAAAGTATCTTCTATTTAGATGCTATTTTAGTAACTTTTTGAGACTTACATGCTGAAAGAGGAAGGAGTAATATGAAGAAAAAATGGAAATTTATAGCAGTGCTCGTAGTTGTTTTGTCTTTAGTTGGCTCTTACGATGCGTATCGATATTTTACTGTAGAGCGATATAAAGTGGTTTCGTTTGAAATTGAGCCTAAGGATTATGCATTTATTGCAGATAAACAAGGTCTAGTTATCACTTGGAAACCTGTTAATTCTAATATCAAACAAAAAAATTTAGGCGGCGGCAAGATTGCTATATATGGGAAACGATATATCGCTACTGAAAGTTATCAATTTACTCATCGATTTCATGATTCTGACTTTGATTTGAAACATCTAACTTGGGGTGAGTACTGGAAGATTCAAGTATATGATACTAGTACGGATAATTTAGACCGTAAGGAGTACGATTTGCTTGAGGCTATTCGGGAATATGATGATAGTTACGTTCCATTTTCAAGTTATACAGCCTTCTTTAGTCATGATAATGAAGAGTATCGGACTATAGAATTAGAAAAAGTGGGAGGAGGAAGTGGTCGTGAGGTTTTGTTTAATCTGAGAACGGGAAAAATAGAAGATGTTCCAAAAGGGGCGAATGTAGGTAGGGATGGGCGAAATAGTATTTTTGTCAACTATACAAGTCTTAAAAATTACTATTCAGAAAGTATGGCAAATACTAATTCTTCTCTCTATTTCCCCAATTCAGTTATTAAACAATCTTCTGATTGGCGCCTAAAGGACGAATACCCTAAAGTTTATGATTTGATGACGAAGCAAGGAGGTCAATTATATCTTTTGACGGATAAGACAGATCCTAAACTGATGTCAGACATTTACAGTCTTTTAATACCGAAAGATAAGCAACTATTTGATAACTTAACTGTTTATGGTAGTATCACAAAAGACGGTCAAGACCATGTGGTCAATTCTTATGAAGAATTTATCAGTGTTTTAAAACTGGAGGAACAGGACAGTAAGTAAGCGACTTGTTATACTTGCCGTAGTTTTGTAGTACATTGAACTTCTAGTCGGTTACATAAAAAATCAGACAATCCTTGCCTGATTTTTTTCTTATAACGGTCTTTTATTTGGCATACCAGCTTTGCGGGGGTATTTATTGGGGGTTTCTTTCTTCTTTTCTACCACTGTGATAAAGCGGGGATCGCCGTTTGGTAGGGCATAGCTGAGGTTGTCTTGGACCTTGCTAAAGAGTAAGTTAAGGGCATTTTTGGCTTCTTCCAGTTCTTCTGGAGCATTGGAAGCCTTGAGCGCTAGGAGTTTCCCGCCAACTTTCAGATAGGGAATGGTCAGTTCAGACAGAACTTGCATCCGAGCAACTGCACGGGCAGTGACCAGGTCAAATTGGGCCCGAAAGGCCTTGTCCTGAGCAAAGTCTTCTGCACGACCGTGGTAGAAGTGAACCTTGTCCAGCCCGATCTCTTCTGCCAGCAGTTTGAGGAAGTTGATTCGTTTATTGAGCGAGTCAATGATAGTCACATCCAGCTGAGGATAGATGATTTTCATAGGGAGACTAGGAAAGCCGGCCCCGGCTCCGATATCTAGTAGCTTAAGCTCCTGATTATCAATCAAACCTTGCAAAACGGGTGCTATTGAATCATAGAAATGCTTGAGATAGACTTCATTTTTCTCTGTGATAGCTGTCAGATTGATTTTTTCATTCCATTCGACCAAGAGTTCAAAATAACGCTCAAACTGGTCTTTCTGGCGGTCGGTCAGCTCGATTCCCTGCTGGCTCAATAGCTGGTAAAATTCTTGCGGTGTCATAGTTTCATCCTTATCTGTCAGTATTCAACCTATTATATCATAAAAAGGAGACCCCAGCATTCTGCCGAAGGGCCTCTTTTTTATATGCCAATCTGATTGAGGTCCGCCAAGAGCAGCTGGCGGCGCTCATCTTGATTAGTAGCTGGGTCAAAGAGAATTTCTTTTTTTATCTTGCCATCTAAAATGAGCAGAACCTTGTCTGCATAGGTAGCCACACTGGCATCATGCGTCACTAGGAGAATGCTTGCACCCTGCTGGTGGAAGTGCTGCATGAGCTCCATAGCTTGACGGCCAGCCAGAGAGTTGAGCGCTCCTGTCGGCTCGTCAGCAAAAATGATTCGAGGCTGGTTCATGAGAGCCCGGCAGATGCCGGCTCGCTGGAGCTGGCCGCCCGATACCTGATGGATAGAGCGGTGAGCAATGTCCTTAATGCCAGTCAGAGCCATTAACTCCTTGGCTCGCTCATAGGCTGCCTTTCGCTCGCTGCTTTTCTTACCAATAATACTCGGTAGGCAAATATTGTCTAGGATATTGAGATTTTTCAGGAAGGTTGCCTGCTGGAAGACAAAGCCGAAAGCCTCTCTGCGAAGGCGGTCTAAGTCCTTATCTTTCATGGCTAGCAGGTCCTGTCCCTGGTAAAGAATCTGTCCTTGGTCAGGTCTGTCAATGGTGGACAGAAGATTGAGAAGAGTGGATTTCCCGCAGCCGGACGGCCCCATGATGGCGATGAATTGGCCGCTTTCAATCTCTAGCGACAAATCACGGAGAATGGGCTCCTGATTTTCCTGATAGCTTTTGCTGAGGTTATGTGCTTCTAATAACATAGGCTTCTCCTCGGATGTAAAATAAATGCTAAGCGCTCGAAAGCTATCTGCTTAAGATTAATGTTCCTTGAGATAGCGTCCAATTTCCAGCTTGTTCAGAGCTCGGAGACTGATGTGTGCTGCTGTGAGTCCGCTAAGAAGCAGAGTCAGCGGTGCCCATAGAAAAGTAAGGGACTTATTGATGATGAGCTGGAGTTTGCTGATACCGAAGCTGCTGAGCAGCAGACTGCAGACTTCTTGCCCAAGACTAAGGAGCAGCAGGTCGGCTATTGCCAGAGCCAGCATCAAGATGAAGCAGACAGCGAGCAGGTAGTGGCTCCTGAGTCGTTCACTGCCAAATCCCAGCATCCGATAAAGCGCCAAGTCAGCTTGGTCCTTGGTGAAAATCATATAGACAAAGAGAGTCATAAGGATGAAGACAATGCTGAGTCCTGTCCAGAAAACGCTGGTCTGAATCAAGCGGAGCATGGCTAGCGTGTCATCAAAAGTCTGATGGAAAAAGTCTTCTACGTCGGTTAATTTATAATTGGAATAGCGTTTTTTCCATTCGTTGATTTTTTGAGTTTTGTTGCTAGCATCTTTAAGGTGGATGGTCGTCAGACTATTGAGTGTTTGCGCTTGCTTTGTCACAAAGACAGCCTTGGCGGTCTTGCCGCCGTAGGTCAGGTCTGAGTAAATACCGACTACTTTTAATTTTCTGGGTTGACCGTCTACCGTCAAGGTCAGGCTGTCTCCTACTTTTAGCTTGAGCTCTTCTGCCTTAAGCTTGGAGAGGGCAATTTCATGCTCGTTTTTAGGATAGCGACCTTGGCTGTATTTGACTGGAAATCCTGCATTGTTTCCCAGAGTTACCCGCAACTGCTGGGTCTGACCTTGCTGGTCTTGATAGGAGAAATTCTGGCTCTGGTACTGATTGATTTCTGCGATATCCTTGTCTGCCTGCAGTTCTTTCAGAAGCTGGGCAGCCTTGGTATCGATATCATCAGTCTGAGAAATATCAACCAACACATCTGACTGACCAGCTCCCAGATACTGGATGAAGTTCTTGTCCATCACAGTACTGTAGAGACTGGCTGGCAGCAGGATAAGCAGGCTAATCAGACTAACAATGAACAAGATAGTCAAATAGAGCTTTTTATGACTGAGAATCGTTTTTAGGGCGAAATAGGGTCTGTCTAAGAAGGGGATAGTCGGTAAGCCCATTTTCGGAGTAGAACGAGTCTCAGTCAGACTGTTGGCAGAAGCTAATCTTAAAGCTTGGCCGGGTGTCATTTTCTTAAAGGAGCTGAGAGGACGGGCAGTCAGCCAGAAGACCAAGAGACAGAGCAACAGAGCTACTAGCATTTCCAGAAGATAGCTATAGAAGGGCGTCGGACTTTGCCCCATAGACAGTGCCATCTGCTTTTTAAAAGGAGAACTCAGAAGAAAGGACAGTCCCCATCCTACGATGGTTGCCAGAGCTAGGCAGAAATAATACTTGGTCAGGTAGACCCTGCTGATAAAGCTTTGGGGCAATCCCATCACCTTCATAACGGCAATCTGCTGCAGTTCTTCTTGAATCTTGGTCAAGAGGGCAAAGCGCATGCAGAGAAAGGTGATGCCAATGATGGCCATAACCAGCAGCCCCATGACTAGGATGACTAGAGCATCATTGAAGCCGTTAATCATCTTGATCGTCGGATAGGTAATCATAGGCGGTCCATTGGACTCAAGCTCTGCATTTTTATAGGCTTGCTCGATGGTAGAAATCTGGCTAAGCTTATGTACTCGAAAGGCAATCAGGTTTTCATTAGATGCAACTGCTTCTGTTTTCAGAATCTGCAAATCAGTCTGTGAGATGAGGAAGCGTTTGGAGGAGACTAGACCGGCATTCATCTGGGCATCTCGGATAAATCCCTGGACAGTCAGCTGCAGCTTGCCGACCCTTATTTGGTCACCGATCTTGATTTTTCCGCTGTTATAGTAGTATAGGGGGATGAAAACTTGCCCCGGCTGAGGCTGGGCAGGCTGGTTATTCTGATCCAGCAGAAAGTCAAAGTTTTGGTTCTGACTGGAAAAGCCATTATCCTGGGAGCTATCCTGAAGCGAGTTCTGCCCATTGATGTGGATGGCTGACCCTTCCACATTGACAAAGTCTGTCAGCTGCCATGAGGCAATTTCTGGATGCTGCTGGACAAAGTTTTGCAGCCGTTCTCGGTCGACGTTTCCGCTGTGCATCTGTAGCAGGTGAGGACTTTTAGCTGTTTCCACAAAGCGCTCAATTGAGCTAGTCAGACTGATGGTTAGGCGCGTGGCTGCAAAGCTCAGGGTCAGAGTCAGAAGCAGGAAAAGCCCGATGACCAGCATACTGACTTTGTTTTCTTTTAAATCATTTTTTATCAAGCGTTGAAACATATTCCAGCTCCTTTACTGAGCGTGCTCGGGAGAGCAGATAAGCACCGATGCTGATAGAGATACCGGATAGGATAAAGAGCAGACCGTAGCCTCTGCCTCCTCCGACACCGATGATTTTTCCGACAGAATTTGCCAGCCAGCCAAAGTAAGTCAGTGAGGGCTTGAAAAGAGTGTCCGCGACCCAACCCATGCCGGCATAAGCTAGCACATAGCCCAGCTGAGAAATAATCCCAATGGTCCCCCAGACCTTGCCTTGATCGGCTTTGTTAATATTGATGCGGACCAGGTAGTCAATGGCTGTATTGGCAAAAGGCAGAGCAGCAAAGAGGAGAAAGCCAAAGCTGCAAATCCAGATGAAGTTTTCCTTCATTCCCAGCCCAACCATGAAGAGCCCCAGTAGAAATAGAGATAGGCAGAGCATACGATGGAAGTGTTTTTTGATAGCAAATATCCCCAGAACCAAGCCTCCTATCAGCATACCACTGCTAGAGATGGTCATGACCCAGCCGGTTGTTTTGGCGTCTGAGAAAGCCAATACCAAGGGAGAAAGCAGGATTTGGACTGTTCCCAAAAAGAAGGAAAAGCCTGTTCCAGCTAGAACTAAAATCCAGATGCCTTTTTTTCCATAGACGATTTGAAAACCTTTAAGGAAATCCACCCAGAAACGACTATCACTGCTATAAACTTGTGTGTGAATGGCCCTCCGAGCGAGCAAGGTGCAGGCTACTGTCACGAAAATGGTCGAAAAATCCAGCAACAGAATCGTGCTGATATGTCCACTCGCCAAAATCATTCCAGCCAAGGCTGGTGAAATCAGATAGCGGGCAATGCCATTAATCTGGGACAAACCAGTTGCTTTTGATAACTGGTCCTCAGGCAGCAAGTCGGAAATCGTAGCTCTAAAGGCTGGATTTACCAAGGCTGAAAAGAGTGAGCTAATCGCAGCTCCGATACAGATAAAAATTAAAGCAGGATTCTTCAGACTAAAGTAAATCCAGAGAACTCCTAAGCCCGACAGGCCGTCTCCCAGAGCCATCAGCAATCTTCGGTCATAGCGATCTGCCAGAATTCCAGCCAGAGGAGTAACTAAAAGACCGGGTAGAAAAGCACAAAGAGTAACAAAAGAAGAAACAGAAACCAAACCGGTTAGCTGGAAGATATAAACTCCTAAAGCGAAAGAGGTCATACCAGAGCCGATTTCCGAGATGAGACTCCCTATCCAAATCAATAAAAAGAGTCTAAAGCCTGATTGTTTCATAGTTGCCTCCTTATGTTTGCAATGTCAAGTAATTGGAAATAGTGAATTAGTAATTAGCTTTCTAGCTGCTTTTGGTCTGAATCAGAGATAGAAAGGGGTCGAAGTAGCCTTGCCGGCTGTGAAAAAGAGTTTCTAAAAGATAGAGAAAGGCCTGAAGTTTTTGCTGCTGTTTTTCTGGGGGGAGAGCCTGAAAACTACTGCCAAAAACTTGAAGCGAATAAGTTAAAACCATTTCCAGGCTTTCGTAGGGATAGTCGGTCCTCATATCTCCAGCGATGATGCCGTCTTGGATGATGGGAAGTAGAATCTGAGGCGCCCGTTCAAGAAGAATTTGATTGGTCTTTTCGTGCAGGAGCGCATTTTGCGGCTGATTGAGATGCAGCAGCACTTCCTTTCCCTCTTGATGATTAAGATTTAGAGCAGCCATGCTGCCAACCAAGCGCTCTATGATAGTCAATTCACGATTATCAGCAAAGGCTTGGGAAGCTGTAAATGCTCTTTCAATGGTTCGCTCAATGATGGCATCCATTATCTCTTCCTTAGAAGAAAAGTAATAGTAGAGAGTACCGCGGGCGATTTGAGTTGCTTCTAAAATCTGGGAGATCGAAGTCTGGTCAAAGCCTTGCTCCATAAAAAGCTCCTGAGCGGTATCTAAGATAAAGTCTTTTTTATTGGCCATGTTTGCATCCTTTTTAGTAGTAAAATTTTATTCGACCGACAGTCGGTTTATTCTTTCCTTTATCATACATCTTTTCTAAATCCATGTCAAGAATAAAGACAGTTCCACTATTTTTTGATATAATAAGTCTAATCAAAATTGAAGGAGTATATCATGACTTTTATTATTGTTCTTATTATTGTCGCGGTTTTAGCATTCTTCGTTGTTGGTGCTTACAATACTTTGGTAAAAAGCCGCATGCAGACTCAGGAAGCTTGGAGTCAGATTGATGTGCAGCTCAAACGTCGTAATGACCTGATTCCTAACCTCTTGGAAACGGTCAAAGGCTATGGCAAGTACGAGCAGGCAACCTTGGAAAAGGTAACACAACTGCGCAACCAGGTAGCTTCAGCCGCTTCACCAGCCGAAGCCATGCAAGCCAGTGACGCCCTTTCTCGTCAGATTTCTGGAATCTTTGCAGTAGCTGAAAGCTATCCAGATCTGAAAGCTAACACCAACTACCTGAAGTTGCAGGAAGAGCTGACCAATACAGAAAATAAAATTGCTTATTCTCGTCAGCTTTATAATTCAGTAACTAGCAACTACAATGTCAAGCTGGAAACTTTCCCAAGCAATATTGTTGCAGGAATGTTTGGCTTTAAAGCTGCAGACTTCCTCAAGACACCAGAAGAAGAAAAGGCTGTACCAAAAGTTGACTTTGGCAGCACTGGACTAGGTGACTAAGATGCTATTTGATCAAATTGCCAGCAATAAAAGGAGGACTTGGCTCCTCCTTATCGCTTTTTTCGGACTCTTGGCTCTCCTTGGAGCAGCTATTGGCTATCTCTGGCTGCGCTCTGCTGTTGGTGGTGTCTTGCTAGCCTTGATCATCGGAGCGATTTATGCCGGAGTGATGATTTTTCAGTCTACAGAAGTGGTCATGGCGATGAACGGAGCTCGCGAGGTCTCTGAGCAGGAAGCACCTGAACTCTATCATATTGTTCAAGATATGGCCATGGTCGCTCAGATTCCTATGCCACGTGTCTATATCGTAGAGGATCCCTCTCCCAATGCTTTTGCGACTGGCTCTAAGCCTGAAAATGCAGCTGTTGCAGCAACTACAGGTATCTTGCAAATCATGAATCGTGAGGAGCTTGAGGGAGTGATTGGCCATGAAGTCAGTCATATTCGCAATTATGATATTCGAATTTCAACGATTGCTGTGGCTTTGGCCAGTGCTATTACCATGTTGTCTAGCCTAGCTGGCCGTATGATGTGGTTTGGTGGCGGACGGCGCAGTAGTAATGATCGAGATAACGATAGTGGTTTGGGAATTATTCTCCTTATCATATCGCTGATTGCTATCGTTTTAGCTCCTCTGGCAGCTACCTTGGTGCAGTTGGCCATTTCTCGTCAGCGGGAGTTTCTGGCTGATGCTTCCAGTGTTGAGCTGACCCGCAATCCGCAAGGGATGATTAATGCCCTACTCAAGCTGGATCGCAGCGAGCCTATGGAACATCATGTCGATGATGCCAGTGCAGCTCTCTATATCAGCGATCCCAAAAAAGAAGGCGGACTGAAGAAACTTTTCTATACGCACCCTCCTATCTCAGAGCGGGTGGAGCGCTTGAGACAGATGTAAAAGCTGGGAGAAATCTCAGTTTTTTTATTGTTTATGCTATAATGATAGACGAATAATATAGTAAGTAGGAAATATAATGAAAAAACTAAAAGCCTCTAAAGATTTATTTGCAATTTTTTATATTGTTAATTGGATTTTGTCTATAATAATAGCCCCTTTGGGTGGCTATGCAGTTATAGTTCTAATGCTATCTACTATAGAATTTCTGAGTTCAGGCAAGACAAGCATATTAATGCAGTTTATGATGTTTAGTATGATTTTTAAGTTTGTTGTTCTAATCTATCTGTTTATTTATCTGATTTTGAGCCTTCGTTCGCTGATTCAGAGTATAAAGACAAGCAAGGACTCGCTTCATCTGGCTCCAATCAGTTTAATTCTGACTCTGTTGCTTCAGCTATTTCCATTCATCTCTGCTTTGAAAGATACGCGAACCATAGAACCTTATCGCTGGTTGATAGGGGTTGTGCCACTATGCTCGATTTTGTCTTTCCTCAGCTATCTTTACGCTCGGTATGGACTCAAAGGACAAAGAAAGAAGGCACTGCTCTGGGCAGGGCATATGGTTAATGGCATGCTAATTTTGCTCATGATTGTAGCTTTTTTTCAGCCTATCATTCCCCAACTAACACGAACCAGTCGAGTTCTCAGCAGCTTGGAGCAGGAGTACAAAAAGCGAGGTATGGATGCTAAGGTAGAGGCTGTACCAAGTGGATACGGGAAAGAAGATTCGAATAATCCAGACTTTAATGATATATACCCAATCGGGAAATTTAAAGTAACTATTGGCAAGCATTCTTTTTATGAAGAAGTTCGAGTCAATAAGGCAGGAGGCATTGAAGAAGCTGCGTTTATTGATCCGAAAACAACACCTTCTCCCATCCTGCGAGTTATTCTCCAAAAGGAAAATAGTCGAGAAAATCTAATCAGAACGAAAGAAAATGTAGAAAAAAGTCTAGATAATATAGATGAGAGTGTTAATATCATTCCTCATTATGGGAATACAGAGGTTTCTGTAGAGTACATAACTAATCCTAAGCGCTCAAAACCCAAGAGCTTTGAGGAAAAAGATTTCAAGTTAAATTCTCTCTTTGATATTACTGATGAGAAATTGCTAGAAAAAGAAGATGTTTGGATCAGTATTAGAATTGAGCTGAATCTGAAGCAAGGACTCTTTGCTTCAGATTCAGGAGAAAAATTCTTGCATGATATGGACTATTCCCTCTTTCAGACAGGAAACTATGTCTTTGAGATAGAGGAGACAGACAAGGATAATGTTACTAGCAAAAAGCAATTTTTTGCTAAAATTAAGGACGGAAAGTTAGTCCAGTTAAACAAGAACGACAGTGACCAAGACTTGACTGAAGGGTCAGTATCATTGCTAGAATACTCTTATCGTGGTAGTATAGGCTATTCCATAGACGAAGGGTATGACCACATGGTTGATTGGCCTGATTGATACGGAAAGGAATAGAAGAGGGGGGGGATTTTATGATTCTATTCCCTCTTTTTTTAGTCAAATCTATTTTAGTTCATTAGGCAGATTCATTTTACTTCCTTTCATTCATGTCTAAAAAGATGTTTACTCAGATTGTGTTACAGTTTTATTTCAGTCATCCATGAACCTCAGATTATCCAAGTTTATTTTTGTATAAGTAAGGAGGCTAGTTTTGAAAAAGCCAGTGTTTTCAAGTTGTCAGGTTGAACCCTTCTGAGATTATTATAAAATCAATATTTTCTTGAAAACCATATAACTTTCAGAAAAAATCACTATATTGAGTATTCCTATCTTTCAAATTAATCTATTTGTATTATTTGGAAATATAAAGTAATTTTCTTGTAACATATTTGAAATATATTACTAGTATATTAAATTTAGTAAAAAATTTTATTGCATATATGAAACCGAGGGCTCAATATGTTGAAAACATTTGGAAAAATTTTCAAAGTCATTAGAGAATCAAAAAACATGTCTCTTAAAGAGGCGGCAGCCGGAGATATTTCAGTGGCTCAGCTGTCTCGTTTTGAGCGGGGAGTCAGTGGTATTACGCTTGATTCTTTCTATTGCTGCTTAAAGAATATGGCTGTTTCTCTAGACGAGTTTCAGTATGTTTACCATAACTACATTGAGGCAGATGATGCGCTTTTCTCAAAAAAAGTAGCTGATGCTTATCAGGAAAACAATGTTGTCAAACTCCAAAGTATATTGGCTAGCTCAGAAGCTTTGGCTGAAAAGTTCCCTGAGAAGAAGAACTATAGGCTTAATACAATTGTTGTTAGAGCAGTATTGTCTTCCTGCAGTCCAGATTTTCAGATTAGCAAGAAAGATGTAGAATTTCTGACCGATTATCTCTTTTCCGTTGAGGAGTGGGGGCGTTATGAGCTCTGGCTCTTTACTAATAGTGTGGATCTATTGACCTTGGAAACACTGGAGACCTTTGCTAGTGAGATGATTAACCGCACCCAGTTTTATAATAATCTACCGGAGAATCGCCGGCGTATTATCAAGATGCTGCTTAATGTTATCAGTGTCTGCATAGAGAGTAATCATTTGCTGGTTGCTATGAGATTCCTCAATTATCTTGACCATTCTAAAATCCCTGAGACAGATCTTTATGATCGGATGCTGATTAAGTATCATAGGGCTCTTTATTCTTACAAGGTTGGGAATAGCTATGCTCTGAGTGATATTGAGGAGTGCTTATCTTTCTTGGAATTTTTAGATTCCTTCGGTGTTGCTCAGAAGCTCAAGGCTCAGTTTGAAAGAATTTGCCTTTCGCAGTTGCAGATGTGCAAATAAAATAGACTCATTTCTAAAAATATACTAGAATAAGAGTATAACTTTATACCAAATTCAGAAGGAGGCTTTATGATGGAGAAAAAAATTCATTATAAGATGCATAAAGTTAAGAAGAACTGGGTAGCCATCGGTGTGACTACCTTAGCACTTATCGTAGCACCAAAAGTACTTGGTCTCGAAGCAGGTCTTGTCCACGCTGATGATGTTAAGCAGGTGGCAGTTCAAGAACCAACTGCAGCTCAGGATAGTGGCTCAGGGCAGCCAGTTCAAGTACAAGCTAACTCAGCTTCTCAGTTGGAAGCAGAAAAAGCAACTTCTGCAGACAAGGTGACTGATGCTGCTGTAGCCAGTGAAAAAACTGCAGCAAATACGGAAGCAACTGCTACTCAAGAGCCAGCTAAGCCGGCAGTAGCAGAAGCAGCAACTACAGAAAAAGCGGCCGTTGCTGAAGAAGCAAAAGCAGCTAATGCAACATCAGAAACTGCTAAAACTGCAGCAATTGCTCAAGATAGACAAGCAAGTCCAGCAACTGCTGACAAACAAGCAAAGAAGACTGTTACAGACAAGATTGTTGCAAATCCAAAGGTTGCAAAGAAAGATCGCTTGCCAGAACCGGCTCAAAGACAGGGAGCGATAGCTGAAAGAATGGTGGCTGCTCAAGCCCAAGCGGCGCCTGTTAATACTGAGCATGATGATGATGTGCTGGCTCACATCAAGACCATTGATGGCAAGAAATACTATGTTCAGGACGACGGTACAGTTAAAAAGAATTTTGCAGTTGAGCTTAATGGAAAAGTTCTTTATTTCGATGCAGAGACTGGAGCATTGATTGATTCAGCTGAGTATCAATTCCAGCAAGGTATTAGCAGTCTCAATAATGAATTCACTCAAAAGAATGCCTTCCATGGCACTACGGAAAAGGATATTGAAACAGTTGACGGCTACCTGACAGCAGATAGCTGGTATCGTCCAAAGTTCATCTTGAAAGACGGAAAAACATGGACAGCATCAACAGAAACAGACCTACGTCCGCTTTTGATGGCTTGGTGGCCTGATAAGCAAACGCAGGTTAGCTATCTCAACTATATGAACCAGCAAGGTCTGGGAGCAGGAGCTTTTGAAAACAAAGTGGAACAAGCTATCCTGACAGGTGCTTCTCAGCAGGTTCAGCGAAAAATTGAAGAAAGAATCGGTAAAGAAGGCGATACTAAATGGCTGAGAACACTGATGGGCTCATTTGTCAAAACTCAGCCAAACTGGAACATCAAGACAGAGTCTGAAACAACCGGTACGAATAAGGACCACTTGCAAGGCGGAGCTCTGCTTTATACCAATAGTGATAAGACTTCTCATGCTAATTCTAAGTACCGTATCCTGAACCGCACACCTACCAACCAAACTGGTACACCTAAGTACTTCATTGACAAGTCAAATGGTGGTTATGAGTTCCTGCTAGCTAACGACTTTGACAACTCTAATCCAGCTGTTCAGGCTGAGCAACTCAACTGGCTGCACTTTATGATGAACTTCGGCAGCATCGTAGCTAATGATCCGACTGCTAACTTTGACGGAGTCCGTGTCGATGCGGTAGACAATGTCAATGCGGACTTGCTCCAGATTGCCTCTGACTACTTCAAGTCTCGCTACAAGGTTGGAGAAAGTGAAGAAGAAGCCATCAAGCATCTGTCTATCTTGGAAGCTTGGTCTGACAACGACCCTGACTACAACAAAGACACCAAGGGTGCACAATTACCGATTGATAATAAGCTTCGTCTATCCTTGCTTTATTCGTTCATGCGTAAGCTTTCTATCCGTAGTGGTGTAGAGCCAACGATTACGAATAGTCTGAATGACCGTTCTACTGAAAAGAAAAATGGCGAACGGATGGCCAACTATATCTTTGTTCGGGCTCATGATAGTGAAGTGCAGACCGTTATTGCCGACATCATTCGAGAAAATATCAATCCAAACACGGATGGTTTGACCTTTACCATGGATGAGCTCAAGCAAGCCTTCAAGATTTACAACGAAGATATGCGCAAGGCGGACAAGAAGTATACGCAGTTTAATATCCCAACTGCTCATGCTCTCATGCTCTCCAACAAAGACTCCATCACTCGGGTCTACTATGGTGATCTCTATACAGATGACGGCCAATACATGGAGAAAAAATCTCCTTACCACGACGCTATCGATGCCCTGTTGCGTGCTCGGATTAAGTATGTAGCTGGTGGCCAGGACATGAAAGTCACCTATATGGGTGTACCTCGTGAGGCTGATAAATGGTCTTACAATGGTATTTTGACTTCTGTTCGTTACGGTACTGGTGCTAACGAAGCAACAGATGAAGGAACAGCAGAAACCCGTACCCAAGGGATGGCTGTTATTGCTTCTAACAACCCTAACCTCAAGTTAAATGTATGGGATAAACTGCAAGTCAATATGGGAGCAGCCCATAAGAATCAATACTACCGTCCTGTGCTCTTGACGACCAAAGATGGTATTTCCCGCTATCTAACTGACGAAGAAGTGCCGCAATCCCTCTGGAAGAAGACAGATGCCAATGGTATTTTGACCTTTGATATGAATGATATCGCAGGTTACAGCAATGTCCAAGTTTCTGGTTATCTGGCTGTTTGGGTACCAGTTGGTGCTAAGGCAGATCAGGATGCTCGTGTAACAGCCAGCAAGAAGAAAAATGCCAGCGGTCAGGTTTACGAGTCTAGCGCAGCCCTTGATTCTCAGCTGATTTACGAAGGCTTCTCTAACTTCCAAGATTTTGCAACTCGTGATGACCAGTATACCAATAAAGTCATTGCTAAAAATGTCAACCTCTTCAAGGAATGGGGAGTGACTTCATTTGAGCTGCCGCCTCAATATGTATCTAGCCAAGACGGAACTTTCCTAGATTCTATCATCCAGAATGGTTATGCCTTTGAAGACCGCTATGATATGGCAATGAGTAAGAACAATAAATATGGTTCTTTAAATGACCTGCTCAATGCTCTCCGTGCTCTTCACAGTGTCAATATCCAAGCCATTGCGGACTGGGTGCCAGACCAAATCTACAACCTGCCAGGTAAAGAAGTGGTAACGGCAACTCGTGTCAACAACTATGGAACCTACCGTGAAGGTGCAGAAATCAAGGAAAAACTTTACGTTGCCAATACTAGAACGAATGGTACAGACTATCAAGGCAAGTATGGTGGAGCCTTCTTGGATGAACTCAAAGCTAAATACCCAGAAATCTTTGAACGAGTACAGATTTCCAACGGTCAAAAGATGACGACTGATGAGAAGATTACCAAGTGGTCAGCTAAACACTTCAACGGTACCAATATCTTGGGGCGTGGTGCTTACTATGTCCTTAAAGACTGGGCTAGCAACGAATATCTCAACAACAAGAATGGTGAGATGGTACTGCCTAAACAATTAGTTAATAAGAATGCCTACACAGGATTTGTTAGTGATGCTAGTGGTACTAAGTACTATTCAACTAGTGGCTATCAAGCTAGAAATTCCTTTATCCAAGATGAAAATGGAAATTGGTATTACTTCGATAAACGAGGTTACCTAGCAACAGGTGCTCATGAAATTGATGGCAAGCAAGTTTATTTCCTCAAGAATGGTATTCAGCTGCGTGATTCTCTCCGTGAAGATGAAAACGGCAATCAGTACTACTATGATAAGACTGGTGCCCAAGTTCTCAACCGTTACTACACTACTGATGGCCAAAACTGGCGTTACTTTGATGCCAAGGGTGTCATGGCTAGAGGCCTGGTAACCACGGGCGGCAATCAGCAATTCTTCGACCAAAATGGCTACCAAGTCAAGGGCAAGATTGCGCGTGCCAAAGATGGTAAACTTCGTTACTTTGATAAGGATTCAGGTAATGCTGCTGCTAACCGCTTTGCCCAAGGTGATAATCCAAGCGACTGGTACTATTTCGGAGCAGATGGTGTTGCAGTAACAGGTCTTCAAAAACTTGGCCAGCAAACACTTTACTTCGACCAAGATGGCAAGCAAGTCAAGGGTAAAATCGTGACACTTGCAGACAAGAGTATCCGTTACTTCGATGCCAACTCAGGGGAAATGGCAGTCGGCAAGTTTGCAGAAGGATCTAAGAATGAATGGTATTACTTCGATCAAGCTGGTAAAGCAGTGACAGGTCTTCAGAAGATTGGCCAACAAACGCTTTACTTTGACCAAGATGGTAAGCAAGTCAAAGGTAAAGTAGTAACTCTGGCTGATAAATCAATCCGTTACTTCGATGCTAATTCCGGAGAAATGGCAGTCGGCAAGTTTGCAGAAGGTGCCAAGAATGAATGGTACTACTTCGATCAGGCTGGTAAAGCAGTGACAGGTCTTCAGAAGATTGGTCAACAAACCCTTTACTTCGACCAAAATGGTAAGCAAGTCAAAGGACAGCTAGTAACTCTGGCTGATAAATCAATCCGTTACTTCGATGCTAATTCCGGTGAAATGGCAGCCAACAAGTTTGTTGAAGGTGCCAAGAACGAATGGTACTACTTCGATCAGGCTGGTAAAGCAGTGACAGGTTTGCAGCAGATTGGCCAACAAACCCTTTACTTCGACCAAAATGGCAAGCAAGTCAAAGGTAAGATTGTCTATGTCAATGGTGCTAACCGTTACTTTGATGCCAATTCCGGAGAAATGGCGCGCAATAAATGGATCCAGCTGGAAGATGGAAGTTGGATGTACTTTGACCGCAATGGTAGAGGCAGACGCTTCGGCTGGAACTAATAGCAATAGAATAGGCTAAATGAAACTTAATCTTTAGCTTTCTAATACACAAAAACGATAACTTCTTGTTTGGAAGTTATCGTTTTTGCTGTCTTTTAGGAGAACAAATATAAAAACAAAATTGATCTATCACATTTCTTTAACATCTTTCTTTTTTTCGATAGATAGGAGCAGAGCAATCACACCGATAATGCTGAAGATGAGCCAGCTAGCGTTCATATTCCAGAGGGCTAGGCTGCTGAAGACCATAGTACCAAAGGGAACAGAGAAAGAAAAGAGCAGACTCAGAAAGCTGGAAGTCTGAGCGAGAACATCAGAAGGCAATTTGCTCAGTAAGAGGGTGTTGATTTTGGGATTGATCTTACCGGAGATATAAGCTAGTAAAAATCCGAAAGCAATACCGACGAAAACAGGCAGGTGTAAGAAATTGCTGATAGCAAGCAGAATCATTGTGAGAGCAGCCCAGAGGGTTAGTTGATTTAGAGAGAGACGGCTAAAGTAATCGTTGGGAGTCAGACTGGCTGCAATCATGGCTAGGACAAGAGTTGTCTGAAGAACCAAGAGAGACTGGCTAAAGGATAGCTGGAAGATGGGGTTATCCAGCAAGTAGAGATTATAAAGAGCTATAAGAGAACCTGCCATAGCGTTGACGATCAGGATTTGAGCCAGCAGTTTGAGAAAATTGTTAGAACCTTCCTGCTCAAAAATGAGCTTGGACGATGTGTACATTTTCTTCAATTCTTCTTTCAGAGGAGCTTTTCTCTCAGAAATTGCCACTGGGTCATGGGTCAATCTGTGGCGGACTAGGTAGAGGATGGTGGAGGATAGGAGAAAGGTTAAAGCATTGACCAAAGCCACTAGGAAAAAGTCTTGCTGGCTGACGGTTAAGAGCCAAACTCCCAAAGCTTGTCCAGCCAGGCTGCAGAGAAAGCTGATAAGCTGGGTAAAAGAGAAGGCTTCCATAAGGTCTTTCTCTGGAACATTCTTTTTTAAAATCGGCATTTGCAGGCCGCTACGATAGTCGCTGATGATATCTGAAAGAATATTCATCAAGCAGACGGCTGAAAAGGCTAGATATGAGCTAGAGCGAGTCATGAAGGCGACAAGGACAAAGAGCAGGGCTTGAAGATAACCAAAATGAATCAGCCAGCGAGCCTTGTGAACGGTCTTGTCAGCTTTGATGCCGGCAAAGATAGTAAAGAAAGTCGGAACCAGGACGATAAAATTAGCCGCGGCAATAGCAAACTTGGGATTGGGCATGCTGGAAGCAAATACCACAAAAACAATATTGAAAATAGAAGCTCCCAAGGTGTTGAAGATTCGGGAAAGGCTGAGTGAGGCATAGACCCCATTTTTAAAAAATAATTTCATCGTAGACTCCTTTTCTAAACTGCTAGATTGTATAAAAGCTGATTGGGTGCATCTGTAATCTGGCTTTTGTTTTTTCTCTTTCTGATGACCATTATAGACCGTTTAAAGCCAAAAACAAGGGCTTTTCGGCAACTGGTTAGGTCTCATAAGTAAGTGGTAAAATTCTGAAAGTGACTTGCGCTAGCTCTTTCTGTTTTTAGTATAAAATAGAGAATCCAATCTGCAGGAAACATTGCATATATTCAACGATTTTCGGGTAGAAACTTTTAAATCAGAAAGGTGGAGCTTGAGTAGGAACAAAAAAACCACTTTCCAACTCAAAATAGCTGAGCTTAAAAGTGGAGATTTGCATTATTTGCTATATTTTTGAAAAGCAGTATCAAGAGCTTCTTGATAGTAGTCAGCGCTATGCTGACAGTTCAAGATTCGGAAAATATCAATAGCTTGTTTCATTTGCGTGAGCCCCTCTTCTGTTTTCCCTTTCAAACAGATCAACTCTCCCTGAGCAAAGAGATAGACAATTCGGAAGTAAGTCTCATTTTCTTCGTAAAAGTGTCGCTCAATGACTTGTTGGAAATAGTCTGCCTGGGTGATATTTTCCTGACTGATGGCCAGCAAATATCCATTAAGAAAAGTAGTGTGCAGGGTGTTGCGGTTGTTGGCAAACAAGGCGGCAAAATCCTTTCTTGAGAGGATTTCTTTGGTGTATTGGGAAAACAAGTCTAGGGATAAAACTGGAGTGCAGACAGAGAAGAGATTGAGCTCGTAGCGCCCCCAAATATCAACTGAAAAGAGGTAATCATGCAGGAAATCCAGCTCGCCTGGGCTAGCCTTCTCAGACTCTTTGAGGGCACAGAGATAGGCCTTTACAATCAGGCGTTCAACCCAATCACTAGCATGCTTGCTTTTTTGAGTGATTTTTTCTTTTTTCAGATAAAGTTCTTCTAAGAGATCAAGCTGATTGGCTTGCAACAGGTCTTGAATTTGGCTTAAGAGTTCCTTGTGAGAATGATGATTCTGGATGCCGGCTGCAACGGTAAATTCTTCCGTTTCCGTGCGGATGGCGCTGAGAGCGCTAAAAAGTTTCTGTGCCGAAAGTTCGCTCTGCCCATTTTCAAAGCGAGAGAGCATAGATTTTGAAAATTCTCCGCCAGTCGCCTCGGATAAAGAGATGTGCCTTGCCTCGCGAAAAAATCTAAAAACCTGTCCTAGATGTTCCATTGTCTTCCCTCCTTACAATTTATTATAACAAAATAATTTTCAATAACATTGAAGCGCTCAAACATGATATAATATAAAGAAAAAAACAAAGAGGAACTTATGTTGCATATTCAAGAAATTCGGAAGAATCCAGATGGACTAGCCTTTGAGAAAAAGCTGGACTTGGCAGAGGAGTTAAAAGAACGCAATCCTGAGATTTTAGATGTTCAGGATATTGTAGCCAAAGGAAAAGTTCAATATGAAGACGGCCTTTATTTTCTGGATTATGACCTGTCTTATACCATTACCTTGACGTCCAGTCGCAGTATGGAGCCGGTGGAGCTCAAGGAGTCTTATCTAGTCAACGAAATTTTCATGGAAGAAGGCCAGGCTGCATCGCAGGAATTGATTGATCAGGACTTGGTGCTTCCGATTGAAAATGGCGAGATTAATATAGCCGAGAGTGTAGCTGATAATATCCTGATGAATATCCCGCTGAAAATCCTAACAGCTGAGGAAGAAGCCGGTCAAGGTTTTCTGTCTGGTCAGGACTGGCAGGTTATGACAGAAGAAGAATTCGCCGCTGCCCAGGAAGCTCAAAAAGAGAAGAACAATCCTTTCGCCGGTTTGCAAGGACTGTTTGATGAATAATTCTTGTAAAAATTTTGACACCGATAAAAAATAAAAGAAAAGATAATTCGCTTTGACTTTCACCCCAAAAGTTAGACAGAAAATCTAACGATTGGGGTGTTTTTAGTATGAAATTAGTTTATACAAATGAACTGAATAGATAACCTAAAAAGAATGGCGCTTCTTGGCTTTAAATATAGCTGGCTCAAATCTTTAAAGTTATTTACCTGACTTAAAGCAAGAAATAATTGAGAAGATACTAGTAGATGGCCAGCCCTATACAATAAGCTCCCAGACTCAGTTTGGGAGCTTATTGATTTATATCTTCTGTTTGGCCTTGATAGTGGTAAATGCAGAGTCGGTTTGCTTGGTCTGGTCGACTGACGGTAAAGTGGAAGTAATGATCCTTTTTATCCAAGCTTTTGGTCTTGGAGAGTTTGAAATAAGTGACCTGGCGGCTGGCCATGTGGAGTAGGATGTCATCTTCCATGACCATCAGAGGCTGGGGAAGATTGGAAAATTGATAAAAATCCTCTTGAAATTGATAGTAATTCTGGGAAAAATAGTCAAATTGAAGTTCCTCATGTACATTTTGAGTGGTCATCTGCGCCTCCTGAAGCTTGTATCGAAAGAATCTGATGGATAGCAAGGCCTTTGTAATGGTCACCTTCCTGCAGGAGGACCTGCTTGCAGTCCAGATGAAAGACGGTAGCAGTAATGTCGGTCAGCTTTCCCTGATTAAGAAAGGTGATTCTGATGGGAACTTGATGACTGTAGGCTTGGTTGAGTAACTGGAATTTCTCCTGTCTGTCAAGCTGGGCCAGGCGACTGATATCTAGTTCTTTTTTGGCCAAAGCAGTGCTATGCTCAGAGAGGAAAAAGCCAGCCCACTTAGCCATGCCCCGATCCTGAAAGTTACGAGCTGACTGATAGGGGAGGTAGGATCGGTCAGTCATGATAAGCCCTCCAGCCCTCCAGCTGAATGGCCACCTGTCAGCTTGCTTCGAGCGATGGCACGGGAGGAGCCCAGTAAGGCTGTTCCCTTCAGTAGAGAGGCAAATCCGAAGCGATCTCTGATGCGGTCAATCGTCTGTTGGAGCTCCTCTTCTTTTTGAATTTGCAGGGGATCGTCAAAGAGAGAAATCAGACCATAACCTTGATCGACAAAATCACTGTAAAAAACGCCAATCTGGCGGATAGCCCCGCCCTGATATTTGGAACGAAAAAGCTGAACGACGATTTGAGCCAATCGATCGCTGTTGTTAGTGGGCTCAATTTTTTTCTGTGTATGAATGGAAGGCAGGAGCTCCTGCTTGGAATAGCGGGCATAGATGGAGACACGCTGGCATTTCTTACCAGAGCGTCTGAGCCGAATGGCGACCTGCTCAGCCATTTCTCGAAAAACAAGCTCAATCTTTGCCTGCTGTCTATAATCTCGGGGGAGAATTTGCGAATTTCCCAGGCCGTGTGACTTGACCTGATAAGGCTTGTGAACATTGCTTTCATCAATGCCGTGAGCGTGAAACCAAAGCTGCAGGCCCAGGACTCCCATTTCTTTTTTGAGAATATCGGGATTAAAGTGAGCCAAATCATAAATGGAGTGGATGCCTAGCTTCTTAAGACGGGTGGCTGTTCGGTGGCCAATGCCCCAAAAATCAGTCATGTTTGGAATAGTCCAGACCTTACTGGGAACATCCTCGTAGGACCAGTTGACCCGCATTTTTTTTGTATGTTTGGCTTCAATGTCCAAGGCTAGCTTGGCGAGAAGGGGATTGGCGTTACTCAGACCGATAGAGGCATAAATCCCGGTCTTCTTCCATATAGCATGTTGAATGCGGGCAGCCAGCAGGTCCAGTTTGGTCCTGCGGTCCAGCGTCTGATCAGGAATGAAGTAGTTGATAGAGCTTGTCAAATCTAGGAAGCCCTCATCGATTGAGTAGGGGAAAATGTCATCGGGAGCTGCGAAATCCTGGAAAATTTTTTGAATTTCCATGTTTTTCTGGATGTAGTAGTTCATCCGAGGTGGGACCAATAAGGTCTTTTGAGCAGCATCTTCAATAAAACGCACATAATCTGCTGTAATCGGTAGTCCCTGCTTGCGGGCAGCAGCATAGTTGAACTTACGGGTGTGGACATCAAAAGGAAGATTATAGCTTCGGCTGACATTCTGGCTGCCGAAATTCTTTTTAAAGAGAGGGGTGGCAGCTAGTATCAGTCCAGCGGAATTTTCAATTCGGCTCATGACACAGAGCGAGGTTTTTAAAGGGTCAAGGCCGAGAGCAATGCATTCGCAAGAGGCATAAAAACTTTTCATATCCACAAAAGCGATGTCTGAACGAGGCTCGCGTGAATAATCAAATAGGACCATAGCTTATACCTCAATCGGCAGAAAATGTCCGACTACGATACCAACAATGCTAGGTTGGTCTTCGTAGGGAGCAAAGAGATCCTCGTAGTCAGGATTGATAGACTCTAAACGAAGTCCTTCAGCTTCTCGATAGACTTTTTTGATATAGGTCTTGCCATTCCACATAAGAGCATAGACAGCCCCATCGTAGTCGAATCCCGTCTGTTTCATAAGGGCAACAGAGCCATTGGGATACTTAGGCTCCATAGAATCCCCAGAGACCCAGGATGCAAAGTCGTGCTGGATATCTTGATCAAAGTAGACAGTTTCGTAGTCTGTTTCATTGTCATAGTAACTGTGCCCGCGACCTGCAGCCAGCTCAACGGACAGAACCTTATAGGCTGTAAGAGAGCTAACCTTGCGCTGTCTCTCTAGGAGCCGACTAGCGAGTTGGTCTACTTCTTTTTTATGTGGTGCGGTTAGTAAAGGGTAGGTGTAGAGCGTACTGGTTTCATCCACAAAGTAGTTCTCTTGGACCTTGAGACAGGTGGCCAACCTCCTGAGATTTTTTGCGTGGGGTTCTGCTAGGCCATTTTCCCAGGCAGAGTACGTCTTTCTGGAAATTCCGAGCTCTTGGTAAATGGAAGACTGGGTCAGATTAAGCTCCACCCGGCGTTTTTTTAATTTTTCATGCGAAAACATATCACACCTCCTATGTAACGTTTTAAAAGTTACACACAGTATACCAGATGAAATCGAGAAAAGCAAGTTCTTTATTGAATATTGTTATTTCCAGCAAGAGTGTGGTAAACTGTAGGAAGGAATATAATCAGGAGGTAGAGAGATGTTTCCTATGACAGCAAAAACGATCATGACAGAAGAAGCTTATCGCCGTTTCGCTTGGACCAATTTTTGGTATAAAAAGAATGGAATCTTCTCACTGATTCTCCCTGAGATAGTGGTGCTGATATGCGGTGCAATCTGTTTTTTTATCGGGGAACCTTTGCCAGGCGTAGCTTTTCTTGTTACTGTGGCTGTCCTTCCTTTTCTTTACTATCTGTCCATGAATCGACATATTAAAAAGTTTTATAGAGGCAACCCCCTCTGGCATGATATAGAGCAGGAGTTTAGCTTCTATGAGACAGACTTTCGTGTCGTTAATCGGAATAACAATGCCAGATTTGACTACCAAGATATTATGGCGATTATAGACAAGCCAGAAACTTTTTATATTATGGTTGGTCGGTCAATGGGACTGATCTTGGATAAGGCAGACTGCCAGCCTGAATTAATTGATTTTTTACTGAAATTAAAAGAAAACAGAAGTCTCTAATTTGGGGTGCTTCTGTTTTTAATCTGTCAAGTTTTCAAAAAATTGGCCTCTTGTAAGATGTGTGTTATAATGTTTTTTATGAGAGTTGTTGCAGGTAAATATGGGGGTAGGCCCCTCAAGACTTTGGACGGCAAAACGACTAGGCCTACGACTGATAAGGTCAAGGGGGCGATTTTTAATATGATTGGTCCCTATTTTGACGGCGGTCGGGTGCTGGATTTTTATGCTGGGAGCGGGGGTTTGGCCATTGAAGCTATTTCGCGAGGCATGGAGGAAGCTGTCTTAGTCGAAAAGGATCGCAGAGCTCAGGCTATTATTTCAGAGAATATTCAGATGACCAAGGAGCCGGAACGTTTTGACTTGCTCAAGATGGAGTCTGGCCGAGCCTTGGAAATGTTGACAGGGTCTTTTGACTTGGTTCTCTTGGACCCGCCTTATGCCAAGGAGCAGATTGTGGAGGACCTTGAGAAGCTAGAGGAGCGCCAGCTCTTGGGTCAAGATGTCCTGGTAGTCTGTGAGACAGACAAGGAAGTGGAATTGCCGGAAGAAATTGCAGGGCTAGGCATTTGGAAGCAGAAGATATATGGAATTTCAAAGGTGACGGTGTATGTCAGATAAGATAGGATTATTCACAGGGTCTTTTGACCCGATGACCAAGGGCCATGTGGACCTGATTGAGCGGGCCAGCAGGCTTTTTGACAAGCTCTATGTAGGGATTTTCTATAATCGGGAAAAGTCTGGCTTTTTCACAATTGAAGCCAGAGAACGGATAGTCAAAGAAGCTCTGCAACATTTGCGAAATGTCGAGGTCATCACTTCTCAGAATGAGCTAGCAGTGACAGTGGCCAGAAGACTAGGAACCCAAGCCTTTGTGCGCGGTCTCCGTAACAGTCAAGATCTAGACTATGAAGCCAATATGAACTTTTTCAATCAGGAATTGGCAGGAGAAATGGAGACGATTTTCTTGCTCAGCAAACCAGTCTATCAGCATATCAGTTCATCACGTATTCGTGAGCTGATTGCTTTTCAGCAGGATATCGCGGCCTATGTGCCCCAAAGTGTAATCAAAGAATTAGAAAGAATCAACGATGAAAAGAATTAAGAAGTATCTATGGCCGACGGTCATTGGCGTCACTATTGCCTTTTTTATAGCAGCTTTTTGGGTTCGTCTGCCTTATTATATAGAAGTTCCTGGTGGTGCCGAGGATGTTCGGCAGGTCTTGCTGGTTGATAATAAGGCCGACAAGGAAGCGGGTTCCTACAACTTTGTGACGGTCGGAGTAGAGCAGGCAACCTTTGCTCATCTGGTCTATGCTTGGCTGACCCCTTTTACAGATATTTATTCCGCCAAGGATATGACAGGGGGATCCACGGATGAGGAGTTCAATCGGATCAACCAGTTTTACATGGAAACATCACAAAATATGGCTAAATATCAAGGGTTGACGACAGCTGGTAAAGAGATCAAAATGGACTATCTGGGAGTTTATGTCCTACAGGTGGCTGATAACTCAACCTTCAAGGGAGTTCTCAATATTGCTGATACGGTAACTGGTGTCAATGATAAGACATTTGAAAGCTCTGAGGAGCTGGTTAAGTATGTCAACTCGCAGAAGCTTGGGGATAAAATCAAGGTGACTTTCCAAGAAGATGGTCAGGAGAAATCGGCAACTGGTAAGGTTATCAAGTTGGAGAACGGTAAGAACGGGATTGGGATTAGTCTGATAGACCGGACGGAAGTCAGCAGTAATATTCCGATTACATTTTCAACTGAGGGTATCGGCGGTCCTAGTGCTGGTCTCATGTTCAGTCTCGCTATTTATACCCAGTTGGCTGATCCGACCCTTCGTGACGGCCGCGATATTGCAGGGACCGGCAGCATCAGCCGAGAAGGCGAAGTTGGTGAAATCGGCGGAATTGATAAGAAAGTTGTTTCAGCAGCCCAAAGCGGAGCAGATATATTCTTTGCACCGAACAATGAACTCACAGAAGAAGAGAAGAAGCTTTCTCCTAATGGGAAGAATAACTACCAAACGGCTCTGGAGACAGCCAAGAAGATTAAAACGGATATGAAAATTGTTCCAGTTAAAACGCTGCAGGACGCCATTGACTATCTGAAAAAGAATAAGTAAGATCTTAGCTTTTGCTAAGATTTTTCTTGTGAGACAGACAAGATCAGCTGGTCTTCTCTGCTTTAAATCGTCTGACTTTTTTCAGAAAGGTATTTTTGATGAAAAGTCCGCGAAATACTGGCTGATTTATGATAAAATAAAGTGTTGTAGATAAACTATCCAAGATTGTTAAAGGAAGAGTATGCGTAAAGATATTTCACCTGAATTGTATAATTATAATAAATTCCCAGGACCGGAGTTTAAACAGATTGACAGCAAGATTGTTGCAGAAAAATTCGAGTTTGAATTGATTGAGAACTATAAGGAAGGCTTTGACTTGACGGCCTTTCATCAGCGTTTTTCAGAAATTCTCACTAAGTTTGACTATATTGTCGGTGACTGGGGCAATGAGCAGCTGCGCCTGCGTGGTTTTTACAAGGACGAGCGGGCTAATGAAAGCGATGAGAAGATCAGTCGCTTAGAAGACTATTTGCTGGAGTACTGCAGCTATGGCTGTGCTTATTTTGTCTTGGAAAATCCAAATCCCCAGCGCGCTTCCTTTGATAAAAAATCGCATGGCAAGAAAGAGTCAGAAGGTCGGTCAAAACGTTCTCGCAATAGCCGTTCTGGGAGCAACCGCAATCGCAGAAGCGAGCGAGACCGAGACAGTCGTTCTAAAAGGGACAATAAGCGCTCTCGCAACAATTCCCAGCAAGATAGGCAGAAAAAGCAAAAAGACAGCAATCGCCATTTTGTAATTCGTCAGAATAAAGGAGAAAAATGAAACCATCTATTTATAGCTTAACGCGTCAGGAAATGATTGAATGGGCGGAAGATCAGGGAGAAAAGAAATTCCGTGCTGCCCAGATTTGGGAGTGGCTCTATCGCAAGCGGGTCCAGTCTTTTGAGGAGATGACCAATCTATCCAAGGACTTGATTGCCACGCTAAATGATCAGTTTGTCGTCAATCCGCTTAAACAGCGCATTGTTCAAGAGTCAGCTGACGGTACGGTCAAGTACCTCTTTGAGCTGCCGGACGGTATGCTGATTGAGACGGTGCTCATGCGCCAGCACTATGGACTTTCTGTCTGTGTGACCACCCAAGTAGGTTGTAATATCGGCTGTACCTTCTGTGCTTCTGGCTTGATTAAAAAGCAACGCGACCTCAATAACGGTGAGATTGTCGCTCAGATTATGCTGGTTCAGAAGTATTTTGACGAGCGTGGTCAGGATGAGCGGGTCAGCCATATCGTGGTTATGGGAATCGGCGAGCCTTTTGACAACTATGACAACGTGCTCAAGTTTGTCCGGACGGTCAATGATGATAAAGGTTTGGCTATCGGTGCCCGCCATATCACGGTTTCGACATCAGGTCTGGCTCATAAGATTCGTGACTTTGCCAATGAAGGTGTGCAGGTCAATCTAGCTGTATCCCTCCATGCCCCGAATAATGATTTGCGGACCAGCATCATGCGGATTAACCGGTCCTTCCCTATCGAAAAGCTTTTTGCGGCTATCGAATACTATATTGAGACGACCAACCGTCGTGTGACCTTTGAGTACATCATGCTCAATGAAGTCAATGACGGGGTAGAGCAGGCCAAGGAATTGGCAGAGCTGCTCAAGAACATTAAGAAGCTATCTTATGTCAATCTCATTCCTTACAACCCCGTTAGCGAGCACGACCAATACAGCCGCAGTCCCAAAGAGCGCGTGATGGCTTTCTATGATACCCTCAAGAAAAACGGAGTCAACTGCGTGGTTCGTCAGGAACATGGTACAGATATTGATGCAGCCTGCGGTCAGCTGCGTTCTAATACTATGAAGCGTGATCGCGAGAAAGCATTGGTAGAAAATGTTCAGCCTTAAGAACTATCTGACTTCAGACGGTGAGCTAACAGCCAAAGGGCGGAAATTGCTTGTAGGGGGAAGCTGGCTCTATTTCTTGATGCTTTGCATTCTGTGTTTTATTCCTCAGGTTCCAGAGCCGGGAATGGAGACGCCGGGAATCCAGTATTTTGGTCGAATAGTGGTTTTGTTAATCCCTTTTAATTCCTTTGTCAATATTGGAGAGATCACTTCTTGGATTCAGCTGGTCAAGGTCTTTATCCAAAATCTAGCCAATATCTTTCTGCTGTCGCCCTTAATCTTTCAATTGCTTTGGCTCTTTCCAAAATTGCGGAAGACCAAGAAGGTCGTATGGCTGAGCTTTGGGATGAGTCTGTCTATCGAAGTGACTCAGATTCTGCTGGACCTTCTTATCAACGCCAATCGAGTCTTTGAGATTGATGATCTCTGGACCAATACTTTGGGTGGTTATCTAGCTTGGCGGGCATTTCAGCTTGGTCAAAAAATCTGGAAAAATCGTCAAGACGACGCTTTCAAGACAGATTAGCCAGCGAAAGATTCGGATTTAGGAGAAAAAATTAAATTTTTTCTTGACAAGAAAAAGGGAAAGGCCTATAATAAAATAAATCATCAGAAAAGTAATAATTTTTTCTGCTTTCAGGGAGCCTGTGGTTGGTGGAAACAGGCAGTGGAAGATTATGAAGTGGGCTGATGCAAAAAATGAATTTGAAGCAATAAAAATTCGGTGAGCACACCTTACAGTGCAGCTTGTTGTTAGACAAGACAGAGATATGGAGGCAGTCTATACTTTGCTCCATAATTGAGGTGGCACCGCGATTATACGCCCTCACACAGATTTTTTCTGTGTGTGGGCTTTTGTTTTGCTTGAAAATAAAGAAATGAGGCAATCAAGATGACAGAAACTAAAGGATATTTTGGACAATTCGGCGGCTCCTTTGTACCGGAGCCTATCCAGGCCTTGCTGGATGAATTGGAAGCAACTTTTGAGAAGTATAAGGATGATCCAGAATTTTTAAATGAATACCGGCATTATTTGGCAGATTATTCAGGCCGGGAGACTCCGCTTTACTTTGCAGAAAGTCTGACCCAGCATCTGGGCGGGGCTAAGATTTATTTGAAGCGGGAAGATCTCAACCATCTGGGCTCACACAAGCTCAATAATGTTTTAGGTCAGATTCTTCTAGCTAAGCGCATGGGCAAGACCCGGGTCATTGCTGAAACTGGAGCTGGCCAGCATGGTGTGGCAACTGCGGCAGCCGCAGCTAAGTTTGGTATGAAGTGCGATGTTTACATGGGTGCAGAGGATGTAGAGCGCCAGCGCCTTAATGTCTTCCGCATGGAAATGATGGGAGCGACTGTTCACGCTGTGGAAACAGGAACCAAAACCCTCAAGGATGCAGTGGATGCAGCCTTTGGAGCTTGGATGAACGATTTGGAAGCCTTCTATGTCTTGGGCTCAGCTGTCGGTCCTCACCCCTATCCGACGATTGTTCATGAGTTCCAAAAGGTGATTAGTGAAGAATCTCGCCGTCAGATTTTGAACAAGGAAGGCCGCTTGCCAGACTATGTCATTGCCTGTGTAGGCGGTGGCTCCAATGCTATCGGCGCTTTTTCTCAGTATGTGGCGGATGAAGAAGTCAAGCTGGTTGGTGTTGAAGCGGCTGGACGGGGTCTTGATACAGACCAGCATGCAGCGACCATGACCAAGGGAAGTGTCGGAGTAGTGGACGGCATGAAGACCTACGCTGTCTTTGCTGAAGATGGTCAGGTGGCGCCGGTCTACTCCATTTCGGCAGGCTTGGACTATCCTGGAGTTGGTCCTGAACATGCTTTCTTTAAAGATTCCGGTCGAGTAGAATACGTGGCAGCGACAGATGATGAAGCTGTGGATGCCTTGCTTCTCTTGACACAAAAGGAAGGAATTTTGCCAGCGATTGAAAGCTCTCACGCCATTGCTGAAGCCATCAAGCGAGCTCCGCAATTATCATCTGACCAAATCATCATTATCAATGTATCTGGTCGTGGAGACAAGGATGTGGCAGCCATTGCCGACTATCTAGAAAAACGAAAATAAAATACCCAGCAGAAGAGTAGTAACATCCCTCCTTTCAGAGAGTCTGTGGTTGCTGAGAACAGGCAGGAGAAGTTATGAAATGGGCTGTTGGAGTCAACATTTTGTCCTTTAGTTGAACTTTTATTATTTTGTTAGTATGCTTTGCTGTAAACCAGTATGCTGACTTGAACTAAAAGGGATCTAAATGACTGCAAATAGGTAAATGAGATGTGGAGCCTGAAAACTCCATAACTGAGGTGGCACCGCGATGATACGCCCTCACAGGATGAACTGTGTGGGCGTTTTTCTGTAGTTCTGGAGCCAGTTATGACAGTGGACAGGTGCTATCTGTTCTTGTGGAATGCGGTCATAGCTAGTAGTTTGTTCCTCCTTAAACGCTTCTGATTAAATAGAAAGAAAAATTATGCAAAAGATTTTACCAGCTGATATTTTATCGCCGATTCTGGCTTACATGCGGATTCAGGGCGACCACAAGGTGATTTTGGAAAGTATTCCGAGAGATAGCGAGACAGCCCGCTTTTCTATCCTAGCCTATAATCCAGTCTTTGAAGTCCGCTATGAAAATGGCCAGTTAACAAAGAACGGGCAAGTAATTGAGGCAGATCCATTGGACTATCTGCATGAATTAGCCGTAAAAAAAGATCATCATTCAGACCTGCCTTTTGGAGGTGGAGCCATCGGATTTGTCGGCTATGATATGATTTCCCTCTATGAGGAGATTGGCCAGATTCCAGCTGATGTGATTGGAACGCCGGATATGCACTTTTTCGTCTATGAGAGTTACATGGTTTTTGACCATAAAAAAGACAAGGTCTATATCGTTGAGGAGGCACTCTACAGTGATAGAGGCGAAGCTGATTTGGCTGCTAGTCTGGAGCGTATCATGGCTGAGCTGGCGCAGCCTGCGGCAGATGAATTTTCACCACTGGAACTGTCCAGTTTGAACTTCCAGAGCCATATCGAGCAGGCATCTTTTGAAAAAATGGTGGAAGAAGCGAGGAGTTTGATTCGGCAGGGAGACATGTTCCAATGTGTTCTCAGTCAGCGTTTTTCAGCAGAGTATTCTGGTAGACCGCTGGATTACTATCGCAATCTGCGTGTGACCAATCCTTCCAACTATCTCTACTTTTATGACTTCGGAGATTATCAGATTATCGGAGCTAGTCCAGAGAGTCTGGTTTCTGTCAAGCAGGGGCAGGTTACGACCAATCCTATCGCTGGGACCAGGCCGCGCGGGAAGGATGAGAGAGAGGATAAAGCCTTGGCAGAGGAGTTGCTGGCTGACGAGAAGGAAGTGGCGGAGCACCGCATGTTAGTTGATTTGGGGCGTAATGATATTGGTAAAATTGCCCAAAATAACAGCGTGGAAGTCACTAAGTACATGGAAGTGGAGTATTTTCGCTATGTCATGCACCTGACCAGTGTAGTTCGTGGTCAGCTTCTGCCTCAACTGACAGCTATGGATGCACTCAAGTCCACCCTGCCTGCCGGCACTGTCTCGGGCGCGCCTAAGATTCGGGCCATGAAACGCATTTATGAGCTGGAGCAGGAAAAACGTGGCGTTTATGCGGGGGCTATCGGCTATCTGTCTGCGACAGGTGATATGGATTTTGCCATTGCTATCCGGACTATGATTTTGAAAAATGGCAGAGCTTACGTTCAAGCTGGAGCGGGTATTGTTTATGACTCAATCCCTGCTAATGAATACCAAGAAACCATCAATAAGGCCAAATCAATGACCAAGATAGGAGAGATGCAATGATTTTATTGATTGATAATTATGATTCTTTTACTTATAATCTAGCCCAGTATATTGGAAATTTCGCAGAAGTTAAAGTCTTGCGAAATGATGATGCAGGCCTTTATCAAGCGGCAGAAGAAGCAGATGCTTTGGTTCTTTCTCCGGGTCCAGGCTGGCCAGCAGATGCAGGACAGATGGAGGAAGTTATCCGTGATTTTACTGGTAAGAAGCCGATATTGGGGATTTGCTTGGGACACCAAGCCATTGCAGAAGTGTTTGGCGGAAAGCTAGGTTTGGCTCCCAAAGTCATGCACGGCAAGCAAAGTATTCTGCGCTTTGAGGGGAAATCTCCTATCTATGAGGGTCTAGAGGATGAGCAACCAGTCATGCGCTATCATTCGATTTTGATTGAGGAGATGCCAGAGGACTTTGAAGTGACGGCTCGGGCAGCTGATGATAACTCGATTATGGCTATCCAGCATAAGAGCCTGCCTATTTATGGTTTTCAGTATCATCCAGAAAGTATTGGCACGCCAGATGGCTTGTCATCTATCAAGAATTTCATTGACTTAGTAAAATAGAGGAAACGATATGAAAGAAATTATTGCAAAACTAGCTGATTTTAAGGATTTAAGCAGCGCTGAGATGACAGATGTGATTGAGCGTATTGTCACTGGACGGGTGACAGAGTCTCAAATTGTAGCTTTCTTGCTGGGGCTTAAGATGAAGGGGGAGACGATTGAGGAACGAACTGCTTTGGCTCAGGTAATGCGAGGCCATGCTAAGCAGATTCCGACCACTATTCGCACTGCCATGGACAATTGCGGTACAGGTGGGGACAAGTCTTTCAGCTTCAATATTTCAACTACGGCAGCTTTTGTACTGGCAGGTGGCGGGATTAAGATGGCTAAGCACGGCAATCGCTCCATTTCTTCTAAGTCGGGCTCAGCTGATGTGTTAGAAGCTCTGGGTATCAATCTAGACTTGGATGCTGCTAGCTTGGGTAAGGTTTTTGAGCAAACAGGCATCGTCTTTCTCTTTGCAAAGAATATGCATCCCGCTATGAAATACATCATGCCAGCTCGTCTTAGCTTAGGCATTCCCACAATCATGAATCTAACTGGTCCGCTCATCCATCCCATGAGTCTAGAAACTCAGCTTTTGGGGACCAGCCGGCCAGATATGCTAGAGAGCACAGCAGAAGTTTTGAAAAATATGGGGCGTAAGCGTGCAGTAGTCGTGTCGGGTCCAGATGGTCTTGACGAGGCCGGTCTTCATGGCTGTACCCAGTACGCTCTGCTGGCAGATGGGCAAATCAGCCTGCACAGCTTTCTGCCATCAGATATTGGCATGGAAGAAATACCTCTTGAAGCGATTCGTGGAGGCAATGCTAAGGAAAATGCAGAAATTCTGCTATCTGTCCTGCAAAATCAAGCCAGCCCCTATCTAGAAACGACAGTTCTGAATGCGGGAATGGGTTTCTACGCTAATGGAAAATCAGACAGTATAGAAGCAGGAATAGCTTTGGCTCGCCAAGTGATTGCTAGTGGCGCAGCCTATGAAAAACTCAAGCAACTACAGGAGTATCAAAAATGAGCAAAGAATTTCTCCCAACCATTCTAAAGCAAAAAGAGCAGGAAGTGGCGGCTATGTCTTATGAAGAGCTGCAACCTCTGCGCTCGACCTATTCCCTCTATGATTATCTTAAAAGCCATCCTCAAGAGCTGCAGCTGATTGCTGAGGTTAAAAAAGCCAGCCCAAGTCTAGGAGATATTAATCTCGGTGTGGATATTGTTGAGCAGGCTCGCACCTATGAACGATGCGGTGCAGCTATGATTTCGGTCCTGACAGATGAGATTTTCTTCAAAGGACATCTGGATTACCTGAGAGAGATTTCCAGTCAAGTGACCATTCCAACCCTCAATAAGGACTTTATCATTGATGAAAAACAGATTGTTCGCGCCCGCAATGCTGGAGCGACAGTTATTCTTCTGATTGTGGCTGCCTTGTCTGAAAAGCGGCTGCAAGAACTCTATGATTTTGCGACAGGTTTAGGCTTGGAAGTTCTGGTCGAAACCCATAATCTGGCGGAGCTGGAAATTGCCCATAGAATAGGAGTTCGGATTATCGGTGTCAATAACCGCAATTTAGTCACTTTTGAGACAGATATCAATACAAGTCTCCAGCTGTCTGCCCATTTCAAAGATGATAGGGTTTACGTATCAGAGTCAGCGATTTTCAGCAAGGAAGATGCTGAGCTGGTAGCTCCTTATTTCCATGCGGTTCTAGTCGGAACAGCCCTGATGCAGGCAGAGGATGTGGCAGAAAAAATTAAGGAGCTGAAAATTGACAAAGGTTAAGATTTGCGGCTTATCAACGGCTAGCGCTGTGGAAACAGCATGCCAGGCTGGTGCAGATTACATTGGCTTTGTCTTTGCTGAGAGCCGTCGGAGGGTCAGTTTGGAGCAAGCTCAGGAGCTAGCTGCCTTGGTGCCGCCTGCTGTCCGAAAGGTAGGAGTTTTCGTCTCTCCGAGCTTGGCAGAGTTGCAGGAAGCTATTTCAGTGGCAAATCTGGATTTGGTGCAGATTCATGGTGATTTTGATGAAGAGCTTCTGACTGAGATCGGCCGTCCGGTTATTCGAGCTTATCAGGTCAAGGGAGCGTTAAAAGGAGTCAGCCAACAAGCGGACTACCTGCTCTTTGATGCACCTCTTGCTGGTAGTGGTCAGACCTTTGACTGGCAAGCTTTTGATAAGAGTCAAATCCACCAGCCTTTCTTTATTGCCGGTGGTTTGAATGCAGGAAATGTTCGAGACGCTATTCAGCACTTCGCCCCTTACGCAGTAGATGTCTCAAGCGGTATTGAGACTGATGGCCAGAAGGACTTAGAAAAGATAAAAGAATTTATAGAAAGAGTGAAAGATGGCATATAATCAACCCAATCAAGAAGGATTTTACGGTGAGTTTGGTGGACGCTTTGTTCCAGAAACGCTGATGACAGCAGTTTTGGAGCTGGATAAAGCCTACCGTGAGAGTAAAAAAGACCCAGCCTTTCAGGCTGAGCTGGATGAGTTGCTGAAGCAGTATGTAGGGCGGGAGAATCCTCTCTATTTCGCTAAAAATCTGACAGCCTATGCTGGCGGTGCTAAGATTTATCTGAAGCGGGAAGACCTCAACCATACCGGAGCTCATAAAATCAATAATGCCCTAGGCCAGGTCCTATTAGCCAAGCGAATGGGCAAGAAGAAAATTATTGCGGAGACTGGTGCGGGCCAGCACGGAGTAGCCACCGCCACAGCTGCAGCCCTTTTCAACATGGACTGTACTATCTACATGGGTGAAGAAGATGTCAAGCGCCAAGCCCTTAATGTCTTTCGGATGGAACTTCTGGGAGCTAAGGTAGAGTCTGTGACCGATGGTTCTCGAGTCCTCAAGGATGCAGTCAATGCTGCCTTGCGAGCTTGGGTGGCTCAGGTCGATGATACTCACTATATTATGGGCTCAGCCTTGGGACCTCATCCCTTCCCAGAGATTGTCCGCGACTATCAGAGTGTGATTGGGCGTGAGGCCAAGCGTCAGTTTGCTGAGCAAAATGCAGGTGCCCTGCCAGATGCTTTAGTCGCCTGCGTTGGCGGTGGTTCCAATGCTATTGGGCTCTTTTATCCCTTTGTAGACGATAGCTCAGTGGCTATGTATGGAACAGAAGCAGCTGGGCGGGGCGTGGATACAGATGAACACGCTGCGACCTTAACCAAGGGCCGCCCGGGGGTTTTGCACGGTGCCTTGATGGATGTCTTGCAGGATGAGCAAGGGCAGATTCTGGAAGCTTTCTCTATCTCTGCTGGGCTGGACTATCCGGGCATCGGTCCTGAACATTCTCATTTTAATGCTATCCAGCGCGCCACTTATGTCCCAGTCACAGATGAAGAAGCCTTGGAAGCCTTCCAGCTCCTGTCTCGTATCGAAGGGATTATCCCTGCTCTAGAGTCTAGCCACGCTATTGCTTACGCAGTTAAGCTGGCTAAGGAGTTGGGACCAGATAAATCAATGATTGTCTGCCTATCCGGCCGTGGTGACAAGGATGTCGTTCAGGTAAAGGAACGCTTGGAAAAAGAAGCGGCTCAAAAAGGAGGTGCCCATGACTAAAACACTCACTCAGCATTTAGAAACCATCAAAAGAGAAGGCAAGGGAATTTTCCTTCCTTATATTATGGCTGGTGATCACGAGAAAGGTTTAGCCGGATTACCAGAAACTATCGCATTTTTGGAAAACTTGGGTGTGTCAGCCATTGAAATCGGTCTGCCTTTTTCAGACCCTGTTGCAGATGGGCCAGTTATTGAAGAAGCCGGTCTGAGGAGCCTGAGTCACCATACTTCGGCCAAGTCTTTAGTTGCAAGCTTGCAGAAGTTGGACACTCAGCTGCCTCTCATTATCATGACCTACTTCAATCCCATTTTCCAGTACGGTCTCAAAGATTTTGTCAAGGATTTGGCTAGGACGCCGGTTAAGGGATTGATTATTCCGGATTTGCCCTACGAGCACAGAAATTTCATCTTGCCTTTACTGGAAGATTCAGATCTTGCTCTTATTTCTTTAGTGAGCCTGACGACTGGACTAGAACGTCAGCAGGAGTTGATCAAGGAAGCTGAAGGTTTTATCTACGCTGTAGCCATCAATGGTGTGACGGGTAAGAGCGGAAGCTACCGCGATGACTTGGACCAGCACTTGAGCAAGCTTCGTGATATTGCAGAGATTCCAGTACTGACGGGCTTTGGCGTTTCGACTTTAGAGGATGTTGACCGCTTCAATCAAGTCTCAGATGGAGTCATTGTCGGATCTAAGATTGTCAAAGCTCTTCATGAAAAGGACGCCAGTATAGCAGCCTTTATCCAAGAAGCAGCAGCTTATAAGAAATAAGTACCACCACACCAAACAAAAGACAGGGGACAAAAGCTAGCCTGTCTTTTTTCTTTTTAAAGCAAAAACAGGCGAGACCGGAGAAGCTAGCGGTTTGGATAAGAATGAGAATCTCTGTCAGGCTGAAAATAGCTGAGCAGGACGCCAGAAAGAGAAAGTCGCCAGCTCCAATACGAAAATTATAAAAGAAGGCTAGAAGTCCTAGGGTTAAAAAGAAGAACATGAGAGGATTGACACTTGTTATCATCATCAGCGAAAGCTGAAAAAACAGCCAGACCATCAGGGGATATTGCTGCTCTCTTTGATCGTAGATGGCTAGGGTCAAGCCCATGGTAAGTAGCAGGAGTTGACTGACGGAAATCGTGCCGAGCGAAGTTGCCAGAAAAAGACCGCCCAAGATAGATTCAAAAAATAAATAGCGTAAGGGAATCTTGTCTCCACAGAAGCGGCAACGAAGACGGTTCATGACTTGAGAAAAAATAGGAATCAAATCACGCGGTGCCAATCTTTTCCCGCAGGCATTGCAATGGCTAGCGGGAGTGATGATAGACCGCTCTGGGAAGCGGTCAATGACCAAATCTAGGAATGAGGCAAAGACAGTGCCAAGGATAAAAAAGTATAGATGAATCATACTTATTTATTCGTAATTTTAAACTGAAAAATTCTGAAATTTTGCAACTTTTCTAATAAAGTCTTTTTTTGAAACTTTTGTCTTGACTTTCTTATTTAGAAACATTATAATTAAACCATAATCTAAAAAGATTAGAATCATTATAAATAAAAACGAGGTAAATACAATGACACAAGTAAAAAATGGTGCAGCAACTGACGTAGCAACTTTCAGCAATCAAAAGGCTTTGCCAAAGACTAAGGCTATTCTTAATCAAGTAGTGGCAGACCTTTATACAGCTCATATTGCTCTTCACCAAGTTCACTGGTATATGCGTGGCGCAGGCTTCATGGTTTGGCATCCAAAAATGGATGAATACATGGAAACTTTGGATACAACTTTGGATGAAGTCAGCGAGCGCTTGATTACACTGGGAGGCAAGCCTTATTCTACCTTGACTGAGTTTATCCAACACAGCAAGATTGAAGAAAAAGCTGGTGAATTCAGCAAGGATGTAGAAGAAAGCCTGGCGCGTGTGATTGAGATTTTCCGTTATCTGACAGGTCTTTACCAAGAAGCTTTGGATGTAACAGACCAAGAAGGAGACGATGTAACCAATGATATCTTTGTCGGTGCCAAGGCTGACCTTGAAAAGACTATCTGGATGCTGACAGCTGAAATTGGTCAAGCACCAGGTTTATAAAAAATGATCCATGCCAAGCAGAAGGGAACAGACTTTCCTTTCTGCTTTTTTCATCTTGAAAAGCGCTGGAAAATCTGATAAAATATAGCTCATGAAAACCCTGTATGATGTTCAGCAATTTCTTAAAAGTTTCGGAATCATTATCTATATGGGTAAACGCCTTTATGATATTGAAATGATGAAAATCGAGCTGAAGAGGATTTACGACGCCGGTCTAATGGATAAGCTAGCTTATTTTGAGGCGGAGGCAGTCTTACGCCGAGAACATCGATTAGAGTTAGAATATTTAGCAAAGAAAAAGGAGACTTGAGATGACAATTTGGATTTTGTGGGCGGTACTTTTGGGAATAATTGGCTGGATGGGCTTTAATTATCTGCGCCTTCGTCAGGCGGCAAAAATCGTGGATAACGGGGAATTTGAAGACTTGATTCGCCAAGGTCAGTTGGTTGATCTGCGGGATCCATCTGATTTTCACCGGAAGCATATCTTAGGTGCTCGCAATATTCCATCTCAGCAGCTCAAGGATAGTGTTGGTGCACTTCGCAAGGACAAGGCTGTTCTCCTCTATGAAAATAGTCGTGGTCAGCGCGTGACCAATGCGGCTCTGTATCTGAAAAAACAAGGATTTAAAGAAATCTATATTCTTTCTTATGGGTTGGATTCTTGGAATGGCAAGGTGAAAGCTAGCTGATAAAACATTCATGAACGGATATAGGAATTAAGAAAAAAGCTTTATTTTTTAAAGCTTTTTTGTTTTACCAACTTTTCTCCAAAGATTCTTTAATAATCTCTAATTCTTCTTGGTTTAAAGGACGGCAATCACCTTTTGCTAGGTCTGGGTCTAATGTAAAATTCCCAAATTGAATCCGCTTGAGATAAATGACCTTGACACCAACTGCCAGAAACATCTTTTTAATCTGGTGGAATTTCCCCTCAGAAATCTTGACGGTAGCACGGCTCAGACTAGAGCTGCTGGAGAGGATAGAGAGCTGGGCGGGCTGACAGATGGTGCCGTCTAAAAAGCGAATGCCTTCTTGAAAGGCAATTTTATCCTGAGAGGTTAAAGGTCCATTGACTTCTACATAGTAAGTTTTTTCGACATGATATTGAGGGTGCAGTAGCTGAAATCCCAAAGGACCATTATCGGTAATCAGAAGAAGTCCTTCTGTATCTCTATCCAGCCGTCCGATAGAGTAAAGATTTTCTTTCTCTATCTCCTTATCCAGCAAATCCAGGACAGTCAATTTTTCAGCGTCACGATTGGCTGTGACTGCGCCAGAGGGTTTATTCAGCATATAGTAACGGTGGGCAGGGCCGCTGACATGTTTGCCTTGAAAAGTAATCTGCTGCAGGCCGGTATCAACGTTTTGGCTGAGTTTGTAGGCGGGCTTACCATCCACTAAAATCTGTTTTTGTAAATGGCTTTGTTTCATCTTTTTTCGGCTGATATGATTGGCAGCCAGCAGTTGGTCGAGGCGCATCTGTTTTCCTTATTTTTTTCTAAATCATATCATAAATTTTCAGGATGGGAAATGCAAATCCTCATGGAGCTCCCATATTTTTTAATGAAAACATTTACACTTATCAAAGCCGTGTTTTTTGCCTGCGTCTGTGGTATAATTGTTCAGTTAGAAATAAAATTTAAAAATTCAGAGGAAATCATGACAAAATTAAGAGAAGATATCCGTAACATTGCGATTATCGCCCACGTTGACCACGGGAAAACAACCCTCGTTGACGAATTATTGAAGCAGTCTGAAACTCTTGATGCTCGTACAGAGTTGGCAGAGCGTGCTATGGACTCAAACGATATCGAAAAAGAGCGCGGTATTACGATCCTTGCTAAAAATACAGCCGTTGCTTACAACGGAACTCGTATCAACATTATGGATACACCAGGACACGCGGACTTCGGTGGAGAAGTTGAGCGTATCATGAAAATGGTTGACGGTGTTGTTTTGGTGGTAGATGCCTACGAAGGAACCATGCCACAAACTCGTTTCGTATTGAAAAAGGCCCTTGAACAAGACCTTGTCCCAATCGTTGTTGTCAACAAAATCGACAAACCATCAGCTCGTCCAGCAGAAGTAGTGGACGAAGTATTGGAACTCTTCATTGAGCTTGGTGCAGATGATGACCAGCTTGATTTCCCAGTTGTTTATGCTTCAGCTATCAACGGAACTTCTTCACTTTCTGACGATTCTGCTGATCAAGAAAAAACAATGGCACCAATCTTTGATACTATCATCGACCATATCCCAGCTCCAGTGGACAACTCTGATGAACCTTTGCAGTTCCAAGTCTCACTCTTGGACTACAATGACTTTGTAGGTCGTATTGGTATCGGACGTGTCTTTCGTGGTACTGTTAAGGTTGGGGACCAAGTTACCCTTTCTAAACTAGACGGAACAACGAAGAACTTTCGTGTCACAAAACTCTTTGGTTTCTTTGGCTTGGAGCGTCGTGAAATCCAAGAAGCGAAAGCGGGTGACTTGATTGCCGTATCAGGTATGGAAGATATCTTTGTTGGTGAGACGATTACACCGACAGATGCCATTGAACCTCTTCCAATCCTTCACATCGATGAGCCAACGCTTCAAATGACTTTCTTGGTGAATAACTCACCATTTGCTGGTCGCGAAGGGAAATGGGTAACTTCTCGTAAGGTAGAAGAACGTCTGCAGGCCGAACTGCAAACAGACGTATCCCTTCGTGTTGACCCAACAGATTCACCAGACAAGTGGACAGTTTCAGGTCGTGGCGAATTGCACTTGTCAATCCTAATCGAAACCATGCGTCGTGAAGGATATGAGTTGCAAGTATCTCGTCCAGAAGTTATCGTAAAAGAAATCGATGGCGTTAAGTGCGAGCCATTTGAGCGTGTCCAAATTGATACTCCAGAAGAATACCAAGGATCTGTTATCCAAAGCCTTTCTGAACGTAAGGGTGAAATGTTGGATATGATTTCAACTGGTAATGGTCAAACTCGTTTGGTCTTCCTAGTTCCAGCGCGTGGCTTGATTGGTTACTCAACTGAGTTCTTATCCATGACTCGTGGTTATGGGATTATGAATCATACATTTGACCAATACTTGCCATTGATTCCAGGGGAAATTGGTGGCCGTCACCGTGGTGCTCTAGTATCTATCGATGCTGGTAAGGCAACGACCTACTCTATCATGTCTATCGAAGAGCGCGGAACTATTTTTGTTAACCCAGGTACTGAGGTTTACGAAGGAATGATCATCGGTGAAAACTCTCGTGAAAATGACTTAACTGTTAATATCACTAAAGCCAAGCAGATGACCAACGTTCGTTCTGCAACCAAGGATCAGACAGCTGTTATCAAAACACCTCGTATCTTAACCTTGGAAGAATCTTTGGAATTCTTGAATGATGATGAATACATGGAAGTAACGCCAGAATCCATTCGTCTGCGTAAGCAAATTTTGAACAAACAAGAACGCGAAAAAGCCAATAAAAAGAAAAAATCAGCTGCAGCTGAATAAGCAAAAGGGAAAGGAGCAGCAAGATGGTTTATCTTATCATTGGGATTTTAATCCTCTTTTTCTACATTTTTGCTGTTCCATCCAGTATTAAAGGGACTGTTAATGCTGTGACCATGGTTTTACTGATTGTGGCCTTAATTATTTTATTTGGCTTAGGTATTTTTAAAATTTTCCAGTTGCCGGCTGAATATTTTGTAGGTTTCGGCCTATCCGTAGTGACCGTCTTGGCTTTACGGGATATCAATCGCCTCAAGCCGCCTAAGAAATCAAAAAAGAATTTTGATGAAGAATAATAAATGAGCAAGAACTTAGAAAGCTAGATAGACTTTTTGAGATTTTGCTCTTTTTCTTTACAAAAACAATAGGTTTATGTTACAAAATATTTCAAATAGATGAAAACATATCATTTTTTTCAAAACTTGCTTACAGTCGAAAATAAAAGACTCCTATGACTTTTTTATTTTCACAAAAAAAGGTAAAATAGAATGAAGTATGAATGGAAGAGGTTGCTTATGAAAAAAATAGCAAATTTTGCCAATAAGAAGGTCTTGGTTCTGGGATTGGCCAAGTCGGGTGAGTCAGCTGCTCGCCTTTTAGATAAATTAGGAGCTATCGTGACAGTTAACGACGGCAAACCTTTTGAGGAAAATCCTGCTGCCCAATCTTTGCTAGAAGAAGGTATAAAAGTGGTGACAGGAGGTCATCCTTTGGAGTTGCTGGACGAAGACTTTGAACTGATGGTGAAAAATCCGGGTATTCCTTATGACAATGACATGGTCGTTCGAGCTCTGGAGAAGAAGATTCCAGTCATTACTGAAGTCGAGTTGGCTTATCTGATTTCTGAAGCACCGATTATTGGTATTACGGGTTCAAATGGTAAGACGACGACCACAACCATGATTGCGCAAGTCTTGACAGCTGGCGGTCAAAATGGTCTCTTGTCTGGTAATATCGGCTTTCCTGCCAGTCAAGTAGCTCAAACAGCCAGCAGCAAGGATACACTGGTCATGGAACTGTCTTCCTTCCAGTTGATGGGGATTGAGGCTTTTCATCCGCAAATCGCTGTTATTACCAACCTCATGCCGACACATTTGGATTATCACGGCTCTGTTGAGGAATATGCAGCAGCCAAGTGGAATATCCAGAAAAACATGACAGCTGATGATTATCTGGTTTTGAATTTCAATCAGGACTGGGCCAAGGAAATGGCCAGCCAAACTCAGGCAGCTGTTGTGCCTTTTTCAACGACTGAAAAGGTGGATGGTGCCTATTTAGAGGGTGATGTCTTGACCTTCCGTGGAGAAGCGATTATGCAGGCGGCTGAAATCGGCGTTCCTGGCAGCCACAATGTCGAAAACGCTCTGGCTACGATTGCTGTGGCCAAACTGCGTGGCATTGACAATCAGACGATCAAAGAAGTCTTGTCTGCTTTTGGTGGTGTTAAGCACCGTCTCCAGTATGTGGGACGTGTAAATGAGGTTGCCTTTTACAATGATAGTAAGTCTACCAATATCTTGGCAACCCAGAAAGCCCTATCTGGTTTTGATAATAGCAAGGTGATTCTGATTGCAGGCGGCTTGGACCGTGGCAATGAATTTGACGAGTTGGTGCCTGACCTCAAAGGGCTCAAGAAAATGGTGATCTTAGGACAATCAGCTCCGCGTGTAAAGAGGGCAGCTGATCAGGCTGGTGTTTCTTATCTAGATGCGACTGATGTCTGGGATGCAGCTCATAAGGCCTTTGCGCAAGCGGAGCCAGGAGACATTGTCTTGCTCAGTCCTGCCAATGCCAGCTGGGATATGTATAGTAATTTTGAAGTCCGTGGCGATGAGTTTCTCGCTGCATTTGAAGAATTAAAAGGTTAAGATGAAAAAGATTGTATTTACAGGCGGAGGAACGGTTGGCCATGTAACCCTCAACCTTCTCCTGATTCCGAAATTTATCAAAGAAGGCTGGCAGGTCCACTATATTGGCGATAAGCATGGTATTGAGTATCAAGAAATCCAAAAGTCAGGACTGGATGTAACCTTCCATTCGGTAGCTACGGGCAAGCTTCGCCGCTACTTTTCTTGGCAGAATCTGCTGGATGGCTTTAAGGTTGTCTGGGGCATTTTCCAGTCGCTGGGCATCATGCTCAAGGTGCTGCCGCAGGCTCTCTTTTCTAAGGGAGGTTTTGTGTCCGTTCCACCCGTGATTGCAGCCCGGCTGTCAGGAGTTCCTGTTTATGTTCATGAGTCGGATCTATCCATTGGCTTGGCCAATAAAATCGCTTATAAGTGTGCGACCAAGATGTATGCGACCTTTGAGCAATCTTCCAGTCTGACCAAGATTGAGCATGTAGGTGCTGTGACCAAGGTCGGTAACCAAGAGTCAGTCCTACCGCAGGAACTAGAAGAAATTCGTCAGTATTTTGATAAAGAGCTGCCAACCCTGCTTTTTGTCGGCGGTTCTGCTGGTGCTAAGGTCTTTAATGACTTTGTCAGCCAGAATCAAGCTACGCTTACCGAACGCTACAACATTATCAATCTGACAGGCGATGCAAGTTTGGATGTTCTGTCTGACCGTCTCTTTCGCAGAGCCTATGTGACCGACCTCTACCAGCCTTTGATGGACTTGGCAGATGTAGTGGTTACTCGCGGCGGTTCCAATACAATCTTTGAGCTCTTGGCCATGGCTAAGCTGCACATTATCGTTCCTCTGGGACGCGAAGCCAGCCGCGGCGATCAGATTGAAAATGCGGATTATTTTGTGAAAAAGGGATATGCCAAGCAATTGGCAGAGGAACAGCTGGATATGAGCCATTTACAGGCAGCACTTGATGACCTTTTGGCTAATCAAGTTTCTTATCATCAAGCTATGCAAAATTCTCAGGAAATCAAGTCTGTAGATGAATTTTATGCTTTATTGAAAGCGGATATTGACAAGGGAAAGAAATGAGCAAGAAAAACAATGATGAGCCAAAGGAAGAGGTAAGTGAGCCCCTCTCTGAATGGCAGAAACGACATAAAGAATATCTTGAAAAGAAGGCTCAGGAAGAGGCCAGTAAACAAAAGGAGCTGGAAGAAGAGGAAGTAAAAGAAGCTGAAGCTGAGGACTCAATCGAAGGCGAAGAAATAGCTGAAGAGACGGAAGAAGATGACTCATCTTATGAAGAGGAAGAAACAGAATATTTGGAAGATGAATCATCCGAATCTGAGCTAGAGACCGAATTGAGCGAGAAAGAGCGCAAAAAACTTGAGAAACTTCAGAAAAAGGCAGAAAAAGAAGCTGCTAAGGTGCATATTTCGAGGATTCATATTTATCGAGCGCTGCCGGTTTTGCTGGGCAGTGGTTTGATTTTTCTCTTGTCAGTCTATTTTTTGACGCCACTGGCGACCATGAAGACTATCAAATTTTCAGGGAATCAAATGGTCAGTCAGGAAGACCTGCTCAAAAGCAGTAAGATTGATGAGAAGGACTATACTTTAACAACCTTTATCAATGGCGGCAATCATATCCGCAATATGAAAGCGTCTAGTCCTTGGATTAACAACCTGGAGATAGCTTATCAGTTTCCGATTACTTTTCAGGTAAAGGTCAAGGAGTACGGTGTTCTGGCCTATCTGCATGAGGGTGGTCAGTACTATCCTATTCTGACAAATGGGGAAATTATTTCGGAACCAACTGCTGCAGATTCTTTGCCAGAAACCCATATTTCGATAGAGTTTTCAGATAAAAAATTGATTAAGGAATTTGCCCTTCAAATTGAAAAGGTACCGGCTTCGGTCAAGAAAAATATTAAGACAGTTCAGTTGACTCCAAGCAAGGTGACACCGGACTTGGTTACGCTGACCATGCATGATGGCAACAAAGTCTTGGTACCAATTTCGCATATTTCCAAAAAACTGCCATATTACAAGGGAATCCAATCGCAGCTGGAAGAGGATGTGCCTAGTGTTGTAGATATGGAGGCTGGGATTTTTAGTTATGTTGAAGGAGCTCAAAACGAGTCGTCTTCTTCTGACGAAGAAAAGCAAAAAACAGAAGAGGAACCGGCGGGACGGCCAACAGAACAAGCGGCTGAGCAGGTGACAGAAAGTCCGGAAGAAGAACCTGCAGAGCCACAAAATTCGACAGAAAACCCGGTAAATAACGAAAATCGCTAAATTATATGTAGAAAAACTGCACATTTTCATTTTCTTTATGTTATAATAAAGCTTGGATAACTCTAATTTTTAGCGTTATTAGTATAGACCGGAAACATGGAAGATAGAGAGGACTGATGTAATGGCTAGAGACGGCTTTTTTACTGGATTAGATATAGGAACTAGCTCAATTAAAGTGTTGGTGGCAGAGCACATCAACGATGAAATGAATGTTATTGGGGTCAGCAACGCAAAAAGTGCTGGCGTTAAAGATGGAATTATTGTTGATATTGAGGCTGCTGCTGCTGCCATTAAGACAGCTATTTCTCAAGCAGAAGAAAAGGCAGGCATTTCAATTGGCTTAGTTAATGTCGGACTTCCAGCTAATCTCTTACAGATTGAGCCTACTCAGGGTATGATTCCTGTGACTAGTGATTCTAAGGAAATCACAGATACAGATGTAGAGAATGTTGTTAGATCTGCTCTGACGAAGAGTATGACTCCTGACCGCGAGGTTATTACTTTCATCCCAGAAGAGTTTGTAGTGGATGGTTTCCAAGGGATTCGTGACCCACGAGGTATGATGGGGATTCGCTTAGAAATGCGTGGGCTTCTCTACACTGGACCACGGACTATTCTCCACAACCTCCGCAAGACAGTGGAGCGTGCGGGAGTTCAGCTTGAGAACGTTATTATCTCCCCATTGGCTATGACTAAGTCAATCTTGAACGAAGGGGAACGTGAGTTTGGTGCAACTGTTATTGATATGGGCGGCGGCCAAACTACAGTGGCTTCTGTTAGAGGTCAAGAACTTCAATATACGAATATATACCAAGAAGGCGGCGACTACGTAACCAAGGATATCTCCAAGGTTTTGAAGACTTCACAAAAGTTGGCTGAAAGTCTCAAGTTTAACTATGGTTCTGCTTATGTTCCTGAAGCTGGGACAGAATCTTTCCAAGTAGAAGTGATTGGAGAGATTGAGCCGGTTGAAGTAACTGAAAAGTATCTGGCTGAGATTATTTCTGCTCGTATCCAACACATTTTTGAGCAAATCAAACGCGATTTAGATAGAAGGCATCTCCTCGAGTTGCCAGGCGGCATTGTGATTATTGGTGGAGCAGCTATTCTTCCAGGAGTGGTTGAGCTTGCTCAGGAAGTGTTTGGCGTAAATGTCAAGCTTTATGTGCCAAATCAAATCGGCATTCGCAATCCTGCTTTCGCACATGTTATCAGTTTGTCAGAGTATGCTGGAAACTTAACAGATGTGGATATGCTGGCTCAGGTTGCTGTTCATGGTGATGAGCAACTGCGCCATCGACCTGTATCCTTTGAGCGTCCTGCTCAGTCAGTACCACGCTTTGAACCTCAACCAGCTGATGAGATTCCTGAGGAGCCGGTCCAAGAAGTTCCAGTTGCTAGTGCTGATGTGCCAAACCAAGAACCAAAAACCGGTATTACAGATCGGATGCGCAACCTAATTGGCAAAATGTTTGATTAAGGAGAATACAGAGAATATGACATTTTCATTTGACGCTGCTGCTGCACAAGGCGCAGTAATTAAAGTTATTGGTGTCGGTGGAGGTGGCGGTAACGCCATCAACCGAATGATTGATGAAGGTGTTGCTGGTGTTGAATTCATCGCAGCAAATACAGATGTTCAAGCTCTTAGCAGTGCCAAAGCTGAAACAGTTATTCAGCTTGGTCCTAAGCTGACTCGCGGACTTGGTGCCGGAGGTCAGCCTGAAGTAGGACGTAAGGCAGCTGAAGAAAGCGAAGAAGTCCTGACCGAAGCTCTGCAAGGAGCAGACATGGTCTTCATCACTGCTGGTATGGGTGGTGGATCTGGGACAGGTGCTGCTCCAGTGATTGCTCGTATCGCAAAAAATGTTGGTGCTCTGACTGTTGCTGTAGTTACACGTCCTTTTGGTTTTGAAGGAAGCAAGCGTGGAACTTTTGCGGTAGAGGGAATCAACGAACTTCGCGAGCATGTAGACACACTCTTGATTATTTCAAATAACAACTTGCTTGAAATTGTAGACAAGAAGACTCCGCTCCTTGAAGCACTCAGTGAAGCAGATAATGTTCTTCGCCAAGGTGTCCAAGGGATTACTGACTTGATTACCAGCCCAGGACTGATTAACCTTGACTTTGCCGACGTGAAAACAGTTATGGCAGACAAGGGTAATGCTTTGATGGGAATTGGTGTTGGTAGCGGTGAAGAACGCGTCATCGAAGCTGCTCGCAAAGCTATTTACTCACCTCTTTTGGAAACAACCATTGATGGTGCAGAGGACGTAATTGTCAACGTTACTGGTGGCTTAGATATGACCTTGATTGAAGCAGAAGAAGCTTCAGAAATTGTCAACCAAGCAGCGGGTCATGGTGTGAACATCTGGCTCGGTACTGCTATTGATGAGTCCATGAAGGATGAAATCCGCGTGACTGTTGTAGCTACTGGTGTTCGTCAGGACAAGGTTGAAAAGGTCAGTGGCATTCGTCAGACACCACAACCTACTAGTCCAAGCCGTCCGCAGCAAGTTGAGCCAAACCGCGAAGTTCGCTCAGGACAGTTTGAACGAAACTTTGACATGACCGAAACAGTTGATATTCCTGCTCCAAGCCGTCAAAGAACGGATGCACCTAAAGGTTCCGCTTTTGGTGATTGGGATCTTCGCCGCGAAGCGATTGTTCGTCAGGCTGAACCAAGTTCGTCAGCCCGCGTGGAACGCTATGCAGAAACTAATGAAGATGATGATGAATTGGAAACACCTCCATTCTTCAGAAATCGTTAATCTAAATCATGAATTTGCAGAATAATAAAGAGTTGGTCTTTCAATCCGTCGCTCAAGCGGCGGAGCAAGCCCAGCGTTTGAAAGATTCAGTAAATATCATTGCAGTTACCAAATATGTTGACTGCGAAACAACTCAGGAGCTTGTTCGTACAGGTATTCAGCATATCGGAGAAAATCGGGTAGATAAATTTCTAGATAAATACCATGCTCTGAAAGATGAGAATCTGACCTGGCACCTGATCGGCAGTTTGCAGAGGAGAAAAGTCAAGGATGTGATTAACTATGTTGATTACTTTCACGCTTTAGATTCTGTAAAATTGGCCAAGGAGATTGACAAACGGGCCCAACATGTGATTAAATGTTTCCTGCAGGTGAATATTTCTAAAGAAGAGAGCAAGCATGGCTTTTTGATTGAAGAACTTGAAGTTGTCCTGCCTGAACTTGAAAAATTAGAAAATGTTCAAATTGTGGGATTGATGACTATGGCTCCGTTTGAAGCTAGTCATGAGGAGCTGAACCAAATTTTTGAAAAGGCTCATCAACTACAAAAAGAATTAAAAAAGAAACAGTTAAATAATATGCCCTTTTCTGAATTAAGCATGGGAATGAGCCGTGATTATCCAGAAGCAATTGCCTATGGCTCGACCTATGTCAGAATCGGTACAGCATTTTTTAAATAGGAAAGAAATATGTCATTAAAAGATAGATTTGATAAATTTATAGATTATTTTACAGAAGATGGAGATGAGACTGAGGTTCAGGAGCAGACTGTCAGCAGACCTGCAGCGCCTGTTAAGCAGAAGCCTGAATTGGTTCAGCCTAAACCAGTCAGAGAGAGCAAGCCAGCTCCTCGTCCGGTTGCTGCGGCCAAGCCACAGCCTAAACAACAGCCACAACAGAAATCTTCTACAGAGAATATTACCAGACTGCATGCACGTCAGCAGGAATTGGCTCAGCACCGTGCAAATGCGGATGAGAAGATTACGATTGATGTTCGTTATCCGAGGAGATATGAGGAAGCGACTGAAATTGTTGACCTGCTTTTGGCCAATGAAAGCATCCTGATTGACTTCCAGTATATGACTGAGGTACAGGCTCGTCGCTGTTTAGACTATCTAGATGGTGCGCGTTATGTCTTGGCTGGAAATTTGAAAAAAGTTGCAAGCACTATGTATTTGCTGACTCCAATTAATGTAGTGGTAAATGTGGAAGATATCCGCCTGCCTAACGATGTTGAAATCAGCGAATTCGACTTTGATATGAAGCGCAGTAGATAAGAGATATGATATATTTTGTAATTCGTGCCATCTCTAATCTTTTCGATCTTTATAGCATTGCCTTGATTGTCTATGCACTTCTATCTTGGTTTCCAGGAGCCTATCAAACCAAATTCGGAGAGTTTCTAACACGAATTGTAGAACCGTATTTAAAATTTTTCCGCCGTCTTCCCTTGCAATTTGCAGGGTTGGACTTTACCGTTTGGGTTGCAATTCTGGCTTTAAACCTTTTAAATCGTGTGGTCTTTTATTTAATAAGCGTCTTACTAATGTTATTATGATGAAAGATTTATATCAACACTTTTCGCATGAGGATCGAGAGTTTATTGATAGGAGTCTGGAGCTGCTTCAGCGGGTTCAAGATACCTATGCGTTTGAAACAACGTCTTTTCTGAATCCCCATCAGGTTTCGATACTGAAGAATATTGGCAAGCAATATGATGTGCAAGTCTTTGCTAGTTCGGATTATTTTCCAAGCGAATTGGCAAGAGTTCTTGTGGCGCCTTCTTATTACCAACTGAATATGGATGATTTTGAATTGAGCTTGCTGGAAATTTCCTATGCAAGCAAATTTTATAAAATCAGTCATTCGCAGATTATGGGGACCTTGCTCAATCAATTGGGGATTGAAAGACGGACCTTTGGCGATATTCTTGTAGTTGGAGACCGTGCTCAGCTCTTTGTAGCTAAAAGACTGGCTCAGTATTTTATAGATCATGTCACTAAAGTAGCAAAGATGCCTGTCAAACTAAAGGAAGTTTCCTTTGCGGAGCTGCTGAAAGAGCAGAAGCAGGCTGTCACCAGAGAAATTTTGGCATCTAGTCTTCGCTTGGACAAGTTGGTAGCCAGCACCTTTAAGTTATCAAGGAGCCAGGCTGCTCAGCTAATTTCTGGCAAGCATGTGAAAATGAACTATGCTGTTAATGACAATCCCAGCCAGCAGGTCGGGCTTGAAGACTTGATTAGCGTTAGACGATTTGGAAGATTTAAGGTTTTAAGAGAAAATGGCCTTTCCAAGAATGGAAAACATAAGTTAACCGTTGAATTATTAGCTAGTAAATGAGGAGGAACTATGACACTTACAGCATTAGAAATTAAAGATAAATCCTTTGGAACCAAGTTTAGAGGCTATGATGTTGAAGAGGTAGATGAATTCCTTGACATCGTTGTCCGTGATTATGAGGACTTAGTTCGTGAAAACCACGAAAAAGAAGCAAAAATTCGTAATCTGGAAGAACGTCTGACATATTTTGATGAGATGAAAGACTCTCTCAGCCAGTCTGTCTTGATTGCTCAGGATACGGCTGAGCGCGTTAAAGTGGCTGCTAACGAGCGCTCTACAAATATTGTCCGTCAGGCAGAGCAGGATGCGCAGCATTTGTTGGATGGAGCTAAGTACAAGGCTGATGAAATTTTGCGTCAGGCAGCTGACAATGCTAAGAAAGTAGCCATTGAAACTGAAGAACTGAAAAATAAAACACGTGTCTTCCACCAACGCTTGAAATCAACCATTGAGAGCCAACTCAGTATTGTAAATTCATCTGAATGGGAAGAAATCCTGCGTCCGACAGCTACTTATCTGCAAACCAGCGATGAGGCCTTCAAGGAAGTTGTATCGGAGGTTCTGGGAGAAGAAGCAGTTGTCCGCGAGGAAGAGGTGGATGTGACTCGTCAATTTTCTCCAGAAGAAATGGCTGAGTTGCAAGAGCGCATTGAAGCTGCAAACCGAGAATTGGCTGCGACCCAAGCTTTTTCTCCGCTCAGCGATGAAGATATTGAAGCTCACGCAGCTGAGGAAAACTCAGAAGCTGATCATCACGATGATGATACAAATGGGGAACAAAAAGTTCCAGTAAATATTTTATAATTTTTAAAGAAGATAAGATTGTAAAAACACAGACCAAGCAAAATACTTTCAGCGAGCAGATGATGGTGAGAGATCTGCAGTCCATCTTGCTTGGGCTATCATTTTACAGAACTTTCGTCTGAAATCAGTAGGATGAGACGGCAGTCCACGTTACGGACAAAGAGGGGCAAGAGGAGCATCATGTAATTGTCTTGCCTAAACAAAGGTGGTACCGCGAATTTTCGTCCTTTTTGGAGAAGTTTGCGGTTTTTAATTTGTAATTTTAAAAATAAAGAGGAATAGAATGAAACTGAAAGAAACACTCAATCTTGGAAAAACTGCTTTTCCTATGCGGGCCGGTCTTCCAAATAAGGAGCCAATCTGGCAGAAGGAATGGGATCAAGCTAAGCTGTATCAACGCCGTCAGGAACTGAATGAAGGCAAGCCGCACTTTATCCTGCATGATGGCCCTCCTTATGCTAACGGGAATATTCACGTTGGCCATGCTATGAATAAGATTTCTAAAGATATCATTGTTCGCTCAAAGTCTATGGCTGGCTACCATGCGCCTTACATTCCTGGATGGGATACGCATGGTCTTCCAATTGAGCAGGTATTGGCGAAGCAAGGCGTTAAGCGCAAAGAGCTGGACTTGGTAGAGTACCTCAACATGTGTCGGGACTATGCGCTTAGCCAAGTTGAGAAGCAAAAAGAGGACTTCAAGCGTTTGGGTGTTTCTGGTGACTGGGACAATCCTTATGTAACCTTGACACCAGATTATGAAGCGGCTCAAATCCGTGTCTTTGGTGAAATGGCTAAGAAAGGCTATATCTACCGTGGTGCTAAGCCCGTTTACTGGTCATGGTCTTCTGAGTCAGCCCTTGCTGAAGCGGAAATTGAATACCATGACTTACTTTCAACTTCCCTTTACTATGCTAACCGCGTCAAAGACGGAAAAGGTGTGCTAGATACAGATACTTATATCGTCGTATGGACAACCACGCCATTTACCATCACAGCTTCTCGCGGTTTGACAGTTGGAGCAGATATTGATTACGTAGTCGTTCAACCAGATGGTGAATCTCGTAAGTTTGTGGTTGCTTCAGAATTGTTGAATAGTCTGTCAGAGAAATTTGGCTGGACTGATATTCAAGTTTTGGCTACCTACCGTGGTCAAGAATTAAACCACATCGTGACAACTCACCCATGGGATACGGCTGTAGATGAACTTGTTATCCTTGGTGACCACGTTACGACAGATTCTGGTACTGGTATTGTCCATACAGCGCCTGGTTTTGGTGAGGATGACTATAATGTCGGTGTAGCTAACGGCTTGGAAGTATTTGTCACAGTCAACGAGCGCGGTATCATGATGGAAAATGCTGGTCCTGATTTTGCAGGCCAGTTCTATGACAAAGTTGCGCCAACAGTTATTGAAAAGCTTGGCGACTTGCTCCTTGCTCAGGAAGAAATTTCTCACTCATACCCATTTGACTGGAGGACCAAGAAGCCAATTATCTGGCGGGCAGTACCACAGTGGTTTGCATCTGTTTCTAAATTCCGTCAAGAAATTTTAGATGAAATTGACAAGATTAAATTCCATTCTGAATGGGGGAAAGTACGCCTCTACAATATGATTCGTGACCGTGGTGACTGGGTTATCTCTCGTCAGCGGGCTTGGGGAGTTCCACTTCCAATCTTCTATGCCGAAGACGGAACACCAATCATGACGGCCGAAACCATCGAACACGTAGCTCAACTCTTTGAGGAGCAGGGCTCTATCGTCTGGTGGAAGCGTGAAGCCAAGGACCTCTTGCCAGAAGGATTTACTCATCCAGGTTCTCCAAACGGCGAATTTACCAAGGAAACGGACATCATGGACGTTTGGTTTGACTCAGGCTCATCATGGAATGGTGTAGTGGTCAACCGTCCGGAATTGACTTACCCAGCTGATCTTTATCTAGAAGGTTCAGACCAATACCGTGGTTGGTTCAACTCATCCCTCATCACTTCAGTTGCCAACCATGGCGTAGCTCCTTACAAACAAATCTTGTCACAAGGATTTGCCTTAGATGGTAAGGGTGAAAAGATGTCTAAATCACTTGGAAATACCATTGCTCCAAGCGATGTAGAAAAACAATTTGGTGCGGAAATCTTGCGTCTCTGGGTAACCAGTGTTGATTCTAGCAACGACGTTCGCATCTCTATGGATATCTTGAGCCAAGTTTCTGAAACCTACCGTAAGATTCGGAATACCTTGCGTTTCTTGATTGCCAATACCTCTGACTTTAATCCAGTTGAGGATGCTGTAGCTTACGAAGAGCTTCGCTCCGTTGATAAGTACATGACTATCCGCTTCAATCAATTAGTAGAGACTATTCGCAAGGCTTATGCGGACTTTGAGTTTCTGACTATTTACAAAGCGATTGTCAACTTTGTGACTGTTGACTTGTCTGCTTTCTATCTGGACTTTGCCAAAGATGTCGTCTATATCGAAGCAGCTAAATCATTGGAACGTCGTCAGATGCAGACTGTTTTTTATGATATTTTAGTCAAGATTACCAAGCTGTTGACGCCAATTCTGCCACACACAGCAGAAGAGATTTGGTCTTATCTGGAGCATGAAGAGGAAGAATTTGTTCAGTTATCCGAATTGCCAGAAGCTCTGACTTTCCCAAATCAAGAAGAAATCTTGGACACTTGGTCTGCCTTTATGGACTTCCGCAGTCAGGCTCAGAAAGCCTTGGAAGAAGCCCGCAATGAGAAGGTTATCGGGAAATCGCTGGAAGCACACCTGACTGTCTATCCAAATGAAGTCATCAAGACCTTGCTGGAAGCAGTTAATAGCGATGTGGCTCAGCTTCTCATCGTTTCTCAATTGACGATTGCTGAAGGACCTGCTCCAGAAGGCGCTCTAGTCTTTGAAGATGTAGCTTTTGTTGTAGAGCATGCGCAGGGGCAAGTCTGTGATCGCTGCCGCCGCATTGATACAACAGTTAAAGAGCGCAGCTATCAAGCCCTTGTCTGTGACCACTGTGCAGAAATTTTAGAAGAAAACTTTGCTCAAGCTGTCGCAGAAGGCTTTGAGAGCAAGTAAGTTTCCAAAATAAAAAATGGCTTTGCCCTTTAGTGGCAAGCCATTTTTTAGATAGATTGATTTGAAAATTTGTTAAATTAAAACTAAATTAGAAAAACCAAATAGTTGCATTTGCAACTGTTTTCTGTTATACTACTTATAACTTAGGAGTGCTTATTTTAGCCAAAATGTTTTGGAGCTGAAAGAGCTCAGAGGAAGTCAGTTGCTGCAGAGCCTGACTGGCGTAGGTATTTTCAAAACCAATCAGCTGGTCGTAGAGTTTGAGAGCCTGACTGCTAGGATAGAGCTCTTTGAACTTCTTATTTTGAGCTTTGGTCTTTTTGATAATCAAGCCTCTATCTTCCAGCTTTCCTAGAGAACGGCTGAGAGTAGTCTTGTCAATCTGCACCAGTTCTGCCAGTTGTGACTGGCTGATACCTTCTTTTTCGACGATACGAATGAGCAGTAGAAATAAATTATTGTCTAGGCAGTAGTTACTGGCTTTCTGATTCATTTTCATCATGGCTTGTCTGGAAATAAATCCCATTTGACGGAAAAGTTGACGATAATCCATAGGAACTCCTTGATAGTTGCATTTGCATTTATTATACATTAAAAAGATAGAGGAAACAAGTATGTGGTCTAGGAAAAAATTAACAGAGCTGACCCCGATAGAATTTTATCAAATCTTAAAATTGCGCATTGACACCTTTGTGGTGGAGCAGGAGCGAATTTATCATGAGCTGGATGAGAATGACCTAGAAGCAGTGCATGTTTACCATGCTAATGAACAGGGGGAAATTGATGCTTATGCCCGTGTCTTTGAAGAGGGAGAGCATTTAGTCTTTGGTCGAGTAGTCACAGCTCAGTCTGCACGAGGACAGGGCTTAGGAGGACAGCTTATCAGAGAAATCTTGCAATTATGTGCTGAAAAATGGCCAGGAAAGGAAATCGAAATAGAGGCTCAGGTTCAGGTTGCTGCTCTCTATGAAAAGTATGGCTTCAAATCAGTTGGCCAACCCTTTATTTTTGAAGCTACACCTCACATTACCATGATCTATAAACAATAAAAACCTAAGGCGATGGCCTTAGGTTTTTACTGTTTCACAGGAATGGAAATTTCGATTAGATTATTAGCATAAATCGTGCGGATAGCAGCTCTATCAATAGTATTTGCATCAATTTTTCTCTTCAAGAAAAATTCTCTGATTTTTTCGATTTCCTGTTCACGTACAGCACGGTGCATGTTTGAAATCAAAATTTCATAGTGAAGAGGAGCTTGTGTAAAAACAACATCGCTGTTTCCAGCAGAATAAACTTCGACTAATATCGCATCGGTGCTTTCCAATTGGCTTTTGACAAGGTCAGCATGACTGTTTGTTGTATTAATAAGCTTCATACGATTTCCTCCTGCTTTATACCTGCTATTATTATAACATGTTTGCTATGAATTGTGAATGATTTCTTTAAGCTTTAAGCGTATTTTTCCAGGCTTGGATACCCCATTTATGGCTGCCGCGTTTGAGTGTTTCGATAGCTTCATCGACTGGGAACCAGGCAAGCTGGTTGAAATCTTCCAGCGGTTTTTGGACTTCTTGGAAAGAGGTGACCTCATACAGGTAGGCTGGGTTGTAAAAATAGGTGTCGCGATGGCGGGAGTAAAAATATTCATCAGCTTGTCCAAGATAGCGTCCAAGCTGGGCTGTGAATCCAAGTTCTTCCATCAGCTCGCGTTCAAGGGCAGTCTGATGGTTTTCCCCCTCTTCAATCTCTCCACCGGGCAGAAACCAAGCCCCGTTAGGCGCCTGAACCAAAATAATCTTTTCTTTCTTCTCGTCTGGGATAACGGCATAGACTCCGTAACGGGTCACATATTCTACATTTGCTTCCTTTTCACCAAAGGTTGGATTTGTCATTCTAATATCCTCAATCTCTAGTCAGTTTACTATCTATCATAATGGACTAAGGGCCAGCTGTCAAGAATTTACTCGGTTTATTGGACAGAAAAAGAATGATAGTCCTTGAAAGAAATCCCCTTCAAATAATAAATTCTTTCCTTTGAATATTAAAAAATCTCTTCTTTATGGGAATAGGAAAACATTTATTGAAGAAATTGTTATAATAGTAGCGAGGTGGTTTTATGACAGAAAGCAGACTTTTTAAAATCCTATATCTTCTTTTAGAGCAGGGCCGCACAACAGCTCCCGAATTGGCCTCACTATTTGAAGTATCTATTCGGACCATCTATCGAGATGTGGACAAGCTGAGTTTGGCAGGAATTCCCATCTATTGCAACCCAGGCAAGGGCGGAGGGATTTTTCTGATGAAGGATTTTGTCTTGGACAAGGCCTTGTTTTCGGAGTCTGAGAGGGATGAGCTATTAGCAGCTCTTCAAGGCTTGCAGATTTTAACAGATGGCGAGCAAGTAGAGACCCTGTCTAAGCTACAGTCCTTGTTTCAAGTTCAGGCAACTTCATGGCTGGAGGTGGATTTCACTGATTGGCGCAAAAAAGCAAATCAGAAAGAACTGTTTGATACCATTAAGCAAGCAATCTTGCAAAGAAGAGTCTTGTCTTTTTCTTACTTGAATGGGTGTGGAGAAAGAGGGCAGCGCAAGCTAGAGGCGCTGAAGTTAGTATTTAAAAGCCAAAACTGGTATGTTGCTGGCTTTTGTCGTTTAAGACAAGCCCCGCGCTTTTTTAAACTCAGCAGAATGAGAGACTGTCAGATGTTAGAGGAACGATTTAAGCAGAGAGTCTTGGATGAGAAATTTAGCCCCGAGGAGTGGCTAGGAGATACTGTAAAAGTCCTCTTGAAATTTGACCGGAAGCATTCCTTTCGGGTGTACGAGGAGTTTTCCGAAGCAGAGATAGAGGAGACTGAAGGGAGCCTTTATGTCCAAACGCATTTGCCGAGTCACGATAGTCTTTATACCTACTTGCTATCCTTTTTGGATGGAGTTGAAATCATGGAGCCGCCTCGGTTACGGGAAGAATTCAAAGAAAAGTTAAAAGCTATTGCCGATATTTATAAAAGCTGACAGAGGTTGTCAGCTTTTCTTTGCTATACTGTTTGTAGTAAAGAAAGGAGGGCTCTCTCATGAAATATGAATGGAGAAAAGCCAATCGAGAATTATATCAAATCAAGTCTGCTCCCTGTCTCATAGATGTTCCTGCCCAGTCTTTTATCATGATTGACGGCAAGGGCAATCCTAATGCTGCAGACTTTTCGGAACGGGTTGGTGCTCTGTACAGCTTAGCCTATGCTATCAAGATGAACTACAAAAAGACAGCGGTCGAGCAAGAATTTACTGATTTTACAGTCTATCCCTTGGAAGGACTTTGGCAGCAAGAGCAAGCAGGAGAACTGATTAAAGAAGAATTGATTTATACCATTATGATTGGACAGCCGGACTTTATCACTGAAGAGATGGTGAAAAAGGCTCTGGAACAAGTCCGTGTCAAAAAGCCTAATCCTCTCTATGACGAGATTCGTTTTGAAGAAATGACGGAAGGAATGTGTGTCGCCATGCTGCATCTTGGTTCTTTTGACGAAGAACCTCAATCCTTCGCTAAAATGGATGCCTTTTGCCAGAATCACCAGCTGACACGGATTTCACACACTCATAGAGAAATCTATCTCAATAATCTGAATCGGACAGACCCTAGCAAGCTGAAAACAATTCTGCGCTATAGAGTTCAGAAAAATCAATAAAGAAATAGAGCAGAAAACTAACTGTTTTCTGATCTATTTTGTCGACAATTATTTTTCTTCTTGTGATGAATGAACGGACTCTGTGCTTTCAGTTTTCTTGGCTGACTTGATGAGAATCTTGCCATTGCTGGTCATGATAGCTTTGAGCTCTTTTTCGCTTGGATTTTCCAGATAAAAGTCAGTAATAGCATCTTCGATATGGTCCTGAATGGTACGGCGCAGTGGGCGAGCGCCCATTTTTGGATCGTAGCCCAGGTCAACCAATTTTTCCTTGACCTTCTCCGTAACATCCAGATGAATGTCATTGGTTGCCAAACGTTGATTAACATCGTCCAGCATAAGGTTGACGATTTGCAGTAGATTGTCCTTGCTGAGCGCCTGGAATTCGATAATGCCGTCAAAGCGGTTCATAAACTCAGGACTGAAGAAGTTCCCTAATTCACCCAAAACGGAGTTAGTGCGGCCTTCACGCGCTGCCCCAAAGCCGACACTGGCTTCAGCTTTGCCGGTTCCGGCATTGGATGTCATGATGATAATGGTGTCTTTGAAGCTGACAGTCCGGCCTTGACCATCGGTCAGGCGGCCATCATCTAGAACCTGCAGGAACATGTGCATAACATCAGGATGGGCCTTTTCTACCTCATCAAGCAGAATGAGTGAGTAGGGATTGCGGCGGACGCGCTCAGTCAATTGACCAGCTTCATCATAGCCGACATAGCCCGGAGGCGCACCGACCAGCTTGGCCACGCTGTGTTTTTCCATATATTCACTCATGTCAAAGCGAATCATGCTGTCAGCCGAGCCAAATAGCTCAATGGCTAGTTGCTTAGACAGCTCAGTCTTACCGACACCAGTAGGTCCGACAAAGAGGAAGCTGCCGATTGGGCGATTAGGACTTCCTAGTCCGACTCGGTTGCGGCGGATGGCCTTGGCAATCTTATCCACAGCATCGTCTTGGCCGATGACATGGGCCTTTAGGTCGCTGGCGAGATTGACCAGCTGAGACTGTTCCTTTTCTTTGAGGTCGCCAACTGGGATATTGGTCTTTTGCTCTACAATGTGCTCAATCGTTTTCTCGCTGATAATCGGAGTATCCTTGTCCAGTACACTTGTCTGCTGGAGTTCCTTGTACTTGGCAATCTGATCACGGAAGTAAGCTGCTTTCTCGAAATCTTCGTCACGAGTTGCCTGAGCCTTGAGGTTTTCGGCCTCAATCAGACGCTGGTCAATGACCTTGGGATCAACAAAGTTGAGGGTCAGATTCATCTTGGATCCTGCCTCATCCAAGAGGTCAATAGCCTTGTCTGGTAGGAAGCGATCTTGAATGTAGCGGTTGGAGAGAAGCGCAGCAGCTTCGATGGCAGCATCTGTGTATTTGACGTGATGGTAGTCTTCGTATTTTTTCTGAATCCCTTTAAGGATGGTAATCGTTTCCTCTACCGTCGGCTCGTCTACCTTAACGGGCTGCATACGGCGCTCCAGTGCAGCATCCTTCTCAATGATACGGTATTCATTGAGGGTGGTTGCTCCAACCATTTGGAGTTCTCCGCGAGCCAGAGCTGGTTTGAGAATGTTTCCAGCGTCCATATTGCCATCGCCAGCAGAGCCTGCTCCGACAATTTCATGGATTTCATCAATGAAGAGAATGACATCCTGACGAGAACGAATCTCATCAATGAGTTTCTGCATTCTCTCCTCGAATTGGCCACGGATACCAGTTCCCTGTACTAAGCTGACAACGTCTAGGCGGATAACTTCCTTGCCTTGGAGTTTATGAGGCACATCACCATCGACAATTTTCTGGGCCAGACCTTCCACCACGGCTGTTTTTCCGACTCCTGGCTCTCCTATGAGAACAGGATTGTTTTTGGTGCGGCGGTTGAGGATTTCAATGACACGGACGATTTCTTCATCACGGCCAATAACAGGATCAATCTCGCCTCGGCGGGCCAACTCAGTCACGTTGATACCAAACTCTTCCAGCAGGCCTTTTGGCTTTTGCGGACTTGGCTGAGGCTGACCACCCTTGCTAGGATTTGAACCGTAGCCGCCACCGCCCCCATAGGCTCCACCAGATTGGGTAGGAGGAGTAGTTGGTTCCTGAGGCTGTTGAAAATTGCTGAGGCTGTTGAAAAAGTCATCAATAGGATCTGTTCCGTGATTGTTGGCATTAGCAATTCCGCCGAACAAGGAATGTTCAGGGTCTGTTTTCATGATTTGGTAGCAGTTTTGGCACAAATCCACCTGCTGTTTATGGCCATTTACGTTGGTATAAAGGTGAATCGTAGATTCATTGATTTTACAATTTTGGCAAAGCATGCAGATACCTCTTTTCTTTTAGTGTGCAAGCTATTTATAGAAATGATTAAAGGTCAAAAATAGTCAAAGTTTTATAGTTTCATTATATCAGTATTCTCGAACTTTGCAAGAATTTACTACAAAATCCTCCCTTAGACCGAGCAGAATGAAAACAAATTCTTGAAAAATTGCAAAAAATAGGCTTTTAGTGGTATTTCAGTCGCTATTTATGGTAAAATAAGAGGGAACTAAGTAAATAGGAGAAACAAAATGGAATCACATTTAGTTAGAATTATTAACCGCTTAGAAGCTATGGCTAAGGATGGCGGAAATTTGAAACGTAATTTTGAGCGTGAAGGAGTGGTTGTAGCAGAAGTAGCTTACAGTTACGACGAAGAAAACGGCTCTGTCTTCACCTTGCGTGATGTTGCAGCGCGTGAGACCTATACTTTCGACAGCATTGATTTGATTGCAATGGAAATTTATGAATTACTCTACTAAAAAGCACGTCGTTGCTTTTTATTTTTACCCTTTTTATCTTGTTTTGAAAAAGATTTAGTAGGTCTGAAAATTTTACCACTAGCTGCCAATGAATCCTCGTCTTATAACCTTGTATAAGAAAAAGTTATAGGCTGGGCACAGATTTTTTTGGTATAATGAAAAAGATAATGAAAAAGAAATGAGAATGACATGGCGCAGATTATTGATGGTAGAGGTTTGGCAGAGAAGCTTCAGAAAAAATTAGCTGAAAAAACGGCTCGCCTCAAAGAAAAGACAGGTCAGGTTCCGGGCTTGGTAGTGATTGTGGTGGGAAATAATCCAGCCAGTCAAATCTACGTCCGTAACAAAGAGCGCTCAGCCTTGGCTGCAGGATTTCGGAGTAAGGTAGAACGTCTGCCAGAAGAGACCAGCCAGGAAGAGCTCTTGAGCTTGATTGAAACTTATAATCAAAATCCTGACTGGCATGGGATTTTGGTCCAGCTGCCCTTGCCTGAGCATATCGATGATGAAGCTGTGCTGCTGGCCATTGATCCAGACAAGGATGTTGATGGCTTTCATCCGCTTAATATGGGCAAGCTATGGAGCGGCCATCCGGTTATGATTCCGGCTACTCCTGCGGGCATTATGGCAATGTTCCATGAATATGGCGTTGAACTGGAAGGCAAGCGAGCGGTCGTCATCGGGCGGAGTAATATTGTTGGTAAGCCCATGGCTCAGCTGCTTTTGGCTAAGAATGCGACGGTTACTCTAACACATTCGCGGACCCACAATCTAGCCAAGACTGCTAAGCGGGCAGATATTTTGGTGGTGGCTATCGGACGTGGACATTTTGTGACCAAGGACTTTGTCAAGGAAGGGGCTGTTGTCATTGACGTCGGGATGAACCGAGATGAAAATGGCAAGCTGATTGGCGATGTTAAGTTTGATGAAGTGTCTGAACTCGCCAGTCTGATTACCCCTGTACCTGGAGGTGTTGGGCCTATGACCATTACCATGCTGATGGAGCAGACCTACCAGGCCTTTAAACGGAGTCTTGAATCATGAAATTTGTTTTTGATTTGGATGGGACCTTGTCCTTTGATTATATGACGATTGATGAGGAGATTAAGCAGGTTCTGATGACGGCTCCTCAGTTTGGGCATGAAGTTCTGTTTGCTTCGGCGCGCTCCTATCGAGATTGTCTGGGACTATTAGGTCCGGAATTGAGCCAGCAGATTGTGATTGGCCTGAACGGCGGAGTGGCTTATCAAGATGGACAGCTGATGTTTGAGCGCCAGCTGCATCAGTCAAGTTATCAAGCCATTTTAGATACTTGTTTGACCTATAATTTGCCTTTTTTCGTTGATAATACTTTTGACTACAGCGGCCAGATTTTAGAAAAAATTCCTTTTATTGCCAGTGTGGATCCTCTCAAGCGGGCAAGACGTCTGGAACTGACTGAACTCCAGCATCCTATTAAGGTCGTTATTTACATGGGGAATCACGAGCAGCTCTTAGATGATGTACAGGCTCGTTTTGCAAACTTGCCCAATCTAAGTCTAGACTATCATGAACATGAGAAATGTTTTTATATCAATCCGGCTGAAACCAATAAAGCTTCAACTGTAAAGGAACTCTGCGGTTCGGATTATGTAGCTTTTGGTAATGATCAAAATGATATCCAGCTCTTTAAGAATTCTCTCTATGCTGTGCAGGTTGGGGATTTCCCGGGCTTGAGCGATTATGCGGATGAGCAGGTCGCCTTTCAGGAAAATTTACCCAAGGCAGTCGCAGCAAGAATCTTACAAAAATTTGCAGATTTCCGAAGAAAATAACTTTCTTGCGATACGAGGCACCTGTTTAGGTGCCTTTTGGTGAATAATGAAGATAGGTTTGGTCATCTTGAGACCAGTGCAGGATGAAGTTGGTCTAGGAGAATATCATGTCAAAAAATGCTGAAAATATTTTAAAAAGAGTCATTAGGGTACGTCCCTTGGATAGTCACAAAGGTGACTACGGCCGTCTCTTATTGATTGGGGGAACCTATCCTTATGGGGGCGCCATTATCATGGCAGCTTTGGCAGCAGTAAATAGTGGGGCCGGTCTGGTGACTGTTGCTACAGATAGAGAAAATATCGCCCCTCTGCACAGTCATTTACCGGAGGCCATGGCCTTTGACCTAGAGGAGCAAGACCGATTGACAGAGCAACTGACCAAATCAGATCTAGTCTTGATTGGTCCGGGTCTGGCGGAGAATCAACTAGGTCTAGACATCCTACAAAAGGTATTTCAGACTGTGGCAGAGCAGCAGATACTTATCATGGATGGCGGAGCCATTTCACTTTTTAGCAAGGCAGCTTTGCCATTTCCAAAAGCCCAAACAGTTTTTACTCCTCATCAAAAGGAGTGGGAGGGCTTATCGGGTTTGAGCTTGTCAGATCAGACAGCGGCAGCCAATCAGGCGGCGGTCAATCAGCTGCCTTTGGGCAGTATTGTTGTGCAGAAAAAGCATGGGACGACCATCTATCAAAGCGGGCAAGAGCAGGTCTTTGAGCTGACAGTAGGCGGACCCTATCAGGCAACTGGTGGAATGGGGGATACGCTGGCTGGTATGATTGCTGCTTTTGCTGGACAGTTCAAGTCAAGCAGTCTCTTTGAGCGAGTGGCGGCTGCAACCCTTCTTCATTCCCTTATCGCAGATGATTTGAGTCAGGAAGCTTATGTCGTCCTGCCAACGGCAATCAGCAGAGCCATTTCAAGGTGGATGAAGGAGATGAGTCAGTAGACATTTTCTTGGGTTTTAAGTCAGCTGGGTTTCTTTTGTGGAAGCCCAGTTTTTTTCTTGCTTTCAGGGAATTTTTAGACTTTGTAATCGGTTTTTTATGCAGTTTTTTGTTATAATAAAAGTTACGGAAAAACTAGAAATGAAAGGAAAAGGGCATGCCAGAGTATTTGTCGGTTTCGACCTTGACCAAGTATCTGAAGATGAAGTTTGAGCGGGATCCTTATTTGGAGCGGGTCTATCTGACTGGTCAGGTGTCCAATTTCCGCCGGCGTCCTAATCATCAGTATTTCTCATTAAAGGATGAGAAGGCTGTCATTCAGGTAACGATTTGGTCTGGTGTCTACCAGAAGTTGGGCTTTGAGCTGGAAGAAGGCATGAAAATCAATGTCATTGGTCGGGTGCAGCTATATGAGCCGAGCGGTTCCTATTCTATCATCATTGAAAAAGCAGAGCCGGATGGTATCGGAGCTTTGGCTATCCAGTTTGAACAGCTCAAGAAAAAACTGGGAGAAGAAGGGCTTTTTCAAGATAAATTCAAGCAAGCCTTGCCCCAATTTCCTAAGAAAATCGGTGTTGTAACCAGTCCCAGCGGAGCGGTCATTCGGGATATTATCACGACGGTCAGCCGTCGCTTTCCGGGAGTGGAGATTGTCCTTTATCCGACAAAAGTGCAGGGCGTTGGGGCTGCAGCTCAGGTTGCTGACCACATTAGACTGGCCAATGAGCGGTCCGATTTGGATGTGCTGATTATTGGTCGAGGCGGCGGTTCTATCGAAGATCTCTGGGCTTTCAACGAAGAGGAAACAGTTCGGGCTATTTTTGAGTCTCGGATTCCTGTTATTTCTAGTGTCGGCCATGAGACAGATACGACTTTGGCGGACTTTGTAGCAGATCGCAGGGCTGCGACTCCGACAGCTGCGGCTGAGCTAGCAACACCGGTCACGAAGCTGGACCTGCTGGGACATTTGCAGCAGCAGGAAAACCGCATGTCTCGAGCGATTTCCAATCGCCTGAGCTATTATCGAGAGCGATTGAATAAGCTAACCCAGTCTGTTATCTTCCGACAGCCAGAGCGTCTTTACGATGGCCATCTGCAGAAGTTAGATCAGCTTAACCTGCGACTGAAGCAAAAAATTCGCGAATATTATAGTGAAGAGCAACAGCGGGTCAAAATCTTGCAGCATCGTTTGGAGGCATTGAATCCGCTCAGTCGCGTTCAGCGTCTTCAGGAGCAGACTGCCCAGCTGGAGCGTTTGCTGCGCAGCAACATGGCGGTTATTTATGATAACAAGGTGGCTCAAGTCAGGAGATTATCCGAGGCCTTGCTTATGCTGGATACCAGTCGAATCGTGGCGCGTGGCTATGCTATTGTCCAAAAGAATCAAAAGGTTGTCGAGTCAAGTGCAGGCATTGAAGAAAAAGATGAGCTGACCCTGCTTATGCGGGATGGGCAGCTGGAAGTAGAGGTAAAACATGTCCAAAGAAAAGAAATTTGAAGAAAACTTAGCAGACTTGGAAGTCATTGTCCAAAAGCTGGAAAATGGTGACGTAGCGCTGGAAGAGGCGATTGCGGAATTTCAAAAGGGAATGAAGCTTTCAAAAGAACTTCAGGCTAGTCTGGACAAGGCTGAAAAGACCTTGGTTAAGGTCATGCAGGCAGACGGCACAGAAACGGAAATGGAATGACAAGAAACGAGAAACTGGAAAAAATTGGTCTGACGATTGAAGATTTTTATAGGTCTCAGCAAGTGTCGTCGGATTTATCAGAAGTTATTTTGTACTCGGTGCAGGCTGGCGGCAAGCGGATTCGTCCTCTATTGCTATTGGAGTTGATTCAAGCCTTTGGCCTAGAACTAGCTGAGGCTCACTATCAGGTTGCCTCTGCTCTTGAGATGATTCACACTGGCAGCCTTATCCATGATGATTTGCCGGCTATGGATGATGACGACTATCGTCGCGGTCGCTTGACTAGCCATAAGAAGTTTGGAGAGGATATGGCTATTTTAGCGGGCGATTCTCTCTTTTTGGACCCCTATGGACTATTGGCAAGGGCCGAGCTGCCCAGTCAGGTCAAGGTGGACTTGATTTCTGAGTTGTCTCTGGCAGCAGGGAGCTTCGGTATGGTTGCGGGTCAAGTTCTGGACATGCAAGGCGAAGGCCAAGCAATTAGTTTAGAAGATTTAAAAACTATCCATGCCAATAAGACTGGAAAACTTCTGATGTATCCTTTTGTCGCAGCTGGTTTGATTGCGGAGGTCGAGTATTTTGTTCAGGACAAACTTCGTAGGATTGGAGAGCTCTTAGGGCTGGCCTTTCAAGTGCGGGATGATATTTTGGATGTGACAGCCAGCTTTGAAGAGCTGGGTAAAACCCCGCAGAAAGATTTAGCTGCGGCCAAGTCGACTTATCCAGCTTTTCTGGGACTGGACGGAGCTAAGAACTTTTTCAATCAGACCCTTGATGAAGCTGTGGACATTCTGACAGACTTGGAAGAAAAGACAGAGTTTTCTGGCGGAGAAATTCAAAAGATAATAGAAAGTTTGAGATTGAATGGCTAAGGAAAGAGTAGATGTGCTGGCCTACAAGCAAGGGCTCTTTGAGACCAGAGAGCAGGCTAAGCGTGGTGTAATGGCTGGACTGGTTATTGCTGCAGCCAATGGCCAGCGCTTTGACAAGCCTGGTGAAAAGATTGACGCAGTCACAGAGCTGCGCTTAAAAGGCGAGAAACTCAGATATGTCAGCCGAGGCGGCCTCAAGCTAGAAAAGGCTTTGCAAGTGTTTGATATTTCGGTCACTGACCGAGTGACCCTAGATATCGGAGCTTCGACCGGCGGTTTTACAGATGTCATGCTGCAGCACGGAGCTAAGCTGGTCTATGCAGTGGATGTCGGTACTAATCAGCTGGCTTGGAAGCTCAGACAGGATGAGCGGGTCGTTAGCATGGAGCAGTTTAATTTTCGCTATGCCCAAAGGACTGACTTTGAGCAGGAGCCGAGCTTTGCCAGTATTGATGTCAGCTTTATATCGCTGAGTATGATTTTACCAGCTCTGCATGAGATTTTGGCTCGGGATGGCCAAGTGGTTGCATTGATCAAGCCCCAGTTCGAAGCGGGCCGCGAGCAGATTGGGAAAAAAGGAATTGTCAAGGATAAAAAGGTCCATCTGGCAGTTCTGGAAAAGGTCATAGCATTTATGATGGAAGCTGGATTTTCTGTTAGGGGACTGGATTTTTCGCCTATTCAGGGCGGTCAGGGCAATGTGGAATTTCTGGCCTATTTAGAAAAGAGCACAGAGCCGCAGTCTCTTGATTCAGCGATGATGATAGCTGTCGTAGAGGCAGCACACAAGGAATTTAAGGATGAATAAGAAGGATAGATTAGAAAAGATTAGACGCTTTGTCAGTGACTATGACATTGGCACACAGGAGGAAATTGTAGAATATCTCAGGGAATCTGGGATTACAGCGACCCAGGCTACGGTCTCTAGGGATATCAAGGAGCTGGGGATTGTTAAGATACCGCTCAAGGATAACACCTATATCTACGAGCTGCCTAAGACCATGACCAGCAGTCTGGGCTTGGCTGAAAATAACGTCCTGTCCTGTCAGGTCTTGGGAAATATGATCAATCTCAGTCTGGTGCCGGGGAGCACAGCACTGGTCAAGCGCCATCTTAGAAATGAATTTGCTGAAGATATTTTCAGTATCTTGGCAGACAACGACAGTATTTTGATGGTTATGATGACAGAGGAAGCAGCTGCAAGGGTTGCAACCATCATTCACCATTGGTAGGAAAGCCTATGTTATTAGAAATTTCGATTAAAAATTTTGCCATTATTGAGGAGATTTCCCTTAATTTTGAGCAAGGTATGACCGTGTTGACCGGGGAAACCGGAGCTGGCAAGTCTATTATTATTGATGCGATGAACATGATGCTGGGCAGCCGTGCTACGACGGATGTTATTCGTCATGGGGCACCCAAAGCCGAGATAGAGGGACTTTTTTCGCTGGAAAATAGCAGAGCTTTGCGAGAGATTTTTGAGGAGCAGGGCTGGGAGTTGACCGACGAGCTGATTATCCGTCGAGAAATTCTGCAAAACGGCCGCAGTGTCAGCCGTATCAATGGCCAGATGGTTAATTTGTCTGTTCTAAAGGCTGTTGGCCAGCACTTGGTGGATATCCATGGTCAGCATGATCAGGAAGAACTGATGAGACCCCAGCTTCATATTGCCATGCTAGATGAGTTCGGAACAGCAGACTTTTTGCATCTCAAAGGCCGCTATCAGGAAACCTTTGACCGCTATCGAAGCCTGCGCAAGCAAGTCCTGACTTTGCAGAAAAATCAGCAGGAGCATAAGGCCAGGATTGAGATGCTGGAGTTTCAGATGGCGGAGATTGAGAGCGCAGCCCTCAAAAGCGGTGAAGATACTGCCCTGCATCAGGAGCGGGACCGCTTGCTCAACCACAAGCTCATTGCCGATACGCTGACGAATGCCTATACCATGCTGGATAATGAAGATTTTTCCAGTCTGACCAATGTCCGTTCAGCTATGAACGACCTTGAGTCTATCGAAGATTACGATCCAGCCTACAAGGAGCTTTCCGGCAGCTTGTCAGAGACTTATTATGTCTTAGAAGATGTCAGCAAGCGCTTAGAGGATATTTTAGATGGACTGGACTTTGACGGAGATCGGCTGCTGCAGGTAGAAAGTCGCCTAGACTTGATTAACAGCATCACACGTAAATACGGCGGCCAAGTAGATGATTTGCTGGATTACTTTGCTCAGATTTCCAAAGAATACAGCCTTTTAACTGGAAGCAACTTGTCCTCAGAGGATATGGACCGAGAGCTGAAGGCCTTGGAGAGAGAGCTGGTAGAGCTGGCCCAGGAGCTGAGTCAGGCTCGTCACGGCCTAGCAGCCCAGCTGGAAGCAGAAATCAAGCAAGAGCTACAAGACCTCTACATGGAAAAGGCACGCTTTAAAGTGCAGTTCAGTAAGGGCAAGTTCAACCGTGAAGGCAATGAACAAGTAGAGTTTTACATCTCAGCAAATCCGGGCGAGGATTTCAAACCTTTGGTGAAGGTTGCGTCTGGCGGGGAGCTCTCCCGTCTCATGTTGGCTATCAAGTCTGCTTTTTCTCGTAAGGAAGGCAAGACCAGCATTGTCTTTGACGAAGTGGATACGGGCGTTTCTGGCCGAGTGGCCCAGGCTATTGCTCAGAAGATTCACAAGATTGGCTCCAATGGGCAAGTCTTGGCCATTTCCCATCTGCCGCAGGTCATTGCGATTGCCGATTATCAGTTCTTTATTGAGAAGATTTCGGATGAGAATTCGACCGTCTCAACGGTTCGCCTGCTGACGGCTGACGAGCGTGTTCAGGAAGTTGCTAAGATGCTGGCTGGCGAAGATGTAACGGAGGCTGCTTTGACTCAAGCCAGAGAATTATTAAAAAAATAAACAAGCGAGGCTGAGACACTAGTGTTTCGGTCTCCTTTAGAAGGTGGCGCGTATGACAGAGTATTTTACAATTGGTGATGTCCATGGCAAGGCCAGCATGCTAGATGAGCTGCTCCAGCACTGGGACGGTCGCAGCCAACTAGTCTTTCTAGGGGACTTGATCGATCGTGGCGAGGACAGCCGAGCAGTTTTGGAGCGGGTTAAGGGCCTAGTGGACCAAGAAGGAGCTGTTTGTCTGTCTGGCAATCATGAGTATATGTTTCTGACTTGGCTGGACAATCCTGAAAAGTCTTATGACCACTACCGACGCAATGGCGGAGATACGACGATTAATTCGCTTTTAGGCCGACCTCTTAATGCTCCTGTAGATGGACTAGCAGACGCGGAACGTGTCAAGACGGAGGCGGCCGATTTAGTAGATTTTATTCGCCAGATGCCTTTCCTATTGGAGACGGAACAGTACATTTTTGTTCATGCCGGCCTAGATTTGGATCTGAAAGACTGGCGAGAAACCAGTGATTATCAAAAAGTTTGGATTCGCGCTCCTTTTCACGAAGGCAGCAATCAGACTGGCAAATCGATTGTCTTTGGCCATACACCGACATTTTACCTCTTGCATAAGGCACCGGGAACTGATCAGCTATGGATGACTGAGGATGGCAAGATTGGCATGGATGGCGGAGCTGTTTATGGAGGAGTCCTCCATGGAGTTCTCTTTGGCCATAATGGCATTATAGAGCAGTATGCTATAAAAAATGATGGTTTGGTAGCTGAAGACTGAAAAAAGATTGGGAAAATCCAATCTTTTTTTGCTGAGTTTCTCTCTGAAAACCAGCTTTTTCCCAAAATTTTCCCCAACAAAGCTAAAAAAGCTGCATGTAAACACTTTTTCATCTAATTTTAAAGAAGCGCAAAAAGATTAAAAAAATAAAACAAGCAGATTAAATTTAGGAAACGCTTGGCCTGAGCTGTGATTTTAGCGAATATTCCCCCACAAAACCATAAAAATTTGGTATAATGTAGTGTAATAACAAGTTAAAATTTAGATACAGAGTAGGAAATCTATGACAAAAATAAAAATCGTAACTGACTCATCCGTAACCATTGAACCAGAGGTTGCTAAGGAATTAGACATTACAATTGTACCTCTCTCTGTTATGGTGGACGGGGTGGTCTATTCGGATGCAGACCTAGAGGAAGGTGAGTTCCTCCGTCTTATGCAGTCTAGTCGCAACCTTCCTAAAACCAGCCAGCCGCCTGTCGGAGTCTTTGCTGATGTTTTTGAGCGCTTGGCAGAGGATGGAGCACAGATTATCTCCATTCACATGTCTCACGCCTTGTCAGGGACTGTCGAAGCAGCCCGTCAGGGAGCGACTCTGGCTAATGCTGATGTGACGGTTGTTGACAGCTCTTTCACTGATCAGGCTATGAAGTTCCAGGTCACTGAAGCAGCTAAAATGGCCAAAGAAGGAGCTAGCCTGGAGGAGATTCTGGCTAAAATCGAGGAAGTGAAGGAAAAGACAGAGCTCTACATCGGTCTCTCCACCTTAGAAAATCTGGTTAAAGGAGGCCGTATAGGTCGAGTTTCCGGTCTGATTAGCTCCTTACTTAATATCCGAGTTATCATGCAAATGAAGGACCATCAGCTGGAGCCCATTGTCAAGGGGAGGGGAGCTAAGACCTTTAAGAAATGGTTGGATGATTTGACAGAAAGTCTGCAAAATAAGCCAGTGGCTGAAATTGGAATTTCCTATGCAGGCAGTCCAGAATTGGCACTAGAAATGAAGGAAAGTTTACAGCCGTATGTCAAGAAACCTATTTCAGTGCTGGAAACAGGGTCCATTATTCAGACGCATACTGGGGAAAATGCTTGGGCTGTGCTGATTCGTTACGAATAAAACCATAATAATTTAGAAAATAGCGGTTTAGTACTTGACCTGAATGCTTTTTTTAGATATGATAATATTTGTTAGGGTTATTAACCCAGAAAAAATTTGGAGGATTTGTTAAATGGCTAACAAACAAGATTTGATCGCAAAAGTAGCAGAAGCTACAGAATTGACTAAAAAAGATTCAGCAGCAGCAGTTGACGCTGTATTCGCAGCTGTAACTGAGTACCTTTCAAAAGGTGAAAAAGTTCAACTTATCGGTTTTGGTAACTTTGAAGTTCGTGAGCGTGCAGCACGTAAAGGTCGCAACCCACAAACTGGTAAAGAAATCAAAATCGCAGCTTCTAAAGTACCAGCTTTCAAAGCAGGTAAAGCTCTTAAAGACGCTGTAAAATAATTTTGGTTAATAAAGCCTGATACACTTGCCTCTGGCGAGTATGTCAGGTTTTTCTTTTTGCTCTCATTTCTTGAGCTTAATAAGAGATTTAGGTGATTCGAGAAAGTTAATTTATGAACTTTCTTGGAGTTTTTACTTTGCAGTAAAGTGAAAGAATTTGTCTCTAAACAAAAGAAAATGATAATAGACAAACGTATTTAAAGACGTGAAATAAAAAGTTTAGGAGGTGAGAAATGAAATGGAAACCACTTCAGGGCCTACTGCGTCCTGTTAATCCTTTTGGCAGCAAATTTCGCCTGCTGATGGGATTATTTGTTGTGCTTTTTTCAATCTTTTTGCTCCCCATTCAGACCTTGTCTGCCTTGGAGGAGCAGTTGGCTTGACCAAACGTCAGCGTGACTAAGAGTAAGCTTCAGTAAAATACCTTGAAAATATAGAATATATGAAAAGTCTGTTGTCTCAATTTTTGTTGGGAATAGCAGGCTTTTTATTTTCAAGGAAAGATAAGCATTAGAAGCAGTCAAATGCTTGATTTTTTCATAAAATTAAAAATGAGCTTGTATTTTTCTAGCAAATATGGTAAACTATTTTAGTAAAAAATTATATAAAGGAGACTGTTGATGAAGACAAAAACATTAGCACTCGTAAATGGACTTGTTGGACTTATTGGTGGTATTATTCTACTTTTGTGGCCTTTCTTCATTTGGGTTATTTATTTTATGCTAGGTGTATTTGACATCCTGAAAATTGCAATCCTAGCTTTGGGAATTGCTGGTATTGTCTACTATAAGGATGACAATCGTGTGGGACCAGCAGGCTCTATCTTGATGATTGTAGGTGGAATTTTTACCTTTAATGACTTCTTGGGCTGGATTGGTGCTATTCTTTCTATCATAGGCGGTTCTCTTTATTTAGCAAGCTTGAAGAGATTCCAAGCATAGAGCGAGGATTGAAAAAAATACTAGTTTAAAGCTTGAATTGCCTTAAATGGATAAACAATCATGCAGAAGCAGGATGATGAACTTTGGTTAGTTCTGTCCGGCTTTTTTCTTTTTAGCTTATTTACAATCATTCTTAATAGCCAAGTAAGCCTAGTCATGGTATAATGGTAATGACTTAGATGAGAGGCTATAACGGAGTAAATAATGAAACAAGAACATCAGCATGATTTTGACCAAGTAATTGGCCATTTGCGCGCCAAGGGCGTGCGTATTACAGAAACGCGGAAGGCGGTAATTGACTATATTATCCAAAGTCACGACCATCCTAGCGCTGAAATGATATATCAGGACTTGAAGCCCAATTTCCCTAATATGAGTCTGGCAACAGTCTATAATAATCTCAAGGTTCTGATTGATGAGGGTTTTGTCGCTGAGCTCAAGGTTCGCAATGATACGACAACCTACTTTGACTTTATGGGCCATCAGCACCTCAATGTCATCTGTGAAAAGTGCGGCCGTATTGCTGATATGGAGCTGGAACTTCCGGATGTGAAGCATGAGGCTGAAGTGCAGACTGGCTACCACATCACCCAAAGCCAAACGACTGTCTATGGCCTATGCCCCCAATGCCAGCAGGAGGCGGTGTGACTGCGAGGATGATTAGGAGCTTTTTGGAGCCTCAAAGACGAACAAAGTTGTGACTCGCTTCGCAAATTCTATCTGCAACTTCAAAGCAGCAATTTGACAATCGGCTATTGCGTCAAGATTCTATTTCTAATAAAAAGCAAGGCTAGAACTTATGTCTCTTAGCCTTTTTCTATGTGTTTTAGCAAGGCATGTTCGCAGGATATCATCTGAGCTTAGAGACGTTGGTACCTAGTCAAGTACAGCACTTAGCAAGATCAGATATTTTAAGGACAACCCCTTATATACTTATGCTATTATTTTACAGGCCAATTCTCTTTTGATATAATGAAAGCAGAATAAAGCCTTGTACAAAGAGATTCAAAGAGTTCTGAAGGATTTACAATATAGGTAAATTCGTCATAAGTCTGTAGTATCGAAATCTTTAAGGGGTATTACTTTGTGGGTAGGTTAGATTTTTAGGAGGTCTTATGTTCTGGTGGAGAAAGAAATGGCTGGATGAGTTGTCAGACAGTGATGAATCGCCTCTTTTGGAATGCCGTCATCTTCTCTTTGAGGATGAGGCGGGCTATCCTATTTGTCCTTCCTGCGGTCAACTCATAAAAGAGAATTTTCCTAAGAAAGGCGCGGACAAAGCACGTCTGCACCTGATACGGGAGAAGATGCAGCGAGTATGGAGCGTAAGATTTGGAAGGGAATTTTCAGCAGCTTTGTTTGTGATACCAGCTATTTTTCTTCCAGAATTTTTAAGCCGTTGGATTTTAACCACTGGAGATTACGGCTTTTCTAGCTTTTTCATTGCTAGCCGTCATACGCCTACAATGATTAGCTTCACTTATGAAGGCTACATTCCTTTATTCATCTTTTTTATGGGCAAAGAACGCTTTAAACGTTTCTCTACTTTTTCTTTAGGATTTGAGCGTTTTCATAAAATCCTTTATTCTTGGCCTGTTCGGCTTGTTACTTTTATCGCTGTTATTTGCTTTATTAATATTATTATGCCAAAGATTTATGGGGTTGAAGGAGATGTCTTTATAGGTAAACATAGCCAGTTAACTCAGGCCCAGCATGCTAAAGGTGTAGAACTTTTCATCTTTGTCAATATGCTCTCCATATGGATTGTATCTGCCTTACTGCTTATTTATCAGTTGATAGACAGGCGGCGGACTTGGTGGCTCAAGGAAGCTAATGAGGCTTATCTGTCTGGCGGGTGCTAAGGCAAAGGTTTCTGCTAGGAAATACAAAAGCGCTTTCTTGCTGAAAAACGTCTGATTTGACGAAATAGGCTAGCTTTTTAGGCGAAAATTTTGTAAAATAGAATAGATAAACGGGGACTGCCTCGGAAAATAAAAGGAGAATCCATCTAATGGTAAAATTAGTTTTTGCTCGCCACGGTGAGTCTGAATGGAACAAAGCTAACCTTTTCACTGGTTGGGCTGATGTTGACTTGTCTGAAAAAGGTACACAGCAAGCAATCGACGCTGGTAAACTGATTAAGGAAGCTGGTATCGAGTTTGATCAAGCTTACACTTCAGTTTTGAAGCGTGCGATTAAGACAACTAACCTTGCTTTGGAAGCGGCTGATCAGCTTTGGGTACCAGTTGAAAAATCATGGCGTTTGAACGAGCGTCACTATGGCGGTCTGACTGGTAAAAATAAGGCAGAAGCAGCTGAGCAATTTGGTGATGAGCAAGTTCACATCTGGCGCCGTTCATACGATGTATTGCCTCCAGCAATGCCACGTGATGATGAGTACTCAGCACACACTGACCGTCGTTATGCTTCACTTGACGACTCAGTAATTCCAGATGCTGAAAACTTGAAAGTGACACTTGAGCGTGCCCTTCCATTCTGGGAAGACAAGATTGCTCCAGCTTTGAAAGATGGCAAAAATGTCTTTGTAGGTGCACACGGTAACTCTATCCGTGCTCTTGTGAAGCACATCAAACAATTGTCTGACGATGAAATCATGGATGTGGAAATTCCAAACTTCCCACCATTGGTATTCGAATTTGACGAAAAATTGAATGTAGTAAAAGAATACTACCTTGGAAAATAAGCTTAAAGGAATCTGAGATTATTCTCAGGTTCTTTGCTTTTCCAGAGAGGAAGGACAAGGATTGTTAGAAGCCTAGCTAGCAAGTCTTGTCTGTTCAGTGGTTTGACGGACTTCCTCTTAACTCGTCCACATTTTCAGATTTTCTATCAGTTTTGAAACATTCATCGAGCTGGATTTATGGTAAAATAAAGGTCAGAACTTTTACTAGAATGAGAGAGAAGATGGCAAGGAAGAAGAGAAAATTTGACAGTCATTCCATCACCAGAAGGCTTTATCTGCTGTTTGGAATCGTTATGTTTTTGTTTTTAGCCTTGATTGCCCGTCTGGGCTATATGCAGGTGGTCAATCAGGACTTTTACACGGATAAGTTAGCCAAGGCCAGCAAGACCAAGATTACCACTAGCTCAGTGCGTGGGCAGATTTATGATGCTACTGGCAAGCCCTTGGTGGAAAATACGACCAAGCAGGTGGTGACCTATACGCGGGATAATCGGCTGACGGCTGGGGAGATTCGGGCGACAGCTCAAAAGCTCCTGACCTATGTCAGTGTCAGCGATACAGAGGTGACAGACCGCCAAGAGGTGGATTATTATTTGGCGGACAGTGCAGTCTATCAGGAAGTAGTAGAAAAGCTGCCCAAGGACAAGAAATTTGATACAGATGGCAACCGCCTGCCTGAGTCCAAAATCTATAAGGCGGCAGCTGAGAGCATTGACCCTAAGCAGCTGGGCTATACGGATGAGGAAAAGAAGGCCATTGTTCTCTTTAGTCAGATGAATGCCATTTCCAACTTTGCGACGGGGACCATTCAGACAGATCCGCTGACAACAGAGCAGGTAGCTGTACTGGCTTCTAGCAGCAAGGAGCTGCCAGGTATCAGTGTCTCAACGGGCTGGGACCGTAAGGTCTTGGATACCTCGCTGGCTTCCATCGTGGGTAATATCTCGACGGAAAAGACTGGACTTCCGGCTGAAGAAGTGGATGATTACCTGAAAAAAGGCTACTCCCTCAATGACCGGGTGGGGACCTCCTATCTAGAAAAGCAGTATGAGTCAGTCTTGCAAGGCAAGCGAGCTGAGAAGGAGATTCATCTGGACAAAAATGGTAATATGGAGAGTGTGGAAAATATCTCTGACGGCAGCAAGGGAGACAATCTCAAGCTGACGGTGGACTTGAACTTCCAGCAGGGAGTGGAGGACATTCTCAAAAATGCCTTTAATGCAGAGTTGGCTAGTGGCAATGCGACTTACTCTGAGGGTGTCTACGCCGTAGCTATGGATCCAAATACCGGCGCCGTTTTAGCTATGGCAGGCATCCGGCACGATCTGGAAACGGGAGAAAGCTCGGTCGATGCTCTGGGGACCATGACTAATGTCTTCGTTCCGGGATCTGTGGTCAAGGCTGCAACTCTGACCTCGGGCTGGGAGAATAATGCCATTAGCGGCAACCAAGTCCTGACAGACCAGCCGATTAGCTTTGGCGGTACGGACAGTATCACTTCTTGGTTTACCCAGTATGGTTCACGTGCTATCACAGCCCAAGAGGCCTTGGAATACTCTTCCAATACCTATATGGTGCAGGTAGCGCTGAAGATGATGGGGACGCCTTACTCAGCTGATATGAAGCTAGATTTTGATGAGCTGGATCCGTCCATGAAAAAGTTGAGGTCGACTTTTGCAGAATATGGTCTAGGCACTTCGACAGGGATTGACCTGCCAAATGAGTCCACAGGCTATCTTCCAGACAAGTTTACGTTTGCCAACTATCTGACCAATTCGTTCGGCCAGTTTGACAACTATACAACGCTTCAGCTGGCCCAGTATGCCTCAACAGTAGCTAATAATGGCAAGCGTGTGGCTCCGCATATCGTTGAAGGCATTTACGGCAACAGCGACCAAGGAGGACTGGGTGATTTGGTGCAGAAAATTGACACCAAAGAGCTGAACCAGGTCAATATCTCTGACGAGGATATGAGCATTATCAAGCAAGGCTTCTATCAAGTGGTTCATGGCAGCAGCGGCTTTACGACTGGTCGGACCATTTCTCAGGGAGAGAGTGTGCCAATCAGTGCCAAGACTGGTACGGCTGAGACCTTTGTGGACAAGGGCAAGAAAGAAGCCATCAATACCAATGTCGTGTCCTATGCACCGAGTGAGAAGCCGCAGATTGTCGTGGCGGTGGTGTTCCCTCACAATACGAACCTATCTTCTACTGTTAGCCACAGTATCACTCGCGATATTATCAATCTTTACAACCAACAACACCCTATGAATTAGTGCTCAATGAAAATCATCAGCAAACGGAGAAAGCTTAAGTTGTCAGTGCTCAAGTAGAGCAATCTGGTTTGAGGAGATTTTTTGAGAATAGAGAAAGGATTTTATGCTTTACCCAACCCCTATTGCCAAGCTGATTGACAGTTTCTCTAAGCTGCCCGGCATTGGCATCAAAACAGCCACTCGACTGGCTTTTTACACTATTGGCATGAGCGATGACGATGTCAATGAATTTGCCAAGAATCTGCTGGCTGCTAAGCGTGAGCTGATCTACTGCTCTGTCTGCGGCAACCTGACGGACGAAGACCCTTGTGCAATCTGCCAAGACCAGTCGCGCGATCAATCAACTATTTTGATCGTTGAGGACAGCCGAGATGTGTCAGCCATGGAAAATATCCAGGAATACCACGGACTCTATCATGTCCTGCACGGTTTGATTTCACCTATGAATGGCATTGGACCGGACGACATCAATCTCAAGAGTCTGATTACTCGTTTGATGGATAGTGAAGTGACGGAGGTTATCGTCGCAACCAATGCGACTGCGGATGGCGAAGCGACCTCCATGTACATCTCCCGGGTCTTGAAGCCCGCTGGGATTAAGGTGACTCGTCTAGCGCGTGGTTTGGCGGTTGGCTCCGACATTGAGTATGCGGACGAGGTCACATTGATTCGCGCTATCGAAAATCGGACGGAATTATAAACATAAAGGATTTTTCTGGCTCTAGCTGGCTGGAAGAGTCCTTTTTTCTGTTCAAAAATGCTGGGAATTGTGATATACTAAAACGGACTGATACAGAAGCTCCTGCTTAGAAGAATCGACTAGCTAGGTAGATGCAAAACCAAGCTTTTTAGGTTGTTTTATTTCGAGCTGGCAGCTTTTGTAAATCGTACTATTTTTAGAAAATGATAGGAAAAATCATGGCAAAACAAAGATTGATTTTATTGTATGGCGGACGCAGTGCAGAGCGGGAAGTTTCGGTTTTATCAGCTGAGAGCGTCATGCGGGCTGTCAATTATGATAGATTCTCGGTGAAGACTTACTTCATCACCAAGGATGGAGATTTTATCCAAACTCAGGAATTTGAAGCAAATCCGGCGGCTGATGAGAAGTTGATGACTAATGCCACAGTGGACATGTCTCGGAAGATTAAGCCCAGCGATATTTACGAAGATGGAGCAGTGGTCTTTCCAGTCTTGCATGGTCCTATGGGCGAAGATGGCTCTATCCAAGGCTTCCTAGAAGTGCTCAAAATGCCTTATGTCGGCTGTAATATTTTATCTTCTAGCCTAGCTATGGATAAAATCACGACCAAGCGAGTGCTGGAATCAGCAGGCATCGCCCAAGTGCCTTATGTGGCGCTGGTCGATGGTGAGGATCTAGAGCAAAAAATCCAGGAAATCGAGGAGAAATTGACCTATCCCGTCTTCACCAAACCTTCCAATATGGGCTCCAGTGTCGGCATTTCTAAATCGGAGAACCAAGCAGAACTGCGTGCTTCTCTGGACCTGGCTTTCAAATACGACAGCCGGGTACTGGTTGAGCAGGGAGTGACAGCTCGGGAGATTGAGGTTGGGCTTCTAGGCAATGTTGACGTCAAGAGTACCCTGCCTGGAGAGGTGGTCAAGGACGTGGCTTTCTATGACTACGAAGCCAAATACATTGATAATAAAATTACTATGGATATTCCGGCCAAGATTCCAGAAGAAGTGGTGAGCCTGATGCGTCAAAATGCAGAGACCGCTTTCCGAGCTCTGGGAGGTCTAGGACTGTCCCGCTGTGATTTCTTCTATACAGAAGATGGTCAGGTCTTCCTTAATGAGCTGAATACCATGCCAGGTTTTACCCAGTGGTCCATGTATCCACTGCTTTGGGAAAATATGGGGCTGGCCTATCCTGACTTGATTGAGAAGCTAGTTGGCCTAGCTGAAGAGGCATTTGCTAAGAGAGAGGCGCATCTTCTCTAAAATATGATATAATAGAGGGGCTGAAAATTTTCGGTCCTTTCTTTTTGCGAGCAAACCGAAAAACGAGGAAGAAGTATGAAATTAGATTTATATGAAATCGCAGAAGTCCTATCTGCGAAAAATGATGTGACTCAGTTTGAAAATGTTGCGCTTAGAAATGCGGAGTTTGACAGCCGCTTGATTGAGCCAGATGACCTTTTTGTGCCGCTTAAGGGAGCGCGTGATGGCCACGACTTTATCCCAACAGCCTTTGCTCAGGGAGCTGCTGCCACCCTATCTGAGCGTCCAGTAGCAGAGGGAGCTTATATCTTAGTTGACGATGTTCTGATGGCCTTTCAGCGCTTGGCCCAGTATTATCTGGAAAAGATGCAGGTGGATGTGCTGGCGGTGACAGGCTCCAACGGTAAAACGACGACTAAGGATATGCTGGCTCAGCTACTAGCAACCAGCTACAAGACCTATAAGACCCAGGGCAATTACAATAACGAAATTGGTCTGCCTTACACGGTTCTTCACATGCCTGAGGACACAGAGAAACTTGTCTTAGAAATGGGGCAGGACCACTTGGGCGATATCCATCTCCTGTCTGAACTTGCCAAACCTAAGACAGGCATTGTAACTCTGGTTGGAGAAGCCCATCTGGAATTTTTTGGCAGCCGAGCTGAAATTGCCCAAGGCAAGATGCAGATTGCGGACGGTTTGAGAAAAGATGGTCTCTTGATTGTTCCGGCGGATAAGATTGTCAATGAATTTCTGCCAGCAGACTGCAAACTGGTTCGCTTTGGTCCTGATGCGGATATCTTCCTGACGCGTCTGGAAGAGCGCAAGAACAGCTTGAGCTTTGAATGCAACTTTTTAGAGCAGAGGATTGACCTGCCTGTGACCGGTAAGTATAATGCAACCAACGCCATGATTGCAGCCTATGCAGCTCTGCAGGAGGGGGTATCTGAGGTGGCTATTGCTCAAGCCTTTTCTGAGCTGGAGCTGACCCGCAATCGAACAGAGTGGAAGAAAGCTGGTAATGGCGCAGATATCCTATCGGATGTCTACAATGCCAATCCAACAGCCATGCGCTTGATTCTGGAGACTTTCTCGACCATTCCGGCCAATCCAGGCGGACGAAAATTGGCAGTGCTGGCGGATATGAAAGAGCTGGGAGCGGACTCTAAGTCCATGCATGGCTCGATGATTACCAGTCTCAATCCAGAAATTGTGACCGACCTTTTCCTTTATGGACAGGACATGGAAGCTCTCTATGACTATGCCAAGGAGATTTACCCGCTAGGCAAGGTCCATTACTTTATCAAAAATGACGAGAAAGACCAGTTTGAACAGCTGACCAAAGCTGTCAGAGAGAAGCTTACTCCTGCCGACCAAATCCTTCTCAAAGGCAGCAATTCCATGAATCTGGCTAAGCTGGTAGAGGACTTGGAAGATGGAAACTAAAGAAATTGCAAAAACCATTCAACGTCTCCTTTCTATTACAGAGACTGGACTGGCATTTAGTCGTGATGAATTTGATCGAGAGCGTTACTTAGAACTCCGTCAGCTTTTGGGACACCTTCTGGCTGATTGGTCAGATTTGGATGGGAAAGAATTGGCAGAGCTGTTGCGCCCAACGGATTTTTATGCCACTCCCTTGATTGATGTCCGCGCCTTACTGGTTCGAGACGGAAAAGTGTGTTTAGTCAAGGGTAAAAATGAGAAAACTTGGGCTTTACCTGGCGGCTTTTGTGAAGTCGGCCTATCTCCTAAGGAAAATATCGTCAAGGAAGTCCAAGAAGAAACGGGATTTAATGTTTCAGTTTCTCGTCTGCTTGCAATTTTTGATACTAATAAATTTCAATTTCAGAGTAAGCAATATGCTAAACTGGTCTTCGAGTGTCAGATAGAGGATGGAGATTTTCAGCCTAATACAGAAATAGAAGAGTTAGCTTTCTTTGATATCCAATCTTTACCAGAATTATCTTCTAAGCGGACTACAAAAGAACAGTTGGAAATCCTTTGGGAGATTTATCAAGGAGATAGAGAACAGTATGTGGATTAGTTAAGTAAGTTTCTGGGATACTTTTTGTCTGAAAAAGCTAGAAATTATTGCAAAAACAGGCAAACTCAACCTTGTTCAAACCTTATATTAGAATGGGAGTCTAGGAGATGGGAATAAGAGATATGTTTACAACCTATAAAACCGAACCGCCTCAACTGGGACTTTGGTATTTTGTTCTTTTGGGCCTGGTCTTTGCGATTATCTGGCTTTCCTATCGCTACTACAATCGGAAGCCTTACCAGCAGCTATTTGTCGGGATGCAAGCTTGCCAGCTGATAGGCCTCTACTCTTGGTATATGCTGACTGCTGCCCCACTGTCTGAAAGTCTGCCTTTTTATCATTGCAGGATGGCCATGTTTGCCTTGATGTTTCTGCCTAATCGCTCAGTGTATAAATTTTATTTTGCACTTTTGGGGACTTTTGGATCGATTGTAGCCTTTATCTATCCGATTTTTGATCCTTACCCTTTCCCCCATATCACTATTTTGTCCTTTATCATTGGCCATCTAGCGCTCTTGGGAAATTGTTTGATTTATCTTTTCAGATATTATCATACTTTCTCTATGAGCTGGCAGCGAGTGGTGTGGACGACCTTTATGATGAATGCTTTTTTGCTTGTTATCAATATGTTGACAAAGGGTTCTTATGGATTTCTTACAGATCCGCCGCTTGTTGGCAATCACGGACTCCTGCTCAATTATCTGCTTGTCTCAATTGTCTTAAGTGCAGCAGTTTGCTTGGTTTCTGAAATTTTTAAGCGCGTGGAGCAGACCAAGACAGTTTCCCTAACTTAATTATCTCATGGAGGATTTATGAAAGATTTTTTAACTACGACAAAAACGGTGGCACCGCCTATCTCGATTTTATGGTATGCTGTGATGATTGCTCTGGTCTTGCTGTCTATTTGGAGCTCGCTCAAATACCATGATAATCCGCGTTTTGTTAAAGCTTTTAAGTGGATTCAGATTGCTCAGCTGCTGATGCTTTATAGCTGGTATTTTGGTTTTCGAATTCCCTTTTCCAATAGTCTGCCCTTCTATCATTGCCGCCTGGCTATGTTTGCGGTGGTCTTTCTGCCAGACAAATGGCGCAGCAAGCAGTATTTTGCTCTTTTAGGAGCTAGCGGAGCGGTCTTTGCCTTGGGCTATCCAGTCTTTGACCCCTATGATTTCCCGCACATTACCAGCTTTTCTTTCCTGATTGGCCACTATGCACTCTTGGTTAATTCCTTGATTTATCTGATGAATCACTACGACAAGAGCCTGCTCAAGAAATACATGATTGTAGCCTACACCTTTGGACTCAACCTTTTCCTAGTCGGCGTTAATCAAGTGACGGGAGGTAATTACGGTCTGCTAAAAAGTCCGCCTTTCATCCCTGATGCCCCCCTATGGATAAAGTACCTTCTTGTGTCGGTCATCCTTTCTCTGGCCCTGGTTCTCTTCGATATATTGTTTAAGAAACGGTGGAAAAAGCAGTTAAGTCTGGTCCGCAGTTAATTCACTTTAAATTTATAGCTCCTGTCAAGTTAATTTGGCAGGATTTTTTTATTAGGAAGCCTTATCACGCCCTGCTTTGCTTCTAGTAACAAATGGACTATTTGTCTATTAACTCTTTAAGCTGGTTCAACTAGACGCTTCTGTGACAGCTGAAGAGAAAGAAGAACTGGAAATCAGAAAAAACGCCTGCTCCATTTACTGGGTTTGAACTTAATAGTTGCAATTTGTGTCATTGTCAGATTTTAAGGGAAATTTTATTGACATAGGAGAATAGAATCGCTCGAAAGGGCGATTTTTATCTTCTTTAGATAATTGAAAAAAAGCGCTAAATCCGCTATAATAGGTAGGTTGAAAGGATTGAAATACTCCGATGTAAAATAAAAAAACAAATACTAAGATTTACAATTATCCTAAATGAAAGAAAGAGAAGAAGATGACTTTACAAGAAGAAATTAAGAAACGCCGGACCTTTGCCATTATCTCCCACCCGGACGCGGGGAAGACGACTATTACGGAGCAGTTGCTCTACTTCGGAGGTGAGATTCGTGAAGCTGGGACAGTCAAGGGAAAAAAGACGGGTAATTTTGCCAAGTCTGACTGGATGGATATTGAGAAGCAGCGGGGGATTTCAGTGACTTCCTCTGTCATGCAGTTTGACTACGATGGTAAGCGGGTCAATATCCTGGATACGCCAGGACACGAGGATTTCTCAGAAGATACTTATCGGACCTTGATGGCGGTGGATGCTGCGGTCATGGTTATTGACTCGGCCAAGGGGATTGAGGCTCAGACCAAGAAGCTCTTTGAGGTTGTCAAGCATCGTGGTATTCCAGTCTTCACTTTTATGAACAAGCTGGACCGTGATGGTCGCGAGCCCTTGGACTTGCTGGAAGAACTGGAAGATATTTTGGGAATTGCCAGCTACCCAATGAATTGGCCGATTGGAATGGGGAAGAGCTTTGAAGGTCTTTATGACCTCTACAATGAGCGGCTGGAGCTTTATAAGGGCGAGGAGCGCTTTGCGACTCTGGCAGAAGGTGACCAACTGTTTGCTTCTAACCCTTTCTATGAGCAAGTTAAGGAAGATATTGAGCTCTTGAGCGAAGCTGGGAATGAATTCTCAGAAGAAGCGATTTTGGAGGGCAAACTGACACCTGTTTTCTTCGGCTCAGCCCTGACCAACTTTGGCGTCCAGACTTTCCTGGAAACCTTCCTCAAGTTTGCTCCGGAACCGCATGGCCATAAGAAGACAGATGGCGAGGTAGTCGAACCACTCAGCCCAGACTTCTCAGGCTTTGTCTTCAAAATTCAGGCCAATATGGACCCGCGCCACCGTGACCGTATCGCTTTTGTCCGTATCGTTTCTGGCGAGTTTGAGCGCGGTATGAGTGTCAATCTGCCTCGCACTGGCAAGTCTGCTAAGCTGTCTAATGTTACCCAGTTTATGGCAGAAAGTCGGGAAAATGTGACCAATGCTGTAGCTGGTGATATTATCGGGGTTTATGATACGGGGACTTATCAGGTCGGTGACACCCTGACTGTAGGCAAGAATAAGTTTGAATTTGAACCTCTGCCAACCTTTACTCCAGAGATCTTTATGAAAGTTTCAGCTAAGAATGTCATGAAACAAAAATCCTTCCATAAGGGGATTGAGCAGCTGGTACAAGAGGGGGCCATCCAGCTTTATACCAACTACCAGACGGGCGAGTACATGCTGGGCGCTGTCGGTCAGCTCCAGTTTGAGGTCTTCAAGCACCGCATGGAAAATGAATACAACGCTGAAGTAGTCATGAATCCTATGGGCAAAAAGACAGTCCGCTGGATTTCACCAGATGACCTGGACGAGCGTATGTCTTCTAGCCGTAACATCCTAGCCAAAGACCGCTTTGATCAGCCAGTTTTCCTCTTTGAAAACGATTTTGCCTTACGCTGGTTCGCGGACAAGTATCCAGATGTTAAATTGGAAGAGAAGATGTAACGTACTAAGATTGCTTGGCTACATAGTAGTCTAAGCAATCTACGCCATGTCCTATGGGACCATGGCTAAGTACCTTACTAACTGCGTTTGGCAAATAAAATCGATTTGCCAAACTCCGTGTCGTAACGCATTGTTTGCCTGATTTAGGCTGATTCATTGACTGAATCTGAATCAAAAGTTGCTAATCAGTTGATGGCAATCGCTATGGTGATTGTCTAGCTATCTTACTAATTTTGTCGAGTAATTTGACTCTATTTGTTTGATTTTATGTTGTAATTAATAGAAGGAATATTATTAATGAAGTCAACTATATGTGGATAATGAGGAAAAAGAAATTATATGAAAAATGCCTTTTAATCCATTAAAAGACAAGGCGGCTAAAGAATATATGATTAAAGAAAATGCAGGAATGCAATTCACTTCCAATATAACAGAGCAGATAGGTGGACGGTTGAAGGTAGGGCTCACTTTACTTGATATATATGAAGATACGAATGGCTCTGGTAGGTTTCATGAACTGAATATTAAAACCTATATTGCAACTAAATCAGTTAAAAGATAGAAATGGGTAAATTAAAATTTAGGGGAAATTTATGAGTCGAAAAAAAGCGATCATCCTTTATTTACTAGGGACCCTAGGTCAAATATGGCTGATATCTATTATAGTTTTTGTATTGCGTCATTTGGGTATGGTTGTAGATTATACAACGCTAATGGGAATAGTTGTTATTGGAATAGGTGGCGTTTCATCTGCTCTATGGGGAACTATTATTGCAGTTAGATACAAAAAGTACAGTACGAAGAAAATATTAAAGGATTTTTTCGCTATAAAGCAAAACAGAGGCAGTTATTTATTCGTTATTGTGTTCTTGTTTTTGGATTTTTGCTATGTTGCATTTGATGGGGAATTAGCGTTTAATACGTGGTATATTCCTATTATCTTATTTCTTAAAGCAATCCTTTTTGGTGGAATTGAAGAAGTAGGGTGGAGATATGTTTTTCAACCAATTATGATGGAACGCCATAGTTATATTAGTTCAACTTTATTTACTTTTGTTCCATGGGGAATATGGCATTTTTCTTATTTCTACATTGAAGGCACATTGCCACAGGTACAGGCATTTGGATTTTTGCTTGGATTGTTGACTAATTGCTTTATTTTGTCCGCATTATTTATAAAGACAAACAGTTTGTGGATATGTGTGATGACACATTCGGTAATAAATGTTTTCTCACAATTAGCAGTAGGTGGTAATCAAAATATATTTTATGCTTGTAAAATAATTATTATAGTAATGGCAACTGTTCTTTCGATTAGAGAGCAAAATAAAAAGGTAACGGATGTGTCAGTTCTTTAAAGAGCGACAAATTCCAGTTTGTCTAACTTAAACAATTAAATAAAATGCTACAACATTCCATTACTTTAGCTAAAGCTGTTTTGCGTTAGTTCTCACTAAAGTTTTGAAACGGATTGCTAATAAAAACACCCAAAGCGACTAGGAGATTTCTCTAATCAGGAGAAGTCTCTTGGGCGCTTTTCTTTCTTTTTTCATTTCAATGCTTAATCCAATTATCCACAAAAGCACGAGCAGATAATTCTCAATCCAGCCCACCAAATTAGCTTGATTGGCTCGCTCTAGATAACCCATTAAATGGTTTGTACCAAAACCTAGTCCTCCTAGTATCAGTGTTAGTAGGGTCATCTGTAGGTAAAATCAGTCATACTTGAGCTTGACTGCTAATAGCAAGGGTAAAATGGCTAGATTCCAAAAGCCGATTTCTCGCTGCCAATGAATAGATAGACCATAAGCTGATTTCTCGCCTAAAAGGTGAGGTAGAAAAATTTGGATGATTGCAGCGCTCAGCATAGTTAGAATAACCAAAATAAATATAGCACGTAAAAATTTATTCATAGTTCGCCTCCTTTTCCTATCAATTTCAACTATTTTAAAAGTGATTTTCAATTTTTCGTTTTGTTTCAAAATGAGTGTTAAAGAGAAAAGATTTTATATTCAAGTTCTATCTTTTTATATACTTTTGTGATATACTAGGTAAGTTGCAGTTCTGTTTGAGGAGTAGTATGCGATTCCTATTGAGATATTGCAGCAGATACAATGGGAAGCGATTCCCTATATTGGATGCTAGCCGCAATTAGGTGGACTAGCTAACAGCTTTGCTAACTCATCGGCGAAAAAAGTTCGTTTTCGCCTTTTCGTGTCGTAGTGAATGGGATTGTTATGATTGTATAACAAACTAAAGTTACTAAGGCCGAGTTCAGTTGGCCCCTTGCTAGCCACTTGACTAATCTCGTCAGGCGAGGCAGTTGATTTGATTGGTTTTGTGCTTTGACATTGCATATTTGCTTGCAGGAAGAGTTTATGAAGTTGAGCGCTAGTTTATTAGAGAATTATTCTACATTGTAGAAAGGAGCTCCATGTTTCTGGAAAGAAAACTAAAAGATCAGTCTGTCTGGATTAACATTGACTCAGATAGTTTCAAAAAGAACGCCCGGATTTATCAGGATTATGAAATTGATAAAGAGACCATCGAGTATGCGCTTGATAAGAACGAGCGGGCTCACATGGACTACAATCGTGAGAATGGAACAGTTGTCTTTATTTACAATGTCCTTAATCTAGCGACAGACAAGGAACATTATGAGACGATTCCTATGACCTTTGTGGTGCAGCAGGGGCGGCTCATTACTATCAGCAACCAAGACAATGCCTATGTTGTGGACATGATGAAAGCCTATACTGAGCATCATGAGCCAGTATCGGTCTATAAGTTTCTCTTCGCTAGTCTGGAGTTGGTCTCCAATTCTTACTATCCGGTTGTTGAGCGGATGGACAAGCGTAAGGATGAGATTAATGCTCTCCTGCGTCAGACCACTACCAAAAAACACCTATTTGCCCTGTCTGACTTGGAAACATCTATGGTCTATCTGCTTGCAGCTGCTAAGCAGAATCACATGCTCCTAGAACATATCAAAAGCCATGGCATTTACCGCCGTTTTGATGAATTAGAAACCGAGCAGTTTGAGGACGCCATGATTGAGGCTCGTCAGCTCGTCTCCATGACCGATTTGATTGCTCAAGTTCTCAGCCAGCTCTCTGGCTCCTACAATAATATACTGAATAACAATCTGAATGACAATTTGACGGTCTTGACCATCATTTCGGTTCTTCTGGCAGTACTTGCAGTTATCACTGGTTTCTTTGGTATGAATGTTCCTCTGCCCTTGTCTAATGATAAAAACGCCTGGATTTATATTGTTGTCATTAGTCTAATCATCTGGGGACTTCTGACCAAGCTTCTTAAATGGTTAGCCAATAAGAAGTGAACATTTGAGATTATTTTACCTATAACAAGCACCGAGAATGGTGCTTGTTTTTTCGTGCTTGGTAAAAATAATGATTAGTACAGTTTGTCTAGATTTAAAAAACTGTTATTTTATGTTATAAAATATAACATAAAAATTATAATTTTTATTGCATAAAATTTCATAATAAAGTATAATATAAAACAATTTAAAATAAGTGAGGGGTAGAAATATGGCAGAATACCTAAACGATTTAAATTACAAAGGTAAAGTATACCAATATACAGACCTTGAAAAAGCCTCAGATGTACTAGGAGGGGATATAGAAGGACTTCCTTATTCTATACGAATATTATTAGAAAGTGTTCTTCGTAAGGAAGATGGGATTGATGTAATAAAAGATAACATTAGCTCTTTGATTCATTATCGAGCTAAATCACCAAGCGGAGAAGTTCCTTTTAAGCCTAGTCGAGTTATTCTCCAGGATTTTACAGGTGTTCCTGTTGTAGTGGATTTGGCTAGTATGCGCGATGCTATTGTCGGGCAGGGAGGTCAGGCCAATCAGATTAATCCAGAGATACCAGTTGATTTAGTCATTGACCACAGTGTTCAGGTGGACTTTTATGGCTGTGACACAGCTCTGGAGGCCAATATGACCCAGGAATTTGTCCGCAACAATGAGCGCTACGAATTTCTCAAGTGGGCAGAAAAATCATTTGATAATTATCGAGCAGTTCCTCCTGCTACGGGGATTATCCATCAGGTCAATATCGAGTTTCTCAGTGATGTCATCATTGAAAAGGATGGCCAACTCTATCCGGACAGTATGTTTGGGACGGACAGTCATACGACCATGATCAATGGGATTGGTGTTCTGGGCTGGGGAGTCGGTGGGATTGAGGCTGAAGCTGCCATGCTAGGTGAGGCTTCATATTTCCCAGTTCCTGAGGTGATTGGTGTTCGTCTCTTGGGTAAGCTGCCTAAGATTGCGACAGCGACGGATTTGGCTTTAAAGGTCACGCAAATCTTGCGGCAGGAAAATGTTGTTGGTAAATTTGTCGAGTTCTTTGGACCTGGCTTGTCTAATCTAAGCCTGGCTGACCGGGCAACAGTGGCTAATATGGCGCCGGAATACGGAGCTACCTGTGGTTATTTTCCGATAGATGAGGAAACGCTCAATTACATGCGTCTGACCAATCGGTCAGAAGATCATATCGAGCTGACCCGTCTCTATGCTCAAAAAAATCACCTCTTCTATGATGAAAAGGTTGAGCCGAACTATACCAAGGTAGTCGAAATTGATTTGTCCAGTATTGTACCGAGCATCTCAGGACCCAAGCGGCCCCAAGATTTGATTGAATTAACAGCTGCTAAAGAGGAGTTTCAAGCTAGTCTAGTCAGAGAAGCGGGAGTCCGAGGCTTTGGTCTAGATGAGAGCGAGCTGGAAAAGTCTGCAGTGGTTCAATTATCTGATCATGAGGAGACGATTAAGACAGGCCATGTGGCCATCGCTGCCATTACTAGCTGTACCAATACATCTAATCCCTATGTCTTGATGGCGGCAGGACTTTTAGCCAAGAACGCAGTAGAAAAAGGCTTACGCGTTTCAAAGACTGTCAAGACTTCATTAGCTCCGGGCAGCAAGGTGGTCACAGGTTATCTCAAGAAGAGTGGTCTGCAAACTTATCTGGATCAGCTTGGTTTCAATGTTGTCGGCTATGGCTGCACTACTTGTATTGGAAATTCAGGAAATCTCCGACCGGAAGTGGCTCAAGTGATTATGGATACTGACTTGCTGGCTAGTGCTGTTCTTTCAGGAAATCGGAATTTTGAAGGACGGATCAATCCATTGGTCAAGGCCAATTTCCTAGCTAGTCCGCCCTTGGTAGTTGCCTATGCTCTGGCTGGAAATACCAATATCGATCTGACTAGTGAGCCGTTGGGTTATGATCAAAAAGGGCAGCCAGTCTATTTAATGGATTTGATGCCGGAGCATGACTTGGTTGCTGATTATGTTCAAAAATATGTGACGCGACAGCTTTTTGAAAAAGAATATGCCCATGTGTTTGACGACAATGAAAAATGGAATCAGATTCCGACAGCCTCTTCTCAGAATTATCAGTGGAATCAGGCTTCGACCTATATTCAAAATCCACCTTACTTTGATGGCTTAGCTGATGATTTAGCCATTCAGCCACTGAAAAATCTTGCGGTGCTGGCGAAATTTGGGGATACGGTGACGACAGACCATATCTCCCCAGCAGGAAATATTGCCAGAAACAGCCCGGCAGCTTCCTATTTGCTAGAGCACGGAGTGGATTACCAAGAGTTTAATTCCTATGGCAGCCGTCGGGGGAATCATGAGGTCATGATGCGGGGGACTTTTGCCAATATTCGGATTAAAAATGAACTGGCAGATGGAAAGATTGGTGGTTACACAGATTATAGAGGAGAGTTGCTATCCATTTATGAGGCAGCCATGCGCTACAAGGAGGAGCAAATTGACACCATTGTCCTAGCTGGCAAAGACTACGGTATGGGGTCCAGTCGTGATTGGGCAGCCAAGGGGGCTAATCTTTTGGGTGTCAAGGTGGTTCTGGCAGAGAGTTTTGAGCGTATCCACCGGTCCAATCTGGTCATGATGGGGGTTCTTCCGCTGCAGTATCTAGAGGGTGAAAATGCGGATAGTCTGGGCTTAACAGGCAAGGAGACTTTCGATATTAATCTGCCACAGAACCCACAAGTTGGTCAGTTAGTTGATGTGGTAGCTCGAAAGGGTGCTGAAGAAATAGCTTTTCAAGCTCGGCTGCGCTTTGATGCAGAGGCGGATATTCGTTACTATGAAAATGGGGGGATTTTGCCCATGGTCGTTAGAAAGAAATTAGAGGAGGTATGAGCATGAGTCAGACGGACGGTTTGAAAGATACCATTGCTTGTGATACCAGAATTAGCCAGATTGTGGATGATTCTTTGTCTTATGCAGGCTACAATATTTCTGAATTGGTAGAGCACCATGCGAGTTTTGAAGAGGTGATTTATCTGCTCTGGCATTTGCATTTACCGACTCAAATTGAGCTTAAGCATTTTGAGGAAGATCTGCGAGCTAATTATGCTATTAGCGATGCAGTGGAGCAGTGCATCCTTATCCAGTCCCGCAAGCATCTTCATCCCATGAGTGTCTTGCGCTCAACGGTCAGTCTTCTGGGTGTTTATAATGTCCATGCTGAGGAAGCGTCTTTAGAAGCGACCTATGAGCAGAGCATCCAGCTTATGGCAAAGATGCCGACCATTATTGCGGCTTTTGCCAGACTGAGGTCGGGTCAGACTCCGATAGAGCCGCGGGAGGATTTAGGTTTTGCGGCTAATTTCCTTTATATGCTCAAGGGAGAAGAGGCGAGTGAGCTTGAAGTCAAAGCCTTTAACTGTGCCTTGGTGCTCCATGCCGACCATGAGCTCAATGCTTCAACTTTTGCAGCTCGAGTCTGCGCCTCAACCTTGACCGATATTTATTCCTGCGTGACAGCAGCTGTAGGAGCGCTCAAGGGTTCCCTTCATGGCGGCGCTAATGAATGTGTCTTTGATATGCTGAAAGAGATTAGAGCAGAAGGGAATTGCCAGGCCTACCTAGACCGAAAGCTAGCCTCTCACGAGAAGATTATGGGCTTTGGCCACCGAGTTTACAAGACTCAAGATCCGCGTGAAAAATACCTGCGACAAATGGCCAAAGACTTGACGCAGGGAACTAAGGATGAGGTCTGGTACCAGCTTTCAGAGGAAATTGAAGCCTATATGAAGCATACCAAGCATCTGATACCGAATGTCGATTTTTATTCGGCTACGGTTTACCATGTACTGGGCATTGACAGCAGTATCTACACCCTGATTTTTGCCATGAGTCGGGTGGCTGGCTGGATTGCCCATATTCAGGAACAGCGCAAGAACAATAAGCTGATTCGACCACGTTCTAACTATATTGGTGCTCAAGGTTTGGAGTATCTTCCCATTGGAAGGAGATAAAATGGCGAATAAGATTTTGTTTGAGAAAGGGTGGTTGCAGGTACCAGATGCTCCTATTATTCCTTACATTCAAGGTGACGGGATTGGGGTTGATATCTGGAAAAATGCCCAGCTGGTCTTTGATAAGGCTTTAGAAAAGGCTTATGGTGGCCAGAGAAAGGTTGTTTGGAAGGAAGTTTTGGCTGGAAAAAAAGCAGCAGACCTGACGGGTGATTGGCTACCGAATGAAACGTTGGCAACGATTAAGGATTGTCTGGTGGCTATAAAGGGGCCGTTAGAAACCCCAGTCGGAGAAGGGATTCGTTCCTTGAATGTGGCCCTGAGACAGGAATTGGACCTTTACGCCTGTCTGCGGCCGGTTCGTTATTTCAAGGGAGTTCCCAGTCCGCTCAAGCACCCAGAGAAGACTGACATTACAATTTTTCGGGAAAATACAGAAGACATCTATGCAGGGATTGAGTGGGAGAGTGGAACGGCTGAAGTCCAAAAAGTTATCGATTTCCTGCAGGAGGATATGCAGGTTGACAAGATTCGCTTCCCAGAAAGCTCTGCTATTGGAATCAAGCCTATATCTAAGCAGGGCAGTGAGCGGCTGATACGGGCGGCTATTGACTATGCGCTAGCCAAAGGCCTGACGCGGGTAACACTGGTCCACAAGGGCAATATCCAGAAATTTACAGAGGGTGGTTTTCGGAAATGGGGCTATGAGCTAGCTCAAAGAGAGTATGTGGACGAGCTGGCTTCTGGAAAACTAGTTATTCAGGATGTTATTGCAGATAATTTTCTGCAACAGATTTTGCTCTATCCCGAGAAATTTGATGTTGTTGCCTTGACCAATCTAAATGGTGACTATGCCAGCGATGCCTTGGCTGCTCAGGTGGGCGGGATTGGTATTGCGCCAGGAGCCAATATCAATTACGAGACTGGTCATGCTATTTTTGAAGCTACTCACGGAACGGCGCCAGATATAGCGGGTCAAAATAAGGCTAATCCTTGTTCACTTCTCTTATCAGGGGCCATGCTCTTTGATTACATTGGTTGGCCGGAGGTCTCTCATCTCCTGACTAAGGCCATTGAGAAGGCTCTCTTTGAGCAAAAAGTGACAGGGGATTTTGCCAGTCATCTGGAAGGAGTAGCAGCCTTGACCACTGGTCAATTTGCCGAGGAGCTGCTGGCTAATATAGAAAAGTGCTCATAGTGAAGAAAAAAGCGATGAGGAAACTGCCTATCTAATCTAGACGGTCTCTTCATCACTTTTTTGTCTTTTTCGATATTCCAGTCCCCAGCCGATGATCCAGCAGAAGACGAGCAGATAATTTTCAATCCAGCCTAGTAGATTGGCTTGATTCGCCTTTTCCAGATAGCCTAGCAGATGGTTGGTGCCAAAGCCCAGCCCGCCCAGAATCAGTGCTATCAGGGTCATACGCAGATAGAACCAATCATACTTTATGTTGGTGGCAATGACTAAAGGCAGAATAGCCAAATTCCAGAAACCAATTTCCCGCTGCCAGTAGGGAGCTAGACCATAGATGGACTCATTTCCCAATAGTTGGGGCTGGAAAATCTGGATCATAGCCGCACCCAGCATAGCTAAGATCAGTAAAATGAAAGTCACTCGTAAAAATTTATTCATACCTGCCTCCTTTCTTCTTTGTAGATTATAATGTTTTTGAAAATGATTTTCAAGTTTTCATTTTTTACAAAAGAAATCTCTAATAAAATATTTTACAGGCAAGTTCTATCTTTTTAGGTGCTTTTGTGGTATACTAGATTAGTTGCAGAAATACAGTTTTTCTATTCAGTGGGAACTAGCGACCGAGTCGGCGCTTTTTTAGTGCCTAGACTTGAGAGACCATATTTATGAAGAGAAGAGCGAATACTCTCAGAAAATCAAGATTTAGCAAGCGACAAGTGCTTGGTATGTTTCGATAGTTGAGTATCAAAAGCCTTATAAGGTGGCTTCGCACCGCCTTTAGAAAGAAGAAGAACATTGAAATTTAATGAATTACATTTATCTACTGAATTACTAGCAGAGATTGAAAAAGCTGGCTTTGTAGAAGCAAGCCCTATTCAAGAGCAAACAATTCCACTTGCCATGGCAGGTAAGGATGTCATTGGTCAGGCCCAGACAGGGACAGGAAAGACAGCGGCCTTTGGCTTCCCAACTCTGGAGAAGATTGATACAGATAATCCTGCTGTGCAGGCTTTGATTATCGCTCCAACCCGTGAATTGGCTGTGCAGAGTCAGGAAGAGCTTTTCCGTTTTGGCCGCAGCAAGGGTGTCAAGGTACGCTCTGTCTACGGTGGCTCCAGTATCGAAAAGCAAATTAAGGCCCTCAAGTCTGGTGCCCATATTGTCGTAGGAACACCTGGCCGTCTCTTGGATTTGATCAAGCGCAAGGCGCTTAAGCTGAATCAGATTGAAACCTTAATCTTGGACGAAGCGGATGAAATGCTTAACATGGGCTTTTTGGAAGACATTGAGTCTATCATTTCACGTGTGCCAGAAGAGCGTCAGACCTTGCTCTTTTCAGCGACTATGCCGGATGCTATCAAGCGTATCGGTGTCAAGTTCATGAAGGAGCCTGAGCATGTTAAGATTGCTGCTAAAGAGCTGACGACGGAGCTGGTAGACCAGTATTATATCCGTGTCAAAGAAAATGAAAAATTTGATACCATGACCCGCCTGATGGACGTGGAGCAGCCTGAGCTGTCTATCGTCTTTGGCCGGACCAAGCGCCGGGTGGATGAGCTGACTCGTGGCCTGAAAATCCGCGGTTTCCGAGCAGAGGGTATCCATGGTGATTTGGACCAAGGCAAGCGACTCCGCGTTCTGCGCGACTTTAAAAACGGCAATCTGGATGTCTTGGTGGCAACAGATGTGGCCGCGCGTGGATTGGACATTTCTGGTGTGACCCATGTCTACAACTACGACATTCCGCAGGATCCAGAAAGCTATGTTCACCGGATTGGTCGGACTGGTCGCGCTGGTAAGTCAGGTCAGTCTATCACTTTCGTAGCGCCAAATGAAATGGGCTATCTGCAAATCATCGAAAATCTGACAAAGAAGCGTATGAAAGGCCTTAAGCCTGCGACTGCAGAAGAAGCTTTCCAAGCTAAGAAAAAAGTTGCTCTTAAGAAGATTGAACGTGATTTTGCGGACGAAAGCATCCGTTCTAACTTTGAGAAATTTGGCAAGGATGCCCGCAAGCTGGCAGCAGAATTCAGCCCAGAAGAGCTGTCTATGTATATCCTCAGCTTGACGGTGCAGGATCCAGATGCCCTTCCTGAAGTAGAAATTGCCCGTGAAAAACCATTGCCATTTAAACCGTCTGGCGGTGGCTTTGGCGGAAAAGGCAAGGGCAGTCGTGGCGGAAATAGCAACCGTCGTAGCAATGACAACCGCCGTGACCGAGGTGGCCGTCGCGACCAATTTAAGAAAGGTCGCAAAGACGAGCGTTTTGATAAAGAAAATCGCTACCGCAAGGACCACAAGAAGCCACGCAATACTTCTAGCGAAAAGAAAACCGGCTTTGTCATCCGTAACAAGGGTGATAAATAAAAAGTTAGAACTCTGATACATCAAATATGTATCGGAGTTTTTTCTTTTGATGAGATGTTAATGCTATTATACTCGTCTTTTGTAAAAAAATTGATTGGAACATTTAAGTATTTTATGATAAAGGGCGCCACAATCTTGTGGCGTTTTGTGTGAGAAATCTTATAAGCAAAAAGTACATAAAGTGTAATTTAGTTACTTGGTTATCAAATCAAACAAAATAGTACACGATTTATTAATTATTGTAAACAAATAATTTATAAAAAATATATAATAAGCTATTGACTATATTATATCATAATGATATAATGAATTTACAAACAAAAAGAAACAAGGTGAGGTAATAATGGAGCTTTCTCAATTGTTTGATAAAGAGTTAGTTTTTTGTCTAACTGCAAAAAGTCAAGAAGAGTTATTTTATCAGGTAGCTGATTTACTGGAAGAGAGAAAAATTGTCAAGCCTTCTTATAAAGAGGCTCTGATAAAAAGAGAGCAATCTTTTCCAACTGGATTGGATATGGAGTTTTTAGGCAAAGACTTGCCAAATGTAGCCATTCCCCATACGGACATTGAGCACAACTTAACAGAGAATGTGGTTGTGGTTAAGTTGGAACAGCCTGTGACTTTCCACAATATGATTGCACCTGCACAGACAGTTTCAGTCTCTCTTTTATTCTTTATTATTAACCATTCTAGCTCAAGTCAAACTAACATTTTGGCACAGCTTATGGACTTCTTCACTAGCCAAGGTAATTTAGCTGAGCTAGCTAAATGTAGCACTGAAGAAGAGTTGTTTCACTATATTTCAACAGTCATCAAATAAATAAAATGGAGGTTTTTACCATGATTAAAATTTTAGCTGCCTGTGGAGCTGGTGTGAATTCCAGCCACCAAATCAAAAGTGCCCTTGAGGAAGAGTTGTCAAACCGCGGTTATGATGTTCATTGTGATGCAGTAATGGTCAAGGATGTCAATGAAGATTTAATTCAAGGATACGATATCTTTACACCGATTGCAGCAACAGATTTGGGCTTCACACCAGAAATTCCTGTTATTGAAGCAGGACCGATTCTCTTCCGTATCCCAGCTATGAGTGCTCCGGTGTATGACAACATTGAAGCGGCCATTAAAGAGCATGGTCTAAGTTAGGTTATAAAAGATTAAACCAGGAGGTTTTGTTATGAATGCTATTATTGATATAGCGAATAAGTTCTTTGATCCCATTATAAAAATGGGCGGCCCGATAGTCATGCTGATTATCTTGACTGTCTTGGCTCTGTTATTTGGTGTGAAATTTTCTAAAGCTTTAGAGGGTGGTATTAAGCTAGCCATCGCTTTGACGGGTATCGGGGCCATCATCGGTATGCTGAATGGAGCGTTCTCAGCTTCACTTGCAAAATTTGTTGAAAATACAGGCATTCAGCTTAACATCACAGATGTTGGCTGGGCTCCTTTAGCAACGATTACTTGGGGTTCTCCATGGACCTTGTACTTCTTGCTTATCATGCTGATTGTCAATGTCGTTATGCTGGTTATGAAAAAGACCGATACACTGGATGTTGACATCTTTGATATTTGGCACTTATCCATCACTGGACTACTAATTAAGTGGTATGCGGATAACAATCATGTGAGTCCAGCTGTATCACTACTGATTGCGACTGCGGCAGTTGTCTTAGTCGGTGTTTTGAAAATCATCAACTCAGACTTGATGAAGCCAACATTTGATGATCTTTTGAATGCGCCAAGTTCATCTCCGATGACATCTACTCACATGAACTATATGATGAATCCTGTCATCATGGTTTTGGATAAGATTTTTGATAAATTTTTCCCTTGGCTAGATAAGTATGACTTTGATGCTGCGGCACTAAATAAAAAGATTGGTTTCTGGGGCTCTAAGTTCTTTATCGGTTTCCTTCTCGGGGTGGTCATTGGTTTTATGGGAACTCCACACCCTGTAGCAGGTGCAGAAGATGCAAATACTTGGCAATTAGTCATTAAAGGTTGGTTGACTCTAGGTTTGACTGCCGGTGTCTGCTTGGAATTGTTCTCATTGATTGGTTCATGGTTCATTGCAGCTGTAGAACCACTTTCACAAGGTATTACAAACGTTGCTACAAAACGTCTACAAGGCCGTAAATTTAATATCGGTTTGGACTGGCCTTTTATTGCAGGTCGTGCTGAAATCTGGGCTTGTGCTAACGTACTTGCACCAATCATGCTGATTGAAGCAGTTCTTCTTTCTAAAGTAGGGAATGGTATTCTACCATTGGCTGGTATCATTGCAATGGGCGTAACTCCAGCGCTCTTGGTAGTTACACGTGGCAAACTCTTACGTATGATTGTGTTTGGAAGTCTTTTGCTCCCGCTCTTCCTGTTGTCAGGAACTCTGATTGCACCATTCGCAACAGAACTTGCTAAAGGTGTTGGTGCCTTCCCTGAAGGAGTCAGCAAATCGCAATTAATCACTCACTCTACGCTAGAAGGACCGATTGAGAAGCTACTGGGCTGGACTATCGGTAATACTACAACTGGTGATATCAAAGCAATCATCGGTGCAGTTATCTTCTTGGGAGCTTATGTAGGAATCTTTGCTTGGTATAGAAAACAAATGATCAAACGTAACGAAGCCTACGCTGCAAAGGAAAAATAAAAGCTTGTGGCTAGAATAAGATATAAAGTAAGCCATAAAAACAAATAGTCAAGCGAAGAAAACTAGGCTGATATAGATAAAGTCTAGTTTTCTTGTTGTAGAACAGATTAAATAGCACTAATTTACATAATTAAATTCAACATATCAGCTATTTAAAATAAAAAAATTCACAAATCTTTGTTTATATGCTGGAACTGTTGTATAATAAGGTGAAGGTGAGTCTGTAAGAAATTCAGGAGCAAAAGGAGAATGTAAAATGAAAGAAAGTAGACATAGAATCATTCTGCAAGAACTGGATCAAACAGGTGTGGTTGCTGTGAAAAACCTCAAAGAAATGCTGGGCGTTACGGATATGACTATCCGTCGAGATTTGATTGATTTGGAGAAGCAGGGCATGCTGACCCGAGTTCATGGCGGAGCCCATAAGAAGGTCAAAAATGCTCTCAATGAGATTTCCCACTCAGAAAAGCAAATGCTGAATGTTGAGGAGAAGAAGCAGATTGCCCGTAAATGTGCGGATTTGATTGCTGACGGGGATACGGTCTTTATTGGGTCAGGCACCACAACCGATTTTATAGGAGACTATTTGGATGGCAAAAATATCAGCATTGTCACCAATTCGCTGCCGATTTTTGAAAAGTTAAAAGAAAGGTCCAATTTAGATTTAATTCTGATTGGAGGACGTTATCGTGCTAAGACTCAAACCTTTGTCGGTCAGTTTGCCAATAATCTTTTGAAAGAAATCAAGGTTTCTAAGGCCTTTATTGGAGCGAATGGCATTGACGGTCATAATGTTACGACCAGCAATGAAGAGGAAGGCAACGGCGACGCAATTATCCTTAACAATGCCATCAGCAAATATATTGTAGCCGATAACAGCAAGTTTGACAGCTATTCTTTCTATTCTTTTTACCGGCTGGACAACCTCAGTGCAGTTGTGACGGACGACAATATCGCTCCGAAAGTTAAGGAAAAATACAGCACTTATGTTGAAATTTTGTGATGTCTGACCGATGAGAGAAACTTGCTTCAAATAAATATTTTATAGAGGTTGTGACTGGGATTTTGTCTAGAAATTCTAGTCGCAGCTTTTTTATATCTTGGTCGATTTTGTAAACAACAGTCTTGACTTTGCTGCGGAATTCCTTATATAATAAAATGTATTATTAAATTTTAGGAGGTCTTATGACAATCAATATAGTGATTTTTGTGGCTGTGTCGCTTTTTCGTTTGGTGTTTTTGAGGAAATCCTCTCAGAATGAGCAGGATATTCTGGCCAAGGGTGGCATGGAGTATGGGGTGAAAAATTCAAATATCATGAAGTACCTGCACATGCTTTTTTACGCGGTCTGCTTTCTGGAATTGCTGCTGAAAAAGCCAGCTTTTGACTTGGTCAGTCTATTGGGAGCTGTGTTGTTGCTCTTTTCTATGTTTATGCTCTACCTTGTTGCCAAGCTCTTGGGACCAGTTTGGACCATCAAGCTTATGCTGGTTAAAGATCATAAGTTTGTTGACCACTGGCTCTTTCGCAATGTCAAACACCCTAATTATTTCCTGAATGTTGTACCAGAATTGGTGGGCTTGGCCCTGCTCAGTCATGCTTACTTTGCTCTTTTTATCCTCTTCCCGCTCTACTGTATCACCCTCTATGTCCGTATCAAGGAAGAAGAGCAGCTGCTCAAGGAAGTTATCATTCCAAATGGAATTGCTGGTGAATAAAGTTAATAAAATGCATATCGACTGCAAAAGAAAGGCTAGGATGTTTATGTCCTAGCCTTTTCTTGCATTAATTTTCGTATTTCATCAGCCATTTGCTGGGGTTGGTTCGCTTCAAAAAGTAAAGTATTTTCTTCAGGCTGGTGGGCGGTTTGGCTGAAAGCTAAAACTGGCTTCCCCTTGCTGATAGCCCTTTGGACAATCTGGTCTACCTCTCCCCAGTGATTGATATCCAAGTAAATATCCGCCCTATCGAGCAAGTCCTCAATAAAGTCATCCTGGTGGATATTGGTGTAGAGGTTGATATTGGGATAGTCATTAAAGCTGGCTAAGTAAGGAGAAATATTGGTCTTAGCAGCTATGTGAAATTCCAAGTCTGGCAGATTTTCTGCTAAATAAGCCAATTGTTCCAAAGTATCAGAAGCCGTCAGCGTGAAGGCATGGAAATTACCCTGTGGACGCTCTTTGATGATAAGCTCTTCCTTGCTCATGGCGATAGAGTTGCTGGGAATATCCTGGAAAATCAAGCTGTTGGCTCCAATGATGACATTATCACCAATGGTCACACCTTTGAGAATCACAGTATTGGCCCCAATCCAGCAGTTAGCTCCAATCTTGACTGGCGCAACACTATAATCAATCTTCTCGATATGGTAATTAGAATACTGATGATTGTGGTCAAAAATACGGACGCCATCACCAAACATGGTGTCCTTGCCGATTTCGATAGAGTGCTGACAGCGGACAGTACAATGGTCGTTAAAGAAAACCCTGGTTCCTAGCTTGAGTTGTGCGCCACTTGCTACATTGAGGCTGGTAAAAGATTGGAAGATGACATCTTGACCGATATCGAGCTGGCTGTCTGGGGAAATTTCGATATGATGAAAGTCGCCTTTAAACTGGATTTCAGGCATTTTGAGTCCTTTCTTTGATGTAAGCTAGTTTGGCTTGTCTAGTTTTCTTTTTAAAGAGGGCTTCAGCCGACATGGCAGCCGGCTTGCTAGGGTGTTCTTCTTGGTAAAGTAAGGTAACTGGCAGGCGAGCGCGAGTGTATTTGGCTCCTTTGCCAGCTTGATGTTTTTTGAGTCGGGCTTGGACATCCGTTGTGTAGCCGGTATAGAGGGAGCCGTCCCCGCATTCAAGCACGTACATATAGGCTTTATTTTCCATAGTAAATCTCGTGAATCTCCGGAGTGTAGCTGCCGTCCTGATTGTGAATAAAGAGAGGGGGCAGGATTTTTAGACCGTCGCGGGAACCATCTTTAATAGCTTCGATAAGCAGCATATTGGCCTCTTTGCCCAGCTTTGGATAGACAAACTGGATGCGCTTGGGAGCCAGGTTGTGGGCTTGCATGGTATCTAAAATATCTAAAAAGCGTTCTGGTCGATGAACCATAGCCAACCGACCATTGGATTTGAGGACTCGCTGGGCAATCTTGCAAATCTCTCCCAGATTGGTTGAGATTTCGTGGCGGGCTAAAAGGTAGTGCTGGCTTTCATTGAGATTAGATTTCTTGTCAACCTTGAAATATGGCGGATTGCAGAGAATCATATCAACCTTGCTGCCAGTAATATATTGTCCTAGGTTTTTCAGATCGTCCTGAATGACCTGCATTTGCTGAGTCAAATCATTGAGTTCAATGGAGCGCTCGGCCATGTCAGCTAGACGTTCCTGGATCTCAACTGCCAAAATCTGAGCCTTGGTACGAGTGCTGGCAAAAAGTCCGACAGCCCCATTTCCAGCACAAAGATCGACAATCAGACCCCGCTGGGGCAGCTTGGGAAAGCGGGAGAGCAGCACGCTATCTACCGAATAGCTGAAGACCTCACTATTTTGAATAATCTTGACATCCGTCGAAAAGAGCTGGTTGACTCGTTCTCCGTCTTTTAGTTTTGCTTCGTTCATAAGTCAATTATAGCATGATTTAGCAAGGATTCCAAAGGGATATGGGAAGTTTTTGCACAATCAAAAAAACATGCGAGGGCTCTCGCATGTTTCCATGAGCTTAAATGATAATTCTTTTTTAGCTAGCTCTTAATCAAATCTGTATTTCTGCTTGATGGTGCAGGCAACAAAGACAAGTCCGAAAATGACCATGAGAATCAGATAGACTGGCAAAGTTGCGGCTGTCAGCGTTGCAATTTCCAAAAGGTGCTGCAGGACAAAGGCTGATAGATAGAAGCCAAAGACAGAAAAGATAATGAGCAGGCTGCGCCAGAGATTGAGTGGCAGGCAAGCCCGAATGACTGACAAGAAGCTGATGCTGCCTAGCAAGTAATAGGTCAGGGTGGACATTTCTATGTCACTCCAGCCATGACTGCTGCCCCAGATGCGGACAAATAGCACGCTGAAGACAATCATGAGGGAGCTTGGCAGAGCTAGCTGCAGGGAGCGTTTGAGGAAGTGCTTTTCAACCGGCTTAATATTGCGCTCAAAGGTGAGGACAAAGGGTGGAAAGCCTTCGACAAACTGGTCAATCAAGGTGATTTGAATCGGAATGAATGGGAAAATCAAGAGGTATTCAGATTTTCCTAGCAGGATACTGGCGATACAGATGATAGCCAGGATAAAGGAGTATATGGTCTTGATGAAGAAAATCGGAGCAATCCGGCCAATGTTGTTAACAACTCGGCGGCCTTCAAAAAGAATCTCAGGGACATCGTTAAAGTCAGAGTTAAGAAGGACCAGGTTGGCAATTTGCCGAGTTGCGGGGTCGCCCTCCGCCATGACGATGGAGCAGTCTGCTTCACGCAAGGCCAAAATATCATTAACACCATCTCCCGTCATGGCTGTTGTCCGACCAGCGGCCTTGAGAGTCTGGATGAGCAGCTTTTTCTGATGAGGAGAAACACGGCCGAAGATAGCTGTTTCTTCGGCCTGCTCAACCAGTTCTTGATCGCTGATTTTAGAGCAGTCGATGTAGCTGTCGTAGTTGGCAAATCCAGCCTGGCTCGCAATATGGGAAACGGTCACTGGATTGTCACCAGAGATGATTTTCAGATCAACATCCTGAGAACGCAGGTAGTCCAGTGTCTCGGCCGCTCCCTCACGAATAGGGTCAGTGATTTCCAGAACAGCTAAAGCGGTCATATCTTCAGGCAGTTGGATACTGTGTTTGTCTAGCACTTTATCGCTGTGAGCCAGTACCAAAACCCGCGATCCACGTTTTTGGGCCTCTCCAACCGCTGCAGGATTGCTGTCCAGTAGCATTTCAGGTGCTCCCAAAAAGATAGTTCCGACACTGGATAAATGCATAGCCCCCCATTTTCGGTCACTAGAAAATGGGATGACATTGTCGCTAGTATAGGCATGGTCCAGATGGCCGTAGCCCTTGCGGATAGCCTGAGCTGTTGGGTTATTATCCTCGCTGGTTTGGATGTAGGCTGCTAAGATTTGACCGACAGTCTCATCAGAAAACTTATCCGACAGGCTATGCAAGGCTTCAACAGTCATCTTACCTTGGGTAATTGTCCCGGTCTTGTCTAAGCAGAGAGTATCTACCCGAGCTAAGGTCTCAACAGAATACATTTCCTGAACAAGAACCTTGCGCATACCTAGCTTGATGACGGCTGTCAGGAGTGACGTGACTGTCAGCAGGGCGATTCCCTTAGGCAGCATACCCAAAAGGGCTGTCGAGCTGGTAATGACAGAGTTTTTGACAGGCAGTCCCTTTATCATTAGGGCTTCAAAGAAGAGAGCCAATCCGAAAGGAATGATGATTTTTCCAGTAAAGCGGGAAATTTTCCCAAGATTGTAAAGAATGCGCGAGTTGATAGGCTTGAGAGTTTTAGCCTCAGTCATGAGCTTGTTGGCATAGTTGTCTGCACCGACATGGTGTACCTCAGCATAAATCTGACCACTAGCCAGAAAGCTACCAGACAGCAGCTCAGCGCCTTCTTCCTTGAGAACCAAGTCGCTCTCCCCTGTCAGCATGGCTTCATTAGCCTCGGCAACACCCTCTACTACACGGGCATCACTGGGAATTTGCTCGCCGGCTGACAGCTTGATCAGATCGCCCAGTACAATTTCTTCTGGCTGAATCTTGACTTCTTGGCCGTCGCGGATGACTGTGACCAGCTCTCGGCTGACCAGATTAAGCTTGTCAATCATGCGTTTGGCTCGCAGTTCCGTAATAATACCAGTGACGGCGTTAAAGCTGATAACAGCGAAGAAGACCAGATTGCTCCAGGCTTGGACAGAGACCAAGGCTAGAGCAATAACAAAGTTAAGGGCATTAAAAAGGGTGAAAACATTCCGCTTAACGATTTGCCAGTTACTAGTGCTGGTGTCACTTGTAAAATCGTTGGTCAAGCCCTGCGAAATCTTTTCATCTACTTGGGTTTGGTTTAAACCGATTAATTCTTTCTTGTTCATGAGATTAATGATACCATTTTTTTATGGAAATGGCTATCAGAATCAGCTGTTACAGCCAAAGTTTGGAAAAATATTGCAGACTATAAGGGTATAGGGTATAATGAGAAAGGATGTAATAAATTTCAAGTACAATCACAGTTTGAAATAAGGAGAGTTTATGTTTTATACTTATTTGCGAGGTTTAGTGATTTTTATCCTGTGGACCTTGAACGGCAATGCACACTACCACAATAAAGAAAAGATTCCTTCAAAAGATGAAAATTATATCTTGGTTGCCCCTCACCGGACATGGTGGGATCCAGTTTACATGGCTTTTGCGACCAAGCCCAAGCAGTTCATTTTCATGGCCAAGAAACAGCTTTTTGAAAATCGCGTGTTCGGCTGGTGGATTCGCATGTGTGGTGCCTTTCCTATCGACCGGGAAAATCCTGGTCCGTCAGCTATCAAATATCCTGTCAATATGCTGAAAAAGAGCAATCGTTCTCTGATTATGTTCCCAAGCGGCAGCCGCCATTCTACGGATGTCAAGGGAGGAGTGGCAGTGATTGCTAAGATGGCTAAAGTCCGTATCATGCCAGTAGTCTATGCTGGTCCCATGAGCCTCAAAGGCTTGGCAGCTGGGGAGCGCGTGGATATGAATTTTGGTAATCCAATTGATATTTCAGACATTAAGAAGATGAATGATGAGGGAGTTGAGGAAGTGGCTCGCCGTATTCATTCTGAGTTTGATCGTCTGGATGCTGAAGTGGCCCCTTACCAGACACAAAAGAAAGGCAATATCTTCTTACGGATTTTACGTGCCTTTGTCTTTATTCCTGCTATTTTGATTGGAATTTTGACCATCATTTTCAGCTTTTTTGCTAGCTTTGTCTGGGATCCGGATAAGCACAGAAAATAAGAGACTAATCAGCTTGCTGAGCAATCTTGCTTGAGAGCTGATTTTTTTATGTGAGTGAGCTATAATGTTTGTATGTTTTATAAGGAGGATGCTATGTCTCTTACTTTTTTATCTTTTGTAACCTTATCGTTTTTCATGCTGCACGAGTTTGATGAGATTATCCTGGTTCGGCCTTGGATTTCTCAGAATCAAGACCATCAAGACTATCAAAAGGAGATGTTCATTGCCAGAAGAGGAAGTTATCTTTCTACTGAAAGCATTGCTCTGATGATTGCGGAGGAATTTCTACTGGCTTTTATTCTCTTGCTGCTTGCGATTCTATTTCGCATTCCCGAGCTGGCTCTGGCTATTGGCTTCTGTCATACTCTCCACCTGCTGGGCCATATCATGCAAGTGTTTCGCTTTCGTCGCTGGGTACCGGGTGGCTTCACAGCTTTGACGACTTTTCCTATACTCATCTTAGTCTTTATCCTTTATCTGAGTCAGCAGTCGATTTCTTGGTCGCTACTTCTGATTCTAAGCGTGTTAGTGATGGCTTTTCTTTTGTCAAATCTGGCTTTTTTACATAGCAGAGCTCAAAAGATAGAAGCTTGGATATACAGGATAAGCAAAGCAAATTGATATTACAGCTCCTATTTTCATCAATGACCCTTCTATCTATACGACTTCTTGCAAAATAAAGATTTTAAAATATGACAAGCTGAAAATAATCTCGGCTTGTCATTTTTTTGAATTTTTTACGAATAAAAAGACAAAGGAGAAAAATATGCTTGAAGAAATCATTGAAAAGCTAAAAGAATACAAGCTCTTTGTCGGTCTGGCAGTAGTTGGCGCTGTGCTAGGTGGCTTTTTCCTCATCAAAGGAAATCACCAGCCGAAAAATCAGGTAGCCGCCTTGAGCCAAGAAATAACTTCCTCATCCAGCTCAGCTGATGAACAGAGTGAAAAGGTAATTTCTAAATCCAAGGCGGACGAAGAGGAAAGTGAGCAGGTCACTGTGGATATTAAGGGAGCAGTCAAGAATCCTGGCGTCTATGAGCTGAGAGCAGGAGCGAGAGTCCATGAAGCCATCCAAAAAGCTGGCGGATTGACAGCAGACGCCGAGGCTAAGTCCATCAATCAGGCTCAAAAATTAACAGATGAAGCAGTAGTCTATGTGGCAAAGATTGGTGAAGAAAGAGCCGATGTCACACAGACCGGCCAGCATCAAGCAGGAGCTTCTGATTCTGCTGGTGCCAGTGGTGGAAAGTCGGACAAGGTCAATCTAAATACGGCGACAGAGGCTGAGTTGCAGACCATCTCAGGCATCGGACAGAAGCGGGCTTCAGACATCATCGCCTACCGCGAAAGCAATGGCCGCTTCAAGTCAGTAGATGATCTGAAAAAGGTGTCAGGGATTGGAGATAAGACCTTAGAAAAGCTGAAAGAATATGTCACAGTGGATTAAAAAGTTACCTCTCACCCCTATCTATCTGGCTTTCATCCTTGTATGGGCCTATTTTGCAGTCTATTCTGGCAGTTCCTTGGCTTATTTTGGGTTGGGAGTCCTTCTGCTTCGTCTCTTTTTCAGCTATCCCCTCAAAAAAAGTCTAGCTGCCTTGGCATTCCTGTCCCTTTTTGTCCTCTTTTTCTTGCTTCGTCGGGAAATGGCAGAGCAGGCCTTTAGGCAGGAACCTCCTTTAGCTAGCGCGGTTCAGGTCTTGCCAGATACAATCAAAGTCAATGGAGACTCCCTATCCTTTCGAGGGCGAACTAACGGTCGACTTTATCAGGTCTTCTACAAGATCAAATCAGCCAGTGAAAAGGAAGCTTTTCAGCAGCTGACAGATTTGGTCGTCCTTGATATGGAAGGAGAGTTTGAACAGGCCCAGCAGCAACGAAATTTTTCGGGCTTTGACTATCAGGCTTATTTAAAGAGTCAGGGTATTTACCGTACCTTAAAAATCAATAAAATTCAGTCACTAAGACCAATTTCCAGCCTGAATCCACTGGATTGGCTGTCTGTCTGGCGGAGAAAAGCGCTAGTTTATATTCGAAGTAATTTTCCTAGTCCAATGAGCCATTACATGACTGGACTCTTGTTTGGTGACTTAGATACGGAGTTTGCAGAAATGAGCAATCTGTATTCTAGCTTGGGTATCATCCATTTGTTTGCCTTGTCTGGTATGCAGGTAGGTTTCTTTTTGGATGGTTTTCGCAGAATTCTTCTACGTTTGGGGATGAAGAGGGAGACAGTAAACGCCTTGCAGCTGCCTTTTTCATTTATCTATGCTGGACTGACGGGTTTTTCAGTTTCTGTCGTCAGAAGCTTAGTCCAGAAGTTGTTAGCCCAGCAAGGATTGACCAGATCAGATAATTTTGCTCTGACACTGATGATTCTCTTTATCATCATGCCCAATTTTCTTCTGACAGCAGGCGGTGTCTTGTCCTGCGCCTATGCCTTTTTGATTTCTATGATGGATTTTGAAAAGTTGCCGCCGATTCGGAAACTTTTAACGGAAAGTCTGACTATTTCATTGGGGATTTTGCCTATACTAATCTACTATTTTTCTGAATTTCAGCCCTGGTCCGTGATTTTAACTTTTTTATTTTCACTACTCTTTGACCTGCTGATGCTACCGGGGTTAACCCTCATTTTTATTTTGTCACCACTTTTAAAAATCACTCAAGTCAATTTCTTCTTTGAGTTACTTGAAGATGTGATTCGTTGGGTAGCTGATTTTGCTCCGCGCCCTTTGATTTTTGGAAAGCCCAACCTCTGGTTACTGATCGCTCTGCTTTTGGTTTTGGCTTTAATCTATGACTTTCGGAGAAAGAAAAGCTGGCTTTTATCTTTTAGTTTGCTAGCTCTTCTCTTATTTTTCCTAACAAAGCATCCGCTGCAAAATGAGATTACAGTGGTGGATATTGGTCAGGGGGATAGCATTTTTCTCCGGGACTGGCAGGGCAGGACGATTTTGATTGACGTTGGAGGGCGAGTCGAGATAGGAAAGAAGGAGGCTTGGCAGGAGCGACAGACTTCATCCAATGCAGAAAAGACCTTGATTCCCTATCTCAAAAGTCGTGGTGTTGGTAGTCTGGATGTATTGGTCCTGACTCATACCGATACCGACCACATGGGCGATATGCTGGAGGTAGCCCAACATTTTTCCATCAAGGAAATCTATGTTTCTAAAGGAAGTCTGACTCAGCCTGATTTTGTTCAAAAGCTGGAGCAGATAGAAACTTCTGTCCATGTCGTAGAAGTAGGAGATGAGATTCCGGTATTTGACTCAGCTTTGCAGGTTCTCTATCCTAGTGGAACAGGCGACGGTGGAAATGATGATTCGATTGTACTCTACGGGGAGTTCTTTCAGACAAAATTTTTGTTTACAGGTGATTTGGAAAAGCAAGGAGAAACTGAACTGCTGCAGCGATTTCCTCAGCTGAAAGCAGATGTCTTAAAAGCAGGGCATCATGGCTCTAAAGGCTCTTCCAGTCCAGAGTTTTTAGAGCAAATTCAGCCGAAACTGGCCTTGATATCAGCCGGTCAGAATAATCGTTATCAACATCCGCATCAGGAAACTTTGCAAAGATTTGAGAAGTTTAATACAGCCATCTATCGAACTGACCAGCAGGGGGCCATTCGGTTGACTGGTTGGAATTCCTGGAGGATTGAAACGGTTCACTGATAGCCGCGCTAAAGATGTCAACTCATACTTTGTAGACTGCTTAGCTTCAGTCAGGAAGTCATATTGATTTATTTATGCATTTGTGATAAGATAATGGGTATAAAAAAATTATAGAGGAGAATTTTATGTTTGCTGCATATAAAAAATTCTGGACACACTATGCTGATTTTTCAGGCCGTTCAAGTCGGTCAGACTATTGGTGGGCGTTTTTGTGTAACATGATTATCATCGTACCATTGTTTATCATTATTTGGGTTTCTGCATTAGGAAGTATTTTTTCTGTAGCTCAGGACGCAGCTTATGGATATGAACCAGATCCATCAGCATTCTTGGCTGGGGCAGGATTTGCTGTTATTTTTTGGTTTATCCTACTGATTTATTATTTAGCTATCTTAGTTCCTAGTATGGCAATTATAGTTCGCCGTCTGCGGGATGCTGGTTATCATTGGGCTTTCCTATTTTTGGCTATTGGTCCGTCCATTGCGATCCTTATTCCTGTTCTAAATATTATTGCAGGTCTTGTAGCTCTTCCATGTTTTATTGCTTTGATTGTTTTGCTTTGTCAAGGATCTAAGCCTGAAATGGTTGGAAATTCATACGGTCAGCAATATGGTCAGCAAAACTTCCAAGGACAACAGTTTGGCCAACAGTCACAGCAAGGTGGTTTCCAAGGACAACAGTTTGGTCAACAGCCACAACAACCAGTTCAAAATCAACAGTTTGGCCAGCAGTCACAGCAAGGTGGTTTCCAAGGTCAGCCATTTGGTCAACAGCCTCAGCAAGGTGGTTTCCAAGGTCAGCCATTTGGTCAACAACCACAGCAACCTGTCCAAAACCAACCATTTGGTCAACAACCGCAACAACCAGTTCAAAATCAACAGTTTGGCCAACAGCCGCAACAAGGTGGTTTCCAAGGACAACAGTTTGCTCAACAGCCACAGCAACCTGTCCAAAATCAACCATTTGGTCAACAACCACAACAAGGTGGTTTCCAAGATCAGCAGTTTGGTCAACAGCCACAACAACCTGTTTCTGAACAAAGTCAGGCAGTGGAGCAAGTAGAACCTGTTCAAAATCCATTTACTGCTGAAACACCTGAGCAGTCAACACCTCAGGATTTTGGAACTCAAGCACCTGTTGAGGATAATCCTTTTGTTTCACCAATTCAAGAGGAGCAACCTTCTACACCAGTTGAAAACAGTGTAGAGGATGCAACTGAAAACCAAGAATAAACAAAGAAAGAGTTGGAAGTTTTCCAGCTCTTTTTGCTCTGTCGCTCGCAGAAAAGTTTTAACAGAACGAGGCATTGATTGCTTTTCATAACAAAGAAAAATAAAGCCAATGACAGTTCATATTTATATAGCAGATATACTCAAAAATTAGATTTTTCTATCTAACTTTTGGGGTGCGGTTCACTTTCGGCCTCTTTTTTGTTACAATCAATACATGAAAAAAATTGACAAGAAATATAAAGCAAGGGAGACTTTCGGTGTTAGCTATTGAGGAAATTAAAAAAATCACGCCAAGCAATCTTCCTGCTTTGACCATTTTGACTGGGGATGACTTGGGGCAGTTTGAGTTGTTGAAGGAGCAGTTTCTCCGCCAGATTCAGTTTCAACCGGGCGATTTGAACACTGCTATTTTCGATATGAAAGAAGCAAACTATCAGGATGTGGAGTTGGACTTGGTCAGTCTGCCTTTTTTTACGGATGAAAAAATAGTGATTTTGGATCATTTTGCTGATTTGACAACAGCCAAGAAGCGCTATCTGACTGATGAAGAACTCAAATCTTTCGAAAATTATCTGGAAAATCCAGCGGACACGACTCGTCTGGTTATCTTTGCAGAAGGCAAATTGGATAGCAAGCGCCGTCTGGTCAAGCTGCTGAAACGGGATGGGAGAATTTTTGAGGCTGCAGAACTCAAGGAAGCAGATCTAAGGGCTTATTTCAGCAAGGAAGCGCAGGCAGAAGGATTACAATTTGCTCCGGCAGCTTTCGATCAGTTGCTGCTGAAATCAGGTTTTCAGTTCAGTGAAATCAGTAAAAATTTAGCCTTTCTGAAAGGATATAAAGAGTCTGGTCAGATTGGTTTAGAAGACATTGCCGAGGCCATTCCCAAGACTCTTCAGGACAATATTTTTGACCTGACCCAGCTTATTTTGCAGCAGAAGATTGATGAGGCCAGAAGCTTGGTCCGAGATTTGACTCTTCAAGGTGAGGATGAAATCAAGCTTATTGCCATTATGCTGGGGCAGTTTCGTATCTTTACGCAGGTTAAGGTTTTAGCGGAAAATGGCAGAGCTGAGAGTCAGATTGTGTCTGATTTGTCCGACTATCTAGGCCGCAAGGTCAATCCTTATCAAGTCAAGTTTGCCTTAAAGGATGCTCGCTCACTGAGTTTAGCCTTTCTTAAAAAGACTATGGCCTGTTTGATTGAAACAGATTACCAAATTAAATCGGGGCTGTATGATAAAGATTACCTGTTTGATTTGGCTCTGCTCAAGATTGCGACGGGTGAGCTACAAGCAAAATAGTTGAAAAATTCTAATGATTGCGTTATCATTTTTATAATCATATAGAAAAAGAGGTCTATCAAATGGCAATTATCTTACCTGATCTTCCTTACGCTTACGATGCTTTGGAGCCTTACATTGATGAAGAAACAATGCACTTGCATCATGACAAGCACCACAATACCTATGTAACGAATGTTAATGCTGCGCTTGAAAAACATCCTGAAATCGGTGAGGATTTGGAAAAATTATTGGCCGATGTGGAGTCTATTCCAGCTGATATTCGCCAGGCTGTCATCAACAACGGTGGTGGTCATCTTAACCACGCTCTTTTCTGGGAATTGATGACACCAGCGGAAACATCACCATCTGCAGAATTGGCAGCAGATATTGAAGCTACTTTTGGATCATTTGAAGACTTTAAAGCGGCTTTCACTGCAGCGGCTACAACTCGTTTTGGTTCTGGCTGGGCTTGGTTGGTTGTCAATAAAGAGGGCAAGTTGGAAGTGACCTCAACAGCAAATCAGGATACTCCTATTTCAGAAGGTAAAACTCCAATCTTGGGACTGGATGTTTGGGAACATGCTTACTATGTGAAATACCGCAATCTTCGTCCGAACTACATCCAAGCTTTCTTCTCAGTTATTAACTGGAAAAAGGTTGACGAACTTTACGCTGCTGCTAAATAAACAGGCAGTTTCAATAGATAAAAAGGCGAATCGATTAATGATTTGCCTTTTTTGATGCTTAAAATGCCTTTTTTCTGGGTTTCACTTGTTATTTTCCTCATAATTTTTTATAATACAAATGCTAGGAGAAATGTTTTGAGTAAAAAAATTGTAACGATTATCGTAGCTGTCCTTTCTTGTCTTTGTCTGCTGGGCTTCATCTTCCTTTTTATAACCCAACGAAATAAGGCTATTGAAAAGAAAGCACAAGAGGCTGCCCAACTTGCAAAGTCTGGCGAGCAAGAACAGGAAGAAGAGAAAGTCAAGCCTGATTCCAAACTAGTTGAAGAAAAGCCCAAGCCTGTTGAGAAAAGTCCAGAGGAGAAGCAGAAGGTCATGGAGGCGGACGGCCCGACTATGGATGCTTTGGGGCTGCGATTTGACTATGCAAATTTGGATTTGACTCAGGTCATTCAGGCTTATATGACTGAAATGGGAATTGAACCCTCCCAGGTTGCATTTTCATATAAGGATTTGACGACTGGCAAGACCTTTGCAATGAATGATACCCAGCCTATGACTGCGGGATCGACCTACAAGCTCCCTCTCAATATGCTGGTAGTAGATGAGGTTGCTGCCGGCAAACTTTCTATGGACGAGCGGTTTGATATTACCAATACAAACTATGAATATAGGGGCGAGCATGATAACTATGTTGGTGCTTTCAACGGTGCTATGAGAATATCAGACATGCAGGAATATTCCTTGGTTTATTCTGAAAATACTCCAGCCTACGCTTTAGCAGAGCGTCTAGGCGGCATGGAAAAGGCCTATGATATGTTTAGTCGCTACGGTCAGTCCAAGGCTGATATTAAGACGATCAGCCGGGAGAATAATAAGACCACGACGGACTACTATATTCAGGTCCTTGAGTATTTGTCTAAAAATCAGGAAAAGTACAAGGATATCCTTTATTATATAGGCGAATCCTTCCCAGGTGAATACTATAAGCGCTATCTGCGTGACATTACCATCTATCAAAAGCCTGGATATGTTCGTGAGGCGCTCAATGTGGATGCATTAGTTATGGAAGAGAAGCCCTATATTATAGCTCTCTATACGGCTTATTTAGGTGGTAGCACCGAGGCCAGTGATGAGATCAGTGGTGTCGGAATTGAGCAAGTTGGTCAGTTAGCCTACGTCATCAATGAATGGCATCGGGTTAATATGAACTAAGAGCAATCTAGTCTAGACAGGCTAGATTTTTTGATAGCTATTTAGAAAAAAACCAAAATACCTCTTGCTTTTTTGAAAGAGAAGTGTTACAATCTATTTAGAAGATGTTCTAATTACTTCATTCTGCTCTGTTTAATTAGTCACTGAGCAATTTTTTATAAAAGCTATTTAGAAAAAATTCTAAATTTCTCTACTCAAAAAGGAGGAAAAATGAAGAAAGCAAGAAACTCAATCCTACTAACCGTAGTAGGTCTAGTGACGGGTCTATCCATTTGGCTGGCTGTTTTTTCCTGGGTGCTCTATAAAAATAAGGACGACCTGCAAAAAATATCCAATCAAAAACATTTTTAAATACAAAATAGGCAATCTAGTTTTTCTAGACTAGATTTTTTAATCCAGAGTATTTAGAAACAAATCGAAATACCTAAGAAGGATTAGATTGCTTCGTTTCGTACTCTTTATTTAGAAAATTTTCTAAATAGATAGATAAAGGAGAAAAGATGAAAAGAGGATTACTTTTATTGCTTATAGGCTTGCTCACGGTTTTATCCGTCTGCTGGGCAATCCCGTCTTGGATCGTTTTCAAAAGTAGACGAAAATTGGAAGGAAAAATTAAATGTTGAAAGAAATTTTACGGAAATACCGCGCTTCTTATCTGGGTGCGACTATCTTTAGCATTGGAGCAACGATTTTTATCACTTTGTTTTCTTTGCAGCTAGGAGTTGTTGTGGACAGTGCGCAGAAGGCTCATTCTAACTTGCTTGGACAATTCTTTATCTGCCTTTTTTGCACTTGTGCTTGGTCTCTTTGCAGCTTGCTGGCTATTTGGTTCAAGAACAATCATAATAAGCAAGTCTTGGAAGAAGTCAAAACGAGGCTTTTCCATTCTTTTTATGACAAGAATTTGCATGACAAGGCTTCCGAGCAGGAAAATAGCTATCTCAACACAACGACCAAGAATATGGATATTTACCAAGAGAATTACTTGACCCCGCGCTGTGATATTGTGGCTGCCTTTTCTTCAGTTTTTATCAGTACACTGGCTATTTTTTGGATTGAATGGCGCATGGCTCTGGGCTTTATTCTCATTTCTTTTTTGACCATGGCTGCGTCATAAATTCCAGGGATATTGATGCGCAAGGCGACAGCGAATTTCACTCAGAAAAGCAATTACTTTTTGAAGCAAGTCACCAATTTTTTGGAAGGCTTTGAGCAAATCAAACTTTTGCAAATCCAAAAAAGGGTGGTTGAGCACCTGTCTAGCAGCAACAGCGACTTTGAGCAAGCCAGAAAAAGCTATAATGCGGCTAAGGAGGTCGCTGTGACTCTGATGATGTTCTTTAGCTTTCTGTCTCAGATATTTTGTATGTCTCTGGGGATTTGGTTTGTCAGCCAAGGGTCTCTGACCATTGGGGCTTTGATTGCCAGTGTTCAGCTTTTGAACTTTGTCTTCACTCCTTTGCAGCTTTTTATCAATAACAAAAATCTCATGAGCACGGTCAAGGATATTGAGAATGATTTTGATGCTAAGTTGGCTAAGAAAGAAGCGGAGCCCGCTCAAAATCTGACCGAAACGATTGATCGGATTGATTTTGAACATCTCGGTCTGGAGTTGGGCGACAAGGCTCTCTTTCAGGATTTTTCTTATCAGTTTGCCAAGGACAAGCACTATGCTATTATCGGCGAGTCTGGTCGGGGCAAGTCAACCTTGATGAAGCTCTTGCTCAATTATTTTGATAGCAAGGACTACGCTGGTCAAATCATGGTCAATGGTCAAGCGGTCAGCCAGCTAGCAAGCGACAGTCTCTATCAGAAAATCGCCTTTATCCAAAAGAATGACTTTTTTATCGAGGGAAGTGTGGCGGACAATATCGCGCTATACAGAAATATAAATGCACCTGACCAAACTTTCTTGTACCAAAGTCTGCATTTTAATGAGGCTTTCTTGAGCAAGAAGCTGGATTTGGAGCGGCAGGAAGTTTCCTATGGTGAAAAGCAGCGGATTGATTTGGCGCGTTTCTTGGTTAAGGATTATGATGTGCTGATTTTTGATGAGCCGACCAGTAATCTTGACCCGAGCTTGGCGGCGGAAGTCATGGACTATATCTTGTCCATCAAGGACCGCATTGTTATCGTTATTACTCATAATCAAGGCAGGGCACTCTTAGACCGCTTTGATGACTGTCTGGAATTATAAAAGGAGGAAAGAAAATGAAATTAAAATGGAAAGAATTAGTGGCAAGCCTAATCGTTATTTGGCTACCGCTTATCTACGCTTTGTCAATCTATGCAGGCCTACCTCAGCTAATCAGAGGGCATTTGCCCTATAGCGGTCTAGGCATGCCCAAGCAAGTCTTTATCTGGTTTCTGCCAGTTCTCTTGAGTGTAATTCAACTGATTGTTTGCTACACGACGACTATTAAAGAGATTATCGACAAGCAATTTGTCCATTTCCTTTACTGGCTGGTTCCCTTTATCAATGCCGTAGTTTATATCAGCGTTCTTCTTTATGGGCTCAATCCGGCTTTTCCGGTATTTAAGGTCAATGGGATTATGTCTGCAATCATCCTTAATGCTGTCAGCTACTTCCTCACGAGAAAAATAGTGGCAGACCAAGAGCCGGCTCCACGCGTTTTAGCTTATATCTTCGGAGGAGTTAGCTCAATCCTGTTTCTGGTCAGTCTCTTCCTCTTTTAAAATAGCAATCTGATAGGAAAGGAGAAAATCATGTTTCATATTTTTACTTTTGTTAAAATGCTTTTATTCTTTATCTTTGGCTGGATCTGGCTCCTTCTCGGTCTACTCAGTTTGCTCTTTCTTTTTCCTTTTTAAGTGAAGGAAATATAGAAAATAATGATTGGAGATCATCATGAAATCATCATTTTTGAAAAGCACTGTGGCGCTGGTAACGTGTGGCTTGCTAGCTTTTGGAGCAGCCCACGCTTACGCCGACCAGCAAAAATTGCCGTCAGGCACGTCTTACGACCAAATCGGTCAGAAGATTGAAAATTACTACCAAGAACACGAAAAAACCAGCGCAGGACTGGCAACAACGGTCTTTGACAAAGACGGCAATACTCTCTATCAAAAGAACTTCGGCTATACGGACAAGGAAAAGAAGCTAGCGGTGGATGACAAGTCGGTCTTCGAGTGGGGTTCAACCACCAAAATCACCGTCTGGGTCAGCGTCATGCAGCTTTGGGAGGAGGGCAAGATTGACCTGAAAACGGACATCAGGGAGTATCTGCCCCAAAATCTCCTAAAAAATCTCAAATACGACAAGCCCATTACCATGCTGGACCTCATGAACCACCAAGCGGGCTTTGAAGATTACCCTTTGTATATAGGCTCCGACAAGGATTTAGGAGCATTGATGAAAAAAACTCCGTCTCAGATTTATGAGCCGGGGACGGTGACATCCTATTCAAACTATGGAACAGCGCTGGCGGGCTATATCGTGGAGCGCATTAGCGGGCAATCCTTTGCCGACTATGTCCACGAGCATATTTTCCAGCCCTTGGGTATGAAACACACCGCACTCAAACCTGATTTATCAGATAATGTATTTGTACAAAAACAGCGGGAGAAGGAGAAAACTTATGATACAAATGGAGACTTACTAAAAGGCGACCAACCCTTTGTTCTTGGAGAATATCCAGCGGGGCGGGCAACAGGAACATTTGCCGACATCAAGAAATTTGCCCAAGCCCTCCTGCAAAAGGAGAAGCTCTTTAAAAGGGCAGAGACTTGGGAGAATTTTTACAGCGCTAGCCATACTTATCCGGGTACAGATATTCCCGTCAATGCTCACGGACTTTGGGTGACGGAGTTTGAAAACACCAGAACTTTTGGGCACGGGGGAAACTCACCAGGCTTTACGACCAGCCTCTTGCTTGATTTGAAGTCAGGGATTGGCTCAGTCGTTACAGTCAATCAAAGAAATGAGTTTCATTTCGCTCTTAGCATGCCTGACCTCATTTACGGTAAGAAAAAAGAAGCCTCAAAGGCAGCTCAAAAGGACTTTCAAGCTGGTTTTTACCGCGAAGCGCGTATTTATAGTGGAGGTCCCCTATCTATATTTAGGGTTTTCAAGTCGACTAGCTATCTAACTAACCCTTCTGAAAATGCGGCTATCAAAGACTATTTTGGTTTTTGGACGGCAGGAGAAAGAGGAGGGCACTATATTCTGAACCTGCCTATTTCAGATAGGACAAAGCTGCCCTTGTTGGATGTTATCAAAGATTATGGTAGTTTATTACTCGCTGGGCTTGCCGCACTGTATGTCGCCCTTTGCTATCTCAGCGGTATTTTGGCAAAATTGTATCGTTTGCTCACTAGGAAAAACAAGGGAACAGGTTCGGTTGTCTGGTCTAGTTGGCATTATCTGACTGGCTTCCTTATTCTTTGGGCTTTTCGTAATTTGTTCTCATTTTTCTCAATTATTCTCGCGAAAAATTCTTTCGATCTCGCTGGTTTGACGGGGCATTTCCAACTGTTTGCCTTGCTTGCTGTGGTCTTGCTGATTAGTGCTTTTCTTCCCTATCTGCCCTTCTTCAAAGCGAGGTTGAAGCAAGGGAATAAGTACCTCACGCTAGCAACTAGCTCCGTCGCTTTTATCATCGCTTTTAATATTTTCTATTGGTCGCTATACCAATGGTGGACTTTATAATTTTACAAATGACAGAAAGGAGCATTTTATATGCAAAACACAATTTCAACTTCAACCATTAAAAGGTTTCTAGCATGGGCGTTTGGGCTCGCTTGGCCAGGTATGCTAGTCATAGCTTACTTTTATTCGATCAATCAGAAACTTGTCGGTAACATTTTATCCGCAAGTGTGGTAATGTTCGCCCCTATGGTGGCTGCTTTTTTGGCTAAAGCTCCTGTAAAGTCTATCGGCTGGAAATTGAAGCTCGCCAGTAAATGGCGCGATTACCTAGCCTGCTGGTTAGCCATTTGTAGCATTATACTTGGCGGCGCACTTGTCTATTTTGCTGTCTTTCCGCAGCATTTGGCTTTTGCCCTGAACCCACAAGTCGCCCTTCAAATTTTAATGATTCTTACGGTCTTAACTCTAGCCATCAGTCTTTCTGGCTTGGGCGAGGAAGTTGGCTGGCGGGGTATTCTCTATCCTTATTTGAAAGAGCGCTACGGACGGACTAAGGGACGCATCATTGGTGGTCTCATCTGGGCTATTTGGCATTTTCCTGTCAATATGATTGGAGCAGGGACGCTGGGTGAGCGTTTCTTAAATTTAATTCCCTATTATATCATGGCTATTTCTTTTGGGATTATCCTTGATATTTACTATGTACGTAGCAAAACCATTTGGCTGCCAGCCTTTGGACATGGGGTCATTGATGCCGTTGCCATGATAACTACCGTTTTCACTGTTAGTGGGGTAGAAACGTTTAAATTCCTTGGTCCTGGTCCAACTGGACTTTTTAGCGCTCTCATTGCTCTTGTCATTGCCGTTTGGCTGACCAAGCGCGAAGAGAGAGAAAGTCAGCAGGGGATTTCTTAATCTTTTTTAGGTAATTTTTCTACCACTTACTAGCGCAATCTAACCACTTACCAAAGAGAGCTTGATTTGGTGTACTTCTTTTGTTAGGATAAGGGTGTAGGGGAAAATACACCTTAAGGAGGTCACACATGACACATACTTATCAAAAGACAGCCCATCGCTCTAGTCTGGAAATCTTGCAAGAAGAAGCAGGGGCAAAAAATTGGTGGCTGAGCCTGCCGCTGGCTTTTCTTGCGATTGCTGCGGGAAGCCTCATCAGCGGAGCTTTGTCCCAATGGCTCTTGCTGCCGAGCATGACGGACGCCAATCGCTTACTGATAGGCATCGTTTCTTTATCCGTCTTTTTAGGTAGCAGTTTACTCATCATTCTCTTCGTCGCTAAATTTTGGGAGCGGCGCAGCCTTGCCAGTTTTGGACTTTGGAAGGAAAAATTAGGGTTCAATCTGCTGCTTGGTACAGCACTGGGTTTCTTCTTAGTCCTTCTGGCTGTGGGCTTCAATCTGCTCGGCGGACAGCTCCACATTCAAGTCGAAAAGCAGTTCAATCTAGGAATTTGGCTCTTTTTCCTGGTCAATTTCTTCTTTCAGGCGCTGGCTGAAGAGATGATTTACCGCGGCTTTGTCATGAACAAACTCCGCACCAAGCTGGACTTGCTACCGGCTGTCCTGCTCAACTCCCTGCTCTTTGCGGTTATCCACATTTTTAAAGGTGGAACGCCCGTCCTTTATATCCTCAATGTCTTTCTGACCGGGATTTTCCTTTCCCTCCTTTTTGCACTGACGGACAATCTCTGGCTGGTCATAGCGCTGCATGCGGCTAATAACATGATTTATCTAGGTGTCTTTGGAGTGATTGGGACGGGCAACAATCTCCAGCACGGTAGTTTCTTACAGACGACTTTGACCAGTCAAGCCAACAGTTTCTTAGCAGGAACGCCAAGCGAACCTCTATCAGGCGGGCTGATAACAGTCATCGTTATGGCGCTGGCTGCTCTTCTCACCGCCTATCTAGCCAAGAAAAAGCAAGTGTTTAGCTAAGCCCTCCTTGTCTTTTATCCTCAAAAACAGTATAATGGAGAAAAGAATTTGAAAGTTCTCTAAATAGTTTTAGGAGGATTGCTGGCAGAAAATCTTGTCCGTTTGAGTAGCGCCTTGCTTACATTTGTAGGAGCCATGACTTATCTAGAGCTAGTTGCTTTGTTTGTCCTTAGCTAGAAATCAATTTTAAGAGGTATCAAAATTGGGAATTAGTGAAACCATGAAAGCCCTAGCTGATCCAGTTCGGCGGGAAATATTAGAAATATTAAAAAAAGGTCCTAAGTCGGCTGGTGAAATCGCTCAAGTCTTCGATTTGACGGGAGCGACGGTATCCTACCATTTGTCCCAGTTGAAAAAAGCGGGGCTCATCTATGAAGAACGGCAGAAAAATTACATTTACTACCATTTAGATGCCACGGTTTTTGAGGAAATTTTGGTCTGGATTGCCGCGCTAGGAGGGAAAAATAATGAAAACGAAACTGAGAAATAACCTTAGGGAATTGCTGCTGACTTTCTTGGTTATTTGGCTGCCACTTGCTTATGCCTTATGGATTTATCCTAGTTTGCCAGAGAATATTAGGATCAATTTCGTGTCGCTGATTAGCCCGACATTTGAGTATGCACCCAAATTTCTCTTTATCTGGGGTCTGCCAATCTTTATGACTTTGATACAGCTGATTGTTTATGGGGCAACGGCTTACCGAGAAATCACCAAGCCCGCTTTTGCCCGCTTCGTCCTTTGGATTGTTCCTTTGACCCATATTGCTGTCTATCTTTCCATTCTGTTCTATGCTCTTGATTCCCACTTCAACATTAATAAAATTGCAGCGATTTTTTCGGGGGTAATGTTTCTAATTTCTGGAAATTATATGCCTAAGAAAATGGTGGTGGAAGAAAAACCAGCGCCGCGTTGGCTAGCCTACCTCTTTATCCTGGTCGGATTGACAGCCGTACTAGTGGGACTCTTTCTTTTGTAAATTAAGTGAAAACAAAGTGCACAGATTGTGCGCTTTTGTTTAGTCTCATTCTGACTCTTTGTCAACTGTAGTGGGTTGATGAGAAGTTATAATCTGGAGAGGACTAAATCAGTCCTCTCCTTTTTGATGTTCAAAGCGATGATTTCTTTATGAGTTCCAGCATCTAGAACATCCAAGATTATGATGTTAGGGTCTTTTATTCCCAGTAAGTTTGTGATAAAATTGAACTGTTCCATAAGAGTCTTTCTAATGATGGTTTTGTCGCTTTTCATTATAGGTCTTATGGGACTTTTTTTCTACAACAAATAGGCTCCATCATTCCTACAGTGGTTTTACCCACTACAGAAATTATAGAGCCGTTTTTTATTGCAGTAGAGCTTGATGATTTTTAGATTGAAGTTATTTAGAAAAAACTCGAAATAGATTTGACAGAAAGAAAGGAAAGATGTATAATCTATTTAGAAAAAAACCAAAACAGTTTAGGAGAAAAAACGATGATTTCCATTCATATCTTGATTGCTATGCTGCTGATTTTAGGGACAGTCCTTGTTCCTTTGGTTTATTTTAAAAAGACCAAGCACATTTCTCTATTAGTCTTTCTTTTAGGGGGAGTCGGTTTTTATTTATCGAGTCAAGTTCTGGAAAATATTTTGCATCGTATCGTTTTACAGCCTCAGGCTGATGGAACTATCGCTTTGCAGACGGAAAAACCTTGGCTATACGTTCTTTATGCTATTGCTGCGGCAGCTATTTTTGAAGAAACAGCCCGCTGGGTCATCTTTTACTGGTTGCAAAAGAAGCGCCCACTGACCTTTAGGGATGGTGTGGCCTATGGCTTGGGGCATGGTGCTATTGAGGCTCTGTTTGTTGGTATTGTCAGTCTCTTAAACTTTTGGGTTATAGCTCAAGTAGTGACTCAGGGGAATGCTCAGACGCTGGCTCAAATTCCTCAAGCAGTTATTGACAATGTCCGTTCCATGAGTGCTGGCAGCATCTATCTTTTGACTCTTGAGCGGATCTTGGCTATTCTCATCCAAATTTTACTGACTTTCTGGGTTTGGAAGGCGGTCAAGGAGAAAGCTCCCGTGTATTTTTTAGCCGCTCTGGGACTTCACGCACTGATTGACTTAGCGCCTGCTCTGGCTCAGGTAGGCGTTCTTCCGCCGCTTGCAGTTGAAGCTTTGCTCTTGGTAGAAGTAGTGGCACTAGTCTTTCTGACCAAGAAAATTTTGAAAGTTTACCTGAAGGAAAGGTTCAATCATGGGCATCAGTCAAACGCTTAAAGCCCTAGCTGACCCAGTTCGAAGGGGGATTCTGGAAATGCTCAAGCATGGTCCGAAGTCTGCTGGGGAGATTGCTCAAGCTTTTGAGCTGACTCCTGCGACGGTATCCTACCACCTCTCTCAGCTAAAGAAAGCCGGTCTGCTCATAGAAGAAAAGCAGAAGAACTTTATTTATTACAGCTTAGATGTCACTGTTTTTGAAGAAATTCTTGCCTGGTTTCAATCTCTTGGAGGAGGAAACGAAAATGAAAAAAAATAGTTTACAAGAATTAGGTTGGGCGCTTGGCGTCATGCTCTTGCCAGTTTTATATGCCGTATGGGTCTATCAAACATTACCAGAAAACTTGGCTATTCACTTTGACTTATCTGGAAAAGGAAATGCTTTTTTACCTAAGTTTTTAGTAGTTTCGGCTTTTCCAATTGTCATGATGCTGCTAGAAGTTATGATCTATTGGACAACCATTGCCAAAGATATCTTGAATAGAACCTTTAAGCACCTTATTCGCTGGATATTTCCTTTTACCTTTATTTCGCTATATCTAGCTACTATTTATCGGGGCTTAAATGAGAGTTTTGATGTGCGTAAAATAGCAACTATGCTAGTTGCTTTGGTTTTCATAATTGTAGGCAATTACTTGCCCAAAAAAGTACAAGCTGACAGAGATTCCATGAATAGAAAATGGGCACACCTCTTTGTTTTGTTAGGATTTATTACTTTTATAGTCAGCATTTTCTATTTGTAAGCGGATTTATGCTATAATGGTATCAAGTATCAAATAAAAGGGTTATCATGATTACCAAGGAGCATTATCAATATATCCGGCAGCACCCTGCCTTTGTCAATCTGCCAGTGGAGCTTTTCGATAAATTAGCAGTGGAGATTCAGTATCGCAAGATTCCAAAAGGGCAAATTATCTTTTTTGCAGGAGACCGACGAGAGCGCCTTTTTCTCTTGTCTCAAGGCTATGTTCGGATTGAGCAGTATGATTCGACAGACACATTTTCTTATATGGATTATGTCAAGAAAAACAGTGTTTTCCCCTATGGAGGTATGTTTTTTGATGAACGCTACCATTATACAGCCAGCGCTGTCACCAATGTCGAATATTTCTCCATTCCTATCGATTTGTTTGAAGATTATTCAAAGAAGAGTGTGGACCAGCTGTTGTTCATTACCAAGCGCTTATCGCAAATCTTGGAATTTCAGGAATTGAGATTGCGCAATGTCGTAGCGGCCAGTGCCAGTGAGCGTGTTATCCAGTCTCTATCACTGCTCTGCATGGATTTGTGCAAGGAGGGAGACGGCCTGCCCTTTCCTATCAGTATGAAAGAGTTGGCAAAGCTAGGAGCCACGACCCGGGAAACGGTCAATCAAGTTCTGAAAAAGCTCTTGGATGAAGGTCGAATTGAATACGAGCATAAAAAATTAACCTTTAAGGATAAAGAATATTTCATGAAATATCTTGCTGGAAGCTAATCTATTTTGATTGGCTTCTTTTTTTGGACAGATAAGTTCAAAATATTCTAATATTAACCATTTACTGATTTTCTTTGAAAAAATAAATATTCACAAAAGTAATATAACCCATAAAATACCCAAAGAAAACGCTTTAAAAAAGAATATTATAAACATAGCTACGAAAAAAAGCAAAGAATTTAGCATTTTCAATGTAGGCTTTTTCTTGAAAGCGGTAACATTAAATGCTAGAATAGTACATGTAAACGGGCTTAGGAAAACCTAAACCGCAAAGAAAAAGGAGGATAGTAGATGTCTACACATCCAATTCATGTTTTCTCAGAAATTGGAAAACTGAAAAAAGTTATGTTGCACCGTCCTGGCAAGGAGTTAGAAAACTTGCAGCCGGACTACTTAGAACGTCTTCTTTTTGACGATATTCCTTTCTTGGAAGATGCACAAAAAGAACATGACAACTTTGCTCAAGCGCTTCGCAATGAGGGAGTTGAGGTGCTCTATCTTGAGCAGCTGGCTGCTGAGTCACTGACTTCTTCAGAAATCCGCGAGCAATTCATTGAAGAATATCTGGAAGAAGCAAATATTCGCGGCCGTGAAACTAAGAAGGCTATTCGCGAACTGCTCCGTGGTATCAAAGATAACCGAGAGTTGGTTGAAAAAACAATGGCAGGGGTTCAAAAAGTTGAGTTACCAGAAATTCCTGAAGAAGCAAAAGGCTTGACGGACTTGGTGGAATCTGATTATCCATTTGCTATTGATCCGATGCCAAACCTTTACTTCACACGTGACCCATTTGCTACGATTGGTAATGCAGTATCGCTTAACCACATGTATGCGGATACTCGTAATCGTGAAACTCTCTACGGTAAATACATCTTCAAATATCACCCAGTATACGGTGGAAATGTTGAACTTGTATATAACCGTGAAGAAGATACACGTATCGAAGGTGGGGATGAACTGGTTCTTTCAAAAGATGTGCTGGCGGTTGGTATTTCACAACGTACAGACGCAGCTTCTATCGAAAAACTCTTGGTCAATATCTTCAAGAAAAATGTAGGCTTCAAGAAAGTTTTGGCTTTTGAATTTGCCAACAACCGTAAGTTCATGCACTTAGACACTGTCTTCACTATGGTTGACTATGACAAGTTCACGATTCACCCAGAAATCGAAGGAGATCTTCGCGTTTACTCTGTGACTTATGTTGATGACAAACTTAAGATTGTTGAAGAAAAAGGTGATTTGGCAGAAATCTTAGCTGAAAACCTTGGTGTGGAAAAAGTTCATCTGATTCGCTGTGGCGGTGGCAATATCGTAGCTGCTGCGCGTGAGCAATGGAATGACGGTTCTAACACCTTGACTATTGCACCTGGTGTGGTAGTGGTGTATGATCGTAATACCGTTACTAACAAGATTTTGGAAGAATACGGCTTGCGTTTGATCAAGATCCGCGGAAGTGAATTGGTTCGCGGTCGTGGTGGACCACGCTGTATGTCTATGCCATTTGAACGTGAAGAAATTTAAGCATACAAGTGCTAACAATACATAAAGAAAAGAAAGAGGAAATAATAGAATGACACATTCAGTATTCCAAGGACGTAGCTTCTTAGCAGAAAAAGACTTTAGCCGTGCTGAGTTAGAATACCTTATCGGTCTTTCAGCTCACTTGAAAGATTTGAAAAAACGCAATATTCAACACCACTATCTTGCTGGCAAGAATATCGCTCTCTTGTTTGAAAAAACATCTACTCGTACTCGTGCAGCTTTTACAACAGCAGCCATTGACCTAGGGGCACATCCAGAATACCTTGGTGCTAACGATATCCAGCTTGGTAAGAAAGAATCTACAGAAGATACTGCGAAAGTTTTGGGCCGTATGTTTGACGGGATTGAATTCCGCGGCTTCAGCCAACGTATGGTAGAAGAATTGGCAGAATTCTCAGGTGTTCCAGTATGGAATGGTCTGACTGACGAATGGCACCCAACTCAAATGTTGGCTGACTACTTGACTGTTCAAGAAAACTTTGGCCGTCTGGAAGGCTTGACATTGGTATACTGTGGTGATGGACGTAACAACGTTGCCAACAGCTTGCTGGTGACAGGAGCTATCCTTGGCGTAAACGTTCACATCTTCTCACCAAAAGAACTCTTCCCAGAAAAAGAAATCGTTGAATTGGCAGAAGGCTTTGCGAAAGAAAGCGGCGCACATATCCTCATCACTGAAGATGCTGACGAAGCAGTTAAAGGTGCTGATGTTCTTTACACAGACGTTTGGGTATCTATGGGTGAAGAAGACAAGTTTGCAGAACGCGTTGCCCTCCTCAAACCTTACCAAGTAAACATGGATTTGGTGAAGAAGGCTGATAATGAAAACTTGATTTTCTTGCACTGCTTACCAGCATTCCACGATACAAATACTGTTTACGGTAAAGATGTCGCTGAAAAATTCGGTGTAGAGGAAATGGAAGTAACAGACGAAGTCTTCCGCAGCAAATATGCTCGTCATTTTGACCAAGCAGAAAACCGTATGCACACAATCAAAGCGGTTATGGCTGCAACTCTTGGAAACCTCTACATTCCAAAAGTATAATCTTACCTAAGAAACCGTCTACCAACAGCTATGAGGGCTGCGACTAATAGCTTTAGTCCGGCCCTCTTTTATATGATAAGGAAAGCTCATTTTCTTATTGAAAATTAAAAAATCTACTAAAATAAATTGGAAGCGCATTCATTAGAGCGCAATTAAGGAGAATTTAATGGGAAATCGTAAAATCGTTGTAGCCTTGGGAGGAAACGCCATCCTTTCATCTGACCCATCAGCGAAAGCACAGCAGGAAGCCTTGGTGGAAACTGCTAAACATTTGGTAAAATTGATAAAAAACGGGGATGATCTTATCATTACCCATGGAAATGGTCCACAGGTAGGGAATTTGCTGCTGCAACAGTTGGCAGCGAACTCTGAGAAGAATCCTGCTTTCCCACTAGACTCTCTTGTGGCTATGACAGAAGGCAGTATCGGCTTCTGGCTGCAGAATGCTTTGCAAAATGCTCTCTTGGATGAAGGTATTGAAAAGAATGTCGCTTCTGTTGTGACGCAAGTAGTGGTGGATAAGAACGATCCAGCCTTTGTCAACCTCAGCAAGCCAATCGGACCTTTCTATTCAGAAGAAGAAGCAAAAGCGGAAGCTGAAAAGAGCGGAGCGACTTTCAAAGAGGATGCCGGCCGTGGTTGGCGTAAGGTCGTTGCTTCACCAAAACCAGTAGACATCAAGGAAATTGAAACGATTCGTACGCTTTTGAATCAAGGTCAAGTAGTAGTGGCTGCGGGTGGCGGCGGAATTCCTGTCGTCAAAGAAGACAATGGCCATCTTACTGGTGTTGAAGCTGTTATTGACAAGGACTTTGCTTCTCAGCGCTTGGCGGAGTTGGTTGGCGCAGACCTCTTCATTGTCTTGACTGGTGTGGACTATGTCTTTGTTAACTACAACAAACCAGACCAAGCAAAACTAGAGCATGTGAATGTTGCTCAATTGGAAGAATACATCAAGCAAGAACAATTTGCACCAGGCAGCATGCTTCCAAAAGTAGAAGCAGCTATCGCCTTTGTCAATGGCCGTCCAGAAGGTAAAGCAGTTATCACATCTCTGGAAAATCTTGGTGCTCTGATTGAGTCTGAGAGCGGTACGATTATTGAAAAAGACTAGACATAGAACTGATTGAAAAGCGATAGCAAGTAATCTCTATTGCTGATGGAAGTCTTTTCCTGAAAATCTTTGATTATTTTCAAAAATACTGGCTTTTTCAATGTTAATATGGTAAAATAAAAACAAAGTAAGCGTTTTCTTGTTTACTCATACAGGGAAATGTAGGTTCGTAACCTCGTTAAAAAATTTTTAGGAGGGAATACAAATGAGTGAAAAAACAAAAAAAGGGTTTAAGATGCCTTCATCTTACACCGTATTGTTGATAATCATTGCCATTATGGCAGTGCTGACTTGGATTATCCCGGCAGGGGCTTTTGTAAAAGGTGTTTATCAGCCTCAGCCACAAAATCCACAAGGGATTTGGGATGTCCTGATGGCACCGATTCGTGCAATGCTGGGTACGCATCCAGAGGAAGGATCCTTAATCAAGGAAACTACTGCTGCGATAGATGTTGCCTTCTTCATCCTCATGGTTGGTGGTTTCCTTGGTGTTGTCAATGAAACTGGCGCTTTGGATGTGGGAATTGCCTCTATCGTTAAGAAGTACAAGGGTCGCGAAAAGATGCTGATTGTTGTCTTGATGCCTCTCTTTGCCCTCGGTGGTACTACCTATGGTATGGGTGAGGAAACCATGGCCTTCTATCCGCTTTTGGTGCCAGTGATGATGGCGGTTGGTTTTGACAGTCTGACTGGGGTGGCCATTATCCTGCTTGGTTCGCAAATCGGATGTTTGGCTTCTACGCTAAATCCATTTGCAACGGGTATTGCTTCAGCTACTGCTGGTGTTGGTACCGGTGAAGGGATTGCTCTCCGTCTCATCTTCTTGTTTGTCATGACAGCTCTCAGCACTTGGTTTGTTTACCGCTATGCAGATAAGATTCAAAAAGATCCGACCAAGTCATTGGTTTACAGTACTCGCGAAGAAGATTTGAAACACTTTAATGTTGAAACTTCTTCATCTGTTGAGTCAACTCTGAGCAAAAAACAAAGAACAGTTCTATTCCTGTTCATCATGACATTTGTCCTTATGGTATTGAGTTTCATTCCTTGGACAGATCTCGGTATTACTATCTTTAAGGACATCAATGCCTGGCTGACAGGTCTTCCAGTACTCGGTAAGATTATTGGTTCATCTACTTCTGCACTAGGTACTTGGTACTTCCCAGAAGGAGCTATGCTCTTTGCCTTCATGGGAATCTTGATTGGCGTTGTTTACGGTCTCAAGGAAGATAAGATTATCTCTGCCTTTATGAACGGTGCAGCTGACCTGCTTAGCGTAGCCCTAATCGTAGCAATCGCTCGTGGTATTCAAGTTATCATGAATGACGGTATGATTACAGACACTATTCTCAACTGGGGTAAACAAGGACTCAGCGGTCTATCATCACAAGTATTTATCGTCTTGACTTACATTTTCTACCTGCCGATGTCCTTCCTTATCCCATCATCATCAGGTCTGGCCAGTGCGACTATGGGAATCATGGCTCCTTTGGGAGAATTTGTCAATGTCAAGGCTAGCTTGATCATTACAGCTTATCAGTCTGCTTCAGGTGTGCTGAACCTGGTTGCTCCAACTTCTGGTATCGTTATGGGAGCTTTGGCGCTCGGACGTATCAATATCGGCACTTGGTGGAAATTTATCGGCAAGCTGATTGTAGCGATTATTGCTATCAGTATTGGTCTCTTACTCCTAGGAACTTTCCTACCGTTCCTATAAGCTAGAAGCTGAGGTGATTCCATGAAAAATTTTATAACAGAAGAAGTTAAAGAAGATTTTCTTGAATCTTTGAAAACAATCGTTTCTTATCCTTCAGTACTGAAGGAAGGTCAAAATGGAACACCTTTTGGACAAGCTATCCAAGATGTCCTAGAAAAAACTTTAGAAATCTGTCGGGAGCTAGGTTTTACAACTTACCTTGACCCTAAAGGTTATTACGGATATGCAGAAATCGGTCATGGAGCTCAGCTTCTGGCCGTTCTCTGTCATTTGGATGTTGTTCCATCGGGTGATGAGTCGGACTGGCAGACGCCTCCCTTTGAAGCCACTATCAAGAATGGCTGGATTTTTGGTCGTGGGGTGCAGGATGACAAGGGACCTTCTATGGCTGCTCTTTATGCTGTAAAGGCATTGCTAGACAGCGGAGTGGAATTTAAAAAGCGGGTTCGCTTTATCTTTGGTACAGATGAGGAGACGCTTTGGCGCTGTATAGGCAGGTATAACCAACTAGAAGAGCAGGCTACACTTGGCTTTGCGCCAGACTCTTCCTTCCCTTTGACCTATGCTGAGAAGGGGCTTCTGCAGCTCAAGCTGGAAGGGCCGGGCTCTGATACTATAGAGCTCGAAGCTGGTCAAGCTTTTAATGTCGTTCCTGCCAAGGCTTCCTATTCGGGCAGCCTACTGGAATCGGTCGTCACTGGACTGGAAGATTTAGGCTATGAATATGAGCGAACGTCAGAAGAAGTGACGGTTATCGGCTTGCCCAAGCACGCCAAGGATGCCGCCCAAGGAGTCAATGCCATTATTCGCCTAGCCAAGGTCTTGCAGCCCTTGGATTCTCATCCAGCTCTTGCCTTTCTGGCTCAGGCGGTTGGTGAAGATGCGACAGGCAGCCATCTCTTCGGGCCTGTGTCTGATGAACCGACAGGCTTTCTTTCCTTTAATGTTGCCGGTCTGACGTTAACCTCTGACCGCTCTGAGATTCGGATTGACATGCGAATTCCGGTCTTGGCAGACAAGGACAAGTTGGTTGAAAAGCTGGCAGAAATAGCCAGTCAATACGGGCTGACCTATCAGGAGTTTGATTACTTGGCTCCGCTATACGTACCTTTGGACAGCGAGTTGGTCAGCACTCTGATGGCAATTTATCAGGAAAAAACAGGAGACGACAGTCCAGCTATGTCTTCGGGTGGAGCGACCTTTGCTCGTACTATGCCTAACTGTGTTGCTTTCGGCGCTCTCTTTCCGGGAGCTGATCAGACAGAGCATCAGGTCAATGAACGATTGCGCTTAGATGATCTGTATCGGGCAATGGATATTTACGCGGAAGCCGTTTATCGTTTGGCTACAACACCTTAAATGCTGACTTTTTGAAAAAACTTTAAAATCTTATCGGTCTTGCTCTACTCTAGTCAAGTATGGCTTTCTGATTTGCTAATGGGTTTCATTGAGGAAAAATGGTAAATAGAAAAAGCTGAGGCAATGTTGTCTCAGCTTTTATTTACTAAAGAAGAATGGTGGGGTGAATTCTTTGAGCTTCTCAAAGCAGTCAAGGGCCCCTTGATCATCCTCGCAGATAATCAGACAGACGTCATCACCACAGACAGTAGCAACAATCTGCGGCAGCTCTAAGGCGTCTAAGATTGCACCGAAAGACTGGGCCAACCCAGGCAGGGTTTTCATGACGACTTGATTTTGAACTGGTCGCAGCATGACTAAAGCATCCTCCATATAGAAACGGAGGCGTTTTTCCCAACGGGATGGTGCAATGCTGTTGATGATATAGTAGGAAGTATCGTTTTCACTAACCTTGACCAGATTGAGTGCTTTCATATCTCGTGAAAGAGTGGACTGGGTTACAATGACGCCGTTGGCTTCCAGATGCTCCTGGAGTTCTTGCTGGGTATGGATTTTCTTTTCCATGATTAAGGAGCGGATGAGACGATGTCTGCTTTCAATTTTATTCATAAATTTTCACCTATAGTTATTTGATAAACATGGCATCACCAAAGCTGAAGAAGCGATAGCGCTCAGCAATGGCATGCTCATAAGCTTCAAGTGTTAAGGAACGTCCGGCAAAGGCAGAGACTAACATGACCAGAGTTGACTTGGGCAGGTGGAAGTTGGTTGAAAAAGCATCAACGACCTTCCAATCGTATCCCGGCTTGATAAAAATATTGGTCCAGCCAGAGTCAGCCTGAATCTGACCCTGAAATTTACTGCCAATTGTCTCCAAGGTGCGGATAGATGTCGTTCCGACTGCAATGACACGTCCGCCATTAGCCTTAACCTGACGAAGTGTCTGGGCAGCTTCCTCGGACAGACTGTAAAACTCGGAGTGCATCTCGTGATCATCTAAACTGTCCACTGAAACCGGTCGGAAAGTTCCCAGTCCGACATGAAGGGTGAGATAGACCAGCTTGACTCCCTTGGCTGCAATCTGCTCCAGCAGCTCTTCTGTGAAATGAAGTCCAGCAGTTGGCGCAGCAGCAGAGCCGTTTTCTTTAGCATAGACAGTCTGGTAGCGTTCGCGGTCTGCCAGTTTTTCGTGGATATAAGGCGGAAGCGGCATTTCTCCCAAACTTTCCAAGACTTCTAGGAAAATCCCTTCGTAGGCAAAGCGCACAATTCGGCCGCCATGGTCAAGCTCCTCTACCACAGTAGCAGTTAAGCGTCCATCACCAAAGGAAATCTGAGCACCTACTCTGAGGCGCTTGGCTGGCTTGGCTAGCACTTCCCAGTCATCTCCTTGAGTATTTTTCAGCAGCAGCAGCTCGACATGGCCCCCTGTCTCAGGCTTGATACCATAAAGGCGGGCAGGCAGGACACGCGTATTATTCATCACTAGGGCATCGCCGGGCTGGAGCTGATCAATAATCTGGTCAAAGTGCTGGTCGGAGAAGGCTCCCGTTTCTTTATCAACCACTAGCAAGCGGGAAGCATCCCTTTTCTCTAAAGGCGTCTGTGCAATCAGCTCTTCGGGCAAGTCAAAATCAAAATCAGCGGTATTCATCGTATCTCCTTATATTGTTTTCATCAGCCAGAGTAGATAGGCAGCGAGTAGGAAGGGACTAGCTGTAAGCAAGCCGCCCAAAATCAAACTTACAATCTGCCAGCCTGGTTGTTTTTTCATGAGGAAACTCAAGCTGCAGAGTAAGACTCCGACTAAAAATAAAATCAATAAAACAATCAGTAAAAACATGTTTCTATTATAACACGATTTGCTGCAAAAGGAAGCGAGCATGACTAAAAAGTATGTCTATTTTGCATACTTTTTCTTGACAAAAATTGGTCTATACCATATAATAAAATTAAGAACAGAAGTGGAGGTAGAAAATGAAAATTATTCAAGTGGAAAACCAAGTAGAGGGTGGCAAAGTGGCTTTCGAACTGCTCAAAGAAAAGCTAGCTCAGGGGGCGAAAACTTTAGGCTTAGCTACAGGTAGCAGCCCAGAAGGATTTTACAAGCAGATTGTTGAGAGCGACCTTGATTTCTCAGAGATGTTCAGTGTTAATCTGGATGAATATGTCGGTTTGCAGGAGGACGATCCTCAGTCTTATCGCTATTTCATGAACCAGCACCTCTTTAAACAAAAGCCTTTTAAGGAAAGCTTCCTGCCCAATGGCGCAGCGAAAGATTTAGAAGCAGAGGTGGCGCAGTACAATCAGCTTCTTACAGAGCATCCGGCTGATTTGCAGATTTTGGGAATCGGTACGAATGGTCATATCGGCTTCAATGAGCCGGGGACTAGTTTCGACAGCCAGACTCACTTAGTGGATCTGACACCGTCCACCATTCAATCCAATGCTCGATTCTTCGACAAGATGGAAGATGTTCCGACTCAGGCTATTTCCATGGGAATTGGCAATATTCTCAATGCTAAGTCCATCATCCTCTTTGCTTACGGTTCAGCTAAGGCCAAAGCCATAGCAGGGACTGTTGAGGGTGAGGTGACAGAGGAGCTGCCAGGCAGTGCTCTCCAGAAGCATCCAGATGTTGTGATTATCGCTGATAAGGAAGCACTTAGCTTGTTAAATCACTAAGATTTTGACGTTGTTGCTAGAAAACTGGCTTTGCCAGATAAAAGTCTCTTAATTTCCTATCTATTTTTTAGGTAGGATTTTTAGATTTATGGTTGACTTTGCGTAAAATATGATATACTAGATAGGTATAATTGTTCTTTGGAGGATCCTGTGAAGAAAAAGCTTTTGTTATTGGGAATTGCGTTCCTGACCTCTTTAGCGCCACTAGCTGCTAGGGCTGATGAATTGGTGGATATGGCTAAAAAGATGTATCCGCATGATAATGTTCAGGCGATTAATCGTCCCAAGTCTTCTCTCGTTATTGATGGCAGTACAGGTGATGTTGTCTGGGAGGATAATGTCGATGAGGTGCGTGATCCCGCTAGTATGAGTAAGCTCATGACGCTTTACTTGGTCTTTGAAGCGATTAAGGAAGGAAAAATCAGCGAAAAGACGGTCATTACAGCTACACCTCAGGATCAGGCTACCGCTAATATTTATGAAATTTCTAATAATAAAATTGTCGCTGGTGTGGACTATACCGTATCTGAGCTGATTACCATGACAATCGTGCCGTCATCCAATGCGACAACTGTCATGCTGGCCAATTATCTATCTGACAATGATCCAGATGCTTTCTTGGATCGGATGAATGCCAAGGCTCAAGAGCTGGGCATGACCAATACCAAGTGGTTCAATGCCAGCGGTGCAGCGGCGGTTTCTTTTAAGGGCTATTATAACCCTCAAAACTACGATAATTATGCCAGCAATCAAACAACAGCCCGTGATTTGGCGATTCTGGCTTATAACTTTGTCAATCACCATCCTGAAATTCTAAACTATACTAATAAAGCCAAGGTTACGGTTAAAGCTGGAACTCCTTACGAGGAGACCTTTGAAACCTATAATTACTCCCTTCCGGGTGCTAAATACGCGCTCAAGGGCGTAGATGGTATGAAGACGGGCTCTAGTCCTAACGGTGCTTTCAACTATATCGCGACCATTAAGCGTGGAGATCAGCGCATGATTGCTGTGATTATGGGAGTCGGTGACTGGTCTGACCAAGACGGTGAGTATTACCGCCATCCTTTTGGTAATGCTTTGATTGAGAAGGCTTATGCGGACTATGAGTACAAAAAACTCTTATCCAAGGGTGAGCAGGAGATTGATGGACAGAAATATAAGCTGCCTGAGGATTTCTACGCTACTGTTAAAAAGGGAACCGAGCCTAAAGTCAAGGTTGAAAACAATGTTCTCAAGGCTGAAAATGGCTTGAAGACCTTGTCGAGCAAGATCTCTGATGAAATGAAAGTCGAGAAAGTTGAGAATCCAGTTGCTCAGGCCATTGAAAATGTGACTGGCAGCAAATCAGAAAGCAAGCCTTGGTATGGTGTGTTCTTCAGTGATAAGATGCTAATTCTGTTGCCTGTTGGCATCCTGCTAATCATTCTGTCCTTTGAATACCGCAGTCGTCAAAAACGCAAGGCTGCAAAACAGGAACGTCGTAGAAATACAGATGTTGAATAAATGGAATGTACTCTGTAATGTACGAACGGAATGACTTTCCAAGCTAAAACTCAGTGATTTTGCTGAGTTTTCTTTCTGTTTTAAGGAGATTTTCATGCGAAAAAAGTTTCACAACAGCTATCTAGCTCATTTTTTACTCTTTAATTTTTTCTTCTTAGCCTACTCTCTTTTTTCGACCCTGATATCAGTCTATATGCAGGACTTAGGCTATTCTAATGCTCAAGTATCGCTAGTAGTGTCGTCTTCGTTCTTTGCCTCCATGTTGGCTCAGCCGATTTTTGGAGTTCTCAGCGATGCTTTGGGAATTAAAAAGATCTTTCTTTTTAGCTTTCTAGCTATGATGGTTGGGGCTGTATTTTTCATGAAGGCAACTCAGCTTTGGCAGCTCTTGGTCTGGTATAGTCTAGTGCTCATGTTAATCAACGGAGTCAATCCAGTCATGGATGTTCTTGCGGCTCAAAGTCCTTATACTTATGGTAAGATTAGGATTTGGGGAACCATTGGCTATGCACTAGGCTCTCAGCTGGCCGGTCTAATCTATCAAAGAGTCGCACCGCAGGCTATTTTCCCAGTCTTTATTGGTATGATGCTTATCAGCAGTCTAGGACTTTTGGGAATCCAGCCCAAGCACGACCGAGCAGCCCTAGAAAGCAGGAATATCCGCAAGCAGACAGGTCTGGGGAAGCTCTTGACCAACAAAACCTATCTCTTTTACCTGCTTTTGGTCGCCCTCTACTCAGGGGTGGGGAATACTGGTCATACCTATATCCCTGCCATGCTACAGCATAGTGGCTTAGAGGTGGATATGGCTTCGACTGTCGTTGCCTTATCAGTTCTGGTTGAAGCGCCTTTTATCTTTTATTCCTATCTCTTTATGGACAAGCTTTCGATGAAGAAGCTTCTTTATATCTGTTTGGGAACCATCTTTCTCCAGTACAGCGTCTATGCCTTGGACCTAGGTTTGATTTCGAAAATCGGGATGACTCTCCTTTCCAAGCACGTGACGGGCATGGTTTTGATTATGGTGACCCTGAAAATCGTAGCCAGCTTGGTCGATGAAAAATACCTGGTAACTGCCATTGCTCTGGTCCAGACAGCCCGCAGTCTAGGAACCATTCTCATTCAAAATCTGGCCGGCCATTTTCTGGACAGTTGGGGTTACGAAGGAATGAACCTCTTTCTAGCAGCAGTTATCTGTCTAGTCTGTATGCTGGCCCTCTTTCTAAAATTGCCAGAACGAAAAGGAAATCAATTATTTGGATAATAGAAAACGAGTCGGAGAGATGTTCTCTTGACTCGTTTTTTGATGGTGTAGATAGTTTCTCTTTTCTTTTGCGAATATTCTAGTAAATGAGAGAAATTTTAGAGGGGGCTAGGATATGTTTGTAGCGCGAAATCATAAGGGACTTTTGTGTAATGCTCTGGAGGAGAAGATTGAAAAGGGGGCTGATTTCGTTTGCCCAGCTTGTTCGGGGGCAGTCCGTTTTAAAAAAGGCAAGGTCATGCAGCCGCATTTTGCGCATGTTTCGCTAGAAGAATGTCGTTTTTACAGGGAAAATGAGAGCGCTGAGCACCTGAACCTTAAGGCCGAGCTTTTTCGCTGGGCTGTCCAAACAGAAGAAGTTGAGGTGGAGGCTTTTTTGCCTGCTCTGCAGCAGATTGCAGATTTGCTGGTTGATAAAAAACTGGCGCTTGAAGTCCAGTGCAGCCCCCTAAGTATAGAACGGCTGCAGGAACGGACGCTTTCTTACCGCCAGCATGGCTATCAGGTTCTCTGGCTTTTGGGGCGAAAACTTTGGCTCAAGGATTCCCTAACCCGCCTGCAGAAGGATTTTCTCTATTTTAGTAAAAATATGGGCTTTCATCTTTGGGAGCTGGATCAAGAAAAGCAAGTTCTGCGTCTCAAATACCTGATTCACGAAGATCTGCATGGAAAAGTCCAGCACAAGACCAAGAACTTTCCCTTTGGTCACAGTCAGCTTTTGGATATTTTGCGTTTGCCCTTTCAAAAGCAGGAGATGAACAGCTTTCTGGCCCAGCAAGATCCGCAGATCTGCAATTATATCCGCCGTCAGCTTTATTACCAACAGCCTAGATGGATGCGGCTGCAGGCTCAGCTCTATCAGAATGGCGCTAATCTCTTGACTAAGACTGCAGAGGATTTTTATCCACAGGTTCGGCCGATACAGGCTGCCTCCTTCTGTCAGATAACTACCGACCTGACTGACTATTACCAGCAGTTTGAGAATTATTATGTCAATCTCCAGCAAAAAAATCTGCAAATTGTTTATCCACCGGCTTTTTATACAAGGATTTTACGTTGATTTGTGATAGAATAGGGGAGTCGGAGGATTTTTTTATGGCAAAACAAAGAAATGAAATTGAAGAAAAATATACTTGGGATTTGAGCACCATTTTCCCAACAGATGAAGCCTTTGAAGCGGAATTGGCTCAGGTTTCAGAAGAAGTGAAGAAAGTAGCTGGTCTGACTGGGCATTTGCTGGATTCAGCGGATAGTCTCTTAACAACGACTGAAGTTCAGCTGGACTTGATGCGTCGTATTGAAAAGCTTTATTCTTATGCTCATATGAAGAATGACCAGGATACACGTGTGGCTAAGTACCAAGAGTATCAGGCGAAAGGCATGACTCTTTACAGCGATTTTGGTCAAAGCTTTGCCTTCTACGAGCCCGAATTTATGGCGATTACAGAAGAACAGTACCAAGCTTTCCTAGCTGAGCAGCCAGCCCTGCAGCTGTACCAGCATTATTTTGACAAGCTTTTGAAAAAGAAAGCCCACATCCTGACACAGCGCGAAGAGGAGTTATTGGCCGGTGCTGGTGAAATTTTTGGGGCAGCGGGCGAAACCTTTTCTATTTTGGATAATGCTGATATCGTCTTTCCTATAGTGCATGATGAAGATGGAAATGAAGTTCAGCTCAGCCACGGTAACTATATCACCCTGGTCGAGTCTAAGAACCGAGAGGTTCGTAAGGAAGCTTACGAGGCTCTCTACAGCGTATACGAGCAGTATCAGCATACCTATGCCAAGACTTTGCAGACCAATGTCAAGGTCCATAACTACAATGCGAAAGTCCGCAAGTTCTCATCTGCCCGTGAAGCGGCCTTGTCAGCGGACTTTGTTCCAGAAAGTGTCTATGACAGCCTAGTTTCAGCTGTCAATAAGCATTTGCCTCTTTTGCAGCGTTATATCGCTTTGCGAGCGAAGATTTTAGGCATTTCTGACTTGAAGATGTATGATATGTACACACCTTTGTCAGAGACAGACTACAAGTTCACTTATGAGGAAGCCTTGGCTAAGTCTGAGGAAGTTTTGGCTATTCTGGGTGAGGATTATTTAAGCCGAGTGAAGACAGCTTTTTCAGAGCGTTGGATTGATGTTCATGAAAATCAAGGCAAGCGCTCAGGAGCATACTCAGGCGGTTCTTATGATACCAATGCCTTCATGTTGCTCAACTGGCAGGACACGCTGGATAATCTATTTACCTTGGTGCACGAGACAGGCCATAGTATGCACTCAAGTTATACCCGTGAGACCCAACCTTATGTTTACGGTGACTATTCTATCTTCCTAGCTGAGATTGCTTCAACGACTAATGAAAATATTCTGACAGAAAAGCTTTTGGAAGAAGTAGAGGACGATGCTACCCGCTTTGCTATCCTCAATCACTTTTTGGATGGCTTCCGAGGTACGGTCTTCCGTCAAACCCAGTTTGCTGAGTTTGAGCATGCTATCCACAAGGCTGACCAAGAAGGGCAAGTTTTGACCAGCGAGTTTCTCAATGAGCTCTACGCTGACTTGAACGAAAAATACTATGGACTGAAAAAAGAAGACAATCCACAGATTCAGTACGAATGGGCTCGGATTCCTCATTTCTACTATGATTACTATGTTTTCCAATATTCGACAGGATTTTCAGCGGCTTCTGCCCTGGCTGAAAAGATTGTCCATGGCAGTCAGGAAGACAAGGATAAGTATCTGGACTATCTGAAAGCTGGGAACTCTGACTATCCGCTCAATGTCATCAAAAAAGCAGGTGTGGATATGGAAAAGGAAGACTACCTAAATGCTGCTTTTGCTGTCTTTGAGCGTCGCTTGGACGAATTTGAAGCCTTGGTAGAAAAGTTGGGACTGGCATAAGATGGTCGAAACTTATAATCAAAACTCTAATCCCAATATGCGCCGGCCAGTGGTCAAAGAGGAAGTCGTAGACTTTATGAGACAGCGTCTCCAGCCAGTCACTGGTGGACTCAAGGAACTAGAGGATTTTGCCAGAGCTGAAAATGTGCCCGTGATTCCCCATGAGACAGTGGCTTACTTCCGCCTGCTACTCGAAAGTCTCCAGCCAGAGAAGATTTTAGAAATTGGGACTGCTATTGGTTTTTCGGCCCTTTTGATGGCAGAACATGCTCCTCAGGCTCAGATTACGACCATTGACCGCAATCCAGAGATGATTGAGCTTGCTAAGGCTAATTTTGCCAAGTATGACAGTCGTCAGCAAATTACGCTGCTAGAAGGCGATGCGGTGGATTTACTTGAGACGTTAGAGGATTCCTACGACCTTGTCTTTATGGACTCTGCTAAGTCCAAGTATGTGGTCTTTCTGCCTCAGGTCCTCAAGCGCCTTAATCCTGGTGGCCTGGTCCTCATTGATGATGTCTTTCAAGGCGGAGATGTTGCCAAGCCTTTTGAGGACATTAAGCGTGGCCAACGAGCTATTTACCGTGGCTTGCACAGCCTGTTTGACGCAACTTTGGATAGTCCAGATTTAACTTCCAGTCTGCTTCCCTTGGGAGATGGGCTGCTTATGATTAGAAAAAAATGACATCTCTGATTTTTTCCTAATTTCCAAAAATTTTTAGTAAAATTTAAGATATCAATTCAAATTTGTGCTACAATAGAAAACGTGAACTTTTAAGAATAAGGAGTCAATATAAAATGAAGAAAAAAATATTTGCAGGAGCAGTGACACTCTTGTCAGTCGCTGTATTAGCAGCATGTTCTAACTCAGAAGGTAAGGACATCGTGACCATGAAAGGCAACACGATTACTGTCAATGAATTTTACGATCAAGTGAAAAACAATGGTGCAGCTCAGCAGGTCTTGCTGCAGATGACTATCAAAGAAATCTTTGAAGAAAAATACGGCAAAGACGTCAAAGACAAGGATGTTAAGGATGCTTTCGAAAAGTCTAAAACGGCTTACGGTACAGCTTTTGCCCAAGTCTTGGCTCAAAACGGATTGACCGAAGATGCCTACAAGGAGCAAATCCGCACCAATATGCTAGTAGAGCATGCTGTTAAGAAGGCTGCTGAAAAAGAGCTGACTGACGAAAACTACAAGGCTGCCTTTGAAAACTACACGCCAGAAGTAACAGCTCAAATCATCAAGGTTGACAGCGAAGACAAAGGTAAGGAAGTTCTCGAAAAAGCTAAAGCAGAAGGAGCAGACTTCAGTCAAATCGCTAAGGAAAACTCTACCGATGCTGCCACTAAGGAAAAAGGCGGAGAAATTAAGTTTGACTCTGGCTCTACTGATGTTCCAGATGCTGTCAAAAAAGCTGCTTTTGCTTTGGAAGAAAATGGCGTTTCAGACCTTGTGACTGTTCCAGATTCACAGTACTCAGCAAGCTACTATATTGTTAAGCTGGTCAAGAAGTCAGAGAAATCTTCTAACTGGAAAGACTACAAAGACAAGCTGAAAAAGATTATCATTGCGCAAAAAGAAAAAGATACTAGCTTCATCCAAAGCGTTGTGGCGAAAGAGCTGAAAGATGCCAACATCAAGGTTAAGGACAGTGCTTTCCAATCTGTCTTTGCTCAGTATATTGAAACGACAGGCTCTTCAACTTCTTCATCAAGTGCTGCCAGCAGCTCAAAGACTTCTGAGTCTAGCTCAGCAGCTGAAAGCAGTTCAGCGGAAGCTTCATCATCAGCTGCAGAATAAGGTTGACGAAAAGAGAATAAGCAAGTATAATAAGACTGGTGAGAATTGATTTTTCAAGTTCTTAGTTCAGAGAATTGGCGGTGCTGCGAGCCATCTGAGACGGAGAATCATGCTACTCATCTTGAAAAATAGAATATGAAATGAGAATGACAAGTTCATTGAATGAAGGTGGTACCGCGGTTTTTCGCCCTTCGGACAAGGAACTTGTCTTTTATGTTGACTGTGGAGGTAATATAATGAAAACCTATCTTGTCAAACAGAAATTTCGCTTAGGCGGCGAACGCTTTGATATCAAGGATGATCGAGGAAATGTGGATTATCAAGTGGAAGGCTCTTTCTTCCAGATTCCTAAGACCTTTACTATCTATGATAGTCAAGGACAAATCGTCAGTCAGATTACCAAGACCCTTATAACCCTCCTGCCCCAATTTGAAATCAAACTCAGCAGCGGGCATAGCTTTTATATCCGTAAGAAATTCTCTTTTTTGCGTGATAAATATAAATTTGATAATTTGGGTCTTCGAGTTGAAGGGAATATCTGGGATTTAAACTTTCGTCTGCTGGATGACAGCAATCAAGTCGTTGCAGAAATTACCAAGGAGCTCTTTCATCTAACCTCTACTTATCAGGTGAATGTCTGTGATGAGACTTATTCAGATTTGGTGATTTCCCTCTGTGTCGCTATTGACTATGTCGAAATGCTGGAAAGTTCGTCGTCATAATGCAATTATTTTTAGAAAAAAATTAAGGAGAAAAAGAAATGAAACAAATGTCAAGTGCTCAGGTTCGTCAAATGTGGCTGGATTTTTGGGCAACTAAAGGTCATGCAGTAGAACCATCTGTTAGCTTGGTGCCGGTCAACGATCCAACCTTGCTCTGGATTAACTCTGGTGTAGCGACCCTCAAGAAATACTTCGATGGAACTATCATTCCAGAGAATCCTCGGATTACCAATGCTCAAAAGGCCATTCGGACCAATGATATTGAAAATGTCGGAAAGACTGCCCGCCACCATACTATGTTTGAAATGCTGGGCAACTTCTCTATCGGCGATTATTTCCGCGATGAAGCGATTGAGTGGGCTTACGAGCTTTTGACTAGTCCTGAGTGGTTTGATTTTCCCAAAGACAAGCTCTACATGACCTACTACCCAGACGACAAGGACTCTTACAACCGCTGGATTGCTATGGGCGTTGAGCCTAGTCATTTGATTCCGATTGAGGACAACTTCTGGGAAATCGGTGCGGGACCTTCTGGGCCGGATACAGAGATTTTCTTTGACCGGGGTGAGGCTTTTGATCCAGAAAATATTGGGGTCCGTCTCTTAGAAGAAGATATTGAAAACGATCGCTATATCGAAATCTGGAATATCGTCTTGTCACAATTCAACGCAGACCCTGCTGTACCTCGTAGTGAGTACAAAGAATTGCCACATAAGAACATTGATACGGGCGCAGGTTTGGAGCGTTTGGTCGCAGTTATCCAAGGGGCTAAGACTAACTTTGAGACCGACCTCTTCATGCCTATTATTCGTGAAGTAGAGAAGCTGTCTGGCAAGGTCTATGACCAAGATGGCGATAATATGAGTTTCAAGGTTATCGCAGACCATATCCGCTCGCTTTCCTTTGCCATTGGTGATGGCGCTCTTCCTGGAAATGAAGGCCGTGGCTATGTTCTTCGTCGTCTGCTTCGTCGTGCTTCAATGCATGGCCAAAAATTGGGTATCAATGAGCTATTCCTTTACAAACTGGTTCCAACTGTGGGCAAGATTATGGAAAGCTACTACCCAGAAGTTCTTGAGAAGAAAGACTTTATCGAAAAGATTATCAAGAGTGAGGAAGAATCTTTTGCTCGTACTCTGCACTCTGGTCAACATTTTGCAGAAACAATTGTGGCAGATTTGAAAGCTAAGGGACAAACTGTTATTGCTGGTCAAGATGCCTTCAAACTCTACGATACTTACGGCTTCCCACTGGAGTTGACTGAAGAAATTGCTGAAGAAGCTGGCATGATTGTGGACCGAGTTGGCTTTGAAGCGGCTATGAAAGAGCAGCAGGATCGGGCGCGTGCGTCTGTCGTCAAGGGTGGATCAATGGGCATGCAAAATGAAACCCTGCAGGCCATCACTGTAGAGAGTGTCTTTAACTACGAAAAAGAAGAGCTGACTGCTGAACTCCTTGCTATCGTGGCGGATGATGCGGCAGTCGAATCTGTTGAGTCAGGAACAGCTGCCCTCATCTTTGCAGAAACGCCATTCTACGCAGAAATGGGTGGTCAGGTAGCCGACCACGGTCAAATCTTTGATGGAGCAGGTAATCTGGTAGCGCAAGTTACGGATGTGCAAAAGGCACCAAATGGTCAGCCACTGCATACTGTAGAAGTTTTGGCTCCTCTGGCTCTGGGTCAAAGCTATAAACTAGAAATTGACCACAGCCGTCGCCATCGTGTTATGAAGAACCATACGGCGACCCACCTCTTGCATGCTGCCCTGCACAATGTTCTTGGTAACCATGCAACCCAGGCAGGCTCTTTGAACGAAGTAGAATTCCTGCGCTTTGACTTTACGCATTTCCAAGCAGTGACAGCAGAAGAGCTGCGTGCTATCGAGCAAGAAGTCAATGAGAAAATCTGGGAAGCTCTTGCTATCGAGACAGTAGAGACAGATATTGACACGGCTAAGGAAATGGGTGCCATGGCGCTCTTTGGCGAAAAGTATGGTAAAGAAGTTCGCGTCGTAACCATCGGCGACTACTCTGTCGAGCTTTGCGGAGGAACTCACGTGGGCAATACTTCTGAAATCGGTATTTTCAAGATTGTCAAAGAAGAGGGCATCGGCTCTGGAACTCGCCGTATCTTGGCGGTTACCAGCAAGGAAGCTTTCGAATCCTACCGTGAGGAAGAAGAGGCGCTCAAGGCTATCGCAGCGACCCTCAAAGCACCGCAAATCAAGGAAGTGCCTCACAAGGTTGAAGCGCTGCAAGAGCAGCTGCGTCAACTCCAAAAAGAGAATGCAGAGCTCAAGGAAAAGGCAGCAGTAGCGGCCTCTGGTGAAGTCTTCAAGGATGTTCAAGAGGCAAATGGACATAGCTTTATCGCTAGTCAGGTCTCTGTGTCTGATGCAGGCGCCCTGCGTACCTTCGCGGACACTTGGAAGCAGAAGGACTATTCAGATGTTCTCGTACTGGTCGCAGCAATTGGAGACAAGGTCAATGTTCTTGCAGCCAGCAAGACCAAGGACGTACATGCTGGTAATCTGATTAAGGAATTGGCACCGATTGTAGATGGTCGAGGTGGCGGTAAGCCAGATATGGCTATGGCCGGTGGCAGCAAGCAATCCGCTATTCCAGACCTGCTAGCAGCAGTTGCTGAGAAGTTGTAATATTAGATAACAGATAGATGAAAAGGTCTGCTCTTTGGGCAGACCTTTTTCTGTGCTCTTAGCTCGCTTACGTCTCTATATGATAAGCAAATAAGCCGCTTTAAGGCAAGAAATCATGAGTGTTTTTTAAATAATTAATGATATTTTCAAAAATATTGCATAAAAATACATAAAATACTTGACAAAGGGAAAATATACGAGTAAAATAAAACGCATATTTATACGGAGGTGTTTTAAAAATATGCGAATTTCGATTGTAGGAATTACTGGTTACTCAGGAATGGAACTCCTCCGTATTTTGCTGCAACATCCGCAGGCGGAAGTCGTTTCCCTTCATGCCAGTCAAGATATGGAGGCTCCTGTGTCAGAGCTTTATCCTCATTTGAAGGGGATTTGCGACCTGAAAATAGAAGCTTTCGACAGTCAGGAAATAATGCGACGAGCAGATCTTGTTTTCTTTGCAACGTCAAGCGGAGTGGCTAAAGATTTGTCAAAAGACTTTGTTGAAGCAGGATTTCCAGTCATTGATCTATCAGGAGATCATCGTTTGCCAGGGAATATTTATAAAAAATGGTATCAGAAAGAGCCGGCTAAAGACAATGTTCAAAAAGAGTTTATTTATGGGCTGTCTGAGTTTACAGATGTCAGAGGGAAGCGATTTATTGCCAATCCTGGCTGTTATGCGACGGCTTCAGAGTTGGCCTTGATTCCCTTGCTGCAGGCTCAGGCTATTGAGCTGGACTCTATTATTGTCGATGCCAAGAGCGGTTTGACAGGGGCAGGGAAAAATCCAGCTGCATCCAGCCATTTTGTCCATGTTCACGATAACTACGTGACTTACAAGTTAAATCAGCATCAGCATATTCCGGAGATTGTGCAGCAGTTGCAGCATTTTGATGAGGGATTGCAGCAGATTCAGTTTTCAACTTCCCTTATTCCGCTCAATCGTGGCATCGTGGCGACAGTTTATAGTAAGTTGAAAACACCTTTGACTCGAGAAGAGCTGACTGCTATTTACCAAGATTGCTATCAGGATAAGCCTTTTGTCCGTATCCAAGCTGCTCTGCCGAGTCTGCACCAGGTTGTCGGTACTAATTATACAGATATTGGTTTTGACTATAATCCTGTAACAAACATTTTAACGGTAGTAGCTGTGCTGGATAACTTGATTAAGGGGGCTGCTGGTCAGGCGGTTCAAAATATGAATCTAATGCTGGGCTTTCCCGAAACAGATGGCCTGCTCAGTCAACCGTCCTATGTCTAGATGAGAAAGGGTTAAATATGAAGATTATTGATGGAACGATTGCCAGTCCGCTAGGCTTTTCAGCTGACGGTTTACACGCTGGCTTTAAGAAAAAGAAGTTGGATTTTGGCTGGATTGTATCAGAAGTACCGGCAAGTGTGGCTGGAGTCTATACGACCAATAAAGTCATTGCTGCTCCGCTTCTAGTGACCAAAGCCTCAATCCAAAAGAGTCAGAAATTGCAGGCAATAGTGGTTAATTCTGGTGTTGCCAATTCCTGTACAGGCCAGCAGGGACTGGACGCTGCCTATGAAATGCAGCGATTGGCTGCTCAAAAGCTGAAGATTGAGCCCGACTTGGTAGGTCTGGCTTCTACAGGAGTCATCGGTGAGCAGCTTCCAATGGATGCTCTGAAAAATGGTCTGTCACAGATTCTAGTGAGTGGTAATTCAGAAGATTTTGCTGAGGCTATCTTGACGACGGATACTTGTACCAAGACCTGTGTAGTCACAGAAGAGTTTGGCACAGACCTGGTGACTATGGCGGGGGTGGCCAAGGGCTCGGGCATGATTCATCCGAATATGGCGACTATGCTGGCCTTTATCACCTGTGACGCTAATATTTCTAGTGCTACCTTACAAGCGGCTCTCAGTCAGCATGTGGAGACGACTTTCAACCAAATCACGGTGGATGGGGATACATCGACCAATGACATGGTGCTAGTCATGGCAAATGGCTGCCGACAAAATGAAGAAATTCTGCCAGATACGGAAGAATTTGAAAAGTTTTCTAAGATGCTCCGCTATCTTATGGCTGACTTGGCTAAGAAAATTGCCAAGGATGGCGAAGGAGCAACCAAGCTGATTGAAGTCAATGTTCGGCATGCCAAGGATGAACAGAGCGGCCGTATGATTGCCAAGAGTGTCGTTGGCTCTAGCCTGGTCAAAACAGCTATTTTTGGTCAAGATCCCAATTGGGGCCGTATCTTAGCAGCTATTGGCTATGCGGGAGCAGATGTCTCAGTGGACAATATTGATATTTGGATTGAGGGGATTCCAGTTATGCAGGCTTCTAGCCCTGTGGCTTTTGACCCCGAGGAGACGAGTGATGCCATGGCTGGGGAGCTGCTGACCTTGACCATTGACCTGCACGATGGGGAAGCTGAAGCTCAGGCCTGGGGCTGCGATCTATCCTATGATTATGTGAAAATCAACGCCCTCTATAGAACCTAAGGAGAAATGCAATGAAAGATGTGATTGTTATAAAAATTGGCGGTGTTGCTGCGCAAAAGCTGTCTGATAAGTTTATCAAGCAGATGCAAGAATGGATAGCAGCTGGTAAGAAAATCGTAGTCGTTCACGGGGGCGGTCTGGTCATTAATCAACTCATGAAAGAGCGCCAGCTGCCTACTCGCAAGGTTAAGGGGTTGCGGGTGACAGCTAAGTCTGACTTGCCCATCATTGAGCAGGCCCTGCTAGGTCAAGTCGGCCGAACGCTGACACAAGAATTGAACGACTCAGATATTGAAAGCGTTCAGTTGGTTTCACATTTGGGAAAGACAGTCTCGGCAGATTTTATCGACAAAGACCTCTATGGTTATGTCGGTCAGGTGACGGCGATTCAAACTGCCTATCTAGAGCAGCTGCTGGTTGCGGACATCGTCCCAGTGCTGGCTTCGTTAGGAGAAAATGCAGCTGGTGAGCTCTTAAATATCAATGCAGACTATCTAGCTGCGGCAGTTGCTAGCAGCTTGCAGGCAGAGAAGCTAATCCTGATGACAGATATAGAAGGAGTTCTAGAGGACAAAAAGGTCCTGCCCCAGCTTCTGACCAGTCAGGTTTCCAAGAAGATTCAGACAGGTGTCATCAAGGGCGGCATGATTCCTAAGATTGAGAGTGCTGTTCAGACTGTGCTTTCCGGTGTCGGACAGGTTCTGATTGGTGACAATCTTTTGACAGGCACCTTGATAGCAGAGGGATAACGATGACTTATTTATTTGAAAACTACAAGAGGGCACCTATTGAGTTTGTTAAAGCAGAGGGCTCCTATCTGATTGACAGTGAGGGAAAGTCTTATTTAGACTTTTCATCGGGGATTGGTGTAACCAATCTTGGCTTTCACCCGCAGGTCCAGCAAGCTTTGATCCAGCAAGCAGGGCGCATCTGGCACAGTCCCAATCTCTATCTTAGCTCTCTGCAAGAGCAGGTGGCTCAGGAACTGGCAGGTTCTTATGATTATTTGGCTTTTTTTTGCAATAGCGGAGCAGAAGCCAATGAAGCAGCTATTAAGTTAGCCCGCAAAGCTACTGGCAAGCAAGGCATTATCACTTTTCAGCAATCCTTTCATGGTCGGACCTTTGGCGCTATGGCCGCAACAGGACAGGATAAGATTAAGGAAGGATTTGGTGATGGGGTGCCTCATTTTAGCTATGCGATTTACAATGATTTGGCCAGCGTAGAAGACTTGGCCAATCAGGATACGGCAGCTGTCATGCTGGAATTGGTCCAAGGAGAATCGGGGGTTCGTCCAGCAGAAGTAACCCTTGTCAAAGACTTGGCTGATTTTTGCCAACGAGAGGGGATTTTGCTGATTGTTGATGAGGTCCAGACAGGTATGGGGCGCACTGGTCAGCTTTATTCCTTTGAGCATTATGGGATTATACCGGATATTGTGACACTGGCTAAGGGTCTGGCCAATGGCCTGCCCGCTGGCGCTCTATTAGGAAAATCTAGCTTGGCTCCAGCTTTTGGACCTGGCAGTCACGGCTCTACCTTTGGTGGCAATAAATTAGCCATGGCAGCCGCCTTGGAGACCTTGCATATCATGAAAGAAGCGGGCTTTCTAGAAGAAGTCAGGTCTAAGAGTGATATCTTATTGGAGCAGCTGCAGCTTGCTTTTCAGGACCATCCAAAGATTTCTGCTGTTCGAGGTCTGGGCATGATGATTGGGATTGAAACAAGTGCCAGTCTGTCAAAGATTGTTGAAGCCGCTCGTCAGAAGGGATTGATTATCCTGACCGCCGGAGAGAATGTTATCCGTCTCCTGCCGCCTTTGACTGTCAGCAGGGAGGAAATTCAGCAGGGGATTGCTATTTTAAAAGAAGTATTTTCAGAAGTAGATGAATAAAGGAAAAGGATTCAGTTTGAGCTGGATTCTTTTTTGTCTATGGTAATAGCGTTTTTGACAATGATTATTATTTTTTTGACAAAGATACTTGTCAAAAAGAAAAGAATCTGTTACAATACTTTTGAACAGGAAATGGAGGGACGCTTATGAATGCATTCTTATGGTTCTTGCTTCCGATGACTTTTATGGTTTTTATCTTTGGGATTGATTCTTCCAATAAGCTAAAACGGATGCAGGGACGGATAAAGTCTTTAGAAAGAAAAAGAAAGGGGAACAAAACAATGTCACAATTTTTAAAAGAAATGATTGGAAAGAAGCCGACAATTATGAGCGAGTCAATTGGAACCAATAACTGGCTGGTAAACTGGCTGGTAGTGGATGTGGATGAAGAATGGGTCAAGCTGAGCATGACAGATAAAAAAGGTCAGACCAAGACCAAGCTGATTCGTATTGAAGACATTCGGTCTATCGAGCTTTAGGAGAAGTGGGGGATTTTAATGAAATTAAGAAATCGACTCAAGGAGTTGAGGGCGCGTGACGGTCTCAACCAGACAGAACTGGCTAAGCTGGCCGGTGTTTCCAGGCAGACAATCAGCCTTATAGAGAGAGGCGAATATACCCCATCGATTGTGATTGCCCTTAAGATTGCCCATATTTTCAACGAAAATGTTGAGAATGTCTTTCGGCTGGTGGAGGAAGAAGAATGAAGAAGCAATTGAGATTCATTTCAACAGGAACTAAAATAGTCTATCTGCCTTCCTGTATCATCTATTGTAAAAAAATAAAGGAGAAGAAGTCGTGAAAGAGCAAAAACGTATATCTAAACAGAAAAGAGTTTTATATAATGTCCTTATATTGCTAGCTGGAGCTTTTATAGGTGGTCTGTCTATTTTGTTTTCTGAAACTGGTCTGCTAAAAAATATCAGTTGGTCGACTATTTTTACTGTTCAACTGCTGCGACAGTTAGGTCGGGCTAGTCTAATTATTCTTTATCCTTTAACCTTTTTCTTGATTTATCGGACTCGTAAATACAATGAAGCCTATGAAAAAGAAGCAGATGAGGATAAGAATTATGAATGGTACTGTTTAACATTTAAAAATTTGGAATACTCGACTATTGTCTTTAATATCAGCAGTGCTATCGTTCTTTTTACGATTTTAGTTGGAGTCGTTTATATCGGAAATATCACTAATCATAAGAGCCCGCTTCAGTGGAGTCTTGTAGATTATTCGATTGCCTTTCTTTATTTTATTTTGCAAGTTGTCTTTTTAAAGACAGTTCAGAAGGTGCGGCACTATAAGTTATCAGCCTTCCCGACTACTGAGGAAATAAAAGAATTTGTGCTCTCTTATGATGAATCAGAGCTGCAAGCCAATTATGAACAGTGCTATCTTATTCTCTTTAATGTAAATCAGAGACTTCTGCCAGCCCTCTATGTTATTTTAGGGATAGTGGGAACTTTCACACCCCTCAATGTCGTTTCTGGTTTTGTCGTCCTAGTGGTGATCCATATCTATATCAATCTTATGTATTATCCAATGGTAAGAAAATATTTCAAATAAGCTTATTTCCCGATGAAAGGCGGAAATTATGAAACTACTGAAAGAACTTGATTTTATCCATAATAAAAAGGTCAATCTGGCTCTGAATATAACGGCCGTATTGCTGATCTTCCCTTTTCTAGCCCTCTTTACCTGGATTGCTATTCTAATGTATGGCAAGGGCAGCGAAGTTTTTCATTTCTTTGACTTATTCTACCTCCTTGTTCTAATGGTCATCCATGAGCTGATCCACGGCTTTTTCTTTAAGGTCTTGGGGGATGAAAATACCAAGGTCAAGTTTGGTTTTAAGAGCGGCATGGCCTATGCGACTAGCCCAGGCAGTCGTTACAGTCGGAAAAGGATGCTCGTCATTATCCTGGCACCATTCTTTCTGATTAGCCTAGCCCTGACCTTGATCTATGCCTTGCATATTCTGACTGCGACCTCTTATATCGTTCTTGCTAGCTTCCATGCAGCCGGCTGTGCAGGAGATTTTTTTCTGGCTGTCGCTATTCTCCGGCAGAAGGGTGATATCGCTGTTGAGGATACGGAAGTCGGTATTAATATTTATCAAAAGGAGAGTACAAAATGAACAACTTCAAATCAACTGCTTTAGGACTTGTAAAATGGATAGGCTTAATTGCTCTTAGCCTCCTTATAAATATTGCTCCGATGCTATTCTTGAGGCTCGGGAAGAGTTTACCTATATATGCAGAAATCTTATTGGTAGCCTTGTATCTGATTTTAGTTTTCCTGATTTTTCGTAGCTTGTGGCGGCGTTATCAGAAGCATGTGCCTGAAGAAAAGAAAAAATTCAAACAGTCTGGCAAGGACATCGGTTTTGCTTTTCTATTCTTTTTCCTTGCCAGAGTGGCTGCTATTGTCGGTGTTTATCTCAATCTCATCCTGAGCGGCAATTCCCAGACCAGTAATGACAGCGCCATACAAGGGCTAGGGGGAATGATGTCTTCGCAGCATATCTTTTTTGCCTTGCTCTTTGTTGCAACGATTGCTTTTATCGCTCCTATCATGGAAGAATTAATTTTCCGCGGTTTTGGGACTGCCTTCTTTTTCAAAAATAATCAAAAAGTTTTGGCTGCCATTGTGACTTCTGTGGTCTTCACCCTGCCTCATATCACCCAATTGACTGAGTTTCCAATTTATTTCGCACTTGGGCTGGTTCTTTATTTATCCTATGCTCGTCGGGGGAATATAAAAGATTCCATGTTGGTTCATATCCTGAACAATCTCCCCATGGCTATAATACTGCTGCTAGCTATGTTTAAGTAAATCAATCTATAAGGAATCACTATGAAATTAAAAACTTTCTTTACTAATTTTGGCCTTTATATTCTTGTCCTCTTGGCCTATTCCTATATCTTTTCGGCTATAGTTGTCTTCACTATAGGTTCTCTGACAGGGGGATCTTCTCAACTATTGATTTTGCCGATTTTTGTCATACTTGCCAGTCTCTATTCTTTTGCCATGTGGAAATGGTACCAGAAAGATTTGAAACTGGAAATCAAAAATACCAAGCTGACCAGCTCTATCTGGCTTCCCAGCGCCCTCTTGCTTACTTTTATCATCTTCCAGCAGCTCGTTCCTATTGAATCTTCTGCCAATCAGAACACTGCTGTACAATTGATTCAGCAGCAGCCGGCCTTTGCTTTTCTATACATGGTAATCTTTGCTCCTATTCTTGAGGAGTTGCTGACACGAGGATTTTTGGCTAAGTTTCTCTTTCCTGACCAAAATAGCTTGGCGAAAGTCCTGCTCTATTTAACTGTATCTGCCAGCTTTTTCTCTCTTCTGCACATGCCGGGCAATCTTGTCCAGTTTCTCGTTTACTTCATCTTAGGGGCAATCTTTGGCCTAGGCTATTTGGCTAAGAAGGATCTGCGCTACTCAATTGGCCTACATCTGGCCAATAACCTAATTGCCTTTGTTCTCATTGTCTTCTTTTAATAGAAAAACTAAATATAAGACAGCACTTCTAAAGTTAGGCAGAAAAGTCTAACGGCAGAAGTGTTTTTCTGTGGAATGGATTTTAAATACCAAACTGCTTTTCTGATCTTTCGAAAGCTAGCAGTTTCAAATTCTTGTGAAAGTGTTTTCCAGATGGTATAATGAGCTATCAAATGAAAAGAGGTTTCCTTATGTCTAAAGTCCTATTAATTGTCAACCCTAGCTCGGGAGGAGAAAAAGCCAAGTCCTATGAAGACTTGGCAAGGGAAAAGCTGGCAGAATGTTTCGATGAGGTAGTGGTCAAGCATACTGAAAAAGGTGGAGACGCAGCAGTTTTTGCTAAGCAAGCCGCAGAAGACCATTATGATAGCGTCTTTGTCATGGGTGGCGATGGTACTGTCAATGAAGGAATCAGCGGCCTGGCTGAACTAGACTATCGTCCGACTTTTGGCTTCTTTCCACTTGGTACGGTCAATGACTTGGCGCGTGCTCTTGGCATTCCCCTAGACGCTGAAGAAGCCATTCAGAATCTGGATATCAATAAAGTCAAGCCACTTGATATCGGCAAGATTAATGACCAGTACTTTATGAATGTGGTTGCCATTGGAACTATTCCTGAATCGATCAACAATGTAGATTCTGAAGACAAGACCAAGTGGGGCAAGTTTGCCTACTTTATCTCAGGCTTCAAGCAGTTGATGGATACTAGTTTTTACGAGTTTCACTTGAAGATTGATGGAGAAGAGCGCACGATAAAGAGCAGCACACTCTTGATTGGCTCTACCAACTCAATCGGAGGTTTCGAAAGCATTCTCCCTGAAGCCACTGTCAATGACGGCTTGCTTCATCTTTTGTATCTTAAGGATAAAAACCTCTTGGACACCTTGGTTTCTGTGCCGGATTTGATCTCGGGAAATGGCGAAGAAAGTAATAATATCGAGTATCTGACCTTCAAGGAAATCACAGTTAAGTTGGCTGATGACAAGGCAGAGCTCAGCGTCAACGTTGACGGAGATGAGGGCGACCAACTGCCTGTGACGATTCGTGTCTTGCCATCTCACTTGAATGTGTATTGCTAGTTTTTTGTGTTTAGGCTTAAAAAAGAATATGGTAGAAGGACTCCAAACTTTTAAGTTTGGGGTCCTTTAATATTTGTAATATGCTAATTTTTAGATTTACATACTTTTCTCAAGTGATGGCGGACGTCAGCGACCTCCTGCAGAGTTCCATGACTAGCTATTGAGCCTAAGGTCTCAATAGCTCCGCTCTACCTAACTGTTGCAACAGTTAGGTAGATTTCATCACTGAGAAAAGGAAGTAATCTTTTTGGAATTTTATTAGTAAAATCTTTCCAATTATGCTATAATAAATCTAGAATAACATGATAACATAACCAAAAGTTTCCTGATTTATTTGGGAGGGGATTGACGATGCAAGGAAAAGAATTTGGACAGCATTTGAAACAGCTTCGATTAAATAGGGGCTGGACTAAGGAGCAATTGTGTGGTGATGAGTCAAAGCTTTCTATACGGCAGTTAACCCGTTTGGAGTCAGGCATTTCCCAGCCTACTCTTTCTACTTTAGAATATCTGGCTTTCTGTCTAGAGGTCGATTTGACAACTTTGACAGGAAGTAAAAAAGAAGATGTAGCTCTACCTACTGACTATCAGCGCTTGAAGTATAAGCTGATTCGGACGACCACTTATGGCAATACCGAAGCTTTGTTCGAATTGGAGCATATCATAGATGAAATTTTTGAAGTTTATTATGATGATTTGCCAGAAGCTGAGCAGAATGTAATGGATATCTTGCAATCAAAGATTTATACTTATACTTCTGAGAAATTCCATAAGTATGGAATGACTCTCTTTGCCCAGCATTTGGACGATTTGCAGAGTAAAAAGCATTATGACGTGAATGATTTACTCTACATCCAGCTCTATCAGATCTATGTGGGAGATGAAGAGGAGATTCGGTCAGCTAAGTTTGATAAGGAATTATATGCAAGAATCGCTCAGCGATTACTGCAGTCAGTTGACTATATTCCAAATGAATATCTCTTTCTCATGCGAGATGCTCTACTGACAATCCCAGGTATTGAGTGCGAGCGAAAAGAGTTCATTTATACAAAAGATACGCTCAACAAACTTAATGTAATCATGGAATTGACAGAGGACTATCAAAAGAAACCGCTGATAAGAATGTTAGAGGGAGAATATGAGCTTTTCGTACACAAGGACGAGAAAAAAGCTCAACAATACTATGAAGAGGGACTGACACTGGCAAGATTGTTAGGTCATACTTTTCTATCTAAAAAAATGGCTGAGGAGTGGAATAAAGAACTTCGGCTCTATCATCAAGGCTAGCAGGACATCTATGTCCTGTTTTTTATTTGTAATTGAGTCTATAATTGAAACATGGAAAAAGTTAAATAGGAAAGGAGAGAATCACATGTTTAGGATTTCTTATTATCTCGCCATGATTTGGTTTTGGCTTTAGGAAATTAAATGTTGTCGTGCACAAAGATTAATAAAGGGAGCAAATAAAATGAAAAATCAATTTTTTAATAAGCAGGTTCAACGTTTTTCTATTCGTAAATATTCTCTAGGAGCAGTTTCAGTGCTTCTAGGAACATTATTATTTGCAGGGACTCAAACAGTTGCTGCTGATCAAGTAATTTCGCCAACTGGTACTGATTCAGTAGTTTCTACAGCACCTTCTGACATAGCTGTGGACACAAATCAGAGTGTTTCAGAAAAGTCAAATGCAACAGTAAGTTCTGATATTGAATCGGAAACAAAAAATGCTGTAAATAACAATTTAGTTAGTATTGAAAATGGAGTAACTTCTGAAGTTCCTGAACCACTAGAAACTGAAAATAAAGCGACAAATGCAAATGATATTCCAATCAACACTGAGCCTGTTTCTGATCAAACTTCAACAGTTAATGAAAAACAGAAAACTGTTGAAATAAATCCAGTTATAGATGATCCTACTAATCCTAAACATTTAGTAACACGTGGCTATGCCGCTTCGAATGTAGATAAGCCAGCCACCTCAATTGTTAATGATGTCAGCCGCCGCCGTGCAACTAAAGAAGAAAAAACAACTCTCAAAACAACTGTTGGTAAAGTTGCAAACGGGACTGGACATACGACTTTACTGGCTACAGGGAATGGTTCAATCGCTCGAGGCGATGATTATCCAGTAAGGTTTAAAAATCTCCCTGATTATGCTGCGGACGATTGGGGACTTATTGTTAAAAATTGTACTTCATTTACTGCTTATAGATTAAGTTCAGTTAATGGTTTTAACATTCCTCGTGCGTACGGAAATGGCGGTGAATGGGGGTATCGGGCAAGAAGAGAAGGATATAGGGTAGATAATCATCCAGCTCTTGGCTCAGTCGCTTGGATTGATGATGGAAGTTACGGACATGTAGCATGGGTGTCCAATGTATTGGGAAATAATGTAGAAATTGAAGAATATAACTATGCTTGGAGTAAAAGTTATAATCGCAGAGTAGTTGCTGCAAGTTCAATCTCAGGCTTTATACATTTTAAAGATATCATTGGAGGTACATCCACACCGATTTCCCAGCCTTCTGATAATCAAGGAATCCCTGCCAGTGGAGTGTATCATTTCACTCAAAGAGCCTCCATTAAAGCTGAGCCTAAGATGTCTAGTCCTGAATTAGCTTATTATGATGCAGGACAAACTGTTACATATGATCGTAAATTGGAAGCAGATGACCATCAATGGATTAGCTATCTCTCCTTTGCTGGAAATCGTAGATATATTGCCATTGGAGTAACAAAGACAAAGGCTCCTTTAAAGGGAACCTTGACTATCCAAAACAATAATGCTCAGACAGGGACTTTTGATGTCATTGTATCTGATGTCTCTAGCCCGTATGGTGTGAAAGAAGTGAAATTACCAACTTGGTCAAGTGAAAATGGACAAGATGATATTGTTTGGTACACTGCTGCTAAACAGCCTAATGGAACATATAAAATAACTGTCAATGCAAATAAACATAAAGGTTCTACGGGAGAGTATAATATCCATCTATATTATGTTCAAAATAATGGGGAAATGGTTGGAGCTGGGGGAACGAAGACTACCGTTTCTATTAAGAAGCCTGAAGGGAAAATTACTATTCAAAATAATAATTCAAAAACAGGAACCTTTGATGTTGTTATATCTAACATTTCCAATCCTGGTGGTGTAAAAGAAGTAAAAGTACCTACATGGTCTAGTGCGAATGATCAAGATGATATTATTTGGTATACTCCTAAAAGACAATCGGATGGCACTTACAAATTGACAATAAAGGCTAGCGATCATAAATATTCCACTGGAAAATATAATGTGCATTTATACTATGTTCAAAATAATGGCCAAATGATTTGTGTAACAGGAACGACGACAGAAGTCTCTTTGGATAAGGAATTAATCCGGCCGACAGGAACTATTACTATTCGGAATAATACTTCAAAGACAGGTACCTTTGATATTATTGTGTCTAATGTTTCTAATCCTGGTGGTATAAAAGAAGTAAAGGTACCTACATGGTCTGCTGCCAATGACCAAGATGACGTGGTTTGGTACACTGCTAGCAAGCAACCAGATGGGACTTACAAACAGACTGTTAAAGTAAGTGATCATAAAAATTCCACAGGGAAATACAACGTTCATCTATACTACGTTCAGGATGACGGAAAACTTGTAGGTGCCGGCTCAGCTACTACGGAAGTCTCATTACCAGCTATATCTATTCCATCAAAAGGGAACTATGTTTTTCAAGGTTATGCTTCTATTCGGTCTGAAGCTAAAATATCAAGCCCAGAACTAGCAAACTTTGACAAAGGGAGCACAGTCTTTTATGATCAAACTTTTATTGCAGATGGCCATCAGTGGATTAGCTATGTTGGGTATAGTGGTAGCCGTCGTTATGTAGCAATAAATTAATTTTATAATATTTCAATATGATTATTGATTTTATTAATTCAAAATGTTACAATAAGATTACAAAAAGGTATTAATTCATGAGGAGGCCTCTTTTATGAAAAATGCAAAATTAATGTTTCTTGCGACTGCACTCACTTCTTCCATTATCTTGCTTGGTGCTTGCAGTAAACAGCAGGACAAGCAAACATCTCAAAGTAGTAGCTCTAGCCAAACAGTTCAAACTTCTAAATCAGATTCTAAGTCTGAAGCGAAAGCTGTTCCATCAGCTAGCCCAGATGAAACTGATGCAGCGTCAGTATCTTCTGAAGCTCAGCCTAAAAATGAAACAAAGTCTGACACGAAAGACCCAGCCACTCCAGCAGCGGGTATCGATGTCAATGCTTTGGCAGCAGGAGATTTTTCGACTGTAGCCGGTACTTGGCAAAATGATTTGGGGGATGCGATAGTATTGAATAATCAAGGGGTCGTTTCTCATACTCTGAATGGAAAAGAATCCAGCGATTATACTTTACTAAAAGGTCAAGTAAGCGATGGTAGTTATGTATCTACTCTTGCTTATACTGCTGGTAGCAGTAGCGCAACCTTTTTAGTAATTCCAGAAGGAGCTGTTTTGCCTGATACTGGAAACGAGAATCCTAAAGCACAGATTCGAGTTGGACAAGATGCTATCACTGCTTCCCAGCATCCGTATTATCGCGTATCTAATTAGTGACTGCATAAGTGGAGTTAGGGATGATGTTCCTAGCTCCACCTTTATTTGGATAAAAAACATGAAGGGAGGAAAAGATGGCTACTTTAATGATGAAAAAAATAGCTGAGGATTTAAATAAGACTAGAGTATTGGATGAAAATGGAGCTTTGGTAGCTTATTATGCCCTTCTGCCAGCTGACTTTTCTGGTGGTGACAGCAAGCTTTATCTTGAAAATCCAACGAGTCAAAGGCGGATGTATAGAATTTATCAAAATATGAAGCCCTTTTTATTTCCTATTGTCCCAGCTCATGACTGTACCGTGATTTATCTAACATCTGATGTTGGAGTTGAGATTACAGTCGCAGAACATCTGGAAGAATATATCTATGATAGTCAATAGATTAATAGTCAGTCAAAGACCCCCTCTTTCCGTATTTTGGAAAGAGGGATTCTTTTTCTTATAAACCGTAATTATAGTCGTCATCCTGCATGGCTTCAACTTCGCCCAGCAGGTAGCCGTTACCCACCTGGGAGAAGAAGTCATGGTTGGAGGTACCGGTTGAGATACCATTCATGACGATAGGATTGACATCGTCTGCCGAGTCTGGGAAGAGTGGATCTTGTCCCAGATTCATCAGAGCCTTGTTGGCATTGTAGCGCAGGAAGGTCTTGACCTCTTCGGTCCAGCCGACTGTGTCATACAGGCTTTCAGTGTAGCCTTCTTCATTTTCATAGAGGGTGTAGAGCAGGTCGTACATCCATTCTTTGAGTTTTTCTTGCTCGTCTTCTGGCAATTCGTTAAAAGCTAGCTGGAACTTATAGCCGATATAGGTTCCATGGACAGACTCGTCACGGATAATCAGCTTGATAATTTCAGCAACGTTGGCCAGTTTGTTATTACCCAGATAGTAGAGCGGAGTGAAGAAACCAGAGTAAAAGAGGAAGGTTTCCAAGAAAACGCTGGCTATTTTCTTTTCCAGAGCTGTACCATTCAGGTAAATCTCATTGATAATCTCAGCTTTCTTTTGCAGGTATGAGTTTGTATTAGTCCAAGCAAAGATTTCATCAATTTCTGACTTGGTGTTGAGCGTAGAAAAGATAGAAGAGTAGGACTTGGCGTGAACGGACTCCATAAATTGAATGTTGTTGAAGACAGCTTCTTCGTGAGCTGTTCGGACATCCTTGCGCAGGGCATCCACACCAGACTCAGACTGGAGGGTATCCAGCAGAGTCAGGCCACCGAAGACCTTGCCGACCAAGTCTTTTTCCTTGTGGGATAGCTTTCTCCAGTCATCTAGGTCATTGGATAGGGGAATCCGCGTATCCAGCCAGAATTGCTCAGTCAGTTTTTCCCAAGTGGACTTATCGATAACATCTTCGATAGCGTTCCAGTTAATGGCTTTGTAGTAAGTTTGCATTCTTTCTCCTTTAGTAGATGGTACGACCTGATGGGGTATCAGCTATCATTTCTTGGATACTACCCCAATATTTCACGATTTTACCTTCCTGTCCATGATGGGGAAGGTAAAATTGTGAAATGGTCGAATTTCCTTTTCTTTTTCTAAAATCTCTTGTTAGATCACACAGCTTTCACAATGGTTGGCACCTACTTCGCCACCATCATCAGTGAAGGTACGGACGTAGTAGATGGACTTGATACCCTTGTTGAAGGCATAGTTACGTAGGATAGAAAGATCGCGGGTTGTTTGCTTGCTTTCTTTTTTCCATTCGTAGAGGCCCTGAGGGATATCGCTGCGCATAAAGAGAGTTAGGGAAAGACCTTGGTCCACATGCTCAGTTGCGGCTGCATAGACATCAATAACCTTGCGCATGTCCATGTCATAAGCACTGGTGTAGTAAGGAATAGTCTCAGTTGACAGACCAGCAGCAGGATAGTAGATCTTACCGATTTTCTTTTCTTGACGTTCTTCGATCCGCTGGGTAATTGGATGGATTGAAGCAGAAACGTCATTGATGTAGCTGATAGAGCCATTAGGTGCAACTGCTAGGCGGTTTTGGTGGTAGAGGCCATCGGCCTTGATCTTGTCGCGCAACTCTACCCAATCTTCTGAAGATGGGATAAAGATGCCTGCGAAGAGTTCTTTGACACGGTCAGACTTAGGTACAAATTCACCCGTCAGGTATTTGTCAAAGTAAGTGCCGTTAGCATAGTCAGATTTTTCAAAGTTATGGAAGGTCACGCCACGTTCGCGAGCGATATTGTTAGACTCGACTAAAGTCCAGTAGTTCATGAGCATGAAGTAGATGCTAGTGAACTCTACAGCTTCCGCTGATCCATAATCGATCAGCTGCTGTGCCAAGTAGCTGTGCAGTCCCATAGCTCCCAGACCAAAGGTATGCGCCAGACTGTTACCATTGTCGATAGAAGGCACAGCTGTGATGTGCGAGCTGTCTGTGACAAAGGTCAAAGCGCGTGTCATAGTTCGGATGGATTTTCCGAAGTCAGGCGAAGTCATCATGTTGACAACGTTGGTAGAGCCTAAGTTACATGATACATCTGTTCCCAGGTGAAGATACTCTTGCGCATCATTCAAAAGGCTAGGCTCTTGTACTTGCAGGATTTCAGAGCAAAGGTTACTCATGACGATTTTACCGTCAATTGGATTTGAACGGTTGGCCGTATCAATGTTTACGACATAAGGATAGCCAGATTCTTGTTGGAGTTTAGAAATTTCTGTTTCCAAATCACGAGCCTTGATCTTAGTCTTAGTGATATTTGGATTAGCGACCAATTCATCGTATTTTTCAGTGATGTCGAGGTAGGCAAATGGCACACCGTACTCGCGTTCAACAGAATATGGGCTGAAGAGGTACATTTCTTCATTTTTACGCGCCAATTCGTAGAACTTATCCGGAATGACGACGCCGAGTGAGAGGGTTTTAACCCGAACTTTTTCGTCGGCGTTTTCTTTCTTGGTAGAAAGGAAAGAGATGATATCTGGGTGGAAAACATTGAGGTAAACAACCCCAGCTCCCTGACGTTGGCCCAGCTGGTTAGAGTAAGAGAAACTGTCCTCAAAGAGTTTCATAACAGGCACAACCCCAGATGCAGCACCTTCATAGCCCTTGATAGGAGCTCCAGCTTCCCGCAGATTGCTGAGGGAAATACCGACCCCGCCTCCGATACGAGACAATTGCAGGGCAGAGTTGATGGAGCGACCGATTGAGTTCATATCATCTGTTACTTGGATGAGGAAGCAGGAAACCAATTCGCCGCGACGAGCCCGACCAGCGTTGAGGAAGCTTGGTGTCGCCGGTTGGTAGCGCTGGTGGATAATCTCATTTGCAATATCCTTGGCAATGGCTTCATCTCCGTTGGCAAAGTAGAGGGCGTTGAAGAGTACCCGATCTTCCATGCTTTCCAGGTAGTATTCACCATCATTTGTCTTTAGTGCATACTGGTTGTAGAACTTATAAGCAGCCATGAAAGATTTAAACTTGAAATCTTGAGCATGGATAAAAGCAGTCAGCTCCTCGATGTATTCTGGAGAATAAAGTTCAATAAATTCCTTTTCCAAATAGTTCTCTTCTATTAAATATTTAATTTTTTCTGTGATAGAAGAAAATTGCTTGGTGTTTGGCTCAACGTTTTCTTTAAAAAAAGCTTTTAAGGCTTCTTGGTCTTTATGAAGCATAATCTGACCATTAACTGGACGGTTGATTTCGTTGTTGAGTCGGAAGTATGTCACATCCTCTAAATGTTTGAGTCCCATGTTTTCCCTTTTCTATATAAATAAGATAATTAGCTAGCGGAAAAATATCCGCCTTACAAAAGAAACGGCTCCTATGAGCATAGGAGCTGCAGTTTGCCCTGATAATCTATCTTTTAGTTTATCTCCCGATCAAGGCGCGCTACCCTCAAAATAAACTACATTAAGACAGTTTTTTCAATTTACCAGGTTGGAAACCAGAAAATGCCTCAGTTGCTGTCTGAATCACAGGAGCAGCATTGAAACCAAGATCTTTGACATGGTCAATGAATTCTGGCTGTTCGTCCAAGTTGATTTCGCGGTATTCTACATGATTAGTATCTAAGAAGCGCTTGGTCATTTTGCACTGAACGCAGTTGTTTTTTGAGTAAATAGTTACCATTAAAAATTCCTCTAAACTTTCGTTTTTTCTTTTAAATAATACGAAACTAGTATATCTAAAAGAAAATAGAATGTCAATAGTTTTGAACTAAATATTGTGTGATATTTTGTTATAGGATAGATTACAATACAATATATAGTGTTTATATAAGCGGTGAAAAGAAGTGAAAAATTGCAGAAAAGGAGCAAAATGCTGATGCGGCAATGCTTAAACAAGTCTTAAAATGTTAGAAAAATGACTGGCGGCTTTTCCGCCAAAAACAAAAATCCAATATCTTGTGTTACAGAATTTAGGGAATCACTAGGAGGAGTGGAGGGAGGAGTTTATATTCTTAATTTATGGAAATTAAGAATATAAAAATAAGAAATTTATGATTAAAAACTTGGTGGAAGCCATTTTTGAATAAAGCTTGGGGAATGTGGGATTTTGCTCGAAAATTCTCTTTTCAATATAATAAGAAGAGTTTTCATTTCCTAAGAAATATTTTGTAAGCGGGCTATAAAATTCTTGAAAAAGATTTCAAAAGGTGATATAATATCAACTTGTAAGGGTTATCACAATAACTCAAAAAGAATTATTTAAAAGGAGAGTCTAACTATGGCTTCTAAAGATTTCCACATTGTAGCAGAAACAGGTATTCACGCACGTCCAGCAACTTTGTTGGTTCAAACTGCTAGCAAATTCGCTTCAGGCATCACGCTTGAATACAAAGGTAAATCAGTAAACTTGAAATCTATCATGGGTGTTATGAGTCTCGGTGTTGGCCAAGGAGCTGATGTTAAGATCTCAGCTGAAGGTGCAGATGCAGACGATGCTATCGTTGCAATCTCTGAAACAATGGAAAAAGAAGGATTGGCTTAATATGACAGAAATGCTTAAAGGAATTGCAGCATCTGACGGTGTTGCCGTTGCTAAGGCATATCTATTAGTTCAACCGGATTTATCATTTGAGACTGTTTCAGTCGAAGATACGAATGCAGAAGAGGCTCGTTTGGATGCAGCTCTTGAAGCTTCACAGAACGAGCTTTCTGTTATCCGTGAGAAAGCAGTAGATAGCCTTGGTGAGGAAGCCGCTCAGGTATTTGACGCTCACTTAATGGTACTTGCTGACCCTGAAATGGTTGGGCAAATCAAAGAAACAATCCGTGCGAAAAAGACCAATGCAGAAGCTGGTCTGAAAGAAGTAACGGACATGTTTATCACTCTCTTTGAAAACATGGACGACAATCCATATATGCAGGAACGTGCGGCAGATATCCGCGACGTGACAAAACGTGTTCTTGCTAACCTTCTGGGCAAGAAATTGCCAAATCCAGCGTCTATCAATGAAGAATCAGTTGTCATTGCTCATGACTTGACTCCTTCTGATACAGCACAGCTGGATAAGAAATTTGTTAAAGCTTTTGTAACTAATATCGGCGGCCGGACAAGCCACTCTGCTATCATGGCTCGTACGCTTGAAATCGCAGCAGTATTGGGAACTAATAATATTACTGAGCTTGTAAAAGATGGCGATGTGATTGCAGCTAACGGTATCACTGGTGAAGTGATTATCAACCCAACTGAAGAACAAATCGCAGCATTTAAAGCAGCTGGTGAGGCTTATGCTAAGCAAAAAGCTGAATGGGAATTGCTTAAGGATGCTCAGACTGTGACTGCAGATGGCAAGCACTTCGAATTGGCTGCCAATATCGGTACACCAAAAGACGTTGAAGGTGTCAATGCTAATGGTGCAGAAGCGGTTGGTCTTTACCGGACTGAGTTCCTTTATATGGACTCTCAAGACTTCCCGACAGAAGATGAGCAGTATGAAGCATACAAGGCTGTGCTTGAAGGAATGAATGGAAAACCAGTAGTTGTTCGTACAATGGACATTGGTGGAGATAAGGAGCTTCCTTACTTCGATATGCCGCATGAAATGAACCCATTCCTTGGTTTCCGTGCTTTGCGTATCTCTATCTCTGAAACTGGCGATGCTATGTTCCGTACACAAATCCGCGCTCTCTTGCGTGCTTCTGTACATGGACAATTGCGTATCATGTTCCCAATGGTAGCCCTTCTAACAGAATTCCGCAAAGCTAAAGCGGTTTATGACGAAGAAAAAGCTAAGCTGCAAGCTGAAGGCGTTGCAGTAGCAGACAATATCCAAGTGGGTATTATGATTGAAATCCCAGCAGCAGCTATGTTGGCGGATCAATTTGCCAAGGAAGTAGACTTCTTCTCTATCGGTACCAACGACTTAATTCAGTACACTATGGCAGCTGACCGGATGAATGAGCAAGTCTCTTACCTCTATCAACCATACAACCCATCTATCCTTCGCTTGATCAACAATGTTATCAAAGCAGCTCATGCTGAAGGCAAGTGGGCAGGTATGTGTGGAGAAATGGCCGGCGATCAAACTGCGGTGCCATTGCTCGTAGGTATGGGCTTGGATGAATTCTCTATGAGTGCAACTTCTGTACTTCGGACTCGTAGCCTCATGAAGAAGCTGGATACGAAGAAGATGCAAGAACTGGCTCAGCGTGCACTTACTGAATGTGCAACGATGGAAGAAGTTCTTGAGCTTGAAAAAGAATATCTGGACTTTGATTAATCTGAAAAATTAAGATCAGGGAGATTTTCCTGGTCTTTTTTAGTTTTCTTCAAGGGAATAGTGAAGTTTGTGAAGAAAGTTGAAATCAAAGAAAACAGAAAATAAGCAGATCTAATATGAACAAAATTAGATAATCTATCTTAATTGTGAAAAAATTCTTTAAATTTATAACTTTTGGTTGAAATTTTCAGAAAATTTGGTAAAATAATATTTAATAACATTTTGGAGGGGACACGTGACACAATATAAAAACTATATAAATGGAGAGTGGAAAGTTTCTGAAAATGAAATTACCATCTCATCTCCTATCAACAATGAGATTTTAGGAACTGTGCCTGCCATGACTCAGGCAGAGGTTGACTATGCGATGGCAAGCGCTCGTGCGGCTTTGCCAGCTTGGCGAGCTCTTTCAGCAGTTGAACGTGCAGCTTATTTGCATAAGGTTGCGGATATTTTGGAACGCGATCAGGAGAAGATTGGCGAAATTCTTGCAAAAGAAGTTGCCAAGGGGATCAAAGCGGCAGTCGGAGAGGTAGTCCGGACAGCAGACTTGATTCGCTATGCGGCTGAAGAAGGCATTCGTATTCACGGTCAGGTTATGGAAGGTGGCGGCTTTGAAGCTGCCAGTAAGAAAAAACTGGCTGTGGTCCGTCGTGAGCCTGTAGGAGTTGTATTGGCTATTGCGCCATTTAACTACCCAGTTAATCTGTCAGCTTCGAAAATTGCTCCTGCCCTTATCGGCGGAAATGTAGTGATGTTTAAGCCGCCTACTCAAGGCTCAATCTCTGGTTTGCTCTTGGCTCAGGCTTTTGCTGAGGCAGGTCTGCCTGCTGGTGTTTTCAATACCATCACAGGACGTGGTTCAGAAATCGGGGATTACATCATTGAGCATAAGGAAGTAAACTACATTAACTTTACTGGCTCCACTCCAATCGGTGAGCGCATCGGTAAGTTAGCTGGTATGCGTCCAATTATGTTAGAATTGGGTGGTAAGGATGCTGCAGTTGTTCTGGAAGATGCTGACTTGGAGCATGCAGCTAAGCAGATTGTTGGCGGGGCATACAGTTATTCCGGTCAGCGCTGTACGGCTATTAAACGTGTCATTGTCATGGAGAGCGTAGCAGATAAATTAGCGGCGCTGATTAAGGCAGAGGTAGAGAAACTGACGGTTGGTGATCCCTTTGATAATGCGGATATCACACCAGTCATTGATAATGCATCAGCAGATTTCATCTGGGGCTTGATTGAAGATGCTCAGGAAAAGGGAGCGTCAGCCTTGACAGAAATCAAACGTGAAGCAAATCTCATCTGGCCTGCCTTGTTTGACCATGTGACACTGGATATGAAATTAGCTTGGGAAGAGCCATTTGGTCCTGTTCTTCCGATTATTCGTGTGACTTCCGTTGAAGAGGCTATTCAGATCTGTAACCAGTCAGAGTTTGGTCTTCAATCTTCAGTCTTTACAAATGATTTCCCTAAAGCATTTGAAATTGCTGAGAAACTGGAAGTGGGTACTGTACACATCAATAATAAGACCCAACGTGGTCCAGATAACTTCCCATTCCTTGGAGTTAAGGGATCTGGAGCCGGAGTGCAAGGGATTCGTTACAGTATCGAAGCGATGACACAAGTGAAATCCATCGTGTTTGATGTGAAATAATGAGAAAGGCGGCTTTGTGCGGCCTTTTTTCTTACATTGATTAACTTGTATATTTAACAAGATTATCGAATCATTTGAAAAGAATTAAGCATTTATATGTTTAATTGCTTATTATTTTAAAATGTAAATTTACATATTGGTCTATATCTTTATGAAAATTTTCATCTTTTTCTTGTTTTGGACAGCTCCTATATTTAGCGAAAAAGGAATAAAAACATACTTAGAGGCACAAAATGCAGTGTTTTCTCTCTGATTTATTACTAATTTTAGCTAATGTTCGGTTTTAGTGATTTTCCGTAAGGATATTTGAAATTTACTTGAAAAAGAGATAAAAATAATGTAGAATAGTATTATAGAAAACGCTTACAAATAGAAAGGTGATTGCATGGATAAGAACGAAGCATTAAGAACCTTTACAACAGGTGAAAACTTTCATTTGCAGCATTATCTAGGGGCGCATCAGGATGAAGTGGACGGCAAGTCTGGCTACTCTTTCCGCGTTTGGGCGCCTAATGCTCAGAGTGTCCATTTGATTGGAGATTTCACCAATTGGTATGAAGAGCAGATTCCAATGGTCCGAAATGAAGCGGGCGTTTGGGAAGTCTTCACAGAGCTGCCTAAGGAAGGAGATATTTACAAGTACAATATCAAGCGCAGCAGTGGTCAGGAAATTTTGAAAATTGATCCGCTGGCTATCTATCTGGAAGAGCGTCCGGGCACGGGAGCAGTTATTCGCACTATTCCTGAGAAGAAGTGGAAAGACGGTCTTTGGCTGGCACGCCGGAAGCGTTGGGGCTTCTTCTCTCGGCCGGTCAATATCTATGAAGTGCATGCCGGATCTTGGAAACGCAATGAAGACGGCAGTCCTTATAGCTTTGCCCAGTTAAAAGAAGACTTGATTCCGTATCTGGTGGAGATGAACTACACACATGTGGAATTCATGCCGCTTATGGCTCATCCACTTGGACTTAGCTGGGGCTATCAGCTCATGGGCTACTTCGCCTTTGAGCACACCTATGGCACGCCTGAGGAGTTTCAGGACTTTGTTGAAGAATGTCACTTGAACAATATCGGTGTCATTGTGGACTGGGTACCAGGTCATTTCACTATTAATGATGATGCTTTGGCCTACTATGATGGGACACCGACTTTCGAATATCAGGATCACGATCGGGCTCATAACTATGGCTGGGGTGCTCTCAACTTTGATTTGGGTAAAAATCAGGTTCAGTCTTTCTTGATTTCCAGCATTAAATTCTGGATTGATTTTTACCATCTGGATGGGATTCGGGTTGATGCTGTCAGCAATATGCTCTATCTGGACTATGACAGCGGCCCATGGCAACCAAATAAAGATGGCGGCAATCGCAACTATGAAGGCTATTACTTCCTGCAACGCCTCAATACGGTTATCAAGTTAGCCCATCCTGATGTCATGATGATTGCAGAGGAAAGTTCCTCAGAAACCAAGATTACTGGTATGAGAGAGCTGGGTGGTCTTGGATTTGACTACAAGTGGAATATGGGCTGGATGAATGATATCCTTCGTTTCTACGAGGAAGATCCGATTTATCGTAAGTACGATTTTAATCTGGTGACCTTTAGCTTTATGTACGCTTTCTCTGAAAATTTCCTCCTGCCATTCTCGCATGATGAAGTGGTTCACGGCAAGAAGAGTCTCATGCACAAGATGTGGGGTGACCGCTACAATCAATTTGCAGGGCTCCGCAACTTGCTGACCTATCAGATCTGTCATCCGGGCAAGAAATTGCTCTTTATGGGATCAGAATTTGGTCAGTTCCTAGAATGGAAGTCAGAAGAGCAACTAGAATGGTCTAATCTGGACGATCAGATGAACAAGAAGATGCAGGGCTTTACTGCTGCACTCAATGCCTTCTATAAAGACAATCGTCCGCTTTGGGAGATTGATCTGAGCTACGATGGCATCGAAATCATTGATGCGGATAATACTGATCAAAGTGTCCTCTCCTTTATCCGTAAGACGGAAAAAGGAGATATGTTAGTTTGTGTATTCAATATGGCGCCGGTAGAGCGGAAGAACTTTACCATTGGTGTTCCAGTGGAAGCCATTTATGAAGAAGTATGGAACACTGAATTAGAAGAATGGGGAGGTGTTTGGAAGGAACATAACGAAACAGTTCAGTCTCAAGAAGGACTTTGGAAAGATTATCCACAGACCTTGACCTTTACACTGCCAGCTCTTGGAGCCAGCATCTGGAAGATCAAGCGTCGGATTGCTCGTAAAAATGTTAAAAAAGATTCCACAAAGGAGTAATAGTCTATGAAGAATGAAATGCTAGCTTTGATTCTTGCCGGTGGGCAAGGAACTCGTCTTGGAAAGCTCACACAGAGTATCGCAAAACCAGCGGTACAGTTTGGCGGTCGCTATCGTATTATTGACTTCGCCTTGTCTAACTGTGCCAACTCCGGTATTCATAATGTCGGTGTCATTACTCAATACCAACCACTAGCTCTGAACAGTCATATCGGAAATGGTTCTAGCTGGGGGCTCGATGGTATTAACTCAGGCGTGTCCATTCTTCAGCCTTATTCTGCGAGCGAAGGAAATCGCTGGTTTGAAGGTACCAGCCATGCGATTTATCAAAATATCGACTATATCGACAGCATTAATCCTGAATATGTCCTGATTTTGTCTGGGGACCATATCTATAAGATGGACTATGATGACATGCTTCAATCTCACAAGGACAACAATGCCAGCTTGACAGTTGCCGTTCTGGATGTGCCTCTCAAAGAAGCCAGCCGTTTTGGTATCATGAATACAGATGCTAATAATCGGATTGTTGAATTTGAAGAAAAACCAGAACATCCTAAGTCAACCAAGGCTTCTATGGGGATTTATATCTTTGACTGGCAGCGTCTGCGCAATATGCTGGTAGCTGCTGAAAAGAGCAATGTGGATATGTCTGACTTTGGTAAGAATGTTATCCCTAACTACCTTGAATCTGGCGAAAGCGTTTATGCTTATGACTTTGCAGGCTATTGGAAAGACGTTGGTACAGTAGAGTCTCTCTGGGAAGCCAACATGGAATACATCAGCCCAGAAAATGCTCTGGATAGCCGCAATCGTCGCTGGAAGATTTATTCTCGCAACTTGATTTCTCCGCCAAACTTCATCAGTGAAAATTCCCACGTGGAAGACTCGCTGGTCGTTGATGGCTGTTTCGTTGACGGTACAGTAAAACACTCTATTCTTTCTACTGGTGCTCAAGTCAAAAAGGGCGCAGTCATTGAAGACTCTGTCATTATGAGTGGAGCTGTTATTGGCAAAGACGCTAAGATCAAGCGGGCCATTATCGGCGAAGGTGCTATCATCTCTGATGGTGTAGAGATTGATGGTACAGAGGAAGTATATGTTGTTGGATACAACGAGAAAGTGGGGGTACCAAAAGATGAAGATTGATAAATACTCAGCAATTTTAGGAAACACAGTCGGCTTCCATGATATGTCAACTCTGACAAATCATCGTCCAGTAGCCAGCTTGCCATTCGGTGGAAAATACCGCTTGATTGACTTCCCGCTTTCAAGTCTTGCCAATGCTGGTATCCGCAGTGTCTTTGGTATCTTCCAGCAGGACAATATCAGCTCTGTCTTTGACCATATTCGTTCTGGTCGTGAGTGGGGTCTATCTACCTTGCTCAGCCACTATTACCTGGGAATCTACAATACCCGTGTAGAAAGCTCTACAGTCGGTGAGGAATACTATGATCAGCTTTTGACCTACCTGAAACGTTCCGGTTCCAACCAAACGGTCGCACTTAACTGCGATATCTTGGTCAATATTGACCTCAATCAAGTTTTCCATTTGCACAATACAACAGAACAGCCAATCACAGTTGTCTATAAGAAATTGCACAAGGAAAATATCTCAGATGTGAATGCTGTCCTAGATATTGACGAAACGGACCATGTCAGAGGGCATAAACTCTTTGATGGCCGAGAAGATGCTGAGCTCTTCAATATGTCTACAGATATCTTTGTGGTGGATACTCCATGGCTGATTGAAAAGCTGGAAGAAGAAGCTAAGAAAGAGCATCCCCAAAAACTGCGCTATGTCCTGCGTGATTTAGCAACTCAGGAAGGGGCATTTGCCTACGAATATACAGGCTATCTGGCTAATATCTATTCTGTAGAGACCTACTACAGATCCAACATCGATATGCTTGAAAGTAAGAAATTCTACTCTCTCTTCAGTCCGAACCAAAAGATTTACACCAAGGTTAAGAATGAAGAGCCGACTTACTATGCTGAGTCTTCAAAAGTATCTCGCTCTCAGTTTGCGTCAGGAAGCATTGTGGAAGGTGAGGTCATCAATTCTGTAATTTCACGGAATACCAAGATTAAGACTGGAAGCAGTGTCAAACACAGTGTTCTCTTCCCTCGAGTGAAAGTTGGAGAAAATGCAACTGTCGAGTATGCGATTGTGGACAAGGGTGTTGAAATTGGCGAAGGAGTGGTGATTCGCGGAACAGCAGAAGACCCAATCGTAGTCAAGAAGGGCCAAAAAGTTACAGAGGACATAATTCGATGAAGATTTTATTTGCAGCAGCAGAAGGAGCCCCATTTTCTAAGACAGGTGGTTTGGGAGACGTTATCGGTGCTCTCCCCAAATCACTGGTCAAGGCTGGCCATGAAGTTGGTGTCATTCTGCCATACTATGACATGACCCATGCCAAATTTGGCGACCAAGTGGAAGACCTTTTCTACTTTGAAGTCAGTGTTGGCTGGCGCCGCCAGTACGTTGGAGTCAAGCGACTGGTCTTGAACGGTGTGTCCTTCTATTTTATTGACAATCAGCATTATTTCTTCCGCGGCCATGTTTACGGGGACTTTGATGACGGTGAGCGCTTTGCTTACTTCCAGTTAGCAGCAGTAGAGTTGATGGAGCGGATTGATTTCATTCCAGATGTTCTGCATGTTCACGATTATCATACAGCTATGATTCCTTTCTTGGTTAAGGAAAAATACCATTGGATTCAAGCATATCAGAATATCAAAACCGTCTTGACCATCCATAATCTGGAATTCCAAGGTCAATTCCCTGACAGCATGCTTTGGGAACTGTTTGGAGTGGGCTACGAGCGCTATGCAGACGGAACCCTGCGTTGGAATGACTGTCTCAACTGGATGAAGGCCGGCATTCTCTATGCGGACCGAGTGACAACTGTATCACCAAGCTATGCAGGTGAAATCCGTACACCAGAATTTGGCTGTAATTTGGATCAAATCCTGCGGATGGAGTCTGGTAAGCTGGTCGGAATTGTCAACGGTATAGATACAGATATCTATAATCCAGAAACGGATCCGCTATTAGCCCATCATTTTAACAAATCTGACTTATCTGGTAAACTAGAAAACAAGCGAGCTTTGCAAGAGCGAGTTGGTCTGCCTGTGCGTGATGATGTGCCGGTAGTTGGGATTGTTTCCCGTCTGACCCGTCAGAAAGGCTTTGATTTGGTAGTGGAAGAGCTGCACAATCTCCTCCAGGAAGATGTGCAGATTATCCTCTTGGGAACAGGGGATCCAGCTTTTGAACAGGCTTTCGCTTGGTTTGGCCATGCCTATCCTGATAAGCTTTCAGCCAACATTCTCTTTGATGTGACCTTGGCTCAGGAGATCTACGCTGCCAGCGATATTTTCCTCATGCCGAGTCGCTTCGAGCCTTGTGGCCTGTCACAAATGATGGCTATGCGCTATGGAACCCTGCCTTTGGTGCATGAAGTGGGTGGTCTGCGTGATACCGTAGAGCCTTACAATGTCTATACAGGACAGGGAACTGGCTTTAGCTTCAATAACTTTTCTGGCTACTGGCTGACTTGGACCTTCAAGGAGGCACTCAAGCTCTATGCCGATGACAAGGAAGCTTGGAAATCTCTGCAAGAGCAGGCGATGGAGAGAGACTTCTCTTGGGATACAGCCAGCAAGGCATACAGTGATTTATATCAATCACTTCTATAACATTTACTTTGGAATCAGTATAAAAAATCCTCTCTTGTCCATGGGACAAGGGAGGATTTCCGTGAGAATTACATTTTTATATATTATCATACTGTGTTGGAGCCCTGTTTTTAGCTTGTGGCTGAAGTGAGCGATTCCCATCTTGATTGAAAAAAGTATTTCTACGTTTAAATCTGCTTCCCGCTATTAAGAAAGGGAGATAACCATCCACTATGGAACTAACAAAAGAACGTTTTATTCGAGATTTTAAGGATATTCTACATGAAAGACAGCTGATTAAGGTTGCTGATGCGACTTCAGTGGAGCTCTTTCAGGCTTTGGCCAGCACTGTCCGCAAGTATATCACGCCCCTATGGCTGGAGCGTCGCAATCAGTTGATTGAGCAGCAGCAAAAGACAGCTTATTACTTTTCTATCGAGTTTCTTCCAGGACGCATGCTGGAAACCAATCTGCTCAACTTAGGTATCCTCGATACGGTCAAGGAAGGCTTTGCTGATTTGAGCGTTGACTTTGAGGATGTTAAGAATGCTGAGTATGATATGGCCTTGGGAAATGGCGGTCTGGGCCGCTTGGCGGCTGCCTTCATGGACTCGCTGGCAACCACTGGCTATCCAGGATTTGGAAATGGGATTCGCTATCGCTATGGACTCTTTAAGCAACGCATCGTAGATGGCTATCAGGTAGAAATTCCTGATGCTTGGTTTGGCAGTCTGGGCAATGTCTGGGAGACCCGTAAGGACCATGATATTGTTGATGTTAAAATCTTCGGAAATGTTTCCCTCCATGCCAATGAAAAAGGCCGGATTGTGCCTCTTTATGAGAATTCCAAAACTTTGCGGGCCGTTCCTTACGATGTGCCGCAGATTGGCTTTGGCAATGACAATGTCAACAATCTCCGGCTTTGGGATGTTGAAATTCCAGAAGAGCATGAACTGGACTATCCGACCATTGAGGCTCGTCGCCGGGTGCAAGATATCACTGCCATTCTCTATCCAGACGACTCTAGCTACGAAGGAAAAGAGCTGCGCCTGATCCAGGAATACTTCATGACCAGCGCAGGTCTGCAGACCATTATCAAATCCTACCTCAAGCAGGGTCGTCCGCTCAAAGATATTCATGAGAAGGTCTCTGTCCATATTAACGATACTCACCCAGCTGTTGCACCGGCTGAGTTTATGCGTCTCTTGGTGGATGAGTACGACCTGGAATGGGCAGATGCTTGGAATGCTACGGTTAAAACCATGAGCTATACCAACCATACCATTCTGTCTGAGGCCTTAGAAAAATGGGATGCAGAGCTTTTTAAGAATGTCCTGCCGCGGGTTTATCAGATTATCCTAGAAATCGACAACCGCTATGTAGCTGAAATGGCTGGGCGTGGCCTTGATCCGCAAGTCATCGAAAACACTCGAATCGTCAAGGACAATCAAATCCACATGGCTCACTTGGCTATCATCGGTGGTCATTCAATCAATGGTGTTGCCAAACTCCACACCGAACTGCTCAAAGAAGACACCTTGCGTGATTTCTACAGCATTTACCCAGAGAAGTTTAACAACAAGACCAATGGCATTATCCAGCGCCGCTGGCTGCAGATTGCGGATGAGCCTCTGTCAGCTGAGATTGATAAACTAATTGGTAAGGGCTGGAGAAGTGATATCCATGAGCTGCGTAAGCTTTTGGAATTCAAGGATGATCCGCAAGTGCTGGGCGATTTTTATCGAGTGAAGCAGGAAGCCAAGGCTCGTCTGGCTGACTTCATCAAGGAATCAACAGGAGTAGAAGTTTCTACAGAAGCCATCTTTGATGTGCAGGTGAAACGCCTCCACGCCTACAAGCGTCAGCTACTCAACCTGCTTCATATCATCAAGCTCTACTGGGACCTCAAGGACAATCCTGACAAGGATATGGTACCGCGCGTCTTTATCTTCGGTGCCAAGGCTGCTCCTGGCTACCACTTTGCTAAGTCGGTTATCAAGCTGATTAATGAAGTAGCCAATCTGGTCAACAAGGATGAAAGCCTGCAAGGCAAACTCAAGGTTGTCTTCTTGGAAAACTACCGCGTCAGCCTGGCTGAGCTCATCATTCCTGCGGCAGATGTATCCGAGCAGATTTCTCTGGCTTCCAAGGAAGCATCTGGTACTTCCAACATGAAGTTCATGATGACAGGTGCCATTACCTTGGCTACTCTGGATGGAGCCAATATCGAAATTAAGGACGAGGTCGGTGACGACAACATTGTTATTTTCGGGATGGACAAGGACCAAGTTTACGAGCACTATGCCCGCCATGATTATTACTCACGAGGTGTCTATGAAAGCAATCCAGATATTCGCCGAGTGGTCGACACCTTTGTCAACGGCACCATTCCAAATGTTCGTGAAGAAGGCTCTGAAATCTACGAAGCCCTCATCACCCACAATGACGAATACTTCCTCTTGGAAGACTTCCACTCCTATGTAGAAGCTCAAGAGAAGATTGATGCTCTCTATCGTGACAAAGAAAAATGGGCCCGCATGAGCTTGATTAATATCGCTACATCTGATAAGTTTACCTCAGATGATACCATTGAGCAATATGCCAAGGAAATCTGGAACTTGGAGAAATAATACTCCTGAGAAAACATGAATAATAAGAGATTGGGTCTTGGGTCTCAGTCTCTTTTGCTATCTATCTACCATCTTGTCTAGAAATATGCTATAGTAGAGAAAGTATGAGAGTCCAACTTTTAGAAAAGCAGGGTAAGCAAGCATGAAAGACTACACGATTTTTTATCAACAATTAACAGCTCCCTTTCGTAGCCGCCCTCAATGGCTGAAAGGGTTGGTTTACTTCAATCGGGGAATGACCCTCTTCATACCTATCGTTTATGGTCTCGTTCTAATCAGTGCCTTTCTGACGGAAGGCTGGAAAGGGTTGCTTACTTTTTTCTTCTTACCAGCTATCGGATTTGGTCTGCTGTCGGCTATTCGTAAACGGCTGAATCAAGCACGCCCTTACGAGAAATGGGCTATTCAACCCTTGCTGACCAAGGATACATCAGGCAAGTCCATGCCCAGTCGCCATGTCTTTTCGGCGACAGTGATTTCCATGTGCTTGCTCTACTTTTTCTGGATGCCGGGGCTTATCTGCCTCTTACTTTCAGCAGGACTTGCCGCAGTGCGCGTGATTGGCGGAGTGCACTATCCAAAGGATGTGCTTGTAGGCTATCTTTGCGGAATTTGCTGGGGAGCTTTACTTTTTTTATTATAAAGGACCTGTTTTCGGAAGAGAGTAGACAAAGGACCTCCAGCTATATTATAATAGAAGCAGTAACAACCGTTTCGACACCAAGGGTTATTCCTTGCTGGATGTAAAAAATATTTAAGGAGTCTACTATGTCAGAACCATTATTTCTACAGTCTGTGATGCAGGAGAAGATTTGGGGTGGGACCAAGCTGCGCGATGTCTTTGGCTATGAGATTCCCAGCGACCATGTAGGAGAATACTGGGCTATCTCGGCTCATCCTAATGGTGTGTCAACCATCAAGAACGGACGCTTTGCAGGCCAGAAGTTAGATGCGCTTTATGCCGAGCACCGTGAGCTTTTTGGCAATCGTCCGGAACCTGTCTTTCCACTTTTGACCAAGATTTTAGATGCCAATGACTGGCTTAGTGTTCAGGTCCATCCTGATGATGCCTATGGACTAGAGCACGAAGGGGAGCTTGGTAAGACTGAATGCTGGTATGTCATTGCTGCAGATGAAGGAGCTGAGATTATTTATGGTCACAATGCCAAGAGCAAGGAAGAGCTGCGCCAGCAGATTGAGAGCAAGGACTGGGACCATCTCCTGACCAAAATCCCAGTCAAGGCTGGTGACTTCTTCTATGTACCAAGTGGCACCATGCATGCCATTGGCTCGGGGATTCTGATTTTAGAAACTCAGCAGTCCAGTGACACAACCTACCGTGTCTATGACTTTGATCGTAAGGATGATGCTGGCAATCTTCGTGAACTACATTTGGAGCAGTCGATTGATGTTTTAACTATCGGTGAGCCAGCCAATAGCCGTCCTGTTACCATTCAGGCAGATAGTTTGACTTCTACTCTTTTGGTGGCCAATGACTTCTTTGCTGTTTACAAGTGGGATATTGCCGGTTCAGTCAATTTTAAAAAGACAGCAGACTATAGCTTGGTCAGTGTCTTGGAAGGTGTCGGTGAGCTAGAAGTTGGTGGGGCAGTTTATCCTCTTGAAAAAGGGGAGCATTTCATCCTGCCTAACGATGTCACAGAATGGACCTTGTCTGGAGATATGCAGTTGATTGTTAGCCATCCATAATCATAGAAAAATCAAGAGCAAATAATCACTTTGCTCTTTTTTCTTTAAAAAACATATGAAATAAGTGAAATTTTAATCACTTTCTTCTTATTTATATAGCAGAATAGTTTGTATATCAATAATAATTCAATTGTTTTGACAGGAAAATTTATAAATCAAAAGAATAAAACAAAAAACGCTTACAATGGTGGCAAAAGATTGACTATTCGATATTTTAGGAGTAAACTAAGGAAGTAAATTTTAAAATATAAAGGAGAAGTCATCATGAATTTAACATATTTAGGACTTTGTTTGGCCTGCTTAGGCGTATCAATTGCTGAAGGTATGATTATGAGTAATCTATTTAAGGCAGCAGCTCGTCAGCCAGAAATTATCGGTCAATTGCGAAGCCTCCTAATCTTGGGAGTAGCCTTTGTTGAAGGTACTTTCTTTGTAACGCTGGCTATGTCCTTTGTTATCAAATAAGAAAGGATTCTCTTTAGAAAAGGGGGTGTCATCTGTTGGAAGAAAGTATCAATCCAACTATCAATATAGGTCCTGTGACCTTTGATTTGACCCTGCTGGCCATGACTCTGCTGACGGTGTTTGTAACTTTTGGACTTGTTTATTGGGCAAGTCGAAAGATGACGATTAAGCCGTCAAGAAAGCAGAATGCTTTGGAATATATCTATGACTTTGTCATAGATTTTACCAAGGGAAACGTTGGCGAGCATTATATGAAGAATTACTCGCTTTTTCTATTCTCCCTCTTTCTTTTCGTAGCTGTGGCGAATAACTTGGGATTAATGGCTAAGGTCCAGACAACCAATGGTTTTAATCTTTGGACATCGCCGACAGCCAATCTCGCTTTTGACTTGGGCTTCTCTCTTTTAGTGACGGTATTCTGTCATGTAGAAGGAATCCGTCGTCAAGGTATAAAAGGATATCTAAAAGGTTTTGTGACTCCAGGTATCATGACACCCATGAATATCTTGGAAGAATTTACCAATTTTGCTTCGCTAGCCTTGCGGATTTATGGGAATATTTTTGCAGGTGAAGTATTGGCTGGTTTGCTCTTGACTTGGGCACATCAAGCAGCGTATTGGTATCCGATTGCCTTTATTATGAACATGGTTTGGACTGGTTTTTCCATCTTTATTTCCTGTATCCAAGCCTATGTTTTTACCATGCTAACATCTATGTATCTTGGTAAAAAGATTAATGGTGAGGTAGAATAAAAAGAAAGGATAGATAAAATGAATATAACCGTAGGTGAAATTATTGGCAACTTTATCTTGATTGCCGGCTCCTTTCTTCTTTTAGTATTTCTCATTAAGAAGTTTGCTTGGGGCAATATTATCGGGATTTTAGACCAGCGTGCTCAAAAGATTTCAGACGATATTGATGGAGCAGAATCTGCTCGCAAAAAGGCAGAAGATTTAGCGCAAAAGCGTGAAGAAGCCTTGGCAGGCAGTCGGGTCGAAGCAGTTTCTATCGTTGAGACTGCTAAAGAGACAGCTGAGAAGAATAAGGCTGGAATCCTAGCTAATGCAGCAGAAGAAGCAGGGCGTTTGAAAGCTAAAGCCAATCAGGAAATTGCCCAAAATAAGGCAGAGGCTATGAGCAGCATCAAAGGAGAAGTAGCTGACTTGACAGTGACTCTGGCTAGTAAGATTTTGAGCCAGGAACTGGATAAGGAAGCTCAAAGCGAGCTCATCGACCGCTATATCAAACAGTTAGGAGATGCCTGATGGATAAGAAGCAATATGCAATCATTGAGAAATATGTTTTGCCTTTTGTTCAGACGGTCTTTGAAAAAGGTCAGCAAGAAGATGTTTTTGAAAAACTGAGTCAGATTAAGGCTGTTTTCGCGGAGACCGGCCTTGCTGACTTTTTGTCACATATCGGCATCAGTGACCACGAGAAAGAAAAGAGTCTGCGGCTCTTTCAAAACTCAGGCTCCCAGCTGCTTGATAATCTGATTGAAATCGTCATTCTCAATCATCGTGAGGACCTCTTTTATGAGATTGTGCTGGAGAGTCAGCACCAGCTTGAAAAGATCAGCAATGAGTTTGAGGTGACGCTGCGCTCTGTTCAGCCTTTGACAGCCAGTCAGAAGGAAAAGATTCGACCGATTATTGAGCAGAAGATGGGCCTAAAAGTCCGCTCGCTCAAGGAAGAATTGGACAGCAGCTTGATTGGCGGCTTTGTCATCTCTGCCAATAACAAAACAATTGATGCAAGCATAAAACGTCAATTGCAAGTCGTAAAAGAAAAATTGAAATAGAAAGTGGTGTGAATTTTGGCGATTAACGCACAAGAAATCAGCGCTTTAATTAAGCAACAAATTGAAAATTTCCAGCCAAATTTTGACGTCACGGAAACAGGGGTCGTCACTTATATTGGTGATGGAATCGCGCGTGCTCATGGTCTGGATAAGGCTATGAGCGGAGAGTTGTTAATCTTTGAAAATGGCTCTTATGGTATGGCGCAAAATCTAGAGTCGACCGATGTTGGGATTATCATCTTGGGAGACTTTACAGACATTCGTGAGGGAGATACCATCCGCCGGACTGGTAAAATCATGGAAGTTCCTGTGGGAGAGGCCTTGATTGGACGGGTTGTTGATCCGCTGGGTCGTCCTGTTGATGGACTTGGTGACATTGTCACGGACAAGACACGTCCGGTTGAAACACCGGCTCCGGGTGTCATGCAGCGTAAGTCAGTATCTGAGCCTTTGCAGACAGGTCTCAAGGCTATTGATGCCTTGGTTCCGATTGGCCGCGGCCAGCGGGAGCTGATTATCGGGGACCGTCAGACTGGGAAGACGACCATTGCCATTGATGCCATCCTGAACCAGAAAGGTCAGGATATGATTTGTATCTATGTGGCGATTGGTCAGAAAGAATCTACAGTCCGTACACAGGTAGAAACGTTGCGTCAGTATGGTGCTTTAGACTATACGATTGTCGTGACAGCCTCTGCTTCACAGCCGTCGCCTTTGCTCTTCCTAGCGCCTTATGCTGGTGTAGCGATGGCAGAAGAGTTCATGTATAATGGCAAGCATGTTTTGATTGTCTATGATGACTTGTCTAAGCAGGCTGTAGCCTACCGTGAATTGTCCCTCTTGCTCCGTCGTCCGCCAGGCCGTGAGGCCTTTCCAGGGGATGTTTTCTATCTGCATAGCCGTCTCTTGGAGCGTTCAGCCAAGGTTTCTGATGAGCTAGGCGGTGGTTCGATTACAGCTCTGCCATTTATTGAAACGCAGGCAGGAGACATTTCGGCTTATATCGCGACCAACGTGATTTCAATCACTGATGGACAAATTTTCCTCAGCGACAGCCTGTTCAATGCTGGGGTACGTCCGGCCATTGACGCAGGTTCTTCTGTATCACGGGTTGGGGGCTCTGCCCAAATCAAGGCTATGAAGAAAGTAGCTGGAACCCTGCGTATTGACCTGGCTTCTTATCGGGAGCTTGAGGCCTTTACTAAGTTTGGTAGTGATTTGGATGCGGCAACGCAGGCCAAGCTCAATCGTGGTCGTAGGACTGTAGAAGTCTTAAAGCAGCCGATTCATGAGCCGCTGCCGGTTGAAAAGCAGGTCGTGATTCTCTATGCTTTGACCCATGGTTTCTTAGACAGTGTGCCGGTAGATGATATTTTGCGCTTTGAGTCAGAATTATTCGCCTACTTTGATGCACATAAAGAAAGCATTTATGAAACCATTCGGACAACGAAAGACCTTCCAAGTGAGGAAGTCTTGGATGCTGCCATTACTGAGTTTATTGACCAGTCTAGCTTCAAATAAGAATCGAGGTGTCAGATGGCAGTTTCATTAAATGATATTAAAAATAAAATTGCATCCACGAAAAACACCAGTCAAATCACCAATGCCATGCAGATGGTTTCTGCTGCTAAGCTGGGAAAGTCTGAGGAAGCAGCTAAGAACTTTCAGGTCTATGCCCAGAAAGTGCGTAAGTTAGTTACGGATATGCTGCATGGCCACGAGGCAGAAAATGCCCGTCATCACTCGATGTTAATCAGTCGGCCAGTTAAGAAATCAGCCTATATCGTCATTACTTCTGACCGCGGGCTGGTAGGTGGCTACAACGCGACTATCCTTAAGGCTTTGATGGAGCTGAAAGCTGAGTACCATCCGACTGGAGAGGACTTTGAAGTAATTTGTATCGGAAGTGTCGGTGCTGATTTCTTCCGAGCTCGGGGCATTCAGCCGGTTTATGAGCTACGAGGTCTAGCCGATCAGCCTAGCTTTGATGAGGTTCGTAAAATCATTAGCAAAACCATTGAGATGTATCAGAATGAACTCTTTGATGAGCTCTATGTCTGCTATAACCACCATGTCAACAGTCTGACCAGTCAGATGCGGGTGGAGCAGATGCTGCCAATTATTGACTTGGACCCCAATGAAGCTGATGAAGATTATACGCTGAATCTGGAACTGGAGTCCAGTCGGGATTCTATCTTGGACCAACTGCTGCCCCAGTTTGCAGAGAGCATGATTTACGGTGCTATTATTGATGCCAAGACGGCTGAGAATGCTGCCGGCATGACTGCTATGCAGACAGCGACAGACAATGCTAAAAAGGTCATCAGTGATTTGACTATTCAGTACAACCGCGCTCGGCAGGCTGCCATTACGCAGGAAATTACTGAAATCGTGGCGGGTGCAAGTGCCCTAGAATAAGGCCACAAATGAATTAGAAATTAAACGAGGGAAAAAACATGAGCTCAGGCAAAATTGCTCAGGTTATCGGGCCGGTCGTAGACGTTGCGTTTGCTGCCGGAGACAAACTACCTGAGATAAATAATGCACTTGTAGTCTATAAAAATGATGAGAAAAAATCAAAAATCGTCCTTGAAGTAGCTCTTGAGCTTGGTGACGGTGTGGTGCGGACCATTGCCATGGAGTCGACCGATGGTTTGACACGTGGTTTAGAGGTCTTGGATACTGGTCGTCCGATTTCTGTGCCAGTTGGCAAGGAAACTCTGGGGCGGGTGTTCAATGTCCTAGGAGACACTATTGACTTGGATGCGCCTTTTGCAGAAGATGCAGAGCGCCAGCCGATTCATAAAAAGGCACCGACCTTTGATGAACTATCAACTTCATCAGAAATCCTGGAAACAGGGATCAAGGTTATCGACCTTCTGGCACCTTATCTGAAAGGTGGGAAAGTTGGCCTCTTTGGTGGTGCCGGAGTAGGGAAGACTGTCCTGATTCAGGAATTGATTCACAACATTGCCCAAGAGCACGGTGGGATTTCTGTCTTTACAGGTGTTGGTGAACGGACGCGTGAAGGGAATGACCTCTACTGGGAAATGAAAGAGTCTGGCGTTATCGAAAAGACCGCCATGGTCTTCGGTCAGATGAATGAACCGCCAGGAGCTCGGATGCGGGTTGCTCTTACAGGACTGACTATCGCCGAATATTTCCGTGATGTGGAAGGTCAGGATGTGTTGCTCTTTATTGACAACATTTTCCGCTTTACTCAGGCTGGTTCGGAAGTGTCTGCCCTTTTGGGCCGCATGCCGTCAGCCGTTGGTTACCAACCAACACTTGCGACAGAAATGGGACAGTTACAAGAACGTATTACCTCAACTAAGAAAGGTTCCGTTACTTCCATCCAGGCTATCTATGTGCCAGCGGATGACTATACTGACCCTGCGCCAGCGACAGCTTTTGCTCACTTGGACTCTACAACCAACCTAGAACGGAAATTGGTTCAGCTGGGGATTTATCCAGCCGTGGATCCATTGGCATCCAGCTCGCGTGCCCTTTCGCCTGAGATTGTCGGAGAAGAGCACTATGCAGTAGCTGCAGAGGTCAAGCGGGTTCTGCAACGTTATCATGAATTGCAGGATATCATTGCTATCCTTGGTATGGATGAGTTGTCAGATGATGAGAAGACTTTGGTTGCGCGTGCGCGGCGGATTCAGTTCTTCCTGTCACAGAACTTCAATGTGGCAGAGCAGTTTACCGGTCAGCCAGGCTCTTATGTACCAGTAGCTGAAACGGTTCGTGGTTTCAAAGAAATCCTTGAAGGTAAGCACGATAAGCTGCCAGAAGACGCCTTCCGTGGTGTGGGCTCTATCGAGGATGTATTGGCCAAGGCTGAGAAAATGGGATTCTAAGAGGTGAATAATGGCTCAAATGACAGTACAAATCGTGACACCGGATGGTCTTATTTATGATCACCATGCTGCATTTGTTTCCGTAAAGACCATTGATGGTGAGCTGGGGATTTTGCCCCGCCACATCAATACCATCGCTGTTTTAGAAGTGGATCAGGTTAAGGTGCGCCGGGTTGATGATGACAAGCATATCGACTGGATTGCGGTTAATGGCGGAATCATTGAAATTGCAGATAATGTCATTACCATTGTGGCAGACTCAGCTGAGCGTGAGCGAGATATCGACATTAGTCGGGCTGAGCGAGCTAAGCTCCGAGCTGAGCAAGAAATCGAAGAAGCACATGATAAGCATTTGATTGACCAAGAACGCCGGGCTAAGATCGCCCTGCAGCGGGCAATCAACCGAATCAATGTCGGAACAAGATTATAAGAAGCTATTTTGCCTAGATTGATGGAAGTCATTAATCATTTGGTAAGATGCTTTCATGAATACAAACTGAATACGCAAAACTGAGGCAGATTTGTCTCAGTTTTCTTTTCCAAAGAAAAAGGGAAGGACTGTTTAGTTCGTCCTTGACTGGAGTCTTGTGGTATAATAAAAGTTATGGTAGAAGTTGTTTTTAAATTATGCAGTCATTTGCTCTTTATTTTCTTTGCCTTTCATCTGCTGTCAACGGTTGTTGAGTGGGAGAGGTTTTTCAAGGTTAATGCCGATAATGCGATGAAGATTCGCTTTTTGATTCTCTTGTTCAGTATTGCCTTGGGCTATTTAGTCAGCCTTTTCTTCATTGGTATTTACGATATGAGCCGGGCGATTTTTAATGGTACTTTATAAGGTCATATTTTTGATTTTATGGTATGATAGTATGGATGATTTTAAAAATTTAGAGTAAGGAATCGGTATGGAAAAAATTATTATTCAAGGTGGAGATAATCGCTTGGTCGGAAAGGTCAAGATTGAAGGAGCAAAAAATGCGGTGCTGCCTCTCTTGGCAGCGACAGTCTTGGCTAGTGAGGGCCAGTCTGTGCTGAAAAATGTTCCGGTCTTGTCTGATGTCTTTACCATGAACAATGTGGTCCGCGGTTTAAACACTCAGGTGGATTTTAATCAGGAAGAAAATACAGTTGTTGTGGATGCCACCCAGCCCTTGTCTGAGGAGGCGCCTTACAAATACGTCAGCAAAATGCGGGCGTCTATCGTTGTTTTGGGGCCAGTTCTAGCTCGTAATGGTCATGCTAAGGTTTCCATGCCAGGCGGCTGTACGATTGGTAGCCGGCCTATTGACTTGCACCTGAAGGGCTTAGAAGCAATGGGCGCTCAGATTACCCAGACAGCGGGTTATATCGAAGCGAAGGCAGATCGGCTCAAGGGTGCTCACATTTACATGGACTTTCCTAGTGTGGGAGCAACTCAGAATATCATGATGGCTGCAACGCTGGCCCAAGGCACAACAGTGATTGAAAATGCTGCTCGGGAGCCTGAAATCGTTGATCTAGCCCTATTTTTGAATGAAATGGGAGCCAAGGTCAGAGGAGCGGGTACAGAGACTCTGACGATTGTCGGAGTGGATCAGCTGCGCGGGGCCAAGCATAATGTGGTTCAAGACCGTATCGAAGCAGGAACTTTTATGGTTGCTGCAGCTATGACCAGCGGTGACTTGCTGATTGAGGATGCCATTTGGGAGCACAACCGTCCCCTGCTTTCCAAAATGCAGGAAATGGGAGTGGAAGTGACAGAGGAAGATGAAGGGATTCGGATTCGTTCCGATGTTTCGAAACTTAGACCGGTTGCGGTCAAGACCCTTCCTTATCCAGGCTTCCCAACGGACATGCAGGCTCAGTTTACGGCGCTCATGGCCATGGCCAAGGGCGAGTCTACGATGATTGAGACTGTCTTTGAGAACCGCTTCCAGCATCTGGAGGAAATGCGTCGGATGAGGCTGCACTCTGATATCATGCGTGATACAGCTCGTATCTGGGGCGGTGGCAGTCTTCAGGGAGCTGAAGTCATGTCAACTGACCTTCGGGCTAGTGCGACTTTGATTCTGATGGGCTTGATTGCCGAAGGCGAGACTAAGGTCAGCAAGCTAGTACACTTAGACCGAGGCTACTATAAATTCCATGAGAAATTGGCAGCCTTGGGAGCCAAAGTGAAGCGTGTAAAGGAAGAAGACGATGAGTGAAAATCTTAAATATTTAGGCCGGCAGATTGGCCTTGTTTTACTGGTTCTCTTGGTAGCTGTGATTCTCTTTTTCGTGGCTTTGATGATTGGCTATAATGTTATCGGAAACGGTAAGGGCTCTATCTGGTCACCAGAAACCTGGCAAGAATTAATCGGGAAGTTTACTGGAAACTAGCTCCTAGTTGAAAAGATTGGCTGAAATGAATCCAGTTTGCTAAGTTGAAAGAAAGAAGATGAAAAGAAAGACTAGTCAGAAAAGGAATTCTAAGAGCCTGCAAGGCTGGGCTGGGCTGACTCTGGCCTTGATTTTAGCTCTGGCTGGCTATTTCTGGGGACAGGATGGTCAGCAGCCACTTCAGAGTCCAAATTCAGAAATCAGGGTTGGGCAAGTCCAAGATCAGGGCACTCCTAGTCGGGAACTGGCTGAGAGCGTTCTGACGGATGCTGTCCGAGCTCAGCTCAAAGGCAGCATTGAATGGAACGGAGCTGGTGCCTTTATCGTGAATGGGAATAAGACGGACTTGGATGCGGGGATTTCTAGTAAACCCTACGCTGACAATAAGACCAAGCTTGTTCAAGGGCAAACTCTTCCGACAGTGGCGAATGCCTTTTTATCCAAGTCTACCCGCCAGTACAAAAAACGGGAAGAAACTGGAAATGCCAACACTTCATGGGTACCGGCAGGCTGGCATCAACTCAAGAACCTCCCTGGTGAGTACAACCACGCTGTGGACCGAGGACATCTCTTGGCCTATTCGCTGATAGGTGGTTTGAAGGGCTTTGATGCCTCCACCAGCAATCCTGCTAATATCGCTGTGCAGACGGCCTGGTCCAACCAAGCCAATGAAGCAGACTCGACAGGGCAGAATTACTACGAGACAAAGATCCGTAAGGCCCTTGATAAGAACAAGCGGGTGCGCTACCGGGTAACCTTGATTTACGCCACGGAGACGGATTTAGTACCGGTTGGGTCACATTTAGAGGCCAAGTCCAGCGATGGCAGTTTGGAATTTAATGTCTTTATCCCAAATGTGCAAAAAGGGATTCGCCTGGACTACAATAGTGGCAAGGTCAGTCTGGATAGAGGTTCTTAATTTGATACTCAAAAATGGATTTGCAAAGAGTATTCAATAGTATGAAAAGAAATGGTTGCAGATTTGTAGTCATTTTCTTTTATACTAATAGATGAAAGAAGGCGAATTTTTCAGTCTTCTTTAAGAAAGCGGTGGTAAAATCAACGTTCTCTTACAATCTAGTAAAGGAGGTTGCGATGAGACTTATTTTTAAAAGCATCCGGTTTCTCATGCGTCTGATTGGGCGTGTAGTTTGGGGACTTGCCTGGTCCTTTGTCCTGAGCTTTATGGTTATTGTCGGAATTTTCTATTTTACCACTTCGACAAAACCGGGTACAGAGGGACTGACGCAGGCTGTTCAGACAGCTGTTGGCAGAGTGGATCAATTTTTAAATCACCAAGGCATTTCTACGGGGCTTCACAGCAGTGAGGAGACGCAGACGGATCCGCTGACAGATGAGAATGCAACAACAGGGGCTCGTTGGGATCAGCCAAGCGCTACAATTTATATCGATACAAATAATGAAACCTTCCGTTCAGCCTATAAGGAGGCTATTGATTCTTGGAATCAAACAGGTGCCTTCACCTTTCAAATCATCAATGACAAAGACAAGGCGGACATTGTTGCGACGGAGATGAACGATGGCAATGTCAGTGCAGCTGGTGAAGCTGAGTCGCAGACTAATCTCCTAACCAAGCGGTTTACCCATGTCACAGTTCGCCTTAATAGTTACTACCTGCTAGACAGTCGCTATGCTTATTCTCATGAGCGGATTGTCAATACAGCGGCGCACGAATTGGGCCATGCTATCGGATTAGACCATAATGAGGAGGAATCAGTGATGCAGTCAGCAGGCTCATTTTACAGTATCCAGCCGACAGATATCCAGGCTGTAAAAGACTTGTATCAATCGTAAGCCTATGTTAAAATCTATTTTTTACTTGATTCGACACTTTCCAGAGCAAGTTTTTCTCTTTGTTTTTAACTCAGGAATCTTTGTCTGGCTATGGAAAAGCGGCAATGAGATTGCCAACCAGCTAGGAGTGACAGCGGCTTGGGAAAATCATGTTCCGGCGCCCATTCAGGTCTTCTTCGGTCAGAATATTGAGGCGGTTCAGGAATTTTTTCACAATTCCGCCTTTATGTGGTTAGTTGGATCCATGATTATCCTTTTGGCTATTCGTCTGATCAAGGGAATGATTAAATTTATTGTCTTTGCGGTTCTGATTTTACTGGGAATTTATCTGATTTTGCAGAATCAATCTATTCTCAATAGTTTTATGTAAGGCAGTCAGCTATGGCTGTCTTTTTTCTTTTGGGGAGCTGAGTTCGCTTTCTCTTGAATTCTGATAGCTGTGCTTCTGGAAATCTGCTATAATGGTCTTATGATTATTTTACAAGCAAGCAAGATTGAGCGCTCTTTTGCAGGGGAGCTTCTTTTTGACAATATTAACCTGCAGGTGGATGAGGGTGATCGGATTGCCCTCGTCGGTAAAAATGGAGCTGGGAAGTCAACCCTGCTCAAGATTTTGGTGGGCGAGGAAGAGCCTGCGTCTGGTCAGATCAATAAAAAACGAGACTTGTCCCTGTCCTATCTGGCTCAGGACAGCCGCTTTGAGTCGGAGAATACTATCTACGACGAGATGCTGCTGGTCTTTGATAGTCTGCGTCAGCAAGAGAAGCGCTTACGGCAGATGGAGCTGCAAATGGGAGAATTGTCAGGGGAAGACCTGACTGCTCTCATGACCCAGTATGATCAGCTGTCAGAGGACTTTCGCCAGAAAGGCGGTTTTACCTACGAGGCCGATATTCGAGCGATTTTGAATGGCTTCAAGTTTGACCAGTCCATGTGGCAGATGAAGATTTCTGAGTTGTCGGGCGGGCAGAATACCCGTCTGGCTCTGGCTAAGATGCTCTTGGAAAAGCCAGAGCTGCTGGTCTTGGACGAGCCGACCAATCACTTGGATATCGAGACCATTGCCTGGCTGGAGACTTACTTGATTAACTACAGCGGTGCCCTGATCATCGTCAGCCACGACCGCTATTTCTTAGACAAGGTTGCAACTATCACGCTGGATTTGACCAAGCATTCCTTGGATCGCTATGTGGGTAATTATTCTAGCTTTGTGGTCCAAAAGGAGCAGAAGCTGGCTACTGAAGCCAAGAACTATGAAAAGCAGCAGAAAGAAATCGCTGCGCTGGAGGACTTTGTCAATCGTAATCTAGTTCGGGCTTCCACTACCAAGCGGGCTCAGTCCCGTCGTAAGCAGCTGGAAAAGATGGAGCGTTTGGACAGGCCGGAGACCAGCAGTCACTCGGCTAATATGACCTTCAAATCCGATAAGGTTTCGGGCAATGTTGTTCTGACCTTGGAAGATGCAGCTATTGGCTACGACGAGGAAGTTCTGTCGGAGCCGATTAACCTTGACATTCGCAAGTTTAATGCGGTAGCCATTGTCGGGCCAAATGGGATTGGAAAGACGACCTTGATTAAATCACTAATCGGACAAGTGCCCTTCATCAGAGGCAAGGAGCAGCTGGGGGCTAATGTGGAAGTGGGCTACTATGACCAGACCCAGAGCAAACTGACTCCCAGCAATACGGTTCTCGATGAGCTATGGAATGACTTCAAGCTGACGCCAGAGGTCGAAATTCGCAATCGCTTAGGCGCTTTCCTCTTCTCGGGAGACGATGTCAAGAAGTCTGTCGGCATGCTATCGGGTGGAGAGCGGGCGCGACTGCTTCTAGCCAAGCTGTCTATGGAAAACAACAACTTTCTCATCCTAGACGAGCCGACCAACCACCTGGACATTGACAGCAAGGAAGTGCTGGAAAATGCCCTGATTGACTTTGACGGCACCCTGCTCTTTGTCAGCCATGACCGTTACTTTATCAATCGCGTGGCAACCCAGATTATTGAGCTCTCTGAAACAGGCTCCACCCTTTATCTGGGTGATTATGACTACTATCTGGAGAAAAAGGCAGAGCAGGAAGCCTTGCGTGAGGAGACGGAGCAGGTTGATTTAGATAAGCCTGCCCCTGCCAATGACTATCAGCTTCAAAAGGAAAACCAGAAAGAACAGCGCCGGCTGGCCCGCCGCCTAGAGCAATTGGAAGCGCAAATCGAGGACTTGGACAGTCAGATCAGTCAGCTTCAGGAAGCCATGCAGGCCACTAATGACGCCGGCGAACTCATGGAGAGCCAGCAGCAAATCGACCAGCTGACTGCTGCCCAAGAAGAAGCTATGTTAGAATGGGAAGAACTGGCGGAGAAGGTGTAGTATTTTTAGGGGCAGTCAGTCCGCCCGCTTTGAAAGGAGCTACTGATGACGACAGAAAACGATTGGTTTATGCGGCAGATCAAGGGAGCGGCCAATATGCTTGGTTCGGCTCTGCGCCTAACAATCCAGCATTTAGATCTGGGGCAGTTTGAAGATGAGCAAGGCCGGCAGCTTGATGGAGCTGATTATTTGCAAGAGCTGCTGGAAAGCGAGCATTTTGCAGAGGCTGCTGATTTCGTTCAGGCCAAGATGAAGCGCCTGCCTTTCCATCAATATGAGATACTGGCGGACCAGTTCTTGCTTTATCTGGCCAGTCTAGAAGCCCCAGCAAAAGACCGGAATGGCTTGGATGAAGCCTATTTACAGGATTTGGAAAAGCAACTGAAAGAATTTAAGTGGTAAACAAATGGAAGATTTAGGCAAAGTTTTTCGTGATTTTCGTTTAAATGGACATTATTCATTGAAGGAAGCGGCGGGTCAGGTTTGCTCGACTTCTCAGCTGTCTCGTTTTGAGCTGGGTGAGTCGGACATGACCCTCTCGAAATTTTTAGATCTCTTAGATAATATTCATGTGACCCTTGAAAATTTTATAGACAAGGCACGGAATTTCCAGCAGCATGAGCACGTGGCTATGATGGGGCAGATTATCCCTCTTTACTACTCAAATGACATCAAGGGATTTCAAGACTTGCAAGCGGAGCAGTTGGAAAAGGCCAAGGCCAGCAAGGCGCCTCTTTACTATGAACTGAATTGGATTTTGATGCAGGGCTTGATTTGCCAGCGTGACAGTCAGTTTTGTATGCAGCAGGAAGATTTGGATAAGGTGGCCGATTATCTCTTTCAAGTGGAAGATTGGACCATGTACGAGCTTATCCTCTTTGGCAATCTCTATAGTTTCTATGATGTGGACTACGTCTACCGTCTGGGCAAGGAAGTCATGGAGCGGGAGGACTACTACAAAGAAATTGGTCGCCATAAGAAATTAGTCTTGATTCTAGCTCTCAATTGTTATCAGCATTGTTTGGAAGGTCGTTCTTTTGACAAGGCTAGCTGTTTTGAGGCTTACGTAGAGAAAATCATTGGCAAGGACATCAAACTCTATGAACGCAATGTGTTCCTCTATCTCAAGGGTTTTGCGGCTTATCAGAAGGGACAGAAGAAGCAGGGAATCAAGCAAATGCAGGAAGCCATGCACATATTTGAAGTGCTGGAACTACCTGAGCAAGTCGCCTATTATCAAGAGCATTTCGATAAGTTTGTAAAAGCATAATTTCCCAAATATGGGAAAAATAAAGAACCTCCCTCCATTCCTGATACAATAGTTTCAGAAATGGAAGGAGGTATTTTTATGAATCGAAATGCAGCACAGCTGATTACACGGGCTGCTATTAATAAAATTGGAAATATGCTCTATGACTATGGAAACAGCATCTGGCTTGCTTCTTTGGGAGCTCTGGGACAGACGGTCTTGGGCATTTATCAGATATCAGAGCTAGTCACTTCCATCTTATTCAATCCTTTTGGGGGAGCTATTACGGACCGCTTTTCCAGACGTAAGGTGCTGATGGTAACGGACTTGATTTGTGCTGGACTTTGTCTGCTGATTTCTTTTATTTCTAATGACCAGCTCATGATTGGGGCGCTGATTTTTGCTAATGTGGTCCAGGCTATAGCCTTTGCTTTTTCTAGGCCAGCTAATAAGTCTTATATTACCGAAATTGTAGACAAGGAAGACATTGTAACCTACAATTCTCATCTGGAATTGGCCTTGCAGGTTATCAGTGTCTCAGCCCCAGTTTTATCTTTTATCGTGATGCAGTATGCAAATCTGCGCATGACTCTTCAGCTGGATGCCCTTAGTTTCTTTCTAGCTTTTGCCTTGGTTTACTTTCTGCCTAATCATGAGCCAAGCAAGCAGAAGTCTCCCATCAATCTTGGCAATATCCTGAGAGATATCAAGGAAGGGCTAGTTTATATCCGTCAGCAAAAAGAAATCTTCTTTCTGCTCTTGGTAGCTTCCGCCGTCAACTTTTTCTTTGCGGCCTTTAATTACCTACTGCCTTTTACCAATCAGCTCTACGGCAAGACCGGCTCTTATGCAACTATTTTGAGTTTGGGAGCTGTAGGCTCAATCGTTGGAGCTATTCTAGCCAGCAAGGTTAAGGCCAGTATGGAAAATCTTCTTGTAGCTCTGCTATTGACTGGTGTTGGAGTCCTGGTCATGGGCATCTCTGCCTTGCTACCGGTTCATCCATATTTCTCCTATTCTGGTAATCTTATCTGTGAGCTCTTTATGACTGTGTTCAATATTCATTTCTTCAGCCAGGTTCAGACCAGGGTGGACAAGCAGTACCTAGGACGAGTTTTCTCAACGATCTACACGCTGGCAATTCTTTTCATGCCTCCTGCGACTTTTCTGATGACTCTTCTGCCGAGTGTCCGCACCCTTTCCTTTCTCCTGATTGGTTTCGGAGTGATGGGATTGGCTTTGATTTCCTACCTTTATCAAAAGAGAATACAAACAAACTAGGCTGGAGTGATTTCCAACCTAGTTTTCTGTATGGGAATTTTTAAGTGCTTCTTTGGTTTTTTTAAGTTCTTTTTTCAGCGAGAAATTTTTTAACATGCTGATGAGAAAGGTCGTGACAGAGCCGAGGAGCACTGAGACCAAAATCAATATGATTAAGGGAAGTTTGAAGCTGAACAAGATAAAGCTAACATTGACGCTCTGCATATTGGCCAAGGAAATACCGGCAACCAATAAAACGGTAATTAAAAGCAGAATATAATGCAATTTTTCTTTCATAGTGATTCTCCTGTTTGTCTATTCAAACTCAGCCTTGCTTTTGATATCTCCGTATTCTTCTGGGATTTCTTGGGCAAGGATATCTTCATAAGCAGCCAGTTTAATATCTGATCCATACTTATTCTTCAGAGCTGTGGTCACCAGACGGTAGGCCAAATTCGCATTGCGAGACAAGATAGGGCCATGGAAGTAGGAGCCAAAGACATTTTTATAATGAACGCCTTCGCAACCATCCTCTTGGTTGTTGCCATTTCCATAGACGACTTTGCCCAGAGGTTTTTCATCGTCAGCGAGGAAAGTCCGTCCTTGGTGATTTTCAAAGCCGTAGTAGGTTTCATCGAATTCTTCGTTATGAATCTTGATGTCACCGATATAGCGATTATTGGTCTGGTTGAGGGTATAGTGACCCATGATGCCCAGACCTTCGATTCGTCGGCCAGAAGCTTCTATATAGTATTGGCCTAAGAGTTGGAAACCACCGCAGATAGCTAGCACAACGCCATTTTCATTGATAAAACTTTCCAAAGCTTCTTTTTTAGACGGCAAGTCACGAGCCACAATCGTTTGCTCATAGTCTTGACCTCCGCCAAAGAAGACGATGTCGTAGCTGTCCTTGTCAAAGTCATCTTCTAGAGAGACGATATCGACTTTAACCCTAGCGCCTAGCTTTTCAGCCACATACTTGAGCATGAGGACATTGCCGTTGTCGCCGTAGGTATTCATGAGATTGCCATAGAGATGAGCAATCTTTATATCATAGCAATAGTCCTGGTTTTCAGGAGAAGTGAGGGATCTGTATACCATTAGTTCATCTCCTTTCTGACCACTTGTCGTTCTGCCAGCAACTCGCGGAATTCCAGCATGGCAGTATAAGTTGCTAAGATATAGGCATGCTTGGTTTCTTGCTGTTCAATGGTCTTAAACACTGCTTCCAAATCCTTGACTTCGGTAATCTGATCTGCTGGATAGCCCGTAACCCGCAGTCGACGAGCAATCTCAGAGTGGCGGACACCGCCTGCAATGACATGAGGAATCTCCATGTCTAGAATTTTCTCAAAGTCAGCATCCCAAATCCAGCTGGTATCAATGCCGTCCGCATAGTTGGCATTAAGGAGGACGGACAAACTAAAGTCAAAGGGCGCAAGTCCAATCATATCTAAAGCTTGGGTCGCACCGACTGGATTTTTAATCAAGACCAAGGTACATTCCTTATCGCCGATTTTAAAAGTTTCCTGACGGCCAAAGACAGCTCGGCTCTTGTCAAAGCCAGCCTTGATAGTAGCCGGCTCGACACCAAAGAATTGAGCTACTGATACAGCGGCCAAGGCATTGTAGATATTATAAAGGCCTCCGATATTGATTTGATAGTCTTGACCATCAATGGTAAAGGCCGAGCGGTTATGCTCAAGCGTTTTGAGAGCGGTCAGGCTGTAGTCAAGCTTAGGACGCTTGAAGCCACAGTCCTCACAGGTATAAGCTCCCAGATTGGCATAAGTGTTGAGCTCATACTTGAGGATATGCTCGCACTTGGGACAGAGGATGCCTTCTGTATTGTAATGAGCAAGCTGAGCCTGTCCTTTCTCGGTATCAAATCCATAGTAGCGGACAGGATTCTTCAGGCTGACCGAGTTAAAGAGAGGACTGTCCCCATTCATCAGTACAGTTGCTTCTGGCACTTTAGCTGCAGCATCCAGAATCATCTGGTAGGTCGTGTAAATCTCACCATAGCGGTCCATCTGGTCGCGGAAAATATTGGTAAAGACGAAGAGGCTAGGCTTGATATAATCACAAATCCGAGATAGGCTGGCTTCATCGATTTCCAGCACAGCGATTTTCTTACCAGATTTGCCTTTTTTAGCAGTCAGGAAGGTTGTCGTAATCCCCGTAATCATGTTGGCACCGCTGGGATTGGTCACCACTTCTCCGAAGGCTTCCTTGAGAATGCCTACTGTCAGAGCTGTAGTCAGAGTTTTCCCATTGGTTCCGGTAATAACCACGACCTCATAGTTCTTTGCTAGATTTTGTAAAATATTCTTATCAAATGTCAGGGCAACTTTCCCCGGCAGAGTCGAGCCGCGTCCCATTTTGCTGAGAACAAAGTGGGAGGACTTGCCTGCCAAGAGGCCCAAGGCTGTATTTATCTTCATAAGAAATATTTTATCATAAAAAAGTAAAGAAGGTTACAGAAAAATATTGACAAACGTGATATAATGGGTTGGTAAGTCTTTAAGCATTAAGACCCACTGTAAAATAAAAAGAGAGAAGTTAATTGAGTAAACTCTAATTACAAGATAAAATCAGGCTGTGACTAGATTTAATAAGTTCGATTTGTTGCTACAGCTGTTTGACTTTGCTTGTAGAGGAGTAGGAAGTCTAAGTATGAATTTTCAACAACTAACCAATCTCCAATATTGGGCCAGTTTGTTTTCGGACCCTTGGAGGATTGTAATTAATATTATTGACGTCGCTATCGTCGCATGGATTTTATATTATCTAATCAAGGCCATTGCCGGTACCAAGATTATGATTCTGGTCCGCGGGGTGCTCTTCTTTATCTTGGCACAGTTTTTTGCCAATATCATCGGCTTGACCACCATTTCTTGGTTGATTAATCAGGTCATCACTTACGGGGTTATTGCGGCTGTGGTGATTTTCTCGCCTGAGATTCGGGCAGGATTGGAAAAGCTGGGTCGAGCAACAGATATTTTTTCTACAACGCCCATCAGTAACGAAGAAAAAATGGTTCAAGCCTTTGTCAAGTCTGTTGCCTATATGAGTCCGCGGAAAATCGGGGCTTTGGTGGCCATTCAGGGAACCCGCACCTTGCAGGAGTACATTGCAACAGGAATCCCCTTGGATGCAGATGTATCCGGAGAGCTGCTAATCAACATTTTTATCCCAAATACGCCATTGCACGATGGAGCTGTCATCATAAAAAACAATAAGATTGCGGCTTCCTGTGCCTACCTGCCTCTGACAGAAAGCAGCGGCATCTCTAAAGAGTTTGGAACCCGGCACCGCGCAGCTATTGGCCTGTCTGAAGTATCCGATGCGTTTACTTTTGTCGTTTCAGAAGAAACCGGCGGGATTTCCACTACGCACAATGGGATTTTCAAGCATGATTTGACTTTGGATGAGTTTGAGATAGAGCTGAGAAAGGTCTTCTTATCAGAGCAGGACAAGCCAGCGGATTTGAAAAAACGCTTCATGGGAGGATGGAAGAAATGAAAAAACGTAAAAAAATTCTTTATATCATCTCTTCGTTTTTCTTTGCCCTAGTACTTTTTGTCTATGCAACCTCAAGCAGTTATCAAAACAATACTGGAGTTCGACAGGTCACATCTGAAACATATACCAATACGGTTTCCAATGTGCCGATTGATATCAAATATGACAGCGAGAATTACTTTATCAGCGGCTTTACTTCTGAAGTTTCCGTTGCCTTGACAGGCTCCAACCGTGTCAATCTAGCCAGTGAAATGCAGGAAAGCACTCGGAAATTTAGAGTCGTTGCTGATCTTTCCAAGGCTACAGAAGGAACAGTAGAGATTCCGCTAAAGGTTGAAAACCTGCCAAGCGGTCTGACTGCTACAGTCACTCCGCAGAAGATTTCTGTTAAGATTGGTAAAAAGGCCAGCAAGAAGGTTGAAGTCCGCTACCTCATCACTGACAGCCAGGTGGCTGAAAATGTGTCTATCAGTGGTGTGACCTTGGAAAATAAGGAAGCTACAGTAACCAGTGACGAGGAGACCCTGTCTAAGATTGAATATGTCGTAGCTATTCTCCCGACCAATGTCATTATCACCGGCAACTATAGCGGGACAGCGCCGTTGCAGGCGGTTGATGGTCAGGGAAATGTCATGCCAAGCGTGGTGACACCATTTGAAACGACTATGCGTGTCAACACTAAAACAGCAGACAGCTCAGGCTCGTCCTCCTCTAACAGTAGCTCAAATACGAGCTCATCAAATAAAAACTAAATAAAATTTTGAAAATAAACTTGGATGAATTTAGCCTGCCTGATTTGCAGCCTAAATCTTTACATTCAGGTCTTATGAAAGGAAACTATTTATAATGGGTAAATACTTTGGAACCGATGGTGTTCGCGGAGAAGCAAATGTGGAATTAACGCCGGAATTGGCCTTTAAACTCGGTCGCTTTGGTGGTTATGTTCTGAGCCAGCACGAAAGTGAAGTTCCTCGGGTCTTTGTTGGCCGGGATACTCGAATTTCAGGAGAAATGCTGGAAAGCGCCTTGGTTGCAGGACTTTTGTCCGTTGGGATTCATGTCTATAAGCTGGGTGTCATTGCAACGCCTGGTGTAGCTTATTTGGTCAAGTCAGAGAAGGCCAGCGCCGGAGTCATGATTTCTGCCAGCCACAATCCAGCTTTGGATAATGGTATCAAATTCTTTGGTGGTGACGGCTATAAGCTGGATGATGAGCGTGAGTTGGAAATCGAAGCTTTGCTGGATGCAGCAGAAGATACTTTGCCACGTCCAAGCGCAGAAGGATTGGGTGACTTGGTGGACTATCCAGAAGGACTGCGCAAGTACCAACAATACTTGGTTTCAACTGGCTTAGAACTAGAAGGAATGCATGTAGCTTTAGATACGGCCAACGGTGCGGCTTCAACCAGCGCCCGTCAGATTTTTGCAGACCTTGGAGCACAGTTGACGATTATCGGAGAAAATCCAGACGGCCTCAATATCAATCTGAATGTCGGGTCTACACATCCAGAAGCTTTGCAGGAAGTTGTTCGTGAGTCTGGTGCAGCTATTGGTCTGGCCTTTGATGGAGATAGCGACCGCCTCATTGCCGTGGATGAAAATGGTGAGCTGGTAGACGGTGACAAGATTATGTACATCATCGGTAAGTACCTGTCTGAGAAAGGCGAGCTGGCGCAGAATACCATTGTTACGACTGTCATGTCCAACCTAGGCTTCCATAAGGCTTTGGATCGCGAAGGTATTCAAAAGGCTGTGACAGCAGTTGGTGACCGCTATGTAGTAGAGGAAATGCGCAAGAATGGTTATAATCTTGGTGGCGAGCAGTCAGGACATGTGATCATCATGGACTACAATACGACAGGTGACGGTCAGCTTTCAGCTGTGCAATTGACCAAGGTCATGCAGGAAACAGGTAAGAAACTATCCGAATTGGCCGCTGAAGTAACCATCTATCCGCAGAAACTAGTCAATATCCGTGTGGAAAACAGCATGAAGGATAAGGCGATGGAAGTTCCACCTATTAAGACGGTCATTGAGAAAATGGAAGCTGAAATGGCCGGCAATGGCCGGATTTTGGTTCGTCCGAGCGGAACAGAGCCTCTGCTGAGGGTCATGGCTGAAGCACCAACTGACGAAGAAGTAAATTATTATGTAGATACCATTGCTAATGTTGTTCGAGATGAAATTGGAATTGAGTAATAAAACGTAAAGAAACTGAGACACAACGTCTTGGTTTTTTTACATTGTTATGAATTTTTAAACACTACGAATAAAAATGTTGATAAATTGCAATACTCTTGGTATAATAAGCTACGAAAGGAGAAAAAGATGAAAAATAAAAATACAATTATTTTTAAAATTCTTATCTTATTAACAGCTATTGTTACAGGTTTAGGTTTTGCTGCTCGAACTCAGGCTTCTGAAGTAACTGAATACAGCCAGCAAACCAGCATTACTAAGGATGGTGAGTCATTAACAAGTGACTCAACTGTTAAGACTAATGAAACCTTGTCTGTAACAACCAACTTCACATTTCCTGCGGCTCAAACGATCGCTGAAGGAGATACCCTGACTTTTAAACTTCCGGAAGAGTTAAGTCTGATTACTGCCTTAAACTTCGATGTCTATGATGTTGTTAATCATACGGGAGAGTTAGTCGGTACAGCTCAAACTGACCCGGCGACTCAGTCAGTTACAGTGACTTTCAGTAACTACTTTACAAACTATACCCAAAAGAAAGAGCTATCTTTGGGCTTTAACGTTCGCATCAATAACGAAAAAGTCAAAGAAACAGGTCCTGTTTCCTTCAAATTTGGCCAGACAAACTTTTCTTTCCAATACCAGAAAGAAGAAGGAACTGCTGGTGAGTATGAAATGAAATATGGCTACCAGGACAGCACTGATCCGAGTATTGTTAAATGGCGTATTATCCTGAATGCAAGACAGGACATGCTTCGTAACATGGTAATTTCAGACACCTTTGGTGATGGTCTGACACTGGTTCCTGGTACGCTGCGGGCTGTCCGCTATGCTCCTGTAGAAGGTGGTATCCGCAATGAAGCTCATATCCTGACTCTGCCTGTAGTTGATAACTTTACTAACAAAGCAGTCCTAACCCAAAACGCTAATGGCGATGCTAACGGTTTTACCATCAACTTTGGTGATAACTATAACTGGCCAATGTACATCGAGTACTCTACTCGCGTACCAGAAGGTACAAAAGTGGGCGATGTGGTTAATAACAAGTTATCTTGGACAGCAAAAGGCTTCCCAGAACGCACTATTACTAAGTCAGTCCGCTTGGAAGAGGGCTCTGGTAAAGGAAGCGCTGTGCTAGCAAAAGATGTGAAGATTCAGGCACAGAAAAAACTTGTTAATAAAGTGTTAGAGAAGGGTCAATTTACTTTTGGTCTCTTTGACGAAAACGGTGTTTTACTTCAAACAGCTACCAATGAAGCTGATGGTTCTATCAATTTCAAAGCCTTGAACTATAATGCAGCTGGTACTTACCGCTACAGCATTAAGGAAATCCCAGGAAATGATCCTAATTACGTCTATGATGACAAGGAAGCACAGCTGACAGTTACTGTAACAGATGTTAATGGTGAGCTTTTGGGCTCTGTCAAGTATGACTTGGATCCAGTCTTTACAAATACTTATAGAGGTAATGATCCAGGTAAGTCAGTTCAGCCGCCAACTCCTGGCAATAACAACAATCCAAACAACAACCCAAATAATAATCCAAACAATAATCCAAATAACACTCCAGGCAATGGTAACAATACCCCTGGTAACAGTTCCGACAATCCAAAGGGTGGAACAGACAATCCAGGGAATGGAAATAACAATTCAAACAATGGTACCAATGATCCGGGTGCTGCAGGAGGCAACAAAAAAGTTCTGCCTAAGACTGGTCAAGAAACTACACTTTGGCTGTCAGTTGCAGGTTTGGCAATCTTAGTTGGCTTTGGAAGCTATGTCTTTCTTCAAAAAAAGACTAGATAAGATTCAAAGGTTTTAAGAGTTTTCTCTTAAAACCTTTTTGCATGGTTTTCCATTTGAAAAAACGGAGCAATCATGTTAGAATAGACCTAGTAATTTTTAAAGGATAGAGGTGTTATCGTGGCTTTTGGAGATAACGGACAACGCAAAAAAACAGGATTTGAAAAATTGACGATGCTGGTCGTGATTATCATGCTTATCGTGACAGTTGGAGCGATTTTTGCTTCCGCTCTCAGTGCAATCTTTTAATCCAAACGCTTCAGGGCGTTTTTTTAGACTAGAAAAAGAGAATAGAAAAAATGAGTATGTTTTTAGATACGGCCAAGATTCAAGTTAAGGCTGGCAATGGTGGCGATGGCATGGTGGCCTTTCGCCGTGAAAAATATGTTCCTAATGGAGGTCCTTGGGGCGGTGATGGCGGTCGTGGCGGCAATGTTGTTTTTGTCGTAGACGAGGGCCTGCGCACCCTGATGGATTTTCGCTATAATCGCCACTTCAAGGCTCAGTCTGGTGAAAAGGGCATGACCAAGGGCATGCATGGCCGTGGAGCTGAGGACTTGATTGTCCGCGTACCTCAGGGGACGACGGTTCGTGATGCTGAGACTGGAAAGGTGCTGACAGACTTGGTAGAAAATGGTCAAGAATTTATCGTAGCGCGTGGTGGCCGAGGCGGTCGCGGAAATATCCGCTTTGCAACGCCTAAAAATCCTGCTCCAGAGATTTCTGAGAATGGAGAACCAGGTCAAGAACGGGAGCTTTTGTTGGAACTCAAGGTTCTAGCAGACGTTGGTCTGGTCGGCTTTCCTTCTGTCGGAAAATCCACTTTGCTCAGTGTTATCACAGCAGCTAAGCCTAAGATTGGCGCCTATCATTTTACGACCATCGTTCCCAATCTAGGAATGGTTCGCACTCACTCAGGAGAGTCCTTTGCGGTGGCGGATTTGCCAGGTTTGATTGAGGGAGCTAGCCAAGGGGTTGGACTGGGAACCCAGTTTCTCCGTCATATTGAGCGGACACGGGTCATCCTGCATGTCATCGATATGTCAGCTAGTGAGGGGCGTGACCCTTATGAGGACTATCTAGCTATCAATAAAGAGTTAGAATCCTACAATCTTCGTCTCATGGAGCGGCCGCAGATTATTGTTGCCAATAAGATGGATATGCCTGATAGTGCTGAAAATCTTAAGGTATTCCAAGAGAAATTAGCAGCCAATTATGATGAGTTTGCGGATTTACCGCAAATCTTCCCGATTTCCAGCTTGACCAAGCAGGGACTTGCGCCCCTCTTGGATGCGACCGCAGAATTACTGGATAAAACACCAGAGTTCTTGCTCTATGATGAGTCTGAAATGGAGGAAGAAGCTTACTATGGCTTTGACGAAGAAGCACCAGCCTTTGAAATTTCTCGTGATGATGATGCGACTTGGGTGCTGTCAGGTGACAAGCTTGAGAAACTCTTTAATATGACCAACTTCGATCGAGACGAAGCAGTCATGAAATTTGCCCGTCAGCTTCGCGGTATGGGAGTTGATGAAGCCCTTCGTGCTCGCGGAGCCAAGGATGGGGATTTGGTTCGCATCGGCAAGTTCGAGTTTGAATTTGTTGACTAAGGAGGCTTGCAATGGGTGATAAACCAATATCCTTCCGAGATGAAAATGGAAATTTTGTCTCTGCAGCCGACGTTTGGAATGCAGAAAAGCTAGAAGAGCTCTTTAATAAACTCAACCCCAAACGCAAGCTGCGTCTGGAAAGAGAAGCATTAGCTAAAGCAGAAGAGGAATAAGATAAAAAGCAGCTGAGCAGGAAATAATCCTACTCAGCTGCTTTTCTTTGCGCCAATGATGTATTCGTTAAGGTAATTAATCTTTGTTTTAAGCAAAAATTTTAGGACTGACTGCTTTTATTCGAGGGAGAGCAGCTATGCAGACACCTAGAACGATAAGCTTGTCTGCATAGTCAGTTAGTATTTGGACGAGGACGATACTAAGGATGGGGTTGACTCCCATTCCCCGCAGGGCTTGGACGATGAGGCTGGATCCGCTGGATGTTATGCCTCCGAAGAGCAGGACAGTTATTGCAGAGGCTACTAGGGTACCCGGAAGGGCTACCAATAGAGTTTTCCAGAGAAGACTGAGCTTTAAGCTTCCTTTTTCTTTAAAAAACCAAGCTGCTGAAAGAGCGATGATGATAGCGACTGGCGAGTAGTAGAGAGAAAAGATATCGGTTGTCATCCAGCCAATGAGGGCGCTGAGAAAGGCAACGCCGGCCCCAGCAAGAGGCCCTAAGGTCAAGCTAGCTAGAATCGTTCCAAAGGTATCTAGATAGATAGGTAATTTTAGAAATAGTGCAATATTAGCTCCCACGTAGTTAAGAGCGATACAGATAGACAAAAAGCTTAGGATAAGGGGTGTTGATTTTTTCATGATAAAGTTTTCCTCATAAAAATGATGATAGGTCTTGAGCAATCGTTTCCTTAGGTTGATTCAGTAGGATAGCTAAGAAGTCTTGGAAGAAGAGTGAGGGACTGACTTGAGTTGCAATATAGGCATTGGCTGGTTTATGATAGAAGTCATAAGCATCAACCACAGTCTGTCCAAGAGCAATGCCTTCGGTTACGACTTCAACATAGGAGTCGAAGCCCATACAAAGGTTCTCATGCAGAAAATGAGCAATAGCCAGCGGATCATTGATTACACAGCCAATGATGTGCTCGTATTCCCAGTGAAAGTCCCAGTAAAAACGCGTGATACGGCCGACAAACTCAGCTACTTCTGGCTGCAGGAAACGCATGTACTCTAATAGATTGGGGGTGAGGACGATGGCGCGTGTGACATCCAGTCCCACCATCTCGATTTTTCGGCCTAACTTTTGATAGACAAATTGAGCGGCGTGTGGGTCACACCAGTAGTTATACTCTGCTACAGGTGAGCAGTTGCCATGAGATTTGTAGCTGCCGCCCATGCTGACAAAGCGCTTGATATGTTTTCCTATTTGGGGATTTTGCTTTATAGCCATTGCTAGATTAGTCAATGGTCCCAAGGTGATAAGGGAAGTGTCCTGAGCCTTCTGGAAATAGGTAGCCAGAAATTCAGAAGCTTTCTGAGGCTGGGGCTGACAATTGCTTGTTCGATTGATTCTGCTCTCGCCTAAACCATCCATACCGTGGGTATCTTGAGCTGAAACGAAATCGCGGACTAGGGGCTTGTCTGCCCCTGCATAGACTGGGATATCTAACCGATTCAGTCTTTCTAATATTTTAAAGGCATTTTCAACACCAAGGTCTACTGGGACATTTCCAGCGACGATGGTCAGTGCTACAACTTCTAGATCGGGATGTTGAATGGCATAGATTAGGGCTAGACTATCATCTATACCAGGGTCACAGTCAATAATGACTTTTCTTTTCATGAGTTCTCCTTTGCCTATATAAAAATGAGGTTGAGACAATTGGTCCCAACCTCTTAACTGCCTGCCTAATCGAGGAGACAGCAAAAAAACTATGCGCAAGACATTTTATATACAATATAAAGGCACTTAGTTTTTTATTCTGGGAAGTTTTCGAACCAGTCCAAAACCGAGGTTTTGATTTCTCTATTTTTCTATCATAAATAAAAATAAGGAAAAAGTCAATGGGAGTAAGCCTAACATGGTCACCCCAATCTTTTTATGGTATAATGAAAAAAATAAGTAGGAGAAGTGATAATTATGGCAAAAACGATTCATACAGATAAAGCACCAGCAGCGATTGGACCTTATGTTCAAGGAAAAATTGTTGGCAATCTTTTGTTTGCGAGCGGGCAGATTCCTCTGTCTCCTGAAACTGGAGAAATCATTGGGACAACTATTGAAGAGCAGACTCAGCAGGTGCTGAAAAATGTTTCAGCCATTTTGGAAGCCGCTGGAACAGACTTTGACCATGTGGTCAAGGCTACTTGCTTCTTGAGTGATATCAATGATTTTGTGGCCTTTAATGAAGTTTACAAAACAGCCTTTACAGAAGCATTTCCAGCTCGTTCAGCAGTAGAAGTGGCTCGCCTGCCTAAGGATGTGAAGATTGAGATCGAGGTTATTGCCGAGATTCTCTAAAAAAGAGCGGGGGAAAACCACTCTTTGACAGATTCTATCTGATGAAAGGATTATTATGTCTGAGAAGAAAATTCAGCTTGTCATTGTGACTGGAATGAGCGGGGCGGGGAAAACCGTAGCCATCCAGTCCTTTGAAGACTTAGGTTATTTTACCATCGACAATATGCCGCCAACTCTGGTGCCGAAGTTCTTGCAGCTGGTCGAAGGGACTACTGACAATGATAAATTGGCTCTGGTTGTCGATATGCGCAGCCGTTCCTTCTTTTTGCAAATCCAGAACGTTTTGGATGAATTAGAGCAAAATGAGAACATTGATTTCAAGATTCTTTTCCTAGATGCGGCGGATAAGGAGTTGGTGGCTCGTTACAAGGAAACGCGTCGCAGCCATCCGTTGGCAGCTGATGGACGGATTTTAGATGGGATTAAACTGGAGCGCGAACTTTTAGCTCCTCTGAAAAATCTTAGCCAAAATGTTGTGGACACAACAGATTTGACACCACGGGAGCTCAGAAAGACCATCTCTGAGCAATTTTCAAATCAGGCTGATATGCATAGTTTCCGCATTGAGGTCATGAGTTTTGGTTTCAAATACGGTCTGCCTTTAGATGCTGACTTGGTTTTTGATGTGCGCTTTCTGCCAAATCCCTACTATAAGCCTGAGCTACGCAATCAGACAGGATTGGACAAGGATGTCTTTGATTATGTCATGAACCATGCCGAGTCAGAAGAATTTTACAAGAACCTGCTAGGCTTGATTGAGCCCATTTTGCCGGGCTATCAGAAGGAAGGCAAGTCTATCCTGACCATTGCAGTGGGCTGTACGGGTGGTCAGCACCGCAGTGTAGCCTTTGCTCAGCGCTTAGCTGATGATTTGGCTAAGAATTGGCCGGTCAATGCTAGTCACCGCGACAAAAATCGTCGGAAAGAAACGGTGAATCGCTCATGAGAAAGCCACGAATTACAGTCATCGGCGGTGGAACAGGGATTTCAGTTATTTTAGACAGCCTGCGTAAAAAGGACGTAGAGATCACAGCCATTGTCACAGTAGCAGATGATGGAGGCAGTTCTGGTGAGCTGCGGAAAAACATCCAGCAGCTAACTCCGCCAGGTGACCTTCGAAATGTTCTGGTAGCCATGTCTGACATGCCAAAGTTTTATGAGAAGGTCTTCCAGTATCGCTTTGCGGAAGGAGATGGCGTTCTAGCGGGGCATCCCTTGGGCAATCTGATTATTGCCGGTATTTCCGAAATGCAGGGCTCAACCTATAATGCCATGCAGCTTCTGACCAAGTTTTTCCATACGACAGGAAAAATTTACCCTTCTAGCGACAATCCACTAACTCTGCATGCTGTGTTTGCAGATGGGACGGAAGTTGTAGGTGAGAGCAATCTGACCAGCAAGAGCGGGATGATTGAGCGGGTCTATGTTACCAATACCTATGATGACAAGAAGCCTGCTGCCAGTAAAAAGGTAGTCGAGAGCATCTTAGAAAGCGATATGGTGGTTCTGGGACCAGGTTCACTATTTACCTCTATCTTGCCTAATCTCGTTATTGAGGAAATTGGCCAAGCTCTTCTAGACACCAAGGCAGAAGTGGCCTATGTCTGCAATATCATGACCCAACGCGGCGAAACAGAGCATTTTTCAGACAGCGACCACGTCCAAGTTCTGCACCGTCATTTAGGCAGGAATTTTGTAGATACAGTCTTGGTTAATATCGAACCTGTCCCTCATGAGTACATGGACAGTAATCAGTTTGACGAATATCTGATACAGGTGGAGCATGATTTTCAGGGGTTGCAAGAGCAGGTTCCGCGAGTTATTTCTTCGAACTTTCTGCGTTTGGAAAATGGCGGAGCGTTCCATGACGGCGAGTTGGTTGTTGACGAATTGATGCAGATTATACAGGTACGCAAATGAGCTTTACAGTAAAAGTAAAAGAAGAACTGCTGAGTCTGGCAAGCAGAGATAAAAATGAGCTGTCAGCCATGATAAAGATGTCTGGCAGTCTGGGCTTGGCCAGCAGTGGTTTGACCTTATCAGTCACAACAGAAAATGCCAAAATTGCCCGCCATCTCTATGAGTTGCTGTCGGACCTTTATCAGGTCAAGTCAGAAATCCGTCACCATCAGAAGACCAACTTGCGCAAGAATCGAGTTTATACAGTATTTCTAGATCAGAAAGTAGAAGAAATCCTTTCTGACCTGCACTTGGCTGACTCTTTTTTTGGTATCGAGGCCGGGATTGACCAGGCCATTTTGTCAGATGACGAAGCTAGCCGAGCCTACCTCCGGGGAGCCTTTCTCTCAAATGGCAGCATGCGGGAGCCAGACTCAGGTAAGTACCAGCTGGAAATTCTGTCCGTTTATCTGGATCATGCTGAGGATTTGGCTGCCTTGATGCGTCGTTTCCTACTGGATGCCAAGACCATTGAGCGTAAGAAGGGGGCTGTTACTTATCTGCAGCGTGCTGAAGACATCATGGATTTTCTCATTGTCATCGGGGCTATGGAAGCCATGGCTGAGTTTGAGTCTCTTAAGCTCATGCGGGAAGCGCGCAATGACCTCAACCGCGCTAATAATGCGGAGACAGCGAACATCGCCCGCACGGTCACAGCCAGTATGAAAACTATCAATAATATTGCCAAAATCAGCGATAATATTGGCATAGAGAGTTTACCTGTAGACCTGCAGGAGGTAGCCCAGCTTCGTATCCAACATCCAGACTACTCCATCCAGCAGCTAGCTGATAGTCTGAGCCGGCCTCTAACTAAGAGCGGTGTCAATCATCGCTTGAGAAAAATCAATAAAATCGCAGATGAATTATAAAAGCTGCTGAGCTTGAGCTCGGCAGCTGTTTTTTTATAGGCTTGTAGAATGTTTGGGTTGGACTTTTTGCTCAGGATAGATATGGTTAATGGCATTGTTGACAGCAGTAGGTGCCTCACCTAACCCAGTCGCAATCAAGTCAATCTTTCCCTCGTAGCTGCAGCAGTCACCAGCTGCATAGATACCTGGCACGGAAGTTTCTTGCTTGCTATTGACCAAAATTTTGTGACGGTTGAGCTCCAAGCCCCAATCTTTGAGATTGCCGACAGAGGATTTAAAACCGTAGTTGACAAAGAGGTGATCCAGAGGCAGAAGCTGACTTTCCTCTCCTTTGACTTGGCTGATTTCCAAGTGGGTTATCTTGCCATTTTCACCAACCAATCGGCTCGGTATAAATGGTGTCTTAATCTCAACACTAGAAGCCTTGAGTTCTTCCACACTATGCTCTAAAGCTCGGAAGTTGTCCCGACGATGAACCAGACTGGTTTCTGCAATCTTTTCAAAAGCTAGCGCCCAGTCAACAGCCGAGTCACCGCCGCCCAGAACAACAACCTTTTTGCCTGCGTACTGGCTGATGTTTGAAACGTGATAGTGAAGGTTGCTGTAGCTTTCAGCATCATCTAGCTCCAAAGCCCTTGGTTTGAAGGCACCGCCTCCCATGGCGATGATAATGGTTTTGGTCTGATGCTGAGCTTGAGAAGTCGTGATGGTGAAGCCATCATCAGATTTGGCGATATCCAGCACTGTTTCATTGAGGCAAATCTCAGTCTGGAAAGTTTCCAGCTGCTCAATCAGACGCTGTGTCAGTTCTTCGCCACTTAGATTGGTAAAGCCCGGTACATCCAGAATCTTCTTCTCTGGATAGAGAATGGCTGGCTGACCACCCAGCTGAGGCAGAGAATCAATGATTTTAACCTTGGCTTGGCGCAGATGGGCGTAAAAAGCTGCGAATAGGCCAACTGGACCGCCGCCGACAATCGTAATATCATACAGTTCAGACATAATCTTCCTCAATCTTTTTAAAATAAACTAGCATTATTGTACCACAAAAAGGGGTTGAAATGTAAGCAAATGTTTTAAAGACATCTTAAAAGCCCCACTAGGGGCTTAAAATTAGATAGCAAATAAATCATTGAGGTTTTCAGCCAACGTTGGGTGGGTGAAGATTTGCTTGCTCAAGTAGGTGTAAGGAATCTTATTATCCATGGCTACAGTCAGGATATTGATAATTTCCTGAGCTCCAGCTGAGAAGATAGTCGCTCCGACGATTTCCTTGGTTTCAGTGTTGACAACGGCCTTGAAGGCACCGCGTAAGTCAGCATTGACATGTCCACGAGGCATTGCTGCAACAGGAATCTCCTTCACTGCAATCGGCAGGCCTTGCTCTTTGGCTTCCTTTTCAGTCAATCCGATTTGAGCTAAAGGCGGTGTGATGAACATGCTGGTAGGGACGTTTTTACGGTCTTCCAGTGTGTAGCTGCCATCGCCAGCTAGATAGCTATAAAGGATACGGAAGTCATCCAATGAGATATAAGTAAACTGCAGACCGCCATTGACATCGCCCGCTGCAAATACACCAGGTACAGATGTTTCCAAGTGCTTATCGACCTTAATCGCTCCGCGCTCTGTCAGCTCGATATCTGTATTTTCCAACTGTAGTGGTTCAACATTCGGCTTACGACCGGTAGCATAGAGTAGGGCATCAAAGCGGAATTCTCCAGATTCTGTCACAACTACAACTTCGTCACCATCATTTTTGACCTGTGTGGTACGTACATTTTGTAAGAGTTTGATTCCGTCTTCTTCCATGTATTGCTTAGCTAGAGCAGCGATAGAAGGCTCAACTCGAGGGAGAAAGACAGGAGCAGCATCCAGCACAGTCACCTGACTGCCCAATTTGTTGTAGAGTCCAGCGAATTCTAGGCCGATGTTACCGCCGCCCAGAACTCCCAAGCGTTTAGGAAGTTCTTCCAGATTTTGGATGCCAGTTGAGTCATAGACGTGCTCGGTCTCAGTCAGTCCTGGAATTGGCAGGACATTGGAAACTGCACCGGTATTGATGACAATAGTTTCAGCAGTCAGTTCCTCTTTCTCATCGCCAGCTGTGATTTCGATGACTTTATTGGAAAGGAAATGAGCTTCCGCATCGATGATGTCAACACCAGCGCCACTGATTGCTGCGTAGTTCTTCCCGTTGAGACGGCTGGTTACAGCGTTCTTTTCAGCCATGACTTGATCGAAAGCCAGGCCTTTTTCAGCTGCGACAAGCAGGGTCTTGGTTGGGATGCAGGCGATATTGATACAGGTTCCCCCGTACATAGCCTTGCTTCGCTCAATCAAAGCAACTTTTTTTCCTTGGGACGCCATTTTGGCTGCCAATGTTTTACCGGCCTTCCCAAAGCCGATGACAATTAAATCATAGGTTAACATAACTTACCTCCATTTTTCAAAAAGATTGTATCACATCTAGTCAGAAATTGCTGATTTCTGCTACGCTTTTTTTCTTCAGTATTTTTAGCGCTTGTTTTTATACAGAACGTCCATTTTTGAGCAATGTTTTCGCAGTTCCAGTCAGTCTGTGTTATACTAAGTTTCGTTATTTATTTTAGGAGGACAAAATGTCTATTATTACACTTATTTTAGCAAGCTTGGTTGCCTTGGAATTTTTCTATATCTTGTACTTGGAGACCATCGAGACGACTTCTGCAGCGACAGCTCGGGTTTTCGGTATGTCACAAGAGGAGTTGGAGCAGCAGTCAGTCAATACTCTTTTCAAAAATCAAGGAGTATACAACGGGCTGATAGCTGTTTTAGTCTTGATTGCGGCCTTTGTACAGCCTAGTCCCGTTTGGCTGGGAATTTTTATGGTTTATATCATCTTGGTAGCTGCTTACGGTGCAGTGACCAGTGACCCCAAAATCCTGTTCAAGCAGGGGGGGCTGGCTATGCTGACCCTGCTTAGTTTATTTTTCTAATAGAGTGAGGAAAATTGATTTCCCACTCTTTTTTATATAATGATTGACTTTTTTGTTAGACAAGTGTAGAATAAAATTAGAAATAGCATTAATTTAGAAAGTGCGTGGGAACGATGAAAAGATCTATTAAACGTTTGCCAGACGGGGAATTTACTATTTTAAAGGTAATTTGGCAACTGCCTACCCCGACGACCTCTGCCCGTATCATGGAAAAGCTGGGACCAGACAATCACTGGAAGCCCCAGACTTTGCTGACAGTCTTGGCTCGCTTGACTGAAAAGGGCTTTTTAGAAAGTGTCCGCAAGGGGCGTGAAAGGCAGTATACAGCCTTGATCTCAGAAGATGAGTATCTGGAAGTTGAGGCTTCGGATTTCTTGAAGCGTCACAGCGGCCGTTCTATGGGCGGGTTTGTCAAAACACTCTTTTCTTCTAACTCCTTTTCGGAAAATGAATTGGATGAGCTGCGTAGTTTGCTCAACCAAGGAAAGTAGGATGGAGGGATAAGCATGAAACAGTTCCTTCTTTCTTTTCTGCTGACCAGTTTGTCGACATCCATTTTGGTGCTTTTGCTTAGTCTGCTTTTTACGGTCTTTAAGACCAAGATTTCGGTCAGAGTGAAGTATTTTATTTGGTTTTTGATATTGCTGAGTTTTCTGTTTCCGTTCCGTCCTCAGTTTGGCTCAGGCCTGATTCGGCTGAATACAGGATCGGTAGTTCAGACAGCAGTGACTGCCGCCCAGACAGGTGGAGCTCAGGGCGCTTCTCCAGCAGTTGAAAAAGCTGCCCAGACAAATCTATGGGAGGCTTTTCTGGGCCTACCTTGGTTTGAAATTCTCTTTGCCATCTGGCTGATTGGCTTTGTCTTTAGTATTGGAAGATATGCTTATTCTTATATTCGCTTCAGAAAGATGCTGAAGCGCTGGGGCACGGAGTTTCAGGACGAAGAAGCGATGGCTCAGCTGCGGGCTGTTCAGCAGGAGATGGGAGTTAAGGGTCGGATTCGTCTGCTCCACTATCCTATGTCCCAAAGTCCTATGCTGCTAGGTTTCAGAGATATTTTAATCGTGCTGCCAGAGTTGGACTACACAGAGGAAGAGCTACAGCTGATTTTTAAGCATGAGCTGACCCACTATAAGCACTGTGATGTTTTAGTTAATCTCTTGGGGATTTTTGCTAAGAGTCTGCACTGGTTTAACCCAGTTGTCCGCTTTGCCTGCCGAGAAACCCAGGAAGCAGGAGAAATGTACTGTGACTACGATGTTCTGAGCAGTAGAGATACAGAGTATCGGACTTTCTACGGTGAAACGATTCTGACCATGATAGACCGCAGTAAGAAGACCCCAATTGCCCTGACGACTTGCTTTTACTCAGACAAGTTTAATCTTAAGCGGCGGATTGTCGGTATTATGGATAACCGCCTGCCTAAGAGGTTTCTGTCTGCTGCCTTTGTAGTAGCCGTTCCTATCCTTTTGCTCTTGACTAGCTCGGTCTTTGCTCTAGAAAGTCCAGCTGCTCAACAAAGCAGACCTGTTGAAGGGCAAAAACAGTCTCAAGGGCTCAGTCAGCGTCAGGCTCTAGCGTCCGTCTTAAAAGAGCTGTCTCTTTCTGAAAAAGATATTAAAGATTTACAAATTTCGCGTGAGAAAGACAGCTATAAAATCCGCTTCTCGCACGGGCAAACAGCTCATGAAACCATTGTCAATGCTAAGGATGGAAAACTAATCCAATCCAAGCAGCATACTATTGTCGAAAAGACGGTAACGGTTGAAAAAGAAGTCAGTCCATCCTCGTCTGCTGCATCAACTCCAGCTGATAACAGCTCTACTGCAGGTGCAGGAAATACGGGAGCAGCGGGTTCTACTGGAGCTAGTACATCAACAGTTCAAACTCCGTCTCAGAACAGTTCCTCTCATACGACAGACACTGATGATTCGGACGATGATGATGACCATGATGACGATTAAATAAAGGATTCTGCCAGTTTAAGTTTCTTAAAAGATTAGACTGGTAGAATTTTATTATCTTCTCAAAGGGGGATTTGGTAATCCTCCAAGAGCAGTTTGTCATCAGTTTATCTTTATTTTAGGACGATTTTGCTTACAGTTTGCACTTCGTTTCCTAATACCAAAAACAAACTGAAAGATTATTTATCTTTTTTCTTGACATTCACAAACGACAATTGTAGAATATACTTATAAACTACATTTGTAGAATATTTTTTGAAAAATACTGCTTGGAAAGGAGAAGAAAGCAAAGCTTATCCAGACGCTTGTAGGATGCAGAGCGGAAGCTCTATTTCTTTTAAAAGTACAAACTACATTTGTAGAATCAAAGGAGAATTCAAATGAAACAAAAGCAAATCCAAACAAACTTCCAACGAATCGAAACGAAGTATATTCTTGACCGAGCAATGCTAGCTCGTCTTGAAGCTGACATGAGACCTTACCTAACCGCAGATGATTATGCGACATCAACCATTTCTAATGTGTATTTTGATAATGATGAGTTCCAGATGATCCAGGATTCCATTGCCAGAAAAGGTGGTCGCGAAAAAATGCGGATGCGGACTTATGCTGAGCAGCCGAATGATGATAGTCAAGTTTTCTTAGAAATCAAGAAGAAACGTGATGAAGTAGGCTTCAAATACCGTTTGGTTTCGAATCCTCTCTCTGTTACCAACTATATTGTAAATGGTGTGGCAGACCATACTATTTCCGATGACCGGGTCAAGGCAGAAGTGGAGCAGTTGCAGGAGCGCTATATAGACTTGAAGCCCAAAATGGTGATTAGTTATGATCGCTACTCTATGAGAGGCTTCGGAGATAAAAAGGTACGTGTGACAGTTGATTCCAACATCCGCTACCGAGATTATGATGTAGACTTGGCTTTAGGCCGCTATGGACTGCCCTTGCTGGATGACGACAAGGTGATTATGGAAATCAAGGTTCCTGGTCAATATCCTCAGTGGTTGGCTGATATTCTGAACAAATACGGTCTTGAAGACCAGTCCTTCTCAAAATACGGTAATGCCTACCTGAAAACTAAAGAAAGGCTGACTCGAACAGTCAAGGCCTGAGGAGGTAGTCTATGCTCAATCAGTTATTTAACAGTATCTACTCCTCCACGGAAGTCAAGATAAATCCTTTAGCATTGATTTTTTCACTAGCAACTAGTGTAGTCTTAGGAATTATCTTGGCCAAGGTCTATAAGCGCCAAACCATTTATACCAAGGAATTTGTCGTCACCCTCTCCCTTTTGCCAGCCATTATTTCCATTATCATCTTCTTGGTTAATGGAAATCTGGGTACGAGTGTCGCCGTAGCGGGAACTTTCAGTTTGATTCGCTTCCGGTCAGCTGCAGGTGGCTCCAAGGAGCTTCTAGCCATCTTTATGGCGACGGCTATCGGGATTACAACGGGGATGGGCTTTGTAGCACTGGGAATTGTTTTTACTCTAGCTATTTCAGGCATCTGGATGCTCTTTGAAAAGATGAGCTTTACTTCAGTCAGTCCGACCAGACGTTATGTCCAGGTTCAGGTTCCAGCTGACTTTGACTACGAAGTACTCTTTGATGCTATCTTTGAAACGACTTGTAAATCAGCTGAACTGACTTCTCTCAAGTCGGCTGAAAAGAAGTCTATCAAGTTGGACTATGTTGTTGATTTGAATCCTGACATGAGCGACAGAGAGCTCATTCAGCAGTTCCTGTTCTATGATAAGGTGCAGGACATTTCCCTTTCCAAAGCCGCTAAGAAGCGTAAAACCCTCTAAGCAAAAGAAGACCAGCTGCAGCAGAGCAGTTGGTCTTCTTGTTTGTATCATAAAAAGGAGCTACATCATACTTACAGAAAATACTTGACACTCTTTTCTATATGTGGTATGATTATATAGATTTTGGACTTGAAGGGAGTGAAAAAAATGTCAAAAACAGTAGTACGCAAGAATGAATCACTTGATGATGCACTTCGTCGTTTCAAACGTGCGGTTACTAAAGCTGGTACTCTTCAAGAAACACGCAAACGTGAATTCTATGAAAAACCTTCTGTAAAACGCAAACGCAAATCAGAAGCAGCTCGTAAACGTAAAAAATTCTAATTGAACAAAAAAGCAGACTCCGGTCTGTTTTTTGTTTTGGCTCTTTGGAGAGAAGAGGATGATCATGAGCAACAGGCAAGAAAAAAACACTGATTTTCATCAGTGAATTCTCTTTATTTTTTCTCAGCCAACAAAGCTTTGATTTCTTGCAGGACTTCCAATTCAGTTGGTCCAGCTGGCGCTTCTTCAACTTCTTCCTTCTTCTTAGCAAGGCTTTGTGCTTTTTCAGCAGACTTGACGATGAAGAAAAGAACAGTACCGATTACCAAGAAGTTAATTACGGCGCTCAAGAAGTTACCATAAGCAATTCCGTTCCATTTCAATTGAGAAATTTGCTCCAAGTTTGCAGCTTTCAAAATTGGGTTGAGGAAGAGGGGAGTGATTACGTCAGTAATCAATGAAGTGACGATTGCTCCAAAAGCGTTGGCGATGATTACACCGACTGCCAAATCAATCACGTTCCCGCGCAGCAAGAATTCTTTAAGATCCTTTAACATTCTTTCTTTCCTTTCAAGAATTTATTAATGAGATTATATTATAGCTTATTTATATGACATCCTCAAGATATTTGTTTGTCAAATATTTTACATTTGCATCATTTTAGTATAAAATATAGAATGATATTCTATGATAAATTGGAGGTATTGTCTCTTGATTGATAAAGAAATCATTTCTGAAATTAAAAACAGCGTCAATATCGTCGATGTCATAGGAGAAACAGTGGCCTTGACTAAGGCCGGGCGGAATTATCTGGGACTCTGTCCCTTTCACGGTGAAAAGACGCCCTCTTTTAACGTTGTAGAGGACAAGCAGTTTTATCACTGTTTTGGCTGCGGCAAGTCGGGCGATGTCTTCAAATTCATTGAGGATTATCGAGGCGTTTCCTTTATGGATGCTGTGCAGATTGTAGCAGAACGGGCAGGGATTCCCTTGGCTGTAGAGACAGCGGGCAATGACCGACCGAGACAAAGCCATCCGCATCAAGCTCTCTACGATATCCATACCGAGGCAGCGAAATTTTACCATGCGGTCCTGATGACGACCAAGATGGGAGAGGAAGCGCGGGCTTATCTCTACCAGCGCGGGCTGACAGATGATGTTCTTAAGCATTTTCAAATCGGGCTGGCTCCTAATGAGGGCAATTATCTTCATAAGAGTATGGCTGGCAAGTTTGATGAGAATACCATCATGAACTCAGGCCTCTTCAATCTAGCGGAGAATAATCTGGTCTATGATGCTTTTCAAAACCGGATTATGTTTCCCCTGACCAATGACAGTGGGCAGGTTGTGGCCTTTTCCGGTCGGATTTGGCAAGAGGCGGCTTCAGATGGTCATCAGGCCAAGTATAAAAATAGTCGCAGCACCGCTATTTTCAATAAAAGCTACGAGCTCTATCATCTGGATAAGGCCAAGCCGGTTATCAAGAAGAGCCATGAGGTTTATCTGATGGAAGGCTTCATGGATGTGATTGCGGCTTATCGGGCCGGGATTGAAAATGCGGTTGCCTCTATGGGAACAGCTCTGACGCCTGAGCATGTCCAGCATCTGAGTAAGTATTGTAAGAAGATTATCCTGTCTTACGATGGAGATCGGGCAGGGCAGGCAGCAACTGCTAAGGCTTTGGATGAGCTGAGAGATATGACGGTGGAAATTGTTCGGATTCCGGATAATTTGGATCCGGATGAATTTCTCGCTAAAAATTCTGAGGAAGATCTGCAGCATTTGCTGAGCAAAACGCGAATAAGTAATGTGGAGTTTCTGCTGCATCATCTGAAACCAGATAATATTGAAAATCTACAGGCTCAGATTGAGTTTGTAGAGAAGATGGCACCGATTATTGCGAAGACCAAGTCTATCACAGCTCAGAACTCCTATATTTACATGCTGGCTGAGTTGCTTCCGGATTTTGACTATCAGCAGGTGGAGCAGACGGTAAATAACAGTCGCCTGGCTGAGCGATCTAGTCGCAGTCAGGAGGCGCCCACTCATCAGTCTCAACCAGTCGTCATGCAGTTTTCGCCCTCAAACCGGCTGAGTCGTCTGATGAGGGCGGAAAATCATATCTTTCACCGCATGATACATCATCCTTTGATTTTGAACCAATACAGGCTGAGAGAAGACTTTGTATTTGACTCGGAAGAATTGCAGACCTTGTATGAGATTTTGCTGGCAAATGGTGAGGTGACACCGCAGGATTTGTCCCAGCTGCCAGATCATGTTCAGCAGGCTTGGTACCGCGTTTTAGAAGAAGACTTGCCTGATGAGGTTTTGGAAGATGAGTTGAAAGAAGTGGAAGAAACCAGAGAGCGGGAGATTTTGCGCAAGCATAATCAGTTTATTAGTAAGAAGATTCGAGAAGCCTCTCACAGCGGAGATACGGATACAGCCCTGTCCGAGCTGGAGCGCTTGATTGAGCAAAAAAGAAGAATGGAGTAGGAATGGCTACAAAACAAAAAGAAGTAACAACATTAGACGTTCAAATTGCAGAATTTATCCGCAACCACAAGCAGACAGGGGTTGCGACCGATGATGAAATCAATGACCAACTGGTTATTCCTTTCACTTTGGACGCTGATGGGATTGAGGATTTGCTGCAGCGCATCCAGGATGCGGGTATCTCAATTACGGATAAGGAAGGAAATCCCAGCGCGCGCGTCTTAAATAACGAAGAGGAAGAAGCAGAACTGACGGATGAAGAACTCCTAGGCAGCAATTCAGCCAAGGTCAATGACCCAGTCCGCATGTATCTGAAAGAAATCGGGGTTGTGCCCCTTCTCAGCAATGAAGAAGAGCAGGAGCTGGCTATCTTGGTAGAGCAGGGAGACTTGGAAGCCAAACAGCGTCTGGCTGAGGCCAACCTTCGTTTGGTTGTTTCCATTGCTAAGCGTTATGTCGGCCGTGGTATGCAGTTCCTTGACTTGATTCAAGAAGGAAACATGGGGCTGATGAAGGCTGTTGATAAGTTTGACTACACCAAAGGATTTAAGTTTTCAACTTATGCGACTTGGTGGATTCGTCAGGCCATTACCCGTGCGATTGCTGACCAAGCTCGGACCATTCGGATTCCGGTCCACATGGTAGAAACCATTAACAAGCTAGTCCGTGAGCAACGCAATCTCTTGCAGGAATTGGGGCAAGACCCAACACCAGAGCAAATCGCTGAGCGGATGGATATGACACCTGACAAGGTTCGTGAGATTCTTAAGATTGCTCAGGAGCCAGTGTCGCTGGAGACCCCTATCGGTGAAGAAGATGACAGCCATCTTGGGGACTTTATCGAAGACGAAGTGATTGAAAATCCAGTTGACTATACTACTCGTGTCGTTCTTCGTGAGCAGCTGGATGAGGTCTTGGATACGCTGACAGACCGCGAGGAAAACGTCTTGCGACTGCGCTTTGGTCTGGACGATGGAAAAATGCGGACACTGGAAGATGTCGGCAAGGTCTTCAATGTCACCCGCGAGCGGATTCGCCAGATTGAAGCCAAAGCCCTGCGTAAACTTCGCCATCCAAGCCGCAGTAAACCACTCAGAGATTTTATCGAAGATTAAGAACTGAAGAGCAAAAAGGGGCAGAGCAGGAAGCATCAAGCCGGTAATCCTAGCTGAAAGCAAAAGTCCCTCGAGCTAACTTGAAATTTCTGCTATATCTATAAGGAGGATATTGCATGTCAGAAAAAAAATACAGCCCTGAAGAAGTTGAAAAGATTAAAACGCGTATTTTGGAGAGCTTAGAGCAGGTCATCGACCCAGAGCTGGGGATTGATATTGTCAATCTAGGCTTAATCTATGAAATCCGTTTTAACGAGACCAATGGGGAGACGGAAATCGATATGACCCTAACAACCATGGGATGCCCTCTGGCGGATCTTCTGACTGACCAGATCTATGATGCCATGTCTGATGTTCCAGAGGTTACCAAGACGGATGTTAAGTTGGTTTGGTACCCAGCTTGGACGGTGGAAAAGATGAGCCGCTATGCTCGGATTGCTTTGGGGATTCGCTAAGAACTGATAGTGAGTGCTGGCCTGCTATGTGCAGGCTTTTGCTTTCTTTAGTAGATTCTGTTATAATGTTCTTATTGTCTTGGGGTCGTTACGGATTCGACAGGCATTATGCGGCACATTTTGCAACCCATCTAGCGGATGTAAAACGCCAGTTAAATATAACTGCAAAAAATAACAATTCTTACGCTTTAGCTGCCTAAAAACCAGCCAGCGTGACCCGATTCGGATTGCTTGTGTCTGATGACAGGTCTTATTATAAGCAAGCTACGGCAAAGTCTAGTCTAGGGATTTTGCAAGAGATTGATAGACTCGCTTGACTTGGGCTTGAGCTATGTGTCAAAGTGAAGTTAAACCAATACATAGCCTATGGTTGTAGACAAATGTGTTAGCAGGTGTTTGGACGTGGGTTCGACTCCCACCGGCTCCATTATTTTAAAATCTTTCTAAAACGTTGAGAAATCAGCGTTTTTTGCTTTTGTAATGTTCAGGAAATCTTGATTTCTATCTGAAAAAGTAATACAATGATGTTAGTGATGACAAAGGAAATATTTGTATTTCTATTGGGTTGATTTCATAAGTATTAAGGGAAGTTTGATATGAGTTTTTTTAAGAATCTGTTTGGTAAGAAGCGAGAGCAAGAGGAAGAGAAAGTAGAAAATGTAGAAGAAGCAGTGCTTGATGTGCCTTCTGAAGATCCTTTTCCGAGTGAGTGGGGCTCTTTCTCAACCTATATTGATGACAAGTTGGCTAGTATCCGTCTGAATCTAGCTCTTGCTAATGAGGCCCCCTATCCTCTCTATGCCTATGCTATGAGACTCAAGGTAACGCTCCTCCAGTACGATGGGGAGACGGGTTTTCCATCTAGTGATGAGTTTAAAGAGCTGAATGTGATTGAGGATCGGCTTTCTGAGGCTTTGGGCCAGGTCGGTGGTATTCATGTCGGTGTGATTACGACAGATGGAAATATTGAGTTTTACTACTATCTGCAAGACAAGAAAAGCCATCTGGAGCCAATTGCCGAAGTGATGCGCGACTTTCCAGACCGCCGCTATGACTCAGCAACCCTTGAAGACGAGGAATGGAATCAGTACTTTGACTTTCTCTATCCCAATGAATACGAGTATCAGACCATTCTCAACCAGCGGGTCTGGTACCAGCTGGAGCAGGACGGCGATGACCATAGTCAGGAGCGCGAGATTGACCATTGGGCTTATTTTGCTTCGGAGGAAGAACGGGATGGTTTCCTAAAGGAAGTCGAAGAGCTGGGCTATAGCCTCGTATCAGCTGAAAAGATAGAAGATGCTGACAAACCATATCAGCTGCATGTGATTCGTATGGATACGACGGAAATCTTTGATTTGAACCAGAATGTTTGGACTTTGGTTGAATTTGTGAAAAAATTTAACGGAAACTATGGCGGTTGGGGCTGTAATGTGGTATAATGGTTAAAGTTTTGAGAAAGCTGGGCTTTCTCTTTTGTGGAAGATTACTCAAGAGGCTTAAGAGGCTGTGTTGGAAACGCAGTAGGCGTGTAAAAGCGTGCGTGGGTTCGAATCCCATGTCTTCCGTTATAAGATGCAAGAAACGCTGTTTGGCGTTTTTTCTATTGCAAAAGGTTATGGAAGAAAGGCGAGTCTTTTTGAATATGAATATTTTTGGAAATGCTTGAAAACAATTTCAGCAAAAAAAATAAGTAATTTATTGTTCATTTTATATAATAGTGTGGTAAAATGGGATTAATGGATTTTTAAAAAGGATATAAATTAAAGGGAGAATTATGTTTTTTAAACGTCAAAAAGGTAAGTACCACGAAGTAGAGCGTGTGACTCGTTTTAAGCTGATTAAATCGGGTAAGCATTGGCTGCGTGCTGCGACATCACAGTTCGGCCTTTTTAGATCAATGAAGGGGGGAGGCCTTTCATCGATCGAGCTCAAGGTAACGGAAGAACAAGTTACCGATAAAAAGAGCGGCATAGACTTTTTGAGGGGCATTGTCGCCACAGGGGCCGTGCTGGGCGGAGCTGTTGTGACAAGTACAACTGTTCATGCAGAAGACGGTCAGGCTCTGGAAAAGGTCATTGATACGACAGACGTTTTAGCGACACGTGGTGAAACAGTTTTAGGAGAAGAAAGCAGTGCTACTGAAGCAGCAACTGCAACGGCAAGCTCACATACTGAGTCAGAGTCTGTATCAGATACATCCTCAGCCAGTGCCAGTGCTTCTGTCAGTGCATCTATCTCTGCCAGCATCTCAGCTTCAGAGTCAATGTCACAGTCTAGCTCTGCCTCTATCAGTGCCAGCACATCTCAAGCAGTCTCAGATTCCTTAAGTGTATCTGAGTCTCTTTCAGTGTCTTCAAGTACATCTGATTCGGTTAGTGCATCTCAGCCAGCATCTACCTCAGCTAGCTTCAAGTCAGAATCTACTGTAAACAGTCAAAGCGCATCATCTGAAACCAACAGGTCTTCGACTAATAATGGCTCAGCCAGTTCCTCAACTGAAACGGCTCGTGTTCGGAAACGCCGAGCTACAGATACAACCCCACCTACAATTACAGTACCTCGTGATATAGTAGTTTATCGTGATGAAGCGTTTGAATTTTATTTTGAAATAGTAGATGATAGCGGTCAAGTTAAAAACATTGAATTAAGTACTTTTGGTAAAGCACTGGGTTTTGATTGGTTAAAATATTCAGAGGATAATTTCAATGTACCGGGAAATGCCACCTCTGCTAATCCCTTGCGTGTTAGAGCATATGGTAAAGTTCCAAAAGAATTAGAAATTGATTCAAGAAATGTAAATGCTGCTCAATATACTCGAACTATTAGAGCCTGGGATGTTGCTGGTAATGTTACTTCAAATATTACTTTTGTAATTAAGTATAGACCACAATCTTATAAATATGATCCTGCTGATCCGACAATCACTTATGTAGATAAGCTTTCTAGTTTATCCCCAAGTGAGAAAAGTGCAGTAGAGGCGGCAGTAAGAGCAGCCAATCCTCAGATTCCTGAAGCTTCTAGAATTACTGTCTCTCCAAATGGAACAGTCACCATTACTTATCCAGATAATTCTACAGATACTATTACTGCAAATAGAGTAGTAAAAGATCTTGCATCAAGTCGTTCAGCTTTAACATCAGCTTCTACATCCGCCTCGACCAGTGCTTCAGTGTCTGCTAGTACCTCAGCGTCCCTTAGTGCATCGACCTCAGCGAGTCAGTCTATTGTAGATAGTAAATCTGCTTCTGTAAGTGCATCAACCTCTGCTAGCACGTCAGCTTCAACGAGTGCGTCAGTATCAGCAAGTACGTCGGCCTCAACGAGTGCATCAGTGAGTGCAAGTACGTCCGCTTCAACGAGTGCATCAGTATCAGCAAGCACGTCCGCATCAACTAGCGCATCCGTATCAGCAAGTACGTCAGCTTCAACGAGTGCATCAGTCAGCGCAAGTACGTCCGCTTCAACGAGTGCATCAGTGAGTGCAAGTACGTCAGCTTCAACGAGTGCATCAGTAAGTGCAAGTACGTCAGCTTCAACGAGTGCATCAGTGAGTGCAAGTACGTCCGCGTCGACGAGTGCATCAGTATCAGCAAGTACGTCCGCGTCCACAAGTGCGTCGGTAAGTGCCAGCACGTCTGCGTCAACTAGCGCATCAGTGAGCGCAAGTACGTCAGCTTCAACGAGTGCATCAGTAAGTGCAAGCACGTCTGCTTCGACGAGTGCATCAGTCAGCGCAAGTACGTCCGCGTCGACGAGTGCATCAGTGAGTGCAAGTACGTCAGCTTCAACGAGTGCATCTGTATCTGCAAGTACGTCCGCGTCCACGAGTGCGTCAGTGAGTGCAAGTACGTCCGCGTCAACGAGCGCGTCAGTAAGTGCAAGTACGTCAGCTTCAACGAGTGCATCTGTATCTGCAAGTACGTCCGCGTCCACGAGTGCGTCAGTGAGTGCAAGTACGTCCGCGTCAACGAGCGCGTCAGTAAGTGCAAGTACCTCAGCATCAACAAGTGCATCTGTGAGTGCAAGTACCTCAGCATCAACGAGCGCTTCAGTATCCGCAAGCACATCGGCTTCAACAAGCGCATCCGTATCCGCAAGTACATCAGCGTCGACCAGCGCATCCGTAAGTGCAAGCACGTCCGCTTCAACGAGCGCGTCAGTGAGCGCAAGTACTTCAGCGTCGACAAGTGCATCCGCAAGCGCAAGTACGTCTGCCTCAACGAGTGCATCCGTGTCCGCAAGTACATCTGCGTCAACTAGCGCGTCAGTAAGTGCAAGCACGTCTGCCTCAACGAGTGCGTCTGTATCTGCTAGCGAGTCCGCGTCAACCAGCGCATCCGTAAGTGCAAGCACCTCAGCGTCGACGAGTGCGTCAGTAAGTGCAAGCACCTCGGCTTCAACGAGTGCGTCAGTAAGTGCAAGCACCTCGGCTTCAACGAGTGCATCCGTATCAGCAAGTACATCTGCTTCGACCAGTGCCTCAGTGAGTGCAAGTACGTCAGCTTCAATGAGTGCATCTGTATCTGCAAGCACTTCAGCGTCGACAAGCGCATCTGTATCAGCCAGCACCTCAGCCTCGACGAGTGCATCTGTATCTGCAAGTACGTCTGCCTCAACGAGTGCATCCGTGTCCGCAAGTACTTCAGCGTCGACAAGTGCATCTGTATCAGCCAGCATCTCGGCTTCAACGAGTGCATCTGTATCAGCCAGCACCTCAGCATCGACAAGTGCGTCTGTAAGTGCAAGTACGTCTGCATCGACCAGTGCCTCAGTGAGTGCAAGTACTTCAGCGTCGACAAGTGCATCTGTATCAGCCAGCACCTCGGCTTCAACGAGTGCGTCTGTAAGTGCAAGTACGTCCGCTTCAACGAGTGCATCCGTATCAGCCAGCACCTCAGCCTCGACGAGTGCATCTGTATCTGCAAGCACGTCCGCGTCCACGAGTGCATCAGTAAGTGCAAGTACGTCCGCTTCAACGAGTGCGTCAGTATCTGCAAGCACCTCAGCCTCAACCAGTGCCTCAGTAAGTGCAAGCACGTCCGCCTCGACGAGCGCGTCAGTATCAGCAAGTACGTCCGCGTCCACGAGTGCATCAGTGAGTGCAAGTGAGTCTGCTTCCACGAGTGCATCAGTTTCAGCAAGCACATCGGCATCAACCAGTGCCTCAGTATCAGCAAGTACGTCCGCGTCCACGAGTGCGTCTGTGTCTGCGAGTGAATCTGCATCGACGAGCGCATCAGTGAGCGCAAGTACGTCCGCGTCGACGAGTGCTTCAGTGAGTGCAAGCACGTCAGCATCGACGAGCGCATCTGTATCAGCAAGTACGTCCGCGTCGACAAGTGCTTCAGTGAGTGCAAGTACATCGGCGTCCACAAGTGCGTCAGTAAGTGCCAGCACGTCCGCGTCAGTGAGTGCCAGCATGTCTGCGTCGACTAGCGCTTCAGTATCCGCAAGTACCTCGGCGTCCACAAGTGCGTCAGTAAGTGCCAGCACGTCCGCGTCGACGAGTGCCTCAGTAAGCGCAAGTACGTCTGCTTCAACGAGCGCATCAGTAAGTGCAAGTACCTCGGCGTCCACGAGCGCGTCAGTAAGTGCAAGTACCTCAGCGTCCACGAGTGCATCGGTAAGTGCAAGTACCTCAGCATCAACGAGTGCCTCAGTAAGCGCAAGTACGTCCGCGTCCACCAGCGCATCAGTAAGCGCAAGCACGTCCGCATCGACAAGTGCGTCCGTAAGCGCAAGTACCTCAGCATCGACGAGTGCGTCGGTATCCGCAAGTACCTCAGCGTCCACGAGTGCATCTGTGAGTGCAAGCACCTCAGCGTCTACTAGCGCGTCAGTCAGCGCAAGCACATCTGCGTCCACGAGCGCGTCGGTATCCGCAAGTACCTCCGCCTCAACCAGTGCCTCAGTAAGTGCAAGCACCTCAGCGTCCACGAGTGCTTCAGTGAGCGCAAGCACCTCAGCGTCGACAAGTGCGTCCGTATCAGCAAGCACCTCAGCGTCGACAAGTGCGTCAGTAAGTGCAAGCACGTCTGCCTCCACGAGCGCATCCGTAAGTGCAAGCACTTCAGCATCGACAAGTGCGTCAGTAAGCGCAAGTACGTCCGCGTCCACGAGTGCATCTGTAAGTGCCAGTACGTCCGCGTCGACGAGTGCGTCAGTCAGCGCAAGTACGTCCGCGTCCACCAGTGCATCAGTGAGTGCAAGTACGTCCGCGTCCACCAGTGCATCCGTGTCCGCAAGTACATCCGCTTCAACGAGTGCATCTGTAAGTGCAAGTACGTCTGCTTCAACGAGTGCATCCGTCTCAGCAAGTACGTCAGCATCAACAAGTGCATCAGTTTCAGCAAGCACGTCCGCTTCAACGAGTGCATCAGTTTCAGCAAGCACGTCCGCTTCAACAAGCGCATCAGTATCTGCCAGCACGTCCGCGTCGACGAGCGCGTCAGTAAGTGCAAGTACCTCAGCGTCGACGAGCGCATCAGTAAGTGCAAGTACGTCAGCGTCTACCAGCGCGTCGGTAAGTGCCAGCACGTCTGCTTCAACGAGTGCATCAGTAAGTGCAAGTACCTCGGCGTCCACGAGCGCGTCAGTAAGTGCAAGTACCTCAGCGTCCACGAGTGCGTCAGTGAGTGCCAGCACGTCCGCATCAACGAGTGCCTCAGTAAGCGCAAGTACGTCCGCGTCCACCAGCGCATCAGTAAGCGCAAGCACGTCCGCATCGACAAGTGCGTCCGTAAGCGCAAGTACCTCAGCATCGACGAGTGCGTCGGTATCCGCAAGTACCTCAGCGTCCACGAGTGCATCTGTGAGTGCAAGCACCTCAGCGTCTACTAGCGCGTCAGTCAGCGCAAGCACATCTGCGTCCACGAGCGCGTCGGTATCCGCAAGTACCTCCGCCTCAACCAGTGCATCTGTAAGTGCAAGTACGTCTGCTTCAACGAGTGCTTCAGTGAGCGCAAGCACCTCAGCGTCGACAAGTGCGTCCGTATCAGCAAGCACCTCAGCGTCAACAAGTGCGTCAGTAAGTGCAAGCACGTCTGCCTCAACGAGCGCATCCGTAAGTGCAAGCACTTCAGCATCGACAAGTGCGTCAGTAAGCGCAAGTACGTCCGCGTCAACGAGTGCGTCAGTAAGTGCAAGTACCTCAGCGTCGACGAGCGCATCAGTAAGTGCAAGTACGTCCGCGTCGACGAGTGCGTCAGTGAGTGCAAGTACATCAGCGTCGACGAGTGCTTCAGTCAGCGCAAGTACGTCAGCTTCAACGAGCGCGTCAGTAAGTGCAAGTACATCAGCGTCAACAAGTGCGTCAGTAAGTGCAAGTACGTCCGCGTCTACTAGCGCGTCTGTGTCTGCAAGTACGTCCGCGTCAACAAGTGCCTCAGTAAGCGCAAGCACGTCCGCGTCCACGAGCGCGTCAGTATCTGCAAGTACATCCGCGTCGACGAGTGCATCTGTATACGCAAGCACGTCCGCATCAACGAGTGCCTCTGTATCAGCAAGTACGTCCGCATCAACAAGTGCGTCCGTAAGTGCCAGCACGTCAGCCTCAACGAGTGCGTCAGTAAGTGCAAGTACCTCAGCATCAACGAGTGCGTCAGTAAGTGCAAGTACCTCAGCATCAACGAGTGCGTCAGTGAGTGCCAGCACGTCCGCATCAACGAGTGCATCAGTTTCAGCAAGTACATCCGCGTCGACAAGTGCGTCCGTTTCAGCAAGTACGTCTGCTTCAACGAGTGCATCTGTATCAGCCAGCACGTCAGCCTCAACGAGCGCATCCGTAAGCGCAAGTACGTCCGCATCGACGAGTGCGTCCGTAAGTGCCAGCACGTCCGCGTCCACAAGCGCATCAGTATCCGCAAGTACTTCAGCGTCCACAAGTGCATCCGTAAGCGCAAGTACGTCTGCCTCCACGAGTGCCTCAGTAAGTGCCAGCACGTCAGCCTCAACCAGCGCGTCTGTGTCTGCAAGCACGTCCGCGTCGATGAGTGCGTCAGTGAGTGCCAGCACATCGGCATCTACGAGCGCGTCAGTAAGTGCAAGTACGTCAGCGTCCACGAGCGCATCCGTAAGTGCAAGTATGTCCGCGTCTACCAGCGCATCAGTAAGTGCAAGTATGTCTGCTTCAACGAGTGCGTCTGTAAGCGCAAGTACCTCAGCTTCAACCAGCGCGTCAGTTTCAGCAAGTACGTCCGCATCGACAAGTGCGTCAGTGAGTGCAAGTGAGTCGGCTTCAACTAGCTCATCTGCGAAAGCGAGTGAATCCGCATCGACGAGTGCGTCTGTATCAGCAAGCACGTCAGCCTCAACGAGTGCGTCTATGAGTGCCAGCACGTCCGCATCTACTAGCGCATCTGTATCAGCAAGCACGTCTGCATCGACGAGTGCGTCAGTGAGCGCAAGTACCTCAGCATCGACGAGTGCGTCAGTGAGCGCAAGTACCTCAGCCTCAACGAGTGCGTCTGTATCTGCCAGCACGTCCGCGTCGACGAGTGCATCAGTGAGTGCAAGTACGTCCGCGTCTACAAGTGCGTCAGTGAGCGCAAGCAAGTCTGCCTCCACGAGCGCTTCAGTATCCGCAAGTATGTCCGCGTCAACCAGCGCATCAGTTTCAGCAAGTACGTCTGCATCGACCAGTGCGTCAGTGAGTGCAAGTGAGTCAGCTTTAACTAGCTCATCTGCGAAAGCGAGTGAATCAGCTTCAACTAGTTCATCCGTATTTGCGAGCGAATCGACTTCAGTAAGTACATCTGCTTTAGCGTTGGCAAGTATATCTGCTTCAGTAAGTGCCTCAGAATCCGCAAGTACTTCAGCTAGTCTGTCTGGTTCAGAAAGTGCTTCGATTAGCGATTCGCAGTCAATCAGTGAGTCTACCTCAGTGAGCACCAGCACCTCAGTCTTGCATAGTCAGCTGGATCTGGTTCATGAGAAGGAATTCTACTCACTAAGCCTTTCTACAAGCGAGTCACTGTCAGCAGCAGTCAGTCTCAGCGAGCTTGCTCGTGTCAGTCAGTCTGTATCGGAAAGCCTGTCTACGAGCCTGTCAGCTAGTCAGAGCACATCTGAAAGTCTGTCCGCTTCAGCAAGACAGTCTGAGCTGGATCTGATTTCCAGAGGTCGTCTGCCTCAGACAGGGGAAACGGAGAGCAAGGCTTCCATCCTGGCTCTGGGCTTAGGAGCGTTGGGCTTGGCCTTCAAGAGACGTAAAAAGAAAAGCGACTCTGAGGAGTAGCAGTAAATAGAGCCGATCAGTTTATCTTTTAGTCCGTCAAAAGTCCACTCTGTTAGTGAGCTGTGGAAGTGATGGACAAAGTAAGTCTTAAGGAAATAATTGGATTATTTCTGGTGCTTGCTTCCTAAAATCCTAGACTAGGAACTAGTAAAAAGAAACCGAGAGGCTATAGAAACAGGAAGTTTTGACAACTTCCTGTTTTTTTGACAATTTAGTAGAAAAAAGTATCCTTTATTCTGCAGGAAAGTCCTTGAGAATATAGATTTTTTGGACAATATTTTATATAATATCAAGTATAGAAATGATGTTTTAGAGTTTATGAAATGAAAGAGTAAGGGAAGAAATGAAAACGATTGTTTTGGTTGGGGATCAGGCCTATCAGGAGCAAGTTTCGACTACAATTAAGTCGATTTTATATTACAATAAAAATGTAAAAATCTATGTTTTCAATCAGGGATTAAGTGACGAGTGGTTCCGTGATTTTAAGGAGCTGGCTGAGCAGGTGGATAGTGAATTGGTCAATGTCAGCTTGGACCAAGTGACTATCAGTCCAGAGTGGCTGACTCAGGACCATATCAGCTCAGCAGCCTATGCACGCTATTTCATTCCGCAGTTTGTAGCAGAGGAGCGCGTCCTTTATCTGGACAGCGATCTGGTGGTCAATAGAGATTTGCAGCCTTTATTTGATATTTTTCTAGAAGGCAAGCTTGTTGCAGCGGTTGGAGATGCTGGTGGTTATGGATTTAACTCTGGAGTTATGCTAATTGATAATCGAGCATGGAAAGAAAAGCAGCTGCAGGAGACCTTTATCAAGGAAACGGACCGCATCATGGGCTTGGTCCAGTCTGGCCAGATGGAGGATTTCAACGGCGATCAGACGGTTTTAAATCATGTGCTGGCTCAGGACTGGCTGCCCTTGGATAAGATTTACAATCTGCAGGTAGGCCATGATTTGGTGGCCTTTTACAGCGGCTGGAATGGGCATTTTGAGCTGGATAAGGAACCGATGATTATTCATTATACGACTTATCGTAAGCCTTGGAATTCGGAGATCAGCTATCGCTACCGTCAGCTTTGGTGGGACTTTCAGGCTTTGAGTCTGGAGGATGTTTTAGCCCATCATCGGGGAGAGTTTGAGATGCAGGACCGTTGGGAGAAGGCCGCTCTGAACTGTATGCTCCTGACAGATGTGCAAGAGCTAGAGCAGATTGAGTTTTTAGCCCAGTCCCTGCCTAGCGTTCATTTTTATATAGCCTGTTACACAGATATGGGAGATTATCTGCGTTCTTTGGATCGCTATGAAAATATCCATCTCTATCCGCAGGTTATCCATGCAGTGCTGGATGAGCTCATTGATAAGTGCCAGGTCTATTTGGATATTCACCATGGGAATGAGCACTATGAACTGAGTCGTCGTTTCAAGACGCTGGGCAAGCCAGTTCTGGCTTTTGACAATACTAAGAAAAATGAAAACGAAGAACTGGTCTATCCCCATGAGCACCCTCAGGAGATGGTGAGAAAGCTGTGCAGTCTGATGAAAAAAGAGAAGCCGCAAGCCTTTCGGGCTGTGGTGCTGGCGGCTAATGCTGCCTATAGTGAGCAGGTCTTAACCACCATTAAGTCCATCGTTTGCCACAATCGCTTTATCAAGTTTTATGTCATCAACAGTGACTTTCCGACAGAGTGGTTTGTCAGCATGCAAAAGAGACTGGCCAAGCTAGACTGCCAGATTGTCAATGCTCGGGTGGATGGCAGTCATATTAGTCAATATAAGACAAATATCCATTATTCAGTTTTTTTGAGATATTTTACAGCTACTTTTGTACAGGAAGATCAAGCTCTTTATTTGGACTGCGATATTGTAGTAACACGTGATTTATCAGAAATTTTTGCAGTTGATTTAGGTTCCTATCCGCTTGGAGCGGTAAGAGATCTGGGTGGAGAAGTATACTTTGGCGAGCAGATTTTTAATTCAGGTGTTTTACTAATTAATGTGAACTACTGGAGAGAAAACGATATTGCGGGTCAATTGATTGAGATGACTGATAGCTTGCATGATAAAGTTACTCAGGATGACCAAAGCATTCTCAATATGCTCTTTGAAAACCGCTGGCTTGAGCTGCCTTTTGCTTATAACTGCATTACGCTGCACACGACCTTTTCGGACTATGAACCTGAAAAAGGTCTCTATCCGCCTGTGATTCACTATCTGACCGAGCGCAAGCCTTGGAAAGAGTATACCCAGTCTATCTATCGTGAGGTCTGGTGGTTCTATCAGGGACTGGATTGGTCGGATATGGAGGAGCCAGTCGGAGCCCTGACTCAAAAGATGGTGGAAGGTGAAGGGGGCTCAAGTCTGTCCTGCCTAGTCTATACCTACTCTTGTGACCTGATGCATATCAACTATCTGATTCAAGCCCTGCCTGCCTGTCATTTCTACATTGCAGCACCGGTAGTGGTAGCAGAGCCAATCACGCGTCTGCTCCATTATCCTAATGTCAGCGTCAGCTCAGATATTGCTGGGATTCCGGCTCTCTTGGAGTCGCTGGAAGTCAAGTCTCAGCTGCTACTGGATATCAATGCTGGTGATGAGGTGGGTGATATCATTGCTCGCTTTAAGTCTGCTGGTAAGCCAGTCTTTGCCTTTGACAGTACAGCCCATGGCCAGCAGGGGCAGGAAGTCTTTCCAACCGATAATCCTGAAGTCATGGTGCAGGCTATTGAGAAGCTGGGCTTAGCCGAGCCTGAAGAGCGGCAGATTTCTGTCCTCTCTATCGACCAATCACTGGACTATCTCTTGGAGAAAGGTGCTTCAGTGGTTCGCTTTGGAGATGGGGAGATGGATTTGATTGCGGGCCGTAGTATCGTCTATCAGGATTTTGATCCAGAACTGTCAGCGCGCTTGAGAGAGATTATGTCTATGGAGAGCGATGAGCATTTGATGATCTGTCTGCCCGATGTTTTTACAGGGCTAGAGCGCTATTCCATTGATGCCCAAAATTTTTGGAGTCTAAATCATTTGCCACATTTTCTTGAGAAATATAAAAATATTTGCCGAGCATCTTGGTACGGCTCGACTTTTATTTCCCGTCCTTACATCGACTTGGAAGATAAGACGCCGTCTGCGGGCTATTTTGCAAAGCTCAAGCAGCTATGGCAGGACAAGGACCTCTTAATCGTAGAGGGCTTGACTTCTCGCTCTGGTGTGGGCAATGACCTTTTTGATGGGGCTAGGTCCATCAAGCGGATTATCTGTCCTTCTCGCAATGCCTACAGCAAGCTGGAGGCCATCAAGCAGGCTGTTCGAGAGCATGCGGATAATCGTCTGATTTTGACCATGCTGGGGCCGACGGCCAAGGTCTTAGTCTATGATCTGGTTCAGGAAGGTTATCGAGCGCTGGATATTGGGCATATTGACTCAGAGTATGAATGGTTCCAGATGGGAGCTAGCCACAAGGTCAAGCTGTCGCACAAGCATACTGCTGAGCACAATTTTGATCAGGATATTGAGTTTAGAGACGACCAAGCTTATGACAGTCAGATTGTTGCCAATCTGGCTCAGGAATGAAGATTAGAAAAAGAATATGAAAGTTAATATTACCAATCTATACGGTATGTCTGGCCAGAGTACGGCCTTGATTGCCCAGAATGATGTGACCAAGCTCGCCAAGCAGCTGGGCTTCAATGAACTGAGTTTTTACTTTTACGATATATACAGTGACAGCCAGTCGGAGCTCAGTCGTCGTCTGGACGGCATTATGGCCAGTGTGGGCTATGGCGATGTGGTTATCTATCAGTCGCCGACTTGGAATGGCCGGGAGTTTGACCAGGCCTTTATCAGCAAGCTGAAGATTTTGCAGGCTAAGCTGGTGACCTTTATCCATGATGTGCCGCCGCTGATGTTCCCGTCAAACTATTATCTGATGCCGGAGTATATCGATATGTACAATCAGTCAGATGCGGTCATCGTGCCTTCTGAGCAGATGCGCGACAAGCTTCTGGCAGAGGGGCTGACGGTGGACAAGATTTTGGTCCAGCGCATGTGGGATCATCCCTATGATTTGCCCCTGCACCAGCCTCAGTTTGCGCCTAAGCTGTATTTTGCCGGAAGTGTGGAGCGTTTTCCGCATCTGATCAATTGGTCTTATGCTACGCCGCTGGAGATTTTTTCGCCTGAGGAAGAGTTAAATCCAGAGGCCAATGTCAGCTATCGCGGCTGGGTCAGCCGGCCAGAGTTGCTCTTGGAGCTGTCCAAGGGTGGTCTAGGTCTAGTCTGGGGTGTTGAGGAAAATCCAGCAGACGAGCCGGAATACTATGGTCTCAATATCTCTCATAAGTCTGCCACTTATCTGGCAGCTGGGATTCCGGTCATCGTCCCTTCTTACCTGTCCAATGCAGAGCTGATCCGTGAGCGCGGTCTGGGCTTTGTCGTAGACAGTCTGGAAGAGGCCAGTCGGATTGTTGAAAATCTGACTGCTGAGGAGTATCAGGCTATGGTCGAGCGGGTTAGAAAGTTCTATTTCTTGCTTAAGGAAGGTTATTTTAGCAAAAAAGTCTTAGTAGATGCGGTGATGGAAGTTTTATCTTAGAGCCTTTCCAGCCATCGTCATGAGGAGTCAGTGTGAAGTCATTTTTTAAACCGGTCATTATCAAGAAGTTTCTGTGGACCTTATTTTTCTTATTTATCTATGTCTTGGGAACCAAGCTGACCCTGCCTTTCATCGATATGAGTAAGGCAGCTGCCATGGACGGAACCTCTACGACCTTGAACTATGCGACAGCCCTGATGGGGGGAAATCTGCGCAGTATGTCGCTCTTTTCTGTCGGCCTGTCTCCTTGGATGTCCTCTATGCTGATCTGGCAGATGTTTGCTGTGTCCAAGCGCCTAGGCTTGAGTAAACTCCCTCTGGAAGTACAGGAAAGGCGGCGGATGCTGCTGACCTTGGTCATTGCCTTGATTCAGTCCGTAGCCCTGGTCCTAAATCTGCCACTGCAAGAATCAGGTGGGGCGGATATGACTACGATTATGGTCTTAGATACCTTGATCTTGATGGCTGGGACCTACTTTCTCATCTGGCTGACGGATTTGAATGCTGCCATGGGACTTGGCGGCTCCATCATGATTGTCATGGCCAGCATGATTGCCTACATTCCGCAGGATATTTGGAATTCCATTCAGGAGCTGAAGATTTCTTCACTTTGGCTGGCCTTGATGCTGGTTTTCAGTCTAGTCTTTCTCTATCTGGCTGTTACAGTTGAGCGGTCCAAGTACCGAATTCCAGTCAATAAGATCAATATCCATAACCGTTTTAAGAAATACTCTTATTTGGATATTCGTCTTAATCCTGCTGGTGGAATGCCCATCATGTATGCGATGACCTTGGTCAGCATTCCCCAGTATTTCCTTTTGATTATCCACTTTATCCAGCCGAACAATCAGCTGATTGATCAGTGGATAGAAGCGCTGTCTATGGGAAGTCCAGCTTGGTTTATCCTCTATCTGCTGACCATTTTCATCCTGGCGCTGGCCTTCGCCTTTATCAATATCAGTGGCGACCAGATTGCTGAGCGGATGCAGAAGAGTGGAGAGTATATTGAAAATATTTATCCGGGAGGAGCAACCCGTCGCTATATCAATGGTTTGGTGACTTATTTTGCACTAGTGGGGGCTTTCTATCTTATCCTGATTTCTGGCCTGCCTATGTTGGTGGTGCTTCTGGACATTCGCTATCTGCGGCTCAGTATGATTCCGGGGATTTTTATGATTTTTATCGGGATGGTCTTTTCTATTAAGGACGAGGTGGATGCCTTGACGCTTAATGACCGTTATCGTTCATTGTTGTAGGAGAAACTATGTATTACTTTATTCCTTCATGGAGTGGCAGTGGGGATCGGGTTTGGCACCGGGATATTGTCCCTTGGTACCGCTCCATGCAGCGACTGGAGTTTGATGACTCGATTCATCAGATTCGGATTTTTCAAAGTGAAAATTTGCCAGTCCAGCTGCTTTTGCCAGCCTATATGCCGCATGCCCGTTACCTCTTGCATCGGCAGGATATTTTTGAGACGGACTATTACTCGGTCTTTGATGAGATTCAGGGAATCCAGTCTAAAGAAATGCAAGTACTGCAAATCAAGGATCTGGACTGGGAACCAGACTGTGAGTTTGTCTATACGCCCTTTCTAATCATGGTCCGCAGGCAGGGACAGCTCTATGCCCATGTCGAGTTTGGAGTAGAAGGCTTTATCAGCTTCATCAAGTTTTTCAAGGATGACCAGCTGGACAAGTTTTATATCTTTGATGACCGGGGCTTTGTCTCCAGTATCACCTATTATGAAGATGGTCAGCCCCTTTATCAGGACTACCTGCAGCCGGATGGTGACTGGCGGATTCGTGAGCATCTCAAGCCTGACGACAGTCGGATAGAGGTCAATCCTGCTTACTTACTGGACTTTGATAAGCTGGAGTATGAGCGGATGCCGGACTTGATCTTGGAGAAATTGGGCCACTATATCGAGCGCAATGCAGGAGAGGACAGCCGGTTTGTCCTAGCAGCGCATCCCTTATACACTCAAGCCATTTTGCGCTTATTGCCCAAGAATGTTCAAATCATTCTCAGCTTTTTCCACGAGCGCAATCATACAGTGGATTGGCCAGTTTTAGGAGCAGATTTACAGCAGGCGGATTTAGTCTTGACTGATCGTATGGACTTCAAGAAGGTTATTCAGCGTTACCTGCCTGGGCAGGCTCAGAAGGTGCATTACCTGTCGCCTTTTGATACCCGTCTGCAGCTGGGCAAGAGCCAACGCCGCCGCGAATCCAAGATTTTTTATCAGATTAATCTGGAAGAAGGGCTTAATGACTATGCTATCTTCAAGGTTCTCCACTATGTGGCCAAGCATACGGATACGGAGCTGACTATCGGTGTTTACAATGCCTGGCAGGAAGGAATCCAAAAGGTGGAGACTAAGGTGCAGGAGGTCATTGATGAATACTTGAATCGGTATGAATTTGTCAAGAACTACCGCCGCAGTGAGCAGGCTGAGAATGCCCTGCTGGAAAATCAGGAGCAGGACCTCCGTTTCACCATTAAAAATATCACAGACGAGCTCAGCTTGATTCAGGAGCTGGATGATACGCGGTTAATCATTGACCTGAGTGAGCAGCCCAATCTCTATACGCAGATTGCTGGGATTTCTGCCGGGATTCCGCAGATCAATATGGTGGGCTCGGACTATGTGACCCATCTGCAAAATGGCTATATCTTGGACTCTATCTCTGATCTACCTACTGCTGCAGACTATTACTTGGAAGGTTTGAAAAATTGGAATCAGGCCCTGATTTATTCTATTGAAAAAATCCATCATAATACTGGTCTGGAGCTGATTGGCCGGTGGGAGCAGTGGCTCAAGGAGGCTGAGAATGCAAAATAAGCTGAAAATCTTACAGATTGGCTCAAGCGACTGGAGCAAGGAGCTTGCTATTCCAGACAATATGAACTGGTATTATTTCTTTCCCAACTCCAATCTAGCTATCAAAAAGGTCATGGAGATGGATAAGATTGGCAAGTTTGATGCGATTCTGGTAGACGATTTGCGTCGGATCCCAGATTTGTTTATGATTGAGGCCAAGATTATTCCTTATACTGTTTTCTATGATCAGGAACAGGAAACCCAGGAAGCGGATATTGAGTACTTCCTCAAGCGTCACTGCGTTCAGCCAACGGATATGAGCGATCGAGCTGACCTGCTCCGCAAGCTGTCAAAGGCTCTCTTTTCCGGCCAGTATGGCGATAAGATGACCCCGCTTGATATGGTGGTCAGTCCCGGATTTCGGGGCAAGATTTGCTACAATGGCTATGAAAATCTAGAGCTGGAAGGGGATTTTGGTCAGGACTTTCAGCCAATCCTGTCTTGGAAATATAATATTATAGCCAACAAGTTCAATCCAGTTGAACTCTGGCTTGAGTATGAAAAGTCAGGCAGCTGTGAGCTGAGGTTGCGGCTCTATAATATCCAGGAAGGCTCGACTGCGGACATCGCTCGGGAGACTATTTTCGCAGAAGAGGACATGCGGGAATCCATGGTTCTGGACAATGACTTTACTTCCTATCTGGGAGTCAGTTTGGAGGCTAGAGGCGAGGGACGGATTCAGGTTGGCGCTCTGCATCAGCGCCTGACCCGCTTTGAGTTTGGCAAGTATGTTCTGGGTGGGAAGATTTTTCGCGATAGCCACCGTCAGGAGATTAATTACTTCTTTTATCCGGGAGATTTGAAGCCGCCTTTGGCTGTTTATTTTTCTGGTTACCGTCGGGCGGAAGGCTTCGAGGGCTTTGGAATGATGCGGAGTTTAGGCTGTCCTTTTCTCTTGTTTTCAGATCCGCGCGTGGATGGCGGTATGTTTTATCTGGGCAGTCAGGAGCTGGAGAGCAGTATTCATAAGATTATCCAAGAACATTTGGACTTTCTGGGCTTTACCGAGCGGGATTTGATTCTATCAGGCATGTCAATGGGGACCTATGGTGCGGTTTATTACGGTTCGGAGTTTCGTCCGCGGGCTATTGTTTTGTCCAAGCCCTTGGGAAATCTAGGCACTATTGCCCAACGTGGTCGTTTACGCCTGCCCGAGGTCTTTCCAACGGCTCTAGATGTCCTTCACCGTCACACGGGTGGCAAAGATCAGGAACATGTAGAAGAACTGAATCAACGCTACTGGCGTAAGTTTGAGAAGGCTGATTTCAGCCGGACGACCTTTGGTATCGCCTATATGAAAGAAGAGGACTATGATCCGACGGCCTATGAGGACCTGGTGGCAGCTCTTCATCTGACCGAAGCCAAGCTGATTAGCAGAGGTGTTCCGGGACGCCATAATGACGACTTAGCTGTGTCTGTGTCTTGGTTCATGAATTACTATCGAATGATATTGGAAAAGGAATTTGGGAGAAAGAAATGAACATTCAAAAAAGAAAGGGAATTTATTGGGGAGAGCTGAGAGGGGTTTCGGCAGCTGGTAAAATGACTGACTTTACCTATCTCTATGGCACTACCCTTATCATTCATTCCCCTTCACATATATTTTTTGAAAATAAACTGATGGCCTCCGGCCAGACCATCCATGAATGGTCTTCCAAATGGAACTATCAGCGAGACCGGCAGGTGCCTGCTCTCCCCTTGCTCAAAAAGGGAGCTCGCTATTGCCTGTCTAGAGATATGACCACCTATCCTGAATCCAGCGTCTTTCTGAAAATCATCTTCTTTGACCGCTATGATAAAGAAATCAGCAATCAAGTGGAGCGCTCGGAGAGTATGATCTTTACCTACCCAAACGAAGCCTATAGCTATAAGGTTCAGCTGCTTAGTGCAGGAGTTGAGTCCTTAGAGTTTCATTGCCTAAACATTGACCAAATCATAGAGGAGTCTGATGATTAAAAATCATTTTCAAATTCAGCGCTTAAAGAAAATCTTAGCTAAAGTCAAGAGCTTTGAGTCAGAAATGGCCGGCTTGTCAGACGCTGATCTGCGAAAGAAAACACAGGAATTTAAGGAGAGACTGACCGCAGGTGAGACTTTAGACGACTTGCTGCCGGAGGCTTATGCTGTGGTGCGGGAAGCGGACAAGCGGGTGCTGGGCATGTTTCCCTACGATGTGCAGGTAATGGGGGCGATTGTTCTCCATGAGGGCAATGTCGCTGAGATGGCTACAGGGGAGGGCAAGACTCTGACGGCTACAATGCCGCTCTATCTCAATGCCCTGTCTGGACAAGGAGCTATGCTGGTGACCACCAATACCTATCTGGCTCTGCGGGATGCTCAGGAAATGGGGCAGGTCTATCGTTTTCTTGGGTTGACTATTGAGGCAGCGGTGGTAGCTGATGGGTCTGGAAATTTGACGCCCAAGCAGAAGCGGCTGATTTACCAGGCGGATATTGTCTATACGACCAATAGTGCCTTGGGCTTTGACTATCTGATTGAAAATCTAGCAGAGAATAAGGATAACCAATACCTTAGTTCTTTCAACTATGTCATCATAGACGAGATTGACTCCATCCTCTTGGACAGCGCTCAGGTGCCTCTGGTTATCTCTGGTGCTCCTCGGGTTCAGTCAAACTTCTATAGTATCATGGATACCTTCATTACGACTTTGAAAGAAGACGAGGATTATCACTACGATGACGAGAAGAATGAAGTCTGGCTGACCTCGAAAGGTATTTTAGCAGCGGAGTCTTTTCTTGACTTGGAGCATCTTTTCTCCAAGGAAAATCAAGAATTGGTCCGCCACCTCAATCTAGCCTTGCGGGCCCATAAGCTCTACAAGAAGGACAAGGACTATGTTGTCCGCCAGGGTGATAAAGAGGCAGAAGTTGTGCTTCTGGATCGTTCAACCGGCCGTCTGCTGGAAATGACCCGGCTTCAGGGAGGGCAGCACCAGGCCATTGAGGCTAAGGAGCATGTCAAGCTGACGGAGGAAACGCGTGCCATGGCATCCATCACTTATCAGAATCTCTTCCGGCTCTTCCGGAAAATCTCTGGTATGACCGGGACCGGCAAGGTGGTGGAGAGCGAGTTTATGGAAACTTACTCCATGTCTGTCATCAAGATTCCGACCAACCAGCCAGTTATTCGACAGGATTTGCCAGACCAGCTTTACCAGACCCTGCCAGAAAAAGTCTTTGCTTCACTAGACGAGGTCAAGCACTACCATGCCCAAGGCAATCCGCTCTTGATTTTCACCGGCTCAGTGGAGATGTCAGAGATTTACTCATCCCTACTGCTGAGAGAAGGAATCGCCCACAATCTGCTCAATGCCAACAATGCGGCGCGTGAGGCACAAATCATCGCTGAGTCTGGACAGAAAGGTGCTGTGACGGTGGCTACATCCATGGCCGGTCGCGGTACGGATATAAAGCTAGGACCAGGTGTCGCAGATTTGGGTGGTCTCGTGGTGATTGGTACTGAGCGGATGGAGAACCAACGGATTGACCTACAGATTCGTGGCCGTTCAGGCCGCCAAGGTAATCCGGGGATTAGTAAGTTTTTCATCTCGCTAGAGGATGATCTGCTCAGGAAGTGGGGGCCAGATTGGCTCAAGAAGTTCTACAAGGACTACTCAACTGAAGAAGTTCAGCAGCATCCAGTCCAGCTGGGACAGCGCCGCTTTAGACGCTTAGTAGCTAAGGCCCAGAGAGCCAGCGAAAGCAGTGCCAAGATGTCCCGTCGGATGACGCTGGAATATGCCCAGTGTATGAAGATTCAGCGGGAGATTACCTATGCTGAGCGCAATCGCTTGATTCAAGCTGAAGAGCGGATTGATGAAGAAATCAGCCGTGTCCTCAGTCAGGTCATTCATCAGGCGGCCTATGAGCAGTCCTATGAGACGCGAGCTGACCTCTATCGCTTTATTTTAGACCATTTCAGCTATCATGCTGAGCGTATTCCTTATGATTTCGATATTTATTCGCCAGAGAAAATTGCAGAGTTCTTGCAGGATATTGCCGAGCAGGAATTGCAGGCAAAGAAAGCCTATCTCAAGTCTGACAAGCTATTCACCCATTTTCAGCGGGTGTCCGTTCTCAAGGCTATTGATGAGAACTGGGTCGAGCAGGTGGACTATCTGCAGCAGCTCAAGACAGCCTTGAGCGGTCAGCATTTCTCTATGAAAAATCCTCTGGTAGAATACTACCAAGAGGCTTACGATGGCTTTGAATATATGAAGGAGCGCATGAAACAGCAGATTGTCAAGAATCTTTTGATGAGTGAATTGGCACTCAACCCTAAAGGAGAAGTCATCATGTACTTCCCGTAAGACGAGGAGAATATGACAGTATATAACATCAACTTAGGCATTGGCTGGGCCAGCAGCGGTGTAGAATACGCCCAAGCTTATCGGGCCCAGCTTCTGCGCAGGATCCAGCAGCCGGCTAAGTTTATCTTTATGGATATGATTTTAGCGGATAATATTCAGCATCTGACGGAAAATATTGGTTTTCTGGATGAGGAAGTTATCTGGCTTTATAACTATTTTACTGATATCAAGATTGCACCGACGACGGTGACGCTGGATCAGGTGCTGGCTCAAGTAGCTGGTCAGCCGGAGCGCTCGGAGAGAGAGGGCAAGATTGTCCGCTATTTCTATCCGCAGGATGATCAGTTTATCACTTGCTATCTGCGGCAGGAAGACCAAGACTTTGTGGAGCATGTGGAATATGTCTCGAGGGGGAGATTGATTCGCAAGGATTATTTCTCCTATGTCCGCTATGCCAGCGAGTACTTCGCACCTCACAATGATGCTGCAACCCTATACCAGCGCCGTTTTTACCACGAAGACGGCAGTGTGGCCTATGACATGCTGATAGAGGATGGTCAGGAAGAGCTCTATCGCTTTCCAGACCGGATTTTCTATTCCAAGGCTGAGCTAGTTCGTTATTTTCTTCAGAGCTTGGAGTTGAAATCTGATGATGTGGTCATCTTAGATAGAGAGACAGGGATTGGTCAGGTTGTCTTTGAGGAGAGTCAGAAGGCTAAGCTGGGAGTGGTGGTCCATGCAGAGCATTTTAGTGAAAATGCCAGCAGTGACGACTACATTCTCTGGAATAATTTCTATGACTACCAGTTTACCAATGCTGATAAGGTGGACTTTTTCATCGTTGCAACAGAGGCTCAGAAAACGATTCTAGAGCAGCAGTTTCAGCATTACTCGGACAAGCAGCCCAAGATTGTCACCATACCGGTAGGGAGTCTGGACCAGCTGACTTATCCCAAAGAGCCTCGCAAGCCTTACTCCATGATCACGGCTTCGCGTCTCGCTACGGAAAAGCATATCGATTGGCTAGTGGCAGCGACTGTCCAAGCCCATGCCCAGCTACCTGAGCTGACTCTGGATATTTACGGTAAGGGGGGCGAAGAGGACAAGCTGCGCCGCAGGATTGAGGAAGCAGGAGCTCAGGACTACATTCGGCTTAAAGGGCATGCAGATTTGAGCCAGATTTATGCAGGCTATGAGCTTTATCTGACGGCTTCAACCAGTGAAGGCTTTGGTCTAACGCTCATGGAAGCGGTTGGATCAGGTCTGCCCCTTATTGGCTTTGATGTCCGCTATGGCAATCAGACTTTTATCGATGATGGTAAAAATGGCTATCTGCTGCCGGTCAGTTCCAATCAGGTCGAGGACCAGATTATTGCTGCTTTTGTGGAGAAAATAGTTGCTCTCTTTAGTCAAGGACGCCAGCAGGAGATGAGCCAACACTCTTATCAAGTGGCCGAGAATTATTTGACCAGCCGGGTTGAAGCGGCTTGGTCCCAGCTTTTAAAGGAGGTCAGAGATGATTCAGCTCTTTGATTATTACAATCAGGAAACCCAGGATCTGCATGATTCTCTCCTTGCAGCTGGCTATGACTGTCCGACCATTGTCATTGAGGCCAATGGCTTTCTGCCGGACGACATGATCTCCCCCTATACTTATTTTTTAGGGGATGAAGAGGGAGTAGATCACCCGCTCTTTTTCAATCAAGTGCCAGTGCCTCCTTTCTGGGAAATCACAGGCGACCATCAGGCGGCGCGTGTCAGTGACATGGGGGAAGAAAGAGCACGGATTCACTATGCCAGTCAGGCCAAGGGTCGCTTAGTCAAGCAGGTGGATTGGCTGGATAAAAAAGGCCAGCTGCGACTGAGTGAGCGTTATAATAAGCAAGGCCGCTACTTTGCGAAAACAGCCTATAAATCAGGCCAGGAGGCTTTCAACACAACCTATTACAGCACTGATGGTCAGGAGCGTATCGTGGAAAATCATGCCACTGGTGACATCATCCTGACTCTGGACCAAGAGCCCTTGCGGATTTTTAAAAGCCGAGTAGATTTTATCCATTTCTTTTTAGAGCGGCTAGACTTTGACTTGGATCACATTCTCTTTAATTCGCTGGCTTATTCTTTCCTAGTTTCCCACAGTTTGAGAGGTAGAGCTGGGCAGGATATTCTCTTTTGGCAGGAACCTCTGTATGATGAGCTTCCGGGCAATATGCAGCTGATTCTAGAAAATAGTCAGCTGCGGGCGCAGACCATTGTCATTCCAGATTTAGCAACTTATGAAAAGGCCAAGAGTCTGGCAGCGACTGACCAGCAGCAGAAGTTCCTGCATCTGGGCTATCATTATGACTTCAAGCGGGACAACTACCTACGAAAAGATGCCTTAATCTTGACCCATTCGGATCAGATTGAAGGCTTAGAGACCTTGGTTCAGTCCCTGCCGCAGCTAGTATTTCGCATTGCTGCCCTTACGGAAATGTCGCCTAAGCTCTTGTCTATGCTGTCCTATAAGAATGTCGTCCTTTATCAAAATGCCAGTCTCAAGCAGATTGAGCAGCTCTACTTGGAATCAGACATTTATCTGGATATCAATCACGGCGGTCAGGTCCTGCAGGCAGTGCGCAAGGCTTTTGAGAACAATCTCTTGATTCTAGGCTTTGAGCAGACCCTGCATGACAGGCACTACATTGCCCGAGAGCATATTTTTGACAGCAGCCAGCCAGCTCAACTGGCATCAACTTTGGAAGAAGCCTTATCTGGTGTTGAGCAGATGCGGTCAGCCTTGCAAGCTCAAGGCCGACATGCCAATGATGTACCCGTCAGTCTTTATCAGGAGACTCTCCAAAGCTTATTAGGAGGTCAGAATGGCTAAAAAAGATTTATTTCATAAGGATATTGAGGGGCGGTTAGATGAGCTCAAGCATGGCAAGCCTAAGAAAGAGAAGGCCAGCTTGGGAGAAAATCTCAACAAGGCTTTTGTCATCGCCTTGGGCTTGATGATCTTGATTGGCTTGATTTTTACATTGATTGGAGCCTTGAGGAAATAAAATGCAAACAATATTGATTACACTTACCATTGTAGCAGCCCTTGTCTTGATTTTGCTGGTTAGTCTTCTTCCCAGAGAAAACCAGCAATTTTACAGAGACACCAATACATCAATCGGCAAGTCAGGCTACTGGGAAACCCACCTCGCAAAGAAAATCCTCGTTCTTTTGGCAAGCGTTGCCTTGATTATTCTCATGATTTTTTTTATGATTCAATCCCTCTAGCATCTGTTTAGGAAGTTACTCAGACGACTGCTAAATAAGAAAGACCCTCTATTGCAGACAATAGAGGGAATTTTTATAAGCAAATTTTGGATGTAAAGGTTTTAATTTCTGAAAGCACCTTGATATTTTTCTGAAAAGGAGTAAACTGGATATACAAGTGATGGAGGTTTGGTATGAAATTATATGTTCAGTTGATGATTATTTTCATGATTTCCCTCGTTGGAGAAGGAATTTCAAGTGTTTTCCACCTGCCCGTTCCGGGCAGTATCATTGGTTTAGTCTTGCTGTTTTTAGCTCTGCAGTTTAAGCTCCTGCGTTTGCGTCATATCAGTATGGTTGGCAATTTTCTCTTGGCAAATATGACCATCCTTTTTCTGCCTCCTGCAGTTGGTATCATGGATAAATTTCAGGTCATTGCACCTTATCTGCTGCCGATTATTTTGATTGTTTTAGGAGCGATTGTGCTCAATGTCTGCGTGATTGCAGTTGTGGTGCAGCTGATTAAGACTCGTTTTGAAGGAGATTATGAGGAAGGAGACGCCAGTAATGTCTGATTTATGGAGCAACCCTCTCTTTGGCCTTGCCTTGTCTATCTTGGCCTATCTGTTCGGCCTATTGATTTTTCGGAGATTTCCTCATCCCTTGACAACACCTTTGTTGATTGCAGCAGTTTTGGTTATTGCTTTTTTGAAACTATCTGGTATTTCCTACAAGGATTACTATGTCGGCGGCTCCTATTTAAACAATCTTATTGTGCCATCTACAGTTGCTTTGGGGATTCCGCTTTACAAGACTTTTCATTTGATGAAGCACCATGCGCGCAGTATTTTGATTGGGACCTTTGCGGCAGTTGTAGTCAATACCAGCTTCACTGCTCTGCTGGCTAAGTTTTTCGGCATGGATTTCTTTCTGGCTGTTTCTCTTTTTCCGAAATCTGTCACAACGGCCATGGCTGTCGGTATCACAGACAAGCTGCAAGGGATTGCTACAGTGACATTAGTGGTGGTGGTTGCGACGGGCATTCTGACCAGTGTCTTAGGACCAACGCTTCTTAAGCTCTTAAAAATAACGGATCCAGTAGCTATCGGTCTAGCTCTAGGGGGAACAGGCCATGCGGTAGGAACGGGAACTGCCTTTAAATACGGTCAGGTCGCAGGAGCTATGGCAGGACTTGCGATTGGCGTGACCGGCCTCATGTATGTTCTGGTCAGCCCCATCGTGGCAGCAATTATTCTGAAGTAAAAATAAACAAGGTTGAAACGTTTTGTTTCAACCTTGTTTTGCTTATTGAAGATTTAGTTTGTTTTTTACAATGGTATAGATTGTAAAATAGAAACCGAAAATTTTGACCAGTTCAAAGACGATTCGGATAATAATGAAACCATCTAGCATCTGTTCAAAGTCCGAAGAGGAGTAACTATAATCATATAAACTAAGTAGTCCATATGAATCAAAAGAACTAGGTAAGAAGAGTGACAAGACTGCCAGAACAGTCCAAATTAAAAATCCGAAGAGCACAGCCATCATAATCCGATTCTTCTTGAAAAGCTGTCCGACTGAGATTGCTAGGTAAAAGAAGAGGATACCAGAAAGGATTTGAAGGAGATTAAGGAAGCCGTATTTGACAATCCATAGCCACAAATCTGGTATTTCACCAATAAATTTAAAAATCTCATCGAATGAATAGCCTACAAGGGGAAGAGCAATGCCAAAGATGACTAAACCACTAATAAACATGGTCAGCATACACAAGAGGGTCCAAACAAATGCGGAAAGAAGCTTGGACAGAAGAATCTGATGCGGGGTGACCGGCAAGGTCCAAGTCAGGTAGCCTTCTCTCCCAAAGACATTTTTATAAAATCGACGGATAATAATGATGGTATTGGATAGAAAGACTGCGCAAGATGCAGAAAACAGCAAGAGAAATAGTAGATAGAAAGTGATAATAACACCACTAATAGACAATGGATGTTCACTATAGCGATTCATCGCCTCAGGTCTTAGGATGCTGCCAGCTATGATTCCCATAAAGACTGATAGAGTGAGAAGAATGGCAAAGGTGATACAATACCATTTGTAATTAGACTTAAAGTCGTATTTAAACAGTTTTCCAAACATATAATGAAGCCCTCCTAATAAAAGCGAAACTGGCTGCGGAAGAGATTATCAATGGATTGATTGTACTGTTGACGCAGCTGATTAGCATTTTCATGCAAAAAGATCTGACCTTGGTTAATCAGGATTACTTCATCCAAGATTGGCTCGATATCTGCGATCAAGTGGGTGGAAATGATGACAGAAGACTGAGGTGTGCGGTTTTGAATGATGGTCTGCAGGATATAGTCGCGAGCAGCCGGATCAACACCACCGATAGGCTCGTCTAGGATATACAGTTCCGCATGGCGGCTCATGACCAGAATGAGCTGCATTTTTTCTTTATTTCCTTTTGAAAGGCTTCCGATGCGTGCTTGAGGATCGATATGAAGATCCTTTAGAAGCTGCATAGCTTTCGCGCTGTCAAAATTATCATAAAAATCTTGGAAATATTTTACAGCTTCGATTACTTTGGAGCTGTCGCTCAGATAAGTCGTATCTGGCAGATAGGAAACGATTCTTTTGGTATCAGGAGAAGGTTTGACGCCTTTGAGATAGATATGGCCAGAGGTGGGCTGCAAGAGACCATTGATAAGCTTGATAATAGTTGTCTTGCCGCTGCCATTAGGACCTAGAAGTCCGATGATTCTGCCGGGCTGTATGTTTAAGCTCACATCATACAGGGCGGGTGCGTCGCCATAATTTTTATGGACATGGTCAAGATAGACCAGAGGATACTGATTCATACATGTCTCCTTTATTTTCTTCAATTTACAATTATTATACCTTTTCCTTAGGAAAATGGCAAAGAAAGCCGGAAAGGGTGAATGGAATCTTTCTGTTCAGTCAAACTCCTATTTCCCTCATTCAGTGAATTGCGGTATAATAGTTATAAGAAGAAGCAAAGCATGTTCAAGGAGAAAAATGTGGTGATACAACTTGATACCAAAACTGTTTACAGTTTTATGGATAGCTTGATCCCGATAAAGAAATATGTGCAGAAAGCCAAGGAGTTAGGATACAGCCATCTGGGCATGATGGATGTGGACAATCTCTATGGAGCCTATCATTTCTTAGAGGAAGCCGAATCTGCGGGACTGCAGCCACTTTTAGGCTTGGAGCTGAGTCTGATCAAGGCAGAGCAGGAGCTTCATCTCCGTCTGCTGGCCTTAGACAGTCAGGGCTATCGCAATCTGATGAAAGTCTCGACTCTCAAGATGATGGGACAAAAAAATTGGGAGGATTTCCAGCATCTCTTTAAGGGCTTGGCTGTGATTGTTCCTGCTTTTGACGGAGTAGCAGATCTGGATTTGGGGTTGGATTTTTACATTGGAGTTTTTCCAGCAACGCCCCAGCAGGAGTTTGGTCGACCAACCCTGCCCCTGCATACCGTCCGATATTTTGATAGGGGGGATTTGGAAACCTTGCAGATGCTCCGGGCTATTCGAGAAAATGCCAGCCTGCGGGAGATTGGCAGCCTCCCTAATCATGAGTTTTTGCTGGCACCAGATGCTCTGGCAGGAGCTTTTAAGGAAACTTTCCCAGAGAGTCTGGCTAATCTTGAGAAGCTAGTCCGTGATGTTCATTACGATATCAATAGGGAGCTGAAACTGCCCCGCTTTAATCGGGAGCGGCCAGCCGTGGAAGAGTTGCGGGAGCGCTCCAAAGCTGGCTTAAAAAAACGCGGTTTAACAGGTAAACTTTATCAGGAACGGCTGGATCAGGAGCTGGATGTCATTCATCAGATGGGCTTTGATGATTATTTCCTCATTGTCTGGGATTTGTTGCGCTTTGGTCGCAGTCAGGGTTATTATATGGGCATGGGCCGAGGATCTGCTGTTGGCAGTCTGGTGGCCTATGCTTTGGAGATTACTGGGATTGACCCAGTCAAGAATAACCTGCTTTTTGAGCGCTTTCTAAATCTAGAGCGCTATACCATGCCCGATATTGATATCGATATACCGGATGTTTACCGGCCGGAGTTTATCCGCTATGTTCGCGACCGTTATGGCAGCATGCATGCGGCTCAGATTGTGACCTACTCGACCTTCGGAGCTAAGCAGGCCATTCGCGATGTTTTCAAGCGCTTCGGTCTGCCAGAGTATGAGCTGACCAATATCACAAAGAAAATCCGTTTTGGAGATAGTCTGACCTCTGCTTATGAGAAAAACATGGCCTTCCGTCAGATTATCAATAGTAAGCTGGAATATCAAAAAGCCTTTGATATTGCTAAAAAAATCGAAGGTCATCCCCGTCAGACTTCTATCCATGCAGCTGGCGTTGTGATGAGCGACAGTGACCTGACTGATCAGATACCGCTCAAATACGGCGAGGACATGTATATTACCCAATATGATGCCCACGGTGTGGAGAGCAATGGACTGCTCAAGATGGATTTTCTGGGCTTGCGCAATCTGACCTTTATCCAGCGGATGAAAGAAGCAACCCTGAAAAAATATGAGGTAGATATTGAAATTGCAGAGATTGACTTGGAGGATGCAGACACTCTGAAACTCTTTGCGGCTGGCCAGACCAAGGGGATTTTCCAGTTTGAGCAGCCGGGCGCTATCAGTCTGCTCAAGCGGGTTCAGCCAGTTTGCTTTGAGGAAGTAGTAGCCACAACCTCTCTCAATCGTCCTGGAGCCAGTGATTACATCGACAATTTTGTCAAGAGAAAGCATGGGTTGGAGCAGGTGGAGTTAATTGATGAAAGTTTGGCTGATATTCTAGCTCCGACTTACGGTATCATGCTCTACCAAGAGCAAGTCATGCAGGTGGCCCAGCGCTTTGGTGGCTTTAGTCTGGGGAAAGCCGATATTTTACGAAGAGCAATGGGCAAGAAAAGCGCTGCTGAAATGCACCGCATGCAGGAGGACTTTGTCGCAGGTGCTCTCAAACTTGGTCACTCGGAAACCAAAGCCAAGGAAGTCTTTGCTATTATGGAGAAGTTTGCTGGCTATGGCTTTAACCGCAGCCACGCCTATGCCTACTCAGCTCTGGCTTTTCAGTTGGCTTACTTCAAGGCTCACTATCCAGATGTTTTCTTTGATATCATGCTCAATTATTCTAGCAGTGACTATATCAACGATGCCCTGAGTTTTGACTTTGAAACAGCACCCCTCAGCATCAATAATATTCCCTACCATGATAAGTTTCAGGATAAAAAGATTTTTTTGGGTCTGAAAAATATCAAAGGCCTGCCTAGGGATTTGGCTTACTGGATTATCGAAGAGCGACAAAATGCTGCCTTTACTGGGGTGGAAGACTTTATTCTGCGCCTGCCTAAGAATTACCATAAGATTCCGCTGCTGACTCCTCTGATCCAGCTGGGGCTCTTTGACAGTTTTGAGAAAAATCGCCAAAAAATTCTAGCCAATCTGCCTAATTTATTTGTATTTGCGGATGAGTTGGGCAGTCTCTTTGCGGATACGACCTATTCTTGGACAGAGGCTCAGGATTTTAGCGATGCTGAAAAGTTTGAGCTGGAACAGAGCATTATCGGTGTGGGGCTTAGCGATCACCCCTTGGTTAAACTGGCCAAAGAAGCGGACCAGCCCTTTAGCTGGATTAGTGATTTGACGGAAAATAGCAGAGCTAGGATTCTGGCTGAAGTCCAGTCTATTAAGACTATCCGGACCAAAAAGGGCGAGAATATGGCTTTCTTGCAGGTTTCAGATACGAAGAAAAAACTGGATGTTACCCTTTTTCCTGATACCTATCGTCAGTTGGCCAAACGTATTAAGGAGAAGGGGATTTACTACTTGACCGGCAAGGTGCAGGAGCGGGATGGTCGTTTACAGTTGGTCTTGTCAGATATAGAAGAAGCCACTACAGAACGCTTCTGGATAAAGCTTGCGGGCCATGAACATGATCGGGAAATATCTCAGATTTTGCAGAAATACCCCGGTAATATTCCGGTTGTCCTGCGCTATGAAGATGAGAAGCGAACCATATCTGCACCTCATTTCCGAGTGGAGAAATCGGAGCAGCTGCAAGAGGAATTGAAGAATTATACTATGAAAACGATTTTTCGTTAAAAAATATGGAAAATAAGAGAATTTTCATGATGATTGTGGTATAATCTATAAGAATGTTAAAAAGAAAAAGGAGCAAAAAGCGAAATGAAACGTATTGCTGTTTTGACTAGTGGTGGTGATGCCCCTGGTATGAATGCTGCCATCCGTGCGGTTGTTCGTAAAGCAATTTCCGAAGGAATGGAAGTTTACGGTATTTATGATGGTTACGCTGGAATGGTAGCTGGCGAGATTTACCCACTTGATGCGACATCAGTTGGTGACATTATTTCTCGCGGTGGAACTTTCCTTCACTCTGCTCGTTACCCTGAGTTTGCCCAAGTTGAAGGGCAGCTGAAAGGGATTGAGCAGCTTAAAAAACATGGAATCGAAGGTGTCGTTGTTATCGGTGGTGATGGATCTTACCACGGTGCTATGCGCTTGACAGAGCATGGCTTTCCAGCTGTCGGTGTTCCAGGAACCATTGACAATGATATCGTCGGAACAGACTTCACTATCGGTTTTGATACTGCTGTTACTACAGCTATGGATGCGATTGACAAGATTCGGGATACCTCATCCAGTCACCGCCGTACTTTCGTTATCGAAGTAATGGGTCGTAATGCTGGTGATATTGCTCTTTGGGCAGGTATTGCATCTGGTGCGGATGAAATCATCGTTCCTGAAGAAGGTTTTAAGATCGAAGAAGTTGTTGAAAGCATTAAGAATGGCTATGCCAAGGGTAAGAAACACAACATCATCGTCTTGGCTGAGGGTGTCATGTCAGCGGATGAATTCGCTGAGAAGCTGAAAGAAGCTGGAGATATGAGCGATTTGCGTGTCACAGAGCTCGGACATATCCAGCGTGGAGGCTCACCGACTGCGCGTGACCGTGTTCTTGCATCTCGTATGGGAGCACATGCTGTTAAACTGCTTAAAGAAGGTATCGGCGGAGTTGCTGTTGGAATCCGCAATGAGCAGATGGTTGAAAGCCCAATTCTGGGAACTGCTGAAGAAGGAGCACTCTTTAGCTTGACTGCTGAAGGCAAAATTGTCGTTAACAATCCGCACAAGGCTGATCTGGACTTGGCTGATTTGAACCGCAGCATCAATATTTAATTATTATTTGTTATTCAGGCCAAGAGGCCAAATAGAAGAAGGAGTTTCATACAATCATGAATAAACGTGTAAAAATCGTTGCAACATTAGGTCCTGCGGTAGAAATCCGCGGTGGAAAAAAATTCGGTGATGACGGATATTGGGGAGAAAAGCTGGATGTTGAAGCATCAGCTCAAAACATTGCTAAGCTGATTGAAGCTGGCGCAAACACATTCCGTTTCAACTTCTCACACGGTGACCATGCTGAGCAAGGAGAGCGCATGGCAACTGTTAAGCGTGCAGAAGAAATTGCTGGTCAAAAAGTTGGTTTCCTTCTTGATACAAAAGGACCAGAAATTCGTACAGAATTGTTCGAAGGCGATGCAAAAGAGTATTCATACAAAACTGGTGAAAAAATCCGTGTTGCTACTAAGCAAGGTATCAAATCTACTCGTGAAGTCATTGCTTTGAACGTTGCTGGCGGATTGGACATCTACGATGATGTTGAAGTTGGCCGTCAAGTATTGGTTGACGATGGTAAACTTGGTCTTCGTGTTATCGCAAAAGACGCTGCTACTCGTGAATTTGAAGTAGAAGTTGAAAATGACGGCATCATTGCTAAGCAAAAAGGTGTGAACATCCCTAACACTAAGATTCCTTTCCCAGCACTTGCTGAGCGTGACAATGACGATATCCGCTTTGGTCTTGAGCAAGGAATCAACTTCATCGCGATTTCATTTGTACGTACTGCAAAAGACGTTAACGAAGTTCGTGCAATCTGTGAAGAAACTGGTAATGGCCATGTTCAATTGTTCGCGAAAATCGAAAACCAACAAGGTATCGATAACTTGGACGAGATCATTGAAGCTGCTGACGGTATCATGATTGCCCGTGGTGACATGGGTATCGAAGTGCCATTCGAAATGGTTCCAGTTTACCAAAAAATGATCATCACTAAGGTAAATGCAGCTGGTAAAGTGGTTATCACAGCAACTAACATGCTTGAAACCATGACAGAAAAACCACGTGCAACTCGTTCAGAAGTATCAGACGTATTTAACGCTGTTATCGACGGAACTGATGCAACTATGCTTTCAGGCGAGTCTGCAAATGGTAAATACCCACTTGAGTCAGTAACAACAATGGCGACTATCGATAAGAATGCTCAAACCCTTCTTAACGAATATGGCCGTTTGACAACTGACAACTTTGAGCGCAACTCTAAGACTGAAGTTATGGCTTCAGCAGTTAAAGATGCTACAAATTCAATGGATATCAAGTTGGTAGTTACCCTTACTAAGACTGGTCACACAGCTCGCTTGATTTCTAAATACCGTCCAAACGCTGATATCTTAGCTATCACTTTTGACGAATTGACTCAACGTGGTCTTATGCTGAACTGGGGTGTTATTCCAGTGACTACTGAAACTCCATCTAATACAGATGATATGTTTGAAATCGCTGAAAAGATTGCGGTTGAGCAAGGATTGGTTGAATCTGGCGATGATATCGTTATTGTTGCTGGTGTGCCGCTTGGTGAAGCAGTTCGTACCAACACAATGCGCATCCGTACAGTACGTTAATTTAAGACAACAAAAAAGAACCGTTGATTGGAAAATCACCGGTTTTTTTCTTGTCTATGTGATACCACTTATCTTACTTGAGAGAAGAACAAGTTTGAGAATTGATTTTTGAAATAAAATTGTACCTTTGTCTATTTTGTCTAAAAATGATATAATGGTATAAAAGAGATGGGGGAGACGAATGTTAAAGAGAGATTTATTAAGAAATATTATTATTTTTTCAGTACTAGCAGCTATCATTATAGGGCTGAGAGTTTTTATTTATACGCCTTATCGGGTGACTGAGCAAGACAGCAATGCTTACTTGGCAAAGAATGACTTGGTCTTGGCGACGAGAAAGCAAGACATCAAGCGTGGGGATTTTGTCCTCTATGAAGTGGACGGCAAAGACTATGTCGGCCGGGTCATTGCCCAGGAAAAGGATCAGGTAACCTATATGGATGATCTTCTTTACCTGAACGGCCAGGTCATGTCGGAAGAATACATTGAGAAAATGCGAGAGAAGTATCTGGCTTCAGCAGGAAGTTCGGGATATTATACTCATGATTTCTCTATTATGGATTTAAAAGACTCAAAATCTGATAAAATTACTAAAGATTCTTATTTGATTCTTAATGATCGACGGGAAAATACGAAGGACAGCCGAGAATTTGGGCTCATCAAAGCCAGTCAAATCAAGGGAGTGGTGGAGTTCCGACTTTCACCGCTTAATGAATTTGGTTTTATTAAGAATAAGTAAATTAAAGTCTATTTTCAACCAAGGCAGGGCAACCTTGGTTTTTTTCTTTGAAAATCAACTTTAAAGTTACAAGTAAACATAAAGATACTTGTTCTGATGTGGTATACTAATATCAAAAGACTGTTAAAGGAGACTGCTCTTGAAGTCAAGAAAGAAAAAAATATTATTTTTGACTATACTTGCACTGAGTTTTCTGACTGCATGTAGCGGCATAGTAAATAGAGATGGTGAAAAAATATGGATGTCAGATACAGAAATGACGGAGCTTCATAAGAAAGAGCAAAAGCTTGCACTTTATATCATTAATCATTATGAAGATGTTCAAAAAATTGAATTTGATGAATTTTCCAAGGGAAAGTTCTGGGAAGCAGGTTCTGTTAGTGTGATTGTAAATGACACCAGCTATATACCACACATTTCTTTGGACACAAAAGATGAGAACTATAATATAAATGATAGCTCTCACACTGATTCGACAGAATTGACTTTTCGTCTGAAAAAGAAAGAGAAGGTCACAAATTTTAAAGATACGGGTGAGACGGATGTTATTTACTCTGGAGAAAATGCTTGGCTGACGACTGAGGAAAAAGTAAAGGTGCGCAACCAGGAAGAGGGACTGGCTTTATTTTTACTGAATCACTATGAAAATGTTGAAAAAATTGAATTTACAAAGATTTCAAGAAAGCCTTTTGGACAGGCAAGATATGCTGCTTTACTTGTTAATGATAAGATAAAGATTTATACCGACCTAGATGATAGCTATGACAACTATCATTTGTCTGACAATCCTGAAAAAAACGGCCTGAAAGCTAAAGAGAAACCAACAAATTTGCAAAGTCTAGATAGTATTACTGTTATTTATTATACAGGGAAATGAAGGATGTGTTGCAATGAAAAAGCCAGACTGACTTAATCATCAGACTGGTTTTTTCGTGTCTCTTGGTGAAAGATATTTTGCCATACTTCGTGGCGGCGCCAGAGGCTGGTATGGATAACACCGTCCATTTCATAGCGGATGAGCTTGGTTTTCTGGCTGACAGAGAGCAGTTCAAAGTTTTTGATAGGTGTTTTTGAGGCTCTTTCTGCCTGAAACTCAGCCTTGTTCAGCTGTCGGCCATCTTGGGAAATATAGAGAAATTCAGCAGACAGAAGCGTATCCAGTTGGCTGCCTTGCTCTACTAACTGCTCACGCATGAGCAGGTTTGGGTAAAGAGTGTCCAGCGTCTCATCTTCGGGAATGGGAGCGGGCTCAATATGAATATCAATGTCAAAGACCCCAAAGCGCTCCATAAGTATATCTTCGACTTGGTCCGCAATCTCATGGCTTTCAAAAACAGATAAATCAGGATTCATTTCAAGAATAATATCCAGATAGATATTACTACCATAGGTCCGGCCACGCTGCGACTTGACCTGAGTGATTTTAGGAATTTCCAGTATAGCTTGCTTATAGTCCTGCAGCAAGCTTTCATCAAATCCGTCGGACAGGCTGAAGGAAGATTCCATAAAGATATCATAGGCAGTCTTGAGAATGAAGAAGGTAATGATAATGGCTGCTAGCTTATCAACGATTGGGAAATTGAAGGCACTGGCAATGATAGCAACTGAAGTGCCAATAGAAGTGACAGCGTCTGATAGGTTATCCTTGGCTGCGGCATCCAGAGCCTTGGAGTGAGCTTTTTTAGCTAGCGTTTTATTGTAAAAATAAACACCCAACATAATGATTGACGAGATAATCCCGACCACGGCACCAACAGGGTCAAGCTTGGTTTCTTGATTGGAGATGATCTTCTGAATGGTCTCAATCAAGACATCAAATCCAACGAAAAACATGATGAAAGATGTGATGAGACTGGCCAGATCTTCTATCTTCCAGTGGCCAAAGCGATGGTCACGGTCGGCTGGTTTTCTAGCCATACGCAGGCCAATTAAAACGGCGATATTAGCCACGATATCAGAGACGTTGTTGAAGCCATCGGCCGTCAGACTGGAGGACTGGAGGGTCGAGCCTGCGATAATCTTGAACGCGGAGAGAATCAGATAGGTAGCGATGGAAAGGATGGCTCCTCTCTCCGCTAGCTTCAGATTGTTACTAGGATTTTTCATGACAGCCTTTCTTTTTATGCGGGGCAGTAGAATGGAAAAGAGACTTGCGAAAAAGTCATCTCTGAACAGTTGCTCTAAGTCTCATATGGGCATATTATAGCAAAAATAGGCCTGATTTTCAATTTGCGTCGGGCTTAGGGTGCCTTAGATGACTTTGTCGAAAATCTAATCTAAAATCAGGAATTCCTCTTCTTTCTGGTTTAGCTTCATCAGGATTTTTGTTATAATAGTAGCATTGACTTTGAAAGAGGAAGAAAAATGCATCCTTTATTAAACGGTATGAATGACCGTCAGGCTGAGGCGGTTCAAACAACAGAAGGGCCTTTGCTGATTATGGCGGGAGCTGGATCGGGTAAGACCCGTGTCCTGACCCACCGCATTGCCTATTTGATTGATGAAAAAATGGTCAATCCTTGGAATATCCTTGCCATTACCTTTACCAATAAGGCGGCGCGGGAGATGAGAGAAAGGGCTGAAAAACTTAAAACGGAAGCTCAAGATTGCTTAATCGCTACCTTCCACTCCATGTGTGTGCGTATTCTGAGACGAGAAGCAGATCATATTGGCTACAACCGCAACTTTACGATCGTTGATCCTGGCGAACAGCGGACTCTGATGAAGCGAATTCTCAAAAATCTCAATCTGGACCCTAAAAAGTGGAATGAGCGTGCCATTCTGGGAACTATTTCCAATGCTAAGAACGACCTGATTGATGAGGTAGCCTATGCAAATCTAGCTGGTGATATGTATACAGAGATTGTAGCTAAGTGCTACACGGCCTATCAAAAGGAATTGCGCCAGTCTGAGGCTATGGACTTTGACGACTTAATCATGCTGACCCTGCGACTCTTTGATCAAAATCCTGACGTTTTGACCTACTACCAGCAACGCTACCAGTACATCCATGTGGACGAGTATCAGGATACCAATCATGCTCAGTATCAGCTGGTCAAGCTCTTGGCTTCCCGCTTTAAGAATATTTGCGTAGTCGGAGATGCTGACCAGTCTATCTATGGCTGGCGGGGAGCCGATATGCAGAATATCCTGGACTTTGAAAAGGATTATCCAGAAGCTAAGGTAGTTCTGCTAGAGGAAAACTATCGTTCCACCAAGACCATTCTTCAGGCAGCTAATGAAGTCATCCGAAACAACCGCAACCGCCGTCCTAAAAATCTCTGGACTCAAAACGAAGACGGTGAGGAAATTGTCTACTATCGGGCTAATGACGAGCAGGATGAAGCTCTTTTTGTCGCCCGAACTATTGATCAGCTGAGCCGAGAAGGATACAGTCATAAGGATTTTGCAGTTCTTTACCGGACTAATGCCCAGTCACGGACAGTGGAGGAAGCCCTGCTAAAGTCCAATATTCCCTATACTATGGTCGGTGGCACCAAGTTCTACAGCCGCAAGGAAATCCGCGATGTTATTTCTTATCTCAATCTCATCGCCAATCCTAGCGATAATATCAGCTATGAGCGCGTGGTCAATGAGCCTAAGCGTGGTGTCGGACCAGGAACGGTGGAGAAAATTCGGGATTTTGCGTCCAGTCAGGAAATCTCCTTGCTAGATGCGTCGGCCAATATCCTGCTGTCTCCAGTCAAGGGCAAGGCGGCTCAGGCGGTCTATGATTTTGCTAATATGCTTCTGGATTTGAGGGAGCGCTTGGACGACTTTACAGTGACGGAGTTGGTAGAAGCCGTACTGGAAAAGACAGGTTATGCTGCGGCCTTAGCTGCGCAGGCAACCTTGGAGAGCCAAGCTCGGATTGAAAATATTGAAGAATTCCTGTCTGTAACCAAGAATTTTGACGAAAGTCCAGACAATCCTACTGATGAGTCTGGTCTTGATAAGCTCAGCCGTTTTCTCAATGACTTAGCCTTGATTGCAGACACAGATGATGGGGATACGGAGAGTTCCGAAGTGACTCTAATGACCCTCCACGCAGCCAAGGGATTGGAATTTCCGGTCGTCTTTCTGATTGGTATGGAGGAAAATGTCTTCCCTCTAAGTCGGGCATCTGAAGATGAGGATGAGTTGGAAGAGGAGCGGCGCCTGGCCTACGTCGGCATCACCCGAGCAGAGAAGATTCTCTATCTGACCAATGCCAATTCCCGTATGCTTTATGGTAAAACTAATTTCAATCATCCTACTCGCTTTTTGAGAGAAATCAGCTCAGACCTGCTAGACTATCAGGGACTTGCTCGACCAGCAAACAGCTCCTTTAAGGTCAGTTATACCAATAGCGATACTACCAAATTCGGTCAGGGCATGAGTCTGGCCCAGGCTCTACAAGAGCGGAAGCGTCAGGCGGCACCAAGTTCCATTTCTACAGGCAGTCTGCCTTTTGGAAAGAGCGGTCAGAACCAGCCATCTAAGCCGGAAGTTGCTTGGGCAATCGGAGATATTGCTCACCATAAGAAATGGGGAGATGGAACAGTTTTGGCAGTCTCTGGCAGTGGCAACAGTCAAGAGCTCAAGATTAATTTCCCAGAAGTCGGTCTGAAGAAAGTGCTGGCCAGCATAGCACCGATTGAGAAAAAATCATGATGAGGCGGTCGATTGAAGCCTGGATCTATCATCCAGAGGAACGAGAAATCCTGCTCTTGAAAGTGGAAGCTGAGAAAGTTTCCTTTTGGCAGCCCATTACTGGTGGGATTGAGAGTGGCGAGAGCCCAGAAGAGGCCTGCCTTCGTGAAATAAAAGAGGAGACCGGCATGCTCTTAGCTTGTTCAAGTCTGACGACTCTTGGAGATTTCACAGTAAAGATTGATGAAAATCTGACCATCCACAAAAATCTCTTTCTAGTTCTGACAGAACAGAAGGAAATCCAGATTTCTGATGAGCATGTGGGGGCTCAGTGGGTAGCTTTAGACAAAGTTTCGTCGCAGCTTTATTGGCCCAGCAATCAAGCGACTTTTGAGATGATATCTGAGAAGCTATAAGATATAGCTTCTCTTTATTTCTTTTGATAAGGAAATTCTATTAGTCAAGCGGGGCGTTTAATGGTAGACTTATCACATAACTATAGTGAGGTGACCTTATGACACGTGAATTTAAATTTGAAACTCTGCAGCTTCATGCCGGACAAACAGTGGACCCGACAACCAAATCACGGGCTCTGCCTATTTACCAGACAACTTCCTATGTGTTTGACGATACTCAGGAGGGAGAAGATCTTTTTGCCCTACGCAAACCGGGCAATATCTACACTCGGATTACCAATCCGACCCTGTCTGCTTTTGAGGAGCGGATTGCGGCTTTGGAGGGCGGAGTTGGAGCACTAGCGACAGCTTCTGGTATGGCGGCTCTGACCTATACCATTTTATCCTTGGCGCATGCTGGCGACCATGTAGTAGCAGCCTCTACCATCTACGGTGGCACCTTTAATCTGCTCAAGGAAACCCTGCCTCGCTATGGCATTACCACGACTTTTGTTGATATTGAAAATCTGGCTGAAGTAGAAGCAGCCATTCAGGACAATACCAAGCTGGTTTTGATTGAAAGCTTGGGCAATCCTTTGATAAATATTCCTGACTTTGATGCTTTGGCCGAGCTTGTTCATGCCCATAAAATTCCGCTGATTTCCGACAATACCTTTGCTACACCTTATCTGATCAATGTCTTTTCTCATGGAGTGGACATTGCGGTACATTCTGCGACCAAGTTTATAGGTGGTCACGGAACTAGCATCGGCGGTGTGATTGTGGATAGTGGTCGTTTCGACTGGGAAGCTTCTGGTAAGTTTCCCCAGTTTGTAGACCCAGACCCGAGCTATCATGATATCAGTTATACGCGCGATGTAGGAGCAGCAGCCTTTGTTACTGCTGTCCGGACCCAGCTCTTGCGCGATACGGGCGCAGCAATGTCCCCCTTCAATGCCTTTCTCTTCTTGCAGGGGTTGGAAACTCTCTCTTTGCGCGTAGAGCGCCATGTGTCCAATGCCGAGAAGATTGTAGATTTCCTAGCAGGGCATCCTAAGGTTGAGCAGGTCAATTATCCCAAGCTTGCTGACAGTCCTTATCATGCTCTGGCAGAAAAATATTTTCCTAAAGGTGTGGGCTCCATCTTTACCTTTAATGTCAAAGGTGGGGAGAAAGAAGCTCGTAAGGTTATTGACAGCTTAGAGATTTTCTCTGACTTGGCCAATGTAGCAGATGCTAAGTCCCTGGTCGTCCATCCAGCTACGACGACTCATGGTCAGATGTCGCCAGAGGCTCAGCTAGCAGCAGGCATTACACCAAATCAAATCCGTCTCTCTATCGGTCTGGAAAATGTGGAAGACTTGATAGAGGATTTGAGAATCGCCTTGGAATCTATCTAATTTTCAAGTCCTCTAGACAGAGCAAATAAGATTAAAACTAGGTTGCAAATAAGCTGCACCCCAAAAGCTAGATTTTTTTGTGTCTAACTTTTGGGGTGCAGTGCATTTCGCCTAGTTTTTTGTTATAATAGGATGAAATATATAAAATAGTAGGAGATTAAAATGACAATTTCGGTGATTGTTCCGTGTTTCAATGAAGAAGAATCTATTCCTTTGTTTCATGAAGCTATGGAAGCGGTCAAATATCAAATCCGTGACCAGTTTGAATATATTTTTGTCAATGACGGATCGACGGATCAGACTTTGCCTGTTTTACGTGAGCTCAGCAGTCGCTGTCCAGATGTACACTATCTGTCCTTTTCTCGCAATTTCGGAAAAGAAGCAGCCCTCTATGCTGGTTTGCAAGAGGCGAGTGGGGATTTTGTGACGGTAATGGATGTGGATTTGCAGGATCCGCCAGAGCTCCTGGTTGAGATGAAGGCTATGCTGGACTCGAATCCTGAGCTGGACTGTGTTGGTACCCGTCGCACTACTCGCGAGGGAGAGCCGCCTATCCGAAGCTTTTTTGCCAATTTGTTCTACAAGCTGATAAACAAGATTAGTCAGGTAGAGATGGTGGATGGTGCGCGTGACTTTCGACTGATGCGCCGCCAGATGGTAGAAGCTATTCTGGAAGTTTCAGAGTATAATCGCTTCTCCAAGGGGATTTTTGCCTGGGTAGGCTTCAATACCGCGTACTTGGAATACAAAAATGTCGAACGAGTGGCTGGCAAGACCTCTTGGAATTTCTGGTCTCTTTTCAACTACTCTTTGGAAGGCATCGTCAATTTCTCTGATGCGCCGCTCAACATCGCCTTTTTAGGAGGTATCCTGTCTTGGATTTTAGCCTTTATTCTGATGGCAGTGATTATTATTCGCACCTTGGTTTTTGGTGACCCGACATCGGGTTGGCCGTCTCTTATGACTGTCATTCTCCTTATCGGCGGCTTCCAGCTGCTGACCATCGGCATACTGGGTAAATACATTGGTAAAATCTTTATGGAAACCAAGCATCGGCCGATTTATGTGATTAAGGAGAAGAGTAAATGATTTTCCAGAAACTTTTTTCTGATTTTAAAAACTATCTTCTTTTAAATAAATCGTCTGCCCTAGTTATTTTTATTATTTATTCAGTAGTCAATATTAATATCGGTTTAGCTGAGTATCCCTATATTGATGATATTGGAAGACAATTACAAGGCTATTCAAAATTCTCTGAACATTATTCAAGATATTTAAGTGAGTATTCCGCTCGATTAATACAAGGTGGGGATCATCTGACAGAACTAGGCTTGACTTCAAATATTCTGTCAGCTTGTTTTTTAACTTTAGCGAGCTTAATTTTATTGTTTGTCTTATATCCCAATAAAAAGATTTCTTTCATAACAGCATGTGTTTCAACTATTATAGGGATTAATCCGTGGTTTTTAGAGCCATTAAGTTTTAGATTTGACAATCCTTTTATGACTTTAAGTATATTAGTTTCCATCATTCCATTTATTTTCTGGGATAATAAAAAAATATTTGGAGTTATGTCAGTTCTTGGTATATTCTTAATGTGCAATTCATACCAAGCTTCTTCAGGAGTGTACATTATTGTAACCATGACGCTAGTATTTTTAGAATTATTGCAAGGAAGTTATTTTAAAGAAAAAATTCCTAAAATTTTCATCTCAATGTTGTCATATGTAATTGGTTTGCTTTTATATCGTATACAAATTTTTATAAAGCCACCGATTTTTGCTGATCAAGCTGATATTCCAAAGGGATTAGAGATGATTAAAATAATTGGGGTGAATGCTACAGGATATTTGAACAATATATTTTTTCAAAGTTCAACTATCTGGGTTTTATTAACGATAATTGCTATATTTCTCTTAACTATCAGTGTGATTCGCTTATCCAGTACTAAATTCTTTTTAAACTTTGTTTACATGCTGATTTGGCTAAGTTTAGGAAGTATGTTTAGCTATGGAACCTATTTGATTTTGTCTAATCCTTATTATCTTATGAGACCAAGATATGAATATGGTTTCGGAATTTTTTTAGCGATTATCCTAATTGTTAGCTTAGAGTGCGTTGAAAAGAGTAAAATTCTACGTAGAGGAAAGTCCTTCGTCTCAGGATTATTAGTTTTTTATTTCTTATCTTTCTCTTTTACTTATGTGAGCAGTTTAAAACAACAAAATGAAATGTTCAAAGCGCAGAGCATATTGCTAGCTTCCTCTCTAAACAAGTACATTACACCCGAAAAAACAGTTATTAATGTGAATCGCTTTCTTTCTGATTCGCCAGTATTTAGCAATACAGCTTCTGTTTATCCAATGTTAAAAAGTTTGATTATGCCAAATACAAATGTTTCTTGGGATATGACATTGAGATTTAATAGCATAACGAACTTAAACGTCGATTTCAAATTAATCGATATTGCTAATATAGATTTTAGTAGTGAAAACTATACATTACTTGAAGAAACAAAGTTATATAATATTTATCTTGAAAATAATGAATTATTTGTTATCATGAAGTAGAATCTTTCTAAGATAGAAATAAAGAAAAGATTCATTTTAATATGATTATGCATTGTTAAAGTTTATACTGTCAATTTGAAATGATGCTAAGTTTTCTGATTATCACTTGCATAATGTTGTATCATTTATATATGGAGTATAAAAAGTATGAGATTTTATTTTCTAAAAATGACTAGAGGTATGATTCGATCAAGCAGATTTTTTCTGCTTTTTTTGTTATAATAAACTCATTGAATGTTTATGATGTGAAAGGAAAGACAAATGATTTTAATTACAGGTGCAAATGGACAGCTGGGTACAGAGCTTCGCTATCTTTTGGATGAGCGCAATGAGGAGTATGTGGCTGTTGATGTGGCAGAAATGGATATTACCAATGCCCAAATGGTGGACAAGGTCTTTGCGGAAGTCAAGCCAAGCTTGGTCTATCACTGCGCAGCTTATACTGCAGTTGATGCGGCTGAGGACGAAGGAAAAGAGCTGGACTATGCCATCAATGTGACCGGTACCGAAAATGTGGCAAAAGCTGCTGAAGCACACGGAGCGACCTTGGTCTACATCTCAACAGACTATGTCTTTGACGGACAAAAGCCTGTCGGAGAGGAATGGGAAGTAGATGACCGGCCGGATCCGCAGACAGAGTATGGCCGTACCAAGCGCATGGGTGAGGAGCTGGTTGAGAAATATTCCAGCTGTTTCTATATTATCCGTACTGCTTGGGTCTTTGGTAACTACGGTAAAAACTTTGTCTTTACCATGCAAAATCTTGCTAAGACGCACAAAACTCTGACTGTAGTCAATGACCAGCATGGCCGTCCGACATGGACTCGTACTCTGGCTGAGTTTATGACTCATTTGGCTGAAAACCAAAAGGAATTTGGTTATTACCATCTGTCTAATGATGCGGCTGAGGACACCACTTGGTATGACTTTGCAGTGGAAATTCTCAAAGATACGGATGTGGAAGTCCAGCCGGTTGATTCCAGCAAATTCCCGGCCAAGGCTAAGCGACCTTTCAACTCAACTATGAGCCTGACCAAGGCCAAGGCTACAGGCTTTGTCATTCCGACTTGGCAGGATGCCTTAAAAGAATTTTACAAGCAAGAGAAGAAACAGTGATTTTCTTTGAAGTTTATAACAGCGATAGAACTTAGTCTCAGACTAGGTTCTGTTTTTTCTTCTGGCAGACTGAAGAGGTGATTTTGAGGTGCGTGCTCTGGTGGAGAAAGAGCTGGCTCGAAGATGCGGGTGGGAAATGATAATGAGAAGAATTTTCCACAGATCTTATCCCCTTAAAATAAAGATGTTTCAATTTGATGAAATTCTGTGGATAACCTTTATTATTTCATTCAACTATGTTACAATGTTACTATAAATAAAATAGAAGAGGTGTGTGAATATGTCACGTAAACCATTTATTGCTGGTAACTGGAAAATGAACAAAAATCCTGAAGAAGCAAAGGCTTTTGTAGAAGCGGTTGCTGCTAAGCTGCCTTCTTCAGATTTAGTAGAAGCTGGTATCGCTGCTCCAGCACTTGATTTGACAACTGTTTTGGCAGCAGCTAAAGGAAGCAATCTTAAGGTAGCAGCCCAAAACGCTTACTTTGAAGATGCAGGTGCCTTCACTGGTGAAAACAGCCCTAAAGTTCTTGCAGAAGTTGGAGTTGACTACATCGTTATCGGTCACTCAGAACGCCGCGATTATTTCCATGAAACAGACCAAGACATCAACAAAAAAGCGCATGCTATCTTCCGCAATGGTCTGGTGCCAATCATCTGCTGTGGTGAGTCGCTTGAAACTTACGAAGCTGGCAAAGCTGTAGATTTCGTTGGTGCTCAAGTATCAGCTGCTTTGAAAGACTTGACAGCTGAACAAGTTGCATCATTGGTTATCGCTTATGAGCCAATCTGGGCTATCGGTACTGGTAAGTCAGCAACTCAAGACGACGCTCAAAAGATGTGTAAAGCAGTTCGTGACGTTGTCGCAGCTGATTTTGGTCAAGAAGTAGCAGATAAGGTTCGCGTTCAGTACGGCGGTTCTGTAAAACCTGAAAATGTTGCGTCTTACATGGCTTGTCCAGATGTTGACGGTGCTCTTGTTGGTGGTGCATCACTTGAAGCTGAAAGCTTCTTGGCATTGCTTGATTTTGTAAAATAAAAAAATGTTGAAAAAAGACTTGTCCTCCCAAAGGTGACAAGTTTTTTAAAAGTTGGAGAGAAAAGTTGAAATCGAAAGAATTAGTTTATTTAGCGAGTACGGCTATTTTGTTGGCAGCGACTGCCAATGTTGCAAAAGCCGAGGAACATACTGTCGCTGAGTCAGGAGTTTTAAAAACAGAAAGGTCTGTTAGTTCCCAGAATCAGACAGTCAATGCGGCCGCATCACAAACGTCTAATCAGCCGACTGTAGCAGTATCATCTGCAGAACAGTCAGTTCAAGCTGTTAAGCAAGAGGAGGAAGCAACGAACGCTACAGGAACAGCTGTTGAGTCTGGAGGAGCAGCTCAATCAGTTCCTGTAGAAACTCAGGTAGCTTCTGCTAAGCCAGAAGTGCAAAGTCAGCCAGATGCAAATGCTTCTAATCAGAATGAAACTGCAGCTGATCAGTCAGCAAAAGCAAGTTCTTCTGTTGCAGATTCTGCTACTGCCTCAGAGCCAAAGGCCAGTCCTGCAGTAGCATCAGCACCAAAAGCTAGTAATGCTGGAAAAACTGTATTTTATAATGCTGGGTCAAAGGCTCAGGCAGCCCGCGGGAATTCCCAAGCAGAGATTAAAGGTACTTCCTTTGTAGATGTCAGCAGTCACAATGGCCATATCAGCGTAGACGACTATCGTAAATTAGCCCAGCAAGGGGTTGGTGGTGTCGTTGTCAAATTGACTGAAGGAACCCATTACACGAATCCATTTGCTGAGTCTCAAGTGAGAAATGCACAGGGAGCTGGTTTACAAGTATCGACCTATGCCTTCTCACACTATACCAGTGATGAAGAAGCGAGAGCCGAAGCTCGTTATTACGCTGCCTTTGCTAATAGACTAGGTCTTCCTAAAAATACAGTTATGGTCAATGATATGGAAGATCCTAAAATGCAAAATGGGATCAACCAGCATACTCAGGCTTGGGCGGATGAGATGCGCAGACTGGGTTATTCAAACCTGATGTATTATACTAGCGCCAGCTGGCTGGATCAAAATAATCTTCGTAGCAAGGGACCGGTTAATACATCGCAATTTGGCTATAGCAACTTCTGGGTGGCCCAGTATCCGTCTTCTAATTTAAATCTTGATGGAGCTAAATCTCTCAAATACAACAGTGGCGCTGGAGCATGGCAGTTTACAGCTCAGGCTCAGCTGTTAGCTGGCAAGCATGTATTTGACCATAGCGTTGACTACTCCGGAAGATTTACCCAGCAGTCTGCTCTTGCTAAGCAGCCTTTAAATGGTAACATCAGTATTCAGAATAAGAATAATGTCAACGGCAGCTTTGATGTTGTGATTTCGAACGTTTCTGCTCCTTATGGAGTGTCTGTCGTTAGTGTTCCAGTGTGGTCTGAAGCTAATGGTCAAGACGATATTATCTGGTACACAGCCACTCAGCAGGCTAATGGTACTTATAAAGTTTCTGTTGATTCTAGCAGACATAAGGATTCAGTTGGCAAGTACAATGTCCATCTCTACTATGTCCGCAACGACGGTCAATTAGTCGGTGTTGGTGGTACTACAACCAATGTATCTGTCATCAAGCCACAGGGCAAAATCAGCATTCAGAATCGCAACAGCGAAACTGGTGATTTCGATATTGTAGTTTCAGGTATCTCATCTCCGGGTGGTCTTAAGACTGTCTCTCTGCCAACTTGGTCAGAGGCCAACGGCCAAGATGATATCAAATGGTATACTGCTGAACGTCAGGCTGACGGCACCTATCGTAAGCGTGTCCGTCTGAGCGATCACAATAATGTGCAGGGCGAGTACAACGTCCATCTCTACTATGTTCAAAATGACGGCCGCTTGGTTGGTGTAAGCGGCACTAAAACGACCGTTTCTCTTGGAAAACCTAAGGGCACCATCAGTATTCAAAATCGAAATAAAGAAACCGGCGATTTTGATATTGTGGTTTCAGGTATTTCATCTCCGGGCGGTCTGAAGGAAGTTTCCCTGCCAACTTGGTCAGAGGCTAACGGCCAAGATGATATCAAGTGGTACAACGCTGAGCGTCAAGCTGATGGCACCTATCGTAAGCGTGTCCGTCTGAGCGATCACAAAAATGTTGAGGGTGAGTACAATGTGCATCTCTACTATGTGCAAAATGATGGCAGCTTGGTAGGTGTAAATGGCACTAAAACGACTATTTCTATAGAAAAACCAAAAGTTCAAGGTAAAATCAGTATTCAGAATCGCAACAGCGAAACTGGCGATTTTGATATTGTGGTTTCAGATATCGTATCGCCAGGCGGTCTGAAGGAAGTTTCCCTACCAACTTGGTCAGAGGCCAATGGCCAAGATGATATCAAGTGGTACAATGCAGAACGTCAGGCTGATGGTACTTATCGGAAACGAGTTCGCCTGAGCGATCATAACAATGTCCAAGGCGAGTACAATATTCATCTCTACTATGTGCAAAATGATGGCAAGTTAGTAGGAGCAGGCGGTATCAAGACCAACGTTTCTATCAGCAAGCCGCAGGGCAAAATCAGCATCCAGAATCGCAACAGCGAAACTGGCGATTTTGATATTGTGGTTTCAGATATCGTATCGCCAGGCGGTCTGAAAGGAGTTTCCTTGCCAACCTGGTCTGAAGCCAACGGCCAAGATGATATCAAGTGGTACAACGCAGAACGTCAGCCGGATGGTACCTATCGTAAGCGAGTCCGTGTGAGTGATCACAAAAATGTTGAGGGCGAGTACAATATTCATCTTTACTATGTGCAAAATGATGGCAATCTGGTTGGTGCTGGTGGCATCAAGACTAATGTTTCTCTAGGCAAGCCAAAGGGCAACATAAGTATTCAAAATAAGAATAATGTCAACGGCAGTTTTGATGTTGTGATTTCGAACGTTTCTGCCCCTTATGAAGTGTCTGCTGTCAGTGTTCCGGTTTGGTCTGAAGCTAACGGTCAAGACGATATTATCTGGTATACAGCTACTCAGCAGGCTAATGGTACCTATAAAGTTACTGTTGAATCTAGTAAACATAAAGACTCAGTTGGTAAGTATCATATCCATCTTTACTATGTCCGTAACGACGGGCAGTTAGTCGGTGTTGGCGGTACTACAACCAATGTGTCAGCAGTTAAACCACAGGGTAAAATCAGTATCCAGAATCGTAACAGCGAAACTGGCGATTTTGATATTGTGGTTTCAGATATTGTATCGCCAGGCGGTCTCAAGACTGTTTCCCTGCCAACCTGGTCAGAGGCCAACGGTCAGGATGATATCAAGTGGTACAACGCGGAACGTCAGCCGGATGGTACCTATCGGAAGCGAGTTCGTGCGAGTGACCATAACAACGTTCAGGGCGAATATAATGTACATCTCTACTATGTGCAAAATGATGGCAGGCTGGTAGGAGCAGGCGGCATCAAGACCAATGTTTCTATCAGTAAGCCGCAGGGTAAAATCAGTATTCAAAATAAGAATAATGATACTGGAGAGTTTGACATTGTAGTATCAGGCATTGTGGCACCAGAAGGCCTCAAGACAGTTTACTTGCCGACTTGGTCAGAGGCCAACGGCCAAGATGATGTCCAATGGTACACGGCTGATCGTCAGGCTGACGGTACTTATCGTAAGCATGTTTACGCACGTGACCATAAGAATAATGCAGGCGAATACAATGTTCACTTGTATTACTTAAATAATCAAAATCAGTTGCAAGGAGCTGGTGGAGAAAAGACCTCTATCTCCGTGAACCGTCCTCAGTCAGCTAGTCAGCGCGACCGTGTTCTTGCAGCGGCAGCTGCAATGGTAGGTGTCAGGGGAGGTAGTGCTGAGCATCAGCGCTTGGTCAACGATTATAACAGTGTCAGACCGCTGCCAGTTGGCTACGCTGTAAAAAACACAGATGACTGGTGCGACATTTTCACGACGGTTATTTTCCAAAGAGAAGGCTTGAGCGATCTTATCGGCCGTGAGTGCGGTGTAGAGCGCCATATTCATATTTTCCAAAGACTAGGTATCTGGAATGAAGATGGTAATTCGACTCCTAGCGCAGGTGATATCATCACCTTTAACTGGGACAAAGATACCCAGCAAAATGATGGCTGGGCTGATCATATCGGTATTGTCGAAAAAGTTGAGAATGGTATCATTCACACGATTGAAGGCAACAGCAATAACGTAGTTAAACGCAACACTTACCGCATCGGTCATGGAAATATCCGTGGTTTTGCGACACCTCGTTATAGATAAACATACAAAAAACCAAGGTTTCCCTTGGTTTTTTAACGTCTTAGAATTTTTTTTATGAGCTGAAGCAGCTTAAACTTGATAGGGTTAGGGTAGTAGCGGAAAGTTCCCATTTTTCGGATGATGAAGCCGTTGAAGTTTTGTTTGAAGCGCAGAACACCGTCAGAACCGTCGAAAATTCCCATAATACCGAGGAAATTGTAAAATGGAATGCCTCTCTTGATACTTTCGGTCATAACGTATTCCTGTAGCAGGGCTGGAGCGTAGAATTTATTAAACTCAGGATAGGAGCCGCTGAAGAGATAGGTTGCTTCCTGGGGGGTATAGATAAAGAGGCTGGCAGCCAGGATTTGGTCTTGGTCGCCGTACTTATCAATTAGTTCTTGGGCTTCAGCTTTGCGGGTTTCAAAGCTATCAAACTGGCTGGAAAGTTCTCGCAGCTGATTTTGTTTCTTTTCAGATTGAGGATTTTTTTCCAAGTCCGCCTGCAGTTTCTGGATTTTCTGGCCCAGTTTCTCTTGGTCTTTTTGTAAGTTCTGAAGATAATCCTTGAAGTTGAGACTGGCTGTCATAAAGTCCGCCTGCTGACCAAAGCTATCATAAAAATCTTGATAGTAGTCTAGTGGCTTGTCATCATATTCCCGCCGGTCAGAAGTAGCAGCTGTGATGTCTTTGAAAACGCTGAGTTGGTCACGTTCTAGCCTTTTTAGCTTGATGCCAAAGGTATTCGCCTTTTTGACGGTCGCCTTGCCGTTTTTACTGAAGGACTTGAGCAAGTCTTTCTCTGTCAGACCAGTTAAGTCTTTGACATAATGCCAATCAGGCTCCCCGCCTGGATAGCCTGTCTGTAAGCCGTCAAAGTCAAAGCCCAAATCAGTCAGTTGCTGGATAAGCTCGACTTTTTCATCAGATGTGGGCTGGCCATTGCTGTCAAAGGTCTGATAAGTCTCGTAGGGCTTGATGATGAGCTCTAGAGCGCCTTCTTTTTTAGCGTAAGCCTGCAAAGCTTGATAGAAGGGAGTCAAGTATTGAGCATCGGTAGAGACAGGGCCGCAGTTGATTTCCATATGGAGGCCGCCAGTCATCGGCATACTGTAGAGGACAGCAGACACCACTACCTGTCCCTGTGGGTCAGTGTAGCCAACATACTGGGTACTGAAGCCACGCTTGCTCAGTAGCTCTGCCATTTCTACGGTCTGCATGAAAGAGCGTTGGGAGCTAGCTGAGGTATGCTGGATGAATTCTTCTTGGCTGAGAAGTTTAAAGGTCATAGGCTTCCTTTCTTTTAATGCTTGCTGCGCAGTTTCTTTCTGAGAGTGTAGGCCAGATTGGAGAGATGGTAGAGGGGATTAGTTGGCAGATTAAACTCACCAGCGAATTCCTCAATGGTCGGATTGAACTTGGATTTAAAGCTGTAGAGACCGCCCTTGAGATCGTTTTCGATTCCGCCCATATTTTGCCAATCAGCTCCGCGCTCAAAAGCATGTTTGGCCGTTTCGTACCAAGTGATGATGGCTGGCTGGTAACGGCGGTAATCCTCGTCCATTCCGGCATAGATATTTTCAGAGGTCTTGCCGTATTCTAAGACCAGTGTACCAGATAGGGGAACGACAGCAGCTCCTTGGCTGATTTTATCCTGCAGGAAGTCAATTTCTTCTTGGAGACGTTTTTGTTCTTGCTGGTTATTCTCAATCTTGCCAGGCTTGGTTTTCTCGGTAAATTTCTCTGCTTCTTTAAGTGTCTTGGTCAGCTGAGTCTGCAAGTCTTCCAAGCGTGCCTTTAGATCAATGCTGGATAAGGTGATGTAGGAGTGCTCAGGATAAGTATCCAAAAGTTTTTGGTAATAGTCTTTGTCGCGTAGGTGGATATTTTTTCTATTTTCCGTTTTCTTCATCAAGGCTGAAAAGTCATCCAGTAATTCTGCTCCGCCAAATTGGATTTGAATGCCTTTGTTACGGGCAGTGCGAATAGCCTGTCGGGTACTCTTAGAAAGCAGCTCCTCGCTGAAGTCTTCTTTATGAATATTGGCCTGCAAGCGAGGCTGGATGGTTTCGTCCAGAGACTCAGTCCGTCCAACCCAGACAGCGCCTGCTTGCTGCAGCTTTTGGATCAGCTCAAGCGTTTCTGCTTTGTCTTGCAATTCGTCGCCCATCTTGCTTTCTGCCAGAAAGAGGCTAGGGTCAAACTTGACAAAGAGCGCTTTTTTCTCCTTGGCAAATTTCTTGAGCGACGCCAAAACAAAGGTCAGCAGCTCCTTGTCACCATAGTCCATTATGGGACCGCGCGGAATATAAAGCATGGTCATCCCCAAGGGCAGTGGTTTGATCAAGACACTGGCTGCAGCAACCAAGTGGTCGTCTTTATAGAAGCCCAAGCGTTCGTTTTCCCAGTTGTCCTTGATTTGAGCCCAGGCTGAACTCTGCAGAAGATTGGCCTGCGGATGAGCCGTGACAAAATCGTCGTGTTCCTGAGCTGAAATTCCAATTTTGTAGCTAAACATTATTTTAAAACCCACTCTCTAATGGCGTGTGCTACGCCGGATTCGTCGTTCGATTTGGTGATATATTTGGCGATTTTCTTGAGTTCTTCCTTACCGTTTTCCATGACAACAGGAGAGCCAACAGCTTCCAGCATGGCGCGGTCGTTTTCTTCATCACCGATAGCCATGGTCTGCTCCTTGCTCAAGCCAAGCTTTTCAGCCAGATGAAGGATAGCAGCTCCTTTATTGACAGTCTTTTTGACAATTTCCAGATAGAAAGGAGCTGACTTGACCAGTGTATATTTTTCGGCTAATTCCGGAGGCAGCTTAGCAATGGCCGCATCCAGAATTTCCGGTTCATCAATATACATGCACTTGACGATTTCTTTATTGGCCATTTCTTCAGGTGTGCGGTAGAAGATAGGCATGCTGACCAGATTGGACTCGTAAACAGTGTACTTGCCGATGTTGCGATTGGCAGTATAAATGCCGTCCTTGGTGATGGCATGCATGTGGACGCCTAATTTTCGCCCGAGCAGTTCGATATCCAGATAGTCGTCGTAGGTCAGTGTTTCTTTGATTAATTCTTGACCTGTAACAGTATCCTGCACCAGTCCGCCATTGAAGGTAACGACATAGTTGCCTGGCTGATTAAGCTCTAGCTCCTCGAGAAGCTTTTGAACACCCGCAATAGGACGGCCGGTTGCAATGACGATCTTGACACCAGCAGCCTTGGCATCCTGAACAGCGCTGAAGACTTCAGGAGTGATTTCTTTTTGGTTATTTAAAAGGGTACCGTCAATGTCAACGGCAACTAATTTGATAGACATATTATTCTCCGTAGGTAAATTGGTCGTTTTTGATATAGTGCATAAAAGTCTGATTTTTTTCGCTGAAAAGTCCGGTCTCTGCTAGCATTTCCTTGGGGAAGTAGAAGCGATTATCGCCTTGTCTAGTTCCGGCTAGCGAATGAACGATAGGAGACAGGCTGGACAGTTCTGCTAGGCTACCATCTTTTTGCAGGATTTCAATCTGGGTCCGGGGTTTTTCAACGTCAGGCCGGTAGAAATCATAAGGCAAATCAAAATTACGATGGATAGCAGTATAGTAATCAGGGTCAAAACCAACTTGTCCAACTAGGTCTCGCATGATATCCAAATGCGCTTCGTTTTCCTGAGAGAAGACGATAGACTTAAAGACCTTGCGGTTGATGAAACGCTGAGCCAAGTCAGATAAAATCTTGTCTGGACTAGTCATCCAGACTTGGAAATAGGTATTCATAACACCATCATCCAAGGCCAGATAATCCTGCAGGGTCACTCTGTTTTCAAAGAATGGAATGAGATTGGGCGATGACAGCGCAAAATAATCCTTCTGAGCCGGATAGAGGAACTTAGCCCGCTTGAGCAGATTTTGCAGCAGAACTTCCATAGCACGGCTGGCCGGGTGGAAATAGACCTGCATATACATTTGGTAGCGGCTGACTACATAGTCTTCAACCGCATGCATGCCATTGCGCTTGAAGGCAATGCCGTTTTCTACTGGACAAATCACTCGTAAAATTCTAGTTAAGTCAAATTGCCCATAGGAAGCGCCAGTAAAGAAGGAATCGCGTAAGAGATAATCCATCCGGTCCACATCAATCTGGCTGGAAATCAGCTGGACCACCTGCTTATTGGGATAGGTATGGTTGATGACGCTAGCTACCTTTTCTGGGAAATCTGGTGAAACTTGCACCAGTACCTGATGAATCTCCGTCTCTGGACTGGTGATGATTTGCCGCGTAATGTCCTCGTGATTAGTATCAAAGAGGCGCTCAAAAGTGTGTGAATAAGCTCCGTGCCCCAAGTCATGCAGGAGAGCGGCTGTCATCGTCAGCAGACTTTCATGGCTGTCCCAGTTGGCTTGGTATTTTTCATTGAAAATCTTGGTGATACGCCGGGCAATCTCATAAGCTCCCAGACAATGCGAAAAACGGCTGTGCTCCCCGCCGTGGAAAGTATAGCCAGAAGTACCCAGCTGTTTGATGCGGCGCAGCCGTTGAAATTCTTTGGTATTGATTAAATCATAAATAACCTGATGGTCCACATGAACATAATTATGAACCGGGTCCCGAAATACTTTTTCAATCATGCTACCATTATACCACAAATCATAGTAGGAAAAAAATCAAAGCTGCAACTGAAAGAAGAGCAATTTTGTTCTTTTTTTGATAAAATAGGGAAAGAAAAAGAGAAACGAGATGAAGATGCAAATTAGAATAAAAAATCACATCCAGCTGGACGGGCATACCGAGCTAATCGATCAGGTCTACGATACGGACTGGACGCAAAAAGGAGACTTTCATTATCTGCTTTACAAGAATGAAGAAGGGGAGAAAGTAGTTCTGAAGTTTCACGATAAAGAGTTGGTTATGACGCGCTTTTCCGAGCCTAAGTCCATCATACGCTTCATCAGTCAAGGACAGGCGCTGGTTGGCATCCATACACCTGTGGGCTTGCAGCGGTTTGTGACAGATACTCCTTTCTATAAGGTTGATTTTACCAAGCAAATTCTGCAACTTCATTATCAGCTGAAAACTGTTGATGGAAAGCAGATTTTTGCCAGCTATGAAATGGAGATTAGCTGGGGTTAATTGCTATTCTCCAAGAAAACTCTTGAAAATCATAATGTTTCCCCTTGCAAAAGCGTGAAAATTTGGTATAATAGTTTCTAACTCAAGGGAGTAGCTAACGGAATAACCGTTACAAGGTCGTCAATACGAAAGAAATTTCCGGCCTTGTATGAAATAGCGAGACTTGTTAATAAACAGGTCTCTTTTTTGTTTCTGACTTTTTGGATATGACTGATTCGGCTTGAGATGATGAGTCGTAGTGGTTAGAAAAGTTCAGAAATAAAAGAGACCAAGAGGAGGAATACATTGTCAAAAGAACAAAAGCGCCAAGCTTTTTACACCCAGAGTCCTGAGGAAATTTTCAAAACTTTGGACGCTTCAGAGCAAGGTTTGTCCAGTCAAGAAGCAGCCAAGCGTTTAGCTGATTATGGCCGCAATGAACTGGATGAAGGGGAGAAAAAATCTCTCTTAATGAAGTTTTTGGAGCAGTTTAAGGATTTGATGATTATCATCTTGTTGGTAGCAGCTGTCTTGTCTGTTGTCACATCAGGTGGTGAAGACATCGCAGATGCTTTAATCATCTTAGCGGTCGTAATCATCAATGCCATTTTTGGTGTCTATCAGGAAGGCAAGGCTGAAGAAGCGATTGCGGCTCTCAAATCAATGTCCAGCCCGGCTGCGCGTGTCCTTCGTGATGGCCATGTCACAGAAGTAGATTCTAAGGAGTTGGTACCTGGTGATATCGTTAGACTGGAAGCCGGCGATGTTGTCCCAGCGGATATGCGGCTTTTAGAAGCTAATTCACTGAAAATAGAAGAAGCGGCTCTGACAGGTGAGTCTGTGCCGGTTGAGAAAGATTTGACTGTTGAGGTAGCTGCAGATGCTGGTATTGGCGACCGGGTCAATATGGCCTTCCAAAACTCAAATGTGACCTATGGTCGAGGGGTTGGATTGGTTGTTAATACAGGGATGTATACGGAAGTCGGTCACATCGCAGGTATGTTGCAGGATGCGGATGAAACGGACACACCGCTCAAGCAAAATCTTAATAGTCTGTCTAAGGTTCTGACCTATGCTATCTTGGTGATTGCTGCAGTGACTTTTGTAGTCGGTGTCTTCATTCAAGGTAAAAATCCACTGGATGAGCTGATGACTTCTGTAGCCTTGGCAGTTGCGGCTATCCCTGAAGGTCTGCCTGCTATCGTTACCATCGTGCTGGCTTTGGGAACTCAGGTTCTTGCTAAGCGGAATTCGATTGTCCGTAAGCTTCCGGCTGTTGAGACTTTGGGTTCAACTGAGATTATCGCTTCTGATAAGACTGGTACCCTGACTATGAATAAGATGACGGTCGAAAAAGTCTTTTATGACGGGGTCCTGAATGAAGCTGGACAAGATATTGAACTTGGACTGGAGCTGCCGCTCTTACGTTCGGTTGTTTTGGCCAATGATACCAAGATTGACCAAGAAGGAAAGCTAATTGGTGACCCAACGGAAACAGCCTTTATCCAGTATGCTTTGGACAAGGGCTACGATGTGAAGGCCTTTTTAGAGAAATATCCTCGAGTAGCTGAGCTGCCCTTTGATTCAGATCGTAAGCTCATGTCTACTGTCCATCCATTGCCAGATGGGAAATTCTTAGTGGCAGTCAAGGGAGCACCAGATCAACTATTGAAACGCTGTGTTGCCCGTGATAAGGCTGGAGATGTTGCAGCGATTGATGATGCTACTTCACAGCTGATTAAGTCTAACAACTCAGACATGGCTCACCAAGCTCTGCGCGTGCTGGCTGGCGCCTACAAGATTATTGATGCAGTTCCGACTGACTTGACATCTGAAAATCTAGAAAATGATTTAATCTTTACTGGTTTAATCGGTATGATTGACCCAGAACGTGCAGAAGCAGCAGAAGCTGTTCGTGTAGCCAAGGAAGCAGGTATTCGTCCAATTATGATTACCGGTGACCATCAGGATACAGCAGAAGCTATCGCTAAGCGCTTGGGTATCATCGAAGAAGGAGATACTGAAGACCATGTCCTGACTGGCGCAGAGCTCAATGAGCTTTCTGATGAAGAATTCGAAAAGATTGTTGGCCAATACTCTGTCTATGCCCGAGTTTCGCCTGAGCATAAGGTTCGGATTGTCAAAGCATGGCAAAACCAAGGTAAGGTCGTAGCCATGACAGGTGATGGTGTTAATGATGCGCCAGCTCTGAAGACAGCTGATATCGGTATCGGTATGGGTATTACAGGTACAGAAGTATCTAAGGGGGCTTCAGATATCATTTTAGCGGATGACAATTTTGCGACAATAATCGTAGCCGTTGAAGAGGGAAGGAAAATATTTTCTAATATTCAAAAGACTATTCAATACCTACTTTCAGCTAATATAGCAGAAGTATTAACGATATTTTTTGCAACGTTATTTGGTTGGGATGTGTTGCAGCCAGTTCACCTACTTTGGATTAACCTAGTAACAGATACCTTCCCAGCTATTGCTCTGGGAGTTGAACCAGCTGAGCCTGGTGCTATGAATCATAAACCTCGTGGTCGTAAGTCAAGTTTCTTCTCAGGTGGAGTCATGAATTCAATTATTTATCAAGGTATTCTACAAGCTATGTTAGTCCTGTCAGTCTATGGCTATGCTATTTCGAATCCAGTTCATCTTGGTAATCAAACTGCTATCCATGCGGATGCTCTGACAATGGCCTTTGCAACTCTTGGACTCATCCAGCTCTTCCATGCTTATAATGTGAAATCTGTTTATCAATCTATCTTTACAGTTAGTCCATTCAAGTCTAAGACCTTTAACTGGTCTATCCTGGTTTCTTTCATCCTATTGATTTCAACCATTGTAATTGATCCACTGGAAAAGATTTTCCATGTGACCAAGCTGGACTTGTCACAATGGACAGTTGTTTTGCTTGGTAGCTTTGCCATGATTGTTATTGTTGAGATTGTTAAGTTCATCCAACGTAAATTAGGTATGGATAAGAATGCTATTTAACAGCAAAAAGTCATCTGCGGATGGCTTTTTTACGTACAAGGCGATATAATCAAATTTAAAGAAAGCAACTTGAAAGGACGATGAAAGTATGTATCAAAACTTACGAGAGAAGTTGGAAGAAGCTTCTCCTTTATATTATGAGGAAGAAATCTTATGGTTACTGGATCATATTGGTCATCCAGAAGTGGCAGTCCGTGATGAGTTAGTCTTTTCGTCCTTAGCGAGGGGACTTCAGACTGATCTGCTTTCAGTTGAACAGTTTCGTTTCTTGGCTCAAGAAGCAGTCAAAAGACAAGGACCTTTTTACAAGAGTGACGAAAATGATCAAGCCACCTTAACACGTTCCTTCACGGCTTTACTTTATGCTAATCTCTTAAACTGCGATGGTAATCCAGACTCTTCGTATTATCAGGCTTTACCTATGCAAGGAAGAAAATATTTACTAGATAAGGGGCTAATCTACTTGTCAGTAGAAAGAGACACAAGAGGTTACTCTAGAAAATACGGTTGGGTTCATGCCTTCGCTCATGGAGCAGACTTATTGACAGAAGTGGCTTGTCATCCGGACTTTCTCTCCAGTAGGATGCCAGAGGTTTTAGAGGTCATTCATCAAGTTTTTAAAAGAGTTTCAGTCCGTTTCGGAAATGATGAGGATTGGCGCTTAGCCCAGGTGCTCTATCAAGCTGTCTTAAAGAAAAAACTGTCGCAGCATGAACTTAGACTGTGGCTTCAATCACAGAGTTTTCCATTGGAAAACAACCAAGATTTCATTGCTTTTTCCAATTTTCGTTCCTGCTTATTAGAAGTTTATGTGCAGTTGGACAGCAAACAGCAGCTCTCAGATGAGCTAAGAGCTGCTATTCAACATTTCCATTACTGAACTTCAATCACCGTTAAAGCATCTCGCAGTTCGTCTGCTAGGTGTTTTTTCTTATAGTCTCGAAATTCGGCTAAATCTTTGACAGCATTATAACGCTTATGCAAGCGATACATCTGAGGAATCTGATACTGAGGAAAATCATTAAAAAAGTTCCGAGTCAGTTCCCATTCACGAATGTAGCCCAGAGGACGCATATGGTAGCGGACACCTTCGATGACACGGCTTTGGTGGCGGTGATGGAGATGACCGAAAACCACCTCTTTCACTCTGTATTTGACAAAGAGCCGATGAAAAGCTTGGCTTCCTAGAAAGGCGTTGAAGCGCTGGAAATAGGGATGGTCGTATAGAAAGTCTTGATGGGGGACAAAATGCAGAGCAACGATAATGGGGTCATCTAAAGTAGCCAGCAGTTTTTCTAACTTTTGCAGTGTCTGGGCCGTAATACTGGGATCGTCGAATTGACGCTCCAATCTGCGGTCAAACCAGAAATTAGTCTTGGTTCTCAGATGCTCTTCCTTGCTTTTTTCTGGAACAAAGCTGTAGTCATACCAGCCAGAAAAGCTGACGAGCTTGGTCTGGCCGAACTGTTGGACCTGAAAATCATAGGTTGAAATTTCTTGCTCAGAAAGTCCCAGCATATCGTGATTTCCTAGATTAAAAGAAAGGGGAATCTCTTGCTTTAAAGTTTCAAGAAAGGGCAAACTAATCTTGGTTAGGTCGTTGGACAGGTCTCCAGCGATGTGTAGGTGGTCAATCCCTTCCTCTTTTAAAAGATGGCGAAGAGCTTGGCGCTCAAAATCTCCAAACTGATTGGAGTCCAGATGGAGGTCGCTCATAAATCCGATTCTTGTCATGGTTTTAGTCTAGCATATTTTTCAAAACTTGGAAATGCTTAAGCCTCCATGGAGAGTCTCCCTTTTATCTGAATACCTCATAAATTATCGTAACCATGTATTTCGTTTATCCATGGTCGAGGTCTAGGAGGCTTGAAATAATTCTTCCAACCCCATGTCATTATATTACTTTTCTAACAATTGGGTGACAAGGAGTCGCTTGTCTTGCCTAGCTAGGGAAAATCCGATAAAATGTAAGCTGCTGAATGTGAGATTAGGCAAACTGTTTAATTTATGTTATAATTAAACGATATGTGAAAAGAGGTATTTATGGACATTTCAGAAATTCGTCAAAAAATTGACGCAAATAGTGAAAAATTAGCTTCTTTCAGGGGGTCTCTTTGACTTAGAAGGTCTGGAAGAAGAAATTGCCATCTTAGAAAATAAGATGACAGAACCCGACTTTTGGGATGACAACATTGCAGCCCAGAAAACTTCTCAAGAGCTGAATGAACTCAAGCAAACCTATGAAAATTTCCATCAGATGACTGAGCTTTTTGATGAATCGGAAATCTTGCTTGATTTTCTGGCCGAGGATGAGTCAGTTCAGGGTGAGTTGGAAGAAAAGCTGGCTGAACTCGAGAAAATGATGACCAGCTATGAAATGACCCTGCTCCTATCTGAGCCTTATGACAATAATAATGCCATCCTTGAAATTCACCCGGGCTCTGGTGGTACAGAGGCCCAGGATTGGGGAGATATGTTGCTGCGTATGTATACACGCTTTGGTAATGCCAAGGGCTTCAAAGTAGAGGTCTTGGACTATCAAGCTGGAGATGAGGCAGGCATTAAGTCAGTGACCCTTTCATTTGAAGGGCCGCACGCTTATGGTCTGCTTAAGTCAGAAATGGGGGTCCACCGTTTGGTTCGGATTTCGCCATTTGACTCAGCTAAACGTCGCCATACTTCCTTTACCTCAGTAGAGGTCATGCCAGAGCTGGATGACACCATTGAGGTGGAAATTCGCGATGACGATATTAAGATGGACACTTTCCGCTCGGGAGGAGCCGGCGGGCAGAACGTCAATAAAGTTTCGACTGGTGTGCGACTGACGCATATTCCTACAGGAATTGTGGTGCAGTCTACGGTTGACCGGACTCAGTATGGAAATCGTGATCGGGCGATGAAGATGCTACAGGCCAAGCTTTATCAGCTAGAGCAAGAGAAACAAGCAGCCGAAGTCGATTCACTCAAGGGAGATAAGAAGGAAATTTCCTGGGGCAGCCAAATCCGCTCCTATGTCTTTACGCCTTATACCATGGTCAAAGACCATCGAACTAGTTACGAAGTAGCTCAGGTGGACAAGGTGATGGACGGAGATTTGGATGGTTTCATCGACGCTTATTTGAAATGGCGTTTGAACTAGGAAATGTAAGAGATTAGAATTAGATTGAAAGGAAATTTCAATAGATGTCAATAATTGAAATGAAAGATGTTGTCAAGAAGTATGGCAACGGGACCACTGCTCTGCGTAGTGTGTCTATTAATGTAGAACCTGGGGAGTTTGCCTATATTGTAGGCCCTTCAGGAGCGGGAAAGTCAACCTTTATTCGTTTGCTTTACCGGGAGATAAAGCTGGATAAGGGAAGTCTGAAAGTAGCTGATTTTGACTTAGCTAAGATTAAGAAGCGTGATGTTCCAATGTTGCGCCGTCAGGTCGGAGTCGTCTTCCAAGACTACAAACTTCTTCCTAAAAAGACGGTGTATGAGAATATTGCCTACGCCATGGAAGTTATCGGTGAGCGCCGCCGCAATATTAAAAAGCGGGTTATGGAAGTGCTGGACCTGGTTGGTCTTAAGCACAAGGTCCGCTCATTCCCTAACGAGCTGTCCGGTGGTGAGCAGCAGCGGATTGCCATTGCGCGTGCTATTGCCAATAACCCCAAAGTCCTGATTGCGGATGAGCCGACAGGAAACTTGGACCCAGATAATTCTTGGGAGATTATGAACCTGCTGGAGCGGATTAACCTTCAGGGAACAACTGTCCTGATGGCAACCCACAACAGCCAGATTGTAAATACTCTGCGTCACCGCGTTATTGCTATTGAAAATGGCCGTGTGGTACGTGATGAAGCGGAAGGAGAATACGGATACGATGATTAGAAGATTTTTTCGTCATTTGATTGAGTCGCTTAAGAGTCTTACGCGGAATGGTTGGATGACTGTAGCGGCTGTCAGCTCGGTTATGATTACCTTGAGCTTAGTAGCTGTTTTTGCTTCAGTAATTTTAAATACAGCCAAGCTGGCAAATGATATTTCCAATAATGTCCGCGTTATGGTATACATGCGTAAGGATGTTTTCGATAATAGCGAAACGATTGTAAAAGAAGGTCAAACAGTTCAGAATGAGGACTACCACAAAGTCTATGATGCTCTGACTTCTATGAAAAATGTAGAGAAGGTTACTTTTTCTAGCAAGCAAGAGCAGTATAATAAGCTAACAGAGACCATGGGTAGTGAGTGGGATGTTTTTGATGAAGAAAATAATCCTCTTTACGATGCTTATATTGTTGAGACCAAGGCACCTAAGTATGTAGAATCTGTTACAAAAGATGCTCGTAAGATTGATGGTGTTTCAGAGGTTCAAAATGGGGGTACCAATACCAAAAATCTCTTTGCGTTTTCTAATTTCATCCAAACCTGGGGATTGATTGGGACAGCGCTTCTGATTTTCATTGCTATCCTTCTCATTTCCAATACTATCCGGATTACCATTATTTCCCGAAGTCGCGAGATTCAAATCATGCGCTTGGTTGGTGCTAAGAATAGCTATATCCGCGGACCATTCCTGTTTGAAGGAGCATGGATTGGCTTGCTAGGAGCAACAGTTCCGTCACTTGTAGTGTATTTGACATATGGTATAGCCTACCAGACTATGAATAAGAGCTTAGTAGGTCAAGGACTTTCTATGATTGATCCAAAACTCTTTAGTCCGATTATGATAGCAGCACTCTTTGTGTTGGGAATTCTTATCGGATCATTGGGATCTATCATCTCTATGAGACGCTTCTTGAAGATTTAACAAATCATAAAAAAACAGAGTTTGAAGAATTTCAAACTCTATTTTTGTTATAGTTAATTGCTTTAATGGCTACTGAGCTAAAAATGGGTTAAAGATTTTTTCATGTGAAATAGTGGTATCATGACCGTGACCAGGATAAACAGCGTAGTCTTTGGGGAGAACCAGAAGTTTCTCACGAATGGACGTCAGCAATTGTCCCATGTTCCCTGTCGGCAGATCCGTTCGTCCAATGCTTTCCCGAAAGAGGGCATCACCTGTCAAAACAAGGCGGTCATTTGGAAAGACTAGAGAGACACCTCCGATGGAGTGGCCAGGTGTTGCAAGCACATAGAAGTGAAAGCCTCCAAGATCATAGTCTGTCTCGTAGGAGAAAAACTCCTCTGCTGGTCGACAGATAATATCATCCAGATCAGCATGGCGCGCCAGACCAGATAGGTTATCTGTCGGTGTGTAGAGCCAGCTGCTTTCGCTATCGGCCACATAGACAGGTGGGGCGGCAAAGTGCTCCCGGACCTTTTCTAAACTCATAATGTGGTCATAATGGGTATGGGTCAAGAGTATAGCAATCACAGGCTTGGCGAGTTCCTCTAGCTTGCGCTCAATCTTTTTCCAGTCGCTTCCAGGATCGACGACTAGGAGGCCTTGATCGTTCTCTAAGATATAGGTGTTTTCAAAAGCAACAAGGTTGGTAATTTTATGAATCTTCATTTGATTTCCTCGGAAAATGTATTCTGCTATTGAGTGTAACAGAAAAGCGGATTTTTTGCACAGAATTGCTTCATAGGCTATGGCTGAAAATTTTCAGATGTCTCAGAATGGCTTTTATGATATAATCATAGCAGTATGACACAAAATGATTATAAGTATGCCGTTGTGGACTTGGAGGCTACAGGAACGGGCAGCAGTGCAAAGATTATTCAGATTGGCATTGCTCTGATTGAGAATGGAATCATCACCAAGACTTATGAAACAGATGTCAATCCTCATGAGGAACTGGATGAGCATATCAAAGAGCTGACAGGTTTGGATGATGAGCGGCTTGGCCGAGCCCCGGAGTTTTCTCAGGTAGCAGCTGAGGTATATGAGTTGATTCAGGATGCGATTTTTGTCGCTCATAATGTCAAGTTTGACGCTAATCTACTAGCAGAGGCCCTTTTCTGGGAAGGGTTTGACTTGCTGACACCGCGTGTGGACACGGTAGAGTTGGCTCAGGTCTTTTACCCGACCTTTGATAAATACTCCTTGGGGAATCTCTGCGGTCTGCTGGATATTTCTTTAGAAAACGCCCACACTGCTCTGGCAGATGCTCAAGCAACGGCTCAGCTATTTTTAAAAATACAAGACAAAATCAAGAGCCTGCCCAAGGCCTTGGTTGAGAAAATGCTAACTTTGGCGGACAGTATTATCTATGAGTCGCGCTTGGCTATCGAGGAAGTTTATCAGACGATGCCGGATCAGCAAGATAAGGAACTGCAATCCTGCCATTGTATTTTCCTGCGACGTTCCCAAAAGCTGACTTCGGAAAAGAAGCTGTCGCAGGATTTCCTCACCAATCTATACCTGCTGGGCTTAGAAGAGCGGCCAGAACAGCTCAAGTTTGCTCGCTTTATGGAGGAAGCTCTAGACCAGCAGGAGCCTAGTTTTTTAGAGGCGCAGACTGGCTTAGGTAAGACCTTTGGCTACTTGCTGCCCATTCTATCTAGAGGCCGGGAAAAAGTACTAGTTACGGTTCCGACTAAGATCCTGCAGGACCAGCTGCTGCAAAAGGAAGGACGATTGTTGGAGGAAGTCTTTGGTATTTCCTTTCACAGTCTCAAGAGTCCGGAGAATTATCTCAAACTGGACCATTTCTATCAGACATTGGATAGGGAATATGACAACAGTCTGGTGAATCGCTGCAAGCTACAACTCTTGGTTTGGCTGACAGAAACTAAAACAGGTGATTTGAACGAAATCGGGCAAGCTCATCGCTTCTCAAGCTACTTCAATGAAATCCGTCATGATGGCAAGCTAAGCAAACATTCTCTTTTTTATGAGGAAGATTTTTGGCGGTTGGGACAGGTCAAGTCAGCTACTAGTCGAGTCGTGATTACTAATCATGCTTACCTGCTGACGCGTTTAGAGGATGACCAGTCTTTGCTGGACAATCGTGTTCTGGTAGTTGATGAAGCTCAGAAGATGTTTTTCGCCTTGGAAAGCTTCTCTCAGGCCAGTATAAATCTAACTAAAACGCTGCAGCAGATAAATCATCTCCTTCAGGAAGAAGGGGAACTTCTGCAGCAACGGCTTTTGCAAAGCATTCAGTTTGAGCTGGCTGATGCCGCAGAGAAGCATCGCAAGAAAGCATCTGAGCTAAGTCCGGAAAAGATTGCCCGACTGCTTCAGGATGTGTCCGAGTTAAAGACTAGTGCATTGCCTGAGCTACAGCACTTGTTCAGTGGCAAATACCAGTATTATTGGTTGGTTGATGAAGTTTTGGCAGATCATCGCTTGATGACTCTGCATGCTGGCCGTTCAGAATTGCTGCATTTTACTGACTTCCTGCCTGAAAATGCTAAGATTATCTTGGTTTCGTCTACTCTGGAAATCAGCTCTAAGGTCAATTTGGCGCAGTTGCTAGGCTTTGAAAGTTATCACTTTTACAAGCTGAAAAGCAAGAAGAAGCCACTGCAGAAGCTCTTTTTAGATGAAAGTTTTCCGGCAATAGTGGATTTGTCAACTGAGGATTTTGCTCGAGAGATTGTTGCTTGCCTGCAAGAAGTGGCAGAACTTGGTCTGCCTATCGTTGTCCTCTTCACCTCTAAAGACTTGCTTTTGGCTGTTTCGGACTGGCTGGCTCTGCCGCATTTGGCCCAATATAAAAATGGCGATGCCGGTAATATCAAGCGGCGTTTCGATAGAGGAGAGGCAGGTATCCTTTTGGGCTCTGGCGGCTTCTGGGAGGGGGCGGATTTTGCTGAGCAAGACCAGATTATTCAGCTGATTACTCGGATTCCATTTGACAATCCCAAGGATTTCTTCGTACAAAAGATCAACAGCCGCCTGAAAGCGGAAGGTAAGAATGCCTTTTATGATTATCAACTGCCTCTTGCCATCTTACGGCTTAAGCAGGCTATTGGCCGGACCCGGCGTAATGAGCATCAGAAGTCAGCTGTCATTCTTTTGGATAATCGCATTTCTAGTAAACGCTATGGAAAGCAGATTCAGCATCATCTATCACAATTGGCTTCTTTGGATATTCTGCCAGAGGCAGCCATTATGCAGGAGTTACAAGACTTTTTTGACTGAAACTATCTGAAATCAGCTGAGTTTTATCAGCTGATTTTTTAGGTTCATTCAGATTTTTGGGACAAAATTTGTTATAATGAGAGGCATAGGAAAGAAGGGGTGTTCGTGAAAAAATATTTACCAGGAATTCTGTTATCCTTTGGCATAGCGGCTGTTTCTATCTTTTTAGGCGGCTTGCTTCCCTTGATAGGCTCTAGTGTTTTGGCTATTGTCTTGGGGATTGTTTTGAACAACAGCATGAAGCTGCCGGCTGTTTTTCAGGAAGGACTCAGCTATTCGGGGAAGAAATTGCTGCAGTATTCCATCATCTTTTTGGGATTTTCCATGTCCATTGGTCAGGTTTCTGAGACGGGGATTTCTTCTCTTCGTATCAGTCTTATTACGATTCTGATAGCCTTTCTGGCGGCCTATCTGGCTGGCCGTTTCTTTAAGATGAATCGTGTCTTGACTATTTTAATTGGTTTTGGAACAGCCATCTGCGGTGGCTCTGCCATAGCGGCTGCTTCACCAATCTTGGAAGCTGATGAAGAGGAAATCGCTCTGTCTATCTCCACTATTTTCTTTTTCAATATTTTAGCAGTATTCATTTTCCCTTTTTTAGGGCATTTGTTGCAGATGTCGGATACCTTTTTCGGGACTTGGGCTGGAACAGCCATCAATGATACTTCGTCAGTAGTGGCGGCAGGCTATACATATAGCCCGTCAGCTGGCGACTTGGCGACCATTGTTAAGCTTAGTCGGGCTCTGATGATTGTACCGGCCTGCTTGATCTTTGCAGCTTATCGCTATATCAAGTCTAAGAAGTCGTCACAAAAGACAAACTTGAAACAGATTTTTCCTTGGTTTATAGCTTGGTTTGTCCTAGCTTCACTTATCAGCAGTCTTGGATTTCTGCCGGCTGCTGTCATCCCTTATACAAAATTCATTTCTCAGTGGCTGATGGCTATGGCCTTGGCAGCTATTGGCGCCAAGGTTTCCTTTAAGCAGTTTAAGCAAGCAGGAGCAGCGCCTTTGCTGACTGGTGCCTTTGCTTGGTTTTGCGTCGCTGTTTCTAGCTTGATTATCCAGTATTTTTTCTAAAAAGGAGGGACTATGCCCTATCAAAGACGGACGTTTGAGTCTCGGATTGATTATAGTTTAATTTTGCCCGTTTTGATGTTGCTCTCAATCGGAGTTGTAGCTATTTACATTGCTGTTAGTCATGATTATCCTGACAATGCCTGGCCCATGGTTGGTCAGCAAATTGCCTGGATTGCGGTGGGTTTCCTGCTCAGCTTTATCCTCATGTTCTTTAACACCAAGTTTCTCTGGAAAATTACGCCTTATCTCTATGTTTTTGGTCTTGGCCTCATGGTCTTGCCTCTGATTTTTTACAGTGAATCTCTGGTAGCCTCCACTGGTGCCAAAAACTGGATTGCTATTCGTGGTGTGACCCTTTTTCAGCCCTCGGAGTTCATGAAGATTTCATATATTCTCATGCTGTCGCGGCTGGTGGTTCATTTTCTCCAGCAGCACAAGCAGGATGAGCGAACCTTGGCTTTAGACTTTTTTCTGATTCTGAAGCTTGGGCTCTACACAGTGCCTGTTCTGGTTCTGTTAACCCTTCAGAGTGATTTGGGAACAGCTCTGGTTTTTGTTGCTATATACGGCGGCATTGTTCTACTGTCAGGTGTTTCTTGGAAGATTATCCTGCCGGTCTTTCTGACGGGAGTCCTGCTGTTGGGAGGATTTCTCTTTATCTTTATTTCTGATGGCGGTCGTGCCTTTCTGCATAATCTAGGCATGCCAACCTACCAAATCAATCGGATTTTGGCTTGGCTTCATCCCTTTGACTACGCTCAGACGACCACCTTCCAGCAAGCACAGGGACAAATCGCTGTCGGAAGCGGTGGTCTGACTGGCCAAGGCTTTAATGTTTCCAATCTCTTGGTGCCTGTTCGGGAAAGTGATATGATTTTCACCGTCATTGCAGAAGATTTTGGCTTTTTGGGCTCGACCTTGGTTATCATGCTCTATTTACTGCTGATTTATCGCATGCTCAAGATTACGATTAAATCCAACAACCAGTTTTATACCTACATCTCAACTGGCTTTATCATGATGCTGCTCTTCCATATCTTTGAAAATATTGGAGCGGTGACGGGAATTCTGCCTCTGACAGGTATTCCGCTGCCCTTTATCTCACAGGGTGGCTCTTCCATCATCAGTAATCTTATTGGAGTCGGTCTCCTGCTGTCTGTCTCCTATCAGAACAGCTTGACGGATGAAAAGAAGGAGCGAATTCCAGCTGTCCGCAAAAAGGTCGTACTGAAGAAATTAAAATAAAGATAAAGCAAGTTTTTGACTCACAAATCAGATGTGATTTTGTGACTGGCTTATCTCAGAAAGGATATTTTTATGAAAAAAGCAGCTTTACTCTTAGCTCCCGGCTTTGAAGAAATCGAGGCTTTGACAGTTGTGGATGTCTTGCGCCGTGCAGGTCTTGTCTGTGATATGATTGGTTTTGATGAATCAGTGACTGGTTCTCACGCCATCACTGTTCAAGCGGATCAGGTCTGGAAGGGGCGACTGGATGACTACGATATGGTCATTTTGCCAGGTGGGATGCCAGGATCGGCCAATCTTCGTGATGATGACAGCCTGATGCAGGTTTTGCAGGACTTTCAGCAGGAGGACAAATTCATCGCTGCCATTTGTGCCGCTCCCATTGCTCTTGACCGCGCAGGTATCTTGACTGGTAAGTATTTCACTTGCTATGATGGTGCGCAAGACAATATTAAAAATGGAACTTACCGTAAAGAAACAGTTCTTGTTGATGGGAAGCTGATTACTAGCCGTGGTCCATCAACTGCCTTGGCTTTTGCCTATGAGCTGGTTCGTCAGCTGGGAGGAGACGCTGACCAGTTGGCTGATGCTATGCTTTATACAGATGTATTTGGAAACTAAAAATAGGCTGGGACTCAAAATATGTCCCAGCTTTTTTGAAGTCTTATTTATCTTCGTAGTCCTCTATATGGAACGGGTTTAGAGCTGTTGAAAAGGACGAAACCATCATCCATTTTTAAATTTTGGATTTTTGAGATATTTTGTTTAGAAAAAGGGTTGAAAAAGTCGGAAAAGTGCTGGATTCAGGTAAATATTAGCCCCTTTTTCATGAAAATTATGGTATAATGAAAAGTATGAATTATCAAGATTACATCTGGGATTTAGGTGGAACACTCTTGGATAATTATGAAACTTCGACAGCAGCTTTTGTTCAAACCTTGAAAGAGTTTGGTCTGCATGCTGGTCACGACGAAGTTTATGAGGCCCTCAAGGTGTCTACAGACTATGCTGTCCAGCAGTTTGCTCCCCAAGAAAAAGACTTTTTGAAGTTTTATAAGGCCAATGAAGCAGAAGAGTTGACTCATCCTGTCTTATTTGACGGCGCGGCAGACTTGCTTAGGCGGATTGTGGCCAAGGGTGGTCGGAACTTTCTGGTCTCCCACCGGGACAACCAAGTGCTGGAAATCTTGGAGAAAACTGCCGTTGCATCAGCATTTACAGAAGTGGTGACATCGGCGAATGGCTTTCCAAGGAAACCCTCACCAGACTCCATGCTCTATCTAAAAGACAAGTATCAGATTTCCTCTGGCTTGGTCATTGGTGACCGGCCGCTGGATATTGAAGCAGGGCAGGCAGCTGGCTTTGATACCTATCTCTTTGATAATATGCAGCATCTTGAAGAATTTATAGATATTGATTAGAAAAGGAACACTATGACAGAAGAAAAGCAGAAAGATATACAGGCCCAGAAATATGATGCCAGTCAGATTCAAGTCTTAGAAGGCTTAGAAGCCGTTCGTATGCGTCCGGGGATGTATATCGGTTCGACCTCCAAGGAAGGTCTTCACCATTTAGTATGGGAAATTGTTGACAACTCAATTGATGAGGCGCTGGCTGGTTTTGCCAGTCACATTCAAGTCTTTATCGAAAAAGACAATTCCATCACTGTAGTCGATAACGGCCGGGGAATTCCCGTTGATATTCAGGAGAAAACAGGCCGTCCGGCCGTGGAAACTGTCTTTACCGTCCTCCATGCCGGAGGAAAATTCGGTGGTGGCGGATACAAGGTATCAGGAGGTCTGCATGGTGTGGGCTCTTCCGTTGTAAATGCCCTGTCCACTCAACTGGATGTCCGCGTTTATAAAAACGGCCAGATTCATTACCAAGAATACCGTCGCGGTCATGTAGTCGCGGACCTAGAAATCATCGGTGAGACAGACCGTACTGGTACGACAGTTCACTTTACACCAGATCCAGAGATTTTCACTGAAACAGTAGAATTTGACTTTGAAAAGCTCAATAAGCGGGTGCAAGAATTGGCCTTCCTCAACCGCGGTCTCAGAATTTCCATCACTGATAAGCGAGATGGAATGGAGCAGGTCAAGGATTACCACTATGAAGGTGGGATTGCCAGCTATGTCCAATACATCAATGAAAACAAGGATGTAATCTTTGAAACGCCGATTTATACCGACGGCGAAATGGACGACATTACGGTTGAAGTAGCTATGCAGTATACGACTGGCTACCATGAAACAGTCATGAGCTTTGCTAATAACATCCACACCCACGAGGGTGGAACGCATGAGCAAGGTTTCCGGACTGCCCTGACAAGGGTTATCAATGACTACGCTAAGAAAAATAAACTTCTCAAAGAAAACGAGGACAATCTGACTGGGGAAGATGTGCGAGAGGGACTGACAGCGGTCATCTCTGTCAAGCACCCTAACCCTCAGTTTGAAGGTCAGACCAAGACCAAGCTTGGAAATAGCGAAGTGGTCAAGATTACGAATCGCCTCTTTAGTGAAGCTTTCTCAGATTTTCTTTTGGAAAATCCTGCGGTGGCTCGAAAAATCGTTGAAAAAGGGATTTTGGCTTCTAAGGCCAGAATTGCTGCCAAGCGAGCTCGGGAAGTAACCCGCAAAAAGTCTGGCTTGGAAATCTCCAATCTGCCAGGTAAATTGGCCGACTGTTCGTCTAACGACCCTCAGGAAACTGAACTCTTCATCGTGGAGGGGGATTCAGCAGGTGGTTCAGCTAAGTCCGGCCGTAACCGTGAATTTCAGGCCATTCTGCCAATTCGTGGTAAGATTCTCAACGTTGAAAAAGCCAGCATGGATAAGATATTGGCCAATGAAGAAATTCGCAGTCTCTTCACTGCTATGGGAACTGGCTTTGGAGCTGACTTTGATGTCAGCAAGGCCCGCTACCAAAAATTAGTCATCATGACCGATGCCGATGTAGACGGTGCTCACATTCGGACCCTGCTCTTGACTTTGATTTACCGCTATATGAAGCCGGTTCTAGAAGCTGGATTTGTCTATATCGCTCAGCCGCCAATCTACGGTGTCAAGGTCGGAAGTGAAGTCAAAGAATATATCCAGCCAGGTGCTAATCAGGAAGAAGAGCTTCAAGCTGCTTTGGCTCGCTACAGTGAAGGTCGCTCCAAGCCAACCATTCAGCGCTATAAAGGGCTCGGAGAGATGGATGACCATCAGCTGTGGGAGACAACTATGAATCCTGAACATCGCTTGATGGCACGGGTTTCAGTGGATGATGCAGCGGAAGCTGACAAGATTTTTGACATGCTGATGGGGGATCGCGTTGAACCTCGTCGTGAATTTATCGAAGAAAATGCTGTATACAGTACGCTCGACGTCTAAAAAAATCAGAAAAATCAACCATTATGGGCAAAAATATGATATAATCATTATGTTTGCTTTATAGTAACAATGTGAAGGAGTTCTATATGTCTATTGGACTAGTTATTCTCGTTGCTGTGGTAGCTCTGCTTTTGGTTGTCGGCTATGGTACTGCAGTTCTGATGAGAAAGAGAAATGAAGCTTTACTTCAAAATTTGGAGGAGAGAAAAGAAGCACTCTATAATCTCCCTGTGAATGATGAAGTTGAAGAAGTAAAAAATATGCATTTGATTGGGCAGAGCCAGGTAGCCTTCCGTGAATGGAATCAAAAATGGGTAGACTTGTCCTTAAATTCATTTGCTGATATCGAAAATAATCTATTTGAAGCAGAAGGTTACAATAATTCTTTCCGTTTCATAAAAGCCAAGCATGCCATCGGCAATATTGAGAGTCAGATTGATTTGATTGAAGAAGATATCAAGATGATTCGTGCAGCCTTGGAAGATCTTAAAGAGCAAGAGTCTAAGAACAGTGGCCGAGTGCTCCATGCCTTGGATTTGTTTGAAAAACTGCAAACCCAGGTTGCGGAGAATGCAGACTCGTATGGGCAAGCCCTAGCTGAGATTGAAAAACAGCTGGAAAATATCCAGTCAGAGTTTTCTCAGTTTGTGACTCTTAATTCTTCAGGTGACCCGGTTGAGGCAGCTGAAATCTTGGATAAAGCTGAGGATCATATCCTTGCTCTGACACATATCGTTGAGAAAGTTCCTGCCATTGTTGAAGAGTTGACTGTGAAGCTGCCAGATCAGTTGGAAGACTTAGAATCTGGTCATCGTAAGCTCTTGGAATCTGGTTATCACTTTATCGAAACAGATATAGAGTCTCGTTTCCAACAGCTTCATGCGAGTCTCAAACGCAATGAAGCCAATATTTCAGCCCTAGAGCTGGATAATGCTGAGTATGAAAATGAGCAAGCGCAAGAAGAGATTAACGCTCTCTATGAAATTTTTACGCGGGAAATTGAAGCTCACAAAGTAGTGGAGAAGCTGATTAAAAACTTGCCTAGCTATCTGGCTCATACAAAGGAAAACAACCAGCAACTCCAAAAAGAGATAGAACGTTTATCTCAAACCTTCCTTCTCTCTGATACAGAAACTTCTCATGTCAAGGAGTTGCAGGCTGAGCTTTCTGCACAGGAAGATGTGGTGCTTAGCGCGGTAGAAGATTCTTCTGAAACCAAGCAAGCTTATTCTGTGGTTCAGGAAGAGTTGGAAGCTATCCAAGAGCGTTTGAAAGAAATCGAAGATGAGCAGATTTCTCTTGGTGAAGCACTGGCAGAGATTGAAAAAGATGATGCCAACGCTCGCCAAAAAGTCAATATCTATGCTAACAAATTGCATACCATTAAGAGATATATGGAAAAACGCAATTTGCCAGGTATTCCAGACTCTTTCTTAGAAATTTTCTTTTCAACTAGCAATAATATTGAAGAGTTGGTTAAGGAATTGGAAGCTACACGAGTCAATATCGAATCAGTTAACCGTTGGCTGGAAATTCTAGGAAATGATATGGAGCAATTGGAAGAAGAAACCTATCGTATCGTCCAAGATGCTACCTTGACTGAGCAGCTGTTGCAGTATTCAAACCGCTATCGTTCCTTTGATGATAACGTACAAGCAGCCTTCAACAAGTCCTTGTATGTCTTTGAACATGACTACGACTACGCTCAATCTTTGGAAATCATTTCAAAAGCTTTGGATCTTGTCGAGCCAGGCGTGACAGAGCGTTTTGTGACATCCTACGAAAAAACACGCGAGAATATTCGCTTTTAAAAGAAGTTCCTTCGGGAACTTTTTTCTTTTACAAAGAGAACGCTAGAGAACAGTCAGTAACAAGGATTCTGAGACTTCAATTTTTCCCAGCTTGTTTTGAAATAGAATTTCCTGTATAATACAAAAAAATAGAAAGAATGAGGTCGGATGATGAAAACAGTCAAAGGATTGTTAGTCATGGATGTAGACAGCACCTTAATCATGGAAGAAGGGATTGACCTGCTAGGAGAGGAAGCGGGTGTAGGAGCTCAGGTTGCGGCTATTACCGAGCGTGCCATGCGAGGAGAGTTGGACTTTGAAGCTGCCTTACGTGAGCGAGTCGCCCTTTTAAAAGGTCTGCCAGAGGATATTTTTGCTCGAATTGCTGAAAGGATCCACTTCACGCCAGGAGCCGAGGACTTGGTCAAGGAGCTGCATAAACGTGGTTATAAAGTAGGCTTAGTGTCAGGTGGTTTTCATGAGACGGTGGACAGACTGGCTGAGCAGCTTGGAATTAACTACGTCAAGGCAAATCGTTTGGAGATCCAGCAGGGGTTTTTGACAGGCCAAGTCTTAGGAGAGATTGTCACTAAGGATACCAAGCTTGCCATGCTAAAAGCATGGGCGGCTGAAAATAAATTGGAATTAAATCGAACAATTGCTATGGGGGACGGCGCCAATGATCTGCCTATGATTCAGACAGCTGGGATGGGAATTGCCTTTATGGCCAAGCCGATCGTGCGAGAGCAGGCTCCTTACCAGATTCAAGAATGCAATCTCTATCGGGTCATTGATCTTTTAGACAATAGAAAAGCATAGGAGAGTAATATGCATATTCTAATTGCACCGGATTCTTTCAAGGAAAGTTTGTCAGCGGCTCAGGTTGCTCAAGCTCTGCAGACGGGCTTTTCTCAGGCCATGCCAGATGCCAGCTTTGACTTGCTACCGGTCGGTGACGGCGGCGAGGGGACAATGGCTGCGCTGACAGCGGCCTTGGGCTGGGCTGAATTTCATCACACTGTGACTGGACCCTTTGGCCAGCCAGTAAAAATGCCCTACGCCAGAAATGGTCAGCAAGCGCTTTTTGAAATGGCTGACTTGGTAGGACTTGCCTCTATTCCTAAGGAAAAAAGAAATCCCTTGGCCATAGAAACCAGAGGATTGGGAGAATTAATTTTGCGTCTGGCTGAAGACGGTGTCAGAAAGATTTTAGTTGGTGTTGGAGGTTCGGCCAGCAACGACGGTGGGATTGGACTAGCAGATGGCCTTGGCTATGAATTTTTCGATGCGGATAACCATAGACTGCGCCCCATTGGCTCGTCTTTGGGAAAGGTCGCTCGAATATCAGCTGAGCAGGTTCCTGCTTTCTTGAAAGAAGTTGAGATTGAGATTTTGACGGATGTTGACAATCCTCTTTGTGGTGAGCGCGGTGCGACAACTGTTTTCGGAGGTCAGAAAGGTCTATCTCCCTTACTCTTTTCTCAAGTAGACCAAGCAATGGTTGCTTTCTATCAGTTGGTCGATCCTCAGGCGATTGATATGGATGGAGCTGGAGCCGGAGGCGGGATGGCAGCAGGACTGGTTGCTTTTGCTGGAGGAAAAATTGTTTCGGGTATTGAAACCTGTCTAGATTTACTGGATTTTGATGAAAGAGTAAAAAAAGCAGACTTGGTCGTCGTTGGCGAAGGGCGGATGGACCGTCAGTCTTTGGCGGGTAAGGCACCAGTTGGGATCGCAAGACGAACACCTGACGGCATCCCTGTACTGGCTATTTGCGGTAGTCTGGCTGATGATTTACCGGATTTCCCAGTTGAGAATATCCAGGCAGCTTTTCCGATTATTGCGCGAGCAGATAGTTTGGATAGGGTTTTAGCGCAGGCGGAGCGAAATTTGATTCGAACGGCCAGAAATATTGGCAATGTACTAAAAATGAAAAAAAGCGGTTAGTCCGCTTTTTTTAGTAGGTATTCAATTTCTTTGACTATCATGCCCTTTTCAAAGAAGAAAATGTCACAAGACAGGTCACCAAAGTCATTTTCTAAAAGGGTCACAATCCGATTCTGGTCGGAATTAAGCTGATAATAAGTGCAACGAAACTGGACGGGGGTGTTATGGTAGACTTTTTGAATTTTAGTCAGGTAGTCCACTTTACCTTTGATGATTTCGATTGTGTCATCCTGTAATTCCCAGCTAACGTGATCAGAAAGAAAGGTCTGATAGGTTTGCCAATCACGCTGGTTTTCAGCTTCAAAAAAGGCAAAAAGTTTTTCTAAATTTGTCATTTTATCCAAACCATTTTTTCCAAAAGGAGGGCTTTTCTTTTGCAGGTTTTTCTGTTGGCTGAAGGAGACTAGCAAACTGTTGGTTCATATCCTTATCATCTACTTGGACAAGATGGTCGCTATGGACAATCAGACCAAAAGGAGAAGACTGGTAATCGCTTGAGACAATAGTAGCCTCGCAGCCCAGTTCCTTGGAGGTTTTTAGATAAAAGATTTGATTGCCTGACTCGACTTCTGGGGAAATTTTGACTATTACAGGTTGACAGTTTTTTATGATGCTGCTGAGCATTTCCTTGAAATGACTGCGAATGAGAGTCTCGTTGGCTTGCTCAATAGAGCAGGAGGCCAGCACTCGCTCCTCAAAAGTCCCTAAAAACCTACGCTGTTCATCAGGATTGAGCTTGGCTCCGCCCTGAGCTTTTTCCATGATTACTTTATTAATATCAGTCATAATAAAATTGTACCATAAAAGGAGAAATTCTAAAAGCTCGAATCTCTGTTCTGATTTGCTGGAAAAGCATTTATATAGTAAATTTGGAATCGTTTTCTTGTGCAAAATTTCTCAAATTTGCTTAGTTTCTCTATTTTTCCTTGAAAAAAAAGCGTTTTTGAGGTATCATAGACTAGTAAATAATTTTAAATAATAAGGAGAGTAAGAAATGTCAATTATTACTGATGTTTACGCTCGCGAAGTCCTAGACTCACGCGGTAACCCAACACTTGAAGTAGAAGTTTATACTGAATCAGGTGCTTTCGGACGTGGTATGGTTCCTTCAGGAGCTTCTACAGGTGAGCACGAAGCGGTTGAACTTCGTGATGGCGACAAATCTCGTTACGGTGGTCTTGGTACACAAAAAGCAGTTGATAATGTAAACAACGTTATCGCTGAAGCTATTATCGGTTACGATGTTCGTGACCAACAAGCTATCGACCGTGCAATGATCGCCTTGGACGGTACTCCTAACAAAGGTAAATTGGGTGCAAACGCAATCCTTGGTGTGTCTATCGCTGTAGCTCGTGCTGCTGCTGACTACCTTGAAATCCCTCTTTACAGCTACCTTGGCGGATTCAACACTAAAGTTCTTCCGACTCCAATGATGAACATCATCAACGGTGGATCTCACTCAGATGCTCCAATCGCATTCCAAGAGTTCATGATCTTGCCAGTTGGTGCTCCAACATTCAAAGAAGCTCTTCGTTACGGTGCTGAAATCTTCCACGCTCTTAAGAAAATCCTTAAATCTCGTGGTTTGGAAACTGCCGTTGGTGACGAAGGTGGATTCGCTCCTCGCTTTGAAGGAACTGAAGATGGTGTAGAAACTATCATCGCTGCTATCGAAGCTGCTGGTTATGTTCCAGGTAAAGATGTATTTATCGGATTTGACTGTGCATCATCAGAATTCTACGATAAAGAACGTAAAGTATACGACTACACTAAATTTGAAGGTGAAGGCGCTGCTGTTCGTACATCTGCAGAACAAATCGACTACCTTGAAGAGTTGGTTAACAAATACCCAATCATCACTATCGAAGATGGTATGGATGAAAATGACTGGGAAGGTTGGAAAGCTCTTACTGAACGTCTTGGTAAGAAAGTACAACTTGTTGGTGACGACTTCTTCGTAACAAACACTGACTACCTTGCACGTGGTATCAAAGAAGGTGCTGCTAACTCAATCCTTATCAAAGTTAACCAAATCGGTACTCTTACTGAAACTTTTGAAGCGATTGAAATGGCTAAAGAAGCTGGTTACACTGCAGTTGTATCACACCGTTCAGGTGAAACTGAAGATTCAACAATCGCTGACATCGCAGTTGCAACTAATGCAGGTCAAATCAAGACTGGTTCACTTTCACGTACAGACCGTATTGCTAAATACAACCAATTGCTTCGCATCGAGGATCAACTTGGTGAAGTTGCTCAATACAAAGGTCTTCAAGCTTTCTATAACTTGAAAAAATAATCTAACAGCATATAAGAGGAGCTAGGACTTAGTCCTAGCTTTTTTGATGTGTAAAGATATAACAATGGATATTTTTGATTTAGGATCAACCCTAATTGATGAGAGGGAGATTTATCATCTTTTCCTAGAAAATTGCCTAGAAGTAGTGTGTAGGGCTGGTCATGCTCTTTCCCTTGAAAAATTGGGGGGACAAGATGACTGTTTTTCTTTCGGAAATATAATCAAGAGATCCCTGCGTTTCTTTGTGACTACATGATTGAAAAAGTGAGTCATTTACTGAAGATTTTATAGCTTTCTTGTATCAAAATCAGTCTTTTATGGTATACTAGCAAAGTGGAAGGAGGAGTATAATGGAAGAATTATTAAATCAGGTCTTACTATCACAGGATAGTGAAGTTTTCAATCAGATATTTGATGATTACTATCCCATTGATATTGCTCTTTCTTTGGAGGCCTTGGAGGATGAGGAAGGGAATCTTCTCAAAACCTTTACAGAAATGGCTAGTGATGATCAATTGGTAGAGATTTTAAAAGAAGCCGAGCCGGAGTTGCAACGACAGATTATCCAATCGATTTCTTTCAAACGTACCAGCACTCTTTTTCATCTTATGCCAGATGATGATGTGGTAGATATTTTGGGTTACTTGAGTGTGGACTTGCGTAAGCAATACTTAAGTATGATGAAAAATACCAGTCAAGAGAATTTGAAAGCTATGTTGGCTTACGATCCTCAGACAGCTGGTGGTCTGATGACGACAGAATTCATCACCTTAAATGAAAATCTGACCGTCTCAGCAACTCTCAATAAATTGAGAGAGATTTCGCCCAATACGGAAGTTATTGATACCTTATTTATAAGGAATGTGCATCATTCGCTAGTTGGCTGGATTGATATCCGTGATTTGTTTATTCATGGTGCGGAGATGAAACTCAGTGAATTTATGAATACTCAGATAGTGAGTGTAACGCCAGAGGTTGACCAAGAGGAAGTGGCACAGCTTTCTGCTAAATATAATTTATCTGTCGTACCGGTCGTCAATCATCGGCAGGTATTGCTAGGAATCATCACAATTGATGATATCGTCGATGTTTTGCAAGAAGAGTATCAAGAAGATATCCTGCGGATGGGTGGTGTCCAAGAAAGTGAAGAAATTGGAGGACCTTTCAAAGAATCACTCAAGAAACGCTTACCTTGGTTGATGATTAACCTAGTGACAGCCTTTCTAGCTTCTGCGACAGTGGCACTTTTTGATGATACGATTTCAAAAGTTGTAGCATTAGCAGCGATTAGTCCTATTATTACGGGAATGGGCGGAAATTCTGCCTCTCAGACACTTGCTTTGGTTATCCAGGGAATTGCCTTGGGGAAACTGGATTTGAAAGAAGATCAGAATTTAGTATTCAAAGAAATCGTGCTAGCTTTGGTTAATGGTTTCTTTACTGGCTTGATTGCAGCGATTGTCATGTTTGTCTTCTATCAAAATTTCTATCTATCTGTTATTGTGGTATTGGCTATGATGATCAATCTAGCATGTGGTGCTCTATTTGGTTACTTTGTACCGCTGATTATCAAGACACTGCATCAGGATCCGGCTCTAGCCTCGACCATTTTCATTACCACAGCAACAGATGTGTTAGGTTATCTAGCTTTTCTAGGCTTAGCACAAATTTTCTTACCATTGATTTTATAAAAAAGAATAAAAAACGCTTGATTTTTCAAGCGTTTTTGTTATGTTTACTTAGAACAAACCTTTAATTTTATCAATTGCGCCGCTGGCCATTTCATTTCCAGCTACTAATTTTTTGGCTTGATCAAGGTATTCACCGAGTTTGTCTTTGTTTTCTTCGATAAACTTTTTGGCGCCATCAAAGTCTTTCTTTTCAATCATTTCTTTTACTTGGTTAAATAAATCTAATGGATTCATAGTTGTTGCTCCTTAGTAATTTTTTATACTATTTAATCAAATTTCTAATAGAAAGACAAGAATTCTGCTTATTTAAAGGTCACACAAACAGCTTCGGGAACGTAGAAATCATGGGAGATTTCTGTTAATTTTCCACTCTCCGCATCGCGTTTGAAGATAGTTGCATTATCAGAGTCTTGATGGACAGCAATGATATGGTTTTGATCTGGTGTGATGTTGAAATCCCGCGGATTTTGACCATTGGTAGGTGCAATCTGGATTAACTCCAAACTGCCGTCGGCTAAGATTTTGTAAACGGTAAGAGAGTCATGACCGCGGTTGGAACCGTAGAGGAACTTGCCGTCAGCAGACAGGCGGATAGCGGCTGTTCCATTGGCTCCTTCAAAGTCCTCTGGCAAGGTGGAGACGGTTTGCAGGTGTTCAAAATGGCCGACTCCATCGTAAATCAGGACTTCAATAGTAGAATTAAGCTCACAGATTAAATAGGCGATTTTGTAATGATGGTGGAAAACGATATGGCGGGCACCAGCTCCAGCGGCACACTTGTAGGTGTTCAGAGGAGCGATCTTTCCATCTTCAGCAACATCATAAGTGGTTACTTCATCAGTTCCCAAGTCGCAGGTGATCAGGTATTGATCTGGTGTAAGGTCAGCATAGTGGACATGGGCAGACGCTTGGTTGGCGTGTGGTCCTTGCCCTTGGTGGGTAGCTGAGTCAGCCAGTTCTAGTCTGCCATCAGTCAGACGTCTGTAGACCAAGACTTGTCCCTTATGATAATTAGCACCGTAAACCAAGTTACGCTCTTCGTCGACTGCGACATAGCAAAGCGGAGCCCCTTCTTCAACGACATGGTTGAGGAGCTGACCTGCCTGGTCAAAGGCTGCAATCCCTCCCTGTCCGTCCTTTGCTCCGACAGAATAGAGATGTCCAGCCTTATCAAAGGCTAGATAGGTTGGACTAGGCTCTTCAGCAACCAAGGTCAAGTTTTCTAAAGTTCCTTTTTTAGAATTAAAATCTGCCTTGTAAATTCCCTTGGAATCTCTGCGAGTATAGGTTCCAAAGTAAACTGTTTGTGTCATGACATTACCTCGTATATATTTAGATTGCTTGCTACTATTATATCATAAAAGCAGATGATAGGCTTGAGAGCGGAGGATTTGTCTGATTTTCAAAAGAATAGTATTAATCCGAAAAAATAGATAAAAAACAGATAGCGGGTAGGAAGGGGATAGATGGCTTTGTTAGAATAGAATTGTTCAAAAAAACAATTACTGTCAGGAAGCAACAAACTTCCTGCTTGCTAAACAAAGGAGAAATCAAATGAACGTTAAAAAAATTGCTATGCTTGTTGCTCTTATCGGAATGTCAGGATTCTTTTTAGCCGCATGCGGAAATAAAGAAGCAGATAATTCAGAAATTAAGGATGGAAAACAAGTAGACTTCCAGAAGGATGCTGTTGACAAGAAGACCAAGACAGTCGATGGCAAAGAAGTGACAGAATACACAATGCCGGATGGAAATGTTATCCAAATCCCAGCAGATGGTGAGGAAATTCCAGAAGATGGATCAGGATCTAGCTCAGAAGCTGAATAAAGATTAAAACATGTAGGTTGGAGGCAATATGTTTCGAAGAAAAAAAATGAATCGTAAGACCATTCTATTGGGCAGCACGGTCATTCTTGCTTGTGCTGGGCTGGGAGGCTATCTGTATTTTAGACAGATCAATCAACAACAGGCCATGAAAATGGCAGATAAGACGATTGATTCGCTGACAGTCCAAGAAGCTGTCAATAACAGCAAAAAAACAAGCCTGGTTTTATCTGGGGAAGTAGTTGCCAACAATAGCAGTAAGGTCAAGATTGACCCGTCTAAAGGGGAAGTCAAGGAAGTATTTGTCAAAAATGGTGATACTGTTACACAAGGACAGCCGCTCTTTTCCTATGCGACAGAGCAGCAATTGACAGCCCAGTCGGCTCAATATGATGCCCAGTCCAAGGCAAATGGCATTACAGCCGCTCAAAATAGCGCTGCCATTAAATGGGAAACCTATAATCGCAAGTTAGCCAGTCTCAATGCTCTCAAGGACAAATACAATTCCAGTCAGGATGAGTCATTACTGGAGCAGATTAAGTCAGCTGAAGACGAGCTGGCTCAGGCGTTGAGCGATGCTAAGACTGCGGATAGTGAAGTGACGACAGCTCAGATTGAGGCTGAAAAGGCCCAAGTGACAGCCCAGACAGAATCAGACCGAATGAAGTATGATACTGTGACTGCCGATACAGCAGGAACAATTACTTCTATGAATGAAGATTTGCCTAATCAGTCCAAGGCCAAAAAGGAAGAAGAAAACTTTATTGAGATTATGGACAAGTCCAAAACTCTGGTCAAAGGGACTGTCAGTGAATTTGACCGTGAGAAGCTGAGTGTCGGCCAGAAAGTGGAAGTGGTGGATCGCAAGGATCCTAAGAAACGCTGGAGTGGTACGGTAACTCAGGTAGGCAGTCTGACAGCAGAAAATACTTCCAATAATAATGGTGGGAATAAGCAACAGGAAAATCCCAACCAAGGTAAGTATCCTTATACAGTTGAGCTGGATCAGGGTGGCGAAATGCCACTGGTGGGCTCCCATTCCTATGTCAACATCGTGGAGAATGCTCCCGAGGCCGGCAAGGTAGTAGTCAATAAGGCCTATACTTTCAGTAAAAACGGCAAGACCTATGTCTGGAAGGTAGAGGGTAAGACTCTGAAAATGCATGAAGTCAAGACCAAGAAAGTTTCTGACCGTTTGGTGGAGATTACAGAAGGTTTGACTATGCAAGATACCATTTCGACCCCAAGAGCAGGTATGGAAGAAGGGATGGAGGTAGGACAGCATGTTAAAGCTTAAGGATATCCACAAATCTTATCAGCAGGGCAGTCAGGAATTTCCAATTTTAAAAGGAATTGATCTGCATGTGAAAGAGGGGGATTTTCTGGCTATCATGGGACCGTCTGGATCTGGTAAGTCCACACTGATGAACATTATCGGCTGTCTTGATAAGGCAAGTTCTGGGACTTATCATATTGAAGGGACCGATGTGTCTGAGCTGTCCGACAATCAGCTGTCCGATCTGCGCAATCAGAAGATTGGCTTTGTTTTTCAAAATTTTAACCTCATGCCCAAGCTGACGGCCTGTCAAAATGTAGAACTGCCTCTGACTTACATGAAAATTCCTAAAAAAGAGAGACGGGAGCGGGCTCTGGAAATGCTGCGATTAGTTGGCCTGGAAGAAAGAAGTGATTTCAAGCCTATGGAGTTGTCCGGTGGTCAAAAGCAGCGGGTAGCCATTGCACGAGCCTTGGTAACCAATCCTAGCTTCATCCTTGGTGACGAACCAACGGGGGCCCTGGATACCAAGACCAGTGTGCAGATTATGGACCTTTTCAAGCAGTTTAATGATGAGGGAAAGACCATTGTCATCATTACCCATGAGCCGGAAGTAGCCCAACTCTGCAAGCAGACGGTTATCCTGCGGGATGGTAATATAGAGAGCAAAGCGATAGGATAGAAAGGAAGCTGTATGGAAGATATTTTTGTAGCTCTGAATTCAATCTTGTCGCATAAAATGCGCTCTATGCTGACCATGTTGGGGATTATCATCGGGATAGGTGCTATCATCGCTATCTTTTCTATCATTGAGGGAAATACGGAAAATACCAAGCGTCAGCTCATCGGCGGCAACAATAACACAATCAAGGTCGTTTATGATAAGAAAAGCGCCATCGATCCAACCATTCCAGAGAAATCTCAAGCTCAGAAGCCTTCTTATATTCCCTTTATGGGAGAGGATGTGCTGAGCAAGATTAAGGAAATCTCTGGGGTCAAGAATGCTCTGCTGACCTATGGTACAGATGAGAAGATTTACTACCTGAGCCAAAAGTCATCTGGGAAGATTCAGGCTGTTTCGCAGACAGCCGCTGACATCAAGCAGCAACGTCTGCTAGAAGGTGAAGGATTTGACTCAGAAGCCTTTAAAAATCAAGAGCAGGTGACCTATCTGGAAAAGTCCCTTTATGACAGTCTTTTTCCAAAGGGTGATGGTATCGGCAAGTATGTGGAAGTCTTGGGCAATCCCTTTAAGGTCATTGGCGTGTTTGAGTCGACTGAGCAGAGTGGTTTAACAGCTGGTGCGGAAAAGGTGGCCTATATTCCCCTGCAGCAGTGGCATCGGATTTTTGATACCATTAATGTCAGTCCTGAAGTGACTGTCCAAACCCACAAGGCTGATGATTTGAAGAAAGTGGCCAAGAAGGTCAGTGATTATCTCAATCAGCAAATGCCCCCGTCAGACTATATGTTTGGTGTGCTCAACCTGCAGGAATTTGAACGGCAGCTGGACAATCTCAACAAGTCTAACTTCGTCTTGCTAGCAGGTATTGCCAGCATCTCTCTCTTAGTCGGAGGTATCGGTGTTATGAATATCATGCTGGTTTCAGTGACAGAGCGGACTCGTGAAATCGGGATTAAAAAGGCTCTGGGAGCTAGGCGGAAGATCATTCTCAAGCAGTTCCTGATTGAGGCGGTTATCCTGACTCTGATGGGAGGGATTATTGGCGTGGTGGCTGGTATCGCCTCGGGCTTTGCCATCACCCAGTCTCTAGCCTATCCATATATTCTATCCCTCTTTTCTGTCTTTGTAAGTTTGCTCTTTTGTTGTATAATAGGAGTAGTATTTGGGCTCCTGCCAGCTGTGAAAGCATCCAAGTTGGATCCGATCGAAGCCCTGCGATTTGAATAGGTAAAGGAGAAAAATCTAAGTATGCACAAGATTCTAGTGGTGGAAGATGATACGACGATTAATCAAGTGATTTGCGAGTTTTTAAAGGAAAGTCAGTATGAGGTGAGGCCAGTATTTGATGGTGGCGATGCTTTGCAGGCTTTTGAAGAAGAACCCTTTGATCTAGTCATCTTAGATATGATGCTGCCAACCAAGAGTGGGCTGGAAGTGCTGAAGGAAATCCGCAAGACTTCTCAGATTCCGGTCATGATTTTGACAGCACTTGATGACGAGTATACCCAGCTGGTCAGCTTTAACCATCTCATCAGTGATTATGTAACCAAGCCTTTTTCACCGCTAATCTTGGTCAAACGGATTGAGAATATTCTGCGCAGAAATACTGTTGCTTCAGAGATTGCTGTTGGTGACCTGACGGTTTCTATTGATGACTGCACGGTTTACTGGCAAGGCGAGAAAATGCCTCTGACCAAGAAAGAGTATGAAATCTTGCAGACTCTGGCTAAGAGGAAGGGTCACTTGGTGACTCGTGATCAGCTGATGAATACCATTTGGGGTTACAGCGAGCTGGATAGTCGGGTGCTGGATAATCATATCAAGAATATCCGTAAAAAGATTCCTGGTGTGCCGCTGAAAACCATTACGGGTATGGGTTATCAGCTTGGAGGAGAAGACAAGTGAAAATTGTCAAAAAGAACTTTCTCTTGACCTCGTCTATCATTTTCGTGGTGGTGACTATCGTTCTAGCCAGTCTTTACTTTGCCATGCCGGTGTATTATCAGCAGGTTAAGAGTGGAGAAGCTAAGAGAGAATTTGACCAAGTTTCCAAGCAAGTCAAAGGAAAGTCCAGTCAGGAAATCGGCGAGCTCTTGAGTGATTATAGTAAAAAGAGTAATCTGATTTGGTTTACCTTGCTTGCGAAAGACAATACGATTCTCTATCCTTCACTCGAAGCTGGCGATGAAAGTTCTCTGCAGCTGACCATCGTTCCGACAATTGCCAACAGCGACTATGAGAGCAAGAGTTTATCAGAAAGCTTTCGAACTTCAGATGGTAAAGAAGTTGTCCTGAGAGGGGAATATTCCTTACAGCCTGTTTCTGATGCTAGTCGGATTTTGCTTAATCTCTATCCATTTGTCTTGCTTGTATCTCTGAGTCTGGGTGGTCTGGCAGCCTATCTCTACAGCCGGACTTCCAGTCAGCGTATAAAAGCCATCTCTAAGAGCACCCGTCAAATGACGAGTCTGGCTCCAGATGTGACCTGTCAGGTCAAGGGGCGTGATGAGATTGCCGAACTGGCCCAAGATATCAATCATCTCTATGCCAATCTGCTGACCAGTATCGAGGCTCTGCGCCTGGAAAATGAAAAGGTAGCAGAAAGCGAGCGGGAAAAGGCTGAGTTTTTGCGAATGACATCGCATGAGCTCAAGACACCCATTACCAGCATGATGGGGATGGTTGATGGCATGATCTATGGAGTAGGAGAGTTCAAGGATCGAGACAAGTACTTGCAGAAGTGCCGAGAAATTCTAGAGGAGCAGTCGGAGTTGGTCCAGTCTATCTTAGCCATTTCTAAACTGGAGATGAAGACTGAAACTGAACAGGAAGTCTTTTCACTCAAGCAGGTCTTGGAGGAAAATCTGAGCACCTATCGAGTTTTAGCAGATGTCAGACACTACCATTTTCAGGTTGAGCTGGCAGAAGCGAAGGTCAAGGGTAACCGCACCTATCTGCTCAAGGCTATCAAAAATCTTCTGGACAATGCCTTTCATTATACAGTAGAAGGCGGACAGATTCTACTTAGGCTGGAAGAGCGTAAGTTAGTCATCGAAAATGAGGCGGAACGAGTCTTAAACGAAGACCAAATCCAGCAGATTTTTCAGCCTTTCTACCGTCCAGACTACAGTCGTAATCGCAAGGATGGGGGAACTGGTCTGGGACTCTTTATCGTTCAGCAGATTTTGGACAAGCATGGTCTGCGATACCAGTTTGAAGCCGTTGATGGGCGGAAGATGCTCTTTAGCATTTCTCTGCCAACTGTCGAGAAATAGCCTTGCGTTCTAGCTGGCCTTGCAGGAGCCGAAGAGAGAAGTCAGAAGCTGTATTTTGTGAAAAATACAAGTCTTCTGTCTCCTCTCTTTTTTTGCTTTTCTCTATAGCTGAGCTAAGAATTTTTCTACGAAAAATGTTACAATGAAATGACAAGTCAAAGGAGGAGAATATGGAGCACAAAGAAAAAGATTTTAGCCTATCTTGGTTTTTTAAATGGTTTTTGGATAACAAGGCCATTACAGTATTTCTAGTAACCCTTTTGATGGGGCTAAATATTTTTATACTTAGTAAAATCAGTTTTATTTTTAGTCCAGTCATTGAATTTTTGGGAGTAATCATGCTGCCGGTTATTTTAGCTGGTCTGCTTTATTATCTGTTAAATCCCATCGTCGACTGGATGGAAAAGCATAAGATTAATCGACTGGTTGCTATTACCATTGTCTTTGTTTTAATTGCTTTTTTGATTATCTGGGGCTTGGCTGTTGCTATTCCTAGCTTGCAGCATCAGGTCATGGCCTTTGTCAGAAATGTTCCAGCTTATCTGAAACAGGCTGACAAGTTCATCGACGATGTCGTGACTAAGTATATTTCGGCAGATTTCAAGCCGCAGATTGAGGAATACACTAGCAATCTGTCTAGCCAGATTACCGATTGGGCCAGCAATTTTTCATCGCGGGCAGTCAATTGGGCGGGGAACTTAATCAGTACAACTTCGCAGATCATCGTGGCAATTATCATCATGCCTTTTATCCTTTTTTACCTGTTGAGAGACGGGAAAAACCTGAAAGGCTATGTGACCCAGTTTCTGCCAACTAAATTCCGCGCTTCCTTTGGTCAAGTGATGACGGATATCAACAGCCAGCTGGCCAACTATGTGCGCGGTCAGGTGACGGTCGCTATCATTGTAGCTCTGATGTTTATTGTTTTCTTCAAGATTATTGGTCTGCGCTATGGTGTCACTCTTGGAGTAATTGCGGGCGTTCTCAATCTGGTACCTTATCTGGGCAGCTTTTTGGCCATGCTTCCGGCTCTGGCAATCGGTTTGATTGCTGGAGGTCCAGTGATGCTGGCTAAAGTCATTGTTGTTTTCATAATTGAGCAGACAATCGAGGGGCGTTTTGTTTCTCCTCTGGTCTTGGGCAGTCAGCTCAGCATTCATCCAATTACGATTTTATTCGTATTATTGACTTCTGGTACCATGTTTGGCATTTGGGGCGTTTTCCTGGGAATTCCTGCCTATGCTTCAGCCAAGGTTGCCATTGCGGCCATCTTTAAGTGGTATCAGAAAGTAAGTGGCCTCTATGAAGCCGATTTTGAACAAGAAGGAGAAATCAGTGAGCAAGAGTGAGCAAATGTTGGCAGCTTTACAGGAGCAGGACCTAGCTCTGGCTGATCGCTATTTCGAGCAAGCCCTGACTACAGACAGCGAAGAAGAATTATTGGATTTGGCCGATTACTTAGAGAGTATCGGCTTTTTCCCTCAGGCCAAGCGTATTTTCGAAAAGTTGGCTCCTGACTATCCAGCTTCTTATATCAGTCTGGCAGCTATTGCCAGTGATGATGGGGACTTGGAGCAGGCATTTGCCTATCTGGAGGAGATTCAGCCAGACAGTGACTGGTATGTTGCTGCTCTCTTGGCTAAGGCTGATCTCTATCAGCTAGAGGGGCTGCCTGATGTAGCTCGTGAAAAACTGGCTCAGGCAGCGGCGCTGACTGATGAGCCTTTGGTAACCTTTGGTCTGGCTGAGATAGATTTGGAGCTGGGGGATTTTTCTCAGGCGATTAAGGAATATGCCCAGCTAGATAATCGTACAATCTTTGAGCAAACAGGCGTCTCAACCTATCAGCGGATTGGGGTATGCTATGCCAGTCTTGGAAAATTTGCAGCGGCCATTGAGTTTTTGGAGAAAGCAGTTGAGCTGGAGTATGACGATGCTGCGGTTTATGAGCTGGCGACTATTTTAGCGGACCAAGAAGAATACCAAAAGGCCAATCTTTATTTCAAGCAATTGGATACTCTGTCGCCGGATTTTGAAGGCTACGAGTATGGCTATGCCTTGTCTCTTCATGCGGAGCATCGGACGGCTGAAGCCCTGACTCTTGCTCAGCAGGGCTTGGCTAAGAATCCTTTTGAGACTCGGCTCTTACTTTTAGCATCACAGCTTTCTTATGAACTTCATGATGAGAAAGCGGCTGAACATTATCTCTTGCAGGCTCAGGAAGATGCGGATGATTTGGAAGAGATTACCTTGCGACTGACTACTCTTTATTTGGAGCAGGAGCGCTATGAGGATATTTTAGAATTTGCAAAGCAAGAAGTCGATAATGCCTTGACCCGCTGGAATCTAGCGCGTGCTTATCAGTCCTTGGAAAATCTGGAAAAAGCAGAGGAACTCTATAATCAACTGGCTCGTGAATTGCAAGACAATCCAGAGTTTTTGGAGCAGTATGTCTATCTTTTGCGAGAACTAGGCCGATTTGAAGAAGCTAAAAAGGCTGCTGTTTCTTACCTGAGATTAGTACCTGATGATGGGAGTATGCAGGAGCTTTATGAAAGCTTATAAGAGTTTAAGAAGCACTCGCTCAGCCCTTTCCCACAATTTATGGTATAATGATTGGCGTAGAAATTCAGTAAGCCAATGTAATAAAGATGAAAAAACTTAGCTGGATGGGCAATAATATTTTTAGAAGAGAAAGATTAAGGAAAAAGAATGGCAGAACCAATCAAATTATTTCAATATAATACTTTGGGAGCTTTGATGGCTGGTCTTTACGATGGCAGTATGACTGTTGGAGAGCTGCTTCAGTATGGAGATTTGGGCTTGGGAACGCTGGACTCTATTGATGGTGAGCTCATTGTTCTCAATGGTAAGGCTTATCAGGCAAAGGGCTCTGGAGAAGTGCCAGAAGTGGTTGAGGTGTCACCCGATATGACAGTGCCTTATGCGGCAGTGGTTCCTCATCAGGCTGAGGTCATTTTCCGTCAGCGCTTTGAGATGGATGACAAGGAGCTGGAAAAGCGGATTGAGTCTTACTATGATGGCGAAAATCTTTTCCGCTCTATCAAGATTCATGGCGATTTCGCCCGCATGCATGTTCGGATGATTCCCAAGTCTACGACGGAACGGAAGTTTGCAGAAGTAGCAGTCAACCAGCCTGAGTATCGTAAGGAAAATGTCACGGGCACCATCGTTGGTATCTGGACACCTGAGATTTTCCACGGGGTCAGTCTGGCAGGCTATCATCTGCATTTTGTATCGGATGATTTGACTTTTGGCGGTCACGTCATGGACTTTGTCATCAAGGAAGGTGTCGTCGAGTTGGGTGCTGTAGACCAGCTGGATCAGCGTTTCCCGGTACAAGATCGCAAGTATCTCTTTGCCAAGTTTAATATGGATGAGATGAAAGAAGATATGGAAAAGTCGGAATAAATAGTAGGGGTGAGCATTGTTTGCTTCCCTCTTTTTTGATATAATTGGAAAAAATAAAGGAGAAAAGAAGCTATGATTTATTTGGTAAACGCCAGCCCGAATAGGAATGGTAATAGTTTTAAGTTGGGGCACTTTTTTCTGCGGGATAGAGATTATGAGGCTCTTCAATTAGTGGATTACCACATTGAGCAATATGGGCAGTCAGCAGAAAACGACCAGTTCTTTCAAGTCTATGAGCAGCTGAGTCAGGCTGATGTGCTGGTCTTTACCAGCCCTATTTATTGGTGGTCTTTTTCAGGTTTGCTAAAAACTCTGTTGGACCGAGTGGCTGATGTACATGAGCCGCAGGAAGCACTTAAGGGCAAAAAGGTATTTTTTCTCCTGCAAGGTTCTCAACCCAGCAAAGAAATTGAAATGCTGGACTACGTGATGAGCCGCTTTTGCCAGAACTGCGGACTCGAATATGAGGGGCTGGCCGTAACCACTCATGAACTGAAAGAAATTGAAGGTTGGGAATTAGCAGCCTTGCAGGAAAAATTAGATAAGGTTTTATCAGAAGGTTAAAAGTGAGAAGATTCGTTTGCGGATCTTCTTTTTTTACTATAAAAATGGAGCCTTTTTTTTATGTGTCTATTTTTGGACACAATGGCCCTCAACTACAGTCATATCCATGGCTAACTAAATATAAATGTTGTATAATACCAATTGCTATTAAATATTAATATAGGAGATTCTATGGGAAAAGAATTATTTAACCCCCATTTAAATAAGTTTTCAATTCGAAAATTAAATGTCGGAGTTTGCTCGGTATTATTATCTACCGTTTTTCTTTTAGGTACTGCGGCTACGGTCAATGCAGATGAAACTGCCAGCGGATCTGTAGATGATAATATCTCACTGCCAGAAAAACCGACGGACTCTGCTATGAGTCAGCCAGTCAGTCAGCCTGCTCTTGAGAATACAGCAACATCTGCTGTTCCTGAAACAGCTAACTCAGAAGCAAGTGCTGATCAAAATCAGCTGGTAAGTCCAGCTGCAGTTTCAGAGCAAACAGCACCTGAAAAGGCACAAGAAGCTAATCAAACAGCTGAGACCTCTAATGAAGCCAGACCAGCTGAAGCTAGTCGGACGCGCTCTTATTCAGTGCAATATACGCCAAAACCAAGTTCTGCGGCTATGCCAAGGTCTGATCGTAATGGTCAGCCAATGGAGGCAGGAACTTCATTCCGTACAGCCAGTCCTGCTGGTCAAGCTAGCTCTGCTATACAAGATGCGACACCTAATCCTACAGTTTCTAAACCAACACTGGAAGAATCAGTGAGGAAACGTTCTGATGAGTTGATGAAGCAGGTAAACTGGCTAGATTTTGGTGATACTAAATCACTGAGAAATCTAGATAAAGATGGCTCCTTTAAAGTTGGAACAGTATATGAGAAGGAAATTTCTCCAGGCTATGTGGTCAAACTGACTGTGACGGAATTGAAACCTTTCTATGCGACAGAGATCTATCGTGATCGAGTAAAGGGAACTGAGTACGAAAGCAGTTATGATCCCAATGCAAAAAATACTTGGCTTCAATATAACAATAGCAATAATTATGCTTATCAGTATTGGTATGGTGATGATTACCGTCCTAAAATTACTGGTGCTGCTCAGAATCAATATTCAGCTATTAAGTCAGAGGGAATTGATACCAAAGGGCGTAAGACCCAACTGCAGGTTCCTAAAGATGAAGCTAACTATGGCGTGAAGTTCAAAGTTGAAGCTAGATATCGTGGGAAGCCTGTTAAAGCAACCGTTGTCATGGCTGATGGAGAAGAGGCAAACCCTGGTGAGTATGCTATCTTTACAACCAATGGTAAGGGTTGGGAACATTTGGCCGAATGGAAGCGTACAGTTACAGACGCAAATGGTGTGACTACTGAGATTACAGAAACCTATAAGCCAATGAAGCCTACTACAGAAGGCCAATTTATTGGAAATGACGGTACTGGGGTTCATTGGCAGGCCTATGTCAGTCCTGATCAAAAGACTGGCGGACTGGGAAGTCAAGTATTTGGACCGAATGTTTCTAGAAATAATACGATTCCACTTGTGATGACTCGTGGTGCTTCAGAGGTTGGTATTTACATAGCTTCTTCTGGTCAGCAGGCTGCGATGATTGGTTTTATGGCAATTGATGAAGGTGATGCACCGGATTCCTATGGAAAAGCGATTCATGCTATTTCAAGATACAATGCAGAAACTGGCGGTCAAAATCCACAGCCATTCTTGGGCCGTGTTGCGGCTGATATTGATACCACATCTGGAAACAACTGGAAGCATGACGATCAGAATGATTTAGCCGATGAAGGTATTAATCAGCTCTTGTCTGATGATTTAGTCGGGAAAACCAATGGTCTTTTTCCAGTAAACCGTCTGCATGACGGAGATTATTCTCTCCGCATCCATGCTTCGGCTAATGGATACGAAAAAGCCTATGTTCGCGCGTGGATTGACTTCAATAATAATGGTGTCTTTGACGAAGACGAAGCCAGTGAATTTACCGAAGTAACAACTGCGGGAGATTATACTGTCAACTTTAAGAAGAATCCAGCTATGACTAATCCTGAACTTAGCAAGTTGGGAATGCGGGTTCGTATCGCCTTGAACAAGGGAGATATTGAAAAGCCAACCGGAACTGCATTTAGTGGTGAGGTGGAAGATCTAGAAGTTGAACTGACCTATCCACCAAAAGGTGAGAAGAAGGAAAGTACTGGAATCCGTGATCAGAGACAGACAGCCACTCTTCATTTTACTCCGCAGGGGATTGCTCAAAATACTGAAAATAAGAAAGTAGCGATTGATACTACTAAAGCTCCGATTGTATTGGATGCGAGAGGAAATGCCCTGACTGCTGATGCAGCAGGCTGGTACAACACTGCTGAAGGCCGTTATAAAGTAACAGCAAATGCTGCTGATGTAGATGTGGTATATGAGCCTAAAGCTGGCTTTATCGGCACAGCTCAGGGGATTAACATTCGTCGTTTTGATACTAACGGCGCAAGTACAGATTGGATTGCCAAGAATCAGGCTGAAGCAGTCATCAATGACCAACTCAATACCATGGATGGACGTTATGTACCAACCGTGCTCAATGTTCCTAAGTATGAAACAACGGATGCTCAAGGACTGACGCAAGAAAAGACGCCTGTCTTTAATGATGGTGATGCTGACAAAACTCCGGCAAGTCCGACGGCAGCAAATCCTGTAAAATTTGTGAAAGCAGATGGAACGACTACAGATGATACTAGAGTTCTAGCTTTATCAAATGGTCGGGAAGTCGGTCGTTTTGAAGTCGAATCTGCAACAGGTAAGATTACTTTCAAACCAAACAAAAACTTTGTTGGTACTGTAGACCCTGTGTCTGTTCAAATGATTGATGGCAAAGGCATTCCGCATCAAGCTGTTTATCAGCCAAAGGTGACACCTGTTAGACCAACTGCTCAAGGTGCCAGCAGTGAGGGCATTCAAGGTGCAGTTCAGACAGGACAGTTGAGCTTCAATCCAGGCAATAATCGTGTGCCCATTGATAGCAAGAAGTTGCCAACCTTTGATAATGGCAGCCAAACTAAAACAATTGTTGATGTTGGTACTTATCAGGTGGATAATCAAGGCCTAGTTACCTTTACTCCACTGCTAACTTATACTGGACGGCCAGCGGCAGAGACTGTCAAGCGAGTAGATGTCAATGGAACAGAAGTAACAGCTACCTATCAGGCTGATGTAAAAGCAGCAGCACCAAGTGCGACGAATGCTGAAACCAGTGGTATACAAGGCCAAGTTCAGCGAGGAAAAATCAGCTTCACAGAAGGTTCTGCGCAAGTCAACGGTCAAAAACAAACAGTGGTCTTTCCAGCTGGCTCAACTCCGCTCTTTGACAATGGTTCGACTGTTAAAGAAGTGCCTACTGTTGGTAAGTTTGAAGTGGACGTGAATGGAAATGTAACCTTTACTCCAGAGAAACAATTTAAAGGCCTTACGCCAGACATCAGGATTACTCGTACAGATACGAATGGCAGCACAGCTACAGCTATCTACAAGGCAACAGTCACTGCTGTAACTCCAACCGGAACAAACATTACCAGCACTGGTAAACAAGGCCGTCCACAGACAGGTAAGCCAAACTTTGTCAGTGGCAACCCAGATGTACCATTGGATAATGATACTCCAGCGACTTTCGAAGATGGAAGCAAGCGCAAGGTGGTTCCAAATGTCGGAATCTTTGAAGTGGCACCAGATGGATCTGTTACTTTCACACCGGACAAGCAATATGTTGGGACACCAGACCCGGTTGTTGTTAAGCGTGTAGATAAGAATGGCACTCCTGTGACGGCTAAGTACACGCCTACTGTTGAGAAGGTGACCCCAAAAGCAACAGGCGCTCAGACGAAAGGCCCTCAAGGCCAAGTTCAAAAAGGAAAAGTTACTTTTGAACCAGGAAGTCCTCAAGTTGGTTTCCCAGAAAACAGCACCCCAGTCTTTGACACCGGCACGAATGTGAAAGAAATTGCCAAAGTCGGTAAGTTCGAGGTTGATACGGAGGGTAATGTCACCTTTACTCCAGTCAAAACCTTTGTAGGCAAAACTCCAGAAGTCGAACTCAGCCGTACAGATGTTAATGGTACAGTAGCCAAGGCCAAATATCGGGCGACTGTGACCGCTGTGACTCCGACGGGAACTGGAGATCAGACAGAAGGTCCGCAAGGCCAAGTCCAAAAGGGCCGTGTAACTTTTAAAGCTGGCGATCCAAAAGTAGAATTCCCAGCCAATAGCACGCCAGTCTTTGACACGGGTACGAATGTGAAAGAAATTGCCAAAGTCGGTAAGTTCGAAGTAGATGCTGAGGGCAATGTCACCTTCATGCCAGACAAGCGCTTTGTAGGTGAAACGCCAGAAATTAGCATTTCTCGCAAAGATGCAAATGGTATTGCAGCAAAAGTCACTTATATCGCGACAGTTACATCAGTAACTCCAACAGGAACTAATGTGACTAGCACTGGTCCTCAGGGTATCCCGCAAACAGGTACCCCAACTTTCCAAGGTGGTGATCCGCTAGTTCCGATTGATGAAGCAGTCGAGCCTACCTTCAAAGATGGCAGCAAGGAAAAGACTATTCCAAGCCAGGGAACTTACACCATCACTCCAGATGGCGCAGTGACCTTCACACCGGAGAAGCAGTTTGTAGGCAAACCTGATCCAGTTACCGTTAAGCGAGTGGATAAGAATGGCACTCCAGTGACAGCGACCTACAGTCCAGAATTCACCAAGGTAACTCCGACTGGTACTGGTGATAAGACAGAAGGATTGCAAGGTCAGGTTCAAGAAGGCCATGTTAGCTTCACACCAGGTCATGATTCTGTGCCGTTTCCAGCTGAAACAACTCCGCTCTTTGACAATGGTTTGACTGTTAAAGAGATTCCAACCGTTGGTAAATTTGAAGTGGATGCCAATGGCAAGGTGACTTTCACGCCAGACAAGCAGTTTAAGGGAATCACTCCTGATCTGACATTGGTTCGAGCAGATGTGAATGGCACTCCTGTTACCGTCAAATACCAAGCAGTGGTGAAAGAAGTGGTTCCAACGGGAACAAATATCACCAGCACTGGTGAGCAAGGCCGTCCACAAACAGGCAAGCCAAACTTCGTGAGCGGCACTCCGGGAGTTCCACTGGATAATGATACTCCGGCTACTTTCGATGACGGAAGCAAGCGCAAGGTTGTTCCAAATGTCGGTATCTTTGAAGTGGCACCAGACGGTTCTGTCACCTTTACCCCAGATAAGCAATTTGTTGGCACACCAGATCCGGTTATTGTTAAGCGAGTGGACAAAAATGGCACTCCTGTGACAGCCAAGTATACGCCAACTGTTGAGAAAGTGTCTCCAAGAGCGACAGGTGCTCAGACAGAGGGGCTTCAAGGCCAAGTTCAAAAAGCCAAAGTTACTTTTGAAGCAGGAAGTCCGCAAGTCGGCTTCCCAGAAAACAGTACGCCAATTTTTGATACTGGCACTACTGTACAGGAAGTTGCTAAAGTCGGTAAGTTCGAGGTTGATGCGGAGGGTAATGTTACCTTCACACCAGTCAAATCGTTTGTCGGTAAGACACCAGAAGTTGAACTTAGCCGTACAGATGTCAACGGTACAGCAGCAAAAGCCAATTACCAAGCAAGTGTGACAGCTGTTACCCCGACAGGTACTGGTGATAAGACAGAAGGTCTTCAAGGTCAGGTTCAAAAAGGTCATGTCACCTTCACGCCAGGCCATGAATTAGTTCCATTCCCAGCAGGTTCGACTCCGCTATTTGGTAACGGAAAAAATATTAAAGAAGTACCGAATATCGGTAAGTTCGAAGTGGATGCAGATGGTATTGTGACCTTCACTCCAGACAAACAGTTCAAGGGTGAAACACCAGAATTAGGAATCATTCGTGTGGACGCCAATGGCACTCCTGTTACAGTTAAGTACCAAGCGGTAGTGAAAGAAGTAACTCCGACAGGTACCACCGTTACGAGCACCGGTCCGCAGGGTATCCCGCAAACAGGAACCCCAACCTTCAAAGCTGCGGATCCACTAGTTCCAATCGATGAAACAGTCGAGCCAACTTTTGACGATGGCAGCAAGGAAAAAACCATTCCAGGTCAAGGAACGTACACCATCACTCCAGATGGCGTAGTGACCTTCACGCCAGACAAGCAATTTGTAGGCAAACCAGATCCAATCACTGTAAAACGTGTGGATAAAAATGGTACGCCAGTAACTGCAACATATAGCCCAGAGTTTACTAAGGTAACTCCAACCGGCACCACAGCGACTAGCACCGGTCCACAAGGCCGTCCACAAACTGGTACCCCAACCTTTGAGGGTGGAGATCCACTGGTTCCAATCGATGAAACAGTTGAGCCAACCTTTGCAGATGGAAGTAAGGAGAAGAAGATTCCAGGTCAGGGAACTTACACCATTACTCCAGATGGAGCAGTGACCTTCACGCCAGAGAAGCAGTTTGTAGGCAGACCAGATCCAATCACTGTGAAACGAGTGGATAAGAATGGTACTCCAGTAACTGCGACTTACAGTCCAGAGTTTACCAAGGTGACTCCAACAGGTACCGGCACTAAAACAGAAGGTCTTCAAGGCCAAGTCCAAGAAGGCAAAGTGACCTTCACGCCTGGTCATGATTCAGTTCCATTCCCGGCTGGTTCGACTCCGCTTTTTGATAACAATTCAACAGTGAAGAAAGTACCGAATGTTGGTAAGTTCGAAGTGGATGCGGATGGCAAGGTGACTTTCACTCCAGACAAGCAATTCAAGGGTGAAACGCCAGAACTTGAATTGACTCGTGTAGATGCCAACGGCACCCCTGTTACAGTTAAGTACCAAGCGGTAGTGAAAGAGGTAACTCCAACAGGCACCACCTCAACCAGCACGGGCCCACAAGGCCGTCCACAAACGGGTAAACCAAACTTTGTTGGTGGCGACCCAGATGTACCACTGGATAATGATACTCCAGCGACTTTCGATGATGGAAGCAAACGCAAGGAAGTTCCAAATGTCGGAATCTTCGAAGTAACACCAGATGGATCTGTTACTTTCACACCTGACAAGCAATATGTTGGTACACCAGATCCGGTAACTGTTAAGCGGGTAGATAAGAATGGTACACCAGTGACGGCTAAGTACACACCAACAGTTGAAAAAGTCACTCCAAGAGCCACAGGTGCTCAGACAGAGGGGCTTCAAGGCCAAGTTCAAAAAGGTAAGATTACTTTTGAAGCAGGAAATCCGCAAGTCGGCTTTCCAGAAAACAGTACACCAGTCTTTGACACTGGCACGAATGTCAAAGAAATTGCCAAAGTCGGTAAGTTCGAGGTTGATATGGAGGGTAATGTTACCTTTACTCCAGTTAAAACGTTTGTCGGTAAGATACCAGAAATCGAAATCAGACGCGCCGATGTCAATGGTACAGTAGCTAAGGCTAACTACCAAGCGACTGTGACTGCTGTTATTCCGACAGGTACTGGCACCAAGACAGAAGGTCTTCAAGGCCAAGTCCAAGAAGGCAAAGTGACCTTCACGCCTGGTCATGATTCAGTTCCATTCCCAGCTGGTTCAACTCCATTATTCGATAATGGTACCGCAGTTAAAGAAGTACCAAATGTTGGTAAGTTTGAAGTGGATGCGGATGGTAAGGTGACCTTCACACCAGACAAGCAGTTTAAGGGTGAAACACCAGAACTTGAATTGACTCGTGTGGATACCAATGGAACACCAGTAACTGTCAAATATCAAGCGGTAGTGAGGGAAGTCACTCCGACAGGTAAAACCTCAACCAGCACGGGTCCACAAGGCAGTCCACAAATGGGTAAACCAAACTTTGTTGGTGGCGACCCAGATGTACCACTGGATAATGACACTCCAGCGACTTTCGATGATGGAAGCAAACGCAAGGAAGTTCCAAATGTCGGTACTTTTGAAGTGGCACCAGATGGTTCTGTTACTTTCACACCGGACAAGCAATTTGTTGGGACACCAGACCCAGTTGTTGTTAAGCGAGTAGATAAGAATGGTACCCCAGTGACGGCTAAGTACACACCTACAGTTGAGAAAGTGACCCCAATAGGAACTACCGCAACCAGCACTGGTCCTCAGGGTGTTCCTCAAACGGGTACTCCAACCTTCACAGGCGGTGATCCACTAGTTCCAATTGATGAATCAGTAGAGCCAACTTTCGAAGATGGAAGTAAGGAGAAAAAGATTCCAGGTCAGGGAACTTACACCATTACTCCAGATGGCGTAGTGACCTTCACACCGGACAAGCAGTTTGTAGGTAAGCCGGACCCAATCACAGTCAAGCGAGTGGACAAGAATGGCACACCAGTAACAGCGACCTACAGTCCAGAGTTCACCAAGGTAACTCCAACTGGTACTGGTGTCAAGACAGAAGGGCTTCAAGGCCAAGTCCAAGAAGGCAAAGTGACCTTCACGCCTGGTCATGATTCAGTTCCATTCCCAGCGGATTCGACTCCGTTATTTGACAATGGTTCCACAGTTAAAGAAGTACCAAATGTTGGTAAGTTTGAAGTGGACGCAGACGGCAAGGTGACCTTCACTCCCGACAAACAATTCAAGGGTGAGACACCAGAACTCGAATTAACTCGCACTGATGTCAATGGCACCCCTGTTACAGTTAAGTACCAAGCGGTAGTGAAAGAGGTGACTCCAACAGGCACAACCGTAATGAGCACTGGCCCACAAGGTCTTCCGCAAACCGGCACTCCAACTTTCAAAGGTGCAGACCCACTAGTTCCGATCGATGAGACAGTAGAGCCAACTTTCGAAGATGGAAGCAAGAAGAAGACCATTCCAGGTCAGGGAACTTATACCATTACTCCGGATGGCGCAGTAACCTTCACTCCCGACAAGCAGTTTGTGGGCAAACCAGATCCAATCACTGTGAAACGAGTAGATAAAAATGGCACACCAGTAACTGCGACCTACAGTCCAGAGTTCACTAAGGTAACTCCGACTGGTACTGGCACTAAGACAGAAGGTCTGCAAGGTCAGGTTCAAAAAGGTCAAGTGACTTTCACGCCAGGACATAAATTAGTTCCATTCCCCGCTGGATCTACTCCACTCTTTGGTAATGGAAAGAATATTAAAGAAGTACCAAATGTTGGTAAGTTCGAAGTGGATGCGGATAACAAGGTGACCTTCACCCCAATAAAACAATTCAAGGGTGAAACATCAGAACAGGGGTTAATTCGTTTAGACGCTAACGGAACTCCTGTTATTGTCAAATATCAAGCAATAGTGAAAGCAGTAGTCCCAACTGGTAAAGATGCTTCCTCTACAAATATCAAGGGGCATGTTCAGACTGGGAAACCTGTCTTCGAGGCAGGTGATCCATTGGTTCCAATTGATGAGTCAGTTGAGCCAACCTTTGAAGATGGAAGCAAGGAAAAGACTATTCCAGGTCAGGGAACATACACCATCGCACCAGACGGTACAGTCACCTTCACTCCAGAAGCTGATTTCCTTGGTAAGGGAACTGGTGTGACCCTTGTCCGTCGTGATAAGAATGGCAGCTCAGTGACAGCTCGTTATGTTCCTACCGTAGTTGAACCATCAACTAGCAAGGATAGTGTATCTAGTGGTCGCAAGGGTCAAGCTCAAACGGGCACGCCAACCTTTGAAGGAGCGATTGACCAGGCAGTAGCACCAACCTTTGAGGACGGCAGCACCGAAATGGTTGTCCCAGGAGAAGGAACTTATCGGTTCAATATGTTGGGGGCAGTGACCTTCGTACCGGAAGCAGACTTTGTCGGAACTACTCGCGGAGTTGTCGTGAAGCGTTCAGATATTTATGGCAATGCCGTGACGGCAACCTATACCCCAACTGTTTTGGGAAGTACTGCTACAGAAGATACCAGCAGCACAGGTCTAAAAGGACAGCCGCAGACTGGCAAACCAATCTTTGAAGGCGACGTGGATCCAACTGTTCCTCCAACTTTCGAGGATGGCAGTACTGAAAAGGTTGTTCCAGGCCAAGGTACTTACACGATTGCGCCAGATGGCACTGTGACCTTTGTACCAGAAACGGGCTTTGTCGGTCAAGCTGACGGTGTGACAGTGATTCGCAAAGACCGCAATGGTCAGACGATTTCAGCGGTTTACGTTCCGACTGTAACAGAAGCTCCTGTTCAGCCAGAGCGGACGATTACGCCTGCACCACCGTCTCTTTCTAAGAGCGAGGGTGCAAAATCCCTTCCTAAGACCGGTACAGAAGAAACCTCATACATAGCTGCAAGCTTACTTGCGGGAGTATCAGGTTTAGGACTGATTGGCTTAGAGAAGAGAAAGAAAAAGTCTGAAGACTAAGAGGTGAGAACTTAGCTTCTAACCGCTAAATCAAAATAGGAAAGATTCGTTTATGGATCTTTCCTCTTTTTTTGTTAAAAATAGACTGTTTTCAACAAAGTGTCTAATTATAATGTTGGTTTCTTACAATTATAGTTATATATATGGATAACTAAAATAGAATAGTGTATAATAAAATCTGCAATTTAAATGATTATTTAGGAGATTATTATGGGAAAAGATTTATTTAATCCTCACCTGCGTAAGTTTTCGATTCGGAAACTAAACGTCGGTGTTTGTTCTGTGCTCTTGTCAACCCTGCTTCTTTTGGGAGTAGCAACACAGGTTAGCGCTGATGAAACTGTTGGTTCTGATACCCAAAGCGAGGTTTCGCAAACAGGTACAGCAGGTTCCGCAGGAAGTACTGCAGAATCAGTAAATTCACCAGCTGAGGAAAGTAAGCCTGACACTATTGCAGTTCAAGCAGAAGATGCGTCTGCGGTAGCGACTGCAAGGCCTGATTCAGTTGATAAGCCAACAAGTGAGCAGCCGGCTGCAGAAACTGCCTCTTCGCAAACAACTGTTCCTGCAGAAGTTAAGTCTGAGGAAAACAGCCAACCAGCTCCTGCTCAACCGGCAGGAACTACAGAGACTGCTCAGCCTAGTCGCTCTCGTCGCGTAAGACGGGATGCAGCACCTACTGGTCTGCGAGATGGTGACCCTAACAACACCATTGAGAAGCCTACTTTGGCTGATTCTGAAAAAAAGAACCCGACAGACTTGATGAAGCAGATTAACTGGCTGGATCTTGGGGATAAAAGTGCTATCAGCAACTTAGATACGGACGATTCCTTTAAAGTTGGTACTGTTTATGAAAAAGAAATTTCACCAGGCTATCGTATCAAACTGACAGTGACGGAATTAAAACCTTTCCACTCAACAGAGATTTATCGTGACCGAGTCAAGGGTACTGCGTATGAAAATAGCTATGATCCGAATGCGAAAAACACTTGGTTCAGATATGTAAATGAAGACTATAAAAAGCAAGAAGCTGAGGGAGATTCAGCTAGACCGAAAATTATAGGAGCGGAGCAGAATCAATGGACATCTGTCCGAGACCAAGGGATTAACACCAATGGTCGAAAGACTCAATTACAAGTTCCTAAAAATGGTGCTAGCTACGGTATAAAGTTCAAGGTAGAAGCGACTTACCTTGGGAAACCTGTAAAAGCGACGGTTATCATGGCAGATGGAGAAGAAGCCAACCCAGGAGAGTATGCTATCTTCACGACCAACGGCCAAGGATGGGAACACTTGGCAGAGTGGAAACGTGTTCGGCCAGATGGGTCTGTAATTACCGACACTTATGCACCGATGAACCCTAACAGATATGGACAATACATAGGGGATAATGCGACTATACCTGTAATCGACTGGACTGCTTTTACTAATCCAGATCAAAAAACAGGAGGCTTAGGTTCTCAGGTCTTTGGTCCTAATACTTCTAAAGATCGCACTGTTCCGATTGTGATGACACGAGGTGCTTCAGAAGTTGGGATTTATATTGCTTCTTCAGGTCAGCAAGCTGCTATGATTGGTTTTATGGTAGTTGATGAGGGGGATGCACCGGCTTCTTATGGAAATGCTGTTCATGCTATTTCTGGTTATGATGCCAATACGGGTGCAAGAACTCCTCAGCCATTCTTGGGTCGAGTTGAAGCTGATATTGATACTACTTCGGGGAATGACTGGAGGCATGATGACGATACTGATCACGCAGACGAAGGGGTTGATCAGCTTTTACCTTCTGATTTGACAGGTAAGACGAATAACCTTTTCCGAGTCAATCGTCTTCAAAATGGTGACTACTCAGTTCGCCTCCAAGCCTCTGCCAATGGTAATAGCAAGGCCTATGTCCGTGCTTGGATTGATTTCAATCAAAACGGTATTTTTGATGAAAATGAGGCCAGCGAATTTACTGAAGTAACAACGGCTGGTGACTATACTGTTAATTTTAAGAATAATCCAGCGATGACCAATCCTGCAGTTAGCAAGCTGGGAATGCGGGTCCGCATTGCCCTAAATAAGGGAGATATTGAAAAACCTACTGGAACAGCCTTTAGTGGGGAAGTTGAAGACTTAGAAGTCATCTTGACCTATCCGCCAAAAGGTGAAAAGAAGGAAAGTTCGGGAATAATCGGCCAGCCTCAGAAAGCTACTCTTCAGTTTACACCTCAAGGTATTGATCAAAATGATGAAAGCAAGAAAGCGGCTATTGATACAACTGTAGCACCTCTTGTTTTGGACAATGCTGGAAATACATTAACAGCAGATGGCGACGGTTGGTACAATACTGCTGAGGGACGATATAAAGTAACAGCCAAGGGTACAAATGTGGATGTGATATTTGAACCTAGCACTGGCTATATCGGTACTACTCAAGGAATTAATATCCGCCGTGTTGATACTAATGGCGCAAGTACAGATTGGATTGCGAAGAATAATGGAGAACCTGTTATCAACGATAAGTTGAATAACATGGATGCCCGCTATATTCCGACTGTTTTGAATTTCACGGAACATCGTTCGACGGACGCACAAGGTTTGCCTCAAGTACAAGATATTGTCTTTAATGATGGAAATCCTGCTAAGACACCTGCTCAACCATCTGCAACGAATCCTGTCTCTTTCTTGGATGCTGATGGCAATCGCATTGCTGGAACAAGCGTGAAAGCAAGCTCGCAAGGCCAAGAAGTGGGAACCTTTGAGTTAGATCCAGCTACTGGGCGTGTGACTTTCACTCCGAATAAGTCATTTGTGGGGACAGTTGACCCTGTTAACCTACAATTGTATGATACCGATGGAACAGAGCACCGTGCAACCTATCAACCGACAGTAACGCGTGTTGTTCCAACAGCACAAGGAGCAAACTCTGAGGGTATTCAAGGTGCTGAACAATTTGGTAATTTGATTTTTACACCAGGTGATAATCGTGTGCCAATTAATGAGGCAGTTGCTCCAACTTTTGATAACGGTCAAACAACTAAGGTTGTTCCGAATGTTGGAACTTATATGGTTGATAACGCAGGTCGCGTAACCTTCCAACCGGTTCCTAGCTACACTGGCCGTCCAAGTGCTGAATCTGTTAAACGTGTTGATATGAACGGGACAGAAGTAACCGCTGCTTATCAAGCCGAAGTTAAGGCCGCAACTCCAACAGGTCAAGATATGCAGACTACTGGCCTCCAAGGGAAACTTCAAACGAGTCACCTAAACTTTACTCCAGGTCAAGCAAGTATTAATGGACAGAATGCGACGGTGCCTTTAGCGCCAGAGGGACCACAATTCGTAGTTAATGGGCAAATTCAACAATCTAATAGTCTGCTTGTTCATGATGCAAGTGGCAAGCTACAAGGAACTTATACTGTTCAAACTAATGGAGATATTAGCTTCCAACCTGCACCAGATTTCCATGGGACGCCTACTCCTGCGCGTCTTCGTGTAAGGGATATGAATGGTTCTACAGCAGAAGCAGTTTACCAACCTACAGTGACTCAAGTAACCCCAACCAGCACCGATGCGACTAGTACAGGTCCTCAGGGTGTGCCTCAAATTGGTACCCCAACCTTTGCAGGCGGTGACCAAGCGGTTCCAATTGATATGGATTCTCCAATGACCTTCGAAGACGGTCAGTCTAAGAAGACTGTTCAGGGAGTAGGGGGATACACAATTAACTCAGATGGTTCTATCACCTTTATACCTGAGAAACAGTATGTGGGCACACCAACACCAGTTACAGTAAAACGTGTTGATAAAAATGGAACGGAAGTAACCGCAACTTACACGCCAACTGTTACTAAGGTTACACCGGTAGGTACTAATGCGACTAGCACTGGTCCTCAGGGTGTTCCACAAACTGGTACACCAACTTTCCAAGGTGGTGATCCATTAGTTCCAATTGATGAAACCGTTGAGCCGACCTTTGAAGATGGAAGCAAGAAGAAGACTATTCCAGATCAAGGAACTTACACCATTGCACCAGATGGCGCAGTGACCTTCACGCCAGACAAGCAGTTTGTAGGCAAGCCAGATTCAGTGACTGTGAAACGAGTAGATAAAAATGGCACTCCAGTAACTGCGACATACAGTCCAGAGTTCGCCAAGGTAACTCCAACTGGCACCACAGCGACTAGCACCGGTCCTCAGGGTGTTCCGCAAACGGGTACCCCAACCTTTGCGGGCGGTGATCCACTGGTTCCAATTGATGATACAGTGGAGCCTACTTTCGCTGATGGCAATAAGGAAAAAGTGATTCCAGGTCAGGGAACCTATACCATTGCACCAGATGGTGCAGTAACTTTCACGCCAGACAAGCAATTTGTAGGTAAACCGGATCCTATCATTGTGAAGCGAGTGGATAAGAATGGTAGCCCAGTAACGGCTACATACAGCCCAGAGTTTACTAAGGTTACGCCAATCGGCACCAACGCAACCAGCACAGGTCCTCAAGGTCTTTCGCAAACGGGTACCCCAACCTTCCAAGGCGGCGACCCACTTGTTCCAATCGATGACACAGTAGAGCCAAGCTTCAACGACGGAAGCAAGAAAAAGACCATTCCAGGTGAGGGAACATACACCATCGCTTCAGATGGTACAGTGACCTTCACCCCAGACAAGCAGTTTGTAGGTAAACCAGATTCAATCACTATAAAACGTGTCGATAAAAACGGTACGCCAGTGATGGCTACCTACATCCCAGAGTTCACGAAAGTGATTCCTACAGGTACCAATGCGACTAGCACTGGCCCACAAGGTCTTCCGCAAACTGGTACCCCAACTTTCCAAGGTGGTGATCCACTGGTTCCAATTGATGAAACCGCTGAGCCAACCTTCGAAGATGGCAGTAAGAAAAAGGCTATTCCAGGTCAGGGAACTTACACCATTGCACCAGATGGCACAGTGACCTTCACACCAGAGAAGCAGTTTGTAGGCAAACCAGATTCAATCACTGTGAAACGTGTTGATAAGAACGGAACTCCAGTAACGGCTACCTATAGTCCAGAGTTTGTCAAGGTAACTCCGACTGGCAAAGATACCACATCTACAAATATCAAGGGGCATGTTCAAACTGGCAAACCTGTCTTCGAAGCAGGTGATCCATTGGTGCCAATTGATGAAACAGCAAATCCAACCTTCGAAGACGGAAGCAAGGAAAAAATCATTCCAGGTGAGGGAACTTATACCATCACACCAGACGGTACAGTCACTTTCACTCCAGAAGCTGATTTCCTTGGTAAGGGAAGCGGTGTGACCCTTGTCCGCCGTGATAAGAATGGCACCTCAGTGACGGCTCGCTATGTTCCGACCGTGGTTGCACCATCAACCAGTCAGGACAGTGTGTCCAGCGGCCGCAAGGGCCAAGCTCAAACGGGCACGCCAACCTTTGAAGGGGCGATTGACCAGGCAGTAGCACCTACCTTTGCGGATGGCAGCACCGAAATGGTTGTCCCAGGAGAAGGAACTTATCGTTTCAATATGCTGGGGGCAGTGACTTTCGTACCGGAGGCAGACTTTGTCGGAACTGCTCGCGGAGTCGTCGTGAAGCGTTCAGATATTTATGGCAATGCCGTGACGGCTACCTATACCCCAACTGTTTTGGGAAGCACTGCTACAGAAGATACCGGCAGCACCGGTCTCAAAGGCCAGCCGCAGACTGGTAAACCAATCTTTGAAGGAGACGTGGATCCAACCGTTCCTCCAACTTTCGAGGATGGCAGTACTGAAAAGGTTGTTCCAGGCCAAGGTACCTACACGATTGCGCCAGATGGCACAGTGACCTTTGTACCGGAAGCTGGCTTTGTCGGCCGAGCTGACGGTGTGACAGTGATTCGCAAAGAACGTAATGGTCAGACGATTTCAGCAGTTTACGTTCCGACTGTGACAGAAGCTCCTGTTCAGCCAGAGCGGACGATTACACCTGCACCACCATCTCTTTCTAAGAGTGAGAGTGCAAAATCCTTTCCTAAGACTGGTACAGAAGAAACTTCATACTTGGCTGCAAGCTTACTTGCGGGAGTATCAGGTTTAGGACTGATTGGTTTAGAGAAGAGAAAGAAAAAGTCTGAAGACTAAAAGGTAGGAACTTAGGTTTTAACTCCTAAATTAAAAGAGGGAAGATTGAACCGCACCCCAAAAGTTAGACAGAAAAATCTAACTTTTGGGGTGTTTTTAAATGAAATTAACTGATGAGGATAAAGTTCGAATCTATGAACTAAGAAAACAAGGAATCAGCTTCAAGCGACTTTCAGATAAATATGGAATGAACCTTTCAAATCTTAAGTACTTAATCCGATTGATCGCTACGGAATAGAAAATATCAAAAAAGGGAAAAACCGTTATTACTCTCCTGAATTAAAACAAGAAATCATCAATAAGGTTTTAATTGAAGGTCGTTCGCAACTAAGCGTATCTCTGGATTATGCTCTTCCAAGTAATGGATTACTTCCAAATTGGCTGGCACAATACAAGAAAAACGTGTATACTATTGTTGAGAAAACAAGAGGAAGGCCAGCTAGGATGGGACGAAAACGGAAGAAAACTTGGGGAGAAATGACAGAATTAGAGCGACTTCAAGAGGAGAATGAGCGTCTACGTACCGAGGTGGCCTACCTAAAAAAGTTAAAAGAGCTAGAAGACAGGGACGAAGCCTTAGAGAGAGAAAGGCAGAGACAGTTAGAGAAATGGTTTCAGGAGGATTTCGACTAGATTTACTTCTTGAAACAGCTCGTTTAGCTCGCTCAACTTACTATTATCAGTTGAAGCAACTGGATAGGGTTGATAAAGATAAAGAGCTTAAAACCGAAATTCAGGCCATTTATCGTGAGCATAAAGGAAATTATGGCTATCGGAGAATTACTCTTGAACTAAGAAATCGTGGCTTCGTAGTCAATCATAAAAAGGTCCAACGGCTGATGAAAGTCCTTGGTTTAATGGCACGTATTCGTCGTAAGCGTAAGTATTCTTCCTACCAAGGAGAGATTGGCAAGAAAGCAGAGAATCTCATTCAACGCCAGTTTGAAGCATCCAAGCCAATGGAAAAGTGCTATACGGATGTGACAGAGTTTGCCATTCCAGCAAGCAGGCAGAAATTCTATTTATCCCCTGTTCTGGATGGATATAACAGTGAAATCATCGCTTATCATCTTTCTACTTCACCAAATTTAGAACAAGTGAAGACGATGTTGGAACAAGCATTTACAGAGAAACACTATGAGAATACGATTCTCTATAGCGATCAAGGCTGGCAATACCAACATGATTCTTATCATCACTTTCTAGAGAGTAAGGGAATTCAGCCATCCATGTCACGCAAGGGTAACAGCCCAGACAACGGCATGATGGAGTCCTTCTTTGGCATTTTGAAATCCGAAATGTTCTACGGTTATGAGAAGAACTTTAGGTCTTTAGAAGACCTTGAGCAAGCTATTGTAGACTACATATATTACTACAATAACAAAAGAATTAAAGTCAAACTAAAAGGACTTAGTCCTGTACAATACAGAACTAAATCCTTTCAATAATTAATTGTCTAACTTTTTGGGGTCAGTACAGATTCATTAGTGAATCTTTTTTCTTTATGCCCAAAGAGAAAAACTCTTAAAAACTTCATAATAATAGCAGTTCTAAAGTGTTAAAGATTAAAGTAGAATTTGAAAAACTCCCAGATTATTTAATTTATAGGTATTTTTCTACGATCTATTTTTTCTTTTGTTTTTAAAAATAGGCTACAAAGTATTTTATGTCAATTTTTTTAAAATTTTTTTATATAATTATAGTTATATATATAGCTAACTGAAATGGAATGTTGTATAATAAAACTATTGTAACTAGATGATTATTTAGGAGATTATTATGGGAAAAGATTTATTTAATCCTCACCTGCGTAAGTTTTCGATTCGAAAACTAAACGTCGGTGTTTGTTCTGTGCTCTTGTCAACCCTGCTTCTTTTGGGAGCAGCGGCACAAGTTAGTGCTGACGAAACTAGTGATTCTGGTGCCCAAAACGAAGTTTCGCAAACAGGAATAGCCGAATCATCAGTGTATTCTGTTGAAACTGTGGCTTCTGAACATTTACAAGCAAAAGAAAGTTCAGCACTCGCTTTTGCTACTGAGCCCTCTCAATCAGATGATAATCCTAGTCCAAGAAGCTCAGAGCCTGAGAAAGTTGAAGAATCTACTGAATCTACAGCAACTAAACCAATTGAGAATACTCAGCCAATCACTGTTCACCCAGAAACATCTAATGCGACTGTCGTGGCTGAAAAGTCAGAAGCAACCGCAGATCTAGCTCAGTCTAGTCGCTCTCGTCGGGTAAGACGGGAAGCTACACCTACTGGACAACAGAACAGCGTAACAACAGGAGTTCCGATAGGTACTGGACCAGCTGGGGCAGATGATGCTACCTCTACGCCACGAGTACCTAAACCAAGCTTGGAGGAATCTGTCAAGAAAGATAGTACCCAATTAGCCAAACAGATTACGTGGCTTGATTTTTCGGATACTGCAAGTTGGAAAGGATTGGATTCACGAGGCGGACTCCAAGTAGGAACGACCTTCAAGAAGGAAATCTCACCGGGCTATGAAGTAACCCTGACGGTCACTGAGCTTAAACCTTTTAACTCGACTGAAACTTATAGAAAACGGGTTGAAGGAACACCGACAGCAAATACTTATAATCCAAATGCACAAAATGATTTCTTGAAGTCGAGTTCAAAATATGGGAGAACACCCCTTTCAGTTATAGGGGCAAGTCAGGATCAATGGACAACTATTCGTAATCAAGGTTTTAATACCCAGAATCATAAGACGCAACTTGTTTACCCTGAGGATTCAGCTAACTGGGGAGTGAAATTCAATATTGAGGCTACCTATCTAGGGAAGCGTGTGGCCCCTACGGTGGTTATGGCCGATGGTGAAGATGCCAACCCAGGTGAATTTGCTATCTTCACTACTAACGGAGAAGGATGGGAATATCTCGGTGAATGGAAGAATAAGAGTACTGCCAAAGAAGCCTACACGGTTATTACCAAGCAAATGGTGGATGAAGCGGATAAAAAAACGCGCGGCGGCCTCTTAATCTTAAGAGATACAAGCGTAGACTGGTATAAGTACCTCAGTCCGGATACAGTGACAGGTGGCCTGGGGACTCAGGTCTTTGGACCAAACCGTTCGAACGAACGGACGGTTCCTGTGGTGATGACACGCGGAGCTTCTGAAGTAGGATTTTATGTAGCATCATCTGGACAACAAGCTATGATGATGGGATTTTTAGTGGTGGATGGCAGTGATGCGCCAGCGACTTATGGCGAAGCCTTCCATACCATTTCAGGTCGTGATTCTCTGACTGGTAAGCTAATTAATCAGCCTTATTTAGGGACAACGCCAGCTGATATTGATGTTGAGTCATCCAATGACTGGGTTTTGGATGATAAAAAGGAACACAAGGACGAGGGGGCCAGCCAATTACTAGCGGACGATCAATTAAGTACTTCTAATGATTTGCTAGATTTAGACAAAGCAAAAAATGGGACATATACGATTAAAATCAAAGCTAACCCAAATGGTAATGCTAAATCCTATGTCAAGGCATGGATAGACTTCAACAATGATGGAGTCTTCAATGAAAGCGAAGGTAGCAACCTACAAGAGATTACAGCTGCTGGTGACTATACCTTGACCTTCAATGCCAACCCAAATATTAGTGGCGGTCAAGTGGACAAATTGGGTATGCGTTTCCGTATTGCGACTAATAAAGGTGATATTGAGCAACCAACCGGTATTGCCTTTAGCGGTGAAGTAGAAGATATGCTCTTGCATCGCATTTATCCTCCTAAAGGTGAAAAGCAGACTACGGACGGCTTTACAGGTGAGACTCAAACTGCTGTCCTTCACTTCACACCTAAAGGAACGGATCGTTCAGATGACAGTGTCAATGCAGTTATGAGTACCCAAGCGCCTCAGGTTCTGGATAAACAAGGCAATGCTCTGACTCCTGTTGATGGCAACTATATTCGTCCAGAAGGGACCTATCGCTTGACCGTCAATGGCAATGATGTTCAAGTAGTCTTCACACCAAATGCGGACTTTTCTGGAACTGCTGACGGAATTAATATTCGTTGGACTGACAGCAATGGTACATCAACTGGATGGACTTCGACGGATGCTTCTGACCCTAATAAAAATGATCAATTGACTAGTATGGACGGCCGTTATGTGCCGACAGTTCGTAAGATTCCAAACTACGAATCAAGTGGTCTTCAGGGACTGGACCAAAATAAAACGCTAGTCTTTAACGATGATGATGCGAATACGACCCCTGTCATGCCAGACGCTACCCATCCTGCCAGCTTTGTGGATGCTAACGGTCAGACAGTAGCAGGCAACACGGTGCCAGCCATGTCCAATGGCCAGCAAGTCGGGACCTATGAATTAGATCCAAATACTGGCCAAGTGACCTTCAAACCTATCAAAACTTTTTATGGTACGCCAGACCCAGTGGTAGTTCAAGTCAGTGATGCCGATGGTAAAGCACACCGAGCACGCTACCAACCTAATGTGACCCAAGTAACACCAAGAAGCACCAATGTTGAATCAACTGGCCTCCAAGGTCAAGCACAAAGTGGTAAGCCGACCTTCACCCCAGGTGACCAACAAATCCCAATTGACATGAGCAAAGCCATGACTTTTGAAAATGGGACGAACACCTTGGAAGTAGCTAATGAAGGAACTTATACTATCAATTCAGATGATACCATTACCTTCAAGCCACTTAAGCAATTCACTGGCAAGGCAACACCAGTTACAGTCAAACGTGTCGATGCCAACGGCACAGAAGTGACTGCAACCTATACACCGAACGTGACCAAGGTCACACCAACCAGCACACCTGCTACTTCATCAGGTCCTCAAGGTGTTCCACAAACAGGAACGCCAGTCTTCAAGGAGGGCGATCCAGCGGTCCCAATCGATATGACCAAGCAAATGACCTTTGACGATGGTCAACCTAAGAAGATTGTTGCGGGCGTAGGGGAATACACCATCAATTCAGATGGATCTATTACCTTTACTCCAGATAAGAAATATGTTGGAACCCCAGCCTCGGTGACGGTCAAACGAGTTGACGAAAATGGCACCGAAATAAGAGCAACCTATACGCCAACCGTGACGGAAGTGACGCCAAGAAGTACCAATGCCGTTTCAAGCGGCTTGCAAGGACAACAACAAAGTGGCAAGCCGATCTTCACCCCAGGCGACAAAGCTGTGCCGATTGATATGGCCCAACCAATGACCTTTGAAGATAATCAAACAACCAAGAAGGTAGACAAGGTCGGGACTTATGTCATTGAGTCAGATGGTACGATTACTTTCACGCCAGACAAGCAATATGTGGGGACCCCATCTCCAGTAACAGTTAAACGCGTAGACACAAATGGAACAGAAGTAACGGCTACTTACACACCAACCGTGACGCGTGTCACACCAACCAGCACCAATGCTGAGTCAACAGGCCTGCAAGGTCAACCACAAAGCGGTAAGCCAACTTTCAGTCCAGGTGACCAACAAATCCCAATTGACATGAGCAAAGCCATGACCTTTGAAAATGGAACTGATACATTAGTAGTAGCTGATCAAGGAACTTATACCATCAATTCAGATGGTTCCATCACCTTTAAGCCAGAGAAGAAATTTACTGGTAAGGCAACACCAGTCACGGTCAAACGTGTAGATGCGAATGGAACCGAAGTGACAGCTAGATACACTCCTACTGTTGAAGAAGTTATTCCAAACGCAACTGGTGATCAGACTGAAGGTCCACAAGGATTGGTTCAGAATGGTAAGATTACTTTTGAAGCAGGAAGACCAGAAGTTGGTTTTTCAGCAGATAATCCGCCAATTTTTGACACTGGTACCAATGTGAAAGAAATTGAAAATGTTGGCAAGTTTGAAGTGGATATTGATGGTAATATTACCTTTACACCGGTTAAGACATTTGTAGGTAAAACACCAGAAATTGAAGTCAGTCGTGCAGATGTCAACGGTACCGTTGCTAAGGCAAAATATCAAGCAACAGTAACGGCTGTAAAGCCAACTGGTGTTGGAAACAAGACAGAAGGGCTGCAAGGTCAAGTCCAAGAAGGTAAAGTGACCTTCACACCAGGGCACGACTCTGTTCCATTCCCTGCTGGTTCGACTCCGCTATTTGATAATAATTCAACAGTGAAAGAAGTGCCAAATGTCGGTAAGTTTGAAGTGGACTCTGATGGTAAGGTTACCTTTACCCCACTCAAGCAGTTTAAGGGGGAAACACCAGAACTTGAATTGACTCGCACCGATGCCAATGGCACTCCTGTTACAGTCAAATACCAAGCAGTAGTGAAAGAAGTGGTTCCAAGAGGAACTGATGCGACTAGCACAGGTCCTCAGGGTGTTCCGCAAACAGGTAGCCCGAGCTTCCAAGGTGGTGATCCGCTAGTTCCGATTGATATGGATTCTCCAATGACATTTGAAGATGGTCAACCTAAGAAGACAGTTCAAGGAGTAGGAGAATATACCATCAACTCAGATGGCACTATCACCTTTACCCCAGACAAACAGTATGTGGGGACCCCAGCTTCAGTTACTGTTAAACGTGTAGATAAGAATGGCACTGAAGTTACTGCCACCTATACGCCAACGGTAACACGGGTAACGCCAACTAGTACAAATGCTGAATCAACCGGCCTCCAAGGTCAGCCGCAAAGTGGCAAGCCAACTTTCAGCCCAGGAGACCAAGCGGTTCCAATTGATATGACCAAACCAATGACCTTTGGAAATGGGACTGACACTTTGGTAATGGCTAATCAAGGAACTTATACCATTAATTCAGATAGTTCCATTACCTTCCAACCAGTTAAGCAATTTACTGGCAAGGCGACACCTGTTACGCTTAAACGAGTCGATGCTAACGGTACAGAAATAACTGCTACTTATACCCCAGAAGTTACCAAGGTAACTCCAATCAGCACCAATGCTGAATCAACTGGCATTCAAGGTCAGCCACAAAATGGAACACCTACTTTTACTCCTGGCGACTCTGCGGTTCCAATTGATATGGATTCTCCAATGACCTTCGAAGATGGTCAGCCTAAGAAGACTGTTCAGGGAGTAGGGGTATACACTATTAACTCAGATGGTTCTATCACCTTTTCTCCAGATAAACGGTATGTGGGCACCCCAGATCCAGTCACAGTGAAACGTGTTGATAAAAATGGCACGGAAGTGACTGCTAGCTATACGCCGACTGTTACCAAGGTAACTCCTACTGGCACCAACGCAACCAGCACTGGTCCTCAGGGTGTTCCGCAAACTGGTATACCAACTTTCCAAGGAGGCAATCCACTAGTTCCAATTGATGAATCAGTAGAGCCAACTTTCGAAGATGGAAGTAAGGAGAAAAAGATTCCAGGTCAAGGAACTTACACGATTGCTCTAGATGGCGCAGTGATCTTCACCCCAGAAAAGCAGTATGTAGGTAAACCGGATCCAATCACTGTAAAACGTGTCGATAAAAACGGCACTCCAGTAACAGCTACCTACAGTCCAGAGTTCACTAAAGTTACTCCAACTGGTACTGGTGATAAGACAGAAGGCCTGCAAGGTCAAGTTCAAGAAGGCAAAGTCACCTTCACTCCAGGCAATGATTTTGTTCCATTCCCAGCGGATTCGATGCCACTGTTTGATAATGGTTCTGCAGTTAAAGAAGTACCAAATGTCGGCAAGTTTGAAGTGTATGCAGACGGCAAGGTTATTTTCACTCCAGACAAACAATTCAAGGGTGAAACACCAGAACTTGAATTGACTCGTGTGGATGCCAATAGCACCCCTGTTACAGTCAAGTACCAAGCAGTGGTGAAAGAAGTGACTCCTATAGGTACCAATGCGACTAGCACAGGACCTCAAGGTCTTCCACAAACTGGCACCCCAACTTTCCAAGGTGTTGATCCACTGGTTCCGATTGATGAAACCGTTGAGCCAACCTTTGCGGATGGAAGTAAAGAAAAAACCATTCCAGGTCAGGGCACCTACACGATTGCCCCAGATGGCGCAGTGACCTTCACTCCAGACAGGCGGTTTGTAGGTAAACCAGATCCAGTGACTGTGAAACGCGTTGATAAAAACGGAACGGAAGTGGCTGCTACCTATAGTCCAGAGTTTACGAAAGTAACGCCAACAGGAACAGGCGACAAGACAGAAGGCCTGCAAGGTCAAGTCCAAGAAGGAAAAGTCACCTTTACTCCAGGACATGACTCAGTGCCATTCCCAGTTGACTCGACTCCGCTGTTTGATAACAATTCAACAGTGAGAGAAGTGCCAAATGTCGGTAAGTTCGAAGTGGATGCAGATGGCAAGGTTACTTTTACTCCAGACAAACAGTTCAAGGGCGAAACGCCAGAACTCGAATTGACTCGTACGGATGCCAATGGCACCCCTGTTACAGTCAAGTACCAAGCGGTAGTGAAAGAAGTTATTCCTACAGGTGCCAATGCGACCAGCACTGGTCCTCAGGGGGTTCCACAAACCGGCACCCCAACCTTCCAAGGTGACGATCCGCTGGTTCCGATTGATGAGACAGTCGAGCCAACTTTCGAAGATGGCAGCAAGGAAAAGGCTATTCCAGGTCAAGGAACTTACACGATTGCCCCAAATGGTACAGTGACCTTTACTCCAGAGAAGCAGTTTGTAGGCAAACCAGATCCAATCACTGTGAAACGAGTAGATAAGAATGGTACACCAGTAACGGCTACCTATAGTCCAGAGTTTACCAAGGTAACTCCGACTAGTAAAGATGCTACATCTACAAATATCAAAGGCCATGTTCAGACTGGCAAACCTGTCTTTGAAGTAGGTGATCGACTGGTTCCAATTGACAAAACCGTTGAACCAAGCTTCGAAGATGGAAGCAAGGAAAAGACTGTTCCAGGTGAGGGAACATACACCATCGCACCAGACGGTACAGTCACTTTCACTCCAGAAGCTGATTTCCTTGGTCAGGGTACTGGTGTGACCCTTTTCCGTCGCGATAAGAATGGCACCTCAGTGACAGCTCGCTATGTTCCAACCGTGGTTGAACCATCAATCAGCAAGGACAGTGTGTCTAGCGGCCACAAGGGCCAAGCTCAAACAGGCACGCCGATCTTTGAAGGGGCGATTGACCAGGCAGTAGCACCGACCTTTGCAGACGGCAGCACAGAGATGGTTGTCCCAGGAGAAGGAACATATCGGTTCAATATGCTGGGAGCAGTGACCTTTGTACCGGAAGCCGACTTTGTCGGAACCGCCAGTGGAGTCGTCGTGAAGCGTTCAGATATTTATGGCAATGCTGTGACGGCTACTTATACCCCAACTGTTTTGGGAAGCACTGATACAGAAGATACCAGCAGCACAGGTCTCAAAGGCCAGCCTCAAACCGGCAAGCCTATCTTTGAAGGAGACGTGGATCCAACTGTTTCGCCAACATTCGAGGATGGCAGTACCGAAAAGGTTGTTCCAGGCCAAGGTACTTACACGATTGCTCCAGATGGTACAGTGACCTTTGTACCGGAAACTGGCTTTGTCGGTCAAGCTGATGGTGTGACAGTGATTCGCAAAGACCGTAATGGTCAGACGATTTCAGCGGTTTACATTCCGACTGTGACAGAAGCTCCTGTTCAGCCAGAGCGGACGATTACGCCTGCACCACCGTCTCTTTCCAAGAGTGAGGGTGCAAAATCCCTTCCTAAGACCGGTACAGAAGAAACCTCATACTTGGCGGCAAGCTTACTTGCGGGAGTATCAGGTTTGGGACTGATTGGCTTAGAGAAGAGAAAGAAAAAGTTTGAGGACTAAGGCAAGCTTGAAGAAATTTCCTTCTTGAACAAGAGGAATTTCACGAGAACGCAAAAAGAGGTAGAACGTAAGTTTTACCTCTTTATTAGTATCACATAATTAGCGTGATAGAGAGAAACAGAATGTTTCCGATTACTATTGCCTGGCTCGCTGCCAAGAATGACCTATTTTCAAAAAAGACAAGTTTACATCTTCATACTCTTAATCTTTTCTTCATCTGGTGTGACGCGCAGGGTTTTCTGGCCTGTATAGGTGACAAATCCTGGCTTTCCACCGGTTGGTTTGTTGAGTTTTCTAGTCTCAATCATATCTACTTGGACCAGATTGGAGAGTCTAGCTTTGGAAAAATAGGCTGCTAACTCGGCAGCGTCTGTCTTGACTTCATCGCTAGGTTGGAGGTTGCCAGTAATCACCACATGACTACCTGGAATATCCTTGGCGTGAAACCAAAGCTCGTCCTTCTTGGCCATCTTAAACGTCAGCTCGTCATTTTGTAGATTATTGCGTCCAACTAGGATAATAGTTTGGCCATCTGTTGCCAGATATTTCTCCGGTTTCTGTCTTTTCTGGATTTTCTCTCTCTGGCGTCGTCGGATAAATCCAGTCTGGATTAGTTCCTCTCGTATTTCTGCAATTTCAGTCAGGCTGGCCTGAGCAAGAGCTATTTCCACGCTCTCTAGGTAGAGAATCGTAGTCCGTGTCTCCTCAATCAAGCTGGTCAGGTGTTTGACGGCTTCCTTGAGCTTCTGGTAACGTTTGAAATAGCGCTGGGCATTTTGGTTAGGAGTCAGGGCCTTGTCAAGCGAGATAATAATCTTCTCACCTGTATAGTAATTATCCAACTCAACCTGGTCCTGATCGTTAGGTACCTGATGGAGAAAGGTAGTTAAGAGCTCCCCTTTTTGACGGAATTCCTCTGCATTCTCCGTTGCTAGGAGCTCTTCCTCTTGCTTGCCTAGTTTTTTTCGGTTCTTTTCCAACTCATTTTCTACTCGACGAATCAGTTCGCTAGCCTGCTGGTTGACTCGATCTCGCTCAGCCTTGTCCTTATAGAAAGTGTCCAAAAGCTCGGATAGCGTGGACATTTGGGTCTTGCTGTCGGAAAATAGCAGAGCAGAGAAGGATTTTTCGGTCAGGCTTGGCTGAGTCGGACTGGCAAAGAAGGCTCGGAAAGTTTTGAGCTTGTCAGCGGTCAGACGACCACTGAGCTCAGTAGCCGTATCCCGACCCAATCCCTGAAAAATTTGCTGCAAGCGTTTGGGCTCTAAGTCTTCAGTATGTAAGATTTCAAAGAGCTTTTCATCGCCCACAGTGAATGGGTTGAGACTGCCAGTCTGAGGAGGTGCGACATAGGTTGAGCCTGGCAGGATTGTTCGATAGCTATTCTGCGAAAATCCGACATGTTTGATGGCTTCAATAATCTTACCGCTAGCTTTGTCCAAGAGAATGATATTGCTGTGCTTGCCCATGATTTCGATGACCAAAGTCACAGCCACGCTGTCGCCGATTTCATTCTTATTCGAAACACTGATTTCCAAAATCCGGTCATTCTCCACTTGCTGGATTGCTTCAATGACGGCGCCCTGCAGGTATTTGCGCATGACCATGATAAAGGTATTGGGAACAGCTGGATTTTCAAACGTGGTATCTGTCAGCTGGACGCGCCCAAAGACCGAGTGGGCTGATAGGAGCAGCTTGTGGCTTTGGCGGTTGCTGCGAATCTGTAAAACTAGCTCCTGTTCAAAGGGCTGATTAATTTTCTGAATGCGGCCGCCCAGCAATTCGCGGCGCAGCTCCTCTGTCATGTGGTGTAAAAAAAATCCGTCGAAAGACATGCTTTTCTCCTTGAAAGTTGCTACAGAAAATTATAACAAAAAACCAAGCTAAAAGCTTCTAAAGTCTCGTTAAAAAGCAATTTAATTTTTGCCTATAACTGCCTATATAAACCAAATCCGAACATTTTATAAAAATTTTCAAAAAGGTCTTGACATCTTTTCAGGAAAAACTTAAAATATAGGAAATTAGAAAAGTAGTAGATGTATTTGTTTTTAGCGAGCTTGTGGTTGGTGGAAATGAGTAGCAAATCTTTACGAAATTGGGCTAATGGATAAAATGAATTTGAAACAATAAGAATTCGGTGGGCACACCTTACAGTGCAGCTTGTTTGATGACAAGACAGAGACATGGGGAATATTAGCTATTTTCCATAATTGAGGTGGCACCGCGATTTACGCCCTCACACAGAGTACCTGTGTGAGGTTTTTTGTTGCTTATTATAAAAAAACAAGGAGAATTGCCTATGTTTAAACGATGGCGTCCCTAGGGATTAAACAGAAAAAATATAAAACATAGAAATGGAGAACGAACATGAAAAATAAACGATTAGTAACTATCTTAGGCCTTTTGGCTGTTTTGGCAATCGGTGGGATTGTCTATTCCAGCTTGAACAGCAAAGGTAACACCACTAAGACTAACAGTGACAGTCAGACAGTCAAGGTCGGTGTGCTGCAGTATGTCAGCCACCCTTCGCTAGATTTGATTTACAAGGGGATTCAGGATGGTCTGGCTGAGGAAGGCTATAAGGGAGACAAGATTAAGATTGACTTTATGAATGCTGAGGGCGATCAGAGTAAGGTCTCTACTATGAGCAAGCAGCTAGTCTCCAATGACAATGATGTGCTGATTGGGATTGCGACTCCGTCTGCACAAGGACTGGCTGCAGCTACTAAGGACAAGCCTATTGTCATGGGAGCTATCACAGATCCAGTCGGAGCAAACCTAGTGAAAAATCTGGACAAGCCAGGTGGCAATATCACTGGTGTCTCTGACCGCAATCCAGCTAAGCAACAGCTAGAGCTGATTAAAAAATTGACTCCAGATGTTAAGACTATCGGTACGCTATATTCTAGCAGTGAAGATAACTCCAAAGCTCAGGTAGAAGAGTTCAAAAAATTGGCTGAAGAGGCAGGCTACAAGGTAGAGGAATACTCTGTTCCGTCGACCAATGAAATTGCTTCAACCATGAATGTCATGACTGGCAAGGTTGATGCTATCTGGATTCCAATTGACAATACCATTGCGTCAGCTTTTGCGACAGTTGTGTCCAGCAATAAAGAAGCTAAGAAACCGATTTATCCAAGTGCGACAGCCATGGTAGAAGAAGGTGGTCTTGCCTCTGTCGTTGTAGACCAGTATGACCTAGGTGTTGCGACTGGAAAAATGGCAGCTAAAGTTCTTAAAGGTGCCAAACCTGCTGACACTGCAGTAGATATTTTCGATACAGGTAAATCTGTAATCAATACTAAAAATGCCAAAGAACTTGGCATTACTGTACCAGAAGATGTTCTGAAAGAAGCAGGACAAGTGATTAAATAGAAAGAAAGGGAGTCTGTTGTTTAACGGGCTTCTTTTTCTCGATTGTCTCTTCTTGTAAATTCTTTAACTGAGCTTGCGAAATGTTTAGAAATCTGTTAGAATGAAGTATAACTGAATAGCAATCCGCAAGACCAGTAACCTAGGGGAAGTTTAACAGGGAGGGGAGCCATCGACTGAAAGCTCTCTAGATGAAAGCTAGGCGAATTCACTTGCTCTAGGATTGATAAGTAAGGTCTGGCTTGCCAGATAAAAAACGGATGGTACCGCGTGTCAACGCTCCGCTTATGGAGATTGGCGCGCTTTTTATTTTGGAGGTAAAATGACGAAAACGATTGAAGAACAACTAAAAAGCTTGCGAGAAGAGACTCTAGCTTCTCTCAAGCAGCTCAAGGCTGAGAATCAAAAGGAACTGCAGGACTTGCGGGTAGCTGTCTTGGGGAAGAAGGGTTCGCTGACTGAAGTCCTCAAAGGGATGAAGGATATTTCAGCTGATATGCGGCCGATTATCGGTAAGCACGTCAATGAAGCGCGTGATATTTTGACAGCGGCCTTTGAAAAGACAGCTCAAGAGATGGAAGAGCAATTAGTCGCTCTGAAACTGGCTGAGGAATCCTTGGATGTGACCCTGCCAGGTCGTCAAATTCCGGTAGGAAACCGTCATATTCTTAGTCAGACTAGTGAGGAAATCGAAGATATTTTCATCGGGATGGGCTATCAGGTCGTGGACGGCTTTGAAGTGGAGAAGGATTATTACAACTTTGAGCGGATGAATCTGCCTAAGGATCATCCAGCACGGGATATGCAGGATACTTTCTACATTACAGAGGAGATTCTGCTCAGAACTCACACCAGTCCGGTACAGGCGCGAGCTATGGATGCTCATGACTTTTCTAAAGGGCCACTCAAGATGATCTCACCAGGACGTGTCTTCCGTCGGGATACTGATGATGCGACTCACTCCCATCAGTTTCATCAAATTGAAGGCTTGGTGGTTGGAGAAAATATTTCCATGGCAAACCTGCAAGGAACGCTGCAGCTAATTGTTCAGAAGATGTTCGGCCAAGATCGTAGTATCCGTCTGCGTCCATCTTACTTCCCATTCACAGAGCCGTCTGTTGAAGTGGATGTTTCCTGCTTCAAGTGTGGCGGAGCCGGCTGTAATGTCTGCAAGAAGACTGGCTGGATTGAGATTATGGGAGCTGGTATGGTGCATCCGCGCGTGCTAGAAATGAGCGGTATTGATGCAGAGAAATACTCTGGATTTGCCTTTGGTCTTGGTCAAGAGCGGGTAGCTATGCTTCGCTACGGTATCAACGACATTCGTGGCTTCTACCAAGGAGATATTCGTTTTTCTCAGCAGTTTAAGTAGAAACCTGTATTCATAGATGCAGCTTTTCTGAGAAAGGAGTGCAGTATGCTAGTCAGAGTCAAGAAAGAAGAAGCGACCCTCCTGCGGGAGTTGGAGGTTGCGACTTATCAAGAAACCTTTGGTCCTTTTATCAAGGAGGCTGATATGGCTCATTATTTTGACAATGAGCTGTCGCTTGCGACCATCGAAAAGGAACTGACAGACTCTGAGTCAGAGACTTATTTTGTTGTCAAAGACGGTGAAATTGCTGGTTTTCTCAAGTTTAACTGGGGACATGCTCAAACGGAGCAAGAACTACCACAAGCCTTTGAGGTTCAGCGAATCTATGTTTTGAAAGCTTATCATGGTCAAGGTTTGGGCAAGGAAATGTTTGAATTCGCCTTAGATGAAGCCGAGAAACGAGGCTTTGACTGGGTCTGGCTGGGCGTCTGGGAAAAGAATTTTAGAGCTCAAGATTTTTACTTCAAATACGGCTTTGAAAAATTTAGCCAGCACGACTATATCACTGGTGAGACGGTGGACACAGACTGGCTGCTGCGCAAGAAATTGAAATAAACAAGAAAATTTAAAGAGAGGAAATGAATACGACCTAAAAGCTTTAAATTTAGATGATTTGTTTCTGAAATCAGGCTTTCAGACAGGTCCCTAAAATTTGATCGGTCAAGTTCCTCAGCGATAGAATTAGAGAAAGGAATTGAACCCGGGCTAAAAACTCGGAAAAAAGATAGACTTGCGATCATTCATCGAATGCTTAGCAAATCTCCTATTTTTCAGTCGTTTTTGACGCCCTTGGTATCTTAAATATGCTAGTAAGTTATAAGTGGTTAAAAGAGTTAGTAGACATTGATGTGGCGAGCGCTGAGTTGGCTGAGAAAATGTCAACGACAGGAATTGAAGTGGAAGGTGTGACATCACCAGCTGCTGGCTTGTCGAAAATTGTTGTTGGTGAGGTGGTATCGTGTGAGGATGTTCCAGATACCCACCTGCATGTCTGTCAAGTTAATGTCGGAGAAGAGGAGAACCGTCAGATTGTCTGTGGTGCTCCAAATATTGGCGCAGGCATCAAGGTCATGGTGGCTCTGCCGGGTGCTCGCATTGCGGATAATTATAAGATTAAAAAAGGGAAAATCCGTGGCTTGGAGTCACTGGGCATGATCTGCTCTCTCGGTGAGCTGGGCATTTCTGATTCTGTCGTGCCAAAGGAATTTGCGGATGGTATTCAAATCCTGCCTGAAGAAGCAGTGCCGGGCGAGGAAGTCTTCTCTTATCTGGACTTGGATGATGAGATTATCGAACTTTCCATCACACCAAACCGAGCTGATGCTCTGTCTATGCGTGGGGTGGCTCATGAAGTGGCTGCCATCTATGACAAGTCAGTACATTTCAAAGATTTTCCGCTGGTGGAAAATGAAAAGCAGGCAGAGGACAGTCTTTCAGTAGCCCTTGAGACAGAGAAAGCTCCTTATTACGCGGCTCGTATCTTGGAAAATGTCACTATTGCCCCAAGTCCTCAGTGGCTGCAAAATCTCCTCATGAACGAAGGAATCCGTCCGATTAACAATGTAGTGGATGTGACCAACTATATTCTGCTCTACTTTGGTCAGCCCATGCATGCCTTTGATTTGGATACGTTTGATGGTGACCAGATTGTCGTGCGGGAAGCGCGTGCTGGTGAAAAACTGGTGACACTGGATGGCGAAGAGCGGGATTTGGAAGTCAGCGATTTAGTTATCACTGTCGCGGACAAATCAGTAGCCCTTGCAGGTGTTATGGGGGGGCAAGCAACAGAAATCTCTGGCCAGTCCACTCGTGTTGTTCTGGAGGCAGCAGTCTTTGATGGTAAATCAATCCGCAAGACCAGCGGTCGCCTTAACCTGCGCTCAGAATCATCTTCCCGCTTTGAAAAAGGCATCAATGTGGCAACTGTCAATGAAGCTTTGGACGCGGCAGCAAGTATGATTGCGGACTTGGCAGGAGCGACTGTTCAGGCTGGGATTGTATCCACTGGCAGCTTGGATACTAGCGATGTAGAAGTGGTGTCCAGTCTCTCGGATGTCAACCGAGTTTTGGGAACAGACTTGCTTTATACAGATATTGTGGATGTCTTCCGCAGACTTGGCTTTGGCTTGTCAGGAAATGCTGAACAGTTCACTGTCAGCGTGCCTCGCCGTCGCTGGGATATTTCAATCGAAGCAGACCTCTATGAAGAAATTGCCCGCATTTACGGCTATGACAAATTGCCAGCTAGCCTGCCAAAAGATGACGGAACTGCTGGTGAATTGACTGCAACGCAACAACTGCGCCGACAAGTGCGGACTTTAGCAGAGGGAGCTGGACTGACAGAAATCATCACCTATGCTTTGACGACGCCAGAAAAGGCGATTGAGTTCACTCTCAATCCTAGCAACTTGACTGAGCTCATGTGGCCAATGACAGTGGAGCGCTCTGTTCTTCGTCAGAACATGGTTTCCGGCATTTTGGACTCCCTAGCCTACAATGTAGCTCGTAAGAATAAGAATCTAGCTCTCTATGAGATTGGAAAAATCTTTGAGCAGACTGGCAATCCTAAGGAAGATCTGCCAAACGAAATCAATAGCTTTGCCTTTGCTTTGACAGGTCTGGTTAATGAAAAAGACTTCCAGACCAAGCCAGCAGCAGTTGATTTCTTCTATGCTAAGGGTGTAGTGGAGGCACTCTTTGATAAGTTGGGCTTGACAGCTGAATACGCGGCTAGCAGCCAGATTAAGAGCCTGCATCCTGGGCGGACTGCTTTAATTTCTATCAAAGGACAGCCTGTCGGCTTTGTCGGTCAAGTCCATCCTGCGACAGCCAAGGCTTACGATATTCCTGAAACTTATGTGGCTGAGCTCAACCTGTCTGCTATCGAAGAGCAACTCCAGCCAGCACAGCCATTTACAGAAATCACTAAATTCCCAGCTGTCAGCCGTGATGTGGCACTCTTGCTCAAGGCTGAAATCACTCACCAAGAGGTCCTTGATGCAATCCAAGCAGCTGGTGTCAAGCGCTTGACCGATATTAAGCTCTTTGATATCTTCTCTGGTGACAAGCTGGGTGTTGGCCTCAAATCTATGGCCTACAGCCTGACTTTCCAAAATCCAGAAGCTAGCCTGACCGACGAAGAAGTGGCTAAATATATGGAAAAAATCGAAAAATCTCTGACCGAAAAACTTGGTGCAGAGGTACGTTAATGAACGATTCCCCAGTCATGTGATTGGGGATTTTGATTAATACTTTTCGAAATCTTTTTCCAATCATAGTTGATTTACAGGTTCGCTTAGCTTTCTGTCTTGGTAAGCTTATTACTGGGATACGAGTAATGATGTAGACGACACGAGAAGTATTCGAAATTGAAAATCAGTAGGAAAAGTAATCATGGAAAATTCAAACCAAATCTCCCAATGTCAGACTCTTTGGGCTAGAAATAAATATCTGGTTCTCAGTCATTCCAGTAAGATCTATCTGGAAATCCGCCAATATCTAAAAAGTGACTCGGTGGAAGCAGCACATGTCCAAGACTTGATTGACCAGGCGGTAGCCCTGCCAGAAAACCGCGGTCAGGTCTGCAATGCCTTTCAGCATGTTTGGGGCTATTTTAAGAAAAAAGCTAGTACAACTGAAAAAGAAGATTTTATGCACCTTTTGCTTCGTTACCAATCCGGTCAGGCTGAGCAAAAAGACTTGGTAAGAGCTGTAAGGGATCTGCTAGTAAAGTACCCTAATCCTTATCTGCAGCAGTCGACCTTGTTATTTGGGGATGAGGCATGAAGCTCTGAAATCAAGGGGAAAGAATAAGTTTGCTCGTCTAGTAGCTTTGAGGGGTGTAGATCGTAAGAATAATTTGTTAGGCTTATTAACAATATTATTTTGACTGGTTTCGATAAAGGCTTCACCTCGAGCAAAACGTGTCTTTAAGATATGATTGGAGAAAAAATGTTTTTTACTTATCAGGGAAATAAATTATATTATAAAGTGATTGGTCAAGGAAAGCCAGTCTTGGCAATTCATGGTTTGGGCTGTTCATCTGAATTGATGGAAGGATGTTTGGAACCTATTTTTGAGAAACATGCTGACTATAAAAGGATTTATTTAGATTTGCCTGGCATGGGTAGGTCTGATGCCAATCCTGCTTTTGCAAGTGCGGATGCGATTTTAGAGATGATCTTAAACTTTATAGAGACTGTAATCAGCGGACACACCTTTCTCTTAGCTGGAGAGTCTTATGGTGGCTATCTTGCTAGAGGAATTTTGGCTAAGAAAAGGTCGGAGATTGATGGTTTGCTGCTTATTTGTCCAGTAGTTGTACCCAATCCGCAAGAAAGAATTCTGCCAAAAGACAGCCTGCTAATTAGAGAGGTAGGTTTTGATACAGCAGGCAAAAGCGAAGATTTCGTTGATTTAGCGATTTTACAGACTAAAGAAACTTATCGACGGTTTGCAAAAGAAATCCTAGTAGGGCTTCAGATGATGAATGTTCCCTTTGTCCAAAAGCTGCAAGAAAACTATGCTTTTTCGCTTGAAGTGGATCAAGAGATACAGGAAAAGAGCTATGACAAGCCCAGTCTTTTTATAGCAGGAAAGCAGGACCAAGTCGTGGGCTTCCAGCAGTTAGCCCAGCTGTCTCACTATTATCCAAGGGCAACTCATGCTGTAATGGATCTTGCTGGCCACAATGCACAGATAGATCAAGAGGCTCTCTTTACGGCCTTGGTTGAAAATTGGCTCAAGCGAATTGAACTTTCCTGATACTACAAGATTTAATATGTTGAACAGATGCAGATGAAAATAGAAAAAAGCGGTGTGACCGCTTTTTTGCTTATTATCCCCAGAATTTTTGGGCGATTTCTTGGCCTTGTTTGATTTTGGCCCATTGTTGTTCAATGGTGAGTTCGTTTCCAGAGTCACAAGAGGCGAAGCCGCATTGGTGGGAGAGCAAGAGTCGTTCTTTTGGTAGAATGGTTGCTGCTTTCTCGAGTAGGTCTAGGACGCGTTTTTCGTCATCCAAGGCTGTCGTCTTACTGGAGAGCAGTCCTAAAACGACTTCCGCATTCTTGTCCTTCAAAGCTGCTAGAGCTGATATATCACCAGCTACATCGCTGTCCCACTCTAGGAAGTAGCGATCATAATGTTGGTCACGTAGGAATTTTTCCGCGATAGCTTCGTAGGTACCCTCAGCAGCAGAGCGGCTTTCGTAGTTACCACGGCAGTTGTGGGTCCAGACAGTTAGTCCCAACTCATGGGCATAGTCCACGACTACGTTATTAATAGCGACAAACTCGTCTGCTAGGTCAGCCAGACTAGCATTGCCTTCAGCAAAGAAGCTGGCAGGATTGGACTCGTCAAAGAGCTCCCAGAGACAGTCGTCAAACTGGATAATCTGTCCGCCAGCAGCCTTATAGTCGTCCAAAAATTCCTTATAGGCTTGAATCAAGCCTTTTTTCAAATCTTCATTGGTCTCATAAACTTGTCCTGGTCCCGCCAAGCGATCAAAGACAGCTAACTCAGTATAAGCATGGGCAGGCCCCCAGACAGTCAGCTTGGTATCTTCACCAGCAGCCTCTTCCTTGACTAGCTTATAAATCTCGATAAAGTGATGGTTTTTACCAGAGAGTGGTGCAGTGATACGGATACCAATATCTTTCCGAGTCTCGTATTGCCCGCCGTCGTGGTCCTTGAAGGTATAGCCGTGGTCGGCAATGTAGCGCTCGATTCCCTTAAGTCCCCAGACAAAGTCCAGATGCCACATGGATTTAGAGTATTCTCCATCCGTCAGGATGTCAATACCCTTAGCCTTTTGCTCAGCAACAATCTCCTTGATGTCAGCTGTCTCCGTCTCATGGTAGCCTGGGAAGCTGTCGTAGAAGGGGTATTGAATATCATCGCGGTGCTCAATTTCTGTCTTATACTGGCGGAGATTTTCTGGGCGCAGAAGAGATCCAACCAGTTTGAATTTCGATTTTGTCATAAGATTTCTCACTTTCATTAGGGATTATGGTCTATTGTATCGAAAATCCCTCGGAAATAAAATAGTTAATTCTGCTGATAGGGTATAGCCGAAAACTATTGCTAGCGTTTCCTGAAATTTGTCTTTCAAATCAAAGTATCTTCTCCATCACTGTTTCCTGAGCCTGAAGCGCTAATCGCTCATAGAAACGCAGGGCTACGACATTGTCGTTCCAAACATTAAGAGTCAGATTATAGCAACAGATTTCCCGAGCATAGTCTTCCACAAAGCGGTAAAGCTGCTCGCCAACCTTTTGTCCTCTGGCTTTCTCATTTACACATAAGTCCTCGATAAAAAGTGTCTTGATGGGATTGAGTACAGGACTGACAGGTTCCTTGATGGAGCAAAAAAGATGACCGAGGATTTCTCCGGATTCACTTTCAAAGACGAAAATAGGGGTGGACTCTTGACTCAGAATCTTCTCTAGCTCTTCATTGCTAAACTTGCTGCCCTTGGCCTTGAAAATGTCCGGACGAGCCTGATGATGGACAAGCAGAATTTGCTGAAGGAGTTCTTGGAGTGCAGGAATATCGCTGACTTGGGCTTTTCTGATTGGCATAATTTTCTCCTTTTATCTTTTATAGAATCATTATACGAGCGAAGGTCATTTTGTCAAGCGAGCTCGGAAAGACTAACAGAACAAGTAGCGTCTAAATAGCAAATGTCAATCAGAGTGCGTCATTTCCTTTATATGTATTTTCCTTATAATAAAAACTGCTTTTTCTTGACAAATGAAACAGACAAGTGTAGAATATAAGTATAAACTACAAATGTAGAAAAAGGAGAAAACGATATGACTATTACAAAAAAAGCCTTTATCGGAATTCTATCTCTGACAGCAGCAGTTCTATTGGCTGCCTGCTCAGGCAATACTAACCAAGGAGGGGATACTAGTTCATCACAGAATACGCAAGACCAGACATCACAATCTGCACAAAATCAGACTTCGCAGTCATCAGCTGCATCATCCTCTAATCAGCCTTCATCATCATCAAATGCAGGGCAGGCTACTAATCTAGACGGGCGCTATCAAGCAACCGACCATGATGGTGACCAGCATGTCCTAGAAATCAATGGTACGACTGGTACTTGGACTGAGACCGAGGTAGATGGCAGTAAGGAAATCAAGCAGGTACAAGTTGATGCTGCTAACCAAAGACTGATTGTCGGTGATGATGCTAAAAGCTATCGTCAAAATGGCAATCAGCTGATTGTGGACGAATTGGATGATGATCCAGACACTCTGACCTTTACCAAGCAGTAAAGCGCTTTTCATTCTGCTCAGGACAACAGGGATGAGCAGTGAGGAATTAAACTAGGAAACTCTGAGAAAAGAGTTTCCTTTTTTATAAGAATTTTATCTTAAATAATGTCAAAAATTTGACTTCTAGGGTGCTCTAAGTTGTATAATAGTTACTATAAAGATATCAAAGGAGAAGAAACGATGAAATTGGCAGTTTATACAAAAGCTGGCCAAGTTGGTCTAGCAGAAATAGGTCGCCCACAAATCATTGAGGCAGATGATGCCATTATTCGGATTGTTCGGACCTGTGTCTGTGGCTCTGACCTATGGCGCTACCGCAGTCCGGATATTGAAGCAGGCCATCAAAATAGCGGGCATGAAGCGATTGGAATTGTCGAAGAAATCGGAGATGCAGTAACGACTGTTAAACCTGGTGACTTCGTTATCGCACCTTTCACTCATGGATGCGGGCAATGTGATGCCTGCCGAGCAGGATTTGATGGCACCTGTGATTCTCATATTGGGAATAACTGGTCAAATGGGGTGCAGGCAGAATATATGCGCTTCGAATTTGCTAACTGGGCACTTATCAAAATTCCGGGTCAGCCTTCTGATTATACAGAAGGAATGCTCAAATCATTCTTGACACTGGCTGATGTCATGCCAACTGGCTACCATGCTGCGCGAGTGGCAGATGTTAAGCCTGGTGATAAGGTGGTCGTTATTGGCGACGGAGCTGTTGGGCAATGCGCTGTGATCGCTGCTAAAATGCGTGGTGCTTCCCAAATCGTTCTTATGAGCCGTCACGAAGATCGACAAAAGATGGCCTTGGAATCCGGTGCGACAGCTGTTGTTGCAGAACGTGGCGAAGACGGAATTGCCAAGGTCCGTGAAATCCTTGGTGGTGGTGCAGATGCAGCTCTGGAATGTGTTGGAACAGAAGCAGCTGTTGATCAAGCTCTGGGAGTTCTTCACAACGGCGGCCGCTTAGGCTTTGTCGGTGTGCCACACTATAATAACCGAGCACTTGGTTCTACCTTTGCTCAAAATATTACAGTGGCAGGCGGAGCAGCCTCTGTCACGACTTACGACAAGCAAATCTTGCTCAAGGCAGTTCTTGACGGCGATATTAATCCGGGCAAGGTCTTTACTTCAAGCTACAAACTGGAAGATATCGATCAAGCTTATAAAGATATGGATAAACGCAAGACCATTAAGTCCATGATTGTCTTTGATTAGGTAAAGAAGAAAACAGCCTTGCTGCGGTCTCTTTAAGATGGCAGTAGGCTGTTTTTGCATGGCTTGGTAGTTCTTTTCATGAAAGGAAATTCATTCTTTATGCTCTTTACACCAAGTTATCCATCTTGACCATTCGGCAGCCAGGTGGAGCTGGTGTTCTTTGATAAGGATGTCTGGACAAAGGCTAGGGAATTCAACGCAGAATCGGGCTTCCAAGCCTTTTTCTATGTCGCGAAACTGATGGCGAATTCCACCGATATTGCAACCGTTCGCTAGTCTGGCGACACCGACAGATTGGAAGGGATAAGACGCATCACGAGGCTCCTCTATCTCAGCTTCACCACCAAGGTCAAGAAAAAACTGTGTCGGCAGAGGGCTATTTCCTGCGGTCTCAATGACTTCCAGTTTGTCCCCGTACGGCTGCAAGGCATAATGATCCGGACAGGCACCAAGATTGACTCGTTTATGAACATTTGTCTTTTCTAACATCAACTTTTCTAGCATTATACTGAAAGAAGCGGCAGTCAGTCCACTTGCAAAAATCGTGATGATAGCTCTTTTTCGTGGTTTCTTGGACCATTTGGCCGCCCATTTCATCAAACATTGGCTCCATTTGAGTTTGGTTCCGATTTGCTGGATTAGCTCTTCGTATGTCAGCTTCATTTTTGCTTCCAGTAAGGCTTGGTCTAAAATCTCCGTGTTGTCAGTATTAGGCAGCTGTAGATTAAGTATCTTAGCTGCTTTATGGATTCTCTGCTTCCGCCATTGCTCAATTCTTTCTTGACTGACTTCCTTTTGATTGATCATAATTTTCATCTTTTAATCCTCTTGTTCTTGTCTTCTGCTTATATTTATTATATAGTGGGAGCTGGATGGCATACAAGCATCAATTTTAGATAGACTGTTGCATTTTGAGGTGAATGGTATGTATGAGAAAAAAAGAAGAGAGACAGAAAAGCGGATAGAGACTAGCTTGCTGCAGTTGATGAAAGAGCAGACTTTTGAGAGCATCAGTATTCGCCAATTGATTGACTTGGCAGAGATGAATCGCAGTACTTTTTATCGGCATTATTTGGATAAATATGATCTGCTGGAGAAGATAGAAGACCGCTTGCTAGGTGATTTGCAGGCCTATTATCAAGAGGTTCTAGAATCTGCCTGCTTGTTCAAGTTAGAAAAGGATTTTAAAGTGGAAGACTATATCCATGAGAAACAAAATCTTTTTCATTTTTTTGAGCCTTACTTGGAAGACTTGGCCATTTTTTTGGGTCCAAATGGCAGTCCAACTAGTTCGAGGCGATTGCAGGAAGCTGTGAGGGAGATTTTCTGGCAGAGTATTTCCTTGGCTGATCCACATTTAGAGGAGGTTGAGGTGGACTTGCTCCTGAATCATCAAGCCGCGTCCTTTATGGGAACCCTGACTTACTGGCTGGCTCATCCTTGCTATAAGGCTCAGCAAATGAGTGATTTTCATGCTAGGGTGACCTCTGTCGGTCTGGCGGGCTTTGTCAGAGAGCATATGGAGGGGGATTGACAGGATAGTTTTTCCAGCTTGCTTCTTGTATGGTATAATAGTCTCGAATATCTCAAAGGAGGATAGCTTTGTTTTTAGCTTTTAAAGAGATTGTCTACAGTCGCGGACGCTATCGTTTAGTGGTTGCTGTGGTATTTCTCATTACCTATATGGTTTTCTTTTTATCTAGTCTTTCCGTCGGTTTGGCTAGGCTCAATCGCTTGGCTTTGGACCAATGGCAGGCTGAGTCAATCGTCTTGTCGGAGTACGCTAATAAGAATCTAATAGCTTCGACTCTCAAGGAAGAGGAGTACAGCCGCCTGCTTCAAGGGGACTCAATCGCTGCTTTGGGACAAACGTCAGCAGTGGCCAATTATGAAGATGGGACTGATAAACTCAATGCTCAGGTTTTTGGTCTCTCTTGGGATAGTTTTCTAGCGCCTGACATTATTGAGGGACGTCCTGCTGAAACTGCTTATGAAGTCATTGCGGATAAGCGTCTGCAGCAAAAAGGTGTGAAACTAGGCGACCAGCTTCAGCTTAATGGAAGTGAGCGCCTCTATCAGGTTGTTGGTTTCACAGAGGATAACAGCTTCTTTACGCAACCTGTAATTTTTATGGATCTAGATGATTTCAGGGAATTAAAGTACGGCTCTAGTCAGGTTAAGAATATCAGTGCACTTGTGGTCAAGGATGGTCAGAAGATTGAAGAAGCTGGACTTAGTCAACTCTCTATGAATGATTTTATAGAAAATATCCCTGGCTATCAGCCTCAGGTACTGACTTTTTCCTTTATGATTGGGGCCATGGTTTTGATTACATTTTTGGTATTGGGAATTTTCATGTATATTATTACCATCCAAAAGACGCATCTTTACGGTATTATGCGCGCCCAAGGAATTGCCAGTGGGAAGATTATTGCTTCTATTTTTTGGCAGATTTTCATCCTGTCCACTCTGGGAATCAGCTTAGCTGTCTTGGCTCTCTTGGGAACCCAGCTAGTCTTGCCGGCTTCTATGCCTTTTTACAGTGACTGGAGAGCTTATGCTGGTTTAATTATCCTCATTGTTTTCATGTCACTGGCTGGCGGACTCTTGTCCATTCATCGGGTTCTGAAAATTGACCCTATCACAGCGATTGGAGGTGAGTAAATGTCAATCATAGAACTAAAAGGAGTTACAAAAGAATATGGTCAGGGGCATACGCTGGTTCAAGCCCTGAAACCAACTGATTTCCAACTAGAAGCAGGGCAGTTTGTAGCTATTATTGGGCCATCAGGCTCAGGAAAAACAACCTTTCTTACCTTGCTAGGGCATTTGCAAACTCCCTCAAAAGGACAGATTCTCCTGCATGGGAAAGATACTTCCCAGCTCAAGGAAAAGGAACGAGCTGCTCTACGCTTCAATGATTTCGGCTTTATTTTGCAGACTTCCAATCTCATTCCTTTTTTGAAAATCGAAGACCAGTTCCAGCTGATTGACCGCTTATCTAAAAAGGAAAGAACAGATCTAGACAGTCTGATTGAGTTGCTAGATCTACAAGGAACACTCAAGCAGTATCCGAAAGAATTGTCTGGCGGAGAACGGCAGAGAGCTGCTATCGCTCGAGCACTTTATAATAGCCCTGATATTATTTTGGCTGATGAGCCGACAGCTAGTCTGGATACGGAGCGGGCCAAGCGCGTGGTCCATTTGCTCAAAGAGGTGACCCAGAAATTCCATAAGAGCGTGGTCATGATTACTCACGATACCCGCCTGCTGGACGAGGTTGACAAGGTCTATGAGATGCAAGACGGAGTGTTGACTCAAGTTCGATAAAGCTTTAGAAGTGTTATGCAATCAAACAGAGAAAAAACAAGGAGATAGCCATGATTCATTATAAAATAAATCCTCAGCTGGATTTTGCAGCAGTGCTAGACCTCTATGCTTCAGTTGGTTGGAGCAATTACACTAATCGACCTCAGCAGTTAGAGCAAGCCTTCCATCAGTCCTTGTTTGTGATGGCGGCCTATGATGATGAAGAGTTGGTTGGTTTGATCCGAGTGGTCGGAGATGGGCTTACCATTGTCTTTATTCAGGATTTGCTGGTGTATCCACTCTACCAGCGTCAGGGGATTGGCCGAAGCCTTCTTCAGCAGACGTTGGAAAGATTTAAGGATGTTTACCAAATCCAGTTGGCAACGGAGCAATCAGATAAAAATCTAACTTTTTATCAAGAGCTCGGCTTTCGCCGACAGGAAGATTTCGACTGTACTGGCATGATTTATGCACCCAATAAAAAGTAAAATTCTATAGGAGTTTGTTAATAAGCTCCTTTTGTCATGTTTACAAGAAAAAAAGGAATAGAACTAGACCGATGAAAATATTTCTCGGTCTCTTTTGTTTTTCCTTGACAGTTAAATTATCAGAATTTATAATAAAGGAAGAAAGGTGATAACAGTGTTATCAAATTGAAAGCATGAAAAAAGAAACAGATGAGTTAAACGAAAAAATCTTGGAAAGCGCGAGGAGTGAGTTCTTAGCTTATGGCTATCAGGATGCTTCACTGCGGAGAATTTGTCGCGCTGCTGGCTTGACGACTGGGGCTCTTTATAAGCGCTATGAGAGTAAGGACAGTCTCTTTGTTGCCCTGCTTGAGCCTACTTTGACAGCCTTAGATCAGTATGGACAAGAGCAGAAGCGACGTGACTATGCTTTCCTAGAAGAGGGACACCTGTCTGATATGTGGGCCCATCGCTTGGAGGATCTCCAGTCCCTGATGCGGATTCTCTATGAGCATAAGGATATTATGCAGCTCTTGCTCTTTAAATCTCAGGGATCTTCGCAAGCGGACTTCAGGATGCGTCTGCCTCATTTGGCTGCAGACGAGACTTATCGCTATTTGGAGCTGGCATACAAAGAGGGTAAGATCAATCATTTGGTCAAACACGAGTTTCTGCGATCGTGCATGACAGCTTATTACACTGCTGTATTTGAGCCCTTGGCTCAAGACTGGCCCCAAGAGCAGGCGCTGGAATTTTGCCATTCCATCATGGACTTGTTTGACTGGGGAGGTTTGCTAGGTTTTTGATAGAAAGAAGGAAATTCTATGAAGAAAAAATCTGTCCTTGCTTGGATCTGGGACTTTGTTTCCCTTCATAAGATATATTTTGAGATATATTTTGTGCTCAGTCTGATCTTTGCCTTTGCCTCTGTGATTTCAGGATTTCTGCCTTATTTCTTTATTGGTGGAATGATTAATCAGCTCTTGGCTGGCAATAAAAACTGGGATTTTTACCTGCAGCAGTCAGCGTGGGCAGGTCTGGCCTGGATTGGCTACTGGGGATTTCACGGTATTTCCACCATGCTGTCGCATACGGCTACTTTTAAGATTCTAGCGGAAATGCGGCGTCGCCTGACAGACAAGCTAGCTAGGCTGCCTCTAGGCACAGTGCTTAGTCAGTCATCAGGGAGTTATAAAAACATTATCGTTGAGCGGGTAGATGCGACCGAAACGACCTTGGCTCACCTGATTCCAGAGTTTACCGCTGGGATTTTTGGTCCGATTATTGTTCTCATTGCCATGCTGGTTATCGATTGGCGGCTGACCTTGCTGTCTCTCCTGACTATTCCCATCGTGGTGCTGGCCTATATGCGGATGGTTGCCAATAGCGAAGCAGACTATCAAAATACTCTGGTCAAGACCAAAAAACTCAATGATACAGCGGTGGAATACATCAATGGGATTGAAGTCATCAAGGTTTTTGGCAAGGAAAAGTTCTCTTACGATAAGTTTGTGACGGCTGCTAGAGAAGGAGCAGATTGCTTTATTGAGTGGATGCGCAAGTTCAATCTGGAGATGGGCATTGTGACTGCTTTTCTGCCATCAGGCTTGCTCTTTCTTCTGCCGGCTGGCTGTTATTTCTATCTGCAAGGCAGTTTGACTGCCAGCAATTTTATTCTGATGATTATTCTTTCGCTCAGTCTTCTGACTCCTCTGATTTTAGTGGCTAGTTACATGGACGATTTACGGAAAATAGGCACTATTTTTGGCCAAGTCATTGATATTCTGGAAAAGCCTGATTTGGAAAGGCCTCAGGAGCTGAGAGAACTTCCAAAAGGAAGGGATCTGGTTATGACGGATGTCAGCTTTGGCTATACAGATGAAGAGGAAGTACTGCACGACATTTCGCTAGATATTAAGGCTGGCAGCATCAATGCTTTAGTCGGCCCATCAGGCTCGGGTAAGTCTACAATTGCTAAGCTTCTGGCTTCTTTCTGGGATGTCACTTCTGGTCAGATTACCTATGGTGGCTTGGATATTCGTCAGCTTCCGCTAGATTATTACAGTCGGCAGATTGCTTACGTGACCCAGGATAACTATCTCTTTGATGAGACTATTATGGAAAATATCCGGATGGGAAATCCAGCAGCTTCTGATGAAGAGGTCATCGAAATTGCCCGTCGCTGTGGCTGTTATGACTTTATCATGAACTTAGAAGACGGCTTTGAAACTCAAGTAGGCTCTGGCGGCGGCCATCTATCTGGTGGGGAGCGTCAGCGGATTGCTATCGCCCGTGCCATGCTTAAGGATGCACCGATTCTTATCTTGGATGAAGCGACTGCTTATACAGATCCAGAAAATGAAGCACGGATCCAGTCCAGTCTAGCTCGTTTGATTGAGGGACGGACCTTGATTGTCATTGCCCACAGGCTGTCTACTATTATGAGTGCAGACCAGATAGTCTTGGTCAATGATGGTCGGATTGAAGCTAGAGGTCGGCATGAAGAATTGCTGACAACCAGTCCGCTTTACGCTTCCATGTGGCAGGCCCATATTGCTACCAAGGATAATAGTGAGATGGAAGGAGGGCTGACTCATGCTTAATATACTGAAGAAATTCTTTGATTTCTGTACGGCAGAGGACCGTAGGAAATTTTATCAATCCATTTATCTGGGCATCATCAAGTCCTTTATCATCGCTCTGCGTATTCCAGCAATCGGCCTAGTCGTTATGGGACTGATTGAGAAGAATCTCTCTATGCAGACTTTCTGGCTGGATCTGGCTATCATGTTGGTATCCACTGTGCTAAACGTCTGGATTACCCTGAAAATCACTATGCTCCAGACGGAAGCGGGCTATCATACCTGTGCTCAGAAGCGGATTGAAATTGCTGAGCACATGCGCTATTTGCCCATGGGTTACTTTAATCAAAATAGCTTGGGCAAGATTACCAGTGTTACGACTAATACGCTGGAAGGGCTGTCTGACGTAGCTACGCGAGTGGTTATGATGACAGTGCAAGGATTTCTGACGACCGGTCTCATCACCGTTTTGGTCTTTCTCTATGACTGGCGGGTTGGACTGGTTCTCTTGGTGGGGCTCGTCCTCTTTCTCTTGCCAAATACCCTCATGCGTTGGCAAGTTGGCAAGGTTTCTGATGACAAGTATCAGGCGGATATGGACCTAGTAGCCGTTGTTTTGGAGTACAGCCAAGGTATTGCTGAAGTTAAGAACTACAATCTGGTCAACCGTTCTGCCAAGAAGCTGTCCAAGGCTATTGAAGGCAAGAGTCAGCTAGATACCAAAATGACACTTGTGACCTCACCTTACATTGCTCTCCAGGGTATGGTGACCAAGCTGACCGGTCTCTTTATGGGGCTTTTCTCTATCTACTTTTATCTCAATGGTAGTATGGAGCTGCTGGTAACCATTATGATGATTGTCAGTGGCTTTATGATTTATGAAAATCTAGACGGCGTTGGCTCATTCTCTTCTCTCCTGCGCATTGTTGATCTGTCGGTTGACATGGTCAATCAAGTCTTGGCTATCCAGCCGATGGACATCAGCGGTCAGGATATTGAGCCTAAGAGCAGCCGGATTGAGCTGAGAGACGTTAGCTTCTCTTATGGAAATAAGAAAATCATTGACCAGGTTTCCCTCACCATTCCAGAAAAAACGACAACTGCTCTGGTCGGACCTTCTGGATCAGGCAAAACAACGCTTTGTAACCTCATTGCCCGCTTCTGGGATGTGGACCAAGGAAGTATCAGTCTAGGCGGGCATGATGTTAGGGATTACAGCTATGACAGTCTGATTCGTAATTTCAGCTTTGTCTTCCAAAGCGTCTATCTCTTTGAGGATACCATTGCCAATAACATTCGTTTTGGCAAGCCGGAGGCCAGTCAGGAAGAAGTGATAGAGGCTGCCAAGAAAGCAGCCTGTCATGACTTTATCCTCTCGCTGCCTGATGGTTATGACACCAAGATTGGTGAAGGAGGTGCTAGTCTTTCTGGAGGTGAGCGTCAGCGCATTTCCATTGCACGAGCAATTATCAAGGATGCGCCTATTATCATTCTGGATGAAGCAACAGCCAATGTTGACCCAGAAAACGAAGAAGCCCTCATGCAGGCTATTCAGGCTTTGACTCGCGATAAGACCATTATCATGATTGCCCACCGACTTAAGACGGTTGAGCATGCAGACCAGATTTTGGTGCTGGATCAAGGTCGCATTGTCGAGCAAGGTAAACACCAAGACTTACTGGCCAAACAAGGTATTTACAGTAAATTTATCCAAGAAAGAAAAACAGCCACCAGCTGGCGGATTGAGATGGGTGAGTGATAACCTAATACAGCAAGCTATTTGGCTTGCTGTTTTTAATTTCGAGAAAGGATGGTATAATAATCATAAAGATTAACGAGCAGAAGTAGGAGAAAGATGGAAAGAGCAGAGAAGCGGCCTCCTGGCCGGGCCTTTAGTTTGCATGATTTGAGCACTCGGAAGATTTGGCTGGAAAGCAATCATTTGCATGTTCAGTTTGATTATATGATTGATTATAGTCAGGAGGGCGAAAAGTATTATGAAGCTGGCATTTGCTTTGAAAATGTTGAGCTTGATTATTGTCAAATCTACATTTTGGACAGTCAAGAAAATCGGGCATTCACTGGTGTTTACTATCCATTAGAACATTTTCTAAAAGAATATCCGCAATTTATTATTACAATTATTCACGAATATTACAGTGATAAAAAGTGTCTTTGGCAGGGAGAATTATCAATGGGAAATAAGATTTCTCCTTGTCAGCTCCAAATAATGTATGAAGGTTGCATGAACTGTCGGGTCGGAAAAGAAAAAGAATAAAGAGTTTAACTACAGAGAAAGAGGTACCCCATGAATGAAATCAAATGCCCCAACTGCGGGGAGGTTTTTACTGTCAATGAGAGCCAGTATAGTGAGCTTTTGTCGCAGGTTCGGACAGCAGAGTTTGACAAGGAGATTCATGCTCGGATTGAGCAGGAACTGGCTTTAGAAGAGCAAAAAGCCCAGAATGTCCAACAAGCTCTCCTATCTCAGAAAGAACAGGAAATTAGCAATCTTCAAAGTCAAATTGCTCAGTTTGAGACCCAGCAGGAATTGGCAAAGAAAGAGGCGGAGCAGGCAGCTAGTCTTCAGTTGCAGGAGAAGGATAAGGAAGTCCAGCAATTGGAAAGTCAGCTGACAACTCTGCGCTTGGAGCATGAAAATCAATTGCAAAAGACCTTGTCTTCGCTGGAAAAAGAGCGAGACGAGGTTAAGAATCAGCTAGTTTTGCAAGAAAAGGAAGCAGCGCTGGCTCAGACCTCGCTTAAAGAGCGCTATGAGGTAGAGCTGCGGCAGAAAGATGAGACAATAGAGTTCTACAAGGATTTTAAAGCCAAGCAGTCCACTAAGATGATTGGTGAGAGTTTGGAACAGCACTGCGAGTACGAGTTTAACAAGAACCGTATGGCCATGTTCCCACGAGCTGAGTTTGGCAAGGACAATGATGCAAGAACCGGCAGCAAGGGTGACTACATTTACCGCGAGGTAGATGAAAATGGCGTGGAAATTCTCTCCATCATGTTTGAGATGAAAAATGAAGGCGATGAGACAGCGACCAAGAAGAAAAATGAGCATTTCTTCAAAGAGCTGGATAAGGATCGGCGGGAGAAAGGCTGTGAATATGCTATTCTGGTGACACTTCTTGAGGCTGACAGCGAGCTCTACAATTCGGGTATTGTCGATGTATCTTATGCCTATGAGAAGATGTATGTTATCCGGCCTCAGTTCTTTCTGCCCATGATTACCCTCCTGCGTAATGCTGCGCTCAACTCGCTCCAGTATAAGCAGGAACTGGCCTTGGTGCGGGAGCAGAATATTGATATTACGCATTTTGAGGAAGATTTGGATGCCTTTAAAGTAGCTTTTGCCAAGAACTATCAGTCCGCTTCGACCAACTTTGGCAAGGCCATCGAGGAGATTGACAAGGCCATCCGCCGGATGGAAGAAATCAAGAAGTTCCTGACAACCTCTGAAAACCAGCTGCGCTTGGCTAATAACAAACTGGATGATGTCTCTGTCAAAAAACTGACACGCAAAAATCCTACTATGAAAGCTAAGTTTGAAGCTTTGAAGGAGTGAGAAAAATGGACTTAACAACCCGTTGGATACAATCAACCAAATTTGCTGAGATTGATCGAATTATAGAAAGACTGCCACAAGAAGGGAAGGAAACTTTTAATCAGCAATGGCAGGCTGCTTCTTCAGAATTACGTAAAGAAATTTGGATTGAACGAGGCAAACAAGTACTGTTAGCTAATGTAGTTTATTTTTTACTACTTTGCTATTTAGTCTTTTTTCAAGGGATGTCCTTATCTGTTAAGGATTTACCTTATCTTGGACTAGGTTTGTTAGTTTTTTCAGGGATTGGATTTATGGACGATGAAGAGGCGACTGACTTAGTTATTAAGAAAAGGCGTCAGATAGCAGTAGCTATTTATAAGCAGTATTTTGAAAGAAAAATAGAAAAATGATAGATCAATTGACTGTTCAAGAATATCAGAAAGAAGACGCAGAAGTTCTGCCGCCCCTGTATAAAGTATTGAGCTATTCAGTAGAAAAAGATGAATTGCAAAGTAGACTCAGGTATATTCTTGCTAATCCAGCTTACGGTTGTTTAGTTGCTGAGAAAGAATCTCAGATTCTTGGCTTTATCGGCTATGCTAAACTTTACTTTTTCGAGGCCACAGGTTTCTACTATCGAATTTTAGCTCTGGCGGTCAGTCGAAATGCCAGGCGGCAAGGAATTGCAACAGCTCTGATGGACAAGGTCAAGAAGATAGCTAGTCAAGATGGTGCCAATGATGAACGGTTGGCTGCGCATGCCCAAAATTATGGCTTTCGTCAGACTAGCCTAGCTTTTGCGATGAACGTAGAGGAGGATGAGTATGGGAAAGAAAAAAGCTAAGACTAGACCGGAAATACCGAAGGAGCCCGACCTCAGCCCTGCTATGCAAGCCCTTTTAGAAGAGGCCTACACCCTGTTTAGTTGCGATTTACACTTTCCTCTGACCCTTTGTAACTGCCCCGTCTGCATCTCCGAGGAGAATCTCAGAGCTTTGCAAACCATTCCTGTCAGGGAACTGAGTGAGGTGTTAATCTATGAATACCTCAACGCGGTGGTTACTAAGAGTGATGACGACTACCAAATCAGGCATTTTCTGCCTCGGATTTTAGAGATGATTGCTCACTACATTGAAATCAGAGTCGATGATTCTCTTAATCTGGATCGGTGTCACTTTGAAAGTGACAGTTGGAAGCAGCAGGAGTTAGATTTTATGCGGCGCTTCTCACGTCAGTTTATCCTTGATACGATTAACTTTAGACCCAGTCAAGCTGATGGTGTGGCGGTTTATTTGGTTATGTTTGATCTGGCTGGCCTTGAAACCAGCCATCTGCTAGATAGGAGTCTTTGGCTGGAGGAAGCTGATCCCATCAAGGCACTACTTGCTCTGGAGGAGATTTACTACAATTACACCAAGAATTATGCTCACTTTGACTATATTTTTTCGGATAATCCTGCCTTTAACCAGCAGATGACAAATTGGTTGAACAGTCGGGAACTGGCTCAAGGTTTTTTTCCAATATTGGAGAATGTTCTCCTATCGGAGGAAGAAATGGCGTCTACCGAGGACTACCGCCTTGAACAGCTTTATCAGATTTTTGAAAGTCGGATAGAAGTGTGACTGTTTCGTTATGTCTTTCTAGTCAATCATTAGCATTCATATAAACTGATGGAATTTTGGAAAAAATCAAGAACAAAAAGTGACTGCTGATTCAGGCTCAGACCTGTCAAGAATATGATGCCAGAGCAGACAAGAATTTCCAAAAGAGAGTTTTAGTATTTTTAGAAAGTTAACCAATGAACGGAATTATCAACTTAAGAAAAGAAGCGGGGATGACTTCGCATGATGCGGTATTTAAGCTGCGCAAAATTTTAAAAACCAAGAAAATTGGTCATGGGGGCACCTTGGATCCAGATGTGGTAGGGGTGCTTCCGATTGCTGTGGGCAAAGCGACGCGCTTGGTCGAGTTTATGCAGGAGGAAGGCAAGGTCTACGAGGGGGAGATCACTCTGGGCTGCTCAACAACGACAGAGGATGCCAGCGGAGACCTCCTAGAGCGGACGCCAGTGACAGAGCTTTTAGAAGAAGCTCTCATTGATGAAACGATGGAGTCCATGACTGGTGAGATTCGCCAGATTCCGCCCATGTACTCTGCAGTCAAGGTAAATGGCCGCAAGCTTTATGAGTATGCAAGGGCGGGTCAAGAAGTAGAGAGGCCAGAGCGGCAGGTGACCATCTATAGTTTCGAGCGCACCGGTCCGATTTCCTATGAAGGTGAACAAGCACGCTTTCGTTTTCGAGTCAAGTGCAGCAAGGGGACCTATGTCCGAACTCTGTCTGTTGATTTGGGAACCAAGCTTGGCTTTGCCAGTCACATGTCCCAGCTGACACGGACTTCCTCAGCAGGTATGAGCTTAGATGATGCCTTGACCTTGGATGAAATAGCAGATCGAGTAGCAGTAGATGATTTCTCCTTCCTCCAACCACTCGAATTGGGAATCGGAGATCTACTGAAAGTTGAGCTCTCAGAAGAGCAAGTTGAGGATGTGAGGAATGGTCGTTTTATCAGCTTGATATCAGAAGAAGCTGAGCTTGCTGGTTTTTATAAGGAGAAGTTAGTAGCCATTTTGGAAAAGCGGGAAGCCGCCTACAAGCCCCGCAAAGTCTTCCTTTAATATCCGCAGTAGAATTGTCAAAAGATTGTTACTCTTTTGTAATATGAAATGTGCGCTTGCATGTTATAATAATTTCATTAAACCTCACAAAAGGACAGCAACTGCACAACTGCTGTCCTTTTGTTTTGCTTTTTTTCGATTTTGACAAACGCCCTGACTAGAGCAGTCAAATCTTTTTGAATATTTTGCAGTTTAGCACGGAACGGATATTGTAAAAATAGCAAATGCGTAGTAAAATAGAGGAATGATGATAACCAAGAGAATTATAGATGAAAAAGGGATTGATCAGACAGAAGATACGGTCCTTGTTCTAGGCTATTTCGATGGACTGCATAAGGGGCATCAGGCACTCTTTGAGAAAGCGAGAGAGATTGCAACGGAGCAAGGTCTCAAGATTGCAGTACTAACCTTCCCAGAGTCTCCTAAGCTGGCCTTTGTCCGCTATCAGCCTGAACTCATGTTGCATCTGGCTAGTCCTGAAGACCGGATGGCGCAGCTGGAAAGTTTAGGTGTTGACTATCTTTACCTGATTGATTTTACTAGCCATTTTGCGGGCAATACAGCTCGGGACTTTTTTGAGAAGTATGTATCTCGTCTGCGCGCCAAAGCCGTGGTAGCTGGCTTTGACTATCATTTTGGCTCAGACCGCAAAGAGTCACATGAGCTGAGAGATTATTTTAATGGCAAGATTGTTATCGTTCCCTCGGTTAATTTGGATAATCGGAAGATTTCTTCCACTCGGATTCGGGAGACGATTGCTGTCGGAGATATGCTGAAAACACAAGAGCTGCTTGGCTACCCTCTGTCTACTCGTGGCATTGTGGTTCATGGCAATGCCAGAGGACGGACGATTGGCTATCCAACAGCCAATCTAGCTCCCTTGGATCGAGTCCATCTCCCAGGAGATGGCGTCTATGTCGCGGATGTTGAGCACAATGGTCAGCGCTATCGAGGTATGGCTAGTGTTGGGAAAAATGTAACTTTTGACGGTGATGAACTTCGTTTTGAGGTTAATATATTTGATTTTTCTCAGGATATCTATGGCGATACCATTCGGATTTTCTGGCTGGATAAGATTCGCGATATGGTTAAGTTTGATGGTATTGACAGCTTGATTGCTCAGCTGCAGAGTGATGAACGGATCGCTAGAAGTTGGACTGGTTATCGAAATAGTTGAAAAATTTATATTTTCATGACATTCGGCAGTAATTTTCAAAAAAATATAGTCAAGCCAAATAAAATTTAGTATAATAGAGGTAGTTATTATACAGAATTAGAAGAGAAACGCATGATTACATTATTTTTATCGCCGAGTTGTACTTCTTGCCGTAAGGCGCGTGCTTGGCTGCTAAATCATGAAGTGCCCTTTCAGGAACATAATATCATGACGAGCCCTCTGTCAGCTCCCGAATTGCAACACATTCTTTCTCTGACAGAGAACGGTACAGACGACATTATTTCAACTCGCTCAAAAATTTTTCAGAAATTAGATTTGGATGTGGAGGATTTGTCCATTTCAACCTTGATTCAGTTGATTGAGGAAAATCCCAGTCTTTTGCGACGCCCAATTATTTTAGACGGCAAACGGATGCAAATCGGCTTTAACGAGGATGAAATTCGTGCTTTCCTGCCTCGTAGTTATCGTAAGGAAGAGTTAAGATCCGCAACCATGCGGGCAGATATTCAGTAAAGATGAACAAAAATTATAGTTACCCACTAGATTTATCGTGGAGCACTGAAGAGCTTGCTTCGGTGCTCTCTTTTTTTAATGATGTAGAAGCAGCCTATGAACAGAAAGTCCAAGCGGAAAAGCTCTTGAAGTCCTATGCGGCTTTCAAGCAAGTTGTTCCGAGCAAGGGTCAAGAGAAGCGAATCGGGCGAGAGTTTGAAAACGTCAGCGGTTATTCGCTTTATCGTGCTGTTCAAGAGGCAAAAAGTAAAGGTAAAGGAAGCATTTCTCTTGGAAAATAAATTTCATTTTGCTAAAGAAATCATCTACCAAGCTGGTGCTTTTTTGAGAGAACATCTCTATGATGATTTGGATGTGAGTCAAAAGACCAGTGCCACTGACTTAGTCACCCAGATGGACCGGAGGGTTCAGGATGATTTGGTGGCTAAGATTCTAGCCCGCTATCCGCAGGATGCTATTTTAGCGGAGGAAAATGGACTCCGACATGATATTACTGATGGCAATGTCTGGGTGATTGATCCAATCGACGGGACCACCAACTTTATCACTCAGAAAGCTGATTTTGCTGTTATGATTGCCTATTTTGAAAAGGGCATTGGTCGTTTTGGCTTGATCTATGATGTGACCAGAGACCAACTCTATCACGGTGGCGGAGACTTTGACGTCTACTGTAACGACCGGAAACTTCCTGCTTTTGAGGACCGGCCTTTTCAAGATTTTCTTATGGCTTCCAATGCTGGTATGCTCCAAGCCAATGATTGGGGGTTGGCAGACTTAGCTCGGGAGTGTTTAGGGGTTCGGGTTTATGGCAGTGCTGGGATTAGCTTTAGCAAGGTGCTGTCTGGCGGTCTCTTGGCTTATTTTTCCTACAACTGGCCTTGGGATTATGCGGCGGCTTCGATTATGGCGGAGAAGCTAGGCTTTATCGTCCAGACCTTGGATGGCAGTCAGCTAAATTTCCAGACTCGGCAGCCTGTCATGATGGCGCCTAAGTGCAAACTATCGGCTCTGAAGCCTTATTTAGAAAAGGGGAAGCAGTAGATGGACTTTCCTAAAGGTTTTAAAGAAAAATATGAGCAGATTTTAGGCGCAGAAGTGGCGGACTTTTTTGCGACTTTTGACGAGGAGCCGATTTCGGCCTTTCGCAGCAATCCTCTGAAAGAAGGCCAACAGAATTTCTCAGATGCCATTCCTCAGACAGACTGGGGCTTTTATGGCAAGGTGTCTGGCAAGTCTGCTGAGCATGTGACTGGTCTGGTTTATTCGCAGGAGCCAGCAGCTCAGATGGTGGCTCAGATAGCAGCACCATCTAAGGGTATGAAGGTCCTAGATTTGGCGGCGGCTCCAGGTGGCAAGTCAACTCATCTTTTATCTTTTTTAGATAATACGGGCCTGCTGGTCTCCAACGAAATCAATAGCAAACGATCAAAAATCTTAGTGGAGAACATTGAGCGCTTTGGTGCTAGAAATGTGCTTGTTACCAATGAATCTGCTGACCGTTTGGCTCAGGTTTTCGAGGGATATTTTGATTTGATTGTGCTGGATGCCCCTTGTTCGGGCGAGGGCATGTTTCGTAAGCAGCCGGATGCTACCCAGTATTGGACTCCGGATTATCCAGCCCAATGCGCCCAGCTCCAGAGAGAAATTTTAACAGCTGCTATGAGCATGCTTGCCAAGGACGGTCGTCTGGTTTATTCGACCTGTACTTGGGCTCCTGAAGAAAATGAAGACATCGTTACTTGGTTACTGGAAGAATTTCCACTTGAACTTATTGATATTCCTAAGATAAACGGGATGACTGAAGGAATTGGCTTTCCTGAGACAGCTCGGATGTATCCGAATCGCTTCAAAGGTGAAGGTCAGTTTGCAGCTCACTTTCGCTTTACTGGTGAGAATAGCAGTAAGAAGATTAAATCAGCTAAGCATCGCTTGACGAGCGATCAAAGAAAGTTATGGCAGGATTTTGAGACAAAGCATCTAAAAACAGTCTTGACTGGAGAGCTGAAGACCTTTGGGGACAATCTTTATTTGTTGCCTTCTGGCCTGCCAGACCTGTCCAAGCTAAGGATTGCCCGTAACGGTTTGCATCTAGGAACGTTTAAGAAGAATCGCTTTGAGCCTAGCTTTGCCCTAGGCTTGGCTATGAAGCCCAGCGAAGTTCTGAATCGAGTTGAAATCAATAATCAGGACTTCAAGAAATATGCGGCTGGCGAGACGATTGAACTGGCAGAAACGAAGCCAAACGGCTGGTACCAACTAGTCCTTGGCGGGAACGGCCTGGGCTTTGCAAAAGTCACTGGAAAAATCCTGAAAAATTATTTTCCAAAAGGCCTGAGATTTAGATAAAATATTAGGAAAAGCTGGTATTATATGATATAGTTGAAGATGTGAATGTATTGAAAAAAGCTTCTTTCTGCTAAGTAAGAAATACTAAAGATACTTCCCATCCTCTTGATTTTATTAAAGGAGAAATCTTTTGAACAAATTGAAAAAATTTGCTTTAGCGCTGACGGCTCTGGGCTTAGGACTCACCTTATCAGCTTGTTCATCATGGATTGACCGTGGTGAATCTATGACAGCAGTAGGGTCAACTGCTTTGCAGCCTTTAGTTGAAGCGGCAGCTGATGACTTTGGCTCTAACAACATCGGTAAAACAGTCAATGTTCAGGGTGGTGGATCTGGTACAGGTCTGTCTCAAGTGCAGTCAGGAGCTGTTGAAATCGGGAACTCGGATGTTTTCGCTGAAGAGAAGGAAGGAATCAAAGCGTCTGACTTGGTGGACCATAAGGTCGCCGTGGCTGGGATTGCTGTGATTGTCAATAAAGAAGTTGACGTGGATAATCTAACGTCCGAACAGCTGCAGAAAATTTTTACTGGTGAAATCACCAACTGGAAAGAACTGGGCGGTAAGGACTTGGAGATTTCAATTATCAATCGTGCGGCTAGCTCTGGTTCCCGAGCAACCTTTGACAGTGTCATCATGGATGGGAAATCAGCTGTGCAGAGTCAGGAGCAGGATTCCAACGGTATGGTCAAAAATATCGTTTCGCAAACTCCCGGCGCGATTTCTTACCTGGCCTTTGCCTATGTTGATGAGTCTGTAAAAACCTTGAAACTCAATAACTACGAACCAACAGCAGAGAACGTTGCTACCAATAACTGGTCGCTCTGGTCTTATGAGCATATGTATACACTGGGCAAGCCGACTGGTCTGGCTGCTGAGTTTCTAGACTATATGCTGTCAGATGATGTTCAAAAAGGGGTGGTTACCAGCATGGGCTATATCTCAATCAACGATATGAAAGTCAGCAAGGACGCTGATGGGAATGTCACAGCAATAGAAGGAGATTCAAAATGAAAAATGAGGAATTAACCAAAAAGTTGTTATCGCCTTCTAAAAATTCTCGCTTGGAGAAGTTTGGCCGCTATCTGACTTTTGCCTGTCTGTCACTGATTGTGGTGATTGTGGCTATGATTCTAATTTTCGTTGCTCAGAAAGGTCTATCTACTTTCTTTGTCAACGGCGTTAATGTTTTTGATTTTCTTTTTGGTGGCGTCTGGAATCCTTCTGGTAAGGAATTCGGTGCCCTGCCAATGATTTTAGGCTCTTTTATCGTTACCATTCTGTCAGCCTTGATAGCAACTCCCTTTGCGATTGGTGCAGCTGTCTTTATGACAGAGGTTTCTCCAAAAGGAGCAAAGATACTGCAACCAGCAATTGAACTTTTAGTTGGTATTCCGTCTGTTGTTTATGGATTTATCGGTCTGCAAATCGTGGTTCCTTTTGTCCGGACTGTCTTTGGCGGTACGGGTTTTGGGATTTTGTCTGGTATTTTTGTGCTCTTTGTCATGATTTTGCCAACAGTAACCTTTATGACGACGGACAGTCTGCGTGCTGTGCCACGCCACTACCGTGAAGCAAGTCTGGCTATGGGCGCAACGCGCTGGCAGACTATTTGGCGGGTAACACTCAAGGCTGCTCGCTCAGGTATCTTTACAGCTGTGGTCTTTGGAATGGCGCGTGCCTTCGGTGAAGCCCTAGCTATCCAGATGGTCGTTGGTAACTCTGCGGTGATTCCAACCTCTTTGACAACACCAGCAGCTACACTGACCTCTGTCTTGACCATGGGAATCGGAAATACCGTTATGGGAACAGTGGACAATAACGTTCTCTGGTCTCTGGCTCTGGTGCTCTTGATGATGAGCTTAGCCTTTAACAGTGTGATTAAACTAATTACAAAAGAAAGAGGTAAGAAAAACTATGCACGCTAAGAAATTAGATAAATTGGCGACTGGTGTTCTCTACACAATAGCGAGTATCATTGTTGCCATCCTTGCCTCTCTCATCCTCTATATCTTAGTTAGAGGTCTGCCGCATGTTTCCTGGTCTTTCTTGACAGGGAAATCCTCTTCTTACCAAGCTGGCGGTGGTATTGGGATTCAGCTATACAATTCCTTCTTCCTGCTGGTGATTACTCTGATTATCTCTGTGCCTCTTTCTATGGGGGCTGGGGTTTATCTGTCAGAGTATGCTAAGAAAGGCCCAGTGACCAACTTTGTCCGTACCTGTATTGAAATTCTATCTTCACTGCCTTCGGTAGTAGTAGGGCTCTTTGGTTATTTGATCTTTGTTGTCCAGTTTGAGTATGGCTTCTCAATCATTTCTGGTGCCTTGGCCTTGACCGTCTTTAATCTGCCTCAGATGACGCGGAACGTCGAAGATAGCCTGCGCCATGTCCATCATACGCAACGTGAAGCTGGTTTGGCCTTGGGAATTTCCCGCTGGGAAACGGTCCTGCATGTGGTCATCCCAGAAGCTTTGCCTAGTATTGTGACAGGTATTGTACTAGCTTCTGGTCGTATCTTTGGTGAGGCAGCGGCCTTGATTTATACAGCAGGTCAGTCAGCGCCGGCTCTTGACTGGTCCAACTGGAATATTTTCAGCGTCACTAGTCCTATCTCTATCTTCCGTCAGGCTGAGACTTTGGCCGTCCATATCTGGAAGGTCAATAGTGAGGGTACAATTCCTGATGGAACGGCTGTTTCTGCAGGTTCAGCAGCGGTTCTCCTGATCTTCATTTTGATTTTCAATCTGGGAGCCCGCAAACTGGGCAGCTATCTGCATAAGAAATTAACCTCTGCTTAAAGGAGAAGAAATGACAGAATATAATTGGAATGAAAAACATATCATTACTTTTCCTGAAGAAAAGGTAGCCCTGTCGACCAAGGATTTGCATGTTTACTACGGTAAAAAGGAATCCATCAAGGGCATTGATATGCAGTTTGAAAAAAATAAAATCACTGCTTTGATTGGCCCGTCAGGATCAGGTAAATCTACCTATCTTCGCAGCCTCAACCGCATGAACGATACCATTGATATTGCCAATGTGACTGGAGAGATTCTCTATGAGGGGATTGATGTCAACCGCCCTGAAATCAATGTTTATGAAATGCGTAAGCATATTGGCATGGTTTTCCAACGGCCAAATCCTTTTGCCAAGTCCATCTATCGAAATATTACCTTTGCTCATGAACGGGCTGGTGTCAGAGATAGAAAGGTTTTGGATGAGATTGTGGAGACCTCGCTTAAGCAAGCAGCTCTTTGGGATCAGGTCAAAGATGACTTGCACAAGTCAGCCCTGACTCTCTCTGGGGGTCAGCAGCAGCGGCTCTGTATTGCCCGTGCTATCTCAGTCAAACCAAACATTCTGCTCATGGATGAGCCAGCGTCAGCCTTGGATCCGATTGCGACCATGCAGCTGGAAGAAACCATGTTTGAGCTTAAGAACAACTATACCATTATCATTGTGACCCACAATATGCAGCAGGCTGCCCGTGCTAGTGACTACACTGGATTCTTCTATCTGGGCGACTTGATTGAGTACGATAAGACGGCCAATATTTTCCAAAATGCCAAGCTTCAGTCCACTAATGACTATGTTTCAGGTCATTTTGGTTAAGCAGCTGTCCGTATTCATCACGATTCAACAAGCTTAGTCTTTGGTTGAATGTAAAATAAAATGAAGGAAAAACGTATGACAGAACCTATTTTGCAAGTCAAGGACTTGTCGGTTTATTATAATAAAAAGAAAGCCCTTAATAGCGTTTCACTTGATTTCATGCCAAATGAGATTACGGCTTTGATTGGACCGTCAGGCTCAGGTAAGTCAACCTTGCTTAAGGCCATCAACCGAATGGGCGACCTGAATCCAGAAGTAACGACTACAGGAACGGTCATTTATAACAGTCACAATATCTATGGTCCGAGGACAGATACAGTGGAGCTTCGCAAAGAAATCGGAATGGTCTTCCAGCAGCCTAATCCCTTCCCTATGACTATCTATGAAAATGTGGTCTATGGACTTCGGATTAATGGTGTTAAGGACAAGGCCGTCTTGGACGAAGCAGTAGAACGTTCCCTTATTGGCGCTTCTATCTGGGACGAGGTCAAGGACCGTCTGCATGATTCCGCTATCGGTCTTTCCGGTGGTCAGCAGCAACGGGTTTGTGTGGCTCGCGTGCTAGCTACTAGTCCTAAGATCATTCTCTTGGACGAGCCGACATCAGCCTTGGATCCAATCTCAGCTGGGAAAATCGAGGAAACCCTCTACAGCCTGAAAGACAAATATACCATGCTTTTGGTCACTCGCTCCATGCAGCAGGCGTCTCGGATTTCTGAAAAGACCGGCTTCTTCCTTGGTGGAGACTTGATTGAATTTAATGAAACCAAGAAGATGTTCCTCAATCCAGCCCACAAAGAGACCGAAGACTACATTACTGGTAAATTCGGATAACAGAAAGGAATCTTATGCTTAGAGTACAATTTGAAGAAGATTTAGAAAAACTTCATAATCAATTCTACGCGATGGGAAACGAAGTCCTATCGCAGATTAACCGAACGGTTCGTGCCTTTGTCACACATGACCGTGAACTGGCTCGTCAGGTCATTGAAGACGATGCCGAAGTCAATGAATACGAAGTGAAACTGGAGAAAAAATCTCTGGAAATCATTGCCCTGCAGCAACCTGTATCTCAGGACTTGCGAACCGTTATCACCGTGCTGAAGGCCAGCAGTGACTTGGAACGCATGGGTGACCACGCCGTATCGATCGCCAAAGCCACTGTTCGGATGAAGGGAGAAGTTCGCATCGAGTCTGTAGAAGATGCAATCAGCAAGATGGGGCGCGATGTTAAGAATTTCGTCGAAGAAACCCTGAACGTCTACCTCAATGGAAATGTAGACCAAGCTTATGCTGTAGCAGCTATGGATGAGAAAATCAACCAATACTTTGATGATATTCGCGATCTTGCTACTGAGGAAATCAAACAAAATCCAGAGCTGATTGTGACTGGCCGTGACTACTTCCAAGTTATCTCTTACTTGGAACGAATCGGCGACTATGCCAAGAATATCTGTGAATGGGTTGTTTACTTTGAAACAGGTAAAATTATTGAGTTGTAATCATCAAAAGATGCGATTTGTTTCGTGTCTTTTTTGTATAAACTCAAGTATGGTTAGCATTCCATCTTGTGTTTTAACTTACAACTAACTATGTTATACTACGGAAGTAGCGTCAAAAATTGTTTTTTTATATGAGCAAAAAATGGAGACTGTTTATGAAGAAAAAAATCCTTATAATGATTGCTGTTTTGGTCATGTTAGGTTCAGGAGGTATCTATATGTATAACAAACTAACCAAACCCAACTTTAGCCCCAAAACAACCAAGCTCTATCAGCGAGGCTTTCGACTCTTAGAAGAACAATATGGGACCTATTTCAAAGAACACTATAAAGGTATTGAGAAAATTGAATTTTCTCCTATTTATATTACAGGGGATAATGGCGGTTCTATGCTAAATGCCAATGTACGTCCGACAATTTATGATAAATATGGGAATAAAGCAACATTAGGAACAACAATAGAGAACTACACACCTAATAGCTATGGTTTAGCTACTCATATATTTCTTGATTTTGATGGTTCAGGAAATGATGTTATAGAATTAATGGACTCACAAGGTAATGAGATTGATGTTTCAAATGCAAAACATTTGCCAGATGAAGCAAAGCTTACGAAGGCTAGAAGTACAGATGAAAATATTTCTTTATTGGTTCAAGACGGTCAGTTAAAAGATGTTGTCAAGGATGAAAAAGGAACCCCAGAAGCTGAAAATATTTACAATGCTAAGCTCAGCAAGGGAGAAGAATGATGTGACGTGAATTAATCAAGAAATATATTCATTTTCTTAGATGGTTGAGAACAAAGTTTTGCAAGAACAATGAAAAAATTTTATATGACAATATAAATGCATTATGCTATACTATTAGAAAAGAACTTTGAAACCGCTCTCTGAAAAATCATTATAATGGAGGTAGTCTTGTGAAAAAAAAGATTATTATTGCTTTAACAATTCTATTCGTTGTAATATTAGGAGGAATCTACATGTACAACAAACTAACAAAACCTAACCTTAGCCCCAAAACAGCTAAACTCTATCAGCATGGCTTTCGACTTCTGGAAGAGCAACTAGGAACTTATATAAAAGAGCATTACTCAGGGGTTGAAAAGATTGAGTTTTCCCCAATCTACGTTACTGAGGAAGGGTCAACTTTCTCAAATGTCTATATCCGTCCAACTATTTATGATAAGCATGGAAATAAAGCCACTCTTGGCACTAAAGTTAATAATGTGTATCCAAGTAGCTTTGGTATCGTCTCACATATAATTCTTAATTTTGATGGAGGTGGAAATGAAGCTATAGATTTAAAGGACTCAAACGGGAATAACATTGATGTTTCTAACGCGCAACATTTACCTGATGAAGCTAAACTCACAAGAGCTAAAGGGATTGATTTGAATATGGAATTATTAGTTGAATACGGTCAGTTAAAGGATGTTATTAAGGATGAAAAAGGAAGTCCGAATGCAGAAATTGTTTATAATGTTAACTTGAGTAAAGGAGACGAATGATATGACTTTGTCTGATCAAGAGGTTCAAAGATTACAGTTTGGTCTTAAGAAAAACGTAAAGAAGAATGAGGGAGAAATTATAAATGCCGGAACAGAAGATAGCCCTAAGTTTTATCAAATTGTTTATCGACAGGATAGTATAACCCAAGCAATGGCAGTTGTACCTGTTGATAGCAAAGGATTAAATCCAAACTATCAAGAAACAACCATAGTTGTTGCTGGTACGCAGATGCCTTTTGAGAATTCAAAAGAATTTGGGAATCAGCCATATTTCTGGAAAAAGAATCGAGACATTGTTGATTCATCTGAAAGAGCATTCTTTGCTAGTGGGGCATTTGGAATATTTCCAGGAATGCTGACTCCCCAATCAGATGATATTGATATGTTTTATCAAATTACCGAAGAAAAAATAAAATCCCATAACGGAATTATTTCTAATATGTCTGGGCACAGTCAAGCTGGGCCTGGGGTAGCTTATACAGCCTCAAAGTACGGCCTTAAACAGAACCGTACAATCAAAGTGACAAATTTTATGGATTTTGCGGCTAAAAAAGCTGTTGATACAGGCGGTATTTCAAAAGAACAAGTAGCTTATCTCAATAAAAACGCCACTATCTATAGAGATAGTCGAGGCGATGTTGTTTTCTTAGACGGGAATAGTGGTTATGTTCCCTATGGACAAACTATGAGATTTGAAGTTCTTGAAGGAGAGGACGGACATTCACCAAGAACTCCAGTAATGAAGGGAAACAAGTTAGATGTAGATTATTATTATAAAAGAAATCTATTCGCTACTGGCATGACAGAAAAACAGGTCCGAAAGATTGCTGAGTATAAAGCAAAAACGTACAAAGTAAATGTAGTAATCGCAAATTATGGATTAGAGGATGACAAGCAAAATCCTGAGTATTATGTTAGCGAGTATTTAAAGGAATATGGAGACTTTGCCCCTGAGCCTTCTAAGCAAGATTTAATCGCCATAAATAGGAAACGAATTGATGAGTTGCATGCCTCTTTGAAGACTAGTTCTGGCGACAAAAAAATTAGTTTAAGAGAGGAACTTGTTCGTACGAGTGCGCAAACAGCTCAGCTTCAGGCTGAAGTATATGAGCAAGAAATTAAAGATAAGATAAAAAGTGCTAAATCTAGTGTTGAAAATCATATCAAAGAACTGAGAGATGCAGCTTATACTCTAGCTCACAATCTTTCTGCTGATGAGATAGAAGGATTACTATCTGAGTTGAGCATATCAACTGCTTGGAATGATGGAAAAGAAGCAACTACCCTTGCCTCAGCAAGTGCATATACGACTAAAATGACGGAGATTGCTGGCAATTTAAACAAGGCCGCTGATAATATTGTAGCGATTGATCAAAAAGGCGCCCAGATTTTCACAAAGAAATAGGAGGAAACGCATGATTGAACCAAATACAGAAGATCGAGCTGAAGCCGAACGTATAAAAAAAGAATATTTAAAGATTCAGGAACGTATTGCTATTCGTGGTTTAATTTCAGCTAAAATAGCTGTCCTTCTTGAAGAAAGTCAAGCTTTGCAGAGTTGGCTAGATAGTCAAGCAGATACTATGAAAACTTTTGCCTCTACTCAAGTACCTGCTGACTTATCTGGAGCTTTCACAGGTGGAGCAGCAGATTCAATCAAGGAGGTACTAGGCGCTGTTCCTAAGCCTAGTTTGACCAGCCCTATCTTATAGGAGGCTTTATGGATATTCAGAAAAAGATTGATCGTCTTGATGACGATCACATAGCTTTTCGAAAGAAAGTTAGTGAGTATGAATGGGATTACCAAGATATGAGACGAGAGGCTAAAAATGTTTCAGAGGAAATGAGCGAATGGATATTTTCTTTTTGTTGCAATAGTCCTGATACTGTGCCCTCATATGAATTAAGACAAATAGAAGAAAATAGAGAAATTTTTGAGAGAAAAATTCAGCGTTATGAAGAACGGCTAAACAAAACTTATCACGAAGAAAATCGAATCTATAATAAAAAATTAGAGGAACTTGAGAAAGAAAAGAAGAACTCTTGACCTTTCTTCCATTTTCATAAACTACATAGACAGGTTATTCCCCTGTCTTTTTGTTTGCATTTATTCTGCAACGAAATCTTTTAAATATGATACAATAATAACAGATTATAAGTGGACAAGGGTGGCAGAATAATTTTGCCATGATGTTCGTTAGATGAGGAGAAGCTTATGCAAGCAGTTAAACATTTTATTGAAACTTTTGTTCCTGAGCACTATGATCTCTTTTTGGATCTGAATCGTGCCGACAAGTCTTTTTCAGGCAAGGTGACCATTACTGGAGAAGCTAAGACGAGTAAGATTTCCCTACATCAAAAAGATTTGACAGTTGAAGCTGTAGAGGTGGCTGGCCAAGCTCGTCCTTTCACTCTTGATAAGGACAATGAAGCTCTTTATATCGAGCTGGAAGCGGCTGGGCCTGTATTGGTGACAATAACTTATACTGGTAAGATTACGGACAATATGACCGGGATTTACCCATCTTACTACACGGTAGATGGTGTGAAAAAAGAGATTATTTCTACGCAGTTTGAGAGCCACTTTTCCCGCGAAGCCTTTCCGAGTGTGGATGAGCCAGAGGCTAAGGCAACTTTTGATTTGGCTTTGAAATTTGACCAAGCAGAGGGTGAGTTGGCTCTGTCTAATATGCCAGAAATTGATGTTGAAAACCGCAAAGCGACTGGCGTTTGGAAGTTTGAAACGACTCCACGTATGTCTTCCTATCTCTTGGCTTTTGCTGCAGGTGATATGCAAGGAATTACTGCTAAAACCAAGAATGGAACTTTGGTAGGAGTTTATGCGACCAAGGCCCACCCAGAGAGCAATCTTGAGTTTGCTTTGGACATTGCGGTTCACTGTATCGAATTTTATGAAGAATACTATGGAGTCAAGTATCCTATTCCTCAGTCCCTTCATGTGGCCCTGCCAGACTTTTCTGCTGGGGCTATGGAAAACTGGGGATTGGTAACCTATCGGGAAATTTATCTGCTGGTGGATGAAAATTCAACAGCTCTGAGCCGTCAGACAGTTGCCTTGGTTGTTGCTCACGAACTAGCCCACCAATGGTTCGGAAATCTAGTGACCATGAAGTGGTGGGACGACCTCTGGCTCAATGAAAGCTTTGCCAATATGATGGAGTATGTCTCAGTTGATGCGATTGAGCCTAGCTGGAAGATTTTTGAAGATTTCCAGACCAGTGGAGCTCCTTATGCCCTCAAGCGTGACGCGACAGATGGCGTCCAGTCGGTCCATGTAGAGGTCAAGCATCCTGATGAAATCAATACTCTTTTTGATGGAGCCATTGTCTATGCCAAGGGTAGCCGTCTCATGCACATGCTGCGCCGTTGGCTGGGAGACGATGCCTTCCGTAAGGGACTAGGCGCCTACTTTGAGAAGCACCAATATGGAAATACCATCGGTCGTGATCTTTGGGATGCTCTTTCTCAAGCTTCTGGCTGTGATGTAGCTGCCTTTATGGATGCTTGGTTGGAACAACCGGGTTATCCAGTTGTCACTGCTAAGGTTGAAAATGACTGCTTGATTTTGACCCAGAAGCAGTTCTTCATTGGAGAGCACGAAGACAAAGGTCGCCTCTGGCCAGTACCGCTCAATAGCAACTGGCAAGGACTTCCTGATACTCTGACGACAGAAAGACTAGAAATTCCTAATTATGCAGCCCTAGCAGCGCAAAATGAAGGAGCCTTGCGTCTTAATACAGAAAACACTGCTCACTATATTACAGATTATCAGGGTAAGTTGCTAGATGCTCTTCTGAATAATCTTAGCTCTTTAGACAATATCAGTAAACTGCAAATCGTGCAGGAGCGCCGACTTCTAGCAGAGTCAGGTAAGATTTCCTATGCGGACCTGCTGCCAGTTATCAGCAAGCTGGCAAACGAAACTTCTTATATGGTGGTTTCAGCTGTTTCCCAAGTGCTAGAAGGATTGAACCGCTTTGTGGATGAAGGCAGTCAGACTGAAGAAGATTACAAAGCCTTGCTGAAAATTCTCAGTCAAAGTAATTTCGACCGTCTTGGTTTTGAAAAACAGGAGGGTGAAAGCGATGAGGATGAGATGGTTCGTCAGTTGATTGTGGGTAATATGATTAAGGCTGACGATGAGGCAGCTAAAGCTCAATCTAGCCAGATTTTTGACCGCTATCGTGATAATTTGGAAAAACTCCCTGCCGCTATTCGCTTGCAGGTATTGGTCAACCAAATCAAGCATCATGAAAGCAAGGAGCTGACTAAGCTTTATCTGGACCTCTATGTCGCTTCAAATGATGGAAGCTTCAAAAATGCTCTTTCTACAGCTCTTTCTTATACGAAGAACAAGGAAACCTTGGATGAACTGTTAGCGACTTGGAAGGATAAATTTACTGTGAAACCGCAGGATTTGTCAGCTTGGTATGCCCGTTTCCTCAGCCGGGATTTTACTCAAGAAGCAGTGTGGACTTGGGCGCGTGAGAATTGGGACTGGATTAAGGCTGCATTAGGTGGCGACATGAGCTTTGATAGCTTTGTCATTAGTCCAGCAATGGTCTTCAAGACAGAGAAGAGATTAGCAGAATACAAAGCCTTCTTTGAACCACAGTTGGACGATATGGCGATTAGCCGAAACATCAGCATGGGAATCAAGGAAATTGCTGCGCGTGTTGAACTGGTGAAGCGCGAGAAAGAAGCAGTGGAAAAAGCAATTCGAGCTGCAATCTGATAGATTTGATTAAAATAACAAGAAAGTCTGGGATATTAGCCTATCTCAGGCTTTTTCTTTATCATTTTGAGTATTTAAACATTGCTAATATGCCTTTGCTTTGATAAAATAGAAAAGTATGTGAAATAAACAGGCAACTGTTTAAAGGAGAAATGGAGTTTATATGGAAAAGAAAATAGTATATGGCTTCCGCAAGAGCCGCCTTTCTAAGGGCTTGTGCGGAGCTGTTTTGGGTGCGGCTTTGTTGATAGCTGCCGGATCAGTTCAAGCAGAGGAAAAGGTATCTTCAGCCGCAGATCAGTCTGCTCTTTCTGAAGCTGCTCTTTCGCCAATCGAAGCGTCCCAGCCAACTGTTGCGCCTGCTCAGTCAGAGCCAGTTAATCAAGACAAGCTTCCCTTGGAGGTTTCTCATGCAGAAATGGACCAAGCTTTGGCAGAGGCCGGGAAAGCAGGAGTTCAGCTAAAGCAGGAGCCGACTGTTGATTTAGGAACAGCTAGAGATCCAGAAGAAGCTGCTAGTAAACGGGAGACAGCCCTAACAGATTATGCGACCCAAGTCAAGGAAATACGTGAAACCACAGCAGCTTATCAAGAGCAACTGAAGACTTATGAGAAAGAACTCAGTCAGAAAGAGTCTGCCAATCAAGCCTTGAAAGACCAATATGACAAGGCTCTGGCTTCCTATGAACAAGAGTCCAGTCGCATTCAGGCTGAAAATACTCAGCTTCAGGCAGACTATGAGCAGAAACGGACGGCTTATCAGGCAGAATTGAGCCGTATAGTAAAAATCAATCAAGAGAAAGAAGCCTCCTATCAAGCAGCTTTAGCAGCCTATCAAGAGGAGCGTTCACGGATTTTACAAGAAAATGCTCAAGCAAAAGCGGACTACCAAACTGCTATGGAAAGCTATGCTACAGAGCTGAAAGCTACCCAGGAGAAGAATGCAGAAGCAAAGCGTCGCTATGAAGAAAAGCTTGCCCAAGTCTCATCTCACAACAAAGCTGCCCAAGCTGAAAATGCAGCCATTGCAGAACGAAATCAGGCAGCTGAAAAGGCCTATCAGGAAGCAGTCAAACGGTATGAAGCTGAGGTTTCCAGATTGGCTCAGGTTAAGGCAGAAAAAGAAGCTGTTTATCAAGCTGCCTTGGCTGACTATGAGAAAGAATTGGCTCGGGTTCAGAAAGAAAATGCTGAGCTAGAGCAGCAGTATCAGTCAGAATTGACGGCTTACCAGCAGGAAGTAGAACGCATTCAAACAGCCAATCAAGCTGCAAAACAATCTTATGAGACAGCTTTGGCTAAAATCCAAGAGCAGAATAAAGAGATTGAGGCGCAAAATCTAGCTGTTCAGAAGAAAAATGCAGCCTTAAAGGAGCAGTATCAGGCTGATTTAGCTGCTTATCAAGAGCGATTGGCTGAGATTCGTCAAAAAAATCAAGCGGCAGAGAAAGACTATGAGAGCAAATTAGCTGCTTATCAAAAGAATCGCTCTGAAATCGAGGCGGCCAATGATGCCAAAGCGAGAGATCATCAAGCAGCTTTGACTGCCTATCAATCTGAACTTGAGCGTGTTCAATCTGAAAATAAGAAGCGGCAAACAGCCTATGAGACAGAAAAAGCAGAAATAACAGCCCGTAATGATGCCATTCAAGCTGAAAACGCCCAGATTCGTCAGCAAAATCAGGAAAAACAAGAGCTTTATAAAAATCAATTAGCTCAATATGAGCAGGATATAGCTCGAATCACTGAAAGCAACCAGAAAAGTCGGGAAGCATATGAGAAAGCCTTGCTTACCTACCAGGAGGCGACTGCTCGGATTGAGACGGAAAATAAGAATAAACTAGCTGCTTATCAGGCTGACTTAGCGACCTACCAAGCAAATCTTGCAAGAATTGAAGCAGAAAATCAAAGACTAAAAGAAGATTATGATGCAAACCTTGCGGCTATTTCAGCGCAGAACGCAGTGATTGAGCAGGAAAATGCAAGCATTAAGGGAAAAAATGCCCGCTTGAAAGCTGACTTTGATAAGCTCTTGGAAGAATATAAGAAGGCAAAAGCTGCCTATGATACAGCCAAAACTAAGTATGATGCAGCTCTTGTAACTTTTGAGAGAGAGTTGCAAGAAGCTGAAGCTAAGAAAAATGAAGAAGGTTATCTCAGTAAGGTTGAAAGCCAGCCTTTTGTTTTCAAATCTGAGTCCCAGGCTGTCTTGACGCTTGATCCCTCTATTAGAACCTATACCAATGATGAGCTGACTGATGAGGTTCGTTCTTGGGGAATGGATCAACAAGGAATAACTGCTTTGACCAGTGTTTTAAAAGGGAAAGAACATCAGACTAAAGTCATTTTACAAAAAGATGTGCCTCTGGTAGCTACTTATACTAATATCAAAAATTCCAGTATTCAGGGCAAGAAAATCGCTAAAGTTGTCTACACTTATACTCTGAAAGAATCAACGAAGAGTCAGGATAAGCTGCCAGTTTTCTTAGTTAAGGATCCGACCTTGACTGTCTGGACCTTGGATTTTTATGGCCATTCTCGGGTCAATGTTCAAGCTGAGTTTTTCGATGAGGCGGGAGAAAGGCTTGATATGACAGGCTCGCTTGTCAGCTTCTCGTCTTTAAATACGAACAAAGTTGCGATTGAATATATCAAGAATTTTAATGGTGAATATATTCCTATTACAGGCTCTGCCATTAATGTTCACCCAGATACTAGTGTTCACGCTGATATTTCTATTAACTTTGAGCGGGAAGGTTCTCGCTTTGAGCACAACAAGTGGGATACACCTACTAGTCCTTATAACTGGTATGGCGCTATTGTCGGTAAGGCGCAAGGCGATGTCATTTCCTTTGACATTGGTTCACGAAACCGGGGTTCTGCTTGGTTTGTATTTAACTCTGATATTAAAGCCAAAGGTGTTCCAATGAAGCCTGTTGCTCCGACAGAAGTTGCTCAACCTCAGGAACCGGCTTATGAGGAAGTCAAGGCCTTGCAGCCTCTTCCGAGTCAGCCAGTTTATCAACCCTTGCCAGAAGAGCCAGATCAGCCGGCCTATCAAGAACTTCCTAGCCAGCCGACAGAAACTCAGCCTCTTCCTCTTCCAAATCGGCCTGAGGAGCCAGCAGTTCTACCGGAAAGAGATTTGGAAAGTCTGCCGCAAGAGCTAACTTATCTGCCTGAGCCGCTTCAACCTCAAAAGCCAGTTTATCAGGAAGTGCCAGAAGAACCTAGCTCCCCTTCTCTATTGACAGAGCCGACTGCAGTTGAAGAGCCGACCTATGAGAAGGAGCAGCCCTTGCTGAGCCTTCCGCAAGCTCCGGTCGAAAATCCACTGCCACAGGAACCTCAACGACCATCTTATTTGAAAGAACCAGAAAAACCTCAAAAAGATCCTGAAGCAAGCGCGGGAGAAGCACCGAAACCGCCTGCTTATGAAGAAGAAATTGCTTTAGAGGACCTGTCTCAGGAGCCAAGCTATCTGCAGGAACCACAGCTCCCTAAAGAACCAGTTCTTCAGCCTGAGCCCCAGTCACCTGTCAGAGAAAGTGACCTGCCTTTGATTGAGGAGCCTGACAAGCCGACCTATAAAGAGCTTCCTCAAAAGCCGGCTGAGCCTAGCTTTCAAGCTTTGCCAAGCCGTCCGCAAGCGCCGACTCAAACTTATCACTATAACCAGCTCTTTATCCAGTTAAAAGTCAGAGAAGAGTTGGAGGATGAGTCCAAGAAGAATATTCATCAACAAGAGGTTAGCCAGGGAAGTTTTGCTGTCCTTAATCTGGTAACGGATGCTTTGCCTGCTTATCGCTTGCCAATTCACTCTTTCGTATTGGAAGATCGTCTGCCGGAAGGTTTTGAATTGGATCTAGAAGCGACTAGAGCGAAAAGTCCTGGTTATGAAGTTTCTTATGACCCGAGCACCAGAGTCTTGACTTTTGTTGCTGCACCAGGTCTGCTTGAACGCTACAATGCTGACTTGAATACTGCGACCGAGACCCTAGCTCCAGCAGCAGTCGGTCGACTCTTGTATCCAGGCAGAACCTATACCAATCATTTCAGCTTGCTGATTAATAATCAATACCGGATAGAATCCAATCAGGTTAGTGTTTCGACACCTCCTGCAGAGATTACTGTTCAAACAGCGCAAAAATTTGAGCCTCTTTCAAATCAGGATTGGCAGCATCAAAGATCTGCAAGTAAGCAACCAAGCAACATGCAGCTATCCGTCAGCTACCAAACCAGTCAAGGTCAATTGCCTAAAACTGGTAGCAATGCGAGCTCTCTTCTCACCTATCTTGGCTTTGCGGCCTTGCTAGCTTCAGCTGGTTTCCGCTTTTCTAAGAAAAAGTCATAAAAAGATAAACAGCTCCTGCATCCAGAGCTTTTGAACATGATAAATTTAGACTGAGACAATTTTGTCCCAGTCTTTTTTGCTGCGGATTTTTGGGGCAAATGTTTGATAGATGTATCAAGTGTTTTAGATAGGCAAGTATTTTAAGATGAACGTAAATCGTGTTATAATAGCCATGTCAAAGAATTTTTACCTACAATAATCACTAATGTTAAAGAATTTCATCTAGCCAAACAACTAAAAAATAAGTATGATGAGGAGGAAAAGATAATGTTAGGAAAACAATTGAAGTTTATACGGGAGCAAAGAGGCTATAGCCAAGCTCAGATTGCAGAATCATTAGGAACGACTCGGCAGACCATCTCGAACTGGGAAAATGATAAGACGATTCTAGATAGTGCAAGTCTTATTCGTCTAGCCGATTTTTACCAGATTTCATTAGACGAGTTATGCGGTCGAAAAGCTTTATCTATCTCCAAAGATTCGAGCATAAAATCAATGATTTTGACAAATGCCTGTACACTTTGGACTTGCTTTGTTTCATCTCTCGGATAGTTCTATTGATTTTCCTGCTAACTTTTTAGTTATTTAGAATATTAGGAGGAAAACAATGTTTTACTATTTTTATTTATCTCTCGCAATTCTATTTGAAATTGCCGCCACAAGTCTTTTAAAACTATCTCAAGGTTTTTCGAAACTATTTTTCGGTTGCCTTGCTTTGATGTTTTATGGCTTGTGCTTTTTCTTTTTATCTCTATCTTTAAAGGGCATTCAGTTAAATCTAGCTTACGCTATTTGGTCTGGAATAGGTCTAGTAGGGACAACGATATTATCTATTCTGCTTTGGCACGAAAAAGTAACAGCTGTAAGCCTTTTAGGGATAAGTCTAGTTATTGTCGGACTTGTTTTATTGAATTTATCACAAAAGACTCACTAGAGAATGGAGAATGATATGTTTGATAATTATTTTAAAAATAAAAAGGTTGTAATTATTGGTGCAAGTGGCAGTTTGGGAAGAGTCTATACACGAGCTTTTCATCAAGCAGGTGCTAGGTTATTTCTCTTAGGAAGAGATATAGAGAAGTTAAAGATATTTGTGCAAGAATTTTCGTCTTTTATTCCAATAAGCTCAGTTGATATTACAAGTGAAGAGTCTCTAAAAAATGTAGTATCAGAGATACACGAGTGGTCGGAATGTATAGATATTGTTATCAATGCAACTGGTTTTGATGTAAGAAAGTCTTTGTCAGCGCATTACCTTGAGGACATAGAGCAGACACTATTGATCAATTTATCTGGCGCCATTCTGATTAGCAAGATTTTTCTGCCCTTATTAGCAAATGAAAAAGGTGCTACAATTGTTCATTCTGGCGGTTTTGCAGATGGGCGGCTCGCTTTCCCTTACTATAGCGTAGATGTGGCTAGTCGCGCAGGGATTTTTTCTTTTATTGAATCAATGAATCGCGAATTAAAGCAGGAGCAGAAAAAGGTGTATTTAACCTATTTTTGTCCCAATGCTGCGGATACACCCTCAGAAAAGCCTTACCATCCTGTTTGGAAGGAAATGGGGATTAAGATTTCAACTACAGATGAAGTTTGCCTAGCTTTGCTAAAAGGTATTAAGTCTCATCAAAGAGTCATCCTGATGGGGCGAGGAGCATCTTTGTTTGCTAAACTCAATCTTCTGTCTTCAAGATTAGCTGATTTTCTTTTATTAGATAAATATAGCCGTATATTGAAAAAACACTTTTCATAAACCATTTTCCCTATCTTTCAGCCTTTTTTAAGAAAAAATTCAGTCCTGTTTAAGTAAAAATCTATATGATAATGCTATTCAAGTGAAAGGATGTGTATGGGATGACTTGTAAGCTGCATTAGCTTCTTGTTTGATAGAAACAGATTGAAAAATTTACAAAAGAAAGAAGGAATCGTATTAAATGGATATGGAAAAAATGATGGTTGTAGAAAAAAGCACCAAATGGTGGCTGACAGTTGCGACGGGTGGTGCTCTAGCAGTCGGACTTATGGGTGGCTATGGCCTTGCGACAGCTATTCACGGTATAAACAATCAGCAATCAGCTATTCAACAGACAGCTACTATGCCTGGAGCACCGGAGCAGGGGCAGAATGCAGGAAATGGAATGCTACCACAACCAGGTCAGAATGGTCAAAATGGTGGACCAGGTAATGGAATGCCGCCGCAGGATGGTGGACCAGGACAGAACGGTCAAGACCAAAGCATGCCGTCTCAAGACGGCCAGCAGTCTGACAATGACAAGAGCAAGAATTCTCCTGCTCAGCAAAATGATAACGGGAAGAAAAACAAGAAAAAGTCTTCAACGAACACAAATGAACAATCGGACAAGAACAATAATAAGTCGACAAAAGAAAATAAAACGTCGCAGTCGTAGAAAAAACTTACTGATTTTGACCCAAGTCATGATATAATAAGAATAGCAAATAAAACAAAAACCAAAAGACATGATCTTGGTAAGTTTTATTGGAGGAAAGAAAAATGATTAAAATTCTATTGGTAGAAGATGACCTTGGACTGTCAAACTCAGTTTTTGATTTTTTAGATGATTTTGCGGATGTAATGCAGGTTTTTGATGGTGAAGAAGGTCTATATGAAGCAGAAAGCGGTGTTTATGACCTCATCTTGCTGGATCTCATGTTGCCTGAAAAGGACGGTTTCCAAGTGCTGAAAGATCTCCGAGCAAAAGGAGTTACAACACCTGTTCTCATCATGACAGCTAAGGAAAGCTTGGATGACAAAGGACATGGCTTTGAGCTCGGCGCTGACGACTATCTGACAAAACCTTTCTATTTGGAAGAACTGAAAATGCGGATCCAAGCGCTCTTGAAACGCGCTGGTAAATTCAACGAGAATACTCTTTCTTACGGCGATGTGACTGTCAATCTATCTACAAATTCGACCACGAAGGCAGGTAAAGATGTAGAGTTGCTTGGTAAAGAGTTCGACCTCTTGGTTTATTTCCTGCAAAATCAAAATGTAATCTTGCCTAAGACTCAAATTTTTGACCGTCTGTGGGGCTTTGACAGTGATACCACTGTTTCCGTTGTCGAAGTGTACGTTTCAAAGATTCGTAAAAAACTGAAAGGAACGGCATTTGCGAAAAACCTACATACTCTTCGTAGTGTCGGCTACATTTTAAAAGATGCTGAATAAAATCAAGAAGACCTTTTATGCGGATGATTTCTCTTATTTCATTCGCTATTTTGGGTTGTTTACATTAATCTTCTCAGCCATGACCTTGATTATTATTCAGGTTATGCGCTCCAGCCTTTATACGTCAGTTGATGAAAATCTGAAAAACCTGAGTAATGATCCTAGTTCAGTAGCTGATTTGGCCTATCGGACGACAGGTCAGCAGTCTGATCCGAGTAATAAGGTCAATTCTAAAAGTCCTAAAAGCAGTAAAGAGCCAGATGGTGATTCAGATGAAGAGCCTAAGCCTAACAATCTAACTACGCCAAATGTCAGCTCTAATACTTTTGCCCTGCTTTTGGATGATGATTATAAAAATATTTCCACCAGCAAGAGCGATGGTTTTCTGGACTTTAATTCATTAGAGTTTAACAAGTCCTATCTAAATCAAATCAAGGAAATTGTGATTGGTAATAGCTTTGGTCAGACAGAAAGCTATCGGGCTTATCTCTTTGATATTGATCCTAAAAATGAGTATCCTGATATCAAGTACGCTGTGGTCATGACTAGTATCAGCCAGCTGGAGCAGACCAGCAGCAAGCATGAGCAGTTGATTGCCATGGTCATGGTCAGCTTTTGGGGAATTTCCCTGATTGCCAGTATTTATCTGGCTCGGATGAGTGTCAAGCCTCTGCTGGAAAGTATCCAGAAGCAGAAGGCTTTCGTGGAAAATGCCAGTCACGAGCTACGGACTCCTCTGGCAGTATTGCAGAGCCGCTTAGAGACGCTCTTTCGTAAGCCTGAAGCTACAATTATGCAGAGCAGTGAAAATATTGCTTCTAGCTTGGATGAAGTACGAAATATGCGCTTGCTGACGACCAATCTGCTCAATTTGGCCCGCCGCGATGATGGCATCAAGCCACAATATGGTGAAGTCGAACCAGAATTTTTTGATACGACCTTTGCTAATTACTGCATTATCGCAAGGGAGAATAAAAAAGCGTTTCATTCAGAAAATATGATCAAGCACCCTATTGTAACCGATCAAATTTTTCTCAAACAACTGATGACCATTCTATTTGACAATGCTATCAAGTACACAGATGATGATGGCGTAATCAGTGTCATGGCTACTTCGACAGATCGCTACCTTATTTTCCGAGTGGCGGACAATGGTCCTGGTATCAGCGATGAAGATAAGAAGAAGATTTTTGATCGCTTTTATCGGGTGGACAAGGCTCGGACCCGTCAGAAAGGTGGCTTTGGTCTGGGACTTTCTCTGGCCAAGCAGATTGTCGATGCTTTCAAAGGCTCTATTTATGTCAAGGACAACAAACCAAAAGGTACGGTCTTTGAAGTTAAACTGCTACTGAAAGAAACGAAAAAGCGTTCTGTTAAATAGCGGGAGAGGCCTAATATGAACATTTTGGTTTATGGTGCTGGCACAATCGGTTTGACATACGCTTGGTTACTGTCTAATCAACATAAAGTTACGGTCTTAGTTAGAGAGCATAAGCTGTCGGCTTTTGAGCAAGGCTTCACACTTTCTATTAAAGATTTAAGGAAAGACGAACAGGTCTATAAAGAACATCACTTCCAGCCGCCATTGGTGACGAGCATCGCTCAAGACTATGACCTGATTCTCTTAACGGTAAATAGTTTGCAACTAGAGCAGGCATTGGATCATTTGGCGGCTATAAAGGAAAAAGCTCATTTACTTATTTTACAGAATAACTGGAATATCAACTCCAAGATTCCTTCTTATTTGGACAGAAAGCAGGTGTCGTTAGCTTTTCCTTCTTCTGTTGGAGGAGGGCGAAAGAGTGATGGTCGGATCCAAGCTATCATTTTCAAAGAAGCTACGTTACTTGATGATGATTCTTACACATCAGAGTTGTCTCCTATCTTCACAGCTAGTGGTATAGGCATTGATGCTATGCCTGACTTGGCTTCTTGGATGAAGGTTCACTGCCTTCAGGAGGCGGTAATGGCAGGTGCAGTTGCAGAAGCGGGGACTTTTGATGCACTCTTGAAAGATAAAAAAGCAATTCGAAAGATGATTTGCGCTTGGCGAGAAGGTTTAGAACTCTGTCAGCGATATGGCATTCCTAAACATCGTTATAAACCTACTAAATATCTATCCATGCCCCTATTTCTCTTGGTTCCAGTAATGAAGTTCATGTTGAGTCAGCTTTTGGTTGCCGAAATGGTCACAAATCATATGCATTCAGGCTATGCCGAATGGGTTGATCAATATTTTGAAATCAAAAGAAGTGCTGAAAAAGAAAGCATTCCCATGCCTCAATGGAATTCGTATAGCGACTTCATTGATCAGTTTTTGAAAAACAATTCTTAGCAAGCCTTATTAGCTTGCTTTTTATCTGGCTTCTATTTACTTTTTTAAAAATTTAATATAAGTTTTGCCCAAAATAGGGTATAATAATAAACAAGAAAGAATGAGGTGAAATTATGGCATCAAAAATGTTACATACTTGTTTGCGTGTGGAGAATTTGGAAGCGTCTATCGCTTTTTATGCAGAGGCTTTTGGTTTTAAAGATCTTCGTCGCAAGGATTTTCCAGATTATCAGTTTACTATCGTTTATCTAGGTTTGGAAGGTGATGATTATGAGCTGGAACTGACCTATAACTATGACCATGGTCCTTATGTGATTGGGGACGGTTTTGCTCACGTGGCACTTAGCACGCCAGACTTGGAAGGTCTGCACGCTGAGCACAAGGCTAAAGGCTATGAAGTGACAGATCCAAAAGGCCTTCCTGGCAACCCGCCTAATTATTATTTTGTAAAAGATCCTGATGGCTACAAGGTGGAAGTCATTCGTGAGAAGAGTCTCTAACATCTAGCTGCAGTTAATTTTGCAAGATAAATGATGATTTTTATTCATTTAGGACAGGTGTATGAAAAGACAAAATAACAAGAAACACGGTAAGAAAACGCTCATTGTTCTCAGCTTGCTAGGTTTAGCTTTTGTTGCTGCTCTATTTCTGGGTGCTGTAAAGATTTACGCTATTTTCCAAGAAAAGGAACTGCAAGAGAAGGTTAGTGTGTTGATTTCTCAAGAAGAGACCTTCCACGCTGAAAAAACTGAAAAGCAGAGCAAGATGATTGGCAGTCACTACGTAGAGGCCTTTTATCCTCTGCTGGATGGTCAGGTTATGGCAAGTGTCAAGGAGCAGATGGACGCAGATAGCCAGACGATTAAGGATAATCAGAAGAAGGGCGATAAGATTGAGGAATTGACCTTCTACTATGCCGAGGAAAAAGAAACGAGCCTGAAGGATGTCAAAGAAGTACTGGTGCATCGCAAGGACTATCATGTCAAAGAGATGAAAATCAGTAAAGGAGAAGAGCGGGAAGTTGCTGACAGCTATCTCGGTGCAGACGGCAGCCGTTTCACTCTAGATAAGCTTTTTCAGGATCCTGATGCAGCTAAGGAAATCTTCATCAACGAAATATCCAGCCAGCTGACCTTTAGACAGGCCGATGAGGCGGTGCAGACGGAAATTCTCAATAACCTTAATGGAACGGAGTTGAGTCAGTGGTCCTTCCGTTATGAGTACAGCCATTTTTCTATTAAGCTGAGTAAGGAAGTGCAAGGCTTAACCAGCATTGATGTTCCTTTGTCTAGCTTTTATGACCAGATCAATGCGGACTATCTGACTGGCGATGACTTGGCAGCTTATCAGAGTTTTGAAGCTAAGAAGCATGTGAAGATGGTTGCTCTGACCTTTGATGACGGTCCAGATCCTAAGACAACACCGCAGGCTCTGGATATCCTTAAGAAATACGGTGCCAAGGCGACCTTCTTTATGGTTGGGCAAAACATTGCTGGTAATGAAGCGATTGTCAAGCGCGTGCACAATGAAGGTCATCAGATTGGGATTCATACATGGGACCATCCAGTCTTAACCAAACTACCTCTAGAGTCAGCCCAAAAAGAAATCCTCGATACCCAGACCGCTATTAACAATGTCATAGGCATCAAGCCAACGATTACGCGGCCTCCTTATGGAGCTATTAATACTACAATCCAAAATTCGGTTGACCAGTCCTTTATCATGTGGAATGTGGACAGCCTAGACTGGAAGACACGCAATACTAAAGCTATTATGCAAGAGATTGCTAAAACTCAGCCAGGTTCGATTATCCTCATGCATGATATTCACCAGACCAGTATTGACGCTCTGCCAAGTGTCCTCGAATATCTGAAGAGTAACGGCTATACTTTGGTAACGGTCGATGAGCTGCTGGAAGGCCAAATAGAGCCGCATCGTATTTATTACGGCAGAGACTAAGACGGTCCTTGGGGTTAGATGTTTGAAATTCTTGTTGGTAATGAGTAAAATCAAAAAGCTTTGGAAATCTAATGTTTCCAAAGCTTTTTAGTTTAACTCGTTATATAAAGCTCTTGATTTTTTAGTACAATTTCGCGCACAGAAGCGTATTTTTTCAATGTTTTCAGCTCTTCTGGATGGCTGATAAAGGTAATGACATAGCCTTCCTTGCCCATGCGGCCGGTTCGGCCAGAGCGGTGGGTGTAGGTTTCTAAATCGCGTGGAAGGTCATAGTTGACGACGCATTCTAGCGAGTCAATATCTATGCCGCGAGCAACCAAGTCAGTAGCTAGCAAGAGAGTAATCTGGTGTTCTTTAAACTTATCTAGAATAACCTTGCGGAACTTAACGTTGACATCGCTGGCCAATGAAACAGCATTGGCTTCACGATACTGGAGTTTTTCCTCAGCGCTGCCTAGGTCTGACAGAGCGTTGAAGAAGACCAGTCCGCGGAAATCTTCAACATTTGATAACTTGCGGAGCAAGTCCACCTTATCACGTTTTTCGACTTGCATGTAAAAATGCTGGATGTTGTCCAAAACTTGGTCGTCAATGCTGATTTCTAGGGTATTTTCAGCAATCTTATCGTGGTCGAACTTAGCGGTGGCGCTCATATATACCAGCTGGTGGTCACGAGGCGCATAGTGGGTGATTTTATCTACAAAGTGATACTGAGAATCGCTGAGCAGCTGGTCAAATTCGTCCAAAATGATGGTTTCGACATTCATCATCTTGATTTTCTTGAGCTTGACCAACTCAAAAATCCGTCCAGGCGTTCCGATGATAATTTCCGGACCTTTCTTAAGGCGCTCAATCTGTCGCTTCTGGCTGGAGCCGGAGAGCAGGAGCTGGGCTGTCAACCCTAAAGGCTCCGCCCAAGTCTTGCAGACCTCAAAGATTTGTCCGGCCAGCTCAGTATTAGGAGCTAAAATCAAGAGTTGTTGGGCTTTTTTAGGTGTTAGTCTAAGCAGACTTGGAAAGAGATAGGCCAGAGTTTTACCAGTACCAGTCGGACTGATTCCCAGCACGGTATCACCTGCAGAAATAGGCTCAAACATCTTCTCTTGAATAGCTGTCAAATTTTCAAAGCCTAGCTGAGCCAGCTGATTTTGCCAGCTCGGGGGAAATTGTTCCTTAATCATCATCAACCTCAAATCTAATGCCAGCGTCCTTGCGCATGGCAAATAAGCTTTCATGAACAGCCGCTGCCGCATCCAACCATTTCTCATGAGCTGCATCCTGTCCGCCCTTGAGCACTCGCGCGAAAGCCTGAGCTTCCTCCAGCATGGTATGGGAAGCACGCTGGATAGGCAGCAGCTCCTCTTGACCGTCCAGATTTTGGAAAATAGCAGAGCTGATAAATTCAATCCCGTCTAAAGTCAGAGTTCCCTGATCTGTGTAAATCTCTGCAGGCAGATTGCTGTTTATATTTTTACCGGCCTGAATCTGAACTTGAAAATCTGGATAGATAAGACAGCCGGCTCCATTTAAATCAATCGTATTGGCTAGCTGCTGGGCGCTGTAGCGAGCGAAGCGCGGATGGCCGAAAAGTCTGATAGCCGCATAGACAGGATAGACACCCAAATCCATCAAAGCGCCGCCAGAAAACTTAGCTGAGAAAACATTGGGCTGCTCTCCCGCAAGCAGAGCTTGCATTTTTGAAGAATACTTGGCATAGGTGAAGTTGGCTCCCAAGACGGTCTTGTCCTTGAGAAAATCACTGATTGTATCAAATGCCTGCTCATGATAGTTGCGGGCAGCTTCAAAGAGATAGACTTGATGCTCGTCAGCCAGCTTGACCAATTCCCGCCATTCTTTGGGACGAGAAACCGCAGGCTTTTCGACAATGACATGTTTACGAGCCAGAATGGCTACCTTGGCATGCTTGAAATGCAGGCTGTTGGGACTGGCGATATAAACGACATCAATATCGGACGACAGAAATTCCAACATTTCAGTATAGACGGCTGTATTTCCATAGTTTTGCACAAAGCGCTCAGCAGAAGTTAAAGTCCGAGAGTAGACAGCAACAAGCTGATAGTCGCCTGTTGAGTGAGCAGCCTTGATGAACTCATGAGAAATAGAACCTGTTCCGATGATTCCAAGTTTGAGCATAAAAACCTCCTTTTTTCTATTTTTAAGCATGTACTTTTTTTATTTTAGCTCTTTCATTATAACATGAATTGCGGTAAAATAGATAAGATAACAAGAGATGGAGCTTATAATGCAAAATAGACCTATTATTATTGGTGTAACTGGTGGTTCCGGAGGCGGAAAGACCAGTGTTTCTCGAGCAATTTTGGCTAATTTTCCAAACGAAAATATTGCCATGATTGAACATGACTCCTACTATAAGGATCAGACGCATTTGACTTTTGAGGAGCGGGTGAAGACCAACTATGACCATCCTTTTGCCTTTGACACGGACCTGATGATTGAGCAGATCAAGGAGCTCTTGGCTGGTCGGCCAGTGGATATCCCTACTTACGACTATACGGAGCATACCCGCAGTAAAAAGACCTATCGTCAGGATCCTCAGGATGTGTTCATCGTTGAGGGGATTTTGGTCTTAGAGGACCAGCGCCTGCGGGATTTGATGGATATTAAGATCTTTGTGGACACAGATGATGATGTTCGGATTATCCGTCGTATTAAGCGGGACATGGAAGAGCGTGGTCGCAGTTTGGATAGTGTTATTGAGCAGTATTTGGGTGTCGTTAAGCCTATGTACCATCAGTTCATCGAGCCAACCAAGCGCTATGCGGATGTCATCATTCCAGAGGGAGCTTCTAACAAGGTGGCTATTGACTTGATTACGACCAAGATTGAAAAAATCCTTAAGGAAGCCAGAGAAGGCTAGGACAGACAGCTTTCTAGCTCTGTCATTTGATGAAATAAAAGTTTGTAAATCTGGTGAATCGCAGTAGCTGCAAGATTTTTGAAATCTAATCTAGCAAAGGGCAGTGGACGGACTGAAATCTAGAATTTTCGAAGTCTGGTCACTCCCTTATTTTGTAGGTGGTTTATGAAACAATTTGTAAAAAGAGAGTTTCACTCTCGTTCAAAATTTTTTGCCTGCCTCTTGACCTTTTGTGCAGGATTTATCGACGCCTATACCTTCATTGAGCGGGGAGGGACCTTGGTGGCAGGGCAGACGGGAAATGTCGTTTTCCTTTCGGTTGAGCTCATCAATCAAGAGACAAGAGGAATTGAAGTGAAATTGGCAACTATGTTGGCCTTTATGCTGGGTATTTTTCTGATGACCGTTTTTCAGCATCATTTTGATCATTCTTGGCGCAGGCTGTCCAGTGTTTTCCCTTTGATATTGACAACAGTTATCGCTGGATTTTTGCCAGCAAATATCCCCCATCTCTATATCGTGCCGCCACTTGCTTTCTGCATGGGCCTGGTTGCGACCGCTTTTGGCGAGGTGGATGGCATTGTCTACAACAACTCCTTTATGACGGGGAATATCAAGAAAACCATGGTAGCTTTTGGCAACTATGCTCGAAACAAGAAAGCGAAAGATTTGAAAGAAGGCCTTTTCTTTGTAGCTCTACTGGCAAGCTTTGTAGTGGGAGCCATCATCTCTACCTATCTAATTCAATTTTACCTCCTGAAGACCATCTGGCTTGTTTCTCTGATTCTAACAGCCTTTCTCCTTTTCCGAGGCATTCAGTATGTGAGGAGATGAGGGTGTATATTTTTCTTAGAAACGAAGTGCCTTAAGAAGTGATACTGTGAAATTCATAGAAAGTAGTAAAAATATAAGAAAATATGAGAAAAATAATTTTTATAGGACAGAGCGGTGACGGAGCTGTCTACTATAATACGCGAACAAGAGAGGCTCTGGTAGCTGATAAGAGTGCTCTCTTAAATACAGAAGGAGCAAGGAGATCGAATAGAGGGATTGCTCCTTTAATTGCTTTATTCTCTTTTTTAGGTTTACTTGGAGGATTTGTTTCTATACCAATTTTCTCAGGCTTTCGTTACAATAGTGGGATGGTTCCTATTTTTATACTTTGTCTTTTCCTTATCATATTTGGATTTATATGGATGATGGAAGTCGCCTTATATAAAGGAGTGAAACGAGCCCGAGGAGCAACAAAGCAAGATTTTAAAGAAGCAGTTTATTCAAATTTGTTCTGGGAAAATTTTAGTGAGAAAAAAGCAACGTTTGGGAAGATAACAGTTTTTCTAATAATACAGTTAGTAATTCTATTTTTAACATTCATAGGAATTGCTACTGTACCAAATATTGTAAGTTCATTTATAAAGCAGGAGAAATTTGATGCACAAATTATATTTTCATTATTGATAGGTCTCTTTCCTGCATTGTTGTACCTTTTCTTATTCCAAAACAATCCTATCCGCTGGCTCTTAGCTGTGCGGAAGTATGAGCAGGGAAAAGTAGTATTTGCAGAAGAAAAGGAAAAACAATAGTTTTTACTTATTGCTATTGAGACCTTATTTGGTGCATGGGTAGGAACAGTGGTTGGTAATGTTTTATCAACAAGCTATGATAAAGCTAGACATGATAAAGTTGAATTTTCTGATTATAAAGATGTTTTAAAACTGTGGTGATTGAATATGAGAAAAATAATTTTTATTGGACAGAGCGGTGATGAAGCCGTCTACTATAACACGCGAACAAAAGAGGCTTTGGCAGCTGATAAGAGTGTCTTGTTAAATACGGAAGGGGCTAGGAAGACCAATAAGGCTATTATTCCTTTGATATTACTTTTTGCGTTATTTGGTGGGGGTACTGGGGTTGCTATTTTTTCCTTTACTACTCCATTTAGATTAAACGAGAGGATGATTCCAATCATTTTATAAGCCATATTTTTAGTTTTCGTTGGAAGTATTTATATGTTGGAAAAGGCCTTGTATAAAAATGTTCGATCCACAGTTTTGGCAAACGAAGAACAATTTAAAGCTGCAGTGAATAGCAGTTTAATTTGGGAAGGTTTTTCCGATAAGAAAGCCACATTTGGTAAAATTTTCTTTTTCATATTTATTATCTTCATTCTTCTCTTTTGTGTAGGAATTGTAGGTATGTTTGGAATACCAGGGATGCTTATTCCTTATTATAATCATGAGTGGTTCGATCTTTCATTATTATTTTCACCAATAGCAGGGGTTCTTCCAGCTGTGGTCGTAATTTCTCTGTTCCAAAACAATCCTATCCGTTGGCTCTTAGCCATGCGGAAGTATGAGCAGGGGGAAGTGATATTTGCAGAAGAAAAGGAGAATAAAGATAAATAAAATTGGATTCTTTGTTCTTCATTTATAGTGCATATTTTTTATAGAAATTGATTTATTAATAATACTGAGTATTATCGACGGCATTTTCGTGGATTGAACAAAGCGATCATGTAAGTGCGAAGGGAACACAGATAGTTCATTTTTAAGGTATAAAGGTTTGAAAGAAAATACATTTAAAGAAATTAAAGATGCAAATAAGCTGTATTTTAAAAGTCTAGCTAATACACGAGCATCTGTCAGTATGCTGGTTATTGCATGGACTGGAGTACTAATATTGGCTATTGAAATTATTGCTTTTTATTACTATTTTGATATAGATTTGAAAATTAATCCATTTAGCAATATATTTTTTAATTTACTCGTGTTTATTGCATGTTATCTTGTTATAGCCTTTTTTCTTCCTTTTTTAGGTTCCTTTGTTTACAAAAGGCAAATTTTATCAACTGCATTTCTAGCATTATGTTATGCAAGTATATTCTTTTCTTTACAGTTGATGATGCTTTTAATTGTAGTTACTTCGATATCAACAAAAGAATTTACGATAGGTTTTCCAAAGTACTCACCAATTTTTGTGCCATTATTTATCGTAGAAACAGTTCTAAGTTTTATCTATCATTATCTTTGGTTAAAAAGGCAGCTTAAAAATGGATTCTCTATAAATAGAACAGTGGGCAACTATTTTGCGAAATCTAGCGTCTATAGTCGAAATTCTCTTCTTATTATTTTCGGTCTCTCCATGTTAGGAGGAATTCTTTCAGGAAAGTTGATTCTTATCTTTGGGATTTTTGGTTCTCTTCTTTTCAGCTATGCGTTCTCTCAACTAATCATAGAGGTTACATACCTTTTGCATCTAAAAATTCAGAGCAAGGAATATTGGGAAGAGGCTCCTAAAAGGAAAGAAACTTTTCGAGAACTATTTAAAGGATTTAGTTTGAAAAAAACAAAAATTCGTATTCCTATTGAAATCTTAGTTTTTGTTATATTCTTAGGTGTTTTTTATAATACTAGCTATTCGAATCCAAGTATCAAACATCCCTTTTGGTTAAATTTTATTGGCAGAGTTTTTATCTACCTAATAGGATTAGATTGCTTGGCTAGTTTTATACTATCGAAAATCAAAAAATCAAAAGATAAAACTAAAGGAGGAAAGAAATGATGAAATTAATAATCAGATTTGATTCAAACAAGACTTGTTTATTTTTATATTTATTCTAGGGGGTTGCTGTGCAAGCGCATCATCTAAATTTTCGGTATATATTATTGGAGGATAGTAAGGAATATTTTTTGTTGGATAAGCTACCGACATTGTAGGGTTATTTCTTTCCTTATCTGAATTGGTTTAGCAATCGAACGTTTTACCAATTGACAGAGTCGCAATTTTGGGAAATACGTAACCGCAAGAAATCTTGGTCTGAGACTTTTGCTATCTCAACGCCCATTTTGATAGCAATAGAGGTATGGGCAGACAGGGAGATAGAAATGGAGAACAACTATTGGTCAGCGCTGGATAAGGTATACAAAGGCGAAGCGCTGACTGAAGCGGAGCTGACAGCGATAGAGCGATATGCGGCGTCCTATCCAGAACGCGTGGATGCTTCTGTTTTAGAGTACGTACAGCAAGCACGTCAGGTCAAGGCAGAGGAGATGAAAATCCGAGGTTTGATTGATAAGGTGGATGAAGGGAAGTCTTTGACAGATGAGGAAACAAAGACACTTCAAGACTATCAGTCAAATCACCTAGATAGCAATTTACTGGAGAATGTCAAGCATGCGCTAGATCAAAATGAGGCAAATAAGAGTGTTGAGAATGGGAAGCAATTATCTAAAAAGAAAGCAGAGGAGGAAACTCTTCTTCAGCAAGCATAAAATCTATTAGATGACGCTAGAAAAAGTGATCTTTATCAACGTTTTATCATACTTTATAAGCTTTACCCTAAGAATGTGGTTGAAAAGATATTAAAAAATGATGCAATAGTGGAATTGATTAATTCTTCGAAAAATAGAGAAGGGATATATAAGCTGATTAAGTCGTATAGTGAACTAGGCGATAAGAGTTTAAAATTGGGGAAATGGACCATATCTGCTAATTCAATTGGTAAAAAGATAGATTCTTTTAATAAAGGCTTGGGTTTTCTATTACCAACCACTACAATTAAACAGACGGTGACAGAATTTGTTAAAAATTCAAATGTATATAAAGCATTAACTAAGAATGCTTGGTTAGGAAAATCTGCAAAGTTTTTAGGGAAAGCAAGCACTTTCTTAACTGTTGCAGACATAGCTATAACTTACACTAGTAGTGCTATGCAAGAATTTTCTGAATCAGGTCATGTTGGGAAAGCAGTGGCTGTTGGGGCGTTAGATACAATTAAATCAATTGGTCCATTGGAAGGTGCAACGATTGGGTCGATGTTTGGGCCGGTTGGAACGGCAGTTGATTCGGTTTGGGAGCGGTTAATACGGTAGTTCAAATGGTAAATCCACACCTTTATAGTGATATAAAAAAGGGAACTAAGCAGTTTATTGATGATGCTTCGAAAGTTACCAATGCTGTTGGAAAAACAACGAAAAAAGCGGTTAGCAACATTGTAGGGGGCGCATCGAAAATGTTTTCAGGATTTTTTGGAGGATGATAATTAATGAGAAAAACATTATTTAATGCTAATTTTTATGAAAGTCGTCGATTGCGTCATGATGCTTTAATAGAGTATATGGTTAGAGATACTAATAGCCGTGCACTTTATACTGAATACTTTAGTGTTGCAAGAAAAATATTTTCTATTTTAGGAGTGCTGATTATGTTTGGCATTGCTATTTTTACCGATGCAAATGTTCGTCATCCGGCTTCTGATGCTCCTATGGAAACATGGAGAATTAATTTTCTACCTCTTTGGATGTTTTTCCTATGTTGGATTTTGTGGCTTATTTCTTGTCGAGTAAATTTATATAAAAAATATTGTGCCCAAATACCCTACATTGGTATCCTGAATGCTAATCTTTATATGGTGTGGATGATTGTATCAATAAATTTGTTTTTTATTACTTTTTTTGGGAAATTTATGACGGTATATGGTTTAATTATCTTTTATCTTTTAATTATTCTAATTGAATTGTGGTTGACTAAAAAAAGACTTGCTTCTCTTAAATATCGACTTTATAAAAGTGCAACTAATGATTCACTTGAGAAACAAAGGAAGGTGATACAGTTATTCATACTTTTAATCGGGTTAGTTGTTGCTGGATGGCTGACACTAAAAATTTTGCTTCCGGGTATTGGTGAAGTAAAGACAGATGTTTCAGGTGTGTTGTTGTCAATAGGCTTGATATTTATAGTAAATATATTTTTAATAGGTATGCTTATAATACTACTTTTGCCACACTCATTATATGGCTATTATCGCCGGAAGTATTCGGAAGAATATCGTCAATTTGAAGAAAAAACACTAGAAGAATGGTATGGAAAAAAATATTTGAAGAAATATGGAGGAAATTTATATGTTTGAAAAAAATATGTTGCCGCTGGGCAGTGTTGTAATTTTGGAGGAAGGGATGCAAAAATTAATTATTATAGGTCGAGGTGTCATTTATGATGATCCCGAATTAGGTGAAGAAAGATTTGCAGCTATATATCAATTCCGATGGCTTGCTTGCCGTTCTATATAGTAAAAAGTTATCAGGAGATACTTATCTCAATATTGGCTATGTATATGAGGATAGCTTCGTTAAACAAAATGTTTCCATTGCTTTCTCCAAAGTTTCGGATTTTACTGTTCAAGCTTTTATTAATCAATCTAAAGAAAGGGGCTATGTCCGGACAGCAGATGAAATTTATCGCTCTATTGGAGGGGGAGAGCCCCGCGTAAGAGTCTAGTGTCAAAAGAGGAGATTTTGGACTATCTGAAGGATTACGATATTGATCAGGCTTGGTTGTCAGAAAAATCTGACCAAATTCTCTACACTTATTTTCTAGATATCTGGTTTAAAGAGGGAAGTCAGCGCTTTTCTAAAGAAAAAATGGGGAATTTGAAAGTGAAATACTCAGAAACTGTAGGAAAAGAGTGAATAGGCTATTCTAAACCAGACAGAATTTAATAAGTTTTTTTCACTTTAAAAAAAGTTATATGCCTTTTCGATTCAAAGTTGAATTATCAGAGGCGATGTAACTCTTGGAGGATTTTAATGAGCCAAATAGTATTTGCAGAAATTTTAGAGAGGGAGCAGAATTGACAAAGAAAACATCGATTGCTATATATACACTAAAAGGAATTGCTCTGATTAGTATTTTCAGCTTAATGATTATCGTAAGTTTTTTAAACCTCTTTTTAGATGAGAATTTGTTGGCAAATTTTTTATATTTTTCAGGGTCAGTTGTTTTATTAATTACAGTAGGATGGATGGCTTTTGCTTTTATGGGGAGAATAGAGCTTGATGGCCAAGACTTGCTTGTTTTCCGAAATTTTAAATGCTATCGCTTTCCTCTTTCTTCGGTTACATTTTACTTCGGTAAGAAGAGACACCTTTATCGCGGTAGTTATGAATGGCCTTTATTTATTGTAGGAGAAGCATTGACCCCAAATGGCAGCGGTCAAAAAGTAACACTGAAGTTGATTGGAAGCAAGTGGAAGAACCATCAAATCCAGCAGTTTATTCAAGAACATCTTGAAGGGAAAATACACCCTCTGCCTCAGGAAGATTCGTGGAAAGTGAACGCTTTTGGTCAGTTAGAGATCATTGAAGATGAGGTGCATGAAGAACCAAAGTCAGCATTGGCAGTTACAAGGAAGTTGTCTGATTTTATCGAATTTGGAGCAGATCAAGGAAATGTCAAGAGGACTGTGTTTTATGATATCAAGCGAAATGAGCTTTTTGTAGGGAAAAGTGTGTCTTTTCCAATGATTTTTCTACCAAGTGCTGGTTTTTCTTATGGCCTGTATGTATTAACGGAGAATTTGATTGTACGAGGTTTGTTCCCTTTACTTTTTTCATTCATTTTCATGCTTTTACTAGCTCTTTACCAATTTAAAAATAGAAGGGAGAAATCAGTAGTTGAAGTAGTGCCTTATGAGATGCCCAGAGACTATTTTACCACCCAAAAATCCAATGGCCTAAAAACTTATGCTCTCATTTTCCTCTTTGCCTTGATTTCAGCTGTTTTTTCCTGGCTATATCTTCTATTTGGCAGTTTCCTACTTTTATTTTTGACGATTGTGATATGGTATTGTTTCTTGCTCTTGCTCCTGTCTGGTCAATTTAAAAAAACTAAATATTTGAAAGTATTGGAAAAAGAAAAGTTATATAGTAAGTAATGATTAGTGTGTTTATAGGGAATATTTTATGATGATTCTTTTATAATAAGTATTAGAGTGAGGCCATAAACCCATCCATGCTATAATAATGTCAGTAGTTGAAAGGACGATGTGAGATGAAGACTATCAAAAGTACGTTATTTGTAGCATCGCTGATACTTGTATTTCTAGGTGCAATTATAATAGTTCAAAATAAAAATTTGTTTACAGATGGAACCAAGGAGGAGAAAAAGAAAGATCAAGATCCACATGAAAAGCAGCTGGCTTACCTTAAGAAACATGAGGAAGAGATGGCTGAATTCGTTAAATCTTTAAACTCTAAAGTTGAAAGTGTTCAATTTGATTGGGACAGTATGAAGGTCGAAGATATAGGGAACGGCACCCTACAAGGAGGTGGATATATTTTAACCTTGGATGGTAGAATAAATAATAACAAAGACACTGAATTTACATTAGGAATCCCTTTAAACTACGATTCAAATGAAGTTCCTGATAAGCTAGTTATTTATGGAATGCAGCCGATAAGAATTTTACGAGATGGAGGTTGGTTCTTATATGAGTAATAATCATATTAAAAATTTTCAGAAAATATCGACTTTTTCTTGACAGGTTTATGATACTGTGTTAAAATACTAAACAATAAGAAACCATCTCAAAAAGGAGTTAGTCAAACATGAAGTCAACCCAATCTTCAAACTTTGCTTTGTTGTTGCGTTACTCGGGCTAGTGCAAAAGCATTAGTCCTGTTTGGCTTACCAAGCGGGAGTAAATCAACATCTCGCTTGTTCCTCAAGTGAGATGTTTTTTATTTCACCTATCTTACCTCAAATTCTGATGAGGAAGAAATGGTTTCTAAAGGAACGACGGGAGTGAGAATACATCTTGATTTTTCTGAAATCAATTTGTCTCATACTGTCTCAGTCATTGAACATGACCTAGAAGTTGGGAAAGAGTTTTTCCTAAATGGTCTATGTATTTTAGAAAAGGAGTTGTCTATGACACGCAAAGTTGAGTTTTTTGATACCAGCCTCCGGGATGGTGAGCAGACACCAGGAGTGAATTTCTCTATCAAGGAAAAGGTTGCTATTGCCAAGCAGTTAGAGAAGTGGGGGATTTCAGTCGTTGAAGCCGGTTTTCCAGCTGCGAGTCCAGATTCATTTGCGGCGGTGCAGGAGATTGCTAAAGTCATTACAAAAGCTTCTGTTACTGGTCTGGCGCGTTCAGTCAAATCCGATATTGATGCCTGCTATGAAGCGCTCAAGGATGCCAAGTATCCACAGATTCATGTCTTCATTGCGACCAGTCCTATTCACAGAGAGTTTAAGCTGAAAAAGTCCAAGGAAGAGATTTTAGAAGCTGTGAAAGAGCATGTCTCCTACGCGCGCTCCAAGTTTGATATAGTCGAGTTTTCACCAGAGGATGCGACACGAACAGAGCTGGATTTCCTTTTTCAGGTGGTACAAACAGCGGTTGATGCAGGTGCGTCTTATATCAATATTCCAGATACAGTCGGCTTTACCACGCCAGAAGAGTTTGCAAATATTTTCGACTACCTAGTGGCAAATGTGACTTCTGATCATAAGGTGGTATTTGGTGTTCATTGCCATGATGACCTTGGCATGGCAACGGCCAATACTTTGACGGCTATCAAGCACGGTGCTGGTCGTGTTCAGGGGACTATCAATGGAATCGGTGAGCGGGCAGGAAATGTAGCGCTGGAAGAAGTAGCAGTTGCTTTAGAAATTCGTCAAGACTATTATCAGGTTGAGTCGGATATCGTCCTTAATGAAACCATCAACACTTCTGAGCTGGTGTCCCGCTTCTCAGGTATTCCAGTGCCTAAGAACAAGGCGATCGTTGGCGGCAATGCCTTCTCTCATGAGTCCGGTATCCATCAGGATGGAGTCCTTAAGAATCCACTGACCTATGAAATCATCACACCTGAGCTGGTTGGAGTCAAGAGCAATTCACTGCCGCTTGGCAAGCTGTCTGGCCGCCATGCCTTTGTCGAAAAACTCAAAGAACTGGCTCTGGACTTTGCGGAATCTGAAATTAATGATCTCTTTGCTAAGTTTAAGGTCTTGGCTGATAAGAAAAATGAAGTCACAGACGCTGATATTCGGGCGCTGATTGCCGGAACGACGGTCGAAAATCCTGAAGGCTTCCACTTTGATGATCTGCAGTTGACGACCAATGACGACCATACCATCACAGCAGATGTGCAGTTGGTTAATGGAGATGGCGAGACGGTCAGCTGTGTGGCAGAAGGTAAAGGAAGCGTTGAAGCTATCTTTAATGCCATTGACCAATTCTTTAACCAGTCTGTTCAGCTTTTATCTTATAACATCGAAGCGGTAACGGATGGTATTGACTCTCAGGCTCGCGTCTTGGTAGCTGTTGAAAATATGGATACAGATACGATTTTCAACTCCTCTGGTATTGACTTTGATGTTCTTAAGGCCAGCGCCATTGCCTATATCCATGCCAACACCTTTGTGCAAAAGGAAAATGCTGGTGAAATTGGCCATCAGGTATCTTACCGCGATCTGCCTGCAAATAATTAGAAGGAAGCGACTATGACAAAAGAAATTGTAGCTCTGGCGGGTGATGGTATCGGCCCAGAAATCATGGAGGCTGGTCTCCAAGTGCTGGCTGCTGTTGCGGACAAGTTTGGCTTTACTTACCATGTCACAGAGAAGGCTTTTGGGGGTGCTGGTATTGATGCGGAAGGTCATCCTCTCCCTCAGTCAACTCTAGAAGCGGCCAAGGAGGCGGATGCTATTCTCCTAGCAGCTATCGGCAGTCCTCAGTATGATAATGCTCCAGTTCGACCGGAGCAAGGCTTGCTCGCTCTGCGGAAGGAGCTTGAACTCTATGCCAATATCCGTCCAGTTAAGATTTTCGATGCACTTAAGCATTTGTCGCCTTTGAAGGCTGAAAGAATTGCTGGCGTGGACTTCGTAGTCGTGCGTGAGCTGACTGGTGGGATTTACTTTGGTGAGCATATTTTGGAGGATAAATCTGCGCGGGATATCAACGACTACAGCTATGAAGAGGTGGAACGAATTGTCCGTAAGGCCTTTGATATCGCGCGTGGTCGCAGAAAGCGCGTGACCAGTATTGACAAGCAAAATGTGCTAGCGACATCCAAACTCTGGCGCAGAGTAGCTGATGAGGTGGCCAAGGATTATCCAGATGTGACCTTGGAGCACCAACTGGTGGACAGCGCTGCGATGCTCATGATTACCAATCCTGCTAAGTTTGATGTCGTAGTAACAGAAAATCTCTTCGGGGATATTCTATCAGACGAGTCCAGTGTCTTGTCAGGGACGCTGGGAGTTATGCCATCGGCCAGTCATTCGGCAGCTGGACCAAGTCTTTACGAGCCTATCCATGGTTCTGCTCCAGATATTGCAGGGCAAGGTATTGCCAATCCTATCAGTATGATCGTTTCTGTAGCTATGATGCTGCGGGATAGTTTTGCAGAGCTTGAAGCCGCAGAAGCGATTGAAGCAGCGGTTGAAAAGACTTTGGCTCAAGGGATTTTAACGCGAGATCTGGGCGGTCAGGCGACAACAACTCAAATGACGGAGTCAATTATTAATAACTTATGAATTGGATATTAACAGGTATTTGCCTGCTTTGGAACCTTATCGTTTTCCTGCTTTATGGCTGGGATAAGCGTAAGGCTAAGAAAAATCACTACCGCATTCCAGAGAAGACTTTGCTGCTGTCAGCATTGGTAGCCGGAGGTTTGGGTGCTTTATTAGGCGGTCGCCTCTTTCATCACAAGACCAGAAAATGGTATTTCTGGTTGGCTTGGATTTGCGGAATAATAGTTGAAATCGGAATTTTATATTACATATGGAGAAGCTAGTATGGCTGGAAAATCGATTTTTGATAAGCTGTGGGAAAGGCATCTGATAACAGGCGAAGAAGGCCAGCCCCAGCTTATGTATGTGGATCAGCATTATATTCATGAAGTAACCAGTCCTCAGGCTTTTCAGGGACTTCGAGATGCAGGGCGCAAAGTTAGACGGCCGGATTTGACCTTTGGAACCTTTGACCATAATGTTCCTACGGTCAATATCTATGATATCCGGGATGTGATTTCCAAGGCTCAGATTGATAAACTTTCTGAGAATGTTAAGGATTTTGGTATCGAGCATGCAGCTCACGGATCGGAACTGCAGGGGATTGTCCATATGGTTGGACCCGAAACAGGCAGGACTCAGCCGGGCAAATTCATCGTCTGTGGTGACAGTCACACGGCCACTCACGGAGCTTTTGGAGCTATTGCTTTTGGAATCGGTACTTCAGAAGTAGAGCACGTCTTTGCCACGCAGACCATTTGGCAGGTTAAGCCCAAGAAAATGCTGGTCAAATTTACCGGAGTGCCACCTAAAGGTGTCTATTCCAAGGACTTTATCCTCGCTCTGATTGCCCGATATGGTGTGGCTGCAGGTGTCGGTCATGTGGTCGAGTATGTTGGTGATGCGATTGACCATCTGACCATGGAAGAGCGTATGACCATCTGCAATATGTCCATAGAGTTTGGCTCTAAGATGGGCATTATGAACCCTGACCAGAAGACTTATGATTACGTTAAAGGGCGGCCGGGCGCTCCCAAGGACTTTGAGGCGGCGGTAGCCGATTGGAAGACTCTGGTCAGTGATCCTGATGCTGTCTATGATAAGGTCATTGAGATTGATGTCTCCCAGCTGGCACCTATGGTGACTTGGGGAACCAATCCTTCTATGGGAGTAGAGTTCGGATCGGCTTTCCCTGAAATCCGTGATATGAACGATGAGCGGGCCTACAATTACATGGACCTCTCCCCTGGTAAGAAAGCAGAAGATATTGACCTAGGTTATATCTTTATCGGCTCCTGTACCAATGCCAGACTCAGCGATTTGCAGCTGGCAGCTAAGTTTGTCGCTGGCAAGCATATTGCTCCCAATCTGACTGCTATCGTCGTACCAGGCTCTCGTCCGGTCAAGCGGGCTGCTGAAAAGATGGGACTGGATAAAATTTTCATGGATGCAGGCTTTGAGTGGCGCGATCCTGGTTGTTCCATGTGCCTGGGAATGAATCCAGACAAGGTGCCAGACGGAGTTCACTGTGCCTCGACCAGTAATCGGAACTTTGAGGATCGGCAGGGATTTGGAGCTAAGACTCATCTTTGCAGTCCAGCCATGGCAGCAGCGGCAGCCATTGCCGGGCGCTTTGTAGACGTCCGCCAGCTACCGGAGGTCCAGTAAGGAAGGTTTATGGAAAAATTTACAATTTACACGGGGACAACAGTCCCCCTCATGAACGATAATATTGACACGGACCAAATTTTGCCCAAGCAGTTTCTCAAGTTGATTGATAAAAAAGGTTTTGGCAAGTACCTCATGTACGCATGGCGCTATCTAGACAATCAGTACACGGAAGATCCTGATTTCGTCTTTAACAGACCGGAGTATCGCAAGGCGACTATTCTGATTACAGGGGACAATTTCGGAGCGGGTTCCTCTCGGGAGCACGCTGCCTGGGCCTTGGCTGACTATGGCTTTAAGGTAGTCATTGCCGGATCTTTCGGGGATATTCACTACAACAACGAGCTTAACAACGGTATGCTGCCTATCGTCCAGCCACTGGAAGTCCGGCAAGCATTGGCTAATCTGAAGCCGACGGATCAAGTGACGGTGGATTTGGAGCAGCAGAAGATTTTTTCGCCGGTGGGGGAATTCTCCTTTGACATTGATGGAGAATGGAAGCACAAGCTCCTCAACGGTCTAGATGACATTGGCATTACACTGCAGTATGAGGATTTGATTGCAGAATATGAAAAAAATCGTCCATCTTATTGGCAGTAACCTTATTTTTTCTATATTGAGAAAATTCTGAAAAAACCTTGTCTCCGATAAAAATATATGGTAAAATAAATCTTAATTTAATAGAAAAGGAAGAAACTTATGACAAAACACATTCAATGGAACGGACAGCTTTCACAAGAAGGTTATGATATCTTGAAAGGCGATGGTGGCTGTATCGTTTGCCCGACCAAGGTGGGTTACATCATCATGACCAGCGATAAAGCTGGCTTGGAGCGTAAGTTCGAAGCTAAGGCTCGTAACCGTAATAAGCCAGGTGTTGTCCTCTGTGGCAGTATGGATGAGCTCCGTGCTTTGGCTCAGCTAAATCCGGAAATTGAAGCTTTTTATCAAAAGCATTGGGATGAAGACATCCTCTTAGGTTGTATCCTCCCATGGAAGCCAGAAGCTTTTGAAAAGCTCAAGGCCTTTGGCGACGGTCGGGAAGAGCTGATGACAGATGTTCGTGGCACTAGCTGTTTTGTTATTAAGTTTGGTAAGGCGGGCGAGCAGCTGGCAGCTAAGCTTTGGGAAGAAGGCAAGATGGTCTATGCATCCTCAGCTAACCCATCTGGTAAAGGAAACCGCGGCAAGGTAGAAGGAATTGGCGAGCGCATCGAAAATGCTGTTGATTTGGTTATTGAAGCAGACGACTATGTAGCCTCTATCCAGCCAGACAAGACCATTGAAACTCGCTACGAGCAAGGTGTTATGGTCTCTATGGTAGACAAGGATGGAAAACTGATTCCAGAACAAGGTGGGCAACGTTCCATCTCACCAGCACCAGTGGTCATCCGCAAAGGCTTGGACATCGACAAAATCATGATGCACCTGTCTGATACCTTTAACTCATGGGATTACCGTCAGGGTGAATATTACTAATATAAAAAAGAAGCTCAGTGTAAGAAGGGGATTTCCTGTTTATACTGGGCTTTTTTGTTTATAATCTTTATTCAGTTTAAAATTATTTCCAAATAGAACAAAATGCTTGACAGATATAATTCTAGATGTTACAATTTAAAAACGATTCGATATAGAAATAAATTGGAGGGAGTATGAAAGACAGTCATTTGGTAGCCTATCATATTCGTTTGTTGAATGGGCGGATTTTTCAAAAGTTACTGAATCAGGATCCTGAAGCCCTTTATCGGAGTGAACAGGGCAAGATTCTCACAGTTTTATGGAATAGTGAAACGGGCTGTGCGACGGCCACAGATATTGCGCTGGCGACAGGACTGGCCAATAATACGCTGACGACTATGCTGAAAAAGTTGGAAGAACAGGGGTTGGTGACCTTTAGTCAGTGTGGTTTAGACAAGCGAAAAAAATATGTCAAGTTGACGGAGCAAGGTTGGTCCCAGAAAGAAGTTGGCCATCGTATCAGTCAAAAATTGGATGCTATTTTTTATAAAGGTTTCTCAGAGGAAGAAATTCGCCAGTTTGAAAGTTATCAGGAACGCATCTTAGCGAATTTAAAAGAAAAAGAGGCATAAATCATGTCAAAACAAGTTGAAAATGCACAAAATTTATACATTCATGCCATTCAAGATGGGCGCGTTGCCGAGGCTCAAGCTCAGTCTGTAGGGGATACCTACATTCAACACTCAACAGGTGTGCCAGATGGGAAAGAAGGGTTTGCGGCTTTCTTTGCAAATTTCTTTGAGCGCCATCCCGAGCGTGAGATGAAGATTGTTCGCACCATTGAAGACGGCAATCTAGTCTTCGTCCATGTTCATCAATATCTCAATGGCGGGGAAGCTCAATGGGTGACGACTGATACTTTCCGTGCGGATGAGAATGGCCGTATCGTGGAGCATTGGGATGTCATTGACTACTATCGTGTTCCAGAAAATGGACAGTTAGACCAGATCTTTGGAGATTTTGAAATCACGGATTTGGACAAGACAGTAGCAAATAAAAAAACCGTTCGTCGTTTCTTGACAGAAATTTTCCAAAATGGGGAGCTAGAGCAGTGGAGTGATTATGTGGCAGAAGATTTGATTCAGCATAATCACGAGATTGGCCAAGGAAGTCAGGCTTATAAAGACTATGTAGCTGAGCATGGAGTTGCTTTTGACTTTGTTTTCCAGCTTTTGGGACAAGGAAACTATGTGGTTAGCTATGGGCAGGCTCAGATAGATGGGGTGGCTTATGCCCAGTATGACATCTTCCGTTTAGAGAATGGATTGATTGTAGAGCATTGGGACAATAAAGAAGTCATGCCTAAGGTAGAAGACTTGACCAATCGAGGGAAGTTTTAAATGAGGACAAAGAATGATTGAATATAAAAATGTAGCGCTACGCTATACAGAAAAGGATGTCTTGAGAGATGTCAACTTACGGATTGAGGATGGAGAGTTCATGGTTTTAGTGGGTCCTTCTGGATCTGGTAAGACGACCATGATTAAGATGATCAACCGTCTCTTAGAGCCAACAGATGGTAATATCTATATGGATGATAAGAGGATCAAGGACTATGATGAGCGTGAACTCCGCCTTTCCACAGGCTATGTCTTACAAGCGATTGCCCTCTTTCCCAATCTAACGGTTGCGGAAAATATTGCTCTCATTCCTGAGATGAAAGGTTGGAGTAAGGCGGATATTGAGCAGAAGACTGATGAATTGCTAGAGCTAGTAGGCTTGCCTGCTGAAGACTATGCTCAGCGTATGCCAAGTGAGCTGTCTGGTGGTGAGCAGCAGCGGGTGGGCATTGTCCGTGCCATTATCGCCCAACCCAAAATCCTGCTGATGGACGAGCCTTTTTCTGCTCTTGATGCCATCTCGCGTAAGCAATTGCAGAGCTTGACCAAGAGTATCCATGACCAGTTTGGGATGACAACAATCTTTGTGACCCATGACACGGATGAGGCTTTAAAGTTGGGGAATCGGATTGCTGTTCTGCAGGACGGGGAGATTCGTCAAGTGGCAACACCTGAGGAAATCTTATCTGCACCTGCGACCAGCTTCGTAGCAGATTTATTTGGAGGTGTTCAACATGGCTAATTTGTTTTCTACCTTTCAGGAGCGCTTTGGCGAATGGTTGGCAGCCTTAGGGCAACATCTCCAGCTGTCTCTTCTGACCTTATTAGTGGCGATCTTCTTGACCATTCCGCTCGCTATCTATCTTCATAGTCACAAAAAGACAGCCAATTGGGTGCTGCAAATTGCAGGAATCTTTCAAACCATTCCTTCAATGGCCTTGCTGGGACTCTTTATCCCCCTTATGGGGATTGGTACACTACCAGCACTGACTGCTCTGGTGATTTACGCTATTTTCCCGATTTTAGAAAATACTGTCACGGCTTTGAATGGGATTGATCCTAGTTTAGAAGAAGCTGGAATCGCCTTTGGGATGACCAAGTGGGAGCGGCTCAAAAAGTTTGAACTGCCTCTAGCTATGCCCGTCATCGTTTCTGGAATTCGGACAGCAACGGTTATGATTATCGGAACAGCAACTCTAGCAGCCCTTGTCGGAGCTGGTGGACTAGGTTCTTTTATCCTTCTAGGAATTGATCGTCGTAATGCCAGTCTGATCTTGATTGGAGCTATTTCATCCGCAGTTTTGGCTATTCTTTTCAATAGTCTCCTTAAATGGATGGAAAAGGCTAAGCTTCGGACTGTATTTACAGCTTTTGCTGTCTTAATACTCGGACTTGGCGCTTCTTATACGCCAAGTTTTCTACCAAAACAGGAGAAGGATCATCTGGTTATTGCTGGAAAATTGGGTCCAGAGCCAGAAATTCTTATGAATATGTATAAACTCCTCATCGAGGAAAATACGGATATGACTGTGACAGTCAAACCAAACTTTGGGAAGACCGACTTCCTTTATCAAGCTCTGAAAAAAGGTGATATTGATATCTATCCTGAGTTTACCGGTACGATTACTGGAACTCTCTTGCAGCCTGCTCCAAAGGTCAGCAATGATGCTAAAGAAGTTTTTGAAGCAGCACGTGATGGAATCAAAAAACAGGACAATCTAGTCTTGCTCAATCACATGGCTTATCAAAATACCTATGCCATTGCTGTACCTAAGAGTGTCGCCAAAGAATACAATCTTAAAACCATCTCTGATCTTAAAGCAGTCCAAGACAAGCTCAAGGCTGGGTTTACCTTGGAATTTAACGACCGTGAAGATGGAAACAAGGGACTCCAGTCTGTCTATGGACTGAATCTCAATGTGTCAACCATGGAGCCAGCACTTCGCTATGATGCGATTAAATCTGGTGAAATCCAGATTATGGAAGTCTACTCAACTGACCCTGAAATTGAGCGCTATCAACTTCAGATTTTAGAAGACGATAAACATCTTTTCCCTCCTTATCAAGGGGCGCCTCTCCTGAAGGCTGAATTGCTAGAAAAACACCCTGAGTTGGAAGGTATTCTCAATAAACTAGCTGGTAAAATTACGGAAAGTCAGATGAGCCAGATGAATTATCAAGTTGGCATTGAAGGCAAAAAAGCGGAAGCTGTTGCGCGTGATTATCTGGTCAAGGAAGGACTTCTAAAAAAATAAAAAGTAAAAGAGTTAGACTTGTAAGGTCTAGCTTTTTTACTTAATTGAGGATAGACAGACTACGGATTGAAGGAGATGTGTTTATCTTTGAGTCAGGAAATCTTCATTCATTTTTGGTATAATAAAGTATCAATTCATGGAGGTGTTCCGATGGCATCTAGTTAAGAATATTTGGATTTTATTCTGAAGCAGCTGCAGGGCTTAGGCCAAGAAATTAGCTTTCGCAAGATGATGGGGGAATATTTGCTCTATTATCGAGGTCGCTTATTTGGCGGGATTTATGACAATCTCCTGATGATCAAGCCGGTCCAGCCAGCCCTGGATTTTTTTGAAAATCCGGTTTATGAGTTTCCTTATCCAGGCGCAAAGCCAATGCTTTATATAAAAGAAGTAGAAGATGCTGCCTTTCTCTGTAATTTGATTGAAGCTGCCTATCCTGCCTTACCAGCACCTAAAAAGAAAAGATAGACTTTCCTTTACAATAGATATTATAAAAAGTTGCCGTTTAAATAGACATTTTTAAAATTTTCCTTTATAATGGACTTAAAGGAGGTTTGGTATGCTTTATATTGCTCTTATTGGAGATTTAATAGAATCCAAACAGCTGAAAAATCGTAAGCAGGCTCAGAAGGACCTGCAGGACATGATGGCAGTGCTAAATCAGGATTATCACGATTATCTGGTGTCGCCTTTCACGGTGACGACTGGAGATGAGTTTCAGGCTTTGCTGCGGCCTAATCCAGAGATTATGCAGCTCCTTGATCAGATTGCCTTGGGCTTTCCTCATCCGATTCGCTTTGGACTTGGCCTGGGGGAGATTGTGACGGACATCAATCGAGAGCAGAGTATTGGTGCGGACGGTCCGGCCTACTGGAGGGCACGCGCGGCCATTGATGTTATTCATGAGAAGAACGACTACGGCAGCAGCCGTATAGCTGTATCCTTGGGAGATGAAGAGCTCAGTCAGGCGGTCAATACGGTGCTGGCAGCTACTTCATTTATCCAGAGCAAGTGGAACACCAGTCAGAGAGAGGTTCTGGAGCGGATGCTCATGGAATATATCTATGACGAGAATTTTTCTCATGGAGAAATAGCAGAGCTGCTGCAGATTAGTCCCAGTGCGCTTAGTAAGCGGCTGAAGTCGTCTGGTCTGAAGATCTATCTGAGAAATCGCCGTTTAGCTATGAGGATGATTCTACAGGCAGCTAAGGAGGCTGAACAATGACAAATTTTATGGGATTTTCAGAATTTTTCATGCAGAATCCGATTCTTGTACTGACTTTGCTTGCTCATGTACTAGCTGATTTTCAGCTTCAAAGTCAGAAAATGGCTGACCTTAAAAGCCAGCGGTTAAATTTTTTGATTCTCCACTTGGGAATTGTTCTCTTGCCTCTGTTGTTATTAGGGCTAGTCCTACCTAGGTATCTGCTATATTTTGCCTTGGTCTGGCTCAGTCATGCGCTTATTGACTTCTTGAAGTATAGACTGAATTCATTGATTGTCCGGCATCATGCTCAAAAGCTTGCCTTTATACTGGATCAGATCTTGCATCTGATTAGTATTTTTGCTCTTTATTTTCTCTTAGGGCAGCAGCAAATTCCAGTTCCTAATTGGCTGACTGACCGTTACCTCATGCTGCAGGCTCTCTTTTTCTTCGCACTTACTGGTAAGCCAATTAATATCCTCTTTAAACTCTTCTTTAGTAAGTATCAGGCAGGAGAAGACAGTGGGGAGACTATTGCGGGGGCTGGTGCCATGATTGGGATTTTGGAGCGCTTGATTATGGGACTTTCTCTTATTTTCGGGCAGTTTACTGCCATTGGGCTAGTCTTTACGGCTAAGTCTATTGCCCGCTATAATAAGATTTCAGAAAGCCAGTCCTTTGCTGAATACTACCTGATTGGCTCGCTTTTCAGTATGATTGCAGTCTTGTTGGTTTACGGCTGTCTGTATTGGTAAAAATAAATAAAAAAAACAGATCATCATTATTATGCTAAGCACGAATGATGGTCTGTTTTTGTGTTCTTATCTGTAACCCTACTCAATCATAGTATTGACAGCAGTGCCTGTTTGGTAGTCAATCTCTGCATTTGGGGAGACATTGTCCAAGAGGACATGAGACATTCCGTCTTCATCTATTGTTTCCTTGCCCCCTAGCTGGATGCTGACAACATTGCCTTCTGCGTCAAGCCCGACATACTGGAGCTCAATCTTGCGAGGAAGAAGCTCATTGTCCGTGTAAATCGGAGTAACCTTGTAATCCAGCCAGTAATCTGGATTTTCCTCCAACCAGCGCTCCAAGCGGTGTTCATAATAGAGCATGCTGTCTGGGTTATTGTCATCCAGTCCTTGGAAACTGCCAGAGTTGAGCCAAGCTGTCATCGGAACGAGGTTTTTCCCTTCGTTATTGAGGCCGCTGAAAGTGAAGCCAATCAGGTGAGCGCGATTCATGAGCCAAGCCCGATCATCTCCATTACCGTAGTAAAATTTGTAATTGTGCCAACCGATGGGATTGTAAGTGACCTTGGTTTCCTTTTTCTTTTTGGCTTTGTGTTGTTCCTGCATTTGTACATGAGCAGCGGTAGCCCGACCGTACTTGTCCTTTTTCCCAAGCTTTAGCTGATACTCTCCATTCAACTCCAGAGTGCCGATAGCTGTTTCATCGCTATGGTTAAGCAGCTGGACCTTAATCTGGTTCTTCTGATTCGCAGCAGCATTTTCTGCAGGAAGAGCCTGTGAAAGTAACAACAAAGAGCCGGCTGACAGGACAAGCCAAGTGCCAAACCTAAACTTTTTCATAAAGAACTCCTTTTAAATAATATATCTCCGACATCATTCTACTAAAAAATAGATTGTTTGACAACTAAAACTTTTCAAAAATATTACAAAAATAAATATCTGTTCAATAAGTGCAGGGTTTGACTAGGATGTGTATTTTTCCTATAATCATAACTAGAGAAAACGCTTGTATAAATTACCTAAGGAGGTGCTTATGAGTCCATCTTTAGAGGAAATATCACTCGAGGAGTTGTGGCAGCTTTTTCCGATTTTTTTAAGAGAGCATCAGGCTGAGTGGAAAGACTGGTATGATGAGGAGCGGCTTCAGCTCTTGAGTTTTTTGCCTGCAAATCAGCTGGTTCGGATTAGTCATATTGGGTCGACATCGGTAGAGACCATCTGGGCCAAGCCTATAGTGGATATCTTGCTGGAAATTCCTAAAGAAACAGATATGGCGGTAATGAGAGACTTGCTGCTGCAAAATGGTTATCTGCTCATGTCAGAAAGCCAAGGGCGGATGTCATTTAATAAAGGCTACACACCGAGTGGTTTTGCGGAGCGGGTTTTCCATTTGCATCTGCGCTATGAGGGCGATCATGATGAACTTTACTTTAGAGACTATTTACAGGAGCATCCTACTGTAGCCAAAGATTATGAAAAGCTCAAGATATCCTTATGGAAGCAATATGAGCACAATCGTGATGCCTATACAGAGGCGAAAACGGATTTTATCAAGAACTATACAGAGGAAGCTAAAAGGCTTTATGGCGGAAAATATGAGAGGGAAGACAGATGATTTATCCAATTATTGGCTTTCTGGTTATTCTTGCTTTTCTTTACTTGATTTATCAATCAAAGAATTTGATTTGATTGCAGCATTTTAAACTCATTTTCATTGGTCAGATTTAACTCAAGCCTTTTTGGAATTAAAGAGAATTCTTAAGCCAGATGGAATCATCTTACTGGCATGTGAATGGAGCAAATTAGCTTATTAGCAACCAGACTTTACAAAGCAAGAAAAACTGGAAAACTATTTGATAAACTTGGACTTGCATCTCATCGATAGTCAAAGAAAGGGTCAATGGATTCTTTATAAGATTGTTAAAAAATAAGGAGGTATCCTATGAAACAATTATTTTTATGTTCTTATTTTGCGGAAGTTAAGAGCTTATTTAAACAATATGCATCTAAAAAGCAATTGGGCAAACATGTGCTTTTTATCCCGACGGCTGGAAATGTAGAAGAGTACAGAGGTTATATTGACGAAGCCCTGCAGACATTTGCAGATTTGGGATTTCAAGTAGAAATTTTAGATATTTCAGCTTGTGATAGAGAGACAGCTCAGGCCAAAATTTTCCAAAGCAAACTCCTCTATGTCTCTGGCGGCAATACTTTTTACCTTCTGCAAGAACTAAAGAAAAAGCAGCTTCTGTCCTTGATAAAAGAACAGATTGCGGATGGCATGGTTTATGTGGGCGAATCTGCTGGTGCTATCATCACAGCCAAGGACATTGATTACAATAAGCTCATGGACGATAAAGGAGTTGCAGCAGAACTGCACGATACAGGGGCACTAAACGAGGTGGATTTTTATGTTCTTCCTCATGTTGGCGAAGAACCTTTTGTCGAAAGTGCCCAGGCCACTCTGGATACATACAGCGACCAGCTGAATCTGCTTCCCCTCAATAATCGCCAAGCTGTGCTTGTGGAGGGTGAAGAAGTGAAGGTTTTGGAGGAGGATAAGTAAGCAGAATATATGTTCTAGTGAACCTACTTGAGAAACTATAATAAAAGGAATGAGTGAAATTGCGATAAACTAGATTAAACAAATTAGAATGCGAGTGTTGAACTTTGATTGAAAAAATATATGAAACACCAAGTGGAATAATTCATTATTGGACAAATGATGCTGTTGAATCATCCCAAAGTGCTCTTATCTTTTTACCTGGGCTAACTGCTGACCATAGGTTATTTGAAAAACAAATAGAATATTTTAAAGATACATATAGAGTCTTGGTTTGGGACGCACCTGGACATGCTTCATCTTATCCATTTCGTCTCGATTTTACTTTATTTGATTTAGCAACTTGGCTGGATGAAATATTTATCAAAGAGAGAATAGAAAATCCAATAGTAATTGGTCAGTCAATGGGAGGATATGTAGGACAGGTTTATGCTCAACTTTTTCCTGAGAAATTAAAAGGTCTTGTTACGATTGATTCACCATCCCTTCAAAGGAAGTATTATACAGCTATGGAATTGTGGCTCTTAAAAAATATGGAGGCAATTTATAGAATCTATCCATGGAAATCTCTTTTGAAATCAGGCCCTAAAAGCGTATCAACAACAGACTATGGAAGAAAACTGATGTATGATATGATGATGATTTATGATGGCGATCAAGAAAGGTATGCTCGTCTTGCGGGATACGGATATAAGATATTTTCAGAAGCAGTGGAGAAGAAACTTTCCTATGAAGTAAAATGTCCACAATTGGTTATATGTGGAAAAGAAGATCGTGCAGGGTCTTGTATACGATATTTGAAGGCCTATGAAAGAAATACTGGGAAGTCTGTTCAATGGATTGATAAGGCGGGGCACAATTCTAATACCGACCAACCCGATATTGTAAATAGACTGATTGATGAATTTTTGGATAACAAAATTAAAGAAAAGCTTGGTTGAAAGACCGGCTTTTTGATATAATAGAAGCTATGAACACAAAAGAAAAAATTTCAAATTATCAACTTTTACTGGCTCAGCTAGAAGCCTTGTTGGAGGGTGAGACCAATGCTTTGGCTAATCTTTCCAATGCTAGCGCCTTGCTCAATCAAGCTTTGCCTCATTCGGTTTTTACTGGTTTCTATCTTTTTGATGGGAGTGAGCTGATTCTGGGGCCTTTTCAGGGTGGTGTTTCCTGTGTCCATATTGCCTTAGGTAAGGGTGTCTGTGGGGAATCTGCTGAGAAAAAGCAAACGATTATCGTAGACGATGTGAGCCAGCATGCCAACTATATCTCTTGTGATAGCCGGGCTAAGAGCGAAATTGTGGTGCCTATGGTAAAAGATGGCCACCTTTTGGGAGTGCTAGATTTGGACTCAGCCTTGACGGGTGATTATGATAAGGTAGATCAGGAATATCTGGAAAAGTTTGTTCAGATTTTGCTTGAAAAAACGACTTGGAATTTTGAAATGTTTGGAGAAAAAGCCTAATGTATCAAGCTTTATATCGGAAGTACCGCAGTCAGACTTTTGGTCAGCTGGTGGGTCAGCAGGTAGTGGCTACTACTCTGCGGCAGGCTGTGGAGCAAGGGAAAATCAGTCATGCTTATCTCTTTTCTGGCCCTCGTGGAACAGGGAAGACCAGCGTTGCCAAGATTTTTGCCAAGGCTATGAATTGTCCGAATCAAAAGGACGGTGAGCCTTGCAATGACTGCTATATCTGCCAGGCTATTACTGAGGGGAGCCTTGAAGATGTCATAGAAATCGACGCAGCTTCTAATAATGGGGTAGATGAGATTCGTGATATTCGGGACAAGTCAACCTATGCACCCAGTCTTGCCAAGCACAAGGTCTATATCATTGACGAGGTCCACATGCTCTCGACTGGGGCTTTTAACGCCTTGCTTAAGACCTTGGAAGAGCCAACGGAAAATGTGGTTTTTATCCTAGCAACGACAGAGCTGCATAAGATTCCAGCGACCATTCTTTCACGTGTCCAGCGTTTTGAGTTTAAGTCTATCAAGACGCAGGACATTATTGGTCATATCGAGTGGATTTTGGAGCAGGAAGGCATTAATTTTGAGCAAGAAGGTGTGCAGATTATTGCCCGTCGAGCTGAGGGCGGTATGCGGGATGCCCTATCTATACTCGACCAGGCTCTTAGCTTAACTCAGGAAAATCGTTTGACTACAGACATTGCTGAAGAAATCACTGGCTCTATCAGCTTGGGAGCCTTGGATGCCTATGTAGCAGCCTTGATTGCTCATGATGCAGTAGCAGCCTTGGATAATCTCAATCTGATTTTTGACAGCGGTAAAAATATGGCCCGTTTTGTGACGGACCTCCTGCAATATCTGCGCGACTTGATTATTGTCAAAACTGGCGGGGAAAATCATCATGCCAGCGAGCTCTTTCTGGAAAATCTCAAGACACCGCAGGACACTCTCTTTGCCATGATTGATATAGCGACCAAGAGTCTAGCAGATATCAAGAACAGCCTGCAACCTAAGATTTATACGGAAATGATGACCATTCGACTGGCAGATACTAGCAGTCTTCCTGCAGCGGCAGCGATTCCGGATAATCTAGCTGATGAACTTAAGGGATTGAGACAAGAGATTGATAGTCTTAAACAGCAGCTGGCTAATGGCAATGGGAAACCTGCAGCGGCTGTCAAAACTTCGGATATTCGGCCGCAGAAAACTAAGGGCTATCGAGCAGACCGCAATAAGGTCAATGCCATCCTAGAAGAGGCTGTTGAGAATCCTAGCCTGGCTCGCAGCAATCTGACTAAGCTGCAGAATGCTTGGGGTGAGATTATCGAAAGTCTGGCTGGAGCTGATAGGGCCTTGCTGGCAGGCTCGCAGCCAGTGGCCGCCAATGAAAGTCATGCTATCTTAGCTTTTGAGTCTAATTTCAACGCTGAGCAGACCATGAAGCGGGACAACCTCAATACCATGTTTGGCAATATCCTCAGCAATGCGGCGGGATTTTCACCAGAAATTTTGGCTATTTCCTTGGAAGAGTGGACCAAGATTCGGGCGGATTTTTCGGCTCGCAGCCGCAATAGCAAGGCAGAGGTTGAAGAGAAGGAAGAGGAAAGTTTGATTCCAGAGGGATTTGACTTTTTAGCAGAAAAAATTACCATTCAAGAGGATTAAAAAAAGATTTTTCTAAGCTTTCGTGTTATAATAAATCTATGAACAGACGACAATTTATTGTGATGGCTGTTTTCACAGCCTTAGAAACCTATTTTTTCAATGAATCCATCATGGCGGGGCGCTATTTTATGGCTGCTTTCTGGGCTGTTTTGGTGCTTCGCAATCTGCAGATTTCCTATGTAATGGGGCGGATTGTGGATGAAATCGATAAACATTTAGGACCGAAATAATGAAAACAGGACTGAGCCATAAGACTCAGTCCTTTTGAAATGAAATTTTTGATTACCAACTGGTCAACGAGACTTCGCCGCTATTGAGCCAGATTTCCTGACCATCTGTCAGCTGGACTAAAAGTTGCCCGCTGTCTGAGATGTCTTTGGCCAAACCTTGGTAGTCCACGCCTTTTTGGCTAAAGGTCACTTGTCGTCCTAGCACCAAGGAGCGCTGCTTGTTGAGATAGATGAGCTCTTCTGGGTCACTTTCGTAGAAGCATTTCCAAATCTCGGCAATGAGCTCATTGCGACTAATGGCTGGTTTCTCTTCAAAGAGGGAGCCAGCTTTTTCTTTAATCTCAGCTGGAAAGTCTTTAATGAAAAAATTAAAGCCAACACCAATGATAACATCAGTGACGAGCCCTGTCTCAATAGAAGTTGTAGCCTCGGTCAGGATGCCGGAAATTTTCTTGTTTCGATAGTAAATGTCATTGACCCACTTGATATCAACCTCTATAAGGGTTAGATTTTTTACTGCCTTGTAGATAGCTCCTGCGGTCAAGATTGTATAGGAGGGGAGCTGGTCGAAGGGGAGGTTGGGCTTGAGGTGGAGAGACATGTAAAAGCCACCCTGGTTGGGGCAGAAGAAGGCACGACCGAAACGGCCACGGCCAGCAGATTGGGCAGCGGCCAGATAGAGAGTGTTGGCAGGGCGTCCGGCCTCCATGCCAGCCTTGGCGTCCATCTGAGTGGACTGGCAGTCAGGATTAAAGGAGACCTGAACAGGTGAGTGCGCTTCAATCCAATCAGGAATCAGTAAGTCACCCGCTGTCAATCGATAGCCTCGGTTCTTGACGGATTCGATTTGGATGCCTTCTTTTTCCAGTTTTTGGATGGCTTTCCAAATGGAAGTTCGTGAAATGCCCAATTCTTGGGCTATTTTTTCACCGTTGACATAGTCGTCAGCCTGGCTGAGGATGTCAAAGATTTTTTCGTAGGTTTTCATAGGCGGTCTTTCTAGCTTAAAGGCTGCTTGCTCTTAGTGTCAGCTTGGTAGAGAGCTTGATCATATAGGGGATGGGGCTTTCGTCAGTTTTAATCATCTGGTCCAGCATCTGCAGAGCTTGCTTACCCATTTCCTCTGTAAAGACTGTCACAGTGCTGAGAGGCGGATAGACGTATTTGGCGATGGATGTATCATTAAAGGAAATAATCTGGACATCTTGGGGAACAGCTATTCTCGCTTCCTGAAGAGCACGGAGGGCACCGATTGCCAGAGCATCGCTGGCTATGAAAAATGCTTTGGGCATCTGTTCTTTTTGTTCGTCAATCATGTCTTTCATCAGCTGGTAGCCCGACTCTGAGGAGAACTTGCCTGTCTTGACATAAGTCGGCTGATAAAGACCTTTGTCACTAAGGTAACGGCAGAAGCAGGCCAAGCGCGGATCGTCAAGACTTGTCGTTCCGTCTGCGGTCTCTTCACGTCCAGCAATCATACCGATTTCTCGAATGCCCTGCTCAAGAAAATGGTCGAGAACATGAGTAACGACATGCTCAAAGTCCGTTGTCACACAGCTGTGGCCTTGGTCGAGCGTATCGCTGTCCACGAAAACCAAGGCAGGACTGTATTGCTCCAGCTCCTTGACTTGCTTGCTGCTGAATTTTCCGATGGCAATGATGCCGTCAATCTGTTCTAGCTGGCTTAGAGAGTCGTTGTTGAAAATCCGCACGATATCATAGCCCAGTTCCTGAGCTTTCTTTTCGATGCCTAGGCGGATGGAGTAGTAGTAAAGATCATCCAGTTCTTCCAGCTCGGTGTACCATTCAACGATGGCAATGCGGTGGGTCTGAGGCAAAGTCTTTTTCTGTCTGTTGCTTTTTTTGTAGTTGAGTTGTTCAGCGATATCGAAAATCTTTTTACGCGTCTCATCGCTGACAGACATGGACTTGTCATAGTTCAAAACCCGCGAAACAGTTGCGGGAGAAACACCAGCAACCTGGGCGATATCTTTGATAGTAGCCATTTGATTTGATCCTTTTTAATTTACTGTCTACATAAATTATAACTCAAAAATTAGTAAATAACAAAGATATGTTTAGTAAAACTTAACTTTGTTCTCGAAATGAACTGGGTGAAAAGCCAAAATATTTTTTAAAAGCCTTTGAAAAGTAAAGGGGGTCTGAGAAACCGACAGAATAGGCGATAAATTGGACAGGCTCACGGGTGCTTTTGAGGAGTTGTTTAGCTCGATGCATTCGGACATATTCCAGATATTCTTTAGGTGAGCTTTGGTGCTCCTCCTTGAAAATGGTTGTTAGATAGCTGCGATGAACGGACAGCTTAATTGCCATATCTTGAATGCTGAGGTTAGGATTGGGATATTGAGTGTCAATTATCTGCTTGCAGGCTAGATAGAGTTGCTGGCTTGCAGATAGGGTATTTGCTTGGGGCTTATAGGCAACGCTGCCCAAGTGAAAGATGAGTTCATAAAGTTGGCCCATAATGTGGAGTTGAGCTAGTTGGTTAGATTTGGTCTGCTCGGCGAAGTAAACCAAGTTCTCAACAATTTTCCCAATCCTATCTGTTTTTCGTTCCTGGTTAGCAAGTAGGTAGCAGTCTTCGGCAATCTGAGAGTGATTGAAGTAGTCATAAACCCTACCGCCAGTCACTCCCAGCCAGTAGTAAGACCAAGGTTCTTCTTTGTCAGCCTGATAAAAGGTAAGTTCATTTGGCTTGAGCAGAAAGAGATCTCCAGCTCTTAAATCGACAATTTTTCCTTTGTAATGAAATTGACCTTTCCCCTTGTTAACGTAATGAAGTACATAGGTATCTCTAATTGCTGGCCCAAAAGAGTAGTTAGGAGTGCACTCTTCGTATCCGTAGAAGCTAAGTGCAAGATCAATTGTTCCTGTTTGGTATTCTGAAAAAACAAGCATATTTTGCCTCCTACCTAACATTTTACCATATTTCCCTAACATAATTCTATTTTAGGAAGCGATTTCATAAGGTAAAATATTAGTAAATATGGAGGTTCAGAAATGGCTATCAAAATAGACAAACATCTATTCTATATCAATACAAAAAATTCCAGTCTTATCATTGAGGAAAGGGATGGCTACCTTTTGCTTAAACACTTAGGCAGAAAAATCGAATCCTATCATTTTTCCAATACAGTATTTGAGCGAGATCATGCTTTTTCTGGTAATCCGAGATCGAATGAGCGAAGTTTTAGCTTAGATACCCAGCGGCAGGTTTTGGGTCAGCATGGTTTAGGAGACTTTCGGCAACCTTCTCTGCAAGTCCAACATGCTAATAATGAAGTAACAGATTTTAGGTTTATTGAGAGTCAGCTGATTAAGGGTGGTTTGGAAGTTCCAGGACTGCCTAGCCCTCACAGTACAGAAGATGCAGAAACACTGGCCTTTATTTTAGAGGATGCAGTAGCTCACTTACGCCTCACTCTCTATTACACAGCTTTTGAAGATAGTAATACTATTGCAACCTTTACTAAGCTGGAAAATATAGGTAGAGAGACAGCAGTCATACATAAGAACTTGAGCTTAATGGCAGATTTGCCAGCAGGGACTTATGATGTGATTAGTTTACAGGGAGCTTATGCTAGGGAGAAAACAGTTCGTCGTCACAAGCTAGAACAGGGAATTTTCAAAATAGCTTCCAACCGAGGAGCTTCTGGTCACGCGCAGACTCCGAGCCTTATCCTTTGTGATAGTGAAACGACGGAAGAGGCTGGTCAAGTTTGGGCAATTCAGCTCCTTTATAGCGGAAACTTTGAAGCTTGGATTCAGCAAAATCAGTTGAATGAAGTTCGGCTAGGTATCGGTATCAATGAAGATAACTTTGCTTGGAAACTGGAAGCGGGGCAGATTTTCTATAGTCCTGTTGCTCTGTTGAATTATTCGGCTCAGGGTTTGACTGGTCTTAGTCATGAGAGCCAAGCTTTTGTTCAAGAGCATATCATTCCTAAAGCTTTTGCGAAGCGAGAGCGGCCAATTTTAATCAATAACTGGGAAGCAACCTACTTTGATTTCAAAAAAGAGAAGTTGCTAGAGTTAGCAGATGAGGCGCAGAAAGTTGGTATTGAGCTCTTTGTTCTCGATGATGGCTGGTTTGGCAACCGTTTTGATGACAATCGGGCTCTGGGCGACTGGTTTGTCAATGAAGATAAGCTAGGCGGCAGTTTGACGGAGCTCATATCAGAAGTTCATAGCAGAGGATTGCAATTTGGTTTATGGGTTGAGCCAGAAATGATTTCCGTAGACAGTCAGCTTTATCGGGCACATCCAGACTGGGCTATTCAAGCGCCTGATCGAGATCATACCTACTCTCGCAATCAACTCGTATTGGATTATGCTAATCCAGATGTGGTAGCCTATATCAAAGAAACACTGGATCAGCTGTTGAGTCAGCACGATATTGACTACATAAAATGGGATATGAATCGTAATATTACCAATCTTGGGAATGGCACTAACTATCTGGCGACCAAAATGCAGTCGCATAAGTATATCTTGGGGCTTTATGAAATTGTAAAATATTTGACAGAGAAATATGAGAATATTTTATTTGAGTCCTGCTCAGGTGGTGGTGGACGAAATGATCTTGGTATGATGAGGTATTTCCCTCAAGTCTGGGCTAGTGACAATACCGATGCCATAGCTCGTTTGCCAATCCAATATGGGTCTTCTTATCTTTATCCGACTATTTCAATGGGTTCCCATGTGTCGGCAGTGCCTAATCATCAGATGGGTCGGATTACTCCACTAGCAACCCGTGGTCATGTAGCTATGATGGGAAATCTGGGGTATGAGCTTGATTTGACTAGTCTATCAGATGAAGAGAAAGCTGTGATTGCTGACCAGGTGAAGTTGTATAAAGAATTACGGCCAGTGGTCCAGTTAGGGCGTCAGTATAGACTAATCAATCCAGATGTTGCCTCCAATGAAGCAGCGGTTCAATTTAACTATGAAGATCAAACGATTGTAACCTATGTCCGAGTCTTATCAGTTGTGGAAACGATGGAAACAACCTTGAAACTAAAAGACTTAGAGGAAGAAGGACTTTATGAGCTGCAGGGAAATGGCGCAGTTTACTCAGGTGCAGAACTCATGTATGCTGGTATCACTATGAATCTTCCGCAAGGAGATTATCTTAGCAGACAGTTGCATTTTATTAAAAAATAAGGAGGCTAGACCATGAAATGGTATAAAAAGATGAGCTTAGCTGCTATTACAGGACTGTCCCTTTTGGGGCTGTCAGCTTGCAGCAGCCAAGGGGAATCGACAGATGGTAAGGTAACGATTGAGTATTTCAATCAGAAGGGTGAAATGGTTGATACCCTTCGTGAGATTGCAAAAGACTTTGAAAAAGAAAATCCGAATGTGCATGTGAAAGTGGTGAATGTCCCTAACGCTGGGGAAGTACTCAAAACGCGCGTTCTGGCTGGAGATGTTCCTGATGTTGTCAATATCTATCCCCAATCTATTGAATTGCAAGAATGGGCTAAAGCTGGGTACTTTGAAGATTTATCTAATAAAGATTATCTCAAGCGAGTTAAGAATCATTACGCAGATAAATATGCGATAGATGGAAAGATTTACAATATTCCTTATACTGCTAATGCTTATGGTATCTATTACAACAAAGATAAATTTAAGGTGTCAAGGAAGCTGGGTCAGATGCACCGCTAGCCGGTCTTGCTGAACTAGCATTTACAGACCGACACCTCGTTTGGCTAGCTCAAGACTGGACCAGTGAAAGTGATTTTTATACCTTGACCGGGAACTATATTACAACTGGAAACAAAGAGGATATGGCGAAAGCACTAAATGCCTTCTTCAATCCGATGAAAGCAGACGTAGAGTAGGAGTAGATCAACTATGAAAAAATTGATTGAGAAATATTGGGGCTGGCTCTTTGTCCTAGTTCCCCTTGTACTACAGGCTGTATTTTTCTATGTGCCCATGTTTCAAGGTGCCTTCTACAGCCTGACAAACTGGACTGGTTTGACCTATAATTATAAGTTTGTCGGACTCAATAACTTTATGCTCCTCATGAGCGATCCTAAGTTTATGAACGCGATAGGATTTACATTGATCATTACTATCTGTATGGTAGTTGGTGAGATTATGCTGGGAATCTGGATAGCGCGAGCTCTCAACTCGAAGATAAAGGGGAAAACTTTCTTCCGAGCTTGGTTTTTCTTCCCCGCTGTCCTATCTGGATTGACTGTGGCTCTTATCTTTAAGCAACTTTTTAACTACGGATTGCCAGCTATAGGGAATACCTTAGGAATTGAATTTCTTAAAATCAGCCTTCTAGGAACGAATGGCGGCGCAATCTTTGCAGCAATCTTCGTCTTGCTTTGGCAAGGGGTAGCCATGCCTATTATCATCTTCTTAGCTGGTCTTCAGTCTATCCCGACTGAGATTACAGAAGCAGCTCGAATTGATGGAGCTAGCAGCAAACAAATTTTTTGGAAGGTGGAACTTCCTTATCTCCTACCAAGTATTTCCATGGTCTTTATCTTGGCTCTAAAAGGTGGTTTGACAGCATTTGACCAAGTCTTTGCCATGACAGGCGGCGGTCCGAATAATGCGACCACCTCTCTAGGACTTCTGGTATACAACTATGCTTTTAAGAGCAATCAATTTGGTTATGCCAATGCCATTGCTGTTATCTTGTTTCTCTTGATTGCGGTTATTTCTATTATCCAGTTGAGAGTATCTAAGAAATTTGAAATCTAAGAGGAGAAGCCCGATGAAAAATGCAGAAAGAAAAGCTAATTTTAGTAAATATATCTTGCTAACACTGGGATCTATTATCATTTTAATTCCACTCTTAGCAACGATATTCAGTTCCTTTAAGTCTACCAAAGACATCGTAAATAATTTTTTCGGATTTCCGACTCAACCGACTTTAGAAAATTTCCAACGCCTTTTGGCTGATGGTATCGGAGGCTACTATTGGAATTCAATTGTAATCACGGTTCTATCTTTGGTTGTTGTCATGATTTTTATTCCCATGGCTGCTTACTCTATCGCTCGTAATATGTCTAAGAAAAAAGCTTTTGGTATTATGTATACGCTCTTGATTTTAGGGATTTTCGTTCCTTTTCAAGTTATCATGATTCCTATTACAGTTATGATGAGTAAGCTAGGACTAGCCAACACTTGGGGATTAATTATTCTCTATCTGGCTTACGCTGTTCCACAGACTCTCTTTCTCTATGTAGGCTACATTAAGATTTCCATTCCAGACAGTCTGGATGAGGCAGCAGAAATTGACGGTGCTGGAAAGTTTACAACTTATTTCAAGATTATCTTTCCTATGATGAAACCCATGCATGCGACAACCATGATTATCAATGCCCTCTGGTTCTGGAATGACTTCATGCTTCCTCTCTTGGTACTCAATAAAGACTCCAAGATGTGGACTCTGCCACTCTTCCAATATAACTACACAGGTCAATACTTTAATGATTATGGACCGAGCTTTGCTTCTTATGTTGTTGGGATTATCACCATTACTATCGTCTATCTCATCTTCCAGCGCAACATTATTGCTGGAATGAGCAATGGGGCAGTGAAGTAAGCTCAAGATACAAAGACCGTAAAAAGCTCACAGTGCATACAAAGGCAACCACATCCGTAAACTATTGAATTTGTAACGCCTGTGGAAAAATAGGGAATTGGAAAAAGAAGCTTCAGCTTTTTCATACAGAGCTTAGGGCGTTTTCCATTCAGCGCACGGGAAAGAGTATATAAGACAAGATTTTAGAGTAGAAGACTATGGCTATTCAAAATAAGACCATGCTGATTACTTACTCAGACAGCCTGGGGGAGAATTTAAAAGATTTATATGACAATTTAGAAAAGCATTTTGGCGATGCTGTTGGAGGAGTGCATTTGCTCCCTTTCTTCCCATCAACTGGTGACCGGGGATTCGCTCCAGTAGACTATGAAGAGGTTGATTCAGCCTTTGGTGACTGGGAGGATGTAGAAAAGCTGGGCGAGAAATATTATCTCATGTTTGACTTTATGATCAACCATATCTCACGCCAGTCCAAGTATTATAAGGATTTTCAGGAAAAGAAGGATCAGAGTGAGTATCGTGACCTCTTTCTCAGCTGGGATAAGTTTTGGCCAGAAAATCGTCCAACGCAAGCTGATGTTGACTTGATTTATAAGCGTAAGGATCGGGCGCCTAAGCAGGAAATCGTCTTTGCAGATGGAAGCACCGAGTATCTGTGGAACACCTTTGGTGAAGAGCAGATTGATCTAGATGTTCGCAGTCAGGTGACTAATGATTTCATCAAGAAAACATTGCGTCAACTGTCAGAGCATGGCTGTGATCTGATTCGTTTAGATGCATTTGCCTATGCAGTCAAAAAGTTAGATACCAATGATTTCTTTGTTGAGCCAGAAATCTGGGATCTCTTAGAAAAAGTCCAGCAGCAAGCGGCTGAGTTTGGGACGGATATTTTACCAGAAATTCATGAGCATTATTCTATCCAGTTCAAGATTGCAGAGCATGGCTACTTTGTCTATGATTTTGCGCTACCGATGGTAACTCTTTATTCTCTATACAGTGGTAAAGCAGAGCGTCTAGTTGAGTGGCTTGAAATGAGTCCTATGAAGCAATTCACAACACTGGACACCCACGATGGTATTGGGGTTGTTGATGTTAAGGATATTTTGACTGATGAAGAAATTGATTTTGCAACCAATGAACTATATAAGGTTGGGGCTAATGTCAAGCGTAAGTATTCCTCAGCTGAGTACAATAATCTGGACATTTACCAGATTAACTCGACTTACTACTCAGCCTTGGGCGATGACGACAAGAAGTACTTCATTAGCCGTCTGATTCAGGCTTTTGCTCCAGGGATTCCACAGGTCTATTATGTTGGTTTCTTAGCTGGGAAAAATGACCTTGAGCTGCTAGAAAACACTAAGGAAGGCCGCAATATCAACCGTCATTATTACAGTAATGAGGAGATTGCTGAAGAAGTCAAGCGTCCAGTTGTGCAAGCCTTGCTCAAGCTTTTCAGTTACCGCAACCAGTCTGCTGCCTTTGACCTAGATGGCATTATTGAAGTGAATCTATTGGATGAAAATAGCCTCCGGATTGTCCGTAGCAATGCAGATAAGTCAGTCACTGCTCAAGTAGTTATCAACCTCAAAGAATTGACATATAGCGCGAGTGAAAATGGCCAAGCTATCACTTTTGAATAGAGATAAGAAAAGAGAAGAATAATGGTAGAATTAAATCTGAAAAACATCTATAAAAAATATCCCAACAGCGACCACTACTCAGTGGAAGACTTCAATTTAGATATCAAGGACAAGGAATTTATCGTCTTTGTCGGTCCGTCCGGTTGCGGAAAATCAACTACGCTGCGTATGATTGCGGGTTTGGAGGACATCACAGAAGGAACTGCCTCTATTGACGGTACGGTGGTCAATGATGTAGCGCCCAAAGACCGCGACATCGCCATGGTCTTCCAGAACTATGCCCTTTATCCTCACATGACTGTCTACGACAACATGGCTTTTGGTCTCAAGCTGCGCAAGTACAGCAAGGAAGATATTGAAAAACGGGTCAATGAAGCAGCAGAAATCCTAGGCTTGAAGGAATTCTTGCAACGCAAACCAGCTGATTTGTCTGGCGGTCAGCGTCAGCGGGTAGCAATGGGACGCGCTATTGTTCGGGATGCAAAGGTTTTCCTTATGGATGAGCCTCTGTCTAACTTGGATGCGAAGCTGCGTGTTTCTATGCGGGCGGAGATTGCTAAGATTCACCGCCGTATCGGGGCAACAACTATTTACGTTACCCACGACCAGACTGAAGCTATGACCTTGGCGGATCGGATCGTTATCATGTCAGCGACCAAGAATCCTGCTGGAACTGGTACGATTGGTCGAGTGGAGCAGATTGGTACGCCGCAGGAAGTCTATAAACATCCGGCAAATAAGTTTGTGGCCGGCTTCATTGGCAGCCCAGCTATGAACTTCTTTGAAGTGACACTGGAAGATGGCCGTCTTGTCGGACCAAACAGAGACTTCAGTCTCCAAGTCCCAGAGGGCAATCTTAAGAGGTTGCGGGAGAAGGGCTATGAAGGCAATAAGTTGATTTTTGGTATTCGTCCTGAAGATATCAACATGGAACCAGCCTTTCTGGAAACCTTCCCTGAGTCGGTTCTAACTGCGAAGATTTCTGTTTCTGAGTTGCTTGGAGCGGAGTCTCACCTCTACTGTACGGTTGGTGGCAGTGAGTTTGTTGCCAAAGTTGATGCACGTGATCATATGAATACCGGAAGCAGTATTAAACTTGGCTTCGACCTAAACAAGGCGCATTACTTTGATGCTGAGACGGAAGACAATATTTTCTAATCTATTGCTCCTTATAAAATAATCCAGACAGATTACTGTTTGGATTTTTACAAAAAATCTATCTATAAAATTAGTAAAATTTTACTAAATTTATTGAAGTTTTACTCGGAAACAGTTATAATAAAACCAAGAAAACGATTACAATATCGATTATTCATTTTAAAGGAGTTTAGCTTATGTCAAACCTAATTTCAGCGGAGCAAGTCCGCGCAGATTTTGCCAAGGTTTTTGGAGTAGAAGCGGACCACACTTTCTTTTCACCCGGTCGGATCAATCTGATTGGTGAGCATACGGACTATAACGGCGGCCATGTTTTTCCTGCTGCGATTTCTCTAGGAACTTATGGAGCGGCTCGCAAGCGGGACGATCAGCTCTTGAGATTCTTCTCAGGGAATTTTGAAGAAAAAGGGATTATTGAAGTGTCGCTGGAAAACCTGCACTTTGAGCCTGAGCATAACTGGACCAACTATCCGAAAGGAGTTCTGCATTTTCTGCAGGAGGCAGGCCATACAATTGACCGAGGTATGGATGTCTATGTTTATGGAAATATTCCAAATGGTTCTGGCTTATCATCTTCTGCATCGCTAGAGCTTTTGACGGGTGTCATTGCTGAGAAACTCTTTGCTTTGCAGTTGGAACGTTTGGACCTAGTGAAAATCGGTAAATTAACTGAAAATGAGTTTATCGGGGTTAATTCTGGCATTATGGACCAGTTTGCTATCGGAATGGGCGCTGACCAGCGGGCTATTTACTTAGATACAAATACTCTTGAGTATGATTTGGTACCGCTTGATCTTAAGGATAATGTCGTAGTGATTATGAATACCAACAAGCGTCGTGAGTTAGCTGACTCTAAATACAATGAGCGTCGGGTGGAGTGCGAAAAAGCTGTTGAAGAGCTCAATCGCAAGCTGTCTATCGCTACCTTGGGTGAGTTGGACGAGTGGGCCTTTGATGAGTATAGCTATCTGATAGAGGACGAAAATCGTCTCAAACGGGCTCGCCATGCTGTTTTAGAAAATCAACGCACTTTGCAAGCGCGGGCAGCTTTGCAGGCAGGCGATCTTGACAAATTTGGTCGTCTCATGAATGCTTCCCACGTTTCATTGGAGCATGACTATGAGGTGACTGGTCTAGAGCTGGACACCTTGGTTCACACAGCCTGGGAGCAAGAAGGTGTTCTGGGGGCTCGTATGACCGGAGCTGGCTTCGGTGGCTGCGCCATTGCTTTAGTTGCTAAGGATGCGGTGGAATCTTTCAAAGAAAATGTCGGCCGCAAGTATCAAGAAGTCGTTGGCTATGCCCCTAGTTTTTATATCGCAGAAGTAGCTGGTGGAAGCCGAGTGCTGGACTAAATCAGAGAAAAGGAACTTGGGTCTGGGACAAAAGTCCTAGCCTCTCAATTGTCTTTGGATTGTCGAGCAAGACGCAGTGGTTGAGTGGGCTCTATTACGCTGATTTCATCAGCTTTTACAGCCCTAATCAACTGTGCGGAGGTGGGACGACGAAATCGAATTCTAACGAATTACCGATTTCTGTCCCACTCTCTTTACTAGCAAGAGAAAGGAAGAACTATGTCCAAGAAGTTACTGGATGCTTTCGTATCAGCAGTGATTGACAATAGCGCTTTTGAGGAAATGGACACCATCTATCTGAGAAATCGTGTCATGGCTCTGGTTGGAGAGACAGTGGCGGAGGAGGAGACTGAGGCTGAGAATCTAATTGACCTTAAGGATTACTTGGTAGCTGTGGCTGTAAAGAATGGGAAGATTGGCGATACTCTGGCTGAGCAGGATATACTGGGAGCTGAGCTCATGAACTTAATCACACCTGCCCCTAGCCAGCTCAATCGGGACTTCTGGACGACTTATGCCTCCAATCCTGAGCAAGCTGTAGCTGATTTTTACCAGCTTAGTCAAAAGAATGACTATATCAAGGTCAAGGCCATTGCTAAAAACATTGCTTTCAAAGCACCGACTGAATATGGAGATTTGGAAATCACCATCAATCTCTCTAAGCCAGAAAAGGATCCCAAGGAAATTGCGGCAGCTAAAAAGGCAAAGACCAGCCATTATCCAGCCTGCCAGCTTTGCATGGAAAATGAAGGTTACCAAGGGCGCTTGGACCACCCAGCTCGCGCCAATCATCGGATTATTCGCTTTGACTTGGCTGGACAGGAGTGGGGCTTCCAGTATTCGCCCTATGCCTACTTTAATGAGCATTGCATCTTTCTGCACAGCCAGCACCTTCCTATGTCCATCAGCCGGCTGACCTTTGAGCGCCTGCTGAACATCGTTGAGACCTTTCCAGGCTATTTCGCAGGTTCTAACGCCGACCTGCCTATTGTCGGCGGCTCTATCCTGACTCACGACCACTATCAGGGCGGACGTCACACCTTCCCTATGGAAATAGCAGAGCTGGATTGCAGCTTTACCTTTAGCGGATTTGATGAGGTAGAGGCAGGTTTTGTCAAGTGGCCTATGTCCGTCATTCGTCTGAGGTCTGAGAAGAAGGAACAGTTGATTGAGTTGGCTGACAAGATCTTGAAAATTTGGCGGACTTATTCTGACCCAAGTGTGCAGGTGTTGGCAGAGTCTGAGGGTGAGCTGCATCATACCATCACACCGATTGCCCGCAGAAAAGATGGATCTTTTGAGCTAGACTTGGTCTTGCGGGACAATCAAACGTCGCCTGAACACCCAGACGGCATTTACCATCCTCATAGGGATGTGCAGCATATTAAGAAAGAAAATATCGGTCTGATTGAGGTGATGGGACTAGCTATTCTGCCGCCTCGACTCAAGGAAGAACTCAAGCAGGTGGAACTTTTCTTGCTGGGAGAAGACTGTCAGGTCGCTGCCTATCATCAGGAGTGGGCCAATCAACTCAAAAACCAGCATCCGAATGTTTCCGCTGAGACGGTGGAAGGAGTAGTTCAGGCATCGGTTGGACAAATTTTCGGTCGAGTACTGGAAGACGCGGGAGTTTACAAGCGAACAGAGGAAGGGCAAGAGGCTTTCATGCGCTTCGTCCAATCCGTCGGCATCCAGCCCTAGGAAATGTGTTATAATGAATCTAGCGTAACAGGGAAAGGAAGTTTTATGGCAATTTTAGTATTAGGTGGTGCTGGCTATATCGGCTCGCACATGGTAGACCGTCTGGTAGCAGCAGGAAAGGAAGAAGTAGTCGTCATTGATAATTTGGTGACTGGCCATCGGGCAGCCATCCATCCGAAAGCAGTCTTTTATGAGGGGGATTTGGCGGATAAGGACTTTATGCGTGGCGTTTTTGCCAAACATCCATCTATCGATGCAGTCATTCACTTTGCTGCCTTTTCACTGGTCGCAGAGTCCATGTTAGATCCGCTCAAGTATTTTGACAATAACACAGCCGGTATGGTTTCACTTTTGGAGGTCATGCAGGAATGCGGCGTTAAGAACATTGTCTTTTCTTCGACTGCGGCGACTTATGGCATTCCTGAGGAAGTTCCGATTCTGGAAACAACTCCGCAAAAGCCGATTAATCCTTATGGTGAGAGCAAGCTTATGATCGAGACCATTATTCGCTGGGCAGACCAGGCCTACGGCATCAAGTTTGTAGCCCTGCGTTATTTCAATGTAGCCGGTGCCAAGCCCGACGGCTCAATCGGCGAGGACCACGGACCTGAAACCCATCTCCTGCCCATTGTGCTTCAGGTGGCTCAGGGCAAACGTGAGAAGATTGCCGTTTTTGGTGATGATTACGATACTCCGGACGGGACCAATGTCCGCGATTATGTCCATCCTTTCGACTTGGCTGACGCCCATATTTTGGCTGTCGAGCACCTGCGAGCCGGACATCCTTCAGATGCCTTTAACCTTGGTTCTTCGACTGGTTTTTCCAACCTGCAGATTGTAGAAGCGGCCCGAAAGGTGACCGGACATCCTATTCCTTTGGAAATAGCAGAGCGGCGCCCAGGCGATCCGGATACGCTGATTGCTTCCTCTGAGAAAGCAAGAAATGTTCTGGGTTGGCAGCCGAAATTTGACAATATCGAAACCATTATCGAAACTGCTTGGAAATGGCATTCCAGTCATCCAAACGGCTATGATGACAGAGAATAAACTGACAAACCAGCTGGAAAGGCTGGTTTTTTACTTTGAATCATAAAGAGCACTTCTTTACAATTTTTTAAAAGCCTTTTATAATAAAAGGAAGATTGATTGACATATTATCTACAATCTTGTTTAGTTGTTACTAATTATTAGTATTTCTTAAAAAATCAGGCAGTTACAGATGCGACGGGAAGCAATATTTTAGAATAACGAATTTTTGTACAACAATCAGATGTGACAGTTGTTGACAATTTGTTGTGTAAGGGCTTTAGAGACTTATGATATAATGAAGTCATAAAAGTTTGAGAAGTCTCTTAATCTTTTCAAACTGATTTTCATAAAAAGAATAGGAAATAAGTATGCGTTCGATTCTTGCTTTATATATCACCCTGATGCCGGTCATTCTGGCTGGGATTCTGAATATGATCTTTTGCAAGTCTTCACTGCTAGAGGCGGCTTATCGACCAATGGATGCTGGGCTGATTTTAAAGGATGGAAAGAGGCTTTTTGGGGCTAATAAGACCTGGAAAGGTTTCCTAGGGATGATTGTATGGGGAGCTTTGGCGCAGATTCTCTGGGGCTTGCTCTTGAAGAGTATTCCTAGCCTAGAGATGCTGCACTTGGTTTATGCCTTCTACGAAAATACCGTGCTGTTTAATCTGGTGCTTGGGGCTCTTTTGGGGCTGGCTTATGTTTTGTTTGAGCTGCCCAATAGCTTTATCAAGCGCCGGTTGGAAATAAGAGAGGGCAAGACGGCGGAGAATGGCTGGAAATGGACCTTTATCTGGATAGACCAGATTGATTCCTTGATTGGCTGTATTATTTTCTTGCTTTTCTATATCCCTCTGTCTTGGCAGCAGATGCTAGGCATACTTATTCTAGGGGCGGGCACGCATCTAGGAGTCAATCGCCTGCTCTACTGGGCTAAGCTTAGAAAAAATCGTATGTGAGATGGGAGTTTTTGATGAAAGAACTATGGCTGGAAAAAGAGCCTTCGGCCGTCTATGGCGGGAAAATCAATCAGTTAATCAACCTCCGTCAGCTGGGGCTTTCGGTTCCTAAGGGTTTGATTTTACCTGCGGACCAAGTAATGGCTTGGCTAAGAGCGGCTCTGCCAGAATATTCAAAACAGGGACTTAAAGAGTTAATTCATTTGGGCAAGGAGGGAATTGCTGAGCGTTTGCAGCATTATCCCTTGGAGCCATCTTGGCTACAGCAGTTAGCAGCATTTTGTCAGGAAAATCAAGCTTATATCGTTCGAAGCAGTGCTCTTTTAGAAGACGGACAGGCCATGTCATTTGCCGGTCAATATGACTCGATTGGCGACTGCCGGACACTGTCAGAAATTGAGCAGGGCATTCGTTCTTGTCTGCTTTCTCTTTTCAACCCAGAGGCGCTAGCCTATTGGCAACGACAAGGCTTGGCCGAGCAGGATTTTGCTATGGCTGTGCTGATTCAGGAGCAGATAGAGCCTGACTTCAGCGGTGTCTGCTTTTCCCTAGACGTGGCGACCAATCAGGATCAGTCTATGCTCCTTGAGTACGTAAAAGGCTCGGCTGAGAGCTTGGTTAGCGGTCAAGTTAATCCTGTGCAGCTGACTCTTCCTTGGTACAAGCCAGACTGGCTTCAGTTTGAAAAAGTTGAAATGCCTCTTGCAGTCTTGCAGAAGCTGCACGAGCAAGTTTTGCAGATTGTGGCGTATTTTGGTCGGCCGATGGATATTGAGTGGTGTGCTGTCCAAGAGCAAGTCTATCTGCTGCAGGCTCGGCCCATCACGACAGTACCAACTAAAATCGACAGTGGTCGCTGGACGACGGCGAATTTTCGGGATGGAGGGGTGGCGGCTCAGCCCTGTCCCAACCTGATGTGGAGCCTTTACCGCCATTCTTGGCAAGAGGCCCTTTCTAGCTTTTTGCTGGCAATTGGCCTAGAGCCTGAAGGTGTGATGCCTCCACTGATGCGTCTCCATTATGCTCGGCCTTTCTGGAACTTAGGCGTAGTCAAGCAAGGTATGGAGCAGATTCCAGGCTATATTGAGCGAGACTTTGATGATGAGCTGGGAGTTAATAAAGACTACCAAGGTCAAGGTTTCACCAGCAAATTAAGTCCATCCTTGCTCTTGAATTTCCTGCGGGTAGCCTTGAAAACGCAAAAAGTAACTAAGACATTTCTGCATCAGGCGCCAGACAAGCTGCAAGAGTTGCGCCAGCAATTTACCCGCCTGAATCAAGAAATCCAAGAACTGAACGACCAAAGCCTGCTGCATCAGGTCGAGAGTCTTTGGCAGTTAGTGCTAAATCAGGCTTATTTAGACAGTGAGGGAACTTATTTCTGGCAGGCCTACATCAATACGGTCCAGCTGTCTATGAAAAAGACCAGTCTGCTCAAATGGCTGACGGTCGATGAATTTTTCCAACTGATAGCTAAGTTGGGAAATGTTTCGCATACTAAGCCTTTAGCTAGAATGCTGGAAGCTGCGGATCTTGTTTTGGCAGAGGAGAAACTGACAGACGATTGGTTGAAGCTATCGGTGAAGGAATTGCAGGAACTGGCTGCACAATATCCTGAGCGAGCAGATTTCATCAAGATTCAGGATTTCCAAAAGGATTTTGGCTATCACTCGGCTCGGGAGCTGGACTTGCGAGTAGCTAGTTACGAAGAAGATGCTCATCAGGTTATGATAGCAGTCCAGCAATTGGTTGTTGATTCAGCTTACTACCAGGCGGCCAAAGCTTCGCTCAGTCCTGTCTCAGAGTCTGAGCTGGATCTGGCTCATCTATCTCGAGCCAAGCAGAAAAAGATAGAAAAAATCAGTCAAGACCTTCGGAACTTGCTCTGGTGGCGAGAGGAGTTCAAGGATATTTCCACACGTTATTACCACCTCATTCGTCAGATTAGCCTCAAACTCGGCCGAGCCTATGAAAAGCGAGGCTTTCTGAAAAGTGAACAAGATATTTTTTACATTAAGAAAGAAAGTCTGATTTCCTTTATGGAAGGGCAAAAGACTGCTGACAAGCTCCAAGAAGAAGCGGCTGATAATCAGCATTATTGCCAGGCCTATCGAAATTTTGAGCCAGTAGGTGATTTGACCGACAAAGATATGAGCCTAGAAGAGGTGGTCCATGAGAGTCAGGTCCTGCTGACAGGAATGCCAGCCAGCAGTGGTCAGGTGACAGGTCGGGTTCGAGTCCTCTTGGATTTGGCGGATATTGAGACGATTGAACCGGGAGAAATTCTTGTCACTCGCTATACAGATACGGGTTGGAGCTATGTTTTCGGTATTCTGGGCGGTCTTGTGACAGAGTACGGCGGGGTTCTCTGCCATGCCTCCATCGTCGCTCGGGAATGCGGAATTCCAGCTTTGGTCTGCGCCAAGAATGCAACGCAACTGCTAGAAACTGGCATGCTAGTAACTTTAGATGGAAGAAGAGGAGAAATAAGAATTCATGAAGAAAAATGAACCTTTGTTTATCGGTGAATACGACAAATCTGTTATCCTAACCTATATGGGCGCCACTTTTGCACTGTTGGCAGTCTATGCCATCATTCAGTCCCAGCTACGACTAGCCATGATGGCTTTTATCGTTAGCGGTATCTGTGACCTCTTTGATGGTGTGGTGGCGCGGCGGATGAAGCGGACTGAAAGCCAGAAGCGCTTCGGCATTGAGATTGATTCGCTCTGCGACATGATTAGCTTTGCGGCTCTTCCGGCGGTGCTCCTCATGACCCAGCTGCCCTTGGGAGCGGCCAATATCATCTTGGCTGTCCTCTATGTCTTGGCTGCAGTTACGCGCTTGGCTCATTTTAACCGTTTGGCCAAGCATGATGAAGGATCGGGCGCTTATTTTATCGGCTTGCCCGTGACTTACAGCGCCCTCTTTTTACCTCTGACCTATCTGGTATGTCAATGGCTAGCGCCTGGTTTCTTTGCTTGGGCGTGGCTGGGCTTGTCTCTTTTGCTGACCTTTCTATTTGTCTACAACTGCCGTATTCCCAAGCCCAATAAGCTGGCCTATCTGGTCTTTGCGATTCTGGCTGTTGCAAGTCTGATTGGTCTGGGGGGTCTCCCGCATGGTTAAGGTCTATCAGAGAAGGACTGGACAGGTAGTGGAACCGACAGAATACAAGGCGGGTCTGTTAGACAAGCTTTATGGTACTGCTTGGGGTCGCTTCCTATTGCCTATCTTGACCCGACCTAGCCTGTCTTATCTTCTGACTTTGAAAGACTACACTCCTTTTTCTCGCAAGAAAATAGCAGCTTTTGTGGAAAATTATCAGCTGAATCTGGCTGACTATGAGGATGGCCCTTATTCTAGCTTTGCCGCTTTTTTTCAGCGGAAAATCAAGCCTGATTTGCGTCCAATCTGTCCTGACAGTCAAGTACTGGCAGTGGCAGATGCCAAACTAGAGGCTTTTACCATCAGTCAGGACTTGCAGCTGCTGATTAAGGGGCAAACATACAGGCTACCTGACTTACTGCTGGATGATGACTTAGCTCAGCTGTTCACTGGCGGAACAGCGCTGGTCTATCGTTTAGGAGTGGAAGACCTGCACCGCTATTTGGCGGCTGAATCCGGCAGAATTACCCAAAGTCGAAAAATTAAGGGCCGCTTGCATACGGTCAGGCAGGTAGCCCAAAAGCGGCGCTTTATTTACAAGGAAAATAAAAGAGAATACTGTCTTTTAGATACCGACCTAGGACCTGTCCTGCAGATGGAAGTAGGGGCTCTCTTGGTCGGAAGAATATACAATCACAGTCAGGACCATTTGGTCAGAGGACAGGAGAAGGGCTGCTTTGGTCTGGGTGGCTCAACCATTCTTGTCCTCTATCCAGCAGGCACGATTCGCTTGGATCAGGATATCCTGACTTACTCAGACCTCGGAATAGAAACCCAGATTCAAATGGGTGAAAAGATTGGAGAAAAGCTATGTTTAAACGATTAGCCGTTTATTACAAGGAAATGTTTCCTTTGCTGCCGCGCTTTTTTGTGGCTGCCATTATGTTTTTTGAGATTTATTTTGTCCTCTTGCTCAATGACGGAGTGACTACCTTTCACTTTGACCATCAGGAGTTGATTGGGATTTTTACTATTTTTGTCTTTCTGATGATTCTGCGGATCGCAGATGATTTCAAAGACTACGAGACCGACAGACGGCTCTTTCCTCATCGGGCTCTGCCATCTGGTCGGGTTAAAAAGAAGGACTTGGCTATTGCCCTCAGCTTTATCGTAGCGGTGTCTGTATTTCTCAATATCCTCTTTATGAACAATATCGGCTGGTTCCTTTTTCTCTATATCTACGGAACCCTCATGTCCTTCTGGTTCTTCAAGCGTGACAAGATTCAAAATTCTCTACCACTGGCTCTAGTGACCCATAATCCAGTCATGATGATTTTGAATCTCTATACTATCTCCTTCGTCTGCTATAAGTATAATCTGCCTCTCTTGTCTTTGCCGACCGTTTTGCTGGCCTTTACCATGTATTTCCCAAGTCTGATCTGGGAAGTCTGCCGCAAGATTCGGGCGCCAAAAGACGAGACAGAGTATGTGACTTATTCTATGCTTTTTGGCTACAAAAAAGCCACTCGGTTTATCGAGGTGGTGACTCTGCTGGATATCTTGACCAATTTCGCCCTTCTCTGGAATATTTCCCATGTCGGAGTGGTAGTCTTGGTGCTGAATGTCATTTGGATGACTGTCCAGTTTGAGCAGTTTATCAAGGATCCGACTTGCTTTAATATACGGGAGCGGGTGGAACGTTATACTTATATCACGGAGACGACCATGGTTCTGTCCGTTGCTGTTTATCTCTTGATGGGGGTACTTTGATGAAAAGAATCAAGCAGACAGGGCTTGACCAGGTCGGAGGCAAGGTCTATCATTTGCTGAAAATGCAGGCTGCTGGTTTGCCGGTTCCTGACTTTGCAGTGTTTGCTTTTGACTTTTTTCAAAAATCTGCCAGCTCTGCTGACTTGGAGCGGATGGAAGCAGCCTATCGGTCTGGAGAGCTGGACTTGTCCCAACTCAGTCAGCAGCTCCAGGACTGGGCCAGAGAGCAGTTTGGTCAAGAAAATCTGACGGCAGCAGAAAACTGGATTCATCAGGAGTTTTCTCAGAAAGACTGTCGCTTCGCAGTCCGCTCATCTGCTACCATTGAGGATGGGAAGGCTTCATCCTTTGCCGGTCAGTTTGAGAGCCAGCTCAATGTGAAGCTAGAGGGGCTTAAAGAAGCCATCCAAGCGACCTTGCTCTCTCTTTATCAGGAGTCGGCTCTTAGTTATCTATTTGAGCAGGGATTATCCTTGAAGCAGGCACAGATGATTTGCCTTGTTCAGATCATGCAGGAGGGAGACTTGTCTGGGATTTACTTCACAGCTAATCCCAAGGGCATTCTGAACGAGCACATCATTGTCATCGGTCGGGGCTTGGGCAATAAGGTTGTTGAGGATAAGATTCCTACGACAATGGTGACCCTCCATCCCAAGGACCAGCTCTTTTATACAGAGCAGACGGAGGACTCGCCAGACTTATCGCAGAAACTACTTGAGGACTTACAGGCCATGGCTGGTCAAGTAAGTCAGCTTTTCGGACCTTACATGGATATGGAGTTCACCTTCGCAAATGGTCAGCTCTATCTCTTGCAGGCACGACCTATTACCACCTTGCCAGAGGGACAGCGGATTATTCTGGATAACAGCAACATTGTCGAGAGCTATCCGGGCGTTTCCAGTCCTCTGACTATTAGCTTTATTCAAGAGGCTTATGCCAGCATTTTCCGCAGTCTGGCCCAGCGATTGGTTGGCAAGAATGCCCCTGAATTGGCAGCTTATGAATCCACATTTCAAAATATGCTACAACCGGTCAACAGTCGGGTTTATTACCAGATTCAGAGCTGGTATCAGCTCTTGCAGCTTTTGCCTTTTTCGAAGAAAATCATTCCTATCTGGCAGGATATGCTGGGTGTTCGAGAGACAGAGGTACCTCAGATGCCGGTGCACCTGTCTGCTTCCAAACGCCTGCAAATCATGCTTCGCATTATTCGAGAGTTTTGGACGGCACCCAAGCAAATGCAGCAATTGGAAGAACAGTTTGCCCAGATTCAGCGCGAATACGAAGCGAGCTTTTCTCCCGACGCAGATGCAGAGACCTTGATTGCCTTGGTCAGCAAGCTAAAAGAGGATATTCTGGCTCACTGGGACATTACGCTGGTCAATGACCTCTATGCTTTTGTCTATACTGGACTCCTGAAGAAGTCGCGTCGTGGCGGAGCTGTTCAGGCTGAGATTGCAGGAATTGAGCAGATTGAAAGTATGCAGCCAGCCTTGGCTCTGCAGGCTTTAACAGCTCAGCTGAAAGCAGAAGAAAATGCAGAGATTAGACAGGCCATGGCAAGTGAAAGTCCAGCAGTCTTTCTAAGTCGCCAGCACCCTTTGGTCAAAGAAATAGTCCATTTTATCCATGAATTTGGCGACCGGGCTCCGGAAGAGTTGAAGTTAGAAACACCAACCTTCCGAACGCACCCAGAGCGTCTGCTCAAGCTCCTGCTGCATATGTGCCAGCAAGAGGAGAAGAAGTTGGCTCCTCAGAAACTTGAAGAAGAGGAGCAAAAATCAGGCTGGTGGGTGAATTTTCTTCGCAAGCGAGCCATGACTGGTGTTAAATATCGGGAAAACTCTCGCTTAAACCGAACACGAATCTATGGCATGATGCGGCAGATTTTCAGAACATTGGGCCAGCAATTAGCTGAGCAAGGGCTGCTGGCTACGCCTGACGAAGTTTTTTACCTGACAAAGGAAGAATTGTTTGAGCTGACCAGAAAGCCCAGAGATGTTAGCGACTTAATAGCCGAGCGTCGAGAGAAGTTGGAGGCTGATAAAGAACTGCCAACATTTAGTCGATATGTTTTTGCTGGACAGGTCTTTGAGAAATACCTGAAACTGCAAAACCGTACCAGCAGTCATAATACGGCTAATCACGCCTTACAAGGGATTGGCTGCTCGCCTGGTTTCGTTAAGGCTCAGGTTTTGGTCGTAGAAGATGTGCAGGAGATTGAGTCTGCTCAGGACCGAATTATCGTGACCAAGATGACCGATCCGGGCTGGGTTTATCTTCTGACCCAAGCCAAGGGTGTCATTGCCGAGCAGGGGTCTTTGCTCTCGCACACGGCCATTATTTCCCGCGAGTTGGGTATTCCTTCCATTGTCAATATCAGAGGAGCCTGCAGTCAATTGCAAAATGGCGACTGGATTGAGATGGATGGCCTTACTGGCAAGATTCGACTGATCAAGGAGGAAGACCATGCTGCAAATTAAACCAGTCAAACCCAATACGACAGAGCTGGATGATTTTCTAGCTCTGCCCAAGCGGATTTACCAGCCAGACCACCTCATGCAGTCTGAAGAGGAAGAACTGGCTTTGATTGAGGGCAGTCACCCGTTGAGTTCTGACATAGTAACCTATGCCTTTATCGGCTATGAGGAGAGTCAGCCTTGTATTCGCGGACTTCTGACCTTTTATTCAGAAGATGAGGCTGCTTACTTAGGATTTTTCGAGTCGATCAATGATCAACAGATTGCATCTGCTTTTATCGAGCATTTAGCAGGTTTTGCTCGCAGTCTCGGAGCTAGCAGGATTATCGGTCCGGTACAGGCAAGTTTTTGGCTGGGTTATCGAATGCAGCTGACTGGAACAGAGGAGCTTCCTTTTACAGGGGAGCCTCATAATCTAGCCTATTATCCTCAGCTGTGGCGGGCTGCAGGTTTTGAGCTCAAGGAGCGCTATCTATCAAATTTTTATCCCAAGGTTAGCAATCAAACTCATCAGGACAAGCTAGCTCATCGCTTTAAGTCTTTTGAAGAAGCGGGTTTTACCATTTGCTCTCCAAAGAAGCAGGAGTGGGAAGAAGCTTCGCTGCTGGTTTTTGAGCTCCTCAATCGGCTCTATCAAGATTTTCCGATTTATCGGTCAATTTCTAGTCAGCAGTTCAGTCTGATTTTTCAGAAATACCAGCATATTCTTGATTTTTCTATGGTTAAGTTGGCCTATAAGGAGGACAAGCTAGCTGGTTTTCTGATTGCCATGCCGGACTATGGCTCTTTGGTTTATCAAAAGCTGACTCCTCTTAACCTAGCCAAGCTTTTTTGGACCAAGCGTTTTCCCAAACGTTATACGATTATGTATCTAGGAGTAGATGAGCAATTCTTGGGGTTGGGCTCTGCCTTGGTCTATCCGATTTTTAAAGAAGCACAGAAGCGACAAGCCTCAGCTATTGGAGCTTTGATTCATCAAAAAACCGTCACGCGCCACTATGCAGCAGAATTGCAAGGGGACAAGCATGAGTACGGCCTCTTTGAGTTGAATTTAAGCTCTTGATTAACAAATTAAAACATAGATTAAAAAGCAAATTTTCTAACCGAAGATTTGTTTTTTTAGTTAAAAATGAACACTATTTTCAGGTTGTTCAGAAATCAAAAGATTTCAGCTTTCAAAGATATATTTTTAAGCAAAAGCATTGAATTTTTGTAGGAAATTCTGTAAAATTTTAAGAGATTATTATATGGAGAAAAGGGAATTATTATGGAAAAAAGAATCACTGGCGATACGCTCCAGCGTTATTCTTTTAGAAAGTTATCAGTAGGATTGGTTTCCGCCACTATCGGAAGCTTCTTTTTGAGTACCGCCATAGGGGGAAATATAAGCACTGTTGAGGCTGCAGAAGTCTCAGCCGGCAAAACCGTTCCAGTTCAGTATCACTACGTAGTAGAGTCTGAACTGACTGAAGCTGAGAAGAATGCAGTTGTTAAGGAGCTTCCAAAGTTTGTGGAAGAAAACTCTGATGCTTATTACCTGGTTTACCGTCCAAAGACCCAGGGGCTTTCGGCAAAAAGTTTGCCAAAGACAGGCTACTCAAGTCTGTGGGAAGCAACATTTGCAGCTGCTGGGTTGACCTTAGCAGTCTTAGTAATTGCACGAGGTAGAAATGGTAAGCGATACCTGTCTTCTATCTTACTGGTGACAGGTCTAGGCTCTATTCTCCTAGCTCCTTCTGTATTTGCAGTGACCAATATTGAATTAGCCGCCTACAATCAAAGGCTAAATTTGACAGTAGGAGATAAGCTACCTGAACCTTTAGAGATTGCTGGTTTTGAGTATGTCGGCTATCTAAAAAGCGGTGAACAAGGCAAGGAGAACGCAGCAGGAAGTCATCAGCTTCCTACGGCACAAAAGGACTTGTCAGCTGTCGAAGTCGATCAGCAGGCAGGTAAATCTGCTAGTCTTTCTGGGAATCTGAGTACTGCCAACAAGCCAGCATCTACTGAAACAGAGAAACTAACTGAGCAAGAAAAAGAGATTATTGCTGCCAAAGAGCGCGAATTCGCTCGGCTTTCTCCAGTCACTGAAGTACCAGAACTGGAATTCAAGAGCCAAGAAAGCAGCCAGACCCAAGTCCTGCCTTATCAAACAGAATACCAATATTCAAATAAACTCGCAGAGGGGCAATCTCAGGTCATTCGTGCAGGTGTCGCTGGTACACGTACTGTCGTCACACGCAATTATATTGTAGGTAAAGAGATTGTAAAAAGCGAAGTCGTTTCAGACCAGGTAACTGCAGAGCCAGTTTCGGAAATTGTGTTGGTTGGAACTGCTGCAGTCAAATCTGTACCAAAAGAAGCACCAGTGCAAGAAGTCCCAGAGCTTACCAGCTATGGCACTGCACCAGATACCGCACCCGTAAATGAAGTTCCCGAATTGACGACCTATGGAACGACGCCCGATACAGCGCCAGTGCAAGAAGTTCCAGAGCTAACAACTTATGGTACCTCACCAGATGAAGCACCCGTGCAAGAAGTTCCAGAATTGACGACTTATGGCACAACGCTAGATACAGCACCGGTTCAAGAAGTCCCAGAGCTAACAACTTATGGTACCTCACCAGATGAAGCACCCGTGCAAGAAGTTCCAGAATTGAAGACTTATGGCACCGCACCGGATACTGCACCGGTTCAAGAAGTCCCAGACTTGACAACGTATGGCACTGCACCAGACACCGCTCCAGTACAAGAAGTTCCGGAACTAACCACTTATGGTACCTCACCAGATGAAGCACCCGTGCATCAAGCCCCAGAATTAGAACTGACTGCGACAGATGAAACAAGAAGAGAAAAGATAGATTTTTCCGTCGAAGAACAGTATACTGATGAGATTCCAGAAGGCAGTCGCCAGATTGTCACACCAGGAGTTGAGGGCGAGCGGGCGATTACCACTCGTATCTATACCTCGAATGGCCAAGAGGTTGATCGCCAAGTTTTATCGGATGAAGAAATTCTTGCAGCAGTCACTCAAATTATTAAGGTCGGTACAAGTAAGTCAAGTCTGATTCCGGCTGACGCACCAAAGGTAGAAGAGCTATCAGAATACCCGCTAACTTACACGGACGAAACGCGTGTAGAGAAAATCAACTATACTATTCGTGAAGAAGAGACTGACGAGCTAATTCAAGGCACCCGTCAAATAGTGATTCCAGGAGTTGAGGGCGAGCGAACTATCAAGACCCGTATCTACAGCTCCAACGGTCAAGAAGTTGACCGCCAAGAACTTTCAAATGAGGAAACTCTAGCGCCAGTAACGCAAGTTGTCAAAGTTGGTACAGCTAAGTCTCACATGGTACCGAACGATGCGCCAAAAGCAGACGCTTTGCCAGAGTACCAGTTGACTTATGCCGATGAAACGCGTGTTGAAAAGGTTAACTTCACCATTCGTGAAGAAGAAACGGACGAGCTAGCCCAAGGTACTCGCCAAATTGCGACTCCGGGTGTCCAAGGCGAGCGGACGATTAAGACCCGTGTCTACAGTTCCAACGGTCAAGAAGTTGACCGTCAAGAACTTTCAAATGAGGAAACTCTCGCTCCAGTAATGCAAGTCGTCAAAGTCGGAACAGCTAAGCCGCATATGATACCGAACGATGCACCAAAAGCAGAGGCTTTGCCAGAGTATCCACTGACCTACACGGACGAAACCCGTGTTGAAAAAGTAGCCTTCAATATTTTGGAACAATATACTGATGAGTTGCCACAGGACGCCCGTCAAATTGCAACTCCAGGTGTCCAAGGAGAGCGCACTATTAAGACTCGTGTCTACAGTTCCAATGGTCAAGAAATTGACCGCCAAGAGTTGTCCAATGAGGAAACTCTAGCTCCAGTGACGCAAGTCATCAAAGTTGGTACCGCTAAGCCAAATATGGTACCGAATGATGCACCAAAAGTAGACGCCTTGCCAGAGCATCCACTGACTTATACCGACGAAACTCGTGTTGAGAAAATAGCCTTAAACATCGAGGAACAATACACCGATGAATTGCCACAGGACGCCCGTCAAATCGCAACCCCAGGTGTGCAAGGTGAGCGAACAATCAAGACTCGCATCTACAGCTCCAACGGTCAAGAAATCGATCGTCAAGAGCTGTCTAACGAGGAAACGCTAACTCCGGTAACGCAAATTGTCAAGATCGGCACGGCTAAGCCAACCATGGTACCAAACGATGCACCGAAAGCAGACACTCTTCCAGAGTACCCGTTGACTTATACAGATGAAACCCGCGTAGAGAAAATAACCTTCAATATTGAAGAGCAATATACGGATGAGCTGGTTCGCGATGCCCGTCAAATTGCAACCCCAGGTGTCCAGGGCGAACGGACGATTAAGACCCGTGTCTACAGCTCCAATGGTCAGGAAATCGACCGCCAAGAGCTTTCGAATGAGGAAACTCTGGCTCCAGTAACACAAGTTGTTAAGGTTGGTACAGCTAAGCCAAATATGGTACCGAATGATGCACCAAAAGCAGATGTTTTGCCAGAGTATCCGCTGACTTACACAGACGAAACCCGCGTAGAAAAAATCAACTTCAGCATTCGAGAAGAAGAAACGGACGAATTGGTTCGTGATGCCCGTCAAATTGCCACTCCAGGTGTTGAGGGCGAGCGAACTATCAAGACCCGAGTTTACAGCTCCAACGGCCAAGAAGTTGACCGCCAGGAGTTGTCCAACGAGGAAACTCTAGCTCCAGTAACGCAAGTTGTCAAAGTTGGTACCGCTAAGCCGAATATGGTTCCAAACGAAGCTCCGAAAGTAGACGCCTTGCCAGAGTACCCTCTGACCTACACGGATGAAACGCGAGTTGAGAAGATTAACTTCTCTATTCGTGAAGAAGAAACGGACGAGTTGGTTCGAGATGCCCGTCAAATCGCAACACCGGGTGTTCAGGGCGAGCGGACCATCAAGATCCGCGTCTACAGCTCTAACGGTCAAGAAATTGACCGCCAAGAGCTTTCTAATGAAGAGACTCTAGCTCCAGTGACGCAAGTTGTCAAAGTCGGAACAGCTAAGCCAAACATGTTGCCAAGTGAAGCTCCGAAAGCAGACGTGTTACCAGAGTATCCACTGACTTACACCGACGAAACGCGAGTTGAGAAGATTAACTTCACCATTCGCGAAGAAGAGACAGACGAGCTTGTACGAGATGCCCGTCAAATCGCAACACCGGGAGTTCAAGGCGAGCGGACCATCAAGACTCGTATCTACAGCTCCAACGGTCAGGAAATTGATCGTCAAGAACTGTCCAACGAGGAAACTCTAGCTCCAGTAACGCAAGTTATTAAAGTCGGTACAGCTAAACCGCACATGGTACCGAACGATGCGCCAAAAGTAGAAACTTTAGAAGAATTCGATTTAATTCCACTGTATAATCTATTAGCGGAAGCGGATCAGATTAAAGCTCAGGCACGTTATTTCAACGATAGTCAGAGCCATCAAACTAGCTATGATACTGCTTTGACAGCGGGTCAAGCGCTTCTGAGTCAATCACATGCTAGTCAAGCAGAAGTCAATCAACTGGTGGAACAAATCAATCAAGCCAAGGCACAGTTAAGCGGACTTGAGGTTGTCAAAACCGCTCTTCAAAATGAATACGATTTAAATCCAACTATCAAAGCTGCTCCAAAATATAAAAATGCTGACTCAGATAAGCAGACAGCTTATACTGACGAATTAGCCAAGGCAGAAGGAGTTCTAAACAATCAAACTGCTACGCAAGTGCAGGTCAACCAAGCTTTTGCTAGCCTGACAGCAGCCAAAGAAGCTCTAAATGGACTGCCTAAAGTTAAGCCGACAGTTTCTATTCTAAGTCTGACAGAAAATGCAGATGACAAGTCGGTTACGGTTCAATATAGATTGGAAGACCAGACCCAGTCCTTCCGTTCAGCGACTGCTGAATTGTACCAGGGTGATCAGCTTGTCCGCACTCTTCCGATTACCAATTTCGCAGGAAGTCTGAAGATTGACGACTTAGACTACTACACAGGCTATACCCTGAAAACCAAGCTGACTTATGAACTGGATAATGGCAGCTTCACAGAACTTGAAACGGACAGCCGCAATTTTGAATTGGAATACAAGAAGATTGCCTTCCGAGATATTGATTCGGCCGAGTTTTACAGAAAAGAAAACGACCAGTTTAAGCGCGTCGTGTCCATGAGCTCTATGCCTACGGATCTGTCTACCTACTTTGTCAAAGTCAAATCAAGTGAATCTAAGGAAATGCTCCTGCCGGTTCACAGCATAGCGGAAAGTCATAAGGATGGCAGAGATGTCTATAAGGTGACCGTTTCTCTGCCTGAGCTGGTCCAAGAAGCTGAGATAGGCTATAAGGCTGGTTATGACTTCTATATCAGTAAGGCAGTCCCTAGCCAGCAAAATGTCTACACTAGCTTTGCTGGATTGGTAGACGCTATGAAGCAAAATATGGCTGGCAACTATGTTCTGGGAGCAGATTTGGATGCTAGCGAGGTTACTCTTGCACCTGCGGATTATGTCTATCTCAAAGGGAACTTCACAGGCAGTCTGACTGGTAGTCATAATGGCAAGCAGTACGCGATTTATAATCTGGTCAAGCCGTTATTTGGAAACCTCAAGAGTGGTTCCTCTATTTCTAATCTGGACCTGAAAGAGGTCAATATTGTAGGCACCTATGACTCAGCCGCCCTGGCCCGCAATGCAGAAAATGCTCGAATCACAGATGTTTCAGTCCAAGGTAGAGTAGAAGTAAAAGACAATGCTTCTCAGGTGGCAGGTCTGGTCGTTATTGCTAACAATACTCAAATCACCAATAGTTCCTTTACTGGAACTATCGTGTCAAATGATAAACAGGGCAAAGAATACAATGTCGGGGGTTTGGTTGCCAATCTTAAGGGAGGAAACTCCTTGATTAGCCAAAGCAGGACAGATGTGACCATTCTAGCAGGCGCTAGAGCCAACAACCAACGCTTCGGTGGTTTGGTTGGCCGTTTAGAAAACAATGCCCGCATCAGTCGTTCTTATGTAGCTGGAAAAATCAAAAACTCTACTAAGAACGGTCAGATTGGTGGTGTAGTAGGTTCCAATTACTTCAATGGCTTGATTGATAATGTCATCAGCAATGTCAGCGGTACAAATGTTTACAGTATTTCTGGCGATCAGGGATATGAGAACAACCGCATCACAGAAGCTTATGCCGTTGAAGGAAATAAAACACTGGAAAATGACAAGTTTGTCACTTCAACACTGACTCTGAACGAGGCAGAAGAAAAGCTGACTAACCTAGACATTACGACCACCCTAGAAGACACGAATCTCAACCTTTATTCTGTCAACTATGCTCAGGAAAAGAATGCTCGAGAAGACCGTCTGATAGCTTATGCTAACATGGAAAAACTCCTTCCGTTCTACAATAAGGAGACCATCGTTGCCTATGGAAATAAACTTCCAGATAATCACAAGCTCAATACAGAGTACTTGCTGGATGTTGTTCCGATGAAGGGCGACCAGATTATCACTGATATCAATAGCAACAAGATCGGAATTAACCGCTTGATGCTGCACTTTGAGGATAATACGGTTGACTACCTGGATCTGACCTATAAGGGAGATTTCAAATATAAGGCAATTGCAGAGTACAGTGTAAATGGCTTAGATCTCCTTTATACACCAGAAGCATTCCTATCAGACTATAGCAGGGTTCTCAATCAAGTGCTGCCGGAGTTGAACAAGGTTGTCCTTGACTCACCAACTATGCGAACTATTTTAGGCGTGAATGCTGACACTTCTCTGGATGATCTCTATCTGGATACAGCCTTTGACCAAGTCAAGACTAAGCTGTCAGAAGAGTTACGCAAGGTTCTGGCTATGGACAAGTCCATCAATACTGAAGGTGATGTCGTGGCTGACTATGTAGCTCAGCAAATTAAAGACAATAAAGAAGCCTTCTTACTTGGTCTAACCTATCTCAACCGTTGGTATAATATCAACTATGACAATATCAATGTCAAGGATTTGTCGGCCTATAAGTTTGACTTCTTTGGAAATCATAATGCTTCAACGCTGGATACTATCATTTCACTAGGTCAGTCAGGCTTTAATAATCTTAAAGCTAAGAACAACTATATGGCTTATGATACCTCGCTCTCTGAGGCGACTGGTAAACGAGGGCTCTTTAATTATCTGGAAGGCTATCGTCAGCTCTTCCTGCCGGACAAGTCCAATAATGAATGGCTCAAGACCAATACAAAAGCCTACATCGTTGAGGCTAAGTCGGATATAGCAGAAGCGAGACAGCTTCAGGATGCAGCCGAGGACAAGAGCAAGTATTCTGTCGGCGTTTACGACAAGATTACTGCTGATAACTGGGAACACAAGGGCATGCTCTTGCCACTCTTGACCATGACTGAGAAGGGTGTCTATGCTATCTCAAATATGTCCACCATCTCCATGGGGGCTTATGACCGTTATCGCCTTGATGCCAATGGCAGGGTTCGGACAGATGCAGAGCTAGCTGAATTTGTCGAAGACAGAGTGAGAAAAACAGCTGAATACCAGCGCGATCACTATGACTTCTGGTATAAGATTCTAAGCGATGAAAGCAAGGACAAGCTCTTCCGTTCTGTTCTGGTTTACGATGGATTCTCATTGGTTGACAAGACTGGTCAAAGATATTGGGCTCCAGCTAATGACAAAAAATCACTGGCTATGCAGGAGTTCTTTGGACCAGCTGGCAAGTGGTATCCAAGCAAGGGCTACAATGCCTATGCGACAGGAAGTGTAACCCACTTTGATGCAGCTAAATTGTTAGAAGACTATGGTAACTCTGTCTACACGCATGAGATGACCCATAATTCTGACGGAGGCATTTACTTTGAGGGCAATGGCCGCCGCGAAGGTCTGGGAGCTGAGCTTTATGCTCGCGGTCTCTTGCAGTCCACTCCAAGTGCAGATGAAGCTACCATTACTCTCAATACCCTCTTCAAGGTTGACAAGGACTCTAAGACGCGCCTACACACATATAACTTCAAGGAACGCGTTCAAAATGCAGAAGACCTTCAGCACTATGTCCATGGTATGTTTGACATGATCTACACCCTAGATTACCTAGAAGGTACCTCTATGCTTAAGCAGAGCGATGATGCCAAGCTTCAGTGGTTCAGAAAGATGGAGAATTACTATATTACAGATAAGTATGGTAAGGAAACCCATGCCGGTAACCAGACACGAAGCTTTACTGCTGAGGAAATCAAGCAGCTGAAGACCTTTGACTCCCTGATTGAAAATGATGTTATCACTCGTCGGGAGAATAAGGATAGTGGGAAATATGGCCGAAATGGCTACCTCAGTCTTAGCCTCTTCTCACCAATCTACTCAGCCTTGAGCAATCCAAATGGAGCTCCGGGTGACGTCATGTTCCGCCGCACAGCCTACGAGTTGCTGGCAGCCAAGGGTTACCATGAAGGATTTATCCCTTATGTTTCTGGTAAGTACTCTAAGGAAGCCTTTGATGAAGGTAAGAAAACGTGGGATGGATGGTCCGGAAGAGATGTTGGTCTCGTAACTGACCAGAAAGTCTTGGAAAATGTATTCAAGGGTGAATATGACTCCTGGGTAGCCTTCAAGAAAGCTATGTATAAAGAGCGGATTGATCAGCTGACCAAGCTCAAGCCAATCACCATTGAGTACGAGCTCAGAAACCCAAACAGTACTAAGAAAGTAACCATTCGCTCTTATGCAGAGATGCAGAAGCTGATGGACGAAGCAGTAGCAGAGGATGTACGCAACATTGCCAATGCTACCAGTCGTGTTGATGCTAGCTGGGTCAATCTGCTCAAGAAGAAGATTTACAATGCTTATATTCGTGAGACAGATGACTTTAGACAGTCAATCTTTAATAAGTAAGCGGTAAAATGTTTTTCAGAAATACCTTTAAAAATATCTAGACTGTAAAAAGTCTAGGTATTTTTTCTGCTATTTATTTCTAATATATCAATAATAACCCATCCGAGTTAGATTAAAAAACAATTTGTAACTTTTTTGTAATGAAAGTAGACAAAGAATAGAAAAATGCTAATAAAAATAATAGTTTACAGGGCGTAAATTATAATTTTTATGTTATAATTGATATGTATATGTCATATTTGCTTATCATATACGAGTGCTATCATTTTTAGTTTGGTAATAAATCATGATTTAGAATCGGCTGAAAATGAGGGGGTAGACAGGTGATGGTGTGCCTGCCAGCATTTGTCAAAAATAAAATATAAAAAGAAGGAGGACCGCATTCAAGGTGAAACAAACTTATCATAAAGTGTCTCATGCTCTGATGACTTTGCTGCTTTTGGTATCAACCTTTCTTCCCTTGTTAAGCTCAAGTCCTAGGGTTTCTGCTGCAGAGTTAGGTGAAAGTGATTATCAGCTAACTACAGATGTCACTATTAATACTAATCCTTTAAAGGATACAGGCTACGGTGAAGGTAAATTTTACATTGCTCCGACCTATACATTTGCAGATAGCAAAGTATTAAATAATGGTGATACCATGGTTTATCGTGTTCCATCACAGTTCAAAATTGAGCGAACTTTGGAGGAAAATATAAGCGCACCGGATGGCACTGTTGTTGCCAAGTTGGTGACAGATCCTGTTACCAATACAGCGACCATTACTGTCACAAATGCTGAGTATTTTGCGAAAATGCCAGATACCAAGCGTATTCAATCTTCTTTCACAGTGGTTTGGGCTGATAATATGCCTTATGACCAAGAGCAAGAAGTTAATTTCCCAGGTGCTAGAACCTATAGGCTGAAGCGTATCAAGGTTGATGAAGAACCTCAGGGGTATTCCAAGTGGGGTGTTCAGGATTCTAAGGATCCTAACTACGTCAACTGGCGTATCCGTGTCAATCGTGATGTCCAAAATCTTGGTCAAGTTGTCATTGAGGACACTATTCCAGAAGGCCAAGAGCTAGATGAAGATACAGGTATTAAAGGTTACTACTTTACTGAGTGGGAAGGTGCTTCTGGCACACGTAAATCCTTTAACCCAAGCGATGTCGTTTCAATTACAGACTCCAATCATTTCACAGTTAATGCTGGGGATTTGAGTGGAAGAGGTATTTATGTTATCTATCGGACACGTTTGACAGAGCCAGTTGATAAGGTGACCAAAAAAGCCTTTAACGATGTAACCGTTACGGCTAATGGACAAAAGATGCCAGATTTAGTATCACGTCCATTTGCACCTTTGACAACTCTTGACGGTGTCGGGGAAGGTACCCGTTCGGATGAAGTTATCTTCAAAGTCAAAAAGGAATTGACTGGCCGCAATTTGGCAGATGGTGAATTTACTTTTGATTTGATCAATAAGGATGACAACGACAAAGTTGTTCAAACGGTAACAAACAAAGACGGTGCCGTAACCTTTAAGAAACTTCGTTTCAAAAATGAGGGAACCTTTAACTATGTCATTCGTGAGCGAGCGAGCAATCTGCCGGGTGTGACAAACGATGCCAATTCAGACATCAATGTTACTGTTACTGTAACAGACAACAACGGCGTTAAGACAGCAACTGTTGCCTATGACCGTGATGCTTTCACCAATACATACAAGTTAGAGCCAGCGACTGCAGCAATTAACGCTAAAAAAGTTCTGGATGGTAAAGCACTTGAAGCTGGTAAGTACACTTTCAAGCTGACTGAAGTTGGCGGAAATAACGTGGAACTTCAAGCAACAAATGACGCCAATGGTAATATTAAGTTTTCTGAAATCAACTATGATAAAGAAGGGACTTATACCTATAAGCTGAAAGAAGTAGCTGGAAGTGAAGCTGGAGTGACTTATGACAGTACAGAACATACTGTGACTGTCACAGTGACCGCAAACAATGCTAAATTGGAAGCTGCTGTTACAGACAACAATCCAACATTCACCAACAGTTATAAAGACTATGGTGTCAGCTATGAGTTTCTCAGCTCTAATCCAGCCTATCCAAACCTGCCAAAAGAAGTAACTGATTTGCTTCCAGCAGATACTAATCGCTACACTAGTGGTACTAATGTAGACGCTAAGCAGCCTGCTAAAACAAGTGTTACAATTACTGAAGGCACATGGACTTTCGAAGGCTATGCAGAAACGAATGCACAGACTGTTGCGGATAAGGACCTTAAATTTACCGGTAAATGGAATTTCACTCCTGCACCGAAATACAAGGTGACTTATGAATTTGTAAGCGAAGATCCGAATCGCGCCTTACCTGCAGAGGTAACAGAATTGCTGCCGACCGATGCCAATGAATACACAGATGGTACTGCAGTTCAAGCGGTTCAGCCAGCTAAGGATTCTATTGAAGTAACTGGAGGTACTTGGAAATTCCTTAAATATGACGCGGATAGTAAAACTATTGCAGGCTCAGATGTCAAATTTACAGGCACATGGACATTTGAAGCTAGACGTCCACAAGGACCAACACCACCACCATCTTCTTCAGATTCGACACCACCACCGTCATCATCTGGTGATAAACCAGGCGGTTCGAAAAATGGAACCCCAGGTAATTCGACAGATAAAGATGGAAAAGATGTTCGTGGATCAGCAACTGGCAAAAAAGTTTTGCCGAAAACTGGCAGTGAAACATCTATCTTTGCGATAGCAGCAGGATTTGCACTGATTCTTTTATCAGCTCTTGTCTATCGTTTCAAAAAAGCTAATTAATATTAGCCAGACAAATCATCTCAGCTAGCTGAGATGATTTTTTCTTGTCTTTGTGCCTTTTTAGCTTTTCTATGAAGAAGTGTAGAAGTACAGCGATAGTAATTGAGGAGTTTTTATTGCATTTAATCCTTAAAAGCCTGCTGAAAATCTATTTGCTCAGGCTTTCTTTGTGCTATAATAAAGAAAAACGATGAGGAGACATTCATGAATCAAACTATTCAATATTTACAGGAATTAACGGCTATCCCTTCCCCAACAGGCTTTACGACTGAGGTGGCAGACTATTTGGTACGCACGCTGGAAGGATTGGGCTATGAGCCTGTTCGGACCAATAAAGGCGGCGTTCATGTTGTAGTTAAGGGTGAAAATGATGCCCAGCATCGGGTTGTGACTGCCCATGTGGATACACTGGGGGCTATTGTTCGGGCTATTAAGTCTGACGGTCGTCTCAAGCTGGATCGGATTGGCGGTTTCCCTTGGAACATGATTGAAGGAGAAAACTGTCTAGTCCATGTGGCCAGCAGTGGCAAGACTATCAGCGGGACTATCTTAGTTCACCAGACTTCCTGCCATGTCTATAAGGATGCTGGGACGGTTGAGCGAACTCAGGACAATATGGAAGTCCGTTTGGATGAAAAGGTGACGAGTGAGAAAGAAACGCGGGATTTAGGGATCGAAGTCGGGGATTTTATTTCCTTTGATCCTCGTACCACAATTACCGAGTCAGGTTTTATCAAGTCTCGCTTTCTGGATGACAAGGTCAGCGCAGCTATTTTCCTCAATCTTTTGCGCGTTTATAAAGAGGAAAATATTCAGCTACCAGTGACGACTCATTTTGCTTTCAGTGTCTTTGAAGAGGTTGGTCATGGGGCTAATTCCAGCCTGCCGGAGCAAGCGGTAGAGTATCTGGCTGTTGATATGGGCGCTATGGGTGACGACCAGCAGACAGATGAATACACGGTTTCAATCTGTGTCAAGGATGCATCAGGACCTTATCACTATGGCTTCCGCCAGCATTTGGTAAATTTGGTTAAGGAGCAGGACATTCCTTATAAACTGGACATCTATCCATTTTACGGATCAGATGCCTCTGCTGCTATGAGCGCAGGAGCAGAAGTCAAGCATGCTCTGCTAGGTGCCGGCATCGAATCCAGCCACTCTTATGAACGTACCCATATTGATTCAGTTGTCGCGACAGAGCGCATGGTGGATGCTTATCTAAGGAGTGGCTTGGTTGAACAAAAAGGGTAATTTTGTCTAAAATCATTGCTCAAATTATTGGTATAATTCTTAAAAATATGTTATGTTCGTATATAGAATTACTTTAGGTTAAAAGGGAGAAAATGAAAGTAGTTTGTGTGGATTCTTGTATCCGTTCTAGGGCGTTTGGGATTGACATTGCCCTCCGCAATCGATTTGAACTTTTTGAAGAAATGAAAGTTCCTTATGAATTGTGGGTTTCTGAAGCGGATACAGATATATATGCTAATGCCTCTTCTAGGCAGATTGTGTTGGACAGTTATGAAGCCTTGGGAATTGATAGGAGTAAAGTCCGTTTTCTGGGCTTAGAATTAGCTGGTAGGAGCCTGCAGGAGTTTGCTGAGGAGGAGCTTGAACCAGAAGACTGGCTGATGATGGAACGTCTGGATATCCCAGAAAATATTCTCTTGAGACGTGGACAAGATTTTCATGTAGCGCGCGTCCTTCATCAGGATCATATGATTGCCCTCGGACAAGAGTTAAATAAAAAGGTGATGGGCTGGCTGGATCAGGATGTGTTAGACTCTTTGATTTTGGTTGGGGAAGGCCAAGAGGCTTATCTGCCTCAAAAGATGAGGGATCAGGCCCTCTTTATTCCAACAACCTACGCAGATCAAGTGGTCCAGTATCCAAGAAAGAGAGTCTTTGATCCAAAGGAAATTCGCTTGGTGACTGTCAGTCGTTTGTCTGAGGAGAAAAATGTTCTGTTATTGCTGAAAATCATGGCTTTGCTGAAATTTAAAGGGTATGAGCAATTTAGATTAGATATCTATGGAGATGGTCCAGACATGTCCATGCTAAAAGATGTAGTCCAGCTCAATGATTTGGAAGGCATGGTTTGTTTTAAGGGCTATCAGTCTCAAATACCTTATCAAGCTTATGATGCCTATATTAGCACTTCCGTATCGGAAGCCTTTGCGACATCGCTCTATGAGGCTCTGGTCAATGGCTTGCCTCTGATAGGTCTGGATGTGCGTTATGCCAATCGAGCTTATATTAAGCATGGAAAGAATGGCTGGCTGATACCGCAAAATGATGCTAATCAATATATTGCCTATCTGGAGCAATTTAGCCAATTTGGAGAAAAAGAATGGAGGGGATTTTCGGCAAGATCCAAAGAACTTGCCTATCGTTATAACAAAGAATTACTAGTCAATCTATGGGAAAAAGTTTTTAAAATTTCAAAAATAGGAGATTAAAAGGAGAATAATATGAAAAAGAATTTAGGGAAAAAAGTAGAACTGGGAATGAAATTAGTCCCAATTCCTCTGTCTTTACTGCTTGCTGGGACAATGGCAGTGACTGTGCAGGCTGAGGAGGTAAGTAGTGAAACAGAGGGGAATCAAGTCCAAAATAACCAAGCGACTCCTCCTGTCAATCAAGAACTGCCAAATGATGGGACAATCAAAAATACACCAGCAGAGGAAGCTTCCGGTCTGACCATCTCAGAAGAAGGAGAGAAGGGCGCAGCCCAAGTCACGCCTGAAATCAAACAATTAGCTCAAGAGTTTTATGACTATCATACTAAGGAAAATAGCTCTGAAATAACTAAGGCTGCAACCTTAACTTCCGTTATGCCTGAGATGCAGTCAAAGGAGCAAATAGAAGAAGAAGCTAAAAAGTATGATCGTGCTTATGCTATTCGCAAGATGGATGGTGTCTTTAAATACATTGATTTAAAACAAGTAGAAAATTTAAATCTAGTTAGAGATGAGGATTTTAGGGATGTAGGTTCTCGAGTGGCAACACTTATCCAAAATGATACGGCCCTCTTCTTTTTGAATAAGTGGGAGGCTATATTTAATCCAAATCCAACACCTGAAGAAGTAGCGAAGATACCAAAAGCTATTATTCCGCGCTCAGAATTGGATTTGACAGTTGATGAATCTATTCCAAAAAGAGTGTTTTTGAGAAACGCGTATCATCCACGAAACTGGCGTGGAGACTGGGATGGTTGGAAAACCTATGAAGAGGCTTTTTCTAGAAAATATCTGCCTTCGTCAGATCGTAGAATATTATCTATGAAAGAGATAAGACAGATATATTCTAAAAATCCTGATATGGTCCGAGTTGAAGCGTATCCTATTGAAAGGGAATTCTCTGAAAAAGGACCTATAAATCCGTACTTTCAGAGAATTGTGATTAATCAAAAGGAGCTCGAATTTTTTTCCACGCGTTTCCATAATAGGGATATAAAGAATGGAGTGTTTGATACACGAGATACGGATTCCTTAGGGTTTGGTTATAGAGATCCTATTGAATCATGGAGACAACAAAATTATCGTTTCAATGAGTCTCAAATTGGTAGAATTTTTAAACTACAAAAAGGGATGGGATTAGAAAAATATAACGACCTAGTGTATATCGACTGGCTGGGGAATAATCCGACAGTAACGGAGCCTTGGTTTGGTGAAAACAATATTAAAACCTTCCACTACAAACTGTATCTGATGAAACCTGGTGATAAGACTCGCTACTATATCGATCGGGACTATACGATTCAAATTGAGGGTGTACATGGGTTAATTGAGACGCCTGATGGTGGACTTAAAATTGTTGAATCAACTCTTTACAAGGGAGGGAAGACAACACTTGGCTTAAAAATTGACCAAAAGTTCATAGATACAGCTTTTAGATCTGTCAAAGCTGATGGCTTCGTCTTTAAAGTTTCGGATGTTAAGAAGGTTTATGCGAGTGATACGGAACCGGGCAAGGTTCTTGTCCGGTATCAAGACGAGCATGGCAATGCTATTGCCAACCCTATTACTGATGAACAACCGGGTATGACCAGATACACAGTCAGCCCTAAACCTCTTATTTCCTATAATAACAAGCTCTATACTTATAAATCTCGGCTAGCATACTATGATGATGAATCGGGAGAGTATGAAGCGGGAAGAACCAAAGAAATCGTCTATAAGTATGAACTCAGCCAGTTCCAGCTTCCAAATGATGCACCAAGCGAAGACAAGCCCATCTTGGAAATGACTCGTTTTGTAGATGAATCAGGTCAAGAGTTATCAGACCCAGAGCGAGGTTTAGTAGCTTCTAAGAGTATCGCTGGCTATGACTATCAGTCCAGCAGTGACGAGGACAGTATTCGCACGCATGTCTATCGCGCAAGTGTGCATGAAGTACCGTCAGACTCTCCAAGTGAAGACAAGCCAGTCATGGAAATGACCCGCTTTGTCGATGAATCAGGTCAAGAATTATCATCTCCTGAGCAAGGTTTGGTGGCATCTAAGAGTATTGCTGGCTATGATTTCCAGTCTAGTACTGAGGAGGATGGCATTCGTACTCATGTCTATCGTGCCAGCGTGCATGAAGTACCGTCAGAAGCTCCACGAGAAGAGAAACCAGTTTTAGAAATGACCCGCTTTGTCGATGAATCAGGTCAAGAATTATCAGACCCAGAGCAAGGTTTGGTGGCGTCTAAGAGTATCGTTGGCTATGACTTCCAGTCCAGCACCGACGAAGATGGTGTTCGCACTCATGTCTATCGCGCCAGCGTGCATGAAGTACCGTCAGATGCTCCAAGCGAAGAGCGTCCAGTCATGGAAATGACTCGTTTTGTCGATGAATCAGGTCAAGAACTATCAGATCCAGAACGTGGTTTGGTGGTGTCTAAGACTATCGCAGGTTATGACTTCCAATCCAGCAGTGATGAGGACGGCATTCGCACCCATGTCTATCGTGCTAGTGTCCATGAAGTACCGAAAGATGCTCCGGTTGAGGACAAGCCATCTATCGAAATCACTCGCTTTGTAGATGTAGAAGGAAGACCTTTAGCAGCAGCGGAATTTGGTTTGCTTGATGCTAAGACTATTGAGGAGTATGGATTCGTTTCTGTATCAGATGCTAATGGCGTTCGCACTTATGTTTACAAGCCAAAAACGCACACTCAAACACCTTTGGGAACAGAAACTTCTGCTCAGAAGAGTCCTGCAAGGGTTGAAAACTCTGAGACTAGTCCGGTTCTATCTCGAGTGTCGAAACACACATTACCAAATACAGGAAGTACAAATTCATCATTCTTGGGAGCAGCAGTCATTAGCCTTTTGGCTTCCTTTGGCTTACTACATTTCAAGAAAGAACGAAAAAAATAAGACCAATTTGGTCTTATTTTTCTTTTTCCATATGTTTTCTGTGACTTATCTGACACTCCAGACACTGACTGACTTTTCCTCCACTGGAAATTCTCCCCAGCCTTCTTCGTCAATCGTCACGATTTGAGAGCTGTTGCCTAGATAGTCACTGAATTCTCTGCCAGCCCATTCTGGACCGACAAGCATGGATTTGCTTGTTGCTTGGTCATTACTGATAAGGACAGCGATTGGCTGACCATCGTCCATACCTTGGCGAGTCCAGCCAATACAGTTGGCATCGTCAAAGTAGTCGGTCTGCTCACCATAGGCAAGATTGAGGCGGATGTCTAGGAGTTTATCCAGTAGCTCTTGAAAGCAATCTTGGGCAAATTCTCCGCTAATGCCATAGTAGTCTCCATAAAAGACGCAAGGCAATCCAGCTTCTCTTAGAAGTATAAGAGCATAGGCCGCCGGCTTGAACCATTCTTCGACGGTAGACTCCAAAGCCTGACCTCTCTGAGTATCGTGATTATCTACAAAGGTCACAGCTGATTCGGGGTGATTTTTTGCAAGTGTCTGGTCAAAAATAGTTCGCAGGTCATAGTTTGCTCCAGATTTGCTGGCATCAAATAAATTATGATGAAGTTTAACATCGACTAGGTCAAAGCGGTAGTCAATACTTTCTAGATAATCGTTATTAGCTGTCTCGTCACTATTCCAAAATTCCCCAAAGACATAGAAATCGTCACCGTATTTTTCAGTAATATCACGAATGAAATTCTTCATAAAGAAGGAATCAATGTGCTTAACAGCATCCAAGCGAAAGCCATGAACTCCAGTGCTTTCAATAAACCAATGAGCCCAGTCGTAGAGGTTTTGGATGACTTCGGGATGCTTGAAATCAATATCCGCATACATCAGGTAGTCGTAGTTACCATTCTCATTGTCCACTAGCTCATCATCTGCCCAACCTTTATTGTCCCCTTGGATGAGAAAAATGCCTGACTTGTTGTTTTTGGCATCATAGTCGGTGCCAGTGAAGTGGTACCAGTGCCATTCAAAGTCATTGTAGGCTTTTTTGCGACCTGGGAAAGCAAAATGCATCCATGCTTCTATTTCAAATGGTTCTGAGATTTCTACATTTCGGTCACTTGGATCAACTTCAACGACAGTAAAACGCTCTTTGTAGTCAGCTGCGGCCTTGTGATTGAGAACCACATCTGCAATAGCTTCGATACCGTTTTGGCTAAGCGCTTCAATTGCTCGGAGGTATTCTTCCTTCAATCCATACTTGGTGCGTACAGTCCCTTTTTGGTCGAACTCTCCCAAATCAAAGAGGTCATAAATACCATAGCCGACGTCATTAGAGCCCGTTCCCTTGAAAGCTGGCGGCATCCAGACCTTGCGAATTCCTTTCGTTGCCAAGTTAGGTGCGTCTTCTGCCAAGCGATTCCAATGCTGACCGTCATCTGGCAGATACCATTCAAAATACTGCATTAAGGTTTGGTTTTCCATATAAATTTTCCTCTTCATTCTCACTGATTGGCTTTATTGTACCAAAAGAAGCAGAAAGACGCAATCGCTTGCGTTTTTTCACTCTCATAGATATTTAACTCTTTTATAATTTGAAAAATATTTTTAAAATTGAAAATGAAACATTTTTAGTTGAGACAAAAAGCCGCAAAAAGAGTATACTAATCTGTATAGAAATCGGTAAAGGAGCTTTCTTATGATTGAATTTAAAGATGTCACTAAAGTTTATGAAGGAACGGTAGCTCTCAATCAGCTGAATCTGACCTTGCAGAGCGGAGAAATCGTCGGTCTGATTGGTCACAATGGTGCCGGAAAATCTACTACCATTAAGTCATTGGTCAGCGTCATCAATCCTAGTAGTGGACAGATTTTTGTAGATGGGAAAGAATTATCCGCTAATCGTTTGGAAATCAAGAAAAAAATCGGCTATGTAGCTGACTCACCAGATCTATTTTTACGCCTAACTGCCAATGAGTTCTGGGAGCTGGTAGCGACTTCTTACGATATGACAAATGCAGAAGTCGAAGAACGACTGGGCAATCTGCTCCATATTTTCGACTTTGGCTCTCATCGGTATGAGGTTATTGATTCATTCTCTCACGGTATGAGACAAAAAGTCTTCGTCATAGCGGCGCTTTTGTCTGACCCGGATATTTGGGTGCTGGATGAGCCGCTGACTGGTCTTGATCCGCAGGCGGCTTTTGACCTCAAGCAGATGATGCGGGAGCATGCAGATAAAGGAAATACAGTTCTCTTTTCAACCCATGTCTTGGAAGTTGCAGAGCAGCTCTGTGATAAGGTGGCCATTCTCAAAAAAGGGAAATTGATTTTCTACGGAACGATTGAAGAACTAAAAGGCCAACATCCAGAACAGTCTCTTGAAACCATTTATCTTGGTCTGGCAGGCCGTAGAGAAGAGGTGAGTCCTGATGCGCATTAAAGCTATAAAAAAACTCGTTGATATCAACATCCTCTACGCCATTCAGCCGTCTCAGCTGCAGCAGTACCGCAAGATGCAAGCTAAGAATCCTGAGCGCAAGGTAAATGTATCGCTGAAGGCTATCCGTATGTATCTGATCTTAGGACTGGTCTATCTCTTTCTTTTCGGTTTGATGGGCTCCCTGAACCAACTGGTTGGCAATCCTGGTCTCTTTGCCAATTTGGTTTCTGCTTTTGCTCTCTTTTCTATGTCTCAGGGCTTTCTGGTTTTTTACAATGTCTTTTACGAAAGCAAGGACTTGCAGTCTTATCGTCCCTACGCTTTTAGCGAAGCAGAAATCATCGTCGGCAAAAGCATTTCAGTTATTCTGACCTTGCTGATTGCCATTCTGCCTATGTTCAGTTATTTCTTGGTTTTGGCTTTTCAAGGTGGTAATCCTTTCTTGGGGCTGCCCTTGGCTCTGCTTGCTATTCTGATTTTAAGTTCAGTTATCACCTTTCTGATTTTGATTGCCGTCCACTTTATTACCAAGACAGCATTTTTCAGAAAGTACAAGACCATCCTGTCCAATGTCATTCTGGTTCTTGTTTCCGTCGGATCCTTTTTCCTCTATTTTATGATTAATCAAATGAACAGCAGAAGCGTCATAAATCGTACAGAGGTCAAAGCTTTCTTCCCGCCAGTTCAAGCTTTTTATGATTTTATCCTTCATCCTTTTCATACAGCTTCCTTGCTGAGCTTTTTGGGATGGGTGGCAGTTGCGGCTCTTCTATTTTTCATCGTAAAGACCAAGGTGATTCCAGAATTTTATGAGGCAGCTCTCATGACGGGCTCTTCAGTAGGAAAGCGGGAGCGCTTGCATGACATCAATATTACGGAAGCAAAAAATCTCAAAAAGTTTGTCTGGCGCTACAATATCAGGCTCTTGAGCGAGGGTTCTGTCATTATGCAGGCCATCTTTATGTCGGCCTTTCTCCCTTACATTGTCATTTTCAGTATGGGAATGGGGATGATACAAGGCGGCCTGTCTTTGACTTCTTATCTGGGACCACGTTTCCTCTTGCCAATGATGGCCCTGGCTGTTTTGATTGCAACACTAAACTCAGGCGGTAGCAACCTTACGGCTATTGGGATTTCTCTGGAAAGGGAAAATTTTGATTATCTCAAGGTTCTCCCCTTTGATTTGAAGCAATATATTCATCTGAAGTTTTGGCAACTCTTTGCCGTCCAGTCTATCCTGCCTCTGACCTTGCTTTTGATAACCAGCCTTGTTTCTGGTATGCATCCAGTGACTTTCTTGGGCATGGTTATTGTTTGGGCCTTAATCAGCCTAATGTGGAGTTCTTGGGGTTACTATCGAGACTACAAGCATCTCGTGACTAATTGGTCCAATGTCACAGAATTGATGAGCCGAGATAACAATATGGTGAAAACTCTCCTAGCTATCGCCCTGATTTTAGGAATGTTGATTATCATTACTCTTCTCTTCTTTATATCCAATGTTCTTGCGCCTCTGGTAATTTATACGATAGTAGCTATAGTTCTAGTAGGATTAGCTGTGTTGTCTTATATAGTCCACAAACACTACATGAAGAAGCTGAATGAAGAGTTAGCAGTATTTTATTAAACGAGCATCAGGAAGTCGAAAGACTTTCTGATTTTTTGACTGATAATCATAAAAATAACAGCTCTGTACATTTGCAGAGCTGTTATTTGTTTTTCTTTATTTTTTCTACATCCAGTGGCATGAAAGTCGCCATGACCCGACCGATAAGTTTAGGTTCTTCCTCATGCGGGATAAACTTATCACTGTATTTTTTATTAAGGGAAATTAGACGGATACCGGATGGATCGTTGAAGACCCTTTTTATAATGGTTTGACCGTCATAGTCGATAGCATAGATAGCGCCGGCAAGCTCGAAATGAGTCTGCTCGATTAGCGCTACGGAATCTCTTGGATATTTGGGCTCTAACGAGTCAGTTCGTACCCAAAGGGCAATATCGTAGTCAATTTCTCTGTCCAGCCAGACTAAATCAGCTTGTTCAGGCTTATGCTGAGAGAGATAGTAATTCTCATAGACCAAGTAGGGGAAGTAGTCATCCTTTAAGCTGGCTTGTGTTTCTTGCTCAGTCAGGCTAGCTTCCAGTAGCTTTAATCCTTGCTCCTGTCTGTTTTGGTCAAGTTGCTGATAAATACGATTTAAATCGGGAAATTGTTGAGGGATATCTGCAATTAGTCGGTAACGAGGGTCGATTTCTTTGACCTCTACCTCAAAAAAACTTGCAATCTTTTCTAGATTGGCTGCGATAGGCAGAGATGTCCCTTTGATATAGCCAGTCAGTGTACTAGCGGGAATGCCTGTTTCACGAGATAGCTCAACTTGTTTTTTACCTGTTTCCTTGAGAAGTTCTTTGAGTTTTTTAGAAATGAGAAGACTTGCTTCCTTATCTTGGGGGCTTGCGGCGCCTCTTCCTCTGGCCATAATATCAACTCCTTTACTTGGTTTTATTATAGCGAATTAAATCGAAAAAGTAAAGGATTAGGTCAATTATTTGAGCCTAGTCCTTTACTTTTTTAATGCCGTATTAAATTTCGTAGCCCATTAAGATTCCGCCTTCCTCAGCATAGAAGCTGCAGAGGCCTGAAGTCGGTACCGTTTCGATTTGAGCTTGAGGATACTTTTCTTGTACCAGTTGGCTAATTTGCTGGCAGAATTTTTCGTTATTGCGGTGAGCGATAATGAGTCGGCCACCCTTGTAACCGGCTTTGAGTAGCTCTTCGATTGCAGAAGCAAGGGCTTTTTTCGGACCGCGTGCCTTTTGCAGAAGCTCTAGAGTACCAGTCTGGCTAGCTTCACCGACCATACGTATATTAAGCAAGCCGACAACGGTTCCCAGAAGTTTACTCAGTCTACCGTTTTTGACCAAGTTATCTACTTTTGCTAGAACGAAGAGAAGTTTTGTTTTCTCCTGATAGCGATTAATGACTTCAACAACTTCATCAAAGCTGAGATCTTGCTGGATGAGTTCATTGAGTTTTGTCACAAGTAAGTCCACCTCGCCGCCAGCAGAAAGACTATCAATGACATGAATTTGGGCATCAGGATGTTCTTCCAAAAAGATTTTCTTAGCAACATGTGCACTATTATTGCTGCCAGATAGAGTTCCAGTGATAGTCACCACAAAGATTTTGTCAGCCCCCTCAAAGCTTTTGAGATAGTCATCTGGACTAGGGCAGGCAGACTTTGAAGCAGCAGAAGAAGCATACATCTTCTCCATCATCAGGTCAATATCAAGCTGCTTATCATCTACAAAAATCTCATTTTCCACTTGAATGGTCAAGGGAACACTTTCAAACTGGGTGTCTTTAGCCAAGTTTGCCATTTCACGAAAGTCACAGCCAGAGTCAGCTATAATTTTCCAAGTCATATTTTTCTCCTTTTTTGTCAAGTATGTACAATAAAAAAATTGACAAAAAACCTGTCTTTTTTTAAAATTATAACATGAAGAATGCTTACTAAAAAGCGGAAACTGTCAGCTGATACAAGAGGGAAGAAATTGTTATGTCGGAAAAGAAAATATCGGAAAAATCACTCGCGAATTTAAAGAAATACAATCAGGAATCCAATCAAATCACGAGAGAGTCTCTGGAAATTTCTCTCATGCAGCTGCTGGAGAAGAAAGAACTCAAAAAAATTACGATTTCAGAGCTGGTTGAGCGAGCAGGGGTTTCCCGCGCTGCATTTTACCGCAATTATAGCTCTAAAGAGCAGATTCTGGAAGAGATTTTTAAAAACACTGTTCAAGGTATTACGGATAAATTGGAAGAGTTTAACTTTAAAACTGAGATGTACCAGATTTGGCTTTTTCTTTTTAAGGAAGCTAAGAAAGAGGCTCGGGTTATCAGTCTAGCCATTGACTATAATTTTGAAAAGCTGCTGACCCAGGCTGTATTCGACTTTTTGGAAAAGCGCAATCGCAATGCTAAGAAAATGACTAACTCTTACATGAATTCCTTCTGGAGTTCGGCAGTTGTTTCCGTTCTTTCCAAGTGGATTAAGGACGGCATGAAGGTTCCAGCTGAAAAAATAGCTTCTTTAGGCCTACCTCTTTTCCCACAGAAAAAGAAAATCAAATAAAAACAAGTGAGTCATTAGGGCTCGCTTGTTTTTAGGTTCTGTAAGAAGTTAGTCAGTTCTTTTTGATTTCTTATTTCATAGAATTTCTGAGGAAAAGTCTGTCGGATTCTCTTATATCTTGCCAGTGCTGTCCGACGTCGTCCTTTCCAAAGAACCCAGCAGATAAACTCCCGGTCAAATTTTTCAGGGCAACCGGGAGCCATGCTTTCTCTGGTCCGATTGCGATATTTTAGATAGCGCTTGAAAGCTCGATAGAGGCAGTTCCAGTGAGAGAAGTTCAGAAAGATGATTTGGTCGGCTTCTGCCATCCGACGTTCATAAAAACACCAAGAGTAGTTGCCATCAATAATCCAGTCGGTATTTTTTGACAAAAAATTATCCATCTGTTTACTCATCCAATCACGGTCGCTATCCTTCCAGCCAGGTTGGAACTGCAATGTATCCATGTGAAGTTTGGGAATGGAGTAGTGATTGGACAGTTGTGCTGCTAGAGTGGATTTGCCAGAACCGGAATAACCAATAATTGCTATTTTCATCCCTACCTCCTTTATGTTAGAAACAAAAAAAGCTCCTGAGAGCTCCCTTTGTATGCATTATTTAGCAAGTTTAGCTGAAAGACGTGCTTTATCGCGGCTTGCTTTGTTTTTGTGGATCAAACCTTTTGTTTCTGCTTTATCGATAGCTGAGCTAGCAGCACGGAAAAGTTCTTCAGATGGGTTTGCTTCAAATGCTTTGATTGCAGTACGCATAGCTGACTTTTGAGCTGAGTTTTTTTCGTTATGTTTCACGTTCAATTCAGCGCGTTTGATAGCTGATTTAATGTTTGCCAAGTTGTTTCACCTCCATTGAAAATACTAACTATCTAATTATATATGAAAAGTTAGGATTTGACAAGCTTTTTTATTTTTTTAAGTAAATTTCATCAATTTCATGATTTCCAGCTTTGTGCAGGATAATTTCTGCTCGATTTCGGGTTGGCTCAATGTAGTCTAGCAGGTTGACAAGGTTAATGCTTTTCCATACATTATGGGCGAAGGTTACTACTTCCTCTTCTGATTGCGTGGTGAAGCGGTGGTAGTAGTTTTTGGGGTCGTTTTCAGCCAGAGTCAGCATTTTTTTAAAGCGATCTAGATACCAGTTTTCGATATTTTCGACTTCTGCATCGACATAGATAGAAAAGTCAAAAAAGTCTGTCATATATAGGCGCTCGTTCTGTGGATTCTGGAAAACGTTAATCCCTTCGACAATAACAAAGTCGGCTGCCTTTACCTCTTGCATTTCTTGAGGAACGATATCGTAAGTCTCATGCGAGTAGACGGGTATTTGGAAATTCTGACCGTTTTTTATGCTGTCCAGAAAAGAAAGAAGCAGCTCCATATTATAGCTTTCTGGGAAACCTTTGCGGTTTAAAATGTCATGATCTTCCAAGATTTTATTCGGAAATAAAAAACCATCTGTGGTAACTAGCTCGACTGTCGCATTTGAAAAAGTCCGAGAAAGCAGAATCTGCAGCAAACGGCTGGTGGTGGATTTCCCAACGGCCACGCTGCCAGAAACTCCGATGATAAAGGGCTGTTTCCGGCTTTCTTTTTGTAGAAAAATCCCCTTGGAAAAAGCCAAGTCTTCCTTAGAACGTTTATAAATCTGAATGAGATTGGTTAAGGGTAAGTAAATGTCCGTCACGTCCTGCAGGCTAATTTTGTCATTGAAACTCTTGATAGAGTTAAGTTCAGCCTGAGTCAGGGGCGGAGTTGTTTTTCGGTGCAGGTTTTGCCATGTATGGCGGCTGATTTTTTCAAAATGAAGAAATTCGTTAGTCATAAGTTACTCCTGTATGATGGACTTTAGTATAACATACTTTTTGGAGAAATGAAAACGATTTACAAATCTAGGAAAATTATGATAAAATGGTTGTATGACTAAAATGTATTTTGCAGAAAATCCTGACGCCAAACATGATATTCATGAATTAAATGTAGAACTGTTAGGACAGCGGCTGACTTTTTTGACTGATGCTGGTGTTTTCAGTAAAAAAATGATTGATTATGGCAGTCGGGTTCTTTTGTCTGTCTTGGACTTTGAAGCTGGAGAACGGGTGCTGGATGTTGGCTGTGGCTATGGGCCTCTAGGTTTGACCTTAGCCAAAGCGCAAGGAGTGGCTGCGACCATGGTAGATATCAACCAGAGGGCCTTGGACTTGGCTCAGAAGAATGCTGAGAGAAACCAGATTTCAGCTGAGATCTTACAGTCAAATGTTTATGAAAAGGTCAGTGGCATTTTCGACCATATTATCAGTAATCCGCCTATTCGTGCTGGTAAGCAAGTTGTACATGAAGTTATCAGCGGAAGCTATGGGCATTTGACAGAAGGCGGTGATTTGACCCTTGTGATTCAGAAAAAACAGGGAGCACCCAGCGCCAAGTCGAAGATGGAAACTGTCTTCGGTAATTGTGAGATTGTTAAGAAGGACAAAGGCTACTATATACTAAGGAGCGAAAAATAGGATGCGTGCTGTAGATATTATCCAAAAGAAAAGAGATGGTCTTGAACTGACCAGTCAGGAAATCCAGTGGCTGATTGAGGGCTATGTGGATGGGACTGTGCCTGATTATCAGATGGCAGCCTTTGCGATGGCTGTCTATTTTAAGGGCATGACGACTCGGGAAATTTCGGATTTAACCATGACAATGGTTGGAACTGGAGAGCAGTTTGACTTGTCAGAAATCGCGGGAATAAAAGTAGATAAACATTCTACTGGCGGTGTCGGTGATAAAGTAACTCTGGTCTTGGTTCCTTTGGTGGCTAGCTTCGGTGTTCCCGTTGCTAAAATGAGCGGCCGTGGGCTGGGCCATACTGGAGGAACCATTGATAAATTGGAATCCATTAAAGGATTTCAGGTAGAGCGCAGTCAGAAAGACTTTATCAAGCAGGTGCAGGAAATTGGCTTGTCCGTTATCGGTCAGTCTGATCAGTTGGTGCTAGCGGATAAGTTGCTCTATGCCTTGCGAGATGTAACAGCAACCGTTGATACAATTCCGCTGATAGCTAGCTCTGTTATGAGTAAGAAAATTGCTGCTGGTGCAGACAGTATCCTTCTGGATGTGACGGTCGGTGAAGGCGCCTTTATGAAAAATATTGATGACGCTCGTGTACTAGCACGTACTATGGTAGATTTGGGCAAGGCTGTCGGCAGAAAAACAGTAGCTGTTCTGACAGATATGAGTCAGCCTCTGGGAACCAGCATTGGCAATCGTCTGGAAATCTTAGAAGCTTTGGATATCTTGCAGGGCAGGGGTCGTGAAGACATCACAACTTTCATTTGTGAGTTGGCTCAGATTATGCTCGGACTGGCAGATGTTGAGAAAACGGTGGAAGAAGTGAGAGAACAGTTGACTAATGGCGCTGCTTTGAAGAAATTTGAAGCTATGATTGCTGCTCAAGGAGGTGACTTGCAAGATCTCTATCGTCCATCAAGTGCAGCTCATATTATAGAAGTGAAAGCAGAACAGGCAGGTTATATCACTGAACTGCCTGCTATGGAATTCGGACTCTTTGCCATGAGACTTGGAGCAGGACGGGCAGTTAAATCTGACGACTTGGATTATGAAACTGGAATTGTTTTCGAAAAGAAAGTCGGAGACAAGGTCGAAATTGGAGAAGTTTTCGCAAAAATTTATTCAAATGAAAAAATTTCTCAAGAACTAGTTACAGATTTTCAAAAAAATGTTAAAATAGGTGATGAAAGCGTTGCAGTAAGCGAGATTATCGAGGTTATTGCTTAATTCTAGGAGAAGCCAACATGAAATTAAACAAATACATAGACCATACGCTTTTAAAACCAGAAGCGTCAGAAGAGCAGATTCTGAAGTTAATTGAAGAAGCAAAAGTTTATGATTTTGCTAGTATCTGTGTCAATCCAACCTGGATAGAGTTTGCTGCGGAGCAGCTGAAAGGCTCAGATGTCAAGGTTTGTGTGCCAATTGGTTTTCCTTTAGGAGCCAACACTTCCGATGTGAAAGCTTTTGAAACCAAGGACGCAATCCAAAAGGGTGCTGGCGAAGTGGATATGGTCATCAATGTCGGTGCTCTGAAATCTAAAGATTATGATTTGGTAGAGCGAGACATCCGTGCGGTTGTAGAAGCTGCTAACGGTACCTTGGTCAAGGTAATTCTGGAAACTTGCCTGCTGACAGATGAGGAGAAGGTTAAGGCCTGCCAATTGGCTCAGAAAGCTGGAGCTGATTTTGTTAAGACCTCTACAGGATTTTCAACTGGTGGTGCAACAGTCGAAGATGTCGCCCTTATGAGAAAAACAGTTGGTCCTGACATGGGGGTCAAGGCTTCTGGCGGTGCTCGTTCTTATGAAGATGCGCTGGCCTTTATTGAAGCAGGTGCGACTCGTATCGGAACTTCAGCCGGTGTGGCGATTATGAAGGGAGAAGAAGCTAGTGGCGACTACTGAGTTGATTGACTTGGCTGTCCAAGCCAGCAAAAATGCTTATGTTCCCTATTCTCATTTCCCGATTGGAGCGGTTTTAGTCGCTAAAGACGGACGGATATTTACCGGTGTTAATGTTGAAAATGCCAGTTTTGGCTTGACCAACTGCGGCGAGCGGACAGCTATATTTAAGGCAGTTTCAGAAGGAGCTTTAGACTTCGAGGAGCTGATTGTCTATGGTGAGACGGAAAAACCCATATCGCCCTGTGGTGCCTGCCGCCAAGTAATGGCAGAATTTTTTGCTGAGGATCTAAAAGTGACCTTGGTCGCTAAAGATAAATCGACGGTCGTGATGACGGTCAAGGAATTACTTCCATATTCTTTTACAGATTTAACATAAGTCTGTTATCGGTCATCTGACCAAACTCAAACTTGCAACTGTGTTGCACATCTTAATTAGGAGGTTCAGAAATGAACAAAAAACAATGGCTAGGTCTTGGTCTAGTAACTGTCGCAGCATTCGGACTTGCTGCATGTGGAAACCGTGCTTCTCGCTCAGATTCTTCAAACGCGAAAACTGATTTGAAGGCTGCTATCGTAACTGATACTGGCGGTGTTGATGATAAGTCATTTAACCAGTCTGCATGGGAAGGCTTGCAAGCTTGGGGTAAAGAAAACGGTCTTTCTAAAGATAACGGCTTTACTTACTACCAGTCTACAAGTGAAGCGGATTTTGCGAATAACTTCAGTCAAGCAGCTACAAATGGCTATAAATTAGTTTATGGCGTTGGTTATAAATTAGCACCTGCTGTTACAGCTGCTGCTGATGAAAATGCTGATATTAATTATGTTATTATTGATTCTGTTATCAAAGACAAGAAGAATGTAGCATCTGCTGTTTTTGCTGATAATGAAGCTGCTTATCTTGCAGGTGTTGCTGCTGCAAAAACTACTAAGACTAACAAAGTTGGTTTTATTGGAGGGGCACGTGGCGAAGTTATCACTCGTTTTGAAAAAGGCTTTGAAGCAGGAGTGAAGTCTGTTAACAAAGATATTTCAGTTGATATTCAATATGCCGAAGACTTTAATAATCCTGAAAAAGGAAGAACTATTGCTGCAACCCAATATGCCGCAGGGGCTGATGTAGTTTATCAAGCTGCAGGTGGTACTGGAGCAGGTGTCTTTAAAGAAGCAAAAGACTTGAATGAGAAGAAAAATGAAGACGAAAAAGTTTGGGTAATCGGTGTCGATCGTGATCAAGCTGAAGAAGGTAAATACAAGTCTAAAGATGGTAAGGAATCTAACTTTGTACTTGCTTCCAGCTTAAAACAAGTTGGCAAAACTGTTCAAGAGATTGCTACTCAAACAGCTGATGGTAAATTCCCGGGTGGGAAAGTAATTACATTTGGTTTGAAAGATGGTGGAGTTGAATTGACAACTTCTAACCTATCTGAAGATGCTAAAAAAGCTGTAGAAGATGCTAAGAAACAGATTATTGATGGTAGTGTAAAAGCACCTGAAAAATAATAAAGATCCAGAAGCGACCCAACCTTCTTGGGTTGCTTTTTTAGGGTATTGAGACATTTTGTCTCAATAGAACCTACTAACTTGATTAGTAGGCTCTACTGAAATAAAATATAATTTTCTAGAAAGGAATACTCTAATGGCACATGAAAATGTCATTGAGATGCGTGAGATAACTAAAGTTTTTGGTGAATTTGTCGCAAATGACAAAATCAACCTACAACTGCGTAAAGGTGAGATTCATGCACTTCTTGGTGAAAATGGAGCTGGGAAATCTACCTTGATGAATATGTTGGCTGGTCTTTTAGAGCCAACTAGTGGAGAAATTTTTGTCAACGGAAAATCGGAAAAATTGGATTCTCCTTCTAGGGCTGCAGCTCTCGGAATAGGAATGGTTCATCAGCACTTTATGTTGGTTGAAGCATTTACTGTTGCTGAAAACATTATTCTTGGTAGCGAAATAACGAATAAAGGTGTATTAGATTTGAAAAAAGCTAATGCAGATATCCTTGAATTATCAGAACGCTATGGCTTAGCTGTTGATCCAACAGCTAAGGTTGAAGATATTTCTGTTGGTGCCCAACAACGTGTAGAAATCCTGAAGACCCTCTATCGTGGTGCCGAAATTTTGATCTTTGATGAGCCAACGGCAGTATTGACCCCTGCTGAAATTTTGGAATTAATGGATATTATGAAAACTCTTGTTAAAGAAGGGAAATCTATTATCCTGATTACTCATAAACTAGATGAAATTCGAGCAGTAGCGGATCGTGTCACAGTTATTCGCCGTGGAAAATCAATTGAAACTGTTAGCATTGAGGGCGTTTCAAATAAAGATTTGGCTGAAATGATGGTTGGACGCTCGGTTTCTTTTGTTACTGAAAAGGAAGAAGCTAAACCGAAAGACGTTGTACTTCAAATTTCTGATTTGATAGTGAATGAGAATCGTGGGGTACCAGCTGTTAAAGAGCTTTCTCTTGATGTTCATGCGGGTGAAATCGTAGGAGTTGCTGGGATTGACGGTAACGGTCAGAGTGAGTTGATTCAGGCTATTACTGGACTTCGAAAAGTAAAATCAGGAAGTATTAAAATCAAAGGAAGGGAAGTTGTAGGACTTTCTCCACGAAAGATTACAGAAATGCAAGTTAGTCATGTACCTGAGGATCGTCATCGTGATGGTTTGGTACTTGAAATGATGCTATCTGAAAATATTGCTCTCCAGACTTACTATAAAGAACCGCTCAGTAACAAAGGTGTTTTGAATTATAATCAAATTAATTCATATGCCCGTAAATTGATGGAAGAATTTGATGTTAGAGCAGCAAGTGAACTTGTTCCAGCAGGTGCTTTGTCAGGGGGGAATCAACAAAAAGCTATTATTGCTCGAGAAGTTGATCGTAATCCAGATCTATTAATTGTCAGTCAACCTACTCGCGGATTGGATGTTGGTGCGATTGAGTATATTCATAAGCGCTTAATTTCTGAACGTGATAAAGGGAAAGCCGTTCTTGTTGTCAGCTTTGAATTAGATGAAATTCTTAATTTATCAGACCGTATTGCTGTTATTCACGATGGAAAGATTCAAGGAATTGTAAAGCCATCTGAAACTAATAAGCAAGAGCTTGGTATTCTCATGGCTGGTGGAAAAATCAAGGAGGGTTCTAATGGATAAAAAAACACAGCAAATTGCTATTCCTTTTATTTCAGTTCTTTTAGGAATCTTACTTGGCGCCATCATCATGTGGATTTTTGGTTATGATGCCTTGTGGGGTTATGAAGAGTTGTTCAAAACAGCTTTTGGTTCCATTAAAAATATTGGAGAAATTTTCCGAACCATGGGGCCGCTAATTTTGATTGCTCTTGGGTTTGCAGTGGCTAGTCGTGCTGGTTTTTTCAATGTTGGTTTACCTGGTCAAGCTTTGGCAGGTTGGATTGCAGCTGTTTGGTTTGCCCTATCTTTTCCAACTATTCCTCGTTTTGCAATGTTACCACTGACTGTCCTTGTAGCAGCAGTTGCCGGTGGTTTAATCGGTTTAATTCCGGGTTTGTTGAGAGCATTTTTAGGTACAAGCGAAGTTATTGTTACCATTATGATGAACTATATTGTTCTTTTTGCTGGAAATGAAATTATTCGGAATTTCCCTAAAAAATTAATGGTTGATTCCGAATCGAGTATTCCTGTTTCGGCAAACGCTAGCTATCGTCTAGACTTTCTTACAGAGCTTACTAAGTCACGTATGAATATTGGAATTTTCATTGCTTTGATTGCTGTCGCTGTAATTTGGTTTATCATAAAGAAAACCACACTTGGATTTGAAATTCGCTCAGTAGGTCTCAATCCAAATGCTTCAGATTATGCAGGGATGTCGGCGAAACGTACTATTATTCTTTCAATGGTGATTTCTGGAGCTCTTTGTGGTATTGGAGGAGCAGTTGAGGGTATAGGTACTTTCCAGAACGTATATGTTCAAGCAGGATCTCTGGCTGTTGGATTTAATGGTATGGCAGTTGCTCTTCTTGCTAGCAACTCTCCTATCGGAATCATTTTTGCTGCGTTTTTACTTGGAACATTACAAACTGGTGCGCCTGGTATGACAACAGCTACTATTCCTCCAGAACTTGTCAATATTGTAACAGCTTCCATTATCTTCTTTGTAAGTGCTCACTACATTATTGAAAAATATATCAAACCGAAAAAACGAATGAAAGGAGTAGAGTAAAGATGAATATTGTTGCTATTCTAACGATACTTGTATCAAATATGCTGGTCTATGCCGCTCCTCTCATTTTCACCAGTATTGGAGGTGCTTATTCTGAGCATGCTGGTGTTGTTAATGTTGGCTTGGAAGGCATCATGGTCATGGGAGCTTTTACAGGAGTTGTTTTTAACCTGACTTTCGCTGAAAGCTTAGGAGGAATGACTATTTGGCTTTCTCTTCTTGCAGGTGGTTTAGTTGGTCTTATTTTTTCTGCGATTCATGCAGTAGCAACCATTAATTTTCGTGCTGATCATGTTGTTAGCGGTACTGTACTGAACTTGCTGGCGCCAGCTTTAGCTGTCTTTCTTGTTAAGGCTATTTATGGAAAAGGACAAACTAATAATATTGATTTGTCCTTTGGTAAATTTGATTTTCCAATTTTGTCTAATATTCCTGTTATTGGAGATATTTTCTTTAAGAATACTAGCTTGATGGGTTACATAGCTGTTGGATTCTCATTTTTAGCTTGGTTTATCATGTTTAAGACGAAATTTGGTCTTCGCTTACGCTCAGTAGGTGAACATCCTCAAGCTGCTGATACATTAGGGATTAACGTTTATCTCATGCGTTACTATGGAGTGTTGATTTCAGGATTTTTGGGAGGAGTAGGTGGAGCTTTGTATGCTCAATCTGCTTCGGTTAATTTCTCTGCTACGACGATTGTCGGCCCTGGATTTATCGCTTTAGCTGCCATGATTTTTGGCAAATGGAATCCAATAGGTGCTATGCTTTCAAGTCTTTTCTTTGGACTTTCCCAAGCCCTGGCTGTTGTTTCTACACAGATTCCTTTCCTTGCTCATATACCTGCGGTTTATCTTCGTATCGCGCCTTATGCGTTGACAATCATTGTTTTAGCCGCTTTCTTTGGTAAATCAGTTGCACCCAAAGCGGATGGTATCAACTATATCAAGTCTAAATAAAACTTTACACCAGTTCTTTAGAACTGGTGTTTTTTGGGTGTTTGAAAGAAGTTATAATCATAGGATAGGAATAGAAAAGCCTGCTTCAAGTGAAGCGAGCTTTTTAAGATTAGTTGGTTGCAATTTCATTTAGCAGGTCTTCTGCAGTGGTGGTTGGATTAACGCGTACGCGGTTGAGTGAGAGCAAGCCATTTGATAGGGAAGCTAGTCCGTTATTGGTTGTCAGTCCCATCTTGTAGCCAAGGCTTTCAGCAATCTGCAAGGTTGCATCACTGTATCGTCCAGATGGATAGGCAACAGTTGTTGTGGTTTGAGACAGTTCCTTGTCTAAGTAAGACTTGGAGTCTTTTAACTCAATTTTTTGTTGGTCTTCTGCAGTCGCTGAGAGGTCAGGATGGTTGACGGTATGGTCTTCAAAGGACATGCCTTTTTCCTTCATTTCCTTTATCTCATCTAGCGTCAGCATATCTTCACGCCCTGCTTGAACAAATCCGGTAATGACATTATTGGTTGCTTTCATGTCATATTTCTGGAGAAGCGGAAAGGCATTAGTATAGAAATCCTTTAAACTGTCATCGAAGGTCAGCCAGACGACTTTTTTGTTTTCTGGCAGGACGTTCTCCGTCAGTACCTTGTATGCTTCTGCTGGTGTTAGTGGATAGTAGCCTGCGTCTTTCAAGGCTTTCAGATGACTTTCAAATGTGGCTGGGTCCACAATCAAACCGGCGTTAGCTGCTTCTGATGGATCCATGACGTGAATGGCATGATACATCAAGATAGGTACTTGAACTGGTTGGTCTTGTTTGACCCATTTTACCTTGTCTTTGCTACTGTCATCCGAAGTCGTCTTTTTTTCCCGAGTCGGTGCTGACGAAGTTTTAGATGAAGTATTGACCTGGTTTGTTGGCACATTATTAGCTTCTTTTTGATTGTGCGAGTTTTGCAGCTGAGCTAGTAAAGAAAAGCCACCAACAATCAGGACGAGAAAAAGTAATAAACTCGTTAAAGAAAGCAAAATAGCTCTTTTCCTAGCTTTGCGTTGCTGCATGCGATTTCCTCTGTGTTTTCCTGTCATAATATCTCCTTTTTTTAAAAAATTACAATTCCTTGCGGAAATTTACATCTATTATAACAAATAAAGAAGTAGTTTTGTAGGCATTTTTATATAATTTTGTTATAATATTTTTTATACAAGAAATTTTCAAGGAGTGCTTCATGTCTATTAAAATAGCTTTACTTGGTTTTGGAACAGTGGCAAGCGGTGTGCCTTTTTTGCTGAAAGAAAATGGAGAAAAAATCGTTCAAGCGGCTCATTCAGAGATTGAGGTTGCTAAAGTCTTGGTCAAGGACGATGCCGAAAAAGATCGTCTTTTAGCAGCTGGAAATGACTTTAATTTTGTAACAAATGTTGAAGAAATTCTGAAGGATCCTGAGATTACTATCGTTGTAGAATTGATGGGACGAATCGAGCCAGCGAAAACGTTCATCACTCGTGCTCTTGAAGCTGGCAAACATGTAGTAACGGCCAATAAGGACTTGTTGGCTGTTCACGGATCAGAGTTGCTGGAAATTGCTCAAAAGCAAAATGTAGCTCTCTATTATGAAGCAGCTGTTGCTGGTGGGATTCCGATCCTGCGTACCTTGGTTAATTCATTGGCTTCTGACAAAATTACCCGTATCTTGGGTGTCGTCAATGGAACCTCTAACTTTATGATGACCAAGATGGTGGAAGAGGGTTGGTCTTATGAAGACGCTCTTGCTGAAGCACAACGCCTTGGCTTTGCTGAAAGCGACCCAACCAATGACGTAGATGGCATTGATGCGGCTTACAAGATGGTGATTCTTAGCCAGTTCGCCTTTGGTATGAATGTTAAATTTGAAGATGTGGGCCATCAGGGAATTCGAAATATCACACCAGAGGATGTGGCTGTTGCTCAAGATCTGGGCTATGTAGTCAAGCTGGTTGGTTCTATCGAAGAAACGGCATCGGGTATTGCAGCAGAAGTAGCTCCAACATTTCTGCCTAAAGCTCATCCTTTGGCTAGTGTCAATGGGGTGATGAATGCTGTCTTTGTTGAGTCCATCGGTATTGGCGAATCTATGTACTACGGACCGGGAGCTGGTCAAAAACCAACCGCAACTAGTGTTGTGGCAGATATTGTCCGTATCAGCCGTCGTTTGAATGAAGGAACAGTTGGCAAGGCCTTTAATGAATTCAGCCGTGAGCTTGTGTTGGCTAAGCCAGAAGATGTGAAGAGCAGCTATTACTTCTCTATCTTGGCACCTGATTCTAAAGGTCAAGTTCTGCATTTGGCTGAGATTTTCAATGCTGAGGATATTTCCTTTAAGCAGATTCTGCAGGAAGGTACTGACGGTAAGAAGGCTCGCGTGGTGATTATTACCCATGCTGTCAGCAAGACGCAGCTGGAAAATGTCACTGCTAAGCTCAAAGAAGTTGCTGAGTTTGACTTGCTCAATACCTTCAAAGTATTAGGAGATTAAGATGAAAATTATTGTACCAGCGACCAGTGCCAATATCGGTCCTGGCTTTGACTCCGTTGGGGTAGCCCTCTCAAAATATCTGGAAATTGAAGTCTTGGAAGAAAGTCAGGAGTGGGTGATTGAGCATGACCTCAATCCGAGAATTCCTAAGGACCGACGCAATTTACTGGTTAAGATTGCCCAGCAGTTGGCTCCAGATATTCAGCCACGCCGTTTGAAAATGACCAGTGATATTCCATTAGCTCGCGGACTGGGGTCTTCTAGTTCGGTCATTGTGGCTGGGATTGAATTGGCCAACCAGCTGGCTCATCTTAATTTGTCGGATTATCAGAAACTGAAAATCGCTACCAAGATTGAAGGACATCCTGACAATGTTGCGCCGGCTATTTATGGTAATTTGGTCGTATCTAGCTCATCTAGAAATCAGGTGTCTGCTGTGGTAGCGGACTTTCCGGATGCAGACTTCATCGCCTATATCCCAGACTATGAGCTTCGGACGGTTGAGAGCCGCCAAGTCTTACCAAATCGGCTTTCTTACAAGGAAGCTGTTGCGGCCAGCTCCATTGCCAATGTTGCGATTGCAGCTCTTTTAAAAGGTGATATGAAAATCGCTGGTCGGGCTATCGAGTCAGATTTGTTCCACGAAAAATACCGTCAACCTTTAATCAAGGAATTTTCAGATATTAAGTTCTTAGCCAGAAAAAATGGCTCTTATGCAACCTATATTTCAGGAGCGGGCCCAACTGTCATGGTCTTATCGCCTAAGCACAAGACGGAGACGATTTATCAGCTTCTGCAAAAGCAGAATTTCAAGGGGCAAATCTTCCGGCTTCAGGTAGACACAGAGGGTGTCCGAGTAGAAAAATAAATCATCAAGAGGTTTTCCATGAACCTCTTTTTTCTTTTCTAGGAACGCGTACACAATAGAAGGAGTGGATATCCCTATCTTTTTATACCTAACTGTGCTATAATGGGTCTAGCTTAAAGGAGGATAATTCACTTTATGGATCATTTAGAATTACAGGCTCTAGCGAGTGAGCTAGCTTTCGGTGCCATCAGGAATGCTCTTTCTACTCAAACACAACGTTTTGCTACTAGGCAATTATAATCATTAAAAAGCTGACCTTTCTCAGCTTTTTCTTTGTAATCTATCGTAAATGCCATAGATTTTTGATATAATAGAGTGTATTTTGTTTACATAAAAGAGAGAAAATCATGCAAAAACTAGAGAAATTAAAATCTGAATTAGAGGGAATCGACATTCGCTTCAATGAGCCTTTGAGTCAATACACCTACACAAAGGTCGGGGGTGCAGCCGATTTCTTAGTTTTCCCCCGCAATCGTTATGAGCTGGCTCGTATTGTCAATTTTGCCAATCAAGAAGACATTCCTTGGATGGTGCTGGGAAATGCCAGTAATATCATTGTGAGAGATGGCGGTATCCGAGGTTTCGTGATTATGTTTGACAAGCTCAATAATGTAGCAGTAGATGGCTATATGATTGAGGCAGAGGCTGGAGCTAATCTGATTCAGACAACCCATATCGCCTTGCAGAACAGTCTGACTGGCTTTGAGTTCGCTTGTGGTATTCCAGGTAGCGTTGGCGGAGCTGTCTTTATGAACGCTGGGGCTTATGGCGGCGAGATTGCTCATGTCTTGGTGTCTTGCAAGGTACTGACTCCTCAGGGTCAAGTCAAAACGCTGGATGTTCGGGATATGAAGTTCGGCTATCGTCACTCACTGGTTCAGGAAACAGGCGATATCGTTATTTCAGCTAAGTTTGCTCTTTCTCCTGGTGTTCACAGAACGATTCGTCAGGAAATGGAACGCTTAACCCATCTGCGGGAGCTCAAGCAGCCTTTGGAATATCCATCTTGTGGATCTGTTTTCAAGCGTCCTTTGGGTCACTTTGCTGGTCAGCTGATTAGCGAAGCAGGACTAAAGGGGCATCGGATCGGCGGTGTAGAGGTATCTGAGAAGCATGCCGGCTTTATGATTAACGTCGATAAAGGAACGGCTCAAGATTACGAAAATCTTATCGCTCATGTGATTGAAAGGGTGCGGGAAAATTCAGGTATTACACTGGAGCGCGAAGTCCGCATCATTGGTGAATCTCTGTAAGACAGATATGATTTCCAGTAGAAGTATGCTGGATAAGGAACTGCAGCTGGCTGCAACTTAGTAAGGGGGTGAAAGCCTATCGACACGGAATTTATAAAGGGCCTTTACAGCCCTCACGAGGTAGCAGCGGTCTGACAGAACCCTTAATCTGTTAATACGAGAAAGAAGGAATTTATGACAATTGAAAAAACCAATCATCGAGTTTAAAAACGTTTCAAAAGTTTTTGAAGATAATAATACTGTCGTCCTGAAAGAAATTAATTTCGAGCTGGAAGAAGGAAAGTTCTATACTTTGCTGGGGTCTTCTGGTTCTGGCAAATCAACGATTCTGAACATCATTGCTGGACTTTTGGACGCGACGGACGGGGATATTTTTCTTGATGGCGTCCGCATCAATGATATTCCAACTAATAAACGAGACGTCCACACGGTTTTTCAGTCCTATGCACTGTTTCCGCATATGAATGTTTTTGAAAATGTGGCCTTTCCGCTGCGTCTGCGCAAGGTTGATAAAAAAGAAATTCAAGAGCGGGTTGCCGAAGTACTGAAAATGGTTCAGCTGGAAGGTTTTGAGCGCCGTTCTATTCGCAAACTGTCGGGCGGTCAGCGCCAGCGTGTAGCCATCGCGCGGGCAATCATTAATCAGCCGCGGGTCGTTTTGCTGGATGAGCCGCTGTCTGCTCTGGATTTGAAGCTGCGTACAGATATGCAGTATGAGCTGCGGGAATTGCAGCAACGTCTGGGCATTACTTTTGTCTTTGTCACGCACGACCAAGAGGAAGCCCTGGCTATGAGCGACTGGATTTTCGTTATGAATGACGGTGAAATTGTTCAGTCGGGGACGCCTGTCGATATTTATGACGAGCCTATTAATCATTTTGTTGCAACCTTCATTGGCGAGTCCAATATTCTGCCAGGTAAGATGATTGAGGACTATCTGGTTGAGTTTAACGGCAAGCGCTTTGAAGCAGTGGATGGTGGGATGCGCCCAAATGAATCTGTTGAAGTGGTGATTCGGCCGGAGGACTTGCGGATTACTCTGCCAGAAGAAGGCAAGCTGCAGGTTAAAGTTGATACCCAGCTTTTCCGTGGTGTCCACTATGAGATTATCGCTTACGATGAACTGGGCAATGAATGGATGATTCACTCAACTCGCAAGGCCATTGTTGGTGAAGAAATTGGCCTGCATTTCGAGCCTGAAGATATCCATATCATGCGTCTCAATGAAACTGAAGAAGAATTCGATGCCCGTATCGAAGAATATGTAGAAGTAGAAGAGCAGGAAGCGGGTCTGATCAATGCTATTGAGGAGGAACGTGATGAAGAAAACAACCTCTAATCTTTTTCTCTTGCCTTACCTGCTCTGGATTTTCCTTTTTGTCCTAGCACCTGTTGTCATGATTATCTGGAAATCCTTCTTCAACATTGAAGGCCAGTTTACGCTGGAAAATTACCAGACCTACTTTACATCGCAGAACTGGACCTATCTCAAGATGAGCCTGAATTCGGTTCTTTATGCAGGGATTATTACTGTCGTAACCCTGCTGATTTCCTATCCGACCGCATTCTTTTTGACTCAGCTCAAGCACAAGCAGCTTTGGCTCATGCTGATTGTCCTGCCAACTTGGATCAATCTCCTGCTCAAAGCTTATGCTTTCATTGGTATTTTCGGTCAGAATGGCTCAATCAATCAATTTCTGACTTTTATCGGAGTGGGATCGCAACAGATTCTCTTTACGGACTTTTCATTTATCTTTGTAGCCAGCTACATTGAGCTACCTTTTATGATTCTGCCCATTTTCAACGTTCTGGATGATTTGGATCCTAATCTTATCAATGCCAGCTATGACTTGGGAGCTAATCGCTGGGAGACTTTCCGTCGGGTTGTTTTCCCTTTGTCCTTGAATGGTGTCAGAAGTGGAGTGCAGTCTGTCTTTATCCCTAGTCTCAGTCTCTTCATGCTGACCCGCTTAATCGGTGGTAATCGAGTGATTACTCTGGGAACTGCCATTGAGCAGCACTTCCTGACTACTCAGAACTGGGGCATGGGCTCTACTATCGGAGTGGTACTGATTGTTGCCATGCTCTTTACCATGTGGGCGACCAAGGAAAGGAGAGGGCGATGAAAAAAATTGCAAATCTCTATTTGGCCTTTGTCTTTTTGGTGCTCTACATCCCCATCTTTTACCTGATTGCTTATGCTTTTAATGCTGGGGAAGACATGAATCGTTTTACAGGATTCAGTCTCAGCCATTTCCAGAATCTCTTTGAGGATTCACGTCTGATTTTGATTTTGGTTCAGACTTTCTTTCTGGCTTTCCTGTCTTCGTTGATTGCGACGCTGATTGGAACTTTTGGAGCCATCTATATCTATCAAGCCCGCAAGAAATATCAGGATGCCTTTCTGTCTATCAACAATATCCTCATGGTGGCACCGGATGTCATGATTGGGGCCAGTTTTCTGATTCTCTTTACCACTGCAAAATTCCAGCTGGGCTTCCTGTCTGTGCTGGCTAGCCATGTGGCCTTTTCCATTCCGATTGTGGTGCTGATGATTCTTCCGCGTCTGAAGGAAATGAATGATGATATGATTAAGGCTGCCTATGACTTAGGCGCCAGCCAATTGCAAATGCTGAAAGAAATCATGCTGCCTTATCTGACTCCAGCCATCATCGCTGGCTACTTCATGGCCTTTACCTACTCACTAGATGACTTTGCAGTGACCTTCTTCGTTACAGGCAATGGCTTCTCGACTCTGTCTGTTGAGATATACTCCCGCGCTCGTCAGGGAATTTCTCTGGAAATCAATGCCCTGTCAGCCTTGGTCTTTCTCTTCAGCATTGCTTTGGTAATTGGGTATTATTTTATCACCCGTGAGAAGGAGGAGACTGTATGAGAAAGCTCTATTCATTTTTAGCGGGGATTCTGCTGATTATCGTAGTCTTATGGGGTGTTAGTTACCAGATTGAAAGTCGGACGCAGAGCAAGGAGAGCGATAAGCTGGTCATTTACAATTGGGGTGACTATATCGATCCTGAGCTGCTAACTGAGTTTACTAAGGAAACTGGTGTCCAAATCCAGTACGATACCTTTGACTCCAATGAAGCCATGTATACGAAAGTAAAGCAGGGCGGCACAACCTACGACATCGCCATTCCCAGTGAATATATGATTGCCAAGATGATGAAAGAAGGCTTGGTGGAGAAGCTAGATCATAGCCAGATTAAAGGTTTGGAAAACATCGGATCTGACTTTTTAGACCAGCCTTTTGATCCTGGAAATCAGTACTCGATTCCTTATTTTTGGGGAACACTGGGCATTGTCTACAATGAAAAAATGGTTGATAAAGCTCCTGAGCATTGGAATGACCTCTGGCGTCCTGAATACAAAAACTCTATCATGATGATTGATGGAGCCCGTGAAGTCATGGGACTTGGTCTGAACTCGGATGGTCATAGTCTTAACTCCAAAGATGCAGATCAACTACAGGAGGCTGTCGATAAGCTTTACACTCTAACGCCAAATATCAAGGCGATTGTGGCCGATGAGATGAAGGGATACATGATTCAGAACAATGCTGCTATCGGTGTGACCTTTTCTGGCGAGGCTCGGCAGATGCTGGAGGCCAATGAAGACCTACGCTATGTCGTGCCAACAGAAGCCAGCAATCTTTGGTTTGACAATATTGTCATCCCCAAAACGGTCAAAAATAAAAAAGCAGCCTATCAGTTTATTAACTTTATGCTGAGACCGGAAAATGCTTATAAAAATGCCCTTTATGTTGGTTATGCGACACCAAATCTTCCTGCCAAGGCCATGTTGCCTAAGGAAACTCAGGAAGATGAGGCTTTTTATCCGACTGAGGAAACGATGAAACATCTGGAAGTTTATGAGCAGTTGGGCCCTAAATGGTTGGGAACCTACAATGACCTCTATCTTCAAGTCAAGATGTATCGGAAATGATAGTCAAATAATTACTTGATGAATACAAAAAACGCCTGGCTCAATGAGCTAGGCGTTTTCTACTTGCTTAGTTTGAAGCTTCTGTCTGAGTGTTGGTTGCCGTGTCTTGGCTCTGGCTAGAAGCGGTAGTGTCGCCTGCTGCTGTATCTGCCGCAGAGCTAGATACACTAGTCTCAACCGCTGCTGTATCGCTGCTAGAAGCAGTTGTATCAGTTGCAGTTGTTGAAGCAGGGCTGCTTGTTTCTTTTTCGATTTCCTTGATAATGGTAGTCGTTGCAGTAGAGCTGCTGGTATCAGTTTTTGATTTTTCATCCTTTTGGCCAGTCAGATTCATAATCGTGATGCTGGCAATGATGATAGACAAGATACTGGCAACCGTTGCAATAGTCTTTTGGAAGGCTGAAAGACCTGTTTTAATATGCTGTTTAGTAGGTTTTTTAGATGATTTTGTCTTGTTTTTATTACTGCGAGAATAGTTTTCCATGCTTGCAAGAATCTCCTTTTAAAATTTCAATGATTTCTTATCTCTCATTATACGTTTTTTATCTGAAAATGTCTTAAAAAAATCAAATTTTTATCTATGAAAACGCACACAGAAGATTGCTGTCAAGAAAAGAAACTGCTCAAATTTGGATTGAGCAGTTTCTTGAGCTAGAATAGCAAAGTAATCATGCCTTCTCATCTTGGAGTGCAGCTTGAGCGACAGCCAGCCTAGCTGCTGGAACTCGATAAGGAGAGCAGGAAACGTAGGTGACACCAATTTCTTGGAAGAAAGGAATGGAAGCCGGATCACCACCGACCTCGCCACAAATGCCGATAGGAAGTTCAGGCTTAACTTGACGCCCTTTGCTGATAGCTATCCGCATCAATTCACCAACGCCGTCCTGGTCAATACTTTGGAAAGGATCAAAAGGAAGAATTTCTTTCTCTTTATAATGGCCGATGAATTTTCCAATATCGTCCCGTGAAAAGCCATAGGTCATCTGGGTCAGGTCGTTAGTACCAAAGCTGAAGAAGTCCGCTTCCTGAGCCAGATGGTCTGCAACCAGACAAGCACGCGGAAGTTCAATCATGGTGCCAATTTCATAAGGGAAAGGCTCCAGACCTTGATACCGAAAGAGCTTAGTGATATGTTGGATGAGAAAGGCTTTGACAGAGTCCAGCTCAGCCTTGTCCGCAATCAGCGGAATCATGATTTCTGGCCTAACGGTTAATCCTTCTTGACTCAGTTTGATAGCACTCTTAAAGACGGCTTCGACCTGCATCTTGTAAATCTCTGGTTGCGTGATACCCAGACGGCAGCCGCGGTGGCCTAGCATTGGATTGCTTTCTTGTAGCTGTTCAATGCGGCGAGTCAGTTTTTCTGGTGATTTGTGTAGTTTGTCAGCCAAAGCCTTGATTTCCTGTGAATCTTTAGGTAAAAATTCATGCATCGGCGGATCCAAAAGACGGATAATCATAGGTTTGTCCTGAACTGCTTTGAACATTTGATAGAAGTCATTTTCTTGGAATTCCAGTAGTTTTTTGAGGGCGGATCTGGTTTCCAATTCGTTGTCGGCTAGAATCAGGCGCCGCATTTCTAGAATTCGTTCCTGATCAAAGAACATGTGTTCAGTACGAGCAAGACCGATACCTTTTGCCCCAAACTTAATAGCTGTTTTCAAATCCTGAACGGTCTCTGCGTTGGCACGGACTTTGAGTTGTGCGAACTTATCTGCCCATGAAAGCAAGCGGTGAAGTTCTTGGTCATTTTCGATTAGGACGGTCGGAATTTCTCCGCTATAAATGCGTCCAGAGCTACCATCAACTGAAATGACATCACCCTCAGTCAAGACAAGGCTTCCGCAGGAAACAGTTTTGCTGTCCTCGCTGATGGTCAGCTCACCGCAGCCAGCCACACAACAGGTTCCCATTCCCCGAGCTACGACAGCCGCATGAGAGGTCATACCGCCCTGACTGGTTACGATGGCCTGGCTGACAACCATACCTTCAATGTCTTCAGGTGAAGTTTCCTGGCGGACTAAAATGACCTTTTTACCCAAGGAGTGGTAGTCTTTGGCGCGCTCAGCTGTAAAGACAATCTCGCCAGTTGCAGCACCTGGGCTGGCTGGCAGTCCTTGAGCCAAGAAAGGAGCATCTTGCAGAGCTTTTTCTTCAAATACAGGATGGATGAGTTGGCTAATCGTAGCAGGAGATACGCGCTGGAGAGCTTCTTTTTTGCTGATAATGCCCTCGTCTACCAAATCTAAGGCGATTTTCAAAGATGCTTTGGCGGTTCGTTTACCGTTTCTAGTTTGGAGAATATAGAGTTTACCCTTTTCGATGGTAAATTCGATATCTTGCATGTCTTTATAGTGGTTTTCGAGAATCTTAGCATAGTCTTGGAAGGCTGCATAGGCCTGAGGGAGAGCTGTCTCAAGTGCAGCGATAGGCTCAGGTGTTCGAATGCCGGCTACGACATCCTCTCCTTGTGCATTGAGCAAAAATTCGCCAAATAACTGATGCTCACCGCTGGCAGGGTTTCTCGTGAAGACAACACCTGTACCACTGGCCTGGTCGCTATTTCCGAAAACCATGGCTTGGACATTCACCGCTGTTCCCAAATCATGAGGAATATCATTCAAGTTGCGGTAAACCTTAGCTCTAGGGTTATTCCAAGACTTGAAGACAGCCTTGATAGCAGCATAGAGCTGTTCTTTAGAGCTTTGCGGGAAGGTTTGATGATGCTCACGATAAAGCTGCTTGTACTGGTCGATTAATGCTTGATGTTCTTCCAATGTGAAATCCTTGGCTTGTTTTCCAGCATTTTTTTCAAAATAGCCCAATAGGTCATCGAACTCATCCTTGGAAATTCCATAAACCACATCAGCAAACATTTGCAGCAGACGTCGGTAGCAGTTGTAGGCAAAGTCAGCATTGGTCTGCTCAGCCAGAGTCTGGGTTCTTAAATCGTTGAGACCTAGATTGAGAATAGTGTCCATCATGCCCGGCATGGAAAACTTGGCTCCGCTTCGAACAGACACTAAGAGCAAGGCAGAGTCGTTGCCGCTGAAATATTTACCTGTTTTCTCTTCTAAATCAGTAACCGCTTTCAAAACATCTTCTTTTAAAGAAGATTCAAAGAAATAAGGACTTTCTAAATATTCGATACAGCTTTCTGTGGTAATAGTAAAACCTGGAGGGACAGGCAGTCCCAAATTGGTCATTTCAGCTAGGTTGGCTCCTTTTCCACCAAGCAGGGCTCTGTCATCTGCACATCCTTCCTCGAAGGAGTAAATCCATTTCGCCATATTTACCTCCAAAATTATGAAATATGTGTCATATTGTAGGACAACTACATTGTAATATACATCACATATATTTGTCAACCGAAAAAAGCATCCTGTTTTATTGACAATTTTTCTTTTTTTGTTATAATGTGTTACAAAATGATGATTATTTAAACGTTTAAAAATAAAATATGAGTAATAATTCCTAAATTTTAAGCGAAATCAGGCTAATCATCTATTATAAAGAACGAAGGAGTCAGACCTATTTGAAATTAAGTGAACGGCAAAAGAAAATTGTAGAAATTGTAAAAGAACACCAGCCACTCAGCGGTGAGAAAATCTCTGAATTACTCGATATTTCTCGGGCGACCTTGCGCTCGGACCTGTCTTTTCTGACCTTGGTTGGGATTTTGAAGGCTACGCCAAAAGTTGGTTACACGTACTCGGGCTCGGATTTAGAGACGCTTTTCTTTTTCGATACCTTTCGAAAGGAAGTGGCGGAAATTATGACATCTCCTGTTTTGGTATCTCATGATTCCTTTATTCAAGATGCCATTATCACCTTATTTATGTATGATGCGGATGTTCTCTATGTCATTGATGAGCATAAGCTGCTCTTGGGGATTTTGTCGCGTAAGGACTTGCTGCGGGCTTCGCTCAATACTAACATTGACAGCACGCCTGTAGCGGTCTGCATGACCCGAATGCCCCATATTAAAACTTGCTACAAGGATATGAATATTTTGGAAGCGGCAGCAGTTTTGCAGGATTTTGCGATTGATTCACTGCCGGTAGTGGATAAGGATAATGAACGTAAGCTTTTAGGAACTGTGACCAAGTCAGCTCTGCTGGATTATATTATTCAAGAGGCCAGAAGCGCTGAGGTTAATAGATAAGAGGAATGAACATGAAGAAAGAAATTATTGTTTACAGCATTTCAGATTCTTTGGGGGGGACTTCGCAGAAGCTGTTGTCTGCAGTGACAGCCCAGTACCCAGATATTATTTTTAATAACAGCTATCGTTTTCCATTTATCAACAAGGAAGAAGAATTGCTGGATATTCTGCGCGATGCCATCAAGGACGATGCCCTTGTCATCAGTACACTGGTCGATGGTAGGCTAGCTGCTGCAGCTAGGGAGTTCAGTAAGTCCAATGGCCTTGCTTATTTGGATTTGATGCACCCATTTTTTGAGATTATTAGAGAAAAGACGGGCACCAATCCTATAGAAGTTCCGGGTACACTGCACCGGCTGGACACTGAGTATTTTAATAAAATCTCCGCTATTGAGTTTGCAGTTAAATACGACGATGGCAAGGCACCGCAAGGTTTTTTAGATTCAGACTTGGTCCTCTTGGGGGTCTCCCGTACATCTAAAACACCACTCAGTATTTATCTGGCTAATAAAGGCTACAAGGTTTCTAACCTGCCTTTGATTCCAGAAGTCCCTCTGCCTCAGGTCTTGGATAAGGTTGATCCGGAGCGGATTATCGGCCTCTTATGTGAGCCAGAAAAACTGTCTAAGATACGAAGTAATCGTTTGAATTCTCTGGGATTGACCCAGTCAACCAGCTATACAGATCTGGAAAAAATATACGAAGAACTGGACTACTCAAAAGAAGTCTTTAAAAAGTATCGGGCACATGTCATCAATATCACTGATAAATCAATCGAGGAGACGGCTTTCTTGATTGAAGATCATTTAAAGAAATTGAGATAAGAAAGAAGATTGAGTGAGCGGTTATATAGTGAGGACTGAAGATGGAGCAATATAAGCGTATTTTACTGAAAGAATTTGATACCCGGCAGAAGGTCATTACAGAGCTGACTAACCTAGAGGCAATTTTGAACTTGCCCAAAGGAACGGAGCTGTATATAAGTGACATTCACGGGGAGTTTGCTGCTTTTGACTATATTTTGAGAAGCTGTGCAGGTATTCTCAATGAGAAGATTAAGGACTGTTTTGGAGACAGCTTGTCAGAAGAACACAAAGACCGCCTGTCAGCGTTGGTTTCCTATCCTGAGCTTGTGTTGGGGGAAGAAACTAAAGGCCAAGACTGGTATCAGGAAACCATTCCTCAGCTCTTGAACTTGCTGGCTTTTGCGGGTGCCAAATACAGTCGCTCCAAGGTTAGAAAGGCCTTGCCGCCACAATATGCCTATATTATAGAGGAGTTGCTCTATAGTGACAGGGCTTTAGCTGATAAAAAATCCTATTTTGAGAATATCCTGACTTATGTGATTGAATTGCGGGAAGCGGTGCCTTTTATTCTAGGCTTGTCCCGAAGTATTCGGCAGTTGTTGATTGACCATCTGCATGTGGTTGGAGATATTTTTGACAGAGGAGCCGGCAGTGCTCAGGTCATGGATGAACTGCAGCGTTTTCACTCGCTCGATATTCAGTGGGGCAATCACGACATTATCTGGATGGGAGCCTTTTTTGGCTCTAAGGCTTGCTTACTCAATGTGCTGCGCATCGCAGCTCGCTATGGCTATCTCTGGGATATAGAGAAAGATTATGGTTTAAACCTGCGCTCCTTGACTCTTTTTGCGGACAAGACTTACCAGTCTAATCCTAAGTTTAGGCCTATTCTTGGTGGCAGAGAGCAGGAGTTTTCTGAAGAGGAAATTCTGCAACTGGAAAAAGTTCACCAAGCCTTGGCGATTATCCAGTTCAAGCTGGAAAATCAACTCATCAAACGACGGCCTGAATTCCAGATGCAGGACCATGTTATGCTGGACAAGATTGACTATTGGGAAGAAAGTGTTACGATTGACGATACCAAGCATGCTCTGGTTAACACTTGTTTCCAAACTATCAATCCGGAAAATCCGTCAGCTTTGACACCAGAAGAAAATCAAGCTGTAGACAGTATGCTGGCCTCATTCCAAAGTTCTCTTAAGATGGCGGAGCATATGAGTCTTCTGATGAACAAGGGCTCTATGTATAAGATTTACAACCAGCACTTGCTTTTTCACGGCTGCATTCCTCTGGAGCCGTCAGGAGAATTCCAGCCTTTCATTCTCAATCAAGCCCATTATGCAGGCAAGGAATTGCTTGATTTCTTCGAGTATCATATTCGGCAGTCGGCCAAGGATAAGGAAGTGAGCGACGATTTGTCGACTGATTTGATTTGGTATTGCTGGAAAGGAAAACTATCGCCCCTGTTTGGCAAAGAAAAGATGACTACCTTGGAGCGCTATTTCATTGAAGATAAGGTCACCCACAAGGAAGTGGAAAATTCTTATTTTTCTTATCGTAATTCTGAGAAAGTCTGCCAGCTGATTTTAGAAGAATTTGGCCTCTTTTCTCAAGAGTCTAGGATGGTCAATGGTCATACTCCAGTTAAGACGGGCAAGGGAGAGTCGCCTATCCGTGGGGGCGGTCTGCTCTTTGTCATTGATGGTGGCCTCTGCAAGGCCTATCAGAAGAAGACTGGAACGGCTGGCTATTCACTGCTCAATAATTCCTATGGCTTCCAGCTAGTGACGCATCAGCCTTTCCAAAACGCTCAGAAAGTTGTAGAATCGCCCTTTGCTCAAACCTCCTTGAAAAAGGTGATTGAAAATGTAGAGGAACGAACCCTCATCAAATCTACTACCATCGGTCAGAGCTTGTTCGCTCAACAACAGGAACTCTTTGGCTTATTGCATGAGTTTTATGACCGGTGAAGTTTAGCCCTAAGTTTTAACAGAATTTAGGGCTTTTTCTTTCTTGTTCCAGTTTCTCTTTCGTGTTACAATAGGAGTATTGAAATTTAGAGGAAAGAACATGATTTATTTAGATAATTCAGCGACAACCAAACCTTATCCCGAGGCTTTGGCCGCTTACACAGAAGTAGCTTCTAAAATCTGGGGAAATCCATCCAGTCTGCACAGTTTAGGCAGTCAGGCAACCCGTCTTTTAGAAGCTTCTCGTCGGCAAATAGCAGAGCTTTTAGGCAAGTCTTCGTCAGAGATTTTTTTTACGTCTGGAGGGACAGAAGGGGACAACTGGGTACTTAAGGGAGTTGCTTTTGAAAAAGTTCCTTTTGGCAAACACATCATCGTATCCAACATTGAGCATCCAGCGGTTAAAGAATCAGCTCTCTGGCTGCAGAGTCAAGGGTTTGAAGTGGATTTTGCCCCAGTTGATAAGGCAGGTTTTGTTGATGTAGATAAGCTAGCAGAGCTGATTCGACCAGACACCACTCTGATCTCCATCATGGCAGTCAATAATGAAATCGGCAGTATTCAGCCCATTCAGAAAATATCCGAACTGCTAGCAGACAAGCCGACTATTTCCTTTCATGTGGACGCTGTGCAGGCCGTTACGAAGATTCCGACAGCTGCTTATCTGACGGATCGCGTGGATTTTGCGACATTTTCCAGTCATAAATTTCACGGTGTCCGGGGCGTAGGATTTGTCTATATCAAGTCTGGCAAGAAAATCAGTCCCCTCTTGACTGGTGGCGGTCAGGAGTCGGACAAGCGCTCGACGACGGAAAATCTAGCTGGCATTGCAGCAACAGCTAAGGCTCTGCGTTTGTCCATGGAAAAGCAAGAAGTATTTGCCCAGCGGACGGCTCATATGAAGAAGATTCTCTTTGAAGAGCTGCAGAAGTATCCAGATGTGGTGATTTTCTCAGACATGGAAAATTTTGCGCCTCATATACTAACCTTTGGTATCAAGGGAGTGCGGGGTGAAGTCGTCGTTCATGCATTTGAAGACTACGAGATTTATATCTCGACTACCAGCGCTTGTTCTTCCAAGGCTGGAAAGCCAGCAGGTACCCTAATCGCTATGGGCGTCGAGAAATCTCTCGCTCAGACTGCTGTCCGTATCAGTTTGGATCTTGACAATGATATGAGCCGGATGGAGCAGTTTTTGACAACTTTTAAAATTATTTACGAAAAAACCAGAAAAGTAAGGTAAACAATGCATTATTCAGAAATTATGGTGCGCTACGGTGAGCTCTCAACCAAGGGCAAGAACCGCATGCGCTTTATCAACAAGCTCAAACGCAATATCCAGGCTGTTTTGTCAGTCTATCCGCAGGTCCATGTCAAGGCTGACCGTGACCGGACCCATGTCTATCTGCATGGAACAGACTATCAGCCGGTCGCTGAGTCGCTCAAGCAGATTTTTGGGATTCAGAATTTCTCGCCGTCTTACAAAATTGAAAAATCTGTACCAGCCCTAATCGAAGCTGTCCAATCCATTATGAAGGACGTCTATCAAGAGGGCATGACCTTTAAAATTACCAGCAAGCGAAGTGATCACAGTTTTGAATTGGATAGCCGCGAGCTTAACCATACACTTGGTGATGCTGTTTTTGAGGCTATTCCCAATGTTCAGGTCAAGATGAAAGCGCCGGATATTGAGCTACGTGTCGAAATTCGTGAAGAAGCGGCCTATATTTCTTATGAGACGATTCGTGGTGCTGGAGGCCTGCCAGTTGGTACTTCAGGAAAGGGTATGCTCATGCTGTCGGGAGGAATTGACTCACCGGTGGCGGGCTATTTGGCTCTCAAGCGGGGGGTAGATATCGAGGCGGTTCACTTTGCAAGTCCGCCTTACACCAGTCCAGGTGCGTTGAAAAAAGCTCAGGATCTGACTCGGAAATTAACCAAGTTTGGCGGCAACATCCAGTTTATCGAAGTGCCTTTTACAGAGATTCAGGAGGAAATCAAGGCCAAGGCTCCAGAAGCCTATCTCATGACACTGACCCGTCGCTTTATGATGCGTATTACGGACCGGATTCGAGAGGAGCGGAGCGCTCAAGTCATTATCAACGGAGAAAGTCTTGGTCAGGTGGCAAGTCAAACGATTGAGAGTATGCAGGCTATCAACGCTGTAACCAATACACCGATTATACGTCCTGTCGTGACCATGGACAAGCTGGAAATCATTGACATTGCTGAAAAAATCGATACTTTCCAAATCTCTATCCAGCCATTTGAAGACTGCTGTACCATTTTTGCTCCAGACCGGCCTAAAACCAATCCAAAAATCAAGAATGCAGAGCAGTACGAAACTTACCTAGATGTTGAAGGTTTGGTAGAACGCGCTGTTGCAGGCATCATGATTACAGAAATCAGACCACAAGCAGAGACTGATGAAGTTGACGAGCTGATTGAGGGGCTGTTGTAATAGCAAGAATGAAGTAGTCTTTGTGCATTAGCAGACAAAATCTAAAAACAATTCTTAAAAATCCGTTTTCATGAGATGAAAAAGCTTGCTAAAGAGCTGCAGAAGTGCTATACTTATAGAGTTGACTATGCACATTCCTGTGCAACCGCACGAACATCGTTGCTCGTCGTATAACAAATTTAAACTTCGTCATTGTCGCTTTGCCTAACACAAGTTATGCCTTCGGCTCAATTCCTAGTTTATTCTTTGTTATACTTAGAGCTCTTCTCTTAAGTGGTTCGTCCCACGATGCTAGGCGAGTCTTCACAAAATTAGGGGAAACCCCAAAAAATCATAGGAGGTGCATAATGAGCACATACGCAATCATTAAAACTGGCGGAAAACAAGTTAAAGTTGAAGTTGGTCAAGCAATCTACGTTGAAAAGTTGAACGCTGAAGCTGGTCAAGATGTTACTTTTGATGAAGTTGTTCTTGTTGGTGGTGAAAACACTGTTGTAGGAACTCCGCTTGTTGCTGGAGCTTCTGTTGTCGGAACTGTTGAAAAACAAGGCAAGCAAAAGAAGGTTGTTACTTACAAGTACAAACCTAAAAAAGGCAGCCATCGTAAACAAGGTCACCGTCAACCATATACAAAAGTTGTCATCAACGCTATCAACGCTTAATTTTAAGGAGATTAAATGATACAAGCAGTCTTTGAAAGAGCCGAAGATGGCGAACTGAGGCGTGCAGAAATCACAGGTCACGCCGCGAGTGGTGAATACGGCTTTGATGTCGTGTGTGCGTCCGTTTCGACGCTCGCCATTAATTTTGTCAATTCAGTTGAGAAATTCGCAGGCTACGAACCAAACTTAGAATTAAACGAAATAGAAGGCGGTTATCTGAAGGTTGAAATTCCTCAGGATATACCGTCACACCAAAGAGAAATGACTCAGCTTTTCTTTGAATCATTTTTCCTAGGAATGGCAAACTTATCGGAGGACTCATCTGAGTTCGTCCAAACCAGAGTTATCACAGAAAACTAACACGGAGGAAAAACATTATGTTAAAAATGAATCTTGCTAACTTGCAACTATTCGCCCACAAAAAAGGTGGAGGTTCTACATCTAACGGACGTGATTCACAAGCGAAACGTCTGGGAGCTAAAGCAGCTGACGGTCAAACCGTAACTGGTGGTTCTATTCTTTACCGTCAACGCGGCACTCACATCCATGCAGGTGTCAATGTTGGACGCGGCGGAGATGATACTTTGTTTGCAAAGGTTGAAGGCGTAGTACGCTTTGAACGTAAAGGACGCGATAAGAAACAAGTTTCTGTTTACCCAATCGCTAAATAATTAATAATAAATCCCCATGCTCAAATATCGAGCATGGGGATTTATTATTAGAGACGGCACGATAAAGCATTTGTTTAATGATTCATGATGATGCTCATCGATTTTGGTATACAAACTCTGATAATATTCTAAAATTTTAATTTTTAGACTAATAAATATCTGAAATCGCTTGCAGTTCCTATTTTTTTATGTTATTCTATATAAAATAGATGCAATCATGTTTCTAAATCTAAAAAGATAAGGAGAAATTATGGAAAAAGAATCATTTAAACTTCCAGGCTTTTCATTGTACAAATTGAAAGTTGGATTAGCATCAGCAACTCTTCTATTTGCCTTTTCACAAGCTTCGCATGTTTTTGCAGACCAGATTGGTACACCACCTTCATCAAGCGGTATAGCAAAAACTGAAGCAGTAAGCTCTCCGATTGAAGCTGCTGGTACTGAAATTGCTGCTGATACAACGAAACCTGTTGTTGAAGAATCCGCAGCGAAACCAGGAGACTTGATCGATGTCTCAAAAAATGTATCACCTGTTGATGTCAAAGAAAGTCAAGAAGGCAATCAAACAGTCCGTGTAGAAACGGCAACTGTTGATGTTACAAAGACAGAAGTGGCTCCGGCAAAGGTTGATAAGGCGCCAGAGCCAATAACTAGACGTACTGAAAATACTTTATCTGGCACAGATGAAAATGGAAATCCCTATACGCAGTATGAGCGAGTAGATAAGACTACAACTATTACCTACACCTCAACGCCACCAACTGTGACAAAAGCTGGTTCAGCTGATATTGTATTTGTTGTCGACCGTTCAGGATCCATGGGTGGCACAATTGATATTGTTCGTGCAAATATTAATGAATTTGTGCGAAATATTACTAAAGAGGGGATTACAGCACGTTTTGGCTTGGCAACATTTAGTGATGAAGTCTACGGCCGTAATTCTGGCAGCAAAGATGAAGATACGGTTCTAACACGGTTTGGGTCATCTTATTTTACAACTGATCCGGCTGAGCTCGAAAAAGCATTGGCTGCAATTCGTATAGCGAGTGGAGGAGATACTCCAGAAACACCAACTCCTGCCCTGAACCAGATTATTTCAACCTATGACTGGTCTAAGTCATCTAAAAATAAGAAATTCGTCGTTTTATTGACAGATGCTGAAATGAAAGAAGACCCTTCAATTCCAACGGTTGCTGATACACTTGCTGCTCTAAAAGCTGCTGGTATAGAAAGAACCGTAGCGACGGTAAAAGCGATTGAGGGAATTTACAAAAATTTTGCAACAGAAGGCAGAGTGCTTGATATCGAAAATAACTTAGCTGATGCTCTGACAAAGGGAACCACTTCATGGATTGTTGAAAGTGTCAATGAAGCTCGTTACTATAAGATCATAAAAGATAGTTATCAATTCTATCTTGAGCGTCGTACTACAATGCCTACATCTACCGTCTACCATGTTCAGGCACCAACACTTTTGGCTAAATCAGAACAGTCTCTTCCTAAAACAGGAAGTAGCGAAAAGGCAGTCTATAGTGTTGTGGGGCTTGGTTTGCTTCTGGCTGGATTGGGACTAGGTATTAGTATAAGAAAATCAAAAGAACAATAACCATCTGCTTATAAAAAATGAATTTTCTATTTGAGTGATTTTGAATAAAATAAATACCAGAAACGAAGACATACGTCCTCATTTCTGGTATTTTTCGTTATGGTGTAACTTCTTCATCTTTTATATTAACAACGCCATACCAATTTGCATAATAGGTCTTTCCGTTGTAGTTGACAATAGTTTCCCTATAAAGTTCACCGTACTCACCAAAGTAATAATAGTACTTGCCAATCTTATAAAGTCCGTTTTTATAAGGTGTTCCATCTTCTCCAAAGTAATAAGTGTATTCAGAGTAACTAATAAATTTGTTTTTAGCCATTTCTCCGTAAGAATCAAAGAAGTATTGTTTGCCATCAACACTGTAAAGATTGATGACCCTTCGTCCTTTTTCGTCAAAATAATAGACCTTACCTGTTGGGCTGGTATAGAAGGAGTTTTTTAGATTTGTCGGAATTTGTTCTGCTGGGTCATCTTGAATTTTGTATGTATCTCCATATTGGTTTGCGAGATAGTATTTACCCTCGTGAAGTACGATTCTATTTTTAATTATTTCCCCAGACTCATCATAAAAAGCAGCAGGGAACTCACGCTTAGGAGCCTCCGGAACCTTGATAGGTCCTGGATCATCAAAGATAGTAGGGTCGTCCTCAATATCTGGTACACTAGGATCGTAAATACCAACTTCACGTCTAGAAGCCCAGTCAGGGATTGACTTGTTCTCCGCTCGAACTGTTCCGGTGGAAATCAAAGCAGCGGCCAAAGTTGCAGCAGAAGCGAGGGAAAGCCCCAGCCAGTAGCGGCTGTTGAACATTGCTTTGGTGTTCTTTTCTTGTCTCATAGCAAATCCTTTCTATGCAACTGTTACTATAAGATTAAAGAATCTCATTTTTAACAGTTAGGTTATGTTATTTCTATAAAATTATACCTCTGTAACATTTCTATAATATTGTAATATTATTTCATTTTTATAGAGATTATATTACTAATTGGTGATAAAAACAAACAATAATTAGATAATATGTAAACGTTTACAAACATCGTTTTTTGTGCTATTATTATAGGGATGAAAGGAGAATGCCTATGATGAAAAGGTATAAATTGCTATTGGCGCTTGCCTTATCATTACTAGTTTTTTGGCCAATGGGAGCCATAAAGGCAGATACGGTTAATCAGCCGCCAGAATCTGCTAACCAGTCTGAACAAGCAAGTGCTGCAGTTGTAACATACTCTTCTGATAGTAGTGCAGAGGCTAGGGGGACGCCAAGTCAGGATAGTCAGATTGCCGAAAAAGCCTTGCCAGTCTCTGATGCTCCGTCAGTTGCAGCTACTGAAACGGCTGCTTCAACCCAAGAAGCCAATACTGGTAATTTGGTAGAAGATTCTGCCAAACCAGCGACCGCTCAGTCTGCAGAAGTTTCCTCAGATGCCAATCAGGCGCAAGGTCAAGCGGCGACTGATGCGCCACCAGCTTCTAAGAGAGTACAGGAGCTTGTGGCAGATATGACGCTTCGTCAGAAAATTACCCAGATGCTGATGCCAGACTTCAGAAAATGGCAGCAAGAGGGTCAAGCCGCCCAGTCCGATATGACGGAGCTTAATAAAGAAGTGGCAGAAGCGGTTGATAAATACGACTTTGGCGGAGTTATTCTTTTTGCTGAAAATGTGAAGGGAACTGCTCAAACCTTAGCCTTGACTCAAGCTCTGCAGCAAGCAGCTATCAGTAACCAAGCTAATAATGGTAAGTTGCCACTCTTGCTTGCTATAGACCAAGAAGGTGGTATTGTTTATCGTTTGGGCAGTGGGACTGCTCTTCCAGGCAATATGGCAGTTGGCGCGACGCGTGATCCGGAATTGGCTAATCAAGCAGGTCAAATCATCGGACGGGAGCTATCAGCTCTCGGTTTGAATGTCAACTTTGCCCCAGTTTTTGATACCAATAATAATCCACAGAATCCAGTTATTGGTTTGCGTTCCTTCTCTTCAGATCCTAAGGTGGTTGCTCGTTTGGGAACGGCTATGATGGAGGGGATTCAGAAATACAATGTCGCAGTAGCGGCTAAGCATTTCCCTGGGCATGGCGATACGGCGGTGGATTCTCACACTGGTCTGCCTCTGGTAGATAAGTCCTATGCGGAGTTAGAAGCGCTGGAGTTGCTGCCTTTCAAGGCTGCCATTGACAAAAACGCTGATATGCTGATGACAGCCCATATTCAGTATCCTCAGATTGAGAAAGACACGGTTATATCTAAGCAAACTGGGGAAACCATCTATATCCCTGCCACCTTGTCTGCTGACATTATTACTGGCATTGTTCGCAAGAAATTTGGCTACAAGGGAGTGGTGGTATCTGATGCTATGGGCATGGATGCAATTGCCAAAAACTTCGGAGAATCTGAAGCGGCTATCATGGCTATCAAATCAGGTGTAGATGTGGTGCTGATGCCAACCGTCTTACGCAGCAAGAGTGATTTGGCCAAGGTTGATAAGATTATCAACGATATTGAACAGGCGGTTCAGAGAGGTGATATTCCAGTCAGCAGATTGGATGAGTCTGTGACCCGCATCTTGAACCTAAAAGAAAAACGGGGTATTTTAGACTTTGACCCATCTGAACGTACCCAAGCTAAGGCTGAAGCAACTGTTGGCTCAGAGTTAAACAGAGATACTGAACGAAAAATCGCTGCTAGTGCAGTGACAGTAGTTAAAAACGATGATACTGTTCTGCCTTTTAAGGTCAAATCTGGTGACAGGATTTTGCTGTTAGCTGCTTATGACGATGAAGTGCCTGGACTAGAGCTGGGTGTCAAGCGTCTGATAGCGGACGGAGTGATTCCAGCAGGTGTCACATATGAAGCGCTAAACTACAGCAAAACAACCAAGTTAGAAGATTTGAAAGGGAAGATTGACCAGGCGACTCACCTTGTCTTAATCTCTGAAATTGGTCGTCAATCTCAACTGGCTAGCGATTTCTGGCTGACAAGAGTTCCGACAGAAATCGTGGACTATGCAAACGCAACTGGAAAACAGGCAGCTGTCATGAGCATTTCTAAACCTTATGATGTAGCGAATTATCCTAATGCCAAGGCTATTGTAGCAGTTTATGGAAACAAGGGCATGGATCCAACTGAGTCTCTGAAGCCTGACAATGCCTTCGGCCCTAATATCCCAGCTGGTGTGGAAGTTATTTTCAATGGTCAAAATCATGTTGGGAAGTTACCAGTAAATGTACCGAGTATCAAGGATGGTATCATGTCTGAGACAGAGGTTGCCTATCCTATCGGGCATGGTCTCTTTTATACCGATCCAGTTAAGGATATAAAGGTGAATATCCCTGCATCTGCTCAGCTAGATCAGCCTTTTACGGCTACCGTTACCCTAGGTGGACTAAACGGTTTAGAAAAAAATGACTACCGTCTTGCCCTTAAGATGGATACTCAGCACTTCAGCATTCTGCCAAGTTCAGGCTATACCATCTCTGGTGACACTGTTTTGATTTCTAAAAAAGCCAATGATACGAATCCAGTTGAGATCAGCTTGAAAGGATTAGGAGAGGGTCAGTTCAGTCCAGTGCTTTCCCTGACCTTGATTGACAGTCAAGACAGAGAATTCAGCATGGGAGAAGGTTATTATAAGGAGCTTATTCAGATTACTGCAGCTGGGCAGAACACGATTCCAGGCCAACAAACTCCTCCTCAGTTGAGTTTGCGTTCTGTTGAACCTGTAAGTTCTCGTCAGCAACTAAGTCAGCAGGCTGCACAGGTAAGCCAGCTTCCCAAAACAGGAGACAGCAGCAGTTTGTTCTTAGTCTTGCTGGGTGCTTTGTTCTTGTTTGGAGCTGTCTATCTATATGACTTGTCTTCTCGCAGACTATAATCAATAAAAGAATGAGCGAGCAGTGTTGAAGAGCTCACAGTTCTAATCATTCTTGATAAAATAACAAAAAGGAAGAATCCAAAGCAAGTTTGCAGTAAAAGCGGATTCTTCTTTTTTACTTGGAATTTTGTAGGAATGCTGCAGCAGAGAGCTTTGCGAGTTTTCTAAAAATACGTAGGCTTGAATATTTTACTCAACTGTCATCGGTTTACTATTTACTTTTTATACGCTTTTTGGTATAATAGTTCATGTTATAAAATGTAACATCAAAGGAGGTTCTATCCATGAAAGCATCAAAGTGGCTGATTGCGACTGGAGTTGCACTGAGTGCCGGGCTATTGCTAACGGCTTGTAGCCAGTCTTCATCTAGCACAAATAATTATACTTACGTTTATAGTTCAGACCCTGACAGCTTGAACTATCTTGCTACAAACCGTACAACGACAAATGATGTCATTTCCAACCTGGTCGATGGACTTTTTGAAAATGACGAGTACGGAAATCTGGTTCCCTCTATCGCGAAGTCATGGACAGTTTCTAAGGACGGTCTGACCTATACTTATAAGCTGCGTGATGATGCTAAATGGTACACATCCGATGGTGAAGAATATGCAGAAGTAAAAGCTCAGGACTTTGTGACTGGCTTGAAGTATGCAGCGGATGAAAATTCTGAAGCTATTTATCTAGTTCAGGACTCTGTGAAGGGCTTGGATGCTTATATCAAGGGTGAAGATAAGAATTTTGACAATGTTGGTGTCAAAGCTATTGATGACCATACCCTGCAATACACTTTGGCCCGTCCGGAGCCTTACTGGAACTCTAAAACGACCAGTACGATTCTTTTCCCAGTCAATGAAGAGTTTCTGAAAGCAGAAGGAAGCAATTTTGGCTCTGTCAAGCCATCTAGCATCCTCTATAATGGTCCTTACTTGCTCAAGTCTCTGACTTCCAAGTCTGTGATGGAATTTGTCAAGAACCAAAACTACTATGACAAAGACAATGTGACTCTGGATAGCATCAAGCTGACTTATTACGATGGAAATGATCAGGAAGCGCTGATTCGTAACTTTAGCGATGGCGTCTACAGTACTGCTCGTCTCTATCCGAATAGCTCTGGCTTTGCTTCAGTCAAGAAGAAATATGCTGACAATATCGTGTACAGCCCGCAAGATTCTACTTCTTATTACTATAATTTCAACTACAACCGTCAGTCTTACAATCATACTTCTAAAACAACAGACGCTCAAAAATCTGCGACTAACGAAGCAATCATGAACAAGGACTTCCGTCAGGCTATTAACTTTGCCTTTGACCGTACATCTTATGGTGCGCAAGGAAATGGTGAGGACGGAGCGACTAAGGTCTTGAGAAATACCTTGGTACCACCTAGCTTTGTCCAAATTGGCGACAAGGATTTTGGAACTGTTGTTGGAGAAAAATTAGTCAACTATGGCAGCCAATGGCAAGGAATTGACCTCTCTGACGCTCAAGATCCTTACTACAATCCTGAAAAAGCCAAGGCGAAATTTGCAGAAGCGAAGCAAGCCTTGCAGGCTAAGGGAGTTGAATTCCCAATTCACTTAGATATGCCTGTGGATCAGTCTAGCACGATTGGCGTTCAATGGGCTAGCTCAACCAAGCAGTCTATCGAATCGGCTCTTGGAGCAGAAAATGTCGTCATTGACCTGCAAAAGATGAGCACAGACGATTTTAATAATATCACCTATTTTGCTAACTCTGCTGCTCAGAAAGACTATGATATGTCTACTGGTGGCTGGACTGGTGACTACCAAGACCCATCTACCTACCTTGATACTCTCAATATCAAGAACGGCGGAAGCTTGCAAAACTTTGGTTTTGAGCCAGGTCAGGATAATGATAAGATTAAAGAGCTGGGCTTGGATACATATACTAAGATGCTGGAAGAAGCCAATGCTGAAACCAACGATGTGCAGCTGCGTTACGAAAAGTATGCAGAAGCGGAAGCTTGGTTGCTAGATAGCGGCTTGATTATCCCGACTGTTTCACAAGGAGCAACACCGTCTGTTACTAAATCAGTGCCATTTACAAAGGCCTACTCACCAGTTGGTGTCAAAGGTTCAGCTTACAACTTCAAGCTGACCCAGCTTCAGAAGGATGTAGTAACGACTAAAGAATACGAAGCGGCTAAGAAAAAATGGAAAGAAGAAGCTACTGCGGCAAATAAAAAAGCCCAGGAAGAACTTGCTGACCACGTTGAAAAATAAAAAATGATTAACTTAGCGACATTGGGGCTGGATTTTTCCAGTCCCTTTTTGAATGGCTTGGTAGGGCTATTCGTGGTAAAATAGAAAGAAATACTGCAAGGAAGTGAAAGAGTTGAAAGTAAGAATTTATAGTGCATTGCCTGAAAAAGAAAAGCAGGAATTATTTGAATTAGTTCAAGAGTGTAATAAGGTGGACGGAGGCTATAGACTGCCCTATCTGGATAATAATTATAATGCAGATCCTGAAATGCCAGCCTTCTTCTTGGCTGAGATGGATGACCGAACCATCGGTTTTTTATCAGTCTACTCGGATGAACCTGGCCAAGCTGAGGTTTCTCTCTATGTTCTGCCATCGTATCGCCGTCAGGGTGTGGCTAATCAGCTTCTGGCTGCTTTTGCAAAAGTAGCGGATCAGTATGATTTGACCAAGATTGAATATATAGTGGAGCTGGTCTTTTTGAACGCTCAACCTGATTTTGCTAGAAGATTTGATTACCAAGCAGATGAAGCGGAAATCTGGCTGGCACAGCCTGCTCAAACTTTTCCTCTGGAAGAAAGAGAAGGGATAGAGGTCATGCAGGGAAGTTTGGACTTGGCAGAAGAGATTGCAGCCTTTCAGTCCCAAGTCTTTGAGACACCGCTAGATGTTGCTTTGAAATATGCCAGAGAAGCCGTCAGCAGCACATCCAGTCTGCTTTATATCTTGAAGAAAGATGGTCGGGTTGTGGCTTCTGTGTCGGTTGATACGGATTTTGGGACCAATTATTTCTTTGGCTTGGCGGTTGATCAAGATTTTCAGGGGCAGGGGTTAGGAAGCTATCTCTTGCTTGCAAGTATGCAGGATTTGAATGAGCTCAATGGACAGGAGTTTCAGATTGTCGTAGAAAAGCAGAATACGCGAGCTTTGAAACTCTATAAAAAGCTAGGCTTCAAAGAGATGACAGAGGTTGTCTATCTGACAGAGAAGTGAAGATGAATTGGCTCATTTTAGATGGATTTATCTTGGGTGAAATGGAGTACATGGCAGAGTGTGCGTTTTGCAGACTAGATTGCGCCACGGTTTTTTGATCATAGTGAAGAGGCTGAGATCTTTTGAGCTCAGCCTCGCTTCTCATCTTTTTTATGGCTCAATCAGAGTTACAACTCCCTTTTCATCGGCTTTGTATTTTTTGCCTTTCAGATTGAAAGTTTGATTCTTAAGCAGGGCACCGGAGTTTCCGAAGCAGTAGCTTTTTCCATCGATTTCCTTTAATTGACCAGTCACTAAAGCGGGATAAGGGCTACTATTACTATCAAAGTAATAGGTATTATCGTTGGTTGTCAGCCAGCCACTAGCTAAGCTTCCGTCCTCCTTGAGATAGACTTGAATTTTTTCTCCATTACCTTTTACATAGGAGACCAAAAGATTGGCTTGGGCTTCGCCCTCTTTGTCGTCCAGATAGTAGTAGTGGCCGTCAATAAATTTTAGTTCATTTTTAATTTGGCGCCCTCTTTCATTAAAGTAAATTTTTCTGCCATTAATGATCTGCCAGCCTGTGACTGGTTTGCCGTCGTCTTCCAAGTAATAGTAGTAGCCTTTTGGACTCAAATAAAATTGATTTTTAGCATTGGGTGGCATTTCTTCGTCAAAATCCTTGTCTGATTTAGTAGCGATGCCATCTCCATCAATGATATAGTCGGATTCGCGATAGTAGACGATGCGATTGGTCGCTTTCTCTCCAGTCCACTCATCGAAATAATAGAGTTTGCCATCAATTTTCCAAAGTTCGCCTTTGATTTGTCCGCCTTTTTGATGATAATAATCGTACTTCAGATCTGGATTAGGTCCTTTTGCGAAATACAAAAGCTTTCCATCCACTTCTTTCCATCCTATGACAGCTCGGCCGTTCTCATCAAAATAGTACCAGCCGTAGAAATAAGGGGAATAAGTGTAGTTGTTGCCTATTCCGACATAACGAAATTCATTTTTGACCACCTCTCCAGTGTAGGTATCATAATAGCGGAAACTGTCGCCGTCGTCGATGAGTTTGCCTTTTATTTGTTCTCCATTACGGTAGAATTCTAATTGCTTACCGTTGATATTCTGCTCACCGGTTAGTGCAGCACCGTCTGGACCGAAATAATACCAAGCTATATAACTGCCGTAGTTGTTGCGGGATTTGATACCAGCAAAGCGGTCTTCGACCATCTCTCCAGTATCAGGCGCAAAGTAATATTTTTTTCCGTCGATTTCAACCAACTGATCTTTCGCCTGAAATCCGGAAGCGCTAAAATAGTACTTCTTCCCGTTTATAATCTGCAAGCCCTTTGCCAATTCGCCGTTAGTAGTGATATAGAACCACTGACCGCTTTGATTAGTATAAAAACGGTTGGTTTGGAGTGGATTTGTGTTAATTTCACCAGTATTAGGATCTGTGTAGAGCAATTTCTGCTTTGAATCAAAACCGAGTCCTTTGAGCTGTAATCCATTATCATTGAAGTAATATTTTTTTCCGTCAATGGTTTGGTATCCGTTGACGAATTGGCCGAGTTCATTGAGGTAGTACCAATCATTTGAAGGTGCATATTGGAAAAATCTGTTGGTAATAAGATAGCCTGTATCTTTTTCGAAGGCGTATTTTTTGCCATCTATGCGATATGATCCTCTGACTAAGACACCGTAGTCATCAAAGTAGACCTTGTGTCCATCGAAAGTTTGCCAATGTTTCAAGGCTTTTCCGTCTGGACCGAAATAGTATCGATTTCTAGGGTAAAATTCTTCTTCCCACCATTGATTGGTAATAGGATGGCCATCTTGGCCGAAATAGTAAGTAGCTCCTTCGTAACCAGTTAGAGCTAGCTGGTTTTTGTAAATACCGCTATAACGATCTTGGTAGTATTTTTTTCCGTCTACTTCAAATAAGCCCTGCGGATTTTCTCCTTTTTCGTCGTAGTAAAACGTGTGGCCCTGTTTATCTGTTACAAACTGATTTTTAGGAGGGTCAATGGCAGGATCGTTTTGTTCTTTCTTTTCGACCTCCTTGTTTTGTCTTGCTTGCTCAGTTTTTGGCTGAGTGATTTCAGTATCTGACTGGTTGTTTGCTTCCTTTTCTGCAGTCGTTTCTCCTTTCTTTGCCTGTTCTTTCTCAGTGTCCTTCCTTTCCGCTAGATTTTCCTGTTTTCCTTGAGAAGGATTGGACTCCTCTTGGTGGCTATTCTTGTCAGTTTCGAACGGGGCTTGGGATATAGTTTCATCCTGATGTTCTGGCTCAGCTAGATGATTTTCTGGGGTATCCAGAAGATTATCAGTGTTTTCAGAAATCTGCGGACTGATATTTTGTCTAACTTGAGCTTGCTGTGGAGAGCTAGGTGAAGTCATCTCCTCTGCCTCTGCTTGCCAAAAAGTCAGTAAACCAGCTCCTAAAGTAGCAGAAGTGACTGCAACTGTAATCCATTGCTTTTTAACTTTTCGGAGTTTGAAGTGCGTTCTTTTTTTCATGATAATTCCTTTCTAAAGTGAGGGCGGAAGAGTTTTGCCTCTTGCCGCTTGAGGGGTATGAGAGTTGGTGAGATTCGTAAATTACTCTTAAATAATATAGCACATTTTTATTACCATAATGTTATGGTTATTTTTCATACTAATATAAAATTAGAGTTATTAGACGCATCTATTTCTAACAATAAAATAGAAAAACAAAGACGAATGTTTTCTGCCTGAATCTTTTGTTCTGCCTTGGTTTATGGTATAATGAGACGATATGTAAAGAAGGAAAATGTTATGAATATTCAACAATTGCGTTATGTGGTCGCCATTGCTAACAGTGGGACCTTTCGAGAAGCTGCGGAAAAAATGTATGTCAGCCAGCCTAGTCTGTCTATCTCTGTCCGTGATTTGGAAAAAGAGCTGGGCTTCAAGATTTTTCGTCGGACCAGCAGCGGGACTTTTCTGACTCGCCGAGGAATGGAGTTTTACGAGAAAGCTCAAGACTTGGTTAAGGGCTTTGATGTCTTCCAAAACCAATATGCCAATCCCGAGGAAGAGCGGGATGAGTTCTCAATTGCCAGTCAGCACTATGACTTTCTGCCGCCTTTGATTACCCAATTTTCTCAGACCTATCCTGAGTATAAGAACTTCCGAATTTTTGAGTCAACAACCGTGCAGATTCTGGATGAAGTAGCGCAAGGCCATAGTGAAATCGGCATTATCTACCTCAATAATCAAAATACCAAGGGCATTATGCAGCGGGTGGAAAAGCTAGGTTTGGAAGTAATTGAGTTGATTCCTTTTCAGACCCACATTTACCTGCGGGAGGATCATCCTCTGACTCAGAAGAAGGAGTTGGTCATGGAAGATTTGGCTGCTTTGCCGACCGTTCGCTTTACTCAGGAAAAGGACGAGTATCTCTATTATTCAGAGAATTTTGTCGATACCAGTGCCAGCTCACAGATGTTTAATGTGACGGACCGTGCAACTTTGAATGGGATTTTGGAGCGAACCGATGCTTATGCGACCGGATCTGGCTTTTTGGACAGCAATAGTGTAAATGGTATTACTGTCATCAAGCTTCGTGACAATTTGGACAACCATATGGTCTATGTCAAGCGTGAAGATGTGGAGTTGACTCAGGTCGGAGAAGACTTCGTATCGGTTATGAAAGAGTATTTTGCACAGAAAAAATAAAGTATGAAAAGAAAAATTATTATTCCTTTTGCAGTCTTGGTTCTTATTGTTGTGGACCAGCTGGTTAAGTTATATATTGTCAGCGATTTTAAGCTGGGGCAGGTCAAGAGTTTCATTCCGCATCTGGTGAGTTTGACCTATCTTCAGAATACCGGTGCAGCCTTCTCCATGCTGGAAAACCAGCAATGGCTTTTTACTTTGGTGACATTTCTGGTTATCGGAGGAGCTGTTTACTACCTTATCAAGCACCTCAATGCCTCGAAGTGGATGCTGGCCGGGCTAACCTTGGTGATTGCTGGCGGTTTGGGGAACTTTATTGACCGGATACGTCAAGGTTTTGTCGTGGACATGTTTCAGTTAGATTTTATTAATTTTGCTATTTTCAATGTGGCGGATATGTATCTGACCTTTGGTGTAGCTGTTTTACTGCTGATGATTTTGAAGGAAGAAAAAGATGGAAGTAAGAATTGAGTCTTCAGTAGCTGGTCAGCGATTGGACAAGGCGGTTGCCGAGCTGACAGACTTATCGCGGAGTTTGGCTAATGAGCAGATCAAGGATGGCCGGATTTTGGTCAATGGACAAGTCAAAAAAGCCAAATATGCTGTCAAAGAAGGCGATGTCATCTCCTATGAGCTGCCTGAGCCGGAAGTAGTGGAGTATGTTCCTGAGGATATTCCGTTAGAAATCATCTATCAAGATGAGGACGTGGCAGTTGTCAATAAACCTCAGGGAATGGTGGTTCATCCTTCTGCGGGCCATACCAGCGGTACGCTAGTCAACGCTCTTATGTATCACATCAAAGACCTGTCTGGCATCAACGGAGTCCTCCGTCCGGGGATTGTCCATCGGATTGATAAGGACACCTCAGGGCTTCTCATGATTGCAAAAAATGACCAAGCCCATGTAGCTCTAGCTGATGAACTTAAGGATAAGAAATCCCTACGCAAGTATTGGGCTATTGTTCATGGGAATTTACCTAACGACCGTGGAGTGATTGAGGCACCGATTGGCCGCAGTGAAAAAGACCGCAAGAAGCAGGCCGTAACGGCAAAAGGCAAGCCAGCTCTGACGCGTTTCCAAGTCTTGGAACGTTTTGGTGACTATAGCTTGGTTGAGCTTCAGCTAGAAACGGGACGGACTCATCAAATCCGCGTTCACATGGCCTACATCGGACACCCTGTGGCTGGAGATGAAGTCTATGGACCGCGTAAGACGTTGAAAGGGCATGGCCAATTTCTGCACGCGCGAACGCTGGGCTTCACCCATCCTCGAACTGGTGAAGTGCTGGAATTTACAGCTGAAGTGCCAGCTGTTTTCCAAGAAACCTTGGAAAAATTGCGACAAGGATAGCGCAAGTCCATTCATCATTAAAATACAAATTTTCCTTTGACCGCTTTAATCGCGGTCATTTTTATTTTCTGTAAATCGTGGTATAATAAGACAATCTAGCAGTGAAGGAAAAGGAAATGAAAGCAAAGCGAATCGTATTTAAGGTGGGGACTTCGTCATTGACTAACGCAGATGGCAGTCTGTCACGCGCCAAGGTAAAGGAAATCACTCGGCAGTTGGCTCTCTTGCATGAGGCGGGACATGAGTTAATCTTGGTCTCATCAGGAGCTATTGCGGCAGGTTTTTCTTCTCTAGGCTTTAAAAAGCGACCGACCAAGGTAGCAGATAAACAAGCTTCAGCTGCGGTTGGACAGGGTTTGCTTTTGGAGGAATATACAACCAATCTTCTTTTGAAACAAATCATTTCTGCTCAGATTCTTTTGACACAGGATGATTTTGCAGATAAGCGGCGTTACAAAAATGCCCATCAGGCCTTGTCTGTCTTGCTGAATCGCGGCGCTATTCCTATCATCAATGAAAATGACTCGGTGGCCATCGAGGAGCTCAAGGTTGGGGATAATGATACACTGAGTGCTCAGGTGGCAGCCATGGTTCAGGCGGACCTCTTGGTGCTCTTGACAGATGTCGATGGACTCTACACGGCTAATCCCTCTAGCAATCCTGATGCCCAGCGGCTTGAAAAGATTGAGAAGATCAGCTCCGAGCTGATTGATATGGCAGGCGGTGCAGGAACGAGCAATGGTACTGGCGGTATGCTGACAAAGATAAAAGCTGCAATGCTGGCGACCATGTCTGGAGTTCCGGTCTATATCTGTTCCTCGCTCAAGACTGATGCTCTGCTGGAAGCTGCGGAGGAAACCAAGGATGGCAGTCTCTTTTTAGCCCAGGAAAAGGGGCTAAAAACGCAGAAGCAATGGCTGGCTTTTTACGCTAAAAGTCAAGGGGAAATCTATGTAGACCAAGGGGCAGCCGACGCTCTCAGAAATAAGGGAAAAAGTTTGTTGGTTTCTGGTCTTGTATCTGTATCTGGTAGCTTTGCCTATCAAGATACGGTGACGGTTTATGAAGAAGGAAACGGAACTATTCTCGGTAAAGGGCGCGTGCGTTTTGGCAAGTCAGCTCTTAAAGATATGCTCAAGTCCACTAAACCTAAGGGTGTTATCATTCATCGGGATGACTGGATCTCTTTGACACCGGAGTTAAATGATTTATTTGCTGAATTTTAGAAGACAAGGAAGGGAGAAGCGATGACCTCAACACAAGCGATTTTTGAAAAGGTTCAGAAAGTCAAGAAGACGATCAATACGGCCACAACGGCTGAGAAAAACCATGCTTTGGAAGAAATGGCAAGTCAGCTCTGGCTTTCTCGTGCGGATATTTTAGCAGCCAATGAATTGGATATGACCACGGCTAAAGGTAAGATTTCAGATGTGATGCTGGACCGCCTCTATCTGGACGAGGATCGCATTGCTGCCATGGCTGAGGGCATTCGCCAGCTGATTGACTTGGAGGATCCTGTAGGGCAAGTCTTGGGAAAAACCGAGCTTGAGAACGGTCTTGTCATCAGTAAAAAGCGGGTGGCTATGGGTGTGATTGGTATTATTTACGAGAGCCGGCCTAACGTCACCTCTGACGCTGCAGCTCTTGCCCTAAAGAGTGGCAGTGCAGTCGTCCTCAGAAGCGGCAAGGATGCTTATCAGACAGCGCTAGCTATTGTTACAGCTTTGAAAGAAGGCTTGGCTCAGACGAAGATTTCGCCGGATTGTATCCAGTTGGTTTCTGATACCAGTCGGGCTTCCGCCCAGGCTATGATGAAGGCCAAGGGATATCTGGATTTGCTCATTCCTCGTGGTGGTGCGGGACTGATTCAGGCGGTCGTGGAAAATGCGACTGTGTCGGTTATTGAGACAGGTACTGGAATTGTCCATATCTATGTAGACAAGGATGCTGATCAAGACAAGGCTTTGGCGATTATTGAGAATGCCAAGACCAGTCGCCCTTCTGTCTGCAATGCCATGGAGGTACTGCTGGTTCATGAAGAGATTGCAGCAGAATTTTTGCCACGTGTGCAGAAGATGCTGGTGACAGATCGAGATGCTGAGCAAGAAAACCCTGTTGAATTGCGTTTGGATGAGAAAGCAGCTCAGTATATCTCGGGCTCGCAAGCTAGTCCGGAAGATTTTGATATCGAATTTTTGGACTACATCTTAGCGGTCAAGCTGGTTTCTTCGCTGGAAGAAGCGGTGGAGCATATTGAAGCTCACAGCACCCATCATTCGGATGCCATTGTGACGGAGAACGATTCAGCGGCAGCTTACTTCACAGAGCAGGTGGATAGTGCGGCAGTTTATGTCAATGCCTCAACCCGCTTTACAGATGGCGGTCAATTTGGCCTCGGCTGCGAAATGGGGATTTCTACTCAGAAACTGCATGCCAGAGGTCCTATGGGGCTGAAAGAGTTGACCAGCTATAAATACGTCATCCAAGGGACTGGTCAAGTGAGGAAATAAAGATGAAAATTGGATTTATCGGTCTGGGAAATATGGGTGGCAGTCTCGCTCGCCTAGTTTCCCAAGATGAAAGATTTAGAAGCGAATTACTCCTGGCCAATCGCAGTCGTGACAAGGCTGAAAAGATTGCTGCGGAAGTTGGTGGACAACCGGTTAGTAATGCAGAAGTTTTTGCTCAGGCAGAAATTATTTTTCTGGGAATCAAACCAGCTCAATTTGCTGACTTGCTGGCTGATTATCAGGAGGTTCTAGAAAAACGGGAGTCTCTTTTGCTGGTTTCGATGGCTGCTGGTCTGAGCTTGGAAATATTAGAAAAATTGACACCTAGCCACCATCGTTGGATTCGGATCATGCCTAATACACCAGTAGCTGTTGGCGAGGGGGTTATTACCTATGCCTTATCCCAGCAGGCGAATCAAGTGGATGAAGACTTGTTGCGTGAGCTTCTGTCTTCAGCTGGCCTTTTAGTTAAACTAGAGGAAAAACAGTTGGATGCAGCGACAGCTCTTGCTGGCTGTGGACCAGCTTTCGTCTATCTCTTTATAGAGGCCTTAGCGGACGCTGGGGTGCGGGCAGGACTCAGTCGCGATATATCACTTGAACTGGCCAATCAAACTCTCTTAGGCGCTGCCAAGTTAAGCCGGGTCAGCGGGCAACATCCGGCTCAACTCAAAGATCAGGTCTGCAGTCCGGCCGGATCGACTATCGCCGGGGTAGCCAGTCTGGAAGAAAATTCCTTTCGAGGAACGGTCATGGATGCCGTTCAAGCTGCTTACAAGAGGACGCAGGAGTTGGGGAAGAAGTGATTTAAATCTTTAATTTTTTAGATTATAGGAAAGGGTGTGACTTGCGAGGACAATTTTTGTCTTTACAGGATCACTCTTTTTTTCTTTGTTTGATAATCAAATAAGTCCTCTCTTTAAAACTGTGGTATAATAAGTACTATGCAAACCAAACCGACTTCTGCTTATGTGCACATTCCTTTTTGTACTCAGATTTGTTATTACTGCGACTTTTCCAAGGTTTTTATCAAAAATCAGCCGGTAGATAGTTATCTGGAGCATTTGATTGAGGAGTATCATTCTTACGATATCAAAAAGCTCCGTACCCTCTATATCGGTGGCGGAACTCCGACCGCTCTATCGGCGCGTCAGTTGGCTTTTTTGCTGGAAAAGCTGACAGACAAGCTGGACTTGTCTTGTCTAGAAGAGTTGACCATTGAAGCCAATCCCGGGGATTTGGACCAGGAGAAGATTGCTGTACTTAAAGACTCGCCTGTCAATCGGGTTTCGCTAGGCGTACAGACTTTCAATGACCGCATGCTTAAGCAGATTGGCCGCAGTCACTTGGAACAGGACATCTATGATAATATTACTAATCTCAAAAAAGTGGGTTTTGATAATATTTCAATTGACTTGATTTATGCCCTGCCCAAGCAGACTATGGAAGATGTGAAAATCAATGTAGCCAAGGCTATTGCTCTGGACATTCCTCACATGAGTTTGTACAGCTTGATTTTGGAAAATCATACGGTCTTTATGAATCGGATGCGGCGGGGGAAGTTGCCCCTGCCCAAGGAAGACTTGGAAGCGGAGATGTTTGAATACATTATAGCTGAGCTGGAAAAGGCCGGCTTTGAGCATTATGAGATTTCAAACTTTTCCAAGCCAGGCTTTGAGAGCCGCCATAATCTCATGTACTGGGACAATGCGGAATATTATGGTATTGGAGCGGGAGCGTCTGGCTATGTCGATGGTGTTCGCTATAAAAACCACGGGCCGATTCGTCATTATCTGCAGGCGGTGGAAGCGGGCAATGCCCGTGTGCAGGAAGAAGCGCTGACATTGAATGAAAAGATGGAAGAAGAGATGTTTTTAGGCTTGCGTAAGAAGTCAGGTGTTTCTAAAAAGCGCTTTGAGGAAAAATTCGGTCTTTCCTTTGAAGACCAGTACGGAGTTGTTGTGTCTGAGCTGACTGAGCAGGGCTTGCTAGTAACAGACAGAGACATCGTGCGTATGACCAAGCAAGGCCTCTTTTTGGGCGATACGGTTGCTGAGAAATTTATATTGGAGTAAATCATGGGCTTAACTTATCAAATGAAAATGAAAATTCCTTTTGATATGGCAGATATGAATGGCCATATCAAGCTGCCGGATGTCATCTTGCTGTCCTTGCAGGTATCGGGGATGCAGTCAATCGATCTTGGCGTCAGTGACAAGGATATGCTGGAGCGGTATAACCTAGTCTGGATTATCACGGACTATGATATTGATGTGACACGTCTGCCACGATTTGCAGAGGAGATTACTATCGAAACAGAAGCCTTAACTTATAATCGGCTCTTTTGCTACCGTCGCTTTACGATTTTTGATGAAGCGGGTGAAGCCATTATACAGATGATGGCAACCTTTGTTCTTATGGATCGAGATAGCCGCAAGGTTCGTGCCGTTGATCCGGAGATTGTAGCGCCATATCAATCAGACTTTTCCAAGAAATTACTGCGAGGTCCTAAGTATCCAGACTTGGAAAATCCTGTCAGCAAGGACTACCATGTGCGCTTTTACGACTTGGATATGAACGGACATGTCAACAACAGCAAGTATCTAGACTGGATTTTCGAGGTTATGGGTGCAGACTTCCTTACGAAGCATATTCCTAAGAAGGTCCATCTAAAGTATGTCAAGGAAGTTCGACCAGGCGGCATGATTGCTTCTAGCTATGACCTAGAAGGTCTGCAAAGCAATCATCGGATTTCCAGTGACGGCGAAGTCAATGCCCAGGCTTTAGTAACCTGGCAAGAGTTTAAACAAGAGAATTAGGAAGAGCAGAAATGACTTATAAAGGATATTTGATTGATTTAGACGGGACGATTTATAAGGGAAAGAGTCGGATTCCGGCTGGTGAAGCTTTTGTACATGAGCTGCAGAAGCGCAAGATTCCCTACCTTTTCGTGACCAATAATACCACGCGCACGCCAGAAGCAGTGCAGATCATGCTGGCTGAGAATTTCAATATTGAAACACCGATTGAGACAATTTACACAGCTACTTTAGCTACCATTGACTATATGCAGGAGAAAAATCTGGGCAAGAAAGTCTATGTTATCGGTGATGTTGGTCTTAAACATGCCATTGAAGAAGCTGGATACATAGAGGATACAGAAAATCCTGACTATGTGGTAGTGGGGCTGGACTGGGAAGTGGACTATGAGAAGTTGACAATAGCGACTCTAGCCATTCAAAAAGGTGCTCATTTTATCGGGACCAATCCAGATCTCAACATTCCGACTGAGCGAGGTCTGCAGCCAGGAGCAGGTGCTATCAATGCCCTCTTGGAAGCAGCCACTCGGGTTGAGCCGACCTTTATCGGCAAGCCAAATGCCATCATCATGGAAAAAGCTATAGAGCATCTAGGACTGGCGCGTGAAGAAGTGGTCATGGTGGGTGATAACTATCTGACAGATATTCGAGCGGGAATTGATAATGGCATTCCGACGCTCTTAGTTACGACAGGCTTTACCCTGCCAGAAGAGGTGCCCAATCTGCCTATCCAACCGACGCATGTCTTGTCCAGTCTAGCGGAGTGGGACTTCGATGCGTGATAAGTTGAGATTTTCAGCCAGCGTTTTGTGCTTGCTGGCAGTAGCTATCCTGCTGACCATTTATCTGGCTTGGCTCTTATACCCGATGGAGATTTCTTATTTCAACTTGCCGGATAAGGTTTATTTGAAAGCAGAGACCATTCAGTATAATTTTAATATTTTGATGAATTACCTGACCAATCCTTTTAATCAGAAACTGGCGATGCCAGATTTTCGTTCGTCAGCAGCAGGGCTGCATCATTTTCAGGCGGTCAAGTATCTTTTTCACTTGGCGCAAGCTATTTTTCTAATAACTTTGCCGGCTTTGATTTTCTTTATCAAAAAAGTGGTTAAAAAGGGATTTTTAGGTCTCTACAGACGGGCTTTTCTTGTGATTACTCTTTTGCCGCTTGCCTTAGGTGTACTGGCCTTTTTGATTGGCTTTAACAGTTTTTTTACACTCTTTCATCAAGTTCTTTTTGCCGGAGACAATACCTGGATGTTTGACCCGGCCAAGGATCCAGTCATTTGGGTTCTACCAGAAGAATTTTTCATGCACGCCTTTATTCTTTTTGCTTTGCTTTATGAGGGAATCTTTTTGACCTTGTATTTCCTGAGCAGAAAGAGTAAAGAGCAAACTTAATATAGGAGATTTTATGTATTATATACCCGAACCTTTAAATCCTAAAAAAGATCTAGGACGATTTTCAGCGACTTGCTTTACTTATTTATGGGTCATGATTGCTGCTGTCTTCATTTACGTATTTGTTGCCTTTTTTGTCATCATGCCAGGACAAGGTATGGACATTCAAAAGACGCAAGACATTGTTACCAAATTCATGGAAAAGGACGGAGGAGCCTATATTATAGCTTCCTGTCTTGGCGTTCTTACTTTCACAGTGTCTCGAGGAAAGCAGCTCTTCAAATATGACCTTCGTCATAAGGGGCAGAAGATGACTCCTAAAGTTTTCTTTTACATGATTTGCTTCCTATTATTCGCCCAATTATTCACAGCTGTTGTTAATCAGCTCATGGAGGCTATCATTCAGCTCTTCAATCTAGATCTTTCTGGTATGGAATCAGGGAGCGGTGGTTCTGAGACACTGACTATGCTGATTTATTCATCTTTGATGGCCCCAGTTACAGAGGAAATTATTTTCAGAGGCGCTGGTTTGCGAGCTTTAGAGAAGCATGGAAAGATTTTTGCCATTCTTATGACTTCGATTTTATTTGGCCTTTTTCACGAAAATCTTTATCAGCTTTATTTTGCTAGTTTAATTGGTTTGGGGCTTGGCTATATCGCTTTTGAGTATTCGATTATCTGGTCTATCATTTTTCATGCTATTAATAATTTTGTTATAGCAGAAGGTTTAGCTTTTCTTTCAAAAAGAGCTCCGGAGCCTATAGTTAACATCTTTTTTTACGGCTTATTAATTGCTGGAAGCACAGTATTTCTTTTGTTTTTAATCTTGAAATGGCCAAAATTTAAGGAATACATTGCTTCCAATCGTTCGCTCCCAGGGACCTACAAACAGGCTTTTAAATCAGTCTGGTTCTGGGTTCTGGTTGTGTTTACTTTTCTTGGAACTTTTCTGCCTGTCATGGCAGCCTATATTGTATCCTTAATCAATAATAGCTAATTGCCTTTTATTTGGCAGCTATGCAACGATATGAAAGGAGTTGGATGTAGTCCAGCTCTTTTTTTGTTCGATAAAAAGATAGAAATTGAAAGTTTTTGATAGAAAATGCTTGACATTGAAAATTAAAGAGGTATAATAATAATCGTAAACGATTTCAAAGGAGGTGCTTTATGCTGAAGTCGGAAAGAAAGCAGATTATTCTAGAGACAGTCATAAGAGAAAAATTTGTTTCCTTAGACTATCTAGTACATGCTTTAAACACTTCAGAATCAACTATCAGAAGAGATTTGGATGAATTGGAGAGCGAGCACAAGCTGCGACGAGTTCATGGAGGAGCCGAAAGCCTTCATTTTCTACAGGAAGAGGAGAGTAATCAGGAAAAATCTATCAAAAGCATTCAAGAAAAGACAGCTATTGCCAAGATGGCAGCAAGCTTGATTCAAGAGCATGATGTGATTTTTATTGATGCGGGGACAACCAATGAGCTTTTAGTCAATGAGCTGCATGATCCAAGAGTGACAGTTGTCACCAACTCCATTCACCATGCGACCAAGTTGGTAGAGCGCAATATACCGACAGTCATTATCGGCGGAAAGGTCAAACGCTCAACGGATGCCAGCATTGGCGGTGTTGCCCTAAATCAAATCGGTCAGTTGAATTTCGATAAAGCCTTTATTGGAATGAATGGCATTGACGATGGCTTCTTTACCACTCCAGATATGGAAGAAGGAGCTGTCAAAAGAGCGATTTTAGAGAACGCTAAGAAAACTTATGTCTTGGCTGATCTTTCTAAACTAGGACAGACGTCCTTTGTCAAGGTCGCTCCTCTTGCCAAAGCAAGCATTATTACTATTCAAAATGAATCGGAAGTGATTCAAGCGCTGAAAGAAAAAACGGAGGTGATTGAGGTATGATTTATACTGTCACACTAAACCCTTCCATCGACTATATTGTCCGTTTGGACAAGGTCCTTATAGGAAGCGTCAATCGGATGGACAGTGACGACAAATTCGCTGGCGGAAAGGGAATCAATGTTAGCCGAGTTCTCAAACGTCTAGGTATTGAGAATACAGCGACTGGCTTTATCGGTGGTTTTACTGGCAAGTTCATCACAGATACTCTGGAAGAGGAAGGAATCTCAAGCCATTTTGTAGAAGTTGAGCAGGATACTCGTATCAATGTCAAAATTAAAGCAGATGCTGAGACAGAAATTAACGGACCTGGTCCAGAAATTTCCAGTCAGAAACTAGAAGAACTGGAGAAATTCCTTTCTTCTCTGACCTCGGAAGATACGGTAGTCTTCGCAGGTAGCAGTCCTAAAAATTTAGGTAATATTGTCTACAAGGAGCTGATTGGCTTAACCAGAAAGACGGGAGCACAAGTTGTATGTGACTTTGAAGGTCAGACGCTACTGGATTCTTTAGAGTTTGAGCCGCTTTTGGTCAAACCTAATAATCACGAACTAGGTGATATTTTCGGAGTCAGGCTCGAAAGCTTGGATCAGATTGAGAGTTATGCTCGTCAAATTTTAGCCAAGGGTGCCCAGCATGTCATCATTTCCATGGCTGGCGACGGTGCCTTGCTGGTAACTCAGGAGGGTACTTACTTCGCTAAACCTATCAAGGGCAATGTGAAAAATTCTGTTGGTGCTGGCGACTCTATGGTGGCTGGGTTTACTGGAGAGTTTGTCCGCTCTGGCGATGTTATTCAAGCCTTCAAATGGGGAGTGGCCTGCGGAACAGCAACCACCTTCTCAGATGATTTGGCGACAGCTGATTATATAAAAGAAATCTATGAAAAAGTAGAGGTAGGAAAAATATGAAAATTCAAGACTTACTAAGAAAAGATGTGATGTTGCTAGACTTGCAGGCAACAGAGAAAAAAGCTGTTATCGAAGAAATGATTCAGAGCCTAGTGGATGATGGTTATGTGACAGACTTCGAGACTTTCAAAGAAGGGATTTTGGCTCGTGAAGCCTTGACTTCTACAGGCCTGGGTGATGGAATCGCTATGCCTCACAGCAAAAATACTGCAGTGAAAGAAGCGACTGTCCTTTTTGCCAAGTCAAATAAAGGCGTCGATTATGAAAGTTTGGATGGCCAGCCAACTGACCTTTTCTTCATGATTGCAGCTCCAGAAGGTGCTAACGACACTCACTTGGCGGCCTTGGCTGAATTGTCTCAATACTTGATGAAGGATGGTTTTGCGGATAAATTGCGTCAAGTGACTTCGCCTGATCAGGTGATTGAGCTCTTTGACCAAGCTTCGGAAAAAGCGGAAGAACCTGCTGTTGTCGAACCTGCCAATGAGGGGGGAGACTTCCTTGTAGCTGTAACAGCTTGTACGACAGGAATTGCGCATACTTACATGGCTCAAGAGGCTTTACAGAAGGTTGCAGCTGAAATGGGTGTCGGCATCAAGGTTGAAACCAACGGTGCTAGTGGTGTTGGGAATAAGCTGACAGCAGAAGATATTAAAAAAGCTAAAGCTGTTATCATCGCGGCAGATAAGGCCGTAGAGATGAATCGCTTTGACGGCAAGCCGTTGATCAATCGTCCAGTTGCAGATGGTATTCGTAAGACAGAAGAACTCATCAATCTGGCCCTTTCTGGAAATGCTGAGGTTTACAAGGCAGCTAACGGTGGTGGTGCTGCAGAATCCAGCAATGAAAAGCTTAGTCTGGGCGGCGCTTTTTACAAGCACTTGATGAGCGGTGTTTCCCAAATGTTGCCATTCGTTATTGGTGGTGGTATTATGATTGCCATTGCATTCTTGCTGGATCAGATCTTAGGTGTACCAAAAGATCAGCTTTCTAATCTAGGAAGTTATCATGAGATTGCAGCTCAGTTTAAAGCAATTGGTGGAGCAGCCTTTGGCTTCATGTTGCCAGTATTAGCTGGTTATATCGCTTACTCAATCGCTGAAAAGCCAGGTCTGGTTTCTGGTTTCGTAGCTGGTGCAATTGCGAGCAGCGGTGCATCATTTGGTGCTGTTGCCTATGCTGAAGGCGGTCAGAAAACACTTGATTTAGTTGGTGTATCATCTGGTTTCCTTGGAGCTTTGGTAGGCGGCTTCTTAGCTGGTGGTATCATCCTTCTCCTTCGTAAGCTTCTTGCAGGTCTGCCTCGCTCACTTGAAGGTATCCGTTCAATCTTGCTCTTGCCTCTTCTGGGCGTTCTTGTGACTGGATTTGTGATGTTGGCGGTCAATATTCCAATGTCAGCAATCAATACAGCCCTGAATGATTTCTTGGCAAGTCTGAGCGGAAGCTCTGCTGTCCTTCTTGGTCTCTTAGTCGGTGGTATGATGGCTGTCGATATGGGGGGGCCTGTTAATAAGGCTGCTTACGTATTTGGTACTAGTACACTTGCAAGCACTGTTTCAACTGGTGGTTCACCTGTTATGGCAGCGGTAATGGCAGCTGGTATGGTTCCGCCTTTGGCAGTATTTATTGCAACTCTTTTGTTCAAACATAAATTCACTGAGGAAGAACGTGATTCAGGTTTGACAAACATCGTCATGGGACTATCTTTCATTACAGAAGGAGCAATTCCTTTTGGAGCTGCTGACCCAGCCCGTGCTATTCCAAGCTTTATCGTAGGTTCTGCTCTTACAGGTGCTCTTGTAGGCTTGTCTGGTATCAAGCTCATGGCTCCTCATGGAGGAATCTTCGTTATCGGATTGACAAATAATCCAATCCTTTACTTGTTATATGTATTGATTGGTGCAGTAGTCAGCGGTATTATCTTTGGTTACCTGCGCAAACCACTTAAAAAATAATATTTAAAGAATCTCGCTTGTCAGTGAGATTCTTTTTTGTGTTTTCTGGCCTGCAAATTTTAGCATGGAAACTTCGTTCGATATATGGTATAATGGGCCTATCGCATATTTTTAGGAGAATAAAAATGAACATACAGCGCGAAAAAGAATTTGTTAGTCAGTACCATTTTGACGCCCGAAATTTTGAGTGGGAAAAAGAAAATGGCACACCTGAAACCAAGGTTGATGTGAATTTCCAATTGGTCAAAAGAGATGTCGAAGCCCACACAACTTCATTGATTGTGATTTTGACTTTTATGATTGTTTTTGAGAATTTTGTTATCAGCGGAACCATTTCGCAAGCCAACCACATTCACGGTCGTCTTATTGAAGAACCGAGTGAATTTGACCACGATGAAGTAGAAGAGTTGGCTCGGCCTTGCTTGACCATGCTTAACCGCTTGACTTATGAAGTGACAGAAATTGCTCTGGATTTGCCTGGCATTAATTTGGAGTTTTAATCATGAAGTTAGCGGTTATCACAGATTCATCGGCCTATCTGCCGGCTTCGCTGCTAGAGAACGAAAATCTTTTTGTTTTGGACATTCCGGTCGTGATTGACGGTGAGTCTTATGTCGAAGGCAGAAACTTAACAGCCAGTGAATTTTATGAAAAAATGGCTCAGTCAGATGAATTGCCTAAGACCAGTCAGCCTAGTATTGCTGAATTAGAAGAGATTCTCACCATTCTAGACGGCAAAGACTATACCCATGTTCTGGGGCTCTTTCTATCTAGCGGTATTTCTGGTTTTTACCAAAATATTCAGTATCTGAAAGATGAGTTTCATGGTTTGAAAATTGCCTTTCCGGATTCCAAGATTACCAGTGCACCGCTCGGTATCATGGCCCAATCAGCTCTAGAATGGGCAGAACAAGGCCTAGATTTTGAAACAATTTTAGCTAATGTTCAAAAGCAGATTGATGGCACCAGCGCTTTTATCATGGTGGACGACTTGAACCACTTGGTCAAAGGAGGACGGCTGTCTAACGGAGCAGCTATTCTGGGAAATCTGCTTAGTATCAAGCCTATTCTGTATTTTAACGTTCATGGTGTGATAGAGGTTTTTGAAAAGATTCGGACGGAGAAGAAGGCTACTAAGCGTATGCTGGAACTTGTCCAAGAAAGAACAGCGGGCGGTGCTTATCAGATTATGGTTATCCATGGCAATGCGCCAGAAAAAGCAACTGAGCTTCAGCAGAATCTGCTAGGCAGTGGTATTGCTGGCGAAGTTCCTATCGCAACCTTTGGCAGCGTCATCGGGACACACTTGGGTGAGGGCAGCGTTGCACTTGCTTATATTCCTGTAATTTGATTGTCTGAGTACCTAAGCTTGTCTCTGTAAGGAGGAGAAACATGAGTATTAAAGTTATTATTGCTGGTTTTAAAGGAAAAATGGGCCAAGCAGCCTACAAAATGGTAACAGAAGATCCGGAACTAGAATTAGTTGGACTGCTGGATCCTTTTACGGATGAAAAAGAAGTGGCTGGTGTTCCTGTTTTCAATGCTAAGGAAGAATTGGCTGGACTGGAAGCCCATGTCTGGGTTGATTTTACAACCCCTAAAGTAGCTTATGAAAATACTCGCTTCGCCCTAGACCAGGGATTTTGCCCGGTGGTAGGAACGACAGGTTTTACTCCTGAGCAGTTGGAAGAGTTAATCAAACTGTCTAGAGAAAAGGAGCTGGGTGGATTGATTGCTCCGAACTTTGCTTTGGGAGCTGTTTTGCTGATGCAGTTTGCAGCTCAGGCAGCTAAGTATTTCCCAAATGTAGAAATTATCGAACTGCACCATGACCAGAAAAAGGATGCTCCGAGTGGGACAGCTATCAAGACAGCTGAGCTCATCAGCCAAGTAAGACCAAGCAAGCAGCAGGGAGCTGCTGATGAGGAAGAGTCTATAGTTGGCGCCCGCGGAGCCGATTTCGACGGCATGCGTATTCATTCGGTTCGCTTGCCAGGTTTGGTTGCCCATCAAGAAGTAATCTTTGGCAGCCAGGGAGAGGGATTGACCCTGCGGCATGATTCATATGACCGTGCTTCCTTTATGACAGGAGTTAATCTCGCTATTAAAGAAGTTGTCAAACGCTCAGAATTAGTCTATGAATTGGAACATTTACTATGAGATTAGAAACTCTGCCTTCTGAATTTCAGGAGGCTTTGCCAGTATTAGAGAAGATAAAAGCGGCTGGCTTTGAAGCTTATTTCGTTGGGGGTTCTGTTCGAGATGCCCTTTTGCAGCGACCTATTCACGATGTGGATATCGCTAGCTCCAGCTATCCTGAGGAAACCAAGCGTATCTTTGAACGGACAGTTGATGTGGGGATTGAGCATGGAACTGTCTTAGTTCTGGAAAATAACCGTGAATACGAAGTGACTACTTTCCGGACCGAGGATGTCTATGTGGATTACCGCAGGCCCAGCAAGGTTTCTTTTGTGCGCTCATTGGAAGAAGATCTTAAGCGGCGCGATTTCACCATCAATGCTCTAGCTTTGGATGAAAACGGCCAGGTCATCGATCTTTTTCAAGGCTTGGATGACTTGGAAAATCGGATTTTGCGGGCTGTTGGGACGGCTGCTGAGCGTTTTAATGAAGATGCTCTCCGCATCATGCGGGGCTTTCGTTTTCAAGCTGCCTTGGATTTTGACCTGGAGCAAGATACTTTTGCGGCTATGAAGGATTGTGCTCCCTTGCTTGAAAAGATTTCGGTTGAACGAATTTTTATCGAGTTTGACAAGCTCTTGCTGGCTCCGTTTTGGCGCAAGGGTTTAGAGGCACTCTTGACAAGCGGTGCCATAGAATTTTTGCCAGATTTGAAGGGGAGCAGAGCTAAGTTAGAACGGCTCTTTGACTTAGCTTCAGATTTTCGCTTTTCAGCATCTGAACAGGCTTGGGCAGCCCTTTTACTGGCTTTAGATGTGCAAAATGTCAAAGGTTTTCTGAAAAAATGGAAGACTTCTCGTGAATTTGCCAAGAAAGTAGAAGACTTGGTTGAGATTGCGGCCATCCGCTCAGAACGAGACTTGACTAAGCGCGACTGCTATGACTATGATATTAACTTATTGCTACAAGCAGAAGAACTCCGACAGGCGCAAGGTTTGGCAGTTGATTTCTCTGCGATTCAGAATCTTGATGCTAGTCTAACTATTCATAACAAGCAGGAAATGGTTGTTAATGGTGGTATGCTGATGCGGGAGTTCGGCTTTGAGCCTGGACCAAAACTGGGTCAAATTCTGAAAGAGTTGGAATACGCTATTGTAGATGGCTACTTACCTAATGACTTAGAGGTCATTTACGCCTATATCAAGGAGAAAAAATGAGCGATTTTATCGTTGACAAGCTAACCAAATCAGTAGGAGATAAGACTGTTTTTCGGGATATTTCCTTTATCATTCATGACCTAGACCGGATTGGTCTGATTGGTGTCAATGGAACAGGAAAGACGACGCTGCTGGATGTGTTGTCGGGCAAGTCGGGCTTTGACGGAGATGTCAGCCCTTTTTCTGCTAAGACAGGCTATAAGATTGCTTATTTGACTCAGGAGCCTGATTTTGATGAGGAGCAGACGGTGCTTGATACTGTTTTGTCCAGTGATTTACGGGAAATGCAGTTGATTCGAGAATATGAGCTGCTCCTGACGGCTTATGATGAAAGCCAACAGTCAAGACTAGAAGCGGTTATTGCCGAGATGGACTCGCTCCATGCTTGGGAAATCGAAAGTCAGGTCAAGACGGTTCTGTCCAAGCTTGGTCTGACTAATCTGTCACTTAAGGTTGGTCAGTTATCAGGAGGTCTTCGTCGCCGAGTTCAGCTGGCTCAGGTTCTCTTAGGTGATGCCGATTTGCTCTTGCTGGACGAGCCGACCAACCACCTAGATATTGATACCATTGAATGGCTGACGCATTTCTTGAAAAATTCAAAGAAGACCGTGCTTTTCATCACCCATGATCGCTATTTCTTGGATAATATTTCGACACGAATTTTTGAGCTGGATGGCGGTCGCTTGATTGAATACCAGGGAAATTATCAAGACTATGTCCGTCTCAAGGCAGAGCAGGATGAGCGGGATGCGGCCTTGCTTCATAAGAAGCAGCAGTTATACAAGCAGGAGCTTTCCTGGATGCGACGGCAGCCTCAGGCTCGGGCAACCAAGCAACAGGCTCGTATCAATCGTTTCCATGACCTCAAGAAAGATTTGGCAGGCCAGACGACTGACAGCAATCTGGAAATGAACTTTGAAACCAGCCGTATCGGTAAGAAAGTCATCGAGTTTCAAAATGTAGACTTTGCTTATGACCAAAAGCTTATTCTCTCTCAATTTAGTCTTTTAATCCAGAACAAGGACCGAATTGGGATTGTCGGAGATAACGGTGTCGGCAAGTCGACCTTGCTCAATCTGATTGCCGGTAAACTTCAGCCTCAGGCTGGTCAGCTCATTATCGGAGAGACAGTTCGAGTGGCTTATTTCTCTCAACAGATTGAGGGCTTGGATGAGTCTAAGCGAGTCATCAATTATCTGCAAGAAGTGGCTGAGGAGGTCAAGATTGGCAGTGGAACGACTTCCATTGCAGAGCTCTTAGAGCAATTTCTCTTCCCTCGTTCTACTCATGGGACTTTGATTGAAAAGCTATCTGGCGGAGAGAAAAAGCGCCTTTATCTGCTCAAGCTTCTTTTGGAAAAGCCGAATGTCTTGCTTCTTGACGAGCCAACCAATGATTTGGATATTGCAACTCTGACGGTCTTGGAAAACTTTCTGCAAGGCTTTGCCGGTCCAGTTATTACAGTCAGCCACGACCGCTATTTCCTAGACAAGGTAGCCGGCAAGATTTTGGCTTTTGAGAATGGAGTGATCAGAGAATTTTTCGGAAATTACACGGATTACTTAGATGAAAAAGCCTTTCTGGCAGAAAGCTCTGCTATTTCCCAAAAGGCGGAAAAGGAAAAATCGGCCAAAGTGCGCGAGGAGAAAAAGCGCATGACCTACTTTGAAAAGCAGGAGTGGGAGTCTATCGAGGCCGATATCGAGGAGCTGGAGGAGCTGATTTCTGAGATTGAAGCGGCCATGCAGGAGAATGGATCTGACTTTACTCGCCTGTCTGAACTCCAGCAAGAACTGGATGAGCAGAACGAGAAACTGCTGGAAAAATACGAGCGCTATGAATACCTGAGCGGGTTGGACGGATGAAAGAAGTAGTGTTTAGGAAGAAATCTAAACGGAGGCATCTATGAAACTAAGATTGGAAAATACCGACTCAAAGAAAACACAAGAACTGGGAAATTTGATCAGGGCCTACAATCAATCTAAGAGGGAGCCCTCCAAAAGCGAACCTCTTAACATCTATGTGGAAGACGAACAAGGAAATCTGCTGGCTGGTATGGCGGCTGAAACTTTTGGTAATTGGCTGGAGATTGAGTATTTGTATGTGAACGAGGATTTGCGAGGGCAAGGCATAGGTTCAAAAATACTGTGCAAGGCTGAACAAGAAGCCAGAGAAAGGAAATGCAAATATTCATTTGTAGATACGTATCAATTTCAAGCTCCAGATTTTTATAAAAAGCACGGCTATAAAGAAGTGTTTGCGCTGAAAGACTATCCTTATACTGGTGAAAGATATTATTATACAAAAGAGTTGTGAGTTTACTTGGGGAATAAAGATTAATTTGCTTTTCATTTTTCTTTATGCAAACCTTTTCCTTACTGAAAAAATCTGATATAATGATGATAAATAAAACACAGAGGAGAACATCATGTCGAAAAAAATAATCGGAATTGACCTTGGTGGAACATCTATTAAGTTTGCTATTTTGACTTCAGAGGGCGAAATTCAGGAAAAATGGTCCATTAAAACCAATGTTTTGGACGAAGGCAGCCACATCGTAGATGATATGATTGAGTCAATCCTGCATCGTTTGGAATTACTTCAGCTTTCAGCAGAGGATTTTATTGGGATTGGTATGGGATCGCCAGGAGTTGTTGACCGCGAAAAAGGCACTGTTATCGGTGCTTACAATCTCAATTGGAAGACGCTGCAGCCGGTCAAGGATAAGATTGAAAAAGCGACTGGGATTCCTTTCTATATTGACAACGATGCTAACGTTGCCGCTTTGGGCGAACGTTGGATGGGTGCTGGAGAGAACCAGCCTGATGTAGTCTTTATGACACTGGGTACAGGTGTTGGCGGAGGAATTGTTGCAGAAGGCAAGCTCTTGCACGGACTTGCTGGAGCAGCAGGGGAGTTGGGTCACATCACTGTTGACTTCGATCAGCCAATTCTGTGTACCTGTGGCAAGAAGGGATGCTTGGAGACTGTTGCATCTGCGACTGGTATTGTCAATCTGACTCGTCGCTATGCTGATGAGTATGCTGGTGATGCTGAGCTGAAAAAACTGATCGACAATGGTGAAGATGTCAATGCAAAGGTTGTCTTCGACTTGGCGAAAGAGGGCGATGAGCTGGCTCTGATTGTCTATCGCAATTTCGCGCGCTATCTAGGAATTGCCTGTGCCAATATCGGCTCTATTCTCAACCCATCTACAATCGTTATTGGTGGTGGCGTATCAGCTGCGGGTGACTTCTTACTTGATGGTGTGCGCAAGGTTTATGAAGAGAATAGCTTCCCGCAGGTTCGTACTTCAACCAAGTTGGCCTTGGCTACTCTTGGAAATGATGCTGGCGTTATCGGGGCAGCTTCATTGGTATTACAATAATTCTACAAGTATGCTTCATTTGTTCTCCTGCAGAAAGGTCTGTAGGAGAATTTTTATAGAAAATTTGCTATACTAGAAAAAGCTCACTGAACGAAGGAGAAATCATGACGCTAGCAGATACGATTTTCAAAGAGAATATTAAAAAAATTATGGAGCAGGGTGTTTTTTCTGAAAATGCCCGTCCGCGCTACAAGGATGGAAATGTGGCTAATTCCAAATATATCACTGGTTCTTTTGCGGAATACGATTTGAGCAAGGGAGAATTCCCAATCACGACTCTGCGCCCTATTGCCATCAAATCTGCCATCAAGGAAGTTCTTTGGATCTATCAAGATCAGTCCAATAGCCTGGAACTGCTCAACGACAAGTATAATGTTCACTATTGGAATGACTGGGAAGTTGGCGATACAGGTACTATTGGGCAGCGCTACGGAGCTGTTGTCAAGAAGCACAATATTATCAATAAAATTCTCCAACAGCTGGAAGCCAATCCTTGGAATCGTCGCAATATCATCTCTCTCTGGGATTATGAAGCTTTTGAAGAAACAGATGGCTTGCTCCCATGCGCTTTTCAAACCATGTTTGACGTTCGGCGTGTAGATGGAGACATTTATCTGGATGCGACTCTGACTCAGCGCTCAAATGATATGTTGGTTGCTCACCACATTAATGCTATGCAGTATGTGGCTCTGCAGATGATGATTGCCAAGCATTTCGGCTGGAAAATTGGCAAGTTCTTTTACTTTATCAATAACTTGCACATCTATGACAATCAGTTCAAGCAGGCAGAAGAGCTATTGCGTCGGGAACCTAGCGACTGTCAGCCTCGGCTCGTTTTAAATGTGCCGGATGGAACCAATTTCTTTGATATCAAAGCAGAAGATTTTGACTTGCTGGACTATGATCCCGTTAAACCTCAGCTGAAGTTTGATTTGGCTATTTAACGATTTTGATAAGTGTATGCGAAAACTTCCAACCTCTGCAAAAGTTCTGCCTGAATCATACTTTAAACATGCCTTTTTACAGCAAATTTGATAGAATAGAGTTACTAATACAAAGGATAAAAGGATGACAAAGAAGATTATTGCCATTTGGGCTCAGGCAGAGGATGGTCTGATTGGAAAAGACAAGGTCATGCCCTGGCATCTCCCGGCAGAATTGCAGCATTTTAAAGCAACAACCACTGGACATGCTATTTTGATGGGCCGAGTGACCTTTGATGGTCTGCAGCGTCGCGTTTTGCCAAATCGGATTAGTCTGATTTTGAGCAGGGACAAGAACTATCAAGTTGACAATGAGAATGTCTTGCTGTTCAGCAATGTGGAAGATGTCTTGGATTGGTACCACAAGCAAGATAGAAACTTGTATATTATTGGCGGAGCGCAGATTATCAGGGCTTTTGAGCTGTATTTGGAAGAATTGATTCAGACTCAGATTGCTGCTAAGCTGGAAGGAGATACCTATTTCCCTGAGACATTTGACTGGGCTCCTTATCAGGAAGTTAGCAGTGAATTTCATGCCAAAGATGAAAAAAATCCTTATGATTTCACTATAAAAAGATACCGAAGGAAGGACTCGTAAGAATGGAACGTAGTATTTTTGGTTTTTTTACGGCCTTTTTATGTGTCATTTGTCTTATTTGTGCCGTTCAAACCTTTCGGAAAAAGCGGTTTGGACTGGCAGCTTTATTTTTGCTGAATGCTTTTACAAACTTGGTAAATTCCATTCATGCTTTTTATATGACACTTTTTTAACATGTACGAAAGAAAATAAATAGATTTAGAATTTTAGAATTGGAGTAAACAATGCCTACAAGTCGTAATGATGATATGATGGTTTTTTGTTCTTTCTGTGGGAAGAACCAAGATGAGGTGCAGAAGATTATCGCTGGTAACAATGCCTTTATCTGTAATGAATGTGTGGAGCTGGCACAGGAGATCATCCGTGAAGAGCTAGCCGAGGAAGTGCTGGCAGATTTATCTGAGGTACCAAAACCTCAGGAGCTGCTGAATATCTTGAACCACTATGTTATCGGGCAAGACCGAGCTAAGCGTGCCTTAGCAGTAGCGGTCTATAATCACTACAAGCGTATTAACTACCACGACAGCCGTGAAGAAGAAGATGTGGAACTGCAAAAGTCAAATATTTTGATGATTGGTCCGACTGGGTCAGGTAAGACCTTCCTGGCGCAGACTCTGGCTCGCAGCCTCAATGTGCCTTTCGCCATTGCGGACGCAACAGCTTTGACTGAAGCTGGTTATGTCGGAGAAGATGTTGAAAATATCCTTCTCAAGCTTTTGCAGGCGGCTGACTTTAATATTGAGCGTGCGGAACGCGGGATTATCTATGTCGATGAGATTGACAAGATCGCTAAAAAAGGCGAGAACGTCTCTATCACTCGTGATGTTTCGGGTGAAGGAGTTCAGCAAGCTCTTCTGAAGATTATCGAAGGAACCGTAGCGAGTGTACCGCCGCAGGGTGGACGCAAGCATCCGCAGCAGGAAATGATTCAAGTTGATACCAAGAATATTCTCTTCATTGTTGGCGGTGCTTTTGACGGTATCGAAGAAATCGTAAAACAGCGTCTGGGTGAGAAAATCATTGGTTTCGGTCAGAATAACCGAGCAATCGACGAAGATAGTTCCTATATGCAGGAAATTATCTCAGAAGACGTTCAAAAGTTTGGAATTATCCCTGAGTTGATTGGCCGTTTGCCTGTTTTTGCTGCTCTGGAGCAACTGACAGTTGATGATTTGGTCCGTATTCTGAAAGAGCCTAGAAACGCCCTTATTAAGCAGTATCAGGCCCTTCTGTCTTATGATGACGTTAAGCTTGAATTTGACGAGGATGCTCTGCAGGAGATTGCAAATAAAGCGATTGAACGTAAAACAGGTGCTCGCGGTCTTCGTTCTATCATCGAAGAAACTATGATGGATGTCATGTTTGAAGTTCCAAGTCAGGAAAATGTCAAGCTTGTCCGCATTACCAAAGAAGCAGTAGATGGAACAGATAAGCCTATTCTAGAAACTGCCTAACGAGGTGCTTATGGAAATCAATACCCACAACGCAGAGATTTTGCTGAGTGCAGCAAATAAATCGCACTACCCTCAAGATGATATTCCAGAGATTGCCTTAGCTGGCCGATCAAACGTCGGAAAGTCCAGCTTCATCAATACACTGCTTAATCGTAAGAATTTAGCACGAACTTCAGGAAAACCTGGAAAAACTCAGCTGCTAAACTTTTTCAACATTGATGACAAGCTGCGTTTTGTCGATGTGCCAGGTTATGGCTATGCCCGTGTTTCCAAAAAAGAGCGTGAAAAATGGGGTCGGATGATTGAGGAGTATCTGACCAGTCGTGAAAATCTCAAAGCGGTTGTTAGCCTTGTTGATCTTCGGCATGATCCTAGCGCAGATGATGTGCAGATGTATGAATTTCTGAAATATTATGACATTCCGGTTATCCTAGTAGCGACCAAAGCTGATAAAATCCCTCGCGGAAAATGGAATAAGCACGAGTCAGCTATTAAGAAAAAGCTGGACTTTGACAGAAATGATGATTTCATTCTTTTTTCCTCAGTCACCAAGGATGGTTTAGATGCTGCTTGGGATGCGATTTTGTCAAAAATTTAATGATACGAATTAAATCCAACTCGTTTTTGAGCTGGATTTTTTGAAATAAAACGAAAAATGTCATATACTTGTAAATTATCAATAGTGTTTTTTAATCTTTAGTATGTTACAATGGTATCATTAACATCTTATTCAGGAGAAGTGCTGTGAAAAAGAGAATTTCAAAAAAAGGTAAGAGAATCCTTTCAGCTTTATTCATCATGACGACGACGATTGCTGTTGGTTTCGTCTTGGCAAAGCATATTAATCCTGCTAGTGCTAATAATAGCGACCAGCAGCCTATGAATCAAACAGACTATTTCATCTCACAAATCGGTGAGCCAGCGCGTCAGTTGGGACAGGACAACGATCTTTATGCCTCTGTTATGATTGCACAGGCTATTTTGGAAAGTGGTTCAGGACAGTCTGGTCTGTCTGGTGAGCCTCATTATAACCTTTTCGGTATCAAAGGTCACTATGATGGCCAATCTGCTAATATGGAGACTTGGGAAGATGATGGAGAGGGAAATGCCTACACCATCAACGATAGTTTCCGTTCATATCCTAGCTATGTAGAGTCTCTGCAAGACTATGTTGCAGTGCTCAAGCAAGGCCATTTTGCAGGTGCATGGAAGAGCAATGCGCCAACCTATCAGGATGCAACAGCTGCCCTAACCGGTGTCTATGCGACAGATACTAGCTATAATGTTAAATTGAATTATATTATTGAAAAATATGATTTGACTCGCTTTGATTCGCCACTCTCTGAGTCTGGTGCTGGCTATATCGTTTACAATCCTTATCGTCAGCAATACACTACTCAAGATATCTTAGACGTCGATACTGCTTGGGCGAATAGATTTTAATAAAGACAACAAAAAAGAGGGAGACCTCTTTTTTAGTATATAGGTTTTCTTTATGACCCAAATAAAAAATATATATGATTCCTTACTTTCCTTTATGATACAATAGGTAAATAGCAAAAAAATAAAGGAAGTATTATGGCTAAAAAAGATTCAAAACATGAACATTCTCAAAACCACAACTTTGAGAATGAAGGTGAATTTCAGCGTAAAATGACGAGCAGGCATCTCTTTATGCTGTCGCTAGGCGGTGTTATTGGGACAGGTCTTTTTCTCAGTTCTGGTTATACGATTGCTCAGGCAGGGCCTTTGGGGGCAGTCTTGTCTTATCTAATTGGTGCAGTGGTGGTTTATTTGGTTATGCTCTCTTTAGGAGAGCTTGCTGTTGCCATGCCAGTGACTGGTTCCTTCCACACTTATGCAACAAAGTTTATTAGTCCAGGCACAGGCTTTGCAGTTGCTTGGCTCTATTGGCTTTGTTGGACGGTGGCTTTAGGAACAGAGTTCTTAGGTGCAGGTATGCTGATGCAACGATGGTTTCCTAGTGTTCCAGCTTGGTTTTTTGCGGCTTTTTTTGCAGCTGTAATTTTTGGGATGAACGCTCTTAGTGTTAGATTGTTTGCGGAAGCAGAATTCTACTTTTCAAGTATAAAGGTGATCACGATTATTGTCTTTATTATCTTGGGAATTGGTGCCATATTTGGTCTGATTCCTATGAGTCACCATCAAAACGCGCCTTTCTTCAGCAACTTGACAGCTCATGGAGCTTTTCCTAAAAGCTGGACAGCTCTTTTGTCTATTATGTTGGCAGTAAACTATGCCTTTTCAGGTACAGAACTTATTGGTATTGCAGCAGGAGAAACGGATAATCCGACAGAAGCTGTGCCTAAAGCTATTAAAACAACGATTGGTCGTTTGGTAATTTTCTTTGTTTTGACAATCGTTGTTCTAGCTGCTCTGTTACCAGTCAAGGAAGCAGGAGTGACACAGGCTCCTTTCGTAACTGTTTTTGATAAGATTGGCTTACCTTATGCAGCGGATATCATGAATTTTGTTATCTTAACAGCTATTCTGTCAGCGGGAAATTCTGGTTTATATGCTTCCAGTCGTATGCTATGGTCTTTAGCAAATGAAGGAATGATTAGCCGAAAAGTTGTAAAAATTAATCGACATGGTGTACCAATGAGAGCTCTCTTATTATCTATGTTAGGTGCTGCATTATCACTTTTTGCAAGTTTTTATGCGGCAGACACAGTTTTCCTAGCTTTGGTTTCGATTGCTGGTTTTGCGGTAGTAGTTGTTTGGTTGTCTATTCCCATTGCTCAAATTCGTTTCCGCAAAGAATGGCTGAAAGAACATCAGGAAGAGGAACTAGCTTTCAAAACTCCCTTTAGTCCTTTCTTGCCTTACATTACGATAGTTCTTTTGGTTCTTTCTGTCGTTGGGATTGCTTGGGATAAGTCGCAAAGGGCAGGACTTTATTTTGGTCTACCTTTTGTTGGTCTTTGCTATCTATATTATTACCTTCGACATCGCAGATTTTAGGAGTATTTCATGGGAAAATTTAAAGATTTGCTTGACAAGCAAGAAATTATTATTTTAGATGGAGCCTTAGGCACAGAGTTGGAAAGCCTGGGTTATAATGTATCTGGTAAGCTTTGGTCCGCTCAATACCTATTAGACCAGCCTCAGATTATTCAAAATGTGCATGAAAGCTATGTGAGAGCTGGCAGTGACATCATCACTACGTCTAGTTATCAGGCCAGCATTCCAGCATTTATAGAGGCAGGACTAACTCCTGAAAAGGCTTATAATCTTTTAAAAGAGACAGTCTTCTTAGCACAAAAGGCAATCGAAAATATCTGGATAGGATTATCTCCAGAGGAGCAGAAACAGAGACCCTATCCTCTGGTTGCAGGCTCGGTAGGGCCTTATGCTGCTTATTTAGCTGATGGTTCCGAGTATACGGGAGACTACCAGCTGAGTGAGGAAGAATATCGAGATTTTCACCGTCCGCGTATCCAAGCTTTACTAGAAGCTGGGAGTGACTTGCTGGCTATTGAAACAATTCCAAATGGGGCAGAAACGGCAGCAATCCTCCGACTTTTAGTTGAGGAATTTCCGCAGGCTGAGGCTTATTTGTCCTTTGTCGCCCAGTCGGAGAATGCTATATCAGATGGCACTAAAATTGAGGAATTAGGAAACTTGGCTCAAGAAAGCCCACAAGTCCTGGCAGTTGGTTTTAACTGTACCGCTCCACATTTAATTGCTTCTTTATTAGGTAGGCTTGGACAAGTGTGCAACAAACCTTTGCTTACCTATCCAAACTCTGGCGAAACTTATAATGGCTTGACCAAGACTTGGCATGACGATCCAGAGCAGGAGCGGAGCTTGCTGGAAAATAGTAAACTTTGGCAAGAGCAAGGAGTGCGTCTTTTTGGTGGTTGCTGCCGAACACGGCCAGAAGATATTGCTCAGTTATCAAAAGGATTTAAGGGTTGAAAATAGATTTTCAATCCTTTTTTAGAAAATTTAAAAAGGTTCTCGAAAACGCTATCAAAAGAAAGAACTTTGTGATATACTATACATAGTTTAAATTAATAGGAGAATTTTTTATGCCTGAATCGACATTTATCCCTAAAATTGAAGCAGCTTGCCGCAAGAAAGAAGCTTTGTTTGATACAAGCAAGGCCAAGTACGCTGTTCGTTCCATCTTTGCCGGAGCTTTCCTAACCTTTAGTACTGGTGCTGGAGCTATTGCGGCAGATTTGACGAATAAGATTGTTCCAGGAACTGGGCGTTTTCTCTTTCCTTTCATCTTTGCTTGGGGATTGGCTTACATTGTCTTTCTAAATGCAGAGTTGGTGACTTCCAACATGATGTTTCTGACTGCTGGTACCTTTTTGAAGAAGATTGACTGGAAAAAAGCTTTGGTGATTTTGCTTTATTGTACCTTTTTCAATCTGATTGGCGCCTTGATTGCCGGCTGGCTCTTTGCTAACTCGGCTGCTTATGCGGGACTTAGCAAAGATAGTTTCATTTCAGGTGTTGTGCAGATGAAGCTTGCTCGCTCTAATGAGCTGATTCTTCTTGAGGGAGTCTTGGCCAATATCTTTGTTAATATCGCTATTCTTTCCTTCGTTTTGGTTAAGGATAGTACAGCTAAGCTCTTCTTAGTAATATCAGCCATTTATATGTTTGTATTCCTAACCAACGAACACTTGGCTGCTAATTTTGCTTCCTTTGCTATCGTGAGATTCAGCTCAGCAGCAGCGGAAGTGCAAAATTTTGGTATTGGAAATATCCTACGTCACTGGGGCGTAACCTTTATCGGTAACCTCATCGGTGGTGGCCTACTCATAGGTTTGCCATACGCTTGGTTTAATAAAAATGAAAAAGATTACGTGGATTAAAATGCAGCTTTAGGGCTGTATTTTTTTGAAAAAATATTTGAATTTTTACACTTCAGAGGTCTAATTCAAACCAAGCTGTCAATTTCTTTCAGTTCTCTAATACTATCTTTGACTAACTTTCTAGTCTCTTTTTTAATGTTCATTGGCTATCAATCTCTAATATCTAAGCAAAAAAGTTGACAGATATATCAAAGTTTGTTAAATTAATTTGGTATATTATGTCATCAAAAGGAGATGTTATGAATAAGATCACTATTCAGTCACCAGATGGAAGCAAAGTCAAAACCTTGTCACCATCTTACTCTATTACAACTTTTCTATTTAGTTTTTTTGTACCACTTTTTCGAAAAGACTGGAAATACTTTGGTATTATTTTAGGTTCTTTCTGCGCTTTGCTTGTTATTGCTGTGCTTTTCATTCCAGAAGATTTGTTAAAGCCAACTGGAACAGCCTTTAATTTCTTTTGGACTTTTTTCTATAATCGTTTTTGGATAAAAGATCGTGTTTTCAATGATGGATGGCTGCCTGCCGATGAAGAAAGCAGAAATCTACTTAAAAAGACTTTTCCTAATATGCCATAAAACTACTGGAATAAATTTTTTCTATGATAAACAAAGTTACATACTCAAGAGGAGGAATGCGATATAAAAGGCGATAAAGAATTGAGTTTAGGAGGAGCTGGGGGAAATGGGAAAAAGGATTAAGTTTTCTCCGCTAAAAGCTAGAATTTTGATGATGGTCAGTCCAATGTTTTGCGCTATCTTCTTTGGTTTGGGTTCGTGTAGTTTTATTGATCATACATTAAAAGTAGGATTATCATTTTGGCTAGATATGATTCGTGAAGATTTTATGTTGGTTCTTTCCTTTATTTGGTTCAATATGAGTTTAGTCAAGTCTATCTATAGAATGATAAAAAATAATCTTTTGTTAAACAGTAATATTCAGGAATTGAGAGATTGTTATCCTGAGCTTGAGGAGGACTGGCAAAATCTTAATGATGCGGACTACCTTGACAAAGATTTGCAAGTTTTGGTTTATGGCAATCATCTCATTTGTTACAGGACATTTGATATTGCCTACCTGCCAGAATGTTCTAAGATAGATGCATTTATGAAGATGTATCGTTTAGGTAGTCGTTATAAGGTGAGACGAGTTCATTTTTCTGCATGGTATCTTGATGGCAGTGAATTTGAACTCCGTACAAATGAGTTGCGAAAGTTTATTGGAATGAATCAGAAAGCTCGTAAAGATGCCTTATTTGATTATATAAGAGAGAACTTTGATTATATTGAACTCGAAACTTTCGACTAAGGGAAAGAAGTAGATATTAGTCAAGTAAGAGATTTGCAGAAAATAATGACTAAATTTTAAAAGATTGTATAAAAAGCTTGCAATCTTTTTTTTCTTTTGCTATAATTATCAATGGTTTGAAAAAACTGCCTAAGACAGTAGGGGAGCTCGACTCATAAAGATCCTACCGAGGACAAAACGTATCATGTAAAAAGAAGCGTATTGTACTTTCGTGTCTAGGTTTGGGCGCGTTTTTCTTTTGGAAAATTCCCCAAGCAAAATAATTACGGAGGTGAAACACTAAATGAGTGAAGCTATTATTGCTAAAAAAGCGGAACTGGTTGACGCAGTTGCTGAGAAAATGAAAGCTGCTGCATCTATCGTCGTTGTTGACGCTCGTGGTTTAACTGTTGAGCAAGATACCGTTCTTCGTCGTGAGCTTCGTGGAAGCGAAGTTGAGTACAAAGTTATCAAAAACTCAATCTTGCGTCGTGCAGCTGAAAAAGCTGGACTTGAAGACCTGGCATCTGTTTTTGTTGGACCATCTGCAGTAGCATTTTCTAACGAAGATGTTGTTGCTCCAGCGAAAATCTTGAACGACTTTGCTAAGAACGCTGATGCACTTGAAATCAAAGGTGGTGCAATCGAAGGCGCTGTCGCATCAAAAGAAGAGATTCTTGCGCTTGCAACTCTTCCAAACCGCGAAGGACTTCTTTCTATGCTCCTTTCTGTACTTCAAGCGCCAGTTCGCAACGTTGCACTTGCTGTCAAAGCAGTTGCAGACAACAAAGAAGACGCAGCTTAATCTTAAGCTACGCAGCGTAGCCTAGCTACGAAAAAATATTATAAATTTAAAAATTATTTGGAGGAAATAACAATGGCATTGAACATTGAAAACATTATTGCTGAAATTAAAGAAGCTTCAATCCTTGAATTGAACGACCTTGTAAAAGCTATCGAAGAAGAATTTGGTGTAACTGCAGCTGCTCCTGTAGCTGTAGCTGCTGCTGGTGCTGGTGAAGCTGCCGCTGCTAAGGATTCATTCGATATCGAATTGACTGCTGCTGGCGACAAGAAAGTCGGCGTTATTAAAGTTGTACGTGAAATCACTGGTCTTGGCCTTAAAGAAGCTAAAGAACTTGTTGATGGTGCACCAAACGTTATCAAAGAAGGTGTTGCTGCAGCAGAAGCTGAAGAACTTAAAGCTAAATTGGAAGAAGCTGGTGCTTCAGTTACTCTTAAATAAGAAGCACATAGCAATTTGAGAGCGGAAGCCCGATTTACCAGTCTTTTAGAGCTTATAGCGATTTAAAGAAACTGATAATTTGATTTGGTTTCCTGCCAAAAATCCTGCCAAAAAATCTTTGGCAGGATTTTTGTTTTTATATAAATATACTGTGCAGAATTGCTATTCTTCAACATTTGTATTTGTAAAAATATATTTTTATGTGAGCGAGAACATTTCAATAAGTGTTCTCGCTTTTTTTATTTTCAGGAGGAAAATCATGCAAAAGAATGAACAGTCATCACGACAAATTGTGATGTGTCATCTCATGGCTATCATGAGAATTGATATCGAGAAAGCAAAGAGGATTGTTGTTGAAATGGAAGAGTTTGGCTTAATCCAGTTTGATGATATGGGGAATGTTGGTTTGTTAGTGTTGGAGGGACAATCATGAAACGTATCACCGCAAATCACTATCTAACGTCAGAGCGTTACTATAAACTCCCAAAACTCTTATTTGAGAGTGAGCGCTACAAGGACATGAAACTTGAGGTTAAGGTTGCTTATGCTGTTCTAAAAGACCGTTTGGAATTGTCATTAAGTAGAGGATGGATAGATGAAGATGGAGCTATTTATTTGGTCTATTCCAACTCCAAGCTCATGGCACTACTTGGCTGTTCCAAGTCAAAATTATTGTCGATTAAGAAAACCTTACGAGAGTATGGTTTGATAGATGAAGTCCAACAATCTTCCAGTGAAAAAGGACGTTTGGCCAATAAGATTTATTTGGGGGAGTTGGAACATGAACCTACCCCTGTCTCAAATTCAGACGGGGGTGGTGTTAAAAAAACACTAGGGGGGTATCAAAATCAGCCGGGGCCAGTCTTAAATTCAGCCACTAGTGAGACTGAAGTTAGTGAGACTGATATGAGTGAAACTAAAGAGAGTGAGTCAGTCATTGAAGACGAGGAGGAGAAAGAAAGTCTAACAAGTAAGAAATGTGACAATGACAATTTTCAACGTAAAGTAGACCGAGTCACAAGATACGACAGAGATTACATTTGGGGCTTGGTACATGATCAGTTGAGACAAGTTGGTCTATCACAGGCTGCTAGTGATTATGCCATGATTTATTTTGATCATCGGTATCAGTACGCTTTAGAGTATATGAGGTTTGCAGATAGGGCAGAAACGATAGCGGAATATGTCTTTAATGGCGTCTTATCCGAATGGACCAAGGTCCAACGCTTAAAAGAACTAAAAGGGGGTGAGTAAGATGTTTTGGTGGATATTATTAGGTATTTGGGGATTAGGAATGATTTGGTTCATTTTTGAACTTATCACTGCCCCAGAAATGGAAGATCATTGTTAAGAAAGGACGTTACGCAAGAAGTAAGGTCCTTTTTTATTTTGTCAGAAAGGAATGAGAGACATGAAGTTTTTAGATTTGTTTGCAGGAATTGGAGGCTTTAGGATGGGATTAGAAAGCCAAGGCCATGAGTGCATTGGTTATTGTGAAATTGACAAGTTCGCAAGAAAATCCTACCAAGCCATCTACGACACGGAAGGAGAAATAGAATTACATGATATTAGACAAGTCACAGACCAAGACTTTAGACAACTTAGAGGGCAAGTGGACATCATCTGTGGGGGATTCCCTTGCCAGGCATTTTCACTCGCAGGCAGACGATTGGGATTTGAGGATACTAGGGGAACTTTGTTCTTCGAAATTGCTCGAGCGGCCAAACAGATCCAACCACGTTTTTTATTTCTCGAAAATGTCAAGGGCTTACTCAGTCACGGCAAGGGAGAGACATTTCGAACAATCCTCACCTCATTGGATGAGTTGGGGTATGATGTTGAATGGCAGGTGCTTAACAGTAAAGATTTCCAAGTGCCGCAAAACCGTGAAAGAATTTTTATTATCGGACATTCTAGAAGATACCGTCCCCGATTCCTATTTCCTCTCAGAGGAGAAATCAGCTCAGTTAGTCTTGAACGATTAGGTAATGTTAATCCGTCAGGCAAAGGGATGAATGGAGAAGTCTATTTATCACGTGGCATAGCACCAACCTTAACCAGAGGAAAAGGTGAGGGAACTAAAATTGCCATTCCTGTTTTAACTCCTGATAGGCTAGAAAAACGCCAACATGGGAGACGCTTTAAAGGGAACGATGATCCGATGTTTACTTTAACTAGCCAAGATCGGCATGGTGTAGTTGTCGCAGGAACTTTACCAACTTCTTTTATCCAAACTGGGCGAGTTTATGACCTTTCAGGGCTTTCTCCAACACTGACCACGATGCAAGGAGGGGATAAAGTTCCTAAGATTCTTTGTCGTGAAGAAGCGCCACATTTGAAAATTAGGGAAGCGACCAAACTAGGCTATGCCAAGGCAATAGTGGGAGATTCTGTCAACCTTGCTTACCCAGAGTCTACCAAACGCAGAGGTCGAGTGGGAAAGGGGATTTCAAATACCCTAACCACTTCTGACAATATGGGAGTGGTAGTTGCTGCTTTGGAATACCGTAAGGACAAGTGGTATGAAGTGACTGGAATAATCCTAGATGGAAAACTGTATCGTTTGAGAATCAGACGCCTAACCCCAAGAGAGTGTTTTAGGTTACAAGGATTTCCTGACTGGGCTTTTGAGAGGGCAGAAAGTGTTTCAAGTAAAAGTCAGTTGTATAAACAAGCAGGCAATAGCGTGACCGTCACCGTTATCGAGGCCATTGCTAGAGAATTTAGAAAGATTGAAGAGGAAGAAGAACATGAAATTATTACATAGTAAAAGTATTAGGAACTGCACGGAGCTAGAAGAAGCCATACATCAAGCAGAAGTGGAGAGATTTTCGGAAATGATTGCTTCTTTACCCAATTATGATTGTGACATTGATGTCACTTTTGAAGATGACTACCACAAAGAAATGAATTATCCGTTAGCTTATGAGTCCAACTTACACCGTATTTTTGAGTTTATTGAAACCCAAGACATCAAAAATGGTGTTGATACTTATCTAACGGATGAGAACGATCTCGCCTTTAGGGCATATGGGCAAGGCTATTCTTGGAATGATAAGAATGATGTCGTCACCACATTAATAACAGTGAAGTGCTTTGGTGAAGGCAGGTCACCCATCGATATGAGTAAGGTGTTTACGCCACCAACTCAAGCATTAGAGAAGGAGCTATCTGTGTAGGAGGAAGCGATGTTAGAAATCTATTTAAGTCGAAATACCAGTCGGAATCAAAAACTCCTGTCTTTTTGTGACTCGCATGGTATTTCTTACTCCTGTAAAGAAGTGAGTTATCTATCACGTGAGGAATTACTGAGGTTGTTTACCAAAAGCAGTGATTGTTTTACGCTCTTATCCCCTTCGCTACAACGATTTAAAGGTCATAGAGAGATGAAATTGAGTGAGTTAGTGACGGTGGTTCTACGGAAACCTGACCAGAATCTTCGTCTCCCAATTGTGGTTTGTGAGGATAACGTGTATCCCGATATGAGTTTAGAAGAAGCGAGAACCTTTCTTCCGAGAAGTCAAAAAGTGGTTTCCTTTCGTGAACATCTTTTTAAGGATATGACGACATAAGGAGGAGCTATGAACGACCGTTTTTGGGAAAATTTGGAAATTATCGTTATGGAAAGAGAGCTGTCATGGGCTGACCTTGCTCGACAGATGTTTAAGGGACAATACGTCTACCCTAGTGAGTTTAACCGCCTCTACCAAACCTTTCGCCACTACAAATCTCATCGTCTCATGCCACAAGGTAAATGGGTGGAGAAAATAGTGACTGTCTTAGAGATTGACTATGAAGATTTGTTTAGGAGGTAGAGATGAAACGTTTATTAGTCATGTACGGAGCCATTCATGTCAATGTACTCCTAGTGAGTTTGTACCTGATTGGTTGGCTAAATGGGACATGGTTACCTGTTTTACAAGTGACATTTTTAGCCCTGCTATTGTGGGGTTGGAAAAGGTTTAAGATACCGAAAAGAAACCTATCCTTGAAGGAGAGAGGGCTTTGGGTGTGTGGTAGTCTAGGTGTCATGGTAAGTATGGCTCTTATTATGAGTGCTCTATTTTCAGGAAGCGAACCAAACCAAGAAACGTTAGTGACTGTTCAAGACCGGATTCCTGTTCTGTCCTTTATTCTTTTTCTCCTTAATGCCAGTGTTGTGGAAGAAGTCTTTTATAGAGAGGTGTTGTGGGGAGTCTTGTCTCAACCAGTGGTTCAAGTTTTGTTAACGAGTTTCCTTTTTGCTTTAGCTCATCACCCATCCAGTCTATTCACTTGGGTGCTTTATGGGAGTTTAGGTCTCACACTTGGTGTGGTTAGAGGGCAAACAGACTGCTTGAGCTCAACTCTCGTTCACCTGTCTTGGAATGGAATCGTCTTTTTCCTATCTTTATTGTGATACCAAAATCAAGGGTGCTTTCGTATCATGAAAGCACCCTATTGTTTTGATGGGGAATCATATAAAGGAGGAAATGATGTCATCCGAACAACAGGAACGCCAAGCGATTCAATATGCGGAACGGAGTGCTATGTTTACGGTGAAGGTCCTTCTCAAACTCTTAGAGTGGTCAGCCAGACACGCCCTAGCACAAGACTCGGCTTATAAAGTTGGGGTTCAAAAGTTAGAAGAACTCCTTCAAAGTCCATATGCCATTGAGTCGCTGAATATCTCAAAAGACATTTTGGATAAACCAGTTGATGTCGAGAAATTCAAGGAATTGGTGGAATCAGAAAACCTTCCTATTGCCATTAGTTGGCAAGGAGACTACCTGCATTTCTATGCTAAGGATAAGTCGCTCTTAGACAAGCACTTAGATGAGTTGCTTCAGAAGTTGGTTTCCAATCCAGAAAAACTGAAAGGGCTAACTATGGATAAAACTCTTGATGAGGAAATCGCACAAGCCAAGGAACAGATTGTGATGTCAGAACCCTCTGCTGTGAAAACAAAGGAGGTCATTCTCTAATGGTCTCAGGGAAAAAAGTTTTTTTCTTTGGTATTTTAGGGCTTGCTCTTGGCTATTTCTGCCATAGGCTAGTCTTGCTTTACGATAGCCTACCTAATCAACCGCCCTTGGAACGCCTTGCCTATCTCTTAGGCGAAGGACAGAATCAGGTCTTAAATCCCTTGTGGAATGGCAACTTTACAGGTAAATCAATTTTGGGCTTTTGCTTTGGATTTGTGACGATGGGCCTAGTCTATCTTTATGTCTCAACTGGTCAAAAGGTTTACCGAGAAGGGGCGGAGTATGGTTCTGCTCGCTTTGGAAACAATCGTGAGCGTAAAGCCTTTCTCAGTAAGAATCCCTTTAATGACACCATCTTGTCACGAAATGTTAGGCTAACCCTGTTAGAAAAGAAAGCCCCACAATTTGACCGAAATAAGAACCTTGTGGTCATTGGTGGGTCTGGTAGCGGGAAGACCTTTCGGTTTGTGAAACCCAATCTGATTCAGCTAAACTGTTCCAATATTGTCGTTGACCCTAAGGATCACTTAGCTGAAAAGACAGGTAAGCTTTTTTTAGAGCATGGCTATCAGATTAAGATCTTAGATCTTGTAAATATGACCAACTCAGATGGTTTTAATCCTTTTCGCTATGTGGAAACGGAGAATGATTTGAACCGTATGCTTACGGTCTATTTCAATAATACCAAAGGCAATGGCAGTCGCAGTGATCCCTTTTGGGATGAAGCTTCCATGACCTTAGTCAGAGCCATTTCCTCTTACTTGATGGATTTTTACAATCCTCCAGGTAGTAAAAAGGAAGAAGCCGATAGTCGTCGTAAGCGTGGGCGTTACCCCTCTTTTTCTGAAATTGGAAAACTCATCAAGCTCTTATCCAAAGGAGATAATCAAGATAAGAGTGTCTTAGAAGTGATGTTTGAGACCTATGCCAAGACATATGGGACAGAAAACTTCACCATGCGTAACTGGGCAGACTTCCAAAACTACAAGGATAAGACCTTAGATTCGGTGATTGCCGTCACAACAGCTAAGTTTGCCCTCTTTAATATCCAATCTGTCATTGATTTAACCAAACGTGACACCTTGGACTTAAAAACATGGGGAACGCAGAAAACCATGGTTTATCTCGTTATTCCAGATAATGACACCACCTTTCGCTTTCTCTCAGCCCTCTTTTTCTCCACCGTCTTTTCAACTTTAACGAGACAAGCTGATGTGGACTTTAAGGGACAACTACCTATCCACGTGAGAAGTTATTTAGATGAATTTGCCAATGTCGGCGAGATTCCAGACTTTGCGGAACAAACCTCAACAGTTCGCTCACGGAACATGAGTCTCGTACCCATTCTTCAAAACATTGCCCAACTTCAAGGGCTCTATAAGGAGAAGGAGGCTTGGAAAACTATTCTAGGAAACTGTGATAGCTTGCTTTATCTTGGAGGCAATGATGAAGAGACCTTTAAGTTTATGAGTGGTCTCTTAGGCAAACAAACCATTGATGTGAGAAGTACCAGTCGGTCGTATGGCCAAACAGGGTCTGGGTCAACGTCTCATCAAAAAATCGCAAGGGATCTCATGACCCCTGATGAAGTCGGAAACATGAAACGTGATGAATGCTTGGTGAGAATAGCAGGGGTTCCTGTTTTTAAGGAGAAAAAGTTCTTCCCCTTGAAACACAAGAACTGGCAATACCTGGCGGATAAGGAGTCAGATGAACGTTGGTGGCATTTCCACATTGACCCCCTCAAAACAGAGGAAGTTCCGTTTGAACCCTCAGACCACAAGGTTAGGGATTTAAGCAAAGAAACCACACTACACTAATAGAAAAGAGGAATCGTATGAACCAAAAATTAACAGGCTTTGTTTATGGCGTGGACGCTAGTTCCATGTTTGCCCAAGCCATGGCGCTCTTACAAAAAGGAATGGTTGCGACAGGTGCCTTTCTTGTCGTCATGGGTATTATAAACCTATCAACCAATATCAAAGATGGTGGACCTGGTGTCCGCAATGCCATCTTAGAAATTGTGGGTGGTGTTATGGTAGGTGCCGCAGGTGCCTTCATCACCCAAATTACCATTTAGGAGGGCAAGATATGACATGAACAACACATTACCTTCAGCTTTTGTCTTTCTAGCCTCGGAGAAAATTTCAAGCGATAGCCTTTTTGAAGGCTTTAACGTGGACTTGGAATCGACGGCCAACTTGGTAAAATCCCTTGCGGATTATAACCCAACCGTGTGGTCTTATCTGTCAGCTATCACAAAAGGAGTGATGCAGCCCTTGGGAGTGGCTATTTTAGCCGTTGTGTTAGTCCTTGAGTTTTCTAAGATGGCTAAGAAAATCGCCAACTCAGGTGGTGCCATGACCTTTGAAGCTATTGCTCCTATGATTGTCTCTTATATTATGGTGGCTGTGGTCATTACAAACACCACTGTTATTGTAGAAGCCATTTTAGCCGTTGCTTCTCACATCATTGAAGGCGTAGCTGGTGTCGTTTCTCATGGGGGAACGACTTATGAGACCATTTCAGGACTTAAAGGGTCAGGAATTATTGGAAAACTGATTGTTGGTTTCTTTGCCATTCTGATATGGTTAGTGCGATTGGTTAGCGTGATGGTGGTGAATCTCCTTATTACTATTCGCTTTATCCAACTTTATCTCATGATTCCATTTGCGCCTCTAACGATTCCGACCTTCCTCAGTGATGACTGGCGAAGTATTGGGATTGGCTACCTGAAAAACATCATGGTCTATGCCCTTCAAGGGGTCTTGATTTTCTTAATCATCTCCCTTGTTCCCCTCTTTGAATCAGCTGGGAAATTGGCTCTCTCAAATGGTGCAGGAGTGACGGAGACGCTAGCGACTGCCTTTGGTGGTTTAGTTCAGGCTATTTTATTGATCATTGCCTTGGTGGGCAGTCAACGGACTGCCAGAAGTATCCTAGGCATGTAAGGAGGATTGGGAAGGACGTTCCTCCCAATCTTTTTTCATATTCATCTTAGATTGGAGTCTTATGAATACACGTGTTTTTAAGGACATCACAAAAGTCCAACATAGGGCTTGGCTAGGCTTTACCACACGACAAGTTATCTTTGTCTTGCCAGCCATTGCCATTACCATCCTGATTTTAGGGTTAAACCTCTTTTATTGGCAATTTGGGGATTGGTTTGTCTATGGTCTTATCTTTACCTTTACCATTCCCCTCATGTTATTTGGGGTTTATCGCCCTAATGACTTACCATTTGAAACGTATCTTAATTATAGATGGCATTATGAAATGACCATACCAGATCGTACACTAACTGGACAGAAAGGAATACGCAATGAAAAAAACAAACCACTCAATGAAACCAAAGACCTCTTCTAAGCACAAGAAGACACGTAAACCAAAAGAAGAAGTGCTACCAACAACTGTTAATACGCTTCTTTACCAAGGCCTTTTTCCTAATGGTCTCTTGCAAGTCACCCCAGATTATTTTTCTCAGTCCTATCTTTTAGGAGATGTCAATTACCAAACGGTTGGTTTGGAGGATAAGGGAGCGATTATGGAAACCTATTCAGACTTGATTAACAGTTTGGATGACAAGACCAATTTCCAACTTACTATTTTTAACCAGAGGGTCAACTTGGATAAATTTAGAAAGGGTGTCTTGTATCCTCTTCATGAGGATGGGTATGATACCTATCGTGAAGAACTCAATCGTATCATGGAGAATAACTTAGAAGCTGGAGAAAATAACTTTTCAGCGGTTAAGCTCATTTCTTTTGGGAAGTCAGACCAAAATCCGAAACTCGCTTATCGCTCCCTGTCTCAGATTGGGGAATACTTTAAGAGTGGTTTTTCTGAAATAGATGCGAATTTTACTCTCCTCAGTGGAGAAAGCCGTGTGAACCACTTGGCTGATATGTTGCGAGGGGAAAATCATTTGCCCTTTACTTATCAAGACCTGGTGCGTTCAGGTCAAACAACCAAGCACTTTATTGCCCCAACCAGTATATCTTTCAAACATAAGAATTATGTAGAGATTGACGATAGAGTGCTTCAGATTGTCTATGTTCGTGACTATGGGATGGAGTTGGGGGATAAGTTCTTACGAGAACTCATGCAGTCGGATTTAGAAGTGATGATTAGTCTTCATGCCAAAGGGTCAGCCAAGTCAGAAGCCATGACCAAGCTCCGCACCAAGAAGACTTTGATGGAATCGCAAAAAATTGGGGAACAACAAAAGATGGCACGATCTGGCGTTTATCTTGAAAAGGTTAGTCAGGTTCTAGAAAGTAACATCGATGAAGCCGATGAGCTGATTAAAACCATGACGCAAACAGGCGACAAGCTCTTTGACACCCTTTTTGTGATTGGGGTCTTTGCGGATAACGAAGACCAGTTGAAACACTCCCTTGATACTATCAAACAAGTTGCAGGTTCTAATGACCTTGTGATTGATAATCTGACCTATATGCAGGAAGCTGCCTTTAATAGCTTATTGCCATTTGGCATGAACTACCTTGAGGGTGTGTCTCGGTCTCTTTTGACCTCAAACATTGCCGTGAATTCCCCATGGACCTCTGTTGACCTACAAGATAAGGGAGGGAAATTTTATGGGATAAACCAGATTTCAAGTAATATCATCACCATTGACCGTGGGAAACTCAATACCCCATCAGGATTGATTCTAGGGACATCAGGTGCTGGTAAAGGGATGGCGACTAAGCATGAAATCATCTCAACCAAGTTAAAAGAAGAAGAGAGTGATACCGAAATCATCATTGTAGACCCAGAAAATGAGTACAGTATCATTGGTCAAGCCTTTGGTGGGGAGAGCATTGATATTGCGCCTGACTCTACCACTTTCTTAAATGTTTTAGACTTATCCGATGATAATATGGATGAAGACCCTATTAAGGTCAAATCTGAATTTCTTCTCTCTTGGATTGGGAAGCTCTTGGACCGAAAAATGGATGGTCGAGAAAAGTCCTTGATTGACCGTGTGACACGGTTGACCTACAAGCATTTTGCCACACCATCTCTCGTGGAATGGGTCTTTGTCCTCTCTAAACAACCTGAACAAGAAGCCAAAGACTTAGCCCTTGATATGGAGCTTTATGTGGAAGGGTCACTCGATATTTTCTCACACCGCACTAATATTAAAACGGATAGCCATTTCCTCATTTACAATGTTAAAAAGTTAGGGGATGAGTTGAAGCAGATTGCCCTCATGGTGATTTTTGACCAGATTTGGAATCGTGTGGTTAAAAACCAAAAACTTGGCAAGAAGACCTGGATTTACTTTGATGAAATGCAGCTGTTGTTGCTGGATAAGTACGCTTCAGATTTCTTCTTTAAATTATGGAGCCGTGTCCGTAAGTATGGAGCCATTCCAACAGGCATTACTCAAAACGTAGAAACCTTACTACTTGATGCCAACGGGAGACGTATTATCGCTAATAGCGAGTTCATGATACTTCTAAAACAAGCTAAAAATGACAGAGAAGAGTTGGTTCATCTTTTGGGCCTATCTAAGGAGCTTGAGAAATACTTGGTTAACCCAGATAAGGGAGCTGGATTGATTAAGGCTGGTTCAACGGTTGTTCCCTTTAGAAATAAAATCCCACTTCAAACCCAACTCTTTGACATCATGAGTACCGATCCAGAAAAGATGAGGAGTGAATCATGACAAGAGAGCAACAGAAGGTCAAGGTAGCCCGTAAAACCTTTCAGAGTAGTTTAAAGGCCAGCCGTATCCATTACCGTAGGGAGAAGAAGGGGTTAAAACGCTCACTTCCTAAGCGACGCTTTATCATGCGCCGAGCTGAGAAAGCTGAAACAAGGGAACAACGTCAGGCTCTGAAGCAAACCTATCAAGAGGAAAAAGACCTAGCGACAGATACCTTTAAGGAAGCGATTGCCTATGTGTCACCCAGATGGCTAAAGCGTAAGGAAATTAAGAAGTATCGGCTTCCTCAAGCCAGACAGCGCCTAGCAGTAGCGAGAAAACACTTGGCAGAGGTCAAGATGGCCGAAAAAGAGGAGAAAGCCACTTCTAAGTTTACCTATCAGAAAAAGCCAACAGAATCAAAAACGTCACGGTTTCAGTTTCAAAAAGAGAAACCTCTTGAACGCCTTCAGGCAGAAAATGGGGTGAAATCAGCGAAGCGGGACGTGAAACAACTGAAAAAAGCACATCAGTTTAAGACCCCCTCGACTAAGGTCAAACGAGGGTTACGCTATGTCGCTTCAGAATCACTTGATCTAGTCGCTCAAGATGATGACTTAGAGGGAATCAGAACCCTAAAAGAGTCTGTGATCAAAGGAAGACGCTATGGGAGATTTACTTATCAGTCAGGAAAACTCCTTGTCAAAAGTGGGCAGACTGGTCTTCGGTTTACTAAGACGAAAGCTGCTCATAGTAAGGAGCGGTATCAGAACTTTAAAAAGGGGAAAGGGTTCACCCGTCAGAAGCCCTTAAAACCAAGAAGACGTTACCAGACTTTTCTCAAACAAGCTAGAAAACAGAGTGTGTCAGGAATAACAAAGGTTATTCAAGCGATTAAGAATAGCCTGACCTTCTTTTCATCGATTGCCCTTAATCCTATGACTTGGGTCGTGTCAGGCCTCTTGTTTTTCTTGCTTTTGATGATGAGTTTTGTTATAGGAATTTCAGGAACTACTCTCATTCAACAGGATGAGAGTGAACTGACAAAAGCCTATACTCACATGACGTGGGAAGATGCGGAAAACACCCGAACCAATCCCACTGGCATTACCTACTACACCAAGATTGATGACGTTATGGGCTTTATGAATCTCAAGTATCAAGATTATGCTTTAGAAGAAATCATGGAAAATGGTGATAAGACTTATCACGCCTATCTCAGTCAACTTTGGCAGGACTTAAACGGTGGGGATTCTTTAAAATCCATGCTTGAGTTGACCAAGGAGCCTGCCTACAAACTCTCTGATGACGATAGAGAAGACTTAAAGGAATTAAGTGAGGAAGGCACATACCTTGCCCTCCAAGAATTGGATAATCCATTTCAGGGACAGACTGAAGATGATGCGCTTACCATGACAGTTCGTTATGGTTATGAGGTGATTGATGACAAGCCAACGCTTCATCATCATATCATTCTAGAAGCAAAAGAAAATCAAGTGATTGTGGCTCCCATGGATGGTAAGGTTTCCCTAGATGGCGAGAACATTATCATCACGTCAGGTAAGGGACTAAACAAGTCTCAATTGACCTTGTTTAATATCCATACTGGTCGAGTGAGCGATGGCCAAAAGGTACAAGCAGGAGAGGTGATTGGTAAAACTAAGGATGGTGCTGGTCTTAAAGTGACCTATCAAAAGGTTGACGATGATTCAGAGAAACTGGTTTACGTCAATCCAGCCTTTTACTTTCCTAAAGTCATTCAACTCCAAACGACCATTCTACCTACCATTGGTCAATTTGGAGGCGATGAGTTTGCGAGAGCCAAAGCTATCTATGAGTATTTGAAGAGTCAAGGAGCGACTAATCAAGCGATTGCGGCTATTTTAGGAAACTGGTCAGTAGAATCCTCTATCAATCCTAAACGAGCTGAAGGTGATTACTTATCGCCTCCTGTTGGTGCAACGGATAGTTCTTGGGACGATGAGGGCTGGTTGTCTCTAAATGGTCCAGCTATCTATAATGGCAGGTACCCCAATATTCTAAGACGTGGCTTAGGCTTAGGGCAGTGGACAGATACAGCTGATGGGTCACGCAGACATACTTTATTATTAGAGTATGCCAAAGGGAAAAATCAGAAGTGGTATGACTTAGGCTTACAATTGGATTTTATGCTCCATGGGGATAATCCTTACTATACCAACTGGTTAAAAGATTTCTTCAAAAACTCAGGAAGTCCAGCCAGTCTTGCCCAACTCTTTCTCATTTATTGGGAGGGAAATAGTGGTGACAAACTCCTAGAACGTCAAACGAGAGCAACGGAGTGGTATTACCAAATTGAGAAAGGCTTTAGCCAACCAAATGGTGGGACCGCCCAAAGTGATCCAAAAGCGCTAGAAGCGGTTCGAGGAGACCTTTATGACAACTCCGTTCCAGGTGGAGGTGACGGTATGGGTTATGCCTATGGGCAATGTACGTGGGGAGTTGCCGCTCGGATTAACCAATTGGGCTTGAAACTCAAAGGCCGAAACGGTGAGAAAATCCCAATTATCAGTACCATGGGGAATGGTCAAGATTGGGTGGCGACAGCAGCACGTCTTGGTGGAGAAACAGGTAAGCTACCAAAAGCAGGAGCGATTATTTCCTTTGCGGGAGGAGGTCATGGATCGCCGACAGAATACGGGCATGTCGCCTTTGTCGAGAAAGTTTACCCAGATGGATCTTTCCTTATCTCAGAAACCAACTATAATGGCAATCCTAACTATACCTTCCGTAAGTTATCAGGAGTCGATAGTACGATTAGCTTTGCTTATACAACGAAATAAATTTTTTGGAAGAATACATCTTTAGATAAATCTTTATATGATGTTTTAATTGACATTAGGAAGTAGTTAGGTTATACTATATGTGTAGATAACAAGAGTATTTACTAAGCGTTAAGCATTATTGGTCGGTTGGTTTGACTGGTAGTGTTTGCTTTAGTAGGGTTGTGTGTGAACACCTCGAGCCAACAATGAAAACACTCGATGAAAGGATTCGTATGAATCCTTTTTTCGTAGAAAGATTACTATGAATGGTGACTTATTAAAATTAGCAGCAAAAAATTTTGAACCTTTATTAAATAAGAAAATTACAATTGAACTTGGTAGAAAAGGACAGAAAACGGTTTTAGACATTCTGTTTTCAAAAGACCATTTCTTTCACTTAGCTGGACTTCATAAACTAAATGATATACATTTTAGCCATAAAAAATCTTCTCTAGTTTTTGATGATATTTTAGACGACCGGATTAACTCTGACTTATTAGAATCTTCGTTGTATTATGATAAAAAAGGGGTTAGGTCACGTTTAGAAATTTTGTCGTATTTATATGATGGCTTTACAAAGCCTAATCTTGTCGTTAGAAAAGCAAAGAATTTCCCCATCAAAGGTAGTAAATTAAGATGGAGTTATTTGGTGGAATTTTACATTGATGACATCCGTCTAGGTGAGTTTTTTATTGATAACTATCGAAGTGGTCATTCTAATGAATTTATTGGTGTCAGTATTTTTGAAAAATCTGAAAAAGATTATACTGTGAATCAAACAAAGTTTACAATACTTTCAGTTTATGAAACAAATATCGTGTCAGGAAATGTAGAGGTTCTTTTCACTAGAATGTAGTTCTCTTAGTTATATATAATATCATGTTGTTATCGAATTGGGGCGTGCTAGTCACGTCTGGGAGGGTCTGATGCGTCAGGTCCCCCTTTTTTTTATAAGCAATTTTCAGAGGTTATCGGTAGTGCTACGATAGCTTTTTTCTTTATCCTTCTTTGATGTGATACCAAAATCAAGTCGTCTTTTTTATGATGGGGAGAGAGTGACAGATTGTTGCTACTTATCAAAAGAAAAGAAGGACTTTTTATGACCAAACAATGTCATCATCACTTTTTAGTCAATCAGGAAAAAGCAGAAAAACACGTCTTCCGTAAAAGTAAGAAGTACCGTACGCTTTGTTCGGTAGCTCTTGGAACTATGGTGACAGCTGTTGTCGCTTGGGGTGGCCAAGTAGCACAAGCTGACGAAGTGGTAACACCCTCGCAAGATAAAACCGTTCAGTTGACAGAAAATCCTGCGACCAACTTACCAGAAGCGCAACCTACACCAGTTGCTGAACAGACGGATAGCCTTGCGTCAACTGGTCAATCAGATGGGGCTATTACAGTCACCGTTCCTCACGATGTTGTGACACAGGCTGTCAATCAAGCAACTGCTGAAGGGGTTACGACCATTCAGGATAAACCTATGGATTTAGGGAACACAACCTCTGCGAGTGATACCAGTAAGCAATTAGATAAGGCGGAAGTGGATGCTGCTAAGCAGGCTGAAGCCATCACTCAGGTGACCAATACCTATAAAGCAGATAAAGCCACCTATGAACAAGATAAAACTCGTGTTGAACAAGGGAATGCTGCGTTGGCTGCTAGTCATAAAGAAGCCACTCAAGCAGGAAAGGCCTTGAATCATTCAGTGGATAGCACAGTTTCAAAAATCAGAGGACAAGATCAGTCAGCTAATGTGACGGTTACCACTCAAACCGTTCCGGCAGGAGATGGCTCAACGGTTTCAGGCTATCAGGATTATACTTCTGCGGTAGCTGCTATTGATAAGCAAAATAAGGACAATCTATCTGAATACGAATCAAAGAAGAAAGTCGCAGACGCCATTGTCGCAAAGAACTTAGTGACTCAAAAGGAAAATGAAGCAGGTCTTGCTAAGGCAAAGGCTGATAATGAAGCAATTGACAAACGCAATCAAGCTGGACAAAAAGCAGTGGATGATGAAAACAAGGCCTCTCAAGCTGCTGTGGATGCCCACAATAAAGACCAACAGAAATTAGTCACAGACCGTGAAGCTGAGATTACGGAAATCACGAAAAGCAATAAGGAAAAAGAAGAAGCTGCCAAGAAAGAAAATGAAGCGATTGATACCTACAACGCCAAGGAAATGGAGCGCTATAAACGTGATTTAGCTGAGATTTCAAAAGGAGAAGAAGGCTATATCTCTCAAGCTCTTGCTCAGGCACTCAACTTGAATAATGGAGAACCGCAAGCACGTCATTCAGCTGATACCAGAAATCCTAATCGTATCGTTGCTAAGGGTGACGCTATGCTTGGTGGGTATTCTAAAATCCTAGATTCTACTGGTTTCTTTGTCTATGATACTTTCAAAACGGGAGAAACCCTTTCCTTTACCTATCAAAATCTTCAAAATGCTCGCTTTGATGGCAAGAAAATCACAAAAGTAGCCTATGACATTACAAACCTTGTTTCTCCAGCTGGAACTAATGCCGTTCAGTTGGTTGTACCAAATGACCCAACAGAAGGCTTTATTGCCTACCGTAATGATGGGACAGGCAATTGGCGAACAGACAAGATGGAGTTTCGTGTCAAAGCCAAGTACTTCTTAGCAGATGGCTCACAAGTCAGCTTCACCAAGGAAAAACCAGGTGTCTTTACTCATTCCTCACTCAACCACAATGATATCGGTTTAGAGTATGTAAAAGACACATCAGGTAAGTTCGTTCCTATCAATGGCTCAACCATTCAAGTGACTAACGAAGGTCTAGCTCGTTCACTTGGGTCAAACCGTGCCAGTGATTTGCAGCTTCCTGAAGAATGGGATACGTCATATAGTAAGTATGCCTATAAGGGAGCGATTGTCTCAACGGTTACATCAGGCAACACCTATACAGTGACCTTTGGTCAAGGGGATATGCCCCAAAATGTTGGTCTCTCTTATTGGTTTGCCTTAAATACCCTTCCAGTTGCACGGACGGTCAAACCTTATAGTCTAAAACCTCATGTGACACCAAAGTTAGAGCCAATTCCAGAACCGATTAAGGTTGTGCCAAAAACCTTTACCCCAAAGACCTTTACGCCAGAGCCACCTGTGAGCTTTAAGGAAAAACCACTAGAGAAAGTTACTCAGCCTAGTCTAACACTTACCAAGGTCACCTTGCCTAAATACCCTACGCCAGAGCCGTTACCAAAAGCACCACACGTGCCAACGGTTCATTACCACGACTATCGTCTGACAACGACTCCTGAAATTGTTAAGGAAGTTATCAATACCGACCAAGTGAACCTTCATGACAAAACGGTCGCAAAAGATTCAACGGTCATTTACCCTTTAACCGTAGACGCTTTTTCTCCAAATCGAGCCCAAATCACTAGCCTCACCTTTGAAGATTACCTTCCAGCAGGCTATGCTTTTGACAAGGAAAAAACGCAGGCAGAAAACGGAAATTATACCCTCAGCTTTGATGCTGCTAAGAACTTTGTGACCTTGACCGCCAAGGAAGCCTTGCTCCAAGAGGTCAACAAAGACCTCACCAAGTCTTACCAACTGGTGGCTCCGAAACTTTACGGTAGCCTTCAAAATGATGGAGCAACCTATTCCAACAGTTATAAGCTCCTCATCAATAAGGGAACCCCAAATGCCTATACAGTGACTTCTAATGTTGTGACAGTGCGTACGCCTGGTGATGGAACGACCACTAGCCGTATTAATCCGCAGAAGAAAAATGAAAATGAAGATGGTATGGTCATTAACGATACAGTAGTGGCTTTAGGAACAACTAATCATTACCGTTTGACCTGGGATTTAGATCAATATAAAGGCGATAGGTCTTCTAAAGAGACAATTGCTCGTGGTTTTTTCTTTGTAGATGACTACCCAGAAGAAGTGTTGGACTTAGTAGACCAGGGAACAAGTATCACCACTCCTGATGGCAAAGCCGTATCAGGGATTACTGTCAAGGATTATGCGTCGCTGTCAGAAGCTCCAAAAGACCTTCAAGATAAACTCGCTCATGCTAAGATTTCTCCTAAAGGGGCTTTCCAAGTCTTTATGCCTAATGACAATCAGGCTTTTTATGACCAGTATGTCAAAACAGGCACTTCCTTGAACCTTGTCACTAAAATGACAGTGAAAGATGACTTCTATGGGAAAACGGCAACCTATCGAAACAAGGCTTACCAAGTGGATTTTGGGAATGGCTATGAAACCGATGAGGTGACGAATACCCTTGTTAGCCCAACACCTAAAAAACAAAACCTTAATAAGGATAAGGTGGATATCAATGGCAAACCGATGGTAGTCGGTTCACAAAACCACTATACCCTGTCATGGGACTTGGACCAATACCGTGGCATTAAGGCTGATAAGGCTCAGATTACACAAGGGTTCTACTTTGTGGATGATTATCCCGAAGAAGCTCTATTACCAGATGACACAGCTATTCAACTTGTGACAACTGATGGCAAAGCTGTCACAGGCGTGACGGTAAAAACTTATACGAGCTTATCAGAAGCTCCTAAAAAACTACAAGTAGCTCTTTCAAAACGCAAGATTGCGCCTAAAGGAGCCTTCCAAGTCTTTATGGCAGAAAATCCACAAGCCTTCTATGATTCTTATGTAACGAAAGGTCAAAACATCACCATCATCACCCCTATGACTGTCCGTGAGGAGATGGCAAATACAGGCAAGTCTTATGCCAATGTGGCTTATCAAGTAGACTTTGGGCAAGCCTATGAAACCAATACGGTAACGAATCACGTGCCAAAAGTAACACCACATAAAACTAATACCAATAAAGAAGGCGTGTCTATTGATGGCAAGACCGTTCTTCCAAATACCGTCAATTATTATAAGATTGTTCTTGATTACAGTCAGTACAAGGACTTGGTCGTAACCGATGATGTTCTTGCCAAAGGTTTTTACATGGTGGATGATTACCCTGAAGAAGCGCTTATCCTAAACGCAGATGGTGTTCAAGTGATGGATAAGGCAGGAAATCTTGTCAAAGGGATTTCGGTGAAAGCCTATGCCTCATTGTCAGAAGCGCCTAAAGTGGTTCAAGATGCTATGGCCAAACGTCAGTTCACACCAAAAGGAGCCATTCAAGTTTTAAGTGCTGAAGATCCCAAAGCGTTCTACGAGGCTTATGTTAAAACTGGTCAAACCTTAGTGGTGACCCTTCCAATGACCATTAAGAATGAGCTGACAAAGACTGGTGGGAAGTATGAAAACACCGCTTATCAGATTGACTTTGGTTTGGCTTATGTGACAGAGACAGTGGTCAATAATGTGCCAAAACTAGACCCACAAAAAGATGTGGTGATTGATTTATCACAAAAGGAGAAAAGCCTTGATGGAAAAGAAGTTGCCTTGAATCAGGTCTTTAACTACCGTTTGGTGGGAGCACTCATTCCAGGCAATCGTGCGACACCACTCATCGAATACCGCTTTGACGATGATTACGATGAAATCCATGACGACTATAATGGTGTTTACAAGGCTTACACTGTGGTGGATGTCACTCTTAAAGATGGAACGGTTTTACCAAAAGGGACAGAAGTGACCAAGTACACGCTACAACAGGTCGACACGTCAAAAGGAACGGTTACCATCAGTTTTGATCAGGAATTCCTTGAAAAACTAGCAGAAGAATCCGAGTTTCAGGCAGATGTTTACGTGCAAATGAAACGAATCGCTTCAGGTGTAGTAGAAAATACCGTATTACATACTGTCAATGGCTACACCATCAGTTCAAACACGGTTAAAACAACTACTCCTGAACCAGGGCCACCAACTCCGAATCAACCAACACCACCTCAACCACCTATTCCAACACAAGAAGCACCAGTTCCAGCAAGTGTCTTACCAAATACAGGAGAGAGTCAATCACTCTTAGCGCTTGTCGGTGGAGGACTTCTTTTTGGCCTAGCTTACGGACTTTCTAAACGCAAAATGGAGGACAACTAGATGGAACCTAAAAGCATTTACACAATGGATTCAGACCAAGATGGCCTAACGGATGCTCAAGAGTTAGCTTTAGGGACTAATCCTTTTAGCAGTGATACGGATAGTGACGGACTGACAGACCTTGAAGAAGTCCAACAAGGCTTGAATCCAATTCAACAGCGTAAGGAGAGAAGCTATGGCTTGGAATTATGACACAATTTCTAGAACTCTTTCTGAGATGGCACGAGAAAACTATAAAGACATGGTTAAAGCCTTTTTAGCCATGGAATTGAGTATCAAAAACAAGTCACTTCTTGATACGCTCTATCAAGACTTTATGGGCATTGATGACTTGTCTTTAGTTAGTGATGACCTGCGCCTAAGAGCAGACGGTTATCAGGAACAGCTTCAAGAAGAAGTGACGGACCTCTTGGATAAACTCTATCGAACAGGTGAGGGAGCTAGTTTCATTATGGAAGTGATTGTGTCCAACAATATTTCTGAGTCCCTTGCTCAGTATGAGGTTTTGAATGAGGAGGATTATTCGCCTCTCACCTTAGAGACCTTGCAGGACATTATCCAAAAGGAGTTGTCTTTAACGAGTCAAGATTATTTTGGAGATGTGACCTATCTCGCCCTGCAGAAAGATTTGTTAGACCAGAAAAGCCATTTCTTACAACAGTATGTGACAACTTTAATGGATAAGTTACCACAAGAAAAAGACCAAAGCGCCTTGGTCCTAGACTAAAGCAATGGGCTGAGAATACCTCTCAGCCCCTTTTTAATTGGAGGAACATATGACTCAAGAACAATTACTTGAAATGTTGCGGGCAAGATTGCCACGTGACCAGATTCTTTTGGAATCCTTTTTACGCTATCAAGCAGTCCATTTTGATGAGGATTGGGATAGCCTTATCCAAAATTTTACAACCCAAAGAGGAGTAGTCACCTCACCTGTTCAAGTGGTTCGCTTTGAAACAGAAGTTTCTGCTTTTGTAGAGGCGAGCCCCTTTGACGAGGCAACAGACCTAAGCAGCTACACACAGACCTTTGGTCAGGCTGGCTTAAAGAAGTTACCTCAGTTAAACAGTGATGAGAAAGCCTTGGTGATTGAGGTAGCCCTCTTTAACCTAGCCACTCGCTTTCATCTCTTAGATCAAGAAGGCGCCTATCAGTCCATTTCGGTAGCTTCTCTTTTGGATAAAGGCAAAGCTGCTAATTTGGTCAATGTCTATCGAGTGGCCAATAATTTGTCTGACCGTATTAGCCGTGATATTGAACAGTTTCTTCTCACTTATGAACCTGAACTAATAAGCACCCAGGAAACGGTAAAGGAAAGAGAAGAGGTAGTTGAAGAAAAAGTAGTTCCAGAACCTTCTCAGGACATCACCTTTCGTGAAGAAGGACTTGTCATAATCGCAAGTCTTGATGAGGAAGAGTTATCACAACTAGATTTACGAACAGGGCAAACAGAACATTTACCAGCTTATGAACATCTAAACTTGTCTCAAAAATTTGAGATATTAAGTCACTTTGACCAAGTGCGAAATAGCCGTCCAAAGCTACCAAACCTGAGACGTGGGGAGTTTGACCATGAAATGGAAATGACGCCAATCTATGAGGACAATGAGCTATTAACCTATTTAGAAGCAGATGGGACAGCCTATGACTTACAACGTCCTCTAACACCTCAAGAAGAAGTAATCTTAGCTGAAATGGGTCAAACCATTTTGGCTGAAAATACCGAAAAACTGACTCGTTTAGGGATAGACTTAGCTGACGTTGATGAGCAGCAACGTGGGATACTGATAGATGCTGCAGGGCGTTTTCATTTGATTAATGCCGACCTAGCCATATTAGGGGGCTATCCTAAGGCAACCGTCACTCAATTAGCCCTTGTGACAGAATTGCTTCAGATGGGATTAACGCATGACAAGGCAGAATTTTTCTTGACCAGTCAGCTAGACTTAGAAGAAGCAAGACCCATTGCCTACGCCTTCTTGCATGAAGACCTTACTCTTGAAGAAGCTAGAACCTTTGAAAGGGACAAACTGTCCCAACCTGACCTATCCTTTAGGGAATGGCGAGAACACATCTCACAAACAAAACCTGAAATCATGACTCAATCACTCCCTCAAAATCCTATCGTAGAGGAAGCCCTTAAACGCTATCCGATTGCTTCGATTGTGACTTATAAGGGGCAAGAGTTTCAGGTAATGGCCATTGAGGACTCAGGCGTTAATAACCTGATTCGGATTGAATTACAAAATGATTTCACAGATATGATTGAACAAAATCCAGTTCTTTTCTTACGGACATTAGAAGACATCACTCAAGCTCTTCATGTTCCTTCTGTCGAAGAAAAAGAGGAAGTGGAAGAACCTAGCCTAGAATTAGACCTCTTTTCTTTTATGGATATGGAAGAATCTCAAGAGCCGGTTTCTCAAGTGACAACATCTCTATCATCAAATAAGAAAGAGGCTAAACAAGAAGAAGCATTGTCAGAAGATGAGTTGGAACCAGAAGTCACTGAGACGCTCCCAGTCACAGATTTTCACTTCCCAGAAGATCTGACAGACTTCTACCCTAAGACAACAAGGGATAAGGTTGAAATGAATGTGGCTGCTATTCGTTTGGTGAAAAGGCTTGAATCTGAATACCGTCAAGCCACACCAAGTGAACAAGAACTGCTTGCCAAATACGTGGGCTGGGGAGGCTTAGCTAACGAGTTCTTTGACGAGTATAATCCCAAATTTTCTAAGGAACGTGAGGCATTAAAAACGTTAGTCACCGATAAAGAGTATACAGACATGAAACAGTCCTCTCTGACCGCTTACTACACAGACCCTCACTTGATTCGTCAGATGTGGGAGAAGTTAGAACGTGATGGCTTTACTGGTGGTAAAATCCTAGACCCGTCTATGGGAACGGGAAATTTCTTTGCGGCAATGCCTAAACATCTGAGAGAAAATAGTGAGTTGTATGGTGTAGAGCTAGACACGATTACAGGGGTTATTGCCAAATACCTTCATCCGAATAGTCACATTGAAGTAAAGGGCTTTGAGACCATTGCCTTTAATGACAATAGCTTTGATTTGATTCTCTCAAATGTGCCGTTTGCTAATATCAGGATTGTGGATAGTCGCTATGACAAGCCCTATATGATTCATGATTACTTTGTTAAAAAATCTCTTGACTTGGTGCATGACGGTGGGCAAGTAGCCATTATTTCCTCCACAGGAACCATGGATAAACGGACAGAAAACATTCTCCAGGATATTCGTGAGACGACTGATTTTCTAGGTGGTGTGCGTTTACCAGATAGCGCCTTTAAGGCCATTGCAGGTACCAATGTCACAACAGATATGTTGTTCTTCCAAAAACATATGGATAAGGGATATGTGGCAGATGATTTAGCTTTTTCAGGTTCTATTCGCTATGACAAGGATGACCGTATTTGGCTCAATCCATATTTTGACGGGGATTACAACAGTCAGGTTCTTGGGACCTATGAGGTTAGAAACTTTAACGGTGGGACACTTTCTGTGAAAGGCACTTCTGATAACCTAATAGAAGCTGTACAGACAGCTATTAAACAGGTTAAAGCGCCTAGAAGTGTTGACCCTTCTGACATTCTTATCACTCCTGATGTGATGAGAAGACAAGTCATTGATACCTCGATTCCTTCTGACATCAGAGAAAGCTTAGACCAGTATAGCTTTGGCTATAAAGATTCTACGGTTTACTACCGTGATCATAAGGGCATTCGTGTAGGGACAAAAACTGAGGAGATTAGCTACTATGTGGACGAAGAGGGTAACTTTAAGGATTGGGATACCAAGCATTCTCAAAAACAGATTGACCGTTTTAATGCTTTAGAAGTGACCGATAGCACCGCTCTTGATGTGTATGTGACAGAAGAAGCCGCTAAACGTGGGCAATTTAAGGGCTATTTCAAAAAGACGGTTTTCTATGAAGCACCTTTGTCTGAGAAAGAAGTTGCACGGATTAAAGGGATGGTCGATATTCGTAATGCTTACCAAGAGGTGATTGCCATTCAACGCTACTATGATTACGACAGAGATGAGTTTAATCACTTGTTAGGACATCTCAATCGGACCTATGATAGTTTTGTGAAACGCTTTGGCTATGTCAATAGTGCTGTGAACCGTAACCTCTTTGATAGTGATGATAAGTATTCGCTCCTTGCGAGTTTGGAAGATGAAAGTCTTGACTCAAGTGGTAAGACTGTTAGTTATACCAAGTCGCTTGCCTTTGAAAAAGCCTTGGTTCGTCCTGAAAAGGAAGTGACGGCAGTTTCTTCTGCCCTTGACGCTCTCAATTCTAGTCTAGCAGATGGTCGTGGTGTAGATTTGGATTACATGATGTCTATTTATCAGACGGATTCTAAAGCGACTTTGATTGAGGAATTAGGAGACGCTATTATTCCAGACCCAGAACGCTATCTAAACGATAGGGAAGTGGTCTATGTGTCTCGGCAGGACTTCTTATCAGGAGATGTGGTGACTAAGTTAGAGGTTGTGGACTTACTCATTAAAGCAGACAACTCTGATTTTCCTTGGGTCTATTATCAAGGTCTCTTAGAAGACGTGAAACCACCACGTGTGACCTTAGCTGATATTGATTATCGGATTGGCTCACGTTGGATTCCTCTAGCCGTTTATGGGAAATTTGCCCAAGAAACCTTTATGGGACAAACCTTTGATCTCACAGACCAAGAAGTAGCAACTGTCCTTGAAGTCAGTCCGATTGATGGGACGATGTCCTACCAATCCAAGTTTGCCTTTAGGTATTCTACCGCAACGGATAGAAGTCTAGGTGTGTCTGGTTCACGCTATGATAGTGGCCGAAAAATCTTTGAAAACCTGCTTAATTCCAATCAACCAACCATTACCAAACAAGTGGAAGATGGGGATAAGAAAAAGCATGTGACAGACGTTGAGAAGACAACGGTTCTTCGTGCTAAGGAAACTGAGCTTCAAGAACTCTTCCAAGACTTTGTGGCAAGTTACCCTGAGGTGCAACAGATGATTGAAGAGACTTATAATAGTCTCTATAATCGTACGGTCTCCAAAGTCTATGATGGTAGCCATTTAACCATTGATGGGCTTGCCCAGAATATTTCCTTACGTCCTCATCAGAAGAATGCTATTCAACGGATTGTGGAAGAAAAACGAGCGCTTCTAGCTCATGAAGTCGGTTCAGGTAAGACCTTAACCATGCTTGGAGCAGGTTTCAAACTGAAAGAACTGGGAATGGTTCATAAACCTCTTTATGTGGTCCCATCAAGTCTGACCGCTCAGTTTGGACAAGAAATCATGAAGTTCTTCCCAACCAAGAATGTCTACGTGACGACCAAGAAAGATTTTGCGAAAGCCAAACGTAAACAGTTTGTGTCACGGATCATCACAGGGGACTACGATGCCATTGTCATTGGGGATTCCCAGTTTGAGAAAATTCCCATGAGTCAGGAAAAGCAAGTGACCTATATTCAAGATAAGTTACAACAACTTCGTGACATCAAGCAAGGCAGTGATAGTGATTATACCGTTAAAGAAGCAGAGCGTTCCATCAAAGGTTTGGAACACCAATTAGAAGAACTCCAAAAACTGGAACGTGATACCTTTATTGAATTTGAAAATCTTGGGATTGACTTTCTCTTTGTGGACGAGGCTCACCATTTTAAGAATATCAGACCCATTACAGGACTTGGTAATGTCGCAGGAATTACCAACACGACTTCTAAGAAGAACGTAGATATGGAGATGAAAGTGAGACAGGTTCAAGGAGAACATGACTATCGTAATGTGGTCTTTGCGACAGGAACACCAGTCTCTAACTCTATTAGTGAACTCTATACCATGATGAGTTATATCCAACCAGATGTCTTAGAACGATACCAGGTATCTAATTTTGATTCATGGGTAGGGGCTTTTGGGAATATCGAAAATTCTATGGAACTAGCACCGACAGGGGATAAATACCAACCCAAGAAACGCTTTAAGAAATTTGTGAACCTGCCTGAACTCATGCGGATTTATAAGGAAACAGCTGATATTCAGACCTCAGATATGCTTGATTTACCTGTTCCTGAAGCTAAAGTCATTGCGGTAGAGAGTGAACTCACAGAAGCTCAGAAATACTACCTTGAAGAGTTGGTTGACCGTTCAGACGCTATCAAGTCAGGCAGTGTTGACCCTAGTGATGATAACATGTTAAAAATCACTGGGGAAGCTAGAAAATTAGCCATTGACATGCGCCTCATTGACTCAGCCTATACCCTATCGGACAATCAGAAGATTATGCAAGTGGTGGATAATGTGGAACGTATTTACCGTGAGGGAGAAAATTTGAAAGCTACCCAGATGATTTTCTCTGATATTGGAACACCTAAAAGTAAGGAAGTGGGCTTTGATGTTTACAATGAACTTAAAGATCTACTTGTTGATCGAGGGATTCCCAAAGAAGAAATAGCCTTTGTCCATGACGCTAATACGGATGAGAAAAAGAACTCTCTGTCACGCAAGGTCAATAGTGGAGAAGTACGGATTCTCATGGCTTCTACGGAAAAAGGTGGAACAGGTCTAAACGTCCAGTCACGTATGAAAGCAGTCCACCATTTGGACGTTCCCTGGAGACCAAGTGATATTGTCCAACGTAATGGCAGGTTAATTCGTCAAGGCAATATGCACCAAGAGGTAGATATTTACCATTACATTACGAAAGGGAGCTTCGATAACTACCTCTGGCAAACACAGGAGAATAAACTCAAATACATCACGCAAATCATGACCTCTAAAGACCCAGTACGATCGGCAGAAGACATTGATGAACAAACCATGACTGCTTCAGACTTTAAGGCTTTAGCGACAGGTAATCCTTATCTCAAACTAAAAATGGAACTAGAGAATGAGTTGACGGTATTGGACAATCAAAAGCGTGCCTTTAATCGCTCCAAAGATGAGTATCGCCATACCATTTCTTACTGTGAGCAGAACCTCCCTGTCTTAGAGAAACGCCTTAGCCAATATGACCGTGATATTGCCCAATCTTTGGCAACTAAGTCACAAGATTTTATCATGCGGTTTGACAATCAAATGATGGATAACCGTGCAGAAGCTGGAGACTATCTACGAAAACTCATTACCTACAACCGTTCGGAAACCAAAGAAGTAAGAACGCTTGCGACCTTTAGAGGGTTTGAGCTTAAAATGGCAACCAGAAGTCTTAGTGAGCCCTTGCCAGATATGGTGTCTTTAACCATTTCAGGCAGCAACCAGTATTCTGTCTCTTTAGACTTGAAATCAGACGTGGGAACGATTCAACGCATTACCAATGCCATTGACCATATCTTAGAAGACCAAGAAAAGACAGAAGAAATGGCTAACAATTTGAAAGATAAGCTATCTGTCGCAAGGGTTGAAGTGGAAAAGGTCTTTCCTAAAGAAGAGGATTATCAGCTGTTTAAAGCTAAGTATGACCTTCTTGCCCCCTTGGTTGAACAAGAAGCAGAGGTTGAGGAAATTGATGCAGCCCTAGCTAAGTTCAATGAAACGATCCAACCACAACAGGACCAACAACTTTCGCTTGATTTTTAAGAAAAAGGCTGACAAAAAATAATGAACGCGGTAAAATGACATTAAGAAATCATCAAAGGAGAATTGATTATGACCCAGACAGTAGAAGATATACGTTACCAATTAGAAGAATGGTTAGCACAAGGTTTTACAAGCTCCGAAGATAGAGCTAACTATCAAGCCTTAAAGGAACAATATGAAGATGAAACCCTTGATTACAGCTTTTCAAAGCGAGAAATCATTGGTCAATTAGAGGTGATTATCACGACTCGTGAGAATGACTTTCCAGACTTAGATGAAGTGACTAAAGGAGAGTATCTAGACCTGGTTGAACAACTTGATAATCTGGACAAGGGACAGGCAGATTATTATCGTAAGCAATTAGCGTAGAAAGATGTACAGATATGATTGAACAAATTATTCAAAGTCTTTTCATTATCGCAGCAACAGGACTAATTTTACTTGTCCTTTACCAGATTGCGAAGATGCTTGGAAGCTTATTTATCATTGGATTAATCGGATTTTTAGCTTTCACAGAAGTCTATGGGATTTACCTCTTTTTTACAGAACGATACCTCTATTTGGAAGATTTAGCCACCAATGGTATTTTGAGCTTTACCACTTTCTATATTATTTTTAATCTTTTACTTGTCTTTGGACTTGTTAGAAAAGTTGTTAGAAGTCGGATGGCATGACGTAATGGGATTACCTAAGTTTGGTAGTCCTTTTCTTTATTGTGATAACTTTTTCAAGTTCATCTTGTTATCATAGTGCTATCTTATGGAAAAAGGAGATGGCACTAGTGATGTTAAATAAAATGAAGGCTAGATTTTTGATTGGTTTTGGTGGTCTAGCAGTCACCAGCTTTATGGTGATGATGGGTTATACCATTGGTTCTCAGTCTGTGACCAGTCACACGCAGAAACAAATCCAATCTGAAGCTCATAAATTATTGACAAAAGTGAAAGAAAAGGAAAAGGCGAGTGTTCTCTCTGATGAGTTGGTTAAAGAATTTCTCACGCAATACTACACCAAGGAAAAGCTGGGCGAGAACAACAACCGTATCAAGCCCTATATGACAGATTCTGCCTTTAAGGAAGAAGTAGCTCGTCAAGAAGATTCTATCAACCAAGTCTATAAAGACTATATGTTGGATTATCGCTTTGAGTCTGCCAATATCTATGTCAATTCAGAAGCAAATGAAGCCCTTGCGGAAGTGTCTTATCAAGTTATCTATGTGTCTGATGTCAGTGATAAGGCTCAGAAAAGTACACAGACAGAAACGACCTCTCTTAAACTATCTTATGCCAAATTGTCAGATAAACTCCTTGTCAATCAGGTAACCATTTGGAATGGGAAGCTAGGGGACTTGAAAGAGTCTTCTGATGGAGTAAATTCAAGCATTCCAAAGATTCAAGGCACTACTACAAGTGAGACCAACTAGCAGGAGTATATCTTCTGCTTTTTTTGATAAGGAGATGGCATGACAAGAATTGAAAAAGTGAAACAAAAGGCGATTTTAGAGGTGGCAGAAAGTCTAGGTTATTCTTTTAAACGACTATCAGGGCAAGTCTATGAACATCCAGAACACGATTCCTTTAGGATTTTTGCGGACACCAATACCTTTAAATGGTTTTCACGTGACGTACAGGGAGATGTGATTGATTTTGTTCAGTTAATGACGGGAGTGTCTTTTAAAAAAGCCCTGTCTTACCTTGAAACTGGAGACTTTGAACAAGCTAAAATCGTCGAAGAGACTTACCAACCCTTTCGTTATTATCTAAGAGAAGAACCATTTGACCAAGCACGGATATATCTGAATGACATTCGTGGTTTAAGTGATGACACTATCAATGCTTTTGGCAGACAAGGTCTATTAGCACAGGCTCATTACCAGACAAAGACCTTTCAGGAATCAGTTCTTGTCTTTAAGAGTTACAATCATCTTGGCCAACTAGAGGGAGCAAGTCTTCAAGGGCTTGTCAAAGATAATCAGAGACATGATCGAGGTTACCTCAAGAAAATCATGAAAGACTCTCATGGCTATATAGGGATGAGCTTTGATATTGGAAAACCGAAACGCCTTATCTTTTGTGAATCGGTGATTGATATGATGAGTTATTATCAACTCCATCAGAAGCAGTTATCAGATGTGCGTTTAGTTTCTATGGAAGGCTTAAAACTCTCTGTGATTGCGTATCAGACTTTACGATTAGCAGCTGAGGAACAAGGCAAACTTGAGTTTTTAGATACTGTCAAACCAAGTCGATTAACGCATTACCTTCATGCTATACAAGAGACGACTACCTTCTTTCAGACGCACCCAGGCTTATTAACCTTGGCTGTTGACAATGATGAAGCAGGGAGAGATTTTTGTCAGAAATTATCTGAGAAAGGACTTCCCACTGAAACAGACTGTCCACCATTACAGGAACTGGAAACTAAAGCAGATTGGAATGATATTGTAAAATATCAAAATAATTATTCTCTAAAAGATGTGATACAATCGGCCAAGTTACAAGTTATCCGAAGCAATCCTCCGCCTAGAAAAAATACCGCTTTAGAGTTGTGATAACAAAATCAAGTTTCTTAGTTTAATCTAGAAAGTGATAAGGAGGACACCCTATGAGTGTGATTGAACGCCTAGCTGAAAGAGTGGCTAGGCAAGAGGAAAAAGTTGCGAAAGAAACGGAAAAACTAGAAACTTATCGCAGTCAATTACAAACAGCGATGTATCAAGCCTTTATCAAACGCCAACAAAACAGTCCTTGGACATTTGATGAAGCATTGACGCAAGCCTTTGGCCAAGATGAACAAAAACCAATACCATCAGATAATTGAAATGAGGAATAACATATGACAAAAGATTGGACCTTTGACCAACCACTAGATGATAACACACAGACATCTTCCACAGAAGAACGTGCGAAGATTGCGGCACTATTTCATAAAGAAAACCAAGAGGGCGCTGAAGACGTTGATTATGTGGCAGCCTTTGAAATGGAACAACAAAAAGCTAAGGAGAAATCCGTTTCACAACCAAAAACTCAAGAGCAATCCACACCAAAAGTGGTGTCCTCCTCTAACATTACAAACGACTACAAGCAACATCTAGCTGATGTGATGGCTCAGAATAATGAAGACATTCTTCAAAGTCAGAAGAAAATCGAAGAGTTGCACCAGTTGATTGATGACAAAAATAAGCAAAATAAGAAATTACAAGCCATTTCAGCAGCTATTGATGACTTGTAAGTGAGGCAGTCCTTACAAGGGCTGCTTTTTATAAGGAGATAAGATGAGGTTATTCAAAAAACAAAGACACAACCAAGATAGTTTTAAACAACTCATTCATCGCTTATCAGGAATGTCTGAAGCTGACTTACATAAGGTCAACCAATTATTAGATGTCGTTTTTGACGCTACACGTCAAACTATCGAAGATGAAAAAAAGTCTCCTGAAATATTGCTAAAGGAGCCTATATTAGATGAGACCATAACTGAAGCTAAGAATAAATTGAAGACTGAGCAACTTGAAAAGCGGATAGAGCAATTTAGGCAGGCAAAGAAACCTAAAAATGAGTAAAAAAGATTAGGCATTGTGATGAAGGCCTAATCTTTTTGTCTGATGCTTGTTGTTCGCTGATACACATATTTTTTTGTCAATTTACTATCATTTAGGTTTTCTATGTCAAAAATGAAATAATGATCGCGATTATCTTTAGCATTTTCTTTATTGAGCTTGAAATAGTTTTTAGCAGATTTCGCCATTGCCAACATGATATCATCTGTTAGAAAAGTCAGTGGTGTATCAAGTGCTGAGTAGCGATAGAAGTCACTTTCAAATTTACGGTAATTTTCACTGAAGTAGTCCATCTGTAATTCGTTTTTATAAAAGTCAAGCTGATTCATGGTAGACCTCCTCAACTAATGTGATAGTTATAATATCTTCTAAAGCGATCGCGATATGTCCGTCATTGGTTTTTAGAATGACCTCATTTGTTGATAGGGTCGGAATGGTTCCGATAATATTTTGTAAATCATTTTTCTGTTTTCTAGTCACCTGTATGGTCAATTGATTAGCGTAACTCTGACTGAGTAACATTAATTTTTGATTCAGCGATAGGTCAGAAAGGTAGCTGACTTGCTTAACATCATCTGATAAGGCGGAGGTGTGTTCCGATAAAAAGAACCCCATCCACTTTTGCATGTTAACGTCTTGATAGTCTCTTGCGGATTGAAATGGTAAGTATGATCGGTCAATCATTGTAATCCCTCCAAGCCACCTGCTGAGTGGCCTCCTATTAGTTTACTTCTTGCAATATTCCTGGAACTGTCTAGGAGGGCAGTTCCTTTTTGAACCGCTAAAAAACCGAATTGGTCTCTAATATGGTCAATAGTTTGTTGTAACTTTTCTTCTTTTTCGGTTGCTTCGATATCATCAAATAATGAGATTAAGGTATAGCTTTCATCGACAAATCCTGAGTAATTGACTGCAATACCCCGAACGGCTCCTGACGTGTATTTTTTACGAAAAAGCGTTAATACGGTATCGGTAAGCAGTCGTGTATGATTAGTGGGTTCTATCTTCATTTGAGCGTTAATTGGCTGTTTCATTTCTGTTTTAGAGTAGGTCACAAAGATGGAAACAATAGTAGCTTTCTGATGTTCTCTCCTCATTCGGATGGCAACTTGTTCAGCCATTTCACTAAGGACAATCTCAATATCACGCTGCTTGACATAGTCACGAGGTAGCACCTGAGAGTTGCCAAGCCCGTGTGACTTTGGTTTATAGGGTTGATGAACATTACTCTCGTCAACACCATTGGCATGAAACCACAACTGGACTCCAACCTTCCCAAATTCTTTTTTCAATAGGTCTGGATTGCTATTGGCTAGTTCCTTGATAGAGGCAATTCCTAGTTTGTGAAGGCGTTTTTCTGTTCTAGAACCAATACCCCAAAAATCAGTTAGATGAGGGATTGACCAGACTTTGGTTTCTACATCTTCGTAGGACCAATTGGCACGCATAGTAGGTGTTCGTTTGGCTTCATTGTCTAGAGCAAGTTTGGCCAATAATGGGTTAGCGTTACTCATACCAATGGTAGAATAGATACCAGTCTTTTGCCAGATGTCATGTTGTAGTTTGGCAGAGACTACATCTAATTTTGCCTTTCTATCCATCTGTTTATCACTTACAAAGTAATTGAGCGAGGAGGTTAAATCAATAAACCCTTCATCGATGGAGTAGGGGAGAATATCTTCAGGGGCAGCATAATCTTGGAAAATGTGCTGAATATCAATATTCTTTTCAATATATCTATCCATTCGAGGAGGGACAATAAGCGTTCGCTTAGCCCAATGTTCAATATAGGAAATATAGCGTGGTGATATGTCTAAGCATTGACGTTTGGCATTATAGTGGTCAAATTTTCTTGTGCTGATGTCAAAAGGTAAATCGTAGGCACGTCCAACATTATTTTTACCAAAGACCTTTTTGAACATGGGAGAAGAGGCTAAAATTAAGCCTCCAGCGTTATCAGCACGACTCATGACACAGAGAGAGGTATGGAGGGGATTCAATCCTCTATCCACACATTCAACCGAAGCATAGAATGATTTCATATCAACGAAAGCTATATCAGACTGAGGTTCTCTTGAGTAATCGATATAGCCCATCATCTTATCCTCTTTTAAGCATTTCTAATTCTTCCATCAGTTCCTGAATATGATCAGTAATGTCATACTCTTTGAGATAGGGTGTAAAATAGATACGGTTGTCTCTGAGATAAATCATTTCTTTAATATTGACTGACATATTTAAGCTCCTATAACAGGCATAAAGTGACTTACGACAAGTCCCACGATACGAGGATTGTCTTCATAAGGAATCCATTTATCAGGGTAGTTATCGTTGAGGGATACCATTCTAAAGCCATGTTCTTCTCGATAAAGTTTTTTGATATAGACAGAATCATTCCAAGATAGGGCGTAGACTGCACCATCGTAATCAAAACCACTAGCACGAATAAGGGCTACTTCACCATCAAGATAGATGGGTTCCATAGAGTCTCCTTTAATCCAAGCAGCAATATCATAACCATACTGTTCTTCCTCAGCATAGACGGTCTCTGTATCGTATTCGTCAAAGAGCGATTCTCCAAGACCAGCAGAAAGAGCGATATCAGATAACACTTCTACAGCAAATAGTGGAACAACCTTATCATGTGATTGTTGTGCCTGAAGTAGTCCTTCCGCATACTCATCAACCTTTCCTTGATTTTCCGTAGATAGTTGGAGATAGGTATTCACAATCTTGTATTCCGATTCAAAATAGGTTGTTGGAACATCAAGTATTCTTGCAAGGGCAGAAAGATTTTTTTGATTAGGAACAGATTTACCAGTCTCCCATTTGTTGTATGACGCCCTATTGATTTTTAATAGATTAGCTAGCTCAGATTGGGAATAGTGCTTTTCCATTCTACATTCTTTAAGACGGCTACCAGAAAACATAAGCTAAAACTCCTGTTGCTTTATTATGCAACAATTATATCAAAAATTTTTTAAGATGCAAGAAAAATAGTTAAGAATATTTTGGGTAATATCTGATACAGATTTTTGAAGTTATCAGTAATTCGTGCGAAGTTGATTTAGAATGATAACTAAAATAATAAATTGTTTATGTTATAATGAAAAATAAAGTGAGAAGGTGCAGGTTATCCAATAATGGTAAAGAAATTTAATAAAAAAATTGAAACTGTATATAGAGTATTCTCGGAAGAGAAAGTCTCTTTTGGAGTGTTTCATAAAACATTAATTCATTTACATACTCCAGCTTCGCATGACTATAAGCTTTTTTCTAATTGGACTGAGGATGAATATAAAGCTGCAACAAATGAGCAGTTATATGAACTTTTTTTTAATAACAAAATTGAATTAAAGAAAAGATTTCCTATGGATGAATTAGCTAGTTCTGTAGATGATTCTTTCTTTGTAGATTTTAAAGAATACATAAGTTATTTGTTTTTAGCTGAAAGCATTCTACAGAATGAGTTAGAAATAGTAGTTGTGACAGATCATAATACTACTAAAGGCGTAGAAAAACTGCAGAAAGCAGTATCAATACTTAAGGCAAATAATAGAAATTATAAATATCACCCCCATATTTTGTATGGTGTTGAGATTAGCGCTGCTGATAAGCTCCATATAGTTGGAATATTTGATGATAATAAAAAAGAGGTAGTTAATAAATGGTTGGATGAAAACTTACTCAGTACAGAGGAAGGAAGCTATCAACATTCTTTAACTATAATGAATTTTTTTAATGAAAATAAAATCTTAAATTATATCGCTCATTTTAATACTTCTAATATTTTTACTAAAAAGGCTCAATTGTCAGGTGCTTATAAAAAGTCTTTATTTTCTCCAACACAAATTAAATTTATGGGTGTAAATAAAGCTGAAGTAATTCCTGGCTTATTTAATAAACTATTACGAGACTTTTCTTGTAGACCAAATTTTATATTAGATAATGATTCACATGATATTGACGGATTAGATAAAAATATTATGTGGTTCAAAGGTGGGAAACTATCTTTTCAAATGTTTGAGGAAGCATTACTAGATTATGAAGTATCTGTTAGTTTAGAACAGCCAAAAATTGAGGGAAACTCTTATATTAAAGGAGTCTATGTAGAAAAAAGAAGAGGGAACAGAAGTTTCTTACTAGATAAATCAAAGGAAAAAGATTTTTATATTTCCTTTTCTCCGTCATTGAATTGTTTGATTGGAGGTAGAGGTACAGGTAAGAGCACATTAATTGATATACTTCAATTTGCTTTATCTCAATATTGTGATAAACAAAGTAAGTTGGAATTTATGTGTAACCATGCAAATATTTTTATCTTATACGTTTTGGATAATGTGGAATATATTATCGAGGTAAGTTTACCAGATGTACTTCAAGAGAATAAGGATAATATTTTACAATATTATGGTCAAAATCTCGAAGATAAATTTTCGTATCATTATATTTATAATTCTCTCTCAATCAGAGAGTGGACAAGATCGCAATATACTAATGTTTATAAAGTAGAAAGTGGGAAATTCAAATCAATCGATAAAAACAAAGTTTTAGATAAAATGTTTGATAGAAGGTATTCAGTTAATGAATTAGTTCGAACAGCGGATGGAGAGAAAATTACAGAATTTATTTCTGATTTGATGCTGAAAAATAAAAATTTACCAAATCCTAATTATGGGCTACGAACTCAGAAACTAGAATCATTTGTAGCCAAATTGAATGAACTTGATGAATATAGAAAACAACGAAAAGAATCGATACTTGAAATAATAGATGATTTTAATAAGACTCAAGTTGGAAAGCTAAGAATTTGTTATGAACAAGTTGATAGTTGGGAAGAGCTACGCTTGGAGAGTGTGTTATTTGATAGTGATTCTCTTCTAAGTTCTTCATTTGATATGACGTTAAGTCAAGTTTTTAGAGTAACTAACGTAGAATTTTAATCTATTTATTTTAAGCACTTACCTTTTCAAATTGATTAGGTGTAAGATACCCTAAACTTTGATGGATTCGTTTTGAATTATAAAAGGCTTCGATGTACCAGAAAATACTCTGATAGGCTTCTTCAAAGTTCTTATATTTAAATTGATACACCCACTCTCTTTTTAAATGTCCATGCCAAGATTCAAGACTGGCATTATGATAAGGGTATCCCCTTCGACTGAAAGAGTGAGTCATCCCATAATACTTAAGCAACTCTTCATACTCTAGACTCGTATACTGGGTTCCTTGGTCAGAATGAAGAATAACAGCTTCTGGATAGTCTTGTGATTTAATGGCCTTATTTAAAGTTCTTTGCACTAATTCTACAGTCATTCGCTTGCCCAAATCCCAAGCAATGACTTTTTTAGTATAACGATCCATAATGGTTGAGAGATAAGCCCATCCTTGTTGAGTAGGAATATAAGTAATGTCGGTTGACCAAACCTTATTTTTCTTTGTAGGTTCAGTCTGTATGAGATTTTTTCGATTGATGTGATCACTTAGTGAGTATCCAGGCTTAAATTTCTTAATGACTGCAGACTTGAGTTGAAGTTGCTTCATTAGCTTCTGTACCAGTTTTAACCCGACTTTTTCCCCTTGTTTAAGTAGAAGATGATGAATTTTAGGAGCACCATAGATTCCTCGGTTAGCATTGAAGAGTTGAGAAATTTTGAGTGACAGGTATTGTCTCCTTAATTGAGTTTTAGATGGATGTCGGTTAATCCGTTCATAATAACTTGATTCAGGAACATCAAGGAGTTGACAGCTTAGTCTGACATTGAGTGCTAAAGTTTGTATGGTTTGAGCCATATCCGCAGCACTCACTTCTTTTTCTCGGCGAATATGGTCAATACTTTTTTTAAGATGTCTCGTTCTTCCTTAACTTTAGCCAGTTGTCTTTTTAATTCTAGAAAATCAGCTTTAGAGACGGAGCTTTCATTAGATGTAGAGTAGAGGTCTATCCATTTATAAATTGTTGCAGGGGCCACGTCGTATTCTTTAGACAGCTGGGTGACGGATTGACCAGAATGATAGAAGGCGATAAGGGTTTCTTTAAATTCTTTTGAGTAGCGTTTTTGCATGTTTTTGTCCTTTGTCTAAATTATACAATAGTGACTCTAAGATTTAAGGATAACATCAATAATTTTAGAATAAGTAAACAAGATGTAGTTGATATTTTCTATCTTGCTTATAAAGAATTAGGAATAAAGAATTTTGTTGAATGTATAATAAAAGAAAGCCTTGGTCAAAAATATTTTAATCTTTTAAAAACGATATCAAACGATAATTTCTTGCAAAGAACTAATCAATGGGAAAATTTTAAAGAAATTAATGATAGCAATATCAAATATTTAAAATCAAGTATGTATTCTTTGATTAAGAATAATCGTTTATTATCTGAGTTAAAAAGAGTTTTACACGAACATGTAGCAAATGAAAAATTATTTTTAGAGTTTAACATTAATTCAAAGGAAAGCTCAAAACAACTTAATATTCTTTACAAAGAAGTCAGTGTACTAAGTTTAGGGCAAAAAGTAGTAGCGATGCTTGATTTTATATTAGCATATAGTGATTATTCTAAAGATTTCAGACCATTAATTATTGATCAGCCTGAGGATAACTTAGATAACCGTTATATATACAGTCACCTAGTTCAACAATTTAGAAAAGCTAAAATTCAAAGGCAAATTATTTTAGCAACGCATAATGCTACAATTGTGACAAATTCTATGACAGATCAAGTAGTAATTATGGAGTCAGATGGAACACATGCTTGGATTGAAGCGAGAGGATACGTAAGCGAAAGATTTATAAAGAATCACATCATCAATCAGCTAGAGGGAGGAAAAGAATCATTTAAACATAAGATGTCTATATACGAGACTGTACTTTCTGAATAGACATAACGGAGGAATTAGGAAATGGCTTAGAGTTACGTTGTTAAGAAATGTTGCTTCTAAGTCATTTTATATTATTCAATTTTGTTAGAGAAATTTTAACAATCGAGTTTTTACCATTCTTTTTGTAATGTGATAACTTTTCCAAATTATCCTTGTTATCCTTATATCAATCCTAAGAAAATCAAACTTTGATTTTCTACTGGGGGTTTGGGGGGCGAAGCCACCAAGTTATCTTATCGTTGGCTGTCAAAACAGAAAGGTTTTGGTCGGCTGGCGATATGATTTTTTGGGTATTGTGACCACAATGCCTGAGCTCGCAAAGACCGAACAAGAAGAGAGTGAGGTCTTTAGGAAGCGTACTGACAATGTGAGGCAGCCTGACACTGTCAGACAAGTATAATGTTGAAAGGATAGTAGGATGGGACAAGAAATTAAGTTAATCCGTAAGCAATTTAGGATCACGAGACAAGAAGAAAAACAGATAAAAGAAATGATGAGGGAACAAAAACTGGATAGTTTCTCAGAATTTCTTCGTCAAAATTTGTTGAAAAAGAATTATCAGGATAGAATTTTTGAAAGTTGGTTTTCCCTTTGGCAATCTCAAAAGTTTGAACAAATTAGTCGAGATGTGCATGAAGTTCTAGTTGTCGCAAGAGAAAATCACCAAGTGACTCAAGAACACGTTTCAATCTTACTGACATGCGTTCAAGAATTGATTGCGGAAGTCAATCAAGTACAGCCGCTCAGTCGTGGATTTCGTGAAAAATACATGAGATAGGAGGCTACTATGGTTTATCGTTATCGTACCAATCTCAAAAAAGTATTTCTAACAGATTCAGAGTTACATCAATTGAATGAGCGAATCGACAAGAGTCACTGTCAAAATTTTTCAGTCTATGCCAGAAAAGTGTTGTTGAATCCCAATATGTCATTTGTCACCATTAACACGGATACCTATGACCAGTTAGTATTTGAATTGAGACGGATTGGAAATAACATTAATCAAATTGCGCGTGCAATCAATCAAAGCCATTTGATTTCTCAGGAACAGTTACAAGAATTGAGTAAGGGAGTTAGTGAGTTAATTACTGGCGTAGAGAAAGAATTTCAAGTGGAAGTGAAAAGATTGAAGGAGCTCTATGGTAGTCACTAAACACTTTGCGACACACGGAAAAAAATATCGTAGGCGTTTAATTAAGTATATTCTCAATCCTGATAAAACGGACAATTTGAAATTGGTATCTGATTTTGGCATGAGCAATTATTTAGACTTCCCTAGCTATGAAGAAATGGTAGAAATGTACAATGTCAACTTTACCAATAACGACAAGTTGTACGAATCCAGAAATGACCGACAAGAAAAACATCAACAAAATATCCATGCCCATCACCTCATTCAATCATTTTCTCCTGAAGATAATCTGACACCTGAAGAAATTAACCGCATTGGTTATGAGACCATGATGGAATTAACAGGGGGCCGTTTTCGTTTCATCGTGGCAACTCATACAGACAATGATCATGTTCATAATCACATCCTAATCAACGCCATTGACCGTAATTCAGATAAAAAGTTGATATGGAATTATGCCTTGGAACGAAACCTTCGTATGATTTCAGATCGTATTTCTAAAGTGGCTGGAGCGAAAATTATTGAAAAACGTTTCTCCTACCGTGACTATCAAAAATATAGGCAGTCTAGTCATAAATTTGAATTGAAGCAACGCCTTTATTTTTTGATGCAGCACTCAAAGTCCTTTGATGATTTTTTAGAAAAAGCGGTGCAGTTACATGTTCATATTGATTTTAGTCAGAAGCATAGTCGATTCATGATGACGGATAGAGCAATGACAAAACCAATTCGAGGACGCCAACTCAGCAAACGAGATTTATATGATGAAGAATTTTTTCGTACACATTTTGCCAAGCAAGAGATTGAAAGTCGTTTAGAATTTTTGTTGAACCGTGTCAATTCTTTAGAAGAGTTACTAACAAAAGCAAAAGAATTGAATCTAACCATTGACTTAAAACAAAAAAATGTAATCTTTATACTTGAAGAAAATGGAAAGCAATTCAGTCTGAGTCATAAAAAAATAAGTGATAAGAAATTATATGATGTCAATTTTTTTCAAGATTATTTTAAAAATAAGGAAGTCGGTGATTCAGAAGGCTTAGAGAATTTACAGGAGCAGTACCATGCTTTTCAAGAAGAACGTGATAAGGAGAAGGTAGCCACTGAAGAAATTGAGGAAGCCTTTGAGGAATTTAAGAAGAAGCGAGATGCCGTTCACGAATTTGAAGTGGAACTTGCAGGACACCAAATAGAGAAGTTAGTTGATGAGGGCGTTTATATCAAGGTGTCTTTTGGTGTAAAGCAGAGCGGTTTTATTTTCATTCCTAACTATCAATTAGATATTCTTGAAGAAGAGAATCAGACAAAATATAAAGTCTATATCCGTGAGACAACCTCATACTTTATCTATAACAAAGAACATTCGGATAAGAATCAGTATATAAAAGGACGAACCTTGATTAGACAGCTAACCAACGATAGTCGAGCAATACCATACAGACGACCGACTGTTGAAAGACTTCAAGAAAAGATTTCTGAGATTAACCTCTTGATTGAGTTAACAGAGACAGACAAAAAATACCAGGTCATCAAAGACGAACTGGTCGCAGAAATAGCAGAGATAGACATCAAACTGACTCAAATAAATGAAAAAATCGCCACCTTAAACAAGATGGCGGAAGTGTTTATTAATCATAAAAGTATAGATAAGAGTAGTAGGAAGTTAGTAAGATATGAATTATCAAAACTAAATATTCCCGAGAATGTAACTTTAAAGAATATAGAATATGAGGTTGCAAAATTAAATAAACAACTAATTCAGCAAATTGATCTATATGAAAAATCAGTTAGAAAACTGGAAATTTATTTAAAACAATTTGATATAAATAAACATCGAATTTCTAGAGATAAAATTGAAATTGAATTTTAAAGGATTTGAGTACATATTACGACTAATAGAAAAACTTGATATATAAGGGATTTATTGATGCAAAGATACTAATTACTGATACAGTTATTAAAACGACTAAAGTAATTGGAGTGAAATCGGGTGAAGTTGTGTTAGAAACGAAAGAAGAAGTAGAAGAAATACCTCAACCATTTGACACAATACCGTTATTTTTTTAGATGAGATTAATTCTTTGTTTTCCAAAGACACATCATGTTGAGGCGGTAAGTTTGCTAGTCAAGGAGTAAAACGACGAAGATTAGCATTTACTTCCGCCCATGCGATAGCTGTCCGTGATTGACAAGTGCTAGCACGCAGACAGAACGGAGATAGCGAACCGCTGAGTGTGTCGCTCTGCTCGTAAAAGCTTAGAAACCTTTGAACGAAAGGGATAATGAAAGCCTTGATTGCAAGGCTTTTTGCTTTATGGTGGGTAAGTATCAGAGTGAGAAAATTTTTGGAATGAGTAGAAGTGATAGCTAGAAATTATCAGTTTCTATTTCCATTTACCCTGTGGGTACGTGTTTGTTTCCATTGACAAGGAGTTTGTGGGAATAGAAATGTACCCACCTTGTTTGAATCAAGTGAAGTGTAGTTGAAGGAAATCTGTTGAAAGCAATACTTCATTTTACCGAATAAGTAATAATTTAGGCAACTTCAAATCGATTAAAAAAAACTATTTTAAAGGTTAAGAGTAGACAAAAATTGTCCACTCTTTTTTGCAAACTCAATTTATCAATAAATGAAATGAGGGAATGTAAAATGAAATATTTTGAGGTTGAGTTAGAAAATCCTGATGAATTTTTAAAACTACAAACAGAAGATTTTGTGAAAGCTAATCGCTTGCTACTAAGGAAGATAATCCAGAGCGTTACAGTCTATGAAGAAAACTTCGTCATATCCTTTAAATCTGGCATCGAATTGGAAGTATGAGTCTCATTCCATAACTTTTATATTGAACATATCATCTTGTTGTGTTATACTATAAATTGATATAAACAAAGATGTAGGAGGAACCGAAACTATGACAGCCTCAATGCGTTTAAGATAAGCTGGCAATAAAAAAAGCAGAATCTATACCCGATGATAGGCTTTTTTGTTGTGCTTATTTATACGATATTGAGCATTCATTAGTTACGGTGAGGATATTGGTTATTTAACTATACCTTTATTTAACTATGTCTTTAATATGAATGTTTCCAAATTGTATGTATGCAGACCAAAAGCCACATTGTGGGGTTTGGCCTGCATTTTTTATTGCCTAGAATGCTATTCAAAATAGAAATTCAAGCAAAATAATATGCAGGAGATAATATAAATGGAAAAATACAACAATTGGAAACGAAAATTTTATGCAATATGGGCAGGGCAAGCAGTATCATTAATCACTAGTGCCATCCTGCAAATGGCGATTATTTTTTACCTTACAGAAAAAACAGGATCTGCGATGGTCTTGTCTATGGCTTCATTAGTAGGTTTTTTACCCTATGCGATTTTGGGACCTGCCATTGGTGTGCTAGTGGATCGTCATGATAGGAAGAAGATAATGATTGGTGCCGATTTAATTATCGCAGCAGCTGGTGCAGTGCTTGCTATTGTTGCATTCTGTATGGAGCTACCTGTCTGGATGATTATGATAGTATTGTTTATCCGTAGCATTGGAACAGCTTTTCATACCCCAGCACTCAATGCGGTTACACCACTTTTAGTACCAGAAGAACAGCTAACGAAATGCGCAGGCTATAGTCAGTCTTTGCAGTCTATAAGCTATATTGTTAGTCCGGCAGTTGCAGCACTCTTATACTCCGTTTGGGATTTAAATGCTATTATTGCCATCGACGTATTGGGTGCTGTGATTGCATCTATTACGGTAGCAATTGTACGTATACCTAAGCTGGGTAATCAAGTGCAAAGTTTAGAACCAAATTTCATAAGGGAGATGAAAGAAGGAGTTGTGGTTCTGAGACAAAACAAAGGATTGTTTGCCTTATTACTCTTAGGAACACTATATACTTTTGTTTATATGCCAATCAATGCACTATTTCCTTTAATAAGCATGGAACACTTTAATGGAACGCCTGTGCATATTTCTATTACGGAAATTTCCTTTGCATTTGGGATGCTAGCAGGAGGCTTATTATTAGGAAGATTAGGGGGCTTCGAAAAGCATGTATTACTAATAACAAGTTCATTTTTTATAATGGGGACCAGTTTAGCCGTTTCGGGAATACTTCCTCCAAATGGATTTGTAATATTCGTAGTTTGCTGTGCAATAATGGGGCTTTCGGTGCCATTTTATAGCGGTGTGCAAACAGCTCTTTTTCAGGAGAAAATTAAGCCTGAATATTTAGGACGTGTATTTTCTTTGATCGGAAGTATCATGTCACTTGCTATGCCAATTGGGTTAATTCTTTCTGGATTCTTTGCTGATAAAATCGGTGTAAATCATTGGTTTTTACTATCAGGTATTTTAATTATTGGCATTGCTATAGTTTGCCAAATGATAACTGAGGTTAGAAAATTAGATTTAAAATAAACAATATTGGAGGAATATTTATGTATCTTATTTTCATGTAACTCTTCCTGCTAAAATCGCAGGGTTTTCCCTGCATACAAGCAAATGAAAGCATGCGATTATAGACAGGAGGAAATGTTATGGAATTAATATTAAAAGCAAAAGACATTCGTGTGGAATTCAAAGGACGCGATGTTTTAGATATAAATGAATTAGAAGTATATGATTATGACCGTATTGGTTTAGTAGGAGCAAATGGTGCTGGAAAAAGCACTTTACTCAGGGTACTTTTAGGAGAATTAACTCCCCCAGGATGTAAAATGAATCGTCTGGGTGAACTTGCCTATATTCCCCAGTTGGACGAAGTAACTCTGCAGGAGGAAAAAGATTTTGCACTTGTAGGCAAGCTAGGTGTTGAGCAATTAAATATACAGACTATGAGCGGTGGTGAAGAAACAAGGCTTAAAATAGCACAGGCCTTATCGGCACAGGTTCATGGTATTTTAGCGGATGAACCTACGAGCCATTTAGACCGTGAAGGAATTGATTTTCTAATAGGACAGCTAAAATATTTTACAGGTGCACTGTTAGTTATTAGCCATGACCGCTATTTTCTTGATGAAATAGTAGATAAAATATGGGAACTGAAAGATGGCAAAATCACTGAGTATTGGGGAAACTATTCTGATTATCTTCGTCAGAAAGAGGAAGAACGTAAGAGCCAAGCTGCAGAATACGAACAATTTATTGCGGAACGTGCCCGATTGGAAAGGGCTGCGGAGGAAAAGCGAAAACAGGCTCGTAAAATAGAACAGAAGGCAAAAGGTTCTTCAAAGAAAAAAAGTACTGAAGACGGAGGGCGTTTAGCTCATCAAAAATCAATAGGAAGTAAGGAAAAAAAGATGTATAATGCTGCTAAAACCCTAGAGCACAGGATTGCGGCCTTAGGAAAAGTAGAAGCTCCGGAAGGCATTCGCAGAATTCGTTTCAGGCAAAGTAAAGCATTGGAGCTCCATAATCCATACCCTATAGTCGGTGCAGAAATTAATAAAGTATTTGGGGATAAGGCTCTGTTTGAAAATGCATCTTTTCAAATTCCGTTAGGAGCAAAAGTGGCGTTAACTGGTGGTAATGGAATCGGAAAAACAACTTTAATCCAAATGATCTTAAACCATGAAGAAGGAATTTCTATTTCGCCTAAGGCAAAAATAGGTTACTTTGCACAGAATGGTTACAAGTACAACAGTAATCAGAATGTTATGGAGTTTATGCAGAAGGATTGTGACTACAATATATCAGAAATTCGTTCAGTGCTAGCATCTATGGGGTTCAAACAGAACGATATTGGAAAAAGTTTATCTGTTTTAAGCGGTGGAGAAATTATAAAATTGTTGCTTGCTAAAATGCTCATGGGTAGATATAACATCCTAATAATGGATGAACCCAGTAACTTCCTTGACATACCAAGTTTAGAGGCTTTGGAAATACTAATGAAGGAGTACACCGGAACTATCGTGTTTATCACCCACGATAAACGATTACTCGAAAATGTAGCAGATGTAGTTTATGAAATTAGAGATAAGAAAATAAATCTGAAACATTAAATTTAAGGTAGTCGCTGGTCAGTATAGTCTGTTCTGGTTGGCGACTCCATTGTTAAAGAGTATAAAGACTTTAGATTTTATGAATATTAAAAATAGGAACAGTCAATTGAACTGCTCCTATTTTTCTGCTAAATATATTGTAGTTTTCTTATATGTATAATGATAGATTAGCGGATTCTCATCTACGGTACTTACTTCAAATATGAAGAAGTGATCGCGGTTATCTCTGGACTTTTCCTTATTGAGGACAAAGTAATTCTTACGTGAAGTCGCCATTGTTTTTAGGATATCATCAGTTAGGAAGGTCAATGGAATATTCATGTTAGAGTAGCGGTAGAAGTCACGTTCAAAATCTTGGTAGCTCTCGCTATAATAGTCCATTTGTAGGTGATTACGCTGAAACTCAAGCTGATTCATAGAGCACCTCCTCGACAAGTTCAATACTAATAATGTCTTTTAATTTCAAATTGATGTGACCTGTTGTAGTTTTTATCAAAATGAAATCTTTGGTCAGACTTGGTATTGTTCCAGTGTAGGAAACACGCTTGTTTTTTTCAATCACTTGAATGCGTGTGCGTAGCTGCCCGGCGTATACTTGACTGAGGAGTAATAATTTCTTCTCTAGTGATAAGTCAGACATGTACGTTACTTTGTTTGTATCATCAGAGAGTGCTGATGCATGTTCAGATAGGAAAAAGCCCATCCATTTTTGCATCTTTGTATCCTGGTACTCTCTTGCTGATTGAAATGGTAAATATGAACGGTCAATCATATCAAATCCTTTCTATGCAGAGGCAAGGGTATTTTTATCAAATTGAATCGTAAAACCTTGAATTCCCCCACCTGTGTAACATTCTTTAAAGCGATTGATTACCTCAGTATAGATTATCACAGATGAGCTTGTTGGCTTAATGCTAAATGTAAATTCCAATGGTAATCGGTTTTCAGATTTAGCATGTACTAGTCGTATCGATATTTCAGTTGTTTTGAGTTTTCTCTGACGAAGTTTTGAAGTTGCTGTTTCAACGATTCCATGTAAAAATCTTTCAAGCATTTCAATATCATTACATCCTTTGCTACGGATTTCTGAAAATTGTACTGTATTTTTTTCTTGTTTCATTTTAATCCCTCCAATCCACCCGCGGAATGACCACCGATAAGTTTACTGCGTTCAATATTTCTGGAACCTTCAGTTAGGACGGTTCCTTTTTGTATGGCTAAAAAACCAAACTGTTCTCTGACAACATCAATAGCTGTCTGAAGTCTATTATCTTTTTCAATTTGTTCTACATCATCAAAGAGTGATAGTAGAGTATAGCTTTCATCTACGAAGCCACTATAAGATACACCAATTTGTCTCACTGCACCAGAGGTGTATTTTTTCGGAATAATACAAGTACATGACTCACCATTGTTTTGGGGAGATTTGCGGGTTCAATTTTATTCTGAGCATTTATAGATTTTTTCATCTCAGTCCTAGAATAGCCAATATGAATAGAAACGACAGTAGTCAATACTAGGGCTACTGTTCCGTTCCACAGTATCATTTAAAAATCATTTTCACACCCTTTCGTCTATTAGTATAGAAGAAAGCTCTCAGCACATGTGGAGGTTGTAGGACTGCTGGTGAAAGAGGGATAAACCCAACCGTTTCAGGGTTTACAAAAGACTTGAAATCAAACCTTTCTTGCTTTTTGGGGAGAAGTATCAGTTTGATAGTCTGAAGTGAGCTAGTAGCACTGCTAGTGATTATCTTAGAAATCTAATCCCACATACGCAGTGGGGGTGCAAAATCTATTTACAGAAAAGTGTCTCTGGGAATAGATTTGCACCCCTTTTTTTGCGTGCGGATTATCCTGTGGGGACTCATGGGTGTTAACTAGCGTAGTAACAATGGACCATTAGAAGTCAGTCGAAGACATAGTAGTGATGACGTTTCTGTAATGGAAGTGTAGCTAAGGGCTGAATAATTAAGTTAGTATCTATCCATGCAGTTTTGTCTGCCCTAACACATGGTCTGAAACAGCAGTACTCGCCTAACGTATGATGAAAGAGGCTATTTACAAATATAGGACGACACAAACAGAACGAAATCGAAAAAGATAGATGTGGAGGAAATTTTTACATGCCAAAGTTTAATTGAACCACCGTATACCTAACAGCACGTACGGTGGTGAGAGAGGTTAGAAACTATCTTCTACTCGATTGTACTGATGTCTGATAAATAATTTGGATCGCTGTAAATCTTTTCTCTTGACTAAAATCCTAAATCGTACTATAATGCTTTTAATGTCCGAAATCGAATTTTGAAAAAGAGGTATCCAATATGACATTTAAAGAAGAAAGCTACCAATTAATCAATGCCTTAGTTGCTATAGGCGAAACTTATTTTAAGATTGCCAAGTTATCTGATGTGCCTGAAAATCTTTTCTGGTTACTGGCTGGTTTGAGTGATAAGGGTTTTCACACCCAGAAAGAAATTCATGAGACTTGGGGTCTGCCCAAGACAACTGTTAACAGCTTGGTGAAGAAATTAGAAGGTCAAGGCTACTTGGAACTGATAGCCATTTCAGGTCGTAAACGAGAATTGCAGATTAGTCTGACAGAGGCTGGTCAAACTTACACCGATGAAGTCCTCTCCTTGATGTCAGAGGTGGAGAGAGAGGTGTTGAAGCGAGTAAAGGCTGAATTGCCAGCTCATTTTATCCGAGACATGATGACCTACAGTCGTATTGTTCAAGAGACAGTAGCCAGCCATAAAGAAAGGAGAGGAGTTGCCCATGAAGACAGCCACTAAAAATAATTTTTCAGACCAGACCATCAGGTGTCTAGTCAAGTCTCACTTTCCCCAAGCCATATTGAGCAAGATTGAACGGATTGTTGGTGGGACCTTTAATACGGTTTACTTGCTAGAAGGTAGTGGTTTGCCTGATGCCAGTATCATGCTAAAGACCGGACCTCATCGTGATGTTGAAGTACCCAAGCATGAGGCGGATAATCTCAAGACAGAAATTTATACCTATCAACTACTAGAAAATCAGAATATACAAGTACCTAGAATTTATGCCCATGATTTTAGTCATAGCATTATCCCCCACGATTTTTTCTTCATGGAAAAAATATCAGGAAAGACCTGGTATGAGATTAGCCCTAAGAAGACGCCCCAGCTCATGTATGAACTAGGACGGCAAACGGCTGAGATGCACAAGACCAAAGGTAGCTGGTTTGGAACCATCAATGATGAGACAGATGAGCGGTTTGACACTTGGTCACAGGCCTTTCAGCATAAAATTGAAACCTTGTTGAAAGAGGTGGAGGCAAGAGGAAGTACGCTTCCTATTGCAGAAATCCGTCATCAGATTGCGCTTAGAAAAGACCTTCTTGATGAGGTCAAGACACCTCGACTGGTCAATTTTGACCTCTGGGCAGGTAATGTCTTTCTGGAAAAAGGCTCAGATTGGCAGATTTCAGGCTTGATTGATTTTGAACGCAGCTTTTTCGGTGACCCCATGGCTTCCTTTGTCTCAGCTCTCTTTCTATATGATAATGTTGAAAAGGAGCCCCACTTTATTCAGGGCTATAACCAAGTGAGTCAAGAACTCCTAGTTATTACCGAAGATGACAGAGAACGCATGTGGCTCTATACCTTACTTTTTTATCTAAGAGCCTATGTCGAAACAGAGCGTTATCAGGGGTTGATGAAGTGGGGGCAAAAGAGTTTTCTAAGTGCAACCCTCACATTCATGACTAGAGCTTTAAACCGTCGTTGGAAAAAACGCTTAAAAGCTAGAAAGGACGAAAAATGAACCAAATATTTTCAAGGGTTAAATTCAAGAAAAAATACTTTGTTTGGCTATTTACTTTTCTCATTATTGCTATCGCTGGTGAGACAGCCCTACCTACCCTTATGGCTGAGATGATTGAGCAGGGCGTTGTCAACCAAGCAACCAACAGTATTTGGCTCTTAGCAGGGGGAATGGTACTGGTCGTGCTCATGGCCTTTGTGGGCAATATGCTAGTCGCAAAGATTTCCTCACGGATTGCGACACTCTTTGCTCGTGATGTGCGCAAGGCACTCTTTGACAAGGTTCAGTCATTTTCTGGACAGGAGTTGGATAAGTTTGGGACAGCCAGTCTCATTACGCGGACCACTTCAGATGTGACCAATCTTCAGTCATTCTTATCGGCAGGCTTGCAGATTGGTATGCTGGCGCCACTTATGATGGCAGCAGGTGTAGTCCTAGTTGCTGTTACTGGTGGTGAGACCAGTAGTGTACTTGTTTTCACTCTGCCTATCCTCTTGATTGCGATGACTGTGGTTTTGGTTTTAGCTACTCGCTATTCCAAAGCCCTGCGTTTGACCTTGGACAAGATTAACCGTATTTTCCTAGAAATATTACAAGGTGTCCGTGTTATCCGTGCCTTTAATAAACAGGAAACAGAGAAAGCCCGTTTTGGTCAAACCAATAGCCAATATGCTGATATTTCTCTTAAAAACAACCGTCTCATGGGTGGGATGATGCCTTTTATCCAAGTGATTTTTGGTCTGACTACGATTGGTGTCATGGCTGTCGGCGCTGAGGCTGTGGCTAAGGGGAAAATCACGGTTAGTGCCCTTGTCGCTAATAGTCAGTATGTTGCTCTCATCCTTGGTGCCATCGTCATTGCAGCCTTTATCATCAGTTTCTTCCCGACGGCTTTTGCCAGTATGTCACGTATCGGTGAGGTTTTGGGGATCGAGGTCAAAATTACTGACGGTGATGATGAGCAAGCTATGACGGAAGCTCAGGGAACAGTGACCTTTAAGGATGTGACCTTCTCCTATGCTGACGCAGCAGAACCAGTCCTAAAAGACATCAGTTTCACCTCAAAACCTGGTCAAGTGACCGCCATTATCGGTGCTACTGGGTCAGGAAAATCTTCAGTCCTTAAGCTTATTCCACGTCTTTACGACATCACTTTTGGTGAAATCAAGGTCAACGGTCGTAATGTCAAAGATTATAAATTACAGGAACTTCGAGACATTATCGGCTATGTCCCTCAGAAAAACGTCCTCTTCTCAGGTGATATCGCAAGTAACCTCAACTTTGGTCAGGAAGACGGAACAGAGGCGGACTGGAAACGTGCAGCAGACATTGCCTCAGCCTCAGAATTTATCGCAGATAAGCCAGGGAATTATCAATCAGAAATTGCCCAAGGTGGGACCAATCTATCAGGTGGACAACGCCAGCGTATGGCCATTGCCCGTGCCATGATGAAACGTCCGCAGGTTTATCTCCTTGATGATAGTCTGTCAGCACTTGATATGAAGACGGATAAACAAGTTCGTACCAATCTGCGTACCAACCTTGACCAAGCCACCATGATTATGGTGGCGCAACGTATCAGTTCTATCATGGACGCTGAGCAAATTATCCTCATTAGTGAAGGAAAAATTGCAGGTAAAGGCACCCATAAAGAATTACTGAAAAACAACGACATCTATCGTGAACTAGCTATTTTACAACTGGGAGAGGAGGCGGTTGCCTATGAACTTGACAATGCTTAAACGTTTATACACCTATATCAAACCCAATCGTCTTGGTTTCTTCACAGCACTTTTCCTTGTTGCTGCTGGTACTGGACTTACCGTCCTAGCGCCAAGCTACACGGGGCAAATCACGACTCAGCTCTACAATGGCATTAGTCAAGGCTCTTTTGATTGGAAAGCTATTTTCCAATTGAGTGTTATTGTTGCAGGTCTCTATCTAGTTGGGCAAAGTCTGGTTTTCTTGGCTTCCTTCACCTTAGCCAAAGTTATCGCTAAGTCAGTCGAGCGTTTGAGAAATGAGGTTAGTAGTAAAATTCACCGTCTACCTATTAATTATTATGATACCCGTGGTAATGGTGAAATCCTCAGTGTCATCACCAATGATATTGACATCCTCAATAACTTCCTCAGCCAGAACTTGCAGGAAATTATTGTTCAGACTGTGACCATTGTGGGCATTTTCTCCATCATGCTCTCTATCAATGGTTGGTTAACCTTGGTTGCTGTCATCATGGTTCCTATCTCCCTCCTGACAGCAGCGAGTTCAGCTAGCTTTGGACAAAAGATGTATGAAAAGCAGCAGAACTTGATTGGGCAGGTCAATGGCTACATTGAAGAAATTTATAACGGTCATAATGTCGTGCAGGCTTTTAACTACCAAGACCGTGCCAAGGCAAAATTCGATAGTCTTAATAAAGAATTGCAGAGCACCGCAGAAAAGGCAGAAACTTATGCCAGCTATGTCATGCCACTGATTAAGATTGTCAATAATGCAGGCTATGTCATCAGTGCCGTCTGGGGAAGTTTTATGGCACTACAAGGCACCATGACAGTTGGTAATGTCCAAGCCATGCTTCAATACACCCAGCAGTTCAATGAGCCATTTAGCTCTATCGCTGGTATGGTCGGGGCTTATAGCTCAGCCATGGCAGGTAGTCAGCGTATCTTTGAACTGCTTGACGAGACTGAAGAAGTAGCTGACCAAGCCACAAGCCAAGACCTGTCCAAACAAGCAGGACGTGTCGAATTCAAGCATGTCAAGTTTGGCTACACACCTGATAATCTGCTGATGCAAGATGTTAATGTTACCGTTGAACCTGGTCAAAAAGTAGCCATTGTGGGACCTACTGGGGCAGGTAAAACCACCCTCATCAACCTCCTCATGCGTTTCTATGAAATCAATGACGGTCAAATTTTAGTGGACGGTGTAGACACACGTCAGATGAGTCGTGAACAGCTCCGTAGCCAGTTTGGCATGGTGCTCCAAGATACTTGGCTCTTTGAAGGCTCTATCATGGAAAATCTCCAGTATGGTCGAGAGAATATCTCCCATGACCAAGCTATCTCTGCTGCCAAAATGGCATCAGCACACAGCTTTATCAAAACCCAGCCAGGCAGTTACGATATGGTTTTGGAAAATAACGGAGAGAACATCTCTCAAGGTGAGCGTCAGCTTTTGACAATTGCCCGTGCCATTGCTGCCAATCCTAAAATGCTGATTTTGGACGAGGCGACATCTAACGTTGATACCTATACTGAGCAGCTCATTCAAAAAGCCATGGCCAAACTCATGGAAGGGCGCACCAGCTTTGTCATCGCCCACCGTTTGTCGACCATTAAGGATGCTCACGTCATTCTCTACATGGAAAAAGGTGATATCAAGGAGGTCGGCAACCATGATGAGCTCATGGCTCTAGATGGCAAATATGCTAGTCTCTATAATAGCCAGTTTGTCTAAACTAAAAAGCGATAATCTAAACTGCACTCCAAAAGTTAGACAAACGTAAGCGCCCAATAACGAGGTATATTGAAAAAATCCAAAGTCTTACGATGACTCTGGATTTTTTTATTATGTGACTTTCAGTCCGTCTCGCTCCGTTAGGTGCGAGACAAAAAAACCACCCGCTATGCGGGTGCGCATCGAAGGTTATACCAAAAAAACTCCAAACGCGATACAATTAAGGTGTTCAAGCCAATTGTAAAGCGAAAGGAGAAAAATATGGCTCAAAAAGCACATAGTTTATCACACACAAAATGGATGTGTAAATATCACATTGTGTTCACCCCTAAGTATAGACGAAAAGTGATCTATAATCAATATCGAAGTAGTTTGGGAGAAATATTCCATAGATTATGTAGTTATAAAGGTGTTGAGATTATCGAAGGCCATTTAATGCCAGATCATGTTCATATGTTGGTAAGCATTCCACCTAGAATTAGTGTTGCAAGCTTCATGGGATATTTAAAAGGTAAAAGTGCTCTAATGATGTTCGATAAACACGCAAATCTGAAATATAAGTTTGGAAATCGACATTTTTGGGCAGAGGGATATTATGTAAGTACAGTTGGCCTCAATGAAGCCACAATAAAGAAATACATTCAGGAACAAGAGCGAAAAGATATTGCTTTAGATAAGTTGAGTGTAAAAGAATATGAAGATCCCTTTAGGGATAGTGGCAAGTAGTACGTATACCTCTTTGAGAGGTCTGTGACGAGTCAAATGCAATAAGGCTTGAACAAAGTGAAAGCCAGCGTCTTTAGGCGCTGGCTAGTCATCTGGGCTTATAGCCCTGGTACAAACCACCCGTTTGACGGGTGGTCATGATTTACTTGCAATTCTTCTGTATCTGCTCTGCCCATGGCAAATAAGCCTCTAGAACCTCCTTATTTGTGAGGGTTTCCTCATTAGGAAGCTTTTCTAGTAGGTAGGTCATATATTTTTCGCTGTCTAAGTCATGTCTCCTAGCCGTTTCTAAAAGAGACATAATAATAGCTGTCGCCTTAGCACCCTCAAAACTTTGGAAGAACAGCCAATTTTTGCGTCCCATAACTAAGCTCTTGATCGCTCGCTCAGCCATGTTATTGGATAAGACAAACCGACTACTCCACCAATGTTCAACTTGCCAGAGATAGAGATAGAAACAAAAGTACCAGAAGACTAACCAACATTCGACCTACCGAAACTAGAAATACCAACACCGGTAACAGATATACCAAATAATCCGCCAATGCTTCCGCCAAAACCAGAACTGAACATAGGTGTACCGAACCTACCAGGAGAATTCCCTCCAACAGTTCCAGAAAAGCCAAGATTGGAGATTGGTATCGTACCAAACGAAGCACCGAAAAATGAGAAACCGGAATTAGAATTACCAATTCCACCGGCAAGTGAAGTGCCTAATACGCCAGAAGCACCAACACCAGAGACACCTGAAAATGAAACACCGGAAGAAACAATGCCACCGACTTACAGTCGAGTAGCGCGTAATTCAGAAGTATTACCTAATACAGGTGATTCTGAATCTGCATTTGCTGCGGTTACAGGAATAGCAACAATCTTAGGAGCGTTTGGTTTAGTATCAAAACGTCGTCGTAAAGAAGATTAATTAAACCCTATTGATTTTTAGGCATTATTTCCATACCTTAATACCTAAATTTAAAACTTATGTTAGAAAATGTTAATTTATTTTTACGATTGCATATTCCCTTTAAAATAAAAATATTTACGATTAGTTAATGTTTTCTAAAAAGTTTTACCCCGATTAATGCTGTTGTAATCGGGGGTTTTTATTGATTTACTACATTGATAGTCTTTTTCATTTGTCATTTAGGATATATAATTTCAAATTGATAAAACAGTACTATGATAAATATATTTTTTGATTTTCATTAATTGTTTCAATGGTGAAAAAAATATAATGAGCTTGTCCATCTTTGGCTTTTTCTCGATTAAGTTTGAAATAACATTTATGAGATGTTGCCACTGATAGGAGTATATCATCTGTGATAAATGTTAAAGGGATGGACATCTCGGAAAAGCGGTAGAAGTCAGATTCAAACTGCCGATAACTATCTGAAAAGTAGTCCTTTTGTAATTAATTCTTATTAACTTCCAATTGATTCATTAGTTACCTCCGATGTTATTTCTAGATGGATTGAGAGAATTGAAAAGATAGATATTTTAATATGTCCATTGTCGATTTTTAGTATGATGCTGTCATCTTGAAGAGACGTAATAAGTCCAGTTTCTTTCGTTGTAACTTTATTCTCTCTGTAAGTGATGATTATAGGAAGTTGCTGAGAATAGGATTAACTTAATAGGAGGTCGATTTGTTCCTGTGAAAATCCGTCATCAATAGATTGTGTATCTTTCGCTTCATTTATTAAAGAAGTGTGTTCTGAGAGATAGAAGCACATCCATTTTTTCCATTCCCTTATCCTGATAATATTGCACAATGGGAAAGGGTAAGTATGATCTATCTATAATTGTAATCCGTCTAAACCTCCTGCTGAGTGTCCGCCTATGAGTTTGCTGCGGGCAATATTACGTGATCCCTCTAAGAGAACAGTTGCTTTTGAATGGCAATAAAATCAAATTTGTCACGTATCTGATCAAGCACTTCATGAATACTATCATCTTTAGTTTACATTTGGTCAAAGTCATCGAAGAGTGAAGACAGATCATAGCTCTCGTCAATCAAACCACCATATCGAACCCCAATTTGTCTCACAGATCCAGACTTGTAATGTTGTCGAATGAGTCCTAAGACATTAAATAGTGTGTATCTGAAGTTAGACCAGTGTTCATCACGCACTTTGATGAGCTTGAAAAAGGTGTTAAAGCTACTGTTCGTTGTCATAGTGTGGATACATTTATTCACGTATACAAAGAGAAATATCCAACATAAACTATTCCTTCAACAACGACATTCAATCGCTAAATTGGCGCTGGTTCTTATTGTCATTAAGCCAATCGATTTGCCAAAGATGGTGATCATCAGAAAGCGGTCTAAATCCACGGCATATAAAAAGTCCCTTGGAAATTCCATCGAGGAGCGTCCAGAAATGGTTAACAATCGCTTTGAATTTGGACACTGGGAAATTGATTTGGTTCTCGGTAAGAAGAATAAAGGGGATGCTGTTGTCTTGATTCTAGTTGAACATCAAACACGTTTGCCTTGGCGTGTAAGCTACCTAATAAACAAGCTGATACGATTAATGAATCTGTCAAATAACTATTGTTTCAGTACCCGATTACTTCTATGACATCAGATATCGAATCCGAGTTTAGTCTCTTGGTCGACTTAGTAAGTGTCGACATAAATTTTGCTCATCCATATTCTTCCCATGAAAGTGGAACAAATGAGAATTTCAATGGTCTACTCAGAGAATTTTTTCCAAAAAGACAGTCGCTTAAACCAATAACTGATGAAGAGTTTACTCGTTATGTTTCAGCTATCAATAACAGACCTAGACGACTTCATCATTACAATACAGCAACATTTCAGTTTGGGTTAGCCAAAAAACTTAAACAATGGAATACTAAGATATCTGCAAACTTGTTGCACATGACTTGACAATGTCTCAAAAATTTTAAATCTAGAATTTTTGTAAATAATTGTCCAATTAGGACAATTAAAGAAAGATCTCCTAAAAGTGAAATATACTATTTTTAGGAGTTAACTAGATGTATAAACGTTTAAGAGATTTAAGGGAAGATCGGGATCTCACACAAAAACAAGTGGCTGAATATCTTTCATTTACACATTCTGCCTATGCAAAAATAGAACGTGGTGAAAGAATTTTATCTGCTGAAATTCTTATTAAACTTTCAAATCTATATAGCGTTAGTATTGATTATTTGCTCGGGTTATCTGATTTTCCTGACCGTATCATAAAAAAATAGTTTCTCCTTATTATGTCCATTGACAATTGAATATACCAAGGTGGGACTTTCTTATTTGTGGAGCAAGCTGTTTATTACGCGATGAAATGAGCGATAAAATTTTAAACAGAAAATAGGATGGTAACCTATTTGCCATGAAATCAAATAATTATAATGATACTTCTGACCGTTCAGGCTGCCATCGTAAAAGGACAGCGGGTGAAATGCCCATGAATGATTTAACCAATCATACCCACGGAGGAAAAAATTTTTTTGATAGGAGTGGAGGTATGAAAACAGTAACATATAAAAACCTGATGAATATTGGTTTTCCTGAGCATACGGCAAGAAATATCATTAGAGAAGCAAAAAGAATAGCAGTAAAAAAGTTTGAAGAAGCTCGCAAAGTTGACCATAATGCGGTACAATTAAGTAAATCGCCCTTTGACAATAGAAGACTTGGTATTGCTCCTAAAGATATTGTAGAAGAGCTAATCGGAATTTCACTCTCTGAAGAAAGTTTAGAAAGTGAGAATTAAAGATGGCTACAAAAAATCAAAAAAAGTACAAAGGTGTTTATTGTGATAAGAATGGTAAAATATTTTATCAAGCTGATCTTGGTGTTGACCCTGTAACAGGTAAACGTGTTCAAAAGAAAGCTAGAAAGAATCAGTATGGTAAGCCATTTAGTACAATGAAAGAAGCTTATGATGAATTGGTCCGAATCAGATATGAGTTTAATAATAATCTTAGTATTGAAAATTACAATATAACATTTGAAAGTTACATGAATAGCATTTATCTAAGAGCCTATAAGCAAAAGGTTCAGTCTGTAACATATAAAACTGCTTTGCCACATCACAAGATATTTATTCAGTATTTTGGCTCCAAACCTTTAAAAGGGATAACAGCTAGAGATTGTGAATCTTTTAGATTACATATTATTGAACATTACTCTGAAAACTATGCGAAGAATTTATGGTCACGATTTAAGGCATGCATGGGTTATGCTGAGAGATTAGGATATATTTCATCAATGCCATGCAAGGCGTTAGATAATCCTAGAGGCAAGCACCCTGATACACAATTTTGGACTTATATTGAGTTTCAGAACTTTATTAAATCATTTGATTTACAAGATTACGAAGAGTTACAAAGATTCACGACTATTTGGTTATATTACATGACAGGTGTTCGTGTGAGTGAAGGTTTATCGTTATGGTGGGAAGATGTCGATTTTGAGCATAAATTCTTGAAGGTTCATACAACCTTGGAAAAGGATGAAAATGGAAATTGGTACCGTAAAGACCAAACCAAGACACCAGCTGGAGAACGCCTTATTGAATTAGATGATGTGACAATATCAGTATTGGAAAACTGGCGAAAAAATCAAATTTCCAATCAAGATACAGATTACATCATTTCACGATTTGGTGAACCATTTTGTAAATCAACAATTTGTCGAATTATCAAGAGAAAAGCCAAAGAAGTTGGAGTACCAGTGATAACAGGAAAAGGTTTGCGACACAGCCATGCTTCCTATCTTATAAATGTTTTGCAGAAAGATATATTATATGTTGCAAGACGAATGGGACATGCTGATAAGTCTACAACCTTAAATACATATAGTCACTGGTTTAATGCATTAGATAAAACAGTATCAGAAGAAATCACCCAAAATGTAATTAGTGCAGGACTAGATTCCATTTTATGCCAAAATTCCTGCCAAACTCTGAGTAAAGGCTAAAAAGCCAATTATACCGCCCACAGAGTAACGTATGTTATTGTTACTCTTAAATAATAGAGTTTCCAATCATAGAAATCAACCAAGTCGAAAGACTTGGTTTTTTTGTATCCAAAAATCATTTTTATGTTAAAAACGCTAACAAAAAATAGGATTGTATGATATAATTTAGACAGATTATTGCGATTTAGGAGATATTATGAATAAGATAAAAGTTATATGAGATTGTAGATTAGGGAATTTTTGTTAGGGGGATTCAGATGAATGAATGCAATGGCTTACTGTTGCTTATTCTCTGGTTAAAGGATTTGTTATTCTTTTTAGAATAATTTGAAAGGGATTTTAATGAAAAAGTTTTTTGGGGAGAAGCAAACTCGTTTTGCTTTTAGGAAATTAGCTGTCGGGCTTGTTTCGGCTGCTATTTCTAGTTTGTTTTTTGTTTCTATCATTGGGGTTGACTCTGTTCAGGCGCAGGAAAAGTTGAATGTACACTATAAATACGTGACAGAGACTGAAATAACTCCGCAAGAAAAGGAGTTGATTGTAAGTGGATTTCCTAAAATGCCTGAAGGCTATGAGGAGACCTACTATCTTGTCTACAGGTTAAACCCAAATGCTGGAGCAAAAACCTTACCGAATACAGGCGACAACAATTCCAATACTATGATGACGGTTGGTCTGTTAACGACGATAGGATTGCTTGTTTTTGTTGTGTCAAAAAGAAAGGTTCAAAGCAAGTTCCTATTGACTGTTTTGGTGGGGGCTAGTGTCGGTGGAGGTTTGATACTATCTGTCGATGCGCTGGAAAATGGGATCTTGCTGCAGTATAATGCCGAATATCAAGTGTCGGCTGGGGATAGTCTGCCGTCACCAAGTGAAATCTCTGGCTATACCTATGTTGGCTACATAAAAGATGAATCGATCAAGAAATTATTAGACAATAAGATTCTTGATCATCAGCAGAATGCTAATGAAAATAAAGAAGTTTTAAACCAAAATAAGAAGCTAGATTATTCTGTCTCTTTTGATAAGAATAGGCTGAAAAATCAAACGTTAGGCGTCAATACAATTGAGCCTCAAGATGAAGTCTTGTCTGGCCGAGTAGCTAAGCCGGAACTATTATACAAAGAAGAGACCGTTGAAACTGAGATAGCCTTTGGAGAACAAATACAAGAAAATCCGGATTTAGCCGAGGGGACTGTAAGAGTAAAACAAGAAGGCAAACTAGGCCGTAAAATCGAAGTCGTTCGGATTTTCACTGTAGATAATGCGGAAGTTTCTAGGGGAGTTCTTTCGACTAAAATAGAGGAAGCGACTCCTAAAATAGTGGAAAAAGGGACTAAAAAACTTGACGCGCCTAGCGACAAACCAGTAGCTTCTAACTTGGTTCAACCTGAGCAAGTCGCACCATTACCAGAGTACACAGGCGTCCAATCCGGTGCAATCGTTGAGCCTGAGCAGGTCGCTTCCTTACCTGAGTATACAGGTACATTATCTGGAGCCATCGTTGAGCCTGAACAAATTGAACCGGAGGTTGGAGGAGTTCAATCCGGGGCAATAGTAGAACCTGAGCAAGTGACTTCATTGCCTGAATACACTGGTGTTCAATCTGGTGCGGTAGTTGAGCCTGAACAAGTGACTCCGCTACCTGAATACACCGGTGTTCAATCGGGTGCAGTAGTAGCACCCGAACAAGTCACACCATTACCTGAATACACTGGTGTTCAATCCGGTGCAGTAGAAGCACCCGAGCAAGTCGCTCCCTTACCAGAGTACACAGGCATCCAATCCGGCGCAATCGTCGAACCCGAACAAGTTACTTCATTACCTGAATACACAGGAACTCAAGCAGGAGCGATTGTTGAGCCTGAGCAGGTAGAGCCTCCGCAAGAGTATACTGGAAACATCGAACCAGCAGCGCCAGAAGCGGAAAATCCTGCTGAAAAAGTTCAAGAGCTGAAAGAGCAGAAACAAGAACCAGAAAAGAATATCGAGTTAAGAAATGTATCTGATGTGGAGTTGTATAGTCTAACGGATGGGAAGTACAAGCAGCACGTTTCTCTGGATGCAGTTCCAAGCAATCAAGAGAATTATTTCGTGAAAGTAAAATCTTCTAAATTTAAAGATGTTTTCTTGCCGATTTCTTCAATAGTCGATAGCACGAAAGATGGCCAACCAGTTTATAAAATTACTGCAAGTGCTGAAAAATTAAAACAGGATATCAACAATAAGTACGAGGACAATTTTACTTTCTATTTAGCTAAAAAGGCAGCGAAAGAAGTCACAAACTTTACTTCCTTTAGTAATTTGGTTCAAGCTATAAATAATGATCTTGGTGGAACTTATTATTTAAGTGCTAGTCTGAATGCCAATGAGGTCGAACTAGAAAATGGCGCTAGCAGTTATATAAAGGGCAGATTTATAGGTAAGCTCTTTGGCAGCAAAGACGGAAAAAATTATGCTATTTATAATTTGAAGAAGCCTTTATTTGACACTTTGAGTGGAGCTACTGTAGAAAATCTGGCTCTTAAAGATGTAAATATCTCAGGGAAATCTGACATTGGGGCCCTTGCAAATGAAGCGAATAATGCAACAAGGATTAACAATGTCCATGTAGACGGTGTTCTGGCTGGTGAACGTGGCATTGGTGGCTTGGTGTGGAAGACTGATAATTCTAAGATTACGAACAGCAGTTTCAAGGGAAGAATTGTCAACTCCTATGAAACGAGGTCTCCATACAATATCGGAGGATTGATAGGTCAACTGACTGGCATCAATGCACTGGTCGACAAATCAAAAGCTACGATTACCATCTCGTCAAATGCGGATAGCACAAACCAAACTGTCGGCGGCCTTGCAGGTCTTGTCGAGAAAGATGCGCTTATCAGCAATAGTTATGCCGAGGGCCAGATTAATAATGTGAAGCGCTTTGGAAGTGTTGCTGGTATTGCTGGCTACTTGTGGGATAGAGACTCTAACGAAGAGAGACATGCTGGAAGATTGCATAATGTTCTTAGTGATGTCAACGTTATGAACGGGAATGCGATTAGTGGCTATCACTATAAAGGGATGAGGATAACTGACTCATTTAGCAACAAAGACAACAGAGTCTACAAAGTGACTCTTGAAAAGGATGAGGTTGTCACCAAGGAATCTCTCGAAGAGAGAGGAACAATCCTTGATGCTTCTCAAATCGCAAGTAAGAAATCTGAAATTAACTCTCTTTCTGTACCGGCTGTTGAAAATTTGCTGACTAGCAGCAATAAAGAAAGTGATTTTTCTAAGGTTGAAGACTATCAAGCCAGTCGAGCTTTAGCATATAAGAATATTGAAAAATTGCTGCCATTTTATAATAAGGCAACCATTGTAAAATACGGTAATCTGGTAAAAGAAGATAACGCTTTGTTTGAAAAAGAAGTCTTATCTGCATTCATGATGAAGGATAATGAAGTGATTACAGATATCGCTTTGCATAAAGAGGCAGCTAATAAGCTCTTGCTGCACTATAAGGATCATTCATCTGAAAAACTAGATATCACCTACCAATCTGACTTTAGTAAGTTAGCAGAATACCGTGTGGGAGATACAGGTCTCATCTATACGCCTAATCAATTCTTGCATAGTCATAGTTCGATCATCAATGAAGTTTTGCCTGATTTGAAAGCAGTCGATTATCAGTCAGATGCTATCAGAAACACCCTAGGTATTTCTTCAGGCGTTTCACTGACGGAATTATACTTAGAAGAGCAGTTCACTAAAACGAAGGAAAATCTAGCAAATACACTGGAAAAACTTTTGTCTGCAGATGCAGTCATTGCCAGCGAAAATCAAACGATTAATGGTTACGTCGTTGATAAAATCAAACGCAACAAGGAAGCCTTGCTTCTAGGTTTGACTTATTTAGAACGCTGGTATAACTTTAAATATGGTGACGTGAATATCAAAGACTTAGTCATGTATCATATGGATTTCTTTGGTAAGGGCAACGTATCGCCGCTAGACACAATCATTGAATTAGGTAAATCTGGCTTTAACAATCTTCTGGCTAAGAACAACGTAGATGCCTATAGCATCAGCCTTGCAAACAATAATGCAACAAAAGATTTGTTCAGCACGCTTGCCAATTATCGAGAGGTATTTTTACCAAACAAAACAAATAATCAATGGTTCAAAGAGCAAACCAAGGCTTATATCGTTGAAGAAAAATCAGCTATTGATGAGGTGAGGGTCAAACAAGAACAAGCTGGCAGCAAGTATTCTATCGGGGTATATGATCGAATTACTAGCGACACTTGGAAATACCGAAATATGGTCCTACCTTTGCTGACAATGCCTGAAAGATCAGTCTTTGTCATATCGACTATATCCAGTCTTGGTTTTGGTGCCTATGACAGATATAGAAATAATGAGCACAGAGCAGGGGCAGAACTCAATAAGTTTGTTGAGGATAATGCTCAGGAAACTGCAAAACGTCAACGCGACCATTATGATTATTGGTATAGAATATTAGACGAGCAGGGCCGTGAAAAGCTTTATCGAAATATCTTGGTCTATGATGCCTATAAGTTCGGTGATGACACTACTGTTGGCAAAGCTACAGCGGAGGCACAATTTGACAGTTCTAATCCAGCTATGAAGTATTTCTTTGGACCTGTTGGAAACAAGGTCGTGCACAACAAGCATGGAGCTTACGCTACTGGTGACGGTGTTTACTATATGGGTTATCGTATGTTGGACAAGGACGGAGCCATTACCTATACCCATGAAATGACGCATGATTCTGATAATGAGATCTATTTAGGAGGATATGGAAGAAGAAGCGGACTTGGTCCTGAATTCTTCGCCAAGGGCTTGTTGCAGTCGCCGGATCATCCAGATGATGCGACAATCACGGTCAACTCAATTCTCAAATATGACAAGAATGATGTAACTGAAAAATCTCGTTTGCAAGTCTTGGATCCAACTAAACGTTTCCAAAATGCGGATGATCTGAAAAACTATGTTCATAACATGTTTGATGTCATTTATATGTTGGAGTACCTAGAAGGGATGTCAATCGTGAACCGTCTGTCTGATGTCCAGAAAGTGAACGCTCTGAGAAAAGTCGAGAATAAATATGCCCGAGATGCTGATGGAAATGATGTTTACGCAACGAATGTGATAAAAAATATTACAATGGCGGATGCGCAAAAATTAAATTCATTCGACAGTCTCATTGAAAATGATATCCTTTCAGCGCGTGAGTACAAAAATGGTGATGTAGAAAGAAACGGCTACCATACGATTAAGCTCTTCTCTCCGATTTATTCGGCATTAAGTAGCGAAAAAGGAACGCCTGGAGATCTTATGGGACGCCGTATGGCTTATGAACTTCTGGCAGCCAAAGGCTTTAAAGATGGTATGGTCCCTTACATCTCTAATCAATATGAAGATGATGCCAAGCAAAATGGGAAAACCATCAGTATCTATGGTAAGACCAGAGGTCTGGTAACAGATGACTTGGTTTTACGCAAGGTCTTCAACGATCAATTTAATAGTTGGACTGAGTTTAAGAAGGCTATGTATGAAGAACGTAAAAACAAGTTCGACAGTCTGAACAAGGTCACATTTGATGATACAAGACAACCATGGACAAGTTATGCTACCAAGACTATAAGTACTGTAGAAGAGTTGCAAACCTTGATGGATGAAGCAGTTCTCAAAGATGCAAATGACAATTGGTATTCTTGGAGCGGCTATAAACCAGAACATGACAGTGCTGTCCACAAGCTGAAAAAAGCAGTCTTTAAAGCTTACCTTGATCAGACTAAAGATTTCAGAACATCAATCTTTGAAAACCAGAAGTGATTGGTTTGAGCTGTCAAATAATCTGCAAAGTTCCAAGTCTGAAATGTTAGGGCAGAGCTTGAATTACTCTCAGGCTCAGACCTTCTTGCAGATGAGAAATTACAAACCTAGTGAAAACTAGGTTTGTTTTTCTATATAAGTCAAGCAATTAAAACTGTAGCTGGTCTGCTTTCAGGAAGTTTGCTTCTGACAGTCATTTATGAGGCTGATGATAAGCAGAAAAAAGTCTGAAATGACCTTTACCCTCCTTCATATTTTTGATATAATATTTGTATTAAGGCGTGCATTTGCGCGCTCTTTTCTGTATTTTCAAAGCACATGGTTGCTTTAGAGTGAGTTATTTTTGAATAGATGGTGAAGGAGGAGTTATGTTATACATTTGGTCTTATTTGAAGAGATATCCTAAGTGGCTGGTCTTGGACTTTGTGGCGGCAATCTTTTTTGTGATTGTCAATCTAGGGTTGCCAACGGTGCTGGCTCGGATGATTGATGAGGGAATTAATCCTAAGCAGACAGATCGGCTCTTTTTCTGGGCTTGGGTCATGTTTGGCGTTATTATCTTAGGAGTGCTGGGACGAATCGTTCTGGCTTATGCGGCTGGAAAGCTAACGACGACCATGGTGCAGGACATGCGCAATGATCTCTATGCCAAGCTGCAAGAGTATTCTCATCATGAGTATGAGCAAATCGGTGTGTCTTCATTAGTCACGCGCTTGACTTCAGATGCTTTTATTCTCATGCAGTTTGCAGAGCAAACCCTGAAAATGGGTGTCATTACTCCCATGATGATGCTGTCCAGTATTCTCATGATTTTCTTGACCAGTCCGTCTCTTGCCTGGATTGTAGCTGTTTCAGTGCCTTTCTTGGCTGTCGTGGTCATTTATGTAGCGGTTAAAACCAAGCCCCTGTCTGAAAAGCAGCAGAAGACCCTTGATAAGATTAATCAGTACGTAAGGGAAAATCTGACTGGTCTGCGCGTTATTCGAGCTTTTGCACGGGAGGAATTTCAAGAGAAGCGTTTTGCTGACGAAAATGAGGTCTATGCGCAAAACTCCAATAAGCTCTTTAAGCTGACTGGTCTGACAGAGCCACTCTTTGTGCAGATTATTATTGCGATGATTGTGGCCATTGTCTGGTTTGCCCTCGATCCTTTGCGGGACGGCAGTCTTGAAATCGGAAATCTCGTTGCCTTTATCGAATACAGCTTTCACGCCCTGCTGTCCTTCCTCTTCTTGGCCAATCTCTTTACCATGTATCCGCGGACAGAGGTATCGAGCCAGCGGCTCAAGGAAGTCATGGACATGCCCATTTCCATCAATCCTAATGAAGATGGTATAACCGAGACAGATACGCAGGGTTATCTGGAGTTCGACAATGTAACCTTCGCTTATCCAGGTGAGACGGAGAGTCCTGTACTGCATAATATTTCCTTCAAGGCTAAGCCGGGTGAGACTATTGCCTTTATTGGTTCAACTGGTTCTGGTAAGTCTACACTGGTACAGCTGATTCCGCGCTTTTACGATGTAACACTAGGTAAGATTTTAGTGGACGGTGTGGACGTCCGTGAATACAATCTGAAGGCTTTGCGTCAGAAGATTGGCTTTATCCCGCAAAAGGCTCTGCTATTTACCGGAACCATCGCGGAGAACCTACGCTACGGAAAGGAAGAAGCCAGCCAGGAAGAGCTTAGTCAGGCGGCTGATGTTGCTCAAGCCAAAGACTTTATCGAGAGCCGGGAAGAGCGTTTTGAGACTCATCTGGCTGAGGGAGGCAGCAATCTATCCGGTGGGCAGAAGCAGCGGCTCTCTATCGCTCGCGCGGTAGTCAAAAAGCCGGAAATTTATATCTTCGACGACTCTTTTTCTGCTCTGGATTATAAGACGGATGCGGTGCTGCGTCGTCGTCTCAAGGAAGTGACTGGTCAGGCAACAGTGCTGATTGTGGCTCAACGGGTGGGAACTATCATGGACGCTGACCAAATTATTGTTCTGGATCAGGGGGAAATCGTCGGACGCGGGAAGCATGAAGAGCTGATGGAAACCAATGATATCTATCGTGAAATTGCTGATTCTCAGCTGAAAAATCAAGCTTTGACAGAGGAATAGAAAGGAGACTGACATGAAAAACACATCAAGTTTTGCTCGTCTATGGAGCTACCTAAAAGTTTATAAATTTGCAGTCGCCTTTGCCATCTTCCTCAAAATCCTCAGCGTCGTTATGAGCGTCGTCGAGCCCTTTGTATTAGGCTTAGCCATTACAGAGTTGACAAATAATCTGCTGGATATGGCTAAAGGTGTGGCTGGCGCCCAGATTAATGTGTCCTATGTTGGCTGGGTCATGGTCTTGTATTTTGTGCGGGCGATTATTTATGAAATCGGTTCTTACTATTCTAATTACTTTATGACCAATGCAGTGCAGGCTACCATTCGTGACTTGCGCAATGAACTTAGTCATAAGATTAATCGTATCCCCGTTTCTTACTTTGACAAACATCAGTTTGGTGACTTGCTGGGGCGTTTTACCAGCGATGTCGAAGCTGTTTCAAATGCCTTGCAGCAGTCCTTTCTGCAGGTTATCAACGCAGTCTTTACTCTGATCTTGGTTATCGTCATGGTATTGGTGCTCAATCTGCAACTGGGAGTAATTGTGGTAATCTCGATTCCGATTACCTACCTCAGTGCTCGCTTTATTGTGAAGAAATCCCAGCCTTACTTTAAACAGCAGGCAGATGCACTGGGAGCTATGAATGGCTTTGTTCAGGAAAATCTGACAGGCTTTAATATCTTGAAGCTCTATGTCAGAGAAGAAAGCTCTCAGGAGGATTTTCGTCAAATTACGCAAAATCTGCAAAAAGTAGGTTTTAAGGCCAGCTTTATCTCTGGTTTGATGATGCCTGTTTTGAATGTTATTTCAGATCTGACCTACCTCTTGCTGGCTCTGCTGGGCGGCCTTCAGGTTATTGCTGGGCGCTTGACAGTCGGGAATATGCAGGCTTTTGTTCAGTATGTCTGGCAGATTAACCAGCCCATTCAAAGCCTGACTCAGCTGGCTGGTCAGCTGCAGAGTGCCAAGTCTTCTTTAGATCGGATTTTCCAAGTACTGGACGAAGCAGACGAAGTCAATGATAGGACAGAAAAGCTGGAGCAAGATTTGACAGGTCAGGTTAGCTTCAAGGATGTGGACTTCCAGTATGTGGCAGATAAGCCGCTCATTCGGAATTTCAATCTGGAAGTCAAACCAGGTGAAATGGTCGCCATTGTTGGTCCAACTGGTGCTGGTAAGACCACGCTGATTAATTTGCTTATGCGTTTCTACGATGTGTCTAAAGGAGCGATTACAGTTGATGGACACGATATTCGCCATTTATCCCGCCAGGACTATCGCAAACAGTTTGGTATGGTGCTGCAGGATGCTTGGCTTTATGAGGGGACTATCAAGGAAAATCTTCGTTTTGGCAATCTGCAAGCCACTGATGAAGAAATTGTAGAAGCGGCCAAGGCAGCTAATGTGGACCACTTTATTCGGACATTGCCAGGCGGCTACAACATGGAAATGAACCAAGAATCCAGCAATATCTCGCTTGGTCAGAAGCAGTTGCTTACGATTGCGAGGGCTCTTTTGGCTAATCCTAAGATTTTGATTTTGGATGAAGCGACCTCATCTGTCGATACACGGCTGGAGCTCTTGATTCAGAAGGCCATGAAAACACTCATGCAGGGGCGGACCAGTTTTGTCATTGCTCACCGGTTGTCGACCATTCAGGAAGCGGATAAAATTTTGGTGCTCAAGGATGGTCAGATTATCGAGCAAGGAAATCATGAGAGTCTCTTGGCTGATAAAGTATTTTATTATGACCTCTATCAAAGCCAATTTTCTAAAAAGGCGGAAGAAGCTTGATAATGCTTGCTAAATTTTTTGACAACTGCTAGAATATTAAGCAAAGTGAGGTAGCAATGTCTTTAACGAGTCAAATTATTACAGCAGAATTTCCTGATTTGGATAAGGTTGAGGCTTTAAACCGCGAGGCTTTTCCTATAGAGGAAAGGGTACCTATCAGCGAATTTCTTCGTTATACAAACGATAAGCGGTCTCATTTCTTTGCCTTCTACAATGAGGAAGAATTCGTTGGTTTTGCTTTTGCAGTTTATAACGAAAAAATGTTCTACGTTAGCTTTTTTGCGATTATGCCGCACCTTCGCAGCCATGGTTATGGGGGAGAGATTATTCATAAATTGACAGAGTTTTATCAAAAAACCATGGTTCTAGAGGTGGAACGTGTCGATGAAGAATGTGACAATTTAGAGCAACGTCAAGCTCGTATGGACTTCTATAAGCGTAATGGCTTTCGAACGACCAATGCCTTTCTGGAATATGAAGGGTTAAGCTTTGAAATCTTGTATTTGGGACATCATTTTGATGAGGAGGCTTATCGAGATATTTTCCATATGCTGCAAGAGAAGAACTTCTTTGAATTCGAAATTAAGTACAGAAGATTTAGCGATGTGTAAAGATTGCTAAATGATTTATAGCCATTTTTAAAATGTTGAGATAGGATGTCTCAACCTTTTTACTATGAAAAATCTCTTTTATTTTGTTTTGGATCAGGATGTACAATATTGTATTTTTCTCGCATTCAGCAACAGTAGAGCATATATATTTAAAGAAAGGAAACTTTTAAAAAGATAGGTAATAATGAAGTTGTATAAATACGATTTAAAACAAATTTATTTGTATTATTCTAAAATAATTTAAAATAAGCCTTAAATCTGTGGAAAAGTGATGATTTTGCTAAAAATCTTCAAAAATATTTCGATTTATTTCGTTTTTTAAACTAACTTACCGTGAAAAGTTAAAAGTGTTGCGGAGCGGGCTATTTACGTATATAATGATAAAGCATGAAAAAATTTAAAGGAGATTCCCGTGATTAAAAAAGGTGCCTTGACAGGCTTGCTCTTATTTGGAATATTTTTCGGTGCTGGAAACTTGATCTTCCCGCCTTCACTTGGAACATTATCTGGTCAGCATTTTTGGCCAGCTATTGCAGGATTTGTCCTGTCTGGGGTTGGACTTGCTGTTCTGACTTTGATTATCGGAACGCTCAATCCTAAGGGCTATATTCACGAGATTTCTCAGAAGATTGTGCCTTGGTTTGCTATTGTCTATCTTGTAGCCTTGTATCTGTCAATTGGGCCTTTCTTTGCTATTCCGCGGACAGCGACGGTGGCCTATGAAGTTGGTATTGCTCCTATGATGTCTAAAAATATGACCGGTATCGGATTGATTGTTTTCACGACACTTTACTTTGCGGCTGCTTACCTGATTTCTTTGAATCCATCTAAGATTTTGGATCGGATTGGACGTATTCTGACGCCTGTCTTTGCAGTTTTGATCATCATTTTAGTCATCCTAGGGGCTTTGAAATACGGCTCAAATGTTCCTCAGCAGGCTTCGCAAGCTTATTCTGCGTCAGCTTTTGGACGGGGCTTCTTGGAAGGTTATAATACTTTGGACGCCTTGGCTTCAGTGGCTTTCAGCGTTATTGCAGTAACGACTCTAAATCAGCTAGGCTTCAAGAATAAAAAGGAGTATGTTTCAACTATTTGGGTCGTTGGCATAGTGGTGGCACTAGCTTTTAGTGCCATGTACATTGGTTTAGCTTATTTGGGTAATCATTTCCCAGTTCCTTCCCAAGTTATTTCTAAAGGGAATGCTGGTGTTTACGTGCTTTCTCAAGCAACCCAAGCTATCTTTGGACCTACCGCACAGATTTTTCTTGCGGCTATGGTTACTGTAACTTGTTTCACCACAACAGCTGGTCTAATTGTATCGACTGGGGAATTTTTCCATAAAACTTTCCCTAAAGTATCCTATAAAGTGTACGCCACGGTCTTTACATTAATTGGTTTTGCGATTGCTAATCTTGGTCTCAATGCCATTATCCAATATTCTGGTCCGGTCTTGCAGATTCTCTATCCGATTACCATCGTTATCGTGCTGATTGTCATCGTCAATAAATTCTTGCCACTGTCCAAAATCGGTATGCAATTGACGGTGGCAGCAGTGACTCTGATTTCCTTTGCGGGTATTCTTGGGCAGCAGTTCCATATCGCTTGGGTAAGTGATAAGGTAAATGCCCTTCCATTTGCTCAGGCTTCATTGCTTTGGTTGGTGCCAGCTCTAGTTGGAATTCTACTTTCTCTCTTTTTGCCAAACAAGCAGAAGAGTGAGCGTTTTGAGATGGAGAGCTAATAGATAACATCCGCCACAATGTGGTGGATTTTTTTGACTCATTGTCAATTATAGTAGGGAATTTATAGCGAAGAAATTCAAGCTGTTTTTTTATGAGCAATAGGACAATATAATCATTTTATAAGATAGATTTAAGAAAAATTTTAACTTTTTCTTAACCATTTTTAATCTCAGGAGATTATACTAAAGTCATAAAAAAACAAACCTAAAGGAGAATCTTATGAAATTCAATTCAAATCAAAAATATACCCGCTGGTCAATTCGTCGTTTAAGCGTGGGTGTGGCTTCCGTTGTTGTTGCCAGTGGTTTCTTTTTGCTAGTTGGTCAAACAAATACCGTACATGCAGATGATCTCACCTCAACTCCTACTAAAGTTCTTCAAGAAGATTCGTCATTATTAGAAAAGAATAAGTTGCCAGAGACAGTTTTAAAAGAAGAAATGGATTCGGCTCTACCTGCAAATCAGTCAGCTCCTAAGGAAGAGGTTGATGAAACTATTTCTCTAGATAAGTCTAGCCTATCTCCTAAGGAAGAAATGGTAAAACCAAAAGAAGAACAGACTATGGCAGAAGTTAGCAATCAAAAAGAAGAAGCTAAACCGGAGGCAACTCTTGTTGAAGTTTCAAACCAAGATCGTGAAGCGGCTACTTCTCAATCGGTAAAGACTCCAGATGAAGTTAGAAAAGGAGTCGAAGAAAATACCAAGGACTCAGTAGACGTTCCGGCCAGCTATTTAGAAAAAGCAAACGTTCCTGGTCCATTCTTGGCAGGTGTTAATCAAGTTATTCCGTATGAAGCTTTCGGTGGAGATGGTATGTTGACTCGCCTCTTGTTAAAAGCCTCAGACAAAGCCCCATGGTCAGATAATGGTTCGGCTAAAAATCCTGCTCTATTGCCGCTTGAAGGCTTGGCAAAAGGTCAATACTTCTACGAAGTGGATTTGAACGGCAATACTACAGGTAAAGACGGGCAAGCCCTTCTTGACCAACTTCGTATTAATGGCACTCATGATTACCAAGCGACTGTCAAAGTCTATGGTGCTAAAGATGGTAAACCAGATTTGACTAATCTTATCGCAACTCGCCAAGTAATAATTCGGCTGTATGGAAAAGAAATGTCTGCACAACCATATCAACAAGAACAAATGAATGTGAAACCTTCTACAACAGATTCTATGAGTACAGCTAAGGGTATGAAAGAAGTGGATCACCATACAGCTGATCTGAAGGAGAAACATCCCACTTCTAATCCGATGGCAGATATGGTGAAAAAAAATGATAAGCCTTCGTTACCAAAAACTGGTGAAGCCCAGACTTCTACAGCAACAATTGGTTTCTTCGGGCTAGCCTTGGCAGGAATTCTTAGCCTTCTAGGTTTGAAAGAAAAACAAAAAGATTAAGGTTCAAATCATTTAAAAATTACTAAAAATAGTGTTATACTAAAGCCAGTATAACACTGTTTTTATCAGGAGATTGGCAAATGGGAAAGACAATTTTACTCGTTGATGATGAGATGGATATTCTAGATATTCAAAAGCGCTATCTTATGCAGGATGGCTACCATGTTTTAGTGGCTCGAGATGGCGTGGAGGGGTTAGATCTTTTCCGAAAGAAATCTGTTGACCTGATCATCACGGATATTATGATGCCAAATATGGACGGCTATGACTTTATCAGTGAGGTTCAGTATATAGTACCTGATCAACCTTTTCTTTTTACAACGGCTAAGACCAGCGAGCAAGACAAAATTTACGGGTTGAGCTTAGGAGCAGATGATTTTATAGCCAAACCTTTTAGTCCACGCGAGCTAGTTCTAAGAGTCAATAATATTTTGCGCCGACTTCATCGTGGAGGTGAGATCGAACAAATTGAGCTCGGTGACTTGATGATGAATCATGTGGTTCATGAGGCTCGTATCGGGGAGTGTTTGTTGGAATTAACAGTGAAGTCCTTTGAACTGCTTTGGATTTTAGCTAGTAATCCTGAGAGAGTTTTTTCAAAGACGGAGCTTTACGAGAAGGTGTGGCAGGAAGACTTCGTAGATGATACCAATACACTTAATGTTCATATCCATGCTCTGAGACAGGAATTGACCAAGTATGCCAGTTCAAACACTCCTGCCATCAAAACTGTCTGGGGTCTTGGGTATAAAATGGAAAGATCACGAGGTGGAAAATGAAATTAAAAAGTTACATTCTAGTAGGGTACCTAATTTCTAGCCTACTAACGATTTTACTCGTTTTCTGGGCAGTCCAGCGAATGTTGATTGTAAAAAGCGAGATTTATTTCCTAGTTGGAATGACATTGATTGCTAGTTTTATAGGAGCGGCAGTCAGTCTCTTTCTTTTATCGCCAGTATTTTCTTCCCTTTGGCATTTGAAAAAACAGGCTCAGAATATAGCTGACAAGGATTTTAGTACAGAGATTGACTCCAAGGGCCCTATCGAATTTCAAGAGTTGGGTCAGGCTTTTAACGATATGTCGCATAATTTGCAAGAAACGTTTGAGTCGCTTGATGAAAGTGAACGAGAAAAAGGAATGATGATTGCCCAGCTTTCTCACGATATTAAAACTCCCATTACCTCTATTCAGGCGACTGTGGAGGGGATTTTAGATGGAGTGATTGAAGAAGAGGAGCAGATTCATTACTTGACCACGATTAGCCGTCAGACAGAGCGTTTGAATAAATTGGTGGAAGAATTGGATATTTTGACTCTTAATGCCCAGCCTCAAATAGAATCAGATGGAGAAGCTGAAATAGTCTTTCTAGACCAGCTATTGATTGAGGTCATGAGTGAATTTCAACTATTGATTGAGCGGGAGGAGCGGGATATCTACATTCAAGTGTCTCCCGAGTCAGCGAAAATTAAGAGCCATTACGATAAACTTTCCCGTATTTTGCTCAACTTGCTAAATAATGCCTTTAAATACTCCGACCCTGGGACTAAAATTGAGATCGTGGCTCAGTTAACTGAGCAAATCTTGACAATCAGTGTGAAGGATGAGGGACGGGGTATTTCTCCTGAGAATTTGGATAAGATTTTTAAACGCCTTTACCGTGTGGAAACTTCTCGAAATATGAAGACAGGTGGGCATGGTCTGGGCCTTGCTATTGCACGTGAGTTGGCTCATCAGCTGGGTGGGGAAATAACGGTCGAAAGCCAGTATGGCCTAGGAAGCACTTTTACATTTACTCTCAACTTAACATAAATCCACAATAAGTGATAAACATTTTTAACGCCTGATTTAGCAAAGATAACATCAAATTCAAGTTTTTTCAAATCTATCTCCCTATTTTTAGGGGGATTTTTATTTTATACTAGAGTCAGAAATTGATAGAGAGGTTTTTGAAATGGCAACAAGTTTTTTGTTCTTTATTTCTGTTTTTCTGGCGGGGATTCTATCTTTTTTCTCGCCCTGTATTTTACCACTTATGCCAGTCTATGTGGGGATTTTGCTGGATTCGGATCAGCCGAAAACGGTTCGGTTTATGGGAAAAGATATTTCCTGGTATGGTCTAGCTAAGACTCTCTGCTTTATAGCTGGCTTATCAACTGTATTCTTAGTTTTGGGCTATGGAGCTGGTGCTTTGGGGCAAGTCCTCTATGCCCCTTGGTTTCGCTACGTTCTTGGTGGGATTGTCATTCTACTGGGAATCCATCAGATGGGAATCATTAATATCCAGCAGCTGCAAAAGCAAAAGAGCATCCAACTTAAAAAGAATAGTAAAAGAAGTGACTTTCTTAACGCTTTTCTCTTGGGGATTACCTTTAGCTTTGGTTGGACGCCCTGTGTGGGACCTGTTCTGAGTTCTGTTTTAGCAATTGCAGCTTCTGGAGGTAACGGCGCTCTTCAGGGAGGCTTGCTGATGTTGGTTTATACATTTGGATTAGCCCTTCCTTTTCTAGCTATGGCTTTGGCTTCCGGCTGGGTAGTAAAGCGCTTTGCAAAACTCAAACCTTATATGGGAACGCTTAAGAAAATCGGCGGAGCACTCATCATTCTCATGGGAATTTTGCTGATGCTTGGAAATCTAAACGCTTTAGCATCATTATTTGGATAAAAATTATATAATTAAAGGAGACACATCATGAAAAAAATCACTACACTTACAATCGCTGCACTTAGTATCTTTGTCCTAGCTGCCTGCTCTAATCAAAAGTCAGATTCTGATATGAAGAAGACGGATGACAGCAGCATGATGAAGAAAGAGGACATGAAAAAAGACGACATGAAGAAAGAGGATATGAAAGACTCCAGCATGTCTGATGATAAAATGAAAAAGGATGACATGAAGGACTCTTCTATGATGTCCGACAGTAAGTCTGACATGAAAGATGATATGAAATCAAGCGATTCGAGCATGAAGGATGACATGAAAGATTCATCCGAAATGTCATCTGACAAATAAGAATTCCACCATAGGAAAGAAAGTCGTCAGTTTTGTCGGCTTTCTCCTTATTTTGAAAGGAAAGAAAACGATGAAGAAGTTATCAATATTGACTGTCAGTCTGCTTTGTATCGGCTTATTGGGGGCCTGTTCAAATCAGAAAATGAACTCGGAAATTTCTAAAAGTGATAAAAGCAATATGCAAACAAAAGCAGATTCTGGGCAATCTACCAAGATGGCCAAGGACTTTAGTCTGCAAGGAGTGGACGGCAAGACCTACAAGCTGTCTGATTTCAAAGGCAAGAAAGTATACCTAAAGTTTTGGGCTTCTTGGTGCTCTATCTGTCTATCCACTCTTGGTGATACTAATGATTTGGCTAAGGAGCAGTCAGGAAAAGATTATGTTGTCCTGTCTGTTGTGTCTCCGACTTTTAATGGAGAAAAGTCTGCTGATGATTTCAAGGAATGGTACAAGTCTTTGGATTACAAAGACTTCCCAGTTCTCATGGACACCAAGGGAGAATTGCTGAAAGAATATGGTATTCGATCCTATCCATCTGCTCTTTTCGTAGGCAGTGATGGTTCTCTTGCCAAGACGCATATTGGCTATATGAGCAAGGAAGATATTGAGAAAACACTAAAAGAAATCAAATAGAAAGGAGAAGTTAGCATGGAAGGAAAATGGAAGATTCTTCTGGTTCTGCTTGGCTTGCTTGTCTGCTTTGGACTGGTCTATGTGATTGTGGGTAATGGTAAGCAATCTTCTCCTGAGCAGATCAAGAAAGCCTCTATGAGCAAGACAGAAGCTGTATCCCAACAAAAGCAAGAAGATGTCAAGGAAGAAGATAAGCGGGAGATTTATCTGGCAGGCGGCTGTTTCTGGGGAGTAGAAGAGTACTTTTCTCGCGTGCCGGGTGTCATTGATGCTGAGTCCGGCTATGCAAATGGTAAGGGCGACACGACCAAGTATGAATTGGTCTCTCAAACTGGTCACGCTGAGACTGTTCACATTACTTACAATGCCAAAAAAATCTCTCTCAAAGAAATTCTGCTGCATTATTTCCGCATCATTGATCCAACTTCTAAAAACAAGCAGGGAAATGATCAGGGTACTCAGTACCGGACAGGTGTTTATTATAAGGATGAAGCTGATCTTGAGACTATTAACCAGGTCTTTGATGAGGTTGCTAAGAAATATGATAAGCCTTTGGCCGTCGAAAAAGAAGCTCTAAAAAACTTTATCAAGGCAGAAGATTATCATCAGGATTACCTAAAAAAGAATCCTAATGGATATTGCCATATCGATGTCAATCAAGCTGCCTACCCTGTTATTGAAGCTAGTCGCTATCCTAAGCCTAGCGATGAAGAGATTAAGGCTAAGCTCTCTCCTGAAGAATACGCAGTCACACAAAAGAATGACACAGAGCGGGCCTTTTCTAACCGCTACTGGGATAAGTTCGATGCTGGTATCTATGTGGATGTGGTGACAGGCGAGCCACTCTTTTCATCAAAGGATAAGTTTGACTCAGGCTGCGGTTGGCCGAGTTTCACACGTCCTATCAGTCCAGATGTTGCGACTTACAAAGAAGATAAGAGCTTCAATATGACTCGAACAGAAGTTCGCAGTCGGGTTGGAAATTCACATCTGGGCCATGTTTTCACAGACGGTCCTAAGGACAAGGGCGGCTTACGCTATTGTATTAATAGTTTGTCAATCAAGTTCATTCCCAAAGCTGAAATGGAGGAGAAGGGCTACGGTTATCTTTTGGATTATGTTTAAGAGCATTTTGATTGAAAATTTGCTATAATAAATCCAGTAAAAATAAGGAGTTGAATCTGGTGTATTCAATTATGATTGTAGAGGATGAGTATCTGGTAAGACAGGGGATTGCGTCCTTGGTAGACTATGAACAGTTTGGCATGCAAGTCATTGCCCAGGCTGAAAATGGAAGAGAAGCTTGGCAGAAATTTCAGGAAAATCCTGCTGATATCCTGCTGACCGACATCAACATGCCACAGATGAACGGCCTCGAACTGGCCAAGCTAGTCAGGGACCAGGCTCCTAAGTGCCATATCGTTTTTCTGACGGGCTATGATGATTTTGACTATGCTCGGATGGCTATTAAGCTAGGTGCAGATGACTATCTTCTCAAGCCCTTTTCCAAGGATGATGTTGAGGAGATGTTGGCCAAGGTGCAGACCAAACTTGATAAGGAACGTAGAAAAGCCCAAATTCAAAACTTGGTTGATCAGGGGCAGCGCTCTGAGTTGGAAGAGGCTATTCATGCGCGTCTTGCTGATTCAGAGTTAAGCCTGAAAAGTTTGGCTTTTCAATTGGGTTTTAGTCCGTCCTACCTAAGTGTTCTTATCAAAAAAGAATTAGGCTTGCCCTTTCAGGATTATCTGATTCAAGCGCGGATGAAAAAAGCAAAACTCTTACTCCTGACTACAGATTTGAAGATTTATGAAATAGCAGAGCAGGTAGGTTTTGAAGATATGAACTATTTTTCTCAGCGCTTCAAGCAGGTGGTTGGGTTGACACCTAGGCAGTTTAAAAAAGGAGAGGAGAAATGAAACGATATCCGCTTCTTATCCAGTTGATTGTCTATATTTTTCTGCTGATTCTTTTCCTCTTGGGATTTGTTGGGAGTCTTTACTATCAGACTAGCTCGGGAACTATTCGGCAGCTGACAGAGCGGACGACGCGCAATAGCATGGAGCAAAGCGGGCAGTTCATTGCTTCCTATTTGCAGAAATTAAAACAAACCACCTCCACACTGAGCAAGGAAGAAATGATTCGTAAGTTTGCTCAGAATCAAGAAAGCAGCGAAACGTCAGTTCAGGCTTTGATGAAAACCATCATTGAGACTGATCCGGATTTGGTGTCGGCAGTATTGGTTACCAAGGACGGACGCGTGGTCTCGACAGATTCGCAAATCAGCATGCAGACATCTTCTGATATGATGAATGAAAAATGGTATCAGGAAGCTGTCCATACCAGAGCCATGCCTGTCTTGACACCTGCTCGGAAAGAATCTCTGTCATCTGAGAAGGAGAAGTGGGTTGTTTCTGTCACTCAGGAAGTAGTGGATGAAGCAGGACAGAATCTCGGTGTTTTGCGTCTGGATATCGGCTATAAGAGTCTCAAAGCCTATCTGGATCGGCTTCAGCTAGGAAAGAAGGGCTTTAGCTTTATTGTCAATAGCCAGCATGAATTTGTCTATCATCCTAAGAAAAGTGTTTACTCCTCCAGTCAGGAAATGAAAGCTATGCAGTCCTATATCTCGGTCAAGGAAGGTTACGCAGATCAGAAACAGGCTTTTGTCTACCAGATTGATATTCCAGATAGTGACTGGACTTTAATTGGCGTTGCCTCATTGGAGCAATTACAGATGCTTCAGTCACAAATGCTTTATTCTTTTGTGGGAATGGGCGTTTTAGCACTCCTGCTGTGCTTGATTGGTATTTGGTTTGTCCTGCGTTTGTGGATTAAGCCTCTCCAGAATCTACAAGCAGTCATTCTGAAGATTGGGGCAGGTGACTCAAATCTGCGAGCGGAAGCTAAAGGTTCTCCAGAGTTGGTTGACTTGGCTCAGCAGTTCAATAAAATGCTGGACCAAATTGAACAACTAATGGAAGCTGTCAAGACTGAAGAACAAAATGTCCGACGCTATGAGCTTCGAGCTCTCTCAGCTCAAATCAATCCCCATTTCCTTTATAATACCTTGGATACTATTGTCTGGATGGCTGAGTTTAATGACAGCAAACGTGTTGTTGAGGTAACAAAGTCACTCGCTCAGTATTTCCGTTTGGCGCTCAATCAAGGACACGAACAGATTGCTCTCAAAGATGAGATTGATCACGTTCGTCAGTATCTCTTTATCCAGAAGCAGCGCTATGGTGACAAGCTCCAATATGAGATTGAAGAGGATGAATCCATAGCTGATTATAAACTGCCCAAGCTGGTACTTCAGCCTTTGGTCGAAAATGCCATCTACCATGGCATCAAGGAAATTGACCGACAAGGCGTGATTCGGGTGACGTCAGCAGCAGAAGAAAGACAGCTGATATTGTCTATCTATGATAACGGCCGTGGCTTTGATGTCAAAGCCTCTATGGATGCGACTTTCCTTCGCTTAGGTGGTGTCGGTCTGAAAAATGTTGATCAACGCTTAAGATTGCAGTTCGGGGACGACTACCATATGGAAATCGATTCTGAACCAGATAAATTTACCCAGATTAGTCTTTATTTGCCGCTAGTTACAGATGATTAGGTCTATTAAGTTTTAAAATATTCAAGCCGGTAGAATTTTCTCCGGCTTTTTACTGTTTGAAAAAGAGTACTGATTTTGCTGTTCATCAAGCGAATTTTTCTCTTTTCCGAGCTACATTATGTTTACCAGAAAATTACCGTAGCGGATTTGTGAAAAATCTATAAGATTCATTTATAATAATAAGTGAATGAATATTCTAGGTAAGGAGTTAGAGGAGAGTATATGGAGTCACCTTTATTTTTTGTTTCAGTTTTTTTAGCTGGTATTTTGTCCTTCTTTTCCCCTTGTATCTTTCCATTATTGCCGGTTTATATTGGTATTTTGTTGGATGACAAGGAGGTCAAGACCCTGAAAGTATTTGGTCGAGAGCTTGCTTGGCAGGGTATGGTTAGGACACTCTTTTTCATTGCGGGCATCTCGACGGTCTTCTTTTTGCTAGGCTTTGGGGCTGGATTTTTAGGAACTATTATTTACAGTCCGACCTTTCGTTATGTGATGGGTGGTCTCATTATTCTGCTAGGTCTGCATCAGATGGAGCTTATTAACATTCGCCAATTACAGATTCAAAAGAGTTTGACTTTCAAAAAGAACGGTCAGAAACATCATTTTTGGTCTGCATTCTTACTGGGGATTACCTTTAGCTTTGGTTGGACTCCTTGCATCGGTCCGATTCTCAGCTCAGTCTTAGCCTTAGCAGCTTCAGGTGGGAATGGTGCTTTTCAGGGAGCAATTTTGACCTTGATTTACACCTTAGGAATGGCCCTGCCTTTCTTAATCTTAGCTTTGGCATCTAGCTTTGTTATGCAGTATTTTAATAAAATCAATCCTTATATGGGCCTGATGAAGAAAATCGGCGGAGCCCTGATTATTCTGATGGGAATTCTGCTGATGCTAGGACAGCTCAACGCCCTGTCTGGACTTTTTGGATAAAAGGAGAAAGAAATATGAAAAAAATCGTTACATTATTAGCAACTGTGTCAGTTGTGGCCTTTTTGGCAGCCTGTTCGGAACAGGAAGAGAAGCCTATGACTATGCCCACAGCCAGCAGCTCGTCTAGTGAGACCGCTCAGACAAGTACAGTCACCCAAGCAGCTGTCGGTCAAGAGGCTCCCGACTTTACTCTGCAGTCTATGGATGGAAAAACTGTCAAACTTTCTGACTATAAAGGCAAGAAGGTTTATCTAAAATTCTGGGCTTCTTGGTGTGGACCTTGTAAGAAGAGTATGCCAGAATTGGTTGAATTGGCTGGTAAAACAGATCGTGATTTTGAAATCTTGACAGTTGTAGCACCAGGTCTCCAAGGAGAGAAATCAGTCGAGGAATTTCCAAAATGGTTTCAAGAACAAGGTTATAAAGATGTACCAGTTCTATTTGACACTTCAGGAGAAATTTTCCAAGCCTATCAAATTCGTAGCATCCCAACTGAAATTCTCATTGACAGTCAAGGGAAAATCGGTAAAATTCAGTTTGGTGCTATCAGTAATGCTGATGCAGAAGCAGCTTTTAAAGAAATGAAATAAAGCGAAAAAGAATGGACTTATGATCCATTCTTTTTAGTTTGTAAGGTAATTAAGCGCTAGCACCTGATGTCGCATCGGCTCCTCCGCCTCCGTGACCTCCATCGCCATCACCTCCGGCATCAGAAGCACCAGAAGTAGCGTCTGCGTCTCCATGACCTCCGGCAGGAGCAAATGGTCCGCTGCCTCCAACCAAACGTTGACCAGTTTCTTTTAAGTACCAGTCGAGCCATGGTTGGAAATTAAAGACGATTTCATTGATACCTGCGTATGATCCGTCAGGATAGTACATAGCTTGGTAGTTGTGGGTATTGATAACGCCTGCAGGTGAACCTGGGACGATTGTACGTACGTATTCTTGGTTTCCGTTGCGAAGTGTTCCGATAACCCACTCTACATTTTTCATCCGAGCTGGTGGAAGAGAACCATGAACGGTTGACATGCGGCTACCTGATTGAGGTGGCACACGTTTAGCAAACATAGTATCTGGATCTTGGTGGGCGTTGTTGTAGTAAAGGAATTGGTTGTTATCGTCAGCGTATGTCAATTCAAATGGCATAGCTTTCAAGAACATATCAATCTGGTTAACGGTCAAGATACCATGGTCAAGTTTGACATAAGTATCTCCTGAAACAGCGCCAGTGATTTCAGCGACTTTTTCCACCCATTCTGGATCATCTGGATCAACTTCTGTAATTGTCGTAGCGATTGGTTTTCCGCAGTCTAAGTCTTCAGGTTCAATTGGTTTTGGTTTTTTCAATTTTGAAACGACCTCTACATATTTGATAAAGTTATCTAAGCATGTTTCAAGGAAATTCACCGTTCCTTCGTTGGTGATATTACCATCATTGTCAAAAGCTTCCTTGGCTTTGCCCAGCAAGAACTCATTGCCTGGAAGAGTGTAAGCATTGACACCAGGGGCGTCTAGGATTTTACGCAGGTGAACTTGAGCACGAGAAGTTCCTTGGTCATAGTAAGAAGCACCGACGATCATGACAGGCTTGTTTTCGAAAGGATGAACCTCGTAAGAGAGCCATTCTAAGACACTCTTCAAAGGAGCGCTGATAGTATGATTGTGCTCAGGGGTTGCGATAATGACACCGTCTGCACGTGTGATTTTGTTATACAAATACCGCAATTGGAAACTTTCATCCCATTTTTCATCTTGGTTAAACATTGGGACTTCATCGATTTCTAAGACTTCCAATTCAAATTTAATTTTGAACTGACGGCGGATGAATTCCAATAATTTTCGATTATACGATTGTTCGTAGTTTGATCCTACAATTCCAACAAATTTCATTCTTTCGGTCTCCTATCTTACAATTTTTCCCAGTTAAATTCTTCAGCATCTTTGCGAAGCAATTCTTGAGCGTTGCGCAATTTTTCAGTGATTTTGACAAAGATACGGAAGTCATCAAAGATAGCATCCAATTTTTTGACAACATCAAGATCCACCAAATCTCCGCTTGGGTCAAAAGCTTGAAGAGAATGTGAGAGTAAGAACTCATCTGGAAGTACATTTGCCTTGATTTCTGGAGCGTTCAAAATTTGACGGAGCTGCAGCTGGGCACGAGAGGAGCCAAGTGTACCATAAGAAGCACCAGTGATCATGACTGGCTTGTTCAGCAATGGATAGATACCATAAGAAAGCCAAGCCAGAGCATTCATGAGTACAGCTGGAATAGAGTGGTCGTACTCAGGTGTTCCAATGAGTACCCCGTCTGCTGCATCGATTTTTTCGGCAATTTCTGATACCAATTCAGGCACATTTCTGTCTGCAGGTTTATTAAACATTGGGATATCTTTAATCTCTACCAGCTCGATTTCAGCCTTGTCAGCAAAGTGCTTAGACATATATTGAAGAAGTTGCCGGTTTGTAGAACGTTTAGAATTTGTTCCAACAATTGCAATAAGTTTTAACATAAAATTTCCTTTCTGAAATGAAGATACAAATCCCTCGTAAGTGCATTTATTTTTCTTGAGGCAGGTAAAAACCAGAAGAAAGAGAGGGCGTTTTTAAATGGGCATTAGTTATAAAAGCTAGAGCGATAGAAGTACCGCTTAGTGAGGCAGCAAATTCATCACTTTTGAGAATTAAGAAGCAGGAATTAGCTGCTCTAAAAGACCTGAGCTACAGAAGAGCTGACTGTCCTGGGTGATAATCAAGGCTTCAATCCCTGCTTGCTGTTCAATCTGAGACAGAATTGATGTCGGACTTTCACCAAATAGACGAGTTGTCCAGATTTCGCCATCTACCGACTTGTCTGAAACAATGGTCAGACTAGACAATTGATTTTCGATAGGATAGCCTGTTTTGCGATCCAGAATGTGATGGTAGTTCTGTCCTTCAACTGTAAGAGTTCGCTCGTAGATTCCTGATGTGACCACTGACTGATTAGTGACAGCTAGTATAGCTGAATGATTGCCGCGAGGCTGCTTGGGATTTTGGATGCCAATTCGCCAGGCGCGCCGGCTGACTGCATTTTGCCCAATGGTTAGTACATTGCCACCGAGATTGATAAGAGCAGAGGTCACTCCCTGACCCATCAAATAGTCTTTAATCTTATCAGCGATATAGCCTTTAGCCAAGGCACCTAAATCCAGCTTCATGCCTTTCTTAGTCAAAAAGACACTACAATCTTCTGGCTTCAACTCAAGCAAGTTTGGGTCGGTCAGACTTAGAGCTTGCTGAATCTCCTCCCTGCTTGGGAGACGGGCGTCTGAAAATCCTATCCGCCAGGTCTGGACGAGAGGGCCAATCGTGATATTTAAGTGGCTGCCTTCTACTAGGCTGTGATATTTTCCCAGCTCAATCAGTTCAAAAAGCTCGGGATGAACTGATACGCTTTCAATTCCTGCCAAATGGTTGATAGTCATAAGTTCAGAGTCTTCATCATTGGCACTGAAGCGATTTTTATAGAGATGAAGCAGTTGAACCGCCTCATCTAAGAGTATTTCCGCTCGCTCATGACAGAGAGATATGCAAATCGTACTCCCCATCAAATGGAGTGAGCGAGAAGCAAAGTCCACATTATCACAACCTTTCTAAAATTAACCTCTCTAACCTTATTATATCAAAAAGATACCGGTTTCACAATCTTAAAATTGTTATATTTTCAGAAAATTAACTTTCGCATAAAGCTGTATTTTCGAAGCGATGAGACAGCGGTGGTATAGCTTTTTAGGCTGTATAAGAATTTTTGAAAATCTCGAGCAAATTTCTTGTAAACGCTCACAGGAGATGATATACTGTTCTAGTAAATTATAAATTAAGGTAGGACTATTCTTATGAGTAAAATCGTTGTAGTTGGTGCAAACCACGCAGGTACAGCGTGTATTAATACAATGTTGGACAATTATGGTGCAGAAAACGAAGTAGTTATTTTTGACCAAAACTCAAACATTTCATTCTTGGCATGCGGAATGGCCCTTTGGATTGGACAGCAAATCAGCAAGCCAGATGGACTTTTTTATGCAGATAAAGAAACTTTTGAAGCAAAAGGCGCAAAAGTTTATATGAATTCACCAGTTGAGTCAATTGATTATGATGCGAAAAAAGTTACAGCTATTGTAGACGGTAAAGAGCATGTAGAGTCATATGACAAATTGATTTTGGCAACAGGTTCTCAGCCAATTCTGCCTCCGATTAAAGGTGCTGAAATGGATCCTAACAGTCGGGAATTTAAGTCAACCTTGGAAAATCTGCAGTTTGTTAAATTATATCAAAACGCTGCAGATGTTATTGAGAAATTGCAAGACAAGAGCAAACATATCGAACGTGTGGCAGTAGTAGGAGCTGGTTACATTGGGGTTGAGTTAGCAGAAGCCTTCAAACGCCTTGGTAAAGAAGTGATTCTGATTGATGTTGTGGATACTTGCTTGGCAGGTTATTATGACCATGACTTGTCTGAAATGATGCGCCAAAATCTTGAAGATAACGGTGTTCAATTAGCCTTCGGTCAAACTGTTCAAGCTATTGAAGGTGAAAACAAGGTAGAACGCATTGTAACGGATAAGGCTAGCTATGATGTAGATATGGTTGTTCTGGCGGTTGGTTTCCGACCAAACACTGGTCTTGGCGCTGGCAAGTTGGAAACATTCCGCAATGGTGCTTTCTTAGTGGATAAGAAGCAAGAAACTAGCATCAAAGATGTTTATGCAATCGGTGACTGTGCGACTGTCTACGATAACTCTATCAATGATACAAATTACATCGCTTTGGCTTCTAACGCCCTGCGCTCTGGTATCGTAGCAGCTCATAATGCTTGCGGTCATGAATTGGAGTCTAATGGTGTTCAAGGTTCTAACGGTATCGAAATCTTTGGTCTGAAGATGGTTTCAACTGGTCTAACTGAAGAAAAAGCAAAACGCTTTGGTTACAGCCCAGCTGTAGTTGAGTTTAAAGATACTCAAAAACCAACTTTCCTTGAAAAGGTTGAGCATCATGATGTTACGATTAAGATTGTCTATGATAAGGATACACGTGTAGTTCTTGGAGCTCAGATGGTTTCTAGAGAAGATATGTCTATGGGGATTCACATGTTCTCATTGGCCATTCAGGAAAAGGTTACAATTGATAAATTGGCCTTGTTGGATCTCTTCTTCCTGCCACACTTCAACAAACCATACAACTACATTACTCAAGCAGCTTTGAAAGCAAAATAAGAAAATGAGTCTGGAATAATTTCCAGACTTTTTTGTAGAGCCTTTAAAAAGAAAACTGAAAGAAGAAATTTATATTTCATCTGTTTATCAGGCCTGCTTTGTGCTAGAATAGTGGTAAAGTAACTATTTAGAGGAGATTGGGAATGGCAAAAGAGGTTAGCTCACGTGAGGACGACATCAAGAGAGAATTTAATTTCGCAACTCATTCGATTATTTCCCAGGTTTTGCGTGGTGTCTTAGTTGGGATTTTTGCTGGACTGGTGGTGGGCGTTTTTCTCTTTCTGATTGAAAAAATCTTTCATTTAGTGCAGGATGTCTACCATAGTAGTCAGCAGTCTATTCTTTGGTTACTGGCCTTGGTGTTCCTTTATGCTTTCATCGTCTTGCTCAATGCTCGCTTGGTAAAGTCAGAGAAAAATATCAAGGGTTCAGGGATTCCACAGGTTGAAGCAGAGCTGAAAGGTCTGATGTCGCTTTCTTGGTGGGGTGTTCTCTGGAAGAAGTTTGTATTGGGGATTTTAGCCATTTCAAGCGGTCTGATGTTAGGTCGAGAAGGACCAAGTATTCAGTTGGGTGCTATGAGCGGCAAAGGCGTCTCTAAATTTCTGAATTTGAGTGCCGCTGAGGAGAGAGCGCTCATTGCTAGCGGTGCAGCAGCAGGCTTAGCGGCAGCTTTTAATGCACCAATCGCAGGCCTGCTTTTCGTAGTAGAAGAAGTTTACCGTCATTTTTCACGCTTTTTCTGGGTTTCTACGCTGGCAGCCAGTCTAGTTGCTAACTTTGTCTCACTCTCCATGTTTGGACTGACGCCAGTGCTGGACATGCCAGATAATATCCCGGTCATGAGGCTGGAGCAGTATTGGATCTATCTGGTCATGGGTTTGCTGCTGGGCTTGTCAGGCTATATTTATGAAAAAGTCATTTTGAACATTCAGCTGGTTTATCAGTTTTTGGGTCGCTTGTTTCGAATTTCAGAAGCCTATTATCCTATTCTGGCCTTTGCCTTGATTATTCCGATTGGTTATTTCCTGCCTCACTTGCTGGGCGGGGGCAATCAGTTGATTTTATCTTTGACCGCTAGTCATTATACTGTGGGAACCTTGCTCTTATTTTTTGTTCTGCGTTTTGTCTGGAGCATGCTGAGTTACGGAAGCGGCTTGCCAGGTGGCATTTTTCTGCCTATCCTGGCTCTGGGTTCACTTCTGGGCGGAGCAATGGGGGCAGTCTGTCTGCAGCTAGGTTTGATTTCTCAGGAGCAATTTCCGATTTTCATTATCCTAGGCATGAGTGGTTATTTTGGCGCCATTTCCAAGGCTCCTCTGACAGCTATGATTCTGGTCACAGAGATGGTCGGCGACATCCGTAATCTCATGCCGTTGGGACTGGTCACTCTGACTGCTTACATTATCATGGATTTGCTTAAAGGAGCGCCAGTCTATGAAGCCATGCTGGAAAAAATGTTACCAGACAGTATCGAGGACCAGGGAGATACAACTTTAATTGAAATCCCTGTTTCTGAAAAGATTGCTGGTCGGCAGGTGCATGAGCTAAACTTGCCTGATGGGGTCTTGATTACCATGAATGTCCACAAGGGCAAGACTCAAACGGTCAATGGTAGCACGCGCCTCTATCTGGGAGATACGATTTACTTGGTGCTGAAAAAGACGGAAATCGGGAAAGTTAAAGAAGAGCTGCTTTAATGGTCTTAATATAGAGTTTTTGATTAAATTGTCAGACAATTTCTTGAAATATAAGAGAAAAACTGGTATAATTTACAGGAAATAATCTCTATCTAGGAGAGAAAACAAAGGAGTCACCATGAAAAAACTTGGCATCGTCCTATTTTCAACGGCAATTTTACTGACTGGCTGTGCAGCCAACAATTCTTCAAACAAGACTGGCTCAAGCAGTCAAGCATCCAGCAGTCAAACGGCTGTCAATCAGAAAGAATTGGACAAGGCGACAGCGGATTACAAAACGTTTGTTCAAGGACAAATCGATCAGCTCCTGACAGATACGGAGAAGTTTCGTGACACCCTTAAAGAAGGCAAGCTTGATGAGGCTAAAAAGCAATATCCGCTTATCCGTATGGCCTATGAGCGCTCAGAGCCGATTGCTGAGAGCTTTGGTGAATCAGATGTTAAAATTGACTTCCGCTTAGTCGACTATGTGGATGAAAACAAGACCGAAGAAGGCTGGTCTGGTTTCCACCGCATCGAAAAAATCATGTGGGAACAAAATACGACCAAAGGAACTGAAAGCTATGCTGATCAGCTGGTCAATGATATCAAGGAGCTAAAAGCTAAAATCGCAACAGTTGAAGTGACTCCAGATATGATGCTGACAGGCGCTGTTGACTTGCTCAATGAAGTGGCGACCAGCAAGATTACAGGTGAGGAAGAAGTATTCTCTCATACAGATCTCTATGATTTCCGTGCGAATATTGAAGGAGCAGAAAAGATTTTTGAGCTCTTTAAGCCATTGATTAAGGATAAGGACGAGAAACTCGTCAAGACCTTGGAACTTGAGTTTAAAAACGTCAACGGTCTCTTAGACAAGCACATGACTGACTCGGAAAACTACAAACTCTATACAGAATTGACAAAGGAAGACACCAAAGAGCTGGCGGAAGCTGTGACCAAACTGGGTGAGCCTCTTTCACAAATGGGAGTCATTCTAAACGGGGAGTAATCATATGACAAACGACGAAAAATGGTTTAATAAAAAGATGGATCGTCGTGAATTTCTTAAAAAAGCAGGGATTGGAGGCGCTGGTCTTGCACTGGGTGTCTCTGGTGCATCTGCTTTTTTCGCTAATCAGGCCAAGGAAGATAAGAAATTCGCTGACGGTGAGGAAGAAATCAGCTTTTATGGAGAGCATCAGGCGGGTATCACAACTCCGATGCAGAAGAATATCTACTTTGTTGTGTTGGATTTGCATACGACAGATAGGGAGACCATTATCCAGCTCTTCAAGGACTGGACAGCCTATAGCGAGAAGCTGGTAGATGGAGAATTGGTCAAAAAAGATAATTCCAATGCTCTTTTGCCGCCAACAGACACTGGAGAAACTGTCGGTCTCAACCCTTATCGACTGACTTTGACCTTTGGGGTCTCAGCCTCTTTTCTGAAAAAAGTGGGCTTGTCAGACAAACGACCGAAAGCTTTTCGGGATTTGCCGCCATTTCCAAAGGAGCAGCTTAAAGAAAAATATACGGGTGGCGATATTGTCATCCAGGCCTGCGCAGATGATGAGCAAGTAGCCTTTCATGCGGTCCGCAATCTGGTTCGCAAGGGGAGAAATGCCATCACTATGAAGTGGAGTCAGTCAGGCTTTGCTGCTATCGGAGACCGGATGTCAACGCCTCGTAATCTCTTTGGATTTAAGGACGGCACAGCCAATGTGACCAAGGAAAAAGACTTTGACAAGGTTATTTGGTGCGACAGCAAGGACTGGATGAAGGGCGGCTCTTATATGGCTGTCCGCCGAATACAGATGTTCCTTGAGACCTGGGACCGGACCAATCTGCAGGAGCAGGAAAACACTTTTGGACGCTATAAAGAGAGCGGAGCGCCTTTTGGCAAGAAAGACGAGTTTGACGAGGTTGACTTGGACCTGCTGCCAGAGGATTCACATGTCCGCCTGGCCAAGGAGGTTGATAAGCCCATATATCGCCGGTCTTATTCTTACTCGGATGGGATTGATGAAAGTACTGGTCAGTTCGACACAGGCTTACTCTTTCTTTCCTTCCAGAAAGATCCTGACAGCTTTGTCAAAGTTCTGACTAATCTAGGCGCTCAAGATAAGATGAATGAATATGTCACACATATTGGCAGTGGTTTGTTTGCCTGCTTTGGTGGAGTGAAAAAAGGAGAATACCTTGGTCAAAAATTGTTTGAATAAAAGTCTCTTGATATTGGGTCTCTTGCTGGTCTTTTGGGCTAAGCCGGTTTTAGCGGATGATAGCTACAGCAGTCTATTTGTCAAAATTACTGATGCCAGCACTGCAGTCAAGCAGAAAGACCAGGAAAAAGCCAAGCAGCTAGTCGGAGAGATCAAGACTGACTTTGAAAAGGTGGCTAATCACGACTCTGCAGCGGGACAAGAGGTAAGCAAGGCATTAGACTTATCGGGTCAGGTGACGGAGGAGAAGCTGACACAAATCTCTTCTGCCCTATTGAAATTTGAAAAAGAGCAGAATCCAGTCGACTTAGAGGCTGAGAAAAAGAAGCTTCTCGGTAAGTTAGAGCCAAAATTTGAAAATCTACAAAAAGCCATTAGAGCTAAGGATTTAGAAGCGACAAGAGAAGCATACAAGAAGATGAATAGCACCTGGACTAGCAATGAAAGCGTGGTGCGAGATAAAAGCACAGCTCATTATGGCAAGGTAGAAACAGCTATTTCATTCCTGCGCAGCGTCATTGAGACGGAGCCTACTGACTTTGACATGATTCAGTCTTCTTTTGATGATTTGAAAACCGCCATTGATAATTTTGTCAAAGGAGAGAAAGTCCAAGAAACTGCTGGCAATCTGACGCTGAAAGATGGAATTAAGCTCCTAGAGGAAGCCTTGAGTCTCTTTCAAAGCGGAGATGATAAAAAGGCTGCTGCCAAGATGAAAGAGTTCATTACCATTTGGCCAACGATAGAAGGAGATGTCAGTGTCAATAATCCTTCGCTTTATACCAAGGTAGAGAGTCAGACGCCTGTTATTATGGTCAAGGGTAGCGAAGAGAAGTATAAAAAGCAGCTAGAATCTTTGATTAGTGAGCTGTCACAGATTGACACGACAGCTTCCTATCATTTCTTTGATGCTATGCTGATTTTGCTGCGTGAGGGTGTAGAAGCGCTCTTGATTGTCATGGCTTTGATAACGACTCTGAAAGCCTCCAAGATGAAAAAAGGACTCAAATGGGTTTATGCAGGGGCAGCGAGTGGAGTTCTAGCCAGTGCTGTGATTGCAGCTTTGCTGCAGTTTCTTTTTCCGGCAGTTGCTTCTGGATCCAATCGTGAAATTATCGAAGGTGCAGTGGGAATTTTCGCTGTCGCCATGATGATATTGGTTGGTATCTGGCTGCACAGCAAGGCATCTATAGAGAAATGGAATGACTTTATGGAAAGCCAAATGAAGGCTGTAACAGCCACAGGCAGTTTTCTTTCCATGTTTGCTCTTAGCTTTCTGGCAGTTTTTCGTGAAGGAGCTGAGACCATTCTCTTTTATGCGGGAATTCTGCCGCGCATCACTATGACTGATTTTCTTTTAGGAATCGGCTTGGCTGTTCTGGTCTTGGTCTTGCTGGCCTTTATCATGAGCAAGGCTTCAGGTCTTCTCAAGCCACACAGCATTTTCTTCTGGCTGACTTGGCTCATCTATGCCTTGGCCTTTAAAATGCTGGGAGTCAGCATCCATGCCCTTCAGCTGACCAATATCCTACCAACTCACTTAATCAATGGTTTTGTGACAGTGGACTGGATGGGGATTTATCCAAGCCTAGAAGTGGTAGTTAGTCAGGCCCTCTTTATCCTGCTAGTCATTTATGTTAGCTTTAAAAATCAGAAAAGCGAGCAGCAGCATGGATAAAAAAGAGCAGACTATTATTGAGCATTTGACAGAGTTCAGACGGCGTTTTCTAGCGGTATTGGCTTGCTTCTTCGTAGTTTTTCTGGTTAGCTTGCTTTTTTCGGCTGATATTTATCGATGGCTGACCAGTAATTTTGAGCAGAAGCTGCTGGTGCTGGGGCCGGATGATATCCTTTGGATTTATATCAGTCTGGCTAGTCTGGTCGCTTTTTCCCTAACCTTGCCATTTCTTGTTTATCAGGTCTGGGAGTTTGTCCGACCAGCTTTGCGGGCCAATGAAGCTCGGGCTGTTTTCGCTTATATCCCGGCTACCTTTCTCTGTTTTGTTCTGGGGCTGGCTTTTGGCTTTTACTTTGTGACTCCGGCTATTTTGCAGGTCTTGCTGTCGCTAGGTGAGGACCTCTTTGAGACTCGGCTGACAGCGCAGAATTATCTTAGTTTCGTCTTTCATACCACTATTCCGATTGCTTGCCTCTTTGAGTTGCCAGTTCTTGTGTCCTTTCTGACTTCTATCGGTTTGCTCAATCCGAAATTTTTGGTAAAATATAGACGATACGCTTACTTCATTTTGCTGGTTTTAGCTGTTGTCCTGACACCCGCCGACTTTATCAGCGACTTGTCTATGACAGTGCCTTTGATTTTGCTCTATGAAGTCAGCATTCTGCTTAGTCGCATCATTTATCAAAGAAAATCAACGAGGAGAAATTAATGGGACTTTTAAAAGACATCGGAGTACCTGGGGTAATTATTATTGTTCTGGGAGCCCTGCTTATTTTCGGACCAAAGCGCCTGCCTGAACTGGGGCAATCTATCGGTAAAATGTTTTCAGAATTCAAAAAAGCAGTCAATCACGCTGGAGAAGAAGACAAGACCGAGAATAAAAATGAAAAAGAGTAAACGAAAAGCACGGATATCTGTGCTTTTTTTACTAGAGTCAAGATAGCTTATGAAATGGAGTACAAATGAAAGCATTAGAAGAACGAATTCTCAGAGATGGACAAGTCTTAGGTGAAAATATCCTGAAAGTTGACTCTTTTCTGACTCATCAGGTTGATTTTTCATTGATGAAAGAGATTGGCCAGGTCTTTGCGGAGGCAGTAAAGGATGCAGGAATTACCAAGGTAGTAACTATTGAAGCTTCTGGTATTGCTCCGGCTGTCTATGTAGCAGAGGCGCTGGGTCTACCAATGATTTTCGCTAAGAAGGCCAAAAACATCACGATGACAGAAGGGATCTTGACGGCCGAAGTTTATTCTTTTACCAAGCAAGTGACTTCGACCGTTTCGATTGCTGGGAAATTTCTCAACTCTGATGATAAGGTGCTGATTATCGACGATTTTTTGGCTAATGGTCAGGCAGCCAAGGGCTTGATTACCATTATCGAGCAAGCAGGAGCGCAGGTTGAAGCGGTTGGCATTGTCATTGAAAAATCATTTCAGGATGGCCGTCAACTTTTGGAAACTGATGGCTATCGTGTCCTTTCTTTGGCGCGTATCGCAGGATTTGAGAAGGGGCAGATTGTCTTTGCTGAGGCAGATATATGATTTCCTTTTCCTTTTGACTATCTGTCTGGCTTATAGTATAGTAAAGATAGTTGATATTCCAAAAAATCTAAGCTCATTGATTTTACTTGGGTAGGAAAAGTTTTTGAGGGATTTCTATGCACCAAACTCATAATTTAAATCAGCGGATGCGGCTCTTTATTTCTATTTTTTTGCCAATTTTGATCTACCAACTGGCCAATTTTTCTGCTTCATTTGTTGATACGACCATGACTGGTCAGTATGACACCTTGCATCTGGCTGGTGTTTCTATGGCAACTAGTCTTTGGATTCCATTTTTCGACCTGTTGATAGGGATTATGTCTGCCTTGGTACCCATAATCGGGCACCATTTAGGGCAGGGGAAAAAAGAAAAGATTGCTTCTGATTTTTATCAGTTTATTTATCTTTCTTTGGGGCTATCGCTAATTTTATTTGCCTTGGTATTTGTGGGCGCTCCTCTAGTTTTGTCTCACCTTGGCCTAGAGCCTTTGGTAGAAGAAGTGGCTAAGAACTATCTTTGGTATCTGGCGCTTGGTATTATTCCTCTTTTGCTCTTTAGCACCATTCGTTCTCTGTTTGATGCTCTGGGGTTGACCAAGCTTTCCATGTATCTCATGCTCTTACTCTTGCCCTTGAACGGCTCTTTTAATTATGCCCTAATCTACGGAGCATTTGGTTTTCCAGAAATGGGCGGAGCCGGAGCCGGACTTGGGACCTCTTTGGCTTATTGGGTTTTGCTTCTCATATCCTTGTTAGTAGCAGTCAAACATCCAAAAATCCGAGCCTATGAGCTATGGAAGATTCGACCGCTAGATAAAAAGGGCTTAATTGATGGCATTCGGCTTGGACTGCCTATCGGCGGAACCTTTTTTGCTGAAGTTGTGATTTTCTCGGTTGTTGGCTTAGTCATGGCTAAGTTTTCGTCATTAATCATTGCCAGTCATCAGGCGGCCATGAATTTTTCAAACTTAATGTATGCCTTTCCTATGAGTATTTCAACCTCAATGTCTATTATCGTTTCTTATGAAATTGGAGCCAATCGTCCTGACGATGTTAAGAAATTCTGTAAACTCGGGCGGCTGACGGCCTTGGGAATTGCTGGATTTACCTTTCTCTTTCTCTATATCTTACGCGACCGTGTGGCTGCTCTCTATGGGTCGGATACCGAGTTTATCCGTATGACATCTGTTTTTCTGACCTACAGCCTCTTTTTCCAATTAGCAGATACTTTTGCGGCTCCTTTGCAGGGCATTCTTCGGGGCTACAAGGATACTCAGGTGCCATTTTTCTTGGGCTTGATTGCTTATTGGGGAGTTTCGCTGCCCCTGGGACTCTTCTTAGATTACTATACTAGTTTAGGCCCTTATGGATATTGGATTGGTCTCATTGCCAGCTTGGTGACGAGCGGCATTCTTTTTCAGTGGCGGCTTCATAACATTCAAAAGAAAAGCAGCTAATTAAACAACTAGCTGCTTTGTTTTATTTTTCCCGCATTTCACCTTGTGGGAAGTAGGTTCCTTCTGGCATGTCGTTAATGATGACATGGACAGCAGACTGAGGTGCGCCAGTATTTCTGACAACAGCTCCAGTTACTTCCTTAGCAAGAGCTTTTTTCTGCTCCAGAGTACGACCTTCAAATAAATCAATTCTAACAAATGGCATATTTTCTGCCTCCTTTATTTCGTTATTATTATTTTATCACAAATGAGGTTTTAAAGAGTAGTGAATTATGGTAAAATAATGTGAAGTAAAAATGGAGATAGTGAATTAGCAAAGATTTAAATTATGGCTCAGTTATACTACAAATATGGCACGATGAATTCGGGCAAGACCATTGAAATTTTGAAAGTGGCCCACAATTACGAAGAACAAGGCAAGAGCGTAGTTATCATGACCTCAGCTGTTGATACCCGCGACGGCTTTGGTGTCGTTTCTAGTCGTATCGGTATGAAGCGGAATGCTATAGCTATTGAAGACCAGACGGATATTTTTGGCTATATCCAGCAGCTTCCTGAAAAACCTTATTGTGTTTTGATTGATGAGGCTCAGTTCTTGAAACGCCATCATGTCTATGATTTGGCTAGAGTGGTGGATGAGCTTGATGTTCCGGTTATGGCTTTTGGTCTGAAAAATGATTTTCGCAATGAACTCTTTGAAGGGTCCAAGCATCTCTTGCTCTTGGCTGACAAGATTGAGGAGATTAAAACCATTTGCCAATATTGCTCTCGTAAGGCTATCATGGTTTTACGGACTGATAACGGAAAGCCAGTTTATGATGGTGAGCAGATCAAAATTGGCGGTCATGAGACCTATATATCAGTCTGCCGCAAGCACTATTTTAACCCCGATATTAAGTAATCCAACGATAGAAAAAAGGAGATGATGAAAAATCTATGAACATCTATGAACAGTTACAAGCAGTTGAAGATCGCTATGAAGAACTTGGTGAACTCCTAAGCGACCCTGATGTAGTCAGCGATACCAACCGTTTTATGGAGCTTTCTAAGGAAGAAGCCAGCACCCGCGATACAGTGACAGCTTACCGCGAGTATAAGAAAGTCCTGCAAAACATCACAGACGCTGAAGAAATGATTAAAGACGCCTCTGGTGATGCGGACTTAGAAGAAATGGCCAAGCAGGAGCTCAAAGATGCCAAGGCTGAAAAAGAAGAATACGAGGAAAAACTAAAAATCCTTCTTTTGCCTAAAGATCCAAATGACGATAAGAATATTATCCTTGAAATCCGCGGGGCTGCAGGAGGAGACGAGGCGCAGTTGTTTGCAGGAGACCTCTTGCAGATGTATCAAAAATATGCTGAAAGCCAAGGCTGGCGCTTCGAAGTCATGGAGGCCTCTTATAATGGTGTAGGCGGGATCAAGGAAGTGGTCGCTATGGTCTCAGGTCAGTCGGTCTACTCAAAGCTTAAGTATGAATCTGGTGCTCACCGCGTACAGCGGGTTCCTGTAACCGAAAGCCAAGGTCGCGTTCACACCTCAACAGCAACTGTCTTGGTGATGCCAGAAATTGAAGAAGTAGAATACGACATTGATCCTAAAGATCTGCGCGTTGACATCTACCACGCATCTGGTGCAGGCGGACAGAATGTCAATAAGGTTGCGACTGCGGTTCGTATCGTCCATCTGCCAACCAATATTAAGGTCGAAATGCAGGAAGAGCGGACCCAGCAGAAGAATCGGGATAAGGCTATGAAAATCATCCGAGCCCGCGTAGCAGACCACTTTGCTCAAATTGCTCAAGATGAGCAGGATGCAGAGCGCAAGTCCACAATTGGTACAGGCGATCGCTCTGAGCGGATTCGCACCTATAATTTCCCGCAAAACCGGGTGACAGACCACCGTATCGGATTGACTCTGCAAAAGCTGGACACGATTTTAGCTGGCAAACTGGATGAAGTCGTTGACGCTCTGGTTCTCTATGACCAAACGCAAAAACTAGAAGAGCTGAATAAATAATGACATTGGCTCAATATTTGGCGGAGCTAGAGCAGGAGCTGGTAGCAGCGGGAGAAGAAGCAGAAAGCCTGTCTTTCGTTTATCGGGCTCTCAAGAATCTCTCCTTTACCGACTTTGTTCTCAAGCTTCGGACAGAAGTCAGCCAAGAAGATCGTGACCAGCTAAAAACAATTCAAGAGCAGCTGCTTGCTCATAGGCCAGCCCAGTATATCAATGGGAGAAGTGACTTTCTAGGTTTGAGTCTCAAAGTGGATGAGCGTGTGTTGATTCCAAGGCCTGAGACAGAGGAGCTGGTGGAGCTGATTTTGTCAGAAAATCCTGAAAGTTCTTTGTCTGTCTTGGATATCGGAACGGGCAGCGGAGCCATTGCTCTTGCACTGGCAAATAGCCGTTCAGACTGGCAGATTACTGCTTCTGATCTCTCGGGCGATGCTCTTGCCTTGGCAGAAGAAAACGCTCAGTCCTGTAATCTTAGTCTTACTTTTGTCCAATCCGATTGCTTTGAAGCAATCAGTGGGAGCTTTGACATCATCGTTTCCAATCCGCCCTATATTTCAGAAGCGGACAAGGACGAAGTTGGACTTAACGTTTTGACCTCAGAACCTCACATGGCCCTCTTCGCGGAGGAGGATGGCTATGCCGTCTATCGGAAAATTGCAGAGCAGGCGGGGGACTATCTGACAGAAAAAGGAAAAATCTATCTGGAAATTGGTTACAAGCAAGGAGACGGCGTCAGGGAGTTGCTGGAAAAAAACTTCCCTCAAAAACGAATCCGAGTCCTGAAAGATCAATTTGGCAAAGATAGAATGGTGGCGATGGACAATGGATAAGATAGAAAAGACTCTGGCAGCGGGCGGAGCAGTTGTCCTGCCGACAGAAACTGTTTATGGCCTCTTTGCTCAGGCTTTGAATGAAGAGGCAGTTGAGCGAGTCTACGAATTAAAACGAAGACCCCGTGACAAGGCTCTCAATCTCAATGTGGCTAGCTTGGAAGAGATTTATGCTTTTTCCAAGAATCAGCCCAGTTATCTGGATCACCTCTACCAAGCTTTTCTGCCTGGGCCTTTGACTATTATCCTTCAAGCCAATGACCGAGTTCCTGCTTGGATAAACTCAGGTAAGGAAACCGTGGGTTTTCGGATTCCTAAGCATCCAGTTACGCTGGACTTGATTCGTAAGTATGGTCCCTTGATTGGTCCATCCGCCAATCTTTCTGGAAAAGCTAGTGGAACTTCTTTCCAGCAGATTATGATGGATTTTCAAGAGGAGGTCTCGGGTGTAGAGGATGATGACTCTTTGACCGGTCAGGATTCAACTATTCTGGACTTGTCTGGAGAAAAGGCTCTTATTTTACGTCAGGGAGTGATTACTCGCGAGGATATTATCAATCAAGTAAATGGTATAAAATTTTAACTTTTAGGACCTAAGGTCCTATTTTCGCAAAAGAAGGGAGACACCTTATGATTTTTGACCAAGAAGACTACAAAGCATTTGACCCAGAGATTTGGGAAGCAGTTGCTAAAGAAGAAGAACGTCAGCAGCATAATATTGAGCTGATTGCTTCAGAAAATGTTGTTTCTAAAGCTGTCATGGCTGCTCAAGGTTCTATTTTGACCAATAAGTACGCTGAAGGCTACCCAGGTCGCCGTTACTATGGTGGGACAGATGTAGTGGATGTAATTGAAAGTCTAGCGATTGAGCGTGCCAAGGAAATTTTTGGTGCTAAGTTTGCTAATGTTCAGCCTCACTCAGGCAGCCAGGCTAATTGTGCAGCTTATATGGCTTTGATTGAGCCAGGTGATACAGTTATGGGCATGGATCTGTCTGCTGGCGGCCACTTGACTCATGGTGCATCAGTCAGCTTCTCTGGTCAAACCTATAATTTTGTATCTTATAGCGTAGATCCAGAAACGGAATTGTTGGACTTTGATGCCATTCTCAAGCAAGCCAAGGAAGTACAGCCTAAGCTGATTGTGGCGGGGGCTTCAGCCTATTCTCATATAATCGACTTTTCAAAATTCCGTGAAATCGCTGACGCTGTAGGTGCCAAGCTTATGGTTGACATGGCTCACATCGCTGGTTTGGTTGCTGCAGGTCTCCATCCTAGCCCTGTTCCTTATGCAGATATCACAACCACGACGACCCACAAGACCTTGCGTGGACCTCGCGGTGGTCTGATTTTGACAAATGATGAAGAATTAGCTAAGAAGATTAACTCTGCTATCTTCCCAGGCATTCAAGGCGGACCATTGGAGCATGTCATTGCAGCCAAAGCTGTGGCTTTCAAAGAAGTGCTTGACCCAGCTTTCAAGGTTTATGCCCAGCAGATTTTGGACAATGCCCAAGCCATGGCCCAAGTCTTCCGTCAGCATGACAAGTTTCGTGTAATTTCTGACGGTACTGAAAATCACCTTTTCTTAGTTGATGTCACTAAGGTTGTAGAAAATGGGAAAGTTGCTCAAAATCTCTTGGATGAAGTCAATATTACGCTCAATAAAAACTCCATCCCTTACGAGACTTTGTCACCATTTAAGACTAGCGGAATTCGTATCGGTACAGCAGCTATTGCAGCTCGAGGCTTTGGTGTAACAGAAAGTATCAAGGTAGCCGAGCTTATTATCAAGGCTCTGGAAAATGCTGAAAACGAAGCGGTGCTGAATCAGGTGCGGGCGGAAGTTCGCGAACTAACGGACGCTTTTCCACTCTATGAGGGCTTGAACTAAGATGGATATTTACGTAAAAAAAGCGATTATTCATCAATTCAGCCCAGCTGATACCGAACTGCTGCTGGCGGATAAGTTTCTCAACATTACTCCCAAGATTGAAGAATACCTGCGCAAGAAGATTGAGCGGGTATATTCTGACGATGCTAAAACAGGTGTTTTCGATCCTGAAAACGTCTTTTTAGCCCAGCTTTCAGACGACTTACTGGAAACATCAGTGACAGTGGCTAAGCTCTGGCAGGAGGAGTTTTCTGTCAGTGAAAACCAGAAAACCAACGATCTGATTTTTGTCCAGTTTGACAAAGAAGGTGTGGAGCACTTCGCTTTTCTGCGGATTGCTCTGCGGGAAACCCTGACCCACTTGGGTGGTGAGGTGGACAATCCTATCAAGCTGACGCAGAACAATCTGCCTGGCTTTGGTACGGGGGCAGACGAGGCTTTGGTCATCAATCTCAAGTCTCGCAAGTACCATCTGATTGAAAAGCGCATCAAGTATAACGGTGCCTTTCTCAATTATATGTCAGATAATCTCTTGCAGGTCAATCCGACAATCTCAGCTAAGAAATCAATCAAAGCTCTGGAGAAGACAGCTCAGAAGGTTGCCGAAAGTTTTAACAAAGACGATTTTCAGTTCCAGTCCAAGGTCAAATCCAGTATTTTCAAAAATCTGGAAGAAAATGACGAACTGTCGCCTGAGAAACTGGCCGATGATCTTTTTGACAGCAATCTGACTGCCCGACTTACCTTTATTGACCAAGTCAAGAAAGCTATTCCTGAGCCAGTCAAGTTTGATGAAATTGACAGCAGCCGCCAGAAGAAAAAGTTCGAAAATCAGAAACTCTCCCTTTCAAATGGAATTGAACTCATCGTTCCTAATAATATCTATCAGGACGCAGAGTCGGTAGAATTTATCCAGAACGATAACGGGACCTATTCTATTTTGATTAAGAACATCGAGGATATCCAAAATAAATAATGTTTAAATTTCTAAGAAGACTGATTTTAGTCCTTTTCGTGCTCTTTGCCGGCTACAAGATTTATCAGGTTCATCATGATGTCAAGCAGGTCATGAAGTATCAGACTTTGGTCAGAGAAGTGCTGGACGAGCAGGACACGGCGGCCAATGAAGAATTGGTACTGGCCATGATTTATACAGAAACCAAGGGGAAAGATACTGATGTTATGCAGTCCAGTGAAAGCGCAACTGGTCAGACCAATGCCATCACGGACAACAAAGAAAGTATTCGCCAGGGAGTTCAGACCTTATCTGAGAACCTAGAGTTAGCCAGCGAGAAAAAGGTGGATGTTTGGACAGCAGTACAAGCCTATAATTTCGGTCAGGCCTATATCGACTATGTCGCTAAAAACGGTGGCGAAAATACGCTGGAGCTGGCTAAAAAATATTCCAAAGATGTTGTCGCTCCAAGTTTAGGCAATGTAACTGGCAAGACCTACGGCTACTATAACCTGATTTCAATTTTCCACGGTCCAGAACTCTATATCAACGGCGGCAATTATTATTATTCCCGTCAGGTCAAGATGAACATGCACATCATGCGCCTCTTAAAATGGTTTTAGAAAGAAGTTTTCAAGCTTCTTTCTTTTTTTGATGGTGAAGTAATAATCCAGATATTTGTAACCACCATGGATACATGATATAATTTTGTACATCTATCATAAAAAGGAATGAAAAATGAACAAGAAACTTGGTTTTAAGCTCCTCATTCTGGTTTTGGTGACAATTGCCGGTCTAACAGCTTTTTACAACCATAAAGAAGCCACTAGCCTCAATACAAAACAATTTGTGCAGTCAACAACGCCGACCTTGTTTTTCCACGGTTTTGGATCCAGTTCTAATGCTGAAAATCATATGACAGAGGCAGCCAAAAAAGCTGGAGTCACTCAGACAATTATCACAGCAAATGTCAGTAAGAACGGTCAAGTAAGCTTATTAGGCGAGATACAGAAAGGTGCTATCAATCCCATTATTAAGGTAAACTATGAAGATAACCGCAATGCCGACTACGCTCAAGATGGCAAATATGCAACAGCCGTGATTCGCAAGCTAAAAGAAACCTATGGCTTTGATAAGATGAATCTGGTAGGCCATTCGATGGGAAATATGTCCATCCTCTTTTATATGCTGGAGAACGGTCAGGATGAAAAGCTGCCCGAGCTGCAAAAGCAGGTCAATATTGCCAACCATGTTAATGGTTTGGAAGGAAGGGACTTACCAGAAGATTTGAGAATCCTAGACGACCAAACTGGCCAGCCTAGTGCTATGAGCCAGACCTATCAAAAACTACTGGGATTACGAGAAGTTTACCCGCAAGAACAAGTAGATGTTCTGAACATTTACGGTGATTTTAAAAACGAATCCGATGGCTCCGTACTCAATACCTCTTCTCGCAGCCTCAAATATCTTCTAGTTGAGAATGCTAAATCTTACCAGGAAAAGAAAATTACAGGTCAATTGGCTCAGCACAGCCAATTGCATGAGAATCCAGAAGTAGACGAGTTATTAATTGATTTCCTTTGGAAAAAGTAGAAAAGAGCAGTTACTGGCAAGCAAATCCAGCGACTGTTTTTTCTTTGAACTTCTTTGAGAAATGTTGTAAAATGTATCTATTATCTCAAGCCCTCAACGGATGAGATAATAATAACTCCATCATTGCAGCAACTTACCTGAAGCACTCTGAATATAAAAAGGAGCAGAATTTACACGCTCAAGAAACAGAAATTCGAGGCAGTCAGATAGAAAGTTTGCTGCGAAAAAAGCTATAGAATTTGGGAAACTATAGCGGGAGGAAAAGAGGAAAAAATATGAAATTCAAAAAAACTTTAATGACAGCAGGAGCCTTGCTGGCTACTCTGTTTACTGTATCGACAGCAGCTGCCGATTCAAATGTTCAGAAAGTCATTGATGAGACTTACGTGCAGCCTGAGTATGTGCTGGGTTATTCCTTAGATGAAAGCCAAAAACAGCAGACCTTGCAGATGCTGGGCTACAATTCATCTAGTGACAGCAAGCCACTTAAGACCATGACTCCAGAAGTCTACTCTAAAATCATGGATGTTGCTAATGACTCTAGCCTGCAGCTTTATTCTTCTGTAAAAATCCAGAAGTTAGGCAGCAATAAAGCATTAGAGGTCAAAATTGTCACTCCGCAAAATATCACTAAGGTTACAGAAGATATGTATCGCAATGCAGCTGTTACTCTGGGTGTTCAGCACGCGCAGATTACCGTTGCGGCACCAATTCCGGTAACAGGTGAGAGTGCCTTGGCAGGGATTTACTACTCTCTGGAAGATAATGGCGCGACCATTCCTCAAGAGAATAAAAACCTAGCTCAAGAAGAACTAGCTGCCCTTTCTGGCATCAATGCTGAAAATACAGGTAAGGAAGGCTATGACGCAGACAAGCTCAACGTAGCCTTGGCTGATATCAAAGCGGCTATTGCCAATGCTAAGAAGAACAACAGCAATCTGACAGCAGATGATGTTCGTAAGATTGTTGAAGAAACCTTGAAAAACTACGGTCTGACTCAGTCAGTGACCAGTGACCAAATCAACCTCATCGTGAATTTCGCTGTCAATCTTTCAAACAGTGGAGTCATTACAGATTCTGACTTTACAAAGACACTTAGTGACTTGAAAGACAGCATCGTTTCAAAGGCAGGGGATACTTTTAACAATATTAACCTCAACTTTGATGCAAACGGCCTCCTTCAAGAAGGCGGTAATTTCTTTTCTAATATCTGGAATGCCATTGTCAACTTCTTTAAAGGATTGTTCGGCGGTTAGTTTCAAGACTATATAAAACAAGGCTGGGACTAAAATGTCCCAGCCTTGTTTGTTTTTTTATACGTTAAATCCTCCATCAGAAGTCTTCCGGTGGAGGATTTTTTAAATATGATTTACTTGTTACTCCCACTCTACAGTTGCAGGTGGTTTGCTGGTAATATCGTAGACGATGCGATTGACATGGTCTACTTCATTAACGATACGAACAGAAATCTTTTGCAGAACATCCCAAGGAATCTTGGCAAAGTCAGCTGTCATGCCATCAATAGAAGTGATAGCGCGAATCGCAATTGTGTAGTCGTAGGTCCGGCCGTCGCCCATGACACCAACAGATCGGACACCTGTATTAACAGTAAAGTATTGCCAGATGTCGCGGTCAAGACCAGCTTTGGCGATTTCTTCGCGGAGAATAGCATCAGATTCGCGAACTGTTTCCAATTTTTCCTCAGTGATTTCTCCCATGACACGAATAGCAAGTCCTGGTCCTGGGAATGGCTGGCGCCAGACAATTTCATCAGGCATACCAAGCTCTGTACCCAAAGCACGAACTTCATCTTTATAAAGTGTGTTCAACGGCTCAATCAGCTCAAACTGCATGTCTTCCGGCAGTCCGCCAACATTATGGTGAGACTTGATAGTCTGAGCAGTGTCGGTACCAGATTCGATAACGTCTGTATAGAGCGTTCCTTGAGCCAAGAATTTTACATCTTTTAGTTTGCTGGCTTCGTCATCAAAGACATAAACAAACTCGTTTCCGATGATTTTACGTTTTTGCTCTGGATCTGAGACACCAGCTAGTTTATCAAGGAAACGTTTAGCAGCATCTGCCTTAATGATATTTAAACCAAATTTGCCACCCAGCATATCCATGACCTGATCTGCTTCGCCTTTACGCAAAAGACCATGATCCACAAAGATACAGATTAGTTGATCGCCGATTGCTTTCTGCAAGAGAACACCGACAACAGAAGAGTCTACGCCGCCAGAAAGTCCCAACAGCACCTTCTTGTCACCAACGGTTTGGCGGATTTTTTGAATTTCCATGTCAATGAAGTTATCCATAGACCAGTCGCCTTTAGCTCCACAAATATTCAGAGCAAAGTTGCGCAGGATATCATAACCAAACTCTGAATGACGAACCTCAGGATGGAACTGAATGCCGTAGATTTTCTTAGTTGGATTTTCAATAGCCGCAAAAGGACAGTCAGCAGAAGTACCAGTACGAACAAAGTCAGCAGGAATCTCAGTTACTGCATCTCCATGGCTCATAAGAACTAACTGGCTTTCAGGCGTACCTTTGAAAAGGCTGGAATTAGCAGTATGTGACAGATTTGACTGACCGTATTCACGATTTCCAGCATGACCAGCAGGGACAACCTTGCCCCCCAGCTTGTGAGTCAACAGCTGCATACCATAGCAGATTCCCAAAATCGGGATTCCCAACTCGAAAATTTCCGGATCAATATCAAAAGAGCCGTCTTCGTATACAGAATTCGGACCGCCGGAAAGGATAATCCCGACAGGCTGGATAGCACGGACTTCGTCAGCGGTAATCTTGTGGCTCTTGAGCTCAGAAAAAACACCGATTTCACGAATGCGGCGTGAAATCAGCTGGTTGTACTGGCTGCCGTAATCAAGCACGATGATCTTTTCGACATCTTGCAATTCAGTTCTAGTAGTCATCTGTTCCCTTTCTTAAAAGAAGTAATCTTTTCCCCTCATTTTATCACAAAAAAGGAATTTTTCCAAGGCAATAAGGAGCAAGAGTAATGAAAAAACGAGTATGAGTCTTTATTTGGCTAAACTGCTAGAATCGTGAGAAAAGCAAGCATTTGAGAGCTGATCTCTATCATTTAGTTTGACATTTGAAGTATTTGGTACTAAAATAAAGGAAGGTACCAAATAAGAAAGAAGAGTCAACATGTTGCCCGCATATATCAAAATTCATGATCAGATTAAGAAAGACATCGACGATGCCGTTTGGGAGATTGGAGAGCGCCTGCCCAGTGAGCGAGATCTAGCCGAAACCTTTAAGGTCAGCCGTATGACCCTGCGTCAGGCCATTACGCTCTTGGTTGATGAGGGGGTGCTGGAGCGTCGGGTCGGCAGTGGTACCTTCGTAGCCAGCACACGTGTTCAGGAGAAAATGCGCGGCACCACCAGCTTCACGGAAATCATGAAGGCGCAAGGCAAAACGCCATCCAGCCAGCTTATTTCTTATCGGCGTACCCTGCCCAGCGAGCAGGAAGTGGAGAAGCTAGGCATCCATAAGACAGAAAATGTCATTCGGATGGAGCGGGTCCGCTATGCTGACGATTTGCCGGTGGTCTACGAGGTGGCTTCAATTCCAGAGAAGTTCATTAAGAATTTCAAAAAAGAAGAGGTGACCAGTCATTTCTTTCAGACCTTGCAGGAACATGGCTATAAGATTGGCAAGTCCCAGCAGACGATTTATGCTCGGCTGGCTAAGGAGAAAATCGCCAATTACCTTGATATACCCCGCGGTCATGCTATATTAGGACTGACTCAGATTTCTTACTTTGATGACGGCATAGCTTTTGAATATGTAAAAAGTCAGTATGTCGGCGATCGTTTTGAATTTTATTTAGAAAACAATTAATTATTGCAAAACTCTTGGTTATCACTAAGAGTTTTTAACTTGTCTTTTACTCAGCAGAAAAAGCTGATTGACCTTTTGCAATCTCATATTTCGAGTGTATATTTCCCTTGTCAGACTAGAGTTTATCACGCTTTTCTGGTATAATGTTTCTTATGGAAATTGAAAAAACAAACCGAATGAATGCTCTCTTTGAGTTTTATGCAGCGCTTTTGACTGACAAGCAGATGAACTATATCGAGCTCTATTATGCGGATGACTACAGTCTGGCTGAGATTGCTGAGGAGTTTGGTGTTAGCCGTCAGGCCGTTTATGATAATATCAAACGGACAGAGAAGATTCTGGAAGACTATGAGAAAAAGCTGCACATGTACTCGGACTACATTGTTAGAAGTCAGATATTTGACCAGATTACAGAGAAATACCCTGACGACAGCTATCTGCAGGAGCAGATCGGGATTCTGTCTGGTATTGACAATAGGGAGTGACTATGGCTAAACAAGTTATCTACAAGGGAATGTCTTGCTGGTTGTTGGAGTCGGAAGAACCTTTTCCTGCCAGGGTACAACTCATCTCCCCTGACAATCTTTCTAAGGCAATGCAAGAAGGCTTCAGCTGCTGGGGATACCCAAATGAGATTATGAAAGAAGTCTCTGCTGAGGAATATGCTTGTTTAACACGTTTTGGAAAATTTCCACTGAATTGATTGAAATAGAAACTAGGAGAAATAAAAAATGGCATTTGAAAGTTTAACGGAACGTTTGCAGAACGTCTTTAAAAATCTACACAGAAAAGGAAAAATCTCAGAGAGTGATGTTCAGGAAGCAACCAAAGAGATTCGTCTGGCCCTTTTAGAAGCCGACGTTGCCCTGCCAGTTGTCAAAGACTTTATCAAGAAAGTCCGTGAGCGTGCTGTCGGCCATGAGGTTATCGATACTCTCAATCCAGCACAACAGATTATCAAGATTGTTGACGAGGAACTAACTACTATCTTGGGTTCTGATACTGCTGAGATTATCAAGTCACCAAAGATTCCGACTATTATCATGATGGTTGGTCTGCAAGGGGCTGGTAAGACCACCTTTTCTGGAAAGCTTGCTAATAAACTCAAGAAAGAAGAAAATGCTCGTCCGCTTATGATTGCGGCGGATATTTACCGTCCGGCGGCTATTGATCAGCTGAAAACACTTGGACAGCAAATTGATGTACCAGTTTTTGCCTTGGGTACGGAAGTTCCAGCTGTTGAGATTGTCCGTCAAGGTCTGGAGCAGGCGAAAGCTAACCACAATGATTATGTCTTGATTGATACGGCTGGGCGCCTTCAGATTGACGAAAAGCTCATGCAGGAGCTGTCAGATGTCAAAGCGCTGGCTAATCCGAATGAAATTCTCTTGGTTGTTGATGCTATGATTGGTCAAGAAGCGGCTAATGTCGCTCGCGAATTTAACAGCCAACTGGAAGTGACCGGGGTTATCTTGACCAAGATTGATGGCGATACCCGTGGTGGTGCAGCCCTGTCTGTCCGTCAGATTACTGGTAAGCCAATTAAATTTACTGGTACCGGTGAAAAAATCACTGATATTGAGACCTTCCACCCAGACCGCATGTCCAGTCGAATCTTGGGCATGGGGGACATGCTGACTCTGATTGAAAAAGCCTCTCAAGAATACGATGAGAAAAAATCGCTTGAAATGGCTGAAAAGATGCGGGAAAACACCTTTGATTTCAATGATTTTATTGATCAGCTGGATCAGGTACAAGGTATGGGGCCTATGGAAGATTTGCTCAAGCTGATCCCAGGAATGGCCAATAATCCTGCCCTCAAGAATATCAAAGTGGATGAGAAAGAAATTGCCCGCAAGCGTGCCATTGTATCCTCTATGACACCGGCTGAGCGTGAAAATCCAGACTTGTTGAGTCCTAGCCGTCGCCGTCGTATTGCCAATGGTTCGGGTAACAGCTTTGTTGATGTCAATAAATTTATCAAAGACTTCAATCAAGCTAAGCAGATGATGCAGGGTGTTCTGTCAGGCGATATGAGCAAGATGATGAAGCAAATGGGTCTCAATCCAAACAATATGCCTAAGAACATGCCTGGTGGCGGAGGAATGCCTGACATGTCAGCTCTAGAAGGCATGATGGGCCAAGGCGGTATGCCAGATATGTCAGGATTAGGAGGAGCCGGCATGCCGGATATGAGCCAAATGTTCGGCGGCGGACTCAAGGGCAAAGCTGGAGAGTTCCTGATGCGCCGCAGCATGAATAAAATGGCCAAGCAAATGAAGAAAAACAAGAAGAAGCGGAAGTAATAACAAAAAAAACAAGTCGCATAACTAAGTTTTATGTGGCTTGTTTTTGGAAATATCAGATTCAGATACGGAGACTAGAATGAAGCCTTTTTTGACTCAATTGATTCATCGACTTGCTAAAACCTTTCAAAAATTATTGAATAAGCTGCCTTCCCACCCTATTTCCCATCTACCTGCCAGCAAGGTCGAAATACATCCTATTATCATGATTCCAGGTAGCTCTGCAACGGAAAATCGTTTTAATCGAATGGTTAAAAAGCTCAACCGCAATCAGCATCCACGTAATAGTCTGGTCCGTATTAAAGTCTGGAATGACGGACGTATAACTTATCGAGGTCATTTGAAGCGCAAGGATAGAAATCCCATTTTTGTGGTTGGCTTTCAAAATAATCGCGATGGTTATGAAAATATCAAGAAGCAGGCGGCCATGTTTGATGCTGCCTTGACTGTCTTGCTAGAGAAGTATTCTTTTAACAGCTTTAAGGCGCTGGGGCATTCTAACGGTGGTCTAATTTATACAGTATTCCTGCAGCAATATCTGACAAATCATTCTGATTTGGAGGTGGAAAAGCTCCTGACTATTGGCAGCCCTTATAATCTAAACAAGAAAAATCTTAATCATCGAGTCCCGATGCTAGATGACTTTGTATCCAACCAGGGAAAACTTCCTAAGAAGCTGCAGCATTTGTCAATTTTGGGAATCTTTTTCCGAGATGGTGACGGAATTGTCCATAAAAGCAGTGTAGAGGCCGGGAGCTTGATTTATAAAGGAAAGATTGCTTCACACAGAGAGGTCGTCATCGTAGGAAAGGATGCTCACCATTCTTCCTTGCCGCAAAATGAACAGGTAGTTGATTTGATTAAAGGGTTTTTATTCTAGTAATTATTTTACATAATTTAATTTTGGTAAAAAATTAAAAAAGTGATAAAACAATGAAAATGACAGACATTCTTCATAGGTATTATGGTGACTTTGATCTGATAAATGAAAAATGGAATGAAGACTATGAAAGCATTTTGATTAAGCCAAAGGATGATCAAGAATATAAAAGATGCCGTTTGGCAAAGAAGACACCTAAAAAAGAAGGCTACTTTACAGTCTTTTGGAAAAAAGACCAAGACAATAAGAACATTCCATATACTGATAAAGACTTAGGTGATGAACTGGTAATTGTCGTTATCGACGACCGTCATTGCGGTATATTTATCATTCCCAAAGAGGTGGCTATTAGTAAAAAAATTCTTTCTACAAAGGATTGCAAAGGAAAAATGGCTATGCGGTTTTATCCGTCCTGGTGCACAAATTTAAATAAAACAGCTCAGACAACACAAAAATGGCAACTGGATTATTTTCAAAAAATCGAATTAGAAGAATAAGTTTCAGGTAAAACAAGACAGAGTTCAATTTCTCAATTTTGTCTTGTTTTTATTATCTATTTTGTAGTAAAGTTAGCTTGCTTACTTCCCTCTATCATCTTTCCGAAAAACTATAATTTTCTTGAAAAATATATCTAGATATGCTATACTACTGTTATAGAAAAAACGGAGAATTTTAATGAGACGTGAACTGTTATTAGAAAGAATTGATAAACTCAAGGCTACCATGCCCTGGTACATTTTGGAATATTACCAGTCTAAGCTGGCAGTACCTTATAGTTTTACAACCTTATACGAATATCTCAAAGAATATGATCGCTTTTTTAACTGGGTGCTGGAATCTGGCATCACAGACGCTTCGCATATTGCTGAGATTCCTCTCTCGGTCTTGGAAAACATGACCAAGAAAGACATGGAAGCCTTCATTCTGTATCTGCGAGAGCGGCCGCTTCTCAATGCCAACACGACACAAAACGGTGTTTCTCAGACAACTATCAACCGAACTCTGTCAGCTTTGTCCAGCCTCTACAAATATTTGACTGAGGAAGTTGAAAACGAGCAAGGCGAGCCCTACTTCTATCGAAATGTGATGAAAAAGGTTGCTACTAAGAAGAAAAAGGAAACTCTGGCTGCTCGTGCAGAGAATATTAAGCAGAAGCTCTTTTTAGGGGATGAGACAGAAGAATTTCTTCAGTATATTGATACGGAGTACCCTAAGAAGCTCTCTAACCGCGCTCTGTCTTCTTTTAACAAGAATAAAGAACGAGACTTAGCCATCATTGCCTTGTTGCTAGCCTCTGGTGTTCGTCTATCTGAAGCTGTCAATCTGGACCTAAAAGACATCAATCTCAAAATGATGGTCATTGAAGTGACAAGAAAAGGCGGGAAAAGAGACTCTGTCAATGTCGCTGCTTTTGCAAAGCCTTATTTAGAAGAGTATCTGAATATTCGGAGCAAGCGATATAAGGCCGAAAAGACTGATACAGCCTTCTTTTTGACTGAATACCGTGGCACTCCTAATAGAATTGATGCTTCTAGTGTTGAAAAAATGGTGGCCAAGTATTCTGAGGACTTCAAAGTGCGAGTGACTCCTCACAAACTCCGCCATACGCTTGCTACACGCTTATATGATGCAACCAAATCTCAAGTTCTCGTAAGTCATCAGCTAGGGCATGCTAGCACTCAGGTAACGGACCTCTACACCCATATTGTCAATGATGAGCAAAAGAATGCTTTGGATAAATTATAATATTACATAATTTAAAATATGTAACAACAGAGACAGCAATAACAACAAAAGAGCGAAAATCTAGTTTAGATGCTTCGCTCTTTCTTTTATAAAAATTCAATCCAATAGTTCCGATGAGGTTCAATAATAAGCGGTCTGCCCCAGAAGTGCTTGAGATGCTCCAGATTTGCTGCTGTGACAGGTCGATTCTTGGAGTTGTACTTTTCAGCGCTTTCTCTAGTTAGGAAACATTTGACTGCTTCGTAGGAGCCTTCTGCTGTCTCTCTATTCAGCCCTTCGAAGCTAACTTCATCGCCTGGCTGAGGATTATCCGTGAAGAGTTTTCCGATAAAATAGACCGTTTTACTCTTCATCAGATCGTAAGCCTTGATATTCTCTATTCGATTATTAGCTGCTGCAAACATGATACAAAAGCTGTCTACAAGATCCTTCAAGGGCATCAGGTCTTCCTTGGGAACGAAAACATCTACCATGTAGAGCCCGCCAATGACTAGGTTTTGGAAAGAAGGTTGCTGAATAACATTATCCAACGCCATGCCAAGCGGTAATTTCACAGCTTGATAGCCTGATTTTTCAAATTCTTCTTTCTTTTTCTCATAATCTTCTGGAGATATGCTAACATAAAAATTGTCTGGATTAGGAGATGGTTTTTTCTTCAGAAAAGCTACAACTGTGCGGTCCAACTGCTCAAACAGACCAAGGCTTTCTACTGGGACTTTCTGCATCAAGGCACCCCTTTCTCTAATTCCCTATCATTTTATCATATCTGGTAGATAAAGCCTAGAGAAAACTAGCTGGTTAAGGAAACGTAAGAATGTTGTTGATTTGAAATATACTGTTTACATGAAAAACCAAACTCTTCGAGAGCTTGGTTTTCTTTATGTCATATTTTAACCGACGATAGCTTCGGCAATTTCTTCTCTGCTGATTCCAGCAAAGTAGCGGCTAATATCAATCCTTTCAAGAGCTTTCAGAACATCTTCACGTTCGTATTTAACACCGCGCAGCACATCCTCTACTGCTGCTACGTCTTCAATACCAAAGAAGTCTCCATAGATTTTAATATCCTGAATCTTAGATTCAACAACATTGGCAAAGATTTCTACCTTACCGCTGGTAAACTTGGTGCCACGGCGCACATTGTATTCAGGTGATTTACCGTAGTTCCAGTCCCAAGTTCCAAACTTGCTATCTCTGATTTGCTTGATTTCTTCCAGTTCTTTCTCAGAGAAGACATACTCTGTCATTTCTGGATATTCTTTCTTCATATAGTCCAGAAGCAGGTCGCGGAATTCTTCGACAGTAATCTTTTCAGGCAATTCATTGACAATATTTGTCACGCGTGCACGGACAGATTTAACTCCTTTTGATTCGAACTTGTCTTTAGAAACTTTAAGCGCATTGGCCAAGACAGACAAATCAACATCAAAGAGCAGGCAACCATGGTGCATGATACGGCCGTTAATATAAGCCTGCGCATTGCCACAGAACTTCTTACCGTCAATTTCCAGGTCGTTACGGCCGGTGAATTCAGCCTTTACCCCAAGCTCTGCCAAGGTGTTGATAACCGGCGTAGAAAAACTCTTGAAGTCAAAGGCACGATCTTCGCTTTCCTTGGAGATAATGGTGTAGTTGAGGTTGTTTAGATCATGATAAACAGCTCCGCCGCCGCTGATACGACGCACAACTTCAATGCCATGCTCACGAACGTAGTCGCGGTTGATTTCTTCGATGGTATTTTGGTGACGTCCAACAATGATAGAAGGTTTGTTAATCCAGAGCAGGAAAATTTCATCCTCATCTAAGAGGTGTTTGAAAGCATATTCCTCCAAAGCAATATTAAAAGCTGTATCATTTGAATAGTTAACAATGTATTTCATAAGCTACCTCTTTATACGATAGAGACTGGAACAATGATTTATGCCCAGTCTAATCTATCTTTTAAATTATTTTTTCTTAGGTGAGTGAACTGCCAAGCCCAGTACATCTGCAAAAGCTTCGTACATGACTTCTGAGAAGGTTGGGTGACCGTGAATAGTCTTAAGCATTTCTTCTACGGTGATTTCCATTTCGATGATGGTTGATGCTTCATTGATTAATTCTGCAGCTGCAGGACCGATGATATGAACACCAAGCACTTCACCATACTTCTTGTCGGCAATGACTTTAACGAAGCCTTGAGCCGCGTCTGAAGCGATAGCACGGCCGTTAGCAGCGAAGTTGAACTTACCAATCGCTACATCATATTTCTCACGAGCTTGCTCTTCTGTCAAACCAACTGCTGCTACTTCTGGCAGGGTGTAGATAGCTGCAGGTGTCAGATTGAGTTTAGCAACATGGTGGTTGCCTTTCAGAGCATTTTCAGCAGCGACTTCACCCATACGGAAGGCTGCATGAGCCAGCATCTTAGTACCATTGATATCACCTGGTGCGTAAATACCTGAAACAGAAGTTTCCATGTACTCATTGACCTTGATACGGCCGCGATCCAGTTCGAACTCAACCTCGCCAATGCCTTCTAGGTCTGGCACACGTCCGATAGAAAGCAAGGCCTTATCTGCGACAATATCTTCTTTCCCTTCAACCTTGATACGGAGTTTTCCGTTTTCTTCGATAATTTCTTCCAACTTAGTTTCAGTCAGAATTGTCATGCCCTTGCGCTCCAAGATGAGGCGAAGGTTTTTAGAAACTTCTGCATCCATAGCTGGGACGATACGATCCATCATTTCGATAACGGTGACTTTTGAGCCAAATGTCATGAAGGCTTGTCCAAGCTCAATACCGACAACACCACCGCCGATAATTACCAGATTTTCTGGCACTTCGTTCATTTCCAAAATATCATCACTGGTCATAACAAGAGATGATTCCATACCAGGAACATTGATCTTGCTGACTTTTGAACCACCAGCCAAGATAATCTTCTTTGTTTCTAGCAGCTCGCTGCCGTTTACAAGAACATTCTTGTCTTTAGTAATGGTACCAATTCCCTTATGAACATCTACGCCATAGCTGCGAAGAAGGCCAGCAACACCGCCAACGAGTGTATTGACAACCTTGTTTTTGGTTTCCAGGACCTTGTCCATGTCTACTGTGAAGCTTGGGTTTTCGATGATGATACCGCGGTTAGCAGCGTGACCAAGGCTTTCAATGATTTCAGCATTGTGCAGGTAAGTCTTTGTAGGGATACAACCACGATTCAAGCAGGTTCCGCCCAGCTCAGACTTCTCAACCAAGGCAATCTTGCCACCCAGCTGGGCTGCTTTGATAGCCGCTACATAACCAGCAGGTCCGCCACCGATAACAACGATATCGTAAGCATCATCGCTTTTATCTTCATCTGTGCTGGCTGCCGCTGTTGCAGGAGCTGGTGCTTCCGCAGGTGCAGAACCGCCAGCAGTTGGAATGTTTTCTCCTTCTTCTCCCAAGTAACCGATGACTTCCGTCACTGGAACAGTTTCACCGTCACCTTTGAGAATAGCAATCAGGTAGCCGTCTTCTTCGGCTTCCAATTCCATGCTGACCTTGTCAGTCATGATTTCCAGAAGGATTTCCCCTTCTTTGACAAATTCGCCGACTTTTTTATTCCATTGGACAATTTGCCCTTCGGTCATATCCACGCCGGCTTTTGGCATAATTACTTCTAAAGCCATTTTTCTTTCCTTTTCTAATTTAATTTTTCACTTGCTGAGTGTTTCGTTTCTTTACTTTTTAAACTAGCAAAGAAAATCTTATACCAACATTGAAATTGGGTCTTCAATCAAAGCCTTCAAGTCCTTCATAAACTTAGCTCCAGCCATTCCGTCAACTACACGGTGGTCAATGGTCAAGCCAAGACTCATAATTGGACGGATAACAATTTCGCCATTAACAACGACAGGTTTTTCCACTGTTGAGCTCACACCTAAGATAGCAGAGTTAGGCTGGTTGATGATGGGCCCAAAGGACTGAACGCCAAACATACCCAAGTTACTGATTGTGAAAGTTGAGTTTTGCAGCTCGCTTGGAGCTAACTTGCCTTCCAAAGTACGTCCGATAACATCTTTAAAGGCTACTACAAGCTCTGATAGGCTCATTTTTTCTGCATTATAGACAACTGGTGTCATCAGGCCATTATCCATACCGACTGCCATTGAAAGGTTGACATAGTTGTGTGTGATAATGGTCTTGCCATCCTCTGTCAAGGTCGAATTGAGGTAAGGATGCTTCATCAGTGTCTTCACAACAGCCAGCGAAAGCAGGTCTGTGACAGTTACTTTTTTGCCAGTTGCTTCCATGATTGGTTCCAGCACTTTTTTACGCAAGGCCAGCATTTCTGTCATATCAACATCATAGTTAAGGGTGAATGTTGGCGCCGTCAGGTAAGATTCTACCATCCGCTGAGCAATGACCTTTCGCATCGGCGTCATTGGGATACGCTCAATCTCACCATAAGGAGTGACATTATCAGGCACTTCTTCCGCTTTTTCAATTTGAGCAGGAGATTTGATTGTATCGCTCTCAACATTCTCAGGCAAGAAAGCAAGAACATCTTTCTTCATAATCTTGCCACGATGGCCAGTTCCTTGAATCTCTTGCCAAGCAATATTGTGTTCTTGGGCAATTCGTTTTGCCAGTGGTGAAATGCGCACCACGTTTGTATCTTTATAAGTTTCCACGTCTTCTTTGTGGACACGACCGTTTGCGCCTGAGCCAGAAACATCATAGAGGTTGATTCCCAAATCATCCGCTAACTTTCTAGCCGCAGGAGTCGCTCTTAGCTTATCATCAGCCATGACCTCTCCAATTCTAATTATGATACTAAGGGCGTAAAAAAATCAAAGTGAAAATAGAAAACTTAACGAAGAAATTTTAGTTTCCAGAAAAGTTTATTTTTCACACAGACTCTAGCCCGTGTTCAACTCTACAAGTAACTTGGATACGAAACGTATCTCAAGTTACTAGGGTTGTCGCTATCTGCGTCCAACCTAGTAGACTTACTAATACTCAACCGAATAACGATTTTCTGCAATTAGAAAATTCTAAACCTCATTAACCCTCTACACAAGATTAGATTACATAAAATAATTTATGTAATCTAATTCGTAAGAAAGCCTTTTCTTTATTATACCTTATTCTTTGTGATATGTCTTCCGAATAGCGTCTTTGATGCTTTCAACGGTCGGAATCATCGCATTTTCCAAGTTTTGTGCATAAGGCATTGGCACATCTTCACCTGCACAACGGCGGATTGGCGCATCTAGATAGTCAAATGCTTCAGACTCAGAAATAATCGCCGAAATTTCACCAATGAAACCGCTAGTTTTGTGAGCATCATTAACCAAAACAACCTTTCCAGTCTTCTTAACAGAATTGATGATAATATCCTTATCGAGCGGCACCAATGTACGTGGGTCAACCACTTCTACAGAGATACCTTCTTCTGCTAATTCTTCAGCTGCCTGCATGACACGGCGAAGCATTTTTCCGTAGGTAACAACTGTTACATCGGTACCTTCTTTTTTGATTTCGCCCACGCCAAGCGGGATTACATACTCAGGATCCAGTGGCACCTCGCCTTTTTGGTTAAATTCAGACTTGTATTCCAGGATAATGACCGGGTTATTGTCACGGATAGAAGCCTTAAGGAGCCCCTTCATATCAGCCGGCGTTCCTGGAGCTACCACCTTAAGCCCTGGAATGTGGGTAAACCAAGATTCCAAAGACTGCGAGTGTTGAGCAGCAGAACCAACTCCATTACCCGCCGCACAACGGACAGTCATTGGCACTTGACCTTTTCCGCCAAACATATAGCGAGTTTTAGCAGCTTGGTTAACAATAGCATCCATGGCAATTACAGAGAAGTCCATAAAGGTCATGTCTACGATTGGACGCAGCCCTGTCATAGCTGCTCCAGCTGCTGCTCCCGATATGGCTGCTTCTGAAATCGGACAGTCACGTACACGTTCTGGCCCGAACTCTTCCAGCATACCAACTGATGTTCCGAAATCTCCACCAAAGACTCCGACATCTTCTCCCATCAAGAGTACATTTTTATCGCGACGCATTTCCTCAGACATAGCGAGGATAATGGTGTCACGAAAAGACATAGTTTTAGTTTCCATTTTCTTTTTCTCCTCTCTTTAGTCTGCGTAAATATCTTCAAAGGCAGATTCAAGCGGTGGGAATGGACTTTCTTCTGCAAACTTTACAGATGCTTCTACTGCTTTTTTGACTCCGGTTTGGATTGCTTCCAGCTCTTCCTCGCTTGCAATTTTGTTTTCAAGCAAATATTTACGAAGATTTTCGATTGGATCTTTTTTCTTCCATTCTTCTACTTCTTCACGAGTACGGTATTTACCTGGGTCAGAAGACGAGTGTCCCAACCAACGATAAGTCACACTTTCAATCAAGACAGGTCCTTTACCGCTGCGAACGTGCTCTACAGCTTTTTGGAAGCCTTTATAAACATCTAGAACATTATTTCCATCTTCGATGAACATACCAGGAATACCATAAGCTGCGCTGCGCTCGTGGATGTGCTCTACATTGGTCATTTTCTTGATGTCGGCAGAAATACCATAGCCGTTATTGATACAATAGAAAATTACTGGTAGATTCCAGATAGAAGCCATGTTGACAGCTTCGTGGAAGACGCCTTCGTTGGTAGCACCGTCACCAAAGAAGCAGACAACAATCTTACCCGTTTTCTGCATTTGCTGGGTCAGAGCTGCTCCGACAGCAATTCCCATGCCGCCACCTACGATACCGTTAGCGCCAAGATTTCCGGCATCTAGGTCAGCAATGTGCATAGAACCGCCTTTTCCTTTACAGGTCCCAGTGTATTTTCCTAGGATTTCCGCCATCATTTCATTGAGGTTGATTCCTTTGGCGATAGCTTGACCGTGTCCCCGGTGATTAGAAGTCAGCAAATCATCCTCATTTAAGGCCAGCATAGCACCGACATTGGCTGCTTCCTCACCTACTGAGAAGTGAGTCATCCCAGGAACCTTTCCTTTTTTTACAAGTTGAGCAATTTTTAAGTCCATGCGACGGATTTCTTCCATCTTACGGAACATCTCTAACAAAAGATTTTTATCTAAAGTTGCCATTTTTTTGCCTTTCTAAGCATAATTCTTCTATTTAATTCTATCTAAAGCTGTAAGCACTGTCAAAACTTTTGCTCACTTACATTTCACAAAGAAAAACCAGTCAATCCATTGGATAAACTGGTTTTCGATGCCAAAATAGAAATTTCACAAACTTTTTGTGCTAGAGTAGTTTTTACTACTTTGAAACTGTTATACGAAAATAATAGCAGAGCACGACTCCGATTAGTCTGCCTGTTTAGCAAAGTCTGCAATCATCTGCTCCATCTGCTCACGGCTTGGTGTTGTCAGCATATAGAGGTAATCACCTTGCAGCTCCGCAAATGCAGCTGGCATGTCTTTCTTAACTTTGAAATTATCTCTGTATTTCTCCAGCAAGTCAGCCTCAGGGTAAGCATAGTTCGTTGATGCACGGCGTGATGTTGCCAAACAATACAGCGGCTCCATGTGGGCAGCTGGGAAAGGCTCTCCTGCTACAATCGCTGCATAGCCTCTGTAAAGATCGATTGAGTGGGCGAAATTATAGACATCAATGGTAAAGCCACCTGCTGGACGGTTATTGTACTCAATGGCTACATAATCATCACCCTCGCGGAAGAACTCAATATGGAAAAAGCGTTCTTTCATGCCGAAGATTTTGACAATCGCTTCTCCATAGGCACGCAGTTTTGGATCCATATCCTTGAGGACGTAGTAGGAATTGTCCATCTTATACATCATCAAATCAAGCGGCGTATGAGCATAATCAAAGGTGGTTGCAAAGACGATCTGACCGTCCTTATCTACCAAACCGTCAAAAGTACAGATTTCGCCAGACTGGACAAACTTTTCAAAGAAATAAGCTGTCTGATGATCCCATTCTTGCTTGAACCGTTCGACATCTTCTGCTGTTTCTAGCTTAAAGGTCGCAGCTGCTCCCACTCCGTTATCAGGCTTGGCAATCAAAGGCAGACCAAGTTTCTTGACAGCCAAATCAGCGCCTGCTTCTGTATTGACAATCTGACCAGGTACCACTGGAACGCCTGCTTTTTTAAAGAGTTTCTTCATTTCTGATTTGAACTTGGTCTTTTTCAAGTCTTTTGGTTTTGCTCCAAAGACATTGAATTGCTCGCGCAACTCAGCATCCAGTTCCAGCCAGTATTCATTATGAGACTCAATCCGATCAATAGGTCCATGCTTGTAGAAGAGAAAGGCCACAGCTCTTTTTACTTCGTCAAGATTTTCAAGATTTTCTACTCTGAAATATTCGGTCAATGAATCCTTCAAAGGCTGATCTAGCTGGTCATAAGGCTCCTGACCGATTCCCAGAACAGTGATTCCTTTGTTAGCCAGCTCCACTGTAAACTGCTGAAAATTTTGTGGATAATAGGGAGAAATAACGATATAATTCATAGGAAACCTCCTTTAAAGATTGAGTTCATTGAGGAAATAAGGCATTTGCTTACGCCACCAAATCCAGTCATGGGAAACATCATGGCCCCATTCAGCAAACCAAGCTGGAATATTCTTATGCTCAAAAGCTTCTTTCAGCGTGTAGAAGGAAGGCAGACCGTCCTGCTCCCAATCGCCCAAGCCAGTACAAATGATAATATCAGCCTGTCGATAGCGGTCAATAAACCAGCCATCATTTTGGTTCCAAATATAGTCTGCTGGAGAGTTTTGATAAATGACTTCGTCGTTCAAATTGTCACCAACAAAGAAACGTGCATCATAGACACCACTAAGGGCAATCACTTTATTGAAAACATCTGGATGCTGCAGGAAGAAATTAACAGCATGATAAGCTCCCATGGAGCAGCCTGTCGTCATCATAGGGTCAAACCAACCCGTCTTATGCTTGACAAACGGAATCGCCTCTTCGATGACATAACGTTCATAGGCACGATGCATTTCTGCGCGGTCGTGAGGATGCTTCCAGTCCGCCAACCAACTTTCACTATCAACACTGCTGAGAGTAAAAAACTGGATCTTACCGGCCTCAATAAAACCTGCGCAGGCCTCAATCATGCCGAAGTCAGCATACTCATTGTGGCTGCCGCCTGATGATGCGAAGACTATAATCGGGAGCCCGGCATGGCCATAGCGATTGATATACATTTCACGACCTAGATTGCCGCTCCAATGACTTAAAAATTCTACATGCATAGTTTCTACCTCTTTCTCACTGTTTGACTAGATTACCATTTCTCGCTGATAAAACGGAAACAGTCTGGCAAGTGCTCTGCCCAAGCGATTTCATTATGAATAGCTCCAGACTGGATCTTAATCTGAATATTTGCCAAATCTACCCCAGATACAAGTAACTGTCGGAAATAGCTGAGCGATGAATCAATATAGGCCTGCTTGATGTTGCCAGCCATCAATGTCTTATCCGTATCATCAGCCTCTTCTGTCCCAACATAAATGAAAACTCGCTGGTCAGCCTGAAGTGTCTTTCTCTCAATATAACGGTCAAAAGCTTCCTGATGCAGCCAATTAGCCGATGAAAAGATGCCCAGACAGCCAATTTGATCTTGGTATTCAACACCGATAAACTGACTGATATTTCCTCCAAGAGAGGAACCAATCATAGCTGTATGCAGCCGATCCGACTTGGTCCGATAATGCTGGTCAATGAAAGGTTTGACGACTTCCATGACAAACTCCGCATACTCCGTTCCCTTGCCACCGAACTGAATGCCTGGAATATTGGACTCTTGGAACTTCCAAGCTGAATATTCATTCATGCGCCGTTGGCCATCGTTGTCAATAGCCACGACAATCATTTTTTCAATATCTGGATTACGCTTGATTGTCGGAATAACCTTCCACGAATGGCCACTGAAAGACTCCTTGCTATAGAGAACATTTTGACCGTCGTGAAAATAAACGACGGGATACGACTTATTTGTGTCCTGACTATAGTTCTTTGGAAGTAAGACGCGAACACGACGTTTCTGTTTGGTATAAGGAACGACCAACTCATGTGTTTTCATTTCAAGGTAAAAATAGGATTTATTCATTTTCAGAAAACTTTCTATTTTCAAAATTTTTATTTATTATATCACAAATTAAGCAAAAAAGTTAGGAAATTCCTAACTTTTTAATGATTTTTATTAGATAATGATAGAAAATAGATTATTTATCCAAATAAGGCTGTAAATCCTGCAAGGCGCGCTCAGCAATTTTCTCATAGCGCTCCTTCTTATCACGAATCCGAGGGCCGTCCAGTTCTTTGATAATGCCAAAATTGACATTCATGGGTTGGAAATGCTTGCTGTCAGCATGGGTAACATAATGTGGCAGGCTTCCAATAGCTGTTGTTTCTGGAAAAACAAGTGCTTCTTCTCCTTTGAAGAGTCGAGCAGCGTTGATACCAGCAACCAAACCAGAAGCCGCTGACTCAACATAGCCTTCAACTCCAGTCATTTGACCCGCAAAGAAAAGATTTGGCTGTTTCTTAGAGCGGAAAGTCTGTTCAAGCAGATTTGGAGAGTCCATATAAGAGTTTCGGTGCATGACTCCGTAGCGGACAAATTCTGCATTCTCAAGGCCAGGAATCATTTGAAAGACCCGCTTTTGCTCGCCCCACTTGAGATGAGTTTGGAAGCCAACGATATTGTAAAGACTACCTGCTGCATTATCCTGCCGGAGTTGCACCACAGCATATGGCGTCTTAAAGTCTCCGTCGCGAGGACCTTGATAGTCATCTGGATATTCTAACCCAACCGGCTTCATCGGACCATAAAGCATGGTTTTAATGCCTCGCTTGGACATAACTTCAATAGGCATGCAGCCTTCAAAGTATTTTTCTTTTTCAAAGGAATTAAGCGGTGCTTCTTCGGCATTGACCAAAGCATCATGGAAATCCATAAATTCTTGCTTGGTCATGGGAGCATTAAGGTAAGCTGCTTCCCCCTTATCATAGCGGGATTTGAGATAGACCTTAGTCATATCAATGGTATTGACATCAATAATTGGCGCTGCTGCGTCGTAGAAATAAAAACCGTCTCCTCCATTGAGCGCGTGAATTTTTTCTGCTAAAGCATCACTGGTCAAGGGCCCTGTCGCAATGACTGTGATGGCATCTTCAGGAATTTCAGTGATTTCTTCGCGAATGACCTCAATCAATGGATGGTTAGTCACTAGCTCCGTCACCAGCTGCGAAAAGCCTTCTCTATCAACCGCTAGAGCACCACCTGCTGGCACCCGAGTTGCCTCTGCTGACTTTAAGATAACTGAGTCCAACCGCCGCATTTCTTCCTTGAGCAGACCGACTGCATTGGTCAGCGCATCTCCTCGCAGAGAGTTTGAACAGACCAGTTCTGCAAAGTCTGCAGTCTTGTGTTGAGGCGTTGACTTAACACCCCGCATTTCATAGAGTTTGACTGGGATGCCACGCTTGGCAATCTGGTAAGCTACTTCACTGCCAGCCAGACCAGCACCGATAACATTGATATAGGATGATGACATGATACTCTCCCTTGGATATTTCTAGATTTTCACTCTGACCATTATAACAAAAAGATAGTAAAAAAGACAGACAGGAGAATTCCCGTCTATCCATCATTTTGTCATTTTTTCTAAGTAAGCAATCTTAGCAAAATCCTTATGATTGTTATTTTCATTTCGATAAGAATCTTGTGAAGAGGCGCGGTAGATAGCTAAAAATTGCTCTGCAGTTGGCAGTAGAAACTCAACACCTTCTACTTCTTTTCGAGAAAGCTCCACTATTGGCACACCTGAAAAAGCCTCTAAGGTTTCCATGGCTCCAAACTCAATAGATAGATCTTCTTTTTGAAATTCATGCTCGTGCAAATCGACCAAGCGATAGCCCAAGCTCTCCATCATAGGCTCAATCTTGTCCATATCGTAAATACGATCTTCATCTGGTGCTTCCCAGCCACGTTTATCACCATGAACATGAATATCAATATCCCGCGCTTGCCAGTCTTGTCCAGTAACTTGCTCCAGACCTAGAGAGCCCATCAGAATTGGAACAATTCCTATCTTATTCAGTTGAAACGCGATTTTTAGAAATTCTGCAAATTTATCTGTCATAAAGCTGCACCTCTTCTTCAGAAAAATGTTTCACATAATATAAATTATGTAAAAGTATCTATTTCACTTTTTCTTCTTCGTAATCTCCATTACTGCAGACCACTTGCTTGCCGCCACCACGAACTTTCTTTTCAATCAGATAATGGTCACATTTTGGACAGTTCCGACCGACTGGCTTGTCCCAAGATGTGAAATCACAGTCTGGATAACGATCACAGCCATAGAAAATGCGATTTCGCTTAGTCTTACGCTCAATAACTTGACCTTTCTGACACTGCGGGCAAGTCACGCCAATTTCCTTGACAATAGCCTGAGTGTGACGACAGTCTGGGAAATTGCTGCAGGCGTAGAACTTGCCAAATCTACCCAGCTTGATGACCATGGGACTGCCACAAATCTCACAATCAAAACCAGCTGGTTCATCCTTGATTTGGATTTTCTCCATTTCAGTCTCGGCCTTAGCGACTTCCTTTTCAAAAGGTCGATAAAATTCGTCAATGACCTTCTGCCACTGTTCTTTTCCGACTTCTACATCATCCAGTTTTGCTTCCATTTCGGCTGTAAATTTCACATTTACGATACCTGGGAAGAATTCGACAATTAGTGAATTGACAATCTCACCTAGTTCCGTCGGCTCAAAACGCTTGGAAACCAGCTTAACATAGTAGCGTTTCTGAATAGTCTCAATGGTCGGTGCATAGGTAGACGGCCGACCAACACCGTTTTCTTCTAAAGTCTTGATGAGAGTCGCTTCAGAATAACGAGCAGGTGGCTGGGTAAAGTGCTGTTCTGGATTGGTATTGACGCGTTTGACTGTATCACCTTTTTCCATATCTGGCAGCATTTTATTCTTGTCAGAGTCGTTGTAAATAGCCAGATAGCCATCAAACTTGACCTGACTGCCGTTGGCAGCAAATTGGACACCATTTTGCCCTAGCTTAACGTTCATAGTGTCAAAGACAGCTGCTGTCATTTGGCTGGCTACAAAACGGTTCCAAATCAGCGTATAGAGCTTAAGCTGATCCTTGTCCAAATACTTTGCGATGCTTTCTGGAGTATTGAAAACGCTGGAAGGACGAATGGCCTCGTGTGCATCTTGAGCGCCAGAAGCGTTCTTAGCCTTACTGCCATGTTTAGAATATTTAGCACCAAATTTATCCGTGATAAAGCTTGCTGCTTCATTCTGCGCTACTGGACTGATACGAGTCGAGTCGGTACGCATATAGGTAATAAGACCTTGTACGCCAGAACCGATATTAATCCCCTCATAGAGCTGCTGAGCCACCATCATGGTCTTACGAGTCCGGAAATTAATCTTATTAGCAGCATCCTGCTGCATAGAGGAAGTCGTGTAGGGCAGCGGGGCATTGCGTCGACGCTCTTTCTTTTCGACACTGTCGACTGTAAAGTCATCACCCTTGAGGTGAGACAGAACTTCTTTGACATCATCGTTGTTGGTCAGCTTCATCTTTTTACCATTCATACCATAAAAGCTGGCCTGAAACTGACGGGTTCCTTTCTTGAAGGTTCCGTCAATAGTCCAGTATTCTTCTGGTTTGAAGGCATTGATTTCATTTTCCCGGTCGATAATCAGCTTGAGCGCGACAGACTGCACCCGACCAGCTGACAGGCCTTTTTTGACTTTCTTCCAGAGAATAGGAGAAATAGAATAACCAACCAAGCGGTCCAAAACTCGACGAGCCTGCTGTGCATCGACCAGATCCATATCAATCTGGCGGGGCTCTTTAAATGCATTCTTGACCGCATCTTTGGTAATTTCATTAAAGACGACACGGTTTTTTTCTTTCTCATCCAGATTCAGAATGTGAGCCAGATGCCAAGAAATAGCTTCTCCTTCGCGGTCCGGGTCACTTGCCAGAAAGACTTGCTTAGCTTTCTTCGCTTCTTTTTTCAAGTCATTAATCAAGGGACCTTTACCACGAATATTAATGTATTGCGGCTCATAGTTGTTCTCAAAATCAATGGACATAGTAGACTTTTTCAGGTCACGAATATGCCCGACACTGGCCAGAACCTTGTAGTTTCGTCCCAGATATTTTTCTATTGTTTTTGCCTTGGCAGGCGACTCTACGATGACAAGATTTTTCTTTGTCGTAGACTTTTTCTTTGTTTTTGTTACCAATTTAGACACCTTCTATAAGAAATAAATCTCATAGAGTTTAAACTATTTTTTGATAGATGTCAACTGCTAACTTTTCTTATAGGAAAACTTGTTTTAAAAATCAAACTCAGAAAGGACGTCAGAGCCTGATGTAATGCACTTTGCACCCTCTTGAATCAAATGATGGCAACCGTCAGATTTTCCATCTAAAATTGTCCCCGGAATAGCAAAGACATCCCGCCCTTCTTCCATGGCTCGCTCACAGGTAATCAGGCTGCCTGAGCGCATCTTAGCTTCTGCCACAATGACGCCACGACAGAGACCAGCGATGATACGATTCCGCTCTGGAAAATGAAATTTCAAGGGCTGTTCACCTGGACCATACTCTGTCAGCAACAAATGATTTTTGCCAATGTAAGCTTGTAATTTTTTGTTGGCCTTGGGATAAAAGACATCTAATCCAGTTCCGATGACAGCAATCGTCTGCCCCCCGTTTTGCAGGGCAGCCATATGAGCCGCTGTATCTATTCCACGAGCTAGGCCACTGACGATAACCAATTCATTATTTAGCTCCTTGACAATCTTTTGTACAGAGGCATTTCCTTGCTTACTGCTGTCTCGACTGCCAACGACCGCAGCTTTTGGCAATTCTAGTAGTTCTAGATTTCCCTGATAAAATAACAAAGTCGGGGCATCGTAAATTTCACATAAATCCCAAGGATAAATATCATCCAAGATAGAAAAGGACGGAAAAAGTTCAAATTCTTCCTTCAAAGCTGGTAAATCAAGCCTCTTGTATTTCTCTATAAAGAGTGCAGGATTGCGGCACTCAGATACGACAGCCTTATCTCGCAGAGAAAGCTTGCCATCTTTACTCTCGGCGTATCTCAAAACATTTAAAACCTGATGATTAGTCAAACCAGCTTTTTTCATTTTATAAATCTCAAAATTATTCATTTTTTCACCTCACTTTCTTATTCGTAAAAAAGTTCAAAAAAAGAACTGCAGTACAGTTCCTTCTTTACGATTTTATTTAATTTGATGTTGTCAATAGCTGGTTTCTATGCCTATCACCTTTAACACATCTTTTATTCTTTATGAACAGGGATTTCCTTAATAATCTTAGCAGGATTGCCAGCCAAGACTACATTATCACCAAAAGACTTGGTCACAACCGCTCCTGCTCCGACTACCACATTATCTCCTAGTGTCACGCCTGGCAGAATTGTCACACCTCCGCCAGCCCAAAAGTTATTACCAATAGTGATTGGGGCTCCGTACTCAATTCCGGAATTTCTTTCCACTGGATCAAGCGGATGAAGAGGCGTCAGAAACTGGCAATTAGGACCGAGCAGGGCATTGTCTCCGATGCGAATCGGGCAAACGTCCAGCATAGTCAGATTCCAGTTAGAATAAAAATTTTCTCCTAAATGAATGTTAATTCCGTAGTCGCAAACCAAATCTGGCTTCATAGCAAGATTCTCCCCTGTGCTGCCAAACCATTCTTTGATAATAGCACTTCTCTTGTCGCTGTCTTGCTCTTGGTTAAAACGATATTGAAATTCTTTGGATCGGGCTCTAATTTTTCTTAAATCTTCGTCTTGTGGTCGGTAAATCTCTCCAGCAATCATTTTTTCGTATTCGCTTTGCATGGCATCCTCCTTTTCATGCGTTACAAATGGATGGTCAGGTAAAGTTGTTCATCCTCTGATGTTTGGTAATTTCTGGTTTGCTTTAAAAATTCAGCAATCTTCCTAGTGGTTTCATAAGCCAAGGGATACTTACATTTAAGTAAGTCAAACATTTCATTGTCCTCCAAGTCACGGTGGCCATTATCAGTCAGGACTCGCTCACAGAAAAATTTCAGATGGGTCATGAAGCGCTCTAGGTAGATATCTTCTTCATCTAAAGAAATTTCCAAACTGTACTTGACAATGGTCATGATTTCCTCCATCATCATAGTCAAATCACGCGCAGTTCCATCGCCATTTTCCAACTCTGCATTGACCAAGGTCAGCGCCATAAATGCTGCTTCATCATCTGGAAGTTCCTTGCTGACATAAGCGCTCAAAAGCTATTTTGCATACTGACCAACCTCAAACTCGATAGGAAAAAAGCGTTTAATATCCCACATGAGGAAATTCTTGAGATAAATATCATCTTCCAAGCGCAGCAAGACTCCGTGGATATGATCTGCCATCGCCAGAAAAGCAGTGTCTTTGAGCTTCTTCTGCAGTTTCTCCCTTGCGAAAGAAATAATCTTATCCGACATTTCCATGACCTCTGCTGGCAACTCCATCAGAAGCTGGCGTCTATTTTCTGACAAGACATACCTTTTCTCAATCAGCTCATCTGGAATCTCCTGGCCAACTTTTCGACCAAAGGCCAGTCCTCGTCCCATTAGAATAACTTCTTCTTGATCCTCTTCAGAAATCACCACATTATTGTTTAAGATTTTACTGATTAGCATGCCTCACCTCTTCGTGCTTATTCACACATTGATTTTACGGGTTCAAATGTCTTGCGATGAATAGGAGTTACGCCGTGTCTCTCCAAGCCCTGCAAATGGCTCTTAGTCCCATAACCGGCATTTTGCGCAAAATCATAACCAGGATATTCCTTGTCGTAGTCTGCCATCAGCTTATCCCGAGTGACCTTAGCCACAATACTGGCTGCCGCGATAGATAGAGAATTGGCATCTCCTTTGATGATGGACTCTTGCGGGATATCAATATCTAACTTCATAGCATCAATCAGCAGATAATCTGGCTTGAGAGAAAGCTTAGACAAAGCCTCTTTCATAGCAAGCTTGGTCGCTTCGTATATATTGACTTGGTCAATAATCTCGCTGTTCATCAGGCCAATACCGACCGCCAAAGCTTTATCTAGAACTGCCTGATAGATTTCTTGATGTTTTTTCTTGGGTATCTTCTTGCTGTCGTTAAGGCCCTTAATCTTACATCCTGGAGGTAAGATAACTGCTGCAGCGACAACTGGTCCAGCTAGAGGACCGCGGCCGACTTCATCAATCCCAGCAATCGTCTGATAGCCGGCTTGATAAAGTTCTTTTTCATACCGTAGCATCTGCTCCAGACGCAAATCCTCGTCCAACTCCGCCTGAATGACTCTTTTACGCTTTTCAATCGCCTTTTGAACTCCGCTGCGCAAATCATTCGCCGCTTCTGCCAGAAAAGGATCAGCCAAATCTGTCACTAACTCTAAACGTTGCTGAATTTCTTTAATCGTTGCCATCTAGTTCTCCAACCGTGTCCAGGCAATAACGACCTAACTTGCCATCGCGGACATCTTTGACAAAAAGGCTGTAAAAACGGTCATAGTCATCGCGAAAGCCGAGTTTTTTGGTCATATCCATAATCATGTCTGGTGCTTCCTGGCTTAGATCCAGCTGCTTGAAGCGTGCTATCAGCTCCTCAGGATAATGCTCCTTAAAGTAATTGAGGCCAAAAATCGTCACCTCATCCATAGGCAGCAGATTATCCTTAATAGCACCAGTCAGGGCAAGCTTGAGAGCAACCGTCTCATCTTCAAACTTAGGCCAGAGAATACCTGGCGTATCCAAAATTTCCAGGTCTTTATTTGACTTGAGCCATTGCTGACCCTTGGTCACACCTGGCTTATTCCCTACAACAGCAATTTTCTTACCAGCCAAGCGATTCATGAGGGTTGATTTACCAGCATTGGGAATACCAATTATCATGGTACGCAGGGTTTCGATGCGAATTCCTCTTTCTTTCTGTCGCGCCAATTTATCAGCCATAAGCTTTTTAGCTGCGTCTGTCACTTTTTTAACAGCAGATTGCTCTTTGGAATTAATAGATAAGGTCGGAATCCCTTGGCTTTCAAAATATCTCTGCCATTCCTTAATACGAACAGGGTCAGCTAAATCAGCCTTGTTTAAAATCAAAAGCTTGGGCTTATCCCCCACAATCTTAGTCAGCATAGGATTTTGACTGGATAAAGGAAGTCTCGCATCAACCAATATCGTCACAAAATCAACAAACTTAATATTTTCCTGTACCTGTCTCCGTGCCTTAGACATATGCCCCGGAAACCATTGAATCGTTGCCATAATTTATCCTTTCAACGAATATCATTGATAAAATTTTATATCCTTAACTATTTTAACATATTTCTAAAATTTAAGCGGGTGAATCCTAAAGTGATACTCTCTACCTCAGGAGCAAAAAAAGCCCTAGCGGGCTTTCTAACTTTATCTTACTTGCTCAAAATGCAGATGCACAGCAATATGATCTCCATAGCCATTGCGCTCTAAATCTCGCTGTAAGCGATAGGAAATATAATGCTCGGCAATAGTAATATAACCTGCACCCAAGAGGCGGCTTTCAACCATGGACTGAATCATGCTGATTGTCGCACGTTCAACCTTAGCTTCTTCCAAATCCAGAACCACTTTCTTTGTAACCTGCGCTAAATTCTGACGCAAATCATCTGTCAACACATAGACAGTCTGAGCTGCCTTTAAAACTGCTTGATAGATTTTATCTGGGTCAAATTCTACAACCTCACCGCTCCGTTTAATAACTTGCATAAAAAACTCCTTTTATATTATATATTTCTAATCTAATGTATGTCTCTAACATGACTGCTGCCATCCTCTATAGTCTGCTCAAAAAGAATTCTCAAAGTCAGACCATACCTTAACATTATATAATTTTTTCCAATATTTTTCAAAGGAAGCTTCCTTTTTTATATGCTCTTCATAAACTATCAGATACTGAATTCACTTTTAAGTTTAAGTCAAGACGACTAAATAGCAAGCAAAACATTATGTATCGGATTTCTCTAATGTTATGTCCTGTCTTTTATAACGATAGTGTATTTTCCAGTGATTTTCAGACAATTCTTCTAAACTCAATGTTTTGTTAATAGCCTTAAAAGACAATTTTTCTTCTTCAACTCTCTTTAAGAGCTCAACTAATAACTCTCCCCCAGCATTCAGAGAAATTAAACTATCATCCTCACTATCATATTGAAGTAGAATTTTCTTTGTTGGTTTGTGAATGATGTTATAGAGATTGAAAGCTTTATCAATTTCAAAATTTTTCTCTTTGTCAGCTACCATTGACAAACTATGCAGCTCCAACTGACCGATTTTAAAAGCTCCAAAAAGACTGAAAACTATCCCTAACGCAGCAAGTGTTTCCCAGATGAAAGAGAAAAGTTTCAAATCCCAATCCGTTATCAGTATAAGAAGTAAATAAATAATTCCTAAAACAGATCCAAGTAAAATCAATCCTGAACCATAGCAACCTGCCTTATCACCAGTTCGGATAACTGGCTTATCATAAACTTTTTTCCCCTCAAGTTTTTCCAGTCTATGCTTATCCTTATACTCCTCAATTCGTTCACTATGTTTTTCTGTCACAATTTTCAATTCTTTCTTTATTATTTTTATCTATGTCAATCCTAAAACTGCTGCTATCAATCAATAATCCGGTCTCAGGACACCTTTAACAGTCTCTTTGGTCGCTTGGTAGTCACCATCAACCACAACCTTGATAATTCGTTTGGCATCTTCTTCAGGCGCTGGCACAAGCGGTAAGCGGGTTGGACCAGCTGCAAATCCTAAGTAATTAAGGACTGCTTTGACAGGGGCAGGGCTTGGGTATGAGAAAAGGGCATTGACTTTAGGAATGAATTTCCGTTGGATAGCTGCTGCTTTTTTGATGTCATTGTGCTCAATAGCGTCCAGCATTTCAAACATTTCATCACCGTTTGTGTGAGAAGCAACTGAAATAACTCCATCAGCTCCCAGATTCATAGCATGAAAGGCATCGCCATCCTCACCAGTGTAAATCAGAAACTCCTCTGGACGATGTTCGATCAGATAGGCCATATTCGCCAGACTGGTACATTCTTTAACACCGATAATGTTTGGATGTTCTGCCAACCTCAGCATGGTATCAGGCGTCATCTCAACCACTACCCGGCCAGGTATATTGTAGATAATGATTGGCAGGTTTGAAGCATCCGCAATGGCTTTAAAATGCTGATACATGCCTTCCTGAGAAGGTTTGTTATAATAGGGTACGATGGCCAAACCAGCTGCAAAACCACCAAATTCATCTACTTCTTTGACGAATTCGATAGAGTCGCGCGTTTCATTGGTACCGACACCGGCTATCAAAGGAACACGCCCCTTGACAACCTTTTGAACTGCCGCAAATAGCTCCAACTCTTCATCGTGTGTCAGGGTTGGACTTTCAGCAGTCGTTCCAGCCAGCAAAATCCCATCCGTATGATGCGCCAAAAGGTGCTCAATCAAGTCTGGAATAGCTTCAAAATTGATGGAACCATCTTCATGAAAAGGAGTAATAAAAGCTGTGATGATTTTACAGTTTTTCAGATCAGCATACGCCATAAACTTACCTCTCTTTATTATACGAAAAGAGGGTTGAAAGAACGATTATTCAACCCTGTGCTGTCAAATTTCCTTGGTCACTTTATTTTAATTCAAAAACAACTTCTGCTGTTGGACGAACTAAACCACGCTCATGCAATGTCTCTGCGATTTGGACAGAATTCCAAGCCGCCCCCTTAAGAAGATTGTCTGAAACAACCCACAAATGAATTCCTTTTTCTGCATCAAGATCCTTACGAATTCGGCCAACAAAGGTTTCTTTCTTACCAACAGCATTGATTGCTTGCGGATAAACCTGATGAGCTACATCATCCTCCAAAACTGCACCTGGGAAGGCTGCAATTGCTGCTTTTACCCGGTCAATAGGTGCAACTTCCTTAGTCTCGATGTAGACAGACTCTGAGTGAGCAGACAAGATAGGAAGACGGACACATGTCGCAGAAACAGCAATAGAATCATCTTCCATGATTTTCTTAGTTTCCTTAGTCATCTTCATCTCTTCGTAAGTATAGTCGTTATCTGTAAAGACATCAATCTGAGGTAAGGCATTAAAGGCAATAGGGTAATGTTTTTTATCGCCGCCGCATGGCAGGATATTGGCTTCCGCATCCTTAGGATTTACACCATCATTGAGAACAGAGCGTAATTGTGCTTGGGTTTCAAGAATGGCTCCCATGCCTGCACCAGAAACCGCTTGATAGGTAGACACAATGATGCGCTCCAGACCCCATTTTTGACGAACAGGCTCTAAAGCTACCATCATCTGAATTGTCGAGCAGTTAGGGCAAGCGATAATTCCCTTGTGCTGATCTAAGGCATGGGCGTTGACTTCTGGAACAACTAGAGGAACATCGGGATTTTGACGGAAATAAGAGGTGTTATCGACCACTACCGCTCCAGCTTTGACTGCGTAAGGAGCGAATTTTGCCGAAGTAGAACCACCAGCTGAGAAGAGAGCAATATCTACACCTTCAAAAGCCGTTTCAGTTGTCTCTTCGATAGTAATATCTTGTCCCTTGAACTGGAGAACTTTACCAGCTGAACGAGCAGACGCCAGATAGCGTATTTTATCAATTGGAAGGCTAGATTCTTCCAGCATTTTAATCATTTGAGATCCAACGGCACCAGTGGCACCTACTACAGCAATTGTATATCCCATGCGATAACCTCTCTGAATTTTCAAAAAATTTTGTATTGTTAGTATTATACTATTTTTAAGGAAAAATGCAAATGGTTCTAAAGAATAAAAGTTCGATATTTTAGTTAAACTGCATTTACCCTCTGCTCTACAACTCAACTTCTTCCTGCAGATTCGTTTCGTCAAGAGCAATAGCACTCACGACGCCAACTGTCTCAGTATCAATGTCTCTAAGCTCGGCTGAGGCAAACACTCATGCCTCTCTATGAGAGTTTTCAAGGTTTATAGATTTTGTTCTCACGAACAAAACTGTATCCACTGCTCTATGACTCAATTTCCTCCTGCGGACTCGTTTCGTCAAGAGCAATAGAAAATCCCCAATCCGTAGACTGGGGATAAGGGCACTTTCGTGTGATCAGCAGGTTCACACAACTGATCAAGGTCCGCTCCTGCGTTTATGACCTCCCATGCTTCAATTTGCAGAAAAACTGCATATCGACTCATCGCACGAAATATAGTTTACCTTATCTTTTTCCGTTTTGTCAAGGTATTTAATCTAAAATATAAACAAAAACTTGTCTATCTTTCCATTCTTGACCTTCTTTTTGGAATTGTTTCCGTACTCCTTCACGATAGAAATCAGCTTGCTCTAGTAATTTTTGCGAAGGGATATTCTGTAGATCAACATGTGCTTCTAAACGATGAAATCCTAGTTCGCGACTGACTTTCTTGAGTTCTTCTAACATAGCTCTGGCGTAGCCCTGACGCCAAAATTGATTATGTATCGTATAACCTATTTCCGCCCATTGGAAATCGTCTCTAGCTAGCACAAACAAATTAACCGTACCTACATGTTTTCCGCTTTTTGCATCATAAATCCCCCAAATATACTGTTGGTCTTTCTCTCGAAAATCGCGGTGCTTAGCCACCAAATCCGAAAACCAACTTTCTGTACAAATTGTCATATCTAAAAGCCCATCATCAAATAGCGATTGGGAAGGTAGTCTATTGGAAAATCCTTCCAGCCAAACCGAGTAATCCTTCTCTTCCAGATATTTTAAATAAATATGTTTCATAAATACTTTCTTCCCTCTCGAATACTAAGTGCAGCCATTTCTGCCTGATGCCGCTCGATAAAATCTCTGACCCAGTCTGGATTGGTTTTGGAATAATCTCTCAGCGCCCAACCGATGGCCTTGTTAATAAAGAATTCTGTTTGGCCTAGATTATTGACTAAAATGTTCTCTAGCAACTCTGTGTCTGTTTCCTCTTTTCGCAGCAGCTGATGATCAATAGCCAAGCGCCGTAACCAAATATCCTCATCACAACTCCAGGATAAAATAGTAGCTTTGGTTTCTGGGAATCGGGTAATGATTGATCCAACCAAGCGGTCCAAAAAGTCAATGGTATCCCACCAAGATTTTGTTTGGGCCAGCTTTTTCAAATGTGGCAAGTCAGATGGAGTCAATAGTTTCTTGCGACTTTCCAGATAGTCTAGCGCGGCATACTGTAATTCTCGATAAGGATTTTTCCAAGCTTCATTTATAAAATTCCAGTCAATGACGGAGTCAGTCTGCTGTTTGAAAAAAGCCTTTGCGAGCTTCCGTCTGGCTGGAGTCTTGACTCCTAGAAACTCAAATTTATTTTTCGTATAGGCTTTCATAGCTCCCGCATCGTCAGGGTTAGCTACTGCTTTCAGATTTTCAAGTAATTCTTCTACATCCATAACTTACTCCAGCAATTCACGGTCATAAATAGTGTAGTCGCAGCGGTAAATCACGAGGCGCTTGCCGTCAATCAGCAATTCAGAGGTTTTGGGAGCATCAGATTTATCAAGAGAAACACGGTCTCCAGCATAGGCAGCCAACGGAGTGCCGTTTTGAGAGCGAATCAGAACAACCTTTTTCTTTCCGGTAAAGTCGTTTTTAAAGGCTGAAATCATGCGATTTAAAACAGGGACAGAATGGCTATTCTCCTCAATATCTGCAGTCTTTTGATATTGAGCAAAGACATCTTTCAAGCCTTTTTCTTCTGCAATCAAGGAAGAGCCCACATGGTCAATCTCATACTTACCCAAGGTTATTTTGAGCACAGAAGAATCTTCCTTGGAATTTCCTTCCTCATCAACTGAGTCAAATTCCTCGTTACGCGAGATGGATAGGGACTTGCCCGACATCTGGTCAATGAGCTGAGAATTTTCATCATAGGTGCGAACCGTCATCTCCAACCCCAACCATTCCTCCTTAGCATTTTTAAACCAATTTTCAACGGACTGACAGCCGGTCAAGGTCAAAAGGGTAATGCTTAGAAGAGTTATTAATAGGTATTTCTTTTTCATCATTTTCACTCCATTTCTTTTAAAAATTTGATGGGTCCAGCTTGCTTGTCTAAGGACTTTTGCAGCCAAACAATGTCATGTCAACGCTCTAATTTATAGCCAATTTTAGGGAAATGCGCCACCTGCTGGTAGCCTCTTTTTCGATGCAAAGCCAAGCTGGCTTCATTTGGCAGAGAAATACAGGCTAGAAAATGCATATATCCCATCTGATTTAACAGATCTTCTAGCGCATCATAAAGCTTACTGCCGACTCCTTTTCCTCTAGCATCTTGACTGACATAGACGGACAATTCCACCGCCCAATCATAGGCTGCACGCGCATAATAAGTCGAAGCATAGGCATAGCCTAAAATTAAACCATCTTCTTCCGCTACCAGATAAGGATATTTTTCCAACGTTTTTTCAATCCTATTTGCAAAATCCTCAATGGTTGGAACTTCATATTCAAAAGTGATGGCTGTATTTTCTACATAAGGCGTATAAATAGCAAGCAAGGTTGTAGCATCTGATGGTCTTGCTAATCTAATGTTCATGTTGACTCCATATTCTATTCTCATTATTTTCACTATTATACCAAAAAAGACTCGTAAAGAGCCTTTTAAACCATGATCAAAATAGACCAATCGCTGTGCCGTCTGCTACCACATCCATATTAAGTGCCGCAGGACGTTTTGGCAATCCTGGCATGGTCATGACATCTCCTGTCAAAGCCACGATAAAGCCCGCTCCAAGTTTTGGTACCAGTTCACGAATGGTAATTTCAAAGTTTTCTGGCGCCCCCAGAGCAGCAGGAGTGTCAGAGAAGCTATACTGTGTTTTGGCCATACAGATTGGTAGCTTGTCCCAGCCGTTTTTGACAATTTCGCGAATCTGAGTCTGCGCTTTTTTCTCAAAGTTCACCTTCGAACCACGATAGATTTCTGTGACAATTTTTTCTATTTTTTCTTCAATAGAGAGATCATTGTCATAGAGGCGAGTGTAATGAGCAGGTTCTTCATTAATGGTTTTGACTACAGTCTCAGCTAGAGACACACCGCCTTCAGCGCCATCAGCCCAGACACTAGCAAGCTCAACCGCTACTCCGATTTCTGCACAAAGTTCCTTAAGCGTAGCAATTTCAGCTTCCGTGTCAGAGACAAATTCATTGATGGCTACTACTGCTGGAATACCGAACTTACGGATATTTTCAACGTGACGTTTGAGATTGGCAAAGCCAGCTCTGACCGCTTCAACATTCTCTTCTGTAAGTGCATCTTTAGCCACACCACCATTCATCTTGAGGGCGCGTAAGGTTGCGACAATCACTACTGCATCTGGAGAAGTTGGTAAGTTTGGAGTTTTAATGTCCAAGAATTTTTCAGCACCAAGGTCCGCACCAAACCCTGCCTCAGTCACTGTATAATCAGCCAAACGCAGCGCTGTGCTGGTCGCCAAAACAGAGTTACAGCCGTGGGCGATATTGGCAAAAGGCCCGCCATGAACAAAGGCTGGTGTCCCGTAAATAGTCTGAACTAGATTTGGCTTAATCGCATCTTTCAAGACCAAAGCCAAGGCTCCTTCTACCTCAAGGTCACGAACATAGACTGGTGTGCGGTCATAGCGATAACCAATGACAATGTTAGCCAAGCGCTTTTTCAAATCTTCAATATCCGTAGCTAGGCAAAGAATCGCCATAATTTCAGAAGCAACGGTAATATCAAAGCCATCTTCGCGTGGAATACCGTTAACTGGACTTCCTAAGCCAACGGTCACATGACGAAGAGCCCGGTCATTCAGGTCAACCACCCGTTTCCAGATAATGCGGCGCTGATCGATTCCCAGAGCATTTCCCTGATGAAGATGATTATCAATGAGAGCTGACAGGGCATTATTAGCAGTCGTAATGGCGTGCATATCACCAGTAAAATGCAAGTTGATATCTTCCATCGGTAGAACCTGCGCGTAACCGCCGCCAGCTGCTCCCCCTTTGATGCCCATAACTGGCCCCAGAGACGGTTCCCGGATAGCAATCATAGTTTTCTTGCCAATTTTATTGAGTGCATCAGCTAGTCCAATGGTAATGGTAGACTTACCTTCTCCAGCTGGTGTCGGATTGATTGCCGTTACCAAAATCAGTTTGCCAACAGGATTTTTTTCAACCTCACGAATCTTATCAAAGCTGAGCTTGGCCTTATACTTACCATATAGTTCTAAGTCATCATAGTCGATGCCGACTTTTTTCACCACATCAACAATAGGCTGCAATTCAACACTTTGAGCAATTTCAATATCTGTTTTCATCAAGAACTCCTCTATCAATTAATATAAAGATTATAACAAAAAAGAGCAAAATCTACATGATTAAGCTCTAAATAGATTTTAATGTTCGGTTTTTAAATGTCAACTTGGTAATCAATTGCATGATGTTCCTCTAAGTTGATTTAGAAATAATCCATCTACTTATCACTACGAAAAACTTATTTTGTTTTTATTCTAGAAGTCTATCAAAGAAATTTCTGGATGATACTTGTGCAAAACTTGTTGGATATCACTGTAATTCTCATCTAATTTTGAAATAGAGATCTCAAATACTTCTCCTTTCTTAGTTTTAGGACATATATAGTGAGATGTACTACTACCATCCTCATCATATTCGACGACTTGCTTGTGAGAAATACTGTCAATTATTTCCCATTCCAAAAAATGAACGTTCCCATTGCTTAATCGAAAAACCATTTCTTCAGCTGTCCCCGCTAAAATAGGGTATTTACTATCTTTTTCTGCATTCATACTTCTTACAATTAGTGTGATAATAATCACAGACGCAATAATTGCAAAGAATATTAAAAAACCTTCAACGCTCCCTTTTTCTGCAGAAGCGCTCGAATAGCTATAACTTGACGAAGATCCCAAATTGTGTTCACTGTCATGACCTTGTATACTTGCTATTAAAAACAAAGGGAAAATTATCGACATTATAATTCCAACGACTGATGATATATAATAATTTTCACCAGCAAAAAATGCAAATTCATAATCATCTTTATTCATTATTTTTCTCCATATCTAAATTTTAGTTTCAATAAACACTGCAGTACACTTTTGGATTAGTCACTTCTCCGCTGTGACACTCTGCAATTAGAATTATTTTACTAAATTTCTTTTTTCTTGTAAAATAGTGCTATGAACATATTGATTACTTCTGGCGGGACCAGCGAGAAAATCGACCGTGTCCGCTCTATTACCAATCATTCGACGGGCCGACTTGGGAAAATCATAGCTGAAACTTTCCTAGACAAGGGCGATCAGGTGACTCTGGTAACGACTCCTAAAGCCGTCCGCCCAGCAGCTCATCCCAATCTTACCATTGTCCAAATTGAAAATGTTGCAGAACTGCTTGAAAGCTTGAAGCCGCTCGTTCACAAACATGATGCATTGATTCATGCAATGGCTGTCTCAGACTACACCCCCGTCTATATGACTGGTTTGGAAGCTGTAGCTGCTAGCCCTGATATGACTGAATTTCTGAATAAAACTAACTCAGAAAGCAAGATTTCTTCTCAGGCTGATGTTCAAGTTCTTTTTCTCAAAAAGACACCAAAAATCATCAGCCTGGTAAAAAAATGGAATCCAGACATTCGCTTAATTGGCTTCAAACTCTTGGTCAATGTTACTAAGGAAGAGTTACTCAAGACCGCTCGAGCCAGTCTCATAAAAAATCAAGCAGAAATCATTGTCGCCAATGATTTAACAAAGATTTCTAACCAAGAGCACAGAGCTTACCTTATCGGAAAAGATACTGTAATTCAAGCTCAATCTAAAGAAGAAATTGCTCAGCTCCTCTACCTTCATATCCACAATACATAACATAAGGAGGATCAAGATGACTCAGATTACCTTAGCTGTCAGCGGAAGTATCTCAGCCTATAAGGCTGCTGACATCACTAGCCGTCTAAAGAAAGAGAACTTTGAAGTAGCTGTCCTCATGACAAATGCAGCGACAGAATTTATCACACCACTGACCCTGCAAGTCTTGTCACAAAGGCCAGTTGCAATTGATATTATGCAAGAACCCGACCCTAGCAAGGTCAATCACATTGATATCGCTAAAAAGTCTGACCTCTTTTTACTGGCTCCTGCAACAGCCAATACCATCTCTAAATTAGCCAACGGCTTAGCTGATAATATGGTGACAGCTACTGCATTGGCTCTGTCACCTCGTTCGAAGAAAGTTTTAGCTCCAGCTATGAACACTAAGATGTTTGAAAATCCACTAACTCAGCAGAATCTGGAACGTCTGCAGCGTTTTGGATGGAAGATTATCCAGCCACGCGAAGCTGTGTTAGCCTGTGGCGATCAGGGGACAGGTGCTCTAGCCGAAGTTGATACAATTATTGATACAGTAAAGGAACATATTTATGAAAAAACAGTCTAAAATTGCTCAAATTGCTATTTTCTTTGCCATTATGTTGGTACTTCACTTGCTCAGCTCAGTTATTTTCAACTTACTTCCAGTACCGATTAAACCGACGATTATTCACATCCCAGTGATTATCGCCAGTATCCTCTATGGCCCTAAAGTCGGAGCTGTTCTAGGCGGGCTCATGGGATGTATCAGTGTTATTACCAATACCTTGGTGCTGCTGCCAACCAGCTATCTCTTTAGCCCTTTTGTGCCAAATGGAAGCCTCTCTTCACTTCTTGTTGCCATGGTGCCTCGAATTCTCATCGGTATCACTCCTTATTTCGTATATAAAGCAATGAAAAATAAGGCTGGCTTGATTGTAGCTGGTTCCATAGGTTCTGCTACCAATACCATCTTCGTCTTGGGCGGTATCTTCTTTCTCTTTTCAAATGTATACCAAGGTGATATCAAAGCACTTCTGGCTGTGATTCTATCAGCAAATTCCATTGCCGAGTTAATCATTTCTGCGATTTTGACAGCAACTATCATTCCTGCGCTTGAAAAAGCCAAAAAATGATGATGATTTAGTTTTCTGGACCAAGCCTTGCTTTGGTCTTTTTTTAATCTCGCAATTCTGCAATACTATTCTAAAATCCTTGAAACAATACCTTGAAAAGTATTTCATCGTTTTCTAGGTAACCTCTTTCAAAATTAATGAAAATATGCTACAATGTAAGCGATTAAGAAAATTTAAGAGCAGGATTTTTTACTAAAATTTCCATCTCTTCATTTCAAAAATAAAGGAGACTCCACCTATGACTTATCGAGATAACTTCAAAAAATGGCTTGATTATGCTGAACTTCCTGACTATCTTCGCCAAGACTTGAACAGTATGGACGAAAAAACTAAGGAAGATGCTTTTTACACCAATCTTGAGTTTGGTACCGCTGGTATGCGTGGTTTGATTGGCGCCGGTACCAACCGTATTAATATTTATGTTGTCCGTCAGGCAACCGAAGGTTTGGCTCGCTTGATTGAAGAAAAAGGTGATGAGTTCAAAAAACGCGGTGTCGCGATTGCTTACGACTCCCGTCATTTCTCACCAGAATTCGCCTTTGAATCTGCTGCTGTTTTAGCTAAACACGGCATCAAGTCCTATGTTTTTGAAAGTCTGCGCCCAACTCCAGAACTTTCATTCGCAGTGCGCCATCTGGGAACTTTCGCTGGTATCATGATTACAGCCAGCCACAACCCTGCTCCATTTAATGGCTACAAGGTATATGGTGAAGACGGCGGACAAATGCCTCCGCATGATGCAGATGCATTGACTGACTACATCCGTGCTATTGAAAATCCTTTTGCTATTGAGGTCGCTGATGTTGAAGCTGAAAAAGCTTCTGGCTTGATTGAAGTGATTGGCGATACTATTGATGCTGAATACCTCAAGGAAGTTAAAGATGTCAATATCAACCAAAAACTGATTGATGAATACGGCAAGGACATGAAAATTGTCTATACTCCTCTGCACGGTACTGGTGAAATGCTGGCTCGTCGCGCTTTGGCTCAAGCTGGATTTGATTCTGTAGAAGTTGTTGAAGCTCAAGCTGTAGCTGATCCAGACTTCTCTACTGTTAAGTCTCCAAACCCTGAAAGCCAAGCAGCCTTTGCTTTAGCTGAGGAATTGGGCCGTAAAGTTGGTGCAGATGTCTTGGTCGCAACTGACCCAGATGCTGACCGTGTCGGTGTAGAAGTTCTGCAAAAAGACGGTAGCTACCTTAACCTTTCAGGTAACCAAATCGGTGCTATCATGGCTAAGTACATCTTGGAAGCTCATAAGAGTGCTGGAACTCTGCCAGCAAACGCAGCACTCTGCAAGTCTATCGTTTCTACTGACTTGGTGACTAAGATTGCTGAAAGCTACGGTGCGACTATGTTCAACGTCTTGACTGGTTTCAAATTCATCGCTGAAAAGATTCAAGAATTCGAAGAAAAACACAACCACACCTACATGATGGGATTTGAAGAAAGCTTCGGCTATCTGATTAAACCTTTTGTACGTGATAAAGATGCTATCCAAGCTGTTTTGGTTGTGGCTGAGCTTGCTGCCTACTACCGCTCACGTGGCTTGACCTTGGCTGACGGTATTGAAGAAATCTACAAAGAGTATGGCTACTTTGCTGAAAAGACTATCTCTGTAACCTTGTCTGGTGTTGATGGGGCTGAGCAAATCAAGGCTATCATGGCTAAGTTCCGTGACAATGCTCCGAAAGAATTCAACGCTACTGCTATTTCTGCTACTGAAGACTTTAAGGCGCAGACTTCTACCGCCGCAGACGGTACTGTTACAGCTCTGACGACTCCTCCAAGCGATGTGCTGAAATACACTTTGGCTGACGGTTCATGGATTGCTGTCCGGCCATCCGGAACAGAACCAAAAATCAAGTTCTACATTGCCGTTGTCGGTGACAGCAATGAAGATGCCCAAGCAAAAATTGCTGCTATTGAAGCAGAAATTAATGCCTTTATCAAGTAAAATAACACTATCAACCGATCAACCAGAGGATGAATTTCACATTCTCTGGTTTTTCGTTTCCAAATCAAGCATTTTTCTGATTTTTATGGCATACTAGTTCTATCAAAAGAAATGAGGATAATTTATGGAACAATTTGCTCAAAATATTAAAGACCTTGAAGTCACAACTGTTGACCGTGCTCGTCAAGCGATTGCTGACAAAGAAACTGCAACTTTCTTCGTTGGTCGTAAAACTTGCCCTTACTGCCGTAAATTTGCTGGAACATTAGCTGGTGTCGTAGCTGAAACTAAAGCACACATCTACTTCATTAACAGTGAAGAAGCTAGCGAATTAGAGAAATTGCAAGCCTTCCGCTCTGAATACAGCATTCCGACGGTTCCTGGTTTTGTTCATATTCAAGGCGGCCAAGTATCTGTTCGTTGTGATTCTTCTATGATTGCAGAAGAAATTAAAGCTTTTGCAAACTTGTAAAATTGATTCAATTCAAAAATCTGAGACAAACTGAGTCTCAGATTTTTTATTTATTTCTAGCTTCCCGAAAAGCCTCCCACATCTTCTGCTGGGGTTTGGCAAAGGGGTAGTTTCCAAAGTCATCTGGATGAAGCCACAAGACCTCTCCATCAGCTGCGTGCTGGCTGTCATTAACTCGACCATAAGCTAGCTGGATATGCCACTTGCGATGGCTGAAGACATGTTGCACCTTTGAAAAGGTCTGCTGCTGCCAATCAACCTTCAAATCATAATCCTGCTCAAAACTTTCTTGAGGAGACAGATCCAGACTTGACTGATTTTCTGCCACCTCAAACAAGGACATCTGATTTTCAGTTTGAAATTCCTCGATTTCAATCAAGGGAAAATGCCAAAAACCTGATAACAAGCCAGCAGCCTCATTCTTTTCAAGTAAGAATTGTCCCTGCTCGTTTTCTATAATCAAGCCTTGCAGATAGACTGGAACTGGCTTCTTTTTAGGTGCTTTGATTGGATATTTATCCATTGTTCCATTCAAATAAGCTGCGCTGAACTCCTTTACAGGACTGTCTTCTGGATGAGGATTAACAGGAGCTTCAATATCTGACCCCAGATCCATCAGCGATTGATTAAAATCTCCTGGTCTATCTGGATCAATCAGAATCTCCATCATAGCCTGAAATACCTTCCGATTGCTAGGTTGGCCAATATCTAAATCAACTTCAAACAAGCGACTCAGCACTCGCATGACATTACCGTCTACCGCAGGCTCAGCTAGGCCAAAGGCAATGCTAGCAATGGCACCAGCTGTATAAGGTCCAATCCCTTTGAGGCTAGCAAGTCCTTCATAGCTATCAGGAAATTTTCCAGCAAAATCCGTCGTTATCTGCTGGGCTGCTTTTTGCATATTTCTCACCCGCGAATAATAGCCCAACCCTTCCCAAGCCTTGAGCAGTCTATCCTCTGGCGCCTGAGCTAAATCAGCTACAGTCGGAAACCAGTCAAGGAAACGTTCATAGTAAGGAATCACCGTATCAACTCTGGTCTGCTGCAGCATAATCTCAGAAACCCAGATATGATAAGGATTGTTTGTCCTACGCCATGGCAGGTCACGTTTGTTTTCATCATACCAAGTTAATAATTTCTCTCGAAAAGAGGCGATTTTATCTGCCCCCCACATATCAATTCCATATTCTTTCAAATCTAACATAAATCTAGTATAGCATAAGGCAAGAAAAATAGGAGAGCTTATGCCCTCCAATTGTTTCTTATCGTTTAATAATGACCAACAGCCTGACTGGCTGTAATCAAAGTCAGCTTGTATACGTCATCCGCATTACATCCTCTGGAAAGGTCATTAACTGGATGGTTAAGACCCTGCAAGATAGGACCTACTGCTGAAAAGCCACCTAAACGCTCTGCCATTTTGTAGCTGATATTACCAGCCTCGATACTTGGGAAGACAAAGACAGTCGCTTGACCAGCCACAGAGCTGCCAGGTGCTTTCAGTTCAGCCGTTGCAGGGACAAAAGCTGCATCAAACTGTAATTCACCATCGATAGCCAAGTCTGGACGCATTTCCTGAGCCAACTTAGTCGCCTCCACTACCTTATCAACCTTTTCACCGAAACCAGAGCCCTTGGTCGAATAGCTGAGCATGGCAACTTTAGGATCAATACCAAAAATCTGCGCTGTTAGGGCTGAGTTAACAGCAATCTCCGCCAAAACATTGGCATCTGGATCGATATTGATGGCACAGTCACTGAAAATGTAGCGTTCGTCATCACGCACCATGAGGAAGGCTCCTGAAGTGCGAGAAACCCAAGGAAGAGTCTTGATGATTTGAAGAGCCGGCCGAACAGTCGCTGCTGTAGAATGAATCGCGCCAGACACCATCCCTTGGACTTTACCAAGGTAAACCAACATAACTCCAAAGTAGTTGACATCTTCCTTGAGCAACTGACGTGCTTCATCTGCAGTGATTTTCCCTTTTCGACGCTCAACGAATGCTTCTACCAATTCCTCAAAGCAGGAACAGTTTGAAGGATCAATAACCTGATATCCTTCTTTTACTCCCTCAATTTCCAGATAAATACGGATTTTATCAGGATTCCCCAAAAGAACTGGAGTAATATCGGTTTCTTTCACCAAACGTTTAGTAGCTTGCAAAATCCGTGGCTCTTCACCCTCCGGCAAGACAATCTTTACTTCCTTATCCTTCAAGGCTTCACGAATTGAATCAAAAATTTTCATGTTTCTTAAAACTCCTTTATCTCTTATTCTTTTAATTTCTCAATAACTTGTTTAAAATCTTCTGGCAAAGGACTGGCACGCTCAACTTCCTGTCCGCTAAAAGGGTTATAAAATTTCAAAGAATGACAATGTAAAGCCTGACGCTCTATTCCGTGTTCCAAACTCCCACCATAAAGGTCGTCACCCAAAAGCGGAAAGCCAATATGTGAAAAGTGAACGCGGATTTGATGAGTCCGCCCAGTATGCAGATGAATATCCACTAGATAGACATCTCCAAATCGCTCTATGACCTTGTAACTGGTATGAGCGTACTTGCCATCCTCTGTCACGCGCCTCGTAATGATACTCTCAGGATTGCGTCCAATCGGAGCAATAATCTCACCTTGCTCTTCTAAGTCACCAGTCCCCCGAACTAGAGCGTAATAGCGCTTTTCTATCAGCTTCTTCTGCAACTGTTTGTCCAATCTGGCATGAGCATAGCCATGCTTGGCAAAGAGCATGAGCCCACTTGTATCCTTATCCAGACGCGTCACGATATGCACCTGCTGGTTTTCATAGGCATGACGAATATAGTAAGCCTTAACAAAGTTTGCCATAGTATTGGAATGATTAACACTGGGAATACTGGCCACCCCTGCCGGTTTATCCAAAACCAAGAAATGCTTATCCTCGTAGACGACAGACAAGTCCTTATCAACAGCTTTCAGACTCTCAAATCCTTTTTCAGAAGGAATGTCAATCGTCACTTTATCGCCAATATCCAAGAGATAAATAGCGTTCTGAGGCTGATGGTTGACAAGAATGTTTCCGCCGGAAAATTTTATCTTAGCCAAGAGGCCTTTGGAAATTTCATGTCGCTTCAAAAAGGTCTTTACCTTGACATGTTCATCAGCAATAAACTCAAACCTCATTCCTTGCACTCTCCAATAAAGGAGTCTCTGACACGATTCCAAAAGCTGGTATGGCTTGGCGAAGCCACAAAATGTATCTTGTGATTGTCAATCTGATACTCAATACGGACAATGTTTTTGAAAGAGAAAGTCTGATTATCGACCGCAATGGTGTGATAGTCACTGCGGGTCGGCACTAACTCAATCTTATCTTTTTTGGGAACAATGACCGACGAGCCCAACGTCCGATAGACCCGATTGTTGAGACTGGCAATCTCTGTCACCTGCAAGGCTTCGATTGTCGGATGCAATACCGCTCCACCCAGAGATTTGTTATAGGCTGTACTGCCCGTCGGAGTAGAGACGGAAATCCCATCTCCTCGGAAACGCTCGAAATGAACCCGATTGATAATGACATCAGCTACCATAGTTCGATCCGAACGCTTGATTGTTGCTTCATTCAAAGCACGAATGATACGCGTATCACCATTTTCAAAAGTAATTTTGACATTTAAAATTGGATAAGAAACCTGAGCACCCGTATCCAATTTAAGGTTTTCGACAAGTTTATCTAGTTCAAAATCACGGTAGTCTGTATAAAAGCCGAGATGCCCTGTATGCACACCGACAAAGCGGACCCGATCCAGCTGTTCTTCATACATATGAAAAGCTGATAGCAGCATGCCGTCACCACCCACCGAAATCACAATGTCGGGATTCTTAGGAGTTAAAATAAAGCCATTCTGTTTAAGCTTCTGCTTCAAATCCTGATAGACTTGTTCACTCTGTCTTTTCCGATTGCGGATAATCGCTATTTTTTTATCTGTATTCTTCATCTGTATCATCACTATTTCCCACACCGTCATTTAACTTGCGGTGAAGAGGATCAAAGAGAGCTTGCGCCTCCTGGATAGCATCACGGATTTCTCCCATCTCCTCATCCAGCTGATAGGCAAGATTAGCTGTGGTTTCCAAGCGGCATTTGATTTCCTCGGGAAATTCTCCTTTATACTTGTAATTTAAAGAATGCTCAATCGTAGCCCAAAGATTCATCGAAAGGGTGCGAATCTGAATCTCAGCCAGAATAAGCCTATGACCATTAATCGTATCAACTGGATACTCTACAATCACATGGTAGCTCCGATAGCCACTGGCTTTTTTGTTTTTGATGTAATCCCGCTCCTGCACAATGCGCATATCAGTCCGATTTCGCAAGACTTCTAAAACTTCATCCACATCATCGACAAACTGGACCATGACTCGTAAGCCTGCGATATCCTGCATCTCTTGCTCAATATTCTCCTCGCGAATGCCTCGCAGAATCATCTTTTCTTTAATGCTCTCAATCGGCTTGACACGTCCAGTCACAAACTCAATCGGAGAATGACGTTGCTGCTTGCGGTATTGCTTTCGCACTCCACGCAACTTAATTTTCAGCTCTCCAACCGCTTGAATATAGGGGTCTAAAAACTCTTCCCATTCTATTGTCATACACTTACCTTGTCATATCATTATTTTTTGTATAAAATAAACACAACTGTTATTATAACATAAATCGCTTTCAAAAAAAAGAAAAGGATATGAAAATGAATCACTTAGAAATTGAATTCAAAACCATGCTGACCAAAGAAGAGCACGACCGTCTGCTCCAGTTATTTGTTGATATTTCGCCTATTAGCCAAACCAACCACTACATCGATTCAGATCAGCAAAGTATCCGACACGCTCACATGGCTTTTCGAGTACGGACTTTTAACCATCGCGAGGCTGAGCTGACGCTCAAGATTCCTCAAGAAGTCGGATCCTTGGAACTCAATCAGAACTTAACACCAGAAGAAACTGAAAATATTTTGCAGAACAATAAATTTCCTACGGGAGATATTTTAGAAACGCTGCTTCAGAAAGAAATTCCCATCCAAGACTTGAAGATTCTAGGCTCTCTAGAGACTATCCGCTATGAAAAAGAAGACGAAATCGGTCTGCTTGCTCTGGATGAGAGTCACTACTTGGGCAAAACAGACTTCGAACTCGAAGTCGAAGTTGAAGATTTCGAAAAAGGAAAAGAAAATTTCCTCAACTTCCTAAAACAGCACAAGATCGACTACAAGCCTGGCAAGAGCAAGATAGCAAGATTTTCTGAAAACTTATAAATCAACGACCATAAAAAAGCTGAAATAATCTAATTTTTTTGGTAAAATAAAAGGTAGCAATCTAAAACCTATTGAAAAATAAATTTCATGGAGCATTAGATATAGAAATGAGACAAAAAGAGGACGGTCCAACTCATGTCAGATAAAAAAAATATGAAGCTTTTTTCCCTCAACTCCAATCATTCCATAGCTGAAAAAATCGCTGAGGCAGCTGGAGTTCCTTTGGGAAAACTTTCCTCCCGCCAATTCTCGGACGGCGAGATTCAGATTAACATCGAAGAAAGTGTTCGTGGCTATGACATTTACATCATTCAGTCTACTAGCTTCCCTGTCAATAATCACTTGATGGAACTCTTGATTATGGTGGATGCCTGCAAGCGTGCAAGTGCCAACACGATTAATGTTGTCATGCCTTATTTTGGTTATGCCCGTCAGGATCGGACTGCTGCTCCTCGCGAGCCAATCACAGCTAAACTGGTTGCCAACATGCTTGTTGGAGCTGGAGTAGATCGCGTGATTTCTCTGGATCTTCATGCCGTGCAGGTCCAAGGATTCTTTGATATCCCAGTAGATAACCTCTTCACTATCCCACTCTTTGCCAAACACTACTGCAACATGGGCCTTACTGGCGATGATGTCGTTGTCGTCAGCCCTAAAAACTCTGGTGTAAAACGCGCCCGCAATTTGGCTGAATATCTGGATGCCCCTATCGCTATCATTGATTATGGCGAAGATGAGGCAGGTCGCTCTGAGGGATATATCATTGGAGATGTCGAGGGCAAGAAAGCTATTCTTATTGACGACATTTTAAATACCGGTCGGACTTTCTCTGAAGCAGCTAAAATTGTCTGTCGTGAAGGCGCAGTCGAAATCTATGCTGTATCCAGTCATGGTCTCTTCGCGGATAAAGCTGCGGAATTGCTGGATAATTCTCCTATCAGGGAAATTCTTGTAACTGACTCTGTTGATACCAAAGAAGAAACACCTAAGAATCTCCACTACATTACAGCTAGTGAACTGATTGGTGATGCTATTGTCCGCATTCAAGAGAGGAAACCAGTCAGCCCACTCTTTGCCTATCAAAAGAAATAAGGTAACCGGAGTGATTTATTTAGATAATGCCGCTACAACTGCTTTGTCGCCCGCTGCAATCCAAGCAATGACCAAGACGATGACTGTCTTTGGGAATCCTTCCAGTACGCATAGTCATGGCCGAGAAGCTAGTAAACTGCTCAGACAGGGACGTGAGGATATTGCTCAAGCTCTGCATACTCAAAGCAATAAGATTCTTTTTACTTCAGGTGGCACTGAAAGCAACAATACTACTATCAAAGGTTATGCCCTTCGTCACCAGAACCGAGGAAAACATATTGTGACCACTGCTATTGAGCACCATGCTGTCTTAGAAGTGGTAGAGTACTTAGTAGATAAATTCGGCTTCGAAGCTACTTTTGTTCAGCCGGTAGATGGTCAGATTCGAGCGAAGGATATTAAAAAGGCACTTAGACCTGACACTATTCTTGTATCTGTCATGGCAGTTAATAACGAAACTGGTGCTATCCTTCCCATTAAGGAAATTAGTGAATTACTGCAAGAACATCCTGCTGCTTTTCACGTTGATGCTGTTCAAGCAATTGGTAAACTTCCCATCTACCCAGACGAGCTAGGGATTGACTTCCTCTCTGCATCAGCACATAAGTTTCATGGTCCCAAAGGCGTTGGCTTCCTTTATGCCAAGAAGATGAATTTTGACAATTTCATGCATGGCGGTGACCAGGAAGAAAAACACCGGGCCGGAACTGAAAATCTAATCTCTATCACAGGCATGGCGGCGGCTCTGTCAGAGAGCATGGAACATCTAGAGGAAAATCTAGAGCATGCGCAAGACTTAAAAAACAGCTTACTTGCTGACTTATCAGACATTGACTATTACTTAAATGAAAGTCAGCCAAGCCTGCCTTATGTCATCAATTTGGGATTTCCCAATCAAAAGAATGATCTACTTCTGCTTCAAATGGATTTAAATGGCTTTTCCATTTCAACAGGATCAGCCTGCACAGCCGGAGCTATACAACCCAGTCATGTTTTGCAGGCTATGTACGGCAAGGATTCCAACCGCTTGCATGAGTCTATTCGAATCAGTACTTCGGACCAAACGACCCTGCAAGAGATTCAATCATTTACAAAGAAATTAAAAGAAATTTTAGGAGGATAAGATGGCCTTTCAAACATCTGTTAGCTTAGCAAACTGTGAATATACCTATTCACTTCACCCAAATGTCAAGAAATTTACCTTGCGCGACAATACTTTCGCGGAAAGCAAGGTTGGAAACTACGAACTCTCTCGTCTGCTGGAATCTGTACCCAACAGCGGAAATGGTTTTCTGCTGAAAATAATCGTCAATAAAGATTTGAATGGTTTCAAAATCAACATCACTGATAAATCAGGCCTGCGCTTGGTCAATATTTTCAAATCAGAAGACCATCACATTATCCAGCAAAAATTTTATTTCTTGATGGATAGCCTGGTTGAAAGAAATATTTTTGAAAAGACACCACAATAAGCAAGATTCTCGCAATTTTGCTTTTTTGGTTTTGACTTTTCAAAATTTAAACGCGCTTGGCTTCTACTTAGAACACTTGAAGAAAAGACCAACCGAACCCAAAGAAAGGATTAACAATGGTTGAACTGACCTATTTGGACTCGTATAAAGTGAAACGAATACTTACCTATGAAGACTTCGACGAATTTCTTCTCGCCTTCTCTGGCTGTGTCACGGTTCCTGACTCGCTCAAGGTGCTTTCTGTTACCTATAAGGGACACCAGCTGCCTTTTACAGGGTTAATTGGTGACTTGTACCGCCAGATGTACCAGTTAGACTTGACTCCCTACCAGGACTAATCCTTCGCAGTTACAACATAACCAAAACTTCCACCCTTTTCTTTTTTAGTGAATCAAACATCCTTAATTAGTTGATTTTTTCACAAACTTCCTATAAAATAGAATTAGAAAGGTTGTGATTTTGTGAAAACTGAAAAAAATACTACAATTCCTCGGGCAACTGCTAAAAGGCTATCGCTCTACTATCGTATTTTTAAACGTTTTAATGCTGAGAAGATTGAAAAAGCAAACTCCAAACAAATTGCAGAAGCCATTGGTATTGACTCTGCTACTGTCAGACGAGATTTTTCTTATTTCGGTGAACTTGGCCGCAGAGGATTTGGTTATGATGTCAAGAAATTGATGAACTTTTTTGCCGACCTCTTGAACGACAATGCTATTACCAATGTCATGATTGTTGGTGTTGGTAATATGGGGCGGGCTCTGCTACACTATCGTTTTCATGAGCGCAATAAAATGAAGGTTGTAATGGCTTTTGACACAGATGACCATCCAGAAGTTGGCAGCACAACCAGCGATGGGATTCCTATCTATGGAATTTCCCAAATCAAAGAAAAAATACAGTCAGGAAATGTGCAAACTGCCATCCTAACTGTACCTAGCGTAAAAGCTCAAGAAGTCGCATCTATCTTAGTTCAGGCTGGTGTCAAGGGCATTCTCTGTTTCTCACCTGTAAACCTATCCCTGCCTAAGGATGTGGTCGTCCAGTATGTTGACCTGACTAGCGAACTGCAGACTTTGCTCTACTTCATGAGAAAAAATGATTATTAATTTGAAAGAGGTATTAAACACTCTATGAGTAAACCTATTATTGGAATAACCGGAAATGAAAGAGAAATCCCAGACGATCACTTCATCCATATGAGCTATACAGCGACAGGATTCGTTGAGGGAGTTAAAGAAGTTGGCGGAATTCCAATGATTTTGCCAATCGGTGATGAAGAAATGGCTAAACAGTATGTTTCCATTGTCGATAAATTAATCATCACAGGAGGTCAAAATGTATGCCCTCAATTCTATGGTGAAGAGAAAACCATTGACAGCGATGATTATTTACTCAAGCGAGACATTTTTGAGTTAGCTTTAATCAAGGAAGCTCGCCGCCAAAATAAACCAATCTTCACTGTCTGCCGCGGAACCCAACTTTATAATGTCGCTTTAGGCGGTACGCTTCATCAAGATATTGAAGATCATTGGCAAGATAGCTCTGCTGAGTACACAACCCAAAGCATGGTGACCAAGAATGGTTCTATTCTGCACGAAATCTATGGACCAGCATCTGAAATCAACTCTTTCCACCATCAGAGTATCAAGAATTTAGCTGCTGGCCTAGAAGTCATTGCCTATGATCCTAGAGATAAAATTATTGAAGCAATCACTTCTACTGACGGCAGTCCTTTTCTTGGTGTCCAATGGCACCCAGAGTTCTTGTTTGGCTCCAGAGAAGGAGACCTAGCTCTGTTTGATTATGTTATCAATATTCTTTAAAAAGCCTCTATTCCTAGATAAACTTCTGTTCTACACGAATAGAAGTTTTTTATATTCAAGTAAATCAAATTATATCATATCTGTCTCCTCTCGGTAGCTATAGTAGTTGGATTTGGACACAATCAAATGATCCAAAAGGACCAAGCCCATCATCTCACATGCTTCTTTCATATGCTGGGTCACCTCATCGTCATTTCTGCTGGGAACGACTGAGCCTGATGGATGATTGTGTACCAGTATGATAGATGTCGCTAGATGCTTGAGAGCGTAGTGGAGAATCTCTCTTGGCTCAGCAATGCTTCTGCTGACCGTCCCCATGAAAATTGTCTGCTGGTGCAAAATTTGATTTTGACTATTAAGATAAATAGCAACCAAGCACTCCTGCCTCATATCTCCCAATTCCTGCTGCATCTTCTGGGCTAATTTTTGACTGCCCATAATCTGCTCTTTTTGCAGAACCTCTGCTCGGTTAATCCGACGCCCAAATTCGATAATGGCCTGCAGCTCCACAGCCTTAATCGGACCGATTCCAGAAATAGTTTGCAATTCCTGCAAAGTTAAATACTTAAGATCGTTCAAACTGGAAATCGATGATAAAATTCTTTGAGAAACTTGAAAAACAGTTTCTTTTTTGTTGCCTGTCCTGAGGAAAATTGATAGAAGCTCTTGGTTACTGAGTTTTTCAGCCCCTTCTCTCATCAAACGCTCCCGCGGCATCATGCTAATATCATCTTGAAATGAAATGCTATACATAGAAACCTCCTTACCTTATTATTCGGAAAAAGAGTCAAAATCAGCAAGAATTGATATAAAAAAACTCCAAAAGTTAGAGTTCTATCTAACCTTTGGAGTGAATTTTTTTAGTCTTTTGCCTTTAAATCTGCATTTGATTATAGGACTTACTGAAAGATTCAAGAACTTCCTTAGGAGCCTTGTCATACTCGACAGAGCCTTCTAACGTTCCCTTGACAATCGTTCGATTGGTTGCCGCAGCATCCTCACAAGTAACCAAAGTAATCTCTGTAACGCCTTCGGTATCCTCAATCAAATCCGTTCGATCCGGAGTTACCGTTTCAACACTAGTAATTACATCAGTATAGACATGCTCTTTATCAGTGATATAGATCTTCATGCCAGCCTTAGCACGATCCAGTGGGGAAAAGAGCATGTTGCTAGCCCCTGTGATGCCAAAGACATGGTGGCTAGCCAAGGCATAATTCCCCTGCCCCATCTGCTGGGTCTCTTTCATCGTACCAGCACCATAATACAATCCAGCATTATCCAGTCCTTTGAAGATCGGCAAATTCATGGAAACTTCCGGAATAGAGATGCCTCCGATAACAGGCAATTGCTGCGCTTTCCACTGAGCATTGATGACCGCCTCTGTAGAAAGCGACTCTACCTTATTAAAGTCAAAGCTAGTCTCAGCATTTTTATTTTTATTAATAGAGTCTTTGGAAACCTTGCTGACCTGATATTGGTTGGTATGCCAAACCATAATCATGTTTCGGATTTGCGCATTAAAGATCAAGCCAAGGGCCACAAAAATTAATAATGTCGCAACAATATTGATGAAAATATTTCTTTTACTTCTTTGTTTTCTTTTTCGACTTCTTTTTCCTTGTACCATATAGAGGTCCTCTTTTACGATTCGTTTTCTTCCTCTGCTACATCTTCCTTATCATCTGCTTCGACGCTTGTAAAGGTGACAATCTGTGCATTTTGGTCCAGACGCATGACCTTAACTCCCATGGTTGAGCGGCCTGTCTGAGAAATATTTGCCACACTGGTCCGAATGATGACACCAGTATTAGTGATAATCATCAAATCTTCCTCGCCAGTAACAGTCATCAGACCAGCAAGAGGTCCGTTCTTATCAGTGATATTGGCTGTTTTAATCCCTTTACCACCACGGCCCTTGGTTGGATACTCACTGGCAAGAGTTCGCTTACCATAGCCTTTTTCAGTAATGACAAGCACTTCGTCTCCCTCAGCAATCACACCAGCTCCAACAACCTGATCGCCATCTCGAAGATTGACTCCGCGAACACCAGTCGCTATCCGGCTCATGCTCCGGACAGCTGTCTCATTGAAGCGGACAGAATAACCAAACTTAGTACCAATGATAACATCTGCAGCACCGTCCGTCAGAAAGACATTGATTAACTCGTCTTCATCCTTCAAATTCAAAGCCTTAAGACCGTTCTGACGAATATTAGCAAATTCTGTTACACTGGTCCGTTTGACCACCCCATGACGGGTAGTAAAGAAGAGATAGGAATCATCACTGCGATCTTGCTGGACATTAATAATGGTCTGAATAGTCTCACCTTCATCCAGTTTCAAGAGATTGACCACTGGCAAGCCCTTGGCTGTCCGGCCGTACTCAGGGATTTCATATCCTTTGAGACGATAGACTCGGCCCTTGTTAGTAAAGAAGAGCAGTCTATCGTGAGTACTAGTTGAGACCAGCTCTTTGACGAAGTCATCGTCTTTGACGCCAGTTCCTTGAACACCGCGGCCTCCGCGTTTCTGAGCAGTAAATTCTGCCTGATTCAGACGTTTGATATAGCCTTTATTAGACAGGGTAATCAAAACATCCGCTTCCTCAATCAAATCTTCATCTTCAAGAGAAAGAACTTCTCCCACCATCAGCTCAGTTCGGCGATCATCCGCAAATTTACGTTTGACCTCGTCTAACTCTTCCTTGATAATAGCGATAACGCGCTCTGGCTTAGCCAAGATATCAGCTAAGTCTGCAATCAAGGCAATCAGTTCATCGTATTCTGACTGGATCTTATCACGTTCCAAACCAGTCAGACGGCGCAGACGCATATCGAGGATAGCCTGACTCTGGCGCTCAGATAGCTCAAACTTAGCCATCAATTCAGCCTGTGCTTCTGCGTCCGTTTCGCTATTACGGATAATCCGAATCACTTCATCAATGTGATCCAACGCAATCAGCAAACCAGCTAAGATGTGCGCTCGAGCTTCCGCCTTTTCTTTATCGAAAGCCGTCCGTCGAGTCACTACTTCTTTTTGGTGCTCAATGTAGGCCAACAAAATCTCACGTAGAGATAGAATCTTTGGCACACCATTTTGAATAGCCAGCATATTGAAGCTGAAATTGGTCTGCATCTGAGTCAGCTTGAAAAGATTATTTAGAATGACATGTGCAGAGGCATCTCGACGAACCTCGATGACAAAACGAACTCCTTCACGGTTGGACTCATCACGAACAGCTGTGATACCATCAATTCGTTTTTCCTGCACCAGACGAACAATATGCTCATGGACCTTGGTCTTATTAACCATGTATGGAAACTCGGTTACGACAATTCGCTCACGGCCGTTTTTCATTTCTTCAATTTCAGTGCGAGAACGAAGAACAATCGAACCCTTCCCTGTTTCATAAGCCCGGTGAATACCAGATTTACCCATAACCAGTGCTCCTGTAGGAAAATCCGGTCCAGGCAGGACTTCCATGATATCGCGAGTTGTTGCATCCGGATTGTCCATGACAAGCTTAACTGCATCAATAGACTCACCAAGATTATGCGGTGGGATATTGGTCGCCATCCCAACTGCAATCCCTGTCGCACCGTTTACAAGCAAGTTAGGGAAGCGAGCAGGAAGAACTACAGGCTCTCTCTCGCTGGCATCATAGTTGTCAATATAATCAACAGTGTTTTTATTAATATCACGAAGCATCTCCAGAGCAATCTTGCTCATACGTGCTTCTGTATAACGTTGAGCAGCAGCTCCGTCTCCGTCCATAGAACCGAAGTTCCCATGGCCATCTACGAGCATATAGCGATAGCTCCACCATTGAGCCATCCGCACCATCGCTTCATAAATAGAAGAGTCACCATGCGGGTGATACTTACCCATGACATCCCCTGTGATACGAGCTGATTTCTTGTGAGGCTTCTCAGGTGTCACGCCCAGCTCATTCATACCATAGAGAATCCGACGGTGAACTGGCTTTAGACCATCACGAACATCTGGAAGTGCCCGAGCCACGATCACGCTCATCGCGTAATCAATGAAACTAGTCTTCATTTCACTAGTCAGATTAACATTTACTAAGTTTCTGTCTTGCATTAAAAAATGCCTTTCTTTCATATTAAACTACCCTTTATTATACCACATTTTCTTTAATTTTTCAGTATTTTGAACCGTTTGTAAAAACGTTTACATCACTAGATATACAAGTTGACCGTGACAAAATATGTCAAAAGTGGTAGAATGAATGTGTACGGGAAATATTCCCTAAAAAAATAAGGAGATGTTTAGAAATGACTGCTACTAAACAACATAAAAAAGTCATCCTTGTCGGTGACGGTGCTGTAGGTTCATCTTACGCATTTGCTCTTGTAAACCAAGGTATTGCTCAAGAACTTGGTATCATTGAAATTCCTCAATTATTTGAAAAGGCTGTCGGTGATGCTGAAGACCTTAGCCACGCCCTTGCTTTCACTTCACCTAAAAAAATCTATGCAGCTACTTATGCAGACTGTGCGGATGCTGACCTCGTTGTTATCACTGCAGGTGCACCTCAAAAACCAGGTGAAACTCGCCTTGACCTTGTTGGCAAAAACTTGGCTATCAACAAATCTATCGTTACTCAAGTCGTAGAATCAGGCTTTAACGGTATCTTCCTCGTTGCTGCTAACCCAGTGGATGTTTTGACATACTCTACATGGAAATTCTCTGGTTTCCCTAAAGAGCGCGTTATCGGTTCAGGTACTTCACTTGACTCAGCTCGCTTCCGCCAAGCTCTTGCTGAAAAGATTGGCATCGATGCTCGTTCTGTCCATGCCTACATCATGGGTGAGCATGGTGACTCTGAGTTTGCCGTTTGGTCACACGCTAACGTTGCAGGTGTGAAATTAGAGCAGTGGTTGCAAGCTAACCGCGACTTGAACGAACAAGACTTGGTTGATCTTTTCATCTCCGTTCGTGACGCAGCATACTCTATCATCAACAAAAAAGGAGCAACTTACTACGGTATCGCAGTTGCTTTGGCTCGTATTACAAAAGCCATCCTTGACGATGAAAATGCAGTATTGCCATTGTCAGTCTTCCAAGAAGGCCAATATGGCGTTGAAAATGTCTTCATTGGTCAACCTGCTATCGTTGGTGCACACGGTATTGTACGCCCAGTAAACATCCCACTGAACGATGCTGAAACACAAAAAATGCAAGCTTCTGCTAAAGAATTGCAAGCAATTATTGATGAAGCATGGAAGAATCCTGAATTCCAAGAAGCATCTAAAAACTAATTATAAAAAAACATCTCCTAATACAAGGGGATGTTTTTTTGTTGCTTTATACAGATTTGTCAGCAAAAATATCTATCAAATAAGGTATGATGAGCTCTTTCTCTAAGTCTTTTAAAGAAGTAATCCAGACAAAGTCTGTGTGCTCTTATGGAACTAATATAATATCACGCTGCTCCGTAATCCTACCCGCATAAACTAAACGTGTGAAAACAGTATCTTTGCTAGCATCAAACTGACTATCTTCATGGATAATCTTATCAATCAGAATCTTTTGATTAACCTCCTCCATAGCCTCACGTAGAGCTGCCTCTCTAGGCAGTTCATTCTCTTCTACACTTCCGCCTGGAATATCCCAATAAGATGGATAAACATTAGGAAGGCCTCGCTTTATCTTAGAGCGTTTGATAAGCAAATACTTCCCCTCTTTCTCGATTAAGGTATGAGAGATTAATTTTACTGTCATTGCATATTCCTCCAAGAAAGAGCAAAAAAGACTCCGAAGAGTCCAATTTTAAGTCATCCACCCTGAGAGAATCGAACTCCCATCTCAAGAACCGGAATCTTACGTGATATCCATTACACTAAGGGTGGCAACTAATTCATTATAACTGATTTTCTTTGAAAATACAAGTGAAAATCAGAAAAAGAAGCTGAGATTTCTCAACTTCTTTTATCTAATTACAATTCAATATCACCAAACAAATCAGCCATTGAGAATCCAGTTTGAGTTTCTGGAAGTTCAAAGTCACGTTTTTCTTGACGTTTTGGACGACGAGGACGTGATTGACGTTTCTCATCTCCTTGTCCTTCTTCTTGAGCTGGACGTTCTTCAAGAGCCTTGATAGAAAGTGATACACGCTCATCAGCAGCATTCACTTCAAGAACCTTAACAGTCACTTCTTGACCAACCTTAAGGGCATCTTTAGGGCTTTCAACACGTTTGTGTGAAATTTGTGAGATGTGAACCAATCCATCGATACCTGGCAATACTTCAACGAAAGCACCAAAATCGGTCAAACGTTTTACAGTTCCTTCGATCACATCGCCTGCAGCAAGTTTTTGCTCAACACCATCCCATGGTCCAGGCGTTGTTGCTTTAAGAGAGAGGGATACGCGACCTTCTTCTTCGTTCAAGTCAAGGACTTTCACTTCGATTTCATCGCCAACTGATACAACAGACTTAGGTGATACGTTACGCTCATGTGACAATTCAGTCAAGTGAACCAATCCATCAACTCCGCCAAGGTCAATGAAAGCACCGAAGCTAGTGATGCGAGCAACTTTACCAGTTACAATATCACCAACATTCAATTTACCAAAGACTTCAGCACGTGCTGCTGCAGCTTCAGCTTCTACAACTTCACGACGTGAAAGGATGAAGCGGTTTTCTTTTGGATCTACTTCTTTAATCTTAGCATCAAACTCTTGACCTACAAAACGCTCAGTGTTACGAACGAAACGAGTATCAAGCATTGAAGCAGGGATAAATCCACGAAGTCCTTCAAACTCAACTGAAAGTCCACCTTTAACAGCACGAGTGCCCTTAACAGTGACAACTTCTTCTTCACGACCAACCAATTTGTCCCAAGCTTTGCGAGCTTCCAAACGTTTTTTAGATACCAGGTAAGTTACTGTGTCTGTATCTTTACCCACTACTTGACGAAGAACAAGCAATTCAAGTGTTTCACCTGGTTTTACAAGGTCGTTGATATCAGCGTCGCGGTCATTTGTCAACTCACGAAGAGTCAAAACACCTTCAACACCAGTTCCAGCGATTGCAACATTAGCTTGGTTAGCGTCAACAGTCAATACTTCAGCAGTAACGACGTCACCTGGCTCAACTTGGCTAACACTGTTTAGCAAATCTTCAAATTCATTCATCTAAAAAAATCCTCCAACAATCAAGCTTTCGCTTGACATACTACTTATTTATTTTCCTAAGCACCCGCAAATGACATTGATCTATCGTTAACGATTTCCATCCTATAAAGAAATAAAACACCAGAAGATATTTTATTATTTTATCAGATCTATTACCTAAGAACTGGGGTAGCTGGATTCGAACCAACGCATGAGGGAGTCAAAGTCCCTTGCCTTACCGCTTGGCTATACCCCATTAATATAAAGAATGGAGAGAGAGGGATTCGAACCCCCGAACCCGAAGGAGCGGATTTACAGTCCGCCGCGTTTAGCCTCTTCGCTATCTCTCCGACAATCAACGCTATCTATTATAACATTGATACAATGAAAATGCAAGCCCTATTTGCTTAAATTATAGGTTTCAATCAAAGTTTCCACAGCTCTTTCAAGTTTTTTATAAAAACTTTCAGCATTTCCATTTTTGATAATTGCAAACTGGCCATCTAGTTCGGCAATCTCGCCGATAACCTTCTTGCCAATGGCAAGACTATAACCGTCAAATTGGTCTGCTCCGACCTTCACTTTGTTGTCTGTGATTTGAATTTCAATTTTTTTGTCTTTTTTACTCATAACTTACCTCTTTCAAATTTCTATTGTACACGAAAAAGACTGAGTACGCAAGCTATCTTCGGCTAGAATTACAGAAAAACCGCCCAATCAAGGGCAGCTTTTAAATTATACCTTCACAATCCAACCTTCTGGTGCTTCAACATCACCGAATTGGATACCAGTTAATTCGTCATATAGTTTCCGAGTGACTGGCCCGACTTCTGTCTCGCTATAAAAGACATGGAAGTCATCGCCGTGCTGGATACCACCGATAGGAGAGATAACTGCAGCTGTTCCACAAGCTCCCGCTTCAGTGAATTTACCCAAGTCTGCCAGTGGAACATCACCCTCAATCGGTTTAAGTCCTAGTCTATGCTCCGCCAGATAAAGCAAAGAATACTTGGTGATAGATGGCAAAATTGAAGGGCTAAGTGGCGTCACAAACTCATTATCCTTGGTGATACCAAAGAAGTTGGCAGAACCTACTTCTTCAATCTTGGTATGGGTTGCCGGATCCAGATAAATCACATCTGAAAAATGCTTATCCTTAGCAATCTTTCCTGGTAATAAGCTAGCAGCATAATTGCCTCCCACTTTTGCTGCACCTGTTCCGTGCGGTGCAGCGCGATCATAGTCATCTGACACAATGAAGTTAGTCGGAGTCAGACCGCCTTTGAAGTAATTGCCAACCGGCATTACAAAGATAGTGAAAATGTATTCTTCGGCTGGTTTCACGCCGATAATATCGCCGACTCCAATCAAGAGCGGACGAATATAAAGAGTTCCGCCCGTTCCATAAGGTGGCACATATTCTTCATTAGCTTGGACAACCTGCTTAACTGCATCCACAAACATTTCTGTAGGAACTTGCGGCATGAGCAAGCGGTCAGCTGTCCGCTGCAGACGCTCCGCATTTTTATCCGGACGGAAAAGCTGAATACTGCCATCCTTAGTCCGATAGGCCTTCAGACCTTCAAAAGCCTGCTGACCGTAGTGAAGGCAAGGAGAGGACTCAGAAATATGGAGTGTAGCATCCTCCGTTAGGGTTCCTTCTTCCCACTGGCCATTGCGATAGTAAGCTATGTAGCGATAAGGTAGTTTCATATATGAGAATCCTAGATTTTCCCAATCAAGATTTACAGTCATAGTCTTTCTCCTCTTCTTCCAAACTTCATTTTTAGATACTCCCTATTTTACACCTTTTTGAGATATTTTCAAGTATTATTTTCAATTTTCAGAAAATTTTGTTATTCAGACTTTTTCCTGCTATCAAACTTTTAGAAATTGAAAAAACCAGCTCTTGTGAACTGGTTTGATGATTATTTGATATAAGCTGAGAAGACTTCTTCGTCTGAAATAGTATCAGAAATAAAGCTGCCGTTGCTAGTTCTCTCAGACAGGCTGAGATCAGCTAAATTAATCTCATAGGCAGCTCCTTTATTAGAAAGCACCTGCAAAATCTGCTCCTCACTGGCTTCTGCTTCAGTAGTAAAGAGGTCAAAGTCCACTGCTTCGCCAAAGACTGGTCCAGCTGCAAAGACACGATGGGGCTTAGCCTTAAGCTCTCTCAGAACTTGAAGACCGCGATTTGCCCGACTGGTAACAGGAATATCTGCGACTGCCATACGCTTGAGCGAACCGCGCTGAGTCAGGAGGTAAAGTGAGTCTGTATTGGCAATAAAGGCTGCCGCTAGGACATCGTCCTTCTTGAGGTTGATGGCTTTAACCCCAGCTGCCTTAGCTCCGATGACAGGAACTTCCTCAATATTGAAGCGAAGGGCATAGCCATTCTTGGTCACGAGCATAACATCATCCAGCTTAATCGGCGCCAGAGCAATGACCTGGTCGTCTTCATTTTTCAGCTTAGCAAACTTAAGCGACTTAGACTTGTAGGTCCGCCAAGGACTGAATTCCTTGCGCTCTACACGCTTGATTTGTCCCAGTTTGGTCGCTGCAAAGTAAGTTCCCTCCTCAAAGCTGTCCAGTAATTCCGTATAGATAACCTCTTCCTTGGTATCAAAGTTACTGATGGTCTGGCTGAGGTGTTCTCCGATTTCTTTCCAGCGGATATCTGACAGCTCATGAACAGGCCGGTAAATAACATTTCCCAGACTGGTGAAAATCAATAAATGCTGAGTCGTCTTGGCCGGGCTAACGAAAATCAGACGGTCATCATCTCGCTTTCCTATCTCCTCTAGGGTCGAAGCTGAGAAGGAACGCGGACTGGTTCGCTTGATATAACCAGAACGAGTCACGCTGACATAGGTCTCTTCCTCCACGATGAGACTAGCTGTATCAATCTCAATAGCGTTTGCTGTATCCTGCAGCTCGCTGAGACGTGGATTGCCAAACTTCTTCTTGACGTCACGGAGCTCTCGCTTCATGAGGTTATACATGGTGCGCTCATCGCCGATAATGGCCGCCAGCATGGCAATCTTCTCGCGCAGCTCTGCTTCTTCCTCTTCCAGAACCACTACGTCTGTATTGGTCAAACGGTAGAGTTGGAGAGTGACGATAGCCTCAGCCTGCTCCTCAGTGAAATCATAGCTGACCTTAAGATTTTCCTTGGCATCTGCTTTGTTTTCTGAAGCACGAATCAGGGCAATCACTTCGTCCAAGATGGAAATAACCCGAATCAGTCCTTCCACGATATGCAGTCGTTTCTCAGCCTTAGCATTGTCAAAACGGCTGCGTGCCAGAATAATCTCCTTGCGGTGGGCAATATAACTGGTCAAGATTGGCACAATCCCCACCAAACGAGGCGTGAAGTTGTCAATTGCCACCATGTTGAAGTTATAATTGACCTGCAAATCAGTGTACTTAAAGAGGTAGTTGAGAATCAGCTCAGTATTGGCATCTTTCTTTAGCTCGATAGCAATGCGAAGACCGTCACGGTCGGATTCGTCCCGTACCTCAGCAATGCCCGCCACCTTGTTATTGACCCGCACATCGTCAATCTTCTTGACCAAGACCGCTTTATTAATCTCGTAAGGAATCTCGGTGATGACGATTTGCTCTTTACCACCCTTCAGCTTTTCAATCTCAGTTCTGGAGCGCACCACGACGCGACCTTTGCCAGTCTCGTAGGCTTTCTTGATCTCATCTCGGCCTTGGACAATAGCTCCTGTCGGAAAATCTGGGCCAGGCAGAAACTCCATGAGTTTGTCCACTTTGGCAGACGGATGGTCAATCATATAGATAACCACGTCAATGACTTCGGCTAGATTATGAGGTGGAATATCAGTCGCATAACCAGCGGAAATCCCAGTTGCTCCATTGACCAAAAGATTAGGAAAGGCTGCCGGCAGAACGGTCGGCTCCTTCTCGGTATCGTCGAAGTTCCAAGCAAAAGGAACGGTATCTTTCTCGATATCCTGCAAAAGATAGCCAGCCATTTCAGACAGCCGCGCCTCAGTATAACGCATAGCCGCCGGTGGATCACCATCCATGGAACCATTGTTCCCGTGCATCTCAACGAGAATCTCACGGTTTTTCCAGTCCTGAGACATACGAACCATGGCATCGTAGATGGAGCTGTCACCGTGGGGATGGAAATTCCCCATGATATTCCCGACAGACTTGGCTGACTTGCGGTAGCCCTTGTCAAAGGTGTTGCCGTCCTTGTTCATCGAATAAAGAATACGGCGCTGAACAGGCTTCAAGCCATCGCGAATATCCGGCAAGGCCCGCTCTTGAATAATGTATTTGGAGTAGCGACCAAAGCGCTCTCCCATGATGTCCTCAAGGGACATGTTTTGAATGTTACTCATAGGATACAGAGCCCGTAAAATACAAAGTGAAAATAGGAAATTCTTGCAGTCAGCAATGCTCACAAGAGAATTTATCTTCTTCACACAGTATTTAGGGCGTGTTCAACTCCTTTCAAAGAATGTAGAGTAGTTTTTTATAAAATAAAGGATATTTTACGAAAATTAGTCCCGTGTTCAGTTACTATAAGTAACCAAACTATCCTTTCTGTAGTTTAAAGTTTTAAATTACGTTCTTTATTTAGTCAGTGATTGGAAAGTCTTGCCTCAGCATACTCAATCATCTTCTCTGCGGTTGCTTTGTCATAGTGGAAGCCGGTTTTGAGAGAGAAGACTTGTGCTTCTTTGTGGAAAAAGTCCATGGTAGCTAAGAAAGACTTGGTGAGGCTTTTCTGGTCAGAAAAGTCAAGCAAGGCTGCAAATTCCTTCTCTTTCTCAGTAGGCAAATACTGAAAGAGGTACTTGTAGTTCTTGCCAACATCGACCGTCCCCTTATCTGCTGCTACTTGCCAAGCTAACAGCTTGAGCAATTCTTGCTGGCAGATTCCATACAGATGATCCGTCGCATAGACCAGGTGGTTTCGATGAATTCCCTTGACCACATAGGCTGAGACCCACCAGAATTCATTGCAGGATTTGTCAAAGTCAGTCGCACTGGCTGGTGCCGTCCAATAACGCTTGGGTGTCGGTGTATAAGGCTCAAACAGCCCCTGCGGGTCATCCAGCACTGTGAAATCCGCTTCGCTATCCACCCATTCTTTGATGTGCTCCTTTGGGCAAAGGGTCAAATCTATCCGATTACCATCTCCAAAGAGCATGAGATAGAGGCGGCGGTGGTCAAGTAGGACATGCTGCTCAATCATGCGCTTGCCAAACTGGTCCAACCAAGCAAGGTCGGCTATCAGACCATCCAAATCCTTCACGATATAGACTACATCATAGTCTTGGAACTCGTCCTTGGGAGCATTTGGATTTGTCCGCGAGCCGGACATGGCAACAGCGTCAACCTGTAGCGCTTTTGCAGTTTGCAAAATCACATCAAACATTTCGGATTCAGTTCTCATGGGAATACCTGCCTTTTCAGTAAAAACTCTTGATTCTGTAGAGGACATGTCTATAAAGCGGACTGTCAGCTGGAACTTTTTCGTTATCAAACTCTTTGACAAATTCCATGCCTAGTTTTTGCATGACTTTCTGCGAAGGTTGATTGAGTAAGGATGTAAAAGAGTGAACTTCTGACAAGCCAGCTTGCTGAAAAGCAAAGTCTAGACAGGCTTGGGCAGCCTCTGTCGCATAACCACGATTCCAAAACTCTTTTCGCAGACGCCAGCCGATTTCTACAGCTTCTTTTCCAGCGAAAATCTGTAAATCCGAATGGTGCAGACCTACCAAGCCGATAAACTCCTGACTGTCCTTTTCTTCAACAGCCCAAAGACTGTAGCCATAAGCATCAACTTCATCTTGAATGCCCTGATAAAGGCGCAAGGAATCCGCTTGAGTATATGGCTTTGGGAAATACTGCATGACCTCTGGATCCTGATTCAGAGCAATCAAAGCTGGCAAATCTGATTCCTGCAAGTTCCGTAAAATGAGACGGTCTGTTTCTAGAATAGTCATCTAAACACTCCTCTGCAAACTTTCTTATCTCACAAGTCCTCAGCCTTATACAGGCTATAGCCTTCATAGTAGTAACTATGGTCAACGCCCTTCATGTAGAGGTTGCGGTTATGAATGTCCTTTGTGAGAGCTTGCTTGAGGACGTGCTTGATTTCTGTATCTCGAATGGGACTGCGCTCCATAGCTAGGAGGTAATCTTCCTTGTCCACTTGAGACCAGTCCACGACTTGTCCTAGCTCAGCCTTTAGCTAAGCAATTAACCACTAGACCTTATCAAAAGCATTCTGTGTCTTACTGATTTCGTTTGGTGTACTGGAGATAGAGAGGAGGAAGATAGGAAACCAGAATCATCGAAATCATGACAAAGAATGTCAACAGATGAATCTGAACTAAATTTACCACATACCATCCCAGAGTACCTACAGATAGGGGACCTAAAATATAGGATAGGAAAATCAAAAAAGCCTTCCACCGTTTCTCCGGATAGACGTAACACAAACGAATAAGTGTGTAGATTAAGGCTCCTGCTATCAAAGGAAAACCAATAAACAGCATAATAGCAGTCGCTACTAAAGATTCAGATCCTGCGGGATCTAAATTGAAAAAAAGCATCAAAATCATGAAAAAAGTAAATACAATCGGTGCATATAAACCTTGGAAACTTTTTTTTCGACTATTGATGTAGAATGCAAGAATAGCTGAGGGTAAAGAAACTAAGAAAATGAAACCCAAGTAACTTCCAAAAATAGAATATCCTGAACTATCCATTATTCATACTCCTTAAAACACCGTCGCTTCTTCCAGCGTAAACTTAACATTATCCTCAATCCACTTGCGGCGTGGTTCGACCTTGTCGCCCATGAGGACATTGACGCGGCGTTCGGCGCGAGCTAGGTCTTCGATGGTGACACGGATGAGGGTACGGGTTTCAGGATTCATGGTGGTCTCCCAGAGTTGGTCAGCGTTCATTTCACCGAGGCCCTTGTAACGCTGAAGCATAGCTCCCTTGCCAAACTTGCGGCGCAGGTCGTCCAGCTCGCCATCAGTCCAGGCATACTCAACAACTTCGCTCTTGCCCTTGCCCTTGGACATCTTGTAGAGAGGTGGTAGGGCGATATAGACGCGGCCAGCCTCGACCAGCGGGCGCATATAGCGATAGAAAAAGGTCAGCAGCAAGGTCTGGATATGGGCACCGTCAGTGTCCGCATCGGTCATGATGATGATCTTGTCATAGTTGGCATCCTCAAGGGTAAAGTCTGTCCCAACACCCGCTCCAATCGTGTAAATCATGGTGTTGATTTCTTCGTTCTTGAGAATGTCGGCCATCTTAGCCTTGGCAGTATTGATAACCTTACCGCGCAGGGGCAGGATGGCTTGGAACTTACGGTCACGGCCTTGCTTGGCAGATCCACCGGCAGAGTCTCCCTCGACCAGATAGAGTTCGTTCTTGGCTGGATTCTTGGACTGGGCCGGAGTCAGCTTACCAGACAGCAAGCCCTTATCTTTTTTATTTTTCTTGCCGTTTCGGCTTTCGTCACGCGCCTTGCGGGCTGCTTCCCTAGCGTCTCTGGCCTTGATAGCCTTGCGGATGAGATTGGAAGCCAGCTCACCATTTTCCAAGAGGAAGAAAGTCAGCTTCTCAGAGACGATGGAGTCTACGGCCGGACGAGCCAAAGGGCTGCCCAGCTTGTCCTTGGTCTGGCCTTCAAACTGCAGGTGCGACTCAGGGACCAGGATGGACAGGACAGCAGCCAAACCTTCGCGGTAGTCCGATCCTTCCAGATTCTTGTCCTTTTCCTTGAGCAGGCCGGTCTTTCTGGCATAGTCGTTCATAGCCTTGGTAATAGCGGTCTTTAGCCCCGTCTCGTGGGTACCGCCGTCCTTGGTACGGACGTTATTGACAAAGGACAGGATATTATCGGCGTAGCCGTCGTTGTACTGGAGAGCCACCTGAACTTGGAAGCCGCTCTCCTCGCCCTCAAAATAGAGGACAGGAGTCAGGGTTTCCTTGTCTTCATTGAGATAGCTGACAAAGTCTTCAACCCCATTCTCATAGTGGAACTCTACTTCTTCGCCAGTCCGCGCATCGGTCAGTGACAGGCGAACATTCTTGAGCAGGAAGGCTGATTCCTTCAGCCGCTCAGCAATGGTGTTGTACTTAAAGTCAGTCGTTGAAAAAATCGTATCGTCTGGCATGAAGGTCACTTTGGTCCCAGACTTGGACTTAGGTGCAGTGCCGATTTTTTTGAGCGTAGTGACTGGTTTTCCGCCATTTTCAAAGCGCTGCTTGTAAACAGTCCCATCGCGTGTGATTTCCACTTCCAGCCAGCTAGACAGGGCATTGACAACAGAGGATCCTACACCGTGGAGACCACCCGAGGTCTTATAACCACCTTGACCGAACTTACCGCCGGCGTGGAGAACGGTGAAGATAACCTCAACCGTAGGAATCCCCATAGCGTGCTTGCCGACTGGCATCCCGCGTCCGTGGTCTGCGACAGTCAGACTTCCGTCTTTGTTGATCGTCACATCAATTCGGTCACCAAAGCCTGATAGGGCTTCATCGACAGCATTGTCCACAATCTCCCAGACCAGATGGTGGAGTCCCGCTCCGTCGGTTGAGCCAATATACATCCCCGGACGTTTGCGGACCGCATCCAACCCTTCTAATACCTGAATGGCATCGTCATTATAATTGTTAATATTTATTTTCTTTTTTGCCACAAGAACCTCCTAATGATTCATCTTTTCTATCTTACAAGTTTTTGGCAAATATTGCAAAGATTTTTTTGAAAAAACTGCTGATGAGGACTGATTTTACACGAAGAAGAATCCAATATCCGAGTAGACATTTCCTGCTATAAATTCTATCCTTTTCTATTGTAAGAAAGCGAAATAATGGTATAATAAAATCATGATGAACACGATAATTGGATTAATACTAGCATACTTACTGGGCTCTATTCCGACCGGGCTTTGGATTGGGCAAATTTTCTTTAAGAAGAACCTGAGAGAATACGGCAGCGGCAATACCGGAACGACCAATACTTTCCGAATTTTGGGAAAGACCGCGGGAACGGCTACTTTTGCTATCGACTTTCTCAAAGGAACTGCAGCGACCCTGCTGCCTTTCTTTTTGCATATTGAGGGAATTTCACCGCTTGTCTTTGGTCTCTTGGCCGTAATCGGTCATACTTTTCCTATCTTTGCTGGTTTTAAGGGCGGTAAGGCTGTGGCAACCAGTGCAGGAGTTGTTCTGGGCTTCTCACCAGCCTTCTTTGTCTATCTGATTGTCATCTTTGTCAGCATCCTCTATCTAGGAAGTATGATTTCTCTGGCAAGTGTGCTCTCAGCAGTCATCGCTATCCTGTCGGCGCTGCTCTTTCCTCTAGCTGGCTTTATACTGCCCAGCTACGACTTCTTCTTCACTTTGATTATCATTGCGCTGGCTTTGATTATTATCCTCCGGCACAAGGACAATATCCAACGTATCAAACAGAAAAAAGAAAATTTAATCCCTTGGGGTTTGAATATCACGCATCAAAATCCTGAGGCTAAGAAATAAAACGGAAGTGAACAACTTCCGTTTTATTGTATCTTCTAACTAGTCTTCTTTATGACTTTTCTTGATTCCTGCCAATCCAAAGAATCCTAAAACCATACCAACTAGACTCAGGGTAACTACTGATTCGCTGCCTGTCTGTGGCAGTTCTTTAGTTGCAGGATCCTTAGTGAAGGTCTTGGCAACATGAACTGCTACTTGCTTGGTTTGATTTGAAGTGTTAGCCAGTGGAGCTGCCTGTTTTCCAGGATCAGCTGCTTTGGCACCAGCTGGGTAGGAAGCTGCATTAGCCGGATCCGTTCCTTGCTTGATTTCTTCAATATCTGTATAGCCATCACCGTCTGTATCCTTAGTGGATGAAATAGAGATAGCACGAGAGTTTGGATTGATAGCTGCATAGGCTGTCAAATCAGCTTTTGCAAGATAGTCTGCAAAAGCCACATCCATCGATGGTCCTTCCTCGCGAGGGCCGCCCAGCATGGTATAGCCATCCCCACCAGCAGCCAGGAAGTCGTTTGTCGTCAGATAGTAGGTCTTATTTGGATCAAGAGGCTCATAAACACCAGTTTCTTTGTTCTTAATCTCAATGTGGAGGACACGCTGATTAGCTGGCAGAGTGGTGTCGTAGTAAACTTTAGCTCCAGAGATTTGCAGGTAACCACCGCTTGGTTCCAGCAAGGGTTGTCCGTTCTCATCCAGCACAGGCTTGCCATCTTTTTCCTGAAGAATAGAGCCCAGAGATTTGGCAAACATATCTGCGATATTTTGACCGGTCACCTTGATTTGCGAAATAGTGTTCCCAAAAGGCAATACGGCGATAACATCTCCCTTGGTGATCGGCTTGTCTTTGGCAATAGTTTCGCGCAGGCCGCCTCCGTTAGTAACAGCTAAGTCTGTTTTATTGGCAAAGCCAGTTTGACCATAATCGTAAAGAGCATCAGCTACGACATTACCCAGATTGGTTTCGCGAACGCGGACATTTTCACGGTCGCCATTAAGCTCTACAGGGCTGTTTGCTACGATAACCTTGGCATTATCTGCGTCGTACCTAGCTTTAATCTTGCTGACCATGTCTGCTACAACTGGGTCTGGAGCGACTTTCTTAGCTGTTTCAGCAGGGATTTGCTGAGGATTTCCCAGAAGTTGATTGGCCTTGAAAGTTACTTTTCCGATATTGTGAAGGTAGCTACCGGTCTGGTTGTAAGTTACATTATCACCATAAGTCGTAGACTCTACTGTGTGAGAGTGGCCGTCAATAACAGTTACGCGCTTGCCTTTGAGCTTAGGATTTTTAGAAAGAGCTTCAGCCAAGGTTGAACCGCGCCACTCAGTCGGTGTGGTCGTGTCAACACCCAAGTGAGCTAGAACAACGTAGTTTTTGTAGTTCTTTCCTTCTGCCACTGCGCGTGCTTCGATTTCGTCAATGACCCGATTAACTTCTGTAATTGGATCAGTGAAGGTCACACCTTGGATGTTTTTAGGGTGAGTTTTTGTAGCAGTTTCAGGTGTTGTCACACCGATTACCACAAACTCATCCCCCTCAACCGCTGGATCCTTGTCTACAATGGTAGATGCTTGGAAAACTCGAGCATTGTTGGCATAAGTATTGGAGCTGAGGAGTGGGAATTTAAGAATTTCCTTGTATTTTTTCGCCTCATCCAGACCAAAGTCAAACTCATGGTTCCCGACTGCCATAGCATCGTAGCCTATTTCATTGAGGATTTTCGCTCGTTCTTCACCTTTTGAACTATTGGAAATTGGCAAGCCTTGGAAGGCATCACCCGCATCCACAACTAGTACTTTAGGATTTTTAGCGCGCTCTTCCTTGATAACAGTAGCCAGCTTAGCATCGCCGATAACGCCTTTTTCCTCTACGATGCGACCATGCACATCGTTGGTATGGAGAATCGTAGCCTCTGGAAGATTTTCAGACTGGGCTGGTGCTGCAACGGCTTCTGTCGCAGCTGGAGCAGCCGGAGCAGCTGCATTTTGACTATCTACTGCTGGTTTTTCTTCTGCTGAAGCTGCTGGAGCGATTGGTTGCGCTGCAGATGCTGTCTCAGCAGCTGGCTGATTGGTCAACTCAGCCTTTGCTGGCTCTGGACTAGCCTGAGCCTCTTCTGCAGAGACTTGATGGGCCAAAAAAGCAGGTGCCAAAAGCACTGTCGATAGAACAGGTAAGATGAAAAATTTCTTCTTCATATAACGAACACTCCTCTTTAGTATTTTGTTATATTATACATCTTTTTTGCTCAAAAAGGAACTAAACCACTACTATTTCAACAAACATTCGGTTTTTCAGAAAATTACTAGAAAATTTTCTGTGTTAAAAAGACTCTGAAATTCATCAGAGTCTGAACTATATTATCCCTCAAAGACAACTTCCCCATCACAGATGGTAAACTTCACCTGGCCTTTAAGCTTTTCGCCAACAAAAGGCGAATTAGCAGCCTTGGAGGCAAAATGGTCAGTCACAAGTCTATCTGCTTCTGGGTCAAATATTGTCAAATCGGCTGGACCATCCTGAGCGATGAAGCCAGCATCAAAACCATACAACTGCATAGGATTGACTGTCATTTTTTCCAAAAGTTCCATCAAACTCAGATGACCAGCCTCTACCAAGTAGGTCAGTCCCAGAGAAAGCGAAGTCTCAAGACCAGTCATGCCAGAAGGCGCTTGAGTGATATCGGCCACATTTTTCTCATCAGCATGATGTGGAGCATGGTCCGTCGCAATGATAGAAATGACACCAGACTTGAGCCCCTCAATAACCGCCAGACGGTCCGATTCTAAGCGCAGAGGCGGATTCATCTTAGCATTGCTGCCCTTGGTCAATAGCAGAGCTTCTGTCTTAGAGAAGTGCTGAGGTGCTGCTTCAGCGGTGACTTGAGCACCTAGCTTCTGAGCGAATTCCACAACCTTTACACTCTCAGCCTTGGACAAATGCTGGATATGCACATGAGCCTTGGCATCATAAGCAATCATGACATCGCGGGCAATCATGCTGTATTCTGCCACACCTGTCGCGCCACAGATATGAAAATGCTCTTTGGCGATATGCTCATTGAAACCGAGTATGCCATTGAGATTAGGGTCTTCCTCGTGCAAGCTGATAAAGGTGTTATTTTTACGCGCTTCTACGAGGGCTTGGCGGACAATGCCAGCGTTGGTCAGCGGAATACCGTCGTCAGAAAAACCTACTGCACCAGCTGCCAAGAGACCTTGGAAATCTGTCAGATGCTGCCCATCAAAATTCTCTGTAATTGTTGCAACCGACTTGATATGGATATTTTCACGACTAGCCGACTCCAGGACTTCCTGCAGGGTTTCAACTGTAGAGATGGTCGGATTGGTATTGGCCATCATAACAACTGTCGTAAAGCCACCTGCTGCTGCTGCCAAAGCCCCCGTATGAATATCTTCCTTATGAGTCTGGCCCGGCTCCCGAAAATGAACGTGTATATCCACCAAACCTGGAGCCACAACCAAACCACTGGCATCAATAACTTTTGCTCCTTCTGCCTGCAAATCTTGACCGATTTTAACAATCTTCTTCCCCTCAACCAAGAGGTCAGCAATTTGGTCAAAACCAGTCTTAGGATCCATAACTCGTCCGTTTTTGATTAATAGCATCGTCTTATCTCCTTATTCGTAAAAGTCCACCTGCGTATCCAAGAGCTTATCCCCGTCATAAACAAACTTTGCAGAAAAGAACGGCTTGTCTTCTAAAAGCCATTCAACAAAGATATGATCGCCTTCCCAGGTTGGTTTAGACAAAACCTGATCATAGGGCACCCATTCCAAAGTCCCTTCGTTGCAGTCAATCAATTCCCCCTCAAACTCCGTCACCTTGAAGACGTAGGTGTACCAGTCCAAGTTGGGAGTAAACTCCGGAAAAGTGATAACGCCTTTAAGAACAGGCTTGGCCTTTAGACCTGTTTCCTCTAAAATCTCACGTGTAGCGCATTCCTGCGGGGTTTCTCCACGTTCTAACTTGCCACCGACACCAATCCACTTCCCAGCATGAACATCATTGGGCTTTTTGTTGCGGTGCAGCATGAGAAACTCCCGACCATTATCGATATAACAAATCGTTGCTAACTGAACCATACTACCTCCTAAGCTAACCAATCGATAGGTTCCAATCCCTTAGTCACTAAGAAATCATTGGTACGTGAAAAAGGTTTGCTGCCAAAGAAACCACGATACGCAGACAGCGGACTTGGGTGAGCTGACTCGATGATCAAATGTTGAGGATTGCTTATCAAGGCTTTTTTCTTGCGGGCGTAAGAACCCCAGAGGATAAAGACAACTGGATCAATCTTCTCATTGACTACTTTGATAATAGCATCCGTAAAAGGCTCCCAGATTAAGCCAGCATGCGCATTGGCCTGACCAGCAGGCACTGTCAGACCAGCATTGAGCAAGAGAACACCCTGCTGAGCCCAGGAAGTTAAATCATGCGACTCTTTCACTCCGATATCGTCTGCCAGTTCTTTAAGAATATTCTGCAAAGAAGGCGGAGCTGGAATGTCATCAGGCACCGAAAAACTTAAGCCTTGTGCCTGTCTTGGTCCGTGGTAGGGATCCTGCCCCAAAATAACCACCTTAACATCTGCTAAATCTGTCGTCTGAATCGCATTGAAAACCTTTTCGCGAGGTGGGTAAATGGTCCCTGAAGCATACACTTCATCTAAAAAATGATTGATTTTTGCAAAATAACCTTCCGGCAGCTGCTCCTTAATCAAAGCATGCCAAGCTGAATGCTGCATACATGTCTCCTCTCATTTTCTACGATAAAAATTCTATTACTTAATCCACCTAAGCGCTCTTCTGAGTTCTGCTGTGCCATTTTCCAGAAAACAAGAACCATGAGCTAGTATGATTTTCTCCGGTTGCCAAGTCAGCATCTGCTCTAGACATTCTTTGGCTTCTTTTTGATGACCGATAAAGGTCATGCGGTAGTCAATAGGGGTCTGGCCATCCGGAGCAGCAACACGAACTAATTTATAAGCTTTGCCGCGAATCTGACTTAGAAAATGCTCTGTTTCAAAATTCTCGATCAAATCTGTCAAGATTAAGGTTTGACTGTCTTTATGAAAAAAGACAACTTCCTCAATATAAGTACTTCCCTTGAAAACCAACTGATCTATCTGACCTACCCAAGCTTGTGGAGCCTCATCTGTCAGCTTTTCATCAAAAGAGACTGGTATTTTCTGCTTGGCTGCTCTCTCTTCCACTCCTGGGCTAGACCAAGCAATTGCCTCAGGATAACGCTTCTTCCAGTCAGCTATATAGGCATAGTGAATCTTATTAGGCGAGACAAGGTGTGCAACTGGTCCCAAAGCGTCTAACTGGTCAAACAAGGCTTGATTTGGCTGAATTGGTGAATGACACCAGAGCTGGCCATTTGCTAACTTGATGACAGTCATGCGGGTAGAAAAAGGCAACTTTGTCACCACTGCATCCATCTCAATCAAATCACCGTCGACAATCCAGATATTCTCAGCAATGGGCTTCAAGCTATAAAGCGGTTCATAGGTAGGAACAGGTTTTTTCATTTCAAAGAGTCCTTCTTTCTAATCCAAAAGCGAAACTTCCCTAGGGCTTGTGGGTACTGGGCTAATCCTAGGGCAGACAGAATTAGAATCTGTGGCAAAAACTGAATCAGATAACGCGTCTTCCCTCCCTCGAAAATCTGCAGAAAGAGCAGGCCGCCAAAAACAGCTAAGGTTAGAAAATTCAGTTCATCACTGGAGCGATATTTCCAAAGGGCAAAGACAAGTCCTGCTGCCATGAAAATCCAAACCACCTGCTTGGACAGCGAGAAATAGACAAATTCAGACTTGTCAGTGTTCAGGAAGAAGTCACGGACAAACTGAGTTAAAGGATTATCTTTCGTATCTTGGTAAAAAGGTGATATATAAGGCGTCTTTTCATTTTCAACACTGCGGTAGAGCCAGCCCAAATCCCCTTCTGCTACAGTCAGAGACTGCTTGTGGAAGAGATGATGAGCTAAAGTCAAAGGATTATATTCACTTAAGCGACGCTTGATTTCCTTAACAACATATTCCTTGGCAAACATGCCATTGTTATAGTCATATTGCTTATCGGGCTCGATATACTGCAAAAGCCCTTCTTTCATATCTTCCTGATTGTGGCCATTGAAGGTCAGACCCAAATTGATAAAGAGCAGGGGACCCTTTGATAGTCCCTCTCCTTTCATAATTGGCACCTCTGTCTGATGCTTGGACCAGTAATGCAGCGGGGCATAGCTAATCGCAAAACTGCAAGCAAAAACGACTAGTGTCAGAAAGAACTTCCTCCAGTTCTTTTTGAAAAAGAGGACTCCAAAGACGGCTATCAGCAGAATCATTACTGTTGGTCTAAAGAAGAAAGCCAGACTAGTCATCAGCCCAAGCAAAATACTACGCCAAATCAGCTGTCGACTGGTTTCCTCTCCCTTCAGCAATCCCAGAACTAGGAAAATCTGCAGACTGATGAAAGGAAGGGGCGGAATATCGGTATACATTGAAAAGAAATAAGGAGAAAAGCCCAGTAAAAGCACATAAAGACTAAAGACAGCATCTGCAGCCTTTTGGGAAAAATACTTTTGGCAGCCCTTGTAGAGAATCAAGGCCGTTACGTTAGTATAAACAATATTCAAGGCCTGCATGACCCATAGACCAGATTCCCCAAATACATTAAAGAAAAAACGCTCATATAGAAAGAGTGAGACATTGTTAGGGTTGCGGGTCAGATAGTTAGAAATGGAACTTTCTTTCAGAGTTTTGAAAGCCCCAGTAAAGACTACTGCTGCATCCCTCCTAATTAAAAGCTCTGCCGAAAAGAGCATGATCAGCTGAAAAATAAAGACAGCTAGCATAATAAGAAGTTTATGCTTCATCAGCCAATGATAGGCTTTTTCTAGCAAATGCCGATAGCGATAGGCCAGATAAGCCAAGCCAGCAAAGGCAAACAAAGCCAAAATATTCAGCTCTGCAACATGCCAGATGGCAATCAGAAACCAATGAACAGCCGTAATCAGCATAACTTTCTGTAATATCGAAAAGGATAGATGATAAATCTTAGACATAGCTCTATTATACCAAATACCGAGACTTTAAGCCATTTTAAAAGGCAAGACAAGGACGTTTTACAGAAAAATGACCTGAATAAGAGTCAGATCATTTTATTTGTATTCGTCTAAACATGCCAATTTTCTTGGTCATGCTTAAATTTCTCAAGCAAGGCCAAGCCCTCAGGACTGACATAACCTTCTGCTTCAGCCAGAGTGATTAGCTCAGTGTAGTTAGAAAGGGTCACCAATTTCACACCCGCTTCATTGAAGTTCTTTTCTGCTTTTGGTAGCTCATAGGTAAAGATAGCCGCTGCGCCAATCACATCAGCACCTTCACGTTTAGCAGCAACAATAGCGTCCAAGACCGAACCGCCAGTTGAGATTAAATCCTCAATGACAACCATCTTCTGCCCAGGTGCTACGCGACCTTCGATTTGATTGCCCGCTCCGTGATCTTTTGGTTTGCTGCGAATATAGGCAAATGGCAGGTTCATCTTATCTGCGATAATGGCTCCGTGAGGAATGCCCGCTGTCGCAGTTCCGGCAATGACTTCTACATCTGGAAATTCCGCCCAAATCTTTTCTACAAAACCATCCTCGATCAAGGTCCGAGTCTCTGGATAAGCCAAGGTCACACGGTTGTCCGTATATATAGGTGACTTGATGCCTGAAGCCCATGTAAAAGGCTCTTCTGGCTTCAAATACACAGCTTTGATTTTCAATAAATCACGCGCAATCTCTTTTGCTAAAGTCATTTTTTGCTCCTTATAAATTTGAATGTTTATGATGGTGTCAATTTCATGCAACGATTTAAATCGAATACATTGTTTTGCTTAGCTATTCCACTGCTTCTTAATCTCGTGGTAGGCATCCCAAGGATTTTCAGCCTGAATAATCGGACGTCCTACTACAATATAATCACTACCGATTTGATGAGCTTCTTGCGGAGTCATAACCCGTTTCTGGTCGCCAATTTCTGATCCAGCTGGCCGAATACCCGGCGTCACACAGAGGAAATCATCCGCAGTTGCCGCCTTAATCAGTTCAACTTCTTGAGCTGAGCAAACCACACCATCCAGACCGGCTTCTTTGGCCTTCCGAGCGTAGTTGACAACAGACTCCTGAACCGTAGTCTGGATATTTTGGCAATCACGCATATCTTCCTCGCTGGTCGAGGTCAGCTGAGTCACAGCAACCAACTTAGCCTTATCTCCCAAAACCTTCTTGGCTTCGCTCATCATCTCCACACCGCCAGCCGCATGAACTGTCACCATGTCGATACCAAAAGTTCCTAAGACAGACATGGCTGAGCGTACAGTATTGGGAATGTCGTGCAGTTTCAAATCCAAGAAAATGCTGTGTCCAAGTCCTTTCAGATAATGAACGATTTCTGGACCGATGGCATAGAAGAATTCCATACCGATTTTGACATAGAGTTTTTCATCTTCCGGAAAATGCTCCAAGAAATCTTTGACATCGTCAAAAGATGGAAAGTCGAGGGCGATAATAGGCCGTTCTTCACGCATAAGGGGAAAATCTCCTTTTTAATTTTTATCTTTAAAGAAGCCCATTAGGTATTTATATCTCAAAACCATCCTTCGCGTTAAGCTTAGAGACATAGAAAAACCTTGCCCGAGAGCAAGGTTACACGAAAATGTAGCAGTATCTGCCATTCAAACGTATGTACCTTAGTAGCCTCTCTGGACTTCTTTAAAGGTTATATTTAGTTCATTCTATAATTTCACAGCAGGATTGTCAAGTAAAAATGTAACTTTAAAGCAAATTCTCTCGAACTTCTTTTCGTAAAGTTTCAAGACTTTCGATGCCGTATTTATCCATAACCTTTGGCAAGTCTTCAATGATGGTCGGACAGGCATAAGGATCCGTGAAATTGGCAGTGCCCACTCCAATAGCTGAAGCCCCTGCTATAAACATCTCCAGAGCAGCCTCCGCCGAATCAACTCCCCCCATGCCAATGATGGGAAGTTTGCTTGCCTGCGCCACTTGACGGATCAGCTTGAGGGCTACTGGAAAGACAGCCGGACCCGACATACCTCCAGTGCCATTAGCGATAATAGGCTTTCGTGACTTCAAGTCAAATCGCATACCTACCAAGGTGTTAATCATGGTAAATCCAGCAGCTCCAGCATCTTCAACGGCCTTGGCTACCTGAGTGATATCAGCCACACTCGGAGTTAATTTGACATAGACAGGTACTGCAGAAGCATCTACTGCTGCCTTGGTTGCTTCGTAGGCTAATTCTGGAACTTGGCCAATCAAAAGGCCAGCATTTCCATGGTCAACATTAGGGCAGGAGATATTTAGCTCAATAGCCTTGACATTGGGGGCTTGGGAAATTTTCCCAGCCACTGTGGCATATTCTTGATTGGAAAATCCCGCTACATTAGCGATGATTGGAAGGTCGGGATAATGTTTTTCCAACCAGGGCAGTTTTTCAGCTAGAACAACCTCAACACCTGGATTTTGAAGGCCAATGGCATTGAGCATACCAGCTGGCGTTTCTGCCACCCGCGGAGTGGGATTGCCAAAGCGGGGGTTCAAAGTCGTAGCCTTTATCATGATAGAACCCAGTAAGTCCAAGTCATAGTATTTGGCATATTCTTGTCCAAAGCCAAAGCAGCCTGATGCTGGAATAATTGGATTTTTCAAGTCCAAGCCTGGCAAAGAAACTCTTAAACGTTGATCACTCATTCTCTCCCCTCCTAGACAATAATCTTGCCCGTTTCAAAGACCGGACCGTCTTCACAAACGCGCTTATTGACTGACTCGTCCTGACCTGCCACATGAACGACGCAGGCATAGCAAGCGCCCATACCACAAGCCATACGAGACTCCATGGAGAGATAAGCATGCGGATGGTCCTGAAACTTACGATCGACATACTGGAGCATGGCTGGCGCTCCACAGGAATAGACAGCCGCATAGTCTTGAATCATCTCATCTACCACCGCTGATACATAGCCCTTGCGACCATAGGAACCATTATCCGTCGTGACAATGACATCAGCGTATTTTTTCATTTCTGATTCCAAAATGACAGTAGCTTTATCAGCAAATCCCAGTACAGCTGTCACTTGTGCACCCTTGGTATGCAATTCTTTAGCAACCTCAAGCAAGGGAGGGACACCAATCCCACCACCGATAATCAAAACTCGGTCATCTGCCCTTACAGGACTTAAATCAAAGCCATTTCCCTGAGGTCCCATAACATCAAGAAACGAGCCGACTGGCAGTTGAGAAAAAATAGCTGTCCCGCCGCCTTCTATCCGATAAATAATGCGACAAGTCAGATTGTCTCGGTCAATCTCTGCGATTGAGATAGGCCGGCGCAAAAGCTTGCTGTCATCTGGTACCCGAATATGTAAAAACTGCCCAGCTTGCATCTGGCTGACCATTTGCCCCTTTAGGAGCATAGAAAAAATATTAGGTGCAATTTCTACTTGCTCCAGTAGCTCCATCTGCTCCAGCATAATCTTTCCAAATCTCTTTTTACAACTGTCACTAACCATGACAACCTCACTTTCTACAAGAAAAAACCTTGCCGCAGCAAGGTTTCGCAAAAAACAAGGCAGCCAATTGCCTCTTATACCGTTTTTCCCACCTTGCAGCCTCACTGGACTTGATTAAAGGTTAAATTGTAAACATTATATCGTTAGAGATGAGGAATGTCAAGGCATAAAATATCAGAATTTTCACATCTCCGACTTACCACAGCTTTACCAGTCCTTGTCAAATTCGCTACTTACATCTGCTAGACAAAAGCTTCCATCCTCCTGTCTTCTGAAAATCAAGGCTACTCTATCACTTTTTCGTTCAGTATCTGATTTCCGTATATTAATATACTGTATACTCAATGATAAGGGGTCAAAATCCGTATCATTCCCATGAATATTACTGTAAGAGGGTAATCCAAAACGTTCAACAACTTCTTGATAAGTCATACCACCTTTACCTCGCTGCCTATCGCCCAATATCAATGTATCGATATCTTCTGGCTTCCAGTTAAAGACAAACTCCTCTTTGGCAGCCACTGGATAGCGACTATCGTCCAAGAACAATGCCGATTTAGTTATCAAATAGTACTCCTTGCCATTGGAATCGGGATCAAAAAAACCTAGTCTTATCTCCTGAGGATGATCAGATAAGCTGTTTTTTTCTATGTCCATCACCCTTGTCTTATAAGTTAGTGTCAATCCATTTTCGGTAAAACTCACATTTGAACCCTTACCGTATTTCGTAATAACTTCTTCCAAAGTCGGATTATTCTTCCACCCCCCAATTTTTGCTATTTTGAGTTCTACAAAATTGTCTAATGTCCATTTAAAAGCAAACTTTTTTTCATCTTCTACCACAAGTTTATTTTTAAGTTCCTTCTGTTTCTTGTCCATTTCTAACTCAGGTTCATCTTGCTGAGTAGTAGAGCTTTCTTTACTAACTGACGAGACTGTCTTATCTTCTTTGTGTTTAGCATTGTCTTTGTTAGGAACCTTTAGTGATAAATAATAGAAGCCAAAGAATAAAGTAAATGATATGGTTAAACAAAGAAGAATAAAGGCCAAGTTAGTCCTTTTTTTCTTCTCTTGTATGGCCATCATGCTGAGTTCTTCTCTTTTTATCTTTTGTTGTCTATAAAGTTCCTTTTTTATATCTCTAAATGAATTGGAATCATGTTTTTTCTTGCTATTCTTTCTCAAGTTTGTCTCCTCTTTCTTATTTAGTTTACTGGCTTTGTTTAGAAACTAAACGCCATGTTCCATCTTCTTGGTTGTAGAATTCTAGAATAACAGTCTGTAATTTATTACGTTCTTTCCAACCCTTTGGATTATTATAAGTAATCCTTAACTTAAGTTGATTGTTTTCTCCTGAAATTATTTGATAAAAAGGCAAACCAACATTTGAAACAATCTCATCATAAGCCGTACCTTTGTCAGTACCTTCTCTAGCACCAATAACAAGACTATCTATATATTCTTGCGTCCATAAAAAATCTCGATCAGGTTTTTTATCAACTTTAATTGCATTACTTGAAAGATTAAAGAACTTTGAGGTGAGCTTATAGACACCATCAAATTCAGCAAATATTAAAGATATATTGCCTATATTACCGTTTTTATCTTTCCAGAAAAGACTAATATAGTTTCGGACTTCATGATTTGGTAATAAGTGGATCCACGAACCAGCTTCGACAGGTTTTCCAAATTCTTTTAAAACATCTTCCAAGACGGCTCCGCCTTTATCTTTGTCCATGGGTAGAGAAACTGCCTTGTCAACCGTCCAAAGAAAGGGACCGCTTTTTTCTGGAGAAACTGTAAGACTTTCAGCGAATTTTTTTACTTCAGTCTTCTTATCCTCTAATTTTTTTGATGGTGAAATAATGTGACTTGACTGGCTCACCGGTTGCTTAGATTTAGCTTTTTCCGGTATAGAGAGCATTAAAAAAACCGCTCCAACGATAGAAAAGCCAATAATGGCTAATAGAACGAATGGTAAGAACTTTGACTTAGAAGTCTCCTTCTCTAACTCAAAAGCAATATCTTCAAAAGAATCCTCTTTTCTCTTCATAACTACTCCTTTTACAGTCTAAAAATCATCATATCACGAATAACTTGAAATTGCAAAATCCGTTTCATTACAATAGACTGAATAAAATATTTCTATGAAAAACTTCAAAAATGTCACTATATCCAATAGAATTTCTTTTACCATCTGTCCATTTTAATAAATTCAATCATAAAACCTTACTACCTTTCATTGATTTACCGGGAAAAAATCCCCAGTTTGTGATAAAATAGTCCTATGAGAATTCAACAGTTACACTATATTATCAAAATTGTCGAGACCGGCAGTATGAACGAAGCTGCCAAACAGCTTTTCATTACTCAGCCTAGTTTGTCCAATGCTGTACGGGATTTGGAAAATGAAATGGGTATCGAGATTTTCATTCGCAATCCCAAAGGAATTACCTTGACCAAAGACGGCATGGAGTTTCTTTCCTATGCCCGGCAGGTTGTTGAGCAGACGCAACTTCTAGAGGAGCGATACAAAAACCCTGTCGCCCACCGCGAGCTTTTCAGCGTGTCTGCTCAGCACTATGCTTTTGTGGTCAATGCCTTTGTCTCCCTGCTTAAAAAAAGCGATATGGAGAAATACGAGCTCTTTCTGCGGGAAACTCGGACTTGGGAAATTATTGACGACGTAAAAAACTTCCGCAGCGAAATCGGCGTCCTCTTTCTCAATAGCTACAATCGCGATGTCCTATCCAAGATGCTGGATGACAATCATCTGATTGCCACTCATCTCTTTACAGCTCAGCCCCATATCTTTGTCAGCAAGTCCAATCCGCTGGCCAAGAAAAAACTGGTCCAATTATCCGACTTAGAAAACTTCCCCTACCTCAGCTATGACCAAGGGACTCACAACTCCTTCTACTTTTCTGAGGAAATTCTCTCTCAGGAACACCATAAAAAATCTATCGTGGTCAGCGACCGTGCGACCCTCTTTAACCTTTTGATCGGTCTGGATGGCTACACGATTGCAACCGGTATCCTCAACAGCAACCTCAACGGAGATAATATCGTGTCAATCCCACTGGACATTGATGATCCGATTGAACTGGTTTACATCCAGCACGAAAAAGCTAGCCTATCCAAAATGGGAGAACGCTTCATTGAGTATCTGATTGAGGAAGTACAGTTTGATAAATAAACTGCAAAAAAAACCTGAAAAAAGCTTTTTCAGGTGTTTTTTCTATTGTTTCAACTCCCCAAACACTTCTCCAATCTTGCCCTCAATGACAAGGTCTGCCTGACTATCTTGAGGGATGCTGGTCTTGTTGATGACGACCAGATGCTTACCTGAAAAGTACTGGATGAGGCTGGCTGCGGGATAGACGACTAAGGATGTGCCGCCGATTATCAGCAAGTCCGCTTGATGGATAGCTTGACCTGCCTGCTGGAAAACTTCCATATCTAGCGATTCTTCATAGAGGGTCACATCTGGCTTGACAATACCGCCACAGTCAAAGCAGTGAGGAATGATACCGCGCAGAGCCAGAAAGCCGTCCAAATCATAGAATCGCTGACAATTCAGACAAGAATTTCTATCCGCACTGCCATGTAGTTTGAGAACCTTTTTCGAACCGGCCATTTCATGCAAGCTATCGATATTTTGAGTCACCACAGCCTTGAGCTTGCTCGTCTTCTCCAAGTCTGCCAAGTAGACATGAGCAGCATTGGGCTTAGCATCCGGATAGAGCAGGTACTTCTTGTAAAAGTCAAAAAACTCCTGCGGATAGCGCTCAAACATAGTGTGAGAAACCAGCTGCTCTGCTGTAAAATGCCGACCTAGCTTAACGCTGTATATCCCATCTGAACTTCGGAAGTCCGGAATATTGGATTCAGTCGAAACTCCGGCTCCACCGAAAAAGACGATATCCCGGCTTTGATCTATCAATTCTTGCAGCCTTGCAATCTTATCCATCCTGCTACTCCTTATAAGAGACTTTCTATGACCGCATTCGCTCGATCGAAGTAAAAAGGTTTCCTCTGGTAAACAATGCCTGTCTCCTGCGCCAAATCAACCAGAAGCTCCATAAAGTGTTGAGACGAAAAACCTGTCGTCCTGTGCAATTCTTCCTCATCAAAAGGCTTAATAAGATGAGCCAGAGGATTTCGAACCGACTTTTCTAACTCTCTTAGTTGCTGTGCTGATTCTTTGACAGATTCGGACAAATCCAACTGCAAAATCAGCTCCGTCAAACTAGAAGAATTAACCGTGCTTTCCGCATGAAAATTTTGCAGGTCAGGATTATCAGAATTTCGCATCTTTTCAAACTTCCAACGGTCGTAACTAGCCCCTCGCGAATTATGAATATAGCTGTCAATATCCGGTATTTGCATGCGAATCAGCCGCATAAAAATCCGATAAATAGCTGGACTGACAGCTCGGATAAAATCAATCAGCTGCTCATTTCTCAGCTTGGCTTCCAGGTCATAAAGGTAATTGGCCAGCTGCTCGTCTGCTTCATTTTCATGGCAAAAAAGCTGAAAATCAGCTAGGGTAGACCCAGTGATTTCCAAATTTAGATTCATCATAGATTGGATGTTGAGTTCTCTTCGCTCCGCTAAAGCCTCAAGAAAACGGACCAAGTCAGTCTTGACACTGCTTCCTGCTCGCTCAGCCAGCTTATACGCATAAGCATAGTCATAGCGGGAAATAGCAAAGAGAATGGCTTCTTTGACATCTAGTTTCATGCTTCTGCGATCAAGGTTTCCAAACCAACCTTCATCATATCGGTGAAGGTATTTTGGCGCTCTTCTGCTGTCGTATCCTCTTCAGGATTGACCAAGCTGTCAGAAATAGTCATAATCGCGAGAGCATCTACATGGTGCTGAGCAGCCAGATAGTAAAGTGCCGCAGCTTCCATTTCAACTGCCTTAACGCCCCACTTACCAAGCTCAATATTCTTTTCAAAGTAGTTTGAGTAAAAGACATCAGACGACAAAACATTCCCAACATGGGTTGTCATACCGAGATCTTTGGCAATATGATAAGCCTTATCTAGTAAATCAAAGCTAGCGATTTGTGGGAAATCATACTGTGGCCAGTCATTACGGATGATGTTTGAGTTGGTTGCAGCAGCTTGCGCCAAAACCAATTCACGGACATGCACATCAGCATTCAGCGAGCCAGCAGTTCCGACACGGATTAGCTTTTTCACACCGTAGTCAACAATCAGCTCACGCGCATAGATAGAGATTGATGGCATCCCCATCCCAGTTCCCATAACAGAAACACGCTCGCCTTTATAAGTACCAGTGTAACCGAACATATTGCGGACTTCATTGAAGCAAACAGCGTCCTCAAGGAAATTCTCCGCAATAAACTTAGCCCGAAGCGGATCACCTGGAAGAAGGATTTTATCAGCAATCTCGCCTTGCTTAGCAGCAATATGAATAGACATAATTAAGATACTAAGGGCTTAAAAGAGGCAAAGCAAAAATAGGAAATCGAACGAATATGCGACTGCATCTAGGTAGATTTATCTTTTTTGCACCGCCTCTAACCCGAGTTCAATTCAAACTCAGACGCCCTTCCTTTCTGTGTTTATTTGAAAGATAGTTTTTCGCTCGTGTTCAAATCTGAACTCCTCGCTCTACCTTTCTTTAGTTTAATGATTTTATCGGCTAGATAGAAAGGCTGTTCCGGGTTTAATTACCAACCCAGACACTCCGCCTTTCAACATTTTTTTACAATTCAGCAAGTGTTTCTTTAAGAAGTCGTTTGAAATCCCCCTTGACACGTTCTGTTACTTCAACCACTTCCTCATGATTAAGCTCTTCTTGGAAACCAGCAGCAAAGTTTGTAATGCATGAAATTCCAAGGACTTTCAAACCAGAATGTGCTGCTACAATCACTTCAGGAACAGTAGACATGCCGACTGCATCTGCACCCAAACTCTTGTAAGCACGAATTTCAGCAGGTGTTTCATAAGTTGGTCCAGTTACACCGATATAAACACCCTCATCCAGCTTGATGCCGAGCTTATCAGCAACTTTATGAGCGACGGCACGGTATTCTGGAGTGTAAGATTTTGACATATCAGGGAAACGTGGACCAAATTCATCCAAGTTTTCACCGATCAAAGGATTTTGACCTGTCATATTGATGTGGTCGGTGATTGCCATAAGTGTACCAGGGCCATAACCGATACCGCCAGCAGCATTGGTTACAATAACACCTGTCGCACCAAGAGCCTTCATCACACGCACAGGGAAAGTAACGATTTCTAAAGGATTTCCTTCATAGAAATGGAAACGGCCTTGTAGTGCCAAGACTTTACGTCCTGCCAAGTCTCCATAAACTAATTTACCAGCGTGCCCAACAACAGTTGAGCGGCCCCAGTTTGGAATATCCGCATAGTCAAGACTAACGGCATTTTCGATTTCAGAAGCCAATTCTCCCAAACCAGATCCCAAAATCAGACCAAATTCAGGTTCTGTCATACCTTTTTCTTTTAAGAAGGCTGCTGTTTCTTTGATTTTTTCTGATAAGCTTGTCATAAAATATTTTCCTCACTCTCTTATAATGCTTATACCAATTTGTCCAAGAAGCTTTTGCCAATCATCGCCTTGTCCACTCCGAAGTTTTCAGCAATAGTAGCTGAGATATCCGCAAAGTGTCCGACAGGAATATGACCATGACCGCTCAGCGATTTTCCGAAGACCAAGAGCGGAATGTACTCACGAGTGTGGTCGGTTCCGGCATAGGTCGGGTCATTACCATGGTCAGCAGTAATCATGAGCAGATCATCTTCACGCATATTTTCAATGATTTCTGGGATGCGAGCATCAAACTCTTCCAGGCAGTCACGGTAGCCATGTGGATCACGGCGGTGACCATAAAGAGCATCAAAGTCTACTAGGTTAGTAAATGAGAAACCTTCTTTGAAGTTTTCGTCTTTCAGGGCTTTGACCAAAGTATCCACACCATGATTGTTAGACTTATTGTGTCCCATGTCATGGTTAATTCCAGCACCGTTGAAGATGTCGTTAATCTTACCAACAGAATAGGTAGCAATTCCAGCTTCATTGAGCTTATCAAGTACAGTTGGATTAAATGGAGAAACTGCATAGTCGTGACGGTTGGCTGTACGAGTGAAGTTGCCTGGCTCACCTACATAAGGACGAGCGATAATACGTCCCAGAAGCGCAGGGCGTTCCAAGGTAATAGAGCGGGCGAATTCACAGATACGATAGAGCTCTTCCAAAGGAATCACTTCTTCATGTGCCGCGATTTGTAATACTGGGTCAGCAGAGGTGTAGATAATCAGCTCGCCTGTTTCCATCTGACGAGGGCCAAAGTCATCAATAACTGCTGTACCAGAGTATGGCTTGTTAGCCTCACGAATGACCTTACGACCAGAAAATTCTTCGATCTGAGTCAGGATTTCTTCTGGGAAGCCATTCCAAAAAGTATCAAAAGGCTCAGTAATATTGAGACCCATGATTTCCCAGTGTCCTGTCATCGTGTCTTTTCCGAGTGATACTTCTTCCAGCTTGGTATAGTAGCCGCTAGGATTTTCTTCTTGAGGAACTGTCTTCAAAGGAGTAGGACGCTCGATATTTCCCAGGCCGATTTTAGCCATGTTTGGTACATTCAGTCCTACCGTTTTGGAAATATGTCCCAGAGTATCTGAAGCACCATCTGGTACCCCTGCATTGACAAAGTTATTGGCATCTGGTGCAGCACCGATACCAACTGAGTCCATGACTACCAAGTGAATACGATTAAATTTTGGCATAAAATACCTCTTTCTATTTATTGGCCTCTAAAACTTGGAGACCCGATTTCCCAGCAACAATGACCTTGTCTACCATTTGATTAAACAATCCATGCTCCACTACTCCCACAACATGATCAAGTTCTTGTGCAAACTCAACTGGATTTTCAATCACACCTAAATCTAAGTCAATAATGAAATTCTGCATGTCCGTGACAAAACGTTGGTCATCTTTCTCACGAAAGGCTGGCTTATATCCAGCACGCTCAAAGCGACGAAAGAGCTGTTCAGCACCGTACTGAACAACTTCTACTGGTAGCTTGAAGGCACCTAACTTCTCGACCATCTTGCTCTCATCGACTACCCAGATATAGTGCTTTGTAGGCACCGCTACGACTTTCTCCATGAGAAGCGCGCCGCCACCGCCCTTGATACCGTTAAAAGCTGAATCAACCTCATCAGCACCATCAACTGTCACATCAACAAAGTCAACTTCATCAATGGATTTGAGCGGAATACCTAAACCTTCCGCCTGTTTGCTAGTGACACTGGAAGTCGTAACAGCTGTAATCTGTAGTCCTTCTTCTTTTATACGACGGCCAATTTCTTCGACAAAATAATAAGCGGTCGAACCCGTCCCGAGACCAACAATCATCCCGCTTTGGACAAATTCAGCAGCCTTGATTCCTGCCAGTTTCTTTAGATTTTCCATAGCACCTCCTCAAATCACACTACTTTTATTATATCATGATTCTCACTAACATGAAAGTGTTTTCTTTACCAGGCTTAAATTTCATTCCTTTGGCTTGATAATCGAAAGCCTTGCTCCTCCTTGATTTTTGCGTTACAATTAAGGTAATTGATTTTAAACACAAGGAAAAATACTGTATGATTACCAGAGAATTTGATACAATCGCTGCGATTTCTACACCTCTTGGCGAGGGGGCCATCGGCATCGTCAGACTAAGCGGGACTGACAGCTTTGCTATTGCCCAAAAGATCTTCAAAGGGAAAAATCTAAGCGAAGTAGAAAGCCACACGCTCAACTACGGCCATATCGTTGACCCTCAAAATCAGGAAATTCTGGACGAGGTTATGCTTGGTGCCATGCGCTCTCCCAAGACCTTCACACGCGAGGATATCATCGAGATTAACACTCACGGCGGAATTGCGGTCACGAATGAAATCCTGCAGCTTGCTATCCGAGAGGGCGCTAGAATGGCTGAGCCTGGTGAGTTTACCAAGCGTGCCTTTCTCAATGGGCGCGTAGATTTGACTCAGGCTGAGGCTGTCATGGACATCATCCGTGCCAAGACCGATAAAGCAATGAACAATGCTGTCAAGCAGCTGGATGGCTCTCTCTCCAATCTTATCAACAATACTCGTCAGGAAATTCTCAACACACTGGCTCAGGTCGAGGTCAACATTGACTATCCGGAGTACGACGATGTGGAAGAGATGACGACCCAGTTGATGCGAGAGAAAACGGCTGAGTTCGAGGCACTCCTAAGCAACCTCCTCAATACTGCACGACGAGGCAAGATTTTGCGCGAAGGTATTTCTACTGCTATCATCGGCCGGCCTAATGTTGGCAAATCAAGCCTGCTCAACAATCTCCTTCGTGAGGACAAGGCTATTGTGACTGATATCGAGGGTACGACTCGTGATGTGATTGAGGAGTATGTCAATATCAAGGGTGTGCCGCTCAAGCTCATTGATACAGCAGGAATTCGGGAAACCGATGACCTTGTAGAACAGATTGGAGTTGAGCGCTCTAAAAAAGCCCTGCAGGAAGCTGACTTAGTTCTCTTAGTTCTTAATGCCAGCGAACCTTTGACAGACCAAGACCGCCAGTTGCTGGAAATAAGTCAAGACAGCAATCGTATCGTCCTGCTTAACAAGACTGACCTTGAGGAAAAGATTGAGCTGGACCAGCTGCCAACTGATGTCATCAAGATTTCTGTCCTTCATAATCAAAATATCGATAAAATTGAAGAACGCATCAATCAGTTCTTCTTTGAAAAGGCTGGTATCATCGAGCAAGACGCCACCTATTTGTCCAACGCCCGTCATATCTCCTTGATTGAAAAAGCCCTAGAAAGCCTGCAAGCCGTCAACCAAGGCTTGGAAATGGGTATGCCGGTAGATCTTCTCCAAGTCGATATGACCCGCACCTGGGAAATCCTCGGCGAAATCACTGGTGACGCTGCACCAGACGAACTCATCACCCAACTCTTCAGCCAATTTTGCTTGGGGAAATAGAGAAACAAGAGACCTAAAATTTAGGTCTCTTTTCGAATGGAATATTTCATTCTTTAAAATCATTAATATCGCTTTAAATCAAAAAGAGTATTCTAACTCTCAATCTAAAACAGACCTTACCATCTTAGCCAGCCCCAAAGGATTGTCTCCATAGATATTGTGTCCACAATCTTTAACCTCTGCCAGCTGAACATAAGCAGGCAATCCTTGTAAAGCCTGAACTTTCCAACTCGGATCCGATTCGGTTTTCTGAGGAATAAATAGATGGATTTGGCGGTCGCTGAGTTTAGATAAACGTCCGTATATAAGTCGTCTCAACGTCAGCAAGTTCTTCACAATTTGCTGAGAAATTCCCAACTTCCATACCTGAGACTTTTTATTAAAGACAAGATTGACTTTGACAGCTTTAGAACAATTCTCTGACCAATGTTTTGCGTCGTCTCGCTCCAAAGAAACAGCTTCCTCAATACTGCTATAGGAAGTTTTCTCCAAATAGGCAAGAGCATCTGCTATCTCTTCTTCCAGATTACATATTTTGTCTAGGTTTAAGTAGCCACCATCCAGCAGAATTAATTTCTTAACAGAAGGAAAGACAGAAGCTAGATAGACCGCGAAATCAGCACCTAGAGAATGTGCAATCAGAGTCATTTCTTGAGTCAAATCAACTTGCAGAGCAAACCACTCTTCCAAGTCTGCTTCTTGGCGAATTTCTTGACAATATAAATCCAGATATACAATAGGGAGCTCTAGAGCTGTTAAAAAGTCTTGTGGGTAATAAACATTGCATCCCAGACCGCCAATAAAGTAATAAGCCATCTCTTTTCCTCCTGAGAGCATTGAAAAAAGCCTTAGTTAGGCTTTAAGAATGTCCCCTGCCGGAATCGAACCAGCAACTACTCCTTAGGAGGGAGTTGTTATATCCATTGAACTAAGGGGACTTAGAGAAAAACTCTGCCCAACGACAGAGTCTTTCTAAGATTAACGGCGAATTTCTTTGATACGCGCTGCCTTACCTTGCAATGCACGAAGGTAGTACAATTTAGCACGACGGACTTTACCGTAACGAACGACTTCAATCTTTTCAACACGTGGAGTGTGGATTGGGAAAGTACGTTCAACACCGATACCGTTAGAGATTTTACGAACGGTGTAAGTTTCTGAGATACCAGCACCTTTACGAGCGATAACCACACCTTCAAAAATCTGGATACGTTCGCGACTTCCTTCAACAACTTTCGCGTGAACGCGGACAGTGTCACCAGGACGGAATGCAGGGATGTCAGTACGAAGTTGACCTTCAGTCAAACTTTGGATTAATGGATTCATTTTTTCTACTCCTATCTTACTAATCTTAAGGTTCAAGACCGCAGCGGATTAGCCGTTTTTTGTGCTTCCATTAGGCACAAAGTATATTATATCAAAATTTCTAAAAATGTAAAGATGTTTAAATAAAAATTCCCAAAAGAATCGCTAAAAACCCGAGTATGTATGTCGAAGCCAAATAGAGAACAAATTTCTTTCGCTCCGAAAAGAGCTCTGCCAGCTCATCATTCAAGGTGGAAAAAGTCGTCAGGCCACCACAGAAGCCTGTTGCTAAAATGACATAAACCTGCTTGTCTTCTATATGATTATAAAAATATCCAATGAGAAAAGCACCTAGAAGGTTTGCCGCCAAAGTCCCAATCGGAAGAGATGCTCTGCTATTGACCTTGGAGAAAACATAACGCACAAGAGCACCAGCGCCGCAGCAGATTAACATCGCCCACATCATGCCTTCTCCTGCTTTCCAGCCCATAGGGCGATTGCAAGGCCACCACCTACACTTAAGACTAGATAGATAAGAAGCTCCATATAGCGCCCTGAATCTGCTAACTTGATGCCGTCTAGCAGAAGACCAGAAAAGGTCGTCAAACCTCCGCAAAAACCGGTCGAAAGTGCTAGAATTAGGCGCTGGGACTTAACTTTACTACTAAGATAGCCCTTGATAATATAGACTAGCAAAAACGTCCCCAAATAATTGATCAGTAAGGTAGCCAGCGGAAATGAATCAGCAAAAACTGATAAGAGCGCTACTTGGTAACGCAGCCATCCGCCTACCATCGCAGATAAAGCCACAGCTATCGAGTTCTGTACTTCTTTCATTAGATATTTTTATTCTGAAATTCACGCGAACGTTTTAAAATGTCAGAAAAGGTCGCAACAATAGTTTCTTTGTAGTTCTTGTTTTCTACCTTATCTGCAACTCTGGCGAAAATCACATCTTCTCTCTTACTATCCAAGACAGCCGTACCCGTTAATTTTTTTAAAGCCACGACTTGGTCCACCAGATTCATGCGTTGCTCCAGCAAGGTAACGATTGCATCATCCACTTGATCGATTTCCTGTCTGATTTCTTCTAACGTCATCTACTTCCTCCTTATATTCTATCTATCATATCAAAAAATAGTAAAATTTTCTAGTTTAATTCTAAATAAAAAGGTCCAATGGACCATGATTAAAAGAAAACTCGCTTAACCGAGTGCTTATCCGTAGATTAAAAAGGTCCAATGGACCTTAGATTAAAGAGAACTCACAAAAGCGAGTTTTTATCCGCAGATTAAAAAGGTCCAATGGACCTTTTTAACCAACTGAGCCTTCCATACTCATGTTGATGAGTTGGTTGAGTTCGACGGCGTATTCCATTGGTAGTTCTTTGGTAATGGGTTCCATAAATCCATTGATAATCATAGCTGTGGCTTCTTCTTCGCTGATACCTCGGCTCATCAGATAGTAGAGCTGGTCCTCAGATACTTTGGAAACCTTGGCTTCATGCTCTAACGCGACATTGGAATTATGGATTTCATTAAAAGGAATGGTGTCCGAACTGGACTCACCATCCATCAGAATGGTATCGCACTCGATATGAGATTTGGAACCAGCACTATTCTTACCAAAGCGGACCTGACCACGATAGTCTGTCTTTCCACCATCCTTGGCAACTGATTTAGAAATCAGAGTACTGGATGTCTTAGGCGCATTATGAAAAACCTTGCAGCCTGCATCCAAGTGCTGACCATAGTTGGCAAAAGACATGGATAAAACAGAAGTCCGTGCATTGCGGCCATTAAGAATGCTACAAGGATATTTCATATTGACCTTACTGCCTAAGTTCCCATCAATCCACTCTAAGGTGCCACCCTCCTCAACAATCCCCCGCTCGGTTACGAGGTTATAGACATTGTCCGACCAGTTTTGAATGGTTGTATAGCGGAAAAAGGCATCCTTTTTGACAATGATTTCGACATTTGCAGCATGAAGACTATTGCTTGTATAGGTCGGTGCTGTACAGCCCTCGATGTACTGTATAGAACCGCCCTCCTCGATAATCATCAAGGAGCGCTCAAACTGGCCGGCATTTTCACCATTGATTCGAAAATAGGTCTGAACAGGAACTTGGCACTGGACGTTCTTGGGCACATAGATAAAGGTTCCGCCAGACCAAACTGCGCTATTAAGCGCAGAAAATTTATGCTCAGCGTTTGAAATCACAGTACCAAAATACTGCTTGACCAAGTCCGGATATTCCTGAACAGCCGTATCAGTATCGGTGAAGATAATCCCCAGCTTGGCAAACTCTTCCTTCATATTGTGGTAAACCACTTCAGATTCATACTGAGCCACAGCTCCAGATAGGAACTGCTTCTCAGCTTCTGGAATTCCCAAGCGGTCAAAGGTTTTCTTAATCTCTTCTGGAACCTCATCCCAACTGCGAGCCCGATCTCCGCTTAGCTTCTGATAATAGATAACATCATCAAAGCGAATCCCTGACAAATCTGGGCCAAAGTCGGGCATGGGCAGCTTATGAAAGAGTTCCAAGGAGCGCAGACGATAGTCCAACATCCACTGGGGCTCATTCTTGATTTCTGAGATTTCTCGAACAACTTCTTCGGTCAAACCTTTACCAGTCGAAAAGAGCGGCTTGACATCATCATGAAAGCCAAAGGCATAGTCACGTTCTTTCATAGGAACTCCTCCTTTATCTGATGGATAGCGCTTACCTATATTATACTCCTAATCATGAGAATTGTCAGAAAATAACACTTTCGCACAAAAAAACGGCCGCAGCCGTTTCCTCTATTTATCACTTTAAACTTTATTAACCAAGCCTTCCGCAAAAGCTTCCAAGCGTGCAATATCATCATCTTCCGCAGATAGGTCCACCTTAACACTTTCTGCACCCTTCGTCGCTCCTGTAGCAGCAAAGGCAGCATCAAAGTCATCGACAGCCTTGCAGAATTCGTCATAGAAAGTATCGCCTGAACCGACCACCCCATAGACCTTGCCAGACAAATCCAAACTAGACAAGTCTTCGTAGAAGTCCATCATCTCATCAGGTAACTCACCGTCACCATAGGTGTAGGTTGCTACAATCGTAATATCTGCTTCCAAGAAATCTTCTGCATCGACAGTGGTGCACTCGTCCACTTCAACTTCTACATCCAGTTCTCTTAGCTTATCCGCCACAATATCAGCAATTTCCTCGGTGTTTCCAGTCATGCTGGCAAATACAATTTTCGCTAAGGTCATATCTTCCTCCAAATTCTAATCTGCTCTCATTATATCATATCTTTTTTATTTTAAAAATAAAAACTCTTATGCTACAATGGGTAAAGAAAGTTGACGAGGTTATTTATGACTCTTTATCATGATATTTTAAGTAAGATCAAAGAATACGATACTATTATTATCCACCGCCATATGCGGCCAGATCCTGATGCTCTTGGTAGTCAGGTCGGACTGCAAAAGCTGCTTCAGTACCACTTCCCAGAAAAGACAATAAAAGTAACAGGCTACGATGAGCCCAATCTCATGTGGTTGGCACAAATGGACCAAGTTGCAGACGAAGAATACCAAGAGGCCCTAGTCATCGTCTGTGACACTGCTAATACAGCCCGCATTGATGACCAACGCTATACGACAGGCGACTTCCTCATCAAAATCGACCATCATCCTGATGATGAGGTTTATGGAGATATTTCTCTGGTAGATACAAGCTCTAGCAGTGCCAGTGAGATGATTGCTCTCTTTGCCTTTGAAAATGACTTAGATTTGAGCAAGGAAGCAGCCGAACTCCTCTATGCTGGTATCATCGGCGACACCGGCCGCTTCCTTTATCCTTCTACGAGCGCCCGCACATTCGAAGTAGCTGCCAAGCTGCGCCAGTACGATTTCGACTTATCAACCTTGTCTCGCAAAATGGACTCTATCAGCCGCCAAGTCGCTAAACTGCAGGGCTATGTATATGAGCAATTGGAAATAGATGAAAATGGGACTGCGCGAGTCATTCTGCCTCAGGAAGTTTTACAAGCCTATCAACTGACCGATGCTGATACTGCGGCCATTGTCGGAGCACCTGGACGAATCGAAGAAGTCGGTCTGTGGGCTATCTTTGTTGAGCAGCCAGATGGTCACTACCGTGTCCGCATGCGCAGCAAGGTTATTCCTATCAACGGTATTGCTAAAAATCATCACGGCGGTGGACACCCCTTAGCCAGTGGAGCCAATGCATTTTCAAAAGAAGAAATAGAGCAAATCTACACCGAGATGAAAGAATTGGCAAAAAAGTAAGAAATTAGTCTAAAAGTCTTGTCAAATCAATCAGAATTTGATAAACTATCAAAGTAACTAATCTATGGCTCGCAAAGAGACCATGGCAGAAAGGAAATTTTTGTAAAATGAGAAAAGATATTCATCCAGAATACCGCCCAGTTGTCTTCATGGACACTTCTACTGGCTACCAGTTCCTTAGTGGTTCAACTAAGCGTTCAAACGAAACAGTTGAATTTGAAGGGGAAACTTACCCATTGATCCGTGTAGAAATTTCATCAGACTCACACCCATTCTACACTGGACGTCAAAAGTTCACTCAAGCAGATGGACGTGTGGATCGTTTCAACAAAAAATACGGTCTCAAATAATCATAAGCACCAATCGGTGCTTTTTTTGTACTCAAAATTTCTTTTCGCCTTTTTAAACTTTAAAATCTGTCCACAACCGCCACTTTTGCTTCCTAGTTAATTCAACAAAAAACTCCAAAAGTCAGACAATTAAAATCTAACTTTTGGAGTGTGGTTTATATGCAACCAAAGATTAAGAGCACAGATGTTTAAGAATACAATTCCTTATTATTTATAGCTGTAGGCCCAGTAGTAAACACCATTTCCGTCTACAACTGTCGCTACTGCCCCTTCAGTTACGTTAGGATCAAGAAGCAATTCTCTCAGACCGCTGTTAGCCCATTTCTTAACGACAACAGATGGATCTTCATCGCGACGTCCAACAAAGCCTGAGCTATCGTATTGACGTGAGATTTCATTTACTTTTGGAAGTGCTTGATTTTGATAAATATCTTCTGACCATGTCAACTCTTTCAAGCCTTGAGCTTTACGCTCTTCATTGATTTTAGCGAAAGCTTCTTTAGCTTTTGAAACATAGTCATAGTTTGTATCGTTTGTTGCTTCAACACGGTAAACAAACTTAACATAACCAAATTCTACATCACTGTATTTCTTGTCCTCAACGCCACTCTTAAGGTTTGCAATCAAGACATAATTCTTAGCATATGGGTTTTCTTTGGTTTTTTCAAAGATTTCTGGATCTTCGATTTCCCATTCAACTTTGGCATCCCATCCTGCATTATCAAGGAACTTAGGATTCATCTTTTCGATAACGTAGTTCTTGAACTCTTCAACGTTCTTGAATGGAAGCGGCTGACCAGCTTTAGCAGTTGTCACTAGGTTAGTTGAGTACAATTTCACGCTAGAGTCTTTATCACTGTACATGTATTCATCATCAGCAGTGTTTTCGTGAAGTTTTGGATCAAGAGCTGGATCGTTTGGATCAGTCATACCTTGAAGTTTCCATTTGTCACCAAACCATTTCCAATATGGAGAGTATCCATTTGCTTCTGAGTCAGATGGTATACGGTAATAATGTGTAGAACCATCAAAGTAATAGTTAGGATCTGACTCGAGAGCCTTGTCACCTGGTTTTCCAGTTGGGTAGATGATTTTTGGAGCTCGTCCATTCGGTGCCCATGTCAAATGTTCAAGACCTTCTGCTGGTTTTTCAACATACGGCGGAATTTGATCTTCACTTGGTTTATCAGTTGTTACCAAACCAGGAGTCTCTGGCACAGCAGGTCTTGTCGGAGTTTCTGGTTTTGGTTCTGCTGGTTGCTCTGGTTTCGGAGCAAATGGATTAAGGTCGCCTTCTGCACCGTTAATTGGAGGATTTTCTGGCAAATCAACACTTGGTACCTCTGGTTTTGGTTCTGCTGGTGTAGTAGGCTCATCTGGTTTATCAGTAGGAGCTGGCGTTGGTTGTTCTGGTTCCGCTGGAGTCGGAGTTGGAACTTCTGGTTTTGGTTCTTCCGGCTGACTTGGAGTTGTTGGATTAGTAGAGTTATCAGTAGAATCCTTAACAAATACCCACTTACCATTTTGATAGTAGTAATAGTCGCCATTATCCAATACATAGTAATGATAACCATTTTCATAACGATAATGTGGATCGTTTTCCAGATTGTTATTGGATGTACTGTTATTGTTAGTATTTGTCAGCGGCTTCCACTCACCATCACGATAGATACGGTAAGAACCATCTGTCATACGGTAGTAATGGTTACCATTCCAGTAAATATAGTTCTCATCATTTGCCAGATTGTTGTAGTTATTCCAACCATTATATCCGTAGTTGTTGCTATAGTTATAATTCCAGTTGTTATAGCCTGGATAATAGTTATTATAACCATAGTCATAATTATAGCCATTGTAACCATAGTTATAGTTATTATAGCCATAATTGTAGTTATTGTAACCATAGTTGTAATTGTAGTTATTGTAACCATAGTTATAATTGTTGTAACCATAGTTGTAGTTATTGTAACGGTAGTTGCGGCTGTTACGGTAATTATAGTTGTTATAACCATAGTTATAATTGTTGTAACCACCATTCCAGTAATTATAGCCTGGTTGATAGTAGTTATAGCCATAATCTTGAGCCTGAGCATTATTCGCAAGAGCAATTGCTGGAATAATAGCCGCAGCCGCTACAACAGATCTTGATAAGAGTCTGAAACGATTGTTCATATTAATTAAACCTCCAAAGTGACCAACATCACTTTATTTTTTGTGGGGGGAATTTATTTTTTGTGCACAACTTCATAAAAAAGACTTTCACGAAAATACTGCCAGCTGACAGTTGACTGCTCCATCATTATCAAACGCAAAAAACGAATCACTAGTTAGTGAATCCACCTGATTAAAGGTTGCACATAAATGTTTTTATAACATTTGATTTAGAAACAAAGAAGTCAATATGCTTGAAAATACTTTTTTATGCATATCTCACCCTCAAGACGAATTATAGCACAAGAAATTTTTGAATGCAAGCATTTTAGTTAACAGGGTGTAAATTATTTTCATGGGTAATTTTTTATAGTTCGTCTTTTTGTTTATTTTTCTGTTTTTCAGCTTTAAAAATCTATAAAAACTTCTTTTTAACGAACTAAAATAATAGAAAAATGTTTATAATTTGGTTTACACTGTGTAAATTATTTTTATTACTTATTTATAAAAACTCCTCACCCTATCATTTCAATTTTTTATTTAAGTTTATTTTAAGCTTATATTAAGCCTTTTTTAAGCTTATCTTAAGTTTGTTTTAAGAATCAAAGAATCTGTTTATGAATTCCTTCCTTATGGGTTTTTATTTACAGAAATGAATAACTCTTAAAAAGTAGTAAAAAATACTAGAAGCATTTATTCCAGCTTCTAGTATTTTGAATTTATTAATATTTGAGTTGTTTGATAACCAAGAGGTGGCTATCTTCCTCTCCGACCAAGCTGTGTGGCTCATTGGGCTCCATCGTCAAAAAGGAACCTGCCACCAGCCGCACGGTTTGTTCTCCAGCAGAAAAGCTCACATCTCCCGACAAACAAACAACTGTTACTAGTGCATCAGCACTGTGCTCTGGTACTTCTTTTCCTTTGGCAAGATGCAGATGATGGATGATTCTGCCTTCTTCTTGCACAGGTGTTTCTGCAAAATCATTATTGGGATTGGTAACAAAAAATTTCATTTTCTTCCTCCTTCTAATGGATGATGTGACTACTGATCTTCATAGCCTCCACCAGTAATGCCGAAATATTCTTCTAAAGATTTGCCTGATTGAGCAATTTCCTTGGCTTCTTGACCAATATAGCGCAGATGCCAGCTTTCAGGCATATAGCCAGTTGAACCTTCCTTACCCTCTAGATAGCGAACGATAAAACCGTATTTATAGGCATTATTTAGAAGCCACTGACTTGCTCCAGCTTCTTGTACGAGATTGCCATTCTTGTCAATCAAGTCAAATGCCAAACCGGTCTGGTGCTCGCTGTAGCCTGGTCGAGCTGAATAGCGGTCTGCAGCTGCCTTACCATCCTGATTGACATAATTTTGATAGAGCTCGGTCTGAGTATCATAGCTGCGGAAACCACTGTATTGGTCGCTAATGGCATAGCCTTGTGCCTGCATGTCTGCAATCAGTTTGAGCAATTCTGCTTTAGCAGTCGCATTCTCACCTGGGTTATAGGAAGCAGACAAAGGATAATGTTTATTGACAACAAGAATCTCATCATATTTCCCTTTGACACTGTAGTAGCTGCCGTTATAAGAAACATTTTGATCAAGAGTTTTGTCCTCGTGATTTTGCTCCTTTTTAGTATCAGTGCTTTCTGATGCCGTATCTTGGCTAGACTTTTTATCTTTTTCAGCATCTTGTTTCTTAACTGTACTAGTTGAGCTAGCCGCTTGTTTATCAGAGCTATCTCCAGTAGTGTCTTTACCAGACGAACACGCGCCTAGAACAAGAACAGATGCTGCAAGAAAAATTAGTTTACTGTATTTCATTGTCATAATATCAACCTTCTGAAACTTCAAGATTATAGATTACAAAAGAATCCCCACTAGGTTTCAAGTAGTAAGTCTTATTTTTACGATTTACACTATTTGGAGTGTTATCGACATAGTGGACTGTGTAGTCCTCATATGTGGTCACGATATAGGAACCATTTTCCTCCTTGATTTCGCGGATATCCAAAGCTCCTGGCTCATAATAGTTAATTTTCGCTTTCTTAACACCACCACCAGTGGTCCACTCAACCATTTCTCGATATACTGCACTAGAGGTATCATAGTATTGAGAATAGTTGTTGCTTCTGTTAGAAACAGAGCTGAAAACAGCACTGCGGTAGTCATTAAGGAAAGTAGAGACTTTTGCCTTTTGAGCCTCAACCTTTTTCGCTTCTTCGTTCTTTTCTCTAATCTTAGAAAGCACTTCCTTAGGAAGAGATAATTTTACATTTGTGGTATCATCTTCCACAATCACTGTCTCTTTATTGGTAGTAAAGGTAGTATCAGAGATAGTAAACTTAGCATAAATTTCAAGTTCTTGATAAGGAACAAGCTGCAACTCAGGGGTCAAACTGCTACCACTTTCTTTACCATTAACAACGATTTTAATATCTGTTGCTTTTGAAGTTTCAGAAGGCATCGTAATTTTTAGCTGTTTCTTTTCAGACTTGAGATCCAGTTTGATTTCATTATCTTTAGCCGTAGCTAAATCAAGCTGAACCTTACTCTCTACATCTCCAACATCTGTCTTTCCTTTGAGTGTAAAATCTTGTTTGATGAAGTGATATTCACCCAATTCAGTGTCTGTATTTTTCTTAAGAGTAATAGTTTTTTTCTCACCAGGTTTAATGGTAGCATTATCCAAATTTGTATTGACTTTAACTTTGACTGGATAGGAAACCATTTGATATTCCTGGAAAATACCAAATTTCTTACTCTTTTCAGTAACACCTAAAATCTTATTATTGTTGTCATCAATATAAGCAGATTTGCCATTTGACTCAACAATGTTATCTAGCTCAGTTTCGAGATTAATCTCCTGGCTCTCTAGGTGCTCAACTAAAGCTCTTGCTTCCGCGCGTGTCCACTTATCGGATTGAGTAGAAAGAAGACTTGCCACTTCATCGAAGTCTTTACTAGAGACGGCTTTTGCAAAATGGTCTGTGACCACTTTAACTCCAGTTATAGAGTTTAGATAGAAGAAAGCTCCAATCAAAGCGGCAACTAAAACGGTTGGAGCCCCAATCATGATTGCTTGCTTCTTTGATATTCTCTTTTTAGCCTTTTTTACCGGTTTCTGTGGTAATTGCGAGTCGAGCAGTTCAGACCGAATAGGCAAGTTAGAGAATCCTTGACTCTTAGCTTCTGCAAATTCTTCTTTGGTAGGTTTTCGACCAATATTATTTTCAAAAGCTTGCAGCCAATTCTGGCGAAGTTCTTCATATTGGCTAGATTCAAACTCGCCTTGCTTCTCATCTTGGGAAGTTGATTGAATCGATTCTTCTGTGACAGAATCTTCAGAAGGTGTCTCCTGAACAATATCTTGATTATCAGAAGCTTCATCAGTAGTATTTTCTACTGACGAAGTATCTGTGGTTGCTTCCCCTGCTTCGCCTGCAATCTCCTTAATCTTTTTTGGATCAAAGTTAGATTGTTTGCCGGCTTGGAACTCACTTGGAGTTGGTTTTCGACCAATTACTTTTTCAAAGAGATCAACCCATTTTTCTTTTGTTGCCATAAATCTCCTCCAATTATTACATCATTATGATACTAGCTAGTAGAGAAAAAGCGATGAAAGAGAAGATAATTGTAATCACACCATTGATAATAATGGCCAATAGATATTTATAAAAAGGATCCATAGAGTTGTTTGTCTTGGAATAAATCAAAGCAAAGGTCGCTCCAACTCCGACTAACAAAAGAACAATCCATGTGAAAAACAGAGATAAATGAATAATACCCAACAGAGCAAACAGAGCAGAAACAGCAATAAATGGAAGAACAATAGCATACAGTCGGCCGTACCAATCAAAAGCCTTATTAAAGGTAAAACTTCTATCTTGGTAGACCAAACGCTTCACAACAAAACCACCTAAAATAATAGAAAAAAGGAAGAGAGCCGCTGCTATCAGAGAAACAAAGAAGACTTTGAAATTAAAAGTCGGTCCATTATACATACCAAAACTCATGATACCAATGGTACTGAAAATATTGTAGTTTGCAACAATAGCAAAAAAGAACGCTGTCAAACCTAGAGAAAGGTAACCATTCACCTTACTGCTCTCAACTTCAGATGTCGGTGATTTCCAAGCTGAAACGAGCCAAGCCCAGAAACCTTTCATTGTTTTAGAAAACTCGCTGGGTTGAGGAGGTTGCTGACTGTAATAAGCCTGTGGTCCTTGTTGAGGTATTTGTGAATTGAACTGTCCTTGCTGCTGATTGTTCTGATAAGCTTGCGGACCAGAAGACTGAGGCTGTCCAGCAAAGGGACTTGCTTGCTGAAATCCTTGTTGCTGATAAGCTTGTCCCTGATTTGCAAATTGATTTGGATTTGCTTGTTGCTGAGGAACTTCTTGATATTGTTGAGAAGCCTGCTAAGCAAAAGGCTGTTGGAAGTTTTGCGGCTGTTCAAAGCTTGATGAAGCCGGACTAGCTTCACTAGAGGCTTGCTCCGCACTTACCTGTTCAGCTTCAACAAATTCCCCGGCAGCCAATGCTTGGGCAATTTCCTCCTCTGTAGCCGAGCGTCCATTAACGGCCTCAAAATATTCAAGCCAATCTTGTTTTGACATAAAATATCTCCTATCTATAAATTATTATACTACTATAGTATACAAAAAAAGGGCCGGAAATTCAATCTATTCCGGCATTTGCTCTTCTTAATCGCTTGTCATATCGTCAATTTAGCAGGAAAAGCTTCCACTCCTCCTTCGACATTAGTTACTTGGTAACCCTTAGCTTCCAAAAATTCGCAGGCACGCGCTGAGCGTCCGCCTTTTTGACAGATGATATGGTAGGGGATTTGTTTATCTAGTTTTCCATAATTTTCAGGCAAGGTGCTGAGAGGCAGATTCTGAGCCCCAGAGATATGTCCAGCAGTAAATTCATCCACCTCGCGAACGTCAATCAAGCGCAGTTCTTCTGCCTGCAATTTGTCATATAAATCTTTCGCACTAATTTTTTGCATTCTTTTTCTCCTATTCATTCATAATCACAATTTTTCCAAAACCTGCCGTCCCTTCGATAAATGCATGAGCTTTGGGCACTTGCTCTAGGGAAAAGACACGCCTTGGTGTAACATTGACCTGGTAGCGGTCAATATAGTCAAATAATTCATCCATCAAGTCTTGGCTCACATGAGCAGAGTGAAAACTTGTCAGAAAACTGTTGTTTTTAATTTCTTCAATTGGGTTGAAATCATCCATCTCCCACTGACCTCCCAAGAGTCCGGTCACACAGATAATACCACCCTCTTCGATATGGTCAAAAGAATCCTTGACAGTTGCCGGACCGACCAACTCAAGGATTTTATCAAACTTATCCTCTGTTTCCAGTCGGCCATCCTGGTCTATGATGATATCATCGTAGGCTTGGTGCTTGAGTAGAAACTGTTTGGAACCACTATTGACCGAACCCACGATATGTGTGTCTGGAAACTGTGCCTTGACCAGACGAGCAAAGGCCAAACCAACACCGCTAGTGGCAGCCCGAACCAAAATCTTGTCATTAGGCTCAATGCGCAGATTTTTCATAGAACCTAGGGCAGTATAATAGGTCTCTGGCACTGCTGCCAGCTCTGTCCAGGTCAGGTTGGTCTCGACTGTATAAATTTGATCGTTCGGCAGGAGGACATACTCAGCATAAGAACCATCAAAAGCTCGCCCCATTTCTCCCATGATGGAAACCACTTTTTGATCGACCTCTAAATCTTGTCGAGTCGTCTTGGCCACTTGGCCAACACACTCAATACCTAAAATCCGAGGAAAGGCGACACTAGGCGATAAACCCTCACGAGTAAAAATCTCCGAGCGGTTAATCCCAAACCCTCTGACCTTGACCAAGGTCCAGCCCTCTTGAAGTTCTGGAATCGGTCTTTCTTCCAGCAGAAGCTTTTCTGGGCCGCCCGCTTCGTAAATGACTATAGCTTTCATCGTTTCCATAGAATCACCTCGCTTTCTTAAAAGTTTAGCATTCTAAGCTTAGACTTTCCAAAAAATCAGTCAGATACTTCTGAAAATCAAACTGAACTTTGACAAAATCATTGGCTGACTGTTTGAGAATCTCCTGAGGGAAGCACGTTGCAGGATATGCCCTTCATCCAAAATCAAGATAGAGGGACAAGACGCTCGGTTTGACCACCTGAGAGAGAAGCTGGATAACGCTCCTCTATCTCAGCAAAACAGCTTACTAAAGCTCCAGCACTTGATAAGAGTAGCCCAAATCTTTCAGAAACTTGAACAAATCCTCTGTAGAGATAAAGATAGTCTTTTCATTGGTATTAGGATGGAAAGTCATGATATCCTCAGATACAATGTCCTTATCAAAATAAACTTGAATGTCCTTTTCCTCGTTGTTAAGCAGACCAAAAGGCGATACCGTTCCTGGTGGCAACTGCATTTTTTCATAGAGGGAATCCGCTGAAGCCATACGAATACGGTTGGCTGAAACCAGCTCTTTAAACAAATCCATGTCCAAACTCTTCTTATCATCCATAATCAGCAGGTAATACTGGGTTTTCTTCCTGTTGGTCAAAAACATAGACTTAGTCCGAACACCTTCCATGCCTTCAATATAGCCATCTGCCTGCTCTGTCGTAAATGCAGGTGGGTGCTCCACCACATCAAAGGTGATCCCCAACTCTTGCAACTTGTTAGCTACTTGTTGATAAGCATCCATAGTTTTTTCCTTTATTGATGAATAATCTTTTGTACCAATGCTTGCAAGTCTGGCACAACCTGCTCTGCAAACCAAGGGTTTTTAGCCATCCAGATTTGGTTGCGGGGCGATGGGTGTACCAAAGGGAAAAAATCAGGCAGGTAGTCTTGATAATGCTGAACTGTCTCGGTCAGCTTGATATTTCCTTTTTGATGCAGATAGTATTTCTGTGCATACTGACCAATCAAAATGGTCAGCTCAATATCTGGTAAAAGCTTTAAAATCGGCTGATGCCATTTGTCCGCAAAGTCCTTACGAGGCGGTAAATCACCAGATTTCCCATGTCCTGGAAAATAAAAATCCATGGGCAAAACTGCAAAGTAGCCAGAATTATAAAACATCTCTTCATCAACACTCAGCCATTCTCTCAACCGGTCACCACTCTTATCTTTCCAGTAAAGCCCTGCCTCTTGAGTTTTCAGCCCCGGCGCCTGACCAACAATGTTAATTCGAGCATTCTTTGGTGCCGCAAAAAGCGGCTTGATCCCTTGCTCCGTAAATTCTTTATTTTCTGGGTCGGCCATGATGGCCTTAGTAATATCTTCTAAAGTATGCATAGCAACTCCTTGCAAAGAAACTCATTTGGCAAGACCAAACGAGTTCTTCTTTTTTATTTGATTAATTCGTAGATAGCTTCCGCGTAAATGGCCGCAGCACGGAAAAGGTCTTCTACATCAGTAAATTCGTTGGCTTGGTGCATAGTGTTGACATAGTCTGGGAACATAGCACCAAAAGCCACACCTCGCTTCAAAAGACGGCCAAAGGTTCCACCACCGATGACTTGTTCATGCCCTTTAAGACCTGTTTGTTTTTCGTAAACACTCAAAAGAGTTGCTACCAATTCATCATCTGCTGGAACATAGTGTGGAGTGTGTCCGTGTTCAGACAAGCTCACAGACACAACACCAGTAACTTTTTCAAGACCGGCCTGAATTGTTTTCGGATCAGTTCCTTGCGGGTAACGTATGTTAAGAGCAATAGTATTGTCAGCCTTGGCGCTGTCAAAATGGAAGACACCGGCATTCATGCTGAGAGCGCCCATTTTAGCATCCGTATAAGCAATTCCTAACTTTTCACCAGTAAAATCCTCGTGCAGAACTCGAGCCGCCACTTCCAGATAAGCCTTGGCATCATCAGCAAAATCAAATTGGTTGAGGAAGAGAGCTAAATAGGTTGCTCCGTTGATACCATCCTCTGGTGTAGAACCATGAGCTGATTTCCCAATAACTGTCACTTCAAGAGCGTCGCCACTTGCTTTCAGACTAGCTGAAACCTTGTGCGTAGCAGCAAAGTCTTGTAATTTGGTATCCAATTCCGCTGCATCAATTGGCGCTGTAAAAATGGCTGTCGCTGATTCTGGCACCATATTCTCACGAAGTCCTCCAGTGAAGCTTTTGAGTTTAAAGCTGCCATCATTACTGTTACCAAAGTGGAGATATTCTGTGATATTCCCTTTTTCACCATTAATGATTGGAAATTCCGCATCTGGTGAGAAACCAAAGTCTGGCTCAGGCAAACCAACATGCTTGAAATAATAGTCCATGTCTTGCCAACCGGATTCCTCGTCTGTCCCCACCACAAAGCGCACACGCTTAGATACTGGCAAGCCCAAGTCTTTGATGATTTTCAAACCGTAGTAACAAGCCATGGTTGGCCCTTTATCATCAGACGAACCACGCGCATAAAGCTTATCATCAATAATTTCAGGTTTGTAAGGATCTGTATTCCAGCCACTTCCAGCAGGAACCACATCCATGTGGGCAAAGATTCCCAATTCTTCCTCACCCTCACCAAAAGTAAAGTGGCCAGCATAATTGTCCACATTCTTGGTTTCATAACCATCTCGTTCAGCAATTTCTAAAAACTTATGCAGAGCTTGAACAGGACCAGGTCCAAAAGGATGTTCCTTGTCTGCCTTGGAATCGTCCCGTTCTGAGTTGATTTCTAAAAGACTGAACAAGTCAGCTAAGAGATCTTCTCTTCGTTTTTCAACTTCTGCTTTAAAATCAATTGTCATTATTTTACCCCAATCTCCAATTCGATTTAAATCAATGTACATACGAATTAAATCAAAAACATAACTATATCAACGTTTCTCAATGATTTCATCAACCGGCAAACGATAACTAGGGTCTAGTTTTTCATTAGTATAACCAACCGTAATTAAGAGTTCCGGACGAAAACGCTCATCAATTTCCAAAACCTCATTAACCTTAGATTTATCAAAACCTAAGATAATGTTAGATCCGATACCTTGGTCAGTCAGAGCCAGAACAAGATTCATAGCCACCAGACCAGCATTAAGAGCTAAATAATCACTCTTTTGCTGTTCACTATAGCGAGCAAACTCAGCAGGCAGATTCTGCATGTAAAATTGAAGCTGCTCATCAGAGAAATTCTTAACTCCAGCCACACGCGCAATCTTGCGAGCCCGCTTGGGCAAATCTGTATCCGTAAAGAGAGCAATGGTCACTGGTGCTTCCTTAATCTGGTCCACATTTCCACCGAAAGCTACCTCTGCTAGAGCTTGATTATGCTCCCGCACCACAACAAACTTCCATGGCTGGCTATTGTGAGCACTAGGTGCCAAAGTCGCAATCTCAATCGCTGTACGAACATCCTTTGGATCCACGGGTTTGTCATTAAAATGCTTGGTTGCATGACGCTTTTTATTGAGTTCTAGAAATTTCATAAGTCGCATCCTTTTCTAAATATACTAGCTTCATTTTATCATATTTTGTAAGAGTTTGCAGAAGTTTTTGAATTGCTTCTACTCTTGTTAATATTTTTCATTTATTATTTTAATTTTCTCAATTTTGACTTTATTTACATTATCTACCCTCTCTGCTTTATCCAGAAGATAGACATAATCCATAGTTCCAGATTTTATAAAGAATCTTAAGTCTTTAGGTCTTTGTGGAACAGGCACCATAATTCTTAATTTCCATTTTTTTACACCGTCTTCAAAATCCTGATTAACTAATTCATACCTAGTAGTTGATTCGTTACTTGTGGGTAATAAATCATAGATAATCCATTCCTTTTTGTCATTTTTTGAAATAGCAAAAGAGGGATTTCTGTTTAATAATATATTATGAAACTTATGTTGTTTGAATTCATAATAAACCCCAGAATCAGTGACATTACTTAATCGTTCAAAAGATAAAGTTGAAAGGACACCAATCATTACAAAAATTGAAACATTAGCAATTTTTAGTTCCTTTTTATCATGAAATATTTTTTCAATCCATCCTCGAACCATTTTTTGCAATCCAATAAGCGAAGCATAATAAATTGCTTTTAAGATGCTACCATTATGATCTCCTAGTTTACTAAACACCATTACGACAGCTACGATTGAAATAAATAGAACAGATACAAAACTTACCAGAAGAAAAACTTTTAATAGAATAGGAAAGAGTTTGTTTATTATTTTTTTCATAGAATAAAACCGAGAATCTGCTTGTATATCATTGTATTCTAAAAAAAAGGGTAATGCGCTACAACTAATACTTACAACAGACAATGCAAAATTCAAGATACTCCAAATCAATGAATTAGACCATTTATCAAAAACTAGTAGGAAATAATTATAAAAAGTGGATAAATCATTGGCCAAACTAAAATTTAAGTCGTTAAAGACATACATAATAATCTTCGTGATAAGCAAAGGAACAATAATATAAGTCAATAATCTGATTTCTAAATTTTCTGCACTCGACTCTCGCGAATAGAAAGAAAAATGATTAATCTCTTTCTTTTCTCTATATTTTTGAAAAGTTTTGTTATTTTTCTTATATTCCATAGTTTTTTTTTGATTATAATATCCAATAGAATAATTAAATAAAATAAGAGCAAAAAATATAACTCCGATTTTTAAATAAGCTCTCAACTCTATTTGGTTTTCATCAATATGCCACAACATTTTAAACAATAAAAGTTCAATAAGTAGGAGAGTAATTAAGTATTTATGACGTTTCAAAATACTGCTATGTCTGTCTCTCAAATGAGTGCCTCTCTTACTATTCCAAAATTTGCTAAAGTAATCATAGATATTCTTACCACTAAAAAGTCTATTTTCAATTTTCTTTGTCATGTTTATCCCTTATACTTCTAAAATATAGCTTGGCTATGATACCATAAAAGAATACTTAAATGGTCTTAATATGTAATTTCTCTATTCTAATTCCACCTGCGTTTCCGCCACCTCTCTCAACTGTGCTTGTTCCCGCTCCTGAGTTTTCGGATTCAACTTCTCCCACACTGCTTCTGCCACTGCTCGTGGTACGCCGACTTCGACGATTTGGTCGACACTGGCTTCTTTAATCTTGGTTAGAGATTTGAAGTGTTTCATAAGATTTTGCTTGCGCTTTGGTCCCAAGCCTTCAATGCCATCTAGCTGCGATGAGAAGGAATTCTTAGACCGGAGCTGGCGGTGGAAGGTAATTGCAAAGCGGTGGACCTCATCTTGGATACGCTGGAGTAGGAAAAACTCCTGCGAATTGCGAGATAATTCTACAACCTGCAGAGGGTCGCCAAAAAGCAATTCATGAGTCTGGTGCTTGTCATTTTTTTGCAGTCCAGCGATGGGAATATCCAATCCCAACTGCTCCTGAATAACTTCTTTAGCGACATTGACCTGCCCCTGTCCACCATCAATGACAATCAGATCAGGCGGTGTCAGTCCATCGCGAATCACCCGGCTATAGCGCCGCTTGATGACCTCGCGCATACTGGCGTAGTCATCGGGTCCTACAACAGTCTTAATCTTATACTTGCGATAGTCCTTCTTGCTTGGTTTACCATTGACAAAGACCACCATAGCCGATACAGGACTGGTCCCCATAATATTGGAGTTATCAAAAGACTCAATACGAACAGGCGTTGGAATGTTAAGGAGCTGCCCTAGATTCTCAATAGCACCTTGAGTCTTTTCAATAGATTTCTCCAAGAGGTCAAATTTCTGCTGGAGACTAACTCGGGCATTTTTGGTAGCCAGATTAACCAGCTGTTTCTTTTCGCCTCGCTGGGGCTTAAGCACCTTGGTATCCACCATGGCTCGGACAGCTTCTTCGTCAATATCTGCCGGAATCAAAATTTCATTGGGCTTGAGGTGGGATTTTTCCTGATAAAATTGTCCAATATAGGTCAAGAAATCCTCGTCCGGATCATTGTAATAGGGAAAAAGATTGACATCGCGCTCAATTAGCTTTCCTTGGCGGACAAAGAAGACCTGTACGCACATCCAGCCCTTGTCCACATAGTAGCCAAAGACATCACGATTCTGCAAATCCTTGGCCATGACCCGCTGCTTGGTTCGCAAGGTGCCAATAGACTGAATCAAGTCGCGGTACTCTGCTGCCTTTTCAAACTCCATAGCTTGCGCTACGCCAGCCATTTTCCCCCGTAAATCCTCAATAATCTGGTCATCCTGACCCTTGAGAAAGGCTGCCACCTCTTGGGCCAGCTCCTTAAAATACTGGCTGTCTACATGGCAAATAGTGTGGGCCTTGCACTGTCCCAGATGGTAGTAAAAGCAAACCTTCTCAGGCGGATTTGTACACTTGCGGAAAGGAAAGAGTCGATCCAAAAGACGCTTAATTTCATTGGCCGCACCGACATCCGGATAAGGACCAAAATAAAGTCCACCGTCCTTTTTGACTTGGCGCGTGATGATTAGGCGTGGATAGGTTTCGTTAGTAATCTTGATAAATGGATAGGACTTATCGTCCTTGAGCATGATATTGTACTTGGGCTGGTTTTCCTTGATTAGATTGATTTCCAGAAGCAAAGCCTCAATGTTAGACTCGGTGACAATAAACTCAAAATCCTCAATCTCAGAAACAAGAGCCTCCGTCTTGGTATCATGACTACCACGGAAATAAGAACGAACCCGGTTGCGCAGATTCTTGGCTTTGCCAACATAAATAATGGTATCGTTTTTGTCTTTGTGAATGTAACAGCCGGGACTGGTCGGCAACAGTTCCAGCTTTGATTGGATTAGCTTGTTCATAGGTCTATTATAGCAGAAAAGGGAAGCATTCAACAGGTAGACACTAGATTATTAGAAAATCATAAGTTTGATTCTTTTCATAGGTAATACTGAACTTTAACTTGTCTTTATATCTTCTTGCAAGTATCAAAAATCAATCTCAAAAGAAACATGATTTTCTTTATAACAAAGCATTTTCTAAGCAAAAATCAAGCAATCGATTGCACAGCCATTTTAATAGGCTTTGATTAAATAAACAGAAATAAAATAGAAAAATTTTAGAAAAATTAATATATTTTTAAAAAAATTTCAAAAAAAGACTTGACAAAAATTGCAAACGGTTGCATAATAGGATTGTAAATAAAAATTCCGGGAGGAAATAGGAATGAAAACATGGAAAAAAGTGGTATTAGGCAGTGTCAGCTTGCTGGCTGCAGGAACGCTGTTAGCAGCTTGTAGCTCGAATAGCAGCAAGGAGAGCTCTTCTTCTAAAGCCGATAGCAAGACCTTGAAACTTTGGGTACCAACCGGTGCTAAAGATTCTTACTCTGATACAGTTAGCAAGTTCGAGAAAGAATCAGGCTACAAGGTTGACGTAGTCGAAATGGAAGATCCAAACGCTCAGGAAAATCTGACAAAAGATGCTAGTACTGCTGCCGATGTTTTCTCTCTGCCACATGACCAACTTGGTAAATTAGTTGAAGCTGGAGCTATCCAAGAAGTTCCTTCTAATATGGCAGAAGAAATCAAGAAGAACGATACAGAACAAGCAGCTATTGGTGCTCAGTACAAAGGTAAAACTTATGCTTTCCCATTCGGTATTGAGTCACAAGTAACCTACTATAACAAGTCAAAACTTTCTGCTGACGATGTTAAGTCTTATGAAACCATCACTTCTAAAGCTAAATTCGGCGGAAACTTGAAAGAAGTTAATGCTTACGCTACTGCTCCACTCTTCCTTTCTGTAGGCGACACTCTCTTTGGTAAAGATGGTGAGCAAGTAGACGGAACAAACTGGGGTAACGAAGCCGGTGTGAACGTTCTGAAGTTCATCGCAGCTCAAAAGAATAACAGCGGTTTTGTAAACGTAGATGCATCAAACCTTCTTGCTAAATTTGAAGATGGTTCAGTTGACGCTTTCCAATCAGGTCCATGGGACTACGCAGCTGCTGAAAAAGCTGTCGGCAAAGACAACCTTGGTATCTCTGTTTACCCAACCGTTAACATCGGTGGACAAGACGTTCAACAAAAAGCCTTCCTTGGTGTAAAACTTTACGCAGTTAACCAAACGCCTTCAAACGGTGACGGAGAACGTATCGCAGCAAGCTACAAACTGGCTCAAGCACTTACTAGCAAAGAAAGCCAAGAAAACCAATTCAAGTTTGAAGGACGTCACATCATCCCTGCTAACAAAGAAGTACAAGAGTCTGAAGATGTGAAGAAAGATGCCTTGGCACAAGCTGTTATTACAATGGGATCTTCTGATACCTACACAACAGTTATGCCTAAACTTAGCCAAATGTCTGTCTTCTGGACTGAAAGTGCTGCAATCCTCAGCGATGCTTACAACGGTAAATTTGGTGAAGATCAATACCTCGCAAAATTACAACAGTTTGATAAAGATTTAGCAGCAGCTAAATAATCCTCAAACGAATAAAAATAAGCATTGAAGTGAGGAGGGCAGCCTCCTCACTTCTTTCTTTGTAAATATAAGGAGAATACTATGACTCAGTCATCCTATGACAATGCATCCATGGTTCAGGTCTTTAAAGAAGGAACCTGGGATGTCAAACTCTCTTTTCTGGTAATGGGACTGAGCAACCTTGTAAACAAACAATTTATCAAGGGGCTGCTCTTCCTCTTCTCAGAAATTGCTTTCCTGATTGCTTTTGCAGTCCAAATCATACCAGCTATTGGCGGCATGATTACATTGGGGACTCAAGAGCAGGGAGAGGCTATCAAAAAAGTTAACGGTTTGGAAATCACCGTTCAAGTAGCTGGTGACAACTCTATGCTGATGCTGATTTTTGGACTTGCTTCTCTTATCTTCTGTGCAGTCTTCGCCTACATCTACTGGTGTAACCTGAAAAGTGCTCGTCACTTAATGGCTCTTAAGCAGTCTGGTCAGAAGATTCCTAACTTCGTTGAGGACTTTAAGACGCTTGCTGACGGCCGCTTTCACATGGGCCTAATGAGCATTCCTCTTATCGGAGTACTGCTCTTTACCATCCTGCCTCTGATCTATATGATCTGCTTGGCTTTTACTAACTTTGACCATAAGCATCCAGCTCCTAAGTCACTCTTTGACTGGGTTGGCTTCTCTAGCTTTGGTGACGTTTTCTCAGGTCGCATGGCTAGCACCTTCTTCCCACTTTTAGGCTGGACCTTGATTTGGGCGGTTGCTGCGACAGCTACTACTTTCTTCTTCGGAATCGTTTTAGCTCTCTTGCTCAATACAAAAGGCCTCAAGTACAAGAAAGTTTGGCGCACACTCTTCGTTATCACTATTGCTGTACCCCAATTCGTATCCCTGCTCTTGATGCGTAATTTCCTGAATGACAATGGACCTTTGAACGGATTATTGCAAAGCCTTCATCTCATTCAGCATCCAATTCCATTCTTGAGTGACCCTGTTTGGGCTAAGTTCTCAATCATCCTTGTCAATATGTGGATTGGTATTCCATTCACCATGCTGGTAGCGACTGGGATTATCATGAACCTACCTAGCGAGCAAATCGAAGCTGCTGAGATTGATGGAGCTAGCAAGCTTCAAATCTTCAAGAGCATTACTTTCCCTCAAATTCTCTTGATTATGGCGCCATCACTCATTCAGCAGTTTATCGGAAACATTAACAACTTCAACGTTATCTACTTCCTGACAGGCGGTGGACCTACTAACTCTTCCTACTATCAGGCAGGCTCAACTGACCTCTTGGTTACCTGGCTCTATAAACTGACTGTTTCTGCCAAGGACTACAATCTGGCATCTGTTATTGGTATCCTGATCTTTGCAATCTCTGCAGCCTTCAGTCTCTTAGCCTATACTAGATCCGCATCATTCAAGGAAGGAACTGCTAAATAATGAAAAATAGAAAAAAACTCAGTTTATTAGGGATTTATGTCTTGCTGGCTGTTTTAGCACTTATCTGGCTAACACCGATTATCTGGATTTTTCTGACCAGCTTCCGTGGTGAAGGTTCTAATGCAGTCCCTTACTTCTTCCCTAAGACTTATACTCTTGACAACTATATCAGACTGTTTAATAACAACACTTATCCTTTTGTTCAGTGGTTTATGAATACGCTGATTGTTGCGACAGCAACCTGTATCCTGTCTACTTTGATTACCGTGGGTATGGCTTACTCACTCAGTCGTATCAAATTCAAGCATAAAAACCGTTTCCTTAAGCTGGCTCTGGTTCTTAACATGTTCCCAGGCTTCATGTCAATGATTGCGGTTTACTACATCTTGAAAGCACTCAATTTGACACAAACCCTGACTTCACTGATCCTGGTTTATTCAGCTGGAGCGGCTCTAGGCTTCTATATTGCTAAAGGTTTCTTTGATACTATCCCATATTCTTTGGACGAATCCGCTATGATCGACGGAGCGACTCGCTTCCAAATTTTCCGGACTATTACATTGCCGCTGTCAAAACCAATTATCGTTTATACAGCGCTTATGGCTTTCATGGGACCATGGGTTGACTTCATCTTTGCCTCTGTCATCCTAGGCGATGTCAAGGAAAAATACACAGTCGCTTTAGGACTTTTCCAAATGCTTAATAAAGATGCCATCAATAAATGGTTCTTGCCTTTCACATCTGGAGCGATTATCATCGCTATCCCTATTACTCTTCTCTTCATCTTCATGCAGAAATACTACGTAGAAGGTGTAACAGGCGGAGCGGTCAAATAGAATCTAATATGTATATCAAAAACTTCCGACAATTTAAATCGGAAGTTTTTATCTTTCTTAGAAAATATGGAACTTAACTCCTCATCCCTTTTATATGAGATTACTTATTAACTTGGACAAAAAATGAGTCTGGAAATTATTCCAGGCTCATTTTGTATTTCTTTAATTATAATCTTCGTCTCTACGACGGCGTTTGTTGGTTCCCAAAAAGGCAGCTGCACCAAGTGCCATACCAAAAATTGCAAGGCGTTCTGCTTCTGAACCAGTATTTGGCAGAATAGCAGGAACTGTTGGAGCCTTATCAGCAGTTGTAGCCACGCTAGCAAGTTGAGCTGCAGGATTTACAACAAAATCAGTGAATACGTCACTACCTGCCGCTTGAACAGCACCTGTAGTTGCTCCTTTGACTTCACGAGTGTTCGCATGAACTTCTGCAATCTTAGCATCTGAATCTTTCTTAGATTCATCCTCTGCACCTGGACCAGCAGCTCCGCCTTTTACAGCAGTTAGAGTCTGTTTATCTTCACCTGAGCGATAGTTACTATTCAGAGCATTTCCATACAGGAGAGCTGCTTGATTCAAGATATTCAAGAGAGTTTCATAATTCGCTTGAAGACTGTTGTAGGATTCCTCAAGAACAGCTAAAGTTGCAGTCTCTTGATTTAAGATTGCTTGTTTAGCTTCATAATCAAGCTGCGCTTCTGCCAACTCCCGCTCTGCTTCTGCAAGTAACTGAGGAGCATTCTGAAGGTCAATAACTTTCTTTTTAGCTGCTGCTAATGTCTTTTGAGCAGCCATGAAGTCCTCTTGAGCAGTTCCCAAATTAGCTTTTGCAGCTTCTTGAGCTGCCTGAAGTTCTACCAACTTATCCTTAGCTGCCGCTAGAACTGCCTGAGCATTGCTCAAGTTAGTTTGGTAAGGAGCCAAGCTTGCTGCAATCTTAGCTGTTGCTCTGTCAAGAGCTTCTTGCTTGAGAGCAACATTCTGCTTAGTCAAAGCTAGATTATTTTCAGCAGTTGCAACCTTTTGACGAGCTGCTTCAACTGCTGCAATTTGAGTTGCAGCTGCCTTTTGAGCATCAGCTAATTGAGCATTTAGGATATTGATAGCTGATTCCTGACCAACTTTTTGAGCCTTGAGTTCAGCCAATTGATTCTTAAGTGCTGTAACATTAGCGTTAGAACCTGCAGAACGACCACCACCAGCACGCAACAACTGCTCCATAGCTGCAACAGTCAATAGAGTACCGTTATTAACACGTTGGTCAAAGTTGCTAATGTGATGGAAACCAACCTCGGATGTACCATGAGGTGTGCCCCATTGGTTTGGATGTTTATCATAAGCTGCTGAGATAGCATTAGCTTTATTGTCCATCATCTGCACATAGTGGCCAATTTTTTTAGCAAATACATCAGCACCAACTCTCATGTAGATTGCATTAGCATCAATCTGAGTTTCATCTGTAGGCAGTCCATATTGCGCTGCAATCTTTTGGTACTCTTCTTTTTCTTTGTTGTGCCAAAAATTGACAGCTCCTTGTGGGTCAAAACTAATCGCTACATTTTCGTTACGAATCAGCTTGCCCATATGCCAGTTATTGCGCTCAAAGTAGATAGTCTGAATCTGGCTAGCCACATTCGCATACGGATCAACCAACAACTCTTGTAAGCCGGCATTACGACGGTAAGCATTAATCGCTTTAACCAACTCTAAAGCTTGCAGGTTATTTTCTAGACTAGCTGGACTGGTTGGATCAGAATTAACTGAGATACTAAATTCATTTTGACCACGTTGGTAAACAGCAAGTGCATTGTTGGCAGCATCACGAATTTCTTGATTAGCCGCATTGTTACGAACATTTTCTAAAAATTGAGAATAAGTCGTATTGCGAAGGTCAACAGGAGCTGTTGCTGCTGCTTTCTCAGCAGCAGGAATTTGTCCTTCAAGAGAGCTGATAGCTTGATTGGTTTGGCTCAAAGATGCCTTTGCCTGATTGATTTTATTCTGGATTTCAGCCTGCACTTGTGGAGCAGAAGACGCTGCTTGCTCTGCCTTTGTCAACTCAGTTTTTGCATTGTCTAAAGCGGTCTGTGCTTGACTTTGCTGGCTCTTAGCAGTTGCTACAGCTTGCTCCTCTGAGTTAAGTGGTGTTTTAGCATGTTTCAATTCAGTCTCGGCAATATCTACCAGAGATTGGCTCGCCTTAATAGTATTCGCTTGATCTTTAACAGCTTGGTCTGCCTTAGCAGCTTTAGCAGCAGCTTCTCGGACGGCAGTGTCTTTTGCGCTAACCTCTTGCTCTGCTGTTTTTGCTTCCGCTTCCGCCTTAGCAACATTTTCTTCTGTTGCTTCTGCCTGCACTTCTTTAGCAGTCTCAACAGCGGCTTCAGCCACTTTCACGCTAGTTTTTGCATCTTCAGCTTCTGTTTTAGCAGTATCTACTATCGATCTTTGCTCATCAAGTTTAGCTTTGGCTGCTTCAGCATTTTCTTGGGCAACAGCTACATCTGCTGCTGTCACTGGTTTCTCAGTTACTTCAGTCGCTTTTGGAGCTGTCACAGTTGATTCAACCAACTCATCCGCGTGCACTTGATGGGTCAGTCCACCAGAAATAATAGTTGTAGCCGCGATACCAGTCGCTACAACAGACTTGCCTATTTTCTTTTCCATAATCAATCTCCTTTTTATAATCTCACATACTATAATTAACCTGGGTATAGCAGCCCACATAGTAATATACTATCACAAAACGCTAGTATTAACTAGTAGCAAACGTATAGTTTTAATAGTTTTTTTATTACATTTTAGTTACAAAAATGTTTTATTAGAAAAATAAGCTGGTTTTTCCAACAAAAATGAGCATTTCTTTATCAAATAAAGCAAAAACTCCTAAATCCTTTCTAAGAGTTAACCTTGCTTGTCAGTCCGATTGAGCTTGTCGAATTTCTTCTAACATCGCTTCTTCTTCGGCCGTCATCTTATAGCCTTTTAGTAAGTCAGGCCGTCTTAGATAGGTCTTTTTCAGACTTTCATAGAGACGCCACTTGCGGATGTTTTCATGATGGCCACTCATGAGGACTTCCGGAACGACCATGCCTCGATACTCATAGGGCCGAGTGTACTGAGGATACTCCAAGAGCCCAGATGAAAAACTATCATCTGTATGACTGGCTTCCTTGCCAATAACCTCTGAAATCAGGCGAACGGTCGCATCAATCATAGTCATAGCTGCCAACTCTCCCCCAGTAAGGACATAGTCCCCAAGCGAGATTTCATCTGTCACTAAAGTCTTGATCCGCTCATCATAGCCTTCGTAATGACCACAAATGAAAATGAGTTCCTCTTCCTTGGACAGTTCCTCCGCATATGCTTGGTTAAAAGTCCGGCCAGCAGGATCCAGCAAAATCACGCGCGGTTGCTTCTTTTCAATGGCATCATAGGCATCAAAAATAGGTTGAGCCCGTAGCAGCATACCCTGACCTCCGCCGTATGGCTCGTCATCTACATGCCGCGATTTTTCTGCCTTCTCTCGGAAATTGTGGTAGTTGATTTCTAAAAGGCCTTTTTCCCGCGCTTTACCTACAATCGAGTGCTCCAAGGGAGCAAACATCTCCGGAAAGAGAGTCAAAATATCAATTTTCATCGTCCAGTCCTTCCGGTATCTCTACATCAACGCGACCTTGCTCAATGTCAATCCCCAGTACCACTGGCGGAATGTAAGGTAAAAGCAAATCGCGCTTGCCCTTGCGTTTGACAACCCAGACATCATTGGCTCCTGGCTGCAGAATTTCCTTAATCCTACCAAGAAGAACGTCATTTTCATAGACTTCAAGGCCGATGATTTCATGGTAGTAAAATTCCCCGTCTTCCAAGTCCGTCAAATCTTCCTCTCGGACTTTCAGAGTAAAATCACGAAATTTCTCTATGTCATTGATATGGTACATCCCCTTAAACTTAATAATATCAAAGTTCTTGACCTTACGATGGCTGGCAATCTCCACATCCATGACAAACTGATCCTTCTTGTCAAACAGGGCAAGGGTGTTGCCTTTTTTAAAACGCTCTTCTGCAAAATCTGTCACAGACAAAACCCGCATCTCTCCTTGCAGACCTTGAGTATTGACGATTTTTCCAACATTAAAATAATTCATCTCGACTCCAACATATTATACTCTGCCTAGTATTTTATCATGATAAAGGGGAATGTACAAGCGAGATAAGAGGGAATTCCCTTACCTATATTTATTTGATTAAAGTTGCTATTTAACGTATAATTATACATATAGAGCTTTTACACTATAAACACCCGAGTGTGTTTACGCAAAACTAGAAAGAAGTTGGTGACGACTATGGGAAAAAAGTTAAGTAAACTTCTGCTCTCTACTGCTATTCTAGCCACAACAGCCGCCAGTCTGACTGCTTTGACACAGGTCAAAAAGGGCCAGGCAATGGAAAATGAAACGAGGGAAACTAGAAATCTCTCAGCCCTTGATGAAAAAATTGCTCAAATTGATAACCCAACCATTAAGGCTTTCCTAGAATACTATGCTAGTCAGAACATGACCTCCGCATCATCTCTTCCGATGATAGATGATTTGGAGGCAAATACGCGCGTCATCGTTATTGATATAGACTATGCAGACACAAGCCTCACCCCTGCCATTGGAACATCAGTCGATGGATCCGAAGGGCCTGTCGGTGGAACTGTTGATGCTGATGGCCAATACATCGAGTTTGATACCAGTGACCATAGTAAATCCGCAACCGTTCAGGAAATTCGAGATGCTATTGCTGAGATACTAGGGTAGACTCTCATAAATACGTACCAAATAGCTGAGATTAAAATCTCAGCTATTTTGCATGTATCATCACTCCCACATTCAATATACTATTTAAAGCTTGTATACATCTTACTCATCCCATTTCTAAAAGAAGTTCCGCTATCTTTTCTGACTGACTCCAATGTAAATAGTGATGGTTGCCTCCTAAAATAATCTGGGTATTTTGTGAAGCAAATTCGGAATCTTTATATTCTTGTTCTCGATAGGCCTGACTCAGGATAAAAATCTGGAATTGAAAAGAAATATCTATGTTTTGAAAATCGCTTTTTGCGATACTGCAGTAATGTTGAAAACCTTCTTGTACATATTTTAATCTATCTGAACTCTTTTCTGCCTTAGCCCATAAGATTTTAAAATCAGCTACTGGAAAACTCTCTTGTCCTATTTTTTTCAGATATTCATATCCACCACCGAGCATCTGAACTTTCTCCTGTAAGGATAAAAATTCGTGATAAGGATTCTGAGCTAATTCGCCATATAGAACAGAATAAGTGGTCGGTTCAATCAAGATTAGTCCCTGACAAAACGGCTCTGACTCAGCAATTTTAACTGCCACAAGGCCGCTAATACTGTGTGCGCAAACAGCATACTGAATGACTTTAAAATGCGATAAAACCTCTATAATAGATTGGACCAAATCGTCCAAAACAAAATTTTCTTGATTTTCCAGTGGGCTTTGCCCAGCATTAGGGTAATCTATTGTTAAATAGCCCCAATTTTTAGGTAACTTCCGAATAACTGGCAAAAAATTTTCATAGGTCGGCAGACTCCCTGCACCGCTTAAAAATACAGCAATCTTTTCCGCAGGTTGATAGGATACAAATAGCTGTCCTACTTTCGTTTTGATCATTCTTTCTTTCATAATGTTTCCAATCAATTCTTAAAAATATTATCTAGGCACACACTACTATCTGAGAGATAGCTATTTTACTAGTGGAATAAGGACACCCCTATACCAGAATTTTTTCATATTCAACCAAGGACCGTGTCACAAGAGGCAGTTGCTAGTATTGCCTTAAAGGCATTAAGCTCTCTCTGCGAAAACCTGTTTAGCAAATTCCTCCACAAGAGCATTAAACTTGGCTGGTTGGCATAGATTCGACGGATCAAACGAATCAGCAATGACAAGATCCTGAGCAAGCCTCAGATGTTCCTTAGTTGTTTTCATCATTTGGACTAATTTCCCTGAAAAATCCCCCGCCAGCAAAAGTGTAGGAATCTTGCACTTATCCAAGGCAGCACGATAATCAATAGCTTCAATTGCCCTGCGCTGCAAAACTGACTCCTCGGGTCGAATCCGGTCGAATAAATCAACAAAATAGGAGCGAGCTAAAGGCCAGCGTTTATAAATTGGCAAGGTTGATAGCTTCATAAACCATGAGTATTTCACCAAAGGAGCCGTAAGTTGAGCCAGAGAGTTCATCATTGGCGACAAATCCGTCGCACAAAAAGTATCGCACAAGAGAGCTCCCTTAAAGATTTGCGGATTTTGAGTCATGAGGTGCATGGTTAAGATACCGCCATAGGAAGTCCCTCCGATAATGGCTTGGTTGACGCCTTCTTTTTCCAAAATCGCCAGCACATCTGCTGCCTGTATATCTAGAACCTGATCCGCCTGACAAGTCAGCTGGCTTGATTGCCCATTTCCTCGTAAATCAGGAGCAATAACCCGATAGCGACCTTTAAAAAAATCTATCTGAGGCTGAAACATGCCCGAGTCAGCACTCAAGCCATGCAGGAGCACGAGCGTTTCTTTATGACCTCGCCCTTCTATCCGATAGGATACCCTACCATCAGTTCTTTCGATATGATCCATCCTATTGCCTCCATTCTACAGCTCATTTATACTTTTCTGCCATTCTTTGGCTAATTCTATCTGTTGCTTTCTTTCTCTGACAACCGCTTGCATATCATCTGGACTCTGCAGATTTATTACTTTCACTGCATAATCAGCCGAGACAATGGCATGACCTCGCATGTGGGCTGTTGCGACCGCTTGGGCAAAGACACGCGCGGCATACTTACTGACTGGTGATTTAGCTTGCTGAGATAGCTGCTGAGCTAAGAAACCAGCCTTCCTCAGCTCATAGGCAGAAACTTTACCCTCAAGTCGCGCCTCAAACACTTCCTGAACTTGAGTCAAGATTTGCTGTTTTTTAAGATTGTCACCAATATTTATCAAAGCTATAAAGCGAGTAGCATGTTCCATTGCCCATTGGGCAAGCTGCTTTTGAGGAAGCTGGACCAAGATTTGTTCCAGTTCCAATCTTTTCTGACTGTCATCAAGGATCTTAAGCTTGTATGGACTAGGTAGGCTCACTTGCTCACTCTCATAACACTCTCGTTCATGGGTGTTCCAAGCATAATCTTCTGACTTCATATTTCCTCCGTTTCCACGCTTCTCGCTTTCCTCATTGAAGAAGCTAAGCTAGATAGTTCTCACATACGCTCGAACTGCATCAATTTCCCAAAATTCAACTGCGCCTAACGGCTTGTTTCATTAAGAGCCTTGTACACACGCTTAAGCTGGGCATCAATTTCTCTAAGCTCACTTGAGAGCTGCGCACTCAGTTCGCTAAGAGAAATAGAAAAAAACGGGACGCACTGGTCCCGTTCTTCTTATTTCTCATCAATAACGATGCGAACTTTTTTGTATTCAGTGGGGACAGAGTAAACAATCGTCCTTATAGCGGAAATAGTACGACCTTTACGACCGATTACACGTCCAACATCACTCTGATCAAGATCCAGGTGATATTCTAAAAATTCAGGTGTATCCTCAATCTTGATAGTTAAGGCATCTGGCTGTGAAATCAAAGGTTTCACTATCGCAATAATTAGATTTTCAATCGTGTCCATATGTCAACCTACACTTCTATTATTTAGAGTATTTTGAATCGTGGAATTTCTTCAATACGCCTTCTTTTGAAAGGATGTTGCGTACAGTATCAGAAGGTTGTGCACCATTACCCAACCACTCAAGGATACGGTCTTCTTTCAAAGTCACTTGGTTTTCAGCTACAAGTGGGTTGTAAGTACCAACTGTTTCGATGAAACGTCCGTCACGAGGTGAACGTGAGTCTGCAACATTGATACGGTAGAAAGGTTTTTTCTTAGAACCCATACGAGTCAAACGGATTTTTACTGCCATTATTAAGGTCTCTTTTCTTTATTTTTTTCTTTTGGTGAAATAGCAGAGCTATTAAGCACATGTTCTATTATAGCAGATTAAAAACAGCTGTCAAGTTTTTTTCTTGACAGAGTTAAAAAATTTTTTTAGATTAGTCTTTTTGGTTGTTTAAAACTATCTGTTCAGAAAGGTTTTCATATTTTTTAAAAAACAATTTGACTGAAGCGTCTTTAGGAAAAGCACCTAAATCCATATACTTATTAATGGTCTCTGGTGCATAATACTCTGTGTCTCTACTACGACTATTATAGGACCTGCTTTTTACCTCGTCTTCTGATATATTTTTCTCATCCAGTACTTGGTCTGAATGAATTTCGAAAGACCATTTTAAAAGATCAGCTTTATCCATTTTTCGGACAATCTCTTTTAGCTTATCATGATTTTCTGGATTCTTCCTGAATTCGACTAAAAACTTACTATATAGCATAAGATATTTATTTAGGCTGTCTGAATCATCAACCTTTTTAGAGGACGACACGCTTATAGTCTGAAATAGAGCTCTGTCAAATCCTGATTTTTGCTGGTATTCAGCTGTCATGTCATGTTCCATCTCGCCCTTAATCTCATCAATTAAGCTAGTTATTTCTTGGTCTACCAAACAATCCAGTAGTTGATCTGCTGTTCGCTCTCCGTAAAATATCTCATAAAATTCGATTTTACTGCCCTTTCGATCTGGGTGGTATTTTAAAATAGGATGTTTTTGGATATCTTCCTCAGTGAAATACAAATCAATCGTCGCCCCACCACCCTCATAATGATAACTGCCATCAGAACTAACCTTGACGGGCTGAAAAGGGAGCTTTTTAAAAAGAGCCTTCGTCGTTCGTATGCTTTCGTCGACTTCTTCTTTCTTAGCATAACAGGCTGTCAGTAGCAACAAACTGGCAAGAAGAGAAAACCAGGCAAGGATTTTTTTCATTTGCAGTCTCCTTATGGAACCAAGAGTCTGATAATGTCGTCATAAGAATAGGCGGTATAGGTCGGTTGAAAAAGACTTTTATTTTCTAGCTGCTTGGGATTGTACCAGAGAGAGTCTAGTCCAGCATTATTAGCGCCAGCAATATCTGCTGTCAAGGAATCTCCAATCATCAAAGTCTGAGACAGATCAAAATCTGGTATCTGCTCTGCTATTTTTTCATAAAACAAAGCTTCGGGCTTCTGAGTCCCCATCTTTTCCGAGATGAAAATATGGTTAAAATAGGGTGAAATATCGGAATGAGCCATACGGCCGGTCTGAATAGCCGTGATGCCATTGGTCGCTCCGTAAATCTCATAATCAGCTTCTGTCAAGTTATCCAAAAGCTCGCTAGCACCAGCGTAGGTTTGTCCTTGCTGAGCAATGTGCCGTTGGTAGAGGAGAGCCAACTCGGCGCCATCCTTCTCAATGCCAAAATGAGTAAAAAGATGAGAAAAGCGAGTGTTAACCAGCTCTGGCTTGGTGATTTTCCCCTGCTCCAGATCCCGCCAAAGCCCCTTGTTCATAGGAATATAATAGTCTTTGTAGGTCTGAATCTCCGTTACGCCCTGCTCCTTCAAAAAATGAGTCAGCGCGATGTCTTCCGCCGTATCAAAATCCAGCAAGGTATGGTCAAGGTCGAAAAGTAGAAATTTGTATGGCAAGGTAGAAATCCTTTCTGTAACTGTAGTAGCTTCATTATACCACAAGCTACAAAAACCAGCCGCTCAAAAACGAACGGCTGGTTTCTAATCTACTTCACAACTGGTATCCAGAGCGTCCATTTGATAGTTTGGAGTCCATTCTTTCGATCCTGCTGCATTTCCAAACAGCAGCTTCGCTTTTCCCACTTCTTCTACTCTACTTTATAGTGAATGCACAAATCTCTAAATTTATTATCTAGCTCTGCAATATCATACAAGACTTCTGACAATTTTTGGTAATCTTCCTTGATACAAAATAGATGAGCTTGGCCGAACAATTTTGCTAAATTTTCTTTTAGTTCAGATCTGACCGTATCGTGGTCTTTTAAGAAGTTGCACATGTATAGATTTCTGATAGAAGCTAATTTGAAACTAAAGTATTGATGAAGATGTTTTTGTTCTTCATTCAAACCATTGTCCGCTACCGACTTAGCATATCTTACTATCACGTTCTCTTCGCCACGTTCATATTGTTGCTTCATCAACATAGATGTTTTCTGATAAATCTCTTTGGAAGTTGGAGATTTGATTTTTTTGAAGTTTCCCCACATGGAGAAAGAACCTCTTTTATAGTCGATATTTTTAGCTTCCCAGGCTTTCGAAAATTCTGAGAAACTCATTTTCATACAAGCAAAACCAGCTGGATCATGGAAATAGATAAAGTCATCATCTAGATCATAAACTGAAACAAAATGGTCCACCCCATACAAATGGATATGATTGGGGTTATAAGTCAGATAACCCATGTCCAAAGGGCCAAGAACAACTGCCCCACTAAGTAAGAACTTACTTAACTTTTCTCTGATAGAGAGAAGATTCACCTCATTTGAATCCTTTATATAGTATTCATCATATGTAAAGCCTAGAATGTTTAAAGAATGACTGATAGAACTATCTGGCATCCCATTATCAAAGAAGACTAGCGGGTGTTTTTCATCTTCCTTTACAATACTAGCGCCATTTCCCATTACCATAATGGCTTCCAAAAACTCAGGGCGAACATCATAACCATACGAATGCAGCACCATCGCAAGTGAATATGTATAACAAAGAGAAACGTCCCCAAAATACATCTGCATAGCATCATCCTCCTCTGTAATCAACACCTAAAAAATGACTTGCAAGCACCATTTTATTTCACCACAGGTATCCAGAGTTCCATTTGGTAGTCTGGTGACGACATGTCGCCTTCGGTGTAGACTTCAAAATCTGGTGCTCCTGAGTGGCGATAGCCAGTTTCTGGGAAAAAGACTTCTAAGACGTATTTCCAAGCATTGTGGATACTGGCTGGTATAGCCCCTTTGACTGGTACGATGGCATATTCCGCTTCTGAGATTTCCTTGATTGACAAACCTAGTTCTTCTGCTTTCGCTTTATCCGTCACATCATAAGCGGCCATATAGTTGATAATTTCGCCTTCTTTAACATCCGAGCAGACGCCAAAGAATTGGCCACTGCCCAGACTTTCTAGGCTTTCAATGCTGTGATTAGCATAGAGCTGCTCCCATGCAGACGGGCACTGGCTATTGTCAATAGCTTCCAATAGGACGCCTGCTACGGTAAATGCAGGTTTCTTTTGAATCTTGATATCCATGTTCTTTCCTCCTGTAATCTTTAAGGATAATTGAAGTCTAGGAAAAACGCGATAAGGTTTTCCATTTCGAACTTCTGAGGGAGTCGCACCATGGAATTTCTTGAAGGCTGCGCTGAAGGCATCTGCAGACTCATAGCCGTATTTCAGTGCTATATCAATGACTTTCTCAGAGCTTTCCCGCAAGTCCGTCACAGCTTCTGACAGCCTGCGATTGCGCAAGTATTCTGCTAAAGTCATATCTGCTAGAATAGAAAAGAGCCTGCTAAAGAGAGCATAAGAATAGCCCGATAGCTGCTGAAATTTCTGCAAATCCACTTCTGCGTCCAGCTTACTTTCCAGATATTCCATGGTTCGATTGAATTGATGCATCATATTCTTTTTCACCTCATAAAAGATACTAAGGCCGTTAAAAGCAAAGTGGAAATTGGAAAATTGACGGAGGGGCTCCTGCTCCGAGAAAATTTCATCTTTTTCACACAACTTTTAGGCCATGTTCAATTCTAACTATAGTCTAACAGATCTAAGATACTTCCGCCCTAGAATTTTTGTACAAGATTTAGAGGGGGATGTTACAACCTATCCCGCAGCTTCTCCACAAAAAGATAAGCCGCTGGGCAAGTCAGGGTGTTTTTGATTGTTAGATGATTAATCTGATGAATCTTCTTGCGGTCTGTATGAGGGAACTCTCGACAAGCCTTTGGACGGACATCGTAGATCGAGCAGAGATTGTCTCCACCTAAAAAAGGACAAGGCATAGATTTGAAAACCTTGTCACCGTCTTCGTCCACCTGTAGAAACTCCTCTTCAAAAGCCGGCAGCTTCATCTTGAAATACTTGGCAATACGGACAATATCGGCTTCCTTAAAGTCTGGTCCCAGCGTCTTACAGCAATTGGCACAGGCTGTACAGTCAATCTCCTCAAAAACCTCATCATGGATTTGCTGAGCAATCTTATCTAGGTTTTTTGGTGGCTTTTTCTTGAGACTGGCTAAAAATTTTCGATGCTCTTTCTGCTTCTGCAAAGCTAGCTGATGGTACTTTTCAAGGTCGATTTCTTGGGTCATATATTTTTCTTTCTGTATTCAAATTCTTTTTATTATATCATAAAATGAGCCTTCTTAAATCTTATCAAACTCAAAGAATATGATATATTCCATCTCACAAAAAAATCTGAGAATAAGTCCCAGATTTGCTTTTTATAAACTTAGAGAGCTATCATCAAATGCTGTCGCTAGATGCTTTTTCCACCGTCCTTGCTGACGCTCCATGTATCTTCAATATAGGGGATAAATTCATACAGAGTGTCTTCATCGCCTTCAAAGGACATCATATAGACCTTATCGCCTTGTTTGAAGACCCAAACCGTTAGGTTTTGAGTGGATTTTAAAACAACATTAATCTGAAAGGCTTCATTTCCAGCTACGGTACTCTTTGCTCCCCAAAAATCATCAACTTCCTTATTATCCTTCCAGTGGTAGGCAATCCGTTGGGCAATGGTTTCAGCGTTGAATTCTTCACCTTCTCCAATGTTAGCTTTTTCTTTTGTATAAGCGTTCATCGTGACAATGTTATAGCCACTTCCATCCGTATACTGGACGCTGTCGCCACCATCTACGTCTGTAAACTTAATCCAATTATCAGGAATACTAATATAGCCATAATCATCAGAGCCAACCCGCTGCGTACCAGTAGTCTTTGACGAATCTTTTTCTTTACGACTGCTACTACTTGTATCGCTGTCATCTCTCAGGGAAACTCGACTGGAAGAATCAGATGCTTTCCGACTGCTATAACTCTTGATGAGGCTACAGGAAGACAGAGAGAGACCGGCTAAGATAGTCAGGGAGAGCAGAAAGTACTTCTTTTTCATGGTCATTCCTTCCTAAATCTAATAAATTTTACTAATACTAGTTTACCATATTTTTAGGACGAAAGGAAAGAGAGACATTGTCACATCCGATTTCTTTTCCGTTTATAGTACTATGCCTTTTTAGCAGCCTTATTCCACTGGTACCATCCGACCAAGCTGTTGATTAAATAGATCAAATATTTCCCTTGAATCTGAAGACTTTCACCCCACCAAAGGTAGATAGAAAAAATATTGGTCGCTGCCCAGAAAATCCACTGTTCGCGATAAACAGCCGTCATCAGGATTTGCCCTACACCATTTGTCGCATCCGTGATTGAATCTCGATAAGGACGATTGGCACCCACAGACTGATAAATCAAGCCAAAGACCAACCACCAAAGCACACTGAGTGATAGATATTTTGTCCATCCTTTAGCATCTAGCTTACGAGCAACAAACTCTTGCTTTTCTTTTTTGAACTGACCTTGGTAAATCCACACTAAGAGTCCAATTGGCTGCATGATGGTAAAGTAAAGAGTCGTCAGGACCTCGCCATAGAAGCCTTTCTGCAAAGCCAAAATCAAGTAAATCACAGAGTTAATCAAACCAAAGAGGTAATTGCTAGCCCGTCCTTCAGATACGAAGATCACACAGATAATCCCAGTCAGACTGCAAATCATCCCTGTCCAATCCACGATACGATGTTCATATATCAGCTCCAGCCAGAGCGGAAAACTCCCTAGAATCAAGAGATAAAACCATTGACCTAGGCTGCGATGAGCAAACAAATCGTCCCAGATAAGTTTCAAGGTACCAGAAAAGCCGAGCTTCTTCATGCTAGTCACCATTCGTTTGTAGCCACCAGACATTTCAGAAAGCGTCAGCTTCATGTTTGCGATTTTCTTTTGGATATAAGTATTCATTCTTTCTCCTTTTGTTTTTTAAGAGCCGTGTCAAATTGACTTACGGATGCAACGCTCTATTATTTTCGAACACGCACAAGGTTTGTCTTATACAGTGTTCACATTTTATCATATTCCTATTTCAGAAAATGTCAAGTAAAATCTAAAAAAGATTTCCTAACGTTCGGATTTCAAGAAAAGACCTACAAATTTTTGTAAGTCTTTTTACTTAGATTTGATAGTAGTCGAACATTTTTTGATTAGATACAATCTTTTTTTGTGAAACATAATTAACTTCTACACTGAAAAAACAAGAGACTTAATAAATAGGCCTCTTGTTTTTTTAAACTATTATTCGCTGACTGCTCCCTTGCTATCAAGACTCCAAGTATCTTTCATGTTTGTAGTGAAATCATCAAGAGTTTCTTCGTCGCCTTCAAAGGATAGTATATAGACTTTGTCATCTTTTTGGAAAACCAATGTATTAGCAAGTTGTCCCGATTTCAGAATGATGTTTATTTGAAAGGCTTCTATTCCTGAGACAGTACTTTTAGAGCCCCACATCTTCTCAATATTATCTTTTTGACTCCAATTATAGGCTACATGTTGAGCAATTGTTTCTGCATTGAAAATCTCACCATCTGCTACTTCAGCTTCTGCCTTAGAAACAGCATTCATGGTAACGATATTATAAGCAGAACCGTCGGTATATTGGATAAGTCCCTCAACCTCTGCATCAAAAAATTTAATCCATTTACTTGGGATATCGATATAACCAAACTCTGGAGAACCAACACGTTTTGTTTCTTGATTGGTTTTGTTCTTGCTTCTTTTAGAAGAAGAATTTGAAGAATTCTTTTTCACTTGTGCACTGGAACTGGTTGAAGAACTAGATTGACCAGGCTTTTGTCCAGAATTGGCACACGATGTAAGAGTAAGTGAAGTTAGTACCAGAACTGCTCCAAGCAGATACGATCGTTTCATGATTTTCTCCTTTTGGGATATATTACCTAGAGAGATAAGACTTTATTCCTCATCCATACTCAAAACACTGAGGAAGGCTTCTTGTGGGACTTCGACAGAGCCGATAGCTTTCATCCGTTTTTTACCAGCTTTTTGTTTTTCTAGGAGTTTGCGCTTCCGAGAAACGTCACCACCATAACACTTGGCCAAGACATTCTTACGCAAGGCCTTGATGTCTGTCCGAGCCACGATTTTCTGTCCGATAGCGGCTTGAATAGGTACTTCAAACTGCTGACGAGGAATGATTTTCTTGAGCTTGTCTACAATCAGCTTACCGCGCTCATAAGCAAATTCCTTGTGAACAATGAAGCTGAGAGCATCAACCTTGTCGCCATTGAGGAGAATATCCATCTTAACCAGCTTGGACGAGCGATACTCAGAGATTTCGTAGTCAAAGCTAGCATAGCCACGAGTAGAGGACTTGAGCTTGTCAAAGAAGTCAAAGACGATTTCAGCAAGCGGGATCTGATAGATGACATTGACCCGATTATCATCGATATAGTCCATGGTCACAAAGTCACCGCGTTTGCGCTGAGCCAACTCCATCACAGCTCCGACAAATTCCTGGGGCACCATAATCTGCGCCTTAACATAAGGCTCCTCAATAGAGTCAATCTTCGTTGGGTCTGGAAACTCGCTCGGATTGGACACATCAAGGGAGGCACCGTCCGTCATATTGACCTTATAGATAACCGACGGAGCCGTCATGATTAAATCAATATTAAACTCACGCTCCAAACGCTCCTGAATAACATCCATGTGCAGCAAGCCCAAGAAGCCACAACGGAAACCAAATCCTAACGCCTGCGATGTTTCTGGCTCAAACTGCAGACTGGCATCGTTTAGCTGGAGCTTTTCAAGCGCCTCGCGCAGGTCATTGTATTTATTGGACTCAATCGGATAGAGACCAGCGAAGACCATAGGATTCATCTGCTTGTAGCCAGCCAGTGGCTCTGCTGCTGGATTGTCCGCCAAGGTCACTGTATCCCCGACCCGGGTATCCTGTACAGTCTTGATAGAGGCTGCGATATAACCAACATCCCCTGTTGCTAGGAAATCGCGGCCAATAGCCTTAGGCGTAAAGATTCCGACCTCAGTCACGTCAAAGGTTTTACCGTTACTCATGAGCTGAATGGTATCTCCTGGCTTGACCACACCGTCCATAACCCGTACTTGCAGGATTACCCCACGATAGGCATCGTAGACTGAGTCAAAAATCAAGGCTTTTAGTGGTGCTTCAACATTTCCAGTCGGTGCTGGAACTTTCTCCACAATCTGCTCTAAAATTTCCTCAATTCCGATGCCAGCCTTGGCAGAAGCCAACACGGCTTCGCTTGCATCCAACCCAATCACGTCTTCAATTTCTGTCCGCACCCGCTCTGGGTCCGCAGCTGGAAGGTCAATCTTATTGATAACTGGCAGGATTTCCAAGTCATTGTCCAGCGCTAGATAGACATTCGCCAAGGTCTGAGCTTCAATTCCCTGAGCCGCATCCACGACCAGAATCGCCCCTTCACAGGCCGCTAGCGACCGCGATACCTCATAGGTAAAGTCCACGTGTCCCGGCGTGTCAATCAAGTGGAAGATATAGGTTTCGCCGTCCTTGGCAGTATAATTGAGCTCGATAGCATTGAGCTTAATGGTGATACCGCGCTCCCGTTCCAAGTCCATGCTATCCAAGAGTTGGGCCTGCATTTCCCGACTAGAAACCGTCTCCGTCGCCTCCAAAATCCGGTCAGCCAAGGTTGATTTCCCGTGGTCAATGTGGGCAATGATGGAGAAATTGCGGATCTTCTCCTGACGTTTTTTCAAATCTTCTAAATTCATTTTTCTCATCCTTTTAGGGTATTCTATTTATTATAACACAAGACCAGTGATTTTTCCTATAGACTCGGACTTTCTCTATAAATTATGCTATACTAGTCAGAGAATAATTTTGGAGACACTTTATGATTAAAATTCTTGCACTTGATATGGACGGCACCTTACTCAACAGCAAAAAAGAAATCCCCCAAGCTAACATTGAAGCTCTGCACCGAGCTATTGAGAAAGGGGTCAAATTGGTTCTTTGCACAGGTCGTCCCTTGGTCGGCGTCAAGCCTTATTATGGCAAGCTAGGCCTTGCACATGAAAACGAATATGTCATCGTGGACAATGGCTGCGCTACACATCAGACCAGCGACTGGAGTCTGGTGGACTGGCAAGAGCTGAGCGGCCAGGATATTCGCTATCTCTATAGTCTGTCTGAAAATAGCCCTGTCCAGCTGACTCTCTTTGATGAAGAGCATTATTTCGTCGTTGGAGAAAAAGCCAGTTCCTATGTCGTGAATGATGCTAGCTTAGTATTCACCACTCCAACCGAGATTAGCCTAGAAGAGGCTTGCAGCGGTAAACACAGAATGTTTCAAGCTATGTTTTTAGGCAGCCAAGAGCAAGTAGATGCTTTTGAAGCTGACTTTGGCCAAGAAATCTGCCAGAGTTTCAGCGGTGTTCGCTCCCAGCCGGTCATTTACGAGGCCATGCCATCTGGTGTAACCAAAGCCTTTGCCCTAGAGCGATTGGCTAAACAATTGGACGTCAATCCTCAGGAAATCATGGCAATCGGAGATGCTAACAACGACATCGAAATGCTGGAATATGCTGGCCTCGGTGTAGCCATGGGCAATGCTTCAGACCATGTCAAAAGCCTAGCCGATGCCGTCACAGACAGCTGTGAAGAAAATGGGGTCGCTACAGCTATCGAGAAGTTTATTTTGAACTCATAAAAGTCAAAAAGGAAGAGCACTATATCTTCCTTTTTGTTGTTCTATAACCTTAACACTATGCCGTCTTGGTACTTGGAAATCAGAAAATTTCTATTCCTTTCTCTTTCAGATTTTCCAAGCATCCTTGCAGATAGGCTGCGTCATGCTCCGGATAAATGGGATGTTCTAGCTCCTCAGCTGGCAACTGCTGGTAAGGTGGACAAGTCTTGCCACGATAGTCCTTGTCCAGCCAAAGTGGATCCGGCTGATAGCCCCGCTTTTGCATCTCCTCCATAATCAAGAGATGATAAGCATAGAGGAAATAAGGACTGTGCTCAAAAACATAGTTGACCGTCGCATGCGGCTTGCCCCAACCTCGTCCACGTAAGGCTGCACACTCTCGGTGCTGGCCTAAAAGCTGCTGGCGCGGAAGTTTTTCAATCAAATCTTGGTGCCAAAGTCTCACGGTTTTCTCCTTCTAGAATGATCCTATAAACTCATCAACGAATATGAACAATCAACTCTTGGGCAGCTTTCCTGCTTTCTCCAGCATTTTCTTGACAAAATACGGCATCTTAACATTCTCGCGCCCCTTTTTCTCAATTAGCTTCTTGACGAAATCTGGCATTTTCAGCTCTACATCCTCTGCAAGAATCTGGCTGCTCTCCTCCGACGGCTGCAATTCATCGAAAGTTTCTTCTTCTGGAAAACATTCTTTGAAGGGTTTATGCTCATGGCGGCGGATAGTTTGAATCAGGGCGTCAATTAAACGGTCATCTGCATTGGGCATAGGCGGTCTATGATAGGCAACTCCCAGATCTTCGCAAAGTTCCTTACACTCCACGTCATTGTCAAAAAGGACCTCTATATGCTCACTGATAAAACTAATCGGCACAAAAATATAATGCTTCGGATGCGTTTCTTGCTGGCGCATGTAGTCCAGCACGTCAGGTTTGATCCAAGGGAGCCCGATGTCACTCTCGCTTTGCCAAACATTGAGATAATCCTCTTCTGTCAGACCTAACCTTTCAACAATCAAACGGGCATTGTCATAGATCTGATCAATGTAAGGATCTCCGAAATCCAAGGCCAGAATAGGCACACTGTGGGCTGAGAAGAAAATCTTGAATGTCTCTTCTCTAACCTCTTCTGTAAGAATCTTTCTCAGCTCCTCTGCCCAATAATCAAGAATAGCTTCTTCTTGATACCATTCCTTAATGATATTAAAGCGGATGGAATCACTCTGGATAAACTTCTCATAGCCCATGACAGAATAGTAAGAAAAATGCGGCTCTAGAATCAAACAGATACAATCCTCAATACCATCCTCTTCCATCTGCCCAATCACATCTGTGATAAAAGGACGTGAGAATTTATTGGCAAAATAAACTGCATACTCACCAGATAAACGCTGACGGACCTTTTCCACCTCTTCTAGACTGATACGCTGCAGAGGCGTTCCGCCAATGAGGACATAGTTATCATAGAGGGTCTGAATTTCATGGTCTTGCGGCCTGACACCGCGGCGAATGTTGGTAAAAAATTCAGCCACTCCCTCAAAGCTAATCTCCTCTGGCGAGCCAAAAGTCATCATTAGAATTGCTTTCTTCATCATCTTTCCTCTTCAGTCACTCAGAGAAAGTCAAGTTGACTTTCCAACTACTTTCTTGTAATCACTTTCATTTTAACATCTTAAAAAAGACTTGAATAGACCAAAAAACCTATTCCTTGAAAAGAATAGGGAAATTTAATAATTCAGACACTTTAATATTGGAAGTATGCTTTAATAGTTTGTTGAATTCTCCAGTTATAAATCAACCTTAAGCAGCCGCCCTAGCTCTTGATAGAGAATCTCTGTAGGCTGATATTCTTTACTTTGCTGAGCAAGAGTTTTCAACTGAGACCAGTCTGTGCGATCTGTCAATTCCTTAAAAAGGCGAAGCACTTCTGTATCGGTCTTTCTACGAGCTACCAGCCCTACTTGGGCTAGCTCAGCACGAACGGCATTGTCAAACTGGTCATAATCCTGCGGCAAAATGAGACTGGGAATCTCGTGCTCAATACAGGCCATCATGATACCCGTCCCTGCGTGGTGAATGGCAAAATCTATCTTGTCCAAAATATCGGTATAGGGCAGATAGTCAAAGAGCAACAGGTTTTCTGCAAGTCTCTTCGGAGCATTACCCAAGCCACTAGCTTCTCCCAAGGTGATGTAAAAGAGGTAATCTGGGTAGAGTTTGCTTAGCTTTTTCGCTCGCTCCACCATGCGCTCCTTCTCCCATTTTAAATGCGTTCCGCAAGTCACTAAAACCCGCTTCTTATCAGTCTCAAAATAAGACTCATGATCTGTAGGCAGACGATCAAAGGACAGGCATTTGTAGCCAACCCAGCGAAGATGCTTAGGAAAATCATCTCGAAACTCCAGCTCTTTCATGCCCAAAGCCAAGATAGAGTAAGGCGAGTAAATAGCTTCTGTGCCGTCTTCCCTATAGAGTTTAAAATCTTGATAGTCTCCCAAACTCTTCCGAACTAAAGCAAAGGCCATTTTCTTTCCACAGCGAATAACTTGCCTGCCTAAAGCATCTCTGAATTTGTACAAGACACCCTGATGAGGTTTCCAGCCCCCTAAATAGGTCGGAGTTGTCGTCCGGCACTCAATAGCAACCGGACTCGGAATCGTGGTTATCCATGGGATACCAAAGCGATTAGAAATCAAGCCTGCTGGTGAAGCAACAAAATCCGCTATGACCAAATCCGGTTTACCATCCTCTCGCCAAATTTTATTTAATTCGTCTATAACTTCTGGAATTAGTCTGGAATTGGCCCGAAACTGCTGATAGGCAATCAGAAGATTGCTTTGCTGCGGAGCATTGGCGATGTCTTCCATCACTGTCGGTCTTTCTGGAAAGAGGGCCAGACAATCAAAACCAATTTCCTCTACTAGCTCTTTCTTTTGGCAGCCAGTGATGACCCGAATCCGAAAACGCGGATCCGTCAGCAGAGGCTTGACTAAGGTCAAAGTAGGCAGCAAATGTCCACTAAATGGCACACTAATCACATCAATCTTTATCACTTTTTCTAATCCAGTCATAAACTAATCCTTTCACATCTTCCCTGTATTCATAATCAAAATGGTTGCTATCCACTATCACATCAGCTAGATGGCCATCTAGACATCTGCTGTAAATATCCTTCCTGCCCTTGATGACCAGCGAGTCAATATCCTTGCGATTTAGGAGTCTCCGTGAAACAGGCCCCAGCGCAATCACTCTCAGTCTGATCGGCAGATTTTCCTCACCCAAGCCCTCCAGCCACTGGGTCAGCATATTGAGTCCAGAGCTCTTGCAGATAATGACAGCCTCCTCAGCATTCAGTAAAGGAGACAAGTGCCGCTGCAAAGCCTCCTGAAAGCGAGAATTGTAGAGAGTATGCCAATAGTAACGGATATTGGAAATGGAAGCTGTTAACAAGGAAACTTGGGTTTGTCTCCCATGCTCAAATCTCTGGTTAAACGGAAAATTGCTAGCCACCACTGAGAAATCCGATGGACAAATCTGCTCAAGAAACTCAAGCTGGCCTGCAGTCAGACTAGCGCATTCCAAATGACTGCTGCCACTGAGAAAAAGCAAGACTTTGCTAGATTTTAGCAAGGTTTGGTCTGGCGACAGAGCATCCAACTTATCCAAATACTGCTTCATCTTACTCATAGCGAATTTTCCCATCCGTCACTCGAATCTTCCTTCCCCGCCAGTTAATCACCTGCGGACTAAGCAAGACATAGAGGAAAAGCCAAGGCAAGAGTAAATCATTCAACACTTCGTAAAGCACTTCATCAGGATGCGGCCGACCAGATAGAATATGACGACGATAAGCCAGCATCCAAATTGCCTTGATCAAGAGCAAAAGCAAAGCCAGCAGCACAAAAGGCCAGCCAAGAAAGAAACTAATGAGCAAGGCAGGAAGGGGCAGAAAACTAGGCAGAGCAATTAAAAGAATAACCTTCCAGTCCAAGTGCTCTTTCAGATAGATGGAGCTAAAAAGCAGCCAACGCTTCATTTGCAGCAAATATTGCTTGGCATCCTTGATAGTAGTCCGAACATTACAGGTCACCCGCGTCTGGATAATCTCCACTCCCTTGCTGCGCAGAAAATCAGCTACAGCCAAATCATCACATAGATAGTCTTTTATAGCAGTGAAGAGTTTTTGCTCCCTAGCAAGTTCAAGGGGCAGGATGTAGAACATTCCATTAATTGAGTGGTTGGCTTTGACTTCTGCCATGGTAAAATAAGTAATGAAAGAATTTCCATTGACAAAAGCAGCTACTAGCTTGGACCAGAAATTACTTCTCTCTTGATTATAGGGAATGCCGGTCAAAATAACATTCTCACCTAGATAGTCTGTCAATTCTCCCATTTTTGAAAAATCAATGACGCTGTCGTCGTCGAGAACAATCAAATAAGGTCGAGTCAGCTCATCTATAATCTGCTCAATCTTATAACTCTTAGGATTAATCCCCTGGGGGACATCCTCCATGAGAAAAACGCGAATACGCTGGGCATAAGAGGGATTTTGACAAATCTTGTCAGCCACTCGCTGCGCCTCTGGGTCAGACTGATCAATTAGCCAGTAAAACTCAACTGCTTCAGTCTGTTGGAGATTGGCTAATAAATCATTTTCCAAACGAGGATCACCAGATAGGATGGGCTGAACCACCGTATAAAGCTCCTCTTGAAAGTCCGATGAAGAGCTCTGCCCTTTTTTCAAATAAGCCAAAGACAAGAGCCAACGCAAGATAAAGAGAAGCAAATAGGCAGCAGCCAGCAGGGAAAAAATAAATTTCATGATCAAAGCCCCTTTCGTAGATAAGCGCCAATCAAACGGATAATCCATCTTTGTGGAAGTAACTTCATGAGCCAAGCCAGTAGTCGATATCTCTTGCCCACTATAGCATAGGAACGGCCTTGCTGGAGCAGTCCGATGATGCGTCGTGCTGCTATCTCCGGGCTCATCTGTAATTTAGCACCACCCAAAGCATCCTGCAGCTCTGGAGGAAAGATAGAAGTCCGAACCGGTCCCAGTATATAAAGACAAACTGTCATTTCAGAGCCTTTGAGGCGCAGCTCTTCTTGCAAGGCTAAGCTGTAGGTCTGCAAAGCGGCCTTGCTGGAGCTGTAAGCCGCCAGATAAGGATGAGGATAAAGGGCTGCCAGAGAGGAAAGTTGGACAAGTCTTATCTTGCGATTGCGCTCCACGATTTGCCTCATCAGTCGAACCGCCGCTTGGTAATTGACCTGCCAGAGAGCCTTTTCATCTGCTTCTGAAAGAGATAGCGCCGGACCAAAATTAGCCAGACCGCAGCAATTAATCACTAGATCAGCCTCTAGCTGCTGAGCAAAATCTTCCACATCAGTCGCATCCAGCAAATCCAAAACTCTGTAGGAAAGCTTGGCTCTAACTTCAGACAAGTCCTCTTGCAGCTGAGTGAGCTCAACCTCATCTCTGCCAACCAAGACCAGCTGGTCTGTCCTTGTAGCCAGCTCCCTAGTCAACTGACGACCTATACCTCCCGAAGCCCCCAAAATCACAGCTTTGCTGATTGTTTTTTCCATTTGCATAGATATAGTTTACCAGATTTTGACAAGATATAAAACTAATTGCTAGATTTTACCTTTGTCCTCAAGAAACGAAAAACATTTCTCACTCTCTCCTGAATATGCTAAAATAGATTTAAATGAAATGAAAAAGGAGCATTTATGAAATATCCTAATCTTTTAGAGCGTTTCCTGACCTATGTCAAGGTCAACACGCGCTCAGATGAGACATCTACTACTACACCCAGCACCCAGAGTCAGGTGGACTTTGCTAATAATATCCTTATCCCTGAGATGAAGCGGGTTGGCTTGGAAAATGTCTACTACCTGCCCAACGGCTTTGCGATTGGAACTCTGCCAGCCAACGACCCTAGCTTTACCCGCAAGATTGGTTTTATTTCCCACATGGATACGGCAGACTTCAACGCGGAAAACATCCAGCCGCAGGTCGTTGAGAATTATGACGGCGGTGTGATTCCGCTGGGACAATCTGGCTTTAACTTAGATCCTGCGGACTTTGCCAGTCTCTATAAATACAAGGGCCAAACCCTGATTACGACTGACGGAACCACTCTTTTGGGAGCAGACGACAAGTCAGGTATTGCTGAAATCATGACTGCTATCGAATACCTGTCTACCCATCCAGAAATCAAGCACGGAGAAATCCGAGTTGGCTTTGGACCAGATGAAGAAATCGGTATCGGAGCTGATAAGTTTGACGCTGAAAACTTCGATGTGGACTTTGCCTACACAGTGGATGGCGGACCTCTAGGAGAACTCCAGTACGAAACCTTTAGCGCCGCTGGAGCAGAGCTGACCTTCCAAGGCCGCAATGTCCATCCGGGAACTGCTAAAGACCAGATGGTCAATGCTCTCCAGCTGGCTATTGACTTCCACAATCAGCTGCCAGAAGCCGACCGGCCAGAGAAGACCGAGGGCTACCAAGGCTTCTACCACCTGATGAACCTGACCGGTACTGTCGAAGAAGCTCAAGCTAGCTACATTATCCGCGACTTTGAGACAGAGGCTTTTGAAAATCGCAAAGCTGCTATGCAGGCTACTGCTGATAAGATGAACCAAGAGCTGGGCAGCGAGCGCGTTATCCTGACCCTCAAAGACCAGTATTACAACATGAAACAGGTCATTGAAAAGGACATGACACCTATCCATATCGCCAAAGCAGTCATGGAAAGTCTGGATATCCAGCCTATCATCGAGCCTATCCGTGGCGGAACTGATGGCTCTAAAATTTCCTTTATGGGCATCCCGACACCTAATCTCTTTGCCGGCGGCGAGAACATGCATGGCCGCTTCGAATATGTCAGCCTAGAAACCATGGAACGTGCTGTCGATACTATCATCGGCATTGTTTCCTATCAAGAGTAAAAAAAGAAACCACAGAAGTTCAAGAGTAATTTCTGTGGTTTTTTTCACTCTGGCAATTCTACCTTCAAACTCATATCTGTGGGTTGCAATACTTTCTGAACAGCAGCGAGAAAGGCCAAACCGTTGTCAGAAGGGGAATATTGAAAGGTGATATGGATGACTTTTTTATCAAATTTATCGCCGTATCGTGCCACATATTGCTTACTTTCGAGGAAGTAGATATAGTTATTGAGTTTTTCCTGCAGAATTTCCAGATGGACTGCCTCTATTTCTTCCTGCCAGTCAACTGGATCCACTAGAAGAAGCTCCAAATGATTATCAACTGTACCAATAGCGTCAAGTTCAGTTGGCTTGAGTTCTGAAGAGATGGCTTCTTTTAGCAACTCAATAAATTCTCGTTCAGAAAACAACCGCTTAATAGATGGTGGATTTACTAAAACGCGAACAGGCGATGACCTAAAATAATTCTGTCTAGCCGCTTCATTGCTTTCCTTAGTCACCCATTCTCCGGTTTCTAAGAACAGTTCAACTTCATAAGCATCCTGTTCGGACTTTAAAGCTTTATCTACTAATTCTTTGCTTACTGGATAACTAACTTCTCTATCTTGAAAACCTCCTGTCATCCAGGACATTATATAATTCCCATTTTCTTCTGTTATGATAAAACCATTTGCTTTTATTTGATTCATTTGGTAATACACCTTTTCCCCTTCATATAAGTATGCCCAATGAAAAATATATCACTGTTTCTAATCAATCATTTTCTGAAACGTCTGACAGAATTGGAGTTTCTTTTATCCAAAAAGTTGTTTTTATCAAACGAAAAAGTCGCTCTATTGCATCATTTTCATTTTTAAATTCATCTCTAATCCAGATACATTGACGTTCATTAACTTCATAAACTTTATACTTCCTAGACTTATCATCATAATAGTATCCCAAAGTAAATTGACCTTCAAATCGTTCATCAAGCGCAATATGAAATGCCCCTATTTTATCTTTATGTTTATTAATAAAATTTATTAGTTCTTGTTTAGTCATTTAAAATTCTCTACAACTCTCACATCCACCATGACGCTTGCTATTGTTCTACCACTTTAGGTGGATTGTAGTATTTTTCCTTGAATTCCTTAAGGATCTTCTCTACCTTTTCCACCTCATAATACTTGAAAGAAGGAATTGATTTAATATTTCCAATTAATCGACCATAATATCCACTAGTTTTTAACACGTTAGGAAGTTTTTCTATTGTATCAAGTATAAGAGGAACTATTTTTCTTGTATCAATTTCAAAAGGAAGAGGCTTATATTCCGCCAGAATGAAATCTTGAAGCAATAAATATTCTGTAACTTGCCATATTTTCTTTTCATCAATACTTAAAGAGAACTCTTTTAATATCTCAAATGTCCTTCTCTCTATATCTTTATCACCTTCTACATATAGAGGGAATAAACAATATTCTAGCAACACCTGAATATCAGTGTATTCTGTTATCATTGAGTTTCGTTGTTGAAAACGATACCTAATATCCTTTCCAAGAAAAGCTTCGGCTTCTTTTCCTTCCCTCATCACTTCTAGATAATGTTTGGCAAAGTGTTTATAATTTTCTTTATTTTTCAATTTATAAGTCTGCATTTATTTACCCCATTGATTTATTCTGAAAATCCCCTCAACTTGAACAATTTCATTAGTGCCAGGCTTATAGACACGTGGATTTTTGATTTCATAATAGCCTTGACGTTCAATCGCAGATAAAAATTTGTCGTATGAATGTCCTGTTGTGTCAATGACGGCACATGCAGTTCGCTATTTTTACCTGTTTAAAAAAGTCTTAATAACCTAGTCCAATTATACCACAAAAAAGAGAGCGAATTCGCTCTCTTTATTACTCCGGCAATTCTACCTTCAAACTCATATCTGTATTCTGTAATGTCTTCTGTACAACTGCTAAAAAGGCTAGACCGTTATCAGATGGAGAATACTGGAATGTGATATGGATGACTTTTTTATCAAACTTATCACCATATCGCTCCACATACTGCTTACTTTCGAGGAAGTAGATATAGTTATTGAGTTTTTCTTGAAGTTTCAAGAGATGCCCCTCTTCTAATGACTCTATCCATTTGTTTTCATCAATCAACAACAACTCTAGATGGTCATCTGAAACACCCATCGCATCAATACTCGTAACGTCTAGTTCAATTTCCTCAACTGTTTTAATGGTTTCTACTACCTTAGGGGGATTGTAGTATTTTTCCTTGAATTCCTTGAGAATTTTCTCCACCTTTTCTTCATCACACTTCCTGTATACTGGATCACACTCCAATGCATTACACAGCCCTTGGTATAACCAATCTTTCTTCTGTCCATCTGATAATTTTGAAATGCTTTCTATAATATTTTTAACTAATTCATCTGTTTCAATGATAAAGGGAAGACTAGTATATCTTCTTAAACGCCTATTTTGAATAAAAATATAATCAGTTACCTTATCTAATTTGACTAAGTCAACCGATAAGCTAAAATCTTTCAAGATAGCAAAGGTTCTGCGCGCTATATCCCTATCACCTTCCACATACAAAGGATATAAGCAATATTCCATTAATACCCCAATATCTGTACTATCAAGTTCATAAGAATCTCGTTGTCGAAAACGATACTTAACTTCTGTTCCTAGAAAAGCCTGAGCTTCTTTTCCTTCCCTCATCACTTCTAAGTAATGTTTGACAAAATTTTGATAATCTTTAGGCTCTGGTATTTCAAATTTCTTCATTTATTTACTCCATTGATTTATTCTAAAAATCTCTAAACTTGTCTGATTTTTCAGCCTGATAGAACATATTTGTTGGAATGTATAATCATATCAAAGAAGGCTTCTCAAAAGATATTTTTATCCGACTTTTTAAATTCTGGCTAGTATATGTTGTAAAGTTTCAGGAGAAATTGGGTCTACAAGAACATATTTGGCATCCAACATATAGATGCCCTCGGTCAACGACTCTAAGTACTGACGATAAGGAACTTCGGCTAGTTTTTCCCCATTGGCTGTCATGATAAATAGTCGTGCAACTGCAACTTTACTTCCTCGATATTGTTGTAAATATTGAGGTTCTAGCTCTGGTTGAGATGGTAATATTGTTCGTCCTTCACTATTTAGATAGTTGACAGGAATGATGATATCCTCACCATCCTGCTCTACTTTAAAAACTTGCTACTCAGAGTAATAAGCATTCAGCTGTTGGGTAAAGCGCAAACGCTGGTCATAGCTATTCAAAAGTTGTTCGTCCGGAACATGGATGATCTGCCCTAGGTAGAGTTCATTGATGTAAATGGGACGTTTCACTCCCATAATTTCCACGATGGGATGGACTTTTACTTCCTTAGTCAATTCTGAAAGAGCTGATAAGAAAATATCCGTGAAATGAAAATCAAGAATAGAATCTTTATCATACGCCACACCATCATGTTCACATACAGTTACGTCTAAGAGAATGAGCAAGGTTTTCAAGAACATCAAGGCCCCAGTCCAGTCAGAAGCTGTCGCCAAATCTGGAACAGATACCTGATAAGCTTGACCATCAAAAGATAGACGGAACCCTAAACTAGACTTCTCTTTGACCCCAAACTGAACAGAATGGAAATCCGAAATAAGAGAGTCCGCAGATGGCTTTAATCCTGCATCCTTAGCGGAAACGCTGTAACATTCAAAGAGTTCTGCTTGAAGCACCTCACCAATTCTTAGTGATTGGTTGCTTTTTATTGTAAAAATAACTGATTTCATATTTTTCTCCTTCGGTCTACTGGCAAATCCTTTCTACGACGTAGAATCGTTACTTCGCTGACAGGGATTTTCCCTGATGCATACATGGTCTGGCCATATTTCTCATCCAATAATTCCGCATCATCAGCTAAATTGTTTTCAATTAGAAATTCTTTATCAAAAACCAGGAGTCGCACATAAGAATCGGGTGCTGTAAAATCATCATCCCCATGCTTGTGACCAGCAATTGTAAATTCATGTTCTTTATACAAAACACGATCATAAACCGAATACCTCTGACTAACCTCACTATAAGGCACAAGCTTCCCGTATAGACCTTCTTCTTCACCATCTACATAGGAACTATAGGGGAAATAGCCTTCTTTCAACATTGCCGGATCTTCTGAAAGAAGGATATAGTCATTTATATAATTCACAAAATTAGAGTATACTTTATTTTGGTAAACTAGAAATTCTTTATCCATTTTATCCCTCCACGTATTCCATTATACCATCTTTATTAACCCTACCAACCAAGACTTCCTCTCCTCCAACATTTAGATACAATTTAGAGCCTTCCTTGAGTCTACTTTTATCTGAATGAAGATATTCTGGAACCAAAAACTCGTCTGAATCTGATTTTATGAAGCCATTTCCGCTTGCAGGATCTATTACTTTATTAGGCTTGCCTGTAGAGCTATTCATCACAATTTTACCTTTTCCATCTATTAAATTCCCATCCATATCTCCATATGGGATTTTAATATAGCCCGTCTCATCAGTAGTATACTCTAAGCGAAGGTATGCATCGGTTTTAAGAACTAAATTACCATTCTGATCACGTACTGCAACCCTATTGCCATTTGCATCAATCATGGTTTCAACAAATGGAGAATTTTTATAATCAAGGCGTAAGCCTTCTACAGCTTCTCTGATATTAGTAATATTTTTCACATCCGAACGTTTTGCTACATAGCCACCTGCTGTTGCTTTTTTCTTCCTATCGAATAGCCAAACCTCAGCTTCAATAGGCATAATCTTTTGCATGACTGTTGAATCGTTAGGATAAGGAGAGTCCCATGCACCTCTACTAGGTAGGTGCGCATGCTAGAGATGGCCTGACCTCGGAGGTTTGCACTTAATGTAAAAACAGGAACTTGCCTACAACTAACAGTGTATAAACAAGTTCCTTACAAGCTATTTCAATGGTGATACATAATCATCTGGAAGTTTGCCTCTCCAGTCAATCCATTTCTGTTCAGCAAGCGGAATTAATCTTTCAAGCTCTTCCTGAGTAAACAATTCCCAACTCTTAGGATTAGCTATTAAAGGAGTTAAGCCTTTTAATATAAATTGTTTCTCACTAGCTTTCTTTTCTTCTTCCGTCGGTGGCCAACGATCGTTCTGAACCTTCCAAGATACTTCGCGTAGCGTTCTTTCCCCACTTTCCAGTAAGGCAAATAATTCTTGTGGCAATTCATAGACTACTAACCAAGAAGCTACGGTTCCCTCTTCTGAAACTAAATAATATTTATCCTTATTTTTCCAAATGGATTTCCCATACCCTTCAATTTCCTCAAACTTACTAACATCTTCCCATTGTAGTTTTGTTGGTTTCATTTGTATTCTCCTAGTGCAAGTTCTACTCTCAACATAAAACATCATAAAAATCAGGCTTCTATTTCTCTTCCTCAATAGGCTACGCCATCTTTTATCCATTTTTTAGTTTCTAAATCCAAATTAAAATAGAAATCTGTTCGACTTTTCCGACACATCAAAAGGTACTAATCGAAAATTTTACCTTTGCTTATTATAACATATTGGGACTTAGGTGGTGCTGAAAAAACAAAGTGCTCTAAAAAAGAGAAGATGATTATCTCCTCTATATTTCGCTAGCTTTTTCACTCCGGTAGTTCTATCTTCAAACTCATATCTGTATTCTGTAATGTCTTCTGTACAGCTGCTAGGAAGGCTAAACCATTGTCTGATGGAGAATACTGGAATGTGATATGAATGACTTTTTTATCAAAGTTATCGCCGTATCGTTCTACATACTGCTTGCTTTCGAGGAAGTAGATATAATTGTTAATTTTTTCCTGCAGAATTTCCAGATGGACTGCTTCTATTTCTTCCTCCCAGCCAACTGAATCCACCAGAAGAAGCTCTAAATGACTATCAACTAGACCAATAGCGTCAAGCTCGCTAGGTTCCAGTTCTGAAACAATGGCTTGGGTGACAATTTGTGTAAATTCCTCTGCTGTGAAAAGACGACGGCTATTTTTAGGATTCTTCAAAATAAAGGAAGGATGATTTTCGATGAAGAGCTTACCAGACTCATCTTGTGTATACTGTTTTTTAGATTTCCAAAAACCATAATCTGCATAATTCATCAACTCTTTACCAGTATGTTCTCCAGACATATAACTATCTGCAGCTTCTTTGGGGATTTCTTGAACTACTTCTGGCATGGTAATATTAAAAGTTGGATAACGCAAGAAATACTTATCACCATCTTGACAAATTTCCAACATATCTTTTTGACTTACATAAATTGATTCCATTCTTATCTCCTTTGTCTTTTACCAAATATCTACTGATTATTTATTCCCTAATGCAAAAGAACTAACTGTTGATACTTCACCCAATTTTTTTGGCTGTCCTTATAATGTAATCCACTTTACTATAAAGGCCAGTACCCTGTTTCAGCATAAATCATAACTTCATATGCTCCTCTATTAGTATGCTAAACCAAGTTTTGTCCATTTTCCTGTATCTAGATCTAATAGGAAATGAAAACAATCACGACCGTAGGAATCTCGATTCTCCTCAATAACTACATCGCAAACAACTTTTATTTGGTCACTAAGAACATCTGTGACATAGACCATAGTATAACCCTCAGGAGATTTAACTTGATAAATGAGATTACCATATAAATCCAATATTTTCATTTCAGTAACCGAAGTCAGTTCAGATGAAATTCTATAAATAACTAAAATCAGTTTTTGATTGGGGTAGAAAGAGACTGATTCTTTATTAGGAATCTCTATTTCATGTTTTTTATTATAGCCCCAGGAAATAATGTCAGTCGACTCATGATATTGGAGTATTAACACCCCATCTATAGAGTAATAATAAAAATCTGATGCAATAAAATTTTTTCCAACTCCAATAAAAATAACATTTTTATCTTTATCAAAGTCTGCAAATATTATATTTTCTATGTGAATTTCTATAGTTTCTCCATTATTCTCCCACTTAACACTTTGGTCAGTATATTTAAACCTCATATAAACTATCCTCTCACTATTCTATATTACGAATTCCAATTATCTCTAAATGTTTCATTTTTTCTCTCCCCATCAACATTTCAATCTGATTGAGACCCACCTGGCAAATCTACCTCTAAGTCTGGTATACCACTGCGACCAAACTTTGCATTCATATAATCGCTCGCCTTGCCGAAACCAAAGCCCATATCTTGTCCAAACACTAAGTTCTAAAGCGCCGAGGTCGGATCTTGACCGCATAGACAACTTTAGATACATCGTTCACATCATCTGCATATTTGCCTGTCGTTGCCAAATTCTTCAATAAGTTTGGACCCAATGTGCCAAACTTCGTCAGATAAGCTAGTGATCCCATTTATGTCAAAGTCGTAGCTGCATCTATCCCAACCCAAATTCGATCCTCTGTTTAAAGACGATCGCCTGTTATCATGTCCTGACCTTGGAGATTATCACTTAATGTAAAAACAGGAACTTGCCTACAACTAACAGTGTATAAACAAGTTCCTTACAATACATCATAAAGACTTAGTCGAGATACAAATGATACTCAATTAACGATCTCCTCGATTGTAGTCTCTCTATCTCTCACCAAATCATAAAATCCTACATGAACACCCTCCTCATATAGCCAGCATACCTACTTCTATTCTGTAGGCTGCTCTTCAGAATTTTGCTCTCTCAAGTCTTGCAAGGATTTATCAATTACTTTCCTAATCGTTTCGTCATCAGCTCCAGGGATATGGTAATGAGAGTTATTATTATCACTACTGGAGCTTTCCGTTTGAGCGCTTTCCTCAGTTGCAGTTGAGGAATTAGACTCGGAAGAAGCCGATAAACTAGATGTTCCCTCATTAACCTTAAGTGCATCGTTTAGCTCTTTATAATTAATCTTCTGCTGCTCAACAGGTCTATAGAATATTGCAAAGGAGAGAAGCAAAGCTAAAGTTGCACCGATACCTGCTAATGTCCTTTTTCTAGCCTCATCCACAGGAACTTTTACTCCTTTTGTGCTAAGTTCTTTCCATTCAGGATGCTCTTCTTCCAACGCTTTTTTCTGTTGCCAAAAAGGAACAAGCAGAGAATGATTCACTGGTATGACAGACGCCATGGCTGTTGCTAAAAATGGGATAAATCTGGAAGAACTAACTATTAGCATACAATCTAGTATGACAAATAAAATGAAAAGGAAAATCACTAAAGCAAGACGAATTCTACACTCCTTTTTTATCTGTAAATATTTCTCTTGGGACATCTTATTACCTTTCTCATTCTTCTGTTGTTTTTAATTTTGTCTGTTCGTTTTATATAGAGTACGGCCATTACTTCTGTAAGCCACTAATTCTATCACTTAAATATCTCTTAGCACATACTAGTCTTTCGCTCCTTCAACAATCAAATCATAAGGGAAATACGGAATGCCTTCCAATTCCTTGTAATTCAAACCTCTAATTTTGCAAATAGCTCCTGATTCAAAGGACCAATAGCCATAATAACTTTTATTGTTTGTTTTATGCAAATCATGCCATCCCGTATCTTTGCTCCCTTGATACCATTTCTTAGTCAAATATTCTCTCAGCAGTTTGAGAGCCTGTTCAGCGTTCTCTTCTTCAATAATTTTCCGAGTAAAGCCATAGGGTCTTGGAAAATTATAGTTTATCCGAATCTTCCAATCTGGATAACGTGATTGGATCAAGTAATCAATCAAATAATCCTCTGAATCATCTTTTTTGACCAAGTCTACCAACTGATCAAAAATCTCCTCATCAATCTCTAACAGAATACCAATAGAAAGCGCCCATACCATTTGTTCGTAACCAGAGTTACTATGCCATGATAGCTTCATGTTTTTTATATACTTAATATACTCGCTCTTAAATTTTTCAAGAGAATAACCAGCTGTATAAGTAGCAATCATAATTTCTTTTTGATATCTAAAAATCGATGATCTTATATTATAGATTACTACCATATTATCTAACGAAAATTTTTGAACTCCTTCTTTCTCATCTTGTTCAATTTCTTGAATTCTTTCTTCAGAATCCTGAATAGCTTTTTGAAAAATATTTATAAGTCCATCTATATTATTTTTATCTGAAAATGTATCTCTTAATTCCATTTATATCCTCTATCTAAGGCCATAAAGCGCCTTCTTTTAGGTTAAAAACTTTCAACTTATTCTCAGCCTTATTGATTATTCTGATTTTCTTCCTTACGTTGTTTATGAAGATCCTCAAGAAATTCCTCCTGAACTTGCTTTAGCATACTACTGTTCTCTGTTTATTTTAACACAATATCATTCAAATAAGTATAGGGTTGTGAAAATCAAAAACGAATGATGGTCTTAGACTTGGCTTGGTCTTCATCATTCGTTTTATTGTTGTTTTACATCAAAATGTAGTATTAACTAATCTGAACAGTTTTCTGTTGCCCGTCTGCTCCTGTAAAGCTGATGCTTCTGCTTGCTGGATTATAGCTGAAAGTCTCTGGGCCGACACCGTAGAGCTGAGAAAGCTCCTGCAATTTCTGGTTGAATGCTTCCTCTGTCATGCCAAAACTCGCTGCTAAGCTTGATTGACCAGTTGGGTTTGCAGCTGTAGAGGCTTCTGCTGGCTTGTCAGATTGGTTTTGAGCTGCTTCTCTAGTGGCAGATTCGGAAAGTAGATTATCACTTTGCGCAGTTTCTGGAGCACTGCTGCTTGCTGGCTGACCAGAAGTAGGCTGTTCAGCCTGTGCTTTCAGGAAGCCTTTTTGCACCGCATGGGCATCTGCTGCTTGACGTTCAGCTTCTGACAAGTCTTTCTTGTAGATATAATGCTCGTGATCCAGATGGGCTACCCGATAGCCTTGCTCATCCGCTCCGACCATATCCTGAAGATTAAAATGATAGCCATCATCGTCCCTATGCTGAGAATTGAACTCGCTTGCCCCCTCAGGATGGACGAGTGACTGCTGGAAGGCCAAGATTTCCTTGAGCAGCTCTTTCTTGTCTGTAGCTCTCTGTCCAAGCTTATCAAAAAGCTGGTCCAGCTGCTGGTATTGCTGCTCACTTCCTTGATTCTTTTCCAGATACTGATGGATAGACATGAGCAGATTATAAAGCTGTTGATAAACTTCCTGATTTTCAGTATTAGCCGGCTCTTCCTTTTGTCCGGCAATGGTCCGGCTCATCTGATCCAAAAGCTTCTGACTGGCTGCCAGCAGAGCTTGCTTATCTGAGCTGCTGCTCTTTAACTTCTTGCCTAATTCCAAGATTCTAGCTGCATAGTCTGCTCGGCTGTTTTGGTCCTTTACTTCTCCAAGCAGTTCCTGCGCTTTTCCAAGAAAGACAAGCGCTTGAGCGCTCTTCTCGCTATCATCCGAAATGCCAAAATCATCATAAATCCCCTTCAAAAATTCATAAATCATGGCCTTATAGGTTGGCTGATCGGGCTCTCCCTGATCCAGCTCTGTCTTTTCAGAGGACGGAGAAGGCTGACCGCTAGCAAGGGCCGCTGCAATCTCTTTTTTAGTCTGATATAGGGCAGGGAAAAGCTGCTGGAGATTGGTCGCTTCTATAAAGGCTTGAGACTTATAGAGAGTCAAGGTCAGCCCAGCTGCTTTTCTGCGCAGCTCAGGGCTCAAACGCCCATCCTCCAAAGCTTGGTAGAAATAACGAATATACTCAACCGCTGTGACGCCTGTCCGATCATGATAATCTTCTAAAGCGGATAGTAATTGTCCTAGCTCTGCCATTTCAGCTTGATTCTGGCCAGCATAAGCATTTTGCAGACGCTGCAGCAAGTCAGCTTTCTTCAGCCCATAGCTATCCGTATCAAGTCGGTTCATTCTCTCCAAAAGTCCTTGATAGTTCTTGTCTAGCTCGGTCTCTTGAATTGGCTTGACCGTCTGATCCACATGGATAAACTGCTTATCAAAGTTATCTAGACTGTTCAGATAACCAGCTGTTGAGTTGCTAGGCAGCTTCTTCATGGTTTCCACAAACTGCCCCAAAGCCAGCTCAATCCGCCGCTGCATAAGAGGATCATCGGCATAGAGACGCTGGCTGTCCGCTTTTAGGCTTTCTACTTTTTGCAAAATAGCGGCCTCATCATAATCCCCCTGCTCATATTTAGATTGAATCTGAGGCAGACGATTTTTCAAGGCTTCTGCTGCGCCCTTGGACTGGATCTTGATATAGTGATTGTGGTCGCCATGAGGAATGACAAACTGACCATCTTCCACCTGCAGACTGTAAGGCGAAAGACCTGAGCGCAGGGCTGTTGTGTAGAGCTCATTCATGAAGTCCAGCTCTGCATTGCCCGTTACTAGAGGAATGCGGACATGCTCCTTGCGGACAGCATAGGGGTGGATATGTGTCGGATCGTAGGCTTGGTCAGGGTTATTAAAGACAAAGAAGCCATTTGAGATGCGAACCGCTTCCTTGGGAACGCCATAGGTTTGGCCGATATAAGCAATCTTTTCCTCATCGCTGGCATCGCGTGAATAGCGTTCAGCGTCATTGACTACTGCTGATGGTTTTACTGGTTGCTGCTTAGCCAAGACCCGCTCCGCTGCTTGAATCTGTTCAGAAGTCAAGTCTTTCCTGTAAAAGTAATGAGCATGGTCTCCGTGCGATACCATGTAGCCTTGGTCGTCCTTGCCAATGACAGCCTCCGCATGAAAACCATGGTCGTGATCAGGCTGTGACGGTAGCTGAGGCTTCAAAGCTTGCAGTGGATCTCCTAGGGGCTCGTAAGTATAGCCAATAGGAATTAAGCGGGCAATCTTAGCTTCCAAGTCTGACAGCTTGTCATAAGGAATGAAATGATGGTGGTCTCCGTGGGGTATAACGACCCCTTTGTCTGTCCGACGGCTGATTTTCAGCGGGTCAAACACCACGCCGTCCCCTTCATGATAGCGCTGAGACTGAGGCAGGGCATAGAGTTGCTGCAGCAGACTTGATATGGATGGCTGAGATGGTTGAGACGGCTGAAGCGGATTGGATAGACTCGGCTGAGTGGTCGCTAAGCCAGGACTTGGCTGCTCAATCTTTGAATGATTTGGCAGCTGTGGAGTCGGATTTGAGACGGCTCCACCCTGATTGATAGCACTATTTTGATTCCATGTGTTAGAAGATACTATCGGCCTACCGTAGTTAGGCGGATTCACCCGTCCGCCGGCCTGCCTGCTATTCCAGTAGCTCTGAGCCGCAGCCAATTCTGCTGGTGACAGGTCGCTCTTAGGAATGTAGTGAAAATGCCCGCCATGTGGCACGATAAAAGCATCGCCAGTATCTTCGATGATATCAGACGGACTAAACGTATAACCATCATCCGTCCTATATCCCCCTTGGCCTTGGTAAGAAACTCCTGCAAGGTCTGCTGCCGTCTTTCCCGCAGCGAGGGACTTGCTGGGCTGGCTGAAATCGCGGATCTTGCTTGATTTTGCAGTAGAAGATTTGCCACTATCGCCTTCTTCCTTGGTCTTATGCAGCTTCTTCTGCCTGGCAATCTCATCCACTGAGCGGACATTACTGGTATGCTTGGCATCCTTGAGGTAGAGATAATACTTCCCCTCTACCTTGATGATGTAACCATCCTTGACCTCATTGACAATATCTGCTTCCTGCAGCGTGTAGTTAGGATCTCGGATAATCAGCTCTTCGCTGATAATGGCATCAAAAGGCACCTTCCCGTCAAAGTAATGATAATGGTCTCCATGGGAAGTGACATAGCCCTGATCTGTGATTTTCACGACGATCTGCTCTGCTTCGATACCTTCTTCATCATTGATTTGATCAGATGTCAAATTTTTATCCGTCTTGTCGCCCGAAGTCTTGTCCTCAATATAGGCTACTTTGTTATCTTTGGTCTGAGGTCGGGGCTGAGCTTGCCATTGGATAAGACCGTAAGTTCCGATACCAAGAGCTAATACAGCAGCTGAAGCAAGAAAATATTTCTTTTTCATGGTTGTCTTTTATCCTTTCAAATCTTTAGCTAAAACAGCTAGATTTTCTTCTAAATTTTCTAAATAAGATAGTTGGTTGGCTGGGTCTGCTTCCAGAGGATTCAGCTCCTTGATTTGTACACCGGTCGCCTTGACCAAGGTTTGAGCCACTTTGGAAGAAGCATTGCTTTCCACAAAAATGGTCTTCACCTTGTGCTCCTTGACAAAGTCTTCTATCTCTGTCAGCTGACGCGGACTAGGCTCCTGCTCTGGTGAAATACCAGCAATGCCCAACTGGGTCAGCCCGAAGCGCTTGGCTAGATAAGAAAAGGCTGTATGTTGCGTGACAAAGGTCTTATTGGGCACTTTATCAAAAATCTCCTGATAGCGTTCTGTCAGTTTTTTGGCCTCTTCTTGAAATTTTCGAGCATTGGCCTGATAAGTATCCCGATGGTCGCTATCCAGCTCCGACAGTTTGTCAGCGATAATCTGAGCTTCCTCTGCGACCTTCTGAGGATCCAACCAGGTATGGGGGTCATAGAGCGTCTTCTCATCCACTCCCTCTCCCGCTTGGACATCTTCCAAGCCAGCGACTCGATCCAACTCCATTCCCTGGGAAGCCTCAAGGACTTGAACCTTGGAATTCTTGAGACTAGGATTCAGCTCTCCCGCCCAGGACTCCAAGGTCCGTGAATGATAGACAAAGACATCTGCATCATAGATGGCTGCCACATCATTGGCTGAAGGCTCAAAATCATGAATACCACTGCTAGACTGAATCATGCGCACGTCATTCAGATCGCCTGATATAACCTTAACCATAGAGTAGATAGGATAAAAGCTGGTTACAATTCTCAAGCCTTGCGACGAACTGGATGGACTGGATTCTTTTTGAGACTGACAAGCCCAGAGACACAAGGCCAGGGCCAGCAGACTAAGGCAGGATGAGAATTTTAAAGCGCGTTTCATAATATCTCCTTAACTTATTATTAACCAGTTTATTAACTGGTTAATATAATACACTTTGTCAACTTCTTTGTCAAGTTGTTTTAAGAAAATAAAGCAAAAAGGAAGTAGAATTCCTTCCCACTTCCACTTTGCTTTTAATTCCAATATTTTGAAAGGTTATTTATTATGACTATTCAAGGACAGAATATGCTTGGGCAGATGCATTTCTCAAGCTTAACCGTTTGAGATTACTTTTTCGACTTGCAGACGGTAAAATGACAATCTGGAAGTCAAAAATCGTTCTAAATCGCCTCTGTAGTGAAACTGCGGCTTTCCAGGACCTTCAGCATGGCATCAGCCGTGTCCAAGGCTGTGAAGAGTGGAACTCCATGCTCAATAGCTGAGCTGCGGATAATTTGACCATGTTTGTCAGCTGTCCGCTTGGTTCCGACCGTGTTGATAATAGCCTGAACCTTGCCCTTGCGGATATAGGCTGGGATATCCTTGTTATCATCACTACCGATTTTTTCCACCAGACGGACGTGTAGGCCATGATTTTCAAAATAGGAGGCTGTTCCCTTGGTTGCCCAGATACCATAGCCAATATTAGCAAAACGCTGAGCCAGCTGCAGGGCTTCTTCCTTGCTGTCGTTTGCAATAGTAAAGACGACATTTCCAAAGTTTGGCAGATGGAGATAGGAAGCCTCAAAAGCCTTATAGAGTGCTTTTTCGAGCGTACGGTCGCTGCCCATAACTTCGCCGGTAGACTTCATTTCAGGCCCCAAGAGACTGTCGACCTTAGCCAGCTTGGTAAAGGAGAAGACTGGCGCCTTGATATGAACCATGGAACTTTCTGGATGAAGACCATCTTCATAGCCCAGCTCTGCCAGACTTTCTCCAAGAATCAAACGAGTCGCTACTTGCGCCATCGGAATATCGGTCACCTTGGACAAGAAAGGAACAGTCCGACTGGCACGCGGATTGACCTCAATGACATAGACCTGCTCATCCTTGATGACGAACTGAATATTCATCATACCAATACAGTTCAGTCCCAGAGCCAAGCGTTTGGTATATTCAGCAATGGTATCCTTGACTTTCTGAGATAGAGTTTGTGGCGGATAAGCCGCCATGGAATCCCCTGAGTGAACCCCTGCCCGCTCGATATGCTCCATAATCCCTGGAATCAAGACCTGACGGCCATCGGAAATGGCATCCACTTCGCACTCATCCCCAACAATATAAGAATCAACCAAAACCGGATGGTCTGGACTGGCCTTAACCGCTGTCCGCATATAAGAGCGTAGATCCGCTTCGTTTTCTACGATTTCCATAGCACGGCCACCCAAGACATAGGAAGGCCGCACCAGAACGGGGAAGCCAATCTTACGAGCAGCCTCTACTGCCTCCTCTTCATTAGTAGCCGTCTGACCCGGCGGCTGCGGAATATCCAGCTCCTTCAGTGCCTGCTCAAAGAGATCCCGATCCTCAGCTCGATCCAAGTCTGCCACTTGGGTACCTAAAATCATCACACCTGCCTTGGACAGTGGCTCTGCAAGATTAATGGCTGTCTGCCCGCCAAACTGTACGATAACCCCTTTAGGCTGCTCCAGCTCAATGACATTCATGACATCTTCAAAGGTCAGCGGCTCAAAATAGAGCTTGTCAGAGACAGAAAAGTCAGTTGACACAGTCTCTGGATTGCTGTTCATGATAATCGCTTCGTAGCCAGCTGCCTGAATAGCCTTTACAGAATGAACAGTCGCATAGTCAAACTCCACTCCCTGACCAATTCGGATAGGACCAGAGCCCAGCACCAGAACAGATTCCTTGCTGGATTTGACAGATTCATTTTCAAAGCCATAGGTAGAGTAGAAATAAGGTGTCGCAGACTCGAACTCAGCGGCACAGGTATCCACCATCTTGTAAACCGGCACAATCTTCTGCTCCTGCCGGATGCGACGCACCTGCTCGGCTGTCATGTCCCACAAGGATGCAATCTTAGTATCCGCAAAACCATTTTGCTTGGCTTTCTTAAGCACATAGCTATCTCCGATATGACTGGCCAACTCCTGCTCGATTTCGTAAATGTGGAGCAACTTATCCAGGAAAAAGACATCAATCTTGGTCAGTTCGGCAATTTCATCCGGACTGTAACCACGTCGAATAGCCTCTGAGATATAGAAAAGTCGGTCGTCTTGCGCCTTGACAATCTTCCTCATCAGCTCATCATCGCTTACTTGGCTGAGAGCAGACAGCTCGTTGTGGTCCACACCAACTTCCAAAGAGCGGCAAGCCTTGAGCAGACTCTCCTCGATATTGCGGCCGATAGCCATGACTTCCCCTGTCGCCTTCATCTGGGTTCCCAGACGGCGCTCACCCTGCTCAAACTTATCAAATGGAAAGCGTGGAATCTTAGCGACCACATAGTCCAGAGCCGGCTCAAACATAGCATAAGTAGAACCTGTCACCGGATTAATGATTTCATCTAATGTAAGCCCGACCGCGATTTTAGCCGCCAACTTGGCAATCGGATAGCCAGTCGCCTTAGAGGCTAGGGCTGATGAGCGAGAAACCCGCGGATTAACCTCAATGACATAGTACTTAAAGCTATGCGGGTCCAGAGCCAGCTGCACATTACAGCCACCCTCAATCTTCAGTGCTCGAATAATCTTGAGGCTGGCGTCCCGCAGCATCTGGTATTCATAGTCTGAGATAGTCTGACTAGGTGCAAAAACGATAGAATCCCCTGTGTGGATGCCGACTGGATCAAAGTTTTCCATATTACATACGACCAGCGCATTGTCTGCGCCATCCCGCATGACTTCGTATTCGATTTCCTTAAAGCCTGCTATGGAGCGCTCAATCAGACACTGGGTAACCGGAGAGAGTTTGAGGCCGTTTTCTGCGATTTCCTGCAGCTCTTCTTCATTGCTACAGATACCGCCGCCAGTTCCTCCCAGTGTAAATGCCGGACGGACAATGACTGGATAGCCGATGCCAGCCGCAAATTCCAGTGCTTCATCAACTGTATTGACAATTTCTGACTCAGGGATGGGCTGGCCTAGCTCTTCCATCAGCTGCTTAAAGAGATCTCGGTCTTCCGCTTGGTCAATGGCCGACAGCTTGGTTCCCAAGAGTTCCACTCCTAGCTCTTCTAAAAGTCCTGACTTGGATAGTTCCATGGCCATATTGAGTCCGGTCTGGCCGCCCAGAGTAGGCAGAAGAGCATCCGGCCGTTCCTTACGCAATATCCGCGCAACAAACTCCAGTGTGATAGGCTCGATATAAACCCGGTCTGCAATTTCCTTGTCCGTCATGATGGTCGCTGGATTAGAATTAACCAAGACGACACTGTAGCCCTCTTCTTTCAAGGACAGGCAAGCCTGGGTTCCTGCATAGTCAAACTCCGCAGCCTGACCGATAACGATAGGACCAGAACCGATGACCATAATTTTCTGAATATCTTTACGTTTTGGCATAGTGCACCTCTCAATCTTGCTTCCTAGTAAGCCTGATGGGCATCCATCATTTCCATAAACTCATCAAAGAGATAGTCTGCATCATGCGGTCCCGGCGCAGCATCTGGGTGAAACTGCACAGAAAAGGCGGGATAATCCCGATGGCGCACACCTTCAACAGACTTATCATTGATTTCTTCATGAGTCACAATCAGGCATTCCGGCAAATCCTCACGACTGACTGCATAGCCGTGATTTTGACTGGTAAAGTCAACTCGTCCTGTCGCAATCTCGCGTACCGCATGATTGAAGCCACGGTGGCCGAACTTCATCTTATGCGTCTTAGCACCGTTAGCCATGGAGAAGAGCTGATGTCCCATGCAGATTCCAAAAATTGGAATCTTGCCCTGAACATCACGAATCATGTCCAAAGCCTCCGGCACATCTTCCGGATTTCCCGGTCCATTGGACAGCATGACGCCGTCAGGATTGAGCTGGAGAATTTCCTCAGCGCTGGTATCATAAGGTACCACTGTCACGCTGCAGTTGCGCTTGGCTAACTCCCGCAGGATAGAATGCTTAAGACCAAAGTCCACCAATACCACGCTGCGACCCGTTCCCGGGGCTGGATAAGACTGCTTAGTAGAGACCTGCTTGATGTTATCAGTCGGCAGAACAGTCGCCTGAAGCTGGTCTTGCAGATGCTCGATGCTATCATCCGCATTGGCAATGGTTGCTCGCATGGTTCCATGCTGGCGGATAATCTTGGTTAGCGCCCTTGTATCAATTCCCGAAATTCCTGGTATCTTCTTGATTTTGAGGAACTCATCCAAAGACAATTGCTGGCGCCAATTGCTGGCACGGCGTGCATACTCATATACCACCACTCCCTTGCAGGTCGGTAAAATGGACTCATAATCGTCCCGATTGACACCATAATTTCCAACCAAGGGATAGGTAAAGGTCAAAATCTGGCCGTTATAAGACTGGTCCGTAATTGATTCCTGATAGCCTGTCATGCCTGTGTTAAAGACGATTTCGCCTGTCACAAAAAGATCCGCTCCAAAAGCTTCCCCTTCGAAAATCATGCCGTTTTCTAATATTAAAAGTCTCTTTGCCATTGTTCCCTCCTGTCCAAGATGCAGACCGCCCATGACCATCCACATAAGATATATAATAATAGGGAGTGGGATTGCTTCACATAGCTTCACCCACTCCCGGCCTACTGTCCGAGATTATTGACGACCTTTCAGAACCGCTTCGATAATAGCCATTCTGACAAAGACGCCGTTGGTCATTTGTTCAACGATACGCGATTTTGGTGCTTCGACCAGATGATCCGCAATTTCTACATCGCGGTTAACTGGAGCTGGATGCATCAGAATCGCTGTATCTTTCATACGGTCATACCGCTCTTGAGTCAGACCATGCAGTCTGTGGTAATTTTCTTTAGAAAAGATGGACTCGTAGTCATGACGCTCATGCTGCACGCGCAGGAACATCATGACATCCACTTCTTCAATCACCTCATCAATGGTGACAAACTTACCATAGTCCGCAAACTCTTGGCTCCGCCATTCTTCCGGACCAGCAAAGTAGAGCTCTGCCCCCAAGCGCTTGAGAATCTGCATGTTTGACTTAGCCACGCGCGAATGGTCCAAGTCACCAGCAATCGCAACCTTTAGTCCTTCAAAGCGACCAAACTCTTGATAAATAGTCATCAAATCCAGCAAGCTTTGGCTAGGATGCTGACCAGAACCGTCTCCACCGTTAACGATAGAAGTCGTAATGGTTGGACTTTCCACTAGCTCTTTGTAATAATCCACTTCTGGGTGGCGAATGACACAAACATCGACGCCAAGGGCAGACATGGTCAGGATAGTGTCATACAAAGTCTCTCCTTTATTGACCGAGCTGGTCTTGACATCAAAGTCCAGAAGATTGCAGCCTAACTTCAACTCTGCTACCTCAAAGGCCTTGTGGGTACGAGTCGAAGGTTCAAAGAAGAGGTTAGACACGATATGCTGCTCATCATAATGGACTTTAGCGCCATTTTTAAATTCGATTCCGCGTTTAATCAAGGCCATAACTTCTTCATTTGACAGAGTTTCCATAGAAACAAGGTTCTTAAGAGCGATTTGATTGGATGACATGATGTAATTCTCCTTTATGAAAGAATGAGGGCTTCCAGAGTGCTGCAAGTAAAGTCGCTCTGAGAGCAAGCTATTTTGAACGAAAGTTAATGATTTAGCACCTAGCTCAATCCTTGGGCTCAGGCAGGACAAGATAGAGTACAATTCCCAGAATAGTTGACAAGGCAACTCCTGAGATTTGCAGACCCGACAGCTGCAAGGTCAGACCGCCGATACCAGATACCAAGATGACACTGGCAATCAAGAGGTTCTTTTTATTGTCAAAGTTGGTCTGTGCTTCGATCAGAATCTTGAGACCGCTCGAAGCAATTACCCCAAAGAGGGCGATGGAAATACCACCCAGCACAGGACTCGGGATGGATTGGAGCAGGGCTGAGACCTTGCCCACAAAGCTCATGACAATGGCCAGCACTGCAGCACCTGCAATGACATAGACGCTATAGATTTTATTGAGCGCCATGACTCCGATATTCTCTCCATAGCTAGTCACTGGTGGTGCTCCGAAAAGCCCTGCAATAATCTGAGCCAGACCATCACCAGTCAAAGTCTTGTCTAGACCCGGATCCTTGAAGAAGTCCTTACCTGTCAAGCTATTCAGCACCATAACATGCCCGAAGTGTTCTGTCATGGTTACAAAGGCGATAGGCGCCATGGTTAAAATCGCACTAGGATAAAATTTCACATCATAGTCCAAGAAAGGCAGACTCATTGGCGGAAGGTGGAACCAAGAAGCTTCTCCTACCTTGGCAAAAGAAACAATTTCCTGCCCAGTCACAGCCCCTAAAATCAAGCTAAAAATGTAGCCGACTATCAAGCCTAGCAAGACTGGGATGATTCCCACAATCTTCTTACCATAGATATTAAAGAGAATGACTGCCAAGAGAGTGACCATACCAATAATGAAGTAGGTCAAATCATAAACCTTTTCGCCATTAGTCAAAGTCTTGTTCATCACATCGCTAACAGCTGTTCCAGCCAAGCTCAGACCAATGACCATGATGATAGGCCCAACCACTACTGGCGGCAACACCTTGTCAATCCAAGCATTGCCGGCAAACTTGACAATCAATGCCACGATAAAGTAGACCAAACCACCGGTGATGGCTCCCTGTGCAACCGCTCCGATACCATCTGTCTTCATCAGCATCTGCATGGCTGCGATATAAGCAAAGCTAGAGCCCATGTAAGCCGGAATCTTGTACTTAGTAACAGTCAGATGGGCAATCGTTCCAAGACCGCTGGAAAAAAGAGCCACCGCGGGGTCAATTCCTACCAGAATCGGTACCAAGACCGTCGCCCCAAACATGGCGAACAAGTGCTGAAAGGATAGTCCTAAAAGCAGACCTGGCTTTGGCATATCATGCACATCATACTTAACATCTTGACTCATTTAGCTAATTACTCCCCCATAATCAACACGCGATCTTGACCGTCTGTCTCGGTCATCTCAACAACAATCTCCTCAGTTTGGCTAGTCGGAATGTTCTTGCCGACATAGTCTGCCCGAATGGGCAGCTCGCGGTGGCCACGGTCAACCAAGACAGCCAGACCAACCCGAGAAGGCCGACCATGACTGACCAGATTGTCAATAGCCGCTCGAATGGTTCGTCCCGTGTAAAGAACATCATCGATCAGGATTACTTGACGGTCGGTAATATCTACTGGAATCACTGTCGTATCTTCCTCAACCTTTATATCATCTCGAAAAGGCTTGGTATCTACCTCTGCGACTGGAATATCAATATTCTCCAACTGAGCCAATCGCTTCTGAATCCGGTTAGCCAAGTGAACCCCACGGGTCTTAATGCCAGCCAAGACGACTTGATTTAAGTCCTTATTGCGCTCGATGATTTCATAGGTAATCCGCGTAATCGCACGATTCATGGTGATGTCATCGACAACTTCTTTTGTTTTCATTCTTTCCTCCTCAAACAACAGAAAAAGTCTCCTTATTACAAGGAGACTTCAGAAAAATCTAGTTAGGTAAGCTGAAACAAGACGCACTTGCTTACACTCCACCCATCTTTTTACTTGCTCCTTGTCTATCTCTCTGGATAGAATTAAAGGATTATTTAATTTTTTATACTATATCACAAATTCAAAACTATTTCAAGAAAAAATTGTATTTTTTCTGCTCAACTGGATAAGGATTAGTGATTAGCTTCTTTCTCTTCTTTTTCCTTATCTTTAGAATCCTTTTGATTTTCTTTGTTTGTTGCTTGAGCTGGCTCGTCTTTTAATTCAGGCTTTTCAGCAGTTGGTGCTTCTTCTGATGATGGCTTAGAAGAGTTTTCTGGATTCTCAGCTTGATTGTTTAACTCTGCTTCAGGAGATCCAGCTGGATGCTCGCTATCATTAGAATCTCCTTGGCCGCTTGCTTCAGCTGAGGCTGGCTTATCGGATGATGGTTTCCCTTGGACATCTGCCTTATTAGACTCACTTCCCTTAGGCGATTCCTTATTTTCTTCTTTTGGATCAGCCGGCTTATTATTGTCAATGCTGCCACCCTGAACATCTGGGAAATGCTGCGCCAAGGCTTTCGGAATTTTATTTTCATTCAATTCAAGCTCTTCTTTAGGGATGTGATTGTCGCTGACATTGATATAAGTCACCGTCTTATTTGGTTCCTGCAGCGCTAAGGTTGTGATTTTATTCTTGTTGACAGCCAGATTGTCTAAAGCCCTAAACTGATTAATCCCTTCCAAGTTTTTCAGCTCATTCTCACCCAAGTTTAAATTCTTCAAGGAAGACTGAGCGGCTGGAATCTCCAAAGATTCAATCTTGTTTTGACCTGCGGACAAAGTTACTAAATTCTTAGCAGCTTCAACTCCTGCTAGCGAAGTCAGACGATTGCCATTTAGGCTTAGAGTTGTCAGATTTGGACTATCCTTCAGGAAGTTCAAGCTCTCAACATTGGAATTGTCAGCTGTTAATTCTTCAAGTTTGGAAGCTTTGAGGGTATTGAGATTTAAGTTTGGATTATTGGATAAGAAAAGCCTTGTTAAATCTTCTTTTTGGCTCAGAGCAGAAACATCTTGTAGTTGATTATGCTCTAAACTTACCGCTTTTAATTTTGAAAGCTTGGTCAAAGCAGAAATATCAGAGATATTATTGTAGTCAAGGTTCAATGACTCCAGATTTTTCAACTCCGCCAGCGGTGAAATATCGGTAAGGTCATTTCCCGCTGCTGCGACTGTCTTGAGGTTTGGGTAATCCTTTAAGAAAGTTAAATCGGTGATGCCATTCTGGGAAATATCCAAGCCTTCCAAGGTCGGAATCTCTTTTAAGAAATCATAGTTGGTAACGCCTGTCTTTGTCATCCATAGCTGTTTCAAATGCTTAAATTGCAGCACTGGTCTGATGTCCTTTATCGGAGTAAAGCCTATTCCCAGAACTTCAATATTTGGCATCAGTTCTAAACCTTTTCTTTCTAGCGGATCTTTGCGCTGGCCGATATTTAAGTATTTCACAGTTGCAAGCCAGGCTTTCATCTTTTCCGTATCCGTCTCACCTGATGGGAATGGGCTATCTGCCGTAGCATGTAAAATATCTTCAATGATTTCATCATCAAATCCTAGAGCTTTCAAGGTTGCCATACCAACTGCGTCATGAGCGTGCGGATTTCCATGAGGGTCAAAAGGCTTGGTCGTATCAATCTCACTGACCAAGGTTGAATGGCTGTGGTCGCCATGCGGATAGATAAATACCTTTCCTTTATCTGTATCGCTCACCTGAATCAGACTTTCATCGATTCCTAATTGCTGAGCTAAATAGGCCTTTTTCTTGGCAATTTCTTCCTCGTCTGATGGATTTGGCGAAGGCTCAGGTGTAGGAGCTGGTGCTGGCGACGGTTCTGGTGAAGGCTGTGCTTGCCCTTGTCGGCCATAGTAGGCATCTTCAGCAGCTTTCTTATGTTCTGCGGGAATCAATGACTCCCAAGGTGAAGCAATCAACTGCTCATAGGGGATGAAATGAGTATGACCATTATGATCTGCCAGCAAGCCTGTAGCAAGTTTGCCTATTACCCCTGTGCCTCTAAATAAGAATCCATCACTTGTAGGATAATCAATCCCAGCAAACTGGTGTTTAGTTGTCCCTTGCTGCTGGGGAACAGATGGTCTAAGCACTGGCTGATAAACATGTCCCGTAGGATTGCTAGACGGCGTTGGACGATTGGTCGGAGCTTGTGCAAGATTACCCACAGACTGTTTCAAAATATAATGGAAATGATCCCCGTGACGCACAACATAGCCGTATTGGTCTTCTGACACAATGTCTCTAGGATTAAAAACATAGCCGTCATCTGCAGTGCTCATTTGATTTGCCAGCTGAGGGGAGCCTGCAGGCACTTGCCCATCTTTTGGTATCAGATAGGCCCATTTACTATTCTTTAGATCAGAATAAAAAATAAAGTGCGTATGGCCATCATGCTCTAAAATCAAACCTTCACTAGTTCTAGCTTTAATTTGAGACTCGCTTTTGAAGAGAAAACCATCATCCGTCGGCTTATCAACTCCAGGAACCTGTCCTTTTTTGGTCGCCTTACTTTTCTTCTTCACTTCTTGCTTGGTCTTCACCTTCTCTTGACTGCTTTTCTGTTGAGATGTCTGAGACTGACAAGCAGCCAAGCAAAGATTACAAGCTAGAAGGATCCCTGCTAGTCCTAACAGTTTCTGATTGTGTTTCATTCTTTCCTCCTTTTTTGTTTAACCGGTTAATCATTAACTAGTTAACTATATCATACAAATCTGATATTGGCAAGAAAAAATCGAAGCAAAATAAAAAAACAGATAAAATCTGTTTTTTTCATCTACAAGTACATGTATCTATGAAGTCTTCTTCTTTGAGAAAGAGATAGCTTTTATCCCGTAAAAGACAAAACCAAATACCAGATAGGCTGCAAAGATAATCAGACACATCTGGATGACATAAGGCCAGCCTTTCTTAAAGACATTGAGGAAAAAGTAAGGAAATGGATTGTCCTTGGATCTTGGAATATCTATTTTCAAGAAAAAGCCATTAAAGAGAGCAAAGGCCATGTAGACCAAAGGCACACTCGTCCAAGAAATCGGATCAAACCAGCGGTACTGGCGCGATTTGTCAAAGATTACTGTATCCAGAAGAAACGCCAAGGGGACTATATAATGGCAAAGGAAATTCTCTAGACGGTAAAAATCTGTCGCAATCGGAGCCAGCAAGAGGTGGTAAACGACGCAAGTAATCATGATGGACATGGTCACCCCACCCTTGATTCTCAAGATTTTTGGCGCCTTCCAAGCATCGCCAGGTCTCGTCATCAGATAGACCAGATAGCCCGTAAAGAGCAGGACCAAGAGATTGGACAAAACCGTATAGTACATGAGCATGCCCACGCCATACTTAGTGATTTCCAGATACACACCCAAAAAGGCCAGGATAAAAAGAATAATTCGATAAATTAAGATAAAACGACGATTCATAGTGACCTCAAATTTTCTTAACAAACTCTGACTTGAGCTTCATCGCACCGAAGCCGTCAATCTTACAGTCGATATTATGGTCGCCTTCCACGATGCGGATATTTTTCACGCGTGTTCCTTGCTTGAGATCCTTAGGTGCTCCTTTGACCTTCAGGTCCTTAATCAAGGTAACTGTGTCGCCATCAGTCAGCTTATTGCCATTAGCATCGATCGCTACTGGTCCTTCTTCTGCTTCTTGAACCTCAGCTGGATTCCATTCATAGGCGCATTCTGGGCAGACCAAGAGCGTTCCATCTTCGTAGACATACTCTGAATTACATTTGGGGCAGTTTGGTAAGTTGTTCATTTTTTCTCCATTTCTAGTCAAGGCTGCTAAATTCCCATACCAGCCTTCTCTATATGATTAAGCTCTTCTTTCATTTTTCAAATCCAGCAGAACACTAAGCCATGTGAAGGTCAACTAAATCCTAAAAATCTAGTTTTCTCCTATTTCCACACCTTTCTAGTATAAGCTATTTTAAGCGTTTTGACAAATCTCTTTTAGGATTTCCTACAGGTCTTGACCTTTCTGCAAAAACAGTGTACTATACTAGTGTATATACAGATAAAAAGGAGTCACTATGAAACCAAGATCTAAAAATCAGTTTATGACACTAACCGCTTTTTTGACTGCACTAGCCATTGTTATCCCACTAGTTATGCCGATTAAAATTGTCATTCCGCCCGCCTCCTTCACCTTAGCCAGCCATGTCGCTATTTTTTTGGCTATGTTTATTTCCCCTCTCATGACGGTGATTGTCGTGATTGGTTCAGCTATTGGGTTTGGAATGTCCGGACTTCCTTTTATCATCACTCTTAGAGCCCTGTCCCACTTGCTCTTTGCTAGCATCGGCGCTCTTTATCTGCAAAAGCACCCGGACACACTGGACAGCCAGAAGAAGACTTGGATATTTAATTTCCTACTGGCCTTGATTCATGCCTTTGGTGAAGTGGTCGTCTGCATCCTCTTTTACACGACTTCTGCCTATCCTGCTAATGCTTTCTATATCTTATTTGGTCTGGTTGGACTTGGTACGGTCATCCATAGCATGGTCGACTTTGTCATTGCTAAGTTCATCTATCAAGCGCTGAAAAAGATTCGCTAGAGCTTGAAGATTCCTGACTTTTGGTTTACAATGAAGCTATGACCAAGCAAAGACGAGAAGAACTATTAAACCTTTTGAAAACATCATCTGCTGCCCTTAACGGCCAGTCACTGGCTGAACATTTCCATGTGACCAGGCAGATTATCGTGCAAGATATTGCCCTCTTGCGGGCTGATGGTGCCCCCATCCTCTCAACCAATCGTGGCTATCTTTATAAAGACCGCCAAGAAAATGCTGCTGTCCATCAGCTCTTCAAGGTTCAGCATGGGGCTGAGGATATGGAGACTGAGCTGCTGGCTATCGTGGATAATGGCGGCCGCGTGCAGACTATTTTGATTGAGCATCCGGTTTACGGTGAAATACAAACTTACCTGAAACTGACCTGTCGCCGTGATGTTCAACATTTTCTCCAACAGGTTAAAGAATCTCAATTCCGTCCTTTGTCTGAGCTGACAGATGGAGTCCACTATCATCTAGTACAAGCCGACTCCCAGCAGGATTTGGACTATGTAGAATCTGCCTTGAGAGACCTAGGATTTTTACAGGATAAATAACAAGCAAGAAAAAGACTGATTAGGCCCCAACCTATTCAGTCTTTTTAGTACATACTCTTGCGCCAACCGGCTTTCAAATGATAGATAGTCGCTATAAAAATCACTGATAAAACAATCAAACTATTCTTTAAAAGAAATTAAAAAAATTAATATTCCAGAAAATACAATACTAATAATTGACAAGACCAAGACCCTATTCTCGTTTAAATCTGTATACAAAGAATAAAGAAAAATGAGCAAATTAAGCAAAATCACTGATCTATAAAACCTAGATTGGCTCTGCTTCCATCCTTTTAAAGTATGAAAAGCAAATGGAAATCTCAAACCGAATCCAGCATTTCTAGAAGGAAAAAAATGGTTTAAGCCCAAAAGAAAAAATGCAACAATAGCAATCCATAATGAAATCATGACAGTCATCCACCTTTCTATCTTTGCACTTCAGACACAAAAGGAAACATTTTTTAATACATACTCTTGCGCCAACCGGCTTCGATACGCTCATGATAGTAATATTCTGACAGTTCCTCATCTTCCATCATACGCAGGAGTTCTAACATATCGTAGGCCAAGTCCAGCTGTGGCAGGGTTTCCTTGTCTACCCAAGAGATCTCGCCCTCCTCTGTCGAATGAATCTGACCAGAAAATTCAGTCGCTTTGTAGCAAAAGACGATGTAGCGAATCCCTTCATCCGTATGCCAGTTCTTTACTCCGACCAATTTCGGATGAGTAATAGTCAAACCCGTTTCCTCTAAAATCTCACGGACAACTGAATCATGGAGAGACTCACCCTTCTCAATGTGACCACCCGGAAAAGCATATCCAGACCAACGATAGCGCTCAGGAGAGCGATACTGCATTAGGACTTTACCTCGCGCCTTATCTTCAACAAGGCAGATGTTTGTTAGAATTGTTTCTTGGGAACGTGACATGGATTCACTCGCTTTCTATTTGTTAATATTCATCTCGATATTTCACTTCTGACTTCATCATAAAAGGATTAACTAAATCATGGTATTCACGATAACCATGAAGTAAAGTTCCTCTAACGATGATAACTTCTCTATCTACTATTCTAAAATCTACTGTAATTGGAATGCGTGAATCTTCTATAAAAGAAAAAGCTAAAAGTGAAACACCCCAGATACAAAAAAACTACAAAAGCACTAAGAAGCTCTAGAATAAGATGACGCTTTTGATCTATCCTTGATTTATAAAATCGAGCCCATAAATGCAACAACAAGGTTAAACCAAGACAAAGCAACCAGATATTCCACAAAGTTGGAATAAATGCTAAACCAAATGTTAATAAAATAAGATGGAAAATGACAAAGGATAACAAGGCAAGATAAGCCATTCTAAACACATTTAAATATTTCAAAATAATTTTTCCTCTTCTCGAGATTATGACTAGATCTAAAACGGGCTATGGATTTGCTCACTTTCTAAGTTATTAAAACATATCTTCGTTATATTTCACTTCTGACTTCATGATGAAGAGATTGATCAATTCATGATGTTCATAGGTACTATGGACCACAAAACCTCTGACAATGATGATTTCATTATCTTGTATATGATAGTCTATATTGATGGGAATGGCTGGATCCGAGATAATTGACAAAGCAAAGAATGCCGAAAACCAAAGATAAAGCGCCACCAATCCACTGAATAATTGAAAAATAAGGTGATACCAGTGAAAATCTCTTGTCCTAAAAAAGACTATCCAAGGATGGATAAAGAAGGTCAAACAAAGAATAAAAAACCAACTATTCCACAAAACCGGAGTAAAGGATAGACCAAAAGGTAACAAAATCAAATGAAGAATGACAAAGGTTAGCAAGGCCAGATAGAGTGTTTTAAATGAAAAAAACTTAGATAGATTTTCTTTGGTCATGTTTTTTCCTCTTTTTTTCATTATGTTTTAAAATCAACATCGTTAACGCTGGAATGAAGAAAAAGATTAGATAGGTAGCAATCGGAAACCAAACATAGCGAGGATTCAAACTGATTAGAGGTGATGCAAAATGTTTTCCATCTTTTGATCGAATTCCTATAAAATAATGGATTAAGAAAACCGGCCCGTTCAGATAAAGAAATGCTTCCGCTAAAATCTTCAGAGAAGTAAATCCTTCTTTTCTCAAGCTACCAAATCGAGAATAATAAGGAATAAGCACCAAGAGGAGCAAGTTTACACATAAAGGACTAATATAATTAAAATGACGAAGTGGAGCAGGAATGCTCTCATTACCAAAAGTTAAATATCCCACACCAATCGCAACAACTATTAAGACTAAAAAATTTAAAAAAGCTTCTACTACCCGATGTTTTTCCAACCAAAGACTAAACTTATTCCCCTGAACTTTTACTTTTCTTTTGTTTTTATTTTTCTTTTTGGTCTTACTTCTCATTCACCAACTCCACAATCTTCTGGAAGGTCTTGCCGTTTCGGATGGTTAGTTGCTTGTAGAAACTAGATTTGAGAAGTTTCTTATGGTAGTTGGACTTGAGATAGTCCGCTTGGTCAGCATTACTATAAAAGAAAGCCGTCTGCCCAAAATGCAGTTGCTCCTTGTCATTCGCCCAACTGCCTGCTAACTCTTGAACGCTTTCCCTGTCTACCTCTGGCAGATAAAAGAGAACATCGCACCGAAAGGCTGTTTCATCCTGCCACCAAGCAGGAAGATTGGCTATTTCTTTTTCAAGCATGGCAGAGCTGACAAGGACGAAAGGCAGCGGAAAATCGTAAGACCGACTGAAATAAGCAGTCAAGCTCTCCCGAATCCTCTCCTCCTGCTCCTCGCTATCAAAGAAAAGATTGCCACTATTGATGTAGGAAACTGGATTTTCAAAACCCAACCCAGCCAAATCTTTCTTCAAATCAGCCATAACGACCTTGTTTTTCCCGCCGACATTGATGCCGCGGAGTAAAAGTGCATAACGCATGTGGTGCTCCTTAAAAATATATCTATTATTTCCAAACTAACTGTTAGAGTTTCTAATGTAAACCATCCGTTTTTCTTTCACGGCTTTTCCTAGGTCAATGACCTTTTCCTCGCCGTCAAAAACAAAACCCATTTTTTCATAAAAGGCGATGGCACGTTTGTTATCTTCTAAAACCCATAATATAATCTCTTGATAACCATCCAAGGCAGCAAAAGCAGCCTGCATTAACTGCTGTCCTACACCCTTGCCATAATAATCTTTTAAGACATACAAGGCGAAAATTTCACCCGCTATCGTAGCTGAATCTTGAAAATCACCGTAGCTAACAAAGCCAACCACTTTAGCATCATCCAAGGCGATCAAGGTATTTTCAGGATACTTTTGACTATAAAATCGGCACTTATCCAAAGTCATCTGCTCTTGAAATTCCGCAGGCAAAATCTCATTATAAGCTTCTCGCCATGTCTGCCAATGAACTCGGGATTTTCCTTCTATCTCCTCAGCTGTTTCCATTGCTTTGATTGTGATGACCATTTGTTTCCTCCTTGAATAAATCAATCTCAATTATTCTGCCTGAAAACCATTGCTATCTAATTTCCCATTTTCTCCCCAAACAACTACATAAACATTTTTGGGTAAGCTAGTAAAATCAATATAGTCACTTAAACTCGCACCTTCAGGAATATCTCCTTCCAGATATAGATCGAAAAACAACAGAACCTCGTAATTTTCCGATAAACGAATGAAATCTTTTCTCAAATCCTTTATTTCTTCTGCCGATGCTTCATACTTCCCTGTCTTGGGATTATACTTTAGTTCTTTTTTAATTTGAACCAAATCACGATAAAACCCTTTTTGGTCATCAGTTACATCGTAATCTAAATCTGTTCTCAGCTCCTTAAATTTCACTGTCTTTAGAACAGACTCTTTATCAAAATATAAGGTATTCAACATAGGATGAGAATTTGTATCTAAGACAGAAGAAAATATAAGATCTTTTAGTATTGAAGATGGTTCATCGTCACTATTAGCGTAATAGGAAAAAGTCCCTTCTTCTAACTTATCTGTTAAAATTTTGTTTGCGCCTTCTGTCAGTTGAACTTTTACATCATATTCATAAGAAACATGGCTAACCCAAGTTGGAATCTCTATGTTCTTAACCTTCAATCCTAAATTATCTTCAAAAGCTGTGTTCACAACATATTCAATATGCTGCTTTTCCTCTTTTGTAACAAGTTTTGTCGGCATAAATGCCCAAATAAATTGAACTATAGGTAACATGCCTATGACAAAAATTGAAATAAAGAAAATAAATATTAGTTTAATTAAATCCTTTTTCACTTCAATTCCCCCACTTAAACTTCTCTAACTTTTTTTCACATAGTGACTCATTGACTAGAGAAGCAATTAAGAGCTTAGCTTGCAACTTTGGTGCTAACTATATTTTCTAATCCATCGCCTTTATTTCCAGAATCATATCTCGAATCTGTGCGGCCAGCTCGAAGTCCAGAAGTCCGGCAGCTTCTTGCATCTGACCTTCCAGTTTCTTAATCATGTCCTTGCGTTCTTGCTTGTTGAGGCTTTCGATTTCGACTGTTTCTTCCTTGTCTTGCAAGGCAGCCTTGGTCACACTGATCAGGTCGCGGATTTCTTTCTTGATGGTCTGCGGTACAATGCCGTGCTCTTCATTATATGCCATCTGGATTGCCCGACGGCGGGCAGTTTCATCGATAGCGCGCTGCATGGACTGGGTCATGGTGTCCGCATACATAATCACATGCCCCTCACTGTTGCGGGCTGCCCGACCGATGGTCTGGATCAGGCCACGCTCGTTGCGGAGGAAACCTTCCTTGTCTGCATCAAGAATTGCCACCAGACTAACCTCGGGAACGTCGATTCCCTCGCGCAGCAGGTTAATCCCAACCAGAACGTCAAAGACACCCAAGCGCAGGTCTCGGATAATCTCAGTCCGCTCCAAGGTCTTGATGTCTGAGTGCATATACTTGACCTTGACACCCATTTCCTTGAAGTAGTCCGTCAAGTCTTCCGCCATTTTCTTGGTCAGTGTTGTGATAAAGGTCCGTTCGTTCTTTTCAACACGGGCATTAATTTCACCTAAGAGATCATCAATCTGCCCCATAGTTGGGCGGACTTCCACCTCTGGATCCAGAAGCCCAGTCGGCCGGATAATCTGCTCAATAACAGTATCCGTCTGTTCATTTTCATAGTCGCCCGGCGTAGCCGATACATAGACAATCTGGTGAACATGGCTCTCGAATTCCTCCCGGCGCAGCGGACGGTTGTCCAGAGCAGACGGCAGGCGGAAACCATAATTAACCAGCATCTCCTTACGAGAGCGGTCGCCATTGTACATACCCCGAATCTGTCCCATGGTCATGTGACTCTCATCAATCATAATCAAGAAATCATCAGGGAAAAAGTCCAGAAGGGTATAAGGCGGCTCTCCTTCACTTCGACCATCCATGTGGCGAGAATAGTTCTCAACTCCATTCGTATAGCCCATCTCGCGCAGCATTTCGATATCATACTCTGTGCGCTGCTTCAAGCGCTGAGCTTCCAGAAGCTTGCCTTCCTTCTCAAAGATACCAAGCTGCTCCTCAAGCTCGGCCTGAATCTTAGCAATAGCTACTTCCATGTGGTCTTCATTGGTCACGAAGTGAGTAGCTGGGAAGATGGCCAAATGGTCCACCTCACCCAAGACTCGTCCTGTCAAGGCTTCAACCTCACGAATCCGGTCAATCTCATCTCCGAAAAACTCTACTCGAAAGGCATGCTCATCCCGAGAAGCTGGGAATATCTCTACCACATCACCACGAACCCGAAATTTCCCCCGCTGAAAGTCAATGTCATTGCGCTCAAACTGGATATCAACCAAATCATTAAGCAGCTTGTCACGGGAAATCTCTAGGCCAGGACGCAGGCTAACCACACTATCGGAGTATTCCTTAGGCGATCCCAGACCATAGATACAAGAGACCGAAGCTACGACAATCACATCGTTACGCTCCAAGAGAGCTGATGTCGCTGAGTGACGGAGCTTGTCAATCTCGTCATTGACCGAGCTATCCTTTTCGATATAAGTATCGCTGGAAGGAACATAGGCTTCAGGCTGGTAATAATCATAGTAGGAAACGAAGTATTCCACAGCGTTATTGGGGAAGAACTCCTTGAACTCACCATAAAGCTGGCCGGCCAGCGTTTTATTATGGGCGATAACCAGAGTCGGCTTGTTGACCTGAGCGATAACCTGACTCATGGTATAGGTCTTACCAGTACCCGTCGCCCCCATGAGAATCTGGGCCTTCTCGCCCCCCTCAATATTGTCCACTAGCTGCTCGATAGCTTGGGGCTGATCTCCTGAAGGCTCGTACTTAGAAACCAATTCAAATTTATTATCTGTTATTCTGTTAATCATCTTTTATTCCTTAAATTGTGCTTCTATCATTTTACCATATTTGCCCTATTTTCTCTGGATTTGGGTGTAGGTAGAATGGCCACGCTTCTACCATCGTCTGTCCCTTGTCACACATCTCTTTAAAAGACATAAAAAATGCCCAGCTCAACTGGGCGAAATGGTTATTTCTTAAAAATCAGCTCCTGAGGCAGGCGATTTTCTTTCTTTAATGACCAGTAAAGATAGGCAATGCAGCCAATCAGGACGATAGTGGCAAAAATAGATCCTTCAGCACCAAAGGCTCCACCAGACAGCAAATCCACAGATGATTGTGGGCTATAGTTCAAGATTGAGGCAGATGCTCCTTGGCCACTGACCTGAATACCATAGATATTTCCTTGCACAAAATTCCAAGCACCGTGCATACCAGCCAGTACCCACATATTGTCATACTTGAGCATAAGGAAACAAGCAAAGATACCGTCTAGCACGATATTGACAATAGAAAGAATGGTCACGCCAGGATTAAAGAGGTGCAGTGCCCCGAATAGAGCGCTAGAAATCAAGATACCAATGAAGATATTTGACTTAGCACTAACTGCTGGAAAAAGCCAACCACGCGTCACTAGTTCTTCTGTTCCGCCTTGTAGAATCCAGAAAGGAATGATAGCTAGGACAAAAATCAAAGACTGCAAGTTAAGCTGACCTAATTTCAGACTGCCTGTCCCCGTTACCAAGAGCAAGACAACAACCAGTGAAAACTGAACGGCTCCAATAAGGAAGCCTTTGAGGAGATTTTTGAACCAGTCTTGTTTATAAAATCCCAGACTAGAAAAAGGACGCTTCTCACGATATCGAACCCAGAGAAAGACTGCTAGGGCGATAAAGAAGAAAGTAAATAGTTCAAAAAATAGACTATAGTGACGGAAAAATTCCATAAGTGCTGCTTGGCCTCCAGCGGGGTTTGTCGCACGGAACAAAATACCAATAACAAGCCCAATCGGAAACATTCCGAACATTCCAGCAAAACGACCTACATAAACAAAACCTATAGCAATCAAGATAGCCAACCAAATCGGCGGAATATAACGCGATTGCTTGATATCATCCAACATACGAGATTTAAACATATAATTATTCCTTTCCTCATTTTAATTTATTATAGCATATTATTTTAGGGTGAGCAAAAGAGGATGGTCTGAACTATTTTAGTTGTCTTATCAACTTCAATACTCTAGCCCTTCTCACTTCCTCACCTATTGACGCTATATTACTAAATAATAAATTAGAAAAATCTATCAGTCCCCTTCGTTTTCTCTAGTAATCTCTTCAATGTTTGCTATTTCTTCATCTAACCGTTTATCAAATTCCGCCTTATTCTTGAAGGGATAAGAATAAGTCCGCCAAGTGTACCATTTAAGCCCTTCCTCACCTTTGTAATACCATTCTATCTTGGTTGGCAGAAAATCTTTGTTGTATGTGATGCGCACCTTTGAAAACTGTTCTTCTTCCCTGTAGATATATTGTAACTCAAACTCGGGTGGATATTTTTCTTTTAATAAAGATTTATTCACTAGCGATTCAGGTGAGCGAGTAATTTGATAGTTTGATTTTTTTATTTCATCAGTTGTAAAATTCGAATTTAAGAGTGCAGAAGAGAACTCAAAGTTTTTCATTCTTATAAAAAATTCTGTTGCATTACTGTTATTAGCTCCTCCGTAAATAGAATTATCTTTTATAGCAGCCTGATTAGGATTAAAAAATTTTTTATCATATAGATCAAAACCTTTGCCATAATGATTGCCTCTACTTTTTATAGACTCGGGATTTTGAACTAACACAAAGCGTTTCTGCTCAAGAATTTCCAGAGCGTTATTAGTGGTCCCAACCATAGTCCTTACTATTAGAATAATCGCTATAACCAGGAGTAGCACCAAACTTATTCGCATACTCTTTATATTTATTATACTCTGCCACTTTTTCATCTTCGGACATACCCTTTGTTCTTTCTTGCCAAGCTTCATAATCTTTATGTCCTCCTCCTTTTACAATATCTGCATACTGACCGCCCTTTTTGCCCAAATCTTTTTCCGATTTAAAGATATTCTTGGCCTTTTGTCTAAGTTCAGAATCAGCCGGCTGTGTAACATCCAATCTATCATGCTGGCCAACATAAATTCCTTTATTTGGTTTATTATGCCCTTTAGATGGACCATAGTTAAAGGACTCTGTATTAGCAATTTCATGCAATTCATCATAAGTATAATGTTCTGGATTGGAATCATATCTACCATTAGGCAGCTTATGCTTATCATAGGCATCCCACTGTGTCTCAAATTCTCCTGTTTCTAGATTTACAATAAACTCAACCATTCGAGCATTATTGAAATCATTTTCTTGATCAAAAGTGTTTTCTTGAGGAACTTGAACTTTCATATTGTAAGGACGTCTAAAAACATCTGTATCTTTATCATAACGATTATGATAGTTAGCTCCCGTAGTATAATCAAAAGTAAGCCCTTGCTCTTCACCGTACGCCAAAAGCTTTTCATAATCACTAGCTCCCTCATAGTTATTTCGAATATAATAAATTGCTTGACGATCAAGATAATAGCGGAACAGGTGAATTTGTTGACCTAAGCCAGATTTATCTTCCTTAAGCGATTTGTCCTTAAAAGTCAAAATTACATCTTTTCTAAAATACATCAAAAAGTCTCCATGAGGTGGCATTTTGTCAGAAAATTTATGAGTAGCACTGGTTAAATGCATGAAATTATGTTCATCTACTTCAGCTCCTAAATGTTTGAGAACTAATTCTAATTTTTCTCTGGAACTCATCTTACTTGCTACATACATGCCTGTGTAGACGTCAGATCCTACTTCCTTTGTTTGAGCATATAGTTCGTCACGTTTATTGTAGAACTCTTGGCCTGTCTGAAGTTTTGCTGTGCTTGATTTAACCTGATTGATATAATTCTTTACAGCCGCATCATCCCAGCCATCAACTTTCTTCAACTCTTCGGCCTGTTTGTGCAGTCCCGTGATATAAGAATTGTATTCCTTCCATGAAAGATTTTGTGGTCGCTCAATCTGATATTTCTTAGCAAAATCACGATTTGCTTTTAGTTCTCCCGCTACTGTCGTCCACGATAAATCTGCAGGAATACTATAGGTCCCTGTATTAGCATCCCAAGAGCTGGCTAGCTGCCCCACACCAGTATCAATTGCTTGCGCCAAAGCGTCAATATCTCCAAATATTTCAGGAGAACTAGCATTAAAAACTCTGAGTTTATCTAATTTTTCTTGAAGTTTATCTCGAGCTGCAGAATAGGTATCTCCAAGTTTCTGCAGACTCTGTAGACGCTGTAGATTCTGAAAGTTTCCCGAACTAGTTGACTTGTTAACTTCAATGGTATCTATTGAAGCTTGATTGGCTGCAATAAGCTGGTCATAATGCTGAATATCCTCTATTAGCTTATCCTCTTGTAAATCCTCATCTGCAACTTGTGCACGATACTCTTTTGGAAGAGACTTAACATCTTTCTGAGTTGCTTCAGCCAATGCTATCCCTGTTTCTTTTAATGGAATAATGACACTTGTGATAAAAGCTCTAAAGGAATCATAAGCTTTACCAGATAAGTCCGAGACCGAATTTTCCACTTGTTCGAGAGAAATCCCTAATTCTTTATAGCTATCCAACTGGCTTTTCGTCATAGCTGTAGTACTCTCAACTTGCGAATCTAAACTTCCGCAATAAACTTCAATTCCCATCTACTTTATCCTCCGTTTGATTGATTCTGATACGTTCATGATAAATGTCATTCAAATCATCTTCTAGCTTACGCTTTTGAAGATTAATCTCATCCAAATCATCTAAAAAACTCTCAGAAACAATATTCGATTCATGAAACGCTTCTGAATATAACTGTTCAAAAAAAATTCTGGAAGAGGGATAAGACTCGAATGAATCCCAAAGTTGAGTTTGCGCTTCTGAACGATACCAATCGAAATTTTCTTTTTGGTTCTCTAACAATCTTTTTTCCCTCAGCAGTCTTTCCTCCTGCAAAAACAAGCCCGCTTCCTTTTCTCTCAGTTCATCAAGTTTCTTCTCTTTATTCACGATTCTGTCCTTCAATTAAACGAAACCTTCCAACACTATCCTCATCAACTGCTTGAAATTGCTCAGCCACACTTTTGATATTAGTACAAGCTGATTGAATGGCCAACGAAATATCCTTGGCTTTACTTTGAGAAAGATCTATTGCATGATGCGCAGAATCATTTCCCAAAAGTTTAGTCTTTTCATCCTTGGAAGCATTTGAAACACTAGCTAGGGCATCTCCTCCAGTCTTCATAGCTGACGCTAATTGTTGAACAATCAAAATATCGCTTTTAATTTCTTTCATTGACTCTTCCCTCAAATTCACTTTTATAACCCAATTCTAGCATATTATTAGGCAAAATAAAACTGCTCTTTATTTTAACACTGTTTCTACATCTTTCCCACTAACCCTGTCAAACTGCCATCTTTTTTCATCTTGAAAAGCAAGTAAAACACGGCCATCAAGAGAATGAACGAGCTAAGAATAGAAGCTTCAGCGCCGAAAGCTCCACCAGTCAGCCAGCTCCATTCTGACTTAGGGATAAAGTTCAGGACTGCCGCGTCCACACCCGTACCACTAACGCTGAAACCATAGATATTTCCTTGGCTAAAGTTCCAAGCAGCATGAAGTCCTATAATCCCCCAGACATTGTCCGTCCGGAGCAAATAGAGACTTGCAAAGAGTCCAAATAAAGCAATGTTAACAATGGGAAGAATGCCAATATCTAAATTGCCTAGGTGCAAGAGGGTAAAGAGCAGGCTTGAAGTCAGCAAACCGATGGGCAGATTGGTCTTTTTGACAGCAACTGGCAGCAGCCAAGCGCGTGTCACTAACTCTTCGGCCCCGCCCTGAATCATCCAGAGCGGAAGCAAAATCAAGATATAGAGGAAAGGCCCCATCGTCAGCTGTCCCCATTCGAAAGAGCCAGCTCCGCTCAACAGCATAAGCAGAGCGACTAGACTAAAGAGGAGAGAACCTACTGCCAGTCCTTTGACTAGCTCCACCAAGCTTCCTTTTTTAACAAAGCCCAGAGTCGAGAGCGGTCGTCCTTCAGCCCAGCGCACCCAAAGAAAGAGAGCCAGTATCATAAATACAAAGCCAAATAAGAGAAAAGGCAGAGCAAAATTGAAGAAGATTTCAAAGAATCCGCCTTGACCTAAAAAACCTAGAAAAAGACTGAGGACAGCCGAAATTGGCTCCAAAGCCCAATAAGCTAACTGCTGACCCCCTTGCACGAAAACAACTGCCAGTAAAAGAGACAAAATATAAGGAGGGACAAATCGAGCTTGATTGACTCCGTCCAAGATACGTGATTTTTTCATAAGAACCTCATTCTAATCTTGCTTTCATTCATTTCCAGTATAGCAGACTTTACTCTAAGAACAAAGAAAAGTTACGGTTCTTCTTACAAAAAACACAGGGTTTTTATGTCAGAAAACCTAACATAAAAATAGGAGAAATTTGCCTAATCAGTGATTTTTTGCTATAATGCTAGAATGCTAAAAAGGAGGAAGAAAATGAAGAAAAAATTCTTAGCAGTCTTGCTAACATTATTTCCATTTTTTGCGTTAGGGGCGACAGCCCAGGCAGATACGATCAAAATCGTATCCGATACTGCTTACGCACCATTTGAATTTAAAGATTCTGATCAGACTTACAAGGGGATTGACGTTGATATCATCAACAAGGTCGCAGAAATCAAGGGCTGGGACATTGACATGAGCTTCCCAGGCTTCGATGCAGCTGTCAATGCCGTCCAAGCTGGTCAAGCAGACGCCATCATGGCTGGCATGACCAAGACAAGCGAGCGTGAAAAAGTCTTTACCATGTCTGATACTTACTACGACACTAAGGTCGTTATCGCGACGACCAAGGCAAACACCATCAGCAAATATGAACAACTGAAAGGAAAGAAAGTCGGTGTCAAAACCGGAACAGCTGCCCAGCGTTTCCTTGAGAAGAACAAGGATAAGTACGGCTACACCCTCAAAACCTTTGACACGGGTGACTTGATGTATAACAGCCTTTCTGCTGGTGATGTCGATGCAGTGATGGATGATCAGCCTGTCATTGAGTACGCCATCAATCAAGGCCAAAACCTGAAAATTTCTATGAAGGGTGAGGCTGTTGGAAGTTTTGCTTTCGGTGTCAAAAAAGGCAGCAAGCACGAGCATTTAGTTACTGAGTTTAACGAAGCTTTGGCGCAGATGAAGGAAGACGGCAGTCTGGATGAAATCATTAATAAATGGACGGCTTCTAAAGGCAGCTCTGACTCCGCCGTCCCAGAGACTTCTACTCCTGCCGGTCAAAAAGCTAGTCCGACAAAAGACAAATACATCATTGCCAGCGACTCATCTTTTGCCCCATTTGTCTTCCAAGATGACAGCAACCAATACACTGGTATTGACATGGAGCTGATTAAGGCTATTGCCAAAGACCAAGGCTTTACTGTGGAAGTCACCAATCCTGGCTTTGATGCAGCTATTAATAGCGTTCAGACCGGTCAGGCTGACGGAATTATCGCCGGCATGTCTGTCACTGATGCTCGCAAGAAAACTTTTGACTATTCTGACCCTTACTACACAGCCAACTCTATCTTGGCAGTCAAGGACAGCAGCAATATCAAGTCCTACGAAGAACTCAAAGGCAAGACAGTCGGTGTCAAAACTGGTACCGCTTCTCAGACTTTCCTTGAGGAAAACAAGAGCAAGTACGGCTACTCTATCAAAACATTCTCAGATGCAGCTTCCATGTACGACAGCCTTAATACTGGCTCCGTCGTAGCTGTGATGGATGATGAGCCCGTTGTCAAATACGCTATCAAACAAGGTAAGAAACTTAAAACACCTATTGAAGGGACGCCAAGCGGCCAAGTCGCTTTCGCAGTCAAAAAAGGCAGCAATCCTGAGCTGATTGAGATGTTTAACAATGGACTGGCCAACCTCAAAGAAAGCGGCAAGTACCAAGAGATTTTAGACAAGTATCTGGCTAGCGAGGAAAAGGAATCCACAGTAGATGAGTCAACTATTTGGGGCTTGCTGCAAAACAACTACCAAGAACTTCTTAAAGGTCTGGGGGTGACGATTGCCTTGGCACTGATTTCATTTGCGATTGCTATGGTCATCGGGATTATCTTTGGTATGTTCAGCGTCAGCCCTTATAAACCGCTGCGCTGGATTGCAGAAATCTTTGTTGATGTCATTCGTGGTATTCCGCTGATGATTGTGGCGGCCTTTATCTTCTGGGGTATTCCTAACCTAATCGAATCCATGACTGGCCAACAAAGCCCAATCAATGCTTTCGTTGCAGGAACCATCGCCCTCTCTCTTAATGCTGGCGCCTATATCGCAGAAATTGTCCGTGGAGGTATCCAGGCCGTTCCTGTTGGACAGATGGAAGCCAGCCGCAGCTTGGGGATTTCCTACTCCAAGACCATGCGCAAGATTATCTTGCCACAGGCAACTAAGATTATGCTGCCAAACTTTGTCAATCAGTTTGTCATCGCACTCAAGGATACAACGATTGTCTCAGCTATTGGACTGGCCGAGCTCTTCAAAACGGGTAAAGACATCATCGCCCGCAACTATCAGAGTTTCCGGATGTATGCTATCCTAGCTGTGCTCTATCTCATCATTATCACGCTCTTGACCCGCTTGGCAAAACGCTTAGAAAAGAGGATTAAGTAATGGCAAAATTAAAAATCGATGTGAACGATCTTCATAAATACTACGGGGAAAACGAAGTCCTAAAGGGGATTACTGCTAAATTCTACGAGGGCGATGTGGTCTGCATCATCGGTCCTTCCGGTTCTGGTAAGTCAACCTTTCTGCGCAGTCTCAATCTGCTAGAGGAAGTCACTAGCGGAACCATCACGGTTGATGGCTTTGATTTGACGGACAAAAAGACTGACGTGGATCTGGTCCGTGAAAATATCGGTATGGTCTTCCAGCACTTCAACCTCTTCCCGCACATGACTGTTCTGGAAAATATCACCTTTGCTCCTGTTGAGCACAAGCGCTTGACCCAAGACGAAGCAAATAAGCTGGGGATGGAGCTTTTGGAAAAGGTTGGCTTGGCTGATAAGGCTGATGCCAGCCCTGACAGCCTGTCCGGCGGTCAGAAGCAGCGGGTAGCTATTGCTCGCGGTCTGGCTATGAATCCAGACATCATGCTTTTTGATGAGCCTACTTCTGCCCTTGACCCTGAAATGGTCGGCGATGTTCTCAACGTTATGAAGGATCTGGCCCAGCAAGGTATGACCATGCTGATTGTGACCCATGAGATGGGCTTTGCCCGTCAAGTAGCCAACCGCGTTATCTTTACTGCTGATGGTGAATTCCTAGAGGACGGCAAGCCTGACCAAATCTTTGACAATCCGCAGCACCCACGTCTCAAAGACTTCTTGGACAAGGTACTGAATGTATAAAACCAAACGAAGAGCCAGCTTATAAGCCGGCTCTTTTCTTGTTTCATAATTTTTAAACTACATCACCCACCATTGGTAAAGCGACCAGTAGAGGATATTAGCTACGATAGCGAGTGCAGATAGACTGGTCAGAACCGTCAAGAAGAGGCGGACTTTCCCGAGACCTTTTCGAGCCTTGCTAAAGAGCGGATAAACCGCACATCCTGCTAAGAACAATCCCAGACCGGCAAAAGCCATATAACGCCACTGAGCGATGATACTGAGATCCGTAGTGCTTGAGCTAAGCAGGAGTATCAGTAAATTGCAAGCCGCGGCCACTACTCCTGCAGCTGTCAAGATGTGCCACCATTTCCAAGTTCGATTTTGCTTGCTTTTTTCTTTTCCAAAAACCAGTCGATAAAGGACTAGCACAGATCGCACAAGTAGATTGCCCAAAGCATAAACGACACTTAGAGCTGCCAAAGCAATCAACCCAAACCTAGTCCAGATTTCCCAGTCAGGGACTTTCTCAAAATCACTGACCGGAGTAGCGATTCGCGTTTTGCCATTTCCACTTTTATAAATAGTCCAAAACAAATGATCCATTCGCTCCGAGGACGGCTTCTTCATATGAAGCATATTACCTGGAAAGAGCTGATACAAAGAAAGCGGACCTTGATTAAAATTCCGAAGAATTTGATAATAGCCTGGTTCGAACTTTTTCTGAGTCTCTGCACTGGCTGTCGGACGTTTTCCGAAAATCAATTCTGGCATGCCATCATTATAAATTTCTTCCACACCTTGATTGGTCATGATTACCTGACCGATACCATCCTTCAGATCCAGCAGGAGATAGCTGGAAAAACCATTTGTATTCCCTCCGTGCCCTAGCACTGTAACGGCAAATTCACTGGCCCAGAAGCCATGAGCATTACGAACGATGTCTGTACCAGGATAATAGGAAGTGCCGGTGTATAGTTTGTCCCAAGTCTCCGACCGAGTAAAGAGAGTTTTACGACTTAGCAGAGCCTGAGCAAATTTTTGAAAATCACTCAATGTTCCTGTGGCTCGACCAACTGGATACAGGCCGACTTCATAAAGTGCATCTCCTAACAGGCTGCCATCTGTCGTATATCCTTTTACTTCCTTGCGCTTGGCTTGAACGTAAGCATTGTCAGACAAGTCTTGAGCTATAGCCGTTCTCTCCATGCCCAGAGGCTGGAAGATATGCTCATGGGCATAATCAACAAAAGATTGCCCAGAAATTCGTTCCACAATGTAGGCCGCCAACCCCGTACTGTAGTTGGAATAAGCTGTCGTTGTTCCCGGCTCAAAGGACTGAGCTGGCTGATATTGGAGCAGCAAATCCTCTAAACTTTTGCCCCCTTGCATATAGAGAGGGGCTTCATCAAATCCAGACTGATGGTTCATCAGATTTAGCATGGTGATAGGCTTGTCATACCGGAGATTTCTAAGAAAGCCCTCTGGCAGATAGGTGCGAATATCTTCTTCTAAGTCAATCTTACCTTTCTCCCAGAGCTGCATAACAGAGACCCAGACGGTCAGTTTGGTCACGGAGCCCCATTCAAAGACGCTGTCATCATCGGCCTTGAGCTTGTTTTCCTTGTCCATATAACCAAAGTTTCCTTGATAGATAGTGCCGTCCTTGTCAAATACCGCAGTTGCCATGCCGGCTGTTGTCTTTTCGTGCTCTTTGACATAGTCTTGGATTTTCTGACCAATTTGGCTGCGCTCTGTGCCCGAAGGAAGCTTCTGAGAGTCAGCCAATGCAGTGATTGGGCGAAAAAGCCCCAATGTTAAAATAGTTAGAAGTATGAGAATAACTGATTTTTTCATGAGATACTCCTTTGCAGAATTACACAGACAAAGCCCGCCTTCCCAAAGGAAGGCAAGCAACTTATATCACATCACCCACCATTGGTAAAGTGACCAATAGAGAATATTGGCGACAATAGCTAGGGCAGATAGACTAGTCAGAACCGTCAGGAAGAGGCGACCTTTTCCGAGATCCTTTTGAGCCCTGCTAAAGAGCGGATAAACCGCACAGCCTGCTAAGAATAGTCCCAAACCTGCAAAGACCATATAGCGCCAAGATTGAACAATTGAGTAGTCCTGGTTCATGGCAGCCAGTAAAAGCAGAATAAGATTGCCTGCAAAAAGGATCATTCCTAGAGAAGTCAGGTAATTCCAGACCTTCCAAGAGCGCGGAGCCGAACTTTTAGCTTTACGCAGGATAAGACGGAAACTGCCAATCAGAAAACTAATCAAGACATTTCCAAAAGCAAACACGAGTGCCAAACCTCCGAGAAACACGACTAGATAATGCCTAAAGAGAACTGAATCGGAAATCCTTTCTGCATTAAGGACACCGAATTCGAGGCGGTCAGCACCTTGACTCTTGTCAATAGTCCAGAAAGTGCTCAGCAGATCCGGCTGATCTGAGACTTTGTTAATCTTTTGGATGGCCCCGGGAATCATGAGCATGAAGGACAGTGGCCCCCTATTATAGCTTCTCAGATAGTGGTAAGAGCCAGGCTTGAATTGCTTTTTAGTAGCTTCGCTGACAGTCTGCATCTTGCCAAATATCAGCTCCGGCATTTGAACATTGTAAACTTGTTCATACAGTTGATTGGTTAAGATGACTTGGCCGATGCCATTTTTCAGATCCAAGTAGAGATAGCTAGAAAAGCCATCAGCATTACCACTGTGTCCCAGCAAGGTAACACCGTAGTGACTGGCCCAAAAGCCATGAGCATTACGAACAATATCCGTACCAGGGTGGGTAGAGGTTGTTGAGTAAAGCTCGGTCCAAGTTTCTGGATGATGAAAGAGCGTCTTACGTTCCAGCAAGGCCTGGGCGAATTTCTGCAGGTCTCCTAGAGTCCCCACAGCCCCTCCGACTGGGTACATCCAGAGCTTAAATGGTGTATCTCCCAAGAGCTTACCTTGGTCATCATAGCCCTTATCCTCCTTGCGCTTTTCCTGTACATAAGCGTTGTTCGATAAGTCAGGCAAGATAGCAGTCCGATCCATGTCCAGTGGCTCAAAAACATGCTCATGGACATAGTCTGCATACTTCTGCCCAGATATCCGCTCCACGATATAAGATGCCAAAGCCGTGCTGAAGTTAGAGTATGATGTCGTCGTACCCGGCTCAAAGGACTGAATAGGCTGGTAATCACGGAACTGCTCTTCCAAGTCGCTCTTGTCTCCCTTTTTGTAGAGTGGCATTTCATCAAAACCAGCCTGATGGTTCATCAGATCCAGCATGGTGATAGGCTTATCATAGCGAAGATTGCGGAGAAAGCCTTCTGGCAGATAAGTTTTGATGTCTGCTTCTAGGTCGATTTTGCCCTCTTCCCAGAGCTGCATGACCGATACCCAGACCGTCAGTTTAGTGATTGAAGCCCATTCAAAAACACTGTCATCGTCAACTTTGACTTTGTTTTCCTTATCCACATAGCCAAAATTTCCCTTGTAGATGGTTCCGTTTTTATCAAAGACTGCTGTTGCCATGCCGGCCGTTGTCTTTTCATGTTCCTTGACAAAGTCTTGGATTTTCTGACCGATTTGGCTACGGTCCGTACCAGACGGCAGCTTCTGCGAGTCAGCTAAAGCAGCGGTCGGTCGGAAGATTCCTAGAGTTATAATCGTTAAAAGTGTCAGAATAAATGATTTTTTCATAGCATTTCCTTTCTGTTCGACTCAAAGATTCATATGAGCTAAGGTCAGATAATTTGTACAGTCTCCTTTTAATTTTAGAATCAGGCTATTCTTGTTTTTTAATCATGCGTTTTTCTCTTCCTTATCCGCCCGATACCAGAGATAAATACTGTAAAGGGTCAGAATGCCCAAGCCGCCAAGGTAAAAGAGGGAGTTAACCTGAGAGAAATCAAACTTATCAGCTAGGTTGATGCCGACAAAAGTTTCTATCAGAATATCTAGTAGGGCATGGAAAATCATACAGGCAAGGACAGATTTCGTCTTCTTATGCAGTGCAGCAAACCAGATAGACTGGACTATAGTTACAATGATATAGACTAGAAAGGGATTCTGACTTCGATCATAAAAGCGGTCATAAAACCAGAGAGGAATATGCCAGCAAGCCCAAACTAGTCCAGTTATCAAGGAGGCGATAAGCATAGAGAACTTCTTTTCCAAAGCCGGCTGCAGAAAGCCTCGCCAGCCAGGCTCTTCCATGCCGCCAGCCAAAGTCATAAGGTAGATAAAGGATCCAATAAATGAAAGCAGAGCCCCGTCTACCAACTTGCCTCCGGAAGCTAATGCAAAAGTCACAGTCAGACCTCCACTGAAGAGTAGGAGATAGAGCCAAGTCCCTTTCTTGCTTGAGAAGATAAAGGAACAGATGGCTTTGAAGCCTTTTATTTTCAGCACTATTAGGCTTGCTATCACCGGTCCGAACATACTGAGACTCGTTAGGAGGCCTTCCAGAGTCAGATAAAGTACGGGTGGATTTTCCGGCCAGAGATTTTTGAGAATGATAGCTAGCAACATAAATCCCCAAGTCCAGCCGAAGTTCCAGGCCAAAAATGGCCAGACTAGTTTTGGTTGTGGTTTGCTTCTTGTTTCATTAGTCATCGAATTTTCTCCTTTAAATGGTTTGATTTTATCTGCTTGCTTTTTGTAGTCTGATAAGGTCCTAGATTTTTTGCCTCATTTAGCCGCGCTCTGTATAAAAGACAGCTATTGTACTTCAGCTCCTGTTGAAAAATCACTAACCTTAAGATTGTAAAAAGAATTAATCAAACGATTTACCTCATGAGATATTCCTTCACAAGATTGTCCATTCCCCCAGAAAAGACAAGAAAATAATCACAATGCCCACCACTGATAAAGTGACCAATAGAGAATATTGACAACGATAGCTAGAGCTGACAGACTAGTCAAGACAGTCAGGTAGAGTCGGCTCTTGCTCAGTCCTTTTCTTGCCTTGGTCAGAAGTGGGAAGACTGCACAGCCAGCCAGAATCAATCCCAGACCGGCAAAAACAATGTAGCGCCAGCTAGCTAAAAAGGTCAGATCACTGGTAGCAAATGTGTTAAAGAGGAGGAGGAAGTTTATAGCCACACCTACTCCAGCTAAAGAAGTTAGGTAAGTCCAGATACGAAGAGGTTTTGGTGTTTTAGATTGACCTTTTTTGAAGACCAAGCGGAAGAGATCCAGTCCGCCCCGTGCCAAAAAGAGAATGATACTGAAAACAATTCCGACTGCCGCTGAAATAAGCAAGGACCAGTCTTTCAGAATCTCGCTATCCTTGACTCTGAAGTTATCGCCATAGGAAGCTGTTACCTTAGTCTCGTCTCCACTACCGCTGACTACTGAAAAATTCTGACTCAAAAGCGGATTGTCCTTGGATTTCTCAACAAACTGAGTGTAAAGCAAGGTTCTGGAGATAGACATAGGACCACTGGCAAAGTAGCGAGCAGATCGGTAATTTCCAGACTGGAATTTGTCAAAGGTGGCTGAGTCCGTCTTTTTCTTAGGTCCAAAAACCAAGGCTGGCATTTCATAGTTATAAACCAACTCATGATCTTGATTCGTCATAATAGTCATACCTATACCATTTTTCAAGTCCAGCAGAATATAAGATGAGTAGCCAGTTGAGTTTCCTCCATGGCCAACAAGCGTCGTGCCGTACTCCCGTGTCCAAAAACCGTGCATATTGAGCGGCATATCCGTTCCTGGATAATTCGAGGTTGCCGTGTAAAGGGTTGTCCAAGTCTCAGTGTGCTTGAAAAGCTTTTCTTTCTTCAAAAGCGCTTGGGCAAACTTCTTGAAGTCAGCCAGAGTAGAGACGGCATTCCCTGCAGGGTAAAGTCCTAAATGAAAATAGCTAGTTCCCATAGATGTCCCGTCCGCCCGATAAGAGATTTGCTCCATCCGCTTCTGGTAAATCTTTGGATTTTCTTTAAAGTCGGCTGATAGAGCAGTGTCTTTCATTCCTAGTGGTTGGAAGATATGTTCATGGACATAGGCTGAGAAGTCCTGACCAGATATTCGCTCGACGATGTAGGCTGCCAGACTAGCAGAAAAGTTTGAGTAGGCTGTCATGGTGCCGGGCTCGTAGGACTGTTCTGGCTGATTAACTGCCAGAATCTCCTCAATAGACAAGCCCTTATCTTCCTTGTAGGCATGGGTAGACTCGCCAAAGCCGGCCTGATGGTTCATGAGGTCTGTCATAGTAACGGGCTTGTCGTAGCGCAAAGTCTTCATAAATCCCTCTGGCAGATAGGTGCGAATGTCTTCGTCAAGGTCAATCTTACCCTCTTCCCAGAGCTGCATGACAGAGACCCAGATAGCTAGTTTCCCGACTGAGCCCCATTCAAAGACGCTGTTGTCGTCGGCTTTAATGCCTTTTTCCTTGTTCATATATCCAAAACTGCCTTGGTAAATAGTCCCGTCCTTGTCAAAAATGGTTGTTGCCATACCGGCTGTTGTCTTTTCATGTTCCTTGACAAAGTCTTGGATTTTTTGACCAATTTGGCTGCGCTCCGTACCAGACGGCAACTTCTGCTCTTCAGCTAGCGCAGTGGCTGGGCGAAAAAGCCCCAATGTTAAAATAGTTAGCAGTGTAAAAATAAATATTTTTTTCATGCGATTCTCCTTTGCAGAATTATGCAGACAAAGCCCACCTTCCCGAAGGAGGACAGGCAACTTATCACATCGCCCACCACTGGTAGAGCGACCAATAAAGAATGTTAGCTACGATAGCGAGAGCAGATAGACTCTTCATGATTGTCAATAAGAGCCGACCTTTGCCAAGTCCCTTTCGAGCCTTGCTAAAGAGCGGATAGATGGCACATCCTGCTAAGATTAAACCTAGAACTGCAAAGACTATATAAGGCCATATGCTATAGGGGTAACTACGATTACTTGCTAGAAAAGCTGCAACAAGGCCATAAAAATTTAAAGCCACTCCTACTGCTGCTAAAGAGGTCAGATAAGTCCAAATCCGAAGTTTCTTAGGTGTTTTAGGCTGGCCTTTTTTGAATACCAATCGGAAAAGATCTAAACCACCCCGTACCAAAAAGAGAATGATACTGAAAACAATTCCGACTACCGCTGCAATAAGCATGGCCCAGTCTGCCAAAATTTCGCTATCCTTGACTCTGAAGTTATCGCCATAGGAAGCTGTCACCTTGGCCTTATCTCCGCTGCCACTGACTACTGAAAAATCCTGACTCAAAAGTGGATTGTCCTCGGATTTCTTGACAAAACGAGTATAAAGGAATAAGCTTCTAGAGATAGACATAGGACCACTGGCAAAGTAGCGAGCAGATCGGTAATTTCCAGACTGGAATTTGTCAAAGGTGGCTGAGTCCGTCTTTTTCTTAGGTCCAAAGACCAAAGCCGGCATCTCATGGTTGTAGGCGAATTCGTGTTCTTGATTCGTCATGACAGTCATACCGATGCCATTTTTCAAGTCTAGCAGGATGTAAGAGGAATACCCCAAGGTATTACCGCTATGGCCGACAACAGTCATGCCAAACTCTGTAGCCCAGAAACCGTGCATATTGAGCGGCAGCTCTGTCCCTGGATAGGTCGAGGTCACTGTGTATAGGGTCGCCCAAGTCTCAGCTCGCTGAAAGAGCTTCTCTTTCTTCAAAAGCGCTTGGGCAAACTTCTGAAAGTCAGCCATGGTAGAGGCAGCATTTCCCATTGGATAGAGCGCTGAGTATAAATAGGCAGTCCCCTTCAAAGTCTGACCATCTGCACTATAGGACAAGGCCTCCATTCGCTTCTTATAAACCTTAAGATTATCCTTCAAATCTGAAGACATAGCTGTATCATTCATCTCTAATGGCTGGAAGATATGCTCATGGACATAGGTAGAGAAGTCCTGTCCGGAGATTCGCTCGACGATATAGCTCGCCAAACCGGCAGAGAAGTTTGAGTAGCTGGTCATGGTGCCGGGTTCGTAGGACTGGGTTGGCTGATTATTGGCTAAGCTTTCCTCAATTGTCAATCCTGTCTCTTCCTTATAGCCCTGAATTGACTCGCTAAATCCCGCCTGATGGTTCATGAGGTCAATCATAGTGATCGGCTTGTCATAGCGAAGTTTTTTTAAAAATCCCTCTGGCAAATAGGTGCGGATGTCTTCCTCTAGGTCAATCTTTCCCTCTTCCCAGAGCTGCATGACGGAGACCCAAACCGTCAGCTTGGTAACTGATCCCCATTCAAAAACGCTGCTATCATCCGTTTTGACTTTCTTTTCCTCGTTCATATAGCCAAAGTTTCCTTTGTAGATGGTGCCATCCTTATCAAAGACCGTCGTCGACAAACCAGCTGTTGTTTTTTCATGTTCCTTGACAAAGTCTTGGATTTTCTGACCAATTTGGCTGCGCTCCGTGCCAGACGGCAACTTCTGCTCCTCAGCCAAGGCTGTAATTGGTCGGAAGAGTCCCAGAGTTATAATCGTTAAAAGTGTTAGAATAAATGATTTTTTCATGCGATTCTCCTTACAAAATCACGTAGACAAAGCCCGCATCCCTTCAGAAAGGCAGGCAACTTATCACAGCGCCCAGAACTGATAAAGTGACCAGTAGAGAATATTGGCAACGATGACCAGAGCTGACAGACTAGTCAAGACAGTCAGGAAAAGTCGGCTCTTGCTCAATCCTTTTCTTGCCTTGGTCAGAAGTGGGAAGACTGCACAGCCAGCCAGAATCAATCCCAGACCGGCAAAGACCATGTAGCGCCAACTAGAAAGGTAGCTAGGGTCACTTGCTCCTAAAGCTAAGAAAAGGAAATAGAAATTGACAGCAACTCCCACTGCTGCTAGGGAAGTCAGATAGGTCCATATACGAAGTTCTTTAGGTGTTTTAGACTGATTTTTTTTGAATACTAGTCGGAAAAGATCGAGACCGCCTCGCACCAAAAGCTGAAGTAAAGCATAGATAACTCCTACTACCATGGAAATCAATACCGCCCAATCTCTCATCACGTCTATATCTTTTACTTTGAAAGAATCACCATAGGCATATGTTACTTTTGCTGTTCCATTTTGCTCACTGACTACTGCAAAATCACCGTTCAAAAATTTATTATCAGCTGAATTTGTAACATAACTGGTACGTGGGAATATTCTAGTGAAAGACAGGGGGCCTGTTTCATAATATCTTGCTGATCGGTAATTTCCCGCTGGAAATTTGTCGAAAGTTTCCTGCGGAGTCTTTTTCTTAGCTCCAAAGACAAGAGCTGGCATATCGTAATTATAGACCTCTTCATGCCCTTGATTGGTCATAATGGTCATACCAATACCATTTTTCAAATCTAACAAGAGATAAGAAGAAAAACCATAGGAATTGCCACCGTGACCGACAAGAGGCGTGCCATATTCTTGGGTCCAGAAGCCATGCATATTGAGCGGCATATCCGTTCCCGGATAATTCGAAGTTGCCGTATAAAGGGTAGTCCAAGTCTCAGCATGCTTGAAAAGCTTCTCCTTCTTCAAAAGTGCTTGGGCAAATCTCTGAAAATCACCCATGGTACTCGCTGTAAGACCGACAGGGTAAAGACCGATATTCATGTAATTCACACCTAGAGATTTACCATTGATATCATAAGTCATCTCTTCCTTCCGTTTCTCAAGGACGTAATCATTATCTATATAGCCAGTTAAAAGAGATGTTTTGTTCATACCTAATGGTTGTAAGATATGCTTGCGGGCATAGTTCGCAAAGCTCTGACCGGAGATTCGCTCAACGATATAGGCTGCCAGTCCCGTACTGAAGTTAGAGTATCCAGTCATAGTGCCTGGTTCATAGATTTGAGCTGGCTGATTGATCGCAAGGATTTGTTCAATATTCTGCCCTTTATTTTCTAGATAAGCGTGAGAAGAGTCCTCAAAGCCTGCTTGATGGTTCATTAGATCCAACATAGTAATGGGCTTGTCATAACGGAGGGTCTTGAGAAATCCCTCAGGCAGGTAATTGCGAATATCTTCTTCAAGATTAACCTTGCCCTCTTCCCAGAGCTGCATGACCGATACCCAGACCATTAGCTTCCCAGCAGATCCCCATTCAAAGACACTATCGTCATCGGCCTTGATGCCTTTTTCTTTATCCATATAACCGAAATTTCCTTGATAAATTGTACCATTCTTGTCAAAGATAACAGTCTCCATACCGGCCATTGTCTTTTCATGTTCCTTGACAAAGTCTTGGATTTTCTGACCGATTTTGTCACGGTCCGTACCAGACGGCAACTTCTGCTCCTCAGCCAAGGCTGTAATTGGTCGGAAGAGTCCTAGAGTTATAATCGTTAAAAGAATTAGAATAAATGATTTTTTCATGATATTTCCTTTCTATTTAGCTTCAACAATCGCATAGGCGATACTTCTGTATACCATTCGGATAAAAATTCTTAACATATCTTTCTCCTTTCTTACGCAATGATTTGCATCATCTAATCAAAGGTCACAGTTTCTACAGCCACCCTTGTCGCATCATCTTTCTTGACATGGTCCTGAATTTTTTGGCTAATCTGAATGACCGCCGTGTTAGACTTCAAAGATTGCTCCATCGTCTTAGCTTGAGGCGTTTTTACCAGTCCTAAGCTTAGGACTGTCAAAAGCCAGAGAAATAACGTTTTTGGCATGATTTCTTACTCCTTAGATACAATTTAAAATGACGACTGGAATCTATCTCATTCCAGCTCTTCTTATCTTTTACAAATTTTAGGCCTATTTGTATAATCATTTTATATATATAATTTTTATATACAAGACGATTATATATAATTTTCTATTATATGTCAAATTTTTATATAATTAAAAAATTATATATCAAAATCAGCTTAAAAGCCTTGAAATCAATATTCTTAGAGAGTTTATAAAAATTTTTATTTATTTGAAAGCGCTTGACGAATCTGCTATCTTTTGCTAGACTTAAGACAGAACTATTTCGGAGGTACACGGAGACATGAAAAATTAAGTCTATTTTTTAAAGGAAACTTTATTTAGTAGATTTTGTCATGTTTCTGCATATCCGCGGGATGTTCGTTTTTTGTGCTTTCTAGCTTCTATTTGCTTATCTTTAGGTCAATCCTGTCACTCCTATGACAGTGTAAGCTGGAAGCCTATAAACGAATAATCCTACTTAGACACTCCTGTGTCTGCTTTGTGCAACTAAAAACAGCTCTGCTAAATAAAGCAGGGCTGTATTTTGTGTTATAAAACGAAGGAGACATCTATGCTTCAAATAAGAAATCTAACCATTACCCATCTAAAAGACCTGAAAGAGTTAGTCAAAGATTTGTCACTGACTGTCAATCAAGGAGACAAGGTCGCTATTATTGGTGAGGAGGGCAATGGCAAATCCACCCTGCTCAAGCTCTTGCTAGACGAGCGACTGGTCAGCTCCTATGTCAGCTACAGCGGACAGATTGATAAGTCCTATACTGCTGCTGTCTACCTGCCCCAGCAGTTGCCTTCAGAGGATGCCCAACTAACGCTCAATGACTATTTCTTTGCAGATTTTGAGACAGAACTGGACTATGACAAGCTCTACCGCTATGCTGGGGAGCTCAACTTTGACAGCCAGCGTTTTGCTAGTCAGCAGCAGCTCTCTAGCCTATCTGGAGGAGAAAAGCTCAAAGTCCAACTCATCAAGAAACTAGCCAGTGATTGGGACATTCTCTTTCTTGATGAGCCCTCTAATGACCTTGATCTCGAAACTCTGACTTGGCTGGAAAGCTTTATCAGCCACAGCCAGAGAACGGTCCTTTTCGTCTCTCACGACGAACACTTTCTCGCTCAAGCTGCGACCAAGATTGTTCATCTGGAGCGAATCAAAAAGAAACAGGAAGCTAGAACCAGTGTCAAGAGTCTGGACTATGAAAATTACCGCCAGCAGCGTCAGGAGGCTTTTGAAAAACAAGGGCAACTAGCACGAAAAGAGCGGGAAGAACATGCTAAGACTATGGAAAAACACCGACGGGTTAAGCAGAGTGTGGAGCATACTTTACGAAACACCCATGACGCTACTGCAGGTCGACTGGTAGCCAAAAAGATGAAAAACGTCCTCTCACAGGGCAAACGATTTGAAAAGGCAGGTGCTGAAATAACAGAAATTCCGACACAGGAAGATGCCATCAGCCTTCACTTCTCAGACATAGAAGCTCTGCCATTGACCAAAAGAATCCTGAAATTAGAAGGAATGAAACTGGAAACAGACGAACGACAACTGGCAAAGAACCTGACTCTGGAAGTCTGCGGCCAGGAAAAAATCGGGCTGATTGGTGCTAATGGTGTAGGCAAGTCTACTCTGCTTAAGGAAATATGGAAAATCCTGCGTGAGCGGACAGACATGCTAGTAGGCTACATGCCCCAGCATTATGGTGACTTGCTGACTGATGAGAGCAGTCCTTTAGACTTTCTGGCTCCCTCTGGTGACAAGGCTCAGGAAGAGAAAATCCTGACGCATCTAGCTAGTCTCCAGTTCACTCGCGACGAGGCCCGCCACCCGATTGAGCAGCTTTCTGGTGGCCAAAAAGCCAAGCTCCTCCTGCTCAAACTAGTCTTAGACCGCCCCAATGTCCTCCTTCTGGACGAGCCAACCCGCAACTTCTCTCCCACCTCTCAGCCTCAGGTTCGCCAGCTTTTGGCGACCTATCCTGGCGCCATCATCGCTGTCTCCCACGACCGAATCTTTCTCAAAGAAGTCTGCCAGAAGATTTATAAACTGACGGAGACAGGGTTCGAAGAAGTTGAATTATAAGCAAAAAGAGTTGGAATTTCCAACTCTTTTAGTTTTGTTTAGCATCAATCTGTGAACTTTAATAAAGCTCCCCTTCTACTCCTGAGCCGTCTGCATTTGGTAATAAACACCTCTGGCTGCCATGAGCTCTTGGTGATTACCATGTTCGACGATATTGCCGTCTACCATGACGAGGATGATGTCCGCATTTTGAATAGTGGACAAACGATGGGCGATGATAAAGCTAGTCCGTCCCACCATGAGCTTGCTGAAAGCCTCCTGAATCAAGACTTCTGTTCGGGTATCGATGGAGGAAGTCGCCTCATCCAAGATTAGGATTTTAGGAACAGCCAGGAAGACACGGGCAATGGTCAAGAGCTGCCGCTGACCTTGAGAAAGTGAGTCCCCAGCATCCGCCAGATAGGTGTCATAACCCTGAGGCAGCTGCTGGATAAAGAAATGAGCATTTGCCGCCTTGGCAGCTGCAGTGACCTCTTCTCGGCTGGCGTCTGGCCGGCCAAAAGCTATGTTATCATGAATGGTCGCCGTCTTAAGCCAAGTCTCTTGCAGTACCATACCAAACTGCTGACGATAAGAGGCTCTGGTGTAATGACTGATGGGAATACCGTCTAAAGAAATAAGACCACTATCAACATTGTAAAAGCGCATGAGGAGATTAATCAAGGTTGACTTGCCAGCACCGGTCGGACCGACAATTGCGACCTTGCTAGCTGCTGGAATCCTTATATTCAAATCCTGAATCAGCTCTTTGCCAGGCTCATAGCCAAAAGCCACATGCTCAAAGCTAATCTGTCCTCTGACATCTTCCGACTGGAGGATTTCCTGACCAGACTCTGCTATTTCTTCTTGGTCCAAAACGCTGTAAATCCTCTCCGCACAAGCTAAAGCGCTCTGCAATTCCGACATGACTGACGATATATCATTGAAAGGCTTGGTGTACTGGTTGACGTAGTTGAGAAAAGTTACCAGCTGCCCAACCGTAAAACCTGTTCCCTGAATGATTCGGACAGCCCCAAAGCCTACAATCAAAGCATAGATCAGGGCATTGATAAAACGAGTCGAAGGATTGACCGTTGAAGAATAGAAAATAGCCGCCTGCGAATAGTCTGCATAGATTTGATTACTGCGAGTAAAAGCTGTATCAAACTGCTCCTGAGCATTAAAAGCCTGGATCAAACTTTCCTGGGTCAGACTTTCCTCAATCAGCTGGGTCTGTGCTCCTCTCGCCTGTGTCTGCCGTTGGAAAAAGCTAAAACTCTTTTTAGCTATAAAGCGCGCTAAGAAAAGAGAAAGGGGCGTCAAAAGCAGAACCAAAAGCAAGAGGAAAAAGTCCAGCCGGGCCATGCTAATGATAGTGACTAAGATGGTCAGCAAACCCACAAAAAACTGATTAAAAACCATAAGCAAGCCATTGCTGAGCTGCTCCAAGTCCGTCGTCACCCGACTAACCAAATCGCCTGTTCCCTGCCGATCCAGATAAGCCAAAGGTAGATAATGAATTTTCTTGATGACACCTTGTCGGAGCTGCTGGCTATAGCGATAGACCAGCTGATTATAGAGCAAGGGATTGAACCACTGAATCAGCGTATTGGCTAAGATAACCAACAGCATCTGACCCAAAATCGGCATCAAATGCTGGTCCGCTTGAGGAAGTAGAACACTATCAACCGCATTTCCGATTAAAACTGGAAGAAGAACAGTCAGAGCCACTTGAGCCACCGTTCCCAGACTAGCTAGGAGAAAGAGCCAGCGCGCCTGCAGCAAATCTCGAGTCAAACGCCTCAAGCTGCTAGGTGATGTCTTATGCTTCATGCTTGCCCTCCTCTCCTTGACTATGCTGTGAGTGATGGATTTCTCGGTAAATAGCAGAGCTAGCTAAGAGTTCCTCATGGCGACCAAGAGCCACCTGTTCTCCCTTATCCAGCACTAAGATTTGATCTGCTGAGCGCAAGCTATTGGTCCGCTGAGAGATCAAGATCAGACTGGTCTCAGTCAATTCATTCTTAATAGACTGCAAGAGCCTAGCCTCTGTCAGATAGTCCAGAGCTGAGGTCGCATCATCTAAAACCAAGAAAGGCGCCCTCCGCAAGACAGCTCTTGCAATGGTTAAACGCTGACGCTGACCGCCAGAAAAATTCCGACCAAAGGCCTCTACAGTCGCATCCAAGCCACCTTCCTTCTGAGAGACAAAATCCGCTGCCTGAGCAATCTCTAAAGCCTGCCATAGGTCTGCGTCTGTTGGCTTGGTTGACATGCCCAAGGTCAGATTGGAGCGAACAGTTCCTTGAAAAAGCTCCGCCTTCTGAGGCACCAGACTGATCCAAGACCGCCATTCTATGAGATTTTTAGGACTGCGTCCTTGGAAAAAGATGGTCAACTGACCAGCAGCCACAGGATAGAGATGAGACAGCAGCTGAACCAGAGTAGACTTACCTGAACCTGTCCCACCAATAACCCCCAAAGTCTGACCTCTTTTCAAATCAAAAGTCAGACCAGTCAAGGCTGGACTAGCTGCATTTGGATAAGAAAAACTAACCTGCTGGACTTTAACGGCTTGATCCAGCAGAGCTGTTTCCTGCACTAATTCCTGCAGGACATCTTCTTCTGCTTGCTCGAAGACTTGACTGATACGACCTGCACTGATATAGCTTTGATTGAGAGAATTGACCAGCATAGCTAGCTTGAGCAATTCCACCAAAATCTGCAATAAATAATTGACCAAGGCTACTAGCATCCCCTGGGTCAGCAAGCCCTTTCCGATAAAGCTATTCCCCTGCCAAATCACAGCAATTAGAGTACCATTGACTGTGAGAAAGGTCAGAGGACTAATCAGACTAGCCAGAGCTCCCGTCCTGATTTGCCAGGTTTTATAGAGCTCATTGCGATTGCGAAAGGTCTGAACCTCGCGTTGGGTCTGACCGAAAGCTCGTATAACCCGCATGCCCTGTAGCTGCTCACGCGTCAGATTGACTAGTTGGTCTGTCAGCTGGCGAATCTTAGCGTAGAGAGGATTCATCAGACGAGACATGAAGACGATAATAGCCGTTAAAATTGCCACCATGAGCAAAAACCACAAGGTAATGACCGGACTGATAGTAAAGGCCATGATGATAGAGCCAAAAACGATGATAGGCGCCCGAAGAAAGAGACGAAGGAATTGATTGATTCCCGTCTGAATCTGATAGGTGTCGCTCGTCAGCCGGGTCACCAAGCTAGAAGTCGTCAACTCATCCCGACTAGCCTTGGGCAGACGCAGGATTTTTTGATAGAGGTCGCTTGTCATCTGACGAGTAAAGCCCACTGCCGCCTTTGACGAATAATATTGGGCCACAACTGCTACCACCACGCCCAGCGCAGCCAAGCCCATCAAAAGAAAAACCATCCAGTAGAGATGGGAGTTGTCGTGTCTAGGAATGGTCTCGTCCACAATCCCCGCAATCAAAATCGGAACTAACAGTTCAAAACTGGCCTCCAAGAGCTTGAACAAGGGTCCAAGAAGAGACTCTCTGATATAGCCCTTGAAATATTTCAATAAATCTTTCATACCGCCTACTTCTCCATTAAACTGTATTTATTTTACCATAATTTTCAAAGGGTAAAAAATATTCTCCTTCTGAATATCAGAAAGAGAACATTGATATTAGACTTCTTGTAAGTTCTGGCTTATTTTCTTTAATCCCAAATGCAAAAATGGTGTCACTACTAATAAAAAGGTGCCCAAAGCTATAAAAGTCCAATCGAAGCCGAAGTAATCAATCAACCAGCCCGTCACAGGGAAAATGACAATCATGCTCAGGCTGAACATCATAGAATAAACACTGAGCATGGTCGCCCGTACTTCACTTGGCAGCTGCTTTTGCAAATCATTATCAAAAATCGGCTGAAAGAGTGCATACAAGGCGTTGCTGATTAGATAAATCAAAATATAAATGATCGGAGTTCCAAAATAGGACAGCAGGTAGCTTGCTCCGGTTAGAAGAACCACTGAAGGAAAAAGTTTTAAGGCAGAATACTTCTTTCCAATCACACTCGCCAGATAGACCGCCAAGATATTCAAAGCACTGCCAATCAGCATGACTACCGAAATCTGCCAATCTTTTAAATCAGGCAATTGATTTTGATAATAAAAATAAAACATACACATCAGTGTTCCAATGATTTGGGACAGAATCATCCAGATAAAAAGGCTGGGATTTCTCTGCAACTCCTCTTTGACAGCCCAGATAATCTTTTTCATGGTCAGACGTTCCGCTTTCTCTGCTTTGACACTAGGTTCTTTCAGCATCCAGGTCAAGAAAAGAACGATGATAGAGGTACCAATCATGATATAGTAGGTCAGATGCAATTGTCCGTGGACAAAAAATCCAGCCCAGACCGTTCCCAAAGACCGAGTCGCCTCAGCCACCCCAGACATAAAACTGGAGATGGATAAATAATGTTCCTTGAGGCCGGCCTCCACAGATGAATCATAAACCATGGCCGCACTTGTCCCCGAATCAAAGTTATAGGACCAAGCACTAATCACCATAGCCAGTGCATAAACCAAAAAATTTCCCTGCCCAGCTAACATGAGAACAGAAGACACAATCCCAGCTATCCGGCTCAGATACAGATTAGTCTTGTAGGAAAAGCGATCCGCCAACATCCCAGAAGGAATTTCACAAATAACGCTGGTCGCATGAAAAATACTTTCCAAAAGGCCAATCTGCCAAAGGGACATGCCGTTTTGACTTAGAAATAAAATCCAAAAACTAGTAATGCCTAGAAAAGCAAAAAATTCTACTCCGGCCATAAGACCGATATTTTTCCGATAACTTCTTTTAAACATTTTTTCTCCTTTAACAAGTGTTTTTTCATTTCTATCCTTTATCACTTGTTAATCTGCTGTTCACATGATCTCTACCTCTTCTTTCTCTAAAATTCTATATTTGGATTATTTCATAGTTCATTGCTGAAAAAACGCCACATGGGCGTTTGAATCATTTTACGGTTTAATACGATGCAACATACGTGGGAATGGAATGGCTTCACGGATATGCTTGGTTCCTGCTACAAAGGTTACCATGCGCTCGATACCGATACCGAAGCCACCGTGCGGAACTGTTCCATACTTACGAAGATCCAGGTAGAATTCGTATTCTGAAGTATCCATACCAAGCTCTTCCATCTTAGCAACAAGGGCATCGTAGTCTTCCTCACGCATAGAACCACCAATGATTTCGCCATAGCCTTCTGGAGCAAGCAAGTCTGCACAAAGGACACGGTCTGGATTTCCAGGAACTGGCTTCATGTAGAAAGCCTTGATAGCTGCTGGGTAGTTAACGACAAAGGTTGGTACACCAAAGTAGTTTGAAATCCATGTTTCATGCGGTGAACCGAAGTCATCCCCATGCTCCAGATGCTCATAATCTGCATCCTCATCATTTTCATGCGCTTGCAAGAGATCAATCGCTTCATCATAAGTAACACGCTTGAAAGGCTCTGCAATATAGCGTTTCAAAAGTTCTACATCACGTTCCAGCGTTTCCAGAGTTTGAGGAGCACGGTCAAGCACACCTTGGATCAAGGCTTTAACATAAGCTTCTTGCAAGTCGAGTGACTCATCATGCGTCAAGTATGAGTACTCTGCATCCATCATCCAGAACTCCGTCAAATGACGGCGGGTTTTTGATTTTTCGGCACGGAATACAGGACCAAAGTCAAAGACGCGACCAAGAGCCATAGCACCTGCTTCCAGATAAAGCTGACCAGATTGGCTCAAGTATGCTGGAGTTCCGAAGTAGTCGGTTTCAAACAGCTCAGTAGAGTCTTCTGCTGCATTACCTGACAAGATTGGGCTGTCAAACTTCATAAAGCCATTCTTGTCAAAGAATTCATAGGTAGCGTAGATGATGGCATTGCGGATTTGCATCATAGCCACTTGCTTACGAGAACGCAGCCACAAGTGACGGTTGTCCATGAGGAAGTCAGTCCCATGTTCTTTTGGCGTGATTGGATAGTCATTTGACTCACCAATGATTTCGATGTCTGTAATGTCCAGCTCGTAGCCAAATTTTGAACGCTCGTCTTCCTTGACAACCCCTGTCACATAGACAGAAGTTTCTTGGCTAAGCTTTTTAATCGTATCAAACTTCGCCAATCCTTCTTCTTCGCCAAATTTCTCGATAAAGTTAGGCTTGAAGGCCACCCCTTGGAAAAAGGCTGAACCATCGCGCAGCTGCAAGAAAGCAATCTTACCCTTACCTGACTTATTGGCAACCCAAGCACCGATGGTCACTTCTTGACCAACATAATTTTTCACATCAATAATTGTTACGATTTTCTTTGACACGTTTTTTCTCTTTTCTATTTTTTATTCTTTATGACAGACTGCCTCGACATTATTACCATCTGGATCCAAGACAAAGGCTGCATAATATGATGAAAGGTTCCCCCGATAATTTGGCGCACCGTTGTCTTTTCCCCCTGCCTTTAAACCAGCCTCATAACAAGCTTGAACCTGCTCATGGTTTTCTGCCAAAAAAGCAAAGTGAATCGGAGACTGCTCTCCCTCTCCCAACCAAAAATCTCCACCAGGATGTGGGCTGTTGGGAGCAACAAAACTGAGTAGAGAACTACTTCTAAAAGCCAATTTGTAGCCTAGAGGAGAAAGAAAACTTGTATAAAAGTCTTTTGAAATTTGTAGATTCCTGACCTTTATCTCAAAATGATCAATCATATCTGCCTCCTAGATTGGTTGCTAAATGTCACTTTAATCAAGACATATCTTTCGGACATCTGTTCTATATTTTACCATAAAGCGATTGCAATAGCTATCCTTGAAGAGTCTAAATCTCAGAAAAATTAAAAAACCAGCCTCCTAAAGGCTGGCGGATAACTCTCTCTGAATAAGAGGATTAATTTTTCATTCCATATAACAGTCGATCAACCATGTCATCATCATAGTTCAAGACTTTTTTCAAAGCCATCTTAAAGCGCTGATCGCTGAGAATCTGACCTCCTGGACTCTGGTCAATCGTCGCATAATTCCCCTCCCCATCCTGAGTAAAGGCTACAGTGAGCTCTTGGTCAGGGTCTTCACAAACATCTCTCCGAGGATCTTTGGAACTGGTAGACGGTCGAAAGTCCATTCTTTGCAAACGAAACGACAGTTCTTTATGAAAAGCCGTAATGTCCTTCTGACGATTGGCCACTGGCTCATGTTTGTCCAGCCACGTCAAAACATCATCTCTTGTAATATATATCATCTTCCCCTCCTAAACCAAATCAAAGTTCGCCCTGTAAATGACCGTATCATAGCTTGGGCTAGCTGCTGACAGAGCCGCTTGAATGATATGGAGCACCCGCTGCTGTTGACCTTCGAAAGCCAAAGGCAAGAGCATATCGGAGACGTTTTTAACAATCACTCCCTTAGTGAATTCCCCATTTTCATAAGAAAAATCCTGCTGATGAAAAATGGTCTTAGTCTTAAATTCAATCACCTGTCCTTGCAAGATTAGCTTATAAGTCTTCTTCCAGTTGGTTCTGCCACCAAAGCGATAAAGGACCAGGTAAATCCCCAAATCATGATCGGCGACCCAATCGCCCGTCTCAAAGACTAGCTCATCATCAATCCCAGCCTTCTTTAAAAGCTCAACCCCTTCATCAGAAATCATCTCGTGCACGAACTTCCAACTTCCTTCTTGGGGAAGAGACGCTGTTCCCTCAGTCTCCTTCTGAGGGCTACTACTGACTTCTTTATGATGAACTATTTTAGGGGAAAATTCTTCCTCCCAAGTCATCTCTTCTTCTATGTCACTGACAGCCCGCCTAGTCGGTAAAAAATCCAGACACTTTTCTAATAATCCCATATCCTATCTCCTCTTTATCTATACTCCACGTGGTTTACTTCCCTTATCTTTGTATCATAATAAGGGTTAATTTGCGACAGGGCATGTTGAATCACTGTTACGACTTTGTCCTCTCGTCCTTTTAAAACCTTGGGAATCACAAGCTGGGAGATTGTTTCTGTTGATAGACCTTTTACACTTTGATCTTCCTCATTGCAAACTGGATATCTATCGGCCCGCTCTTCTTCTAGGCGAAATTCAAGCAAGTGACCACCGAGAATCATGGCTAAAACCTGATATTTCCCTTCCCCAATACGAAATTGCTTGACGCAGAGAAAAATTCCTCTTTTCTCATCCTCTAGTAAAAATGGCAAAGCCAGTTCTTTTTCTTCAATAGAAAAATCCTCGAGAAGCTTCTTCTCTCTTTCCCCTATTTCCTTTCTGATAAAACCCATTTTATCTCCTTTTGTACAAAATAATCTTCATCCCTATTATTACTTAAGTAAAAAGACCATGAGGAACACTCTGCATGTGAATAGAACGCAGGGCTAGACCTAATGGACTTCTTATATTATACACCGAAACACCATCATCTTCAACTAAATACTCCTCAAATTTTTAAGTCGTATGGTGATTTCTATCAGAAAGTGACTTATACATAGTTAATCTAGCATTTATAGCTGATATTTAATCAATAAGCGGATCATCCTTTACCTCTTCTTCCGTCTTCCAGTAGGTCATACTGCTCTTCTCAGTATCTATCTCCATCTTTTTATTAAGTTTAATATCAACCTTATAATATGCACGTTTAATTAAAAACTTTTGACTGTTCTCTGCAGAACCCCAAGTTCTACAAACCATCAAAAAACTTGCAGAGCCCTGTCCGGCTATCTCCTCCTTAGTATAAGAACCGGGGGCAGTTGGGCGTTCTAGGATTCTCATATTTAAATTCAATTCTGGCTGGTAATTGTTCAAATACCAATCAATTCGGGCTGAGTCATTCTCATAATATTGGATACGATAGCGATGGCCTTTGGCTTGCAGACTATAGCCATTGGATTCGGAAATAGTGGTCCACCCCTGCTCTGAATCAAAGAAAACATAAGCTCCTAGCAAGACTAGGCCGCCTAGCAAGAATAAGAAAATCAAACGACGTTTCATATTGTTCTCCTCCCACTATTGTTTAAATCCTTCATCAACTGAATTCTAAACGAAGCCAGTTCACATTTATCCAACCCAAATCTTACTAATTTTGACTAGAGTGACAAACGCTTCCATATCTTTCTATATTATTTTACCATTTTATTTAACTCATTACCAGTACAGTCAAAAATAAATTGAAAAGGACGAACTCTGAGTTCATCCTTCTCTATTGTTTATAAATCTTCGAAAGTAGTGTAAGATTGAGAGATCTATTTGCTCTCCATAAATTGCTTCAGGCGCTGAACGGCTTCTTTGAGTGTTTCCAGATCTGTCGCATAGCTAAGACGAACATTTTCTGGAGCACCAAACCCTGCTCCGGTCACCAGAGCTACACCAACTTCTTCTAAAATTGCTGTCGTAAATTCGGTCACATCTGTATAACCTTTCATTTCCATGGCTTTCTTGACATTTGGAAAGAGATAGAAGGCCCCTTGTGGCTTAACCACTTCAAATCCTGGCACTTGAGCCAAGAGAGGATAGATGGTATTGAGACGCTCTTCAAAGGCCTGACGCATAGTCTCTACCGTTTCCTGGCTGCCAGTCAGAGCTTCGATAGCTGCATATTGAGCCGCTGCTGTCGGGTTAGAGGTCGTCTGGCCAGCAATCTTACTCATAGCCGCAATAATCTCCGGCTCACCAACTGCGTAGCCAATCCGCCAGCCTGTCATGGAGTAGCTCTTAGAGACACCATTGATGACCACCGTCTGCTTGCGAATCTCCTCAGACAGACTGGAAATTGGCGTAAATGTATTACCGTTATAAACCAGACGTCCATAGATGTCATCTGCCAAAATCAGAATATCATGCTCCACAGCCCAATTTCCAATCGCCCTTAGCTCATCCGCTGTATAAATCATACCAGTCGGATTGGACGGCGAGTTCAAAACCAAGACCTTGGTCTTATCAGTACGAGCAGCTTCCAGCTGTTCCACCGTAACCTTGAAATTATTTTCCTCAGTGGTTTGAACAAAAACAGGAGTCCCCTCGGCCATCTTAATCTGGTCGCCGTAGCTGACCCAGTAAGGCGTCGGAATGATAGCTTCATCACCTGGATCAAGCACACTCATAAAGAAAGTGTAGAGGGAGAACTTAGCTCCGGTTGCCACCGTCACTTGATTAGGCTGGATGGTGTAGCCGTAATAGTTGGCAAAATACTCTACTACAGCTTCTTTTAGCTCTGGCAGACCACTTGTCACTGTATAAAAGCTAGCACGCCCATCCTCAACAGCTGCTACAGTAGCATCTCGGATATTCTTAGGCGTCGGAAAATCTGGCTCTCCCAGAGTCAGAGACAGAATATCCCGCCCCTGCGCTTTCAAAGCCTTAGCACGCGCTGCTGTTGCCAGAGTCACGCTTTCTTCCATCTTTAAGACACGATTTGATAATTTCATAGTCCCTCCTTGCTGACCAACTGTCCGCTTTCAAAACCAATCAGGTAGTAGGTGCCTCCCGACTTAACTTCCCAGATGGGCTGATCCTGAAAATAGCCCATGGTCACCTTATCAATAGTTCCTGCTCCATTTTCCTTGGCAATGCTCTCCGCCTCTGCCTGACTGACACCTTGGTCCAGTCGATAGACCCGTATCTCATTGGTATCTTTTGCAATCAAAACAGCTTTTTCGACACCCTTACTGGTCTTGCCAAGCAGACTGTAGTAAGATTCTTGTCCATTGTAGATAGCAAAAGAATCCACTTTTTCAAGATCTGCATATTCTTTGGCCAAGCGGCTGCTTGCTTCCTTAACCGACTGTCTCGGCTGCATAGACACTTGCAAAACTGCAAAAAATGAAAAGACAAGAACGCTGAGAACGATAAAAATACCGATAAGGTACTGCCAAATTGGAAAATAGGCTTTATTTCTATTTTTATATTTCACTCCGTCATTATACTACAAATACTCCTATTTTTCTATCTTTTTTTGATGAGAATATTCACAAAATTCTAAAGCAATATCCTTGCATATGATACTATTTATTGGTAAAATATTGTTATGAAGATTACAGACGATTTAAGCAAAGAAACTCTGCTTGATTTGAAAACCATGATTGTCTTTCATAAGGCAGAAAGAACTATCCGTGCCATTGAAGCCCAAATTTTCAAAAAGCATGATTTGACTCCTACTCAGTTTTCCGTCTTAGAAACCCTATACAGCAAAGGAGAGCTGCGCATTCAGGACCTGATTGACCGTATACTGGCTACTTCTGGTAACATGACTGTCGTCATCAAAAATATGGAACGCGACGGCTGGATTGTCCGCACTTGCGACCCAAATGACCGCCGGGCTTTTTTGATTGGCCTGACGAAACAAGGCAGAGCTAAAATTGAATCTGCCCTGCCTGATCATATTAAAAATATTCAGCAAGCTCTGTCCATTCTCGAAGAAGACGATAAGCAGGATTTGATTCGCATTCTAAAAAATTTCAAAAAATTGAGCTAAATAATTGCTAACTAGTAATTAATGTTGTAACATATATTATAACAAGAGAAATATCTCTTTATTTTATAAAAAAGGAGACAATGCAATGTCTAAAGTATTATTCATCGTCGGCTCGCTTCGTCAAGGTTCTTTCAACCACCAATTGGCTGAGCAAGCTGAAAAAGCTTTGGCTGGTAAAGCAGAAGTTTCATATCTTGATTACAAAGATGTACCATTCTTCAACCAAGACATCGAAAGTCCTGCTCCAGCTGCTGTTGCTAAGGTTCGTGAAGAAATTTTGGCTGCTGATGCCATCTGGATTTTCTCACCTGTCTACAACTGGGCTATTCCAGGAGTAGTGAAAAACCTCTTGGACTGGGCTTCACGCGCTCTGGATCTGTCAGACCCAACTGGCCCATCTGCTCTAAATGCTAAGGTTGTTACTGTTTCATCTGTAGCTAACGGCACATCACCAGATGAAGTATTCAAGCACTACCGCAGCCTGTTGCCTTTCATCCGTATGAATGTGGTAGAACCATTCACAGGTGTTGGTATCAACCCAGAAGCATGGGGAACTGGACAACTGACTGTCGCAGAAGACAAACTTGCTGAACTCTCAGCACAGGCTGATGCTCTTTTAGCAGCCCTTAACTAAAAAGAGAAGATTATAAAAAGAAAAGAAAACTTATAAGACACTAACCCCTCGCAAATAATTGCGAGGGGTTTTAGAATGCATTATTGACAAGATCAAGTGCACAGACTTAACTATACAAAGTCTGATACATTTTTTTCATAAAGCCATCAATCTCATTTTGAACAATTTTCAACAAGCGGGCTTCTTCGGATTTAATGTTATAAGACTGCTATTTTGTCATCTTGTTTGAAAGATTCTTTTATCTGAAGAAAATCTTGTTGACTTTGATAATTCAGATATAGTTTAATTCCACTGACTAGAAAAACAACAAAACAAATAAAAATTAGCATATTTTTAGTCACAGCATTTCTTCTCCTAACCAAGATTATTACTTATCCACCACTTGAGTCTCAAATTTAGCTGGTTTATTGTCTACATTGGTAATGGTGATGGAGTAAGATTTGTTGTTAGTTACATCAAAAACTTTTTCTCCTTTATAACTAACAACAATCCCATCTTCTGCTAAATGTATATCTTTTTGATTATTAAGAAGCTCATTCTTGTCTCCCTCAATACTGCCTATCTTAATAATTTTCTTTTCACTTAACCCAAATAATACATCCCCAAATTTTTCAGACCAAACATTTGTACCTGATAATTTTATTTTAGCATCATTTAATTTTTTTAACATTAATTCTGAACTATACTCTAACTGATCCGTATTTGGAGACACTCTTAATTCAACGCTTTGACCTGATTGCAGAGTATATTTGCCGTAGTTTAAAATTGCCTGAACGTACCAGACAACAAACAGACTATACAGCAGGCCAATAATAATCCTTGAACGCCGGCTTTTAAAACGGCGCAAAAGTAAAAATAGAGAAGCAATAAAAATTACTGAAGTTATCATTCTTTATTTTCCTTATAGATTCCGTATCGTTTCAAGACTCTATCCATTCTGCAAGATTTCATCTTCTTTCCGTTTTCTCTGCTGACCCGACCACCTGATACATAGCAACAATACTATCATACGAAGAATCAAATAGACCAAACGAAGTATTTTCATCTTACCCAGAGCAGACAAAAACTCCTCCCTTGCATGTCCCACTTCTTGACCTAACTGTTCAACCGTTTTGCCTGTTTCCTCTTTAATAACAGCTGCATTCTTTGAAATCAAATAATAATTTTGCTCTAAACTAGTGGTATAGGCTCTGGATATTGGTTCATCTAAGAAAAAATATACTCTATCAGCATACTTATCTTCAGACAGAGTATAGTATATTTCAGCTTCACTCTCCCATTTTTTAGGAAAACTAGTTATTCTAATATTTTCATAGTCCAGATGCATAATGCCATCCAAAATGTCACTAGTCCATTCTTCCGCATAGTGATAAAGAGTTGCCTTCTTATCTACCATTGGCCAAACCATAACATACCGACTATGCATGAATTCCTTGGTCAAGGCCGAGTTGCTAGCCAGACTGGTCGCACCAATCTCATATAAAGACCAAACAAGCGCAATGAGCATTAAAAAAGATTGGGCAGGTTTTGTTTTGAAATAATTCTGAAGTAAGCTAACCTTAGTATCAGTTTCCCTATTCTGTTTTCCAAACATCTTTAAATTTTACTTCTCCCCAATTATGTAAATTAAACGAAACAAATAATTGTTTTTTTCATCCAATCACTAGATATCCAGTTGTTCATAAGCACACTTAAAAGCGTAATATTGATAACGTTCATAAGCAAAATAGGAAGGAATCAGGATCATCAGGTATTTATAGCGTTTGAATTTAACGAACATTTATATCAGCCGCTCTTTCTAAAAAGTCAAAAAAAGCCTCCTGATTTTTCCTCTTCAACAGTTTTACCATGCTCTATAAGAAAGGCTTCACTCTTCCCTGTCCGCAATATCTCACGCCTTATTTAGAAGCTAGTTGCTGTTCCATTTTTTCAAAGAACTGATTCAATTCTGTTTGAACCTGATGTAGTAGCTCTTTTTCTTGAGTCTCATCTATTTCAATTTTTTCCCCAGTACCATCTTTCTCTATAGAATCATAACTCGAATCAATTAAATTCAATTTTTTATCTAAGAAAAACGCTACATCTGTTTCTTTACCATTAATTGTAACGGAAAAAAGAACTAGAAGCTCACTGTCTTCCAAACTAGTTGGCGGGCGCACATCCAAGTTTAATTTACCAGGTATTTTAAGTTCATTTATTCCCCATCGCCGAATCACCGGGTCATCCGGAATTCCATAGCCAGCATCTCGGATAATATCCTCGTTATTACCTGCGAGAATACTTGCCAGTAGTTCAATTTTATTGGCAGAAGAAAAATCTGGTTCAGGTTTATCATCAGGCCCAAAGAGCAACCAAATGACAAAAGCAGTTATTATCAAAAGTAGGATGCTTATTATTTTTTTACGTACCGACATTTTTATCTTCTCCTCGCTTCAAATAATCATAAAAATCTTCTTTTGATTTTTTATGCTCATCCGTATCTGGTTTCCATAAGAAATCCCATCTTTTGCCATGTTTGATAAATTGTCCACCTGCTGTACAAGCTTCTTACATGAGTTCTCCAGAGGCTAGAGTAGCTATCAGGTAGTCACGCTCTTTAGGCAGTCGGTCTGTAACTTGATTGCTAATTCTAAGTTGTTGCCAACGCTTTACCTTACTTGTCCACCACTTGAGCTTCAAAGTGAGCTGTCTTGTCGTCTACATTGGTGATGGTGATCGTGTAGGACTTGTTATTAGTTACATTAAAAGCTTTTTCCCCCTGGTAGCTGACAACAATTCCATCCTGCACTAATTTAATATCTTTTTGATTATTGGGTAACTCTTCATCAGCATCTTCTGAATGATGGCTTCGAACAAGTTTTTGCCCTTCAACATCATAAAAAATATCGCCATGCATCTCAAACCAAACTCCTGAACCTGATAATTTAAGCTTATTATTATTATTATTTTTCTTCAAAATTAATACAGAATAGTATTCCACATCTTGTGTCCGAGGTTTGACTTTCAGACTAATAGACTGGCCAGGTTGTAAGGTATATTTACCAAGATTTTGTGCCCATAAATAAAAGAGAAAAGCAGATGCCAGAACTCCAACAAGCAATAAACTACAACCTAAATTCCAATTCCATTGTTTTTTCAAGGTCATTTGTGAATCTCCTTATAGCCCCCATATCATATTAGGACTCTATTCATTCTGCAATATTTCGTTCTCTTTCAATTTTCTCTGCTGACCCGACAACCTGATACATAGCAACAGTACTATCATACGAAGAATCAAATAGACCAAACGAAGGATTTTCATCTTACCAAGAGCAGACAAGAAGTCCTCCCTTGCACGCACTATCTCATGGGTTAATTCCTCAAAATTCTTACCCGTTTTTTTCTCTACAATAGCTGCATTCTTTGATATTAGATTGTATCTAGTGTCTAATGTCGAAAAATTTGATTTGGACAACGACCCGTCTAAAGGAAACGAAATCGCATAATTTTCCTTATTAGGAATCTGATTGTATTCAGCGGAAACTTGATCATCATATTTACTAGGGTAACAGGTCATTTTTATATTCTCATAGTCCAGATGCATAATGCCATCCAAAATGTCACTAGTCCATTCTTCCGCATAGTGGTATAGATTCGCCTTTCTATCTACTATAGGCCAAACCATAACATACCGACTATGCATGAATTCCTTGGTCAAGGTTGAATTGCTAGCCAGACTGGTCGCACCAATCTCGTATACTGACCAAATAAGAACTATGAGCATTAAGAAAGCTTGAGTTGGTTTGTTTTTATAATAGTTTTTCATTTTTAAAATTTTACTCTTTGATTGCATGTCTGACGTCCTGCTTGCCTTCCAGCAATTACTGTAGTTTAGCTGAACTCTACCTACTGATTTTGCTTATCACTTGTATCTACTCCAACCAATTCACTGATAGCATTCTGAGAGGAAATAGTATCAGACTTGATTTTTCTTTTCACACTTCCTTAACATAAACCAATTCTTGTTCACTGGACAGATCAGGTCGGTAGGTGAAGCCAGCAAAGCTTAAGTTTTTCATCTGTTCGACTTCTGTCACTTTGTTAGTTATTAGAGCTGTTAAAAACTCACCACGCGCTTTTTTAGAAATGGTCGAATGGACTTTCAATTTGCCACCTCGGTCTTCCAGAAACTTGAAGCTTATCATGCGCTGGCGGATTTCCTTGGAAAAGACTGTTTCAAACTCGCTGGACAGAAGGGAGAAAATCACCTCATCTTCTGCCAGAGCCTGGTCATAAGCTTCTTTCCAAAATGCCTTGAGGCTCTTTCCATCTAACTTGAGTGGCATCATAAAGTCCAAGCGATGGGGCGCTATGGGCTCCAGGGCTGGGATGACACCGTAAAGCGCTGATGTGATAGCAAGATGCTTCTTGATATACTGACTTTCCTCCTTGGTATAGTCCTGCCTCTTGATATGACGGTACATGAGTCCATCAAAAAGATAAAGTGCTGGAGCGTGCTGCGCAGTTCCTTCTCGCAGAGCCTGAATGGCTTGCCACTCTACCTCTGCTCTTTCTGGGGAGATTTTATAAAATGATGCCAAGTCAGCTACTGACATGGCTGCCAACTCATCCAACACAGCCTGAGTTTGTGCTGAAAGTGGGTTAGAGATTGCAGATGGCGCAGTTAGATTCAACTCTTTCGCAGTTGGGATAAGAATTTTCATAGTTTCCTTCTTTCATTTAGTGAATATGATGGACAACCCATTTTCCCAAGGCTGTCTCTAGTAGATAGCTGCCGATAATGAAGCCTAGCAGATTAGTCAGGATATCACCCAAGTCAAAAATGCCAAGGTGAAAGAGATATTGGCTACCCTCAACCAGACTGATAGCCAAGGTAAAATAAGCCACATGTTTCCATGATAGGTTGCAGAGAAAGCCCAGCGGAATGAACATAATGATATTCATGGTTGGTACCAGTTTATCTCCATAAATCCAATTATAGGTAAAAGATTGCAGGTCCAGACTGAAGCCCTGCCTGCCGATATTTTTCAAAAAGAGGGCATAGAATAGAATGAGAAAATAGAGGACATAACTGGCTAGCACCAGCCAACGAGGAATGTGCCGACTATAGAGGCCACGAATAAAAAGCGAGCTGATAGCTGTCAAAGTCAGAATGATAGAAGCTGGTATCAGCAGGTTCCACTCTGGCTGATTCTTGTAAAAGACGACGGCTACATAGGCATAAAAAAAGCGCATATAGAGCCAAGACCAAAAAATCAGACTGCCTAGGAAGGCTGCCATATCAAAGATTGTTTGTTTTTTCATCTGAAACCTCCCTTTCTTCTTTTTAAAATTATATCAAATTTCAATGGGACATTCTATTTTTTGCTTGACTTTGATTTACAGAGATGTTATCATCTAGTTATAAAGACTAGATAAGAAAGTGATAAAGATTTGAACGCTCAACAAGTTTTTCCCAAGTGGGACGAATTACCAGAACTGGAGCTATATTTGGACCAAGTTCTGCTCTATGTAAACAATGTCTGTGGCTCTTCCATTTCAGCTGCTGACAAGGGATTGACCGCTTCTATGATTAATAACTATGTCAAGCACGGCTATATTGCCAAGCCGGTCAAGAAAAAATACCAACGCCGCCAAGTAGCACGCTTGATTGCCATTACAACCTTAAAAACGGTCTTTTCTATCCAGGAAATTTCAGCTACTTTAAATATGCTACATAAAGAAGCAGATTCGCGAGAACTCTATGATGACTTCGTTGACTATATGAACGGTAGCAAGCTGGAGGTGGCACCCATCATTTCCACAGCCTGCCAAACGGTCAAACTCTATCAAAAAACCTTGTCCCTAATCCAAGTACCAAATGAGGAGGAAGAAAACCTTGAACTACGCGCTTAAACTCAGTAAAAAACTATCCTTTGGAGAGGAAATTGCCAACGCTGTTACACATGCGGTAGGGGCTGTTCTGATGCTGATTCTACTGCCTATCTCAGCTATTTATAGCTATGAAGGGCACGGGTTGGTGGCTGCTGTCGGAACTTCTATCTTTGTCATCAGCCTCTTTCTCATGTTCCTCTCCTCGACAGTCTATCACTCTATGTCCTATGGCTCTACTCACAAGTATATCTTGCGCATTATTGACCACTCCATGATTTACATCGCCATCGCTGGTAGCTACACGCCTGTCGTGCTGTCGCTGATGAATAACTGGTTTGGCTATCTCATCATTGCTATCCAGTGGGGCACGACCATCTTTGGTATTCTTTATAAGATTTTCGCTAAGAAGGTCAATGAAAAATTCAGCTTAGCTCTCTATCTGATTATGGGCTGGCTGGTGGTCTTTATCATTCCGCAGATTATCGGTCAAACCGGACCTGTCTTCTGGGGGCTCATGCTGGCTGGTGGCCTCTGCTATACTGTAGGTGCTGGCTTCTATGCTCAAAAAAAGCCCTACTTCCACATGATTTGGCACCTTTTCATTCTAGCGGCCTCTGCCCTGCAATACCTTGCTATCGTTTATTTTATGTAATAGAAAAAAACACAAAAACCGTCTGAGAATTCTCAGACGGTTTCTTTGTTTATGCTGATTATTGATTCATCCTTACTTTTCAGTGGTCTTCTTTGCTTATGCGCTTTTCTGATTTGCTTAAAGATTGGATATAAGATTGGGACGGCGATGACTGTGGCTAGACTAGAGCCAAATGTACCAGTAATCTCAGCTACTGCCAGTAAAAAGGCTGCTGGTAAACTACTCCCGCCAAACAGTGTTCCTGTCAGAGTGTACTTGAAGATATTGAGCACAATTTTCACCAAAGCAGCTGCTACTGCTGTCACAAGAATATTTCTTAGTTTATCCTTTCTCTGAAAAAGTTCTTCATACAGAAAATGAATCACCGCGGCCACCGCAAGAGCTTCTAGCAAGATAACTGGGATTTCCGCTACATAACCATTTAGCAAGTCAAATATTCCCAATCCAATAGCAGCCGCTAAAAAACCGAGTTTACTGCCAAAAATCAGACAACCCACTACCACCAGCGCATTCCCAAAGTGAATAAACTGAGCTCCCACAGGAATTTTAAAAAACTGAATGCTCAAAAAAATCAAAGCAGCAAATAAACTAATCATGGTTAAGGTTTGCAAATCAAGTGTTTGTTTCTTCATATTTTTCCTCCATTAAGGCTTGAAAATCAGCGAAAAGCTCTCCTAGATAGGGCTGGTAAACAACGCCCTTCTTTGGATCTATTTGCTTTTTAAAGCTAAGTGACAAGCTCTTTTCAATAAACTTCAAAATCACAGGCAGGGCTTGATTGATGTCAATCCCCTGAACAAAAGCCGCAGCTACAAGTGTCGTCAGTATATCACCCGTTCCAAAAAATTGCTGGGGCAGAGCTGGACTGGAAAAGAGGTTAAACTCTTCTGTTACCACATCAAAATAGGCCACACCAATCTGTTTCTCTTTCATAGGCAAGCCAGTTAGCAAGACCTTGCTCGGTCCTAACTCAGCCAAACGCTTGCAGTAGTCCTCCCATCTATCTTCTGATAAACTCTCTTCGTAGGGTTCCTCTAACAACAAACAGGCTTCCGTCAAATTGGGCAGAACCAAATCGGCATGTTGGCAGAGGCGACGCATATGGTCTAGATGGGCATCTGAAAATCCCTGATAAAAAGTCCCCTTGTCCCCCATGATAGGATCCACGATAAGGGGCAAGTTTTTTTCCTTTTTAAAGCGCAGCAAATTTTCCACCTGAATATCAGACTTCAAATATCCTGTTACCAGAGCTGAAAAGTCGAACTCTAGGCTCTGCCATTGTTTCAAAAAAGCAAGCATCCCGCTCGTATAATCATCTATGTAGATGTCTGAAAAACCGCCTGTATGGGACGATAAAATCATAGTTGGCAAGAGGGCCACCTCTAGCTGGCAAATTGCAAAGAGCGGCAGGGCAGCTGTTGCAGCAACCTTACCTAAGCCAGAAATATCTGTGGCCAGAATAACTGTTTTTGTTTTCATGACTCCTCCTACTTGCTCTCTATTGTAAAATATCTGAAAATGAGTTACAATATGAAAAAATCAAATCTGTATGGGGACAGTTTTATGACCAAGGCAAAATACCAACGCATCGTTGATAAGATTACTAAGGATATTAAAGAGGGAAAACTGGCAACTGGTCAGAAAATTCCTTCTGTCCGCAAGCTTGCTGAGCGTTATCACTGTAGCAAGGATACCGCGCAAAAGGCTCTGATTGAGCTCAAGTATCAAAAGTACATCTATGCCGTTCCCAAAAGTGGCTACTATGTGCTGGAGAATGCCCAGGAAGAAAAGCAGGATTTGGAGCTGCCTGTGAGGGATGACCGTCACCAAGCCTATGAGGATTTCCGACTCTGTGTAAATGAAACTCTGATTGGCCGGGAAAATTATCTCTTCAACTATTACCCTCAACAGGAAGGACTGGAGGATTTGCGCCACTCTGTGCAAAAACTGATGTTGGACTCTGCTGTCTATGCTTCTAGGGATCGGTTGGTACTGACTTCCGGCACCCAACAGGCCCTCTATATCCTCTCACAAATTGAATTCCCCAATCAAAAAGAGCATATCTTGGTAGAGCAGCCGACCTACCATCGGATTAATGATCTTCTGCTAGCGCAAAAACTTCCTTATGAAACCATTGAAAGGACTCCGCAGGGGATTAATCTGCAAGAACTTGAGAGGATTTTTCAAAGCGGAAAGATTAAATTTTTCTACACTATTCCACGCTTTCACTATCCCTTGGGCCACTCCTACAGTCGGCAGGACAAGGAAGAGATTCTTCAGCTAGCCCAGCTCTATGATGTCTATATCGTAGAAGATGACTACCTATCAGACTTTGATAGCCGGCGGGAGCTGACCTTTCACTATCTAGACAATAGCCAGCGGGTCATCTACATCAAATCTTTTTCTACCAGCCTTTTCCCAGCCCTAAGAATCACCGCCCTGCTCCTTCCGCCCCAGATTCAAAAGACCTTTATCGCTTATAAAAGTGCCGTGGACTATGACAGCAACCTCATCATGCAGAAGGCCCTATCGCTCTACATCGACAGTCTCATGTTTGAAAAAAATAGGCTGGCGCTGCTGCAGCTACAAGAAGAGGAAGCAAGAAAGGCGCAGATACTACTGGAGCTAGCTCAGCTGCCGCTATCCAGCTATCTGACCAAGGACGGCATTTTGTTAGACTTGAGGTCACTTCCTTCCGTCAGTGCTCTCAAACATAGTAGCCTACCGCTTGACTTCTTTGAACAGAGCTACCTTGCTAGCTGTCCTTACCAGTACGCCAAGCTGCCTTATGATAACTTAGAAGAAAATCTAGAGAAATTAAAAGACTATTTAAAATAGGTGTAGAATTCCAAATGAATTCTACACCTTTCATTTATAATCAAGCTTTTCAAGACTCCATCATCCCAGCCTGTAGTTGGTACATTTTCTTATAGGTGCCATCCCGTGCTAGCAATTCTTCGTGGCTGCCGGATTCGATAATGCGGCCCTTATCTAAGACATAGATGCAGTCGGCATCCTGAATGGTAGATAATCGGTGGGCTATGGCAATGGTTGTCCTACCCTGCCGCATTTTTCTCAGTGAGGCTTGAATCAGCTCCTCTGTCTCCGAATCAATATTGGCTGTCGCCTCATCCAAAATCAAGATTTTAGGTTTGGTGGCGATGGTTCTGGCAAAGGCTAGAAGCTGCCGTTGACCGCTGGAAAACGTCGCTCCCCGCTCAGTCACAGGGGAATCATAGCCTTGAGGCAGCTGACTGATAAAGCCATGAGCGTCTACAAACTTAGCCGCTTCTATAATTTCTTCTCGCGTCAGCTGCTCTTGGTAAAGCTGGATATTGGAAGCAACGGTACCGTGATAAAGGAAAGGCTCCTGCAAAACAAGGCCAATCTTTCGCCGCAGCTCCGCCTGACTATAGTCTTTAATATCGCGTCCATCAACCAAAATCTGCCCCCGCTCAAATTCATAAAAACGCAGAAAGAGATTGATAATGGAGGACTTGCCAGAGCCAGTCGAACCCACAAAGGCAATCGTCTGCCCTTTTTTGACTGAAAAGGAGATATCCTGTAAAACATCTCGCTTTCCATCATAAGAAAAGGAAACATGCTTGAATTCGATGCTGCCATCTTGGATTTGCAAGTCTTGGTTAGCCTGCTCAGGCTCGTAGTCAGTGCGGTCTATGATTTCAAAAACCCGCTCCGCAGCAACCATAGATGTCTGCAGAACAGAGTAATTCTGCATGACATCAATCAAAGGATTAAAAAGCTGATTGACATACTGGATAAAGGCATACATAATACCTGCCGTAATACCCGCCACTTGCCAAGTCAAGCCAAAGTAAGTCAGAATCACTCCATAAGCCAAAATTTTTAGCAGAGACATGGCCGGTCTCAGAAAGAGACTATTGATATTGAGATAGCGATTGGTAAAGCCTAAATGCTGACCGTTGATTTCTTCAAATTCCCGCAGCAAACGCTTCTCTTGCCCAAAAGCTTGGATAATCCGCATCCCTTCAATACTCTCAGATAGCTTGACATTTAAATCGCTGAGCTTATTCCGGACCTGCTTCAGCTGACGATTGGATAAATGCTGATAGAGCAAGATAGAGGCTGCCATCAAAGGCAGAAAGAGAGCAATCATCAGGGTCAATTGCCAGTTGAGGGCAAACATAGCGCTCAGAGTAACAACTAAAATCAGCAAGGAACTCAAAAAATTAGAAAAAATCTCACTGAACATATCTGCTACTGCCTGAGTATCATTAGTCAGGCGGGAAACGATAGCACCAGCTGGCGTTTTATCAAAATAAGCCATTTGCAGACGCTGGATATTGGCAAAGCTTTCCTGTCGCAAGTCCCGAACCACGCTTTGAGCCACACGAGCAAAGAAATACTTTCCCAAGAAGGTAAAAAGTACCCGCAAGAGGAAAAGGCCATAGTAAAGAGCCAGCAAAGGCAGACCAGCCCAAGCTTGGTTACGGCCGATAAATTGATCAATAAAATAGCGGGCCAAAAGCGGCAATGCTGTTGTGACCAGAGTCGTCAGCAGGATGAAGATCAAAGCCATGCTGCTCACTATCCTGTAGCGCCACATATAGCCTAGGAGGCGATGAAAAGTTGGTTTCTTTTTCATATTAATCTTCCTCCTTCAAGCTTTCTGCCAGCTGCTGATTGTGATAAGTTTGGGCGTACCAGCCCTTTTGCTCCAGTAGCTCTTGGTGAGTGCCCCGTTCCTTGATCCGCCCCTCTTCCATAACCAAAATCAGGTCTGCATGCACCAAGGCTGACAGCCGATGAGCTGTGATGATGGTAGTCTTGCCAGCACGCTCTGACTTTAGATTTTCTAAAATCAGATGCTCTGTCTTGGCATCAACAGCCGACAGGGAATCATCCAAAATCAGGATTTCAGGATTGGTAATAATAGCCCGACTCATCGCCAAGCGCTGCTTCTGTCCACCAGACAGAGACAAACCCCGCTCACCGACAACCGTATCCAGCCCCTCTGGCATAGCCTGAATATCCTCATACACACCGCATAGTTTAGCGGCAGCTAGAACCTGGCTATCTGTCAGCTGGGGATTAGCAAAGCGGATATTGTCCCGAATGGACAGAGCAAAGAGCATCTGTTCCTGTGGTACATAGCCGATAAGACGGCGCAAGTCTTTGAGGCGGTACTCTCGGATATCATGGCCATTCAGATAGATAGCCCCCTCCTGAATATCTTGCTCCCGCAGTAGCAAGCGCAAAAGAGTGGTCTTCCCTGAGCCCGTCTGACCGACAATTCCCAGTGTCTGCCCCTGCTCAATGGAAAAATGAATATCCGATAAACTAGTCTCCTCTGCATAAGAAAACTTCTGAATATCATAATCCAATCGGCCATTTTCCGCATGAGAGAGAGGTTGTTCAGCTTCCTTGACATCTGACTCCTGAGCCAGCAGTTTCTCAATTCGCTCATAAGAAACAGCCCCTCGCTGGCCGATGTTAAAAAGATAGCCTGTAGCCTGCAGCGGCCAAACCAGCATATCCAGATAAGTGATAAAGGTAACCAACTCTCCTATGGTAAACTGCCCTTGGGAGATAAAAATCCCACCGAAAATCAAGGTCAAAACATAAGAAAGACCGATAAAAAGCAAAACCAAGGGGTCAAAAAGAGAATCGTACTTGGCAGCCAAAACGTTTTTTTCGTAGACTTCTTGATTTGTCTTGGCAAAAGACTGAGTCTCCGCCTCCTGATATCCAAAGGACTTGGTCACTCGAATCCCTGAAACACTCTCCTGAACCTTATTGTTCAAATCCGAAAATGCCTCTTGAGCAGCCTTAAAACTTTCATGATTTTTTCGGCCAATCAAGCCCGTACCCCACGACAAGAAGGGCATGGGCACAATGGCAATCAAGGTTAGCCGCCAGTCCAAAACGAAAAACATAGTTAGCAGGGTCACCAGGGCTGTAATAGAAGCATCCACAGCTGACATGACTCCACCCCCAGCCAGACTGACAATTGCATTGATATCGTTGGTCGCATGAGCCATCAAGTCCCCTGTACGGTATTTCTGATAAAAAGAGGGAGACATGTGAGTAAAGTGCTCGAACAATCGAGAGCGCAGAATCCGTCCCAGATTATTGGACGTCCCTAAGATATAAAGGCGCCAGACATAACGCAGGCCATACATGATAAAAGCTGAAGCAATCAGCAACAGCAAATTAAAGAGCAGCTCTTGAGAAGTCAGGTGTTTGCTAGCAATTCGGTCAATAACCTGACCGATGACTTTGGGCGGTATCAGATTGAAGACACTGACCAAGGACAAGGCCAAGATACCGATGATATAGCGCCGCTTTTCCAACTTAAAAAACCAGGCTAATTTTCTAATGAGGTTCATAATTTCTCCTATTCTTACTAGTCTTTTTATTATACTGTTTTTTGAGGAAAAATGAAACACAGCGGATTGGAGCGCTGTGCTTCGATTCTATTTTTTACTGGTCAGCTGGTAACTTACAGCCAGTAAATCAAAGATTTCCTGATCGCTCAGGCTATCATCCAAGGGCAGACTGAGCCAATATTTCTTATTCATGTGAAAGGCTGGATAAATCCCCTTTTTCTGAATCAGTTCTGCTACATGATCATTCTTAACATTTAGCACCTCAATAGCGCCGCTTCGCTCTGCTTCAAACTTAGACCAGTCTGTGGTCAGAAAAGCCCCATACCATTTTTTACTGTCCTGGTGGCGGAAAACTCCAGCCTTGGTCGAGCTCTTTCTGGACGACTTCTCCCAGAGGTACTCTATTTGCCCCTGATAAACCTCAGCCGCATGATCCCGCAGTCGCTTACTCTGCTCATAGAGAAAGCCAACCTCGTCAAAACAGTGCTGACGGATAGCCAGCAGTACTGCCTGACAAGCTTCACGGACCTGACCGACAAACTCCCCCGTCACCTGCTCCATCTTGACCTGCAGATAAACATCATCAGTATCGCAGTCAAAGACCTGATAGTCCAACTCCCCATCTCTGATAGTTACTTCCAAGCGAAAGTCACCCTTCATAATCTTCTGCGAGAAATGGTAAACTCCATCAGACTCCTTAAAACCGTAAGTCTGAAGCTTATTTGGATTAGACTTGTATTTTTCAAATAGTTCCAACATTTTATTAGGAGCCGCTAGAGCCCTTCTCCTCCTTAAAATACAATTTTAGTCCCATGCAGCTGGTCAACTGCCAGACTGTCTATAATTTGCTGACGATTGCCCAGATGAATGCCACCGCCCGGCATGATATCAATCCGATCAGCGGCATGCTCGATTAATTCGTCCAGCCAAGCAAAATGCTCCTCAATCGGCTCATTAGCAGATCCTCCGTGGGTCAAAATTCGCTGGACACCGTTCTCAATCAGCCAATCCATTTCGCCAAACTGGTATTCAGCCGGTATCGCATCAAAAGCCATGTGGAAGACTACTTCCAGTCCCTTGCATGCCTCCAGCAGCCGCTGCATCTTCGAAACATCTATTTCGTTCTTCTCCGTCAAGACACCAAAAACCACTCCCTGACTGCCGACTTCCTTGGCTTTTTGGATATCTGCCAGCATAATCTCAATTTCAAGTTCCGAGTAAACAAAATCACCGCCTCGGGGCCGAATCATGGTCATCACAGTCGCACCGTAAGGCTTGGCTAAGTCAACTGCTGCTTGAATCACGCCATAGCTGGGCGTCGTGCCTCCGACAGCCAGATTATCACAGAGCTCAATCCGCTGGGCTCCAGCCTTCATAGCCTTTTTTAACAAGGTTACATTTTCTGCACAAAATTCATAAAGCATCATCTCACCTCTGATTTAATATATTGATTTCCTTTATCTATTATAACACAAGAGCTTCGCGATATCAGCTTTTATCAAATTTTCCAGCTTCTCTCTTACACCAATCAAGCCATTTGGTCTGATAGTCTTCCTTTGACAAGATGCGGTTCTGTAAATCAGCTATCGAGAAGATACCTCTTTCTTGACAAGCCTGAACACAGTATTGATAAAAGTCCCAGTTAAGCTCGTCCCTATCATAATAGATGGGAATATGAGAGAGACCAGCCTGATATGCCTTAAAGGCTCTGCTATGTCCATCAGTAAAGAAAATTTTGCCATCCATGTGCTTGACAGGTAAAGCTTCAAGTTCTTGTTGGTCAAAATCAATACAAATCCTGTCCAGCTTTTCCCGTGAAAGGTAAAACTGACTGGGCTGGATCTGCGCTATGGGCAAGGTCAAATCAAGTGTATAGGACCTACATCTCTCCCTAGCATGAGTTGGATAGAAACCAAGCGACTCAAATAGACTGCGAGAGGGCTGATTGAAATCATAAATTTCTTGAACTGTTAGTTTCTGATAGTCTAGATTGCGTGCGCGCTGCATCAAAGCAGAAAGAACTTTCTTGCCAACTCCTTTCCTACGGTAGTCCACATTTCCAATGATAATAGACAAATCATCTTGCCAAAAGGTCACATCCCCAATGGCCAGCCAACACTCCGGCTCCCATACTTCAATAAAATACACTTCACCTTGCCTAGCAAGATATTCATACATTCTTTGAACTCGCTCCGGCGGATAGGGGTCTCTTCTGCCATCAATCATATAAATCATATCTGGATCTTGGTACCAGTCTAAGGCCAACTCAAACTGGCCATCATAGGCCCGCAAACGCAGATTGTCATCAATAACAATCAGCTCCTCTTGCTGGATATTAGGAATAGGCATCTTTTCTCCCTCACAATGCTATTGCTCAAATAATAGTATAAAAACTCCATTTGATTCGGAAGACTTCTTCCTCAAATGAAGTTTTCTTTTTTAGATTCCATAACCCATGCTGAACTGGATTTTAGCAGCACCGTTCTGGAAGCTGATCTTGTTAATGCTGAATTGACTCTGCGGCAGAGCTAGAAGGAAACTATCTCCCTCCGTTGTGATAGATGAATTAGAGGCCTGCATTTGTTGCTTCAGCATGCCTGTCACCCAAGATTTAGGGATAGGAAGAGAGCCTAGCTTGGCACTATCAATTGTGATGTGCAAGACATTATCCCTCACCGTCACATCCACCTCTAGGTCCAGCTTACTGTCAATGAAGAGCAACTTAACCGGATACTGGATGCGCAACTTATTGCCTTCAATGCTGTAAACACTGTTCAGCAGCTCCTGATTCTCAGAGTCAGTCAGAGAAGATTTGAGCACCTGATTAAGCTGGACGCTATTGAGAGAAACCTCCGTGCTGACTCCCTGAGCCGTTACATTGGCATTACTCAAAGCCGGCTCAATAATACTCATCCAGGAAGCACTGCCTTGAACATTCTTTAATTGTTCACTTTGATTAACAGATGCAGGAACCAGAAATAGCACCGCTGCAAGCAACAGCACCAAAGCAATTCCCACTACTCTTTTTACCATTTTCATGTTTGTATTCCTTTAATTTGAGAAAATCCCTTTAGCCAAAAACACAGAAAGGATTTATCTTATTTTACACTATTTTTGCATAATTTTCTGTAACAAACATATTAAAAAGCTAACAATCCTGTGAGAAAAGGCTGGGACAGATAATCCCAGCCTCTCAATCACATAGCGCTAGTTTTACAAGGCTCATCATAGATAGCCTATTCTTATTTAATCACTTCCTGAGTCTTAGCATAGTTGGCTTCGACTGCTTCTTTTTCAGATTTCCACCAATCTTGGTTGTCCGTGTACCACTTGATTGTCTCTTTGAGACCTGCTTCAAAGTTGGTAAACTCTGGCTTCCATCCTAGCTCATCGCGGAGCTTGCTGGCATCAATAGCATAGCGAAGGTCATGGCCGGCACGGTCTGTCACATGGTCATAAGCATCAGCTGGCTGTCCCATTTCCTTGAGAATCAGCTCCAGAACTTCCTTGTTGTTCTTCTCGCCATCAGCACCAATCAAGTAAGTTTCGCCGATTTGTCCCTTGGTCAAAATCGTCCAAACACCTGATGAATGGTCATTGGTATGAATCCAGTCACGAACATTCTTGCCTTCACCATAGAGTTTTGGCTTGATACCGCTCAGGATATTAGTAATCTGGCGCGGAATGAACTTCTCGATGTGCTGGTAAGGACCATAGTTGTTTGAACAGTTAGAAATCGTCGCTTTGACGCCAAATGAACGAACCCAAGCTTTGACAATCAAGTCTGAAGCTGCTTTAGTTGATGAGTAAGGCGAGCTTGGATTGTACTTGGTTTCAGCGGTAAATTTCTCTCCTGGCCCTTCTCCATGACCTGGTAAATCTTCACGCAGAGGCAGGTCCCCATAGACTTCGTCAGTTGACACATGGTGGAAACGAATGTCGTACTTACGAGCTGCTTCCAAGAGTGTGTAAGTTCCGATGAAGTTGGTGTGGATAAATGGACTCGGGTCATTGAGCGAGTTATCATTGTGGCTTTCTGCCGCATAGTGAACGATAGCATCTGCTTCAGAAGCCAGCTTATCTACCAAGGCTGCATCAGCAATATCCCCAACAACTAGCTCAACGCGGTCACCTAAAATTTCTTCAATATTGGCACGATTACCCGCGTAAGTCAGCTTGTCCAGAACTGTCACATGGACATTTGGAAAGTTATTGTAAACATAGTGGACAAAGTTAGAACCGATAAAACCAGCTCCGCCTGTCACGATAATTTTTTTGTATTCAGTCATTGATTTATTTTTTCTCCATAATAAAACAAAATAAGGAATTATTTGTTTCGTAAAAAATAGTAATTTTGAAATTATATAAAGGGCTAAGAAAATAAACAAAAAGAGGAGAACCATCATCAGAATGAATCCTAATGGTCCTAGAGAAATAAGAAAATAGAATATAATCAGCAAGAAATAGATAATATATTCAAACACTTGTTCTATTCACTCTTCTTATAAGTCTTCTTTTCTTAAAGGTTTGACATCCTTAAGTAGCGGATGGTTCTTGTCTGCTTCTGAAACTTCTGCTGCTTCTAGGTTTTCCCATTGGATGCCTAGAGCTGGGTCTGCATAGTTGACAAAGGCATACTTAGGTTTGAGTTCCAGAGCCCAGTAGTCATTCACCAGATAGCTATAGGAAACCGTGTCAGAAAGGACTTGGAAGCCGTTGGCAACGCCACGTGGCACAAAAATTCCCTTGCTGGCATCAATTACTGTCTGGTAGGTATTGCCAAAAGTCTCACCCTCACGTAGGTCGACCCAAGATCCCAGCACCTTGCCGTCATCTGCAACAGAGATATACTTGTCCCAGGGCTCAGCATGAAGACCACGCAGGACATTTTTACGAGAAAAGCTGACATTATTTTGCAGTTTTCCTTCTGCAAAAAAGCTTTCAGGAAAGCCTAGCGGCAGCATTTTTTCCTTTTGGAAATTCTCCTTAAACCAGCCTCGGTTGTCCCCACGAACAGGGATATCAAACTCCAGCATTCCAGGAATTCCAGGAACCTCACGCACTGCTAATTCCTTATCAAAAAATTGTTCCGTCATCTTCTTATTCTTCTCCAATCAAACGCAAGAGATAGTGGCCATATTCATTCTTTTTCAACGGCTGCGCCAATTCGTGCACTTGCTCTTTAGTGATATAGCCCATACGATAGGCAATTTCTTCCAGATTTGCCACCTGAACATTCTGCATCCGCTGGACTGTTTCGATATATTGAGCTGCCTCTAAGAGACTTTCGTGAGTTCCTGTATCCAACCAGGCAAAACCACGTCCCATGAGCTCAACAGACAAATCACCACGATCCAAGTATGCCTTGTTGACATCTGTGATTTCCAGTTCTCCGCGAGGACTTGGCTTGATGTTCTTGGCAATTTCGACGACATCGTTATCATAGAAATACAGTCCTGTCACTGCATAGTTAGAGCGCGGCTGTTCTGGTTTTTCTTCGATAGAAATAGCATTCATATTCTCATCAAATTCTACTACACCAAAGCGTTCTGGATCCTTAACATGGTAGCCAAAAACTGTTGCCCCTTTTTCCTTAGCCGCAGCATTTTGGAGCATTTTACTCAAACCTGGGCCATGGTAAATATTATCCCCAAGAATCAGCGCCACGCGGTCATCTCCAATGAAATCAGCCCCAATGATAAAGGCTTGTGCAAGTCCGTCCGGACTTGGCTGCTCTGCATAAGAGAGCTTGATACCAAACTCAGAGCCATCTCCCAGCAGATCCTCAAAACGAGGCAGATCCGTCGGAGTGGAGATAATCAAGATGTCCTTGATACCAGCCAGCATAAGAGTTGACAGTGGATAATAAATCATGGGTTTGTCATAAACCGGCATAAGCTGTTTTGACGCAGCGCGGGTCAATGGGTACAAACGTGTACCAGAACCACCTGCAAGAATAATACCTTTCATATGAGTTTCCTCTCTTAATGTATTCTCCTTATTCTACCATTTTTGAAAGCGGATGTCATCCTTTTCACTACCCTTAAATAAAAGAAAAAGAGCGGAAATTCCGCTTTCTTCCGCTCTTTGATTCCAAGTCGATATCAACCCAAAGCCACATCTAAGACCATCATGAGAACAAAGCCCACCATGAGACCTAAAGTCGCCACATCAGTATTGCCATTGGTCTGCGAATCCGGTATCAGCTCCTCTACCACCACGAAAATCATAGCTCCTGCTGCAAAGGAAAGGGCATAGGGCAGAATAGCCGTCATGGCCATCACAGCAACTGCCCCCAGAACAGCACCGATTGGTTCTACAATAGCGGACATGGAGCCCCAGTAAAAGGCTTTAAGACGAGATTTGCCGTCCGTCCGAATCGGAATGGACAGAGCCGATCCTTCTGGGACGTTTTGCAGGTCAATTCCTAAAGCTAGGCCAATCGCGCCGACAAAGGCTTCCGGACTAGGATTGGCGGCTAAGGCACCAAAGGCTACTCCGACTGCCAAACCTTCTGGAAAATTGTGAATAGTAATGGCTAAAAATAGCAGAGCCGTCTTGGACAGCTTCTTTCGGCTATGCTCAGGAACACTCTCTGCCTCCGAAATGTCTTTGCTCAAGTGCAAGTGAGGTACCACTGCATCAATCAGCCGCAGGAAAAAACCTCCCACTAAAAAACCAATCGCTGCCGGCAGCCAGGACAGCTTGCCATAAGAACTTTGGGCATACTCAATCGACGGCGCCAGAAGCGACCAAAAGGAAGCCGCAATCATGACGCCTGCCGCAAAGCCCATCATAATATCCAGCAACTTGCGACTGACCTTTTTAAAGAAAAATACAACAGCCGAGCCCACAATGGTACATCCCCATGTAAAAAGCCCAGCCAAGAATGCCTGCATAACTACAGGCTGCGATCGTAACCAGTCCATAACTTCTCCTTATCCTCTGAAATCAATCATACAAAATCGTCTTGGTTTCCCCTATACAGTGTTTTTCCTCATTCCAGTAATGAATCCGCTCGAAAGAGCCTTTCCGCCAGTAGAGAGGCAAACGTTCACGTATGTCGTCCTGCATATCTATTTGGCCAAGTTCCGAAATCTTCCACCATTTGGGCTCCCCTTCATGATCGTTTCCCCTCACTTGCCCCTCAAAGGCAGTACAAAGAAAATCGTAATACACATACCGTTCTTTTTTACTCGGATTAGTGAAGCCTGAAATCCCCTTCAATTCCAAGTTTAGAGCAGTCAGCCCCGTTTCTTCTTTTAACTCGCGCCTTGCAGCTTCGAAAAAAGATTCTGGAAACTCCACCTTCCCGCCTGGTTGTATCCACCCTTTAAAGTTATCATGCTGGCGATTAAGCAGTAGAATTTCATCATCTTTTTTCACACAAACATTGACCCAATTCAAAATATGTTCTGTCATATCAAACCTTCTTCACATACCGCTCGATAGGATAGTCAGCTGGATTCAGCAGACCCGCTTCTCCCAAAGCCATCTGGGCCAATTGGCGTCCGATAAGCGGGCCAGTTGTCAGACCAGAAGAGCCTAATCCGCTGGCAGCGTAGACACACGGCAAGTCTGGAACAGACCCAAAGAAAGGAGCAAAGTCGCTGGTATAAGCTCGTGTTCCCACGCGTTCGCCTAGAATCTCTGCTTTAGACAGCCTTGGCAAGTAAATTTCCGCTTCTTGATGCAATTGATCCAGCACTATCTTATCGACCGTCAAATCAAATCCCTGATTATTTTCATGGCTGGCCCCGACGCTGACCTTGCCTGCCAGAAAGGGAATGATATCCAGCTCGCCCTCAGGCATCACAACAGGGTAGTCATCTGTCTGCTCAGCCAGCTTAAAATCACGCAGCTGTCCCTTTTGCGGTCGAACATCTGTCTCATAGCCCAGTGGCTGCAAGATTTCTCCCAGCCAAGCCCCTACAGCTAAGATGACACAGTCAAAGCTGCATCCGTCCACAAGAAGTTGCTCTCCTTCTACTGTCAATCTTACCTTTTTCTCAACCAATTCTGCCTTGCTGGCTTTCAGAAGCGTCTCCGTCAAGAGCGCTCCCTCTACACGAGCACCACCGGAAGCATAGAGAAGCTGCTCAAAGCCTTGCAAGTTTGGAAATTTCTCCTGAGCTTCCTGACGGCTGAGAAGACTCAAGTCCCCTATTAAGGGCGACTCTTCCCGACGATTAGCAGCCAAATCATAAAGCTCCTGCAGCTTGCTCTCATCCTTTTTCAGCAGATAAACACCTGTTTGTTGGTAAAAGTCTGTCTGAATACCAGCCGCTTTCAGTTCCGCAATCAAGTCCTGATAAAAATCAGCGCCCAGACGCGCCATCCTATACCAAGCCTTGTTGCGACGCTTGGAAAACCAAGGACTGATAATGCCAGCGGCTGCCTTGGTTGCCTGCCCCTTGCCGTCATCAAAGACAGTCACTTCCACATCTGGGGATTTGGACAGATAGTAAGCGGCTGTTGATCCGACAATTCCAGCACCAATTACTGCTACTCTTTTCATGTCGCATCCTCTCAAATATGTCGGAAAGGATTGGTCCAAGCCTGACTAGCCAGAATCTCAATCTCCCATCCCTCTTCTGCCTTCCAAGTATCAAGCTTTTCTTTTAATTTTTCCGTAAAAAGAACCTCGATATGGTGTCCAGGATCCAGCGCCAAAAGCCCTTCTGTCAGCATTTCCTGAGCAGTGTGATAGTAGATATCACCTGTAATGTAGACCTGCGCTCCCTTGGCAATGGCCTCCGGATAAAAGGACTGACCGCTGCCACCACAAATAGCCACACGCTCAATCACGCGTTCGAGATCTGCTTCTTCATAAGCGACCAGACGCAAACTATCTAGTCCAAAAGTTTCCTTGACCTTAGCCGTAAAATCCCCAAAGGTCTGAGGAGCAATCTTCCCCACGCGACCAATACCGTGATCTGGCCCCGTCTGACTGAGAAAACTTGTCTCCTCAATCTCAAGAAGCTGGCAGAACCAGTCATTAAGCCCGTCCTCCACGACATCAATATTGGTATGGCTGACATAGACAGCAATATCATGCTTGATGAGGTCTAAAATCATCTGATTTTGCGCCTTATCCGCAACTAGGTCCTTAAGCGGGCGAAAAATAGGCGCATGTTTAACGATAATCAGTCCAGCACCTGCCTCAATAGCCTCCGCCACCGTTTGCTCACGAATATCCAATGCCACTAGAACCTTGTCCACTTCCTTATCCAAGGTCCCGATTTGCAGTCCTGAAATGTCGCCCTCCATGGACAGTTCTTGTGGGCAGTAGGCTTCATAACGGGCGATGATTTTACTTGCTAACATGGAGCACCTCCTTGATACTTTCGATTTTTTGTGACATAGCAGAGCGTTCCAGCTCATTCTTTTCTGGGATATGGGCTAGAGCTCCTTCAAGTTTCTTCAGTTCTTTCTGCCATCTTAGCTGAAAAGCAGGTGACTGTTGCTTCATCAGAAAAGGTCCAAAACGTTCTTCTTGCTCTGTCAAAGTTTGCTGGCCAGCTTCTGCTACTAGGATTTCGTAAAACTTACCTGCCTCTTCTAAGATATCCTCAGCCAGCAAGCGAAAGCCATTAGATAGCAGCCAGCTGCGGAGCTCATCCTCGCGGTTATTAGGCTGCAAAATCAAGCGGGAAATAGACCCAAGCTTAGCTCTGCCATTCTCCAAAATCTCTGAAATCAAGCGACCGCCCATGCCAGCAATAACGATGGTATCAATCTGATCTTCCGCTTCAAAAGCCGCCAGACCATTAGCCAAGCGAACCTCAATCTGCTCCGTCAGCCTATGCTCTGACACATTTTTCTGGGCAGACTGAAAAGGCCCTTCTACCACTTCTCCGGCCAGAGCCTTCTCAATCCGTCCTTGCTGAACCAGGTAAATAGGCAGATAGGCGTGATCGCTCCCAACATCCAGCAACTTAGCCCCATCCGGCACAAAAGCAGCTACTCGCTCCAAGCGTTGGGAAATAGTCTTTTTTTGCATCGCTTACTCTTTTCTAAACATTCTTCTATTCAGTATATCATTTTTAAGGGCATAAAAAAAGCAGCGGAGGAAAAATCAGCTTGTTGATAAACTGATTTTGTCTCGCCACTTGATGATGGGGTGTTTGTTCCTACCCGACAATTATTTATTTGATTTCCTGATACTCAGCAGCTAAACCGCGCTGGACTGCCGGACGAGCTGCAATCTTCTCCGCCCAAGCAGATAGATGTTTGTAGGATGCAGCATCCAAGAACTCAGCTGCGCCTGGATAGAGCCTATCCTGCACCAACTGACCATACCAAGACCAGATAGCAATATCAGCAATACTGTAGTCTTCTCCAGCGATATAAGCTTTCTTAGCCAATTCTTTGTCTAATAAATCCAGCTGTCTCTTGGCTTCCATGGTAAAGCGGTTGATAGGATATTCTAGCTTTTCTGGAGCATAGTTAAAGAAATGACCGAAACCACCGCCCAAGAAGGGCGCCGCGCCTGTCTGCCAGAAGAGCCAGTTGAGCACCTCAGTCCGACCGGCCAAATCTGACGGAATCAGCTTTCCAAACTTCTCTGCCAGATAGAGCAGGATATTTGCTGATTCAAAGACAGGAATCGGCTTATGACCTGACTGGTCCAACAAGGCCGGAATCTTGGAGTTGGGATTGATTTTCACAAAATCTGAGCCAAACTGGTCTCCCTCCATGATGCTAATCTTATAGAGGTCATAGGCAGCCTTTGTCACACCTGCTGCCAGTAGTTCCTCTAGCATAATCGTCACCTTGACCCCATTTGGAGTCCCAAGCGAATACAGCTGAAAAGGTTCTTTACCGACAGGAAGCTTCTGCTCAAAGCGCGCGCCAGCAGTAGGCTGATTGATACCTGAAAATTTGCCTTGGTCGCTGTCCGCAGCTGACCAGACTTTTGGCAATTGATACGTCATACTTTTCTCCTTTTTTATAAAACCAAGGGCCTGTCATATCTAACAGGCCACTGTAAATCAAATAAAGTCAGTCCTTCCATAAATTCATGGCATTGAGGAAATCATCTGAAACTGTCACATTTTGAGGATTAGCTGCTTCACGTTCTTCCCGTTTGGCTTCTACCTGAGCAAGCGTAGTGATGCCTTCTTTACGCCAATTGCGCAAGATAGCCTGAATATACTTCCAGTTGGCCTTGCCATTAAACACAGCCTCACGAAGGGCAGCCTTGACCAAGTCAGGATTGGTTTTGTCGTCTTGGACAGTCTTGGTCAAGTCCTCAATTTCAAAGGGTGTCAAGAGACGCCCCAGCTCCTGCTGGAAGGTCTCCACCAAGTCTTTCAAAACATTCTGAGGTGCCTTTGCCACAGTCTGCGAACTGCTTTTGGCTGCCAGCAGTTCATCCAGCTTTTCCAAAGCCGGTGAAGCATCAAAGATAACCTCTGTCTCTCCATTCAGCTCAATGGTCTTATACTGCAAGAGACCTTTCTCCGTCAGATGGGACATAGAGCGATTAACTTCTGACAGAGTCTTGCCAATATGCTCCGCAATCTGACTAGGCGCCAGCTCTTCCAGAGAAGTCGTATTTTGAAGATAGAAAAACTGCCAGACCAAAAAATCATCGCTGGAATCAAAGATGTCCTTAAAATGTAAAAGAAGGGCACTCGGGATTACTAGATTGCCCGATTTAAAAGCTGATAAATAAGTCATGTCACCTCTTATAGATAAGCAAAAAACGATACATCATTTTCAGGACTCTCCCAGTCGAAAGGTGTCTCCTGATAGACAGCGTAATTGACCCAATTGCTGAAAAAGAGTGCAGCAGCCGAACTCCAGCACAAGGCCGGTGTCGCATGGACATCATCGTTTTTGAAATAATTCTCTGGAATGTGTGGATTCTTCCCTGCCTTCAAGTCGCGGAAATACTCCTTGGATAGAGTATCACGGTCGTACTCCATATGACCGAAACTATATACCTCTCGCAAGTCCCGGCTAGCCAGCACAGAGAGGCCAGTATCCTCTCCATACGAAAGAATTTCCAGATTGGTCAGATTGACAATATCTTCCTTCAGAACTTCAGTATGACGGGAATGCGGCGCATAAAACTCATCGTCAAAGCCACGGAAAAGCAGATTGCTGCTGTCAGCTGACTGGCTATAAACACCCGATAATTTGCGTGTCATCTGGTGTTTGTCCACGCCGTAGCGAGCGTAAAGTCCAGCCTGAGCTCCCCAACAGATATGCAGAGTAGAAAAGACATGGGTCTTGGACCATTCAATCACCTGCTGGAACTCTTCCCAGTAGTCCACTGCTTCAAATGGCAGATGTTCTACCGGTGCACCAGTGATAATCAAGCCATCAAAATAGCGATTTTTAACCTCATCAAAAGTCTTATAGAAAGTCTCCATATGCTCTGCACGTGTCGTTTTAGACTGGTGAGAGCTCATGTAGAGGAAGTCAATAGTCAGCTGCAGCGGAGTATTAGCCAAGTGGCGCAGTATCTGAGTTTCTGTCACCATTTTCTGGGGCATGAGATTGAGTACCAGAATATTCAGAGGGCGGATATCCTGATGGTCCGCCCTATCGTCATCCATGACAAAGATATTCTCAGAACTTAAAATGTCAACAGCTGGCAGTTTCTTATCAATCTTAATTGGCATGAAAATATCTCCTTCAATCGTTAGAAAGGCTTGGAAATACTTTTCCAGCCTATTCTTTGTTTATCCAATGTACTTTCATTATACTGAAAGGAGATATAGTTTTCAATTATACTTTTTCTCTAACTAGATATAGCTAGAAACTATGTATTAATAGTGCATCAGAACCTTGTAGTCGTATTCACCGATAGCTTCGCGACCCTTGAGCTCATCCAGCTCAATAAGGAAGGCACAGCCAGCCACTACGCCACCAAGGCGCTCAATCATCTCAATTGTTGCCTTCACTGTCCCACCAGTCGCAAGAAGGTCATCTACGATTAGAACGCGCTGACCTGGCTTGATAGCATCGGCATGCATGGTCAAAGTATCTACACCGTACTCTTTTTCATAGTCAGCTGAGATAACCTCACGAGGAAGTTTGCCAGGCTTGCGGACTGGAGCAAAGCCGATTCCTAACTCAAAGGCAACTGGACAGCCCACGATAAAGCCTCGAGCTTCCGGTCCAACGATCATGTCAATCTTCTTATCTGTCGCATATTGCACAATCTCACGAACAGCGTAGCTATAAGCATTTCCGTCTGCCATCAATGGGCTGATATCACGGAATGTCACGCCTTCCTTTGGATAATTTTCGATTGTTGCAATGTAGTCTTTTAAATTCATGATATACTTTCTTTCAAAAAAATTTTTTACTCTCTATTATATCACTTTTTCATCCAAATGGTAACAGAAAAACTTACTTTTTATTGGTATCTATTATTTAATCTGAAAAATCATGTCTGAGCTATTATAGACCATCATATTGAGGACGGGATTGAGTTGGTTATTCTTTATAATCGTTTTTTCTAGGCAAGTCAAAATCAGATGTGCTGCTCTAAATAAAGTGGCGTTACTATTTCTTGTTCATATTTTTTTACAATATCCTTCGTAAATAAGCCTAATAAGTTCAAATCATTAGATGGATTAATCTCAAATGTTGAAAATACAGATTTTTCAAGAAAATTATGCAATTCTTTATAATTTGTCACATAGCTATACCCCTGAGGAGCCTTAAATTTCGGCGATAATTCTTTAGCTTGTTTTAATGATATAGGCGAGTCAAGAAGAGATAGGGAGTAAATTGGAGAAAAATACTTAGCGCCTTCTTGCAAATGTTTTTCCAAATATGGACGACTGCTATTTTCTAAATCTGAATTTTCTAAAAAGTCTTGGATGTTATTACGCTGACCTAAAATCATTTTTCCGACAATCATCTTAGCGGGTGAGGAAAGATATAAATAAGCTACCGTTTCTTTTTCAGGAATCCTTGAACGATATTCAAAATGCTTTTTTCCTGTTAGCAAAGCTTTAAAAAATTCTGGTTTAAAACTCAGGATAATTTCATTCATCTAAAAAGTTCTCCTTTGCAAGACTTTGGCTCAGTCTTATACCATCTCATCTCTCCATCAAATAATCATAAATCTCCTGCACAGTGCCCAGTGCCATGAGTTCTTGCTCTTTGACTAGGCGCTTGAGGTCTTGGTAAATGTGACTGCTGTCAATTTCTTTCTTTTCAGCTTCCTTATTGACCGTCATGACTCCTTCGGTGATGCTGACAAAGCCAAGTTCTTCAAAAATCTGAATCATTTTGATCAAGAGAATAGGATCAATTTTCAGATAAGCTGCCAGATCCTTTAGCTTATAGCGAACATCAAACTCGGGGAACTGATAGATTGTCTTGTAGAGTTTGGCAAACTGCTCACGGTTGCCATAACCAGTCAGATAATAAGGCTTGGCAATCTCATTCTTAAAGTAAATCGCTTCGAAATCCTGTGATTGAAGAATCTTCTTCAAGACCTGCAAATCATCAGGCAAGTCATAAACTACAACTGCTCTGCTATTTGTCAAATCTGGCAATTCCTCTGTGAAACGCAAGACTGGAACCTTGTCAGGCAGCATCGCATTTTTGCTGCGGATATTGAAAAGCTGAACACCGTCCACACGGGCATCTACCAGCATGAGCTGGAGACTGGTCTGCCCATTCCATTTATTGACAGAGAGGCTGACAGCCAGCTCCAGATTCTTGGTCTGGGCAAACTCTGTCGCCAGGTTTCCATGCCCAAAAGCTACTACTTCAAAAGATGCATCTTGCTGGGAAATTTTTAGCTTGAGATGGCTATTGCCAGCCCCCATAGTCCGAGCATTGTCCACTTTAAAATCCTTGAGGTAAAAAAGCGGCTTCTTATTGTCCATACCAAAAGGCGCCAGTTTTTCAAAGCTTTTGAGTGTATCCAAGGTCAGTTCTGGCAGGTGTAGCTCCTCATCTAAATACAGGGCTGTTTTGCCAGTCAAATCCAAATCATTGTCTAAGATGTAGGCTGTCAGGATATCAGATAGCTCTGCTAGTTTGTCTGCTTCAAGAGTCATTCCAGCCGCTCCAGCGTGCCCACCAAAGGCTACAAAGAGGTCACGGTGACTGTCCAAGGCCTCAAAAATATTAACCGCTTCAATACTGCGGGCGCTACCCTTAGCGATGCCATCCTCGATATTAAGCACTATGACTGGCTGGTGCAGCTCTTCCAGCAAGCGCCCAGCGACAATCCCTAGCACTCCAGGATTCCAGCCTTCCTTAGCCAGTACCTGCACTGGTCTCTTAGGGTCCAGCATGGTTTGTGCTTCTTCATAAATCTGCTGGACGATTTCCTTGCGCTCGTCATTTTTCTGGTTAATCATGAGAGCAATATCACGAGCTTCTTCGTCATCAAAGCCTGTTAAAAGCTCAACCGCTGGATTTGGATCATCCAGCCGTCCCAGTGCATTGAGTCGAGGAGCAAGCTGGAAGCCAACCGTTTCTTCATCCAGTTCATCAGGCTGAATACCAGCTATTTTGAAGAGTTCCTGAAGACCTATTCGCTGGGTATTTTTGAGAACAGAAAGGCCATATTTGACCAAAATCCGATTTTCCCCCGTCAGACTGACCATATCGGCAATGGTACCAATGGCCACTAAGTCCAAAAGTTCGACTTGGACTTCTTCCAACAAGGCTGTTGCCAGCTTAAAAGCCACCCCACAACCAGCTAGATGCTTGAAAGGGTAATCCGCTCCGCTATGTTCCGGATGAACAATCGCATAGGCATTTGGCAACTCCTCAGGCATGGAGTGGTGATCCGTCACGATGACATCCACGCCGAGAGACTGGGCCAGCTCGATAGCTTCAAGGCCCGCCACTCCATTATCTACTGTAATAATGAGCGAAATTCCCTGATTTTCAATAAAATACTTGTAAACACTGCTATTAGGCCCATAGCCATCCGTAAAGCGATTGGGCAGATAAACCTGACACTCAGCCCCCAGCTGCTCCAAGGCTTCCTTGACAATAGATGCCGAGGTCATCCCATCAGCATCATAATCGCCATAGATCAAAATCTGCTCGTAATTCTCAATCGCTGCGCGAATGCGCTCCACTGCTCGCTCCATATCATGCAGGTCATAAGGGTCGTGAAGCTGGTCTAAACTAGGCTCCAAAAATTCCTGTAAAGCCTCCTTAGTCTGCACACCTCTTTGGTAAAGAAGACTGGCAGCGGCGGGTTCCAATCCGGCTTTCTTGGCCTTTTTTAAAAATTTTTCGTCTGTAAAATTGGTGGCAAAATGCCAGTCGTATTTTGAGCTAATCATGATGAGTGAAACACTTTCTCCGTTCAATCTTGTCTGAATATTATAACATGAAAAGATTGGTTCAACCAGTCTCAAACTTTCTATCTACGAGCAAGGCCCTTAGGCTCACTCATCTAGGTAAAGCCCCTTAGCAACGCTTTTATCAATAACTTCCTGAGCCAATTCCCAAAGACTTTCAGAGGTTTCTTGAATAAAGGATTTCTTTGCGATGACCTGCGACTTGGTCAGACCGTGAGGGTTGTCATGGGGCTGAGCAACTTCCAAGTGATTGAGCAGGGGAACCAGAGCATCCAGCACTCGTGCATATTTAGCCTCTATGCTAATGCCGGTTTCAAATTCCTGCCAAAGCTCTAAAAAGGAATCCTGCTGATCTGACGGCAGCTTGTCCAAACTGATTTTCAAGGACTCAAGCTCTCTATCGTAAGAATCGCTCTTGCCCACGTCGTCAAAGATAAAGGTATCACCAGCATATATTTCGCCCAAATCATGAATCAGTAACATAGACATGACCTTTTCCAGATTAACTTCTTTGGGGATATATTCTTGAAAGATTAGCGCCATGAGCGCACCCTGCCAACTATGCTCAGCAGAATTCTCAAAACGATAGGCGTCCAAGGTCCTATTGTTCCTATGAGTGGCTTTCAGCTTTTCCAGCTCATTGGTAAAAGCCAGCTGCTGTTGTAGACGTTCAAGCATGTGGAACTCCTTTGAAATGTTTTTATTATTATACCACAATAGCACTAATAAGATTGTCCAGATTTGTTTGAAGTATTAAAGTGACAGTTGAGCTAATTAGTGATATACTAAGACAATAAAGGTTAATTAATTGCAAACTTTGAAAGGAATAATAATGACCTATCTTTTAAAAGTAGAAGATTTTGTTAATATAGAAGAAAATAAGAGTTCCTTCGTTATCAATGATATGGTTGCTATTTGCAAGCGAAGTAATAATCCCAATCGAGACTATTTATTTGTTAATAAATATCAAGCTAAACATTATCCTGTTAAAGCCCATAACACGCTTCAGCTATTTTCCGAACTCTATCAAGAAATAAAAAGGCAAATTCCTTCTGACAAGCGTATTTTAGTTGTTGGTTTTTCTGAGACGGCTACTGGAATCGCCCAGGCAATCATGCATATGGCCTTGGAAAACAAAGATTTGAATACTGTCTTTTATTTACAGACTACTCGAGAAAGCATTAATACGGATATCCAAAATATCTCTTTTGAAGAAGAACATTCACATGCAAGTACACAAAAATTATATTATCGCTCAGATATTCCTGACTACGATACTGTTTTGTTTATCGAAGATGAAATAACAACAGGAAATACAATTGTTAACTTTATTGAAAAATTTCAAAAAATTAAAGACAATATTTCTTTTGCAGCCGCTTCTATATTAAACTGGCAAAATACAAAGAATCGTAGGATTTTTCAAGAAAAAGGAATCAAAAGAATATACCTAGTCAGTGGTCAAATGAAAGATAATACTCCTCTCATAGAGCTGAAAGAAACAACACTGGAAAAACCAAAACTAACTTCAGACGTTCACTATCATTTATCTGACAACCTCAATCCTCGAACAGGTCTCACTAAAGAAGAGTTTTTAGTCTTCCAAGAAACTGCTCTAAATCGATTGACTTCGCAAGTCTCTCGGAAATCTAAAGAAGAAACAATAGCTGTCATTGGAACTGAGGAAAACATGTGGTTACCAATTAGGCTAGCCCAAGAACTTGATGCAGAGGTTCGCTCCACTACAAGAAGTCCTATTTCCCTCTCCAGTGAATACAATTATCTTTTCCATAACGGCTTAGCTTTGGCCAGTGCTTACGAAACGAATAGAATGACTTTCCTTTACGATATTGAACATCATTATGACCAAATTATCATCGTCTATGAGGTTATGACTGATGCATTTCGAGCAACTCTTCAAAATAAATTGCAGCCCTTTAGTAAGCAAACACTAATTTTTGTTAAACAATAAGAAAGGCTTTTATGAATTTAGTAAAAACTAGTTACCCTGAATCCGATGTAACCATCCTCTTACAAGATGTGCGTGGAAAGGTTCCTGTATTAGACACTGCCGAAAGAGAAAAATTAAATCAACAGGGCGTTCATTATTCCGAAATGCTACCTCTAGAATATGCCCCAACAGAGCGCTATATGAAAATCTATCAAGAAAGCCTCGCAACTCTTTCTTTTGAGACTGCTAACGCTATAGCAAGTCTTTCTGAAAAGATTTTTAAGAAAAAAGGAGAAAATCTTGTTTTAGTTTCCTTAGCAAGGGCAGGGACTCCTATAGGTATTCTAATAAAAAGGTACCTTCACTATAAATATCAGCTTGATGTGCCACATTATAGTATTTCTATCATTCGAGGTAAAGGGATTGACATAGCCGCCATGAATATTATAGCCAACAAGCACCATCCTAAAGATATTCAATTTGTGGATGGTTGGGTTGGAAAAGGAGCAATAAATACCGTCCTGGAAGAAACCTGCCAGAGGTTAGCAGAGGAAAACAAATTCTTTTCCGAACTAGATCCTACTCTAGCTGTACTCAGTGATCCAGCTTCGGTAACACCGCTTTATGGTACTCGTCAGGACTTTTTAATCCCTAGCGCTTGCTTAAATGCTACTGTCAGCGGCCTCGTCAGCAGGACGGTCAAATTAAAAGAAATGAGCGATGACGAGCTTCACGGAGCTGTTTATTATGCAGAAAACGAAGCTTACGACCATTCATTGGAATTCTTGGATAAAGTGCAATCCTATTTTGACCAAGTTCAATTAGATTATTTTAATCCTTCACAAGAAGAGCTCAATGAGGATTTCAAAGGATTGGACGAAGTTAAGAAAATCGCCCAATCCTACAACATTAGTGATATCAATAAAATAAAACCAGGAGTTGGTGAGACAACTAGAGTTCTGCTTAGGCGCCTTCCAGACAGGGTGTTAATTAGAGAAAAGGCTAATCAAAAATACCTTAAACATATCCTTCAATTATGTGAAGAAAAGCAGATCCCAATCGAATATGTCAACCTACAGAAATATAATGTTTGTGGCATTATAAAGGAAGTCGCTGATTTATAGTTTATCTCTTGACAAAGACCATTTTATAAATATACAATGGTATCTATAAAGTAGGGGAGAGCAGACTTTAATAAGCTATCTCCAGTGATTTAGGAGGTACAAAGCAAACCATCTGCACTCTTCATTTAACTTTTATACAAAGAAGACAAAAGATGTGACATTATAATCGTAGAAAGCAGGTATATTTCATGTCGACCAGTCTGCAAAATCTGCCCTTTGAACTTTGGCGTTCAATCACAGAACGAAAAGGAATACAAGCCACTTTCGCTCCTGTTTTTACACGATATATCGGGGTTGAAAATCAAAGTAAATATGATAGTGTATTAAAAACTATTTTGGTAAAAGCTCAAGAGGATTCAACTCACACTATTTACTTTGACGGCCAAATCCCAATGGATGCAGATTTTGATTTCATTAACAGCATAAAAAACGAGCTTGCTTCAATGGAAGTTAGTCAAATAGCCAGTCAGGATATTACACTCTTTGAAGATGCAGAGCTCAATCATCAATTTCTGATTGCTCTTGAATATATAACAAACCTTGCTATCCGTCAGGAAAATTTCCTGAATAACAGCGTGAGAAATAATTTTATATGCAAAATGCTACTCTATGCATACTTACATATTTTTAGCTTATCCTATCAAGATAGAGATTACCTTACAAACAAGTGCATCTACTATGGTAGTATTTCAAAACACGATATATATTTCCTGCTGTTACTTAATCGCTTTGGATTTGATGTCATTTATATCAATCCACTAAAAGATGATGAAAATTTTGCTCAAGTTGACTCTGATCAAATCAGTACTGTCCATAAAAACACTCAAATCCTGCCTATCCAAAGTTGGGGAGAAAGAGCTAAAAATGGACAAATTATAGAGGAAAATCGTTCAATTACACTGGATATAGAAACACAAATTGAAGAACAATTATTTACAAATTCTGGAATTTATAGGCCTTGGCAGTTCCGAAATGGAACGACAAGCCCCATTTTTTTCAATTCAACTTTAATTGATGTAGAACAAAATTGGAACGCACCCGCAAAAGTTCGGAACGGATTTAAGACCGTTGAGAAAACAGTCTACGTCCCACATTTCTTTTTTGAAATAGAGGGAGAATATAATCCAATTGACAAGTATGCCCACTTGGTCAATATCTGCTCTTCATCTGATAATACGCTCGTTTTAACATCCAATGGTGATGAACTGATTACTCACGAAATTAATGATTCCGATAAGTATCAGCTTATGTTTTGTCAACTCAGTAATGGAAGTTTTGATATTGAGGAGATTATGAAGCTCCCATTCTATCACTATGCTCCTTATAACGATGAAACAGAAAAATTCCTTCTCAATAAGATTAACGAAACTATTGCTGATACTCGACTGTTCAAACAACCATTGACAGTATCCAAAGAAGAAACATTAAACTTTGCACTGTTGATTCTACAGTTGGATAAAAGAGTAATACGACTCATAGATAGCTTTGATTTTACTGGCTTTATACCCAAGATTGTCTTTTTCTTGGAAGGCGAAACTCAGTTATCAAAAAATACGTGCTATGTCCTTGCCTATCTTGGAAAAATTGGTTTTGACATCATCATTTTTTCACCTGCCGGCTTGTCTGATCTGAACTCTTACATTAATGCAGAGTACTTTAATACTGTCAGGTTAGATGTTATAAACTATGAGCAAAGTTTTCAAACTATTCAACGAAAGCTGAAAAAACAAAATTTCTTCAGTAAACTTTTTAATTAAAGAAAGGAAAACAATATGCCTATCAACACAGGAAGTTTTGATTCAACTCCACAAGAGATTGAATCAACTGAACTTGAACTTGCTAAACCAGAAGTCCTAGCTGACAACTTAGCCTATAAGCAGAAGCTAAGATCACTGCCTGAGGTTCAGAACCTCACCAATGAGATTGATATTACTAATGTCAACTCAATTATGGCTTTCGGTCAAAAACCGAGTGAAGGAATTTCTCAAATGTCTGATGCTCTATTATCTTCCATGCGAAGGGTAGACGCAGAGGAAGCTTCTCGAATGCTCGTTCAACTTACTAAAATCATGGATAAATTCGATATTAAAGAAATTGAAAATCCAGAAAAAGTATCTGCTCTGCAAAAATTATTTGGCAAAATAAAGAATAGTATTGATAAACTTTTTGCCAAATATGAAGATATGGGTAAAGAGGTTGATCAGATTTATACCATATTGAAGCAATATGAAGTTCAAATTCACCAAACTCAAGAAAATCTGGAAAAACAATATAAAACTAATGTAGCCTACTATGAAGAATTAGAAAAATATATTGTTGCTGGTGAGATTGCTCAAGAAGAAATCGAAGAATACAGTAATCAGATCGCTGCTCGTACGGATATAACAGAGCAAGAAAAACAAACTCAACAGCAAAAGCTAAGCATGATTAAAGATATGCTCGCACAGCGAACATATGACTTGCAAATTGCTGAAAACGTGGCCATGCAAACCTGCCCTATGATTCAGACCATGCAAATGTCTAACTTTAATCTGATGCGGAAAATCAATTCTTCCTTTATTATCACATTGCCAATCTTCAAGCAATGTTTGGTTCAAGCTATTCAATTAAAAAGACAGGAAATTCAAGCTAAGTCTATCAAACAATTGGATGAAAAAACCAATGAACTTCTAATTCGTAATGCACAAAATACTGCTAATCAATCTGTTAATATTGCTCGTATGGCTGGTGGAAGCTCTATTCAAATGGAGACACTTCGTACAACTTATGAGACAATTAAAAAAGGAATTGAAGAAACTAAGCAGATCAATAATCAAATTGCTGAAAAACGAAAAAGTGATTCTATTGAGTTAGAACATATGAAATCTGACATGGCTGAAAAAGGTTTTATAAGCAGTCATTGATATCACTTAAGATATGGTAGCAATAACTCTTACTTGGCTTCCCTTAAGCTAAAGAGTTTTAATAATATTATGATTCAGAAAGGAATATCTATATGGATTTCACTAATTTAAACTCTGGCAGTTCTGCTGCTCCTCTTAACCTCTCTAAAGGGAGCGTTTTAGATTTAACGAAGCAGGCTCCTGCATTAAAAAATTGTATTCTAGGCGGCGGCTGGGATATGGCTGTTGCTGGACCTACTGCTGACCTAGACTTAGCAGCCTTCCTAGTTGAAGAAAGCGGCCGAGTTGCGCAAGTACCGAATGATGTTATTTTCTTCAATAATATGTCTGCAGCTGGAATTCGTCTTGAAGGTGATAATCGTACTGGAGAAGGCGAAGGCGACGATGAACGAATCCAAATTAATCTTGATGCAATCGAACCTCGAATTAAGAAAATTGTCTTCTTCATTACTATTTTTGATGCAGTCACTAAACGTCAGACTTTTGGCATGATTAAAAATGCTTTTGTCCGCCTTCTAGATGCCGATAATAACGAACAGGAAATCTGCCGCTATGAATTGAGTGACAGTTATTCTGCTGATACTTCTGTAACAGCTTGTTCCCTTAGTCGGACAGCTAATGGCTGGGCTTTTGAAGCAATCGGTGAGGGAGCTATCGCTGACCTCAACCAACTCTTGTCTCGCTATATGTAATTAAGAAAATAGAAAGGAAAATATTATGGGACTTTTTGGTAAATTATTTGGTGGAGATGAGCAACAAACTCAAGCTCCTGTTGCTAACACACCTATTCAAACTGCTAGTACGGAAGGGCGCGAAGTTACACTTGATTTAAATAAAGGAGGCATGCTTAACCTTGCAAAAAATGACTTCCTTAATCTTTCTAAAACAGATTTCTCTTTAGAAAATATTCGCGTATCAGCAGGATGGGATGTTAAGACAAGTCTCTTTGGCTCTGACTTTGACCTTGATCTTTGTGCCTTCCTTCTTGATTCTTCTGGCCATCTGACTCGTTCAGTTAATAATCTTGTCTATTTCAGTAAAAAGAAATCTCAGGGTATTCAATTAGATCATGATAACCTCACCGGTGCTGGTGACGGTGATGATGAAAACATGTTTGTGAATTTCAATAATATTCATCCAGATGTGGCTCAAATCGTTGTAGCAGTTGTTATCTATTCTGGTCAAAATCGCAAACAATATTTTGGTCAAGTAAGGAATGCCTACGTTCGCTTAGTTGATCAGGCACAACGTCCTGAAAAAGAAATCGCTCGCTTCAATCTATCAGAAGATGGTGGCAAAGCGACGGCCGTTAAATTTGCTGAACTTACACGTACTGTCAATGGTTGGACTTTCAAAGCAGTTGGAGAATACCTAAACGCTTCAATCCAAGACATTGAAAAATCTTACCGTTAATCAGAAAGGAATCTCTCATGGCTATTAATTTCACCTCACTTGGCGGACCTGCCAATCCTACTCCAACACCCACTGAAGTTGCTCCTGCAACGGGAGGTGTATCTCTTGATTTAGAAAAAAATACTATCCTGGACTTAGCTAAAGCTGCTCCAGGCCTTACAAAAGTTGACTTATGCGCTGGTTGGGATATCTCTGCCGGTGGTGCAGATTTTGACCTTGATATTTCTGCTTTCCTATTGAATGAAGCAGGCAAAATTACTTCTGCTAGTGATGTTATTTTTTATAATAACAAAACTGCTCCCGGTATTCACTTAAATGGTGATAATCGTACTGGTGCAGGTGATGGTGATGATGAAGTTATCAATTTGGATTTAGCTGCTCTCTCACCAAGTATCCATAAGGTCATTTGCGCCGTTACCATCGATCAGGCTATCACTCGCCGTCAAACATTTGGCATGGTTAATAATTCCTATGTTCGCTTAGTTAATGCAGAGAACAATTCTGAACTTTGCAAGTTCCAGCTTAAAGATGATTATTCTACCGACACAGCTGTTGTTTTTGCAGAACTTGTAAAAGATGGTTCAACTTGGGCCTTCCACACCATCGGTGAAGGTAAGCAGGCTGATTTAAATGGTATAGCTGCACTCTTTAGCTAAAGACAAACAGTTGCCAAATCAAGTTTTATTGACATACAATAAAGAGACTGAACACTATTGTCTCAGCCTCTTTATTTTTAGAAAGGACAAACAAACCAAATGAATAACTTTAAAGGGCTAAGCTCAGCTGAGGTTGCAGCAAGCAAGTCAGCCCATGGAGATAATAAACTTTCCAGTAAAGAAGCCAACTCACTTCTTTCAATATTTATTGAAGCTTTCAAAGATCAGTGGATTTTGATTCTGCTTGCGGCCTTAGGTCTCAAAATTATTTTCAACTTTATCGGCATGATTTTCCCAGGTATTGGTGAAGCAAATTGGTACGAAGCAATTTCCTTGATTTTTGCCATTCTCCTGTCAACAGGATTTTCTGCTATCTCACAATATCAAAATGAGCAAAAGTTTAATACATTACAAGAAGAAGCCAGCAAAACTAATGCTAAAGTCTATCGCGACGGTAAACTTAAAGAAATTTTAGTAGATGATATTGTCAAAGGAGACCAAATTCTTCTTCAAACTGGTGATAAAATCCCAGTTGACGGGATTATTCTTGCTGGAGAATTAAAGGTAAATCAAGCTATCTTGAATGGGGAAAGTGAAGATGCTACAAAAATCGCTTTAGGTGATAATGCAGAACCAGATAGTCAGGACCTCTTTACAGAATTAAAAATCTTCCGTGGGACTGTGGTAACATCTGGTGAAGCTGTTATGGAAGCAACTGATATTGGTGACCATACTGTTCTTGGAAGCATCAATACCTCTCTCCAAGAGGATGGGAAAGATTCTCCATCAAAAGAGAAATTGAACAAACTGGCAGAAAATATTGGCGTTCTTGGATACAGTGCTGGTGCGGCTTACTCTGTCATCAACCTTGTTCTTGGTTTTCTTGCTTTAAATACTGCAAACAATTTGAATCTTTCATCTATTTTCTTATTAGTCATTGAAACAATTCTCTTTGCAGTGACTATCATTATCATGGCAGTTCCAGAAGGATTGCCTATGATGCTGGCTCTTGTGTCTTCAATGAACTCAGGCCGCTTGCTAGCTCAGAATATTCTAGTTCGTCATCCTGATACTATTGAAACAGCTGGTTATATGAATATCCTTTTCAGCGATAAAACTGGAACAATTACAGAAGGGAAACTATCTGTTGTTGATTTCTTCCTTGGCAATGGAACTCTTTATGAGACAACTGATGAGAGTTCTGCTGCTGATTTCTCGAATATGTCTGAAAAGTTACTCAAGCAAGTTATTCATGGCATTGGTTTAAATAATGACGCTAATATAGCAGATGGTATAGCTGTCGGAAGTAACGCAACTGACCGTGCTCTTTTAGATTTTCTAATCAACCGCAATCTCTTAGATTTTGATACAAACACTATTGCTGAAAAAGAACAGTTTAACTCTGCTAAAAAATATGCTAGTGTTACGACTAAGTCAGGCGAAATTTACATCAAAGGAGCACCAGAATTTATTTTAGATGATTGTCATTTCTATCTTGATAAAGACGGAAATAAGACTGCTTTTACTACTTCTGATAAAGATAAATTCTCTGCACTCTCTTTGGAACAGGCTAATCGTTCTATGCGTCTTCTCGCTATTCTTAAAAAAGAAGGTTCAGATAAAATCTTGATTGCTATTGTATGTATTCGAGACAATGTACGGGATTCTATTAAACAAACTGTTGAAACAATGAACAAAGCTGGAGTTCAAGTAGTTATGGTTACAGGAGACCGTAAAGAAACAGCTATTGCCATTGCTAAAGAAGCTGGAATTGTTACCAGTGATACAGATTTAATCCTAACTCATGATGAGCTAGAAAACCTCTCTGACGAAGAATTAAAAGCGCAACTCCCTAATATGAAAGTAGTAAGCCGCGCCTTACCTATGGATAAGAAGCGCTTAATTGAAGCAGCTCAAGACCTTGATATGGTTTGTGGTATGACTGGTGATGGAGTAAACGACTCACCTGCTCTTAAAGCTGCTGACGTTGGTTTCTCTATGGGAGACGGAACTGAGGTTGCCCGTGAAGCCTCTGATATTGTTATTTTAAACAATAGTTTGACGTCTATCGAAAAAGCTGTGCTTTACGGCCGGACAATGAGCAAATCAGTTAGCAAATTCATTATTTTCCAGCTGACAGTTAATGTAACTACTATTGCTATGTCTCTTCTCTCTCCTCTTTTCGGTCTGAAAGAGCCATTTACAATCATTCAAATCCTTTGGATTAACCTTATCATGGATACACTAGCTGCTTTGGCATTTGGTGAAGAACCTACCTTAGATCGTTACATGAATGAAAAACCAGTGGCTAAAAAAGCTAATATTCTAACAAAGTATATGAAGTCTGCTATTGGAGTTGCTAGCATTTTCATTACTATTGTTTGTCTTGCTATTCTTAAAAATGTAGCTGGTATTCAAGATTTCATCACTAATGGAACTGGAAACTTTGAAATGGTAACTACCTTCACCTTTACTGTGTTTATCTATGCGATTATCTTCAATTCCCTCAATACTCGCAGTACTGGTCTTAATGTTTTTGAGCATATTTCAGAAAACAAAAAATTCTCGATTGTCATGATTTCCATTGCTATCGTTCAATCTTTAATCATTCAGTTTGGTGGACAGGTCTTCAATACTGTTCCTATGGATATTGAACACTATATTGTAGCACTTGCTATTGCTGTTCTGATTATCCCTATAGACTTCATCCGAAAAGCTCTTACAAAAAATAAATCTTAGTTATAGAAAGGCTGAAACACTAGTGTTTCAGCCTTTACTTATCAACTCTTTTAGTGAAGTGACTATGAATACTTCATGAACAGGGAAAATTTATCCATGACAATAATCTACTTGATTCTTTATAAATGCTTCCAAGACTAGACTTATCGGCTCTTTTATAGTAAGATTGGTATAGTTTGATGAATTGCACACTTTGATAACTAAAATTTATTCTCTTAAGTCATTTAAGATTATAATATTGTTTCATTTAAGTTTGACAAAAATTTTAAGACAATCAATCTAACTTTAATAACCTTTAAATATAACTGCTTGAAATTAAAAAAGAAATTTTTGTTTTCTATTAAAATTTTACACCTATCAGTCCCAAAAAAGAGAGGAATATTATGCTTTTTGCTACTGATCTAGATCGAACCATCATTTATTCTAATAAATTTGTTGAAAATTATCAGACTGTTTCTTGTGTAGAACATCTAGACGGACGTGAAATCTCCTATATGAGCCATAGAGCATTGGAATTACTGGCTCAAGTCAAAACTCGCTGCGATATCCATTTGGTTCCAATTACAACTCGCTCGCTAGCGCAGTTCTCACGCATTATCCCCCTACAAGACTGCCCTTATGCTGTTGTTGCTAATGGCGGAATCATTCTGCATAAAGGCCAACCTTTAAAAGTCTGGCAGGAACACATCGAAAGAACTCGGCAAATACAAGCATTGGATTATCCTAAAATCTTAGATATTTTAACTAAATATCAAAAATACTTAACTAGAACTCCATCTTTGGTTGACAATTTATTCTTTTTTACTAAAGTTACCGAATCTCAGGATATCGTTCAAGAGTTTATCTTGCCAAGTCTTGAAAAAGATTTAAAAAATTTAGAATGGACTTTCACTCTTCAGGGGCTTAAACTTTACATCATCCCTAAAGAAATTTCTAAAGAAAACGCTCTTTCTTTTTTAAAAGACTATCTCAAAGAAGAATTTCTAATTACTTCGGGTGACGGAAAATTAGATGCTGGCTTCTTATCTTTAGGCGATATAAAAATGATACCAAAGAACAGTGAAGTTTACCAGCTTATCGATAATAAAGATAGCTATATGATTGTTAATCAAGGAATAGAAGGCGCTGAGGATATTCTTTCAGTAGTCCTCGAACAAAAAACTTAAAAGTGTTGAATGGAAGATTTGAATGAAATTTACTTATGATTCTATACCCCTATTTAAAGAAGGATGCCAATTTAATCAAAATTCCCCAAAAGATTTATTGCAATATGCAATATCTGGACTTCTTTACATGCCCGCTCATCGAACTCAGATAGTTGATGAAATCATTGCTGGCCTCCATCCTTGCTGTAGCTCAATCTGTCTAGATCTAGAAGATTCTATTGGAGATGGAACTGTTCATCAAGCTGAATTACAACTCTTTGAGACTTTAGACAAACTGAATCAAGCCTTGGAAACTGGCCAGCTAGATTTTGATTCTCTCCCTTTAATTTTTATCCGAGTCCGTTCTTCCCAACAATTTAATCAAATGCTCGACCATTCTTCTCCTGATATCTTTAAACTAGTTTCTGGATTTAATTTTCCTAAATTTGATTCTACTACTGCTCCTGCCTGCCTTCAAGTTTTCGATAATTTTAGAAAAAGAACAAATCAAACATTTTACATAATGCCAATTCTTGAAAGCGAGAGCATCATGAAAAAGAATACCAGAATGGAAGAACTTCTTTTTATATCAGAGTTATTAAAACCCTATAAAGAGAAAGTTTTAAATATCCGTGTGGGAGCAACTGATTTTAGTAATATTTTCGGTATTCGTCGTAATGTCCACCAGACTATCTACGATGTTAAACTTATTGCTGACTGTCTAACAGATATCTTAAATATTTTTTCCGCAGATTATATCTGTTCAGGACCGGTATGGGAATACTTTAATAGCCGTTTTCAAGACGGGAATTGGGCTCATGGATTGAAAAAAGAGCTAGAGTTAGATAGACTTAATGGATTCATTGGAAAAACTTGCATCCATCCCTCTCAGCTAAGTCTTATTGCTGAGAATAACATTGTTAGTTTAGAAGACTACCAAGATGCTCTGACAATTCTTAACACAAATCAGCAGCAAATTGGTGTAATAAAAGGATATAAAGAAAACCGGATGAATGAAATGAAGCCGCATAGCAAATGGGCAAAGAAAATTATCCAGTTAGCAACAGTCTATGGCGTAGCTGAAGGAGATAACACAAAAGATAATTCACTGAAATCGTAGAAGGACATATAAAGGGTGTTCTGCCTAACTTTTTCCTTGACTAAAAACACACGCATTAAAACTGAACTTAAAGCGTGTGTTTTATTTTAGATAAAGAAATAGCAACTATTCATCTTAAACATGCCAAATTTTTTAGCGATCAATTTAGCCTTTCCCTCGCCAGCGAATCACCAACTCTGACGTCAGGTGGGTCAGGATAATCGTCAGAAGGAAGGCCCAACGGCCATTTTCCCACTTGGTCAGCTGCTGGGATTTGAGCAGAAAGAAAGATAACTCAATAAAGATAGGATGGAGAAAGAAATAAAGGATACTTAAATCTTTTAAATGTCGCCAGTTTTTTTCATGCTTCCACTGAGTTTTTAACAGCCAATTGAATAAGAAAAGTGTAAAGGGAATGAGAGCAAAGAAAAAGTTTTTATCCAGTCCCTGCCTCATGTAAACCAGCACTCCTTCACCTACTAGGAAAAGACTTGCCAACAGAAGAGACAGCCAGCGTTTCTTCTGAAATATGGCTATCTGCCCGTAATCAGCTAGAAAGTAGCCTAAATAGATAAAAATGGGCGTATAGAAGAAGCCATTCCTGCTAGTGAAAAAGAGCTTGGCATAAGCATCATACCAGTCTGTCAGCAGACTAGGCGGCAGATAGGCGTGATAAGTCTCAATAGCACCTAAGGCGTAGAGAATTAACAAAAGGGCAAATGTTTTCTTGGGACCCAACTTCCTATACAAAAAATGGACCAGCAGCAAACCTAAGAGAAAGGCAGGTATATACCAGAGCTGGTAGCTCATTCCGATGTAGAGGAGCGCTGCTAGAATAGCCAGCGGAGCAATGTAGAGGGGCAAGTGCACATATTAGAAGCAAGTCAAAGCATAGGGGAAATAGATCAAACCTCAAAAGCCATAAGCTTTTAAAATGCCTTTGATATACAGAGTCAATTTCCCAGCATAAGGCTCTCGCTTCCAGTGTACTCGGAAAAAATAGGCTGAAGAAATTAAAAAGAAAGGGACCGCCATGCGGCCAAACATACTCTTCTGAATAAAATGCAGAGCTTCATGTTCAAAAAGTCTCTGGCAGTGAACCAGAATTACCAAAATGGAGGCGATATATTGAAAAAGGCTGAGCAGGGCATAATTGACTGGCTGTCCTGACCCTACGACTTCTCTCATTTGCATCAATCTTTCTCCTTAGGAGATTTGTTTAAGATGTAAATGAGCGCTTCTTCCCCTTAACCTAAGCCTTGACTAGCCAAACATGCTGAAAGGCAGCGATGTCCCGATAAGGAGATTGGTTGCAGACAACCAGCTCCATCTCAAGCATCTTTTCAGCCCAATCAGGGGCAGTTTTGTAGTCATTGGATTGCAGCCCATAAAAAATTCGTACTCCTTGATAATCCTCAACTTCTAATGGAAGACCTGAAATCACATCTTGGATCTGATAGACCTTAGCAGCCCCCATGCTGTGGGTTTGATATGCCTCACCCGCCAAAAGCTGCTGGGCCTTTTCTGGGTCATTTTCAAAAACCACCGTATGCATAACTCGTCCAACCTCGTGATGCTTAACCAGAGAAATTTTGCCGTCCTTTTTTAAGAGACGGGAAAATTCTGCTAAATAAAGAGCAGGATCAGATACATACTCTAAGACATTATGACAGATGATGACATCAAAAGACTGGTCAGGCAGATTTTTCAGAAGGTTCAAGCTGCCTTGCAATTGCTCATAATAAAAGTTCTGCTTGCGCTCAGCAATCATTTCTGAGTTCGGCTCGATGGCGGTCACTTGGTTGTTTTTCGCTAGAAAATCAGCCACAATTCCAAAACCACTGCCGAAATCAAGGATTTTCTGGCCCCTCAGCGACTCTAGAAAGGCAAAAACAATATCATACTGAAGCTTGCCCCAAGGCGCCTGCAGATGAGCTTTGTAGGCTTGTAGATTAGCTGTCATAAAACCTCACTTATAATTAAACATATTGGCTGCCATCTTGTCGGCAATTCTTGGAAAAAGAGTATAAAGCTTGTGAGCCAGATTGAGAATTCCAGGTAGATTAATTTCCCGCCTCTTTTTGCCAAAGGAGCTGACAATTTTGCTCGCTACAAAGTCAGGCTCAAGGATATACTTGTCAACTGCTTTTACATAGGAACCATCAGGATCCGCTTGATCGAAAAAGGAAGTTTTAATAGGACCTGGGTTCACCGACGTGACATAAACCCCAAAAGGCAGGAGTTCCAAACGCAGAGCATTGGAAAAGCCAATAGCAGCAAACTTGGTCGCCGAATAAAGACTGGACTTGCTACTTGCAATGAGGCCGGCCATACTAACGATATTGACGATATGTCCTTGACCTGCCTGCTTCATGCGAGCTCCAAAGATACGGGACAGATTCATCAGGGCAAAGGTATTGACTTCAAACATGGCCTCGATATCACTGGAAGTGATTTTGTCAAATTCTTCAAAAATCCCATAGCCAGCGTTATTAACCAGGACATCTACGTGGCCATACTGGCTGTCAATCCGCTCAGCAAATCTTTCCAAAGCTGAACTGTCTGTGATATCCAGCTCCACTAAGTCAAGATTTTCCCTTTCTCTATATAGTTTTTCCAGCTTAGTCTTGCTCCGTCCGACCAAAATCAGTCGGTCATGGGGCAAGAGCTTAACCATTTCCTGAGCCAGCCCACCGCTAGCCCCTGTGATGATGATGGTTCTCATATCTCCACCTCTTCCAAGTCTTTGACCACATGGACCTTTTCAAAGACAGCACTGGCATCGCGGCGCATTTGGCTGATGTCCTTGGCTAGAAAGCGGGCACTGATATGATTGAGCAGGAGGCGCTTAGCGCCGGCCTCCTTGGCTACTTCTGCGGCTTGCATATTGGTAGAATGACCGTGATTGCGGGCAAGTTTTTCATCTCCCTTGCCATAAGTTGCTTCATGGACCAGTACATCTGCTGCCACTGCTAAGCGAACGCTGGCAGCAGTCTTCCGAGTATCACCCAGAATAGCAATGGTCTTGCCTGGACGAGGGGCTGAGATATAGTCGGCTGCAATGATTTTGGTCCCATCTTCTAGGACGATATCCTGACCGTTCTTGACCTTGCCAAAGAGGGGGCCAAAGGGAACACCCGCTGCTCGTAGCTTATCTGCATCCAGCGTTCCTTCCAAATCTTTCTGCATCACCCGATAGCCCACACAGAAAATCGTGTGATCCAGCTTATCCGCATAAACTGTGAACTTGTCCGTTTCAAGAATCTTGCCCAGACTGTTTTCATCAAACTCATGAAAATCAATCCGATAAGGCAGACGAGAACCAGACACGCGCAGGCTAGACAGTACAAAATTCTTAATACCTTTGGGACCATAAATTTCCAAGTCCGTCTGCTCTTCATTAGCCTGAAAAGAACGACTGGATAAAAAGCCCGGCAAGCCAAAAATATGGTCGCCATGCAGATGCGTGATGAAAATCTTGCTGATTTTGCGCGGTTTAATCGTCGTCTCCAAGATCTGGTGCTGGGTACCTTCACCGCAGTCAAACATCCAGACTTCATTGATTTCCTCTAACAGCTTGAGGACAAGGCTGGATACATTGCGAGCCTTGGAGGGCTGACCGGCTCCGGTTCCTAAAAATTGTAATTGCATATTGTTCTTTCTAAATGATATAAATCATGGCAGAGCGATTCTGCGAGTGATAATATTTTCTACCAGCATAGGACTGAGCCAGCTGACTGACTTCATCTTGATTGTAGCCCAGAACTCTTTGGCTGCCATCCGCTAGCTGCTGCCAATCGGTCAAAGCAGTCAGCGCCTGACTGTCCACGACTTGCGACTCAGATTTGAGAGGCACCATTTTTATTCTCCCTGCTTCTTCGTAGACCAAGTATTGTGGAAAGACTTGGGCGATTTCAAAGAGCAAGTCGTCTGTTACCGACTCTGGCTTTTCAGGAAAGACCAAGCCGACTTCCTCGCTCTCATAGCAAAATCCATAGGACTTGCCAGAAAGATTAAGCCGTACAAAAGGTTTATTTTCTACAAAGCTAGGCTCCGTATTCCACAAGTCCAGCGCCTGAGTAATTTCTAGAAAATAGGCTGTTGCGGCTTCCGGACTTTTCTTTTGATAAAGCTCAGCAAAGTAAGCATTGATAACACTGGGGGGCGGAGTGATAAAGCTACGCTTCTGCTCCTCTGTCAGGCCAGCCAACACTTGCTCTAAGTAGACCCTGTCTAGGCTTGTAAAACCGCCGTATTTGAGGGCCAGGTCAATATAATCAGTCATAAAATTCTTCCAGTTTCCATTTGTTTTTCTCGGCAATCCAGCCTGAAACGACTTCGACATCGTCTATGTATTCTCGATTCCCCATAATCGCGACTTTCTCTAAATCATGAATCTTGTAGGCTTTAGCAGGCGCTACCTTGATTGTAAAAGGCAAAAATAACTCTTTCATCCGCTCCAGCAGGACTTGCTGCAAAAGAGCTCTGCTATTGTCCGCCTTAGCCGAAATCAAAGAATAAGGAGTAAGGGTCGGAGTAAAATCCTCCGTCTTGTCTGCTTTGTTATAAAGAGTCAGCCGGGGAATATCCAGCATGTCCAGCTCATTCATGATGTCGAGGACAGTCTTTTCGTGCTCCTCATGATGAGAGTCGCTGGCGTCAATAACATGGACCAGCAAATCGACATTTTTGCTCTCTTCCAGTGTGGATTTAAAGCTGGATACTAGCTCTGTCGGCAAATCCTGAATGAAGCCAACTGTATCCGTCAGAGTGACATTGAGCTGGCCACTGAGGTTGATGTTCTTAGTCGTGGCGTCTAGCGTCGCAAAGAGTTCGTCAGCCTCATACTGACTCTTACTAGTCAAGCAGTTCATGATCGTAGACTTGCCAGCATTGGTATAACCGATGAGGCCGATTTTGAAAATACTGGATTCCAACCGTTTTTCACGAACGGTCGCACGATTTTTCTCCACTGCCTTGAGCTGGCGCTCAATATCATGAATCTGATTGCGTACACTGCGTCGATTGAGCTCCAGCTGGCTTTCACCAGGACCGCGGGAGCCGATGCCACCTGCCTGACGGCTGAGCATAATTCCCTGGCCAACCAAGCGAGGCAGGAGGTACTTGAGCTGGGCCAAATGAACTTGCAGCTTGCCCTCATGACTCCTAGCTCTCATGGCAAAAATATCCAAAATCAGCTGCATACGGTCAATGACCTTAACGCCCAAGCTTTCCTCCAGATTGACATTTTGGCGAGGTGTCAGGCGATTATTGACAATGACAGTCGAAATCTCTTCGGCATCAACCATCTGTCGGATTTCTTCTAACTTGCCAGATCCGACAAAGGTCTTGCTGTCATACTTTTCCCGCTTCTGGCTATAGGAGCCGACTACCTCAGCTCCTGCAGTCTTAGCTAGACTTTGCAGCTCCTCCATAGATAGGTCAAAATTCTCCGTGTCTGCCAGTTCCACACCGACCAGAAAGACACGCTCTGTTTTTTTCTCTGTTTCTATCATCTCATATCCTTACTAAGACTTGGTCAGCCAGCTACTTGTCCAGAAAATTCTTGATGTCTTCCATGACCTGATTTTTATAGTCTGGATTTCCCACCTGATAAAAGGTCACGGACATCCGGTTGCGAAACCAAGTCAGCTGACGCTTGGCGAAACGACGGGTATTCTGCTTGAGCGTATCCACCGCCTCTTCAAGGCTCATCTGACCTTTAAAGTAGGGGAAAAGTTCCTTGTAGCCGATACCCTTGCTGGCTTGACTGGTCGGAGCCAGTTCATACAGCCAACGGGCTTCTTCTAAAAGTCCGGCTTCTATCATCAGATCAACCCGCCGATTGATTCGCTCATAAAGCCGCTCCCGCTCATCATCGAGGCAAATCAGCAGGGCTTCATAATCAGGCTGACTGTTTTCTAGCGATCCGCCCAGATGAGCAATCTCCAGCGCTCTCATAGCCCTGCGTCTATTTATCTGTGGAATCTCGATACCCAGCTCTGCTATTTTTCCAAACAAATCCTCATCTGACCAACTGTCCAGCTGCGCCCGATAGGCCAGAATCTCCTCGTGAGGAACGGAGCCGCCCAGATGATAGCCCTCAAGCAAGCTCTGGATATAGAGCCCTGTGCCGCCGCAAATGATGGGAAACTGACCTTGAGCCGCAATTTCGCGAATAGCCTGAGCCGCCTCAGTCACAAAATCATAGGCCGAGTAGCTTTCTCCGACCTCCCGCACATCCAGCAGATGATGGGGAATGCCCTCCTGCTCCTCAGGGCGAATCTTAGCTGTGCCAATATCCAAGCCACGATAGACCTGCTGACTGTCACCGCTGATGATTTGGCCATTGAAGCGCTTGGCTACCTCGATACTCAGAGCCGTTTTTCCGACCGCCGTAGGCCCCACTATCACAATTATCTTGTTTTTCATCTTTTTTCCTTGAAAAAATTTTGATTTTTCGTTACTATTAATTATAACATAAATAATAAAAGTTCAGAAAAGGAGAAATCACATGGCTAAAGGATTTGGAAAAGGCGTTCTTACAGGAGTTGCAGCTACTGTTGCTGCTGTGGCAGGCGCAGTATATGCAGTTAAGAAAAAAGTCATCGAACCTGAAGAACAAAAAGCGGCTTTCATCGAAGAAAACCGTAAAAAAGCAGCTCGCAAACGTGTAGCACACTAAGCATGCACATTTCAAAAAAAAGCCTGGAAAAATCCAGGCTTTTTTCTTTTTTGAAAAAACAGCAGTCAAATCGACTGCTGCAAACACAGCTATTAGACTTTAAAAGCTCTCTCTTTCTTGAACGGTTGAATGCCATGAGAGCTAAAGATATAATTGCTTAAGAGTAAGAATATTAACAACTCAAGCACAAAAAACAAATCGAAAGCAGGATTGGAAGATAGAGAAACGAAAGGAATTGCGAGACACAAAATTGTGATATAAAAAATTTTCAAGCGTTTGATATAAAGCCAGAAGAGGTCAAGGCTTTGCCTGCCATTAATCTGCGACTTAGACTTACTTCCCGAGTACCAGATGATAAATACTTCGGCAAAAAAGAATAGACCTAGCAAAAAGATTATTCTCCAAAAATGAACCTGCAGTAGAATTCCCACTGCTAGCAATAACAAAACACCCAAGCTCAGTGCTAGCACTGCTCGCCTAGTATTAGTCATAAAATCAACTCCTTTAAATGACTACGAAGAACAGTCAAATTAATTGTTGCTAATTGATTAGATTGCTCTAGGAGAACATATTTTATTTCGGCTTTATTTTATCACTTGGCAAGAAAACTTACAAATAATACGATAAAGCATTTGTAGAAGTCATTGGTTACTGAAAAAAGCCACCATTCGGTGACTTTTCTACATGCCTACTTCCCTTGCATAAACTCTTGGAAACGATGAGTATCAAAGTAAATAGTAGATGCAATCAATTTATCTGATTCGTCAAATTTTAAAAATTCTGCGACATCCAATTCTAGTTCTTTTCCGCTCGGCGACTGCAGGCGATAGCGATTTAAAGCTGTTGCTTCTCGCCCCTCTACCAATAACTTCTTCACTTCAAGATGCTGACTTAAAGCATAGAATTGACCTGCACCTTGCAGATAAACATCACGACCTCGCCTGATTTCCTGACTGTCGCACATTCCATAATTAAAGTTTTCAGTTACGAAATCTTCCCAGCCACCTTTATTGACTGCGGTAAAATAGCTTTCTGCTAATGTTCTTGTATCCATTTGGAACCTCCAAAAATAATTTAGGCAAGCACTCAAACAATGAGATCTTCAAGCCATTTAAGATTATACAAAAAGCAATATGACTACAGTCTGTCATATTGCTGAAGATTTTTTTGAAGAGAATCAATTAATTTATCCTGCAGTTCTTTTGGTGATATGACTTTTACTTGATGAGCAAAACTTAAAATCAATTCGAAAAAGGCTGGTGTCAATGCTCTGAGAGCATGGACCTTTATCCTTGTTTGCTCAACAGTGATTTCTTCTTCTGTGAAATGGTCATAAATCTTTGGAAGTGCAGATTCTTCAAAAATTAGCTCTATTTCTTCTTTACTGCCCTCAACTTTATCTTTGGATGGATTTAGAAAAAGCTCTAACTTTTCTTGAGATAAAAGTGGGTAATCTCCAACATCGACAGCCTCTTCTACTGGCTGCAAATCACGAATCCTGCTAAGTTTGAAAAAACGAAAATCTAACTTGTCTAAGCAATATCCGATAACATACCAAGCATTTAGTTTAAAAATCAGACGGTATGGAAAAATCGTTCTCCGGCTTTGTTCTTGTTTTTTAGAATAGTAGGAAAAGGAAATTTTCTTCCCAGTTTGTATAGCCTGTTCAATCTCAAGTAAATAATTTGTATTAAGAGACCATGAATTGAGATCAAAATAAAATGGATTGACCTTATCGGTCGCCTCTTGAGAAGTAAGCTTATGCTCAATGCTGTCAAAACTAGGATGTCCAACAATTTTGCCAACATTTTGGCTCATATTGATGATAAACTGCTTTTCTTCTTCTGTGAAAAAGCTGCTGTCCATCTTGTAGTCATCAGGTATATAAAAGCCGCCCTTATCTCCACGTTCAGAGTAGATAGGGATTCCGGCTAAGCTGAGCGTATCCATATCTCGATATACTGTGCGGGTAGATATTTCAAAACGTTCAGCAATTTCTTTAGCTGTTATCTGCCTCTTATTCAAAAGGGCTAGTAGAATATAGATTAATCGTTCTAGTTTCATGAGTTTTCTTTTCTTGTTACAATCGGCACAGCATCAAATAGTTATCTTCCCTCTCTTCAACCGTGACAAAGCCCAGTCTTTGATAAAAGCGAAGGGCAGGATTGTCTTTTGAAACGGAGAGGGAGACACTTGGGTAGCCTTTGGCCTTGAGCAAGTCCAGCATGGCCGTCATCAACTGCTGGCCTAGACCTTGGCCTCTGAAGTCAGGCAGGAATGAAATAGACAAAGAGGGAGTCTGGTCGTCATAATAGCCGTAATCTTTCATGATGCGAACCCAGACTGCTCCGACCAGCTGACCGTCCACTTCTGCTGCTAAAGCCCAATCATCTGGCTGCTGACCAAAGTCCTTGATATACATCTCTAAATCTGACTCTTTCAGGATTCTTCTAGAAAGCGGCGCTAGACCTTGGGGAATAAAAATAGCTTGGTAAAGAAATTACTCTAAGAGCGGGATTTCCTCTGATTTTAAGGGCCTAATCTCGGCCATGATTTCTCCTTCTAGATCAACTGCTCCTCGTCTATGCCGGCCTCCGCTAAGATTTTGGCAACTCGGTCAAATTGCAAGCGGAAATGCTCCAGCTTGTGGCCGTCTGATCCCACTGAAAAGCGCTGACCTCCCAGCTCCTTGACTAGAGAGAGAGCGTAGATATAGAGTTCCTCGTGTCCATAGAGGTACATGGACTTGCAGTTGAGCTCAAAGGCCAAATCGTGGTCAATCATCTTTTGGAAAAGCTGTCGTAGCTCTGGTTCAAAAGTTTTTAACTCCTCTACGGTAAGCGCAAATTTTCGGAAACCATAGTCAAAGTGAGCTAGTACATCTGCTGGCACAGCCTCGATAGCCTCTTCTAACTCTCTCAGGTAGGAGGGAATCAGCTCCATCTTATCCAGCTGCAGGACAGGATCTTCCAGATAGTCAAAACTGCCATTGTGGTGGACGGACAGGAGCTTGAGGTCATAATCCTTGTCCGCTAGGAAAGCTAGAATATCGTCTTTACGCGGAGCGTAATAGCCAATTTCAATGCCCTTTTTGATGCGGTTTCCATATTGCTGGTTCAGCTCAGCTATTTTTGCTGAATAGGCCGCATAGTCAGGTACATCATCATGGGGTGAGGCCGCTTCATAAGGGTAGGGATTGGACAAATCATAGTGCTCAGTGGTGACAATCTCGCCCTCATAATGGTCCAGATAGTCACAGAAATCTGCCTCAGAATCATAGGAAAAATAGGTATGAAGATGGTTGTCGCGCATGCTAGACCGCCTTTCTGTAGATCTTATATCCGCTTAGTAATGGTCAATTTCAGGTCGGTCGTGAATCCGGCTCTGCTTGCCCTGACGGGCCTGGAGGACGGTCTCGACCTCTTCCAGACTGACGCCGGTCTCGACGAGAGCGACCGCCAGATGGTAGAGCAGATCAGCTGTCTCATTGGCCATCTCGTTCTTATCAGCGTTTTTGGCCGCAATGACTACTTCAGTCGCTTCTTCACCGACTTTTTTGAGAATCTTGTCCAGCCCCTTGTCATAGAGATAGCTGGTATAGGAGCCTTCCTTGGGCTCTTTTTTGCGTTTGAGGGCTGCTTGATAGAGGGTTTCTAGCATAGTATCTCCTTGTTACTGTCCTTATTTTACTATAAAAAGCAATTCTTTCCAATGGCAGGCTGGTGGCTCGATACTGACTTCTTAGTTTTATTTTTGCATTAACCGAGTACAAAAGTAAGGCAAGGGAGCTTTTAGTCAGTTTTGCTGGCTTGTTCATCCCAGATTGGATGGAAAAAGCAGGATTTGGCACCGGTGTGGCAGGCTGCTCCCAGTTGGTCAACCTCGATCAGCAGGGTATCTAAGTCGCAATCAGCTGTGATTTTTTTGACGGTCTGGTAGTGGCCGCTGGTGGCTCCCTTATGCCAAAGCTCCTGACGTGACCGACTCCAGTACCACATTTGTCCGCTAGTGCGGGTCAGTTGGTAGGCTTCTTCATTGAGATAGGCCAGCATGAGGACTTCTTTGCTGGTGTGGTCTAGGATAATGGCAGGTATAAGACCGCCTTGCTTTTGAAAATCTAACTTTACTTCTGTCATCAGATGCGCACCTCCAATCCAGCTTCCAGCATGGCTTTTTTGGTCTCTGCGATGGAGACCTGACCATAATGGAAAATCGAGGCTGCTAAAGCACCTGTCGCTGCAGTCTTTTCAAAAACTTCTAGGATATGCTGGCTACTGCCAGCACCACCAGAGGCGATGATAGGAACGGAAACCACTTGGGAGACGGTTTCCAGCATAGGCAAGTCAAAACCAGACTTGGTCCCGTCCTTGTCCATACTGGTCAGAAGAATTTCCCCCGCTCCGAGACTGACAGCTTCTTGAACCCAGTCTAACAGGTCGCGACCGCTGTCCTTGCGGCCGCCAGCCAGATAGACATGCCAGCTGCCATCCGCTTCTTTCTTAGCATCCACGGCCAGAACCACGCATTGACTGCCGAATTTCTCAGCGCAGTCAGCTAAAAGCTGAGGATTTGCCAGTGCTGAGGAATTAACTGCAACCTTATCCGCCCCAGCTTGGAGCATCCGCTTCATGTCCTCAACCGTGCGAATCCCGCCCCCGACGGTAAAGGGAATGAAAACCTGCTCCGCCACGCGCCGGACCATCTCGACCGTTGTGTTTCGCTCCTCATGGGTGGCGGTAATGTCCAGAAAAACCAACTCATCGCAGCCGGCTTCATAGTAAGCCTTGGCCGCATCAACTGGATCGCCCACATCAGTCAGATTAACAAAGTTGATACCCTTAACCACCCGACCGTCCTTGACATCCAGACAGGGAATGATTCGTTTTTTCAGCATGGCTAGCCCCTTTCTGCTTCCTTGATCTGCTCTAGGCTAACTCGTCCACTGTAATAGGCCTTCCCCACAATGGCACCAGCCAAGCCCAGCTTTTTCAGCTCTTCCAAATCCTCTGCTGACTGAATGCCGCCAGAGGCAATGACTTGAGCATCCTTGAGCGCTGCTAGCAATTTTTGATAATGCTGGATATTGGGGCCAGTCAGAGTCCCGTCTCGGTCCACATCCGTATAGACAAAGAGACGGACGCCAATTTTTTCCATGGCCAATGCTAGGCTGATATAGTCCTGATTGCTGGTTTCCAGCCAACCCTCAGTCGCAACCAGCCCTGCTTTCGCATCAATGCCAATCACGATTTTGCTGCTTCCAAAGCACTCTAGTGCGGCCTCAACAAAGGCAGGATTCTTCACAGCCATAGAGCCGATGATGACACGGTCAATACCGACCGCCAGGTAATCTTCAATCTGATCCAGACTGCGTATGCCGCCCCCGACTTGGATAGCTAGACCAGTTTCCGCTTTAATCTGGGCAATCAGATCTCGATTGGCCGCCCGACCTTCTAAGGCTCCGTCCAAGTCAACCACATGAATCATGGTAACCCCGGCTTCTTTGAAAACTCGAGCTTGCTCCAAAACATCGGGATTGACTACCGTCTTCTGACTAAAATCCCCTTTAAAAAGGCGGACGGCCTGGCCGTCTTTGATATCAATAGCGGGCAGTATTTTCATAGACATACTCCTTAAACTTCTCTAGGATACCGAGGCCTACAGCACCTGACTTTTCTGGGTGAAACTGACAGCCAAAGACCGATCCTCGGTGAATCATGGCTGGGATAGGCAGCCCATAATCAGCCGTCACGTCCAAGTACTCCTTCGGAACATCTGTGTAGTAGCTATGGACAAAATAGACTGACTGGCCCTCAAGACCGGCTGTCAAAGCAGACGACTGCTGGATTTGTAAGTCATTCCAGCCCATGTGAGGTACAGGCAGACCAGCCTGGTCCGGAATCCGGCGGCAAACACCGGGAATCAAACCCAGTCCAGAGCTTTGACCATTCTCCAATCCAGACTCCAGCAGGAGCTGCATGCCTAAGCAAATGCCCAAGAGAGGCTTACCATCGGCCACAGCCTGCTGTATAACTGACACCAGCCCTCGCTTTTCCAACTCCTGCATGGCAGTAGGAAAAGCACCGACACCTGGTAAAATCAAACCATCGGCAGCTAAAATTTCCTGCGGATCAGCTGACAGGCGCGCTTCTACTCCGACATGAGCTAGAGCACGGAGAACATTGGCAGTATTTCCCGCGTCATAATCAATAACAATCATCATCTCTACATCAACTCCTTTCACTCAGAAGGGCAAGCTAGAGCAAGCCCTTGGTGGAGTTAACTCCATGAATCTCTGGATTTATGGTAATAGCCTCCCGTAGAGCTCGTCCAGTCGCTTTAAAGAGGCTTTCTGCCTTGTGGTGACTGTTCTTGCCATGAAGGATTTTCAGGTGCAGATTCATCTGCAGATTAAAGGCTAGGGCTTGGAAAAATTCCTCTACCAGCTCGGTGTCAAAGTTCCCAAGCTTGGGATTGTCAAAATCAGCCTCAAAGACCATATAAGAGCGACCGGATAGGTCCAGGCTGGCCATACCCAGCGTTTCATCCATAGGCACAAAGCTAGTACCGTAGCGGTTGATGCCGGCCTTGTCTCCCAAAGCCTGACGCAGAGCCTGTCCTAATACGATGCCTACATCCTCAACCGTATGGTGGCTGTCCACCAAAAGGTCGCCTTCAGCCTTGACCGTCAGAGAAATTCGACTGTGGCGGGCAAAAAGGGTCAGCATATGGTCAAAGAATCCGACACCAGTCTCGATAGCTACCGGCTCCTGTTGGTCCAGATTCACAGCCAGTTCAATATCGGTCTCCTGCGTTTTACGCTTGATTTCAGCTTGTCTCATGGCAACTCCTTTTATTTTTCCTGTCTGCGGGCTTTGATGGCCTTGGCATGTCCCTGCAGTCCTTCTGCATAGGCCAGACTAGTAATATCCTTGTCAGCTGCCCCTACAGCAGCACGGCTATACTGGGTGTACTGGATGCGCTTGATGAAGTCATAGACACCTAGAGCTGATGAAAAGCGGCTGGTGCTGGTAGTCGGCAAAACGTGATTGGCTCCCGCATAGTAGTCACCGATTGGCTCGCTAGTATAATGCCCCAGAAAGACAGAGCCAGCATTTTCAACCTGATCCAGATAGCTGTAAGCATCATCCATGGCAATTTCCAAATGCTCCGGTGCCACCTGATTCATGAGCTCAAACATGGCTTCCTTCGAAGGCGCAAGGATGATACGGCCGTTGTTCTCAATCGAAGCACGCGCGATTTCCTCTCGCGGCAGCTCTTTCAGCTGTCTATCCAGCTCTGCTTCCACTTGGTCTGCCAGCTCCTCCGAGTCAGTCACTAGAATAGCCCGAGCCAGCTTGTCGTGCTCGGCTTGCGACAGGAGGTCAGCTGCCACATAGACTGGACTGGCTGAACGATCCGCAATGACTCCAATCTCCGAGGGTCCGGCAATCATGTCAATTCCCACGACACCATAAACCATCTTCTTGGCTGTAGCCACAAAGATATTGCCCGGCCCAGTTATCTTATCCACCTTGGGAATGGTCTCAGTACCATAAGCCAGGGCTGCTACGCCTTGGGCTCCGCCAATTTGGAAAATCCGATCCACACCAGCCAGCTTGGCAGCGACCAAAATCGCTGGGGTAAAGTGCTCTTGGGGCGGTGTAATCATGATGATTTCCTTGACACCGGCAATCTTGGCTGGGATAACATTCATGAGGACGGAGGATGGATAAGCTGCGGTGCCACCAGGTACATAGGTGCCGACCCGTTCAATCGGCCGAATCAACTGACCACGGATAACACCCTCGCTGGGACTATCCTCAAAACCAGTCTCCAACTGCTGGCGGTGGTAGGATTCGATATTGGCTTGGGCATTTTTCAGGGCGGCCAAGACCTCTGGATCAATCTCCTCAAAGGCCTGGTCAATCAACTCCTGCCCAATCTCAAAGTCTGTCACCTCAACCTTGTCAAAGAGCATGGTATAGTCTCTTAAAGCTTGGTCACCGTCCTGTTTGACCGTTTCTATAATCTCAGCCACCGCTTCTTCCACATCTAAGTTCTGCTGGCTGAGCTGCAGTTGCTCTTCGTATAAAATCCGTGAAATTTCTTCGTTACTTCCGCTTAAACGCTTGATAATTGTCATTTAAAAGCCACCTCTCTTCTTCCTACTAGGGATTCAATCCTTGCCACAAAAGGCATGATATCCGAGTTATTTTTCAGGGAAGCCTGATTAGCAATGAGCCGGGCTGACACCCGACAAATGTCCTCAAAAACCAGCAGGCCGTTAGCTGACAGGGTATGACCCGTCTCCACAATGTCGACAATGGCATCCGCCAGACCCAGTACCGGTGAAATCTCCACACTGCCTTGGATGGAGATGATTTCCACATCTTCTCCTTTTTGATTAAAATAATCAGTCGCCACTGTCGGATACTTGGTCGCAATCCGCTTGCGCTTGTGATCATGAGGGTCATAGCTGGGCACCGAGGCCAGTGAGAATTTACAAAGGCCAAAGTTCAGATCCAGCAGCTCCAGATAGCCGGTCGGATGCTCAAAGAGAATATCCTTGCCGACAATGCCCAAATCAGCGACTCCATGGCGCACATAGGTCGTCACGTCAGGCCCTTTGACCAAGAGAAAGCGAAAGCGACTGTCTGGACTTTCAAAAATCAAGCTGCGCCCCTTGTCTGCCATGAAGGACATATCAAAGCCAGCCTGGGTCAAGAGCTTGACCGTATCTTCCTCAATCCGCCCCTTGGTCAGGGCAATGGTAATCTGACTCATCTGCTCTCACCATCCTTTCTCGCTTCATCCGGCAGGTCATCATGAATGGCCTGATAGACACTGTCAATGTCTAGGGACCAGCCGATAGCTGTCAGCTCTGCTGCCCCGAAGCGCTTGAAAAGCTGGTCATAGCGACCACCAGATAGAAAGGCATCTGGTACTCGGTCGCCAAAGACCTTGAAGGTCAGGCCGGTATAGTAAGGCATGGCCGCCACCTGTCCCAAGTCCATCGTTGTCTGCTCCAGCAAGCCTGATAGGCTCTGCAGAACCTGCTCTACATCATCTAGAGCCGTCAATATCCGCTCGTTGCCAACTATCTCTCTAGCCCTAGCTAAAACCTGTTGGCTAGGACCAAACAAATAGGGCAACTCCTGCAAAAAATCATCAAATTCACTCGCTCTGGTCTGGGTGAATTCAAAGAGTCCTGTCCGATTTTTCTTGCGAATATAATCTAGCAGCTGGGCCTCCTCCTGCGAATCCAAGGCCAAACTCTCTAGGATGGTCTGCAGGATTGCTGCATGGGAAAACTCAAACTGATAAGACTTAACCTGCGCTAAATCCAGCGACTGCTTGGCTGTCTTGATAGCCTCAAGCACCGCCTCACGAGCTGGATAGCCGATAATCTCAATACCAGCTTGACTGAGCTCGTTGGCAAGACCGCGCAGCTCTTCTTGATAGTGAAAGACCTTGCCCGAATAGGAAAACTTAGTCGGCGTATGAACCCTAGTCGAAGCAATAACCCGACCAATCTGGCTAGTTACATCTGGCCGCAGCACCAATAGCTCGCCTTTTTTATCGAAAAGATGATAATGATGGGGCTCCACATGGTCACTGAAGACCTCGAAGTGCTCCAAAGTCGGCGTGTCAATCCGATTGAAACCCTGAGCCATCAGAAAATCACTGATGTCCCGCTCAATCTCGTAAATCACACGCGCCCTCTTGAAAAGCTTGTCATGCATGCCAATCGGAAGGGTGATTTTATTCATAGGCTGCTTTCCTTTCTAGATCTATTCTTACACTGGCTGGCTTTGAGTCAAACTCTCAGATGCTGCAAATTTCCTTGATAGCTGCCAAGACTGCTTCCATCTCCTCTCGCTGTCCGATAGAGATGCGCAGGAAGTCTTTGATTCGTTCTGCTTTTGGAAAATACCGCACATAAATCCGACGCTCCTCTAGCTGCTGGAAAAGCTCTGTTGCAGAAATTTTAGTAGGCTGGGCTAGGACAAAGTTAGTCTGACTGGGCAGGACTTGAAAATCCAGCGCAGCCAATTCCCCAGCAAACCAATCTCGGGTCTCTTGTATGTATCTGCCGGTCTCCCGATAATAATCCCAATCTTCCACTGCCGCAAGAGCTAAGCGCTCTGCTAACATATCCACTGAGTAAGGATTGATGGAGTCCTTAACAGCTTTCATGACAGCTATTAAGTCTGGATGACCGATGCCGTAGCCCACCCGCAGACCAGCCAAAGCAGCATCCTTGGAAAAGGTCCGTGCGATAAAGAGGTTGGGATAAGTGTCAAGCAAAGGCAGGGCAGATTGACCGCCAAAGTGAATATAGGCCTCATCCACCACCACGACCACATCCTGATTGGATGCTAGAATTTCCTCCAACTGATCCAGCGGCAGATAGATCCCCGTCGGGGCATTGGGATTGGCTAGGATAATGCCACCATTGTCTCCAAAATAGTCGGACGGATGGACCTCAAAACCATCTGTCAGTGGGATTTCTCGAAAAGGCACGTGGTAAAGATCCGCCCAGACCTTGTAAAAACCATAGGTCAAGTCCGGAAATAAGACCGACTCGCCGCTGTTAAAGAAAGCCAGGAAAGCCATGGACAAGATGTCGTCGCTCCCGTTACCAATAATGAGCTGGTCGGGCGATACACCCAAGTTTGCCGCCAAAGCCTGACAGAGCTCCGCCTGATCCAAACTGGAATAATTGCGCAACTCCTGGGCATCAAAGTTCTGCAGGGTTTCTGCCACCTTAGGACTCGGTCCATAAGCATTTTCATTGGTATTGAGCTTAATCATGTCTGGCTCATTGGGCTGTTGCCCCGCTACATAGGGATTGATCTGCCTGAGACCTTTTAGCTTAACCATCTTGCCACCTCTCTTTCACACACTAACCATTATCTGACTCTGATTATCTTTTAGAACTTCTAAAAAATTGAAGACGAAATTTACCGCTTTGCTAAAGGAAAATAGGGGAAGCTTCCGAGTTCAATATAATAAAAAGCCCTCGCAAAAAAACTTTGCAAGGACGTTGACACGCGGTTCCACCTTTATTCGGACCTCAGTCGCCTGAGGACCCTCTGGGAGTACGAGACTCCAGATTGATAACGGCAATCAGCCGTCGGACACTAGTCTCAGACTGCTGACTGATTTCGCATCCGCACTCAAGAATGTGTCGTCTAAGGATTGCGCACCGTCTCACCATTAGGCACTCTCTGTTTCTTGTCTTAGACTTTTTCTCTCATCGCTTTCAATTATTGTTGAATATTCTACATGAATTTTTATTAAAAAGCAAGAGGAAAATTGAAAAAAATTAAATATTTTTTTCTTTCTAAATGTATTAATGCTCTTTCAGCATAGAGCTGGACAAATCCAACAGGTTAATCGCTGTTTCAAAATGATCCCCCATCAGGTCATAGACAGCATCTTCGCTTAAGACGCCGCAAGCTATATTTTCAGGGAAATCAGGTCCATTCGAGAACTCTAAATCATCAAAAAATTTCTGACCAGTATAGTAGTCTCTCAGCTGGATATAATCTGACTGGCAGCGCTCCAGCTCAGCTAAAGCTTCCTGGGCTCTTGCCAATACCTGAGAATATTTATTCAGGTGCTTTTCCATTTTTTGAATGCGTTCTAACTGTTCCACAGGATTCCTTCCTTTCTGAACACGACAAACTAATCAGTCAACCTGAACCACCTGAAGCTGCTCACCGCCTAGCAGAATCAAATATTTTTCAATCTGCGAAATGCCATAAGAGCGGCTGAGAGCTTGAGCATATAAGTCTAGCTGACCGCGGTAGCGAGCAATCAACTCAGATGGGGCCTTGTATTTATCCGTCTTGTAGTCAAAGAGAATGATTCGGTCCTCAAAAAGCAGGTAACCATCCAAAATACCCCGCAAAACAAACTCCTGACCGCTGTCCTCATCTTGCTTGAGCATGGCAAATGGTGCTTCTCGACGAACTCTGTCACTGTTCTCAATCAAGAGGAGTCCCAAATCCGTCTCGAAGAAAGATGCAATCTTAGGCAGCTGAATCTGCTTTTTGACTGCGTCATCGGCCTGAACCTGAGCTAAAGCAGAACGAAGTACAGCCATGCTGGGCCTGTTATCTAAAGGAATCCGCTGCATAAGCTCATGAACAGCACTGCCGACTTGAGCCCCAGTTACTTTGGCTTTCTTGCCAAAATCAGGCAAGTCAAAGTTAGGCTGAGGCCGAAAAGCTGCTCGCTCATCCATGATATCCAGGCCATCCGTATCCATGATTGGCTCATAAAACTTCTTAATCTGGCTTGGAGTTCGCACACTAGGCAGCTCAATGGCAGAGCGGTACTGGCTATTCAGTCGGTCCACGCTTTCCAAAATATCCAGAGCCCGACGGATATCATCCGACTGACGATTATCTGCCAAATCATCCGCTGGAAAGAGCACAGGCTCATTAATTCGCCCTATCTCTTCAGCAGTTAGCTCTTCATCAGTGACAAAACGGGTCTCGTAGGCAAGATTCTCATCGGAAAAAACAGCCTGAATAGCATAGAGCCAGTCTTGGAAATTACTGAGCTGGCTGCGCAGGCTGGCAGACAAACGCCCTTGTTGGCTCTTGCCCCACTGACGCTTGTCCAAGGCCTCTTGACTGCCCTTGCCGACCAAATAAAGCTTGGTTTCAGCCCGCGTCATGGCCACATAAAGCAAGCGCATTTGCTCAGACAGACTAGCCAACTGCAGCTCCGCTAAGTTCTGCTGATAAGGCAGCGTATCCATAGAAATACGCAGCTGATTCGGCGCATAGGGGTCTTCCACAGACACCGATACATCCGCTACATACTTGATACCAACTCCCTTGGTCCGGCTAAGGATAATAGCAGAGCTGCTATCCTGACGGTTGAAGGCCTTGTCCATATTGAGCAGGAAGACATACTTGAACTCCAGCCCTTTACTCTTATGAATGGTCATGAGACGAACGGCGTCCTTAGGTGCTGCCACTGGCACACTGGCCAGATCATGCTGATTTTCTAAGATACGGTCTATCATCCCAATAAAGCGAGACAAACCTTTAAAGCTAGACTTTTCATACTCATTGGCCCGCAAAGAGAGGGCATAGAGATTGGCCTGTCTCTGGGCACCATTGGCCAGAGTCCCCACCATGTCATAGTAGAAACGATCCTGATAGATCTTCCAAATCAAATCATACAGGGAATGTGTCTTGGAATAGGTCCGCCAGCCTTGCAGAGTCTCATGGAAATGCTGCAGCTTTTTCTGCAGTTCCTGGGTGACTAAAGCAGGGTTCAAACCTCTTCCTTCAAGGGCATTGAGCAATTTTTCATAAAGATTTTCTTGAGAACGCTCTTGACTGGCCTGCAGGGACAGCCGAGCCAGCTCGTCCTCACCAAAGTCAAACATAGGAGACTTGAGAAGGGCGGTCAGGGCATAGTCATTCAGAGGATTATTGATGGTCCGCAGGGTGTCTAGCATGACCAATACCTCTACTGACTGCAGATAGTTTGCGGCGCCATCATCTGGTACCAGCGGAATCTGGTGCTGCTCAAAGGCAGCTAAAATCAAATCATTGCGGGTTCTGGATGCTGTCAGCAGCGTAATATCTTTAAAAGCCACTCCTTCTTCATTGTGCAGGCGGATGATTTCCTTGATGACTAGGTCCACTTCCCCAGCTGATACTGCCTGTGGCAAGCCTTCATCAGCCTCCTCTTCCGGACTCTCCTTGGAGCCTTCATAGATTAAGAAGGAAGCGCGGTTAGCTGGATTAGGCTCACGTTTAGCTGGATTGCCAGCCACCAGATAGTGGGTTTCATTGTAGTCAATTTCCCCAACTTCTTCATCCATCAGGCGTTTAAAAACATCGTTGGTCGCTTCCAGCACCTCAAGATGACTGCGGAAATTTTCCTTAAGGACGATTAGCTTGCCCTGGCTGCTATCCTCTTGATAAGCCTTAAACTTATCACTGAAAATCTGCGGATCCGCTTGACGGAAACGGTAGATAGACTGCTTAATATCGCCCACCATAAAGCGATTTTGGCCCCTAGAAAGCAAGTCCAGCATGCGCTCCTGCGTGTGGTTGGTATCCTGATACTCATCCACCATGACCTCATGGTAGCGTTCCTGATAAAAGCGACGCACCTCTGGAAAAGTCTCTAAAATCTCAATAGCAAAATGGCTGATGTCACCAAATTCAAAGGCATTTTCTACTTTCTTACGCTCCAAATAAGCCTGTGCAAAGTCCGCCACAAAATCCCGCAGAAGCTCAACCAGAGGTAGACATTCATCCTGATGCTGCTCGATAAAGTCCAGTTGATAAAGCTGCTGGTCAAAGCTTCGCAGCCGCTCAATCATAGGCTTCCTGGCTTCATTGTAGTCCTTGGCCATTTCTTTTTTGAGCTCGTCTGCATTCTTGCCAACCCGAGCTGTAAAGGCTTGACCATTGGACAGTTGGGAAAGTGCCACGATCTGCTTGAGAATCTGAGCTGTTTCTTCTATCGAGGATAGTTCATTCAGGCCTGCTAAGACATTCAGAGCATCTTGGACATTTTCCTGATATTTAGCACCTATAAATTCTCTTCCTTCATGCTCCAGATGGGCAGAAAAGAAAGCTTCCAGCTCCCAAAGGGCTGATTTGATTTGGTCAAATACCCGCTCTCTTTCTGCTGCAAAGTCGCTGTGCTCATAGCCATAGAGGAAGGTTTCTTCCAGCCAGCGCTGAGGACTGCTAGTTGACTGCAGAAAGCTGTAAATCCGATAAACTTGCTCTCGGAAACCTGATAAATCCTTGCGCTTACCAGTAAAGTTCTTTACCAAACGGCTAAACAAAGCCTGACGCTCGCTGTCATAGTAACGATCAAACACTTGACTGAAAACTTCATTTTGCAGAATCAGCTGCTCACTGGCAGACTGGAGAATCCGAAAATTCGGTGCCAAACCAAGCAGGTAACCATAGCGACTAAGCACTTTCTGGGTAAAGGCGTCCATAGTACCAATATCGGCATTTGGCAAGTCAGCTAATTGCTGGGCCAAATGTTGCTTGAGTTCAGGACTCTCGGCCTCTTTCAAGGCCTGCCCCAGTTCCTTCTCCAGCCTCTCTTTTAGCTCGCCTGCCGCCTTGACGGTAAATGTTGAGATAAAGAGCTGGCTGACAGCAACACCTCTAAGAATCTGGTCGATAATCCGCTGGACCATGACAAAAGTCTTACCCGAGCCGGCCGAAGCGGAAACCAGAATATTCTGGCCAGAGGAGTAGATGGCCTCAATCTGCTCTGCTGTCTTTTTCTGTGGCTTGTCCGAAGCCGCTTCTTGGACTTGCTTAAGAGTAATTTCTTCTGCAGTTAAAAAAGGAATTCTCTTCATTTTTCCAGCTCCTCCCTCATCTTTTCTAGCCAGGCCTGGCGCAACTTCTCACCAGTCGGCCGCCTATCAAACTTGCTTGTATCCAACTTTTCTAGCTGCCGAGCCTGTCCCAAATGGAGATTGGCTTCAAAGCCTGTAATGGCCTTAAACTGCTCTACATAAGGAGCAATGCTGCGCCCATTCTCTGTATAAGGATTGACTGCAAAATGACCTGATAGAATGCCTTCTGCAGCTTTTTTATAAAGGTAAGCATTGTAAGTCAGGAGCAAGTCCAACTCCTCCTGGCTCAGCAAGTTGGTCTTATTTTTCTCATAGAGCGGACCAAGCTCCTTGACAGCATCAGCCACAAAAAGTCCTTTGTACTGCAATGGCTTCATAGACTGACTGACTGCATCCGCCAAGGTCTTGGTATCTTTAAGCGCCACAATCGGATCGGTCATCTGCAAATACATGGCACCAAATGTTCCCTTATCCTCTTGATAGTCTGCTAACTCTTCAATCGCTGCCAGATAGGTCGGCAGCTGAGAATTCAGTCCATTAAAGAACTTTTCAAAGCTGAACTTAATATCGCCAGACTTATAGTCCACCACTCCCAGACTCTCGGTCTTGGTCAAACGGTCAATTCGGTCCACCTTACCTCTCACGGTCACTGCTCTGCCATTTTCCAAGATTAGGAAAGGCTTAGAAGCAGAACCAAAGCCTGTCTCCTCACCAATGGTCTCGATCCCGCTTGGATGAGCCAGCACCCGGCCGGTCGCCCGCGCTGTATCTAGCAAGAGCTGGCGCGCAAAACGGGTCTGTCCTGACTCACTGTAGATACTCTCAAACTCGGCCTCTCGGCTGGTCTCTTCCATAGCCTGCGCTAAACGCCGGTCAAAATCAGCTGACGAATCATCCTGCAGGACCTTTTCAAAGATCCGATGGAGGAAAATCCCATGACTGCGAGCATCTGGATGAATGGTCCACTCTTCCTGCAGGCGCAGAACATACTTTAGAAAATAAGCATACTGATGCCGGAAATATTCGTTTAAAGCAGAGGCTGAAAGTCGGAGAGGCTGATTTTTTGGATAAAGGGCTTGCAGTGTTTCCGGTTGCAGAGACTCCGTTTTCAGTTCCTTGCTGATTTGCGGAATGCTGATGCCTTCTGCTGCCAATTTCTTGCGGAGAACCCGCACAGCCACCGCCCAAAAAGTCTGCTCCTCTGCTGTCCACTCTCGGTCAATCTCCTCTTGGTGGAGCTCAATGATTTGAGACAAGAGAGCTCGGTAGCTGCCAATATCGTCACTAGAAGCCTGAGGCTTTTTGACAATGATGGGCAAGGAAAGTGGAGCTGCAGTCAATTCCAGTAGATAGGTCGACATGCTGTCCTCTACTTCATTGACCAAGGCTGGCGCAGACAAGACCAGCTCTTTGGTAGCAGAATTCATCAGCGACAGGGCTGTGTAGCGATTCTTCTTGAGATTTTCTGAGCTGGCAATCTGCAGTTCCGCCTGAGAATCCGTTGCATCATTGAGCCGAGCCCGGTCTTCATCACTAAGCAGACTCTTGTTTTGCGCGATTTTCGGGAAACGCTCTTGGGTCAGTCCAATCGCGTAGACGTAAGGAGCTGCTAAAGGCTCTATCAGGTCATAAGACTGGACCTTGACCACATCTACCGTCGCTGGTACCGTCCGATAATTGGACAAAAGCATACCCGACAGAATCAAGGCAAGAAAATCATCCAGTTTGACCTTGCTATCTGCAAAAACCTGAGCAAACTGCTCTAAGACATGGCTGAAAGCCTTCCAGACTTCCTCATGGCGCTCCTGCTCCTGCTGACTTGCTCCCTGTAGCAGAGCCGTCAAATTATCAGACAAACGGGCTGCTTGGACGAAATCCGTAAACTTAGCTAAGAGCCCCGACGCCGTCTGGCTGCGGGATTTGAAAAAGTCTTGCAATGGAGACATAACCCGACGACGAATATGATTGAGACGGTCTAGGTCAAATTTCCCTTGGCTATTGGCGGTGAAATCTTTGGCTAGCTTGGCTGATCCCTTGATATCCGCAAAGCGCAGATATTGCTCAAAATGATCCAGCTCTTCCTGAGTCAAACCTCCGTAGAGCCCCGTCTTTAAGAGATTGAGCAGGTCTTCCAGTTGGAAGTTATAGCGCTTGAGCCGCTCCAAGGACTCGACAAACTGGACCAGCGGATGCTGAGCCATCGACTCACTCCGCCCCAGATAGTAGGGAATCTGATATTGGTCAAAAATGGTCTTGAGCTGAAGCTGGTAGGCTTCCACATCTCCCAAAAGCAGGCGAATATCCTTATAACGCGCCCCATCATGAACCCGCTGTCGGATGGACTTAGCCACATACTCCAGCTCTTCTTTCTGGTTCATAGTAGCCCAGATTTGAAGCTGCGAGCGGTCTGTCTCACTAAGACTAACCGTTGATTCTGAAAAGTCATAACGACTCTCTAAGATCTTAGAAATCCGTCCAAAGGCATCTTCTGCTTCTGCATGAGAGATATAGTCAGGCTTGACTTGATAGTCCTCGGCTAGCTTTCTCAAAAAATCCACGCTGGCCTGATAGAGATTGCCCTCACGAAAGGCTGCTCGATAGGCTTTTTGGCTGGCATAGGTCCCAATGACAATCTCCACACCTTTCCGATGCAGAAGACCGACTAAGTATTCCTCTTCGGCAGAAAAACGAGTAAAGCCATCAATGACCAGGGCTAAATTCTTCAACTCCTCATCCGTATCACCAGACAGAATATGCTGGGCAAAAGCAGCAATCTGAGAAGACGAATCAAAATCGCCCTTATTCAGAGCAGCAGTCACCGCTGTAAAAATCTTGACCAGATCCTCCCGCTTCTCAGGATCCTCGAGAAATTCCAGATCCGCAAAGGACATCTGGGCAGTCTGCAGTTCATGATAAAGATCCATCAATTGCTGGATAAACTGGGCATCCTTCTTAATCCGGCCATAGACCTTAAGCTCTCCATCATCCAGCTCTGTCAAGGTCCGATAAATCAGCATTCCCAGACCAATATCGTCCAAACTCTGCCCTTTTCGAACATCATTGAGGACAAAATACCGGGCCATCTGGGCAAAGCGCGTCACTGTAATGGCAAAGGAAGCCTTGTTCTCTAGGCACTCCAAAACCGCCCGCTCCTTCTCAAAAGAAAGCGAATTTGGCGCAATATAAAAGACTCGCTTACCAGCAGCCACCAAGCTCTCAGCCTCAGCCACCAACACCTTGGTCAAAGAATGGCGAATATCTGTATAAAGTAATTTCATAGCCTGCCTTTTCCTCTAGAAAATATAGGAACATTATACCATTTTTACCGATAATTCTCATGGAGAATAGCCCCAAAGCCCAATTAGAACTCAGCGTCCAAATAGAGCTTTAATAACTAGCCTCATCATGTCCATAAACAAACGAAAAAGCCACTGCTTCCAGTGACTTCCTAAGGCTCTCACTTCTTTCAAAGTAAGAACTCATTTAATCTTATGCTTATTCATCTTTTCTTCAAAAATGCTTGTCATAATCCCGCGCAAGTCTTCTCTTTCCTTGTCAGGAAGTTCGCCTTGCTGCTTGGCTACAGCGTACAACTCAGGATATTGCTTAGCAACTCGCTCAACGGTCTTGGTCGTTGCATGCCCTCTCACAAAGAAAGGAATCCTCTTAATCCACTCTTGGGGCACGAGTGCTAGAATCTTTTTGGCAGCTTCCTTATCGGAAATTTCTGCAGTGCTGAGCCCTTGATTGATCTGCTCCTGTTCCTTTTCTGTAAAATCTTTTAATTCCATACGCTAAATCTCCCAGTTCTCTTTTCTTAATACTAACTGAAGCACACTACTTACCCTCTACCCACTTATCATTGTCCATGATAAAGGGCTTGGCCAAACCTTCCCCTGTGTAGTCCTTATATTTGGTCTGCAAGTATTTGTAGACATCTTCCTTGGTCGCAAATTTAATCGCCTGATAAGGCTCTTCAAAGGTCAGCTTTTCGATAAATAAATATCCGTCTTTATCTGGAACTAAGACGCCGACATGACCTACAAAGAGAGAATCACCGTCAAGGTTGTCATGAACAATGACAGAGAGCATTCGAGCCTTTTCATTAAACTTGAACTGTTTGAAGTATTCCTCCATCTTCTTAGCATGGACTTTGACATCTTGAGTCGCTTCAGTCTTGACTCTTGAGAATAGAATATTAAACTCTTCCTTATCCTTGGCATCAAAGAGCTTGCCCTTGTCAATCGAGTCATTATCTATGAACAAGAGTTCGTCATCTTTTTCTATTTGAGGGATGTCGATGCTATTTTTCAGCAAAGTGTAAGTATTAATCCGACAATTTGTCCCGATAAAATCGCCCTTCTTTGCCTGCCACAGAGGATTGATTTTTTCTACGTCATATTCTGTTTTGGTAAACTTAGTGAAATCGCCCGTTAATCCAGTAGAACCAACAAGTCCATTGTAGTCATTGACTAGATTGACAAAGTTATCGACACTGTCTTTATCCAAGTTGGCAGCCAACAAACTCTTAACTTCTTCGACACTCTTTTTACTGTTTAGATTTGAATAAGTCGATGTAGTTTGACTTGTTTCTTTATTTTTCTGCGAACTAGCACATGCTGCCATCCCAAAAGCTAAAGCCAGGCAGGCGCAGGACATGATTATTTTGCTGTATTTCTTCATTCTTATTTCTCTCTAATTCTTGTCTTCTGCAGACTATTTTGCTTTACATTTTTTTGATGAGCTTTCAATTTTTTCATGGCCCAGTCATAATGGCTGGAGGTAGCACTTACAAAATAGGAACCTAGTACAGTCCCTCCGACCCATTTATATACGTCTTTTGAAAATAATTCTTCATTTGTAAATGTGTCGGCTAAGTGCAAAACATCTTGATGGGACTGATGAAAGAGCCCAGTTGCCTTTTTTAGAGAAGTTTTTTGATGCTTCTTCCAAAATTCCAGATTCAACTCTCCATAAGTCTTCCAGTTATAGGGCGCAGGAAGAAAGGTCTGCTCTTGCCCCTTTTGATTGGAATGCACCCAATTCAACAAGAGCTGATGCCATTCATAGAGGTGAATCAAAACATCTCTTACATTTTTATCTCGTCTCCAATGGGCCTCTTTCTTCTTTTCATCCCGAGAAAAATCAAAGGGCGTATTTAACTCTTGATCAGACAATTTGGAAATGAGAGTTTGTAACTTCTCATAGTTTTCCTTAGCAGCTAACAACAAATCTTCTTTGGTTTTCGGTCTAGGCATAAGATTGCACTCCTTGCATCTTTCGGCTCTTGGAAATCATTTTGCTAATACTTAGCATTTATAGGATTTTCTCAATTTCCTTTGCTATTTTACTCTTTTTCAATTTCCTATGTCGAAAGTATCTCCATAAAACAGCAGGATTTAAGCTGTAGGACAATTGCAATAGAAAGTAATTTACCCACTCTATAAGAGCAAACATCCAAATCGAAAAAGAAATGATAAACGTGGAAAATTCTCCGTGATTCAATAATATCACAAAAATTCCCGAAGCTAGTAAAATAAAATCCAATTTCTTCAATATCTTGTAAATCTGTCTCGTATACTTTTCAGCAAATCCTGGATTGGAAATCCTCTTGATTAAAATCCACCAAAAAATGGAACCTTGTATCAAGATAAAAGTTAGGAGAAACAAGGAGAAGGAAATAGAAATGAAGGCTTCGGTAGTAAAGATCCACTTTTTAAGCAGGAAAAAATTCATCCAAAATACTAAAACAGCGACCAACTCCCCACTAGCTAGATTAATCAACTTTTTCTTCAGAAGTTCTTTTGATTTCATCTTACACCACCATGAAAAAATTCTAACACTTTTAAAGAAGGAATTTTTAAGACCTTGTTTGTCCGAGTTCCTATGTTTCAACTTCATTACCTTTTAGACTCATCACAATAAACTACAAACCCCTTTGGTAAGATGACAAGTTGTTGGTCATCAGTTTGGCAATGGCTCACCAAATCAGCTGAATCTCTGTCTAAGAGATAATTCTCATTCGACTGATTAAAAATGGCTCGGATTACTTGACGATCATGTTGCCATTCTAAAGCCAGTACATTAGGCTCGGTTTCTTCTAGGGTAAATTTCGCATGCTGAATAATGTCCGCAACATCCTTGCGAAGCTGAATCAAGTTCTTCATAAAATTGAGCATATCATTGCTACTTGAAACCCGGTCCCAAGGCATGACCCGTCTACAATCCGGGTCCATACCTCCACCCAATTCTAGCTCGGTCCCATAATAGATACAAGGCGTCCCCCTTTGTAAAAAGAGAAAGGCGAGTGCAGATTTGACCAGCTGTATATCTCCTTTAGCTGTCGCCAAAATGCGCTCCGTATCATGCGAATCCAAGAGATTAAACATAACCTCAGAAATCTGCTGCTTGTAATACATGGACTGGCAGTTAATCTCAGATATGAATTGACTGATCTTCTTGCTCCTGCTCAAAAAGTAGTCCTTGATACTATCGGATAGAGGATAGTTCATGACCGCGTGAAACTCATCTCCATTTAACCAAGGCTGAGACGTATGCCAAACTTCTCCAAGAATATAAAGATCAGGTTTTTTAGCCAAAACGGCCTTTCGGAAATCTCGCCAGAATTGATGATCAATCTCATTAGCCACGTCCAGTCGCCACGCATCAATATCAAAATGTTCAATCCAATAGGTCGCGACGCTTAAGAGATAGTCTTTGACCTCAGGATTTGCCGTATTTAACTTAGGCATATAGCTGGCAAAGGCAAAGGTATGATAAGGCAGTTCTTTGGGATTCACGAACTTATCATTCATCACTGGGAAATCTTGAACGTGGAACCAATCTTTGTAAGGTGACTTTTCACCATGCTTGAGAACATCCTGCCATTGAGCGGATTGATCGCCAATATGATTGAAAACTGCGTCTAGCATGACCTTCATGCCACGCAGATGAGCTTGCTCCACCAGTTGACGGAAAGTCTCCTTGTCCCCAAAGTGTCGATCAATTTCAAAGTAATCTGTTGTATTGTACTTGTGATTACTCGGAGATTCAAAGATGGGACAGAGGTAAAGCCCTGTAATCCCTAAGTCTTGCAAATAATCCAGATGATTAATAATCCCTTGTAAATCCCCACCAAAGAAATCACTACTTTTAGGTCTGATTGACGAATCCCAATCTAGAGCTCCTTCTGGTGAAATTCCAGCATTTCCATTGGCAAATCGTTCTGGAAAAATCTGATACCAGACTGTTTTTGAAACCCAGTCAGGAACCTGGCAACCATCTATTTCGTGAATATAAGGGAGTTTAAAGCCATTGCCTTCTAAAGAAAGGTTTTCTGGACTATTGTCAGCGAAACCTTTATCTCCATACAAGATGCTTTGACCTTCTTTATCCTTAAGCTCAAACAGATACTGGAGCCTAGCAAAGCGCACAGAAACAGCTACTTGCCAATAATCAAATAAGGCATCAGAGGTCACTTTGACCATCTCTTTCACATCTTCATAAGAATCCTCAAGAAAAATAAAAGGATCCCCATAGTGCAAAACTATTTTCTCTACATCATCTTTCTTAGTCCTAATTCTGATATGCACTTGACCTTCTTTATAAAGATAAGCGTACTCCGACTCCGGTCTATGATAAATGGCTGTTAATTCCATACTTTTCATCTCCTAGATTTCTCTGATTAAACTCATCGCAACTTTATGCAAACGATTCCATAGTCTAGCCCTAGTATACTATTTTAAAAAAATGATTGCAAGCTATTGGGAATAAAAGGTATAGCAGAGAATATTAAAAAGCCTTGAGGACAAGGCTTAATATTAGTTTCTATCTTGAGATTTCATTTAATTCTATGTATAGTCGTATACTCTACTTTTACTCCACCTCATATTCCCACTAAAAGTTTCTTTAAATTGTTCTTTAGTATGATTCCGTCCATTGACTATAATGTTTCTAGCAGTACAAAAATCAGCTAATATCAACCTATTAATGTGTTCAAAAGTCTAATATTGACGGTATAATCAATAGTTTAATTAAGCAAAAGGATTTCCATATTTTTTTGAATAATCGTAAAAACCATACCTATGGAGGTAGATTGTTTTTTCTATTTCATCTTTTTCAGCATAATCAATGCTTTCAAGAATTAATTGCTCAAATTCAATTGGTGCTGTACCATTTGCAGTAACAAGGTTCTTATCTCTTACTGCTTGCTTAAATTGAAATTCATCTTTATTTGAATATTGGTCAAAAGTATTCCATAAACTCAAATCATTTCCTGTATGTTTAAAATTATTTAATAAACCATTTCTAGCCATAAAATCAACTGAACCACAAATTGCGCCGAGAATTATATTGTTGTTTAAAGTATTATTAACTAGATTAATAATATCAGAATCATCATTAGTCCAAGAGTTCCCACCAATTAGAATTAGTAAATCATATTGAGAAGGAATTTCTTCTAATAGATAGTCAACCTTTGTAGTCAAACCTCCTATAGATTTAACTTCTTTCTGAGTAGAAATTGTTTTGACAGACCATTCTTCGCTCATATTGATTGTAGAAGAAATGTAAGCAACTTCCCAGTCAGCATAGTCATTAAGCAGTAATATAAGTGCAGTTTTCATTTTCTTTACCTCTTTCTAAAAATATTATACAATTAAATTACGTCATCTTATGTCAGTATTAAGGAGTATAATGGTAAAATCAACAAGATTAATAGATATTTGGTTGTATATAAATAATCATAAAAAATTTACAACTACTGAACTTGCAAAAAAGTTTAATGTCTCCACTAGAACTATTCAAAGAGATATAGATGAATTAAGTCTTCTTGGCGTGCCTTTTTATTCTGAAGTTGGTAGAAATGGTGGTTACACTTTGTTACATCAAGAAGTGTTGCCCCCTATTTCTTTTTCAGAAGATGAAATAATTTCAATAATTCTTACCTACAAAAGCATGACACAATACAAAGATTTTCCTTACCAGTTTGAAATCGAAAGTGTCATTGCAAAATTACTTTCAAACTCTTCGGATTCTCTACTAAAAAAATTAAAACAAGCTGAAAAGTGTTTCTTTTTAAAAGTTCCTGAGAGAAATGAAAAAAATCCTTTTTTGAAAGAGATATTCAATGCTTGTCTAAATAATAAGTGTATTGAAATAATATATGATTCTTTAAAAAATACAGACAAAAAAATGCTGTCTCCAATAGGGGTCTATTCCGATAATGGTTATTGGTATTTTTGTGCAATAGATAATCAAATAATGGAAATGAGAACATATCGAGTAGATAGAATTAAATCTTTAGTTAGCAATGATAATATTCACAGCGTAAAAGAACAGATAACTATCGAAGAGGCACTAGCTAATCAAACCCAAAGTGATGAAGCAAATAAACTATTGGTCAAAATGAAAATTAATAAAAAAACAATTAGAATCTTAAATACACCAATTTTAGATTTTTCAAAAATCAAATGGGAGCAGGATAACAACTTTTGGGGTGTATACGAAGACTTATTTAGTCTAAATGAAATAGATTATTTATCATCATTATTAACTGTATATGGAGACAATGTTAAAATAATAGAACCTACAAATCTGATTGAGAAAATGAAAGAACATTTAGCAAAAGTGGTTAATTTATATGACTAATGCCTCTACAAAAATATAAGATTTTCTTAATCGTCATTACAAGTCATAAAAGAGAAAAAAGCTAATCATCTTATTTTCCAACTCACAAAAAAGAGTGGCCTCAGTCACTCCTTTCTGAAATCTATGCCTCCACCTATCTCTCCAATTTTATCACTTTATCATAGCGCTTCAAGTCCTGGCTCTATAATTTCTGTAGTGGGTAAAACCACAGTAGGAACTATGGAGTCTCTTTTGTTGTAGAAAAAAATCCCATAAGACCTATAATGAAAAGCGACCAAACCATCATTAGAAAGACTCTTATGGAACAGTTAAATTTTAACACAGGAAGTTAAAACTAATCTATATTCCCCAAAAATTCATAATTAGAAATCTAAATAAATTTTTCCCTTAATCATTACAATAAAATCTCAATCTACTTAATTGAATTTTCTTCTATGCTTCATATTTTCCAATTAATCATATATAATATATTTTAAGTAATGAATTAGGAAGGGTGAGTTATATTGATTACAATTACTCTGATGGATATTGATGAGATCAATAAGCTATGTACTAATGTTTATGAGAATATGAATAATAATTACCGAAACAACTTAAATAAATGGTGTTTAAAAAAGGTAGATCCTATATTTCAAAAAATTTTAGATAGGCCGTTATCAGATAAACCGTTTTTAGATATTATGTTGCTTTCTTATAATGAAATAGAAAAACTCACTAAATCTCCTTCAATCATAAATTTAGATTACAACTACAGCATAAAAAGTAATAAAAAACTCAAAAGCAAAACAGCTGTTTCAGTTAAAAACTATCTTATCAATAATGTTTACAATTCGATTAGCAAAGACAGTAACCGTAAGAGAATTCTATCAATAACTCGTCTATCAGTCTGCCCTTATTGTAATCGTAATTTTATGAATTCTTCCAATAATAAAAACACTTGCGAATTAGATCATTTTTGGCACAAATCACAATTTCCTATTTTCGCAGCTTCTTTTTTTAATCTGATTCCCTCCTGTCCAAGTTGTAATAGAAATAAAGGTACTCATTCGTTTTTATTATCACCATATAAAAATGAAATCTCATCAGATAGTAGAATAACTTTTAGTTGGTGGCCTTTGGAGGGGGATTTCTTGGCGAATCATAACTCTATACGCATTATTTCGGAGACTTATAATAATTATGATAATGACTATAGTTTATTAGACTTAGAGAGTTTATATCAAATACACAGTGACTTGGTCTTAGATATAATACTAAAAAAACTTTTCATACCAAGTCATTATTTAAATGAAATTAATAAAATTCTCCCATTATCGAAAAATGATATTGATAGATTATTTACTGGTGCATATACAACTGAAAAGGACTATCATAAAAGACCTCTATCAAAATTAATTTCAGATATATACGTTGAATTAAATCATTTAGAAAGGTAAAAAAATGAAACTTTTAGGATTGATTATACGTGATTATGAAAATTTAATAAGCAAGCAAATTTTTCATTTTTCAGATGAGTACACTATAAACTTCGATTGGAATGAGACAATAACAATTAATAAAAATCCACACCACATTGCCGAGTTTTATGGAGAAAATGTCACAAATATCACGGCAATTGTAGGAATAAATGGTGTTGGAAAAACATCTTTACTGAACTTTATTGGGTCTAAATTCTCAGAGCGAAAAGAATTTCTAAGGAAATACGAATACTTTATTTTCTATGAAATGGATGAATCCATTATTATTGAATTCAATAATAAACATGCAGTAAACCAAATTATATTTAATGATTATATTATAGATACAATCGATGGTCTTATTGGAGATACTCAAACTATATTTTTCAAAAAACAGGGGGATAATTACCAAATTATTTCTAGTAAGCCTGCCGGGAGCATAAACTACATTTTCAAAAAATATCACCAATATAGTTTTGGTGAAAATAATGACATAATTGACACATTATTTAGCGGCAATAACTTGATCACTAGATACTTATGTCAACCTCCTTCTAATTATAATATTATTCAAGCATTTAGATTTCTAAAAATAAATGATTTCTTCCCCTCAAATAAAATAATGAAATATAGAATTTCATATTGGTCTTATGATGAACTACGATCCTTATTAATTGAGAAAAGTATCTATGACGAAAAAATTATTACATTACTCAGTCTTTCCTCTGCGAATAGCGACAATTCTTTACCATTTCAGTTTACTAATCAAATAATTGCTTTTCTTATAAATTTAATGCTTACCTTAAAGGAAAAATATCGTTTATGGAACAAAGATATTGAAGACCTACTTCTAAATCAAATTTGTGAATATCTAACTTTGAACTTACAAAGTAATCAAATATATATTTTATATCATAAAACTGGTGAAACTTCTAAAATTTTACAAAATTATTTTAGACATGAATTTCCTCAAGAAAACATAGATAACAACTACCAAATTACTGATTTTATTAATTTTTCAATAGAAGCAATGCAATTATTATGTAAAACTTATGACCACTTAGAAGTGGATAATAACTCATTCATTATTGATTTTTCATCAGAAACAAAAGAGATTAACGATTTTCTAATGGGATATGGAAAGCTTTTGTATTGTAATACAACAAACCCTAAAGGTATCGTTGTATTTCCTGTAGATAATTTATTTTTTAAGTTACACGAACTATCATCCACAGGAGAAGAAAATTTAATTCAATTTTTAGGACAATTAATTGAATTGATTTCAAATGCTAAAAGTGGGAACCATATAATTTTAATAGATGAAATAGATGAATCGTTTCATCCCTCTTGGTCAAATAAAATGATTCAACTCTTAAGTTTATGCTGTACTTACTTTTTAGATATCGAAAATTCTTCCTATCAAAATCCAACTTTTCAGTTTATTATTACAACCCATTCCCCATTTATTTTATCTGATATAAAAAATCATAATGTGATTTCTCTAAAAGAAGTTTACGGAAAGGTGATTTCAAAGCAAGTTAATACCTTCGCTAAAAATATACAACGAATAATATATGATGAAATGGATACTAGTGATATCTATGGAACCTTTGCTCAAAGTAAGATAAATAAAATCGTAAATATTCTTAATCAAGCAAGTATCTCCAGTGAATTGATAGAAAAAACTAAGAGTGAAGTGCAAACTATCAATGAACCAATAATACGCAATAAACTCAATCAAATGTTATTAGATAGAATTTCTCCTAATGAAAAAGTTAAATTATTGATTTCTGATTTAACAGATGAAGAACTTGATTTACTCAAAAAAAGACTGAAGGAATAGTATATCAATTGGCTAGTTAATCCTAAAACAGGTCTACCTAAATTTACGGTAGAGCTGTTTTTATTATTCAATCCGACTTCTAACCACTTTTGCCACAAGACCAAATATAAGTAATACATTAAAGACAATATAGAAAGTTGTATAACCCCAAGCACCAGAACCTTTACAGTTCTTAATTGCCACTCAAACATTAAAAACACTTCACCAACATAACCAAAATTTTTAGCATACCTATCTTAGTTACACTTTGAAAAACCAACTTTAGTCGAGCTGCATGATACTTCTCTAGATTTTATTCTTCTCTAAAGTTATTCCGATTCTCACGTAGTTTTTCCTTGTTTTCTTGAAGCACCTCTATTACTCTGAGGAAATCCTGCTGCAAGGTTTCTTTGTCTCCATGGCAATTGATACATCCCTACAAAAACTAAAAAGCCACTGTTTCCAGTGACTTCATAAAATTTTTCGCTAAAAGATTTCTAGGCTTTCACCAGCAGAGCTACACACTCAACACGTCTTGACTGTTATTTCCTATACTATGAAACGAAATAAAGACCGTCTGGATATTTGAATTAAACTATTAAACGCAATTTACAAAAAAATTCTACATCTTAGATTCTTTTTCTAACTGTTCGTCTGCATTTCTTTTTGACTTAAATAGTTCAAACTCTAATTCAAGAAAATCGCTTTATTTTAAGCTTTTAAAATTATTCAGTCGTTCATTAAGTTCTTCAACATAATCTTCGTTTGACATTTTTGTACTGATATTTTCAGAACTCTCCAGTTTTATAACCATATCATAGCGCTTCAAGTCCTCTTCGCTATAGTGATGAATCACTTCCACAAGTGCTTGTGGGAGAGAGAAGAGAAGCTGGCTGATTTTCTCTTGGTTTTTTAGATCCAGATTGGCCTTGACCTCATCAGCCAGGATAAATTGGCGATTGTGATAGAGCGCGCGGGCAATTTCTAGCCGCTGCTTCTCACCACCTGACAGGGTTTGATTGCTGGGTGTTTTGCCTTGGAGAGCTTTCAAACCAGTTTGCTGCAGAATCTCTTCCATCCTTACAGAATCCAGTTCTTGTCCCAAAGCGATATTTTCCTCTAGGCTCAATCCATCAAAGACATGACTGGACTGGAGAATGTAGGCTCCTGCCTGATAAAGTTCATCCGAGCTTAGCTCTTGTCCATGGTAACGAATCCGACCTTGACTAGGCTTGATTTCCCCATAGATGAGGTTAAGTAAGGTTGTTTTCCCAGACCCGCTTTCTCCGATAATGGCAATCTTTTCCCCTTTCTCAATGGTAAGGTCGCAAGGAGCTAGAATTTCTCGACCATCACGCTCTACGCTAACTTGCCCTAGCTGGATAGGAAAGACGGAACCTTCAAGAACAGAAGGCATTGTCAACTCCTCTCCCAGCAAGTTTTGATATTTATCACAGAGAGACTTGGCTGATTTTCTAGTATTGATAAAGTAAGATAGCTCCTGAAATTGGTAGCCGATATTATGCGATACTAGATAAATCCCAACAAAGCTGGCTGCAGATAGGTAGTTATAATAGGTCATGAAACCACCAATGACAATAGGCGCAACCGAGCAAAAGGCATCAACCCCATTGATAAAGAGACTGTTTAGCGTCCGTTGCTTTTCATAGGCGATTTCTTGCTCTAAAGCCTTGTGTAGATCTTTGGAAAACAGTTTGTAAAACAAGCTTTGTCCCCGATAATGCCGTATCGGACGAGCGCCAGCAATCATATTGGTCACCTGAGAGACATAGCCTTGGTTAGCCATGGACTTCTGCTTAGCAATCGCATCCAGACGTTTGGAACCTATGCTACTACAAAGAACAGGTATCGAATAAAAAATGATAAAGAGCAAGCCGAGATAAAAATTAGTCCAGAGTGCATAACAAATAGAGACGGTTGTAAATCCCAAAGAAGAAATGATAATGACAGTCGGCTCAATATAGTTATCTTCTAGCTGTTTCACATCATTTTCCAGGTCGGACAAAACCTCTTCATCCGCTATCCGACGGCTATATAAGAAAGTCTGAAAGATAGCCTGCTTAATCCCCGACTTGAAGTCCGTCAGCACTCGTGCATAGTAATAGCGTTTCCCTGCCAAACCCAGCAAGAGAATCAAATTCCCCACAATCCCCCAAATCAAGACCTGCCACAGCAAATGCAACTGGTGATTGGTAAAACTAGAGACAATATACTGAATCAAAGCTGGTGTAATGACAGCCTCCAGCCAAGTAATCATAATCGCAACGAAATAGAAGAATAAATACTTTTTAGTTACATAAGATCTAAGCATAGCGTATAAACCTCCTGAAGTTATTTACCAACTTAGATGGTCGTTTTTTTCTCTAGACGGGGATAAAATAGGAGCCTGAATATTTGAATGAAACCATTAAACGTAAGCCTACTTTATAATCTTTCAGAGAAAGACTTAAAAACTAGTTCGAAGCATATCAATTTACTTTTATTTTTTATTCAAAAATATATCCAACACATCTGCATAGCTAACAAAGGGAGCAGGAAATACTAGTCCAGAATAAAATAACATTATGGTATTAAATAAATTCAATAGGACGGATACTCGTTTAAAGCGTTCTGTTAACTTAATTGCCATGGTATATAAGACAAAAAATACAGCATAATTAAGTATTGACATCAAAATCAAATCCACTAAATGTAATGAGGGCATAAAAAATTTTCCATTAAAAAACAGATGCGATAGAACGATTGAAATCAAAAAAATGAGTGTCGACCAAATAAAATAAGTTGTTGATCTAGCAATATAAATCATCATTGGTGTCCGTCTAGTTGTTTTGATATTTGTATATTGATTAGTGCGAATTTCAAATTCCAACTCCTCATTAGCAAGCAATATCACATTAGTTATAGAATAATAAATAAAAAAATAGAGTAGGTTTATCGGTTTATCACTATTGAAAATAATAATGATTCCTGTAATAAAAATCATCGAATAAATCACTTCGCAAATACTATCAAACGTGTATCGAACTCTATAATTAAAATATCTTCTTAATTCACTAAACATGGAAAAGGCTCCCCCTTTTTTTAGCAATGTTCAATAAAGTGAAAAATAGGAAAGTTCCAACTGACCAATATACTGCACAATAAACTATAATTAAAGAAACACTCTGATAGGACGGAGAAATAATAAAATTCCTCAAGGCATAGTAAGGGAAAAGCTTTCCTATAAAGCCAAATAAACCACCTAGCGGTGTTAGTATACCAGTAAAATACAGCATGAAATAAGAAATTAACGATGTAATGCTAGAAGTACGATTAAAAATGAAGCAGAGACTTGATAGGCAAAAACCCAAACCATATATGCTAATAATAGTTAGCATACATGCAGCGAAGCTTGCAACTAACTTTAAGATACTATCCGGAAAATCAATATCATTTAACGTGGATAAAACGATGAATATAGGTATAGCTTTAACTAGATCCACCAATATCTGAACCATAATTTTAAACATTAATACATGAAAAACACTCTTACTACTCTGGATTACACTAATCAAAGTTCTATCATAAAGGTCATCCTCAATAAAAAAAGTTGGATGCGTAATACTATGACTCGTAAAATACCAAGTAAATAATAAACATAACAATAAAAATTTACTTTGTGTATTTTTAAAATATTGAAGATAAGCCGAAACCATTATCAAAATTCCAAAATTTGAAAAAAATAAATTAAATTTAAACTGCATCATCTCCTGCAGCTGTCTCTTTAACTCCCTTCTTATTTCTTTAATCATCATTGATAACCTCATACAATATTTCTTCGATGCTTTCTTCAACTTCTTCAAAAAATATCATCTCAAAATTATTAAAGATATTATTTTTTACCTGACTATCTTTCACTTCAACAATCAATCTTTTATTTTCTACTTGATAAGATAAATCAGGAAACAGTCTCTCAAAAGCATCTTTATCAGAGTTTGAAATACCAATTCTATATTTAACCCACCTAGTATTTTTCCCAAAGATTTCTGAGAAACTACCTTGCTGTATTATTCTCCCGCTACGCATGATACAAATTCTTGTTGATATTTCTTTTGCAAAATAGATATCATGAGTCGTCATGAGAACAATGGTTCCTTTTTCTTGGCTGAGAGTTAGTAACAATTTCGCAAACTGCTTTTTGGCAATGACATCCAGACCATTGGTTGGTTCATCTAAACACAATACTTTTGGCTTACAAAGTAATGCAATAATCAAAGACAATTTTTGTCTCGTTCCTTGTGACAATTCGGACACCAATACATCAACATAGGGATGGAAAGCTAGTTTATTAAATAAATCCTCCAATTCTTCCTTAACCTGACCACGCGAACTTTTATTCAAATGTAAAAAGTAATCAATATTTTGATTTGCCGTCAGATATTCGTAGTAGCCTCTACCGCTTTCTAGTACGAGCTTGACATTGTTATGAATATCTTTCGAAGTATTCTTACTGCCAAAAACAAATACATCACCTGCATCTTGTAACATTAAGCCAGAGATAATTTTTATGAAAGTTGATTTACCCGCACCATTGGTGCCCACTATAGAAACAATCTCTCCTGAATGCGATCCAAAGCTAGGAATGTCCAATACAACTTTACCACGAAAATTTTTCTTTAGATTGCTTATAATAATTTCATTCATACTCGCATTAACCTATTTCGATTACTAATACTTACACTGCCAAAAATTTAAAAACAAGGATTTTTAAATTACTTTCACTAAAACGTTCCTACGTTTTCACCAGCAAAGCTACACACTCAACGTGATGCGTCTGCGGAACTCAAAAGGTTTGGGGAACCTTTTGAGGATTAGCTACGTTTCACTAACAAGTTTACACACTCGACATGGTGCGTTTGAGGAAACAAATCTACAGGCTGTACTTTCTTCAACTCATATCCTAATTCTTGATAGAGCTTAATATCACGCGCCATGGTGGCGACATTGCAGGAGATATAAGTGATTTTCTTGGGCTCCATGCTGACGCTGGCTTTGATGAAGCTCTCCGTCAGGCCTTTTCGTGGTGGATCGACTAGGATGACATCCGCTTGGATACCCTCTTTAAGCCAGTTTTGGATGGCTTCTTCAGCAGGAGCGCAGACATAGCTGGCGTTGGTAATGCCGTTGATTGCCGCATTCTTTCGGCTATTTTTGACAGCTTCTGGGATCACTTCGACACCATAGACCTGCTTGACCTGCTTGGCAACTGATAGACCGATAGTCCCGATGCCAGAGTAGGCGTCAAGCACCACATCGTCAGAGGTCAGCTCAGAAAAGTCAATGGCTGTCTGATAGAGCTTTTCTGCCATCTCGGTATTGACCTGGTAAAAGGCAGGCGCAGCAATCTGGAAGTCATGTCCCAGCATCTGGTCGGTGATATAGTCTTGACCATAAAGCGTTCGCCAGTCTTTTCCGAAAATCGCATTGCCCGGCTGGTCGTTAATATTTTGCATGATGGACTTGATAGCTGGAAAAGCCTCTGTCAAGTGCTCCATCAGTTGCTCCACTCGGAATATCTTCGGACGGGTTGTCACCAATATTAGCATGATTTCCCCTGAATAATGGCCACGGCGAACAACTAGATTGCGAATGAGTCCAGTCTTTTCTTGCTCATCGTAAGGTTTGAGGTCAAAACGACGGAGCAAGTCGCGTGTAAAGAGGATAACTTGGTCAATGACTGGGTCCTGAATATAGAAATCTTCAATCGGCAGGAGGTCATGGGAATTTTTCCGGAAAAATCCTGTTTCCAGCTGGCCATTAACACGGCGGACAGGCACTTGAGCCTTATTGCGGTAACCCAGCGGCTGCTCCATACCAAGTGTCGGCGGCACCTCTACATCAGACAAACCAGCAATCTTATAGAGACTGTCCTTGACCTGCTTGCGTTTGAAGTCCAGCTGGGCTGAATAGTTCAGATGCCCCAAGTCGGCAATCCCTGTACGCAGATAGGCCATATCAAGATTTTCATTGCGCTGGTCTGAAGTACGGAGAAATTCCTCCACCTTGCCAAAGCCAATTTTTTTGTTGACTTTGAGCACACGCATACGGATGAGCTCACCCGGCAGGGCATTTTCCACAAAGAAAACCAGGCCTTCTGCCTTGGCCACCCCTGCTCCCTCGTGGCTCAAATCCACTATTTCAACTTCAATCATATCATTCTTTTTTAACATATTTTTCTCTTTCTGCTTTATCGCTCTGCTATTTCCCAAAAGAAAAGGCAGGACATCGTCCTACCTTTCATTATATCATATATCTTATCTAAGACCCATTTGCTGCAGTCTTTCTTTATAGGCTTCAAAGTCAATCAAGAGCCCTTGGCCACCGTACATGTCATAGGTATCCACCCAGTCGCCATTTTCCGGAATCGTCAGGCGCTCAACCCCGTTGCGGGAATCTCCAGCCATAGAGAGACCATTGGTCAAAAGGAAGCTGTATGGCACATTGGTCGAAGTCAAGGCAAAGACCTTACCAAGGGCCTCTGATCCAGTAAAGAGCTTGGTCGGATCCTTGACCTGCTGGAAGACAGCTGTCAAGACTTCCTGCTGGCGGCGGGTCCGGCCAAAGTCGCCCTCGTCATCCTTACGGAAGCGAGCGTAGTTGAGCAAGGTTCGACCGTCCATCTGCTGCTGACCAACCTTGATTGTTTGATTGGGTACCACACCGTCTTTCATATTCAGGTCATCTGGCACTTCAACTTCTGTCACTTTCTCCCCATCGATCGTTGAGAACTGGGCATTCATGCTGACGCCATTTGGGAAAAGGGTGTCAATAGCTGTCGCAAAGGTCTGGAAATCCACCAGTGCATAATATTTGATGTCCAAATCGAAATTATCTTTGAGCATCTGGCGGACATAATCTGCACCTCGGTTGTGGTTTTGCTCCCCAATCGTGTAGGCAGAATTGAGCTTTTGGTCATAGTAATCTGCCTGCGACGGATCGGTGTACTCATTGCTGACGCCGTCAATGTGAATGAGGGTATCACGCATAAAGCTGACCAATTTAACCTTGTGGTCCTTATTACCAACATTCAAGACCATAATAGAGTCGGTCCGCGTCTCAGTCGAGTCGTCACCAACCCGGCCGTCTGTTCCGAGAATGAGGATATTCACTCCGTCCTTAGTATCCTTGCCGTCAAAAAATTCCGTTTCTGCTGGTTTAGAATTGCCAGTGTGAGCTGTCGTCAAGCCTTTGACAAACATAAAAATCATGCCCCCCAAGACCATAAGCAGGAAAATCCCTACCCAAAGCAGAATTCGTTTCAAGCGGATTTTTTTGCGAGGCTTCTTGGGCTTGTCTTGTCCCAGACCAGCTCCTGCCAGAGCTTCCGGCTCCTTCTTTTGCTTTCTGCTGCGAGAAGAACGCTCAGGGTACTTGGGCAAGAGGCCAGAAGAATCCATTTCCACTGGTTCTTGCTCATAGGCGTCACTAACTGTATGCGGCTGCTCTTCATGGCTAGGCACACTGGCTGAACTGCCAATCCCCTTGGACTTCTGACGCAGATAGTCAAATTCTTTCTTTTCTTTATCGTTTAGATAATAATAATTTTTATAGAGATAATCTAAGCGGAGCTGTTCATGATGGCTAAGATTTTCTGGTTTCTTCATCTCTTCTCCAATCTACTGCTACTTGTCCTGAATCAGAAACACACTGTAGCTACCAAAAATTTTATAAGTAATTCCAAGACTTGTCAACTCTTGATAGGCAAAATCCGCCAATTTTTTCTGCTCGTTGTCAATGTCAATAATGAAGAAATACTCTCCCAGAGCCGTTTTTAGAGGGCGACTCTCAATCTTGGTCAGGTCAATCCCACGCCAAGCGAAGGTTGACAAAGCCTTATAGAGAGCACCAGGCAAATTGTCCGGCAAGGTCAAAGCCAGTGTCTGCTTGTCTCCCGTCTTAGCCAGTTGAAGCTTTGGCACCTCATGACCTAGAATCCAAAAGCGGGTATAATTTTCTTCCATTTCCTGAATGTCGCTGGCGGCTACTTTGAGCCTGTACTCTGCTGCAGCCGTGCGCGGGGCAATAGCCGCAAAATTCTTTTCAGGATGCTCTGCCACAAAACGAGCTGCATAGGCTGTACTAGCCGTGACCTCAATGGCAGCTTGCGGATAATGCTGACGGATGTATTTTTTCCCTTGGGCAATAGCCTGCGGGTGAGAAAATATCTTCTCGATTGGCTTTTCCAAATCAGTCACTAAAAGCTGCTGCTTGATGGGCTGGACGATTTCAGCCACTGCCTGAATGTCTGCCTGATGAAATAGATAGTCCAAGGTTTCATGGACACTGCCTTCAATGGAATTTTCCACCGGAACGACCGAGTAATCCACTTCTCTAGCCTCATAAGCCTTCATGACCTCGGTGATATTCTGATAGGGCACCAAGTCCTCGTTGGGAAAGGCAGCTTGGGCCACATGGTGAGAAAAGGAGCCTCTGGGACCTAAAAATGCTATTTTCATTGAATTTCCTCAATAATTTCCTGCGGGCTTTTGAGCCTCGTATCGACAATCTGGGTCGCTACTTCCTCATACCAGGCCTGACGCTGCTCAAAAATCTGCTGCAAGTCTGACCTGCTCTGATTTAAGAACAAGGGCCGCTCCTGCTCAGCATCCTGCTGGATTCGCTGATAGAGCGTTTCAAAATCTGCCTTCAGATAGATATTATCAGCGTTCTGAGCAAGTAATCTGCGGTTTTCTGGGCTAACGACTACACCGCCGCCAGTTGAAATGACCAAGTCCGTATCGATCAGCTCAGCCAAGAGCTGGGCTTCAGCAGCCCGGAAGGCCGCTTCACCATGCTGGTCAAAATAATCCTTGATAGACATGCCCAGCCGCTGGCAGAGCAGTTCATCCATATCGACAAAGTCTTGGGCTAAGCCTCTGGCCACTGTGGATTTTCCGGCTCCCATAAAGCCCAGCAATATCTTAGCCATGCATCAAGCCCTCCAAATCGCCGAAGAAGCTTGGATAGCTGGTCTTAATGGCTTCAGACCGCTCAAGTTCTACATGACCGCTTTGAGCCAACAAAGCAGCAATTGCCGTCATCATCCCAATGCGATGGTCTCCCAAGGTATTAATCTGAGCGCCGTGGAGAGGTGTTTTCCCTTCGATAATCATGCCGTCTTCCGTCGGGGTAATAGCTGCGCCCATGCTATTGAGAGCGTCTGCCACTACCTGGATACGGTCGGTTTCCTTGACTTTGAGCTCCTCTGCATCACGAATGACAGTCCGTCCCTGAGCCTGAGTCGCAAGAAGCGCAATAATCGGCAACTCATCAATCAAGCGCGGGATAATCTCGCCGCCAATCTCCGTTCCCTTAAGCTCAGAAGTCTCGACGGTGATGGTAGCAGACTTGGCTACTGGATCGACATCTGACAGTGTCATCCGTCCGCCCATAGCCTCTATTACTTCTAAAATCCCTGTACGAGTTTCATTGATGCCGACATTTTCTAAAACAATCTTAGAGTCCGGTACGATCAATCCAGCCACCAGCCAAAAAGCCGCGCTGGAAATGTCACCTGGAACCGTCACTTCCTGAGCAGTGAATTCCTGACCACCCTGAATACGAATTTCCTTGCCCTTGACCTCAATCTGTCCGCCAAACTGGGCAATCATATCTTCTGTATGATTACGGGTGATTTCCTTTTCTATAATAACTGACTCTCCCTGAGCCTGCAAGGCAGCAAAAATCAAGGCAGACTTAACCTGAGCAGAAGCCACTGGCAGCTGATAGTGAATAGGCTGCAGTTCCCTGCTTCCCTTCATCTTGAGCGGTGGTAAATCACGCTCAGTCCAACCAGCAATCTCTACTCCCATCTGTCGCAGAGGAATGGTCACCCGATCCATAGGCCGCTTGGATAGACTGTCGTCACCAAACATCTCCGCTTCGAAATCCTGGCCAGCCAAAACACCAGAAATCAAACGGATAGACGTTCCAGAATTACCCATATCAAGCTTATTTTTTGGTGCTTGCAAACCTTCAAATCCTACGCCATGAATCTTGACTAGATTTCCATCGTCCTCAATTTGCACGCCTAAGTCACGAAAAACCTGCATGGTAGACAGCACATCTTCTCCTCGCAAAATGTCGCGAACAGTAGTGACCCCTTTAGCCAAACTGCCAAAAATAATGGAACGGTGGCTGATGGATTTATCTCCCGGTACTCGGATACAGCCCTTCAGGCCTTTTACATTGGTTGATAATTTCATAGGTGACCTCGTACTTTCCTTTGTTGCTTCTTATTTTATCATAAAAAGACCAGAAATTCTTAAAATTTCTGGAATCCTAGCCGAAGCTAAAAGAATCCGGGTATTCATCCCAGATTCTTCTTTTTTATTAGCTTACTTAAGCAAATCCTGCACCGGATCAAAGATGATACGCTCAATGTCCGCCAGATAGATGGACAGTTGCTGCTGCTTATTGAAAAATTCAGAAAGAACAGCATTGCCCTGAATCTTCTCACCAAAGGAAGTCATCTTGTCCTGCACCTCCTGAGTCGGTACCTGACCAGTCTGAGCCAGCTGTTGCAACTCCTGCTGGAAAGCCAGATAATCTGTAAAAATAGCCTTCGCTTCGCTATCAGCATCCACTGCTTTCTTGCTTTCTGCAACTGCTTGGTACTCAGGCAATTCACGCAGATTTCTGCTCAGTTCATTGGCTAAATCATAAATATTTGACATAGAGTTCTCCAATCTATATTAGTCTACGGACACTAGGTAATCCGTATTTTCTCTTACTATTTTAGCAGATTTTTCCAAATCTTGGTGATTTTTAAAGGTGATTTGCAGAATACCATTGATATCTTCTCGGTTTTCCTCGTTGATACGAATATTGACAACAGAAATTCCCCGCAGAAGCTCTAAAATACCCAAAATCGCATCTTCTTCGTCAGGCACCTCAATAAAGAGGTCGTAAAAGCTATCTACACCGGCCCGCTTATGAATTTCCATCTGCTTGCGGCTTTGCCGTCCTCGGTCGAAAAATTCCCAGATAGCTGTCTCGTCCTTAGCCTCAATCGCTGCGGCCACCTTGTCTAACTGGTCTTTAAAATCTTCCAGCCGCTCCAAGATAGCTTGAGGATTGGTCAAGAGGATAGAGGTCCACATCCCTGGCTCACTCTCCGCAATCCGCGTCATATCTCGAAAACCACCGGCTGCAAAAGACTGAGTCAGTTCATGCTCTTGGCTATAAGTTGCTGCTTGCTCCATCAGGCTGGAGGCTAGGATATGCGGAAAATGGCTGATTTGACTGGTCACTCGGTCGTGCTCAGCTGCATCCACCTGGATAAAGCGGGCATGAAGACCACTTAGCAAGTCTTTCATTTCCTCAAGCGTACCAGGCTTGGTCAGATTAGAGGGCGTGAAAATATAATAGGCATTTTCAAAGAGAGTGACATGGGCCGCTTTGGCTCCGGTCTTGTGACTTCCGGCCATCGGGTGAGCTCCGACAAAGCGGACGGGCTTATTCTGCAGATACTTTTCTGCAGCTGCCACAATCTCAGCCTTGGTTGATCCAGCATCAGAAATGATAACATTTTCCTTCAGTTCCAGATCTGCTAGCTCCTTGATAAATGCTATGGTCTGCTTGATGGGCACAGCCAGAATAATCACATCAGCCAATGGAGCAAAGGCAGCAAAATCATCTGTCACCAGGTCTACCATTCCACGTTCCAGAGCAACTCTGCGCGATTCCTCACTTCGATTATAGCCAAGAATCTCTATCTCAGGATGAGCTCGCCTGATGCCCAGAGCCAAAGAAGCTCCAATCAGTCCCAGACCTGCGATATAGACTGTTTTTCTCTCCATGCCCACTCCTTTCTTCTAAAAGTTCTTGACAAATTCCCGATGGCGGGCTACCGCATCCTTTAGTTCTTCCAGATTGTCCGAAGAGAACTTCTCCAGAACTTCGGTGGCTAAAACTGTTGCCACCACGCTTTCCATGACAACACCCGCCGCTGGCAAAGCCGTTGGATCGCTCCGCTCCACTGTCGCCTTATAAGGCTCGTGGGTCTCAATATCCACACTCATCAGTGGCTTGTAAAGGGTTGGAATGGGCTTCATGACACCACGAACCACGATTGGCTGACCATTGGTCATACCGCCCTCAAAGCCGCCTAGATTATTGGTCCTGCGAGTGAAGCCATCTTCCTCAGACCAGAGGATTTCATCCATGACTTGACTGCCCTTGAGACGACCGGCTTCAAAGCCCACACCAAATTCAACTCCCTTGAAAGCATTGATGGACACGACTCCCTGAGCAATCTTAGCATCCAGCTTCTTGTCCCATTGGACATAGGAGCCCAGACCAACCGGCACACCACCAACGACAGTCTCAATGACACCACCTATGGTATCCCCGTCTTTCTTAATCTGGTCAATGTAGGCCTTGATTTCTTCTTCGCGATCGGGATTGACAATGGAAACCTCTGACTGGGCAGCTCTTTCCTTGATTTCTCCTACAGTCAAATTGTTCGGTACATTGATATCAATGCCACCAAAGGTTACGATATGACTAGCCACCTCTACACCGATTTCTTCCAGCAAACGCTTGGCTACTGCTCCGACTGCTACACGCATGGTCGTTTCGCGGGCAGAAGAACGCTCAAGTGAATTTCGCAAATCGTCAAAGCGGTATTTCATACCACCAACCAAGTCTGCATGGCCAGGGCGTGGTTTGGTAATCTTGCGCAGCCCTTTTTTCTTTTCATCCACATCAGCCGCACTCATAATCTCCTGCCATTTCTGATGATCCAGATTCGTGACATTAAGGGTAATCGGGCCGCCCATGGTCAATCCATGCCGAACACCAGACGTAATCTCAACTTGGTCGCTTTCAATCTTCATACGGGCACCGCGTCCGTACCCACCCTGACGACGCTTGAGCTCAGCATTGATATAATCAGCGGTCAAAGGAAGACCAGCTGGCACTCCCTCAATAATAGCTGTCAGACGTGGTCCGTGCGATTCTCCTGCTGTTAAGTATCTCATACATTTTCTCCTATTTCTGGGATGGAAAGAGCTGGACACTCTGTCTATTTTTCATCCAAACTATCCAATCTTCTTAAACTCCATCTGGCACTTATTTCTTCAGAAATTCTTTCATCTCTTCCAGCGGAATCTGGTGAATACTAGCCGAACCCAACTCAGGAACAAGTACTAGTTTAATAGAATTCCCTCGAGCCTTCTTATCATGGGTCAAGGCCTGATAAAGAGCAGCTTCATTCCAAGGCTGGTAATCCACCGGCAAGCCAAACTTCTGACACATATGGATGATGTTTTCTGTGATTCCGGCTGGCATGAGGCCTTTCTTTTCAGCGACACGGGAAACCTGTACCATGCCAATCGCCACGGCTTCACCGTGCATGACTTTTCCATAGCCCGCTGTCGCTTCGATAGCATGCCCAATAGTATGGCCGAAATTCAGATAGAGGCGGACGCCATTATCCAGCTCATCCTCGACCACAATCTTACGCTTGACATCGCAGGAATGGTAGATGATGCTCTCCGCATGCTCCAAAATCGACTCTGGACTGCCATCCATTTCTGACAGCTCATCCCAGAGTTCCTTATCCTCAATCAAGCCGTACTTGACCACCTCGCCCATGCCTTCGATTAGTTCCCGCTGACCCAAAGTATGCAAGACTTCAGGGTCAATCAGAACTCCGTCAGGCTGGGTAAAAGTTCCGACCATATTCTTGGCCCAAGGCGTATTGACACCTGTCTTACCACCAATAGAGGAGTCCACTTGGGCTGTCAGACTGGTCGGAATCTGCACGAAATGCACACCCCGCATGTAGGTCGAAGCGGCAAAGCCCGCCAAATCACCGACGACTCCGCCTCCCAAGGCTACAATGCCGTCACTGCGGGTCAGACCAACCTTGACCAAAAACTCATAGACTTTGTTGACGGTCTTTAAGTTCTTGCTGGCTTCACCCTCCAAAAAGTCAAAGACAAAAGTCTCAAACCCAGCCGCTTCCAAGCTCAGCTTGACCTTTTCCGCATAGAGTCGAGCCACTCGATTGTCCGTGACGATAACTACCCTCTGAGGCTGCCAAAGCTGACTCAGCCAACTTCCAGCCTGAGATAAAGACCCCTTTTTGATGAGAATATCATAGGGATGATGCGGGAGATTCACATTCAGTTTCATAAGCGCCTCCTTATTTATACAATTCTTCTAAACATTGCCAAATTTCCTGACTGGGCATAGGCTTGCCGGTCCAAAGCTCAAAGGCTTCTGCTCCCTGATAGAGCAGCATACCAAGTCCATTGACCGCTGTGACATTTTGATTTCTGGCCCATTTGAGAAAGGGAGTTTCGAAAGGTTGGTAGATAACATCTGCAACTAAAATCTGGCTGGGCAGCTCAAGCTGTTCAGGCAGGGGCATGCTGACCCCATCCATGCCTAGACTGGTCCCATTGACCAGAAGGTCTGATTGATTGATTTTATCCTGCAAGCTATCCGCATCTTCCAAGGTTAGTACCTGGATACGACTCTTGGTTTGGTGGCTGATAGCTGCCATTTTGCTGACAATCTTCTCATAGGAAGCTTGCCGAGTAAAAACGAAAATTTCCTCTGCATTGTACAAAGCTGCTTGAGCAATAATAGCTGTTGCTGCTCCACCTGCCCCCAAAATCGTCATTTTTTTGCCCCGAATAGCAAAAGAAGGCAAGCTCTTAAAAAATCCCTTGCCATCTGTGTTATAACCAACTAAAATTCCATTTTTATTCACAACTGTATTGACCGCTCCGATAAGGCGGGCGCTGACATCCAGCTCGTCCAGATAAGGTATCACTTCCTGCTTATAGGGCATGGAAAGATTGACACCAAACATATCGTATCTGCGGATATTTTCTATACTGGCCTGCAGATCCTTTGCTTCTACTTCCCAAGCTAGATAGACACCATTGACACCGGTCTTTTCAAAAGCCATATTGTGAATAAGAGGAGAAATACTGTGCTTAATTGGCTTGGCAACCACAGCAGCCATGCGGGTGTGGCCATTAATTCTCATTCAAAATCTCCTGGATTTTCTTCATATTGCTCAGAGAAATCTGACCGGGTGCTGACGCCATATCCTGACTGGCAAATGACCAGCTGGAACCTGTCAAATCAGCCGCAATGCGTGAAATCCTGCCAACTTTTCCCATGGAAATGGTGACAAAATCCTGCTCAGGATTCAAAGTCTTGAAACCGCGAGTATAGTTCATCAAGTCCAGCACATCCTGCTCATTGTGAGCCATGACAGAAACCTTGACCACCTTAGGAGTCAGAGAAGTCAGCTCAGACAGGATTTCCATCATATTTTCAGGCGTTTCCTCGAAGTTATGGTAGCTCAGCACCAGATTAGGAAACTCCAGCATTTCTTCAAATTTCCCCTTGTGAGAGAAATATTCAAAGTCGATATAATCCGGCTGGTAAAAACCAGCCACTTCCTTGATGAGAGCTACGTATTCATCATCGGATAGTTCGATTTCTCCGCCTTCCTGACGGGTTCGTAGCGTGAAAATCAACTCACGTCCGGCAAATTTTTCAAAAATAGCTGGCGCAACATTTAAAATGTCATCCTTGGCCAGAAAATCTGCCCGCCATTCAATAATATCCGCTTCTTCATAGCGTGATACATCAATTTCTTGAGCTTCTTCTAAACTCTTGGGCATTACAGAAACGACTAATTTCATTGGTCCACCTTTATTGTAAATACCTTGAGGTAATTACTGCTCCCGTCTTTTTTATTATAGGCAAAGTCTGCTGGCAAGCCATACTCCGCAAGATAGCGGTGCTTTCTGCCGGCAAGGCCTTTTTCAATTTCTTGTTTAAACTTACTTTTGGAAAGATTGGCTGCATTGGTACTTAAAATCATGATTCCCTGAGGATTCAGGATTTCCAAAGCTTGTGCAACCAAACGATGATAATCTTTAGAAACCGAGAATGTCCGCTTTTTATTTCTAGCAAAGCTAGGCGGATCTATCACAATGACATCAAAACTTAGATCGTGACGCTTAGCGTACTTGAAATAATCAAAGACATCCATCACCTGAAAGAGATGCTGATCCAGTGTCAAACCATTGGCCAGAAAATGAGCTTCAGACAGCTCACGGCTTCGCTTGGCCAAATCCACTGAGACTGTCTGACTGGCACCGCCCATGGCTGCTGCAACTGAAAAAGCGGCTGTGTAGGAAAACATATTGAGTAAACTTTTACCAGCAGCCAGACCATCTACCAAACTGGCACGCACATCGCGCTGATCCAGAAAGATACCGGTCATGAGACCGTCATTCAGAAAAACCTGATAGCGAACACCGTTCTCCAAGACTGTGAAGGTTTCCGGCGCTTCCGCTCCGTAGAGATGGGCCGATTCATAGTCCAAACCCTTGAAACGAATCTTTTCATAAACTCCCTGAATCTCTGGGAAAACCTTAGCGAAGGCTGTCAGAATCCGCTCCTTGATAGCAAAGACAAAGTCATTGTACCAAGAAAAAAGCGCAAAGTCATTGTAGAAATCCACCGTGAAGCCACCAAAGCCATCCCCCTCTTGATTAAAGAGTCGAAAGGCTGTCGTGTCAGCCGAATGGAAATAAGTAGAACGTCTGCTCTTAGCCTGCTCAAAGAGAGTTTGAAAAAAATCCAAGTTCAGCTCTACCTTCTTCTGGGAAATCAGCCAGCCTACTCCCTTATTCTGCGGAGAGAGATAGGCTGTGCCTAAGAACTTTCCCTGACGGTTTTGCAGCTCCACGCATTGATTCTGAAGCGAAAGAGCACCAAAATCCTTTTTATCTAATAAAAGAATGCCCTTTCTCAGTTTTTCTTCTGCCTCTTGACTAACAGTAAGTTTATTCATAAATTATATTATACCAAAGATTGTGAAAATTCTCAAAACATATTTTACATTTGAGTTAATAAAAGATTTCACAAACGAGTACAAAACGACTATAAACCTCTCCATAGAGAGGATAAGGCTTTTATAGAAATATTACAATTTCGCCGATTTAAAATATCTCAAATGCGGCTCAAATTTTCCTTAACTGGAGAAATTATGTTATACTTAGAGGAGAAAATTTTTAGGAAATAAGACAAGGAAGTAACTTTTTGTGAAAAAAATAACCAAGAATTTACTCAATTTCATGAGTACGAGACTAGGTTTTGTCTTGATTTTATTGGTCCTCTATTGGATAAAAACCATGTGGGCCTACACGATTGATTTCAACCTCGATATTCAAGGTGCCTATCAAGTATTTTTAGCTATTATCAACCCTTTCCCTATCAGCCTTTTGCTGCTGGGACTGGCACTTTATGTAAAACGAACCAAATTATTCTACAGCCTAGCCTTCGGAATTTATCTGCTCCTCTTTGCTTGGCTGGTATCTAACTCCATTTACTACCGCGAGTTCAGTGACTTTGTCACTGTAAACACTATGTTGGCTTCCAGCAGCGTTTCAGCTGGACTTGGGGAAGCAGCACTGGAGCTCTTCCGCCCTTGGGATATTCTTTATCTGATTGATTTCCCGATTTTGGCTTTCTTATTCTTTAAGAAATACATCCGAATGGATGACCGGCCTTTCAATAAACGCGCCAGCTTTGCTGTAACCTCCCTGTCCGCCATGCTGTTCTCTGCCAACCTTTTCTTGGCTGAAATTGACCGGCCTGAGCTCTTGTCACGTGGATTTTCCAACTATTATGTCGTTCGGGCTCTGGGCTTGCCAGCCTTTCTAGGTTACAGTGCTAACCAGACATATACCGCCAATCGTGAGCGCTCCAAAGCTTCTGAAAAAGACTTGGAACCAGTAACAGAATATATCCAATCCCACTATGCGGAACCAAATCCAGAATATTACGGGATTGCCAAAGGCCGCAATGTTATCTATGTCCATCTGGAAAGCTTCCAGCAGTTCCTGATTGACTATAAGCTGCAGGCAGATGGGAAAGAGTACGAGGTGACACCTTTCCTTAATTCCCTCTACCACTCCAATTCGACTCTGGCTTTCTCTAATGTCTTCAACCAGGTCAAGGCTGGTAAGACTTCTGATGCTGAAACCATGATTGAAACTGGACTCTTCGGTCTCAACCAAGGATCCTTTATGGTTAACTACGGTGGTACTAATACCCAGCAAGCTGCACCTTTTATTCTTTCCAAAAACGGCGGCTACACGTCTGCTGTTTTCCATGGAAATACAGGAAGCTTCTGGAACCGTAATACTGCTTATAAGCAATGGGGTTATAACTATTTCTTCGATGCGTCATACTTTACCAAGCAGGATGACACCAACTCTTTCCAGTACGGTTTGAACGACAAGATTATGCTGAAAGATTCCATCAAATATCTGGAACACCTGCAGCAGCCTTTCTATGCTAAATATATCACGGTTTCCAATCACTATCCTTACACGACTAGCTTGATTGGTGACGAGATTGGCTTCCCGCTGGCCAAGACCAAGGATGAGACCATCAACGGTTACTTTGCTACTGCCAACTATCTAGATTCTTCTGTTAAGGCCTTGTTTGATTATCTCAAAGAATCTGGCCTCTATGACAATTCTATTATCGTTCTCTATGGAGACCATTTTGGAATTTCCCAAACACGCAATCCTAATTTGGCCCCTCTTGTAGGCAAGACTTCTGAGACTTGGTCCAACTACGACAATGCTATGATGCAGCGCGTGCCTTACATGGTAGTGGTGCCTGGCATGGACAAAGGAAAGATAATTGATACCTACGCCGGTCAAGTGGATATGCTGCCAACATTGGAGCATTTACTGGGCATTGACTCTAAAAACTACCTTCAGGTCGGCCAAGATATGCTATCAAGTCAGCACCAGCAAATCACAGCATTCCGATCCAGCAATAACTTTGTCACTCCAAAATACACTAGCTTCAACGGACGAACCTACTACACCCAGACCGGTGAAGAAATTACCAATCCAGATGAAACCATCAAGAAAGAACTGGATGAGATTCGCAATGCCGCCAATACCCAGCTTAAGATGAGTGATGCAATTCAAACGGGTGACTTGATTCGTTTCTACAAGGGAAATGACTTAGGCAAGGTCAACCCTAAAGATTACTCTTATCTTAATTCAATGAAAGCCTTGTTGGCTATTGAAAAGGAAAAAGGTGACCAATCAACCAGTCTTTACTCTAAACGAGGCAATGTCTCCACTGTGGACCTCTTTAATTCGCCAAGCTACCGGGCACTGCATCCAGAGCAGTTCCAAACTAGCAGCAGCGACGAAGATAGTAGTCAAGAAGACTCGAGCTCTTCCAGCTCTAGCTCCACAGCCAATCCATAGATAGCAAGAGCCTTAAGTCCAATGGACTTAAGGCTTTTCAGGCTCTATAATTTCTGTAGTGGGTAAAACCGCTGTAGGAATGATGGAGCCTATTTGTTGTAGAAAAAAAGTCCCATAAGTCCTATAATGAAAAGCAACGATTCGCAATCACTTTCTGCGCTATTCCAGACAGGTCCGAAACCAAGTCAAAATCATTACCATGGACATGTTTAGTCCCTACTACGATATTGCCAGAAAACTATTTCCAAACGCTAAAATCGTCCTTGATCGCTTTCACATTGTACAACATCTCAGCCGGGCTATGAACCGTCTTCGCATCCAAATCATGAATCAGTTGAATAAAAAATCGCACGAATATAAGGCACTAAAACGCTACTGGAAACTCATCCAACAAGATAGTCGGAAACTAAGTCATAAACAATTTTATCGCCCTACTTTTCGCATGCACTTGACCAATAGAAAGATTCTGAAAAAGCTACTTTCTTACTCTCAAGAACTCCGAGAACACTATAAACTCTACCAACTCCTGCTTTTTCATTTTCAAGAGCAACAGGCTGACCATTTCTTTGGACTCATTGAAGATACCATTTCTTGTGTAAATTCTATTTTTCAAACTGTTTTTAAGACCTTTTTGAAAGATAAGGACAAGATCCTGAACGCACTGGAACCGCCCTACTCAAATGCAAAACTAGAAGCTACTAACAACCTCATCAAAGTCATCAAGCGAAACGCTTTCGGCTTTCGGAACTTTGACAATTTTCAAACTAGAATCCTCATCGCTTTGAACATCAAAAAGGAGAGGACTGATTTAGTCCTCTCCAGATTATAACTTTTCATCAACCCACTACAGTTGACAAAGAGCCCGAAAAAGAGGGATAAGTTGCAGATAAGTGAAAACCTCTAAAGTTGGAAAACTTTAGAGGTTCATGCTAAGGTTGAAAATGCTGGTGCAAGATAGCAAAGTAATCTTGCGGATTATGAAGAAATGGGAAGTGGCCGCTGTTTTTAATCGTGAACACCTGAGCGCTGGGATAGCGGCTGATGACAAAGTGCATGCTGGCACCAAAAATATCATTGTCACCGAAAGTCACGGTAATAGGAAAAGCAGGATGTTCTAGGCGGGGCAAGAGAGGATAGGCCATAATTTCCTTTCTTGTCTGATTGCCTGCCCGGACTGAAACATTGCTCAAGTTAAACGTCACATCGCGAAAGGCTGGATAGTCGGCATTGTAATTGCGAGCAACCTGACGATAGAGAGCCTGCGAAGCCTTGGAACTGCCAAGACCTCCCAGCAGAGAATAGATTCCCATTTTCAGCCATTCGATAGTCGTGCAGTGATTTTTATTGTAATTCATCATTTCCTTTTCCATTTGTTTCCACTGCTTGCCCGTGCCTGTTCCCGGCGAGGAAAGAAAGAGACTAAGGAGCCGCTCAGGGATTTTGCTGGCGTAGATTTGCGCGTACAATCCACCCCAGGAATGCCCCAAAAGGTGAAATTTATCTACATTGAAGTGGTCGGCGATTGTGTTGATGTCTGCAATGTAGGCCTCCATGCTGTAGTCGCCACTCGGACAGGGCGATTTCCTCGTTCCCCGCTGGTGAAAGACAATCAGTTGATAATCTTTTTCGAGCTTAGGGATAAAGAGCTTGAAGTCATCAGGCGTTCCCGGTCCACCGTGCAGCAGGATAATCGTTTCCTTGTCAGGATTGGGATAGCAAACGGTGTAGAGTTGGTCGGAGCCGTTTTGAATCATTGTTTCGATTTTTTGAGAATGGGTCATAACTTTCCTTTCTTTTAGTAGAGCGTCCACCACTGATATAGGCTCCAGTAGAGGAGATTGAGAACGACGATAAGTGAAGCACTGCTGGTCAAGTAGGTCAAGATTTTTCGACCCTTGCTCACTTGGAATTTTGAGCGCAGGAAGAATGAGGCAATAAGGCTAACCAGGAGGCTAACTCCCACAGCTGCAAAGCCCATAGAAAGCCAAACACGGCTGTTTGGTGAGGAATGTAGACTCAGGACGCTTTGGATAAAGAAGTAAAGCAGGAGCATGGTAGATAGAATGAACCCGCAAGTCAGGTATTGCCAGAGCGACCAAGCAAGCGGTGTAAGTTTGTGATTTTTCCGCTTGAAAAGAAGCCGATAGAGTTTGACCAGTAAAGCAGATACAGGGATGAGGAGGGCATAGAAAGCAGCGAGGCACCACAAGACGAGACTGCCGTAATCCTTGACTACATCCCATGTGGAAAGTTTAAGGTAGTCTGCGATAGGCAATTTCAGCCGTTCTTGCTTGCCGTTTTTCTCCAATTCCCAGTATTTTTGAGTGACAAATTTACTATTTTTCTCAAGATAGTTAGTTATTGGCGGAGCAATGCGCGTGATTGATAAGGCATTGGTGAAAACGCGACTTGAGCGATAAACGCCCGGTTTAAACTCTGCTTTTATCTTCTCTGAAGTAGTTGCCTTGTTTCCATAAATCAGCTCAGGAATTTTTTTAAGATAGTTACTTTCGTATTGTTGATTGGTTAAAATGACGGTAGCGATACCTGATTTGAAATCCAAAGTTAATATGGATGAAAAGCCAGCCGTATTACCACCGTGACCGAGGATAACGCGGTCTTGATAAAGGTCACTCCAAAATCCGTGAGCATTGATTGGGAGTTTGCTATCAGGAAAAGTCGAAGTCGCCGTATAAAGGGTGTCCCAAGTTTCCGCGCGCCTAAAAAGTGTCTTCTTTTGCAGGAGTGCTTGGGCAAAGGTCTTAAAGTCTTTCAAAGTTCCTGTTGCTCGCCCGCTCGGATAGTAAGGATTAGGCTTGTTTGCCTCGCCAATCAGCTGACCGTCTGAGGTGTAGCCCTTGATTTCCTTGCGTTTTTCGACCACATAGTCATTATCCGAAAAATCGGGCAAAATAGCGGTGTGCTTCATACCTAAGGGCTGAAAAATATGCTCGTGCACATAGTCAGCGTAAGATTGTCCGCTAATCCGCTCGACGATGTAGCCAGCAAGCACCGTTCCAAAATTGGAATAAGCAGTTATTGTCCCCGGCTCATAGGCTTGAATAATCGGCGCCTTTTGTAGCGTATGGGCTAGGTCTTTGTCTTCATTTTTGGCCAAGTCAACATCTGCGAAGCCTGCTTGGTGGTTCATGAGGTCAAGCATGGTAATGGGTTTGTCAAATTTGAGCTTGCTTTTGAGAAAATCCTTGGGCAGATACTCTTTGATGTCGGTTTTTAGGTCAATTTTCCCCTCTTCCCAGAGCTGCATGACGCTGACCCAGACGGTTAATTTCGTTACAGAGCCCCACTCGAAAACTGAGTTGTCATCCACCGCCCACTTTTTTTCCTTGTCTACATAGCCAAAATTATTTTGGTAAATGGTTTGACCGTCCTTGTCAAAAATAGATGTTGCCAGTCCTGCGCTGGTTTTCTCGTTTTTCTGATAATAATCCTCAATCTTCTGTCCGATTTGGTCGTAAGATGTCCCCGACGGCAATTTTTGCTCATCGGCTCGAACTTGCGCTACTCCAAAAGCGAGCAAGCCGCAAGTCAGCAGCGCCACAGTGCTCTTCAAAAATGATGTTTTCATGATACTTACCTTTCTATTAAAGTGCCCACCATTGGTACAGGCCCCAATAAAGGATATTGAGAACGACGATAAGTGAAGCGCTGCTGGTCAAGTAGGTCAAGATTTTTCTGCCTTTGCTGACTTGGAATTTTGAACGCAGAAGAATTGGCAAAACAGAACTAGCAAGAAGCAGCAGACCCGTTATTGCAAAGATGACATAGAGCCAAGCACTGTTATTTGGCGAGCCGCTGATGTTCATATTATATTGCACGATGAGAATGGTTATGAGTACAGTGGACAAAACAAGTCCGCAAGTCAGATAATGCCAGAGCGACCAAGCAAGTGTCACAGGTTTGCGGTTTGTCCGCTTGGCAAGGAGCCGGTAGAGCTTGACCAGTAAAGCAGATACCAAACTAAGAAGAGCATAGAAGATTGCTAACCCCCATAGGATGACACTGCCGAATTCTTTGGCAACTTCCCAGTTAGATAGTTTAAAGTAATCAGAAACTGGGCGCTTGATAAATTCTCGCTTACCGACTTTCTCCAAGCTCCAGTAAAATCGATTTTCACTATTTTTATCAATATAGAAGGTCGCCATATTTAGTCGCGCAATGGATAAAGGCCCAAAGAATTGACTAGCGTCACGATAAAAGCCGGGTTTGAGTTCTTCTTTCTTTTTGTTGGGAACATCTTTCTTTTGCCCATAGACCAGCTCGGGAATTTTCTCAACATAATTTTTCTCGCCCAGTTGGTTCGTTAAAATGACAGCAGCGATACCTGATTTTAAGTCTAAGGTCAAACTTGATGAAAAACCAGCTGTATTACCACCGTGCCCGAGGATAACTTGGTCTTGATAAAGGTCACTCCAAAAACCATGAGCATTGGTAGGAAGATCGCTATCAGGATAGTTAGAGGTTGCTGTATAAAGGGTGTCCCAAGTCTCTGAACGCTTAAAAAGTGTCTTCTTTTGCAGGAGTGCCTGAGCGAATGCCTTGAAATCTTCCAAGGTTCCTGTTGCTCGCCCAGCAGGGTACATTTCTATTAGATATGGAGCTTCGCCAATCAACCGACCGTCTCTAGTGTAACCTTTGACTTCCTTACGTTTTTCTACTACATAGGGATTATCTGATAAATCGGGTAAGAGAGCGGTGTGCCTCATATCTAAAGGTTCAAAGATATGCTCGTGGACATAGTCAGCATAAGATTGTCTGCTAATCCGCTCGACGATATATCCTGCCAGAGCCGTCCCAAAGTTAGAGTAGGCTGTCACTGTTCCCGGCTCATAGGCTTGATAGATATGTACTTTTTTGAGCGTATCTCCCAAGTTCTTACTAGTTCCCTTGGCAAGCCCCGTGTCTCCAAAGCCTGCTTGGTGGTTCATCAGATCCAGCATGGTGATTGGCTTGTCGTATGTGAGCTTGCCTTTGAGAAAATCCTTGGGCAGATACTCTTTTATATCTGTTTTAAGGTCAATCTTGCCTTCTTCCCAAAGCTGCATGACGCTGACCCAGACGGTCAACTTGGTGGCAGAGCCCCACTCGAAAACTGAGTTGTCATCCACCGCCAACTTTTTTTCCTTGTCTACATAGCCAAAATTATTTTGGTAAATGGTTTGTCCGTCCTTGTCAAAAACAGATGTCGCCAGTCCCGCACTGGTTTTTTCGTGTTCCTTGTAGTAATCCTCAATTTTCTGACCAATTTGGTCGTAAGGCGTGCCTGACGGCAACTTCTGCTGGTCAGCGTAAGCGTGACCAGCTCCCAGAGCGAGCAAGCCGCAAGTCAGCACAGTTAAGCAATGTTTAAAAAATGATGTTTTCATGATACTTACCTTTCTATTAAAGTGCCCACCACTGGTAAAGGCTCCAATAAAGGATATTGAGAACGACGATAAGTGAAGCGCTGCTGGTCAAGTAGGTCAAGATTTTTCGACCCTTGCTCACTTGGAATTTTGAACGCAGAAAGATTGGCAACCCAGCATTGACTAAGAAAATCAGTGCAAGCAGGGCAAAGAGAATGGCTTGCCAGCGATAATCGGGCATGTACTTCCCCGAAACGGCAACTATGACGAGACCTGCTAGATTGACTAGGCTAACCAAAATCAGTCCGCAAGTGCCATAATGCCAAATTTTCCAACTTCTTGGAGTCGGTCTTTTGCTTTCTTTCCCAAAAAGCAAGCGATACACCTTACCCAAAGCAGCTAACAAAAGAACAAGCACAGCATAAACAACTGCGAGACCCAGCAGAGCGACAGAACCATAATCCTTTACCACCTCCCAAAGCGAGAGCTTTTCTAAATGATTATAGGTTGTTTCAACTTCTGTTCGTCCTTGGCGATTTTGCCAAAGCCAGTAGTTGCTGAGTAGCAGATGACCGTCTTTGATCACATCTTTCACATAAAAAGTATAAACAGGAGTAAGGCGCGAAATAGAGGTCGGGCCTTGCTGAATGGAGCGGGAAGTCCGATACATGCCCTCCTGAAAGTCTTTTTGAGACTGGTTAGGGGCTTGCTTTTTCTTGCCAAAGACTAAATCGGGCAGACCGAAAGAAAAGGTGGCTTCTTCTCTCTGATTTACCATGGTAACCATGCCGATACCCGACTTGAAATCCAGCGAAATCATGGTTGAAAAACCGGCAAAAGAATGACCGCCGTGCCCTAAAATAGAGCCTATCTCATACTCTGTCACCCAAAAGCCGTGGGCATTCTTAGCGACTGCTTTATCTGAGAATGTAGAAGTTGTCTGATACAGTTCATTCCAGGTTTCTGGGCGCTTAAAGAGCTTTTCCTTTCTCAAAAGAGCTTGCGCGAACCGCTTGAAATCGGCAAAAGTCCCTGTCGCCTGCCCCGCTGGATAAATATCCGCGGGAAGCAATTTATCTAGATATAAACTTCCGTTTGTATCATAGGTTTTCTCACCCTGCCGCTTGTCTCGGACATAGGTATTGTCCGACAAATCAGGTAAGAGAGCGGTATGGTTCATGCCCAAAGGCTGGAAAATATGCTCGTGGACATAATCCGCAAAGTCCTGTCCGCTGATGCGCTCCACGATATAGCCTGCTAGAGCTGTACTGTAATTGGAATAGGATGTCACCGTCCCTGGCTCATAAGTTTGAGCGGGCTGGCTTTTTAGTAATTCTTCCAAGCTCTTGCCTGTTCCTGTGTTCAGCGGCGTTTCATCAAAACCCGCTTGGTGGTTCATCAGATCCAGCATGGTAATGGGCTTGTCGTATTTGAGGTGTTTCAGGAAATCCTTGGGCAAATACTCTTTTATATCTGTTTTTAGGTCAATTTTTCCTTCTTCCCAGAGCTGCATGACGCTGAGCCAGACGGTCAATTTGGTGGCAGAGCCCCACTCAAAAACCGAGTTGTCGTCCACAGCCAGCTTCTTTTCCTTGTCCATATAGCCAAAGTTCTTTTGGTAAATGGTTTGGCCGTCCTTATCAAAGACTGCTGCCGCCAGTCCCGCGCTGGTTTTTTCGTGTTCCTTGTGGTAATTTTCAATCTTCTGTCCGATTTGGTCGTAAGGTGTGCCTGACGGCAACTTTTGCTCATCAGCTTGGACTTGCGCCGCTCCAAAAGCGAGCAAGCCACAGCTTACTAACGCCACAGCGTTTTTCAAAAATGATGGTTTCATGATATCCTCCTTAAGATGTATTTTCCCCTTTGCACCCTTATCCTAACAAATGGACAATAGCAAATCTACCCCTTTTCGGTAAGTGGTAAGATTTCCTAAGTAAGTGGTAGAAAAAGTAGCTCTATAATTTCTGTAGTGGGTAAAACCACTGTAGGAATGAGCGAAACGCTTTCGGCTTTCGGAACTTTGACAATTTTAAAACTAGAATCCTCATCGCTTTGAACATCAAAAAGGAGAGGACTGATTTAGTCCTCTCCAGATTATAACTTTTCATCAACCCACTACAGTTGACAAAGAGCCGCTTTTCATGTAGCTAATATCTTATTGAATAACTTCAAAAACAGAAACCGTCAGATTTTCAACATAGAAAGGCTTCTTATGACGGCTATTGCCCACTATGAGACGCAGCTTGTCTGCATTAGGCAGATAGTAAGGAAGCCCGCTGGCATTAAAAATGACTTGATAATGCTTGTCATCCTTAATCTCAAAGATAATCAAACCACTGCCCTGTTCTGCTGATTGAACAAAGACATGCTTGTAAATATCTTCATAAGCCCGATAAGAAAAGGCCTTGTAGCTTGTCTTGAGACGAATGATGTCCTTGATAAAATCAATACTCTCTTGATGGTCCTGCAAAATATCCCAATTCACTTGATTGACTGCATCTGGCGCATTGTAGCTGTTCATAGCCCTTTCGCGATCGCTATGCAGGACTTGACCGTCCTCCCCCGTAGCTACGAGCTTGGTACGGGAAAATTCCTGTCCTAACTCCATGAAGGACATGCCCTGCATGAGCAGGTTCATGGCAGTTGCCAACTCAATCCGCTTTGTGCGAGTCAGAATATCATCATCAGGATGCAGCTCCACAAGCAAATCATGCAGGTTGAAATTATCGTGTGCCTCCACGTAGTTAAGGACTTGATCAGGACTGCGATAACTGCCTAGCTCACTGCTGCCAAGGATAGACTTAGCGACGATATCCTCCGTCGCCTGACCACTGACAAAACCAGCCTTGATGCCACCATAAACTTCTGCTCCTTTGACCGCATCCCGCTCTGTATCATTGAAAAATCCAATCCGCGGCAACTGATAAGCATTGTCCTTCTTAGACTTGTCTTCTGGTCTCAGGCCCGTTCCCATATCCCAGCCTTCTCCATAGAGCAGGATTCTCGGATCCACCTCATCCATAGCTTGACGGATGGCATTCATCGTTTCCACATCATGAATTCCCATCAGGTCGAAGCGGAAGCCATCTACATTGAACTCCTCTACCCAGTACAGCAGAGAGTCAATCATAAACTTGCGAAACATCTCGTGCTCGCTGGCCGTCTCACTCCCCACTCCGGTTCCATTTTGGAAAGAGCCGTTAGGATTCATCCGATAGTAATAATCCGGTACCGTAGCCTGAAAAGCCGAATCATAGGTCGAGTAGATGTGATTGTAAACAACATCCAGTGTCACAGAGATTCCCGCATCATGGTAGGCCTGAATCATCGTTTTCAAATCACGGATAGCCTGCGCTGGGTCATCAGGATTGCTGGAAAAGCTCGTCTCCAGAGCATGATAATTCTGCGGGTCATAGCCCCAGTTGTAGATCAGCTCTCCATTTTCATCATAGTCCTTGTGACGATCAGACACGGGCTGAAGTTGGACAACATTAACGCCTAAATCACTGATATAGTCAAAACCAGTCTTTTGCCCCAGATGATTGGTAGTGCCTGTTTGACAGGCGCCCAGGAAGGTCCCGCGCAGCTGACCATCAACGCCTGAAGTCTCCGATTTGGTCAAATCCCGAATGTGCATCTCATAAATCACTGCCTGATTTGGATTATCCAAACGCCAGACGGCTTCTTTGCCCTGCCGGACCTGAAAACCAGCTACTTCTGTCTCATCCGCTCCAAGAATCGCTGAGCGCTTGCCATCTGGACTGGTCGCAACAGTATAGGGATCTCGAGTATAAAAATTGCGATATTCAAAGCTAACATGGTAGTGATAGGTTTTACCGGTCAAGTCTTCTGCTATTTCAGCTGACCAAACACCAATGGTATTTTCCTTATGGTCGTGAGAATATCGATCTCCTTTTTGCATTGGGAAGATTTTATAAACAGGAGCTTGATTGTCAGCCGATTCATAGACTACCAGCTCTACCTTCCTAGCTGTCGGTGCCCAAACTTTGAAAGTATGTTCGCCGTCCGTCTGACGGTGTCCCAACCAGCCTTGATAGCCCCAGCATTCATCGAAATAGTCTGTTCTCAGGGCAATATCAAAGTTATGCGGCCGCCGGCGTGAATACTGGTGACTTGTCGTTGCAGCCTGCAGGGAATAATAAACCTGCGCATCCCCCTCAATCAGCCAAATTTCCGTCACCAGATGAGGAGGTAACAGATCAATATGATAGTCACAGGACTGGCTAGACCAGTCTGAACGTTTGATAATCACATGAGCGTGACCTAAGGGTTCCCAGGTTTGAAATGATAATTCCCCCTGAATACCAAAATAATCAAGTTTGGAAAAGGCTACTTCCTGTCCCCATTGGTTTATTTGCCACTGCCACATATCATAGGAGAAATAATCTCCAGTCGGATTGTGGTAATGGACTAAGACTTTATAGTCTAGCATGTTTTTTCATCTCTTATCTAAAATTATTCTATTGAAAGGGCTGTCTGACTGATTTCATCAATATTGGCAAAAAATTCCAAATGACCGTGCAGCACTTCCAGTTCAACAGGCGTATCACCGCCGTATTCTCCATCCAAATTCAGCATAAATGGACCTTTTTTATCTAAAACTTCCAGCTGCAGCTTGCTTGTTTTGAGGTATTCTACATTGATATCGCCAACGTGCTGACCGCCATTGATAGCCTGCATCATCAGACTCAGCATGTCAAAGAGATTGGCTGTCTTGACCAAAATCAAGGTAAAATTCCCATCGTCTAATTTAGTGTCTGGCGCTAGCTTTTCAAAACCACCGATAGAATTGGTCAGAGCCGCAAACATGAGCGAAATCTTCCCTTCAAAGACACCGTGGTCGTGCTTGATACGGACCTTGCGGAACTTAGAGCGAGGGAGCTTTTTTGCTCCTTCTGCAACATAGGCAAAGTAGCCTAGGCGGGATTTGACCTCACTAGGAACGCTATAAGTCAGCTCTGTCAAGGTTCCAGCCGCTGCAATATTGATAAAATACTTGCTACCATAAGCCCGGCCAATATCCATCTTAATGGTCTGGTTCTTTTCGATAATGCGGGCTGCCGCTACTGGATCTCCCATGGGAATCTTCAGAGCACGCGCATAGTCGTTGGTTGTACCAGTTGGGATAAAGGCCAATTTAGGCCGTTCATCCAGATTCGCCACACCATTAACTACCTCATTGATGGTACCGTCGCCGCCTGCCGCAATAATCAAATCAAATCCTGCTTTTGCTGCTCTTTCAGCTTCTTTTTGAGCAGAAAGAGGCGCTGGAGTGGTTTGATAGGCGCTGGTTTCATAGCCCACATCCTCCAAAACATCCAGAACTTCCGCAATATTTTTCTTAATAATTTCCTGTCCCGAAGTCGGGTTATAAATCAATCGTGCTCGTTTAATCTTATCCTTCATACTTCAGCCTCATAAGCTATCAAGCCAATCTTCATCCCGAATTTCAATTCCCAACTCCTGAGCCTTGGCCAGCTTACTGCCGGCATCTTGGCCAGCCACTACCAGATCCGTTTTTTTAGAAACAGATCCAGAAACATTGGCACCTAGACTCTGCAATTTTTCTTTAGCTTGATTGCGTGTCAATTTTTGTAATTTACCAGTCAAGACAACCGTCATACCTGATAGGGCTGCATCAGCCGCTGCCTTTTGGCCCAGATAGTCCAGATTTACTCCTGCTTCTTGCAGCTCAGCCAAAAGAATCTGAGAGCCTTCCTGCTCAAAATAGGTATGCAGGCTTTGAGCAATCACAGTTCCAATACTGTCAATAGCCGCAATTTCTTCTTGGCTGGCCTGAGACAGCTTAGGAATATCATGGAATTTCTCCAACAAAATTCGACTGGCCTTGCTTCCCACATGGCGAATCCCCAAGCCGAACAAGAGGCGTTCAGCCGAGTTCTCCTTGGAAGCTTGAATAGCAGTATACAATTTATTTGCTGATTTTTCCTTAAAGTTCTCTAGTTCTAGTAAATTTTCCACCGTCAGCCGATAGATTCCAGCCACATCCTTGACTAGATTTTGAGCAAACAGCTTCTCTACTACTGCTGGACCAAGACCAGTAATGTTCATGGCATCCCGGCTGGCAAAGTGAATCAAGCCCTCCTTAATCTGGGCTGGACAGAGCGGGTTAATGCAGCGAAGAGCGACTTCATCTTCAAAGTGCACCAACTCACTATCACAACTCGGACAGTGACTTGGTATTTCCAGAGGCTCCTCTGAGACACGCTTGGACTCCACCACTCGCAAGACAGCAGGAATAATATCCCCCGCCTTATAGACGATAACGGTGTCTTTCTGACGAATATCCTTCTCCGCAATATAGTCCACATTGTGCAAGGTTGCTCGGCTGACAGTCGTCCCCGCTAGCTGCACTGGCGTCAGATTGGCTGTCGGAGTCACAACTCCCGTCCGCCCCACTGTCCAGTCAACAGACAGAAGCTGGGCTTCCTTTTCCTCAGCCGGAAACTTATAGGCGATAGCCCACTTAGGTGCCTTGACAGTAAAGCCAAGCTCCTCTTGCACCGCCAAGTCATTAACCTTGATGACAATACCGTCAATTTCATAAGGCAGGCTATCCCGCTCCTCAGCGATCTTTTCGATAAACTCCCAAACTGATTCAATAGAGTCCGCCAGAATATGAGTAGGATTGACTGAAAAGCCCAAATCTGCCAGCTTGTTTAAGACTTCTTCTTGGCTGTTAGCCTGAGTCGGACTAGCTTCTTGGTAGAGGAAGGTTGCTAGATTGCGCTTGGCCACAACTGCTGTGTCCAACTGTCTCAAGGTTCCTGCTGCAGCATTGCGGGGATTGGCAAACTCTGGCTCACCATTCTCCTGCCGCAGCTGATTGACCGCATCAAAGGAAGCCTTGGGCATGTAGCACTCTCCTCGAACCGTAATGTCCAGCGGCTCTTTCAAGGTCAGAGGAATATCCTTGACTCGCTTGAGGTTTTCAGTGATGTTTTCTCCAACAGAGCCATCCCCCCGTGTCGCCCCTGCTACCAATATTCCCTTTTCATAGGTCAGAGAAATAGAGAGCCCATCAATCTTGAGTTCACAAAGATAAGAAACTTGTGGAAATTCCTTGCGAACTCGCTGGTCAAAGGCTATTAATTCTTCACGTGAAAAAGCATCCTGCAAACTAAAGAGAGGATACTGGTGTGGATATTTTTCAAATCCTTCTAAAATCTTCCCTCCCACCCGATGTGTCGGACTGTCAGGCAGGATATCGGTTGGGTACTTTTCTTCTAACTCCGCTAACTCACGATAGAGTCTGTCATACTCGCTGTCCGATACACTTGGCCTGTCTGCCGTATAATATTCATGTGCATATCGGTTGAGCAGTTCTACTAATTCTGACATTCTTTCTTCCATACTTCTATTTTATCACAAATACACAAAATCTTCCTCTATTTGTTCCGAATTCTTCCTAAAAAGCAAAAGGACATAAAAAGAGCGGAAATTCCGCTCTCTGCTGTTTTATTTTGTCAAATCAATACTTTTTGCAATCTGGTTAATAAGGATAGCTCCAACAATCAAGGAAGCAAACTCACCAATGGCCGTTGTAAACCAAGTCAGGAAGAATGGCAGACCTTGCAAGAAGTGTAATTCTGCAGCTATAGTCACCATCGAAATAGAAAAGAATACTGCAAAATAGAAATGATCCAAACGAATCAGACCTTTAATCAGATATTCATTCTTATAACGACTGAAAAGGTAGACACCCAGTGACAGGAAGACCAAGGTGGACCCACCACCAACAAAGACATCAACGATTCCAAAACTATATAGATTGGCAATCATACAGCCAATGGTCACTCCCATGATATATTTCCGGTTATAAAAGGCCATAAAGTTCATCATTTCAGAAATTCTGAACTGGTAAGCACCATAGCTTATAGCATTTAAAGGGGGCGTAATCGTAAGAGCTACATAAATGGCAGCAACAATGGCAATCTGAGCCAAATCACGAACTGTCAGTTTTTCTTGTTTCATGTTTTCTCCTTTAGCGGCTTTACCGTATGTAATATGCTTGGCGAAAGAAGCTAAGCGCCAAGGGTTGCGTCACATGAGAGGAGCATCATTAGATGATTCCTCCACAGATTTGGCAACCCAACTAGTATAGCATAAATCCTAGAAATATGATAGACTATCTTTATGAAAACTTTAATCAAAAAATTCTTTGACAATGAGGTTCTGTCCTATCTTTTCTTTGGTGTGGCAACAACTGTCGTATCCGTTGTCAGTCGGATGCTCTGCTATGAATTGACGGGAAATGAACTACTGGCTACAATCATCGGTGATGTTTTGGGGATCCTTTTTGCCTTTGTAACCAACGATACTATCGTTTTCAAGCAAGCAAGGAGTGGCTGGCCTTCTAGACTTATCAAATTTTTCACTGCACGTTTGGCTACTATGGGCTTAAATTTACTATTGACTTTTATCTTTGTCACTAGCTTCCCACAGATCATAGGCCAGTTTGTCAATAACAATATCAAAATGGTCAATACTATCGAAACTTTCATTGCTCAAGTACTTATTATTGTTCTCAACTATGTTTTCAGTAAAGTCTTTATCTTTGAAAACAAGAAAAACTAATTGACTATGATACTTCAACCTTAAAATATCAAATCTGGACCAGATAATTCTGATCCAGATTTTTTTATTCCTAAATTTCCAAGCTTGGATTATCAAGCGTCAGATGGGTGATTTCACCTTTGACACCAAAATAGTCCTCAATCAGAGTCTGAAGCTCTATCATAGCTGCTTGAGCACGCACGGCCTGCTCTTCGTTGATGGACTCGATAACCAAGATGGCATTCTTGGTCTCCTCGGTCAGCATAGTTCGCTGGGCTTCTCGCCAGTTAAGGCAACGGCAGACAGCCCCTTCTTCATCATAGTAGATGATTTCTTCTGGAAGTGCCGGTGCGTCACTCTCAGCACCCAGCGGGAAAAAGGATTCCCCACCCTTGGCTTTACCTAAATAAAGACCTCCGACAATCTTATCCAAATCCTCACCGCCACATGGAACCGCATAAGACAGCGAGACACTGTTGTAGATATCGACCAAAGGATTGATTGGATGAAATTCACGCCCCTGACTGACCCGCTTGAGCAGAGCTTCGATAGAGGAACGCGCTCCTTTCTTGGTCTTGAATTGGCTGAAGGCCTGCCGCCACTCCTGAATGACTTCATTTTGAGTGAAGTTCTCGTCTGGGATAAAGTCATCAGCTCGCTTCGCTCCCTTATCCAGCAGGGATTTGAAATATGGGTCCTTACTTTCATCCACACTATTATCCAGCCCCTTGACCACTAAAACACTAATCTGAGCTTCCGGAAATACTCGCCAAAATTCATGTTCAACTGTAACTTTCATGTTCTACCTCTTCAATCTTAATAGTTTCTTTTTTGTCCTTTTTTGACTGCTTCCCAGTCACCTGTGATGTTTTCACTCACTCGTACCAGCATTTTCTCCAAGGCTTGAACTTCCGCCTGAGAAAAGCCCCGCAGGGATGTCTCCTCAGAGTAGTCGTTCTCCGCTAGGATAAAAGGATAAAGTTTTTCCCCTTTTTCCGTCACAAACCATTCCTTGTTCTTCTTGTTGTCCTTGGCTGCCTTCTGCTGAACCAAGCCCTTGGCCTCTAGCTTCTTAACAGAACGAGCAACCGTTGAGCGATCCACCTTGAGCAGCTCCGACAGCTCCTCTTGGATGATTCCCGGATTCTCCGCGATTCGCACCAGATAAAGATATTGTCCCCGTGCCAGCTCTATATCACGGAACTCAATATTAGCAATAGAATCCAAAGCTCGGGCAATAATCCCAATTTCCCGCAATACTGACATATTCCCTCCTTTAATTTTTATTTGAATCTATTATATCATATTTTATTGCAAATGCAATAAAATCAACTAAAAAGAAAAAAGAGGATAAACCTCTTTAAATTTGACAAAAATATCTTTTTCTAGTTTTCTTCCTTATAGTATTTTTGTAATTCTTCCGCTGAATTAATGACATGTTCCTGCCCATCTACTGAATATTTAGCAGGGATAGTCACGTTCTCAAATACATTCGTTCCTAGCGGAAAGAAGAGTTCAGCAACTTTTTTAACTAACGCTACATCTGTTGTTTCATTTAGGAATGTAACCTGTCCACCATATCCTTGAATGATTTTATATAAATCTGGATAGTTTTTAGCAAGAACTGTTTTTTTGAGGTTTTCTGGAGGGTAGTCCTCACTCAGACCGGCATCAATATAGGACACAATTACCCCCTTTTTAATTAGATTATCATGAAAACTCGTATAAGAAACAAAATTGTTTTGGTTAGATACACCTTCCGTTTTCACCTCATTAGCTGGTAAAATCTTACCTTCGTCCAAATCAATAAAGTGAACCTTATAATCTTCATCTTTTTTAGAATGTTTAGGATGGAGGAGGATTCGAACATACTTCTTTTGATGAGAAATATCTATCCAAATTCCGGTTGATTCTATTTCAGAAGGAACAAGATTATCATCAAAAGAACGCACCATCTTAAAAACATCAAATTCTTTTCTTTCTAGTTTTTCTCCCACCAGCTTATAAACAGCTAACCTCCAATATTCTCCTTTTTCTGGTATATTCCGATTAAAATCATATAAACTTTGTTTTGGATTATTCTTCAACTTCATATAACTATTCACAAAATAACCATGACCAAATGTCATTATACTATCATAATTAGGAACAGCTTCTGACTCGACTGCAGTCATTTCCCTTTGTTCCTCAGACTTTACAACTTCCCAATTATAAAAGATGGCTTTTTCCCCTTCAAAAAATTTATAATTCGGTCTATACTCAGGGACATAGTAGGTATATTGACCATAATTTTCTTGAAATTGTGCCTTTTGACAATTATCCCAGATATAATAGCCTACAAATCCTAGAATCAAGACTAGAGTGATCACAATACTCTTCCATTTAGTTATTTTTTTACTTTTCATACTTATTTATCCTTCTCCACTCTAAAACAACATCAGTCTTCTTCATCTACACCTTCTTCTTGAAACTAAAGCGTCCAGTGCTTTCAACTTGAAACCCTGACTCACAGCTGCTCTGGATACTGGCATTAAGCACTGCGCCAACAATCAAAATTTTAGCAATCATGATAAACCAAAACATCATCACAACCATAATGATGGAGCTGAAAAAACGAACATCAACTAGGTGATTTAAATAATTATCCATGTAGACGGAAAAGATATTCAGCAAAGCCAGAATGGTCAGGAACACAAAGGCACTGCCCGGCAGAACATAGCGTTTTTTGTTGATTTTCACATTGGGCAGGAAAAAATATAACATGACCAAAACCGCAAAGAGTAAGGCGTAAATCAATGGCTCTGTAAAATGCTGCAAGTGTTGATAAAGCTGGTTATCTAGCTTCCAGTAAGTACGGAGAAAATCCAGCGACATATGGCCAAACATGGTCAGAAAGAGGGCCAAGGCAAAGAGAATCTGCAGACCTAGACTCACAAAGAGACTCATGACGCGATGGGAAATCAGACCCCGGCTCTTGGCTACCCCATAGGCTTTGTTGAAGGCAATCTGTAGGAAATTCATGGACTTGGAAAAAGTCCAAAGAGCCGACAAGACTGAGAAGCTCAGCAGGCCAGTCGAAGGCTGGGTCAGCACTTCACGCATGACTTTTGCCACAACATCATATAAAGTCTCTGGCAGCATGTCCTTGATGGCTGTCAGAAAATCCGCCACCGGAATGTGAAAATAGGGCAAAATATTCACCACAATCAAGAGCAAGGGAAAAACGGAAATCAGCCAATAATAAGCAACTGCAACGCTAGTCAGCTCACTATCTGCTGCCCGATAAAAGCGGAAAAATGCTCTTAAAAACTGATTTCTGCGAATCTTGGCAAAAAATTTCTTCACTCTCTTCTCCTTCAAAAAAAGCTGAGACAAGTGCCCAGCCTTTGATTTCTAATAAGTCCCTTCTTCTCCCTGGCTGGTCAGAATGACAGGACCATCTTTTGTAATGACAAACTGATGCTCATACTGGCAAGACAAGCCGCCATCCAGCGTTTTATGTGCCCAGCCGGTCTCAAAGTCCGTATCAATTTCCCATGTACCTGTATTGATCATGGGCTCGATAGTCAGAACCATTCCCTCACGCAAGCGCAAGCCGCGTCCTGCTCGACCGTAATGCGGCACCATAGGCTCCTCATGCATGGTTGGACCAACACCGTGACCCACCAGATCCCGCACAACACCATAGCCATGACTTTCAGCATATTCCTGAATAGCTGCGCCAATGTCACCGATACGATTGCCAACCTTGGCAGCCGCAATTCCACGATAGAGACATTCCTTGGTCACATCCATCAGCTGCTGAGCCTCTGGGCTAATCTTCCCTACTGCATAGGTCCAGCAAGAATCTGCCACACCGCCCCGGAAGCTCTCTGTGTGTTGCTTCATCTGTGCTACATTGTCAAAGTCTAGCTTGGACACATCCAGCTCGGCCTTATCGACCAAGCCAACAACCATATCAACGCTGATGACATCGCCTTCTACCAGTTTCTGATGACGGGGAAAGGCATGGGCTACCTCGTCATTAAGAGAGCAGCAAGTCGCATAAGGATAGTCCATGACAGACCCTTCAACACCAATCTGCAGAGGCAGCGCATTGTCTTCTTTACAACGCTTGCGGACATACTCTTCTATGTCCCACATGTCAATGCCTGGCTTAATCAAGTCTCTCAAACCAATATGGACAGAAGCCAGAAAATCTCCACTCTTGTCCATCAAGTCAATTTCACGCTGTGATTTTAAAGTAATCATTCTTTCTCTAAATTCCTCTTCTTAATTAATTTTCACTGTAATCGTGGCTTTGGCAACCAGCATCGCTTCCAAATACATCTCAAAGTCAATAATGGCTGTCCGCCTAGTCTGACGGATAATACGCGGCTGGATATGCAGCAGGTCATCAATCTGGACCGCCTGAAAGAAATAAATCATCAGCTGGTCGATTATCAGGCTGCGGCCGCTGTTGACCATGAGCTGCTGGGTAATCCGAGTCAAAATTTCTGTCAGCACACCGTTGGCCAGCACACCATTTTGCTCTAGCATAAATGGCTCAACAGTAAAGGAAAACAAATCATCCTGACGGCTAATCTTCTGTCCTACCTGCTCACTGAAAGTCGGCAGGCTGGAAATCTGAGAACGGCTCATTTTTTCCATAATGTCCCGCCGCGTGATTACACCTAGCAAGGTCTGATTGCTGCGAACCACTGGTATCATTTCGAAATCTTCTGCAATCATGCGCTGGCTGATATTGGCAATATTAGCAGATAAGCCTGTCATAAAGACATTTTTCGTCATGACCTTGTCCAAGGTTGTCAGAGGAGACTTATCCCCTGCGTCCCGCATGGTTACTACTCCCACCAGCATCTGCTGCTGGTTGATAACCGGAAACCGGCTGGCACGATTGCGGCGGACCAAGTCCAGATAGTCACGAACAGTATCTGTATCATGCAAGAAGCCGTACTCGTGGCTGGAGCGATAGACCTGCTCCACTGTTAAAATATCGGTCTTGATTTGCATATTGGACAGGGCACGATTAATCATGGTTGCCACGGTGTAGGTATCGTGCTTGGTCCTGAGAACCGGTATATTAAGCAGATTAGCCATCTTCAGAACTTCCGAGCTGACTTCAAAACCTCCAGTAACCAACACCGCATTCTCATTTTCCAAGGCCAAAAGCTGGATTTTCGTCCGATCTCCGACAATCAGGAGACCGCCCTCTGTCAGATAACGCAGGATATTCTGCTCCGTCATAGCTCCGATGGAGAATTTATTGAATTCTTTTTCTAGACCATCTTCTCCGGCCAATACTTCTGAGCCTGTAATATCAACGATTTCCTTGTAGGTCAGATGCTCCAAGACCACTTTCTTGGACTTAACCCGAACCGTACCACTCCGAGGCCTAGTCTCAACAATACCGCGGTTCTCCGCTTCCTTAATAGCTCGATAGGCCGTCCCATCACTAACTCCCAGATAGTTTGAAATACTGCGGACACTGACCCTCTTGCCGATTGGAAGATTTTCAAGATAGGTTAAAATTTCCTGATGCTTACTCATTAAAATCTCCTCTCTCATAACGGTACTCCAGATAATCTCTCATCTTCCTCGTGTACCGATCACTCCCTTTAAACTGCCGGTAGAGGCTGAAGCCAGATTTTTGAGCTACCTTCTGACTGGCTAGGTTCTCTGCATGAGTGATAATGCTGAGACGCTTGAATTCAAAGCGGGTAAAAGATAGAAAAGCAATCTCTCGGACAATTTCTGTCATCAGCCCTCGTCCCCAGTAGTCTTGCCGCAGAAAATAGCCTAACTCAGCTTCTTTCTTGATCTCATCCATCTTTTCAAACTTGACAGAGCCAATCATTTCCTGCGTTTCCTTGTGGCAAATGGCCCAAATCCCCAGAGGATTTTTCATAAAGAAATTGGCAATGACGTATTCACTTTCCTCTAGGCTTGCTTCTGTCGGAAAAATGAACTGAGTATTTTCCGGATTGGACGCAATCTTATATAGGGCCCCTGCATCTTCAAAGACAATGGGCCGCAAAAATGCATGCTCTGTCTCAATAAATGAGCAGGCTGCCAAATGTGTCCACAAATTCATCTGCTACCTCTACAAAAAATAAGCGAAAAACGCTTATTCTTCTATCAACTGGATATCTGCACCCAGACTTGTTAATTTTTCAATAATATTAGAATAGCCGCGCAGGATAAACTCGATATTAGTAATCTCTGTCTTTCCTTGAGCCATCAAACCTGCAATAACCAAAGCGGCTCCTGCTCGCAAATCGGTCGCCTTGACCTGAGCTCCCTGCAGTTGATTTGGTCCCTCATAGACAATCTGATCGCTACTGGTCGAAATCTTACCTGCCATCTTAGCCAGCTCCGCCACATGGTTAACCCTCTTCTCATAGATGGTGTCCGTAATCTTACCATGGCCATTAGCCGTCAGCAAGAGCGGGGTAATCGGCTGTTGTAGGTCAGTTGCAAAGCCTGGATAAGGAGAAGTCTTAATGTTGATAGCTCGCAGATTTTGCTGTTCTTCGACGAAAATGCTGTCTTCAGAAACCGTCATCCGAACACCCATTTCCTCAAGCTTGGCAATAAAACTCTCCAAATGCTCATAAAGGACATTATTAATCTGGATTCCCTGACCTATAGCTGCAGCAAGGGCGATATAAGTCCCTGCCTCGATACGGTCTGGAATCACTTGATGACGAGTTCCATGGAGATGTGGAACCCCCTCAATCGTAATAATATCAGTTCCTGCTCCGCGGATATGTGCTCCCATATTGTTCAAGAGAGTTGCTACGTCGATGATTTCTGGCTCCCGCGCTGCATTTTCAATAATAGTCCGACCTTTGGCCTTGACAGCAGCTAACATAGTATTGATGGTAGCACCCACGCTGACCGTATCCATATAAATGCTGGCGCCTTTCAGCTGCTGGCCTCCTGTGGATAGGTTCATGTAGTTGCCGTCCATGGTCATCTTAGCCCCCATCGCTTCAAAAGCCTTGAGGTGCAAGTCAATAGGACGCGGACCCAAGTCACAGCCACCAGGCAGGCCTACCGTTGCTTCACCATAGCGACCAAGCAAGCTGCCATAGAAATAATAAGAAGCCCTTAGACTGTTGATTTTCCCATAAGGCATAGGGACGTTTTGGATACCACGCGGATCAATCGTCAGACTGTCCTCAGAGCGAGTAACACTAGCCCCCATGGCAATCATGATATCAATCAGACTATCCACATCCGAAATATCCGGAACGCCATCCAACGTTACAATATCATCCGCCAGAATCACAGCCGGAATCAAGGCAACGACACTGTTTTTAGCACCATTAATAGTCACCTCTCCTTTTAAGGGGCGACCACCATGTATTACAATTTTTTTCATGTTTAAAATAAAGCTCTTTCAAGGTATTGCCATTTATTATACCACAGATTCGGGAAATTTCCTATACTTTTAGATAAATAAGACAATTGAAATTAAAATGAAACAGGGAAAATTGCTTTTTCAACAGTTCTTTCAGAAAAATACAGTATTACCAAGAATGAGAGAAGCGCAAGGCTAGACTGCTTGCCTTTTAAAAGTTGTCTGTATAGAAATGACTTTTTCTTAAAAAAGAAAAGCTCTCAACCATTACGATTGAGAACTGTCTTCTTACTGCACTGCTGCTTTCAATGCCTCTACCTTATCCAACTTTTCCCAAGGCAGGTCAATGTCTGTCCTACCCATGTGGCCATAAGCTGCTGTCTGACGATAGATTGGTCGTTTTAGATCCAGCATTTGAATGATACCGGCCGGACGCAAATCAAAAATCTGACGAACTGCTTCCTGCAATTTGCTTTCTGCAACAGCACCAGTTCCAAAAGTATCAATCCGTACAGAAACCGGCTGAGCCACACCAATGGCATAGGCTAACTGCACTTCTGCTTTCTTGGCCAGTCCAGCAGCCACGATGTTTTTAGCAATGTAACGAGCTGCGTATGAAGCTGAGCGGTCGACCTTGGTTGCATCCTTGCCAGAGAAGGCACCGCCACCATGACGAGCATAACCGCCGTAAGTATCCACAATAATCTTACGTCCAGTCAAGCCAGAGTCACCTTGCGGGCCGCCAATTACAAAGCGACCGGTTGGATTGATGAAGAATTTCGTCTTATCATCCAAATACTGGGGTGGAATAACTGCTTTAATTACCTTTTCAATCACATCACGATGAATCTCTTCGTTAGTCGCTTCTGGGTCATGCTGGGTCGAAATAACCACTGTATCCACACGCACTGGCTGGTCATTTTCATCATACTCAACGGTCACCTGTGACTTAGCATCTGGACGCAGATAGGCAATCTCTCCTGATTTGCGCAATTCTGCCAATCGACGGACTAGCTTGTGACTGAGCGAGATAGGAAGCGGCATGAGCTCCGGCGTTTCATCCACTGCAAAGCCAAACATAAGCCCCTGGTCTCCAGCACCAATCAAGTCCAATGGATCTTGATCCGCATTCCCACGAACTTCCAGAGCTTCATTGACACCCTGAGCAATATCTGGTGATTGCTCCACCAAAGACGGATGCACACCGACCGTCTCTGCCGAAAAGCCATACTCTGTATTGGTGTAGCCAATCTCTGCAATGGTATCTCGAACCACACGATTGATATCCACATAAGCTGTGGTCGAAATCTCACCAAAAACATGAACCGAGCCCGTATAAACGGCTGTTTCAGCAGCCACATGGGCATCTGGATCCTGACTCAAGACAGCATCCAAAATAGCATCGGAAATTTGGTCTGCAATCTTATCAGGATGCCCCTCCGATACAGACTCAGACGTGAAAAGTTTACGTTCTGACATAGAAATGTCCCCCCTTAAATAAATTGTTATAGAGTTACAAAGTACTGATAGAAAGAACTACCACCTTATCGGGACTATATAACTTCTTCATTATACCACTTTTCGCTAAAAACTTCAGAATTTTTTTAATAGAAAAAGCTATAGACGAAAACTATAGCTTTATTGCAATGATAAACTAAGGGCAGCTTGCTAACAACTCTTCAACTTCCGCCTTACCGATAGCATCACCAGCTTGGTCAAAAAGTCTGATAGCAGCCGCGAAGTTGATTCTTGCTTCTTGGAGATTTCCCAAAGCTTGAGCAATTTCGCCCAAGCCTCGGTAACTACAGGCATGATTGATCACATCATCTGACTCCTTAGCATAGATATGCGCCTTTCGCATAAACTCCTGAGCTTGAGTCAATCGGCCTAATTTAAAATTTAGATAACCTAGCTCATAGAGATTAACTGATTGACGATAATGGTCATCTGGGAAGTACATCGCTAGGAAAGCAGCCTCTTTTTCTATCCATTCTAAAGCTTGATAAAAATCTCCCGCAGCTCTAGCAACATAGCCTAGCTGATGATAAGCGATATGCTCATTTTCAATATCACTATCATTTTGAGCCTGAATCAGATAAAGCTCCAAATTTGCAAAAGCATTCTGATAATCTTGCCTTTCTACAGCAAGATAAGCTCGCAAATTCCAGCGGCTAAAGGAATCTTTTTCAAGCTGCTGCTCTAGTTCTTCGGCCTTATTTAATTGTCCTTCAAAGAAATGCTGCCAAGCGGCTGCCAATTTCTCATTCATCTGCCTTCTCCTTTTACCTCCAGAACTTCTCCTCTATACCAAATCCGTCTGAGCAATGGCCTTCTTGACATCATCCAGCGGCAGATGAACCAATTCCACCTCTTTTTCCTTGTAGAGATACTGAGCATAGTCATCTATGCGATATTGGTTGATGTATACTACCCGTTTGCAGCCGACCTGAAGCAGTTGCTTGGTACAGTTGAGACAGGGAAAATGGGTCACATAAGCCGTAAAGCCCTTGGGAACTCCCCGCTCGGCTCCTTGCAAGATAGCATTGACCTCAGCATGCAAGGTCCGCACGCAGTGACCGTCAATAACCAGACACTCGTGGTCAATACAGTGCTCCGTCCCTGAAACTGAGCCATTGTAACCAGTTGAAATAACCTTATTGTCCTTAACCAATACAGCGCCAACCTTGGCCCGCTTGCAGGTTGAGCGATTAGCGATTAAGAGAGCCTGAGCCGCAAAATACTGATCCCAAGCTAAACGATTCTCTGACATGATTTCTCCATTCTACTGATTTTTTATTTACATAAATGTCTGTTTTTATCTATTATATCGCAAATCCCAATTTTTAACTAGCTTTACCATGAAAGCTGTCTTATCAGCAACATGCCTTTATCTATAATATAAGTGGCATGGCAGACTATTTCCCTCCTCATACTTTTCATTAAGAGTTATCGAAAAAGAACCAAGGAAATCCTCAGTTCTTATTTTAATTATTTACCAAGCTTAGCTTTAGCTGCATCTGCAAGAGCTGTGAAAGCTGCTGCATCGTTAACAGCTAAGTCAGCCAACATTTTACGGTTAACTTCAATCTCAGCCAATTTCAAACCATGCATCAATTGTGAGTATGAAAGTCCGTTCAAACGAGCTGCCGCATTGATACGAGTGATCCAAAGTTTGCGGAAGTCACGTTTTTTCTGACGGCGGTCACGGTATGCATAGTAGTAAGAGTTCATTACTTGCTCTTTTGCAGTACGGAACAAGATATGTTTTGCTCCATAGTAACCTTTAGCTAATTTTAAAATACGTTTACGGCGTTTGCGTGATACAACGCCACCTTTAACACGTGCCATTTATATTTCCTCCAATATTTCCTAGATAATCGTTACAGTAGCTCTTATTTCAGACCTGTAAGCATTGCTTTGATACGCTTGAAATCTCCTGCATGCACCATTCCTGCTTTGCGAAGATGACGGCGTTGTTTCTTAGTCTTTCCGTGGAAACGGTGAGAAGTGTAAGCACGGAAACGTTTCAAGCCACCAGAACCTGTACGTTTGAAACGTTTAGCTGATGCGCGGTGTGTTTTTTGTTTTGGCATAATGTTTTCTCCTTTTTCTATCTTTCTGACAATCTATTTTTTGTCAGGAATTGGCGCCATCTGCATGAACATCTGACGTCCATCCATCTTAGGCTTTTGCTCAATAATAGCAACATCTTGAGTCGCTTCAGCAAAATCTGCTAAAACTTTAGCCCCGATTTCTTTGTGGGTAATCATCCGGCCTTTGAAGCGGATAGATACCTTTATTTTATTTCCTTTTTCAAGGAACTTGCGTGCGTTGCGAAGTTTAGTGTCAAAGTCTCCCTTGTCGATGGTTGGACTGAGACGAACTTCCTTCACAGTAACAACACTTTGTTTCTTGCGTTGTTCTTTTTGTTTTTTCTGGTACTCAAATTTGAACTTACCGTAGTCCATAATTTTTGCAACAGGTGGTTTAGCTTGTGGCTGAATCAGGACCAAATCGACATTTGCTTCATCCGCAAGAGACTGCGCTTCGCTCAGTGGTTTAATACCTAATTGTTCGCCGTCAAGACCGATCAAGCGAACTTCACGCACACGAATTTCATCATTGATGAATAAGTCTTGTTTTGCTATGGTTTTCACCTCTTTTTTTATTTTTAGAGAAAAACAAGTGCGGACCTGCTAACGCAAACCCGCACTACACGATAGTATTTCATCACTGAAACTGAATCCTGTAGAGCCAGACAACGTTAGTCGCAAGGCGAGAAGCTCTCACTTCTGCTTTTCTCAACTCTACTATCATACCAAGTTTCATTTTATTTGTCAATGATTTTTTTCGCTTTTTCTTCGATAAATGCAACAACTTCAGAAATACCAACACCCGTGGTATCAAAATGAATGGCATCGTCTGCCGGTTTCAATGGCGAAACCTCGCGGTGACTGTCCTTATAATCCCGCTCTGCAATTTCTTCTTTCAGTTTCTCCAAGTCAGCAGGAATACCTTTCGATAGATTTTCCTTATAACGGCGCTCAGCTCTTTCATCAACCGAAGCTACCAAATAAATCTTGAGCTCAGCCTGAGGCAAGACAACCGTTCCAATATCACGGCCATCCATGACAATCCCTCCCTGAGCTGCAATTTGCTGCTGCAAGGCCACCAGTTTCTCACGGACTTGAGGAATGGCAGATACCCAGGAAACGTTATTGGTAACTTCATTTTCCCGAATTGGATGAGTCACATCCACATCACCGACAAAGACTAGCTGCTCGCCATCTTCTGCTCGACCAAAACTGACCGAATGATTATTTAGCAAGTCTACAATTTCAGTGGCATCTGCTTCCGTCAGATGATGCCGCAAAGCCAGATAGGTTGCAGCCCGGTACATGGCTCCTGTATCTAAATAAGTATAACCAAAGTCCTTGGCAATAATCTTGGCAACAGTCGATTTTCCACTGGAAGCAGGACCGTCAATCGCAATTTGAATCTGTTTCATAGCTGGCTCCTACTCAATCTTCACAACGTCACCTGGATTGGCATACCAAGAACCAGTGGACATATGAGAAGGGTTAAGCTGTTCCAGCTTGGCAATAGAAATACCTGCACGCGCCGCAATGGCTGCTTCTCCTTCACCAGGCTGAACAGTCAGAGTTCCTTCAGATGATTCAGTGGTATTTGCCGCTGTCTGCTCTGCTGTAGAAGACGCTTCACTGCTAGAACTTGCTGCTGAAGTGCCGTAGAAACCTTCCATTTGGGTCTGTCTATTACTTCCTCCAGTAGACAGATAGGTCAGGAAGCACACCACCGCAACCACTAAAATACAGAAAATAATGGTTAATATGGTCAATAAGCGGTCTGCATTCAAGGCGCTAAACTTCTTAGTTCGTTTCAACTTATCTTCTCCGTTATCGTATACATCTTCTTCCCATGGTTCTTTTTCCATGACTTCCTCCTTGAGTTTTTCTTAAAATCTTATTACAATATGGGTATGAAAGTAACACTCATTCCCGAACGGTGCATTGCCTGTGGGCTTTGTCAAACCTACTCAGATCTTTTTGACTATCATGACAATGGCATCGTCAAATTTTACCAGGACGACCAGCTCCTAGAAAAGGAAATTGCTGAGAATCCCGATGTCGTGGAAGCCATCAAAAACTGCCCAACCCGAGCTCTTTTGAAAGACTAGGATTTTTTGGACTGACTGCCATAGTATGCTTCAAAATAATCAATATGGGTAAAATTATCTACTAATTCTACCTCACCCTTAAAATGCTCATTAAGGGCCAGGGCATTGACAAAATATTTTTTAGGCCACTTGCGCATACAAAAACTCCGGCTGCGGTTCTGCCCTTTAAAATATAAGGTAATTGACGTCTTAGTCACTTCGACTTTTTCAATATCTGAAATCTTGACCTTTATCGGAGTAAAGGGATTGGCTGTGATAATTCGCAAGGTTCCATCGTCATAAATGGTAAAATAACGATGGACTCCCATTCCCAACAAAACCATGAACAAGAAGAAAGAAAACAGAACAAGAGTCGGCACTCGTGAGCTTTCATACATCAAAGCCAGGCCAACAAAAATCGGAATGACCGATAAAGACCAATATATTATCAGGATAGCTACATCTGGCTGCCAGTGATAGCGAACCTTACCGAAAATCTTTATCATGCTCACACCCCCATACTACTAGTTTAGCATAAATTAAGAAAAAATAGAACAGGTAGACTTGCCTATTCTATTTTTTTATTTATGATTTTGCTGTCTTAAAGAAGCTATCAGACAAGTAGCCCTTTCCTCTGACCATATCATACTCAATCAGTTTCAAATCATCTGCTATTTCTTGAGCTTCTTCGTCCAATTCCTTTTTATCTATACTGGCCTTATGCAATACTTCTGTTAGCAAAGCATAGTAAGGTGATACTTTGGAATTTGTCTGCTCCAGTAAGAGAGCGGAGAAATCACTAGAATTGACTCTTGGATAATCGAGTTTAGGAGTTTCATAATTACTCCAAACGAAATAATCTGTCAGATATTGGCTTTCTGGATTTTCTTTAAAGGCTGACTGAGGATAGAGACCAGGCAAATGGTCACCGTAAAAGACGACCGTTACCTTTTTATCTACCTTTGAAAGCTTCTCCAAAAACTCCTTGGTCGCCTGATCTGTATGGTAAAGCATTCTGACATAGCTGGAAAGAGATTCGTTCCCTTCCTTGCTAAAGTCAGGATAGCTGGCAGACATATAGACAGGATTGGGCTCACTCCAAGGCATGTGGTTCTGCATGGTCATGACAGAGAAAAACTGTCCCTGCTTGCCATTCAAATGCTCCAAGACTTGATTATAAGTCGTTTGATCGCTGTAATTACCACCTATATTATCACCCTTCAGGCCTTTAGTGCCATAATGAATAAAGGTATCAAATCCCAAATCCTGGTAAATGACATTTCTGGCATAATTGCTAGGAGAGGCCAGATGGATTACTGTCCGATTCTTAGATGAATAAGCATCACTAATGGAAGGGAATCTGTTCATCCTCGGAACAATTTCAGTATAGAGAACCGAAATAGACGGAGACAGATTATAAAAAGGCAAACCAGTCAGAGTTTGAAATTCCATGTTGGCCGTTCCTCCACCATAGCCGTCTGACTTCATCAGTCCACTGGTGGTGCGAGTTTTAACTTCCTGAATATAAGGAATTGGATTCTCAGACATGGTAACGCCGTCAACCCGAGCAGGGTCAGAAAAACTTTCACTCAGGAGATAGATTACCGTTTGATCTTCGATTTTATTCTGGCGGTCTTTGTTAATAGCTTCCGCAAGATTCTTATACTTTCTTTCTATCTCTTGAATCTTTTCCTTAGAATAGCCACGCGGCTCAATCATGGTTGTATCCGACATCTGTGAAAACCAGACAAAAGAAAGGGAGCGCAGCTGTGAATTGACAGTATTTCCCATCCAAGTCAGATCATGGTAATTATTTAAGATTGAAATAACTGGGATATTCTCTACTATTTTGCCATTCTTTTTAGTAGCAAATATATCCATGGCTCCCAAGAAAAAGACCAGGGGCAGGACTAGCAAGAGGAGCTGGTATTTAAGAACGGTAATGAGCTTGCCTGGCAAGATTTTCTTACGCAAATACCAGTAGAGAGCGCCTAAAGCAACTAGTCCCAAGATAGCATAAAATCCGTAATTGCCTCCGAGAAAGTCAAAGAGGGTCTTGGGATTTCTCAGCCAGACCATATCACTAGGCAATATTGGCTCTTGGCGATACTGAAATTTCAGACTACTGGCTATGGTAGCAACCACTACTAGCGCTGTTATCAGCATGGTTGGCAGGAGAAAATGATTGAAAATCAGGTAAAGAGCCATAAAAATCATGAAAAAAACGATGATTTGAAAGAGACTGGCTCCAGTGAAAAGATACTGATCCAAAACAATCACATCTCCTCGGATACTATTTTGGATTGTATAGTTAAAGACAAGGGCAAACACTGCACTCAACACAAAAGCAACAGAAACACTGGCTTTATTCTGAGCGAGATCGCGCAATCCCTTCACAGCTAGAAAGCTAGGGAGAGAAAGCAGGATAAAGATAAGTGCGATAAGGCAGAGGAAAGTTAGCATAAAGTTCTGCGTTATATCCAACTTGCCTTCCTCAAGGAAATTCACTAAATAGCTTTGGTGATGCAGCAATTCCGGCATCTTATCGTCCATCAAAGCAAGAAATAGAAAGAATTGGGACAGAAAAAGATTTTCCAGTACCTCTCTATTTTTCTTGGTAACCTGCAAGAACTTACCTGGGAAGCGTTTTTTAAGCTTTGGAAAATGAATAAAAATATACGCAAATAAGAAAATCAAAAGCAAGCCAGGCAGGGAGTTAAGCTGCCAAAAATGATTGCTGAAAACCCGTTCTGCTTTGAACTCAAAATCATTGACATGCTGCGTTACTGTCAGTAAGTAAGAAAATCCTGTATAGAGAGCGTAAATAATAGCTGACCATATAAAAAATCTTTTGCTGAAGAGCTGAGACAAAAGCTTGTCCAAGCCAAACAAAAGAGGAAGCAACATCAGAAAGGCCAGCCACAAGGCTGGATAATTCCGCAAATCTTCGCCTTCCTCCAATAGTAAAACTGTTGTAACAGCGACTGTATCTAGAAGTAAAAAACTAATTAACAGGTATGAGAACTGCTTGTAGTGGTTGAGTAAAAATTTCATTTTTCTTTCTGGTAAATAGTTAAATTCTCTAGCGAGATTTTTTGTAAACCAAGAATCTCACTTTTTCTTTAAAAGATTGGACAAACGATTTCTAATCTTTTGAGATAAATTTTTCTGACTTAATTTTTCTTTTTGCTCGGTCAATTCTTCCCTTTTCCTCTGCCAGTCCAGTAAAGAGGGGAGGGAAGATAAGGGCATAATCTTGAAATCATAATGATTGTCCCAAGCTAGATAAACTAATAAATGCTCTAAAACATCTGAAAACTCCTGCTCAGAGGATGGCAGACTTTCTAAGCTCTTCATCCGGAACACACTAGCCAAAGCAGAGTATTTAAACCATACAAAGCCACCGTAGACTCTCGTCAGAGAAGGGGGAGTCATAAAGTCAAAAGACTTATGCAAACCAGCTTCCTGCCAGATAGCAGCCAGCCTTGGACGCAGCGGTTCTGACTCAAACAAGCCATCTCTGACTAGACGTGGCAAATCTGGAATAACCAGCCCTACAGCAGACTCCTGTTCTAGCGCTTCTATGCTTGCATCCGCATAATCCACCATCAGATTTATCAAATCAGAGCGCATAGCTTGGTCAAAAACAGCCTGATTTTCCATTATTCTATGAGTAGATAGATGGCCGATATAAGCATAGTCTTGCAGAATTTCCTTCTGCTCCAGCATGGCAAGCCAGGCATGAGATTTCTGGCTTAGTACAAGCTGAACTTTATCGCCCAGATGAGCCAGAGTTGTCTGCAGCTGTTTCAGCATTTCTGGCTGCGTTACAGTCACTAAATACTGATACTGAGACGATAGAGAGAATAGCTTGTTCTGATACTGCTGAAAAATAGGAAGATCCGTTACATGGATATGCAGGAGGACAGGCTGATTTGTCCGATAGTTCGAAGTTGCCTGAGACAAATACTTATCCTGCAGCAAACAAGGAAGGTCTGGACCAAAATGATAGAACAGGTGTTCCCTAATCAGGGAAGTCGGATAGGATGAGTTGGTTTCAAGATCTTCCAGCAAATACCTAGCCAAAAAAGGATTGCCCGTGAGAGCCTTTACCTTTAGAAAAGGAAGCTTTGCTTCCAGAATCCTAAGAGGCTTATAGTATGAAAAATCTGGATGAAGCAATTCTCCCGCTTCTTCCTGACGGGTATCAAGGAGAGCTTGATATCTGAATCCTGCCTCTAAAAAACGCTTGGTAAACTTAGTCTCGTAATGGTCTATCACATCTTGAACGTCAGCAAAATCTTCTACCTGAGACCAAAATTCTCGGAAAGCCTTGTCTTTAAGAACTGACTTCTTAAAGGTGACAAAGTAGCTCTGCAGGTGTTCTTCAAAGTACCTGGTCTTGCGAAAATTAGTCATTCCCCAAAAATCGACTTGCGAATCCTCTTCAAAGCGCTGATAAATGGACGCCAAATCCCATAGCGGACCAAAGCAAGTGTCGTTCATGAGAGTCAGAGAGTCTGAGTTCTGCAAAGTGTCAAAACCCAGCCAGTTCATACCGTCACGCCAGGCTGCAAAATCAAAGCCTCGATTATCACGCTCAAGCAAGTCAGAAATTCCCAAGTCTTCTCTCAGCCGGCATTTGTCCTCATTGCTCAAAGAACTATTTGAAATAAAAATAATCTTAGAAAAAAGCGGCTTTAGCTGCTCCAATTGATAGAAGACATGACCGCTTATATGATTGCATTTATTGAAATGAACATAGAGTAATATTCGTTCCATGAAAATACCTTATTCTTTATGATTGAGAAATCTTCCAACTGCCATTACGCTGGATTAAGCCAGTGGCAGAATCCTTAGCAGAGACATCGTCATCCTTAATATCCTGGCGATTGACTAAGATAACAGGGTTGTTCTGAGAGTCTGCAAAGGCTAGAATCTGTTCTTCCTGATCCCGCACTGAAACCTGCAGTTTTAACTTAGCGTTATTTATCTGTGACACATGGCACTTGTAAGTCAAGCGCTTCTGTCCAGGTCCTTCTGTCGGCTGATCCATGGAATTATCATTGTAAAGCCAGATGGTTCGATCGATATCTGTCAGAGAAAAGGAAACATAGGTCGGTAGGTCTTGATTCACCTGATAAGAAATTTCAAATTCAATCTCTTGTTCAGGTGAAATCTGAGGCGAATGCAAGAGCTTAACTTTCAAATCAGAAACTGCTGCATTCTCAACCTGAAATCCTTCGTTCATGGCTTTTGTTTCAGTCGCATTGTCCAGACTATACTGGTTGGCCACATCATCTGGATTGCCGATAGCCTTGACCAAGCCATTTTCAATCAAGACAGCCTTATTACAATATTTTTTAACAGCTCCCATGTCATGGGTCACCAGAATGGTCGTCTTACCTGACTCCTTGCGATCTTTGAAATAGTCATTACACTTACGCTGAAAGGCTTCGTCCCCAACAGCCAAGACCTCGTCCAAAATCAGAATATCACCCTGAGCCTTGATGGCCACAGAAAAGGCCAAACGCACCTGCATACCGCTGGAATAGTTCTTGAGTTTTTGATTCATAAACTCGCCCAGCTCAGCAAACTCCACGATATCATCGTACATGTCGTCTACTTCTTCTGTTGAGAATCCCAGCATGGCACCATTCATATAGACATTTTCGCGGCCAGTTAGTTCTGGATTGAAACCGACACCCAGCTCAATAAAGGAAACCAACTTACCATCAATAGTTACCTTGCCCTTCTCCGGAATATAAATCTCAGAGATAATTTTCAGGAGAGTGGACTTACCGGAGCCATTACGGCCGACAATCCCGTAGAAGTCCCCTTTTTCAACTTCAAAGGAAATATCTTTCAAAACATGCTGTTCTTTGTAGCCTTTGATCCCCTTAAAACGATTGACCAGACTGGTTCTCAAACTCTGAGTAGCCTCAGTAGGCAATCGAAAGAATTTACTTACATGGTCGACTTTTACTGCAATATTATTTGACATTATAAAATCTCCGCAAATCTCTTAGCATTTTTATTAAAGAAGAACAAACCTAGAGCCAATATCACAAAAGGAATCAAGTAAGGAATGAGGGCGATTAGTTTGTTATTCACGATATCCCAGCCTCTAACATTGACAGGAGAAACGATGAAATGGCGCATATCCTGCAGCATCTGAGCAATCGGATTGAGCATCATAATTTTAGCGACAAAGAATTGCTTCCGCTGCAAAAGAAAGGTCAGAGAGTAAATAATAGGACTAGCATACATTCCTGCTTGAAGAGCCACTTCCCAAATCGGTCCAATATCCCGATACTTCACAAACAAGGAAGACAGCATGAGGGCACAGCCCATTGCCAAGACCAATACCTCCAGAAAAAGAGGAATAATCACTAGCGTATGCAAGCCGAATTCCACCTGATTGATCAAGGCGAAAAGGAAAACAACGACCAGATTAATCAGAAAATTGATTGCCGCTCCAAGAACGGATGAAATGACGATGGTATGCTTGGGAAAGTTTAATTTACGAAGCAAATCTCCCCGAGAAACGATGGAAAGCATGCCCATATTGGTGGCTTCGGTAAAGAAAGACCAGAAGACCATCCCCAGCAAGAGTCCTACTGTATAGTGGGGCGTTCCGTCATCAAAGCGCAAAAAGCGGACAAAGACCAGATACATGATGGTAAACATCATCAATGGCTTCAAAATCGACCAGAGATAGCCGACCAAGGACCCTTGATAACGCAACTTAAAATCCGTCTTGATTAATTCTTTCAAAAGAATTCGATTTTTTTTACTAAAAAAATCCATGAATATTACTCCTTATAAGCAAACTTTGTGAGAATGAGACTCGTAAAAACAAGGGTATGAAAAGTGCGGTTTTTACGGTAGCCATACTGGCGAATCCTGCGCCAGCGCTCCTTAAAAGGAACCTCCATAATGGTCACAAAGTTCTCAATTAACTCTCTATTTTCAGCAGTCAGCGGCAGGACCAGCAAATTTCTAGCCTGAGTCTGACTGTCTTTTATCAGTTTCCAATATTTGGCAAAAAGAACATGGGGACGAACCCAGTTTTTGACGCGTTTTCTGAGCGTTCGAGCTCCTAGCACATTATTCGAATGCTGACGATAGAGCTCCCCCGGCTTGTCAATATAGACTAGATTGCCAAAAGCCGCAGCCAGCAAGCCCAGATACCAGTCGTGCATGAGCAGTTCATGCTCTTCCTTCCCAGTCCAAAGTTGGGCCAAGGCGCGATTTATCATAGAAACTCCACCCGTCACCGTATTCTCCGTCAACTCTTGGACTAGTTCTGTATTAGCGTGATCTGACTGAGTGCGAATCATACTTTCGTGAACAACCTGCAGCTCTTGATCCACGACCTTCAAGTCAGTATACACCAGCAAGGGCTTACTGCTATCATACTTGTCTGCCTCAGCCAATTGCATGGCAATCTTGTCTGGCAGCCAAACGTCATCTTGGTCGCTAAAGAGATAGAAATCCGAATCTTGATACTGAAGCAGGCTATGAAAACTTTGAATGACACCTAGATTTTGTGGATTTTCCCGATTGATAAAGGCAATGCGGTCATCCTTGCGGCAAAAGTCCTCGATGACTGCCCGCGTCCCATCTGTAGAGCCATCATCACGAATCAGCAGCTGCCAATCCCTGTATGTCTGCTCTTGGATACTCTTAATCTGCTCGGACAGAAACTGCTCCCCATTATAGGTGGACAGAAGAATGGTCACTTTCATGATAAAAATAAATCCTCGTATTCACCCACAATTTTTTCCCAGGTGTAGTTTTCTTTCATATTTTCTTTGGCGGCTTGACCTAGCTCCGTAAAATCTGTTTGCGCATCTACTCGGTCAATCAGCTGGGCCAGCTGGCCAGATTCTTTTTGCCAGTACAGAGCCGTTTCTTTTGCTACCTTACGGTTAAAGTCCACATCCAGCACCAGATTGGCATCTGTCTGAGCCAGTGCTTCCAAGAGTCCCGGATTGGTCCCGCCAACCTCATGGCCATGTATGTATGCAAAAGCATGATTACGGATATATTTGAGCAGATTCTGATCGTAGACCGTACCGACAAACTTAATGCGAGAATCACGGTCAAAGCCTGTTTTCTTCTTAAGCTCTTCAAAATAGGGATTGCCCTCATGATTGCAGATAATCAGCAAATCACGTTGGGTCTTGGATTTCATAAATTCTTGAATGATGGTTTCATAGTTGTTTTCCGGAACGAAGCGTCCGACAATGAGGTAATAGTCTTTTTCCTTACTGGCCCACTTTTCAAAGAAGACTCTGACCTTGCCTTCGTTTTCCGTCAGATTGGACAGATAAAGGTCGGTTCCATAAGCGATACAGGTCGTTTTAGACCAAGGATAAGCTTTTTGAATATAGCTTTCGATACCTTGATTGTCCGCAATAACCAAGTCTGCATGCTTGGTCATGACCTTTTCAGAATACTTGAGATAGGCTTGGACTGGCTTAGACCATTTGGCCCGCTTCCACTCCAACCCGTCAGGATTGATAAAGAATTTACCGCCTGCCTGATGGATACGACGAGCAAAAGGAAAGATAAAAGCACCAATCGTATTTCCAAGAATGTAAAAAATAGGCTGCTCAATCTGCTCTTTCTTAGCAAACTTGAGGGCGTAGGAGACAGCCATCATATCATAGGCAATTACGCGGGCTGGGCCAAGCTTAGGTGGCTTGACTGTAAAGCAGTCGACTCCCTTGTAGTCAAAATGATGAAAAGCTTCATCATCTGATAAGCAAGCCACATGATATTGGATTTGAGAAGAGATTTGATGCTCTGTCAATTTCTCGACAAAGGTTTCAAACCCTCCATATTTGGCAGGAAGTCCCCGACTCCCGATAATGAAGACATGTTTCATGATTTCCCTCAATTCAAGATTTTACAATCCATTCTATTATACCACTTTCTAGTGTGTTTGTATAATACAAAAAGGACAGGTAGAGCCACGGCTGCACTTGTCCTTTTCTTTCTTTAACCTCTTCTACCAGAAAGCAGCTTATTTTTCACTTTGCGTAAGAAAGAGCTGGCTTGTTGAGAAGGTAAATTTGTATCCAATAAGCACTTGACATGGCGCAAGGAGTTAGCCTTGTACATCTCAGTGTTTTCAATCTTATCCAATAAGGTCTGGTAAACACTCTGAACTGTGTAGCGCTCTTGGATTTTGCCAAGATTGGCCACCGACTGGTCTTTTAATCCCTCAAAGTTTGCCAAGGCAAGGTTTATCTTATCAGCCAACTCCTCGATATTACCAGATGAATAGAGCTGACCTTCTTCAAAGATTTCATAGGCGGATAGGTGACCAGGATTGTCTGACAAAATGGTCGGAAGGCCATTCATAATCGCTTCAATATAGACTAAACCAAAGGTTTCCATCGCAGACGGAAATACCGCTAGGTCTGCTGCCGTCACCTCTGCCCAAGGATTGTCCTTGTGTCCCAGGAAGCTAATATTTTTTATCTGGTGTTCAGAGATATAAGTATCGCATCTTTTTTTGTACTCCTCATCCCAGGCACCGATAAAAACTAAGGCCGGTTTTGGCTGAGATAGCTGGTTATAGGCCTTTATCAATTCTAATTGATTTTTCCGCTCTGTCAAACGTCCAACTGACACGATACGCCTTTCGACTCCATCCCTTTCTCCTGTATCAGTAGGATAAATTTTCGTAAAAGGGGCAAAAGACAAGACTTTTCTGTCTGGCAGCAGATTCTGCAGCTGTCTCTGCAAGGCTCCTCTAACTGCAAATATTTCCTGCGAATAATCACTGATAAAATCTAGCTTTTCCTTATAGTAGCCAAACTCTCCGTCAGGAAATTCATGAATCAGCCAGAAATGCGGAACATCCTCGCAGGCCGCTGCCACTGCTCCTTGAAACATATTGACCGTATTGGTAATAACCAAATCAATCTTTCGCTCCGTTAGTATCTTTCTGAGCGCTGAGGTATTATCCTGATAAGACCGAGCTCTAGACTCAGGACTACCTGGCAGGCCACCAGGCGAGTCCTCCCACCACCATTTAACTGACGGCAAGGCTACAGTCTCAATACCCAAGGCCGCCAGGCTGGAGATATAGTCCTGCTGAACGGCTACATGATAATCCGGAATCGCATTGATAACCTGATGGCCCGTCTCTACCAGGTATTCCATCAAATTGACAATAGAGATTTCAGCTCCATTATCCAGCGTTCCAGTCGGCGAAATGAATAATATCTTTTTTTTCATAGCTTATCCTAATACATTCCAATAAAAGGGCACCATCAAGTAGAGGGAAACCAAGAAGTTAGCTACCAGAGTCCCAACCATCATTCGATTCACCACTCTGTCTTTAATGTCCAAGGTTCCTAGATTAGCAACAGTTGGTAGCAGTAAAATCAGGAAGGGTGTAAAATAACGTCCCTGAGCACCAACTGATATCATAGCACCTTTACCGAGGACAATGGGCGTCCACTGCAGATACATAATTGACACAACAGCAATCACTTGAACCAGAAACAGATAACGCGACATGACTGTATAACCCTTGGTCATAAAATCTTTCTGCGATTGCAAGAAGATAAGCGCCAAGACTACCACATCGATAAAAATCAACCAAAGCGGCAGCTGGATAGTAAAATTCCCCAAAAAGCCAAACATACCGATTGTCAAAATCGTATTCAAGTCGCCATTAACACTTTGCTTAAAGAGCGTATTCAGCAAGACTTGGCCATAGTGCAATAGCCCTCCCTGATTGCGAAATGCCAGATGCAAGGCAAGAAAGAAAGCTGAAAAGCCAAGTACATAGAAGATAGGGCGATAACGAGCTACAAAAGCTTTGGTTGCAAGAAAAGGCTTGTTCAGAACCGCAAGGAATCCTTCAAACTCAAAGTCAACAAAAGGCAGCAAGCCTAATAAAAGGACATTATTCGGTTTGGTGACAAAGAGTCCTATAGAAATCACCAAAAGCTCCAGTACATTTCTATTAGTGAACTTCTTATGGTAGGCAATATTGGTCAAAAAGCCAACCGCCAGCATAATCTCCAGATAGCTCATCACATCATAAGAGAGAGAAGCTGCCTGCTGGACCATAATAGGCAAAAGAGATAGGAAAAGTAGAGCTTTTTTGCCATATTTGAAATATTTAATCAGCAGATAAACCCCGATGATGTATGCTAAGGCATTAAAGAACCGCCCCATCATCACGATGAAGCCTACTGACGGATAAAGCAAGCTTCCTAAGGTCATACCTAGCAGCTGAGGCAGGAAAGAGACAGCCTTGAGATTAAAGCCAAAGGCAAACTCTTCTTGCGCCAAATCTATCTTCTCTGAGAACAGCTGCTTGTACTCTGCCGGCGAAACATTCGGAGTAGATGGGATTTTGTCCATCCATTTATATGTTCGATTGGTCGGTTTATGGAAGATTTCCCATGTCATACGAGCATGATTGGTCTCATCAGGCACCCGATTAATCGGCTGTGCAATCATAAAAGTCAAGACAAAGATACTTGCCAGCAGCAAGAAAATATTCTCAACTTTTACTTCTTTATTTCTTTTCAAAATAAGTCACCATTTCATCTTTTTTATCTAAACTGCAATTTTCTAATACAAAAGCGTAGGCGTTCTCTGCTAGTTCTCTGCGTAAATCCGCAGAAAGAATCAGGCTTTCCAGCTTTTCTTCCCATTCACTATCTTTAGCCAAAAGTCCAGTCTGACCATCTATCATCATGTCCGCAAAAGCACCGATATGACTGGCAATCGTTGGTACCTTGACTAGAGCTGCTTCTATCCACTTGATTTCTGACTTAGCCCGATTAAAGACTGAGTCTACTAGTGGAGCCAGATTAATATCAACCTGACTAATCAGCTGAGGCAAGGCCTTCCAGTCCACATACTCATGGACGATAATACGCCGCGAATATTGTTTCATATCCTGCGGGATATCCAAGTGCCCTACAATATGAAGCTCAACGGTTGGGTAGTTGTCAAGAACTTCTTTGATAGACGGCTTGATGAGCTCAAAATTTTCATTGTGGCTGATAGAGCCAGAGAAATAGCCGATTTTGATTCTGTCGTCTGCACCAAAGTCTTCCTTCAAGGACTGCGAGCTAACCGCAATCAATTCGCTGGACGCCAGATTACGATTCAGCAGGACGGAGTCCTTGTATTTGAGCAATTCCTCTTTTAGCTGATTAGTGGAGGTAATCGCCCCATCACAAGCCGCCAGCATTTTCCCGTAATTCTTGACACCAGCATCGTAATTGCCCTTTTCCTTCTCAGACAAGCCTTGGGTATAGCTTAGCTGGTCCGTATAAAGGGTATCAAAGACCAAATCATCAATATCAAAATAAACTGGCTTATGCTCTTCCCGAGCCAAATCGCATAAAAGCTGGAGCTGGGCAGACCAAGGAGCGCGGTAGATAATGATGTGGCTGGCATACAGGGCTTGAGTCAGACTAAACTCAGACGCATTGACCACTTTCACAGCAAAACCATTCTTTCTAAGCTGCTCTGCCTTATTGAGCACACGGTAGCGCGTACACTGCGGAATGATATTCTCTACACCGTCAATGATGAGAATATATTGATCACGAGGCACATCTTTGAATTTTTGAACGATGTTCTCAAGAATTTCTACTGGATAATCTGTCTTCTCCCGAACGTAGTCCAATAAATCAGGAACTTCCGACTCTCTTTCCAGACCTTGCCATAAAAACTGCTGATCATCATAATTCTTCAAAGAAGTATACTTAATCAGAGGACTACCCGCTTTTAACATCCTTAATGGATGAATATACATAGCCGAATCCTGATTTTCGTGAACCAAGGCATCGTAACGATAGCCCAAGTCAGCAAAGTACTTGGTAAAAGTCGTTTCATGCTTTCCGATTGCTTCTTCTCGTGAATCCGTGTCAGTCAGCACTTGCCAATAGTCGTAGAATTCTTCGGACTGAAGCAGCAAAGGCTCTATCACTAAAAAATAAGACTGTAGGTGATTGGGAATATAACCATAGCGGTTAAATCCAGTGATATCTTCCTGGGGCTCACCATAGGAAATTCCCCAAAAGTCAAGATTTCGGCCAGCCATGGTTTGAAAGACTGCCGCCAAATCACTCATAGGTCCGATATTGGTGTCATTGACGAGCATCAGCTGAAAGCAATGCTGCAGCTTTTCCTTTCCTAAGGAAAGAATGCCTTCACGAAAAGCTGCTGTATCATAGCCACTATTATCCCGCACCAAGACTTGACCATACTGTCCTAAAATTTCTAAATCCTCTGCAGCCAGTCCACCATTAACGACGATGAGAGTCTTATCCGCCAAAGCTGCTAACTTATCTAAAAAGATAGTCTTATACTGCTGCAAGCGTGGCTCGGATTCAAAAATGACATAAATTAAGACTTTTTCGCCACTTGAAACTGAAGCTAAAGCTTTTTCTCGTTGAGAGTTCCGCAACCATTGATAATAATAAACCTTAGGAGACTTAACTTGGCGTTTCAAACGAACCAGCTGTTGCTTAATCCGACTTAAAGCAGCTTTGATACTGCGAGGATTTTTGACTAATCGAGCCAGACGTTTCAATGGCGTAATCACGCCATTCCCCAGCCGATAGGAAATAGATCGGCGAATACGAAACTGCTCCTGAATAGCCTCATCTCGCTGTTCCTTTATCGTTCTCAGTCTGGATTTCAGGGAATCTAGATTTTTATGTAACTGTCGCTGATCCTCCTGCAGTTCAAGAACATAGTCGTTCACTTTATCCATATGCTGAATCAGTTCATCCAAACGACCTTCCAGTGTAAATATGTTCTGGCCCAGAGCTTGGTAAATATCATCTGGTATCTGTCTCACATACTTACGCAGAATTTTCAGATACATTTCGTAATGATATCTCGTAGAATTCCGTTTAGAGATTGATTCCTTATCAAAGACCCGATAATTCAGCTTTGTTTTTGCATCATAAACAGGTTTCGCTCCTTGATTGATAATTAAGTTCAAAAGGAAATCATAGTCTTCCAGTTTTTCACGATTCAGAGCTTCATCATAATAAATACCATCAGCAACCGAACGACGAATGAGAGAACAGTTGGAAATAAAATTTTCCGTTAAGAAAGCTAGCTTGTCAAATGGCCGTGATTTAAGGTAAACTTCCTTTTTATCAGGATCATACAAATCACCATAGACAATATCTGCCTCCTCTTGCACCATGCTTCTATAGAAGCTCTCAATATAGTCTGAATCCAGAAAATCGTCACTATCCACAAAAATAAAATAAGTGCCTTGAATTTGCTGCAAAGCCTTGTTTCTTGTCTTGACGACCCCCATATTTTCATGACTTTCAAACCGCGTCGGAAAAGGGGAATCCGCCGAGACAGCCTCTATGATTTCAGCAGAATGATCAGAGGAGCCATCATCCAATACCAGTAACTCAATATTTCGATAGGTCTGAGCAAAAATACTGCGCAAACACTGTTCAATGTAATCTTGATGGTTGTAACAAGTTACAACAACAGATATTAAATCTTTCATATACTTTCCTTGTAAATAACTCTATTAGTTTGAGTTAGCATCTTGACTCTTCATGTATGCTTTATTTACCAGATTAGCCACCCACTTGGGCCAGAAAAGCTGATACATGAACAAGTCCTCTTTGGTTCGAGTATTATCTGAAATAGTCTTGGTTGTTTCCGACTCTCCATGAATCCGGTGGCACATAAGCTTCTCAGAAATATAAGCAAAGCGCCCCTTATAGGAGCTAATCTTATACCAAGCATACCAATCTAGACTCACGCGCATTTCCTCATCAAATCGAAAATCCCTTAATGCCTCTAAATTGTATGTCACCGCCGGACAGGAAATGGGATTGCCAAAAGCTAGAACCCGATTTCTCCAAAAACGACTGGATGGCATCAGATTTAAGGTTTTAAGCATGAGAGTCTTGATTTTCAGATTGGTATTAGCCGGAATTTTGACTCCATTTTTCTCTTCAAAGTAGTCTGTATAGGCAATGAGAATATCCTTAGACTGCTCTATCTTCTGCATCACTGCTTCTAAATAAGTTGGCTCATAGTAGTCATCCTGATGAGCAATGGTAGCATAAGAAGTCTCAACAAAGGTAAGGGCATTATTCCAGTCCTTACCGATACCACCGCCTTCTTTCGTGTAAAAAGGAATACCGTACTTCTGGCACAGCTGCTTAATTGAACCCAACGGTGTTGAGCTATAGCAGATAATCTTTGATTGCAAGGTTTGAGCCTGCAAAGACAAGATACAAGCTTCTAAAAATTCGCTTTCGCCATAGGCGCAAATCACCCAGGTATGGTTATTTTTCATCTTTTTCACTCTCTAACTTGGACATTCTTTGCTTCATGATGGACAGTTCTTGCACCAACTGCTTGATTTGCTCCTTTTGCTTGGAAATGGAAATAGTGTGTAAAAAAACAATAACCAGCAGGAAAAAGATGGCCAAGGACATGACAAAGTTTGAGGTCAACTCAAAGCCTAACAATTTGGCAATCGAAACGGGAATCCAATCAAAAATAGAAATAACAATCAGAACGAAGCCAATAATAATCCACATAAAGGCTTGCTCAAACAAAATATTGTTTTGATTGATATTCCGAAAGACAAAATACAGGAATAGGACTGAAGCCACTAGCATAACAATAGACAAAATGGACATTATTCACTCTCTTTCATAAAAGCAGCAATCAAGATCGAAGAGCAAACTTCAATCATATAGCGAATGGACTTAATCGGAGTAATTGAAGAGACTCCTCCTGCACGTTCAAACATATTGGCTGGTGCTTCCACCACTTTATATTTCCGCTTCAAGATATGGACAATCGATTCTGGCTCAGGATATTTTATAGGATAGCGCGCAGCGAATTGTCGAATAATGTCACGATTGGCCAAACGATAGCCTGACGTGGTATCCAGAATCCTTTTGCCTGTTGTTAATTTAATAAAAGCTGAAATAATGGTAATGCCAAAACGCCGCATAAAAGTCGTCTGAAATTCCGAAGACTTGTCACCGATAAAACGAGAACCAACAACCAAATCAGCCTGCTGACGACGAATAGGCTCCAGCAAAGCATCCAGCGACTCAATATCATGCTGACCATCTCCATCAAACTGTACGGCCACATCATAATTCTTCTCAAGAGCATACTTATAGCCCGTCTGAACAGCCCCGCCAATCCCTAAATTCATAACTAAATGAATAGCATTCAGATGATGGCTGTCCAAAATCTCCTTAGTTCTGTCAACTGACCCATCATTGATAACTACGTAGTCTAAGTCAAAATCAACTTTCTTCCGATATTCTATAATGCTCATAACCGTATTTAAAATACTTTCTTCCTCATTATAAGCAGGAATTATCATTAAAACTTTCATTAATTTAATCTATTCTTTCTATAACATGTCATCACATTATTTTTTGTTTTTCTGCAACTGTTTTTTTCTATATTTCATAAAGCTCGGGATTAGGGAATTGATAATCTTATATCTTAGCATTGGAAAAGGCTTCATAACAATATTAAAGATTCTAAAACAAACAAAATAAAGCTGCCAACCTTCTTCCATTGGTGTATCTTTCCATGGAGTTTTGTGGAGATAATAGAGGTACTCCTTTTTAAACCTATGTGTGTTCCCTTTCCGCCAAGGTCTCTCTTCACCAAGATAGTGAATAATTGTAGGTGCTTTCCGAAAATGATTAAAATCTTCCTGTGACATAAACTTAGTTGGCTTACTTAATTCACTCAACGTTTTATAAGGATAGACATCATAAATATTAAAATAATTAAAGGAAATTGGCAAGGTAAAAATTTGCTCTTTCAAGGCTCCATTTAAGGCATCTTGGTCTGGTGCGAATAGCTTTCCTTCATGAAATTGATAAAATTCTATGACCTTTTTACCAATCTCTTCCCTACGCCATTTTTTTAGATCGATCAATAGGACACCCGAATTATGATAGGGGTACTCTTTCAAAGCTAGAAATTCCTTTCTTGACTTATCCACAGTTGGTTCGGGACACATACCTATTACCTTATCTCCTAAGTCGCTATAAAAAAGAGAACCTATATCTTCTAGAACTAGTGTATCTCCGTCGAGATATAAAATCCTATCAACTTCTTGTGGAAGAAGTTTATCTAAAAAAAGACGTGCCAAAATAATTGAAGACCAACCGTTTGTATCAAAATCAAAATCAATATAGTCTGCGATATTATTTATAGAAATAATACAAACTTTTCTATCGTAACTTTTAGCAAATCCTTTTAATTTGTTTTGATTCTCTTGGCTTATCCTCTCGCCAATTAAATATACTGTAATATTCTCAGCAGATTTATTATTCTCAAATATAGAACACATACAGGTTGCAACTTGAGGTACGAACGCATCATTTAATGTAAATAAGATATTCATAGAATTCTACTTCTTTCTTTTTTCCTGATTTTTAGCAACGCCATAAATAATCAGACTTGTTGCATAAAAGACGCACATGGAGATTAAAAAGGAATTAGCAGCTCCCAGCAATTTTTGATCACGGATAAATGGTAAAGTAATAAATTTTGAAACAGCAAATGTCAATAAATAGGCTATCATCAGATAATGCTGTTTTCTAAAGATGGTCATAATGATATCAACCACTAGAGCAAAAACATTCAAAATACCGCCTATAAGTAATATAGTGAAAGGAAGCTTATACTCCTGTAATTGGATACCATAGACAGCACTAAGCACTTCTGTACCAATCAGATAACCCAAAATAACAATAACAAGTCCTAAAACAGTCATTACTAGATTTAGAGTATTGACCTGTTTGAAAAATAGTGTAAATTTCTTCTCGTTCCAATAAATGGAAAGCTGTGTAGTCAACGGTCTCAGGACAAAGAATAAAAGGGATAGAACAAAGACAGGCATGAATAGAACATTAAAGTCTCTTTGAACCCCAGATGAAAAATAGCCATTTGTCAAAAGGTAATCAATATCAATTTTTGGCTCGTTATAGATATACGTTATCAAAAAACCATTTAAAAACAAGGGAAAACTATTTTTCAAAATAGAATACACATTTTTTCTGTCATCATGGAGTTTAGGCGAAAACTTTTCCTGAGAAAAATGTAATCTACAGTTTCTGAAATCTAAGGGGAAGGTCAGAATGAAATTCGCACAGCAAATAACAATACTAGCTACCATCAATGATTTTGTAAGCAACAGGACTATTGCAAATATTAACATGCAAATCCAGCTCCTATAGAATTGCACCTTTCCAGCTAAGTCTGATCTATTTTTTTGCTGAAATAATCCTTGAAAAACATCTGAATATGCATCTATAGCCCGATAAAGAACAAGCAATAAAATAATACTAGATTTATAAACATCATACCCTTGCCATAGAGTATAGATAAACGATGTTAAAATCATCAAAAAGATCGTAAAAAGTCTCGTGTTATGATAAGAAGCAAATTGGTATCTTTCTTTTATATCCGTAGATTGCAGATTTCTAACTTGAAAATAACCTAGAACAAAGAACTGCTGACCAAGAGCATAAGCAATACTAAAAATATCAGAATCTCTTGAATCTAGAAATCTAGAAGCTAGTAGAAGCAAGACGACTGATATCAATGAAGATGAGACTGTCCCCAACATGTTCCATATATAGTTATTTTTCAGTCCTTCTTTTGAGATTATTTTTTCTATTTCTTTATTACCGTCATTATTTTTAGCATAAGGTGATGATCCTGATTTTGAGGGCATTTTTCTTCTCCAAATGTATTCTATTTCTTATTATACTATACTTTCAGTGAAAAGTGAAAATCCTTCCTGAAAGAATCTCTCTTTTAAATGATACTTTCTTCCCCAACCTAATTAAAAAGGGCAAAACTTCTATCAAGCTTATATCTATACTTCTTCTCTTTCCGTTTCCTAAATCATCTTAAAGGTGGTTCTGCAAAATCAAGCTATCTATTCTGGAGATTACCGACCACCTTCTATTCTTCCTCATTTTTTAAAACAATTACAATATTAAAAAACCCCGTTTTCACGGGGTTTAGTGTCTGACTATAATTGTTATCTGGGAACGGAATCGAATTAAGCTTCGATTTCTGTAACCATACCTGAACCAACGGTACGTCCACCTTCACGGATAGAGAAAGTAGTACCTTGTTCAACGGCGATTGGGTGGATCAACTCAACGTCGATTGTTACGTTATCACCAGGCATTACCATTTCAGTACCTGCTGGAAGTTCGATTGAACCTGTAACGTCAGTTGTACGGAAGTAGAACTGTGGACGGTAGTTGTTGAAGAATGGAGTGTGACGTCCGCCTTCTTCTTTAGTAAGGATATAAACTTCACCCTTGAATTTAGTGTGTGGGTTGATTGAACCTGGTTTAGCGATAACTTGTCCACGTTCGATTTCATCACGTTGGATACCACGGAGAAGTACACCTACGTTGTCACCTGCAAGACCTTCGTCAAGCTGTTTACGGAACATTTCAACACCAGTAACAACTGCTTTTTGGATTTCTTCTTTGATACCAACGATTTCGATTTCGTCGTTGACTTTAACGATACCACGGTCGATACGTCCTGAAGCAACTGTACCACGACCAGTGATTGAGAATACGTCTTCGACTGGAAGAAGCAATGGCTTGTCAGTATCGCGTTCTGGTTCTGGGATGTACTCATCAACAGTGTCCATCAATTCCATGATGATGTCTTCATATTTAGAGTCACCTTCAAGAGCTTTAAGAGCTGAACCTTGGATAACTGGAAGATCGTCACCTGGGAAGTCGTATTCTGACAAGAGGTCACGGATTTCCATTTCAACCAATTCAAGCAATTCTTCATCGTCAACCAAGTCAACTTTGTTCATGAAGACGATCAAGTGTTTAACACCAACCTGACGTGAAAGCAAGATGTGCTCACGAGTTTGTGGCATTGGTCCGTCAGTTGAAGCTACTACAAGGATAGCTCCGTCCATTTGAGCGGCACCAGTGATCATGTTTTTAACGTAGTCCGCGTGTCCTGGAGCGTCGATGTGAGCGTAGTGACGCTTAGCAGTTTCATACTCAACGTGCGCAGTGTTGATAGTGATTCCGCGTTCGCGTTCTTCTGGAGCAGCATCGATAGACGCATAGTCTTTAGGTTGGTTAACTGCTGAAGGCAAGCGACGTGCCAATACAGTTGTGATAGCTGCTGTTAAAGTAGTTTTACCGTGGTCAACGTGTCCGATAGTACCAATGTTAACGTGTGGTTTACTACGATCGTATTTTTCTTTTGCCATTTGAGTAAAAGCCTCCAATAAAATATATTTTATAGATAGACAGTAGGCAATACAGTCTAACTTTCCTTACTATTTTATCAAATTTAAATGAAAATGCAAGTCTTTTAGCATTTTTTTGTGAATTATTCCTTGTCTGATTTTTAGTAAGGTTGATACAAAGAAAAGCGGTTGAACTGTCACTAGTATAACGAATTAAGTAGCCCTTTGGTTACAAAAATAGAAAAAACCGGAAAAATTCCGATTTTCTCTTTGTATTAGCCAGAGTTTCGCAGACCAGTTGCAATACCGTTGATGGTGATGTGAATCAGCTTTTCTTGATCAGGTGTGAGCTGGCCATTTCGCTGACGCTTGATCAGTTCTAGCTGGATATAGTTCAAAACATTGAAGTAAGGCATACGATAGTGCAAGCTATCTCTCAGATAGGTGTTTTCTGCCAGAAGCTCATCGTGCCCTTCAATCTCTAGAATGACATCCTTAGTCAGCTGCCACTCATCCAAGATAATATTGAAAATATCACGCACATTCTGATCTTCACAAAGCTGCGCATACTCAAAAGCGATATTCATATTTGACTTAGACAGAACCATGTCTACATTTGATAAGAGTGACTTGAAGAAAGGCCATCTCTTATACATAAATTGCAGAAAGGCTAAGTTATTTTCTGGGTCTTCATCAATGAATTCCTTGAAACTTGACCCAACACCATACCAACCTGGGAACATAACCCGACTTTGAGACCATGAGAAGACCCATGGAATAGCCCGGAGACCACCGATTTCAGTGATGGTTTTACGGGCTGCTGGACGAGAACCAATATTAAAGCTAGAAATAGCCTTGATTGGGCTGGATTCAAAGAAATAATCGTAAAAACGCTCGTCACCAAAGACTAAATCACGGTAAATCTGATAACTGCGATTAACTACTTGGTCCATAATTCGCTCATATTTATCAGACGTATGGCTATCGCTCTTCTTATGAGTTACCATGCGGTTAATGGCAGCAGACACTAGCATTTCCAAGTTATAGTAGGCTGCGTCTTTATTTCCATATTTATTACCAATGACTTCCCCTTGCTCAGTCAGACGGATCCGGTCATTGATACTGCGGAGTGGCTGAGAAGTAATAGCTTCATAGGTTGGGCCGCCACCACGTCCCACCGTACCTCCCCGGCCATGGAAGAAGGTGATTTTCACGCCAAACTTATCACCGATGGCTGTCAGCTGCTGCTGAGCCTTGTAGAGAGTCCAGCAAGAAGATAGGTAGCCACCGTCCTTATTACTGTCTGAATAGCCCAGCATGATTTCCTGGTAATTATCCTTAGAGGCAATCCACTTCTGCGCAATTGGCAGAGACAGGTATTTCTCCATGGTATCGCAGGAATTGTCCAAATCCTCAATGGTTTCAAAGAGCGGAACAATCTGGACACGAGCACCATTTTCATCAATCAGTCCCACTTCCTTGAGCATAATAGCCAACTCAAGTAGATCTGATACACTGGTCGAGTGAGAGATAATATTCTGCTTAATAACTTCCTCACCAATGGCATCTTTTAGCTGACGAGCTGTTTTGAAAATCTCCAGTTCTTTTTGAAGGAGTTCGGATTTAGGCTCATGAGTAGCTGACAGGATACGAGGATCTTCTAGCAGCTGTTTGAGGAGAACCTGGCATTTTTCTTCTTCCGATAGATTGCTATAATCCTGGACAATATTAGCTGAAGCCAAGAGCTCAGCCACACAAGCCTCATGAACGCTGGAATCCTGACGCATATCAATGCTGGCCAAGAAGAAGCCGAAAACATCAACCGCTTGGAGAAGTTCAGTCAAGTCGCCACTTACCAAAGCTTCCCCATGATGTTCAATAAGAGAATCATAAATGACCTGCAAGTCTTTTTTAAATTCCTGAGCTGTTTTGTAAGAAGGTGTCTCCTCCTTCTTCAGCTCAGTCAGGGTCTCGCTGATACGAGACTGGATATAATTAGGAATGATTTCTCTTCCCTTATTGCTGACAGAAAGGTTAGCCTTCGCAGAAAATTTTTCCTCAGCTCGGTCAGTCAATCGCTGACCATCATTTGAGAAATTGCCTTCTTTTAGGTAAAGCAAGGTTTGAATCAGCTTGGACTGGATATAGTGAAAAGCACGGCGGTAAGGCTCATTTTCCCGATAAACAGACTTGTCTGTAGACAGAGCTGCCATTTCTGCTACTGCCTGACTGGTTTCTGAGAGGTTGGTCGAGAGCGAGAAGGTGCGATAGAGTGTATAAACCTTATCAATATAATAGTTGAGGATGACTTCACTCTGGAGGGTGGCTGATAGTTTCAGGGTTTCTGCAGTTACAAAAGGATTGCCATCTCGGTCTCCGCCAATCCACATTCCCATGGTAATAGGCTTAGGATTATCCAGTTTGATGCCCCGCTCTTCTGCCAAGCGTCTGTATTCGACCATAAAGTTGGTGATTGCTTGTAGGAAAGAGCTGTTATAGTACTCCATGACATTGGTAATCTCATTGGTCACTTTCAGCTTTTTCTCACGGATCATATCTGTCTGCATCATAAGCTCAATATAGCGACGGAGATTTCCGAGCCACTTCTTCTCATTGACAAGGCCAGCCTTAACATCTCGATGCTGACGCAGCAAGCTATGGATATGATTGGTTAAGTCTAGAATGGTCTTGCGCTGAACTTGCGTCGGGTGAGCTGTCAGTACTGGAACAACATTCAAATTCTCCAGAATCTCCTGAGCATTTTCCCGCGTTGAAATCAAGTCAATAGTTGTTGACAGCTTTCCAAGATAATCCTGATTGATATTGTTTTGATGGTTGATTTCATAAGCTAGGTCCACGTCTTCTGAGATATTAATCAAAAGCGGCAAAATAGAGAAATAACGAGAAATATAAACCATTTCATCTGTCGTTAGTTCTTCTACAATCGCTTTTAACTCATGATATTTGGAGTTAACCGCCAGCTCCTCCATGAGGGAGATTTTTTCAAAGGTCTCAGGGCTGAGAAGATTCCGAGTAATATCGGCAAGCAAGTCTGTCAAAATGGCGACTTCTTCTCGAATCACTTCTTTATTGCTGTAGCTTTCTAATTTGTTAAATGACATAATCTGCACCTTTCATTTTTACAACAACTGTTCATACGAACTGCGTTTAAGCTTCCTCAGACTGGTCTTGCGCCTCCGCTTCCATCTGTTCATAGAGGGCATCACGGCGCTCGTTGGCATCAATATTAAGTACCAAGGCGATGGCTACTGACAAGACCAGAAGACTGTTCCCTCCTTGCGATAGGAAGGGGAAGGTTACTCCTGTAGAAGGAATGAGACCTGAGATTCCACCGATATTGATGAAGGTCTGCATGAGTATCATACCGCCAATTCCCAAAGCCATCATGGAGTTAAATGGATTCTTGGCCCGAATCCCGACCAAGATAATTCTCAAAATCAGGAAAAAGAGTAAGGCCAGAATCAGACTGGCACCAAAGAAACCAAACTCTTCTATCACGATAGAAAATACAAAGTCTGTATGAGCTTCCGGCAGATAACCGCGCTTTTCAATAGAGTTCCCCAAGCCTAGACCAAACCAGCCGCCATTACTCATAGCATAATAGGAATTAGCCAATTGGTGGCCTGAGCCAGACAGGTCCTTGAAGGGATTGAAAAAAGCACTGAAACGCTTGGCCACATACCCAAAGACTGGAATCTTGGCCACGCGCTCAACCCCAATCAACCAAATGCTAGCTAGAACCAAGCCGGAAACACTAACAATGGCTCCCAGCATCGTAGAAAACCATCGATAGCCAATCCCGCTGACAGCAATCATTATCACGACGGTCAAAAATAGAATAGTCGCATTTCCAAGGTCTGGCATAATCGCTACAATCCCAATCAGAATAGCCACCATGGTCCGCCAGTCGTTAAAGGCTTTAGGAAACCAATGGTTATGGGTCAGGGCTTGGTAGTCATAGACCTTTATCTCCTCCTGCCTCTTAGTGAAGCGAAAAGCTAGATACCAGACCAGAATAATCTTCAAATACTCCGCAGGCTGAATACTGAAAGCTCCAAGCTTGAGCCAACCATGGGCACCGTTAATAGTCCCTGTTATAAAACGAGATAAGAGCAAGAGGATAATCTCAGCAAAGATAACTATAGTCAGGATGCCTCCTTTTTTCAGGAAACCCAAGCGGATTCTATATAGGAGCGCAATTATAAAGAGACTTATTACCCAAAAAATCCCCTGATTCAAGACCATGCCAAAACCATTTCCTCCGGCCTGAATCGAGGTAGGACTCGTCGTTGAATAGACCACAATCAATCCCAAAACGGATAGAATCAAATAGGGAATCAAGATGGAATAATTCAACAAGTGCTTCTTGTCAATTTTCATATTTCACCATTAAACTTCTAAAAATTCAATTCTCATTATACCACCTTTTGGATTGAAAAAAAAGCATTAGTGCAGAGACTGGAACAATAAGGTCTTGCTTTCTCTCTTTTACATAAAATTGTGATAAGATAGGAAGCAAACAAAGGAGGAGAACATGACAGACATTTATGATATCGAAATCCAAAAACAAGACGGAAGTCTGCAAAAAATGAGTGATTATAAAGAAAAGATTCTGCTGATTGTCAATACAGCGACCGGCTGCGGCTTCACTCCTCAGTACCAAGAACTGCAGGAACTCTATGAGCGCTATCAGAAAGACGGATTTGAAATTCTAGATTTCCCCTGCAATCAGTTTGGCCAGCAGGCACCTGGAGACGCTGCAGAAATCAACAGCTTTTGCAGCCTTAACTACGGAACAACCTTTCCTCGATTTGCCAAGATCGATGTCAATGGTCCTCATACCGCTCCTCTCTTTGACTGGCTCAAAAAAGAAAAGTGCGGTCTTCTGGGTGAGAAGATTAAATGGAATTTCACAAAGTTTCTGGTCAGCCGAGATGGAACAGTCATCAAACGTTTCTCTCCGCAAACTTCTCCCAAAAAGATTGAAGAGCTCATTCAAAAGCTATTATAAAAGGTAAGAAAAAGCAAAATGATTTATCCAACGACAATTCACCGTCCACAGCTTAGCTAAGCTCTTTTAAAAAAATAAGACATTTTGAGCTTTCAAAACGTCTTGTTTTTGCATTATAATATTTCAATTATATTACATTTTATTCATTTTCCAGCAATTCTGGGGATATTTTTTGCTTTTTTATTTGTTTTAAGTTAAAATAAACCAGTATGAGGAAGAGGATTAAACCGCTTGCAATCCTAATTTTCTTTGCTTCTTTTATCGCTTTAATTTTGATAAGCAAGCAAATTACTGACTCTCAGGAAAAGCAAGCACAGGCAAAAATTTCACAAACTAAACAAACTCCAAGTTCCTCAAAAAAAGAGGAAACATCTGAAGATTCGTCCTTGGATGAAGAGTTTATTTCCAGACCAATCATTGACATTTCTGGCTGGCAACTGCCGAGTGAGATTAATTACGACTTACTCGCACAGAATGTTTCAGGAGTAATTGTCCGTGTTCATAGTGGATCGCAGGCAAAAAAAGAAAATGCAGCAACCCATCTGAATGGTCTGGACAAGTCTTATGAAAGACATATCAAAGAATTTCAAAAGCGCAACATCCCTGTTGCTGTCTATGCCTATGTGGCCGCCAATAGCAAAAAAGAAATGGAAAAAGAAGCTGAAAGTTTCTACAAGGCTTCTGCTAAGTACCATCCAACCTATTATTGGCTAGACGTCGAAGAAAAGACCATGTCTGACATGAATGCGGGAGTTGAGGCTTTCCGAGCCAAGCTAGAGTCACTTGGTGTTAAAAATATTGGTATCTATATTGGAACTTATTTTATGGAGGAGCATAGCATCTCTACCGATAAATTCACAGCAATTTGGATTCCGACTTATGGTAATGACGACGGCTACTACAATGCCGCACCAAATACGGAGCAAGATTACGACTTGCATCAGTACACATCACAAGGACAGCTGACTGGCTTCTCCCATTATCTTGATTTGAACCAGCTGTCAACCTTGAAAGACCAGACGGCTACTTATCAAAAGCTATTTACAGTTCCTAAAGAAAGTCAATAGCTCAGAACGACAGCTCAAGTCTCAAAGACTGCTGTCGTTTTTTATTGTCATAAAATAGGAAATTTCCAGTCGTTTCCTCTTAATAAAGCCTATATTTTATGATATAATGATTTGATAAATGAAATTAGAAAAGGAAAATACAATGATTTCTTGGTTGAATAGAATTTTCAAAGGAATGGTCATTGCACTTGGCTTTATTTTGCCGGGAGTTTCAGGCGGTGTTTTAGCAGCTATCTTAGGTATTTACGAGCGCCTGATTCATTTTTTAGCCCATTTAAAGGAAAACTTCGTCGAAAATGTTCTCTATTTCATACCAGTTGGAATCGGAATGATTTTAGGAATTGCCGCTTTCTCCTATCCTGTCAATCTGCTGCTGGACAACTACAAAGTGATTGTCCTTTGGGGATTTGCTGGAGCCATTATTGGGACTGTTCCCAGCCTCATTAAAGAGTCTGTCGCTAAAAGTGAGCGTGATCGGACTGATATTCTCGTTTTCTGGGTCAGCCTCATCCTTTCAGGAATCTTTCTTTATTCCCTAAATGGGATGGTCGGCACCTTGCCAGCCAACTTTCTCTCTTTCATCCTAGCAGGAGCCTTGATCGCACTGGGCATTTTAATTCCCGGACTCAGTCCGTCCAACCTTCTCTTAATTTTAGGACTCTATGCACCTATGCTGAATGGCTTCCGCAAACTGGACCTCTTGGGCACCTTTCTTCCAATTGGAATCGGTGGTGCCTTAGCACTGATTCTCTTCTCTAAGCTCATGGATCATATTTTGAAAAACTACTACTCTCGTGTCTATCACTTTATCATTGGCATCGTCCTATCCAGTACACTTCTCATTGTAGTGCCACAAGCAGGAAACAGTGAAAGCATAAGCTATCATGGAGTTTCTGTATTGACACTTGTCCTTGCAGCCTTTTTCTTCGGTCTGGGAACCTGGTTGGGTCTCTGGATGTCACAATTAGAAGAGAGATATACTAATGGCTAAAAAAACAAAAATCAAAAAAACTCTGGTCGAGCAAATTTTAAGCAAGGCTAAGATTGAACATAAAGGTCTGCAGCTAAATGCCTTAGCAGAACACCCAGCCGATGGTTTGGACCGTTCGCAGATTTATAAAACTTTAGCCTTGACAGGAGACAAGACTGGCACACTGATTGGTATCCTGCCTATCACAGAACATCTATCTGAAAAGAAAATGGCCAAGATTTCCGGCAATAAAAAAGTCAGCATGATTCCCCAGAAAGACTTGGAAAAGACAACGGGCTATATCCACGGAGCCAATAATCCTGTCGGTATCCGTCAAAAGCACAACTTCCCAATCTATATCGACCAGTCAGCTCTAGAGCGAGATAGCATTATCGTTTCTGCCGGTGAAGTCGGCCGCAGTATCGAAATCAAGGCTCAAGATTTAGCAGATTTTGTTCAAGCTGACTTTGCGGACCTTAAGGAAAATCCTGGCTCATAATTCTTCAACACTGCACCTAATATTCTCAATAAACTCTAACAAGAAAGAAACAATCAACCACTATGAAATTATACTTTGTCCGACACGGAAGAACGGAATGGAATCAAGAAGGCCGCTTTCAGGGAGCTAGCGGTGATTCGCCACTGCTGCCAGCCGCCGTTGAAGAACTGCATACCCTAGGAAAACATCTGGCCCAGACTCAATTTGGCAAGATTTACAGCAGCGACCTCCCTCGCGCCGTTCGCTCTGCTGAGATTATCCAAGAAGAAAGCCAGTTTCCGACTGAAATCGTATCAGTACCTGAACTGCGAGAATGGCAGTTGGGAAAACTAGAAGGCGCAAAAATTTCTACCATTGAAGCCATCTATCCACACCAGATGACAGCCTTCCGCCACAACCTCTCTCAATTTAATCATACGTTTTTTGACGCTGAGTCGGTCTACCATACGACCCACCGGACCATTTCCTTTATCAAGACCTTAAAGGACAAGGACTATGAGCAAGTACTCATTGTCGGACACGGAGCCAACTTAACCGCCAGTATTCGAACCATGCTGGGCTATGACACACCCCTCCTACGCAAGAATGGCGGTCTGACCAATGCCAGCATCACCATCCTTGAAACAGAAGACTTTGAGAATTTTGAGCTGATCACTTGGAATAATACGGATTATTTAGTTGAAAAGGCAGAAAATTAAGGCTGGATTTCTAGCTTTTTTTCTTACTTTATATCCAAATATAGATGAATTTCCCTATCTTTTGTGATAAAATAGGTAGGAAAACTTTTGGAGGAAAAACATGACTACTGAACATATCGAGGAATTAAACGACCAGCAGATTATCCGCCGTGAAAAAATGGCTGCACTGGCTGAGCAGGGAATTGACCCTTTTGGCAAACGCTTCGAGCGGACTGCTAACTCTGCTCAACTAAAAGAAAAATACAATGATAAAGATAAAGAAGAATTAAACGAACTCAACGAAACAGCTATTATCGCTGGCCGTCTCATGACCAAACGCGGCAAAGGAAAGGTTGGCTTTGCTCACATCCAAGATCGTGAAGGCCAAATCCAGATTTATGTACGTAAGGATGCTGTTGGTGAAGAAAATTATGAAATCTTCAAAAAGGCTGACTTAGGAGATTTCCTCGGTATCGAAGGTGAGATTATGCGGACGGATATGGGGGAGCTTTCTATCAAGGCGACCCACCTTACTCATTTGTCTAAGGCTCTGCGTCCCCTACCTGAAAAATTCCACGGTCTGACAGATGTCGAAACTATCTACCGTAAACGTTATTTGGATTTGATTTCCAACCGCGAAAGCTTTGAACGCTTTGTCACTCGTTCAAAAATCATCTCAGAAATCCGTCGTTACTTGGATGGACAAGGCTTCCTTGAAGTTGAAACTCCTGTTCTCCACAATGAGGCAGGCGGTGCTGCTGCCCGTCCATTTATCACCCACCACAATGCCCAAAATATTGACATGGTACTGCGGATTGCAACCGAGCTTCACCTTAAACGTCTTATCGTCGGTGGTATGGAGCGAGTTTATGAGATTGGCCGTATCTTCCGTAACGAAGGGATGGACGCAACTCACAATCCAGAGTTCACTTCCATCGAGGTTTACCAAGCCTATGCAGATTTCCAAGATATCATGGACTTGACTGAAGGCATTATCCAACACGCTGCTGTTTCTGTCAATGGAGATGGACCGGTCAACTACCAAGGAACTGAAATCAAGATCAACGAACCATTTAAACGCGTTCACATGGTAGATGCCATCAAGGAAATTACTGGTGTTGATTTCTGGCAAGATATGAGCTTTGAAGAAGCTGCTGCCTTGGCTAAAGAAAAGAAAGTTCCGCTTGAAAAACACTTCACCGAAGTTGGCCATGTTATCAATGCTTTCTTTGAAGAATTTGTGGAAGAAACCTTGATTCAGCCAACCTTTGTCTACGGTCACCCTGTAGCAGTGTCACCTCTGGCCAAGAAAAATCCAGAAGATCCACGCTTCACGGACCGTTTCGAGCTCTTCATCATGACCAAAGAATATGCCAATGCCTTCACCGAGTTGAACGATCCAATCGATCAATTATCTCGTTTTGAAGCACAAGCAAAAGCCAAAGAACTGGGCGATGACGAAGCAACTGGCATCGACTATGACTTTGTCGAAGCTCTGGAATACGGTATGCCACCAACTGGAGGTCTGGGAATCGGTATCGACCGGCTGGTTATGTTACTAACCGACGTGACTACTATTCGCGATGTCCTGCTCTTCCCAACTATGAAATAATCTGTATTTTATACGATATTAAGAGAACAAATCCTGCTGGAATACCAGCAGGATTTTTACATCACAAAAAAGTCTGGGAAACCAGACTTTTTGTTGTATTATTCATATCTCAGTGCTTCAATTGGATCCAGTTTAGAGGCTTTATTGGCCGGCAGGATTCCGAAGAGAACACCGATAGTAGCTGAGAAAAGAAGACTAATGATGCTGACTGTGAGTGATACTGTCACTGGTGTTCCTTCCAGCATTTGACTCATGGCTGAGCCTAGTACAGACGCAAGTCCTGCAGCTAGAACCAAGCCAATCAACCCACCAATCAGTGTCAAAATCATAGACTCAATCAGAAATTGCATCAAAATATTTCCGCGTGTCGCTCCCAGAGCTTTCCGAAGTCCGATTTCACGAGTCCGCTCAGTGACCGATACCAGCATAATATTCATAACGCCGATACCTCCAACAAAGAGTGAGATTCCGGCGATAGCACCGATAACTCCTGTCATGGCACCATAAATATTTTGCACTTCCTGATAAAGGGCACTATCGTCTGTCACTTGATATTCGCCCTGTTGGAGACCAGCAATTTCTGTTAATTTCTTGGCAACCTTAGGACCAAGTTCTGGAACCAAGCTGGTATCATTCACCCGAAGAACAATCTCTGAAATTTCATCTACTCCAAAGTTTGCAGCTATGAGAGTATTAGTTGTAATGGCATTACCACCATAGACCTGCATGGAGCCAGATGCAGCAGCAGTTTCAGGATCTCTATAAACCCCAATCACCCGATAGTTACTGGCACCCACTGTCACAATCTTATTGATTGCTTCTTCAGCGGAAGAAAAGAGAGTCGCAGCCAGATCTTCGTCCAGCAGCACAACACTGGCAAAACCTTTATAGTCTTGCTGTCTTAAAGCGCGACCAGCAATGATTTTGTATTTTTTTACCTGAATATAGGTCATGTTTGCTCCGACAAAGTTGACGCGCTCAGCCTGCTTATTTTCGTAGCTAAAGGTTTCCATAGCTGAGTTGGTCACATAGTAGCCGTCCACTCCCTTTATATGGGTCAATTCCTTAACCCAGGCTTCCTGGGCCTTGGGTGGTTCCACCACTTCTTCGCTTTCATCTTCTACATTTACTGAATAGAGATCAGCCGTTTGTGTGTAGGAGCCGTCCTTGCTCTTTTTAGGAGAAAAGACAAGACGCATGTTTTTCTGACTTTTGGTAAAACTCTCATTAACCCGCCGAGTAATGGAATCTCCCAAGGCCATGATAACCACAACCGAAGCCACTCCGATAATAATCCCAATCATGGTCAGGAAAGACCGCATTTTGTGTCCAAGAATGGAGCTAATGGCAAATTTCCAGTTTTGCATTAGGCTAGTCCTCCTTCCTTAGCGCTATCAGATGAGATGACACCGTCACGAATGACAATCTGCCGTTTGGCATAGGCCGCAATCTCAGGCTCGTGGGTTACCATGATAATGGTTTTCCCTTCTCGATTGAGCTCAGTTAAGAGCTCCATAATCTGCTCACCAGTCTTGGTATCCAAGGCCCCCGTCGGTTCGTCAGCCAGAATCAGAGAGGGATTATTGACCAAAGCACGCGCAATGGCTACCCGCTGCTTCTGTCCTCCGGAAAGCTCTGAAGGCAGATGATGCATCCGCGTGTCCAGCTCCACCTTGGTCAGAAACTGCTCAGCCAAAGACTTACGTTTAGATTGACCGACACCTGCATAAATCAAGGGCAGTTCCACATTTTGCAAGGCATTAAGCTTAGACAAGAGAAAGAACTGCTGGAAGACAAAGCCGATTTGCTTATTTCGAACCTTGGCCAGCTTCTTATCACCTAGCTTAGCGACTTCTTCGCTTCCTAGATGGTATTCACCAGTGGTCGGACGATCCAGCATCCCAATGATATTCATCAGAGTAGACTTACCAGATCCAGACGGCCCCATGATGGCAACAAACTCGCCCTCTTCAACCTCCAGACTGATGTCTTTTAATACCTGCAGTTCCTGGTCTCCATTGCGATAGCTCTTATTAATATTTTTTAACTCAATTAGCTTCTTCATAAGATTTCACCTCTTGACCGTCTTTCAAGCTATCTGTCGGATTGATGATAACTTTACTATCCTTTGTCAAACCAGATGAGATTTCTTGATTTTCAGCATCAGCATTTCCGAGCGTTACTTCTGTCTTCTTGGCAACTCCTTTTTCCAGGACCCAAACATAGTTCTTGTCTCCGTCCATTACCACACTGCTGACTGGCACAATGAGTCCCTGAGTATTGTTTTTAACTTCAATGTTGACAGAGAAACCTTGCTTGAGCTCACCAATCTCGCTGGTAATGTCAATTGTAAATGGATATTTAGAACCTGAAGCTGTTCCGCTGCCACCTGTTCCAGATGGCTGAGCTGCTGCTTGCTGGCCGTCTTTTGGATAGTTGGAAATGTAGCTGATTTTACCAGTCCATTTCTTGTCTGGGTAAACTTTTGATGTAATGGTCACTTCTTGACCGACAGACAAGTTAGCCAGGTTGTATTCGGACAATTCTCCCTTAATTTGCAGATTACCATTGCTGACGATATGAACCAAGGTTTGAGTGGCACCAGTTGTTGATTTTGAAACATCACGGTTGACTTCTACGACCGTACCATCTGCAGTGCTGGTCACTGTTAAGGCATTGAGAGTAGCTTGTGCTTTGTTCATATTATCAACTGCATCAGCTCGAGCATCGCGCAGGTCAGCTGCCTGAGACTCTACAGAACGCTGAGCCTGAGCTTCAGACGCCCCATCAGCTTCTTCGTCGCCGGTAGTATTTACAGTCACACCATTGGTTTGCAAGTCATGCAATTGACGATCGGCTTTGCTAACCGCCCGAGCAGCCGCATCATAAGCAGCCTGAGCCTCTGCACTTTTATAAGTGACCAACGCTTGACCGGCAGTCACTTGGTCACCAACATTGACCAGTACATTTTCCAAGTCACCTTTGGTGCTGTCATAGTAGATGTACTGCTCGTTGCTGGCTGTAACATTGCCTGTCAGTAAGACTGAAGAAGCCACTGAGCCTTCCTTGGCTTTCTGAACCAGCGGAGTCGTATCGACCGGTGCCTCAGAAGGATTCCCTCCATTTAAAAACATGAAGAGAATTGCTCCTGCAACAACTGCAATTGTAGCTCCAATAATGCTAAATAATTGCCATTTCTTTAACTTTTTCATCTTTTTTCCTCCTCTTGATGAAAACGATTTTCTTTTGTTATATTATATCACAAGGCTATCATAATTCTTCTAAAAAAATTTACAGTTTTTCACAAATGGTTGCTGTTTTATCTCAGATAGTCACTCCACTTAAATCCGTAGCAGATTTTTGCATTCACCTGCTAAAAAAGGTACAATTACCTCATATAATAGAAGGAGATTCTAACAAGATGAAAGAATTTGATATGATTGCTATTGGCGGTGGCAGCGGGGGAATTGCTACCATGAATCGGGCCGGCGAATACGGTGCCAAGGTTGCCGTTATTGAAGAAAAGAAACTAGGTGGCACCTGTGTCAATGTCGGCTGTGTTCCAAAGAAGATTATGTGGTACGGAGCCCAAATCGCTGAAGCTATCCAGCATTATGGACCAGACTACGGCTTTACCTCTGATAATCAGGCTTTTGATTTTGCTACCCTTCGGAAAAATCGCGAAGCTTATATTGACCGAGCACGTTCATCTTACGACGGTAGCTTCAAACGGAATGGGGTTGAGCTGATTGAAGGCCATGCCCGCTTTGTGGATGCAAACACTGTCCAAGTCAACGGTGAGCTTATTCGCGCCAAGCACATTGTCATCGCGACGGGTGCTCATGCTGCTATTCCAAATATCCCTGGCGCAGGCTACGGAGAGAATTCCGACGATGTCTTCGCTTGGGAAGAATTACCTGAATCTGTTGCCATTGTCGGAGCAGGCTATATAGCAGTTGAGCTAGCTGGCGTGCTCCATGCTCTGGGAGTTAAAACAGACCTTTTTGTCCGTAAGGATCGACCACTACGCAACTTTGATAGCTATCTGATTGACGGTCTGCTCCAAGAAATGGAGAACTCTGGACTCCAGCTTCATACTCATAAGATTCCGCAAAAGTTGGAAAAGCTGCCTGATGGTCAGCTCAAGCTCTACTTTGAAGATGGCAGCAGCCACACAGCCCAGCATGTTATCTGGGCCATCGGTCGTAAGCCAAATGTTCAAGACCTCAATCTGGAAGCAGCTGGCGTAACTCTCAATGAACGTGGCTTCATCGCTGTAGATGAGTATCAAAACACTGTGGTTCCTAGCATCTATGCTCTAGGCGATGTAACAGGTGAAAAAGAATTAACTCCTGTTGCTATCAAGGCTGGACGGACCCTGTCTGAGCGTCTTTTCAATGGCAAAACAAATGCTAAGATGGACTACTCGACTATTCCAACTGTCGTCTTCTCCCATCCCGCTATTGGGACAGTTGGCCTGACTGAGGTAGAGGCTATCAAGACTTACGGAGCTGAAAATATCCATGTTTACACATCTAGCTTCACATCCATGTATTCAGCTGTCACCCAGCACCGCCAACAGGCCAAGTTCAAGCTTATCACTGCCGGTGAGGATGAAAAGGTCGTTGGCCTGCACGGTATTGGCTACGGAGTAGACGAGATGATTCAAGGTTTCGCAGTTGCTATCAAGATGGGCGCTACCAAGGCTGACTTTGATGCTACAGTTGCTATTCACCCGACAGGTTCCGAAGAATTCGTGACAATGCGATAAAAAATTCAAAATCAGAAGAGGTTTGGTATTCCAGCCTCTTTTTGACTTCTGCTACCATTTTATAATAAAGATGTTGACCGTTCCATAACCTAATCTTTCATTTTACTGACAATTCTTACATTTTTGTAAGATTGTAAATTTTAGCTAGTTCAGGTTCATTTGACTTTCCTTTCAAATATCAGTCTAATGAAAGAAATTGAGAATTTTTTCAGAGCATAGACTACTGCATCACTATTTTAAAGGGTAAATTGTCAAATATCCATCAAGAAATTCCAAAGATTATAAAAAGCAATCTATTTATTAGTTATTATATGAGACAAGGAGCCTGAAATGAAATCTCAGACTCCTTTTTCATTATGGTAAAATAGCTACAGCCCTCACTGGTGAACCGCTAGCTTGATGCCAGTTGGGAAAGCTAATCGAGATGAGAGCACCCTTAGCCGGCAGCTGATCCAGATTGGTCATAACTTCTAGCTGATAAATATCCTGCTCCAAAAGATAGTATTCATTGAGCAGCCCATGCTCCGCTGTAGGAATACCCGCATCTGTATCAAAAGTTTCGTGACCTACCGCCTTGACACCACGCTCATGGATAAGAAACTCTAGAGCATCACGTCCCCACCCAGGAGTATGCTGAATCTCCTGGTCATCCAGATTGCGCATAGCAGATTGACTTGGCCAACGCTTGGACCAGTCTGAGCGAAAGGCAACAAACGTTCCTGGCTCAATCTGCCCGTGCTCCGCTTCAAAATCCAAAATATCCTGCTTGCCCAGAATAAAGTCTGGATTCTCTGCTACTTCCTTAGACTTATCAATAACCACCAAAGGCAGGAAAAGATCTTTTAGTTCAATCTCTTCCAACCAGCGACCACCCTCCACAAAGTGAATCGGAGCATCAATATGAGTCCCGTACTGGCCAACTACAGAAAACTGCTGAACATGAAAACCGTCTTTCAAAGTGAAAATATCCTTCTTCTCCAAGGCAGGCAGAGCTGGAAAATGCGGACTATCTTCCTTGATCTGATGGGACAAGTTGACCCATTTTTTCTCCTGTAGTTCCTGATAAATTTTTAATAAATCTGTCATAGCCTTCTCCAATCTAGTCAGTCTTGCTTTAGGAAGATGTTGATTACGCACCCACATCTCTAGCAAAAACTCTTATTTACTTTTGCATTATTATATCAATCAAAGTGTGCTGCTGCAATTCTTTATAGCACTTTTAGATAATCCTTTTTTATTGATAAGAATATAGTTTAAAGCTATAGCTAATTTTTCTAATGAAGCCTATTCAAACATTGAAAATTTTGATATGATAGTACAAAGCAATCCAGAAATGAGGAAAACTGATGAGTAAAACAAAAAAACTTCTTGCGGCCTTGGGCATCCTTTTCTTTAATATTTTTGGTCTTATCGCCTTCTTCGTCTTGCTCATCAGAAGCAAGAAACGAAAATAAGAATCTGTCTGTATAATTGTCTCGTCCGATTAAGAAGGACTTGACTTTTTTTTATTTAGCTTTTAAAATAGTTACCATAAAATATAAAAGAGGTTTACTATTTATGAACAAGAACAAAGCTTTTCTTCTTGCCCTCCCAGCTATCGGAGCTGCCTTCCTAGCTGTCCTATCCCAATTAACTTTTTCTATCGGCCCCGTTCCCATCACGCTGCAGACTTTTGCTGTCGGTTTGATTGCAACGATTTTCAAACCTCGCGAAGCTGTGTTGTCAGTCTTTGTTTATCTGCTGCTAGGAGCTATTGGTCTACCGGTCTTTGCTGGAGGAAGCGGTGGTTTTCAGGCTCTCTTTGGTCCAAGCGCCGGCTATCTCTGGTTCTACTTACTCTTTGCCCTTGTGACATCCAGTCTGACCCATAAGGACAGTCCTTTCTATATGGTTTTTATAGCCAATGTATTGGGTGATGCTCTCGTCTTTGTCGGTGGTATCCTAGGACTCCATTTCTTGGGAGGATTTGATTTCTCTAAGTCGGTCGCGGTTGGCCTTACTCCTTTTATCCTGCCAGACTTGCTAAAAATGGTTGTCATTACCATTATCAGCATTCCCATTTTTAAGAGTCTGAAATTTCATCCCTACTTTTCAGAGAAATAGAAAAACTGATAGAGCTTCCTCTATCAGTTTTTAAATGCATCCACGAGAACTTGGAATTCTTCATTGGAAAGGGTAATCCCCTTGCCCATTTTGCTGTGGTCTGGGCTCCAAGTCCGAATATCATACTTAGCTGGTGCTCCATTAAAGCTAACGCGGTTGAGTTCCTTGGTCCATCCCTTATCATTTTCAGACAGGACCAGAAGTTTTTCTTCGATTTCGAATGTAAATTCAGCCATATTTCACCTCTTGTTTTATTTTCCAACTAATAATTCGTAAAAGAATTTACAATTTAGGGAATTTTGTTATATAATATATTGTAACAAGTTATGGAGATTTTAGCTATGAAAAAATATCTCGAAATGATTTTACAAAGAGCTAACGAATTTATCAGTGGCAAAAAGAATGAACAAGGACCAGAGGACAGCGGTCGCATCCTGCGTACCATCGAGCTAGCTCTGCGAAAACAATCTGGTGTCCACGTTATCTTTCTAGATAAAAGCTTCACTGGCGATATTGTTAAATACGATCGCGAGCGCCAGCAGCTGATTATCAAAAATTTCAAGAAAAGTATGACCACTATTATCCGCGTGCAGGACATCAAGCGAATCAGCCTCGTACCAAATAATATCCGTGAGGCCCAAAAGAAGGACATTCGCATCACCAGCCATCGTTTCAAAAGATAACTCTTCCATCCAGCTGGATGGAAGAGTTATTTGTTTGTCTGAAAATAAATTGATTGATGCTTCTTGCATCCTGGATTAAAAGGATGAGTACAGATAGGACAAGCATCCTCACAGCCAAGATACTGGGAAATAGTCAACTCGGTCCTGCAATGACCACAAAGAACTACTCGATCTTCTGAGCGACTCACAGGATAGGCCAGAAAAGCATGGTCTTCGTAGCAGTCATGACAGAGAAAGCAAGGATAGTATTTCTGACAAGCAAAGCACTTAAGAGCTATGATATCTCTCTCACTATGATAATGCTGGCAGCGAGTCTCCTCATCAAGAATATCTCCGTAAACCTGAATCATGCTACTTCCTCTCTGAAAACCTGTATTCATAAAGATGGCTTTTAGATTAAAAAGCCACCTATGAATATAAGATTAAGCTCGGACGGTCACGCTAGTGCCATCTTCCTTGTATAGATTAATCAAGCCTTCCTTTCGAGCCCGCACCATATCGCCAGCCTCTACGGGCTGCTCCAAGTGAATGGTCAGAAGCTCCATCGGATTAGGAGCCCGATCAATTTTGTTACCATTAGCATCACGAAGGTCTGTGACAAAGGTTTCAAAATGACGAAAGCCCGGTCCATAAAACTCAACCTGATCTCCTTCATGGATAACATTTCGCTGACGGATAGTCGCTGTCTGACTATCTGCGTCATAGGCTACTACTTCTGCTACAAATTTGTATTCCGGAATCTTGCGTCGCGCTCCGAACAGCTGCTCATTCTCTGTTGGAGTATGATAGTAAAACCCTGTGGCCAATTCGCGTTGAGCAACCTTCCACATCTCATCGACCAAGTCCTGCTTGATAGCTTCAAACTTTTCAGGACTTTCTAGATAAGCATTAACTGCTGCTTTATAGCAGTTAGTCACCGTGGAAACGTAATGAATAGACTTCATCCGTCCCTCAATCTTCAAGCTATCCACTCCATTTTCAATCATGTCTGGTATGCGGTCAATCATGGACATATCAACTGCGGACATGGAAAATTCTTCTGGAACTTCACCCTTCAAGCTCTTACGTTCTTGTCCGAAAGGCATATCGTAGAGGTCATATTTCCAACGGCAGGATTGTGAGCAGCCACCACGATTGGCATCGCGCATACTCATGTGGTTGGATAATGTACAGCGTCCAGAGTAGGAAATACACATCGCTCCATGAACAAAAGCTTCTATCTCAACATCAGTCCGTCGGCGAATTTCAGCTAGCTCAGCCATTGATACTTCGCGAGCTAGGACAACGCGAGTCAGTCCTAAATTCTTCCAAAACTCCAGCGTTTCATAGTTGGTCGCACTGGCCTGAGTCGATAGGTGGATTTCTAGACCAGGTGCTTCTGATGCTGCGATAGCAATCAAAGCTGGATCTGAAACAATGACAGCCGCAATCCCGATGTCTCGCAAACGGCGGAACCACTCACCAGCCCCCTCTTCATTGCCCTCGTGCATGACCATATTGGCCGCGACATAGACCTTGGCACCATAACTAGCCGCAAACTGAACCCCTTCTTCCATCTGTTCAAAGGTAAAGTTCCCAGCCCGGCTGCGCAGACCATAGGCTTGACCGCCAATAAAAACAGCATCTGCTCCATATCGAACAGCTACTTTTAGCTTTTCCAAAGTACCAGCAGGTGACAATACCTCTGGTCGTTTCAACTTTCTTGCCATCATTTTCTCCTATTTGCAATATAAAAGTGTTGATGTCTAATCCTTATTATTTTATAGTAATTTACCCCTAAAAGCAAGGTTCTTTGAATTATTTTCACAATTCTAATTTTCAGATTTTTCGAATTAATTCAAAAAATAGTTTGAAACATTTATTTTTTACTCATGTTTTATAAATCTCATTTTTGTTCACAAAAAAGAACTCCTAAAAAGAGTTCTCGTTTCTAATTTTATTTTACCATATCAGGATCATAGTCATAAAATCCTGTATCGAGAAAACGATTTTTCGGATGCAGTTTATGAATCGCCTCATCCAGCACAAATGCTTGGTCTGAGCTAAACTTGCCTGCTTCAATCAAATCTCTCGCCTCTACAAAAATCTTAGCAATCTCGACAAAGTTGTGACCAGGTGTGTAGAGACCTTCCAACTTCCAGTTGCAGAAGCCATGGTCAACCAACTCTATCAGCTTGGTCATCAAATCCAAGTCATTATTGGCAAAAATATGAGTACCATGATTGTCCTCAAAAATCGAGTAATGGCTCTGCGGATCGCTTGGTTCTGCTAGAAATAGATCCCGTTCTCTCGTCTTCTCATCATCGATATGAGTGAAATTATAGTAATTCTGCAAAAGAGGACGCTTGGAGTGATGGATGACACTAGCTCCGTAAACCAAGACTTCAGCAGGAATTTCCAGAATCTCTGGCATCTTAAAAAGCTCTGCAGAAGGAATCTCACGCGCTAAGACAGCTTCTGAAACTCCAGCATTCTTAGCCCAAAAGTTAATCTGACGGCTGCTGGTAACCATGGTCGATGCGTCGTAAATGGTTTTTAATTTGTAGCCGTCGCGCTGCAGCACATAGAAAACACCAGCATCTCCAACCGTAATATAATCTGCCCCAATCTCCTGCAAGAAATCAAGGTAGGGCTTGATCTTATCCATCATTTCCTGATGCATGAGCGCATTCACTGCAACGGTCAACTCTTTTCCTGCTTGGTGAACTAAGTCAGAAATTCGAGTTAATTCGTCTAAACTAAAATTATGAGGCAAACGAAGGCCATAATTTTTCTCGCCGACATAAATTCGATCGACATTTGCCTCTAGAAGTTCCTCAACTTGTTCTATACTTTCAGCTGTTGCTGTAATAATTATCTTTTTCATAAAACCATTATAGCAAAAAAATATAAAGGAGTGGTTTTTCATTCGAATTTATTCGTTTTGTAATCCTTTTGTAATATTTAAAACTGCAAAAAAATGGTAGAATTAGAGGGTACTGTAAGGAGAGAGAATTATGCACGTAAGAAAATACCAACAATATGATGACCCAACTGACTACTACTATCAAGAAATTGAATCTGAACAAACACCACTCTATCAAGAATACCTACCTGAAGCAGAAACATCACCAAGATTAAGCGAACTCTTTTTCTTCTTAAATATTGCTGTTTTCTGTGTCTTGACAGTTTTGTTTAGCTTTGTATTTTTGAGTTTAAAAATGAATACATTTATGTCCTTCACTTTGGCCATTGCTTCTAGCCTGATTAGCATTCAATCTTATCGCCTATTCGCAAAGAAACGCCAAACTAGCAAATAAACCAACCTTGTGATTCTACGATTTTAAAATAAAAATATAAGAAAAACCGACGACGCTTTATGTTCTCGGTTCTTTTTTCGTTCTTGCAAACAAAGAAGACTAGCAAAATTGCTAGTCTTCTTTGTTTTATTTTTCTTCTTGACTGTCTGTTTCAACAGCCTTTTCTTCTTGTCCTTCTGTCGCTTCGGCTCCGAAGTCAATGATGATTTCTTCTGAAGGTTCCTCTTCTTCTTCGAAGAACACCGGTTCTTCCTCAGCAAAGCTACTTTCTTCCTTATCAAATTTTTCCTTGATTTCGTTAAACTTATCTTGCGAGTAGTCCACGACTGACTTGGTCGTTTCTTTGACAGATTCGATGACTGTTTCAGTTGTAATCTCGCCTTTCTCAACTTTTTCTTTGGTTTGTTGAATTGCGCTGACAGCTTGATTTGAAAAGTCTTTAGCAGACTGAACGACAGCTTCGTGAATATCATCAGGATTTTCTTGGTATTCCTTAACAAAGTCCCGAACCTTATCTGTCGTTTCCTTTCCTTTCTTACTGGTCAGAAAATAGGCAGCAGCTGCACCTGTAACGGCGCCCAATAACAGTGATGAAAATTTTCCCATAATAGACCTTCTTTCTTATTTTTTAAACAATTTTGAAGCAAAACGCAAAGCAGATAAACCAGCTGTTGTCTTGACAGATCCCTTGCCAACAGACACAGCTTTTTTACTCAGCGTGCGCGCCTGAACGTTTAAATCTGAAACAGACTCAGACAGGTCCGCTACAGCTGTAAACAAAGGATCAATAGTTGCGACTTTTTGATTGATGTCGTCAGTCAAGACATTGACCTTGGCCAGTAAATCATTGGTTTGGTGAAGGGTCACGTTGACATCAGAAGTCAATACCTTGATGGTATTTTCTGTTTCATCTAGCATCTTACCAGCTTTCTCGCCCAGATTTTTGACAGTAATCGTCAAGTAAATCACGAAGATAATGAGGGCAACTGCCAGTAAAGCATAAGCAATTTCAATTATCATATTTCTCTCCTTTCATCGCAGACATCTCTTATAAAAGTCAGCGGATCTATTATTTCTTATTCTTGGTAATAAGGGGCTTTCTTTTTTCTTTGGTAAATGATGATGCCGATTCCGACAAAAATAAGAATCAGCGACAGCCATTGGGAAACACGCAGACCAGCAAACATGAGACTGTCCGTCCGCATTCCCTCAATGATCATCCGACCAAATCCATACCAAATCAGATAGAAGGCGGCGATTTCTCCCTGCCTCAGCAACTTAGGCCGACGACGGAGAACAATAATCAAGATAAAACCAATCAGGTTCCATACAGATTCATAGAGGAAGGTTGGCTGTCTGTAGCTGCCTTCGATATACATATTTTCCCGAATAAAGCTAGGCAGATAGTTCAAACTCTTAACTGCCGCACCATAGGCCTCATGGTTGGCAAAATTTCCCCAGCGACCAATACTCTGGGCAATCATCACACTTGGTGCTGCAATATCCAGAAAATCAACTGGATGAATCAGCCTTCTCCGACAGAAAAAGTAGAGAACGATAGCACCAGCTATCAGCCCACCGTAAATCGCAATACCTGCTATTCCACCATTCCAAAAATCAATGATTTTTATCAGATTCTTACCGTAATAATCCCATTCGAAGGCCACGTAATAAAGCCGGGCACCCACAATGGCTACGGGAAAAGCTACTAGGATAAAATCCAAAATATCATCAGGAATAATCTTCCGACGCGGAGCCTCTTTCATGGCAAGATAAACGGCTAATACTAAGCCTGTGACAATACAGATGGCATACCAGCGAATACTGATAGGACCAAGTTGGATAGCTACTGGATCAATCATGTTTCACCTCATTCCGGCTAATTAAATCGGTGAGGCGCTCTTCAAAGATCTTAGTAGCATCATAGCCCATTTGCTTAGCTCGATAGTTCATCGCTGCAGCCTCAATCACGACTGAGATATTGCGGCCAGTCTTTACAGGAATCCGAATACGTGGAATTCTGACACCGGCAACCTCCAGCTCCTCTGTATCATTACCTAGACGGTCAAAAGTTTTTTGAGTGTCGTAATTCTCCAAATAGACAGCTATCTGAACTTGAGAAGAATCTTTGACTGCACTGGCTCCGTATAAACTCATGACATCGATGATACCAACACCACGAATTTCCAATAGATGTCGCAGGATTTCAGCCGGCTCTCCCCAAAGGGTCACTTCATCCTTAGCATAGATATCTACTCGGTCGTCCGCAACCAAACGATGGCCACGCTTAACCAATTCAAGTCCTGTCTCACTTTTACCAATTCCACTGTCCCCTTGGATGAGAACTCCCATGCCATAGATATCCATCAGAACCCCATGAACACTGGTTCTCTCAGCTAGCCGAGAATCAAGATAACTGGAAATTTCTCCAGACAAGCGGCTAGTAGAGGCTTTGCTTCTAAGAATAGCAACCTGCTTCTCATCAGCCGCATCAATCATTTCTTTAGGAATCTCTAAATTTCGAGCAATGATAACCACCGGCGTCTCAGGCTGGAACATTTTCAGCAGTACTTGATGGCGATTATGAGAACTCATCTTCATCAGATAAGACCACTCTTTCATCCCAATAAGCTGTATTCGCTCGGGTGTATAAAAATCAAAATATCCAGTCATTTCAAGTCCAGGCCGAGAAATATCTGAAGTTTTAATTTCTTTCTCCAGTAAAACTTTATCTCCGTACTCCTGAGACAGACGAGACATTTTTAAGAGGTCTTTGACCTTTACTGACATTGTCTTCTCCCTTCAAATTTGTCTGCTTCTATTATAGCAAATTTTTACCTCAAAAGAATCTTTAAGATTGATTTTAGAACGAAAAAATATTTTGATTTAAATCAACTTTTTAGTAAAAATAGAAAAACAGCCATGGTCTTAGTCAAGCAGGCTGTTAAGAATCTTCTTTTGGTTATTAAAACAAGGATGGTTTTCTACAAAGGCAGGGACCTCTTTCAGGGGTAACCAGACGTGGGCATCTGTTTCGCCTTCCTGATAGCAGACTTGACTCTTATCGCCAGACACAACCACTTCATAGTAGTCGAAATGGCACTGATCATTGACAGAGCACACCTGCTCCAAAAGTCTGATGCTGTCAGGAACCAGGCCTGTTTCTTCTTTTAATTCACGTAGTGCAGCAGTCTGACTATCCTCTCCAGCCAACACACTCCCTCCTGCTCCGAACTCATAGTAGCCAAGATAGAGACTTTTATTGGCTGACCGCCGCATAAAGAGAATATCACCATCCTGATGGCGAACCAAGACATTAACACATAGATGAAACTGTCCTTCAGGAATTTTTTCGCCTCGAACCAGGAGATAAGGGAGTTGATTTCGATTTAAGTCATAGGCATTCCAAACTTCTGTCATATTTCCTCCTTGGATAAGTGCTTAGGTTTTCGTTGAATTTGTAAGGTTCAGTCTATTTCACTCTGATCATTTTCAGTTTGAGACATAGCTCGCTTTTTATAGTTAGAAAGGTTTATTGAATGAGCTATAGAGAATACGATTGTATTTGAAACTAGCATACCAAAAATATAAAATAGGCTGTTAGGAAGGGAGTTTATAATTATTTGGAAACCTCCAACAAAACCATAAATTATGAGAGTTAGAACTGGCAGAAATAAGATAGATACAAGTCTTACTAAAAGCTTTGAGCTTTGCTCCGGGGATAATACTTTCAAGAAAAAGAATAAATTCCACAAGCCAAATGGAAAAGCTAGAATACCTATAAAGAAAACAAACAAGCCAGCATATCCTCCTGCTACCATGCCAGCAGCAAAAATAAGAACTATATGTAGAATTAAACTAATAATCAAATACAGGAAAAATTTCCACAAATACACCGGTAAAGAAAATTGTTTCATAATACTGCCTTTCTAATCTTCAAAATGATCTGATAAATCAAGGGACTCAGCCTTTTCCATTTGTTTAGTTATATGTACCTGCTCACGTGCCTTTTTGATAGAATAGGCTAAGAAATAAATGGAAGTATTAACTAGAAGGCAAATGAATAATATTGGAATCATACTTTTTAAGCTATTGAACCAATTGCTTAGACCATTTTCATGAGAAATATTCAAAAAGAAAACAGAAACTGCAATAAAAAGTGGATGCATGAAAATAGATAGTAGCAAAACACTTTTTTTCAGAGATTGACTAATTGGTGGTGTAAATAGAAAGAAGAAAAAATTCAAAAAGCCATAGCCAAAAATCATCATTCCTAGAAAAGATACTGTCAGACTAGTGCCATAGTTAAACTTAAAGAGAAAAGCCAGAAGACCAAGTCCTCCAAAACTAACGATATATGACAGAATAATATAAAACAAGAACTTGAATGCATACCATTTGATTGAAAATTTTTTCATAAAATCATTCTCTCCTCTTCATCTAGTAAAAAATCGGGAGTGCATCCCGAAATTTTCTATTTTATTAAGAATTACCAAAACCAACCGTCTTTATCGTCTTTGATAGCCTCAGCTTCTTTTCGTTTGCGTGGGCCAGTTCCGTACATTTCTTCTTCTATGTCTTCTTTATAGGGCATAACCATAGCTAGCAGGATATAGATGAGAATTCCCAAGCCGAAATTGACCACAGTAAAGATAATAAAGAGGAAGCGCACCAGGCTCAGATCAAAATCAAATTTATCACATAGACCGGACAAGACACCGGAAATCAGTCGATTCTTTTTCAACTTATAGAATTTCACGTTCATGATAGAGACCTCAATGATCATATTTACTTTATTCTACCATATTTCATGAGAAAACAATCGGGCCAAAGGCTGATTATGGATTAGAATATTCATTCTTTTGAAAAAGAGAGTTCTTCAAGGAACTCTCTCGCTAATCTATCAAGCTTTCTCTGACAAACGGAGCTTGCCCATACAGCGTCCGCAACGGTATTTTTGAAGATTGACTCTACGTCTACGACGGATAAGTGCTCCGCAGCTCAGGCATTCATAGACGAGAAAAGATTGCGAGTCGGACAAGGAAGGAGCGTAGCGCAGACCATCAACTTGCTTGAGCAGTTCTTTAAAATCTCTATCCCCATGGCGGTATCCTTTACCCTGATAATAGAGGTGATAGTGAGACAGCTCATGGCGAACAATTTTTCGGAAGGTCTCCAGCCCAAAAGTTTCATAGATTTTTGGGTTGAAATCCAAATGACCATCTTTAGGAAAGAAGCGTCCCCCTGTAGTGCGGAGACGCTTGTTCCAATAAGCTTGGTGGCGGAATTCCCAGCCAAAATCCTCAAGCGAAACCCGCTTGACATAGTTAGTTAGATTCATTTGGTGCTATCAGAGAGAGGTTGACCTTCTCCCGCTCCACATCCAGTTTATCCACCCAGACTGTGACTAAGTCGCCAACAGATAGGACCTGACTAGGGTGCTTGATATAGTCCGTGCTCAGCTTGGAGATATGAATAAGACCGTCTTCGTGGATACCGATATCCACAAAAGCTCCAAAATCGACAACATTCCGGACGACTCCTTCCAGTTTTTGACCGATGCGCAGGTCCTTGATATCCAAGACATCCTGCCGCAGAACTGGCGCGTCAAAGGAATCACGCAAATCTCGGCCAGGCTTGAGCAAATCAGCAATAATATCTTTGAGGGTTGCTTCTCCCAAGCCTAGCTCTGCAGCCAAACTAGCAGTCTGAACAGCTTTTAACTTAGCTTGGGCAGCTTCATCCAAACTGCTGATTTCCAGACGCTTAAAGAGCTCCTCCACAGCCTTATAAGACTCTGGGTGAACGCCTGTATTGTCTAGTAGGTTATCACTTTCAGGAATACGCAGGAAGCCGGCCGCCTGTTCAAAAGCCTTTGCACCCAGACGCGGAACTTTCTTGATGGCCTCGCGAGACCGAATCAAGCCTTCCGTTTCCCGGTACTTAACAATATTTTCTGAAATAGTCTTATTGAGACCAGCTACATGAGCCAGCAGGGCAGGACTAGCGGTGTTGATATTAACTCCGACCTGGTTGACCACGGTATCAACGACAAAGTCCAGACTTTCAGACAGCTTTTTCTGGCTGACATCATGCTGGTACTGGCCAACCCCGATAGACTTAGGATCAATCTTAACCAGCTCAGCCAAAGGATCCTGCAATCGGCGGGCAATGGAAATAGCTGAACGCTTTTCAACCGTCAAATCTGGAAACTCATGACGAGCCAGTTCACTAGCAGAGTATACAGATGCTCCGCTTTCATTGACGATGACATAGCTGACATTCGGATGAGATTTCAAAACTTCCGCTACAAAGGCTTCGCTTTCTCGGCTGGCAGTTCCGTTTCCGATGGCAATGATTTCCACGCCAAACTGCTCAATCAGATCTGACAACTCTTTCTTAGAAGCTTCAATCTGAGCTGACTTTGCTGGTGGAACGGGATAGATGACATGGGTCGTCAGCATCTTGCCTGTCGCATCAACAACAGCCAGCTTAGCCCCTGTTCGAAAGGCTGGGTCAAAGCCCAGTACTACGCGACCTTTGAGAGGAGCAATCAGAAGGAGATGACGGAGATTTTCTGAGAAGAGCTGAATCGCACCATCCTCAGCAACTTCAGTCAGCTCGGTCCGAATACGGCGCTCCATGGCTGGAATGATTTTCTTTTTAACCGCTTGCTGAACAGCTTCAATAATATAGGCGTTTTTCACCTTGAAACGTACTTCAAAGAAACGCAGAATTTTCTCAAGATTGTGCTCAAAACCAACCTTGAGAATACCTAGCTTCTCACCACGATTAAGGGCCAGTGTCCGGTAGCCCTGCATGGTCGCTACTTTTTCGGAAAAATCATAATAAATCTGGAAGACCTGCTTTTCATCCAAATCACCATCTTTGAGACTGGACACGATAAGAGAATTGGTCTGCATCTCATGGTAGGTCCAAGCCCGTAACTTGGTGTCTTCAGAAATTGCTTCAGTCAGAATATCCACTGCTCCTGCTAGAGCAGCTTCTGCTGTCGGAAAGGCTCCACTAGTAAGTTTCTCAGCTTCTTCCTGCAGATTAGCCGCATCTTGTAGGATGAAGCGGGCCAAAGGAAAGAGACCTGCTTCACGGGCAACAGTAGCCTTGGTACGGCGCTTCTCCTTGTAGGGCAGGTAAAGTTCTTCCACATCAGCCAGCTTCTCAGCAGCTTCAATCTCAGAGCGAAGAGCATCCGTTAGTTTGCCCTGCTCCTCAATCTTAGCTAAGACCGTCGCTTTACGCTCTGCCAAGGTAGTCATGCTCTTATCTAAGTCAATGATTTCCTTAATCTCTACCTCATCCAGATTTCCTGTCATTTCCTTACGGTAACGAGCAATAAAAGGAATCGTATTTCCTTCAGCGGTCAGATCTAGGACCTGTGATACTTGGCTTTCTTTAAGGCCCAATTTCTGGGCAATTTTTTCAATATTTATATTTTCCATAACAATCCTATTATATCACAAGTGCTTTGAAAGATAGGCAGTTTTAGAACTATTTAGTACTATTTGTACAAAAAAATTTAGGGTAGATTAACGACAAAGAACCTCTTATGTTTCAAAATTTCATTTTTTGATAATTGGTAGTATAATAGAATTATTATTTTAGAAATGAGGTGCCTTTATGGCTGTTAAATTTACTAGATCAGATGATTTGGACAAGATGTTCGAGGAGTTTGCGACCCTGCCCAAGATGGAAAAGGTAGAGTTCCCTGAGGAAGACAAGAAAAAATCTAAAAATGAGAAGGATAAGAAAGAATGAGCTTCTTCTCTCAGCTACCGGCCAGTGTCCTGCAAGCTGGTGCCATCTTTCTCTCTATTATCATTGAAGCCCTGCCTTTTGTCTTGATTGGAAGTATCATTTCTGGCTTTATCGAGGTGTATGTCACGCCAGACAAGGTTTATCGTTTCCTACCCAAGAACAAATGGGCTCGGATTTTCTTTGGAAGCTTGGTTGGTTTTGTCTTCCCCTCTTGCGAGTGCGGAATTGTTCCCATTATAAATCGGTTTCTTGAAAAGAAAGTTCCCAGTTACACGGCTGTGCCTTTTCTGGTAACGGCTCCAGTCATCAACCCCATCGTGCTCTTTGCGACCTACTCAGCCTTTGGTAATTCCTTCCGAATGGCTCTGCTTCGTGCTTTAGGTTCTATGGTCGTGGCTGTTCTTTTAGGGATTTTTCTGGGCTTCTTTGCAGACAGCAATATTCAAAAAGAAAATCGCAAGGCTGTTCATGAGCATGATTTTTCACATCTCAGTAAGGGACAAAAGCTTTTTCAGGTCTTTGTTCAGGCCATTGACGAATTTTTCGATACAGGCCGCTATCTGGTCTTTGGCTGTCTCTTCGCCAGCCTAGTCCAGGTCTATGTGCCAACCAGAATCTTGACCTCCATCAGCTCAACACCAGCTGTTGCTATTCTTCTGCTCATGCTGCTGTCCTTCCTGCTCTCACTTTGCAGCGAAGCTGATGCTTTCATCGGAAGCTCTTTGATTGCTAGCTTCGGCTTATCGCCAGTCTTAGCTTTCTTGGTCATTGGGCCTATGCTAGATGTCAAGAATCTGCTAATGATGAAAAACTACTTTAAGACACGCTTTATCTGGCAATTTATCAGCCTGGTTACCGTCGTCGTCTTTCTTTACTCTTGGCTTGTGGGGGTGGTGCTATGATTCGATTTCTAATCTTAGTCGGCTACTTTGAGATTACCATGTATCTGCAGCTGACGGGCAAGCTTAATCAATATATCAATCTCCACTATTCCTATCTGGCCTATCTATCCATGATTCTATCCTTTATCTTGGCAGTTGTGCAGCTCATCATCTGGATGAAAAAGATGGAGGTCCACAGTCATTTAAGCACTCGCTGGGCCAAGTTAGGCAGCGTGCTACTCCTTGTCATTCCGCTTTTTGTAGGAATTTTCTTTCCAACTGTTACCTTGGATTCGACAACAGTTTCGGCTAAAGGATTTCATTTCCCGCTGGCTGAGGGAACTTCAACTGCTATTCAGCAGGACGAAGGAACTACCAGTCAATACCTGAAGCCGGACACTAGCACCTACTTTACCAAAGGGGCTTACGAAAAAGAAATGCGGGCAGCTGCCAAGAAATATGTCAAGCAAGATACCATTCAGGTCACAACTGAGAACTACATGGAAATCATGGAGGTCATCTATGATTATCCCGACGAGTTTGTAGGGAAGACGCTGGAGTTCACCGGATTTGTCTACAATGATCCCAGCGATCAGAAGAGCCAATTTCTCTTTCGTTTCGGTATTATCCATTGTATCGCCGACTCAGGTGTCTATGGCCTCTTGACGACTGGAAATACCCAGCATTTCGAGAATAATACCTGGATTCATGCCAAGGGAAAAATTACCATGCACTACCATAAAAGTCTGGGACAAAGCCTTCCAACTCTAGAAGTAGAAAGCTTTGATAAGGTAGAAAAACCGGAAAATCCTTACGTTTATCGGGTATTTGAATAAAGAAAACGAGGCTGGCACAATCGTGTCTTAGCCTCATTTTTTATCTTTGAATATGTTTCAAGCAGCGGTCAATTTCTTTCTATTTGTCTCCCTTTTCAGAAACCGAATTTCTGAATACAATCTTTAGAAAAATTGTGATAAAATAGAGACATCATTTAGAAAATAGGTATCAGGATGTCTTCAAAAGTTATTGTAACAATTTTCGGAGCCAGCGGTGACTTGGCCAAAAGAAAACTCTATCCATCCCTCTTCAGGCTCTATAAGTCTGGTAATCTTTCCAAGCATTTTGCAGTCATTGGAACAGCCCGCCGGCCTTGGAGCAAGGAGTATTTTGAGTCTGTCGTTGTCGAAGCAATCGCTGATTTAGCTGACAGCCCCGAGCAAGCCCAAGAGTTTGCCAGTCACTTCTACTATCAAAGTCATGATGTGCAGGATACCGAGCACTACATTGAGCTGCGCAAGCTTCAAAACCGACTCAATGAGCAATACCAAGCCGAGCACAATAAGCTCTTCTTCCTATCCATGGCTCCGCAATTTTTCGGTACCATTGCCAAACATCTCAAGTCTGAAAATATCGTAGATGGCAAAGGATTTGAACGCCTGATTGTCGAAAAACCTTTCGGAACAGACTTGGCAACTGCCAGCCAACTTAACGAAGAACTCTTGGCGGCCTTTGATGAAGAGCAGATTTTCCGTATTGACCATTACCTAGGTAAGGAAATGATTCAGAGCATCTTCGCTATCCGCTTTGCCAATCTTCTCTTTGAAAATATCTGGAATCGTGACTATATTGACAATGTCCAGATTACCTTTGCCGAAAAGCTTGGTGTCGAAGAACGTGGCGGTTACTATGACCAGTCTGGTGCTCTGCGCGATATGGTACAGAATCATACTCTGCAGCTCCTATCACTCTTAGCTATGGACAAGCCGAAAAGCTTCAGCAAAGAGGACATTCGGGCAGAGAAAGTCAAAGTTTTTGAACGCTTGGTACAGCCCGATAAAGATGACTTGAAACGCTTCTTTATCCGCGGTCAGTATAAGTCTGGCACGGTCAAAGGTAAGAAATACATCTCTTACCGGAGTGAACCTAATGTCAATCCTGACTCCATGACTGAAACCTTTGCTTCAGGAGCTTTCTTCGTAAATAGCGAGCGTTTCCGTGATGTTCCATTTTTCTTCCGGACTGGTAAACGCCTCACTGAAAAAGGCACTCTTGTCAATATCGTCTTTAAGCAAATGGAGTCCATCTTTGGCGAGGAATTAGCACCAAATGTTCTGACCATTCACATCCAGCCAACTGAGGGCTTCTCACTCAGCATGAATGGCAAAGAGGTCGGTGAACGCTTCAGCTTAGCTCCTCTCTCTCTGGACTATCGAACAGACGCAACAGCTAGCGGTGCTTCCCCTGATCCTTACGAAAAATTAATCTTTGACGTCCTCAACAATGACTCAACCAACTTCAGCCACTGGGATGAAGTCCGCTCCAGCTGGGAGCTGATCGATCAGATTGAAGAGCTCTGGCGTAGCAACGAAGTGCCTCTTCATGAGTATCCTGTCGGTTCTATGGGACCAGATGCTTCCTTTGAACTCCTTAGAGAATTTGGAGCTGACTGGCAGTGGTCTCCAAACAAATAAGATTTAAAAATTGTTCACAAAAAACCAGTACTCGTACTGGTTTTTTGTTTTATACCAAGCCTTCAAGCAGGCCTTTCATAAAGTTCTCTGAGTTAAACTCACCGATATCATCAATCTTTTCTCCAAAGCCAATCAGCTTCACTGGAATATCTAATTCCTGACGAATGGCTAGCACAACTCCGCCTCGGGCTGTTCCATCGATTTTTGTCAATACAATTCCTGTGACTGGAGTGATTTTAGAAAATTCCTTGGCCTGAACCAGAGCATTCTGACCGGTTGAAGCATCGAGAGCTAGGAAAGTCTCATGCGGTGCTTCTGGATCCACTCGCTTAATAATGCGGCCAATTTTCTCTAGCTCTGCCATGAGGTTGTCCTTATTTTGCAGGCGGCCAGCCGTGTCAATCATAAGAACATCAACCTGCTCTGCCTGAGCACGCTCCATACTGTCATAAACCACGCTAGCAGGATCGCTCTTCTCAGGCCCCGTTACTACTGGAACATCTACGCGCCGACCCCATTCAGCCAACTGAGCCACCGCTCCAGCTCGGAATGTATCTGCTGCTACCAACATGACTTTCTTGCCTTGTTGTTTGTACTTATAGGCTAGTTTACCGATAGAGGTGGTTTTACCAACTCCGTTGACCCCTACAAAGAGCATGACAGTCAGTCCATTTTGGAAATTGATTTTTTCATTAAAGCGGCCATCTTTCTCATAAATGTCCACCAATTTTTCAATAATCAGCTGGCGTAGAGCAGCTGGTTTTTTAGCATTTTCCAGACGAGCTTCATAGCGTAGTTCCTCAGTCAGACTGGAAGCCACTTGAACCCCTACATCACTAGTGATGAGCAGTTCTTCCAAGTCTTCGAAGAACTCTTCATCTACCGAGCGGAAATTAGCAAAGAAGGCATTAAGCCGTGCTCCAAATCCTGTCCGAGTTTTCTTTAGGCTGCGGTCATATTTTTCCTGAGTGGATTCCTCTTGAGGAAGATCAGCAGGCTCTTCTGTAGCGGCTGCTTCTGATTCTTCAGCAACATCAGCTGCTTGAACGACCTGTTCTGATTCTGTTAGTGACTCCTCAGCTGTTTCTGGCTCGAACTCATTATTTGAATCAGTTGCCACCTCGTCATATGAAGCTGCTTCGTGCTCGGTATGAGATGATGCTTCATCCGAAAGATCCGTTTGTTCAACAACTTCTTCTACCGTTTCGTCACTGCTTTCAGGCTGGTGCTCTTCTAAAGTTTCTTCAGTCTGAGTTGCTCCTTGAGCCACTTCTTGATTTTCTGCAATAATTTCTCTTTCATGCTCTGGCTCCTTGCTTTCTTCTTGGATAGCTTGAGATGCTGGCTCTTCAACATCAGCTAAACTATCTTTTGTATCCGAAATTTGGTCATCAAGTTGCTGCTCGTCCTGATAGGACTGAACAGCTTCCGCTTCAAGATTTTCTCCTGCTTCTGGAGCAGGCGCTGTTTCTTCTTCAAGCTCGTCAATGTTTTCCAATGCTTCCTTGACAACTTCTTCGATCGGTGGTTCTTGTTTTTTTCGGCCGAAAAGGCGGTCAAATAATCCCATCGGCTAATCCTCCTTTAGTATATATTCTTCAATAGCCCAAGCCACTGCATCCTCATCATTAGTCATAGGTGTCACCACATTGGCTGCTTCTTTGACGACGGCTACTGCATTCTGCATGGCTACTCCCAGAGCAGCCCACTCAATCATAGACAGATCGTTGGCTTCATCACCACAAGCCATGACCTGACTTCTCTCAATGCCTAAATGGGCAATTAGTTTCTCCAAACCATTAGCCTTATGGACATTTTTAGGGGACCACTCCAGCAGCATTTCTCTAGATTTAAAAATCTCATAGCGCTCAAATAATTCCGGTGAAATTTGCTCAATAGCCGCATCCAGTGGTTCTTGAGCATAAGCAGTGACACATTTATTGTAAGTCTGCTGGCTGGATAAGTCGCTGAAATCAACAGGCTCAAAGGTCAGAGCAGGATTGAACTGAGCATAAAGCGAATCTTGATCGGATTGAATCTGATAGACAAGTCCTTCGCAGATAGCATCAAGCGGGATATGGAGCTTGTCCGCCTCCTCATAAATCCGGGCTACATCATCATAAGAAAAGACTGTTTTATCGAGGATTTCTCCAGTGTTGCGCTGAACAAGACCACCATTAAAAGTAATGGTGTACTCATCCTCTCGACCGTCTGTTCCCAGCTCATGCAGGAAAAAGTCCATGGCCTTAAGGGGACGACCAGTAGTCAGAACTACCTTAACTCCCTTGGCCTGAGCTGCTTTTAGAGCTGCTAGATTGCGCTCAGAAATCTTCTTGTCTGAAGTCAGGAGAGTTCCATCCAAGTCCAGAGCAATCAGTTTTATATCTGACATTATAATCCCTCCATGTAAGTGATAACCGACTGAGCATCATGGTGACCGATGACTTCCTTGGCGACTTCTAAAATCTCAGGGCGAGCATTTTCAGTCGCGATCGGATAGCCAGCCACCTGCATCATGTGCAAATCATTGAGATTATCACCAAAAACCATGACTTGAGAAAGATCTATGTCTAGCTTCTTGGCCAACTCGACAATGGCAACCCCCTTATCCACATGGTCCAGAACGATGTCAATGGACTTGAAGCCAGTTGTCATGGCCTTGACTCCATCGATATTCTCATTGACCCAGGCTTCACCAGCTGCGACTTGGTCCTCAGCAAAATTGGTCGTAAACTTGAAAATATCGTCGTCGATATCAGCCAAGCTAGCTACTTTTTGAATATTTTCATTATAATGAGCACTGAAAGAAAGATAGGTCGGATCCACAGTCTCCAAGACATAGCAGGCACGTTTGCCCGTTAGAAGCAGCTCATTGACATTGACATAGGGAGATTCCTGCAGCTTGTCAAAAACATTGAGATAAAAATCCCGAGGCATGGTCGCTTCATAGAGATCCTCGCCGTGAAATTCCACTAAACTGCCGTTTTCAGCAATAAAAATAATCTCATTGCGCACTTCCTCAAACAGCTTTTCCAGCGACAAGATGCCGCGCCCGCTGGCTACAGCAAAGTAGATACCTTTTTCTTTGAAGCGAGCCAAAACTTGCTTGAGGCGGTCCATATCAAACTGACCTTTACTGTCTAAAAAGGTGCCATCCATATCCGTTGCTACTAATTTTATACTCATGTTACATACTTTCTAAATCTTTTAACTTGACCGAGACAATCTTAGAAACGCCAGATTCCTGCATGGTAACTCCGTAAATAGAGTCTGCAGCTGACATGGTTCCCTTACGGTGAGTGACCACGATGAACTGGCTGTCCTTGTCAAAGCGATTGAGATAATCCCCAAAGCGTTTAACATTAGCCTCGTCCAGTGCTGCTTCGACCTCGTCCAAGATAACAAAAGGAATGGTCTTAACGCGGATGATAGAGAAGAGCAGAGCCAAAGCTGACAAGGCCTTCTCGCCACCGCTCATCAGATTGAGCGACTGGATCTTCTTGCCCGGTGGCTGTACGGAGATTTCTACACCTGCCGTCAGCAAGTCTCCCTCCGTCAATATCAGGTCTGCCGAACCACCGCCAAACATCTGACGGAAAGTCACCTTGAAGCTTTCACGAATGGCTTCAAAGGTTGATTTAAAGCGTTCCTTGACTTCGTCATTCATCTCTTCAATCGTTTCTAAGAGCAGATTTTTGGCTGATAGAACATCGTCTCGTTGCTCGTTGAGGAAGCTCAAACGGTTGCTGACTTCTTCAAACTGCTCAACTGCTTCCAGATTGACCGGACCTAAAGCTCGAATGGCTTTTTCCAAATCCTTCACCTGGCTTTCAGCAGCTGGCAAACTTTCTAACGGACGAGCCTGGCTGCTTGCTTCTTCGAAACTTATCTGATAGTCATCTGTCAGATTGCTTGCCAGACGGCGCATGACATCCATGAGCTTATCCTTTTCTGCCTCTGCCTTGGCCTGCCGACGAATCAATTCTTCATTTTGATGGCGGGCTTGCTCCAAACGACTGGCAATATCGTCAGACTGACCTTCCAGATCTTCAAGCTCAAATTTCAGGCGAATCAGTCTTTGATCCAGCTCAATCTTTTCTTGCTTGGCGGTCTCCAATTGCTCTTCCAGAATCGTAATATCCACCTTCTGCAGGCTGGACTGTTCCTTTTGCTCCATCAAGAGTTCCAAGGTCGCCTGCTCTTTTTCAAGGCTGGCTTTTTCCTCGGACAGACGTTCCAAATCATTCTTTTCAAAGCGTTGGTTGGAGGTCAGCTCTGTTCGCTGAAGTTTGAGTTCAGCAAGGCGAGAGGAAAGCTTGTCGAAACGAGCCTGAACTGCATCTTTGTTTGACTTAACCTGCTCTATTTCTGCAGTGATGTCTGCTTTTTCTTGCTCAATCTCAGTCAAGCGGGTCTGCAGTCGGTCTTTCTCTTCTGAAATATCCAAAGCAGATTGACCAGCCAACTCCTGCTCCTGTAGATTTTTCAGACTTGTGAGCTCTTCTACACGCTTAGCCAACTGTTCATAGGCTAGATTAGCCTTTTGCTCAGCCAAGCGAGCCTGCTCACCGTCTGTCTTGATTTGTTCCAATACCTGCTTAGCCTGACTTAGCTGGTTTTGCAGAATTTGCACTGCTTCTTCCTGCTCTTTCAAGCTGATATTTTTCTGCTTAATCTCCTCAAGCAAAGCATCTAGCTCCGGCTTGATAAAGATGGTATTGTTATTGCGGTTGGCACCACCAGCATAAGAACCGCCAGTCCTAAGCTCTGTTCCATCCAGAGTCACCATGCGAACCTGATAGCGCACTTGGCGAGCTGCTGCTCGGGCATGCTCCACTGTATCAAAAATAGCGGTCGTTCCCAGCAGATTTTGAAAAATGCTGTCTAATGAAGATTCATAGCTGACCAAGGAAGAAGCCAGTCCCAGAAAACCAGCACTTTTTTCAATCGTAGCACGGTTATGGTCAGGCAGCTGACGCGGCTTGATGGTTGTTAAAGGCAGGAAGGTTGCCCGGCCAGCCCGATTTTTCTTCAGAAATTCGATAGCCCGAGTCGCTGCCGCCTCATCTTCCACGATTATATTCTGACTGCTGGCTCCCAACGCAATTTCCAGCGCTGTCTGATAGTGGGGATCGAAGCCGAGCTTTTCGCTAACTGCTCCAACAATGCCACCCAGTCGACCCGCTTCCTGTAGCACACTCTTAACCCCAGCATAGAAGTTACTGTGATTTTTGAGAATGGCTTCTAAACTATTAGAACGTGCCTGCTTGTTTTTGAGGTCATCCAAAAGCTCAAACATCTTAGTCTGCTGATGCTTATAGTCAGCCTCTAGCTTCTCTACCAACTGGATCTGACTCTGGTAGTCAGCCAGTAGGCCCTTGAGGGCTTGGCGAGCAATTTCCAACTCCTCCAAACCAGCCTGCTCCTGAGTCTGACTAGCTTCCAAATCTCCTTGCAATTTAGCATAGTCTGCCTTCTTGCTCTCAGCCAATTTAAGCTCGCTAGCCAGCTGGCTCTCCAGAGAAGTCAAGTCATTAGAAAGATTTGCCTCTTCCTGCATGAGCTTGACATACTGCTCACGCAGATGTTCAATCAGCTGGTCTGGATCATCTGAAAAGTCTTCTAATTCTGCTTCCAAAGCAGCGATAGACTCCTCATTGTCAGCCAGTTTGGCAGCTATTTTACTCAATTCAGCCTGCTTGTCTTCTATGTTGCTTTCTATCTGAGCCAGTTTTTCTGACAAAGCAGCCAAACGCTCTTCATTTTCCCGACGGCTCGTCGCTGCCTGGCTGGACTCCAACTTAGAAAGATCAATCTGACGCTCCAAATCACTGATTAAGCGGGTCAATTCCAGCAAACTAGCTTGATCATCAGACAAAGTTTGATTGAGCTCATGGCGCTTGGCCTTCAAGGTTTGGTTTTCAACTTCCAGTTCATCGCGCTTGCTATAGTAGGCTGCCAGCTCCTGCTGGATATTCCTTAAATCTTCTTCAGCCTGAGTCAGTCTTTCCTTGTTAGCTGTCAGCTGAGCGACCAAAACATCCAAGTAAAGCTCTCGGCGCTGGCCATCCAGACTCAAGAAGCGCTTAGCAGTTTCAGCCTGCTTCTCCAAGGGCTTGACCTGGCTCTCCAGCTCGTAGATAATGTCTTCCAGTCGATCCAGATTATCCTGAGTTTGACTAAGCTTGTTTTCCGTTTCTTTACGACGTGTCTTATACTTAAGCACTCCAGCAGCTTCTTCAAAGATTGCCCGACGTTCCTCTGGCTTGCTGTTGAAGATTTCCTCGACCTTCCCCTGGGAAATGATGGAGAAGGAATCTCGTCCCAGCCCAGTATCCATGAAGAGATCGTGGACATCGCGCAGACGGACTTTTTTGCCGTCAATCTTATACTCACTGTCACCGCTGCGGTAAATGTGACGCTCCACTCGAATCTCATTGGCAGCATCCTTGATAAATTGGTCACTGTTGTCCAGAACCACTACCACGGATGCGTAATTAAGTGGCTTGCGGGTTTCTGTTCCCGCAAAAATCACATCGGGCATCTTGCCGCCCCGCAGACTTTTCACACTGGACTCTCCCAAGGCCCAGCGCAGGCTCTCTGTAATATTGGACTTGCCGGAACCGTTTGGCCCAACAACCGCAGTCACTCCCTGATCAAAGACAACTTTAGTCTTATCAGCAAATGACTTGAAGCCCTGAATTTCAATTTCCTTTAAAAACATGAAGAACTTTCCTTTTCAAATGCGTTTTTAGCAGCTTCCTGCTCGGCCAGCTTTTTAGAACGCCCCTGGCCTTGACCGGACTTGCGGCCATTGATGAGAACGGCCACCTCGAAATTTTTGGCATGAGCCGGTCCTGTCTCGGAGACAACCTGATAGGCAATTTCCACATCACCATTAATCTGCAGCAACTCTTGCAGCTTGGTCTTATAGTCCGTCACTCGCTCAAAATCTCCCGCTTCCACCTTGGGAATCATGACTTGATAGAGAAAGCTTTTGACTGCTTCCACACCCTTATCTAAGAGCAAGGCGCCTAAAAAGGCTTCGAATAAATCACCTAAAATCGTATCACGATTACGGCCGCCAGACTTCTCCTCTCCGCGTCCCAGCTTGATAAAATGATCAAACTGACAATCACGGGCAAAGCCTGCCAGGCTCTCCTCCCGAACAATCATGGAACGCAGCTTGGACAAGTCGCCCTCTGGTCTCTTAGGGTACTTGGTATAAAGATACTCCGAAATAATCAGTTGCAGAACAGCGTCTCCTAAAAATTCCAAGCGTTCATTGTGTGAAATTTTTAAGAGGCGGTGCTCATTGGCATAGCTCGTATGGGTAAAAGCTGTTTCCAACAAGGTCTCATCAGAGAAAACCAAGTCAAACTGCTCCAGCAATGCTTTTTTCAAATTTTCCATTACTATTTTACATCATGCTGACTTCAGTCAGATAAGCAGCATGATACCTTTTCCTTTCCAAAGATATACAGTCTCTATTATAACAAAAAACAGGCGCAAACGCACCTGCTGACAGTGATTTCTATTCCTTATCTGGAATTACTTTAAACAAATAATAGGTGATAAAAACGGTCAGACCCAACAGTCCAATCTTAACCCAAATAATAGGCGCTAGAAAAATGGAAATCCCCATCAAGATATAGATGGAAACGATGATCTTTTTTTTACGCTCCTTGGCAATCGTTCCCGTCTCTCGAAAATCTGCCACATAGATCTGGTACATCTTTGTATGATAGAGCCAATTCTCAAAGCGCTTGGAACTGCGTGAAAAGCAGGCAATGGACAAGAGAAGAAATGGTGTCGTCGGCAGGAGAGGCAGAAAAATCCCCAAAACTCCTAACCCTAAAGATAAGAGACCTACCACAAAGTAAATTGGTCGCATACAAGCTCCTTTCTGATATTTAAGAATCACTTAAATTCATTCTCTAACTAAGAAAAGCTCAAACTAATGATTTTTAATATTTAAAACGGGTATAGATGAATTTTTAATTGTTCTTCTGCTCATTTTCATTCTCCATGTCTTTTTTTCGCTGCTCTTGAATTTTAGATACTTCTTTTTGCCACTCCATGTAGTCTTTGTAGGTATCTAATATCTTATTCTCGTTATAATCTTCACTCGTAACAATATCAACTGTTTTTTCACCTACTGGAGTAAACCAATGGCGTAGGATTTGGTATTCTTCTTCTGCAGTAACCAATCCTTGACGAAATCCAATAGAACTTATTTGTGAATCATCTTCCATATGCTGTATAATTTCTGGATACTCTCGACTTAAATTAATCTCCTCCGACAACTTACTACCAGAATTCAAAGTCAGTCGATCTCTATCCAGCGAAGCGCCTCTTTCTTTGAGAATATCATAAAAATTTGTCCCATCAATCAAATCTCCCAATCTATATTGATAGCGTGATTCTAAATGGTGCAAGATGGGATTCTCATCTTCTATCTTATATGTTTCTAAATTTAATAAGACAAATGTGGGACTATCTCCCTTCCACTTACGGAGCTCCAAAATTTGATAATCTTGACCATCTTGGTAAATAACGCTTCCTAAGGCCCCTAAATAGTAAGAGGAATCATATTTTTTTACCAAAGCATACAAATCCACCTTATGAGCGCTTGGTTTCTTCTGCTCAATATCATAGATGTATATATTCCAATACCAACCTTCTGATGGTCTCTCCGAAGAACTGGCTCTATCAAATCTCCGCGCATCTGTCACTAAGTAGCGCTGCCCAAGGCTTCCATTTGGAAATATATCCCCATCTGATGATTGAATCAAAACAAACTGATTTTTATCACCGAAAGTTTCAATATTTTCTATTTTTGGCTTCTTAATTTCTCCATATTCAACTTTTGGTACTTTCCTATTGAACGCTATGTAACAATAGATAAAAACACCTATCAATGCAAGCCCTAAAGCTATAATTGTAATTAAGATATATTTATTTCGAAACATTCTCAGAACCTCCCTCGGACGATACGATTGAAATCATCCTGCATATCTTTCCTAAGAGTTTCTGCTGACTCGTCTTGCACAATCGCACCCACTTGAGCTTGGCCAAATCCTGATGAAATATAATCATGCAAAGTTGCCTCTACTGACCGAATCTGATCCATTTTAATTGTTCTTCTGCTCATTTTTATTCCATGCTCCCCATTCTTGAAATTCATCATAGGTATTTAACACCTTTGTTTCGCCCGTATAACTATTGGTACCTATTACTTCCAGTTTGTCCTGCCCAACTGGCGCAAACCAGTGTCGCAAAGTCTGATATTCATCTTCGGCACTAACCAATCCTTGACGGAAACCAATGTAGCTATCTATTGATGTATCCCGTATTTTTCTTACAATCTTCGAATATTCTTGGCTTAAATTGATATCCTCTGATAATGTGTTATCGGAGATTGAAGCTAAAAAATCCCTATCCAGTAATGCTCCTTTATCTATTAGAAGATTATAGAAATTTGTTCCCGCAACTAAATCTCCCAATCTATATTGATAGCGTGATTTTAAATTTTGCAAGATAGGATTCTCATCTTCTATCTTATGTGTTTCTAAATTCAATAAGACAAATGTGGGACTATCTCCTTTCCACTTACGGAGCTCCAAAATTTGATAATCTTGACCATTTTGGTAAATAACGCTTCCTAAAGCTCCTAAATAGTATGAGGAATCATATTTTTTTACCAAAGCATACAAATCGACCTTCTGAGCGTTTGGTTTCTTCTGCTCAACATCATAGATATATACATTCCAATACCAACCTTCTGATGGTCTCTCCGAAGAACTGGCTCTATCAAATCTCCGCGCATCTGTCACGAAGTAGCGCTGTCCGAGGCCTCCATTCGGAAATATATCCCCATCTGATGACTGAATCAAAACAAACTTATCTTCCTCACCGAAGGTCTCTATATAATCAATTTCTGGCCTCTTAAAGACTTCATACTCAATCTCAGGTGTACGCTTATTGAAAACTGTGAAACAAAAGATAAAAACACCTATCAATACAAATCCTAAAGTCATTATGGTAATTAAGATATATTTTTTTCGAAACATTCTCAGAACCTCCCTTGGGCAATGCGATTAAAATCAGCTTCTCGCATAAAAACTCACTACAACTATTTTTGTATTAACTTATTATATCACACAGTCCTTTAAAGTAGAGAAAAAGAGACTGGGACAAAAGTGTCTCAGTCTAGCTTTACTATGTTCAAAAGGTCTTGATTCGCTATCTGATTACTCAACATCAAGTGGCTGTTGAGGTTGCAAACCCTAATTGCGAAATAACTTACTTTCGATTTTGTCCATCTTTTCACTTCAAAAGTTCCTTTGATGAAAGTTTTTAAATACTCGTCAAAGGCGTTGCGGTATCAGGTGAGGTATCATAGACCTGAAAATCGTGACCGACTGCCATATCGGCTTGAGCCAGTTGATTGACCATGGTCATGTGAGCCAATTCCTTGATATTATTTTCCTTACTGAGATGTCCCAGATAGATTCGTTTGGTGCGATTGCCCAGAGTCCGAATCATGGTCTCCGCTCCGTCTTCATTGGACAGGTGACCCATATCCGACAGAATCCGTTGCTTGAGACTCCATGGGTAGGCACCGCTGCGGAGAATTTCAATATCATGGTTGCTCTCAATCAGGTAAGCATCGGCATTTTCGATAATTCCAGCCATCCGGTCACTGACATAGCCCGTATCCGTCAGCATGACAAAGCTTTTGTCATCCTTCATAAAGCGGTAAAATTGTGGACAGGCTGCATCATGACTAACACCAAAGCTCTCCACATCCAAGTCTCCAAAGGTCTTGGTCTTGCCCAATTCAAAGATATGCTTTTGACTAGCATCCAGCTTGCCCAAGTCCTTTTCCATAGCCTTCCAAGTGGCCTCATTAGCATAAATATCCAGATGATACTTGCGGGCCAACACTCCAACGCCATGAATGTGGTCCTTGTGCTCATGAGTCACTAAAATGGCATCCAAATTCTCAGGCTTGCGGCCAATTTCGCCCAGCAAGCTCGTAATTTTCTTGCCTGATAAGCCAGCGTCAACCAAAATCCGCTTTTGGTCTGTTTCCAGATAGAAACAATTACCGCTTGATCCTGACGCCAGAATACTGTATTGAAATCCTTTAGTCATGTTTACTTTCTATATATCATCTTCATTATCCCAGTCGTCATCCCGGACGCCATCATTCTCATAAGGCAAGACAATGGTAAAGGTCGAGCCCACACCATACTCACTCTTAGCCCAGATAAAGCCCTGATGCTGCTTGATAATTTCCTTAGCAATGGCCAACCCCAGACCCGTTCCGCCCTGTGCGCGGCTGCGTGCCTTGTCCACTCGATAAAAGCGATCAAAAATCTTAGGCAAGTCCTGCTTGGGAATTCCTAGTCCTTCGTCTGCAATAGAGAGAATCAACTGCTCATCAGTTGTCTTGATGGAAACAGTAATGGTTCCACCATCCGGCGAATACTTGATAGCATTGTTCATGATATTATCAATCACCTGGGTCAGCTTATCTGTATCAATCTCTACCCAAATCGGTGTTATCGGATAATCACGGATAATCTCATATTTCTTAGTTTCGTCTTGATTTTTTATCTTATCAAAGCGATTGAGGATAAAGGTGATAAAGGCTGTGAAATTTGTCAGCTCCACTTCCAGATGACTGGTCTCATTGTCAATGCGGGACAAGCTAAGCAAGTCCGTCACCATCCGCATCATGCGGTTGGTTTCATTGAGCGATACCTTGACAAAGTCCGGTGCTACTGGCTCAGACAAGGCTCCCTCATCCAATGCTTCCAGATAGGACTTGACACTGGTCAGCGGAGTCCGCAATTCATGGCTAACGTTAGAGACAAAGAGGCGACGCTCCCGCTCTTCCTTGTCCTGCTCTGTCGTATCATGCAAGACAGCTACCAAACCAGAAATAAAGCCCGACTCCCGCCTTACCAAGGCAAAGCGAACCCGCAAGCTCAAGTACTCACCATTTTCATCCTGAGAATCAATCGTCAGCTCAGGAACATTGGTAATCAAGTCGCGCAAATCATACTCGTCTGAAATCGAAAGCAGATCCAAAATACTCATATTTTGGACCTCATCTCTCTTAACTCCCAACTGCTTGGTTGCCATATCGTTGATAGTGATAATCTGCCCCCGGCGGTTGGTCGCAAGCACGCCATCTGTCATATAGGACAGGATACTGGAAAGGCGTTTTGTTTCTTGCTCAAGGTTTTCATGTGTCAGTCGAATGACCTCTGAAAGATCATTGATACTGTTGGTCATATCTGTGATTTCCGGACTTCCCTGCATGTCCAGCACTTCAGAATAGTCCCCTGCAATCAAATCTTTAACCTTTTGATTAAGCTGTACAAGCTTTTGGTTATCACGGCGATTTTCCAATAAAAGCAAGGCAACAACTACAATGAAACCAATAATAATGATTGCAAAGACGAAATCCGCAGAAATCACAAATTGTTTAATTGCTTCAATCATTATTTCTCATATAGTAGCCAACCCCGCGGCGAGTCAAGATATACTCAGGTCGGCTTGGCGTATCTTCAATCTTTTCACGCAGGCGGCGAATGGTCACATCTACTGTACGGACATCGCCAAAATAGTCATAGCCCCATACCGTTTCCAGTAAATGCTCACGTGTCATCACTTGGCCAATATGTGTCGCCAAATGGTGAAGAAGTTCAAACTCGCGGTGGGTCAGCTCCAGCTCCTTGCCATGCTTCTTAGCAACAAAAGCATCTGGCAAAATCTGCAGTTCTCCAATGGTCAACTCGTTCGGGCCACTTTCTTCTACTTGGTTTTCCACAACAAGGTCTGCCCGACGAAGAAGTGCCTTGACACGCGCCTGCAGCTCACGATTTGAGAAAGGCTTAGTCACATAGTCATCTGCACCGATTTCAAGGCCGATAACCTTGTCAAACTCACTGTCCTTAGCAGACAATACAATAATCGGCACATTACTAGTCTTGCGAATAGTCCTAGCAACTTCCAGTCCGTCCACTTCTGGCAGCATCAAGTCCAGAATCAAGATGTCTGGCTGTTCTGCCTCAAACATTTCCAAGGCTTCCTTACCATCAAAAGCAGTCAAAACCTCATAGCCTTCCTTGGCCATATTAAACTTAATAATATCTGAGATTGGCTTCTCATCATCTACAACTAATATTTTCTTCATATGTTCACCTTAACATAAGATTGGGATTGAATCAACTCCATGATAAAAAAGTTGTGACATAGTCAGCTAAGTCGTCCTGCATCAAAACGTGCAAAAGGCAATCTAGTTTGCCTAGCTAGACTCCCAATCCAATTTTATTTATTTATATAGTCATATTATACCAAAGTTTTCTTAAAAAACACTAATTCAAGCCATTTTTATTCCACATTTGTAGAAAATGGACGATTCTCATCCAAAAAAATTTCTCCTGAATAAAAATAGTCATTTTTATTCAATTTGACAGTTTATTTATTCTATGGTAAAATCTATGTCATATTATCTAACACAAAGGAGAAAGATATGGCTTTAGTTGAATTTAAAAATGTCGAAAAGTATTACGGAGACTACCATGCTCTGCGCAATATCAATCTCAGTTTTGAAAAAGGGCAAGTGGTTGTACTGTTGGGTCCATCCGGTTCAGGAAAATCTACTCTTATCCGTACAATCAACGCTTTAGAAGGCATTGATCAGGGGAGCTTGATCGTCAATGGCCACGAGGTCACGAACACTGCTGCCAAAGATTTGGTCAACTTACGCAAAGAAGTCGGAATGGTCTTTCAACATTTTAATCTTTACCCCCACAAAACGGTGTTAGAAAATGTTACCTTGGCACCTATTAAAGTTCTAGGAATGGATAAACAAGAAGCTAAAAAAATCGCTCAAAAATATCTAGAATTTGTCAACATGTGGGACAAGAAAGACTCTTATCCAGGCATGCTGTCCGGTGGACAAAAGCAAAGGATTGCCATTGCCCGAGGTTTAGCCATGCATCCTGAGCTCCTGCTCTTTGATGAACCAACTTCTGCCCTAGACCCTGAAACAATCGGGGATGTTCTGGCTGTTATGCAAAAATTAGCCAAAGACGGCATGAACATGATTGTGGTTACACACGAAATGGGCTTTGCTCGTGAGGTAGCTGACCGTATTATCTTCATGGCAGACGGTGAAGTGCTGGTGGATACTACTGATGTTGATGCTTTCTTTGACAATCCTACCGAGCCTCGCGCTAAGCAGTTTCTCAGTAAAATTATCAACCACGAGAGTGATAACGTGCTTTCTTAAAAAGGAGAAGACCTATGAAACTTAAAAAAATAATCATCAGCCTACTCTTACTCCTTCTGACTCTAGGCTTGATTCATGTGGCTCCTGCACAAGCCGATTCCACTACCAGCCAACAGGTCAAGGCTATCCAGAAACGCGGAGTCCTCAATGTCGGTGTTAAGCAGGATGTACCTAACTTTGGTTACCTCAATCCTGATAGTAATTCCTACAGCGGTCTAGAAATCGATATTGCAAAGAAAATTGCCAAGGAACTAGGCGTCAAAATCAACTACGTCCCAGTTACCGCACAAACACGCGGGCCCCTTCTGGACAATGGGCAAGTTGACATGGTTATTGCGACCTTTACCATCACAGATGAGCGTAAGGAAATCTATAATTTTACAACCCCTTACTACACAGATGCTTCTGGTTTTCTAGTTAATAAATCCAGCAAAATTACTGACGTCAAGGACTTGAATAACAAGACTATTGGCGTCGTCCAAGGCTCTATTACTCAAACCTTGCTGGAAGAAATCGCCCAAGAGAAAAAGCTCAACTTCAAATATGTGGAGTTAGGCTCCTATCCTGAACTTGCTGTTTCCTTGCGGGCTCACCGTATTGATGCCATTTCTGTTGACAAGTCCATCCTGACCGGCTATGTAAGCTCCAAGTCAAACATTCTGGATTACAGCTTCAAAAAAGCTGATTATGGTGTGGTAACAAAAAAATCCAATACTCAATTGAATGACTATGTAGATGGCCTAATCTCTAAATGGAAGGAAGACGGCAGTCTGCAGAAAATTTATGACAAATATGATTTAAAACCATCTGCTTCAACAGATGATTAGAAAGGAGACCCCATGAGTTTTAGTATTTCTTCTTGGCAGGCCTACTTTGCGGACTTTGGCAAGTTTTTCCAAGGATTCCTCTTTACCTTAGCTATTTCCATCGGCGCCCTGACCTTGGCTCTTTTACTAGGGATTTTCTTTGGAGCTATCAGCACAGGTAAGCATAAAGTTCTACGTGGTCTAGCTCGTGTTTTTGTTGAGTTTTATCAGAATACACCTCTCTTAGTGCAATTTGTAATTGTCTTTTACGGTCTTCCGCTAGTCAGCAATTACACCATCATGCCCTCAATCTATTGGACTGCGGTTCTCTGTGTAGGACTGTATCACGGTGCTTACATCGCCGAAGTCATCCGCTCAGGTATCCAGTCCATTCCTCGCGGACAGACTGAAGCTGCACTATCTCAGGGCTTTACCTATGTAGAAACCATGCGATACATCATCCTGCCCCAAGCTTTTCGGATTATCCTGCCACCGTTAATCAATCAGGTCGTCAATCTGATAAAAAATACTTCTACCGTCGCTATTATCTCTGGTATGGATCTGATGTTCGTGACCAAGTCCTGGTCTGCTCTGAACTCCAACTACATCCCAGCCTTTGCCGGAGCAGCTCTGCTCTACTTCCTCCTTTGCTTCCCAATAGCTAGCTGGGGACGTAAGGTAGAGGAAGCCAATAAACAAGCCTACAGCATCTAAGGAGGTCTCTATGGAAAATATTTTAAAAGTCTTAACCGCAACCAACCTCCTCTTTATCCTTAAGGGGCTCTGGCTAACGCTACAAATTTCTTTCATTTCCATTGTCTTATCCACGATTTTTGGAACTATTCTAGCCGTCATGCGAAATGGAAAAAATAAACTGCTCAAGCTGATTGCCAGCATTTATATCGAATTTGTCCGTAATGTACCCAATCTGCTCTGGATTTTCACTATCTTTTTAGTCTTTCAGATTAAATCAACGCCAGCCGGTATCATCAGCTTCACTGTTTTTACTTCTGCTGCTTTGGCAGAAATTATCCGGGGCGGTCTCAATGCCATTGACCCAGGTCAGACTGAAGCTGGCTTATCTCAAGGATTTACTCAGTTTCAGATTTTGCGTTTTATCATCCTACCTCAAGCTATTCGGAAAATGCTGCCAGCAATCATTTCTCAGTTTGTCACAGTGATTAAGGATACCAGCCTGCTCTATTCTGTTATTGCGCTCCAAGAACTTTTTGGTTCTGCTCAAATTCTGATGGGACGCTATTTTGAAGCTGAACAGGTCTTCGCGCTCTACCTACTAGTAGCTGCCATCTATTTCCTGATTAACTTCGCCATTTCCAGCTTCTCGCGCAAGCTATCCCAACGCTGGGCTCAAGCTGCAGAATAAGTAGCTCAGATACAGACCTACTGTGCAAAAGTTGAGTTTACCAACTCAGCTTTTTTATTTTTAACATTTGTGGTAGAATAATATCAAAGGATAGACAAGGAGAACGATATGAAAAAACTGACATTGCTTTTCACCACTTTCTTAACACTAATCTTTCTCAGCGCCTGCGGTCAGCACACTAGCTTCCAGGGAAAATGGAAGGCTCAGAAAGCAAATGGAGAGGATATTGATATCGTCTTCAATGACAAGACAGGCAAGCTAGGCGATAAAGAATTTCACTATAAGATAGATAAGTCAGGCTATCAAGATAATACCAAATATTATAGTATCACTGTCAGTGACACCTATCACTACACCATCCTTTTCCCAGATGATGATATGAAAATAGCTACTCTTCTAGAACCTGATGACCCGTCAAGTGACCCTCTCTATGGGGAAATGCTCTATGCCATGAACCGAAATGAATATCCTGATTTTGATGATTATGTGGATAAATACTTGAATTAAAACTAGAAAGACCACTGATGTAGTCAGCGGCCTTTTTATTATTCTTTTTTAAATAGTTTATCAGCTAGAAAAACAGCATTTAGTACTCTAGGAAATCCGACGTAAGGGATGCATTGCAAAAAGCATTCTATAATCTTTTCGGGGGTTAAGCCAACATTTAAAGCCGCTTGAATATGTACTTCCAGCTGTGCTTCACAACCTCCCTGTGTTAAAAGACTGGCAAGAGTGACGATTTCTCGCTCCTGTAGATTCAGTCCCTCCCGACTGTAGATATCGCCAAAAGCAAATTCTACAATGTAGTCTCCTAGATCGGGAGCTATTTCTTTCAGAGAGGAAATGACCTTCTCACCGCCCTCACCATCAATCTGATTGAGTCTTTCCAATCCACGTTCAAATCGTTTGTTTTTCATTTGCATTTACCTCCTTAAACGATTACAATGTCATTATAAATCTTAGACCATACTCTAAGTCAAGAAATCAAAGGAGGTTTTTTATGAAAATCGGTCTATTTGCCCAAAAAGTGAATTTATCAACGCATACGCTCCGATATTATGAGAAACGAGGATTGATTAAAGTTGATAGAGATCAAAGTGGTCAGCGTTTCTATGATGAGAACGATCTTGCTTGGGTTCAGTTTATTCAGCGTTTAAAAGATACGGGTATGCATTTGAAAGATATTCAGAGATATGCTGACTTGCGCTACCAGGGTGATGGCAGTCTGAAAGAACGCTTAGAAATGCTGCAGAAGCATCGTAGTTTTGTTCAAGAACAAATTAAAAATTGGAAAACGTCACTAAAAAAATTAGATAATAAAATTGAATGGTATCAAGCAGAAATCAGGAATCTTCCTAAATAGTCTATAAACGAAACCCGAGCTAATTGCTCGGGTTTAATTGTTATCTAATGAGTTCTACTTTTCAACGCGGGATTTGCTAGCAATGTCTGCTAAGATTTGCTCTACAAATTCGTCTACTGGTATTGTATGTGTTTCTTTTTGACCGTAGCGGCGGACATTGACAGTACCGTCTTCTACTTCCTTGTCACCAACGATGAGCTGATAAGGAATCTTGCTAGTTTGTGAAGCACGAATCTTGTACTGCATCTTTTCATTGCGCTCATCCACATCAGCACGAACACCCTTGTCGCGCAGCTTCTTAGCTACTTGCCAAGCATAGTCAATATGGGCTTCGTTAGAAACAGGAATCAAAGTCACTTGATGCGGAGCCAGCCAAGTCGGGAAGGCACCCTTGTAATTTTCAATCAAGATGGCTGTGAAGCGCTCCATGGTTGAGATAACCCCACGGTGAATCATAACTGGACGATGCTCTTCACCATCAGCTCCAACATACTTGAGGTCAAAACGCTCTGGCAAGAGGAAGTCCAGCTGGATAGTTGACAGAGTTTCTTCATTTCCTAGGGCTGTTTTAACCTGGATATCAAGTTTAGGGCCGTAGAAGGCTGCCTCTCCTTCTGCTTCAAAATAGTCCACACCCATTTCGTCCAAGGCTGCACGAAGCATGGTTTGGGCATTTTCCCACATCTCATCGTTGTCAAAGTACTTGTGAGTATCTTGAGGGTCACGAAGAGAGAGACGGAAACGATATTCTGTCAAGTTGAAGTCAGCGTAAACGTCGATAATCAACTGCAGCGCACGCTGGAATTCTTCTTGAATCTGTTCTGGCGTTACAAACAAGTGGCCATCGTTCAAGGACATTTCACGTACACGTTGAAGACCAGTCAGGGCACCAGATTTTTCGTAGCGGTGCATCATGCCAATCTCAGCAATACGGATTGGCAGCTCACGGTAAGAGTGAACATGGTGTTTATAGACTTGAATGTGGTGAGGGCAGTTCATCGGCCGCAGAACAAACTCTTCTCCATCACCCATATCCATAGTCGGGAACATATCCTCTTGGTAGTGCTCCCAGTGGCCAGAAGTCTTATAGAGTTCCACCGAAGCCAAAGGCGGAGTGTAGACGTGTTGGTAGCCTGAAGCCAACTCTTTGTCAACGATGTAGCGCTCCAACTCGCGACGGACCGTCGCACCGTTTGGCAGCCAGAATGGCAAGCCTTGACCCACTTCTTGTGAAATCATGAAGAGATCCAGCTCTTTACCTAACTTACGGTGGTCACGTTCTTTTGCTTCTTCCCGCATTTGCAGATATTTCTTCAGGTCTTTCTTGTCAAACCAAGCAGTACCATAGACCCGCTGCATCATAGCATTGTCGCTGTTCCCGCGCCAGTATGCTCCAGCCACATTCAAGAGGTGGAAGATTTGGATACGACCAGTTGATGGGACATGAGGCCCACGGCAGAGATCCACATATTCGCCTTGACGGTAGATGGTCAAACCGCCCTCATCTTCTGAATGCTCTTCAATCAATTCCAACTTGTAAGGATCGTTTTTGAAAATTTCACGCGCCTCATCCTTGGTCACTTCCTCACGGATGGATGGGAAGTTTTCTTTGACGATTTTCTTCATTTCCTCTTCGATACGAGGCAGATCTTCATTTGAAATTTGCCCAGCTTCATTATCTGTATCGTAGTAGAAACCATCCTGAATGGCAGGGCCAACGCCCAAGTGAATATCTGGGAAAAGACGACGAGCTGCTTGCGCAAACAAGTGGGCTGCAGAGTGACGCAAGATATCTAAAGCATCTTCGTGGTCGGGTGTCACGATTTCAATGGAACCATCTTCAGTGATGGCACGAGTCGTATCAATCAATTTGCCGTTGAATTTACCAGCCAAGGCTTTTTTAGCTAGGGAATTGCTGATAGATTGAGCAATTTCAAAAGTTGTAACGCCAGATTCGAATTCACGAACAGCGCCATCTGGGAAAGTAATCTTAATCATGTTTTTCTCCTTATCTATCATCCAAATATTTTAAGAATCTATTCTTTTATTGTAATAGTTTATTTCTAGGATTTCTTGTAGCTCAGTTTTATGCCAGCCAGCACCAATCATTACCTTATTAACATTAAATTCAAAACTCTGTTTATCATTCATCGAAAACTTAAGTTTATATCCCATGAACAAGCGCTTCTTAAATTGATATGCTTGGATATCTTCTGCTGAAAATTCTCCTACAATATCTCCTAATTTCCCCATAGGGGTAATAGAAATGATGTAGATTCCTGTCTCAGTAAAAACAATTAAAAAGTAGGCATTTGCAGTGCCTCCCAAACGCTGAGTTCCATAGACTGCATGCAGCGACTCAGCTATGCTAGAATCTAAGCCCTGTTTCATTAAATAAGCCTTAATTTCTTCGAATTTGAATCCCATACAGATCTCCTTTATTCATTTTATTTTTTATAATATTGTAGCAAAGGAAAAGCCATCTCTCGCCACTCAAAAAGCAACAAAAGAAAAATGAAAACAAAAAACGACATCCATAAAAGGACGTCGCAACGTGGTTCCACCTTCATTTATGCTCCTCAAAAAAGAGGGACACCTCAGATTGGCTCTAACGTAGCCACCGTTTTATGTTTGCATAAAAGCTAACAGAGTAGTCCCAACTGCATCCTCTACGCGATTTCCAGCTCCACGCGCTCTCTAAAAGATTTCCTGCAGGTGATATGTCTCTAGAAAACATTATAGCACGATTGGAAAAATTTGCAAGAGCTATTGACCATCAAAACCAGAAAAACGATTTAGAGCCTCTTGACTCAAAGTCGCAGCTTGACGTTTTTTACGATGTTGCTCTGCCAACAGCATTCCTCCCAAAGAAAGGAATAACAAAACATGGATATCCCTAGCATTATAAAGCGTGGAAGTGATTGGATTATAAATCTTGTCTCCTGAGTAAAAAAGTCCGTCAAAAAAGTTTTTGAATAGGTAATAATACTGAACCCCCGGAATCAAAAGAAGAAAGGGCAGTGAAAAGCCTTGCATCCGAGTATTTATATAAACAATCACTGCGCCAATCAAAGGAAGCAGCAAAGCATAATAAAATAAATTAAGATTAGAAAGCCAGCTCAAATCGCTTCCCATACTTTCTGTATTGTCTATAAGATATCTCCAAAGCTCTTGCCAAATCCAATCTGAAGCAATGAAAATGCCATAGAACAAAAGCAGCCACGGCAACTGTTTGAGATATTTTTTCATAAGATTTCTCCTCTATTTCTAAATAAAACCTTGCATAAATAGCTATTGCCGCAATGATGCAAGGCATGTTTCTATTCTAATAATTTAGTAATATTCCTGATTTTTTTCACTTGCTTACTTGAAGCTTTGAGGATACGAACAGAGCCGTTGATTGGTAGAGAAATGACCTTGCCAGGCAAATAGGCCACTGTCTTGGCCAGACGCTTGGCAGCACTTTCCTCTGGGCTAAGCTCGTTATGGAAATCCTTGGAAATGGTTAAATCCAGATAAAACTCATAGACTCTGCGGCCAAAATTCTCCGCTGAAATCTCGTAGAGCTTGTCTTCTAACTTCTGCTCATCCATGTCAGGCGTCGCAATAATCGCCTCTAAAATAGCACCTGATAAATCCCGCTCTTGGTAATAAAGGGTCCCAAAAATCTTGTCACTGATAACATTATCCAGATAAGGATTGCCATGGGCAATAATCGGTGTGCCGCTGGCTAAGCTTTCTAAGTAGGTCAGACCTTGGGTCTCACTGGTTGAGGCAGAGATAAAGAAATCCGCAGCTTTATAGTAAAGGGCCGTATCACTGGGAGCAATCATCCCCGTAAAGATGACAGCTTCTTCAATCTGAAGCTTGGCAACCAGTTCTTTCAAGTCTTCCGCATAAGGACCGTCACCGACAATGACTAGCTTGACTTTGTCATTTTCTTCAAGGACGGCAGGCATCGCTTCAACGATAGCCTGAATATTCTTTTCATAAGAAATACGGGACAGACTGAGCAGCATAATCTCATCTTCAGCCAGTCCTAGCTTGAAACGGAGCTTCTTGATATCCTCACGCGAAATTTCCGGCCGCTCAAACTTCGCCAGCTCAATCCCTGTCGGAATCACCCGTTTTTCTGCTTCGATTTTATAATCAACCAAAAGGTCATAAACAATCTCGCTAGGGCAGATAACCCCATCCAAGTCACTCATAAAACCACGGACGATATATTTGACCATGCTAGGACGGATGACCATCCCCTTGGCAATATAGTGCACATAATCTTCATACTGGGTATGGTAGGTATGTACTACCGGAATCCGCAGCTCTTTGGCAATCCAAATCCCCAGCAGCCCTAGTGAAAACTCAGTCTGAGTATGGATAATATCCAGCTGGTACTGACGAGCAATTTCTAAGGCATGAGAAAAGCCTCGGTAAGCCACTCTTCGGTCCTTAAAGGCAAAGAAAGGTACGCTGGGAATCCGAATAATTTGCCAATCCTCATAACGATTGACATCCTTGTCCGTTGTCGTAAAAATAAATACCGTGTGACCTAATTTTTCCAGCTCCGTCTTCAAAGTCCGAATACTGGTAGCAACCCCAGAGACCTGAGGAAAATAGGTATCTGTAAAAAGACCAATACGCATCTTACATCTCCAAAACTGTTTGATAAGCCTTGACTAACTGATCTGCAACATCGTCAATAGACCGGCTTTTAGCCACCTGATAGCCTGCTTCGCGTTTGTCCACCTTTTTATCTAAGACATTTCTCAGAGACTGGACAAACTCGTCTACGTTATGACAGAGCTCGGCTGAACGCTCATCCACCCAGCCATGATAAACTGGAATATCGCGCAACACAACATTCTGCTCACTGGCCAAGGCTTCCAGGACAACAATTCCTTCAGTTTCCTCATAGGATGGGAAAAAGAAAGCATCTGCTCCAGACATAGCTCCCTGGAAAACCGCTCCCTTAAAATAACCAGGGAATTCGACATTATCAGGGTGGTCAAAAAGAACCAGCCGGCGAATCTTACGCGGAATCAACCAGAGATTGATAGAGCCCAGCCAGATAAAGCGTACATCTGGCATCCTGCGGGCAACCTCTACAAAATCCTCAATCCCCTTGCGGCGGAAATAAAGGCCAGCACAGACGACCACCTTCTGCCCCTCTTCAATCTTGAAGTACTTTTTAAATACTTCTTCCTTGCGAGCATCTTTCTTATACTTAGGCAGGTCAATGCCGTTTGACACAGCCACCATGGGTGTAGTGACCCCATAAGACTGGATCAGCTGCTTGGAATACTCCGATGGCGTGATAATGAAATCCGCCTTTTTATACATGTGAGTCAGGTATTTACCAAAGAGCGGAGCAAAGAGATTGGATCCAATAAAGGAATTTTCAAAGTCCTCCTTAGTTGAATGCCCATGCATAATCACTTTTTTATTGCCCCTCTTGGCAGCATGCAGAAGAAGCAAACTACGGGGACCATAGGTATTGATGTGAACCACATCATAATCTCCTAAAACGTCCGTTGTATAAGGAATCCCAGCCAAATCCAAGGCATGCATCTGATGCTGGAGGGCTCGGCCGATTCCTGATTTCTCCAAAACGGACTTTCCTTCAAGATACAGTAATACTTTCATACTTCCTATTATACCTAAAATAAAATAAAAAGGAAATCCACAAGGGCAAAAGGGGTAAAAAATCCATCCAAAGCCTGATAGCATATAGAAAACGCTCTAGCTGAACGGAAACACAAAAAAGCTGAGGTACTATACCTCAGCCTCGCTTCATAATCATGAAACTCCATTAAAGCAGTCATTGACTTAGTCTCTTCACTCGCTTTTCAAGTTCAGAGAAGTTCCTAATCAGACTTGCAGAACACCGCTTATTTCCGAGTTGATTTACGCTCGCTAATGCTGTGAGCTAGGAGAACTTCGCGTTCTTCCAATTCTTCCTTATGCATAATCTTAGTCAGCATGCGCATACTGATAGCGCCGATGTCATAGAGGGGCTGACCGATTGTGGAAAGGTTAGGACGAGTGAAACGAGCTACTTGCGAATCATCACTGGTAATGATTTCAAAATCTTCTGGAACCTTGATGCCTTGATCAGACAGACCATTTAAGAGGCCTGCTGCCAGTTCATCTCCTGTGACAAAAGCCGCTGTTGCTTTGGAAGCAATGACACGCTCTGCCAAGTGGTAGCCATCATCATAAGAATATTTAGACTCAAAAACCAAGCCTTCGCTGTAAGAAAGTTTCTTGTTCTTCAAGCCATCTTTATAGCCTGATAGACGGATTTTCCCGTTGATATCATCTACAAGCGGTCCGCTGACAAAGGCAATTTTCTTATTGCGCTTAGCCAGTAATTCTACAGCATCAACCGTTGCTTGCTTGTAGTCAATATTGACGCTAGGAAGTTGATGCTCCACATCGACAGTACCCGCCAAAACGACCGGTGTACGTGAACGTGAAAACTCTGAGCGAATTTTCTCCGTCAGATGATAGCCCATGAAAATAATGCCATCCACCTGTTTAGAAAAGAGGGTATTGACAACGGATACTTCCTTATCATCATCCTCATCACTGTTAGCCAAGACAATGTTGTATTTATACATTTCGGCAATATCATCAATCCCTTTTGCCAAGGTTGAGAAATAGCTATTGGTAATATTTGGAATGACAACGCCGACAGTTGTAGTCTTCTTGCTGGCTAGTCCTCGTGCTACTGCATTTGGACGATAGTCAAGACGGTCAATGACCTCTAAAACTTTTTTACGTGTGTTTTCTTTGACGTTTTTGTTTCCATTCACTACTCGACTGACTGTCGCCATCGAAACTCCCGCTTCACGGGCGACATCATAAATAGTTACTGTGTCGTCTGTGTTCATATAGTTTCCTTTCTTCTATTGAAAATATCGTTTTCACTTTCCTACATTCACCATTTTATCACTTCTTGTAAACACTTTCAAGTATTTTGATAAGTTTTTGAAAAGTCTTGCTTTTTTTGACATTTTTTGCCAAAATAGAGGCATAGAAAGAAGGTTGTGACCATGACAAAAATTCAACAAATCACCCACTATCTTGAGAATGAGAAGCTAGATGCTGCTGTTCTGTCTGATCCAGTCACTATCAATTATCTGACTGGTTTCTACAGCGACCCGCATGAGCGGCAGATGTTTTTGTTTGTCTATCCTGACCATGAGCCCCTGCTCTTCGTGCCAGCTTTAGAAGTTGAGCGTGCTTCAGGTTCTGTTCCCTTTTCAGTCCTTGGCTATATGGACTCTGAAAATCCTTGGCAGAAGATTAAAGCTGCCCTGCCGGCTCACTCCTTCAAGACTGTCGCTCTTGAGTTTGATAACTTGATTTTGACCAAATATCATGGATTGAAAACTGTCTTTGATAGTGCAGAATTTACCAACCTGACTCCTTACGTCAACCGCTTGCGCCTGATTAAGTCTGCTGATGAAATACAGAAAATGCTGGTAGCTGGGCAATATGCTGACAAGGCTGTCAATATAGGTTTTGACAATATCTCACTGGACAATACTGAAACAGATATCATCGCTCAGATTGACTTTGCCATCAAGCGCGAAGGCTATGAGATGAGCTTTGAAACCATGGTGCTGACGGGAAATAATGCAGCCAATCCGCACGGCATTCCCGGTGCAAATAAAGTCGAAAATAACGCCCTCCTGCTCTTTGACCTCGGCTGTATGGTCAATGGCTACGCCAGCGATATGACGCGGACTGTTGCTGTTGGCCAGCCTGACCAGTTCAAAAAAGATATCTACCATCTGACATTGGAAGCCCAGCAAGCTGCTCTTAACTTTATCAAGCCAGGTGTCACAGCTCATGAAGTAGACCGTGCCGCTCGGCAAGTCATCGAAAAAGCTGGCTATGGTGAGTATTTCAATCACCGCCTCGGCCACGGTATTGGTATGGATGTTCACGAATTTCCATCTATCATGGAGGGCAACGACATGGTCATCGAAGAAGGCATGTGCTTCTCTGTTGAGCCTGGTATCTACATCCCTGGCAAGGTCGGTGTCCGCATCGAAGACTGCGGCCATGTCACTAAGAATGGTTTTGAACTCTTCACAGAAACTAGCAAGGACTTGTTGTATTTTGAATAGAATTTTATAAGCATATATTATGTCTTGAATGATTATTGGGCTTGGCAAAGGCCTTTTGGTTCTTTGAGCTATCATTGTTAAACATCGTTATAGCTATCTCAGTTCTTACGCATTTATAATTTCAAAAAAACGATGGAAAAGTTTCTGTCGTTTTTTCTTGTTTCCTAGTAATTATACTAATTCATTTAGGTTCACCTGCTTTTCCTCTAATGATGTGAGCTGTCAGAGACTTTCCAAAGAACTCATTTGCTCCGCACTAACCAGTTCTTACACCAGAAACGTATTTTCATCATTGAGAAGAGAATGCATCACAAATCCTTATCATATCAGAGGTTTTTATCCCTTCTTGCCCTTCTTATTTAAAAATGTTATAATTTTTTATGAAATTGTCTAAAAATTCTAATCTTTGCTATTAAGGAGGTCTGGATGCTCTTCAAAAGGTCAGAAAATCACGGATTTTCTCGCTATATCTGCCTGCTCTTGCTTCTCATCATTTTTCTGGCTTTTTCCCTCTTTTTAGCTGTTTCTTTGGGATCAGTTACTATTGACATACAAGATACTTACCAGATTATTTTCAGCAAGTTCGGTTTTTACCTCGGCACAGGCAAACTATCGCCGTCTACAATCGCTATTGTTTGGAACATGCGGGTTCCAAGAGTGCTTTTGGGAATCCTAGCTGGTGCTGGGCTGTCTGTCTGTGGCAGCGTCATGCAATCTACTGTCAATAATCCCATCGCAGAGCCTTATATCCTAGGAATTTCAGCGGGTGCAACCTTCGGAGCCACACTGAGCATTATCTTAGGGCTCAAATCCATTACTGGCACAGGTGCCTTTATAGGAGCCATTCTGGCATCGGCAGTGGTACTTTTTATAGCATCCATGCAGGGAAAAATAACGACGAGCAGTCTGATTTTATCAGGAACAGTTGTAAATGCCCTTTTTATCGCCTTTTCCAACTTTATCATTTCTGTCGGTGCTAATGCTGACAGCCTTATGACAATCAAGTTCTGGACTATGGGCTCACTGGCCGGAACTTCTTGGTCAGATCTTGTCTTGCCGGCTCTTGTTGTTGGTCTCTCCTTTTTGTTTTTCTGTTCCCAGTATCGTATTTTCAATACTATGATGATGGGGGACGAAGCAGCTCTGACACTGGGAGTGCCTCTACATTTTTACTGGTTCCTTTATATCACAGTTGTCGCAGTCATGACTGCGGTGCTAGTTGCCTGCTGCGGTATTATCGGCTTCGTCGGACTAATCACTCCGCACATTGCTCGAAGATTAGTCGGTACCAACTACAAAAGGCTCTTTCCTATCGCTACCCTGCTCGGCTCTCTCTTTCTTGTCTGGGCAGATGTTTTAGCTCGAATTTTGGTCAAAAATGCCGAGCTACCGATTGGGATCTTCACCTCTTTGGTCGGCGCCCCCTTCTTTATCTACATTGTAGCCAAAAGCCGAAAGGAGGTCAGCAGCTGATATGGATCTAACTTGCCAAAATATCCACTATTCTATTGGCCAAAAAGAGATTTTAAAAGGGATTTCACTCAAGGTCGATGGAAATCAGTTTCACACTATTTTAGGACCCAACGGAAGCGGCAAAACTAGTCTGCTCAAAACAATCTACCGCCAAATCAAACCCGACAGTGGGGACATTTATCTAAACGGAAGGCCACTTGAACAGGTCAGCATAAAAAAAGCAGCCCAGAAAATAGCCGTTGTAACTCAGTTTAACCATCTTCAGTTTGACTGCACCGTCCAAGAAATCGTCATGCTGGGCAGGACTCCGCATCTGTCCCTTTTTCAAAAAGAGAGCGAAAAAGACTACGCCCTCGTCCGTCATGCCTTGAGGCAGGTGGACATGCTAGATAAGGGAGAGCGAACCTATCTATCCCTGTCTGGTGGTGAGAAGCAAAGAGTCCTGCTGGCACGCGCTTTGGCCCAGCAGCCAAGCCTACTGCTCCTAGACGAGCCAACCAATCATCTGGACATCAAATACCAGCTGGATATGCTGCGTATAGTCAAAGACCTGAACATCAATGTTTTAGCTGTTTTACACGATATCCAACTGGCTTGTCGGTATTCAGATTATTTGTACCTCATGAAGGGAGGTGAGATTGCATACCAAGGCGCTCCAAAGGAGGCCATCACCCATGATTCACTGCAAGCCGTTTACGGCATTCAGAGTAAAGTGATCTGGACCAAGGATCGACAGGCCATGATTCAGTATCTATAAGAGTCTACTCTCAGCTTTATCTATACAAGATCCAAGCCCAAGAAAGGAAGGCAATATGAAAAAAACACTCAGTATCTTACTCGTCGCAACTGCTGCACTGACAATGGCAGCCTGCAATTCTTCATCTAAGGAAAGTACGAAAGAAAGCTCATTCTCACAATCTTCCTCCAAAACACAAAGCGCGAAAAAGAGCACAGCAGAAACAAAATATCCTGTGACAATCAAAACTTACGATGCCGAAGGAAAAGAGATTGATCAGGTCTTTGAAAAGGCACCAAAAAAGGTCATCACCAACAACCTTTCGACAACCGAAATCCTGATTGAACTAGGATTGAAAGACAAAATCGCCGGTATGCTCAATCCAGACAACGATGTCACAGATAAATACAAGGCTGATATTGCTTCCATTCCGCAAGTCGGCGACAAGAAAACCGTATCACAGGAAACTGTGCTATCTTATGAGCCAGATGCTCTTCTTGGCCGAAACATGATGTTTTCTGAGAAGTCTCTGGGGACAGTCAGTGCCTGGAATGAAAACAAAATCCCTGTCTACACACAGAAGGCTTCCCTGTCCAATACCAAGCAAGACCTAGGAAATATCGTTGAAGATGTCAAGAATATAGGAACCATCTTTAATGTCCAAGACAAGGCCAATCAGTATGCTGACCAGCTGCAGACAAGAATTGACACTGTCAAGAAGGCCAATAAAGCTGGCCAAGGTGAAAAGAAAAAAGCGCTCATCATGTGTGCCTACAATGATGAGACTTTCGGTGCTTATAAATCTGCCCTGCAGGAGAGCCTGCTTAACCAGCTCGGATATACCAATGTAGCGACCGGAACCTCTGACTTGACCTTGGAAAATCTGGTCTCTATGGATCCTGAAGTCATCATCTATGTAACCAGCGACCGTAACAAGGCCATGGATGAACAAGCAGTTGATCTAATGAAAGCTAATCCCGTTCTGGAAGATGTCCCAGCGGTCAAGAATCAGAAGATTATGACCATCTCCTATGATGAGTTCATGGATTACGGTCCTGCTGTAATTTACTCACTCGAGAAAATCAATGACTTTGTCAATAAATAATACCTTTGTCTGGGAAGGTATCACTGTCAATATTGCCCTGCCCCAAGATTATGACAGATTACGACCTTATCCAGCAATCTTGCTAAATGATGGACAGATAAACTACCTAAGCAGGCTTTCTCCATCGGTAATCTTGATCGGACTGATATCAAACAACAGGCTGGACGATTATACACCCTGGAAAGCCAATGCTCTAAAGCCTAGCAATCCTGATTTTGGTGGCAGAGCAGATAGTTACCATCAGAAACTATTCAACGGTATATTAGCCGAAATCAGACAGCACTACCGATTGGATGACAAGAGAATTGCCTATGGTGGCTACTCTCTCGGTGGACTAGCGGCTGTTTACAGTCTCTACAGTGTCTGCGAAGTTCCCTGTGTCTTTTCTATCTGCGGTTCCTTTTGGTACCCGGGTTTTACCGACTATTGTCGGACACAGGAGTTGAAAAACAAGGACTGTCTAGTCTATTTGCAGAATGGAAAGACTGAAGGCGCGAATCACTCGAACCGACTTTCCAAAGCTCCTTTTTATGCTGCAGAAATTCATCGCTTGATTCAGAAAGAAATCCTTACCACCTGCTCCGCCTTTGACCCTTACGGTCATCATGAAGCTCTCAAAGAGCGCTATGCTGCCTTTGCAGAATGGTTGACTACACAATGGCATATCGACTAACGAAAAACCCCTTTGTCACTCACAGCAGCTGACAAAGGGGTTTTTTAGTTTATTAATGCAAGCAAAAGACTCTTACCAGTAAAATGATAAAAGTCTTGAGTAGAAAGATTTATTCAGTCTTCTCCCCAGTCTCCAACTCCAGTAGGAAGGCTTTTTTATCAAGACCGCCAGCATAACCGGTCAATCTGCCGTCGCTTCCGACAATCCGATGGCAGGGAATCAGCAGGGAAATAGGATTATGACCAATGGCACCACCGACTGCTCTAGCCGAGCCAATCTTTCCATACTCAGCCTGCAATTCCCGCAAAATATCTGAATAGGTAGCCGTTTGCCCATAGGGAATCTTCTGCAGCACTGTCAAAACCTTGCTTCTGAACTCTGTAACTTGAGGCGCCAATGGAATCTCATCTGTCGCAGGATTTTCTCCCTTAAAATAAGCGTCCAACCAATCAGAGACGCATCGGCTGACTTCTGTCTCCTCCTGCTGCGCTTGCTCCAAATCATAGCCTGCCCCAAAATATTTCTGACCCTCCAACCAAAGTCCCAACAAGGCATTTGCGTCTGTCAAGATGAGAATCCGGCCAATCGGTGATGCATAATAAGTCTTGTACATGGTTTTTCTTTCTTTTAGCTTCTTGATATGCCTTATTATACCACTCTTGTCTTAATTTTTGCCACAATCCCATCTGGGTCTGTGACTTCTAGCTCTTGGGAGCTAATCCATCGGACTGGCGCCTGCAAGTCCAGAGCATTTTCATAAATAGATACTAGCTCTTCTTTTCCTTCTACTTGCGCTTCAAAATAGGCTAGTCCCAGTTGCATCGGTTGACGATGATTCAAGTGAGAGCCTCCCCATTCATTGACTGCTAAATGATGATGGTAGTTACCTGATGCCAGCCAGCTAGCAGAAGGTACAGAAAATTTGTCCTCCAAGCCTAGAAGCTTTTGGTAAAAATGACTGGCTGCTCTGCTATTTTTCACAGATAGATGGACATGGCCCATACGAGTGCCTTTTGCAATACTAAATGGTTGGACTTCCTGACCTAGTTCATAGATTTCTTGAGCCGCGAGCGCTTCTGTCACTCCGATAATGCGGCCATCTTCTCGAATATCCCAATCATCCTGAGGTTTATCCCGATAAAGCTCAATGCCGTTGCCTTCTGGGTCCTCCAGATAAATGGCTTCACTATAACCGTGATCCGCTCCTCCAACCATAGGAACTTTATTTTCGGATAAGTGCTTCAGGATATCCGCCAAGGCTTGACGGCTCGGAAGCAAAAGCGCCAGATGATAAAGACCATAAGCCGACTTAACGATCTGAGGGTCACTAGTCGCTAAGAGCCTCACCAGCGCTTGTCCGTTCCTGCCCAAAGCCACCTGTCCGTCCTGCTCTTCCAAAAGCTCCAGCCCTAAAACACTCTGATAAAAATCCCTTTGTCTTGCTAGGTCAGCCACATAAAGTGCCACCTCTCCTAGATAAATCTTGCTTTCATATTCAAAAGTCATGTTTTTTCTCCTCTCTTTAATTTTAAATGTCTGCAGTGCTCCTGCTCAATCTTTTTTTATTTTCTCAAAGTAGAAATACGTTCCTTGATATGGTTTTCCACATCTCCATTTGCTCCGAAAGATTATTTTAAATTGTAATTATTTTTGTTACATCTACTAGTATAACACATCTTAATGTAATGTCAACAATTACATCTTGGAAAATTCTTAACAAAAAACAATCTGCTCACTAGGAAACAGATTGTTCTTTAATTTCTTTTTCGGTTGCTGCGACGACCTCGTCAAGGCTGGTCTGAGCCAACTCAGCCTCCATGGCTGCCTGAATAGCCGCCAAGCGGTCGTCTAAGACATTGTGAATGTTCTTGCCGATAGGACAGTCTGGATTGGGCTTATCATGAAAGCTAAAGAGCTGGCCGCTCTTGCCCAGACACTCAACCGCGCTATAGACGTCCAAAAGGCTAATATCTTTTAAATCTTTGGCAATCTCTGCTCCTCCAGTCCCACGAGCAACGGTAATCATCCCGGCATTCTTGAGCTGGGACAGGGTCTTGCGAATAATAACTGGATTGACGCCGACACTGCCAGCAAGGATATCACTTGTCAGTTTTTGTTTTTTTCCCTCCAAAGCCAGAACAATCAGCATATGGGTGGCAATGGTAAAACGGCTAGAAATCTGCATTTTTTTCTCCTCCCTCATCATTTTCTCTCACTATTATATCTCAAAAAGGGTGTAACTTCAAGAGTTACGACTGGACTTTAAGAAAGCTGCAATATCGTCAGCATAGCCTTCCCGCTCACTGATTTCCCGCAACAGGTCGTGGTTATGAGTATGGTGAATACCATTGACCAAGCTCTCCCGATAAATCTCATAGTAAGGCAAGTGGAGCTCCCGAGCCAATCTCAGCTCCTGCTCTACATCGTAGGCCACGCGCCTCAGGTCGACATCAGCCAGACCCGTCTCATCAATCTCTAAAATGGCATACTGGGCTCGCAAGTCCTGACGCAAAGCCGAATCTAGAAAGAACGGCTGACCAATAGAGCCGGGATTGATGATCAACTGTCCCTGAGTTCCGTAACGGAGAAACTGCTGGTGAATATGCCCATAAACAGCGATAGCGCAGTCATTCCCCTCAAAAAGTCGATCGAAATCGCTCTGCTCGCCAATATGAATCAGCTCCCGCCCCCAATTCTTATCTGGCAGATGGTGGCTGACCGCAATCTTCAATCCCTCCACTTCTGTCAAGATCTGCAGAGGAAGTTCCTGCATACGGTCAATCTCTTCTGGACGAATTTCCTCTAGGACAAAATGGCAAAGCCGGGTCAGGTAGAGATGGCTGGGACGTGTCAAGTCTAACTTTTGGTGCAGGGCATGCCAGAGACTGTCTTCCCAATTTCCCCTGACCTGGAGGCTGATGGGCAGCTGCTCCATCCTATCTAAGATATTTTTGCGACCGGTTCCTGGCAGGAGCAAGTCCCCCAAAAACCAATAGTCTGTAACTTGCTGGCTTTCCGCATCCGCCAGTACTGCTTCCAGGGCTGTGCTATTCCCATGCACATCGGATAATAAGGCAATTTTTCGTGTCATCGTATATCTTTCTCTTTCTTTACAAGGAATATTATATCAAAGTTCAAAAAAACTTCCACCCATCAAGTGAGTGAAAGTTTTAAAGTGTTTTTTTATCAATCAACAGATTTGAGTGCTTCCAGCATATCCACCCGTCTGAGGCGGTAGTTGACAAAGAAGCCAAGCAAGGTCAGGATAAGAGTCACCGCAGTTAGAGGAAACAGATAGACTGAGGGACTTACTTGAGGATTTAAGCTGATAATGCTAGGCGCAACTTTCTCAATCAAAAAACGATGCAGGAAGAAACCGCCTAGAAGCCCAACTGCCATCCCAATTAGTGACAAAATAATGGTCTCTCGATAGATATAGAGGGTCACTTCCTTATTATGGAAGCCCAAAACCTTGATAGTGGACAGCTCGCGAATCCGCTCAGCTACATTGATATTTGTCAAATTGTAGAGAATGACGACTGCTAAAAGAATGGAAATCAGAACCAAAACCAGCATCGTATTATTAAGAGAATCAGCTAGGACGTTGAACTGCTTCACCATGCTAGCGTTTTGTGAGACACTTTTGACAGACTTGAGGCTCATAAATTCATTGGCCTTGTCCACAATTTTTTTACTAGAAGAGTCCTTGAGTCGCACTAGGTAAGCATTTTTCTCGGGCTTTTTGCCGTAAATCTTCTGGTAGTCAGTTGCCTTCATAAAGGCAAAATGACCAAAATGATTCTCATTGACTGCTGCGAGCTTGACAGACTTGCCACCCAACTCTATACTGCCACCGGGGCTAACTCCAGCTATGCGGGCCAATTTATCCGAAACAACTACACCGTCCTTGAGAGTCAGCTTTTGCTGGTTGTCAGGACTTTCCATGGAAATAAAAGGTTCAAAATTTTCCTTGTCCGTAACCATTAAAGTGACTGATTCTGTCTCTTTTTTTCCTTTGTATTTCTCTGTCAAGGTTTCACTGTAGATCTCCTGATAGTCAGCAATCGAGTCATCTGCCAGCATCTTTTTCAGCTTGTCTTGTTCGGCTTGATTCTCCCCAGGATTGACAGCAACAATCAAGTCGTATCGCAGAATCTCCTCAAACTGACGTTTGGGAATACCACCAATAGAAGATTGGAGTCCTAGGCCGGCAAAGAGCAAGGCAACAGAACCCGCCACACCAAAGATGGTCATAAACATCCGCTGCTTATAGCGAAAGATATTGCGTGCTGTGACCTTCTGAGTAAAGCTAAGACGTCGCCAGATAAGGGTCAGTCTTTCCAAGAAAATCTTGGAGCCTTTGACCGGTGGCTTGGGCAAAAGCAAGTGGGCTGCTTCTTCTGTCAGCTCCCGTCTTGCCACCAAATAGGCAGGGAGAACACTGGATAGAAGGGAAAGTCCAAGGGCCAGTATACTATAGGAAATATAAAAATATGCATGAGGGGCAGAGAGCACCATCCCTCTGGTAATAATAGAAGAAATCACTCCAGACAAGAAATAATGTCCCAGCAGAATCCCTATGAAAGTACCTAGACTCCCCGCCACCAAACCGTAAAGAGCAAACTTGCGAATAATATCTCGGCTATGATAGCCTAGAGCCTTAAAGACACCTGCATTTGTTCGCTCCTCATCGACAAAGCGAGTCATGGTGGTAAAGGTCACCATAGCTGCCACCAGATAGAGCACCACCGGGAAAATATTACCAATCGACGCAATACTATTCATGGAGTTTTTATACATATGATAACCATTCCCACCTGGCAGAGACTTTCGGTCATAGCTATGATAGGCCGGCTCTTTCAAACGATTCAGGTCTGCCTTAGCGTCAGCTAGCTTGTCCTTGCTAGCTGATAAGTCTTTCTCCGCCTGTGCCAGCTCAGATTTTTTCTGATTGAGCTGGGACTCAGCTTCCTGAATCTGCTGCTGGCTCTGGCTGAGCTGTGCAGGAGGGAGGATAGAAGCGGATTGAGCTGCTGCTAGCTGGTTTTTTTGCTGGTCTAGCTGACTCTGAGCTTGCTCTAATTGCTTTTTACCTTGGGTCAGCTCGCTCTCAGCCTGAGCAATCTTATCTTGGCCCTTCTGAATGGTGCTTTTGGCATCTGCCTCTAATTGCTTAAACCTGACCACTCTGTTATCTTCAAGGCTCTTGTCCAAAGCTGTCTGGTGCTGCTCCAAACGCTCCTGATAACTTTCAGAGAAGGGAGCCAGCTTTTTTAAATCATGATAGCGCAGGCGGGCAATACTGTAAACATCTGTATCAAAGGCCTTGGGGCTGACTACAGCATAGGCAGATAAAGCCCCGCTGCCACTAGTCGCATTGCCCAGATTTCTATCAGACCAGAGCTCTGCCGAGTTGACAAATCCTACAATCTTATAGGTCTTGTTTTTCAGAACTGACCGACTGCCGGCCTTTTCAGTCAGATCAATCTCCTGACCAAGCTTATATTTTTTTGACCAAAAGCTAGCCAGAGCAATCTCTTGCTCTTTCTTAGGTAGACGGCCTGAGACCACTTGAAAGTTTGAAATATCCTTGGTATCTGAGAATACTCGGAGGGCCTCCTCGTCCACGGTGACATCTGTCAGATAGCCAAACTCGACATCAGCTCCCTTAATAGCTTCCAGCTCTTTCTGATCCGCCTTATCCAAACCATAGTCCGCCATAATAGCCAAGTCCATGGTTCGCCGCTCTTTCAAGTAATCTGTTGCTGTTCTGCGCATATTGGGAGGAGCGACCTTGAGCCCCACGAGAGCTAAAGAGCCCAGCATCATGAGGATTAAAATAGATAGGAAACGTCCTTTAGAGCTAGTGAAGGAGCGCAGAATATCTTTCCAATAAATCTTTCTCTTCATATCAATACTCCAATGTACTTATATCCTGTGGTTGCTCATTGACTGTAACACTCTTGACTCTCGCATCGTGCATGCGGATAACCCGGTCAGCAATGGGAGCCAAGGCAACATTGTGGGTCACGATAATCACCGTCGCTCCTTGATTGCGGGACATATCCTGTAAAATTTGCAGCACTTGCTTGCCGGTATTGTAGTCCAAAGCCCCTGTCGGCTCATCGCAGAGCAAAATCTTAGGATTTTTTGCCACAGCCCGAGCAATAGAGACCCGCTGCTGCTCCCCACCTGACAACTGCGCTGGAAAATTATTGAGGCGATTTTCCATACCAACTGCGGTTAGAACGGCCACTGGATCTTGAGCATCTTTGACGATTTCAGAAGCCAATTCGACATTTTCCTTGGCCGTCAGGTTGGGCACCAAATTGTAAAACTGAAAGACAAAGCCCACGTCATTGCGGCGATAGTCCGTCAGCTGGTGGGAATTGTAGTCAGCAATATTCTGGCCGTCTATCAGGATATCTCCCTCATCATTGGTATCCATACCTCCAAGAATATTAAGCACTGTTGACTTACCAGCACCAGAAGCACCCAGGATAATGACCAGTTCCCCCTTTTCAATCTCAAAAGAAATATCATGATTGGCGACAATCTCCGTGTCACCTACCTGATAACGTTTAAAACTATGTTTCATTTCAATGTAAGCCATATCGTTTCTCTCCTTTTCAAAGCTCGTTTCCTTAAATCAACAAGGTGTTGATTCTAAATCACAGATATTATATAATGAGCTTAGATAAAAAGCAATAATCAAAAATCAACAAAGTGTTGATTTAAGCAAAAAGGAAGAAAAAATGGTCCAGAAACGAAAAACTAGTACCAAGGAAGACATCAAAGAAGCCTTGATTCAGCTACTATCTGAGGAAAGGTTCGATACTATCTCCATCAGCAAACTCTGCAAGCGGGCTGGGATTAACCGCGGCACCTTCTACCTCCACTACCAAGATAAGTATCAGATGGTTGATAGTCTCAAAAAAGAAATTATTTCCCAACTTTCTAGTTATAGCTTGTTTGAAGCAGAGAACGAATATCCCAAAAAGTTAATGATAGCAAAATTTCATATACTGCGCGCTAATGAACGTCTTATCAATGCCCTGACCAAGAGCTATTATATTGACTTTCGCGAAGCTATTCGGGAGTACATAACCACTATCATTCTGAGTGATAAGCAAAAGGCTGCTACCCAGCGTTTTTTAGAGGAGAACTTTCATATCCCTCAGAAATACGCCTTGGAAATCTTCCTATCCAGTGTTGAGGGGATTATTTCTCTTTGGATAGCCGGCGGAGCTCAAGAAGAACCTGAAGAACTCACTGACATCATTTTGACGACTTATAACTATGATTATTTGAAATAAAGGCTCTAGCTTAAAGGATAGCCTGAACAAAAATCGTTTTTTCACCAAGAAAGGCCGAACATATTGCTCGGCCTTCTTTTTATTTTAGATTAGTTTTTCTTTGTTTTCTTCAAAAGGAAGAAGACTCCCGCTAGGATAATCAAGCCTGCGAGTCCCATGATGGTGACCTGCTCACCTGTTGATGGTAGGTCTTTTTTCTTAGACTTAACGGACTGCTCATTTCGATACTGCACTTGGTAAACAGAGAAATGATTGGTCGTGAAGCTAATGGTCTGGTTTTGATTAACCGTTACATCAAATTTCTCAACCTGCTTGCCATTTTCATCCAGGGCATAGACTGCATCCACTGGCAGGTCTTTGCGAACTGGGATTGTCACAAGAGTTGGACTGACCTGATGCACCGGCTGACCATTCGGATCGATCAAGCTAATGTCATAGGTATCTGTCGGCTGAATCTTGCTTTCTAGTTTTTTCACTGACAGCTGAAGACCGGCCTTGACCAAGTCAGCATTTTTCAAACGAATGCCAGTTGCGACATCTACCAAGCTGTCATCTTCTACATTGACTTCCGTCCGTGTGTCAGAACTGCTAGAAGTTGCTGAAGAGGAAGAACTTGACGAACTTTGAGATGACGAAGAGCTGCTAGAATCTTTGCTGGAGCTAGATGGAGTTGTTTTTGTTGCTCCCTTGATTTTAGCCTCCATTTCAGCTTCTAGCTCTTTCATTTCCTTAAAGACTTGAGCTGCTCGAGCTTGTGTTTCCTCTGTAACTTTGGCTGAAGAGTCTGGCAGAGCTGCATTGGTTGCATCCAGAGCATTTTGCTCCTCAATAAAGCGGGCTTCCAAAGCCTTCCATTTGTCTTGAACAGAAGTGCCAAAGAGGTCCTGATGCTTGGCCGCCATATCGTAGATATGAGATGCTACCCAGTACCAAGAGTCTGGACTGTAGCTAGTTGTGTTGACCTTATATGCATCGTAAGTATCCATGATATTCCCATTATAAGGCAGGTAAGGTGAGAAGCGCGGACTGCCTACCGCCAGCCACATAGTGCCTCCGCCCATATTGGCTGGAACGCCATCTTTGAGCTGGAAGATATGAGCTTCCATAACATTTGGATTGCCCAACGGATATTTGTAAACAGGGTCTGTCGTACCGCGTTGTGGCAGCCCCTTACCATCTAGCTCCATTTGGTCCAGCGGTTTGAACTGAGTACCCTCAAAGCGATTGCGCTGCATAGCCATGACATCTGCTACACTGATCTTTCTGTCTGTGGAGTGCATGAGGTCAAAGTAAGAGTCGTTATAAGACACGGCCGCATTTGAATCTAGACCGGTGATACCTGCCCAGGCACGCGAACGATCTGCCTCTGCCATCGGTGGATTGTAGGACTGAGAAATGTGGAATTTGCCGTCAATTTCTTTATAAGAGTTAGCTTGCTTGGCTACATCCTGAACACCTTTTGAGGCAATGACGTTTTCTGTATCGTCAAAGTCAACACTGCCTAAGAAGAAAGTATTAGGAAAGACAGCATACTTGTCATCTGGGAATTTAATCGCAACATATTGGTGGCCAGATAGGATTTCCATATACCAGACACCGGTCTTATCAGCAATGGTGATAATATTCCCCTCTGCTGCTCCCTGCTCTCTGACGATCTGTGCCATCAGCTCCACACCCTGACGGGCAGTCTGAACATGAGGCAGAACGACGGTTGTCAAGATAGACTCTGCCAAACCATTTGCTACATAAGGATCCACTTTTTGGATGGCATCATTAGCCTTGGCAGAAACTGTCGCAGAAATAGAGACTCCGTACTCATTGAAGCCAACCTCGTCAAAAATACCTTGGGATGGGGTCACATCTGATACCGAAGTATACTTGTAACTTTCTGCTGGCAGGGTCCATTCAAAGTTGTTGGTTTCATCGACCAGCTTGGCACCACTCGCATTGGTCTTTCTCGGATGAACCAGAAAGACCTTATTGTGATTGGGCTCCAAGTCCTCTGTCCGACCGTAAAGCGTTGTGCCGTCTGCCGTCAGGTCTTTCCCGACAATAAATCCTGTGCAGGCTTCGACCACTTGGAAAGGAAAGAGAAAAATGGTCGAAAGAGCTAACAAGGAACGAAACAATATTTTTTTCATAAAAATATCTCCTTTGTTTTTTTGTAAAAAATTACAAAATTAAATACTATATTCAGTATAGCCTTTTACTTCAGGTTTTGCAAGCGATTTCATTTTTTTTGACGTGTAAGATTCACTAGATAAATAATTCATTTCAAAATAGAAAAAAGCCAGATAAAATCTGACTTTAAAGACACGTGGCTGCGGAGGCACAAACCGCAGCCACGCAAGTATTGCAGGAAAGAATGGATAGGAGAAAAAGGACAAACTTCTCTCCTATTACCAAACTGGTTGTGCTTCATAACTTATATTATTTTCTCATCTTTTCCTAGACAAGTAATCTTACCATACGCTGACCCGCTTATCTGGAGCCAGATACATGGCATCACCTTCTTTGATTTCTGGATAGGTTTCATAGAAATCCTCTACATTTTTGAGCTGCTGGTTGACCCGCAGCTCGGAAGGAGCATGAACATCTACCTTCAAGAGAAGTTGGTTAAATTGCAGACTAGCCTTGCTTCTCCAAATATTGGCATAGTTTTCAAAGTAATTCTTCAAGTCTGCATCTGGATATTTCTTTTTAACAACTTCGAGAGTGGCTGAAAGTCCACCCGCATCGGCTACATTTTCTGTTACCGTAAGCTTGCCATTGACCTTGCCACCGTAGATTTCAATACCATCCCACTGCTTGGTAACAGCTTCAATTTTCTTGTCAAAAGCTTTCTTATCTGCTTCAGTCCACCAATTGTTCAAATTTCCCTCTTCATCAAAGTTTGCACCGTTTGAGTCGAAGGCGTGAGTAATCTCGTGACCGATAACCATACCAATACCGCCGTAGTTCTTTTCCATCTCTTGCTTAACATCAAAGAATGGATTCTGCAGGATTGCGACTGGGAAGTTGATACTGTTATTTTCCTGTGAGTAGTAAGCGTTGATATCATAGGAAGGCATGACCCACTCGTCCTTGTCTACTGGCTCAGAGAAGTGCTCAACATCATATTGATGTTTTGCTTGACTCAAAGCAATTGCATTTTCAAAGAAGGATTTTTTATCATCTACTTTTAAGGCCTTAGTCACTTCGCGAACTTTTTCAGGATAGCCGATATAGAGTTTCATCGTATCCAGCTTCTTGACTGCCTTCTGTTTGGTTTCTTCTGACAGCCATTCATTTTTCAGCATACGCTCCCGATAAACTTCCTTGATATCCTTGACCATTTGGGTCACTTCTTGCTTGGCTTCCTCACCGAAATATTTGCGGCCATAATAAAGACTGAAGACATCTGAAAAAGTTCCTGTTGTCAGATTGTATGCTGCATCTTCTTTTGAAGTTGCTTCCTTAGTACCTTGCAAGGATTTTTGGTACTCTGCAAAAATCAGCCGATAGTCATCGGTTAGAAAACTAGATGCTGATGCTGCCTGCTTCACAAGCATCCAAGATTTGAGCTTGCCAAAATTCTTGTCATTAACTACCTTGGCAAAATTTTCATAATACTTAGGGTTAGGTACATTGACATCACCAGATTCCTGACCTAGATAGTCATTGATAATATCGTGAAACTTAAAGGTATCAGAGTAAGCATTGATGTCTTCAGCCGTCTTAGGATGGTGAAGATTTTTAATTTCCGAAGTTTCTTCATTACTTTGGGCATACTTGGCCAGTTCTCCATCAAATTCTAAGGCTTCTTTGACAATCTTTTCGCTCTCTTTTTCACTGTAGCCCAGCTTTTGCATGGCTTCTTTGAATGCTTTTTCCAGCGGATCCATCATCCTTTTCTTAGCACCTTCATCTTCATAGTAGCTCTTATCCGGCAGCATAAGACTTGGACTGGACAGATTCACTTGTTTCTGATTGGTATTTTCTAGGTTAGAACTGATTTCAAAGGTAAACGGCAGAGCCAAACCGCGTTTTTCCCAGTCAACAGCCTTGCCAGCTAGGTCCTTCAGATCGGACAAGTCTTCAATTTCCTTGAGATAGGACTTGAGAGGATCTAAGCCATCCTTTTCCCGCTGCTTGAAGTCCGTCGCTTGCTGGTAGTATTTGATAAACTCAGGCATGCCTTCAATCGTCGACTCTTCTTTACCAGAGACTAGGTTTTTGACATCCGCCTTCATCTTATCCTTGACCTGCTCGTTCAGTTCATAAAACACACCGTTAGACGGCTGGTCGCTAGGGATTTCTGCCTTTTCTAGCCATTTTTTATTGATGGCCTGATAGTAATTGGTCCTCACTGTGGCATTCTTATCGATCGGTGTCTCCTGAGGGACAAAGGTCTTATAAGCCCAGTAGCCACCGGCAGCCAAGATTAGACCGGTCACAGTCAACGTAGAAGTTAGAATGATTTTCGTTCTTTTCTTCATGAGTTCCTCCTTTTATCTTAAGTAAAATATAATTGACTTTTTTATTTTACTCATTTACTTTAACATATTCTTTTTTCCTCGTCAACAGAAAACTGAAGGTCTGGAAAAAATTGCCGCAAGAGGAGAGAGTAAGATCTTTCAGTCTGCTTTTAAAAGTGATCTGGTCTAGACTCACACTTAAAGAAAAACTAAAGTTTCCATCAGCTGTCCTGTTGCTTCCAGCTTTTTTCTCTCCTCCTTGCACTTTCTAGTATAGCCTCCAAACTTCAGATATTTCTCAAGAAATTCTAAAATATTTCTAAAGTTTTTTACTAAAATAAAAAAACTGAGACAAAAATGCCTCAGTCTAGCTTTATTACGTTCAAAAAATATTGAATCTGAGACAATTTAAATTGTCTCCCAGACCTTTTAAACCTAAGCCTCAAAATAAGTGAGCAAAGCTAAATTTTCAAAAATCAACTTCTGTCCTACTGTCTTCTACTGAACCTTTTTAGCCAGCATAGTCGCAAAGCGCAGCTGAATTCGATTGCCGTTTTCATCACGTCGATGGAGGTGACCAGGATTTTCATTGTACTTAACCAGCTCCCAGCCTTTATAATACTCGGCAAGCTCACCTTCCTTAAAAGTAAAAGGAAAGGGCACAGAGCATGGGAAGTCTTCTGTATCCATGGCACAGACGATGAGATTGTAGCCGCCAAGCGCTGTATGCTCTTGCATATTTCGGATAATATCCGGAATTCGCTCCGCCTGCAGAAACATAAGGACAACGGTGGAAACAATCAAATCATAAGTCTGAGTCAGACTAGCTGAGTTGATATCGTAGCTACCCACTGGCATCTCCAAATCTTCCTGCTCCACAATGCTACGTAAGATCTCCAGTGCCAGCTCATTCTGATCTACGGCCGTCACTTCAAAGCCCTGCTTGGCTAGAAAGATAGCATTACGACCTTGACCACAGCCTAGATCTAATGCCCGCCCTGGTCGGACTGTTTGCATAGCTTCCAAAACCTCTGAGTGAACTGGATTGCTGCCGTATTTCTTAGGGAAATAATCCTCAGGCCGACAGTAAAACTCCAAATACCACTCCAAATCATCTGTCAGGGCTTCAACCCGATGCCAAGCTTGGGGCTGGGCAAAAGGATTGTCCTGACCAGCTTCAAAGATGTGCTCAGCCAGCTCCTCACCTTCCTCTGACATCTCAACAAACTTAAGGCGTCCCTTGAGAACAGTGATTTTGCCCCAAGTTCCCTCTTTGGTATTGTGCTTTCTCTTCACTGCTTCTGGCATTGTCTCAGCCGTCCACAGCGGCATACGTTTATAGGCTAGCAATTCTTCTGTCATAAAAAATCCTTTCTCTAAAAGCTACGCTACGAATAATCTAACTGTCTTTATCATACTCGAAAAGCACAGACTTGACAAGTGTCAAATTGAACAATCTTCCCTGCAAAAAGAAAGAACTGGTCAATCAGCCAGTTCTTTCTCACATAGGAAGTCTACTTTCTTTTACTTTTCAACATCTATCTATTTACGACTCATCTATATATCCTTTCTATTCTCAGCAAAAATATTGGTGGATGGGGTTTACATTCTCGATTTAGGTTCTCCTACTTCCTTGTTGCGATAGTATTTAGCAAACTCTTCCTGACTATTGACAATATGTTCCTGACCATCTATTGAGTTTTCGGCAGGTATTTTCACATTTTCGAATAAATTGGTCCCTTTTTTATACAGCAGCTGATAAATCGGCATGTTGTTTTCGATACTTGGCTTATCAGCCAGAACTACAATTGACCCGTTATTATCTTCCAAAAGCTTTGCTGCATCAGGATACTTTTGACGGATAAGGGCATCTTTATCTAACTTCCCGCCTGCAGAAACACCAGTTTCCCAATTAAGCATGAAGTAGTCTTTAGATTCGGGAAGTAAATTATAAAAATTCGTTGCAGTAGCATATTGCTCATAATCTTGTTCCTTACCTAAATCTATAATCTTTCCTTTTTCTAGGTCAATCGACTTTGTGACAAGAGAACCATCTTTGGCATTTTTTAAATGAATGTCCAATAACTCTCGCCCCTCACTGATATAGATTATAGAGGCAATTCTTGTAGGAATATAGTCTGAATCGTAATCTCGAGTCATTTTAAAAACTTCGTATTCTTTGGAAGGAAAGCCTTTCTCTTTTATATCATAGACTGCAATCTTCCAATACTCGTCTTCAAGAGGTTCATTTCTTAGGGGAGTTAACGTGAGCAATTTATTATACTCTTGTACAATCTTCGTTTGCCCAACAACAGGGGCTCCCAAAGTAACAGATGTAGAATTCTCTGTAATCCAATAGTCAAACAGATTATCATAGTCCCACTTAATCACCAAAGCTTTCCCGTTCTCAATATATTTATAATCTGCAATTTTTCGCTTCAATAAAAAAGTAGAATAAGGTTTGACATATTTCTTAACATAGTGTTGGTAAGCTAGGTAAGGTGTAAGCAAAAGAATTGCTATAAATATGACAATAAGTACTGTTTTTTTCGAAAATTTCATATATAAACCTCTAGATACTCATTAGACAATAAAATGCCCTTCCTCATCCTTTCCATTATAGCATAAATCAAAAGTCAGAGTTGAATACTTAAAAAGACCGGTCACCCAGTCTTTCATCTTGTATTAAAGTTCTTCATCTGTCTTGCGATGTCGCGGTTTTGCTCGCGGCGTTTGATGGACTCGCGTTTGTCATAGTTGTGCTTCCCTTTGGCTAAGCCCAGGAGCAGCTTAGCATAGCCGTCCTTGAGATAGACCTTGAGCGGCACCAGCGTCATACCAGTTCCCTTGGTCTCCTGCTCCAGCTTTTGGATCTGCTTCTTATGCAGCAGCAGCTTTCTGCGGCGCTCAGGCTCTTGGTTCCAGATATTGCCCTCTTCATAAGGCGCGATATGGACATTGCTGAGCCAGGCCTCACCGTTCTTGATTTGGGCAAAGCCGTCTTTGAGATTGATACGGGCAGCACGGACGCTCTTGATTTCCGTCCCTGTCAGCACCATGCCGGCCTCGATGGTATCTACGATGGTGTAGTCATGTCTGGCCTTTTTATTTTGCGCGACGACCTTTCCTTCTCCCTTTGCCATGCTTGGCTCCTTTCTTGACTAGTTCCTTGTAAAATGCCTTCTGGCTCTTGCCTTTCTTGGACTTCTTATCTTTCTTATCTCTGTTGCCTTTTTCTTTGGAAGAATGGCTGCGCTTGTCATCCTCACGGCGTCTCTTTCTGCCTGACCTGCCTCTGCCACTCTTATCAGTCTTTTCTACCAGATCAAATTCACTAGGCAGGTATTCAAAGTCAATCTCGCCCGTAGCCTTATCCGCTCGGACCAGCTTGATACGAATCTGCTGACCGACCTTGAAGACCACGCCAGACTTTTCTCCTTGCAGGGTCATCGTCCGCTCATTGTAGCTGTAAAACTCTGGCAGGTTGGTGACATGAATCAAGCCTTCGACCGTATTGGGCAGCTCGACAAAGAGTCCAAACTTAACCACGCTTGAAACCACGCCGTCAAACTCTTCCCCAACGAATTCTTCCATATACTCAGCCTTCTTCATGGCTTCGACTTCGCGCTCGGCCTCGATAGCCCGACGCTCTCGGCTGGAAGACTGACTGGCAATCTCTGGAATCACTTGCTCAAAATGCTCTGCTATTCCCTTAGACTTGCCATAGTCCCGCACCATTCGGTGAACTAGAAGGTCCGGATAGCGACGAATCGGACTGGTGAAATGTGTATAAAACTCCGCTGCCAGACCATAGTGGCCGTGATTGTGCTCAGAATAGCGAGCCTGCTGCATGGAGCGCAGAAGCATCATAGATAGGACATCCTCATAAGGCTGGTCTTTGACTGCCTCCATAATATCCTGCAGAGCCTGCTGACTCATAGAGCTAGCCGTTCCGTATATCCGAACCCCAAAGCTAGAGGCGTAGTCGATGAACTTCTGCACCTTCTCCGCCTTAGGCTCCTCGTGGATCCGATAGATGAAGGGCAGATTTAGCTTAGCAAAATGCTCAGCCACCGTCTCATTCGCCACCAGCATAAAGGACTCAATCATGCGCTCGGCAATCCCACGCTGGCGCAGGACAATATCCACCGGTCGGCCTTCTTTGTTGACCATGATTTTGGCTTCATTGGTGTCAAAGTTGAGCGCACCTCGCTTAAATCGCATGCTTTCCAGAATCTCATGCAGCTGGACCATGCTGTCAATACTAGGTACAATAGCCTTGAACTGCTCAGCTTTTTCCTCATCTCCTGCGATGATGTCGTTGACATCACTATAGGTCATGCGAAAGGTCGTCTTGATCACAGTCTGGGTAATGGTATGCTTGACCACGCGCCCCTTGGCATCAATCTCCATGATAGCCGACTGAGTCAGCCGGTCCACATTGGGATTAAGGGAGCAGATTCCATTTGATAGGCGCTCCGGAAGCATAGGTACCACGCGGTCGGTCACGTAGACAGAGGTCGCTCGATTGAGAGCTTCCTTGTCCAGCTCAGAGCCTTCCTTGACATAGTAGGACACATCTGCGATATGGACACCCAGCTCAAAGTTGCCATTTTTAAGGCGCTTGATATGGACAGCATCGTCCAAGTCTTTGGCATCCGCTCCATCGATAGTAAAGGTAATCTCTTCACGCAGATCCAAACGCCCTGCCAAATCACTCTCTGTCGGTGCATCCGGAACTCGCTCGGCCTCTTCCAAGACCTTTTCTGGAAATTCAGAGACAATGTCCATCGACTCCAGTACTTCCAGTACATCAATGCCTGGATCATTGACATGACCGACCACATCGACCAGACTCGCCACGAAGAAATCGTGTTTCTTGGTCGGATATTTGTCAATAGCGACCTTGAGCACCTCTGTACCATCCAGAACCATGGCTGGCTTTTTGACATAAATAGGCTGGCGGATTTTCTGATTTTTCGAGCGGATATAGCCCGCATACTTGGGCTTTTCCTCATCCAGAACCAGCTGGCCAACCGCTGAAGTCAGGCTGTGCTCCAAAATATCGATAATCTTAGCCTCAGCTGATGTTCCCTTGATCCGGTCTGCCACCTTGGTAATGACTACTTCCACCGTATCACCATCAATGGCATGATTGACATCATTACGGCCGACAAAGAGGTCATCCTCTTCCTCATTCAGGGTGACAAAGCCAAAGCCATTCTTGTGAGCATGAAAAATACCCTTGAGCGTCAGACGCTCCTGCTTTTTCTTCTCATAAAGCTCAATCCGCCCCTTGTCATCAAAGCGAATCTGATGCTTTCTTTCCATCTGGGAAATGGTCTTAACCAAGCTACTAAAGGCCTTGGAAGATTCTTTCCCCAAAGCAGCCGCCAGCTCATCTACGCTGGCCTGCTGCCTGTCTTTTAAATATTCAATGATTTCTGATTTCATATTCCTCTTCTCTTGATGAGTTCTTCATCCTTGCAAAATCTCTTTAAAACTTAAAAAATAGGCCAAGACGAAGTCAGAGCCCATTTTATTTACTAGATAATATTGCTAATACCAATGCAATCAGTAGCCAGAAGAAAATCATGATTCCCGTCATACGCTGCATCACAGCTTCAAAACCGCGTGCCTTAGGACGTTCAAACAAGTCGTTGGCACTGGCATCAAAGACGTTGCTGGACTGATTTTTAATTGGTTGCATGAAAATTGCAATGACAATAATAGCTGATAAAATGACTAAAATGGTTAATAATAGGTTGTACATAAATAAAAACTCCTTAAAATCCTATCTATTTTATCATAAAATCTACTTGGATTCAAGATGTAAAGTAACTTTTCTTTCCTTGGGACAATACTTTAAGACCTCAATTTTTTCCGGATGCGTTTTAGTATTTTTGCTGGTCAGATAGTTCTGACTGCCGCAGCCGGAACATTTTAAATTTATTTTAACGCGCACTAGATATCCTTCTTTTTAAATAAATTTCGAAAACTAAAGAGATTGACCAGCATACTGACTGCGACTAGCCCTGCTGTTGCATAAAAGACTGAATGATAGCCATAGGCTGCCGCAATAACCGATCCAGACATAGGGCCGACCACCCCACCCAGATAAAAGAAAATCTGATTATAGCTGAAAATCCTAGAGATTCCAAATTTGGGTGTTATCTTACTTAGCAAAGCATTGACACCTGGTATCAGCGCCCCTGTTCCTAGACCAAATAAAAAGCGATAAAAGCCTAGCTGCATAGGGGAGCCAGCATTGGCACAGAGCAGATAAATCAGGATTGAATAGAACTGAGCCAGCACCAGAAGCCGGTGATTGCCGATACGGTCTCCTAACCGCCCCAGAATACTGGAGCTCATCATGCTGGAAAGTCCCATGCTAGATACGATAAGACCCGAAACAAAGATCAGATTGTCCTTTTGCCCCAGCTCTCTAACATAGAGGGCAAGGATAGGACTGATAGATTGAGCTGCAAACTGGATAACAAAGCTGGTCAGAAAGAGATTCATCAGCATCTTAGGATACCTGAGTTGACGCAGCAATTCCCTAAAGCCTACCTCTTCTTGTCGGGTCACTGGCACAAAATCCTCCCGAATCAAATAAAAGGTCATCAAGGCTGCCACTAGAAAAAAGCCGCCAATCAGAAGAAAGACATTGCGGATACCGAACATCTCCGCAATCAGACCGCCAATAAATGGACCCATAAGATTTCCCGCAACGACACCGGTCGAGAGAGTTCCCAGAGCATAACCCGTTTTTTCCTTGGGAGCCTGACTGGCAATCAGAGCTGTGCTGTTGGGAACATAACCAGCGAAAACACCGTTTAGAAAGCGTAGGAGCAAGAGCCAGAAAATATTGGGCACAAAGGCAATACCGCCCATAGTGAAAACCATGGCAATAGCCGCACGTACCATCATAGGCTTGCGGCCATATCGATCAGCCAGACTTCCCCAAACAGGAGAGAGCAGCGCCGCTGAGATTGCAGAGAGAGAAATCCCTAGCCCAGCGTAATACTCCACATCATGACCTATGGCACCCAGCTGCTCCACGAAAAGTGGCATAAAAGGCGTCACCAGAGAAATGCTGGCACCAGTCAGGAAGTTCCCAAACCAAGCGATTTTCAGGTTATGTTTCCAATTTACTTGTGTCGTGATAAATCATCTTCTTTCTAATTTCTGCAAAGCATCGTGAATCTGCTGTCGAGTTTCCTCAAGCAAGCCATTATTATCTATCAGCACATCCGCCCTCTTTCGTTTTTCTCGGAGAGATAGCTGAGCTGCTATACGTTTTTCTGCTTCTTCCTGACTGAGGGCATTTCGAGACATAAGACGACTGAGCTGAGTTTCCACCGTCACATCCACCAGCCAGATTTGGTCAAACCATTCTTCATATTGTAACTCGAACAGCAAGGGAAGATCCATAAAAAAGACAGCCTCAGTTTCTGCCAGCAAATCTCGCCGGCTAGCCAGTTCCTCGCGGATAATCTGATTTTGTATTTGACTGGATTGCTCCAAGAGTTCGGGATTCCCAAAAATCATAGCTCCCAGCTTAGGCCGGTCCAAGCGCCCATCTTTCTGTAAGATAGCTGGACCAAAAGTGGATAAAAGAGCTTGATAAAGGCGTCCGCCCGGCTCCTGTAGCTTATGAACCACCTGATCCGCATCAATGACTTGGTAGCCCTGCTGCCTTAAAAACTCTGTCACGGTTGACTTACCCGAGGCAATGCCACCAGTGATGCCGATAATTCTTACCATGACAGCTACCTCACTTTCTGGCAATGAGGACAGAGATGGGTACCTCGTCCGCCCAGCTTAATTTTTTCAATCGGGCTGCCGCATCTAGCACAGGGTTGACCGGTCTTTCCATAGACCTGCAGAAAATCCTGCATAGTGCCATCCTCACCCAAAGCATTGCGGTAGGTCCGAATGGTCGATCCTCTCTTTTCAATCCCAAGCTGCAAAACTTCTATAATCTGCTCACGCAGCCGCTTCACTTCAGCAGGCTTCAGACTATCAGCTGGCCTAGCTGGATGAATCTTCGCCCGCCAAAGGGCCTCGTCTACATAGATATTGCCTAGCCCAACGACCAAGGTCTGCTCTAGCAAATAGGGTTTGATAGGCTTCTTGGAACGACCCAAAGCTGCTGCAAAAGGCGCCAAAAGAAAGTCCGCCTCTGTCGGCTCAGGACCAAGCTTTCTGGCAGCAAAATAAGCCTCCAGCTGATCCTTTCTCAAGAGCTCCATGGTCCCAAACTTACGAACATCCTCATAAACAAGCGTCCCACCATCCGTCATCTGGAAAAAGACATGGGCATGCTTGCGCTCAGGTACCGCATCAGGATAAAAAAGATACTTGCCTTCCATTCGTAGATGGGAAATCAGCACTCCACCCGTCAGGTAAAAAAGCAAATACTTGCCCCGACGACCGATCTTTTCAATGGTCTGACCTGGCAAGTCGTGGACAAAGCTATCCGCTCCCGTACCAATCATCTTGGCATAGCAGACCCGCACCTGATCAATCGTCTTGCCGACAACCAGACGCTCCAAACCGCGCCGAACCGTTTCCACTTCAGGTAATTCAGGCATAAAGCTCCTTTCTATCTTCTATTTGTTAGTCAGAAATATACTCTAAAATATCAGCAGGCTGACAATCCAGCGTTTCACAGATAGCCAGCAAGGTTGCAAAGCGAATACCTTTAGCCTTACCTGTTTTTAGAATAGACAAATTTGCTTGTGTAATTTTTGTTATTCCTAATAGAATTTTTAATCACTACTCTTTTTAAAACTTTGGTAAACATCATCAATAAAAATCTTTGCAATACGCTTTTTGAAATCTTCATTACTCAATAGCACTCCAAAGAAATCTTGATTTTGGGTGTAACCATCAGTTAAAGCTTTATCAATTTCATCCTCAAATGAAAATTCGAAATCTTCGCGAGAGTTTACTAAAGCTGATTGCTTCAATTTAGGATTCTTCTTCATCAATTCCCTAATTGAGACTGCCCCGCTAACAGCAATTTGATCATCAATATCTAAATCAAGCTGCTCATTAATTTCTTCAATAATTTCAGACAATTTTTTCTCTTGTTCTTCAGAAACATTTGATAAATTCGGCTTATTCAGTGTCACCGAATAATTTCCCTCTAACTCTGCCACAGTGTAAAAACCGGTTTGTTTGTGTTTCATATTATCTACAACAATCTTATCAGCAATAGTGAAATCATTCCCTCCCAATCGGACATCAATCATTTTCACAAGACCTTGCAGATAATTGTATCGTTCATGAAGCAATTCATTTTGATAAGCTGTAGCCTGAATCAAGAAGGTATACATCCGTAAAAATCCACGAATAACTTTACGGATATTTACTTGTTCTTTTTCATCAAAACGCTGCACTCGTGCATACCCGTTTGACAGTAGAGCGAGCATCTTTTGTTTATCGCGGCTGGAACGTTTCTCTTGATATAAGAATTGATTATAGGCATGGACATCATCATTATCTACTATTCCATAACTTTCAATTTTAGCATCTAAATCAAATACATCGCTCGGAGTAATCGTTTCAGTCAAAATTGTTTCTCGGTAGTAGGGAGCAAAAGCTCTATTAATATCCTCATAGGTATTTTTAAAATCAAGAATAAAAGTCTTTTTGTGATAGCCTTTTACAATACGATTCAAACGAGATAAAGTCTGTACTGCTGCTACATCACGCAACTTTTTATCTACATACATAGCCAATAATTTAGGCTGGTCAAAGCCCGTTTGATATTTATTTGCAACGATTAGCACTTGATAATCATCAGTATCAAACTTACTTTTGAGCTTATCTTCACTAAAACCATTCATAGAAGATTCGCTAAATTCAGCTCCATCAAGGCTCAACCTTCCTGAAAAAGCGACGGCCGCTCCGATACTAGTAATATGATGCTCTTTTAAATATTTCTTAAAAGCTTGTTGGTATTTGACAGCTGCCTCACGTCCTGAAGTTACAATCATTGCCTTTCCATGTCCACCTAAATCAGCCATGATGTCATGAGTAATAAAATGGTCCATGATAATTTCGACCTTTTGATGAATATTTTCATCAGATAGCTCCACAAATTTAGCAATTTTCCGCTTTGCCACTGTCGTTTTGAGTTCAGGATCCTCTTCGACCGCCTTATTTAGCTTGTAGTATGTTTTATAAGTGGTGTAGTTATTGAGAACATCTAAAATAAAACCTTCCTCAATAGCCTGCTTCATACTGTACAAGTCAAAAGGAACCTTTGAACCATCTGGTCTAGTAGAGCCAAACAACTGCAATGTAGTAGCTTTAGGTGTCGCTGTAAATGCAATAATAGAAATATTGTCTTGTTTCCCTGTACGGGCAATTTCCTGTTCAATAGCATCGCCGACAGACACTTCTTGTGGCTCATCCATTGTGCCGTTCTCTATATCCGTTTCAGTCAATACCTGACTGACTGCACTCATATAGGAGCCAGTCGTAGAACTATGCGCCTCATCAATCAAAATGGCAAATTTCTTTTCTGCTGTTACACCCGCAGACATCCAGTTTGATTTATTTATTTGTGCAAACTTATGGATAGTGGTCGCAACAATTTTTGTATTCCCAGCAAGTGCATCTGCTAAGTCGCTAGAAGTAGCCTTATCATCCATAACCTTAATCACACCAGGCTGATGCTCAATAGAACGAATAGCATCTTGAAGTTGACGGTCAACAACGATACGGTCAGTAACAACCAAAACTGTATCAACGATATTTTGATTTTCTTCATCATGAAGACTAACTAAGCTGTGTGCCAACCAAGCAATCGTATTTGTTTTACCCGACCCCGCAGAATGCTGAATCAGATAGTTTCTGTCAGTATGGTTGACTCGCATATCTTCTAAAATACGATTAACTGCTCGTCTCTGCTGATAACGCGGAAAAATGATATCCTTTTTATCAGGCGTTAAAAAGATAAAACGTTCAATCAACTGTAGGATACTTTCTTTCTTCAGCAAATCTCGCCATAGATATTCTGTTTCTGGCCCCTGATTATTCTGGGGATTCCCTGCTCCTTGGTCAATCCCTTCACCCTTTCCTTTATTAAAAGGCAAGAAGTAGGTATCTGATCCCTTAAGCTGAGTTGTCATATAGACTTCCATCCAGTCAACCGCAAAACTAACTAATACTCCTGCATTAAATCGGAAAAGACGATTTTTAACATCACGTCCTTTTAACTGCTTAATAGCATCCTGGACAGACTGGCCACTTGAATTTAGTTTCAACTCAATAGCAAACAAGGCTAAGCCATTAAGAAAGATGACTAAGTCAATACGTTCTTGGTCCTTATAGACCACTTCTTCCATTACTGTCAAGCGATTTAAATTATACTGATGACTAGCCTTTTCATTAAAGTCTGTTGCTGGTCTGCGGTACATAAGACGAAGTTTTTTATTCTCAATATACACTCCATCTTTTAAGGCAAATAGAAGACCACCTTTGATAATTTCTTGATTAATCAAATTGAGAATAGTCTCTCTATCAAAACGCTTCAAGAGTTTTTCGACAGTTGCTTCTTGGGTTGACATCAGAAATTCCCATAAAATATCTATATCCATAGCCAACCTTTGATTATAAGCAGACTGAGCACGCTGAATATAGCCATTATACTGAATGAGATCTTTTAAAATCCATTGCTGAAAATCATAACGCTCAGTAATATCTAAATTTGCCATCTGCTCTCCTTATGCTTCATCACCAAGAGATAAAATCTCCAAATACATATCCAATCTTTCATTGATATATTTGGCAAATAAATCCTCCATTGCCGATAAACTTCCTTTTGAATGAAAGTCATCAAATGCTTGGTAATAGGCCAATCTGTCCATAAATTTTATATCAATTGGTGGATAGCCTGCCTTCATCAACTCCAAATTCACCAAGAGCCTACCTGTTCGGCCATTGCCGTCAATAAACGGATGGATACTCTCAAAGGCAATATGAAACTGAGCTAGTTTGGTCACCATATTTTCCTGACTTGCAGCATAATCCACTAGGAGCTTCTCCATCAATGGAGCAATCATGTAAGGCTGAGCCGGTTCATTAGCTGCTCCCATGATGCGCACTGGGACTCTGCGATAAATACCTCGGTCATTTTTTTTATCCGCTAATACTAGATAATGAATATCCTTTATCATCTGTTCCGACAAAGGCTGGTTCTCCTCAACAAGCCTTTGAACATACAGAAAAGCCTCCTGATGACCGATTGCCTCCATATGATCTTTTAAAGGCTTTTGGTCAATAGTCAATCCACGCAGGACCAAATCTGTCTCACGCAAGGTCAGTGTATTGCCCTCAATGGCATTTGAGTTATAGGTATATTCGACTGTGAACTCTTCATTCAGCCGCTCCAGCTCTCCATCCGTCAAAGGGCGAAGTTTTGATAACTGCATCATCTTTTCATCAATCAAAGGCAAGAGACTCTCTGCTTTCTTATAACGGCCATCCGCTGGCTTTCTGGCATCTGAGGGAATCCTCCACAAACGCCCTTCTTGGACAGCACCCGGAATCTTTCCCTGACTGCAAAGAGACCGAACTCGACGATCAGAAATCCCCCAGAGATCAGCTGCCTGCCTCACTGTCATATACATGAGCACTCCTCACTTTCTCCCTCTATTATACCATAGTCCGGAACAATATGAGGAATAACGGAACAATATTTACAGATTAACGGAAGGATATATAGATAGATAAATAACATATTGCTTACCCAAGCTCTACAATGCTTGAACTCATATTAATCACAGAGTTTAATTATAAATATAACAATTCATAACAGGTCTTGTTCTAAATACTGATTAAGAAATAAATTACTCATCTCCAAATAAAGACAACTGTCCATCTAAAATTTCAGTCCTCCTCACTCGATGTTTAAATTCAAATTCATGTTTTTCATCTGTTCCATAGCTAGAAACTGAGATTACTTCCCATCTTATTTTCTCAGTTCCTTCTTGAATTTTAACTATTTTTTTTAGTTCACACTTAATATAAAACCCCGTATTAAAAGAAATAACCTTATTTTGAGATTTTTCTAAAAACTCTTTATCTTTGATATAAAAACGAATTTTTTCACTTTCATATTCTCCAGTCCATCCTTCGTTGCTTCCAGCTACTATAACTGGAGAGATTATATATATTTTTGCATCTGAAATAAGTTTATCTTCATTATTGTTTAAACAGATATAATCATCAAAAGTCTCTCTAGGAATTTTTGCAATCACTCTATCAATCTGTTTTATTTCAATTTCCTTAATTGAAGTATCTTTTTTATTCGCTTTATAAAAAGCATTCTTTTGTTTTCTTGTAAAACCAAAATTATCAATTAGTGTATTTGCCTGAGACTCTGTTAAACTTCCTTCATTAATTCTCTTAAAACATTCAGACATAAATGTAGCTTTTTCAATGTTACTATTTTTAGGAGTTAGGTTAGGTGAAAAGAACTTATTTATAACAGCTCCTAATAAAATCATAATAACGTCTTTATGTTCACCTAAGAACGTGACAACATGAGAAATATCGAAACTACCTTGTTCTCTTGCTCTCACTTTAATTTCAATAGGAAAATTAAAATCTCTTGCTATAGAATATATAAGTGAGGTAATCGCTTCTTCTGATTTTAATAAAGTTCTTGAATCAATCTCATGTAAATCTTTTTCATCAAAAATCCATCGAATAGAATAGCTATATTCATATACAACGGTATCCATTACACCCTCCTCTTCCCTGTTACATAATCATAAATAAGAGTTTGTCGTTGTTTGTTAATATTTTTAATTTGCTCTTGCTTGACTTTTATTAGAGCATCTACATTAGAGCATTGTTTATCTAAATATTCTACAATACCATACTGTTCCTCCATTGGTATTATTGGGATAATAATATTTTTTAAATTATAAGAATAGATGACATCAATCGTTGTGCTGTTACTCAAAAATTTCAACTGTTCTTTAACGAATGTAATATCATTAAAAAAATACTTTATTAGCTTTGGTTGAACAATATGACTATCTACCCTAAACTTCATAAGACAAGGATGTAAAACACCTTCAAAATAATCTTTAGGAACAATAGCGATACGACCAATGGTACCTCTAGTAGTCAACAATATATCTCCAGATACCACAGAAAAGTTTTTTAATTCTTTCCATTTTGCATCGCTTATAAAAGTATCCGTTTCAGTAAAATTATTGTCTAAAACATTACGCTGATTATATACCCATTTACCTGAACTTCTTATTGCATCTCCTGATAACGAAGAACCAAATGGACCAACTTTAATATTATTACTTGCTTTTTCAAGAGTAAATTTTAACTTACTCACTCCCCACCCTTCAGGTACCTGTCCAATCCAGTCGATACCTGAATCTTTCATAGGGACTGTTTTATCTAGTCCTTTTGTGACAGTCTCATAAATCAAGCTAGAGCGGTAGTCTTTGAGTTTTTGAATTTGCTTTTCAAGTAATCTTTTTGCCCTATCTAACTGAGCTATTTTCTTGTCTAGATAATCAGCAATTTTTTGTTGTTCATTACAAGGAGGAATTAATAACTCCATTTTATAAATATCTGACCAAGTCCCACCTTGTCTAACTCCACCACCAAAGTTATAAAAAACTTTACAAATATCATATGTATGCAAAAGATAGTACATATAACTGTCGTTACTCTCTAAATTTTTTAAACGCAATGTTAAGTATGCCGAAGTAATAATACCATTTTCTCTTGCAAGTCCAACACGAAGACTTCTTTTATCATTTTGTAAATCAGTCAGACGTAAAACAATATCTCCTCTTTGAATAATATTATACGTATCAAATGATTCTGGTAAAAGTCCAAAAGAACTATCTATGGATTTCCGGATAATACGACCGTAACTTAGAGATAATAGATTTTTTTCTTTATTACCTCTATTTTTTTGTTTATGTTCCTCAAAAATATGATTGACTTTAGCAACTTCCCACTCTTCTGGTATCTGTCCAATCCAGTCGATGCCACTCTCTTTCATCCTAGTCATGTTTGAGCTCCTCCAAGAGGTTTTGTAGTTCTTCTTCAAGCTCGTAGAACTCTGCCAAGAGCTTATCTGCACTTTCTGGGGCTTGGTACTGGTAGAAATACCTAGTAAAAGGAATTTCAGCTCCATAGCCCTTTTCCTCATCAAACCAATAGTGGGCGTCTGGTACATGTGGATAGACTTCACGCGCAAAGTAGTCTTCAACATCCTCTGTCAGTTTGACGATTTCACTATCCTTGGTGGTCTTATCATAGACAATACCATCTGCTATCTCGCCAAACTTGTCCTTCTTGGTCGTTGTGACAATTTCTGCTGTCTTATCCATCTCGCTCATAGTAAGCGCAATAGCATTGACATTAGCTGGTGTCACCTTCACCTCAGATAATAGCTCTCTGATTACCTGACTAAATTCCTCAAAATTAGGGTAGCTGTCATCAGTGATTCCAAGCCGGAGAGCATTTAATAACTGCTCCTGCTTAGTTTTCCCCGCTGCTAAGTCTTGTAATTTCTTCTCATCATTGGCTGTGCGAGGCTCCATTTCAAGCAGTTCCTGATATTGGTATTCATCATAAAGCTTTGCTACAAATGGGACACTTTTAACCTTTTCGATGGTATCTTCAGTAATTCTGCCTCGACGTTGCAGAGGCTGCATAACGATATACTCTTTATAAAGAAATTCTTTGTTATCAAATATTTTCACATGGTCGTTTTCTTCAAAGTTATGGTACCACTGGATAATCTGCCGGATATTGTCCTCAGAAAGTTCACGACGCTTTTGTCCCAGAGACTTTCTCAATGGTACAAACTCTTCGGTCGCATCGATAAACTGTACCTTATTCCGACGCTTAGGAGCTTTATTTTTATTGTAGATCCAAATATAGATGCCAATTCCTGTATTGTAGAAAAACTGACCAGGGAGTGCGATGATAGCTTCTAGCAAGTCATTCTCTAAGATATAACGCCTAATCTGACTTTCTCCAGATGTTGTTCCACCTGAAAAAAGCGGAGATCCGTTAGAAATAATAGCTGCACGTCCATTCTTTTCTAGTTTAGCCAAGCCATGCAAGTGGAAAAGTAGCTGAGCATCACCTGTTGCCGGAGTATTGACAAACCGACCTTGTCTGCCATCGGTTGCCTCAAAGAGTTCTTGATCTTTTTTGACAGCCTGTTCTACACCATCATCCGCGTCCTTTCCTCCCCAAGACTGGCCAAAGGGAGGATTGGCAATGACAAAATTCATCTTTTTGTCCGCAAAGGGATCACCATCTTTAAGAGTATCTGTCTTCACAAAGTAGTCAGAATTTTCCTGCCGAATAAGCATATCTGCCCTTCCGATACCATAAGTTTCTGAGAGATATTCCTGACCAAAGAGAAGAACATTCACTTCAGAATTCAAACGACGAATATAACTTTTGGCTGTAGCCAGCATGCCTCCCGTACCAGCAGCCATGTCTAGAATTTTTACTATTCTCTTATCTACAAACAGTTCCTCATCTGCTTCAACGAGCAGTAAGTTGACCATCAAAGCAATGACCTCCCGAGGTGTATAGTGAGATCCTGCTTCCTCATTTTCGGAGAAACGGCGAATGATGTCTTCAAACATATAGCCCATTCGCATAGAATCCACTGTACTCGGGGATAGATCAATTTTGGAAAATTTCTTAATGACAGTGAATAGGCGTCCTGTCTGTGCCAAGGTATGGACCTGCTCCTTAAACTTAAGGTTTTCAATAATGTCCTTTACTCGTTTGGAATAACCATCTAAATAAGCGAGAAAGTTTTCTTCGATTGCATCAGGATCATTTTGCAAATTTTCAAGAGTAAAAGGGCTTGTATTATAGTATTTATATCCTGATATATCTTCAAGAATCTGTTCCGGTGTTTTTTTGTCTTTCTTGTAGGCTGCAATCACTTGATCCTTGGTTGGCAGTAGAGCTGCTTCCAATCTAGCTAATACAAACATGGGAATAATCACATCACGATATTTATCTGCGCGATAAGCTCCTCGAAGTGTATTCGCAATAGACCAAACTGTGTTGACATCGCTAGAAATATTAACATCATTTTTCTGAAAAAGAGGAAGTTGCGATTTTAATTTTGACATATATATACTCTATTTCCAATTCTTATTTTAGTATCTTTCTGGTGGAAAAAATGTAGACCATCTCTCGTTTGTAGTAAAAAGAGATAACAAAATGTTATACTCTCTTTCACTACTATTTTAAACATATTTTTTCCTAGCTTCCTTAGGGATTCAATACTCCTTCTTATTATAGCCAAAGTCCGCCAAGTCCAGCTTCTTGTCCCGCCAGTTTTTCTTGACCTTGACCCAGGTTTCTAGGAAGACCTTGTCCCCCAGCATGAGCTCAATATCGCGCCGAGCCATGGATCCGATTTTCTTCAGCATGGATCCGCCTTTACCAATGATAATGCCTTTTTGACTGTCACGTTCCACCATGATAGTCGCTCGGATATGGACCTTGTCCGTCTCCTCGTCTCGCTTCATGCTATCAACGACCACTGCGACTGAATGGGGGATTTCCTCCCGCGTCAGCATCAAAACCTTCTCCCGAATCATTTCTGACACCAGAAAGCGCTCCGGATGATCAGTAATCTGATCTTCTGGGAAATACTGGAAGCCTTCTTCCAGATTCTCACTGAGGATGTCAATCAGATGGGACACATTATTACCCTGCAGGGCTGAAATCGGCACGATTTCTTTGAAATCCATCTGCTGACGGAAATCATCAATTTGCGCTAAAAGCTGATCCGGATGGACTTTATCAATCTTATTAACTACCAAAATAACTGGTACTTTAGCCGCTTTCAGGCGTTCGATAATCATGTCATCGCCCTTGCCACGCGGCTCATCAGCCGGCACCATGAAGAGGACGGTATCCACCTCACGCAGGGTGCTGTAAGCTGCTTCCACCATAAAATCGCCTAGAGCCGTCTTAGGCTTATGGATTCCCGGCGTGTCGATAAAGACAATCTGCTCCTTATCCGTCGTGTAAATTCCCATAATTTTATTGCGTGTGGTCTGAGCCTTATCGCTCATGATGGCAATTTTTTGCCCCATAACATGATTTAAAAAAGTTGATTTCCCAACATTAGGACGTCCTAAAATAGCTACAAAACCTGATTTAAAAGTCATTATTCTACCTCTATTATATTTCCATAAAAACAGCAGAAAATCGGCAGTCTCCCCCGATTTTCAAGTCTTTAAAAAATCCAATCCCAAATCTTGGGAACAAAAATAATCAGTCCCGTCACAACAGCAAAGCCAGACACGACCAGAACAGCTCCCGCCGCCATGTCCTTGGCATTCTTTGCCCGCATAGAAAAGTGGTAATCGCTGGCCAGATCCACGACATTTTCAATGGCAGAATTGACAATCTCAAAGGCAATGACCAGAAAAATGCTCAAAAAGAGAAAGAGCCACTCTATCGCGGACAAGTCAAAAATCAGTCCCGCAACTATCACTGCCAAAGCCGAAAGGACATGCTTGCGCAGGTTGCGCTCCTCTTTAAAAGCTGTAAAAATACCGGTTAAAGCAAATTCCAGACTCGAGACCACATCTCGATTTTTCCATTTGCGTTTGTTATTTCCTTGTGAGTCCATAAGCAGTTAAAATTTCTTCCTGTAATCCAAACATTTCTGCTTCTTCTTCCGGCGTATAGTGATCATAGCCGTTGATATGCAGAAAACCATGCACTGCCAAAAAGCCCATCTCCCGCTCAAAGCTGTGGCCGTATTCCTCTGCCTGCTCACGCGCCTTGTCCACTGAAATGAACAGCTCGCCGATATAGGCGTCAAAATCCTCCAACATCTCAGCTAGCTCAGGATGGTCCAGCAAATCCTCCTCGTCAACAGCGATGTCCAGCTCAGGCTTATACTCCAAGCTAATCACATCCGTCGGCCGATCCGTATCTCTATATTCCAAGTTTAGTTCATGACTGCGCGCATTGCTGACAAAAGTCACAGCCATTTCCTTATTTCCCTTGCCCGTTTTCTGGGCCGCAAACTCCAAAATTTCCTGAGTCTGTTTAAGAATCTCTTCCGAAACCTGACCCGTCTCATCTACCATTTCGATATACATATCTTACCCGCTTTGCTAGTATTACCTTATTATATCATATTTTGACTCACTTTAGGGAGCCGAGGGCAGGGTTTTGGAAAATAGCAGAGCAGATTTATCAACCACTCACCGCAAAGACAAAAGCAGCTATTTTTATTATGTTCCTTCCCGAAACTTTGCCTTTCACTATTTGCTATAACTGACAAAAAGAAAAGGCTGGGAAAACCCAACCTTGTATTACAAGATGCTAATTGCCGGGATCGAACCGGCGACCTCATCCTTACCATGGATGCGCTCTGCCAACTGAGCTAAATCAGCGTACCTATCTAATATATCATGTAGATAGGTGCTTGTCAATATCCTTTCTCATTTTTTTGCAAAATAATCTTCCCTAGTCAGATAGTAATGAACCCGTGTCACAATGCGACCTTTCTCATGCTTGTCTAGTGATGCGTAAGGCTCTTCGTGGGAATATTTCATACCCGACTTGACCATAACTCGGCCAGATGCTGGATTATCCACATCATGCAGCGCTACAAGTTTGTTCATTCTGATTTCCTCAAAAGCTAGCTTGATTACTGCGCGATTGGCCTCTGTCGTATATCCCAGATTCCAGTATTTTTTATTGATTACGTATCCGATAGCCGCCGTTTTCAAGTCCAGCCTGATCTTATGCAGGTCAATAGTCCCGATGAATTTGCCACTTTCTTTCACTTCTATTCCCCAGCGCCCCAGAGGATTGGCCAGATAAAAGAGAGCGATATTATTGCGTGTTTCTTCCAGGCTTTTGTTTGTCTCAAAAGTATAGCGAGTATTTTCCTCATCTGAAGCGTACTCAAACATTGCCGGGGCATCCTCCAAGGTCACCGGACGCAGAATCAACCGCTCAGTTTCCAGTCTGGTATGACGAGCCAGATTGACATAGATATTTTCCATCAGAGCCTCCTATTTTTTCTTAACAGAATAGCACAATTCACTAATGAAAGCAAACCGCTCAGATTTTTTCTTGATTTTTGAAGCGTTTTCATATACAATAAAAACATCTTAAAAAAGGAGCATATTTTTTATGTTAATCGGTATTCCAAAAGAAATCAAAAACAATGAAAATCGTGTCGCTCTGACACCAGCTGGTGTTCAAAGCCTCGTTGGTAAAGGACATGAAGTGCTGATTGAGACAAATGCAGGGCTGGGATCTGGTTTTACAGATGCAGACTACCAAAAGCAAGGTGCAAAAATCGTCCCTACTGCTGCAGAAGCTTGGGCAGCTGAGCTGGTGGTCAAGGTCAAAGAACCTCTGGCAGCCGAATATAGCTTCCTCCGCGATGACCTCTTACTCTTTACCTACCTGCACATGGCTGCCGCTCCTGAGCTAGCAGATGCTATGACAAGTGCCAAGACGACTGGTCTGGCCTATGAAACCGTCCGCGATCAAGATGGACAACTGCCACTCTTGGTACCTATGAGTGAGGTAGCTGGTCGGATGGCGGTCCAAATCGGAGCCCACTTCCTGACTAAGCGTGAAGGTGGATCTGGCGTACTTCTCGGTGGTGTACCAGGTGTTCCGAAAGGTAAAGTCACCATCATCGGTGGCGGTGTCGTAGGTACTCATGCCGCTCGTATCGCTCTAGGATTGGGTGCTCAAGTGACTATTTTGGATATCAGCGCTAAGCGTCTGTCTGTCCTAGAAGATGTCTTCGGTCATCAAATCCAGACCCTCATGTCTAATCCGTTCAATATCGAAGCTAGCGTTCGAGAGGCAGATGTCGTGATTGGCGCTGTCCTCATTCCAGGTGCGAAAGCTCCGAAACTAGTGACAGACGATATGGTTAAGCAAATGCGTCCAGGCTCTGTCATTGTTGACGTAGCCGTTGACCAAGGTGGTGTTATTGAAACTGCTGACCGCGTAACGACTCACACCGAGCCTGTTTACGAAAAACACGGTGTCCTCCACTATGCAGTTGCTAATATTCCTGGTGCCGTAGCCCGCACTTCTACTATCGCCTTGACCAATGTCACCCTTCCTTATATTGAAGCCTTGGCAGAGAAAGGCTTCAAACAAGCCATTGAAGATGACCCAGGCCTGCGTCAAGGTGTCACAACCTACCAAGGCCACATCACCAGTCAGCCAGTTGCAGAAGGCCTCAACAAGGACTACACATCTATTGACGAACTCGTTTAGTTGATTATTTCAACTTTAAAATCAATCCCACAAAAAAGAGCAGAAATAAATCTGCTCTTTTCGTATGTTATTAGATAAAAATCAAAGCTTTCTTTAGTAATACCTCTTTAGCTTTTCTTGATTTTCTTTGAAAAATTCCTCTAGCCATTCCATACCATAGGCATGACTAAAACCTTCTAAAAGAACAGAAAAATCAATCGTATCAAAACCCAACTTTCTCAGGTCCTCAAAGGTTTTGAATGGGGAATGAAAATCTTTGTATTTGATAATAGCTCCTATGTCTTTCAAATCCTGTTCTCTAATGCTGAACATTTTCATTCCTAAAACATATTCAATCGGAACCATTAAAACCCTTAAATGACTAAAAGTATATAAGGTCTCACATAAGTCAACCGCTGGCTGCTTGTTCATTCTTGCTACATTATTATTGAGCCAAAGTTCTTCATGAGTATTGAGGTTAAATCGTTGTCCTACTCTCGCAATAATCTCATTGATTTTTTGGTTTTCTTGGTAAAAAGCATCTACATCTTGCGTTGCTCGCAAGCCATGATGTTCCAAGACATAGCCCCCAACACAGATAATAGTTAAAGTAAGGTTGGCTTGGGCCAATTCTTGATTTAAGGCTTCAAAAACTGGTTTCATTTTATCCATGCTTATATCTCTCCATCAGCTCTTGAACATTTGTTAACTTAGCAGGTTTGTTTAAAGAAATCACATACTCATGCGTTGGAGTGTGTTCTTGTAGAGCATATTTCAGACTAACCTTTTGAAAATCTGTCAACTCTTTTGAAGCCAACAAACGTTCCACATCTTTGTCAGTTAAATAAGAACTGTCTTCAAAAATAACCTTTCTAAGGTAACGAAACCAATGACTGGCATTAAACCTTGATTGCCTAGAAGCATTAATCATATAATCATACCAATCCATCTTCTACCTCTTTTTAAAATTCTATCTTTCCTGATAATCACTTTTAATCATTTTATAAACCTTAAAAAATCTATATCATGATCATGGCCGATGTGAACTGATATTTAGTTCTCTTATTCCATTTCTTCTGGCTCAGTTGCTGCCTCTTTAACAGGAGTTGGTTCATAAGCTCGGATAATCTCCGCCACTACTGGATGACGAACGACATCCTTAGCTGAGAAATGTACAAAGTCGATTTGGGAGATGTTCTTTAATTTCTCCTGAGCATCAATGAGTCCTGATTTAACATTGCGAGGCAGGTCAATCTGGCTGATGTCTCCATTGACAATCATCTTGGACTGGAAGCCTAGCCGCGTCAGAAACATCTTCATCTGCATGATGGTGGTATTCTGTGCCTCGTCCAGAATTACAAAAGCATCATCCAAAGTCCGCCCCCGCATATAGGCTAGGGGAGCAATCTCAATGATTTCTCGCTCCATAAGGCGCGTTGTCTGGTCCTTGCCCAAAATCTGATACAAGGCATCATAGACCGGACGCAGATAAGGATCCACCTTTTCCTTAAGATCACCAGGCAGAAATCCCAAACTCTCACCAGCTTCTACCGCTGGCCTTGTCAGGATGATTCGCTTGACCTGCCCACGCTTGAGAGCAGTCACGGCCAAGGTCACCGCCAGAAAGGTCTTCCCTGTCCCGGCTGGCCCGATCCCAAAGACGATATCATGATTTTTAACGCTGTCCACATAGATTTTTTGGCCAAGTGTCTTGACCCGAATCGGCTTGCCATAGCTGTCCTTGATAATCTCTTCTTCGTAAAGAGCTACAAACTTATCAATTTCATCATTTTTGACCATGGTGATGGCTGTCACAACATCGGGAGTACCGATGGTCATGCCACGATTGACCAAGACCAACAGAGCCTGAATGACCTGTCTGGTCTCTTCACAGGCAGCCTTCGTACCTAAAATCTGCACAATCTCGGTTCGGGCATGAATAGTTACCTTCAATTCCTGCTCCATAAGGCGCAGATGGCGTTCATTAGAACCAAAGAGATGAAAGGCATCATCTGGATGGCCCAGTTTCAATTCTACTGAATGTTCCTGCAAACAAAGAACCTCTCTATTTTAATTTATTGAATGAATTATCTTTATTATATCAAAGCAAGCAGAAAATGACTATCCCTAGCCACTATCCACTCAATGTGCCTGATACTCTTCCCAAATAGCATCGAACTCGCCCAAGTTAAAGGAAAAATTTGCGTGCTCCTCCAGAAAACGACTGACCTCGTCAAAATCATCCGTATGCTTGGGAAAGGCAGTATCCTGAAAAGCCAAATCCGCCAAAATAGCCTTGGGCTCCTTGCTCTTAGGATTGCGCTCTGTCATCAGCCAGCTGTAAAAAGATTTTCTCATAGGTTCCTTTCTAAAAATTTATTAAAAAAGTGATTTTGAGAACTTTATTAATACCTTATAAAATCCAGAATAGTTCTCAATATTAACTACAACATGTTTCACAAACTGAAGCATAAAATAATTTATAGCACAATAAAACAACACAGCTATTAAATAAACCGCCCATATTGTAATATGTTCATTTGAATTTTCCTGAAAAAATTTTAAAATTTCATATTTGATTTCAGGAAATAAGACATTACCAATTCCAACTAGAGCTGATAAAAAACTTAATAAAGACAGGGGCTTTATAATACTTTTTAAAAAACTTTCATGTAGTTCTAAGTCTTTTAATGCCTGGTTTTGATTAAATTCAATTTTTTTACTGTTACTTATCTCTTGGTTAATACTACTTAATAAAATAATTTCTAAGTAATTTAATAGTATCAAAAATTCAGCGGTTACAAAAACTAATAAGTCGCCATTAATTTTAATATGAAAAATATTATAGATAATGCTCGCTGGTATCGGAGAAATAAATGTAGCAATTAAAAGTATCGTCATATATATAAACAACGGCGTATTTAAAACATAACCAATAAACTTGTTATTTTTTAACGAAATTTTATTTTCTATCCAAATCAAACTCTTTCTTAACCAATTAATTTTAACTGTAGCTGTATTTATTTCCATTTTATTCCAGATTTTATTAAACAAATATTTCAAAGGAAAGCATAATAAGATTGTTGGGTATATAACAAAATATGCTAAAAAAGGAATAAATAAATACCAGCACAGAAATAAAATTACTATTAGAGAAATAATATAAAACAGTATCATAATCAGATAAGAATCCTCACACCAACTCCGTTCCAGTCGGGTCCTGCTTGATTTTACCAGCTTTCATCAGCCCACCTAGAGCTTTTTTAAACTGGCCTTTGGAAATGCCAAAGGTAGCCTTGATGTCGTCTGGTGAAGACTTGTCGTTCAAGGTCATAAAGCCGCCATTGCTCTCCAGATAGGTCAGAATCATCTGGGCATCGTTTTCCAGCATTTCAAAGGAACGAGGCTTGATCGAGAGATTAAGAGTTCGGTCTACTTCACGGAAGCCAATCACCCGAGCGTCCAAGACCTGCCCCAAACGTGGCTCTGCATAGCGCTCACTCGGATGAATAAAGCCCAGCATATTATTTTCCGGCAGGTAGACAAAGGTACCAGAAAGCTTGAGCCGATAAACGATGGCTGGCCAATTTTGATTTTGCATGTTATTGTAGGCAGGACGAGCCAGACGCTGGAAATCCTCTTGATAAGCCAGTTGACCCCAGATGCGGTCTTTTTTGTCCACATCCAGACGGATATAAAGGCGGTCGCCCTTCTTAGGCCAGAGTTCCTTGATTTCTGGCAAGATGTCAAGTGACACAACGATTTGCTTATCCGGCAGACCGGTATCGACAAAGACACCTAGATCCTTGCGAACCTCCGTTACCGTTCCCCAACCAAACTGCTCTTGAGTAGCTGTAACTTCAAGAGTTGTCAGGCGAAGCTTCTGCTTCATATCGCTGTAGGCAAAGCCTTTGACAGACTGACCCAGCTCATGCGCCCCCTCTTCCTTAGAAAGAGCGTAAACCTGACCATCCTTTTGAACAAAGTAAAAACGATCATTTTCATCGGTGATGATACCCACGATGAAGCTGGCAAGATTTGTATTCATATAGACCTATTTTCTACCTTGCTTCTTCAAACCGGGCAAGGATTTTTGATGTTAAAACAACTCAGTCAGCCAAAGCCAACTGAGTTTTGATTCTGATAAAAATGTTAAACTTCTAAAAGTTCTTTTTCTTTGTTTACTGTCATTTCATCGATATGTTTGACAGCATCGTCCGTTACTTTTTGAATATCCTTTTCCAGGGTCTTCAATTCGTCTTCAGTGATTTCTTTGGCTTTTTCCTGCTTCTTAGCTTCGTCCATAGCATCGCGGCGGATGTTACGGATGGCAACTTTAGCATTTTCACCGACCTTTTTCACTTCTTTAGCCAAGTCACGGCGAGTTTCCTCTGTCAGGGCTGGAATGACCAGACGAATCACAGAACCATCGCTGGCTGGCGTAATCCCAAGGTCAGAAGCATTAAGCGCACGCTCAATGTCCTTGATAGAAGACTTGTCAAAAGGTGTCACCAAAAGAACACGCGCTTCCGGAATAGTAATAGAAGCGATTTGGTTGAGCGGAGTTTCTACTCCATAGTACTCCACATGGATGCGGTCCAAAAGGCTGGCATTGGCGCGGCCTGCACGGATGCTGCCAAATTCACGAGCCAGACTTTGGTGCGAGTGGGTCATTCTTTCTTTTGCTTTTTCTACAATTGCATTTGCCATGAGTTTCTAATCTCCGTTCTTATAAATTATTTGATACTGTTGTTCCGATTTGCTCACCGATAACAACGCGTTTGATATTGCCTGGCTCATTCATGTTAAAGACAACCAAGTCAATGTCATTGTCCATAGACAGGGTCGAAGCCGTTGAGTCCATGATCCGCAGTCCCTTGCTGATGACATCCCGGTGGGTCAGCTCATCAAACTTAACAGCGGTCTTGTCTTTCTTAGGATCGGCATTGTAAACACCGTCCACGCCATTTTTAGCCATGAGAATCGCATCTGCTTCAATCTCAGCTGAGCGCAAGGCAGCGGTTGTATCGGTTGAAAAATAAGGAGAACCAATACCTGCACCGAAAATGACTATACGGCCTTTTTCCAGATGACGAAGAGCCCGACCTCGGATGTAAGGCTCAGCTACCTGCTGCATAGCAATCGCAGTCTGCACGCGCGTATCTACACCTACCTGCTGCAGCGAATCCGCCATTACCAGCGCATTCATGACAGTGCCCAACATACCAGTATAATCAGCCTGAACACGATCCATGCCCGCTTCTGCTGCCGGCTCACCCCGCCAAAGGTTTCCGCCTCCGATAACCAGAGCAATTTGAACTCCCAAATCATGAACTTCTTTGATTTCTTCCGCCATCTTCTGAACGGTTTGAATATCAATACCAACGCCTTTTTCACCGGCAAGAGCTTCACCTGACAACTTAATCAAAATACGCTTATACTTAGGTTCTACCATTTTTTTACTCCTTATTTTATCTGTACTATTTTACCACATTTTGTGATTTTTATATAGTTAAATCACTGAAATTTTTCTTTTTTCCTTTTAGTAAAATAGCAGAGCAGACAAGCTCATTTCACAGAAAAACCAGCCCCATCATCAGATAGGACTGGGAATGAATATTTCAATCATCTTTTACAAGGCCTACTCACTGCTTGAGCGACTGTTTCTTTTCCCGCTTAGCTAAGAGCGGCAGGATGACACCCAGACTGATCAAGACAATTGGCGTCAAAACGTTTGTTAAGAGAGAGAATTGCCAGCCAGCTGGGTCTTTGGCAAAGTCTACTTTCGGAACCATCCCTAAAATGCAGGCAAAGGCTGTAAAGAGGAAGCACCAAGCTCCGATAGCAAAGCCAACTTTTGGATTTTTGGTAAATTTGTACTCAGCATCCTTGTACTTCTTCCAAGCTTTGTTCAACATCATGTAGGCCAAGAATACCCAGAGATAACGCATGGGCATAACGATGGAGTTGAGGTTGGTCATCCATTTGACCAGACCGTCAATTTCTTTGATTCCAAAGATAGGCAGAATAATTAGTAAGCTAACCAAAATCCCAGTCAGGATGTAACCGTTAATTAGGACTCCTTTTGATGTCCGCTTGCGCAGCCAACTTGGGACAAACTCTTCATCGGCATTATTGAGCATGATTTGCAGAGGCGCGTCAATAGAGAAAGCCAGTGCAGCAATCTGTCCAACCATGTTGGTCAGGGCATAGATGACTACTAGTACATTGCCCACTCCCCAGTAGTTGCCCAGCTTTTGGAAGGCTTGGTAAGCGCCGTTTCGCATCAGGTCTTCAGGAATATTGCTGCCATCAAAAAGCATGCCCATAGCTATAGAGCCTAGGATAGCAGATGCACCAACCATGACAGCCATGACAATCATCCCCTTTGGAAATTCCTTGGCTGGATTGCGTGTTTGGTTAACGTAAGGAGATATTTTCTCAGCCCCGCCGACCGCAAAGACTAAGAGGGAGATAGTCGTGAAATAAGAGAAGTCAAAGTTGGGAATGTAAGTGCTAAGCTTATCCATATTAGCCGTCGCAAACTGCATGTCAGGTTTGATAAAAGGTGCCCCGACTGCTAAGAGGACAAAGAGGAAAGACATAATCAGCATGGCACTTCCTGCCAAGCCCCCAATCACCTTGAGCGTGGACAGCCCCTTGGTAGACAAGTAGAGAAAGGCACCGAAAATCAGCAAGCTAAGAATAACAATCCAGTGAATATCAAGACTGCTCAAAAAGTCGCCATTTCCCTGAATAGCCCAGCCCAGCGGAATCAAGACTCCCTGAGGTTTCTGAGCTAGATAAGGAATGTGTACCACCCAGTAAGTCCAGGCCGCAAAATAAGCCAGCCGCTTGGTAGAGGTCTTCTCCACCCAGTCACTGACACCGCCTCCGCTCTCCTTAAAAGTCGAGCCTAGCTGCCCCACGATTAGGGCATAAGGAATGAAGTAAATAGCTAGGATAAGAATCCAAGAAACAATTACCGAAATGCCCTGCTGGGAGTAGTTATTAACCACATTGCCCAGACCCCAGACCATATTAAAAGCAATCAGAGATACCATCAGCCAGGTTAGCTGGTTCTGATCTTTTTTCATGACACCGTCTCCTTTTATTATAAAATAAATTGATTCGATATTATTATAACATGTTTCTATGAGTTTGTAATCGTTATCAGCATTTTTATTTCAAAAAAAGAACCGCCCGAAGGCAGTTCAATATAAATTCTTAAAGTGAGTTTACATCAACCTTGATACCAACACCTTGTGTAGTAGTGATAGTCAGGTTGGTTACGTAAGTACCTTTAGCAGTAGCTGGTTTTGCTTTTTGGATTGTGTCGTTGAAAGCTTTGAAGTTTTCAACCAACTTGTCAGCTTCAAATGAAACTTTACCAATGATAGCTTGTACGTTACCTGCACGGTCTGCACGGTAAGTAATCTTACCACCTTTAGACTCTTCAACTGCTTTTGCAACATCCATTGTTACAGTACCAGTTTTAGGGTTTGGCATCAAGTTACGAGGTCCAAGGACACGTCCAAGGCGACCTACAAGTGCCATCATGTCAGGCGTAGCGATTACTACGTCAAAGTCCAACCAACCGTCGTTGATTTTTGCAACGAGGTCATCTTCACCAACGAAGTCTGCACCAGCAGCTTTCGCTTCTTCTGCTTTAGCACCACGTGCGAAAACAAGAACGCGTGAAGTTTTACCAGTTCCGTTTGGCAATACCATTGCACCACGGATTTGTTGGTCAGCTTTTTTAACGTCGATGTTCAAGTTGTAAGCAACTTCTACAGTTGCATCGAATTTTGCAAAGTTAGTTTCTTTTGCAAGTGCTACAGCTTCTTCTACGCTGTATGCTTTTGTGCTGTCGATTTTTTCAAGAGCAGCACGAAGTTGTTTGCTTTTTTTAGCCATTTTATCTTTCTCCTTGTAAGTGGTTCAATCGATTTTCATCTCCCACGTCACTCGTCAATCTGATCAAGTGTAGTGCGGGCAAATGGGATGAACGTTATTGATTAGTCAACAACAGTGAATCCCATAGAACGAGCAGTACCTTCAATCATACGCATTGCAGACTCGATGTTTGCAGCGTTCAAATCTGGCATCTTAGTTTCAGCAATTTCTTGTACTTGCGCACGAGTAACTGTTGCAACTTTCGTTTTGTTTGGCTCACCAGAACCTTTTTCAACACCTGCAGCTTTCTTCAAAAGAACAGCAGCTGGCGGAGTCTTAGTCACGAAAGTGAATGATTTGTCTTCGTACACTGAGATAACAACTGGAATAATCATACCAGCTTGATCAGCTGTACGAGCGTTGAACTCCTTAGTGAATCCCATGATGTTGATACCGGCTTGACCAAGCGCAGGACCAACTGGTGGAGCTGGAGTAGCTTTACCAGCAGGGATTTGCAATTTTACAAGTTTTTCGACTTTTTTAGCCATTTTTAAATCCTCCTTTGTGGTTTTGGCGGTAAATAAAGATTTTTACCTCCCACAAGTATGCTTTTCGCATACCTTTCTATTATACACTAAACTTTGTTAAATGCAAGGAATTTTATCTTCTTTTTTGAATTTTTTGTGGTAAAATAATCTTATGACACTATTAAAGATTGCTTCGATTTTATTTATCTTTTTAACATTGATTTTAACCACTATTACAGTGCGAGTTTTTCAATTAAGGAAATACGGTTTAAACTTTGCGGACTTAGCTTTTCCGCTTTTTGTTGTGGAATTTTATATCATTTCAGATAAGGCCTACTACCACAGCTTGCTGCCCCAGCTGACTCTAGCTCTCTCAGTTCTCGCTATCGCCATCACCATCTATTTTCTCAAGAAAAAAAGGAGCTTCTACTATCCCAAGTTTTTCAAGTTCTTCTGGCGGGCTGGATTTCTTCTGACCTTCTTCATGTACCTAGCCATGGTCATCGGTCTCTTTTTGTAATAATGTAAAATAAACCCCATCGGTCACGAGTTAGCCGATGGGGTTTTCATATGCGGGACTTACAAGTCCTTCTTTTGCCGTGAAAGAAGAATCTTACGATGCTCCTAGTCTTATTCGTGAATCTCCAGAGGCAGGCCATCCGGATCAAAGAAGAAAGCCATCTTACGACCGTCAAAGTCGTCATAGCGCAGCTCGGTATGAGGAATCTCCAAACAGTCAAATTCCTCTAGCGTTTCTTCGACATCTTTCACTCGGAAGGCCAGATGCCGTAGACCTGTATGCTCAGGATGCGGCAGGGCTGGCCGCTTGGGAGCTTCTTCCTTGATAAAAATTTCCAGAGTCAGATTTCCCTTGCGGACATTAAAGAGAATATCCTGCTTGTCTGGCCGATGGTGTTCATCCAGCTGCTCAAAGCCTAGCTTATCCACATAAAACTCCCTGGTCTTGGCATAATCATGACCAATGATGGCTATATGGTGAATGGTGTCTAGTTTCATACTTTTTTCCTTTCCTTGGCAATGTGTAAGTAGAGAAAATCTGCCGGCTGACTGCTGGCAGATTTGTTTTTATCAAATGATTATCTTGCTAGCAGACTAGTGAAATTAGAATTAATTTGTCTGCAAAACCTTTCGAGGCTTGGTGCCTTCGGCTGGTCCGATAACGCCTGCCGCTTCAAGTTCTTCCATAAGACGAGTGGCTCGATTAAAGCCGACCGAGAGTCGCCGCTGAATCATAGATGCGCTGGCTTTCTGAGTCTCGATAACCAAGGCCTTGGCTTCTTCAAAGAGAGGATCGCCTTCATCATCGCCCCCACCAGTATCCAAATCACTTTCAGATACTTCACCAGGATCAAAACTATCGTCATAATCAGCTTCAGCTTGATTCTTGACGAAGGCTACGATTCGCTCCACATCTTCATCCGAGATAAAGGAGCCCTGCAGACGAACCGGGTGGTTTTCATCAATAGGCTTAAAGAGCATATCCCCACGACCCAAGAGCTTTTCTGCTCCATTTTCATCCAGAATGGTCCGGCTGTCTGTCCCGCTGGATACAGCAAAGGCAATCCGAGAGGGTACATTGGCCTTAATCAGACCGGAGATAACATCTACAGATGGACGCTGGGTAGCCAGAATCATGTGAATCCCAGCCGCACGCGCTTTCTGTCCCAGACGAATAATGGCGTCTTCCACTTCCTTGCTGGCCACCATCATAAGGTCAGCCAGCTCGTCCACGATGACGACGATTAAAGGCAGGGGAACTTGCTTGTACTCTGATTGGGCATTGTACTCGGCTACTTTAGCATTGTAGCCAGCAATGTTACGGGCACCGACCTTGGAGAAGAGTTCATAGCGGTTTTCCATCTCATCTACAACCTTCTGGAGTGCACGGCTAGCCTTGCGAGGATTGGTCACGACTGGGATAAGCAAGTGAGGAATGTCATTATAAACGGACAGCTCCACCATCTTAGGATCCACCATCATAAACTTGACTTCATCCGGTCTGGCTTTCATGAGAATGCTGGCAATAATACCGTTGACGGCCACAGATTTTCCAGAACCAGTAGAGCCCGCTACCAAGAGATGGGGCATCTTAGCCAAGTCAAAGGAGCGGACAGAGCCGTTGACAGCCTTCCCAAGTGGGATTTCTAGGAGCTTGTTGGCATCCGTTTTCGACTGTTCCCAGAGTTCTCGGAAGGTCACGGTCGCAACTTCAGAGTTGGGTACTTCAATCCCGACAAGAGATTTCCCAGGAATCGGCGCTTCAATCCGCACATCCTTGGCAGCCAAGGCTAGAGCCAAATCATCTGCCAGATTGGAAATCCGATTGACCCGAACACCGACAGCTGGCTTGACCTCGTACTTAGTAACGGAAGGTCCGATTTCAGCCCGCTCAACAGCAGCCTTGATCCCAAAACTAGCAAAGGTCTCTTCCAAAATTTTGATATTATCTCGGACAATGCGCTTTTCTTTGGACTGATTCTTAGGCTTGTCGGGCGCAAAGAGGTTGATGGTCGGCAGCTTATAGTCTAGACTTTCCTTGGCGGTAAAGTCCACTTCAACGTCTACATCTGTCTCGTCCGTCTCTTCTTCGCGACCAAAGTCCAGAGGCTCATGAGGGTCATACTCTCCCACTTCCTCATAGTCTGCCTCGTCAAAGTCCACAGCTGTATCTGACAAGTCCTCGTCATCTAAAATCTCTCCTGTTTCAGAATCGACCTCGACTTCTTCCTGCTCTACTTCAATGGCTTGCATCGCTGCCTGTGCAGCTTTCTCTTCCTGCTCCAAGAAACGAAGCTGTCGCTTTTCTTCCTGCTTCTCTCTCCAATTTTGAAAAGCAGCCATAGCCTTTTCTGAAATATCATAGATAGACCACGGGCTCATTAGGAGACCGCCCAAAAGAATGAGGAGCAGGCCGAAGAAATAGGAGCCGATATTTGAAAAAAGAAAAGAGATAGGCGCGTAAAGGAGAGAACCTAGCAGGCCACCACCCGCGAAGGAGCTGACCTTAAAGGCTGTCAGATCAGTCAAAACCCTGCCTAGAGTTGTGGATAAGACAGCTGCTCCCTCTAGCTTCAACACACTGACAAAATAAGCTTGGAAAATTAACTCCAGTCCCAAAAAGAGGCTGATAAATCCTGAAACCGTCCCCTCGTGCTTGTGCAGCCACTTGAAAAAAAAGAGATAGCCAAAGCTGGCCAGAATAGCCAAATAGGCCAAGCTTCCCACCAAGAGGCGAATCATATTATAAATGGTGACCCCAAAAGCGCCCAGCTTTATCGCTGCAAACAAAAGAATAAGAGCCAACACAAAGGTGGCAATCATTCTCTTTATTGCTTTTTGTCTTTCTAATTCTGCTTTTGTCGGCCGGCGAGTTGTCCGGCCTTTTTTCGTGTTTTTCTTAGTTGCCATAACCCTTATTATACCATATTTGAGCCTTAGATGAGAAATCTTTTATCTAGATCAGAAACAAAAAAATTTATTTATCCACGCAAAAAGAACTGGGCTAGCCAGTTCTCATTTCACTATCACAAAATTCTTATTAAGCCTCTGGCATAACCGCCCAAGCAATCAAGTAAGCCAAGACACCTGTACCTGCCACACAGACCAAAAGAATCCAAATAACACGAACCAAGGTTGGATCTAAATCAAAGTAGTTTGCGATACCAGCACATACACCAGCGATTTTTTTGTTGTTGACATCTCTTGTCAGTCTTTTCTCCATGGAAAACACTCCTTATTATTTTTACACTGTTTATTTTACCATAACATCTCTCAATGCACAAGTTCGCCTGCTATTGAACCCTCTCTTCAGATAAAATTTAATTACATCAAGATGAATTTGTTCACTCTACCATACTTTTAACAAGTCCAAGCAAAACTCTTGTTCTTGTGGTAGAATAGAGGGACATTTTAATTAGCTCACAGTAAAAATACATGAGGAGGAAGATAATGCGAGCCGGAGTCATTCTTTTCAATCCCCAAACCAAGCAAATACTGCTCATCCACCGCTGGAAAAATGGAGAAGAGTATTTTGTGATACCGGGCGGCGGAGCCGAGTCAGGTGAGACAGCAGTCCAAGTAGCTCAGCGAGAAATTCAGGAAGAGCTGGGTTGGTTCTTGTCTGAAAAGCAGCTGCAGCCAGCCTTTACTTTCAGAAATAGCCACCGCTTAGAAATCTATTTTCGCGCCACTATCAGCCATACATCAGCCCCAATGATTCAGGGCGAGGAAGCCCTTCGCAGTCATGCCCAGAATGTCTATCAACCTGAATGGCTAGACATAGAAGCAATTTGCGACCTGAACTTACGGCCAGCAGGACTTAAAAATCTGCTCCTGGATTGTCTGACACAGGAGGGTTTGAAAAACTAGCTTAATTGTAGTAAAATATCAGTAGTTTACAATCTAATGTGAGAAAGGTTTTATATGAAAAAAATTCTTCTTATCAGTCTCTTATCAGGACTTGTCTTGGCTGGCTGCTCTGGTAAAGGTAAGAAAGAGGAGACTACTAGCTCCTCCAACTCATCCAGCAGTTCCTCTCTAGTGAGCTCTAGCTCTGATCCAGAGGAAACCAGCAAACTCCGTGAGCAATTCAAGGATGCCATGACTAACGAAAATGCCAATTTTCCGCAGCTATCTACAGAAGTTGCTGAAGATGAAGCGGAAGTCAAGTTGATAACGACTGAAGGCGATATCCGCATCAAGCTCTTTCCAAAACAAGCCCCACTAGCCGTTGAAAACTTCCTGACCCATGCCAAAGAAGGCTACTATGATGGCGTTTTATTCCACCGTGTTATCAATGAATTTATGATTCAGACCGGAGATCCTAAAGGCAACGGCACTGGAGGCGAGTCTATCTGGAAGGGCAAAGACAAGTCTAAAGACTCTGGAAACGGCTTTAAAAATGAGTATTCTCCATATCTTTATAATATTCGTGGCGCCCTATCCATGGCTAATGCAGGCCCTGGTACCAATGGCAGTCAGTTCTTCATCAACCAAAGCAAGAAAGACTTGTCTAGCCAAATGTCTACGGATTCTTTCCCAGCTAAGATCATCGAAGCCTATAAAAACGGTGGAAATCCTACTTTAGATGGCGGAGCTTATACCGTATTCGGCCAAGTGCTGGAAGGGATGGATGTGGTGGACAAAATCGCTGCCGCAGAAACAGACGACAACGACAAGCCTAAAAAAGATATCAAGATTGAAAAAATCGAGATTATCAAGGACTATGACTTCAGCAAATAAGCTGACCGCCCAACCAATTAAGGAGGGAAATCAATATGATTATCTGGGGATATAAAGGTTATCAGAAAAACTTAGGACAGACCCAAAGCAATATCGAGTGTGCCAACTGCCATAACATCGCACCTTGGGACATTATGGAAACCGGCCGAAAGTTTACACTTTATTGGATTCCTACCTTTCCTTACGGTAGAAAACATTACCTCACCTGCCCAGTCTGCCAGCACGGCAAGCAGATCGAAAAGCAGGAAATCGAGCAGTTTTTGAATTATTAGCAACAGAAAGAGACGATTCTCAATGAACCGTCTCTTTTCTTTTTTAAATTTTATCAAGTCAACTGGTTAAAATCCCAGATCTGGTCCATCCAGCCTTCATAGAAATCAGGCTCATGGCAGACCATAAGGATGCTGCCCTTGTATTCTTTCAGAGCTCGTTTGAGCTCTTCCTTGGCATCGACATCCAGGTGGTTGGTCGGCTCGTCCAGCACCAGAACATTATTTTCTCGGTTCATGAGGAGGCAAAGTCGGACCTTGGCCTGCTCTCCACCTGAAAGAACCTGGATCTGGCTCTCGATGTGCTTGGAAGTCAGACCACATCTGGCCAGAGCCGCTCGGACTTCTGCTTGGTTAAGGGCCGGAAAGGCGTTCCAGACTGCTTCCAGCGGTGTCTGACGATTGCCGCCCTCGACTTCCTGCTCGAAATAGCCCAGCTCTAGATAGTCCCCACGCTCGACCTGACCTGCGATAGGCGGGATAATCCCCAGCAAACTCTTGAGCAGGGTTGTTTTTCCAATCCCATTTGCCCCGATGATCGCCACCTTTTGATTACGCTCAAAGGTCAGGTTAAGGGGCTGGGTTAGCGGTCGGTCGTAACCAATCTGCAAATTCTCAGCCTGAAAGATAAAACGGCCAGGTGTGCGGGCAGGTTTGAAGTCAAAGGTAGGCTTTGGCTTCTCACTCTGCAACTCAATAATATCCATCTTATCTAATTTTTTCTGGCGGGACATGGCCATATTTCGGGTTGCCACGCGGGCTTTATTGCGAGCCACAAAGTCCTTAAGGTCCGCAATTTCTTTCTGCTGGCGCTCGTAGGCCGCTTCCAGCTGAGATTTTTTCATCTCATAGACTTCCTGGAACTGATAGTAGTCGCCAGAGTAACGAGTCAAGTGCTGATTTTCTACATGGTAGACAATATTGATCACGTCATTCAAGAAAGGAATATCATGGGAGATCAGAACAAAGGCATTTTCATAGTTTTGTAGGTAGCGCTTGAGCCAGTCAATGTGCTCAGCATCTAAATAGTTTGTTGGCTCGTCCAAGAGCAGGATATCTGGTTTTTCCAGAAGCAGCTTAGCCAAGAGAACCTTAGTCCGCTGCCCACCAGATAGCTCCGTCACATCACTCTCCATACCGTAGTCCATCACACCTAGTGCCCGTGCAACTTCGTCAATCTTGGCATCCAGAGTATAGAAATCCCGGCTCTCCAAGCGGTCCTGCAGCTCGCCCACTTCTTCCATCAGGGCATCAACATCGGCTCCTTCCTCAGCCATGCTCATATAGATTTCATTGATACGAGCCTCGGTCTTGAAAAGCTCGTCAAAGGCCGTGCGCAAGACATCGCGAACAGACTGACCTTGCTCCAGCACAGCATGCTGATCCAGATAGCCAGCTGTCACATACTTGGACCACTCAACCTTACCTTCGTCCGGCAGCATTTTCCCCGTCACAATGCTCATAAAGGTTGACTTCCCCTCGCCATTGGCACCGAACAGGCCGATATGCTCACCCTTGAGCAGGCGGAAGGATACATCCTCAAAAATAGCCCGGTCTCCAAAACCGTGGCTGAGATTTTTCACTTCTAAGATACTCATTTTTTCTCCTCTATCATTGATTGCAGTTCCTTGATTATACCATCAAAAGGGATTTTTTGGCAAGATAGAAGAAAAGGAGAAGCGAGCTACTTAAGTCTCGCCTGCTTGTTCTCAATTCGCATGATGCGTATGCTTGGTAATCCACTGGGTCAGTTTGATTTTCAGCCAAAAGCCATAAATACCACAGGTAACAATGGTCAATAGCCACCACTTAATCCAATTACCAAAAAGCTGCATGGCAGTACCATCAAAGTAAAGGCGGTGCCCGTCAATAACTGTATGTTTTATCTTCCAATTATACAGGATACACATGCCCCAAGGTGCACAAATTCCCAGTGTAAAAACTGTAATCAAGGTAGCCAAAATCACATGACCGATGTAAGAAAAGAGACCACCATCAAAATAAGACTCTTTGTACATACTATCTCCCCCTTTAAACCAACTCTTTCAGAAATTGAATCAGGGTTTCTGCCGAGCGTTTACCAGCTTCAAGAATGAATTCATCAAAAGTGACATTAGCATCATGGCTAGCTGTGTCGCTCATGGCTCGAATAACCATAAAAGGCAGACCAATCGAATGTGTAGCTTGAGCAATAGCTGCGCCTTCCATCTCGACAGCCAAGACATCTGGAAAATGCTCCTTGATGCGATCAATCTTGTCTTGACCTGCAACAAAGCTGTCACCTGTCGCAATCAACCCTACTCTGGCCTTCTGATGAGTCTTGTCTAAAATTTTCTTCATTTCAGCAACCAGATAGCGACTCGCTTCAAAATAGAGTGGCTGTCGTGCCATCTGACCGTAGTCATAGCCAAAGGCCGTCACATCTACATCATGGTAGACCAGACGATCTGCGACCACCACATCGCCGATAGCCAAACCTTCTGCCACTGCTCCAGCTGAGCCTGTATTAATCACAGCTGTAACCTTGAAATCATTGACCAGAACAGCCACACTCATAGCGGACATAACCTTGCCAATCCCGCTTTCGACCAACACCACTTCATGGTAGCCGATGGAGCCCGTATGATAGACATGGCCCAAACGCAGGTGCTTCTGCGGGTTTTCTAAATGCTCCAGCAGAATCTTCAACTCCTCAGGCATGGCTGCGATAATTCCAATTTTCATATAATACCTCAAATCATCTGATGAAAAAGAAGCTTAGACAGACTAGGCTTCCTTTTAAGTGCAATAGAGCAGTTTTTTAAGGCCACCAAATAATAGCAGCAATCAAACCAATCAGCAGGATAACCACCCAAAGGAGAATCTTATTGAGTTTGGCTTGAAAGAGGCTCCGCTTCTGATTTTCAATCCGACGGCTCTTAGTCACGGTCGGATCTACCTCAATGTGGAGAGTCTCATCCGTAAACTCCTCTTGGTTTTGAGCAGTCTGATAACCAAAACGACTCTGATTCTGCTGAGACCGAGCTTCTTCATAACCAAAGCGGTTTTGAGGGCTTTGATAGCCAAACTGAGTATCCTGTCGGCTAGACTGCTGCGAGCTAAAGGAGCTTCTGCCAGTTGAAAGAATCTTGGTTTCCTCGTCATCCATGAGAGGCGGCCCCGAAATATCCTCACCGCGGTTGGCCCGCTCAATGATTTCATCTGTTAATAAAGCTTTTCCCATTGATCTACGTTCCTATTTATTCAGATTTTTTTGTTCCCAGTACTGAAGGGCCATGATGGTCTTGGCATCGCAGATGTCACCGTTTTGCAGCAACTGATGTGCCTCCTCCAGACTGACTTCAAAAAGTTCCAATGTTTCATCCTCGTCTTGAGGACGAGGGTTTTCGACCTTTGTTAAATGGCTGGCGCTGTAGAGCTTGATTTTTTCATTGCAAAAACCGATGGCAGAGTAGAAATCATAGACCAACTCCAGCTGTCCAGTGTAGCCGGTCTCTTCTTCTAATTCTCGGAGGGCAGCTGCTTGGGGATCTGCATTCTCTCCTACCTCCAGCTTGCCAGCTGGAATCTCGTAAGAAGTCGCTTCAATCGCCTTGCGGTACTGCTTGACTAAAATCATCTTATTTTCCGGGGTGATAGCAATTACAGCCACCGCCCCATTATGAAAAATCAAATCCCGTTGGGCTTGACCCTTGCCCTCTGGCAACTCTACCTGATCCTGAACCACTTGGAAAATCGGGCCTCGATAAATTACTTTGCGTTGGACGGTTTTTTCTTCAAATTCCATGACTAAACCTACTTGTTTTGAGGGTGATGAGGAAGTCGCTTAGCATAATCTTCCTTGTTGATCTGACGGCCACGTCCCAGAGCGATGGCATCTGCTGGTACGTCCTTGGTAATAGTAGAACCAGCACCGACCAGTGAGTTGTCACCCAGCTCAACTGGGGCAATAATGGTCGAGTTGGAACCAACAAAGACATTGTCGCCAATGATAGTCTTGTACTTCTTCTGACCATCATAATTAACCGTAATCGTACCCGCACCAAAGTTGACATTAGCGCCGACTTCAGAGTTTCCAATATAGGTCAAATGACCAGCCTTGGTATTTTCTCCAATTGACGATCCTTTAACTTCTACAAAGTTACCGACATGGACATCCTTAGCCAGACTAGAACCTGGACGAATGTGAGCGTATGGTCCGACCGTCACTCCATCCGCAACACTTGACTCCTCAATCATGGAGTTGGTGATAACGGTCCGCTCTCCAATGACAGAGTCTACGATGTAGGTACCGTTAGTTAAAACAGTCTCTGCCCCAATCTTGGTCTGACCTTTCAAGGTCACATTTGCTTCAACTTGAACTTCAGGCGCAATTTCCACATCTACATCGATATAGGTCGCATCTGGATTGACAAAGCTGACCCCATTCACCATATGCTGCTGGTTAATCCGACGGCGCATTACACTCTCAGCTGTAGCAAGAGCCACGCGGTCATTAACCCCCAGACTTTCATCAAAGTCTTTCAGCGTATAAGCACCGACTTTCTCACCATTCTCGCGGAAAATACCAATCACATCTGTGATATAGTATTCGCCTTGAGCATTATTGGTATTGATATTTTTGAGGGCTTCAAAGAGACGAGCATTGTCAAAGACGTAAGTTCCCGTATTGATTTCCTTGATTTGCTGTTCAAAATCAGAAGCATCCTTCTGCTCAACAATTTTCAAGACTTCGTCGTGCTGATTGCGTACGATACGGCCGTAGCCGAAAGGATTATCTGCTTCTGCTGTCAGGATAGTTGCAACATTCTTGTGGTTGATATGGAAGTCAATCAAGTTTTTCAGGCTTTCTCCTGTAATCAGAGGAGTATCGCCAGCAATGACCAGCGTCTGACCAGTCAGATTTTCCAAAACAGGCTCGGCCATCATAACGGCATGGCCCGTTCCCAGCTGCTCGGTCTGACGGACAAAGTCTGTCTGACCTGCCAAGACTTGCTCAACTAACTCTGCCTTGTGCCCAACAACTGTCACGGTCTTCTCTGGATCAATGGCACTAACACTACGAAAAACATGTTCCAGCATGGAAATCCCTGCAACCTTGTGCAGCACTTTTGGTAAATCTGACTTCATGCGAGTCCCCTTACCCGCAGCCAAAATAATCGCGTAATTTGTCATCAATTATCTCTTTTCTGTAGTATATCACCTTTATTATATCACTAAAAGGTAATTTTTAAAAATTTAAAATCAAGCCAACCCCATAAAAATCTGCAACAAAAAAACTTTTGCACAAAAAAATCAGCCTTTAAACAGCTGATTTTGCTTCTTTTTCTTTGATTTTCTTTGGAAGATGGACTTTTGCCTTGCCATAGTCCTTGAAGACTGCCCTCTGCTTGAAGTAAATCAATTCTCCATCTAAGGCTGTATCTTCGTCCAAATCCATGGTCATATCAATAGAGCGAATGGTCCGAGTCTTAGGGTCAACCACAAAGGCAACCTGACACTTCTCAATATCAATGGTCGTATCATAATGTTCATCATTATAAGCATAGTAGAAGGCATCGATAAGGTCATAGGCCAAATCACCTTCTGCTGTCACCGAAAACTCATAGCCCCCGTCCACTTTTTTCTTAGTCAGTTCTGACTCATTATCTACCATGACCTGCAGCAAAGCCTTAAAGGAGGACATGCCCGAATAGCCATCAATATGTTTCCGGGAGTCGGTGTCATCAATGGTCTCAAATCCATCCTTTTCTTCCAAGTACATCCGATCTTCGCTGAAATAATGGGTCAGTTCTTGATCATCATAGGTTTCGTAAAGCTTAGCTAAATAAGGTGAATCTGAAACAGTCAGCTGTTTAACCGTCTTGGCTTTTCTTTTTTTGTAGCCTTCTAGATAGGTCGACTCAGACAGCCGATCCATGTAAAAACTATCATGATCGAATTTTTTCAAAGATGCATCCACTACAGCCGATAGCTTAAAGCGGGATTCAAGAGCTTCTGCGATTCCTCCAGGCTTAAAGTAAGTATAGAGAAAGGTTCCGCCAATCAGTACAAAGCAGACACAGCCGTAAATGATAAAAAAATGAACCTTCTTCAAAATCAATCCTCCTAGAAGCTTTCTGTCGTTTTATAGCTTTTATTATAAGCTTTTTTGGACCTATTTTCAATCTTTTTCAGAAATGGTCTTTGAAGACTGGTAAAAAATTAGTTTCTTTGGACTTATGAATTGTTGATTTATATAGATTGCAGACTTTAATCAATTTCTGTCTTCCCATTAAGGTTTTCTTCTTTATTGGCCAATCACTCCGTCCAGATCAATTCTTTAAATCCTTTGTCAGGAGCCGACCAGCAATCCCTTGGTTCCAATAAGCCACATCCACGAGTACATACTCTATATATCCTGTAGCGGAAGAAATGCTAATTGGTTTTTCAAACTCTCAAAGTCATTGCCAAATGTATCGACATGGCAAGTAGCCGCTGCTTTTTGAATACTTAGTATCTCAGCCCTCTTTCTCATTTTCAGCCAACTGCTGGCGAAGCTTGGTAAACAAGTCTAACTGAAAGCGAGCAGAATCAAGCCCAAATTCGAGCGTCTTCATTTCAAAATAGCCAATCTGGGAAATACTTTCAGCTAAATCACCTGCCTGACTGGTCTCTATCAGCTCTGTAGCCAGGTGGCTGTTCTGCTCTAGATAGGCTTTTACCTTTTCCTGCTCCTCCGTAAAACGAATCGCGTCTTTGACAGCTTCAAACTCTTGGACTTCAACTTCCAGTCCCTCAATGGTCAAATCCAGCATCTGAAGCTGCTCTTTCTTGGGCAGGTAACCCATAAAGAGGAATTTTCCCAAGTCCATATTCTTGTTCTTGCTCATGTCGATAGGCGTTTTAAGCCACTCCAAAAACAAGATTCGTCCCGAAGCAGTAATGGCATATTCCTTCTTCATTTTTCCTTTTTCTACATACTCCGAATAAGTCACTGCTCCTTGCTGGGACAGTTTTTTTAAGGCTGCTTGGATACTACCTAGACTGTCACTGCACATAGAGCTGAAATTTTGCCGCATCACCTGACGAATTTCATAAACTGTAAAATGTTTTATCATGAGTAAGCCTAAAATTAATTTGTCCATTTCTCCTCCAAATTACGATTTCTTTATATACCTAATAGTAACATTTTTGTTTCGATTTATCAAGGACAAACAAAAAGCCTATTCAAAAATAGACTTAAGCTTGATCCAGCGGATAGACCTTGCGAAATTCTTCTAGGACGACACCCGTTTCTTGGGAAAATTCCAAATCGGCTTCCACCAGACACTCCGTAAAAAATTCCTCATGGACTTGCTGCCAGTAGGCCAAGGATTTGTCTCCTTCTCCTTCCTTAAAAGCGTGTTCGGCTGAAATCTCATTAAAAGGCAGCACAGAGACTTTGGTGATTTCGATGATACAGACGGCTCTATTCCGGCTGTTTAGTATGATATCGAAAGTTCCTACTTGAGGTAGAGGCTCATTTTCAAACTTATAGAGCTCATAGACCGAAGCCGTCGCTGTCTTTTCACCACGAAGCACCAAATCAGCCAGTTGGTCTGCTTGGACACCGAAGGCCCAGGCATCAATCTCGTCACCAATCGCCGGATTGATTTTCTTGTATGCCTGCCACATTTCTTTTAGGGTCATCTTTACTCCTGTCTTTCTAAAATGATAATTATTGTTTATAAACATCTTCCTACAAAACTGTATCTTTATCAAAATCCATAAAGTCATCATGATCATAATAGTAAAGCAGAGCCTGTAAACACTCTTGGTCAGTTGCTTCTGCTTTCTGCTCCATAACTGACAAGAGAACATCCGCAAAATCTTCACCGTAATAAATCAACTCCAGCTCCTGCTCCCTTACTTGTCTTTGGACTCATTGAAGATACCATTTCTTATGTAAATCCTATTTTTCAAACTGTTTTTAAGACCTTCTTGAAAAACAAGGATAAGATCCTGAACGCACTGGAACTGCCCTACTCAAACACAAAACTAGAAGCTACTAACAACCTCATCAAAGTCATCAAGCGAAACGCTTTCGGATTTCGGAACTTTGACAATTTTAAAACTAGAATCCTCATCGCTTTGAACATCAAAAAGGAGAGGACTGATTTAGTCCTCTCCAGATTATAACTTCTCATCAACCCACTACAGTTGACAAAGAGCCCAAAAATCAAACATTTCCCACACTTTCTGAAATCATTTCATCCCCTTACATAGAAAGCAGACACCATTTTATAGCCTCTAGGCATTTCGAAACTTGCTTCCGTAACAAACCTTTAGTAAAATGTTAGTAACACAAGTCTAAAGGAGGCGCTTATGACTCAAAAAACGATCCGTCGCTGGGCTCCCTGGTCTATTTTAGGAAGCTGGCTGATTTATGTTGCAGATATATTGATTGCTATCTCTGACGGTTTTGGAAAGGGATTTTGGCAGCACATGCCTGATTTAGCAGCTTGGAAAGTTGATTTTGCAGGCTATGCCTTACTTCTTTTCCCGCTTTTAGGAATGGGCGTCTATATCCTCTCTATCGGGCTGAGACAAAAATGGCTAGGAATAGTAGGAGCTTGGATTCTCATGACTGTCTGTGTTTTCCTCCACACCAGCTATTTCTATTTTGCCGCCACTTCGCGGCTGTATGCCCATAATCCCTCTGCCGATATTGCAAAATTACTAGAAAGCTTTTCAATAGTGAAAAATAACTTTCTGCTTATTTATTTCGTACTTATGGCTGTACTTCTCCTATTTATTGTTATCCTCGTTTTGAGTAAGAAAACGGCTTACCCGCGCTGGTTTGCCCTAACAACTCCCTTAACAGGAATTCTCCTTAGTCGGCTACTCAGCGCTATTGCACCAGCCCTTCGCGAAATGCTTTCTCCTATTCTCATTCCCGCCTTTTGGTTTGCTTTAATGATAACAATAGCCATGATTTTTGCCCTAAAGGACAAAAACTTTACCAACAAGGAAGCAAGTAGCTGTCCTGAAAATTCAGTTCTCCATTTTCCTTAGCATACAAACAGAAATCATCATCTAGCTTTTCCGACTTTACAGCCTGAATGATATCTTTTAAGTCATAGCTTTGGTTTTTCTTCATTGGTCAAAAGTCCCTTTCCATTCATAGGCCGGATAAACTCCTAGACTCTGATAGCCCAAGCTTTCTGCAACCTTCTTAGAAGCTTCATTATGCGCATCCCAGAGAGGAAAGAGTGAGCGGTTTTGGGCTTCTAGAATCATCTGGGCACCCAAGATTTTGGCCAAGCCTTGTCTTCGGTAGGCCGGCTTGGTAGCAATTTCAATCTCAAGGGCTCCATAATAGACCAATCCCGTTGATACAGCAGCGATGATTTCCTTCCCGGAATAGAGTAAAAAGCCAAAGCCACCCGCCGCTTGAAAATGGTCAAAATCGGAAAAGTCTCCCTGCAAATCCTGAGACCAGACTTCCTCAGCCAAACGCTCATAACTCTCCTTATCAATCGGACTAAGGTAGTAATTTGCTGGTAGTCTGCTCTGCCATTTCTCCAAAGCCTCTGTGTCAAAGGAAGCCCTGTCCGCAAAAGCATAGCGAGTGAACTGCTGCAGCTCACTCTGACTATCCAGAAACTCTTGCCAGCTAGATTCCTCGGAGATAATGACCTTGTCAGCCAAGCTGTATTTTGTGATGTACTCTTGCCAAAAATAACAATCCACCTGACCAGCCGGAAAAATGAAATTTCCTAGTTGGTAAAGGCAAGATGTCTCAGGCGCATTCATGAAGAACTGTCCTAGGCCAGCATCCAAACCGTAAAGTACCATATTTTTGGCCCAGGTTTGGAAAAGGTTCTTAGCTTTTTCATTGTTTTCATTATTCATTTACTTACTTCAAACTCCAGCCACCGTCAATTTTGATAATCTCGCCCTGCATAGCAGCTGCCTTGCCACTAGCTAGAAAGAGGCTAACATTAGCTATTTCCTGAGGGTCTAACCAGCGCTTGATCGGCGTTTCCTCAGCAACCCAGTCTGCCAGTCCGTCTGGCTCAAAGTCGGCGGCAGTCATAGCTGTCTTGACAGCGCCTGGCGCCAAGCCAAAGACTTGGATATTTTTATCCGCATAGTCTAAGGCTATCTGCTTGGTCAGGCCAGCCAGAGCATGCTTAGAGGCTGTATAGGCAGCACCGCCGCCGCCAGCCAGAAAGCTAGCAATCGAGCACATATTAATGATGATACCAGACTTTTTCTCCAGCATTTTCTGCAGATAAAAGCGAGTGATTTTCATGGTAGCGGTCAGATTGAGCGCAAAAATCTGCTCCCAGTCCTCGTCGCTGGTCTCGTGCAGGGGACGATAATCGTCCAAAATACCTGCTGTATTGCAGAGAATATCCACCTCGGGCAAGCTGGTGAAGAGCGGTGTCAAATCCCCTGTCAAATCCATCTTGACAAAACGAAGCTCATTGAGAAAGCCAGGATTTTCATCCTTGTCCACCCCATAAACCCGGTAGCCATTTTCCAAAAAAGTCAGAGCCTGAGCTCGGCCGATGCCTGAGCTAACTCCCGTCACCAGTACTGTCTTAGTCATCTACTTCCACCCAATCTGTCGCGAGCACATCGCAAGGAGTCGGACTCCACATGGAGAAGCCCTCCCCCTCACCAGAAACATTGATGAGGAAATAGGGTGTCACCTCGAGAGCCACCCCATTCTGCTCAATCGTGTCAAAGAGCTGGACGTAGTTCTCTGCCCCGCCCCAGCCTGTACGCACATATTTTTTCTTGGCCTTAAGGCCAGGTAAAATCTCTTCAAATGTCATGGTTTTCTCCTTTTGTTTATTGGTAATCTTTGACAAATTCCCTACTAGCCGCCAGTAGTCATAAGTATGTTGAACAACTTTTTCTTGACTGTCAACAAGTTTATCTGCTGCTTTGAAATAAAGTCTAAAATTAGACCTTCTTCTCCATCTCCACAAAGAGATGAATATCACCATTGCTTTCCTGCGGGATGCGCCTCACCACTTCAAACCCCATGTTGAGATAAAGCTGTTGGGCTCGGTGATTGAAATCAGCCACGGATAAACTTATGACTTGGGGCGCAAATTTTTTCTTGATAAAGTCCAGAATTTCCTGCAAAAATGCAGCGCCCTGACCTTTTCCGCAATGCTCCGGCTTCATCCCCAAACCAAGCTCCAAAGTTCGCTCTCCCTTCTGCTCCAAGCAAAAAAATCCATAGAATTTCCCATCCCGCAAGACTTGATAATAACGGTCCCCACGCGCTTTTGGGGAAATCATTTCTTCATAATCTTCCAGGTCATTTTTCATATCATAAAAATCATAAGGCGCCTCATAATGCCAGTTGTTAGCAATTTCTAAAGCATGTTGCTGAGTTAGTGGTTCAATCATCATCTACTCCTCCTTTCTCTAAAACTCCCAATAAAATCGTTTCTGGTCTGCTTTTTCGCTGCAGCCGAGGCTGCGATAAAATTCATGGGCTGCGGAGCGGGAAATGCCTGAATTAATCCGAATTCCTGTGTAGCCTGCTGCTTTTCCCTCTTCACGCAAAGCTTGCATCAGCGCTCTGCCATGTCCCTGCCCTTGAAAATCCTGAGCGACGGCCAAAGCCAAGAGATTGAGCAAGGACGGGAAATAGAGACAGTCGTAGCTAGCCGCATGAGCGTAGCCTATGACCTGACCGTCTTCTTCAGCTACCAAAATCAAATGCTGGTCATTCTCTAGTAACTTTTTCAGTTGAGCCTTCGTCGCTTCCCTATCGAAATCGTAGCCCAGACACTCATCATTGAGTCGCTGAATGGCTGCAGCATCTCTTAGTTTTACTTTACGAATCATCTGTCACCTCGTTCTTCTCTTTATTATAGCAGAAAAGCAGTCTCTTTGACTGCTTTCAATGAACTATTCTCCTATCTGTCCCTTCAACCAAGACTCCGCCTCTTCTAAAGGCTGGTCTGTTTGGATATCTGGCTGAATTGCCTCATTCTCATAAAGCTTGCCCGTGCGATCTAAGATACTCGAGGTAGTCAAGAGCAAAACCGCTCCATCATACAGTTGATAATAATTATTTCCCGTAGTATAGCTTGCCGTTGGCTGACCAAATATTTTGACGTTTTCCAGTCCCTTAAAAGCTAAAACAGTCATTTCTCCTGAGCTGCCTGTCTTCCCATTGATAAGGACGGCTATTTGCACTTTCTTTGCTTTCTCATCAGTCTGCTCCAGACCAAGCTGCTGAAGAACATCTAATCGAGAAACCGCGCTCTTGCTCCCATTTTTATAAACAAATTGGAAGAGGTCTTCATCAGGCAGAAGAGAGGACAGTCCAGCAATCATCGGATACATATTCCCGCCGGTATTATCTCTCAGATCCACAAGAACCGCCTGATAGTCATCCCTTTTAAGAGCTGCTGACAGTTTCTTGGCATAAGCCTTCGTTGCCTGTGCATCACCAGTGAAAGCAGGAACTTTTAAATAGAGAATTCCCTCCCGATTCTGCACTTCAGGCTGATTTTTGCTTTCTGGACTATTTTCGGGATTATCCTGTGGACTTAAAAAATAAGAATGCTTTCCGCCAGCCTCTTTGGTTAATTCTTCCAAGACGGGATAGGTATCTTGATAAGTCTTGGCTGATCCAAGCTTCTCTAAGGCTTTCTTTTTCTCATTTTCCCAATCTTTGTCCGTATAAAGACCGAAATCAAGCTTTTTCACAACCGAGCGAGCGTAGTCCTGCGGACTAGGTGGAAAAAGAAAAATGCCGTAGTCTGGACCAAAGTAGGCCAGAAAACCTATTAAAAGAGCAAGCAAAATCAGCACCGTTCCCAAGCAACCTAAAAGGACTTTTTTCATAATCACACAACCTTTCTTGTGAGGATTCCTGAGCTGATTATAGCAAAATAGAGACACGTTTTCCATGTCTCTACCTTACATTTATCATCGTCAATCTTACATTTTTGTAAGATGATTTTATTTAAATCTACAGAAGCTTATTTCCATTTCTCACTCTTGGAAAATGCAATCATCAAACCAGACCCAGCTAGAACTGCCAGAATAAGAAGACAGATATTTTTCAGTGGATAGAGCCAGTCTTTATTTTTCTCATGCCAAGTTGTCTTCCAAAGCCGAACATACTCAGCATTCATATCTTCGGGCTGGTTCAGCTGAATATTAATCACAATCGCCAATAAGATCAGGGCGATAAAAGCAAGGGTAAAGAGCCAGATTTCTTCTTTTGGGTTAGATTAAGTTTCTTCATACTTTTCTACTTCTCTTTTACAGCGATTTCTGAGTTTCGACAGCCATAGAAGGCATAGATGAGACTTCCCAGCGCTAGGGCAATTCCAAAGGCCTGCCAGGTTTCCTTGGTATACTGGGTCATGAAGGACAGGCAGATGATAATGGACAAGATCGGTGTCAGAGGTACTAGAGGCGTTTTGAATTCGCCAGCTTTTGGCATTCCTTGATCTTTCCGCAATTTTAAGACAGCTAGTGCCAATAAAATCAGATAGGCCAAGGTACAGATGTTCAGGAAAGAAGCGATGCTAGCCAAAGGGAACATGCCCGCACAGACAGCCGAGGCAATCCCTACTAAAATCGTTGCATTCTTTGGCACCCGACTGGTCTCTGTCAATTTTTTGAAAGAGCGAGGCAAGAGACCATCACGCGCAATACTGTAAATCATCCGCGACAGGGCGTAGGTCATGGAAATGCAGACAGTAATCAGAGTCAAAATAGCGACGACAGAGATATAGTTAGCCGCCCAGCCAAGTCCGACACTGCGCAAGGCAAAGGCCACCGCATCTGAGACATCCAGCTTGCTATAGTGGACAACCCCAGTCAAGACCAAGGTCACCAAAATATAGAGAATGGTCACAATGCTCAAGGATAAGACGATCCCACGCGGAACATTCTTTTGGGGCTCTTTGATTTCATCGACCGCCATGGAAATGGACTCAAAACCTAGAAAAGCAAAGAACATAAGCGAAGCCCCAGCCATGATACCAACCTTGCCGCCATAAATTTCCCCAAAGCCAAAAGGTGCGAAGTTAGACCAATTTTCTGGCTTGATGAAGAAAAATCCTACAATAATAAATAGTGCCAAGGCTGAGAATTTCAAAACCACCAAGGCTGAGTTGAAGCGCAGGGCGGCCTTTGAGTTCAAAAGGACAACCCCCGTAACAAAGGCCAAGACCAGAATGGGCAGCAAGTCCACATAAGTACCTGCTTTGGGATTGAAGGTACCATTCAGAGCTGCCGGCAGCTGGATACCAAAGCCACTAAGCAATCCTTTCAAATAAGAGCCCCAGCCAGAGGCAACACCTGAGATAGCGGTCATGAACTCCATGATGGTCAGCCAACCAGCCAGCCAAGCAGGAAATTCTCCCAGAACCGCATAGATATAACTGTAGGCTCCGCCATTGGCCGGAATCCGTGAAGCAAACTCAGCGTAAAAAAGGGCCGAAATACTCACACAAAGAGCTGAAATGACAATCGAAACGGTCAGAGCAGGCCCAGCATATTTGGCCGCTCCAGTCCCTGTGATGGTAAAAATCCCAGTTCCTACCATGGCACCAATACCAAGTAAAATCAAATCTGGAATTTTCAAGTGACGGCGCATGCCCGTTCTATCCTTGCTGGCATCTTTTTTTCTAAAAATATCCATCTATTCTTATTCTCCTAATTGCATTAACGCCCTATTTTATCATATTTCCTCCCTTTTAGGAATCCTTCTCAGAAATTTACCAAAAAGAAAGGCTGAGAACAATCTCAGCCTAGGTCTTTAAAATAGATGAAAGGTATATGATGCCTGTCTCTGCTATCACATAGCCACAATTTTACGATAGCTGCGAGAAGTAATGAGAAAGACACCAACATATACTGCAATAAACAGAGCGCAGACGCCGAGAGTCACCACTAACATAAGTGTGGCATTCAGCACCCCTAAAGCAGATAAAATCAAGCTCAGCATGTGATAGGCAAAAGCCAAATGAAGAAAGGCAAAGATTAGCGGTAGGAAGAAGACTATCAGAATCTGCCTACGAATTGTTTTCTTGATTTGTTTTTCGTCCAATCCAACCTTTTGTAAAATAACAAAGCCTTCTCGATCTTCATAGCCTTCAGAAATCTGCTTGTAGTAGATTATAAGAACAGTTCCAAGCATAAAAACGATTGATAGGAAAATTCCAATAAAGAACATACCACCTAGCATTCCTTTTATTTCTTGCTTATCAAAGGCTGTCACCGAACCGTAAATAGCTTGATTTTCAGGTAAGGTGGTATTAAAACTGCTTAGCTTTTCTTGGTATGCTTCTTTGAGTTTTCTCTGTTCTTCTTTTGGAAGCTTGAGATTTAATCCTCCATAATAGTTAACATTGACAGCGTAATCGTTCATCAATGAAGAAAAGATTTGACTCGGATTTTTAGCTACCATATAGATTTTTTCAGGCACTATCATATTCATCGGATCGGGTATATTACCGAAAACGAAATCTTCTTTTAATTTTTTCTTGATTTTCAAATTTTTATCAGCTAGCTGTAAATCTTTTTTGCTGTCTAGTTCCAGTCCTTGCTCAAATATGGCTATTTCATCATCTTTAAGCTGAAGACTTTGACCCGTCATTCCTTGATAATCACTCTCAGAAATGGCCAAAATATAAAGATTTGGAGTGAAGGATTTCTGTCCCTTAGAATAAATATCTAGCTGATTACCAGTTCGACCGCTAACTCCTATCGTATAATACTGGTAAATAACTTTTTTACTAATCTGCAGCTGCTGCTCTTGAACAAACTCTGTCAAAGCTTGGTCCAGTATCTCACCTGTTACTTCTTTTCCTTGGATACTGAAATCATGCGGGAACATGGCATTCTGCATATAATCACCACCAGCATAAATGTTGGCTCCACCAGATAAGGTAACCAGAACCATTGTCGACAAAATAGAAATCGTCGCTAAACCAATTGCATTTTTCTTCATTCGAAAAATTAGATTAGATACCGAAATCATGTTATCAGGCTGATAATAAAACGTCTTCTTCTTTTTCAAAAATTGCAAGAAAACAGTTGTTCCTGCATTAAAAAGCAGATAAGTCCCTAGAATAACAAAAAGTACGGCCACGAAGAAAATGATAATGGCTGCCATCGGATTAGATACACCTAAAGCAAGATAATAGCCAAAAGCGAGAGAAGACATACCAATAATAGTTTGCAAGAGTAAAAAGCGACTCTTTTTCTCCCCGCTATTTTTTTCCTTGACTAATTGCAGAGCATCAAACTTTCTTAAGTAAAAGCCATTTTTAATTACCAAACAGAAAAATACAAAAGCATAGAATATGATAATCAATACCAATACAAAAGGTTGAAATGTCGAAACCAGAACCACCTTGGTACCCATGAGCTTGAGCAAAAAGGCGTAAATCAGCTGGTCAAAGAGAACACCAATAGTCAGCCCCAAGCTTACAGCCACCAACCCAAAAATCAGAAGCTCAATAAAAGTCATAACAAAGAGATGGCGTTTATTGAGACCTAGCATACCGTAAAGCCCCAGCTCCTTGGAGCGATTCTTCATGACAAATTGATTGGCATAAAAGACAATAATTCCAGCTGTGATGTTCACAATAACAACCCCTAGAACCAAAACGAGGATAACAGAGCTGGCACCTGTCATTTTAGATAGATTGGGGTTAAAAGCCAAGGAGTTGAAAATATAAGAAATGGCTACAGCCACACAAGTAGCCAGTGCAAAAGGATAATAGAGACGGCGGTTCTTAATCAGATTGGATACCGCCAATTTTGCTGCTAATCGAAACACTAGTCCTTCACCTCACTTGCCATAACTGTCAAAGTATCGGAAATCTCTTGGAACATCTGCCGATCGGTCTTGTCGCCACGGAAGATTTGATTATAAAGAATCCCATCCTTGATAAAGAGCACCCGCTTGGCGCGGCTAGCCGCTGCAGTTGAGTGGGTCACCATGAGAATAGTTTGACCGCGTGCATTGATGTCGTCAAAGACATCCAGCAGAGCTGCCGAAGACTTGGAATCCAAGGCTCCTGTCGGCTCATCCGCCAGCAAAATCTCAGGATCTGTGATGATGGCCCGAGCCACTGCAACCCGCTGCTTCTGACCACCGGAAATCTCATAAGGAAACTTCTCTTGGAGTTTGTTAATCCCCAGCTCATTGCAGGTCGTGACCAGCTTTTGCATCATCTCGGTAATGGGACGGCGAGAGAGAACCAGGGGCAGGAGAATATTATCCTTGACCGACAGGGTATCCAGCAGATTGAAGTCCTGAAAGACAAAGCCTAATTTCTCGCGGCGGAAGCTGGAAGCCTGACTGTTCTTGATAGTTGCTGTGTCAGTCCCGTTGAGAAAGACGCGGCCCTCAGTCGGCTTGTCCAGCATGGCTAGGATGTTGAGCAGGGTGGATTTCCCAGAACCCGACTCCCCCATGATGGCGACATATTCGCCTTTTTCTACCGTAAAGTGAATGTCCTTCAGTGCCTCTACTTGGCTGCCCTGAAAGCGGGTTTTATAAATCTTTTTCACGTGCTGTACGTCTAATAATGTCATACTCGAACCTCTTCTTTATTTAACTTGATACTACTATCATACCGGAAAGACAGACAAGTTTCCATAACCTAATCTTTCATTTTGCCTGCCAATCTTACATTTTTGTCATCTTGTACTCCAAGTCGGATAAGAGAAAAGTCAACTGACCTTTCTCTTATCCTTAAATACTGGAATCTCTCAGTGACTGTACTGCAGCCAGAAATAATATTGACTGGAAGCGCAGCCTAGGCGAGTCTTCTCGATTTCTTCCTTGGAAATCTTTTGAGCTTTAGGTTTACTTTGGCGATGGTTAAAAAGATTGATTTTCATAGCGGGCCTCCTTCTTGAAATCTGATTTTTAGTTTGGAAGATAGTTATCTTCTTTTTCTTTACACTTATAGGATACCGAATTCCTTGACTAGCTGCCATAAGATAACCTTTCATTTTAGTCATTAAACTTACATTTTTGTCACTTAGAAAAAATAGTTTTCGATTGCCCTTAAACTGCATCAATAGCCCTAAATTCAACGATGTATATCAGCTTCATTCATCAAGAGCATAAAAAAACAAGCGTCAATGTTCATTGACACTTGCTTTCTGTTTTATTTTTTGAAACGGATTCCGAAATAAACCCCACAACCAACTATGATAATCAAGCCTATGGCAAGTAGCGTAAAGCTGATCTCTGTACCTGTAAAAGGCAGAACTTTCTTCGTCTTCCCCTTATCTCCAGGTTTATCTTGATTTGATTTTTTCGGATCTGGTTCATCTGTTTTTTTAGACGGATCCTTTTCTGGGCCAGTCGGTTTCGTTTGGTCAGTTACGACTAACGTCCCATCCTTGTATTCAATTGTATTTCCATTGGCATTTACAACTGTTACTGTGCCATCGAGATTCACTTGGAACACAATGTCAGTAACAGCTAGGTAACCAGTTGGGGCTGCAGCTTCATGGAAGGTATATACTCCAGGAGCTAATTCAATCTCATACGATTTATTTGCTTCTGAAGTCCATTTCGTTACAGGATTACCAGTTGCCTCTTTGCCTTGGAAAATTTGAATCTCTGCACCTGCAATCTCAGTTCCGCCAAGGTTGACCTTACTAAAGGTCACCTTACGTGGAAGATCATCGTCTTTATCCGTTACGGTCAGAGTTGAACCATTGGTTGCAACGGTGTTAGCTTCGCCCTTAGCATCCTTCTCACCAACATTGGTCACTTCCACTGTTCCGTCATAGTTGACTTGGAAAGTGATGTCAGTCACTTTGAGGTAACCGGTTGGTGCCGCTTCCTCATGGAAGGTGTAAGTTCCCGGTGCTAAGTTAATGTCCTTAGACTGATTAACCTCGGATGTCCAGCTTTCAACGGCTGCACCTTCTGCCTTGTCGCCTTTGAAGATCTTGATTTGAGCTCCTGCGATTTCTGTACCGCCTAGGTTGACCTTGCTGAAAGTAATCTTACGTGGAAGATCATCGTCCTTATCGGTTACTGTAACAGTTGAACCATTGGTCGCAACGGTGTTAGATTCACCCTTAGCGTCCTTCTCGCCAACATTTGTCACTTCCACTGTGCCATCATGGTTCACTTGGAATGTGATGTCAGTTACTTTGAGATAGCCAGTTGGCGCGGCTTCCTCATGGAAAGTATAAGTGCCCGGTGCTAAGTTAATGTCCTTAGACTTGTTAGCTTCAGATGTCCAGCTTTCAACTGCTGTGCCTTCAGCTTTCTCGCCCTTGTAGATTTTGATCTGAGCACCGGCGATTTCAGCACCACCAAGGTTGACCTTACTGAAGGTTACCTTACGTGGGAGATCATCATCCTTATCGGTTACTGTCACTTTGGAACCATTGGTCGCAACTGTGTTAGCCTCGCCCTTAGCGTCTTTCTCACCAACGTTTGTCACTTCCACTGTGCCGTCTGTTTTGACTTGGAAAGTGATATCGGTTACTTTGAGGTAATCGGTTGGAGCTGCTTCTTCATGGAAAGTATAAGTACCTGGAGTCAAGTTCAATTCTTTAGACTTACCAGCTTCGGATGTCCAGCTTTCGACTGCGTTTCCTTCAGCTTTCTCGCCCTTGTAGATTTTGATCTCTGCACCGGCAATCTCAGTACCACCAAGGCTTACCTTACTAAAGGTAATCTTACGTGGAAGGTCATCATCCTTATCGGTTACTGTAACAGTTGAACCGTTTGTTACGACCTTGTTCTCTTCACCCTTAGCGTCTTTCTCGCCGACATTGGTCACTTCCACTGTACCGTCATGTTTAACTTGGAAGGTGATGTCCGTTACTTTGAGGTAGCCTGTTGGTGCTGCTTCCTCATGGAAGGTATAAGTACCTGGTGCCAAGTTGATGTCCTTAGACTGATTAGCTTCGGATGTCCAGCTTTCAACTGCATCGCCTTCAGCTTTCTCGCCCTTGTAAATCTTGATCTCTGCACCGGCAATTTCAGTACCGCCAAGGTTGACCTTACTGAAAGTCACCTTACGTGGGAGATCATCGTCCTTGTCAGTCACTGCAACAGTTGAACCGTTTGTTACGACCTTGTTCTCTTCGCCCTTAGCGTCTTTCTCGCCAACGTTTGTCACTTCTACTGTTCCGTCAGTTTTTACTTGGAAAGTAATGTCTGTTACTTTGAGGTAGCCGGTTGGGGCTGCTTCCTCATGGAAAGTATAAGTACCTGGAGTCAAGTTTAATTCTTTAGACTTACCAGCTTCAGAAGTCCAGCTTTCGACTGCTTGCCCTTCAGCTTTTTCGCCCTTGTAAATCTTGATCTCTGCACCAGCGATTTCTGTTCCACCAAGGTTGACCTTGCTGAAAGTCACCTTACGTGGGAGATCATCATCCTTATCGGTCACTGTAACAGTTGAACCGTTTGTTACGACCTTGTTCTCTTCGCCCTTAGCGTCTTTCTCGCCAACGTTTGTCACTTCTACTGTTCCGTCAGTTTTTACTTGGAAAGTAATGTCTGTTACTTTGAGGTAGCCGGTTGGGGCTGCTTCCTCATGGAAAGTATAAGTACCTGGAGTCAAGTTTAATTCTTTAGACTTACCAGCTTCAGAAGTCCAGCTTTCGACTGCTTGGCCTTCAGCTTTTTCGCCCTTATAAATCTTGATTTCAGCACCAGCGATTTCAGTACCGCCGAGGTTGACCTTGCTGAAGGTCACCTTACGTGGGAGATCATCATCCTTGTCAGTCACTGTAACAGTTGAACCATTGGTCGCAACGTTGTTAGATTCACCCTTAGCGTCCTTCTCACCAACATTGGTCACTTCTACTGTTCCGTCAGTTTTGACTTTAAAAGTGATGTCGGTCACTTTGAGATAGCCAGTCGGTGCAGCTTCCTCATGGAAGGTATAAGTGCCGGGTGCCAAGTTGATATCCTTAGATTGATTAGCTTCAGATGTCCAGCTTTCGACTGCATTTCCTTCAGCTTTATCGCCCTTGTAAATCTTGATCTCTGCACCAGCGATTTCTGTACCGCCGAGGCTGACCTTACTGAAAGTAATGGCTTTAAGACTATTGTCCTCTTTATCGGTTACAGTAAGAACCAAGCCATTTGCTTCAACAGAATCTGTTGCTCCTTTAGCATCAACAGTAATGGTACCATCAGAATGAACTGTGAATTTTATATCTTCTACAGCCACAAACCCAGCAGGAGCAAGGCTCTCTTTCAGAGAATAAGTCCCTGGGGCTAATTTTACTACCTTAGATGCGTTGGCTTCGGATGTCCACTCTGCAAGAGGCTTAGCTTCAGGACGAATCTGACTGCCTTTGTAGAGTTTCAATTTCGCACCAGGAATTTCCTTCCCGTTTGGATCTACTTTCTTGATCGTCACATCTCGTTCTGAGTCGTCATCCTTGTCTGTTACCTTCAAGGTTGCTCCGTCAGTCACAACCTTATTGTTTTCACCTTTGGAGTCTTTCTCGCCGACATTGGTCACTTCCACTGTGCCGTCATGTTTGACTTGGAAGGTGATGTCGGTTACTTTCAGGTAACCAGTTGGAGCTGCTTCCTCATGGAAGGTGTAAATACCAGGCTCCAAATTGATTTCTTTAGACTGATTAGCTTCGGATGTCCAGCTTTCTACTGCTTGACCCTGCGCTTTGTTGCCCTTGAAAATCTTAATTTGAGCACCAGCAATCTCAGTACCACCTAGGTTGACCTTACTGAAGGTAATGGCTTTAGGACTATTGTCCTCCTTGTCGGTAATCGTCAGAATTGAACCTGCTGCTTGAACAGTATCTTCTGCTCCTTTTTTCACAAGAGCAACAGTACCATTAGCACCCACTGTAAATGTGATGTCTTCTACATATTGATAACCAGCAGGAGCGTTCGCTTCAGTCAGTGTATAGGTTCCTGGAGACAATTTTATGACTTTAGAAGTATTTTCTTCTGAAGTCCAGTCTGCAACAGGAGCTTCTTCCTGATCAACATGATCACCTTTATAGATTTTCAGTTGCGCACCAGGAATTTCTTTCCCGTTTGGATCTACTTTTTTGAAAGTTACATCCTGCTCTGTTACCGTCTTCTTATTGACGATCTCGCGCGATACAGATTTGTCTGTTCCAAAATCCTGGGAACCAATCTTAATTTCCTCAGTTAATTTATCATATCCTGTAGGAGGAGTCACTTCACGGATGGTATAATCATCGCGCAACAAGTCACCCAAGTTGGCATTCCCGTTAGAATCTGTGGTTAATTTTCCGACAACTGCTCCGCTCCGATCACGAACAACTTCAAATTCTGCACCTTGCAGGTTCTCACCATTTTCATTGACCTTATGAAGCTTAATGGTGAAAACATAGCCTTCTCCAACACCGCCGGCAATCTGATAAGAGCGATTTTCAGCTGATGTCGTTGTTTGACCACCGTTATAGGTCATGGTAGCACTATTGGAAACACGCTCACCATCAACAAGATCGTAATCTGCTTTTGTCTTATAGTCCAGCAAATACCCGAAACCATCCATGTCGCCAAGATCAATCGTGAATCCATCACCAGCAGCATTTTCCGTAATTTTTGATTGGAAATTAGCTGTCACGTCTTCTGTTGAATCCCGCACCCAATCTCCATTATTCCAGCGCCAAGCAATTTTATAGACTCGAATTGAGTCTCTCATGATTTTAAAATTAGGCGAGGTAATCTTGTCAGTTATCGTTACATCGGTATAATGTTCCATATTGCGGTTAATCGCAATATTGTAATGAACTTCATTCTTACCGTCTTCTGCTGCCTGATAAGAGCTCTTCTCAATTTTTGAGTCATATCTTTTGGGTGGTCCATTATAATGGACGATTCCCGGATACAACATCCGACCTCCTACGGTAAATCCACCATTCAAGTCACCTTCTTGTCTCACAACATCATGGTCAACTCGTGCATAGAAGAAGAATTCTCCTTGGACACCAGACTTTTGCTCAACATAATTTGTATAGGTCAAAGTAATGGTCTTGTTGGTTGAATCCAAAAATCCATTTGCCACTACATTATCCGAGCTGTCTTTAAGCTCAATAGCTGAAGAGTTCCCAAATGCATACTCAGAAGGCAAGGTGATTTTTGTCGTATCTCCTTGATGTACTTGGTTATCCGGCAAGACAAACTTTGCGTAAACTCGAAAAGTTTCCCAAATATCAATTCCCTGCGTCAAATCACCACCTGAAGAATTCTTCAGGCTCATCTCAGTGATAACATCACCAAACTCAGCTGCTTGCACCTGAGTAAGAGGAGCTACTGATGGCAAAATGACTCCTAAACAAAGAATAATAAGGTGGAGCAATGCTCTAATCCTTTTGTTCATGCAATTTTCCTTTCTCACAATATTCAGTTTTAAATGTACAATGTAATTGTATACTAACTGAGCTTCCCCATCTTGTCAGTGCCCACTTCTAAAAAGCGAACATTTATAGATACATTACATCTACATTTTATCATACTATAAGAAAAATGGCTATACACAAAAGAAGATTTTTTTAACATTTGTTTACCTTTTTGTCATTTAGAAGAGGTGGACGATTTATATGGTTCATTCGCAAATCAAACCACTATTGTTAGGGTCAATTACGTCTGACAATCAATGTCCTCAATAACGCAGAAAAACCGGAAACAAAGTCCAGTTCTTCTGATTTATTTCCTAAACGTCAGGACATAAAATTTTCCGTCCCAGAGGAGTTTCAACTCCTTCTCTTTGACTCCTGTCGGTATAGCGGCCTCAATTTCTCCTAAATCAACAGTAGCGTCCTTAAAATAGTTCTTGCTGAAGTGGTTCTTCTTATATTGCTTGTCCACATAGTCTGCCGTCTCGTCTGAGATCATAATCTTAGTTCCTGGCTTAGCCACTCGCAGCATTTCCTGCATGGCCTTGGCCTTATCGCTGAAGAAATTAATTCCGCCGATATGATAGACGATGTCAAAGCTATTATCCGCAAAGGGCAGGTCCTCTGCACAAGCATGAAAGAGCTTCAGATTGGTCTTCTTGGCGCAGGATTTCTGGCATTTTTTTAGCATGCCTATAGAAATATCTGCCCCAACAAAGTCTAGGCTTTTCAGGTCAATATTTTCAGGAATGTAGCGCAGGTCTTGACCCGTCCCGATAGAGACATAAAGGACGGATAGATGATCCTTCCATTCTATTTCTGCCATCTGGTCCTTTCTCAGCTTGTCAATTGCCTTGCCATGGAGAAGTGGCCCTATCCATTTTTCACCAAAATCATACCAGCGAGCCAAGCGATTGTACATGGTCATATACTTGGCATTGTCCCCTGAGACATAGTCCGGATTCAGCGCCAGATAGATGTCTCCATCTTTTTGAAAATCCGCTAACTTCAAACCTGGCTTCAGCTTCTCTTGTATTTTTGTATCTGTCATATCTTCTGTCTCCTTTTTCTATTTGCCATTTATTATAGAGGATTCTGAGCCAAAAACAAGGGTTTTTCCGTAAGTGACTGCCCAGCATGAGTAACTGGAAGAAATTGCTCAGTAAGCTGCAATAAAGCTAGACCAAAAATGTGCAAACAAAAGAAGATAAAGCATTCTGCTCTATCCTCTCTTTGTTTATTTGCTCAGTCGAGTCTTACGGTAAAGTCCTAAAAGAGTCAGGACTACCAGACCAGCAAGAACTAGTCCAAGACTTTCAGCAGAGCCAGTCGCAGGAAGAACTTTTTTAGATTTTCCTTGACCGTCTGCTGCTTTATCAGAATCAGATGATTGATTTGGCTTAATACCACCTTGAACTGCTTTATCAGGGGTGCCAAGTTCAGCTGGTGCTGCTTGGTCAGTAATGAACAACTTACCATCCGTATACTCCACTGCATTGCTATTAGCGTCTAGAACTGTTACAGTGCCATCTTCATTGACTTGGAAGACAATATCAGTCACAGCCAGATAACCTGTCGGAGCCGCTTCCTCATGGAAAGTGTAAACACCTGGCTTTAGGTTAATTTCTTTAGATTGGTCAGCTTCTGAAGTCCAAGACGCGACAGGGCTGCCCTTGCTTTCCTGCCCCTTGAAAATCTGAATCTGAGCACCGGCAATTTCTTCACCAGCTAGATTAACCTTGCTGAACGTTACCTGTTTATCTGTTGGAGTTTGAGTTTGTTTATTGACTACATTGACTGCAACCAATCTGCTGTCTCCAGAATCTCCAGAAGCCGGACTTCCTACGTTCAAAGTCTTACCAAAATCCGTCGGACTGATGGTAATATCCTCTGTCAGGCGATCGTAACCAGCTGGAGAAGTCGTTTCACGTAGGATATAAGTGTCGCGCAGAAGATTACCAACTTCCGCATTCCCATCTGCATCTGTCGTGATTGTGCCAACCACCTTATTGGTCGCTTTCCGCACCACTTCAAAGACTGCACCGCTCAGAGAAGCATTAGACTCATCTGTCTTGTGGACCTTAACCTTGAAGTTATAGCCTTCGGACTTTCCACCAGCAATCTGATAAGAGTACTCGTTGGTCACAGACACTGTCTCGGTATTGTTGTAGTTCATGGTAGCCTTATTTCCTACAACCTCTCCATCAGCCAAATCATAGTCGGCCAGCGTCTTGTACTCAACTAGGTAGCCGAAGCCTTCTACATCTCCGAAGTTGATTGTCAAGCTATCGCCTTCAGCGCCAAAGGTCATCTTAGACTGGAAGTCTGCTGTTACATCTTCAGTCGAATCACGCGCCCAATCACCATTATTCCAGCGCCAAGAAACCTTATAAACTCGTACAGAGTCTTGAACAATCTTAGCGTTTGTATCACCCAGCTTGTCCGTCACAGAGACATTTTTGTAGTTGCCCATGTTACGGTTAATGGCTACATTGTAGCGGATTTCATTCTTAGCATCAGCATCCCACTGAAAAGCACTCTTTTCTAGCAGAGACTCATACTTTTTCGGAGGTCCATTATAGTGAATGCTGCCAGCTGCAATTCTATTATTGCCTACCGTGAAAGTAGCTGGAATATCCCTTTCCTCTGTGACAACTTCGTGGTCAATCCGCGAATAAAAGAAAAACTCGCCTCTGACACTGGACTTCTGCTCCACATAGTCAGTGTAGGTCAGTGTGATGGTCTTGGCATCGCTATCCAGAACTCCATTAGCCACTAGAGCTCCGTTTTCATCCTTGAGCTCAATAGCCGAGGAATTCCCAAAGGTAAACTCATTCGGTAAATGAATCACCGTTGTATCACCCGCATGGGCTTGGTTGTCCGGCAGGGCAAACTTAGCATAGACACGGAAGGTCTGCCAGATATCCACACCATTGGTCAGCTGCTCACCAGAGTTAGTGGTCAGGTGCATCTCAGTGATGACATCATTGAGCTCCGCCGCATGAGCCTTAAGGATTCCGGCTAGGAAAGGCAGGAACACACCTAGACAGAGAATGATGAGCTGAAACCATACTCTCAGTTTTTTATTCATGCAATCTTCCTTTCTCACAAGTAAAATTTGTTTAAAAGTACAGCGTATTGGCCAGCCAGTCGAACACGTTCTTTTCATGTTTTTCTGCCTTTTTGACAAACACTGGAAAGACAATACCAATTCATTGTACCATATTGACTATTAAAAAACTATAGGAACGCTCACAGGGTTTTATCATAAAAAGGAGAAAGAAGACGCTAAGCCTTCTCTCTCCTATTGATACGCAAAACAGGCCAAAAGATGACCTAAAAATCATTGAACAAACTCCGCTCTTCTATTTTGACAAAAAAGTCAATCTTTCTGTGACGCACTGGAAGTTGCATCTACCTGATTCTGATCTGTTTCTTCTTGTTTGGAAGAATTTCTTTCCGTCTTATCTGAAGTGTCGAGCTCTTTCTGTGTATGCCCGCAGGCCGTTAGGATAAAGACAGAAATCGGAACCAGAAACAAGCTCCCAATTTTCTTGAACCTAGACATACGAGTCCTCCATTTATGCGAAACTTGATGAGACTAGCACTCTGCCAAAAATGCCTGCACAGTCTTGACATCTTCTGGAGTTCCGCCTTGGTCAATATCGCAGATATGCTGGAGCCCATATTTTTCGATAATCAGGGCAGTAGCTCCGCAGAAGGTCCGGCCGTGTTTAACAGAGTCGCCATTGTTAACAAAACCTTTAATCAGCCCGGGATGTTTCTTGATAAAGCGTTTGGTAGACCACGGAATTTTCCCAGCACCAGCGTTTCGAGTAATGAGAATACAGGGCACTTCCAGTTTCTCCTTGATGCTCTGGGTCGGATAACCCAGTGATTCTGCAAATCGTTTTCCAATACCAGTATTTGAATCATAAACTACAATCATCTTCATCACCTACTTTCTTAAAAAAAGGATAGCAAACCATGCCGCAAAGCCTAAAACCACGACATCTGAGATGAGCATAAGCATGAACTCCAAATCTGGCATCATGTGAATGTACATCAGCAATGACAAAGTTGTCAAAGCCAGTGCCGTCAGCTTAACAACTGCCGGCAAGCCCGGAATCAAAGCTGCTCCGATTAGGACAACGATGAGACCTCCAACTAAAAATGACTGAAAATCTACACTCAAACTAAAACCAACTGTTACACCTCCGTAGCCAATGGTCAAAAGACCAATCGCGACCAGACAGATACCTAAAATAGCCAATCCGCTCATGGCAAATCCTCCTTGCTTATTCATTCTTTTCCTCACTTTCTATTTTTGAATGAACAGTTCCTAATATTCATTCAAAACTTTCTAAAAAAAATTCACTTTATACTTATCCAATCACGTTTCTTGAATACCTTCCAATTCCTATTCGTACTACATAAGACATCACCTCCTTTTGTTTGTGAATGAATGATTTTAAAAATTCATTCATGTTTGCTTCTAAGTAAAGGAATTTCCTCTATTTGGAAAAAATTCCCTTAACAAAATATTTCACTAAAGTCTCAAGACTATCGAAGTAGCCTGAAAATTCCTGCTCCGTGACATGCATGTCTATGTAGTAAATCAAGTCATAAACCTTCATGATCTCAGCTATTTTCTCCTTCGAAAAACCCTCTTCCTGCAAGCGCTGGCTGAAAGTCTGAATCAGAAACTGATGAAAGGCATTGGACGCTCGTCCGGAATCCTGATTATAGTAATCGTGCAGAATCTGAGAAATGCCTGGCTTGTTCCACTCAGCTAGAATTTTATTAGGCGAAATCAACTCAAAAGTGACTGCAAAAAGTTGTTCAACGATTGCCTCGGGCTCGCCCTGCCAGTCCACACGTCGCATGGTTTCCTCACGTATACGGCTATTTTCAGCTATATAAACCTCCAAGAAGATGGCTTCCTTAGACTCATAATACTTGTAAAAAGATCCGACAGCCATCTGGCTTCTCTTAGCAATATCAGAAATTCCAGCTGCCTTATAGCCTTTTTCTGCAAAGACTTCTCTAGCCGCAGCCAGGAGCTCATTTTTTTTATCCATTTCCATGCCTCTTTTGTGAATGAATTTTATTTTGTGTTCATTCATATTTTAACACAATCTTGCCACTTGTCAAGCATTTATGTTATACTATACAAAAAAGACAGTTTGCTTATCAAATTATTTTTTAGATTATATTTTGGAGGTTGAGCTATGCTCAAGGAAAGACGAAACCAGGGTACCATCGCCCTACTGGTAATTTCTCTTGTTTTTCTAGCTGTTGCTGCAGTAATGGGCTTTATCCAATACCAAAAAGTCAACACTAAGACTGCCTATGACCGAAATAGCGAGTCTGGAGCAGATTCAGCAGTCTATGCTGAAGTGTCATATATTTTCCCAGAGGCCCTGATTGAAGTAGAAGATAATACTCAAGTTTGGCTGGTTGCCTACCAAGACGGATATGTTGGTCTGCAGGCTAAAAAAGGGGACAAGCAGATTACCCAGCTCTTGGAAAAAGAGAAGAGTGGAGAGCTAGAAAAAAATCCTGTCCGAATTGTTGGCTCCTATGTTAATGCTAACTCCCCCCAAAAAAATCAGGGATATATCTCTAATTATGGCAGCCTCGTTCGCGGTCTCCTAGCAGACAATCCCGAAGTCATCACAGTAATGTCAAGCAGCTCCTATATCTCTATCACTGAATTTGAATCTGACAATCTTGCATTCATGTTCTACATTCTGTTTTTGATTGGACTCAGTGTTTTCTTTGTCGTTATAGGAATTATTGGCCGCAAGAAAAATATTGCTGCCTACGAAGAAATCTATGCAGCCTATCCAGAGGCCAAGAACAATCTCAATATCCTGCTGGAGCAAGCGTCTTTCCACGACGATGTGCTGAAAACTGCTGTTTATAAAGACCATCTCATTAGCTACTATCGAGGTTTCAAGGCGATTGATCTCAAACAGGTCGTCCATCTCTACCACCATATTCTCACCATGCATCGCGGCTTCGTTGCTTCAAACAGAAACTCAACCTTAGTTGCTGTTCGAAACAATCAAAAGAAATACCAAATGCCTATTAAGAACATTGGTAAAACAACTGACACCAAACTCCAGTCAACCTTTGACTATCTCTACAACCACTTCCCTCATATCAGATTGGGAGTGTAATAGCACATAAAACTCAAGCTAGAAAATCTAGCTTGGGTTTTTTAGATACAAAAAACAGGAGCAGGATACAATCCAGCTCCATTTGTTTTTATGATATGCTTGTCAGAACGTTTTTCAGCAAGTTACTTGCCTTCTTTTTCCTTTCTGCGCTTGGCCAAGGCGCTGTTAATCTTCTTGGTCTTAAGATTTGTATCCAAGTAACGAAAGAGCCATACAAAGAGATAAATCAGAATAAAATTAAACCAGAAATGCCAGCTGGCAATTAAAAATCCCCAGTTATTATAGACCATGAAACAGCATACTAAGACTGCGACAGCGGCGAAATGCAGTAAAATCGAGACTGAAAAAGAGAATCGGTCTTCAAGAGTTTTTAACATTGAACTGATAATTCCAATCAAGCCGCTCATCACCATGACACTGACGATATTACTTGTTGTGGGCGGATTTTTTTGAATAGAGAGAGCAAGGACAATCAGATAGACTGCACTCCCTGTTTGGATGCCCATTAATATAGCGTGTAGACATTTTTTTATACTCATCACTTACCTCCTAGATTCCCAGATATTCCATCAAGAGCTTGACATAGCGACGGCTGACTTCGGTTTTGATTTGATTGGTCAGCTTGGCCGTCATATTGCCAGAAAAGCTGTCAGACAAGGACTCCAAATGGTCAATATTGATGACAGCATGCCGGGAAACCTGGATAAAGTTCGAGCTGCTAATCCGCTGCTGAAAGCGAGTCAAGGTCTCTGTCGTCTGGTAAATGCCATCTCTACTGTAAATCATCAGAGTTGTCTGGTTGATGTCTGCTAGGATAATATCTTCAGTTTTCAGCATGACCAGCTTATCATCCGACTTGATAGGCAGGACGCCACTTGGCCCTGCCTTGTACTGCTCTAAATAATCTAAGATGGCCTTGGCTTCTGCCCCTAGCTGGTCTGCCTTGACCACAACCAGCGGATCCTTGGATGAAATGGTTGGATCTGTTTCAAATTTTGCTTGCAAGAGGAAGCTCCCTATTCACATTCTATTGTAGTTTCAGCCGGCGGATGGCAATCATATTTTGCACCATCCAAATAAGCGCTATTGCAACTAAAACTATTCCAACTATATAGAAAGTTTCTGTCCTTGTCAAGAGCTCCTGCCATTCAATGCGAATTCCCATTGTTTTTTCAAAAGCTGCTTGTGACTGGCTGCTATTAGTAAAAGTATCTGCTAGACTTTCTTTCATGAGAACCTGTCTAAAAAGAGATGCCATGTAGTTAGAAGGCGTAAGCTTCATCAGGTTTTGCGCCATATTCGGCAAGGTTCCAATGGGGATATAGGTACCCACTAGAAAACCAGAAGTTGCTCCGACTACTGTTGCCAATTTCCCCAGACTATCCAGTGATTTGAAGCATTGAACAATCAGAGCATTTATCAGTGTGGCCAAGAGACTATTTAAGAGCATCAGAAGAACCAGGTAAGGAAGGATTCCCCACTCAAAGGAAATGTTATCCGCCAGCGTAAAATAGCTGAGCATAAAGGCAAACATAATGACCTGCATCAAAAAGCCGATAATAACAGAGCTGACAAGATAACTAAGCTGCAAGCCCCATGGTCCCAAGTCTGTGATAAAGAGGTCGTCTGTCACCTTCCGCTCCCGGTCTTCGACCTGCCGAGAGAAAGCTGCTAGGGTGGTCGTTAATCCTGTAACTGCCATCACGCCGCCAATCAGCCACAAGTCCATCAGCTGGCTGGAATGGTCTTTGTAATTATTTTTCAAAAAAACGATATAAAGCACAAAGGGAATAATGGCTCCGAAGAGGGACAAAATTACCCCACTGCGGTTGCGGAAATAAAGTAAAAAATTACGTTTTATCAAAGCGAGCATATTAGCGTACCTCTCTTCCTGTCAGTGCCATAAAGGCATCGTCCATGGTTCCGGGTTGGAATTCAAATTGTTCGATATAGGGACCAGCCTGAGCCAATAAGGTCAGAGCTTCTTGAGTCGTTTTAGGGTGGAGGATAAATTCCCCTTCCTTAACTTGCTCCCAAGCGCAGCCTCTTGGCAAGCTTTTCTCTAAACCTGTTGCATCTTGACTCAAAATCCTTAAGACATTGCGGGCATAGTTTCCCTTAATCTGGTCTGCAGAGCCTTGGGCAATGACCTGACCATGATCTACGATATAGATCTTATCTGCATCATCAGCTTCATTGAGATAGTGGGTTGTCAAGACAATGGTCATCTGCTCCTCTTTCTGAATCTGCTTGAGCAGACTCCAGATACTCTCCCGAGTTTGAATGTCCAGGCCTGTCGTAGGCTCATCCAGAAAGAGCAGGTCGGGACTGTTGAGCAGGGCTCGCGCAATGTCCACCCGACGCTTTTGGCCACCAGACAGCGTTCCATAAGGCTGCTTGGCAAAGGCTGATAAACCTAGCTGAGACACCAAGCGCTCAATTCTACCTGCCGGTATCTCCTTGTACTGCTTGGCTCTGATGGTCAGATTTTCCAAAACTGTCAGCCGGGCGTCCAATACACTATTTTGGAAAACCACACCCAGCCTAGGCTTTTCAGCATAGCAAATCTGCCCCGACGTCGGCTGCAAGAGACCAATCAGCATCTGAATAGTAGTTGATTTTCCTGCTCCGTTTGGTCCTAAAATAGCTGTGAAACTGCCTCTCTCAATCTGAATATTCAGATCATTAACTGCCACCTTATCGCCATAAACCTTGCTAAGATTTTTCGTTTCTACTAACATGATCTTTTCTCCTTTTCTTTACTTCTGAGACTATGATAGCAAGTCTTTTTTGAAAAATCTCAGCTTTTTGGACAAGCGGTAAAATGAGGGAGATGAGAGGTGAAAATCCAGACATCAAAAAATCCCCGACCAGAGGTCAGGGATTTGCTCTTAGCGGGCGACAATCTTGCGGTAGCTACGTGAAGTCAGTAAGAAAACTAAAATATAGGTCAGGAGGAAGACACCGCAAGTTGCAAGTGTTGTCTGAATCAAAAGAGGAAGATTGGTCACACCCAATAGGGCAACTATCAAGCGCAGCATATGAAAGACCGCTGCTACATGTAGAAAAGCAAAGATGAGAGGTAGGAAGAAAACAGTCAAAATCTGCTTACGAATGGTACTTCTAGTCTGCTTTTCATCTAAACCAACTTTTTGCAAGATGATAAAGCCATCTCGGTCTTCATATCCTTCAGAGATTTGCTTGTAGTAAATCACGAGAACAGCTCCTAGAAGGAAGATAACCGAGAGGAAGACACCGATGAAGAGCAAGGTTCCAGTAAGTTCCTGATAGCTCTTTTCTGCACTATAACGGTCACTAGCCATTGCGAAGCTACTATCTTGAGCTTGTTCCTGATCCAAAGTGTCCCTCAACCCCAGTTGGACTTGCTCGACAAACTTTTTACTGCCCTTAGTCTCTGAAGCAACTCCAATGTAGTAGTAATGATCCACATCGAGATTAACCTCTTTGCTATCATTGACCACCATATAGAGCCCCTGTTCCATGGTTACATCGTTTGGATTAGGAATTTCCCCATGCGTGAAATTCGACGATAAAAGCTGCTTAATCTTCCAGTCCTTACCATTCACTCGGAGAGGCTTATCCTTATTCAAGGAAATATTTTTCCCGTAAACCAGGGTTTCATCGTCTGCTAAGTCTATCTTTTCCCCTGTCATTTTTTCATAATCTTGACGATTGATGACCGTAATCGTACCAGCAGACTTAGTCAAGATACTTGTATCCGACTCCAGCTCTCTTTGCATTGGAACTGTCACATCATTACCAGCCAGTTTCGTAATGAAGGCTGATTGGTAGAGATAGGTAGTATAGCTTAGCTTCTTCAGACCTGAGTCCTGAGCTACTTGCTGAACCTTGTCCAACAGAGCCTCCTTCTGATCGGTCGATTTCGGCAAGACGACGCTGACATTGTAATCCTTTGGATGCAAGGTAGTAATATAATCCTGACCTCCAACATAGATATTAATTGTACCAACCAGAGTCACAAGGAGCATGGTAGATAGAATGGAGATAGTTGCCAATCCTGCTGCATTTTTACGCATCCGCGAGATGAGATTGGAAACAGAAATGAAATTCTGCGTTTTATAGTAGTAGCCTTTGCGCTTTTTGAGAAATTTCAATAGTGTAATTGTACCTGCATTAAAAAGCAGATAGGTTGCGATAATAACCATGACCACAGCTATAAAGAAATTGCCGATAGCGGCGACAGGTTTGGTAACGGTCAAAGCCATATAATAAGCTACACTCATGAGCAGGAGACCCAGCAAGGTTTGCAGAAAAAGGAAGCGTCCCTTCTTCTCGCCAGCTTTCTTTTCTTTCATTAGATTAAGAGAGCTATAGCGTAGAAGACGCGTAGAGTTGAGCAACAAAATCACCGCAAAAGCAATACCCAGACTGGCTAGAGTCATCAAAACATTCTGCCATTGGAAGGTCGAGGCAAGAACTGCCGGCATTCCCATCAATTTCAAAAGGACTGCGTAGAGCATCTTATCTAAAGCTAGGCCAGACAAGATACCCAGACCGACTGTAACCAGATAAAAGACACAGAGTTCAAAGAAGGTCATGACTAGCAGATGCTTTTTCTCCATGCCCAGCAGACTATAGACTCCCAACTCTCGGGAGCGGTTTTTCATGACGAAGCTATTAGCATAGGTAATGAGGATAAGGACGGCAATCTGAATGACATGGATGCCAAACTGCAAGGTCATGCGAGCAGCTGCACCGCCATAAGAGGTCTCCATATTGGGGCTATAAGCTAGTGAGACAAAACTATACAAAATCGCTGTTGCCAGTACCGTCGCCAAAGCAAATGGATAATACAAACTGCGATTTTTAACTAGATTTGACAAAGCCAGTTTACTCGTTAGTTTGAACATAATTGCCCACCTCACTTGCCATAACTGTCAGAGTATCGGAAATCTCTTGGAACATCTGCCGCTCGGTCTTGTCACCACGGAAGATTTGGTTGTAGAGAATCCCATCCTTGATAAAGAGTACCCGCTTGGCGCGACTAGCCGCTGCTGTCGAGTGGGTCACCATGAGAATAGTTTGACCACGGGCATTGATGTCGTCAAAGACATCCAGCAGGGCTGCTGAAGATTTGGAATCCAAGGCTCCCGTCGGCTCATCCGCCAGCAGAATCTCAGGATCTGTGATGATGGCCCGAGCTACTGCAACCCGCTGCTTCTGGCCACCGGAAATCTCATAAGGAAACTTCTCTTGCAGCTTGTTAATCCCCAGCTCGTTGCAGGTCGTGACCAGCTTTTGCATCATCTCGGTAATGGGACGGCGGGAGAGGACCAGGGGCAGGAGAATATTATCCTTGACCGACAGGGTATCTAGCAGATTGAAGTCCTGAAAGACAAAGCCTAATTTCTCCCGACGGAAGCTGGAAGCCTGGCTGTTTTTGATGGTTGCCGTGTCAGTTCCGTTGAGAAAGACGCGGCCCTCTGTTGGCTTGTCCAGCATGGCTAGGATGTTGAGCAGGGTGGATTTCCCAGAGCCTGACTCCCCCATGATGGCGACATATTCGCCTTTTTCTACTGTAAAGTGAATGTCCTTCAGTGCCTCTACTTGGCTGCCCTGAAAGCGGGTTTTATAAATCTTTTTCACGTGCTGTACGTCTAATAATGTCATCTTGCTTCCTTTCTGTTTAGCAGGTAATTATCAGATCCCTGCTTTTAGCAGTTTTTATAAACTGCCTCCTATTTGATAAGTCTATTTTATCTCAATACCAATCGCCTAGCCATAACCTAAGCTTACATTTTAAAGTGCAATCTTACACTTTTGTAAGATGAGATGGGCTTTATTTTACCCAAAAGGCAACCAAAGCAATTAGCCAAAGGTGGGCTGGATAGAAAATATAGAAGAAATATTTGCTCCACTTGCTGCTGGATCCTCGCTCACCGTTATAGAAGTGCAAGAGGGGAAGAACACTGATAAAGAGCCAGTCTGAATTATAGAGCAGCATTGATAGCGTGTCCTGCAAGGTTGGATAAATTTGAATACTCATGGCAAAGAGAACTCCCGCCCAAACTACATAGGACAAGTTTCTGAAAAAGACTTGATTTCTAAAAAGGTAGGTCAAGAGCATGAAAGGAAGCAGAGCCATGCCGCCTTCGCTAAAGACAAGCCCAGCCAGCAAGACTAATACTCCTGCCGCTATCCGCAAGCCACGCTTCCTACCCTTAGCAGCTCCGTCATTGTCAGAAAAGCCAAAGAAAAGACTCAGCATGAGGACCCCGCAGGCCAAGGTCAGGAAGATGTTGTGAGTGAGGTAGATGCCCTTTTCCTGAAAGAGGAGTGTCAGGATACAGTTTCCTGTCTGCATCAGGGCTGCCCAAAAGAAGAGCCGCATATTGTAAGCCAGGCGGTTGCGAGTGTGGAGAAAACCTTCCACTGCCATGAAGGCAAATGCTGCTCCGACACAGCGGGTTAGGGCATGCAAAACGCCATCCCAGCCATCCGGCACCAGCCCCGGTATCTGGCTGATATGGTCAAAAACCATAAGAAACGCCATGAAGAGCTTCAACTGAAGAGCATTCAAACCTTTTGATTTCATTTTTCTGTCTCCTTCTTATTTCTTGCCTCTATGATAATAAAAAAGAAAGGTCAGTACCATAACCTAACCTTTCATTTGCTAGTTTTATTCTTACAATTTTGTCACTTTTAAAAATCTTGCAGGAGCATTCGTAAAACTAGGACAAAACCTAGTGGTTTTTATGAAAGCTTTCATCTGTCTGCAACTGTTCTAGAAAGCCTTTGACCGCTTGTCGGTCTGCTTCCGTTCCAGAGCCCTCTATGTTACGAATATGGCGGAGGCCGTACTGCTCCACTATCTTATCCGTCGCCCCGCAAAAGGTCTGCGGATAACGCTTCTGATTGCCATTAATGACAAAGCCTTTGATTAGATGCTCATACTTTCTGATGAAACGCTTGGACGTCCACGGAATCTGCCCTGCTCCGCTATTTCTGCTGACCAAAATACAGGGTCCCTCCAGCTTTTTCCAGACTGACTGGCTAGGCAGTCCCAGACTATTAGCAAACTTCTTTCCCAAACCAGTCAGACTATCATAAACCACTACTAGCAACTTTCTTCCTCCTATTCAAAGATCAATTTCTTCTCAGGAAAGGCGATGGAAACCGTCGTTCCCTGACCAACTTGAGAGTCTATAGCAATCTTGTGTCCCAGCTGGTCAGCAATTTTCTTGGACAGATAAAGACCTAAGCCTGAGGACTGCTGGGTCAGACGACCATTGTAGCCTGAGAAACCACGCTCAAAAACCCGCAGCAAATCAGCATTTTGAATCCCCAAACCTGTGTCCTTGATGTAGAGGCTGCCCTCATGAAAATAAATCTCTATACTGCCTTCTTTGGTGTATTTAAGACTATTGGACAGGACCTGCTCTAAAATCACAAGAAACCACTTTTTATCAGTGACAATCGTGTGGTCTAGATCATGAAGATTGAGACTGAGTCCTTGCTGAATAAAGAAAAGAGCGTATTTCTTGACTACTTCTCTGACCAAATCAGCCAGATTTTCCTGCTTCAGCACTAGATCGTCATGGAAGCTTTCCAGACGGAGGTACTGGAGCACCAGATGAACGTAGGACTCGATCTTAAAGAGCTCCTGCTCCAACTGAGACTTGGCTTCCTTATCCTTCAAGTCACCAATTAAAAGTGAGCTGGCAGCAATAGGTGTCTTGACTTGATGAACCCACAGAGTATAGTAGTCCAGTAAATCATTGTATTTTTCCTGTTCAACCAAGAGCTGATTCTTCTGTTCGTACTCCAACTCTTCCACTCGTTCCTGCAAGAGCTTTTCTAGAGGAGTCTGAGCCTGAGCAGAGAGCTGCAGCTTCTGGCTGCGATAACTCTTAAAGACCGTCCAAGCATCTGCTCCGATAAACAAGAAAGACAGAAAAGCCAGCAAGAGCGCAACGTATTCCAGCAGACTGCGGTAAGCATCAAAGACAAAGGCAAAGAGCAGAATAAAGCCTAGCAGCAAAATCAACAGAGCTAGAAAAAATCTCCGCGAATAAAGGTAAGACTTAAGAAAGAAAAATTTATCCTGTATGTCCATTGATGAGACCGTATCCTATTCCTTTTTTGGTTTCGATGAAATTCTTCAGTCCGTGCTCTTCAAGCTTCTTACGCAGGCGAGCCACATTGACCGACAGGGTATTGTCATCGATGAAAAAGTCACTATTCCAGAGTTCCTTCATCAGATCATCACGCGCCACAATACCATCCGAATGCTCGAAGAGGACCCGCAAAATCTGAAATTCGTTCTTGGTCAAGGTCACCACTTTCCCATCAAAGACCAGATCTGTCGACTTGAGATTAAGAATGACACCCTGATGCTCCAGGAGACTCTGGTCGTTTCCAAACTCATAGGAACGGCGCAACAATCCCTGAACCTTAGCCAAAAAAACATTATTGTCAAAAGGCTTGGTCACATAGTCATCTGCCCCCATATTGATAGCCATGACAATGTCCATGGACTGATCGCGAGAAGACAGAAACATGATGGGCACCGTTGAAATCTTACGGATTTCCTGACACCAGTGATAGCCGTTAAATAAGGGCAGGCCGATATCCATCAGCACCAGATGCGGCTCCTCTCGAACAAAGACAGTCAGCACATCCATAAAGTCCTCAACTGCCACTACCTGAAAGCCCCATTGTTCCAGCATTTTCTTAATCATCTGACGAATGACTGGATCATCTTCTACTAGTAAAATCTTGTGCATCTTTCCCTCCCGATTGCTTGCTAGTAACATTATACCAAAAAATGCGATTGCTTGTTTATCATCCTCAGTCTAAGGTAGGATTTTTCTGGAAAAGAGAAATTCTATCTAAAAAATATGCTATACTAACTAGTAGAAATTGGAGATATAACATGAGCAATATTTTTACTTACCTTGAAGAAGTCCAGCATGACAGTATTTATGATAAACCTTTCAATGAACTGGATCTGCTAATTCTGACAGAGCTAACCTACTTGCCTTTTGACCAACTAGTGCATGAAGACATGTCCCCCTACTGCGACTGCCGGCTGCTGGATTTGGCCGATCAAGTACCGCGCGACCTCTCCATGATGGTCAGCAAAAACCGACTGAAACTGCTGGATTTGGCCACAGCCTCTACCCGCTTTAAAAATCTAAAACTGATGGGCTATGTCAACGATGTTGACCAAGATATCCAGAAGCAATTCGCTGCCTTGATTTTCAAAATCAAGCCCGATACCTATGTCCTGGTCTTTCGCGGAACGGACGACTCCATTGTCGGCTGGAAGGAAGACTTCCACATGACCTATATGGCTCAAATCCCTGCTCAGAAAATGGCTGCCCGCTACCTGCAGAAAGCCTTAGAAAGTCTGCCTGGTAACTTTATCCTAACCGGTCATTCCAAAGGGGGAAACCTGGCTTCTTATGCAGCCAGTCAGATGGAAGCATCGCTCCAAGACCGTATTGAAGCCATCTACAGCTATGACTCTCCCGGTCTCAATCACTCTGTCACCGAAAGCGATGGCTATCAGGTCGTGGTTGAAAAGATGAAACGCTACCTGCCTCAGAACTCCATCGTCGGCATGATGCTGGAAACACCTAAGGAAGCAAGAATTGTCAAAAGCAGTGCCATCGGTGGCTTTGCCCAGCACGATACCTTTTCGTGGAAAACCAAGGGAGACTCTTTCCTATTGCTGGATACACTAGATGCAGAGAGCCTGCAGATTGACAAAACGTTTAAAAATTGGGTAAGCACCGTTTCAGATGAAGAACTTAAAGACTTTTTCGATCTCTTTTTCGGACTGATTTTGGATGCTGGTATCCAGTCTGTCGACGAACTGTCCAATGTTGAAAACTTTAACAAAGTCCTTGATATCCTGAAAAATGCTCAATCTCTATCAGACCAAGAACGTGACATGCTGCTACGCTTGTCCAAGCTCCTACTGGATATGCGTGTCCAAAGCTGGAAGGATGACATTAGCATACCTAATCTTTCTGAAATTGGCAAAGATATCCGAGAAAACCTATCACGCTGGAGTAAGCAGTTGCCTTTCGGCCAGTCTGAGACTGATAAAGTGGAAGAGACTGCTGCAGAGGTTCAAGAGTAAAATCACAAATCTCTTCTATAGCTTGGCTAACGGAAGAATTGACCTATTCATACCAAAAACAAAACAAGCTCTTATCTTGACAGCTTGTTTTTTCTTTGTTAAAATGTAACAAAAACATTTACAACTAAGTAGTAATAAAAACAGAAAGGAAACCATCATGAAATCTATCAAAGGAATCGCTCTTATCGCTGTCAGCATAATCCTGACCATATTTGCTTGGGCTTCAGCTGGGATGACCAACTTTATCGTACCCGGTCTGGCCTTAACTACCCTTTCGCTGACCTTTTTACTTGCGACTCGGAACGCCCTATTGGAAAAATGGTTCCATGGCATCGAAAAGATGTACGCCTATCATAAGTTTACAGCTATCTTTTCCGTCGTCCTGCTCGCTCTCCACAATGTTGCCATGGGCGGCAGTCTCTGGGGATCTCATCTGGCAGCCCAGCTTGGGAATGTCGGCATCTATCTCTTTGTCAGCATTGTTCTGGTGGCCTATCTTGGCAAGCACATCAAATATGAGGCTTGGCGCTGGATTCACCGCTTTGTGTATCTGGCCTATATCTTTGGTCTCTTTCACGCTTATATGCTGATGGGCGGTCGACTCCTGACACCGACCTTGCTAGGCTTCGTAGTCGGATTCTACGCTATCATCGGTTTAGCTGCTGGCTTTTATATCATCTTCCTCTATCAAAGTTTGGCCTTTCGACATCTGGGGAAAATTCTGCAGGTCAAACGACTGAACCACGATACCGTGGAGTTGAAAATCCAACTCAGTCAAAAGCTAGACTATCAGTACGGTCAGTTTGCCTTCGTCAAGATTTTCCAAGAAGGATTTGAAAAAGCGCCACATCCTTTCTCTATCTCTGGTGGCCATGACAATATCGTCTACTTTACTATCAAGAACTCTGGCGATCACACTAAGAAACTTTATGACAAGATCCAAGAGGGAACCAAGGTCACCATTGACCGAGCTTATGGTCACATGATTCTGGACCAAGGGCAGGAAAAACAAATCTGGATTGCTGGTGGGATTGGCATTACGCCCTTCATCTCCTATATCCGAGAAAATCCTAATCTGAATCGTCCAGTCAGCTTCTACTATGCTTATACCGGAGCAGAAAATGCTGTTTACCTAGACCTACTCAAAGACTATGCAGCCAAGAATCCGCAGTTTGACCTTCATTTGGTCGATAGCAAGGTCTTTGGTTATTTGGACTTCAAGAATTATCCTTTGGACGACAAAACTACGGTCTTCATGTGCGGCCCTGTCAAGATGATGGATAAACTAGCCAACGAATTTAAAAAGACCAATCCTAAAGCAGATCTGGTCTATGAAGGCTTTAAATTTAAATAAAGAGTATAAAACATCAGGAGCAACGATAAGGTTGCCCCTGATGTTTTATTGTCTAGTAATAAATTGAAATGAACCATGATACAGCTTCGGAAGTCTACCTAATTCGGAAAAATCTTCTCCAAGGAATCAGGAACAATTTCAATAGCTGATGTTACTGTTTTTTAGGCATGTTTGAAACAAAAATATAAGACATTTTCAAAACACTTACCAGTTTATCACGTTTCTCTTTTAAGTTCTGCAGGAACGGATCCCGTACTTCTGCTGGAACTTCTAAATCATCTGAACCATACTGAGATAATTGATCACTAAGAGTCTGTTTTGATTCCTCAAAAGCTTTCAAACCTTCTTCCGCTTCTTTGTCAAAATCTGCTCTTTCAGACTCGGGGAGTTTTTCTTTAATTTCTCCACTATATTTGATGTAATTATCCGCAAGCTTATTGTATACGGTTTTCAAATCGCCAATTGTTGTTGCATTAGCGATTTCTTCGTCTGTAACCAAAACAAAGTCAGGTGTTTCTAAATTGGCACTTGACGAAGTGCTTGAGCTGCTTGAGTTACTTTCTTTACTACTTGATTTTGAAGACTTTTTAACTGAGCTAGAAGCAGCCTTGCTTTCTGAAGATTTAGAAGTAACGGATGAATGATTATTTGAACATGCTGCTAAGGTAACTGCTGCTAAAAAAATCACGCTGGCTGAAAAAATCTTTTTCATTTTTATCTCCTTAAATAATAAGTAATTTCATTATAGAATAAAACTAATGAGCTGTCAAAAAGTTGCTGAAAACTTGTCATCCAACAAGCGACTGCCGACCATAGTCTGTTAGGTCACTCCCCAAGCGAGCGTAGAGGCCTTGGGCAGTCTCTTCTTCATTGAGGATTTGCTGTAATTCTGCATCTGTCACACCAACCAACTCAATAAAATCTACCCGGCCGTGGACTGTCTCCAAAGGCTGGGCTTCTACATCCGGAACCGTTATGAAACCTGTCAAAGCAGATTCCTGTTCACGGTCAAAGCCTAGAAGCTGTCCAGTATAAATGTACTCAAAAGGCTGATAAACCTCTCCGGTCTCAAAGGTCCGGCGCGCCAATTCCTGAAAAATCGTGACGATATTGATAAATTCATCATTAGCTGGGTAATTTCCTTTCTTCAGTCGCATGGTAAATTCAAAACCATAGCCACTATAGTTTGAATCTTCACTGAGCTTTTCATACAGTTCAGACAAGCCATAACTAACCAAATGCCAAGAGTCACCTGCATCATAGACATCTACACCATCCAGCGGATCCGGCCCGCCAAAACGCCATTTTACAATGGCCTCAATATGATCCACCGGCTCTTGATTATTATATATCCGAGCAAATTCTGTTGAGATGGCTTCCCATCCCGGAGCTTCCACATAATCTTCTACCGGCTCGACATCCTCTACTACTTCTTCGTACTCTTCATAGACAACTTCCTCAGCTTCCTGATTTTCCGACTGTTTTTTAAAGAAATCAAAAATTCCCATTTTTTCCTCCTTGAATTAGTTTGAAAACAGTATAGCATAAAAAATAAGGAATTACTTTTATGATAGAAGGAAATTTATTTTTTTATTTATCGTTTTTCGATATATTTTTCTTGAAATACAATAAAAAATAGATTATAATAAGAATAAAAGGAAAAGAAAATCTACTGCCGGCTGATTTTCGATAGAGGTAAGCATCATGAAAAAGATTGAATTAAAAAATAACTCTTTGCTCAAAGATATCGTTACTCTTCTGAATCTTATCATAGTGGGTTATGCTGCTATTCTGGTCTTTCTTACTATCCTAAGTGTGATTTCTTACACCGGTCTTTCCGACAGGTTGGAAATAAAGCTCAATGTTCAATTTCTGCCCTCAGCTGATTTTTCAAATTTGTGGAGTATTTTAGCCTTTGTTATAAATCTTCTCACAGCTTCTTTGACTATTTATCTCATCTATCTTGCTCGTAATTTCATCAAAAATTTGATTGGTGGAAAGATTTTTGATTCATCAAACACGCAACTAGCTGATAAGGCATGGAAAGTATTTCTGGCTCTGACCTTTCTTTCCGTTAAGGTTGCTGCATCAGGCAATCCCATCGCCCTCCCCTTCTCTTTTAACGCCAGTATGAACTTTACACCTCTCTTGGGTGCTCTGATTATTTGGCTGATGATGAAAATTCTGGAAAAAGGGATTGATATTGCTGAAGAAAATGAATTTACCATCTAGGAGGCTGCTATCATGATTATCGTTAATCTTGATGTCCAGCTGGCCAAGAAAAAGATGAAACTGGGTGAACTGGCCGATATCATCGGTATTACCAACGCCAACCTTTCCATTCTCAAAACGGGCAAGGCTAAGGCTATTCGCTTTAGCACCCTCAATGCTATCTGTAAAGCCCTTGATTGCCAGCCCGGAGACATCCTAGAATTTACAGATGATGAAGAATAAAAAAACTCCCGTCCTAGCCGATTCCATTCAGCTGAGGAGGGAGTTTTGCTTTTCTATTCAATCATTTGTGTTTCGGCTAGTTTCTTATACCAGTGAGCGGATTTCTTCGGATAGCGTTCCTGCGTTTCAAAGTCAACGTAGAATAAGCCGTAGCGTTTTTCATAACCGTTAGACCAAGAAAAGACATCCATCAGAGACCAGATAAAGTAGCCCTTGACATTAGCCCCGTCTGCAATCGCATCGGATAAAACTTCCAGATGCTGCTTGACGTAATCAATTCGAGCATCGTCGTAAACTGTATTGTCCACAAATTCATCTTTATAACCCAGACCATTTTCCGTGATATAAATCTTCTTGTAGTTTGGATAATCTTTCTTAATCCGCATGATTTGGTCATAGAGACCTTGCGGATAGATAATCCAATCCCAATCGGTTTTCGGAATATGGGTTGGAGACTCTCTGCGCCCCACACCCTTAATCTGGTACTTGGAGCTTCCCTTTTCGCCTTTTCCGTTATGGATAATTTCCGTTTCACCATCAAAGTCACTCATCCAATCACTCATATAGTAGTTGATGCCGAGGAAGTCATTGAGGTCTTTAGCTGCTTCTAGAGAAGCAAAGTCTTCATCTCGTAGATCCAGCTGACCACCATTGACCTTAAGGATATGATTCACTCCTGCCAGAGTTACATCTGAATAGTGCCCCAGATAAGTCGCATCTAGGATAAATTTGTTATGAATAATATCTTCCAATTCTGCCGCTCTGACATCTGCTGGATTTTCTGGATCGTAAGGATATTTTGTCGGAAGTGCATGAACAACACCAATTTCACCCTTGTAGTCCTTGTCCTTATAGAGCTTAACGGCACGGGCATGAGAGACCATCATGTTATGATGGGATTGGAAAACCTTGGCCAAGTCATACTGGATACCTGGAGGGAATTTTCCTACTAAGTACTGACCATCACCAATTGGGCCAATTTCATTGAAAGTCGTCCAATAGCGAACTTCTGGAAATTCTTCAAAACAGAAAGCCGCATAGTCCACAAAGTGCTCAATATTTTCTCGATTGAGGAAATCGCCATTTGAATGAAGGGCCTCTGGTGTATCAAAGTGGTGAAGGGTCACAAAAGGTTCTACATGGCGTTTGTGGCATTCTGCGAAAAGATTATGGTAAAATTCTACACCTTTTGGATTGACCTCGCCATAGCCTGTCGGGAAAATCCGTGACCAAGCAATGGAGATTCGGATACCATTGACACCATACTCTTCAGCCAATTTCAGATCCACTGGGTATTTGTGGTAAAAGTCACTGGCAGGTTCTGCCGTGTACCAGTAGTTATCCTCTAGATATTTATCCCAGGCAACTGGTCCTTTTCCATCTGTGTGGGTTGCTCCCTCAGCTTGATAGGCTGCTGTTGCACCACCGAAAATAAAATCTTTAGGTAAGCTTTTTGTCATCTTATTTTCCTTTCAATAGCCTTTGAGGTGAAACAAGTGAGTAAATAGGTAAGTAACAGGGGAATTGAACTTTGCTTCACCTCAAATGAACTAACAAATTAGTTGTTGAATTGCTCCTGAACGAAGGCCAGAGCTCCTTTACCATCACGGGTTAGTTTGATGTATTGGGAACCTTCTGTCTTAGCCAGTTTGATACCCAATTTATCAGTTTCGGCCTTCATATCTTCAAAGTTGGAGGCAACTTGAGGAGCCAGGATAACCAGGTCAAACTCAGGCAGCATTTCACGGTGAGCACCGTAGCCACCCGCTGCTGCTTTGACAGGAACATTGTATTCAGCTGCTGCTTTATTCAAAGCGTTGGCCAGCAATCCACTAGTCCCACCGCCTGCACAGAGCACCAGAACATTGGTTTCTTCGCTAATATTGTTTTGCGCTGGAGCTTCTTCATCCACTCCTGCTTTTTCAAGGATAGCATCCGCTTTAGCAGTGTTAAAGTTAGCTGCTACTTTTTCTTTAAGAGCATCGTTAGCTTTGCCAGAACGTTCTTCTTCTAGGATTTGTTCATCATAAACCTTGACAAATGGATAGTAAATAATCACATCCACTACGACAAGAAGTGCTGCTAGTACAAAAGACAGAAGCTGGAAGTTGGTACCCAGCACAATTCCCAGAGGTCCAGGTGTCACCCAAGGAAGGTTGGCTGAGAAGGAGTTCATGTTTAACGTATCAACAAAGAATTTGAAAATCCATACGTTTGCGATAGGAGCAAAGATAAATGGAATAAAGAAAATTGGATTCAGTACGATTGGAGCACCAAAGAGAATGGGCTCATTGACACCAAAGAAGGTTGGGACAACAGATGCTCGACCAATTGCACGATTACGCTCGGACTTACAGATCCACATGAAGAGGAATGGAACAATCAAGGTCGCACCAGTACCACCCATGGTAACGATGAACATTTGAGTACCAGAAGTGATGACCTTATCCGCATGCTGACCAGCTTGAACCAGAGCCAAGTTAGCATCGATATTGGCATAAGTAATGGCAGCAATGGCAGGCTCAACGATAGACGGACCGTGAATTCCTACGAACCAGAAGAAAGCATAAGCACCAAAGATAAGCGTGATTCCCAGATAGCCATCAGCTGCTGAGAAAAGCGGAGCAAGAAGCGTTCCGATGGATTCTGCAACGGTTACTCCTAGACTTGCTTTAACAAGCAGTTCCAAACCGTAGAGCAGAACGACTGAGACAGTAAATGGAATCAAGTCTTTAAATACTTGCGAAATATTTGGTGGAACTTCTTCTGGCATGCGGATTGTGACATTATTTTTTACACAAACCTTGTAGACATTAACCGTAACGAAGGCTGCGATGAAAGCTGTCAAAAGACCTTTGGTTCCCATGAAGGCAGTTAGGAAGCCACCTTCCTTGGCAGGTTCAGCCGCCATGAGGAGGAAGCCGACCATAGAAGCCAGCATAGTAGACAAGAAGTTAATCTGGTTTGTCGCAGGCAGGTCGCGATTGACAGAGTCTGTCAGCGCCTTAGCAGTGGTCCCACCCACAAAGAAAGCCAGAATCCCCATCGAATAGCTATAAGGGGTCATTAGGAAAGTTTCAATGTCCTTAGACCAGTGGAACCCCCAAGCATTTGGCACATAGGCAATCAAGATAAAAATAGATGAGAAGAGAATGACTGGCATACCAGCGATAAAGCCATCCCGAATAGAACGGAGATAGATATTCCGAGAAATCTTCTCAAAGAAAGGCTTCCCTTTCTCAATAAGTCCGATGAGTTTATTCATTATTTTACTCCTCTTTTGTATAGTTCAATCAAATGGTGCATCATGTCTTTTAGCAAGATAGTAGTCATTAAGTGATCTTGGCCGTGCATCATGGTCACACTGTAAGCCAAGTCCTCACCAGCAGCTTCTTTTGTCAAGAGACTGGTCTGAGCATGGTGAGCTTCAGCGATGCAACCATTGGCTTCTTCTACCAAGGCATCTGCCTTAGCAAAATCCCCAGCCTCTGCGGCTTTCAAAGCTTCCAGGAGCTTGGATCGAGCGTCACCAGCGTAGGCTACAATTTCAAAACCGAGCAATGTTACTTCTTCTCTATTCATGAGAGTTCCTCCTTGTATTCTTATGTAAAATGTTATTATTGTTTTCTATTTATAAAAGACGTTGAATATGCAACACCAGGTAGACCCGTTCGCTGCGGTAGAGATCAATTCCCGTCTTCTGGGCAATGATTTGGTAAATATCACTTCCGACCTGATAGGCTTGAGGGTAGGTCATCTGGATCTGACTTTCCATTTCCAGCAGGGAAACATTGTCATCACGGCTTCTGTCCAGATAGTCCAAAAAGTAGTTCAGGTGAATCATAAAACGGTCATAAAAATTGCTGTTTTCTGCACTTCTTTTAATGCCATTTTTCTTCAGCTCTGCTTCAACTGCAGCCAGAATATCTTTTCGCTTGCCCAAGTGACTTTGCCCCTCGGGATTGGTCTCCCCTTCGGCATTGATAAAGTGATAGGCAATGCGATTGACCTCGTCGCTAGGGAAATGATCCAACAACCGCTCGCGGTATATCGCTACTGCTTCCTGAGCAATCTGATAAGGGACAGGGTATTTGTCAGAAGCATCCGGCAGGTCACTCTCCTTGTACCGCCCCTGCTGCACAGCCTGATAAGAACAGTAGATGTGATCCGTCAGCGTGACATAGATATACTCCTGGACAGGGTAATCATACTTCTTAGAAAGGGTGTCAATCACATCATAAGTCACTGTGATAAAGTCTAGCGGAACATCTTTGAGCAAGGCCACAAAGTTTTCTTTAGACTCTTCCGTTCTTAGGCGAAAAATTTTCTCAATCTTACTTTCCAGAACGATGTCACCCTTCTTTTTATTAAAAGCTATGCCACTCCCAATCAGAACAACCTCTTCACCATTTTCATGTTTAGCTAGAGCAACATTGTTGTTCATAGGATGTATGATTCGATACATATCTCCTCCTCTTCATTTTCTAGGGTTCTGTCAAAACAAAAAGACCACAAACAAACCGAGGCTATATCTTCCCTCAATTTATTTGCGGTCACGCCTAATCCAACTTAGTAACGCTCACCCTGTTCAATTTCTGATTTCATTATAGCATATCAGTCTCAGAATGTAAACCCTTACTTTATTTATTTTTTAACAAATTTTAGGCTCTTTCTTTCCAAGAGGTAGCTGTTTTTTGAAGAACCTTGTTGAGCTCATCAATATTTTCAAATCCTGTTGTACGAAGCCACTTGCGGGCTGCTTCTTCACCTTGCTCAATGTAGTCTTTAACGCTGCCAGCCCAAGTCGCACGTCCACAAAGAACGCCGTTGAAGTTAGCACCTGACTCATGAGCAAACACAAGAGTTTCTTGGAAGAGTTTTGCTGATACACCAGCACTCAAGTAGATGTATGGCAAGTTCGTTGCCTCATCCTGTTCCTTGAAGAAGGCAGCTGCTTGTTCTTTAGTATGCACCACTTCACCATCACCAAAGCCTTCAACATATTTGACGTTGACTGGAACTTCTACTTTCAAGACATCAATGTTGAAACGTGGATCTGAGAAGACCTTCATAGCACCGATAACCTTGTGAGGTTTTACTTTAGCGTATTCAGCGCTGGAAGCATCCGCAATCTTTTCATCGTAAGCTAAGATTTCAAGGAAGAAAGGAATATCTTCTGCCACACACTCAGAACCCACACGCTCGATATAAGCCTGCTTTTGCTGGTTGAGTTCTTCAGAGCTGTCTACATCATAGTAAAGAAGGAATTTCACCGCATCCGCACCTTGTTCTTTGATGCGTTTTGCAGACCAAACATCCAGACAGTCTGGCAGGCGCTTGGTGCTTGAAGTATCATAGCCTGTCTTTTCATAGGCCAATAACAAGCCAGCATTCTTGTCCAAAGCTTTAGTAGCAGGCAGTCCATACTCAGGATCCAGCAACATAGATGAAGCATAAGGAGTCAGCTCTTCTGCAACCAAAACTTTCAGTTCTTCCATTTGAGCTACTGTTGGTTCTGCTTCCTGGTGTTGGGCCATGAGGCGTTTCAAAGCACCGCGTTGGTCAAATGCCAAAGCAGAAATGATGCCATTCTCATCAGAAAGTTTTTCCATGTACTTGCGTTTTTGTTCTGTTAATACCATTCTTTATACCTCTTTTACTGTGATTTGATTGTATAAGCCGTCGTAGTTTTCAACATTGACATGACCGGTCATTTTTTCTTGGGCATTGAGCATGCCGAGAACGTTGGCTTTTTTGAGCAGAGAAACATCATCCGCTTGATGACTCAAGGCTGAAGAAATTCCTGCAACAGTTGAGTCGCCAGAGCCAACTGGATTGACTACTTGGATTTTAGGAATATCTACTTTATAGAAAGTGTCCCAGTGCTTAGCAAAAGCACCATCTGCACCCAGTGATACGATGATCCACTCGATTCCATCAAAGAGCGGTTCTGAAAGGACAGCTTTTAACTCATCCAAATCTTTTGAAACTTCGCGCCCCAATAACTGAGAAAGCTCCTCGTTATTCGGCTTGATGGCAGTTGGTTTGAACTCTGATTTGAGCACAGCTTCCAGAGCTGCTCCAGAGCAATCCAGCACCACCTTATTGCCAGCTTGATTAGCCATTTCAATCAGCTGGATATAGTATTCAGTCGGCAGGCCCGCTGGCAGACTGCCCGAGATACTGACAACATCTGCCTCAGCCATCAAAGACCGGAAGTGTTCTTGGAAATCCCTTGCCTCATCTGCTGTAATAGTCGGACCGGCTTCCAGGATTTCTGTTTGCTTACCTTCGTGTAAGATAGCAATACAGTTTCTCGTATCTCCCGAAATGTTATAAAAGCATTGTCTAACATTAGGATGAAGGTTTTGTGATAAGAACTCTCCATTAGTCCCACCAATCAGGCCCGTCGCAGCAACATTATCTCCAATTTCTGCCAAGACCCTGGTTACGTTGAGACCCTTTCCACCTGCAGTTTTACTGACTTCTGCAGCACGATTAACAGTATCAATTTTCAATTCTTCTAAGGGATAGGAAATATCGATAGAAGGATTCATGGTCACTGTAAGAATCATCTAGCTACCTCTCTAATCGTGGTACTCTCCACGATCCCATTTTTCAAGAAATTCTGTAAAGAAGTTGGCATCTGTTTGATGAGCGTTGTGAGTCTCAACGTGCTCAATCTTAGCAATTAATTTTTTATTTTCTTCAGTTGGCTTGTACTCCGCATGAATGAAAGCTTCAATGATGTCACACATAAGGAGCTCACCAGTGATTTTTCCGCCAAAACCGATAACGTTGGCGTTGAGCTCTTCTTTAGCATAGAGAGCCGAGGTCATATCGCGTACCAAAGCTGAACGAACACCAGGCACCTTATTTACAGCATTGTTAATGCCGACACCAGTACCGCAGATACAAACACCAAGATCTGCTTGTCCACTAACGACTGCCTCCCCTACTTTTTTACCAAAGATTGGATAGTGTGTTCGTGTATGGTCATAAGTACCAAAATCAAGAACTTCATAGCCTTTTGATTTCAGAAAATCTGAGACTGCCATTTTTTCATTGGTAACGATATGGTCACATCCAATTGCAATTTTCATTTGATTTCTCCTTTTCTTAGCACATCTTGTTAAGCATGTCGACCCGGATTTGGTGACGGCCGCCGTCGTATTTACCATTGACAAAGCCTTTGGCAATGTTCTTAGCCAGCCCTTCACCAACGATTTTAGCTCCCATCGTAATCATGCGAGAGTTGTTATGGCCACGAGTCATATAAGCAGAGCGTTCATCTGAGACTTCTGCCGCAACCATGCCTTTAATTTTGGTCGCTACCATAAATGGACCAGCACCATAAGCGTCAATGACAATACCAAGATTTTCCTCTTGTTTATTCACCTCTGCTGCAACTGCAAGGGTCACATCAACAAAATCTTGACCTTCTTTCGTCACATCCACCACTTCAAAGTTTTCTCCGACGAGAAAATCCTTGACCACATCTTTCAGCTTGCTTCCAGCAGCATCTGCTCCAATAATAATTGCCATGAGCATTCTCCTTTGTTTGATTTTTTGCACAGAATATTGTTTATAAAAAAACACTTTCTGTTTCCTATAAGCATACTATACTCCTTTAAAAGTTATTTGTCAACAGATTTTTGTTTATTTTAATCAAAATATTTTTAAAGATGATTAAAATAAACAAAAAAAGCCCTAAAAAGAGCTTTCTGATAATTTTTTTATTCATTTAAAATAAACTAGGAAATAATCTTGGTATAAACTTCCAGTTCTTCCTGAGCATTTTCAGACATCTGGTCTGTGATAACAGCTGTAATATCAGCCAAAGGACAGATAGAAGTGAAGTCTTCCTTGCTAATCTTAGAAGAATCAATCAGTAGGTAGGTCTCTGTCGAGCGCTCCAAAGCTAGCTTCTGGGTGTAGGCTTCTTCAAAAGAAGAAGTCATAATCTGACCATTTTTGATACCATTGCCGCTGAAAAACATCTTGGTAAAATACATCTTGTCCATGATGGCATTGGTCATCTCGCCGACAAAGGCTTGAGTCGCTTCCCGCATCTCCCCACCCAAGAGAAAGACTTTGAAGGTATCCGACTTCTTCTTCAGAAGATCATGAAAAATCGGAAGGCAGTTGGTAATCACGCGCAGATGATGATTACTGATTTCCTCAGCCAGCACTTCCACAGAAGTCCCTGGTCCAAGAAAAATAGTATCGCCATCTTCAATCAGCTCCACAGCCTTCTTGGCAACAGTCCGCTTTGCCTCGATATTCTGATAAAGCTTCTCTTCATGAGGGATTTCTCTGTACTTGAGGTGCTGATTACTTTTAGCCCCACCATGAACTCGAGTCAGCAGCCCTTTACTTTCCAGCTCAATCAAGTCCCGCCGAACCGTCATGTCTGAAACCTTCATACTCTCTACAATCTCAGCAACCGTCACTGTCCCAACTCGATCCACCAGCTTAACTATTTCGTCCTGTCTCTGATTTTTTCCCATACTTTAGCCTCTCTACACATTGGTTTTGTTTATTATAACTCATTTTTCTGTTTTTTTCCATATTTTTTGTTTGTTTTAAACAAAAATGAGGATTTGCGATATGGTATAGGACATAAAAAAAGCACCTTGCAATTATCTGCAAGATGCTTTCTCCAGTTGATAGAACGATATATTTCACTATAAAGAAATTTTGATTCCTATTGATTTACATTTTTAAATGTTAGTTTAGCATCTGGGTCAATACTAGTTACGATATTTGTATAATAGGTTTTTGCTGATTCTGTGATCAGTTCCTTATATTGCTCAAGATATTCTTCTTGCTCTTTATTGCTAAGAGCTTTAACTACATCCTCTCCAGTACCAATATTTTCAGTTGCTCCACTCAACAATTCTCCGCTTGGAGCAAGTATCTTATATTGTTCTTTAGAACTTTTCGACAACTCTATTCCTAGAACTTGATATTTAGGGATGGTTAGCTCATACTCATGCTCAGCGATTTTCTTAACCTTAATTCCTTCTTTTATCCCAAACTTAGCATCGTAATTAAGAATTATGACACCTTTTTTTATAGAGAGCGGAATACTGATATTGGTACCAGGGATTTTCTTATCTTTTTCAACCAGTTCAACTCTTTGAATACCTGTATTTAAAAAAACACTTTCATTGACTTTCTCCAGACGAGTAATTTGCATATATATCTGTTTGCGCTCGTCTGAGGCATTTATCCCCTGGAAATATCCAATGATATTATAAGTTTTCGCAACAACAAAAAAGATAGCAAGAACGGCTACCACAATCCATATGTAAACCTTAGCCCCCAAAACTTTTTTTATGAAATCCTTAACTATTTTCATTATATTACTTCCTCCGAATCAAAAATGCTGCTCCAAAGCTAATAATAGCTATAAAGGCTGCTAAATAAGGATTCAGCGGAAAGAGAATGACAATTAAAAGCAACAACAAAACAAGTGATGCAATTTTTACTATTTTCATAATATAACTCCTAAAACTTTTTCAATAAAAATTATACAAATATATATACCTTTTGTCAAGCGGTTTCAAAGAGATTATTACATCAAAAATCCCCCAGCAGCCTCCTGCTGGGGGATTCTCATTAGATCAAAGATTGCTAGCCAATCAAACTTCCATTTGGGACTTTTTCATCCACAGTAAGGAGAGTCAGTTGGTCGCCGTGCTCGGCTGATAGAATCATACCCTGGCTGATGCGGCCCATCATTTTGCGCGGTTTGAGGTTGGCTACGATTTGGACTTTCTTACCGACCAGTTCTTGCTCGTTTGGATAGTATTTAGCAATACCAGAGAGGATTTGGCGGTCTTCACCGTCACCAGCATCCAAGCGGAATTGAAGAAGCTTATCTGAGCCTTCAACTTTAGACACTTCTTTGACTTCTGCGACACGGATTTCTACCTTATCAAAGTCGTCAAACTTGATTTCCTTGCGGTTAAGTTTGAGCTCGACTTCTTCTGGATTCCATTCTTTTTCAACCTCAGGTTTGTTGCCTTCCATTTGTCCCTTGATATAGGCAATTTCTTCTTCCATATCCAGACGTGGGAAGATTGGTGTTCCTTTTTCTACAACTGTCAGGCCTGCTGGGAGCTGGTCAATTGCTAGGTTTTCCAGCGAAGTTGCTTGAGGCAAGCCAAGTTGGCTGAGGACAGCCTTGCTTGTTTCCATCATGAAAGGCTCAATCATGTGGGCCACAACACGAAGGCTGGATGCCAAGTGGCTCATGACTGCCGCCAGTTCTTTGACCTTGGTTTCATCCTTAGCCAGAACCCAAGGAGCAGTTTCATCGATATATTTATTGGTGCGGGAGATGAGTGTCCAGACTGCTTCCAAGGCGCGTGGGTAGTCTACTGCATCCATGTGTTTGTAGTAGTCAGCGATAGATTGAGCTGCTACCTGAGCCAGAGCTCCATCAAAGTCTGTTACATTTTCTTCGTAGGCTGGTACTTGACCGTTAAAGTACTTGTTAATCATGGAAACAGTACGGTTAAGCAGGTTCCCAAGGTCATTAGCTAACTCATAGTTGATACGACCTACATAGTCCTCAGGTGTAAATGTTCCATCAGATCCAACCGGAAGACTGCGCATGAGGTAATAACGCAGGGCATCCAAGCCATAGCGTTCTACCAACATTTCGGGATAGACCACATTGCCCTTAGACTTGGACATCTTGCCATCCTTCATGACAAACCAACCGTGAGCAATCAAGCGGTCGGGCAGCTTAATATCCAGCATCATGAGCAGGATTGGCCAGTAGATAGAGTGAAAACGCAGAATGTCCTTGCCCACCATGTGGAAGACTGTTCCATTCCAGAATTTATCGTAGTTAGCATGATCATCCTGACCGTAGCCAAGGGCTGTCGCATAGTTGAGAAGAGCATCAATCCAGACATAAATAACGTGTTTAGGATTAGATGGCACCGGCACGCCCCAAGTAAAGGTCGTCCGAGATACGGCCAAGTCTTCCAGACCAGGCTCGATAAAGTTTTTCAGCATTTCATTGAGACGTCCATCCGGCGTAATAAAGTCTGGATGAGATTTGAAAAATTCTACCAAGCGGTCTTGGTACTTGCTGAGACGGAGGAAATAAGACTCTTCTGATACCCACTCCACTTCATGTCCAGATGGTGCGATTCCGCCAGTTACCTTTCCATTTTCATCACGGAAGACTTCTGCCAGCTGGCTTTCTGTGAAAAATTCCTCGTCAGAAACGGAATACCAGCCTGAATATTCACCCAAGTAGATATCATCTTGAGCTAAGAGACGTTCAAAGACGTCAGCCACAACCTTTTCATGGTAGTCATCGGTCGTCCGGATAAATTTATCGTAAGAAATGTTCAGCAGATTCCAGAGTTCCTTGACCCCAACTGCCATACCATCGACATAAGCTTGAGGACTGATACCAGCCTCCTCTGCCTTGGCCTGAATCTTCTGTCCATGCTCATCAAGACCAGTCAGATAGAAAACATCGTAGCCCATGAGACGCTTGTAGCGAGCCAGAACATCACAGGCAATAGTTGTATAGGCAGATCCGATGTGAAGCTTACCGCTTGGGTAGTAGATAGGGGTCGTAATATAAAACGATTGTTTTTCAGTCATTTTTAATCCTTTCAATGCTAATGAAACCTTTTTTAATAGCACTTCATTATATCATATTTTGTTAAGTTTGCGAAAAGACATTCATTTACAATAAAATCAATTAAAAAACCTAGAAAATATTCTAGATTTAATAGGTCACAACATTCAAGTTGCCACTTTCATACTCTGCGATGAAGATATTCGAAATATCGGTGTATCCGTCTTTAGCCAGTCTCTCCACCAGCCACTCTTCTGTTTTGTCAATAGACTCTAAAATATCAATCTGGACAACACCATCTGTGATAAGGGGATATTTAGGATTCTCTTCACCAGCTTGTACAATAATCAGCTGGCCGTTTTGCTCTATAACCGCCCGTTTGACCTGCTTGAGCTGAAAAATACCTTGGCTGCGTAGCTTCAAAGCTACATCTGCTGCTGAAAGACCAACAGAACGGCAGGCTTCGGGACTCAGTTCTCCATGCTGAATCAACGTTGTCGGCTTGCCATCAATCAAATGCTTAACCGCACGAACATTGTTATTGAGCCACTTTAGGGTCAAGACCAAGATAGTCCACATGATGAGAATGACCGCATACTGGAGGATGTTAATGGAGCTATTGTAAATCACCCCACCGATAATACCACCAAGAACATAGTTTTGAATCTGGTCGATCGCTGAATTAGGCGCCAGATTGCCTTTTCCCGTCACGTTGATGACAAAAACCAGTGAGAAAAGCCCCAGCGCTAGTTTAATTAGGATTTCAAGAAAATTCAATGTCATTTTTCAACCTCCACTATTTCGATATCTGTCGTCTTATGCAAGTCAATTTTTTCAAGCAGATATTTATCCGGCTCACTGCCGCTCATAGCCCGATAAAAGTTCTTTCCGACCTTCAAAATCGCTCCATCCGTCGCGGCTGAAGTATTGACATAGACCTCCGACTTATCCACGCCCAAGTCTTCTGAAATGACCTCAATAAAATGCAGAGAGGTTTGAAACTGGTTGTTAGAGTCTTGGTCAGTCTGAAAATTACTGATGCCAATCAAGACCATAGCCACCAAGGCCAAAACAGAAATGATGGCTAGTTCCCGGAATTTTGAATCACGCTTATTGCGATAGGCCTTAAAAGCAAAAAATCCTGTCACAAGCAGCAACAAGACAGAAAGTGCAACTGTCACCCAGTTTTGCTGACTAATCTGACTCAAAACATAATCATAAGAATAGAATTTCATGGCTTCCCCCTATTTTTTCTCGCTATATTATAGAAAAATTTTCATCTTTTTTCAAGCTTTCTTACAATCAATTTGCTATAAATCAGTTCTAAATTTTGTTATAATAAACTCAGTAAATTTTACTAGAAAAGGAAATTTTATGAAACTCATTTCTTGGAATATTGACTCTCTCAACGCTGCATTGACTAGTGATTCTGCCCGCGCTCAGCTTTCTCAGGCTGTCCTTCAAACCTTGCAAGCAGAAAATGCAGATATCATCGCTATTCAGGAAACAAAACTGTCTGCTACTGGCCCGACAAAAAAACACTTGGAAATATTGACAGATCTTTTCCCAGACTATGAAAACACTTGGCGCTCCTCCCGAGAGCCGGCCCGCAAGGGCTATGCTGGAACCATGTTCCTCTACAAAAAAGAACTGACGCCAACCGTAACTTTCCCAGAAATCGGCGCTCCGTCAACCATGGATGTTGAAGGTCGCATCATTACGCTGGAATTTGACGGTTTCTTTGTCACTCAAGTTTATACGCCTAATGCTGGCGATGGACTCAAACGCTTGGATGACCGTCAAGTCTGGGATGCCAAATACGCTGAATACTTGGCAACACTAGATGAACAAAAACCAGTCCTCGCTACTGGCGACTACAATGTGGCCCACAAGGAAATTGACTTGGCCAATCCAGCCAGTAACCGCCGTTCACCAGGCTTTACTGACGAAGAGCGCGCTGGCTTCACCAACCTGCTGGCTAAAGGATTCACCGATACCTTCCGCCACTTACACGGCGATATCCCTAACCAATACACTTGGTGGGCGCAGCGCAGCAAGACTTCTAAAATCAACAATACAGGCTGGAGAATCGACTACTGGCTGACAAGCAACCGTGTAGCTGACAAGGTGACCAAGTCTGATATGATTGACTCCGGTGCGCGCCAAGACCACACACCGATTGTCATGGAGATTGAGCTCTAAGGAGAAAACGAATGGACTATCAAGCTGTCATTCCCGAATTTGTGGTATCCAACATCGAAAAGTCGCGCCACTTCTACTGCGACTTGCTGGGATTCTCTGTCGAATATGAGCGTCCAGAGGAGAAATTTCTCTTCCTCTCACTTGAAGACTGCCAACTTATGCTAGAAGAAGGCAGCGTAGAAGAATTAGCCCAACTAACCTATCCTTTCGGGCGCGGTGTCAATATTTCCTTTGGCATTGAAGATGTCCCTCAGCTCCACCAAAAACTGCTGGAAGCAGACTACCCCATCCATCGTCCGCTGACGAAAAGAGAATTTCGAGTGGGAGATAGCTTTATTTATCCCCATGAATTTGCGATTTTGGATCCAGATGGTTATTTTTTAAGATTTAGTGAATAAGAAAGCGAAGTCATCAGACCTCGCTTTTTAAATGTCTTTAAAGTTATAGAGTTGCGGATAGTGATCGCACTCGGGATTTTTAGGATGGCAGATGGCACGTCCAAAGTAAATCATGGCCTGATGGGCTGGCAGCCAACGTTCCGGTGGAAGGACCTCCATAACTCGCTTTTCTACTTCCAGTGGCGTTGCCGACTTTTTAACGATATCATGGTGCTTGCAGATGCGCTCCACATGGGTATCGACAGCAAAGGCTGGAATGCCAAATCCCACACTCATGACTACATTGGCCGTCTTGCGACCAACACCAGCTAGACTTTCCAATTCTGTCCGCGTTTGTGGTACTTGACCGTCAAAGTCATCCAAAAGCTGCTGAGCACATTTCTTCAAAAACTTGGCCTTGTTGCGATAGAGCCCTAGGCGGGAGATGTATTTAGCAATGTCTGCTTCACCAGCCATAGCCATGTCTTGAGGACTTGGATAGGCTTCAAACAGATCCGGCGTTGCCTTATTGACCGCAGCGTCCGTCGTCTGAGCCGACAGCATGACCGCTACCAAAAGCTCAAAGTGATTGCGAAAATCCAGACTGGGCTTGGCGTCAGGGAAAAGAGCAATAATCTCTTCAATCACATGACGAGCCCGTTTTTTTGATAAAACCATGATTCTTCTTTCTAAGATTGAGATAGATTTATTATATCATGAAAGGAAGAAGCATCCAAAAACCATGATTGAGAATGCAGCTGTTCCTAATACTTTACAAACCTAACTCTTCATACGCCTTTCGGTAGCCAATCTGCAAGATTTGGTTATCTCGAACCAGAAGCGGTCGTTTAATCAGCATGCCGTCTGTAGCCAGTAAATCTGCAGCTTCCTGAGCTGTGAAATGTGGCACCTTTTCTTTGAGCCCTAGCTCACGGTATTTGAGACCGCTAGTATTGAAAAAAGCCTTGAGCTCAAAGCCCGATTTCTGGATCCAGTCTAGGAGCTGGTCCCGGCTAGGTGTATTTCGGACAATATCCACTGCTTCAAAGTCCACTCCTAATTGATTGAGCTCAGCCTTGGCCTTGCGGCAGGTAGAGCATTTTGAATATTCGATAAATTGTAACATTGTTTTTCCTCCGTCCCTATAATAGCCCAGCTAACTCCTTCTTGTCAAGCCGAGACTCATTAGAAAAAGCCGACAAGAGAAAGGCTCATCGGCTGGTACAGACTTATCACCTAGGGAAGTACAGTCTGTTTTTCTGTTATTTCTTAATCAAACGCACGCGCACAATATTGTCGCTATTCTCAAATTTATCAACCAGCTCCTGAATCTTGCTTTCGTCCGACTCATCCAGATCCAGCAAAGTATAGGCATAATCACCCTTGGAACGATTGATGATATTGTCAATATTGATATTCAAATCACTAACCGCTGTTGAAATTCGAGCCACAATATTCGGTACATTTTTGTTAATCAGGGTAATCCGATAAGGCGCTGAGAGTGCCTGACGGACATTAGGGAAATTCACAGAGTTGATAATCTCGCCCGTTTCCATGAAGCGGCGAATGGTTTTGCCAGCCATAATGGCACAGTTGAGCTCAGCTTCTTCGGTCGATCCGCCCAGATGCGGAAAGACTGTAATCTGCGGATGACGGAGCAGCTCATCTACACCAAAGTCTGTGATATAGCGCTTGACTACACCAGCTTCTATAGCTTCAAAGAGGGCAGCGTTGTCCACCAGCTCGCCGCGGGCAAAGTTGATAAGAGTCGTTCCTTTTTGCATGAGACCAAAAGCAGCCTGATCAAAAGTAGCTCGTGTATCCTCAGTCAGGGGCACATGAATAGTGATATAATCACTCTTCTCAAAGATTTCCTTAATGTCTGCTACCCGCTTGACATGGCTAGAGATATTCCAAGCCGTTTCAATGGATACATAAGGATCATAGCCTAAGACGTTCATCCCCAGACGATAGGCATCGTTAGCAATACGGCCGCCGATAGCTCCTAACCCAATGACTCCCAAAGTCTTCTCTGCAATCTCTGTCCCAGCAAACTGCTTCTTACCAGCTTCCACTTGCTTGGGAACATCATCTCCAGAAAGGCCGTTAGCCCAACTGTTAGCCGCGATATAGTCACGCGCAGACAGGAGAATGGAAGCCAAGACTGCTTCTTTCACCGCATTGGCATTAGCTCCTGGCGTGTTGAAGACCACAATTCCCTGAGCCGTTGCCTGGTCGACAGGAATATTATTGGTTCCTGCACCTGCCCGCGCAATGGCTTTGAGCTTGCTTGGAAATTCCTGTCCATGCAGGTTTTGACTGCGCAGGATATAAGCATCTGGATTGTCCGACTTATCTCCGTCAATCTGAAAAGCATTGCCCAGCTCCTTGAGCCCGATTTGATTGATGTTGTTAAAGGTTTTGACACTAAAGACCATAGTTTCCCTCTCTTAAGAATTTTCTTCTTCAAATTTCTGCATAAAGGTAATCAAGTCCTTGACACCTTGGAGCGGAAAGGCATTGTAGAGACTAGCTCTCATGCCGCCTACGCTGCGGTGCCCCTTGATATTCTTGAATCCCGCTGCTGCAGCCTCTTTGTTAAATTTAGCATCCAACTCTGGGCTAGGAGACACAAAGGGAATATTGGCGACTGAGCGCTGCTCCTTATAACGGACTGGACTGCGGTAAAAGTCTGACTGCTCAATGAAGTCGTACAAAAGGCCAGATTTTTCACGATTACGCTTTTCCATTTCTGCTACGCCACCTAGCTCCTTAACCCACTCAAAGACCAGTTTGGCCATATAGATGGCAAAAGTCGGTGGTGTATTGTAAAGAGAGCCATTGTCCGCCTGAATGCGGTAATCCAACATGCTAGATAGAACTGGTTCGTCATCTAGCAGGTCTTCTCGGATGATGACAACTGTCACGCCGGCAGGTCCGATATTCTTCTGAGCCCCAGCATAAATCAAACCGAAATCCTCTACTCGGTACTGAGCAGCCAGGATATTAGAAGACATGTCCGCCACAATCGGCACGCCATTAGTCGCAGGAAGGTCATAAATAGCCGTTCCTTCGATGGTATTATTGGTTGTCAGATGCACATAAGCCGCCTGCGGATTAATATCCTTTTCATCAAAAGAAGGAATTTCCGTGTAATTTAAATCCTCTGACGAAGCCAAAAGAATAGGCTCAAATGGAATGAACTTAGACAGCTTGACTGCTTCAGTGTAAGCTTTCTTTCCCCAAGATCCAGCCACTAGGTAGTAGGCCTTGCCGCCTTGGGCTAGATTAAGGGGAATCATACTAAACTGAGTAGAAGCTCCACCCTGCAGAAAGAGGACGCGGTAATTGTCCGGAATATCCATGAGCTCACGCAGCAAGCTCTCAGCTTCTTTGATAATATCGTCAAATTCTTTGGATCGGTGGGACAGCTCCATCACACTCATGCCACTTTGGGCATAGTCTAAAAACTCAGCCTGAGCTTTTTTCAAGACTTCCTTGGGCAATACTGCCGGTCCAGCAGAAAAATTGTAAATCGTCATATCCTACCTCCAAAATTTATTTTGTATATCATATCACAAAGTTTAGAAAATATCTATTTTTTCTTAAAAAGAAGGAAATTTTTTAAGAAAACACGAACAAAATAAAGAAAAATAATAAAAGAAGCTATGAAAGCTTCTAATCATTTTAGATCTAGTTTTAAATAAAGCAACTATATCAATACAAAACTACCGCTGATAAATGTTTAGTTTCTAATCAATTTTTTTGGCATCAATAAATCATACAAATAACCATGTTTAAGCATATCCAAATTAAACACATATGGAATATGAGCAAATGCCTCTGCTAATGGCAAACGAGCCGTTTTCCAGCCCACCCCATCTGTCACCCACACAAACTCAACATCATCTGGTGAATTGACGACGAACTGGCTCAGTTCAGTAAACTCTCCAGCAACAGCCTTCAGTTTGCTGCCGCCTCCGCCATAGTAGTTTGTTTCAATCAACCAAATTTTATGTTTTTCCTTTGAATAAACAGCTACATCAAAACGGCGTTGTGATTTATCAACTGGTACTTCTATATTCCACTTTTCTTTTATGAAAGATGGCGTGGCTTGGGATTTAAACTCTAAATCATGCTGCTGACAAACTTTAGCAACACTTCGTTCAAGGATGCCTTCCATAGTCGTTCCACTTCGATTTTTACGAGCATTACTATCTAATCCCGCTTCTACACCATAGACATAATCGACAAGTGATCGGCTAGCTTCCTTTTGTAAAAAGTACAACAAACCGGCTTGGTCAATAAAATCTATATAAACTTTTATATCACTTTTGTCAATCTTCTTAAAATCTAATTGATGAAAACTCATATTATCATCTTCATCCAAGGAAAGAATATCTAAAACTTTATCACGGCTGGCAATCAAGCTAGGAACAGCCCTCAGTAAATCAGGCTGTTTTGAAAATAAATTAAAGGCCTCTTCATAAATATTATCTTTACCAATTAAATAATTTAGAGTGTTTAATTCAAGTTCAAACTCTTTTGTCTCCCGTCTAACCTTAGTCCAATTTACATAGTACTCTGGTGTACGGTTGGTAACTGAAAGAGTTGAGAGGAAATATTGTAATCTTTCGTCTGATGATAGTTGAATATAATTCTCTAATTTCATATTTCCTCCTTTGGTATAGGTAAACCAAACTCCTTTAAAGGAATATAATTAAAGCGATAGTAACATCCTACACTTATAATATAATCTAAGACATCTTTATAATTTGAATTTAAAAACCATTCATCAAGTAAATAATAATATTTAACTTCTTTATTTATAGGTGAAAATAACTTTTTATATTGCTTCAACTTAAAACCACATGTTTGTAATTTTTCATCAACACTTCCTTGAGTTTTTTGCGTTTTCTTTTCAATGATAAAAACAGTATTATTATCCATTACAAAAATGGAATCATCTGGTAACAATTTTTTGGAAATAATCGCTTTATAGTTCAGGTCTACTTCATCAAAATAACGATATAAACCATGTTTTTGAAAAATTTCTGCTACTTTTTCCCCTTCAAAATTTACTATCCACCGTGCTGTGGAGCTCCTTTTTATTTTTCTTACCTCGCCTGTTCGTTTCACAAGTTTAATATCAAAATCATTTTCCACAACTTCATATCCACTTTGTTTTGAAATAAAATTTGGCAAGTCTGTTTTAAATTCAAAAGCTAGCCCTGTTTTCGTATTTGCACCACCTACACCACCTTTTTTCATCTCTCTTCCTCCAATCTTCTTTTGGCTATTTCTAAATAATCTTTCTCTGCATCAATACCAATAAATTTACGACCTAACCGCTTAGCTACAACTCCTGTTGTTCCACTGCCAACAAAGGGATCAAGTATATAATCATTTTCTTTAGTGCTAGCTAAAATGATCCGTTCCAATAAATATTCTGGCTTTTGCGTTGGATGTTTTCCGGCCCACTTCTCTGCCTTTTTAGTTAGCGGTCCTATCCACACATCCTTCATCTGTTTACCGCCATTAATATCTTTCATCAAATCATAATTATAGTAATGCTTAGCCTTTTTATCATCTTTACGAGCCCACAAAATCGTTTCCGTGGAATGAGTAAAATAGCGGCAAGATAGATTCGGAGCTGGGTTGCTCTTTTGCCAAGTAATATTATTTAAAATTTTAAAACCTTCTTGTTCCAAGGCCATACCCACAGAGTAAATATTATGTAAGCTGCCTGAAATCCAGATAGTACCATTAGGCTTTAAAATAGGTCTGACTAATCGTAACCACTGTCGATTAAAGTCATGTTTCTCCTCAAGGCCAGAAACCTTATCCCAATCACCTTTATCAACAGAGACAATGTTACCGCCAGAATTTGAAAAACCACCGTTACTCAAAAAGTATGGTGGATCAGCAAAGATCATATCCATACTTTCTGGCTTCATTTGTGATAAGAAGTCAAAGGTATCTGCATGAACCAGAATAGCCCTTTCCTTATTATAGTATGGTTTTGTCATTAAAACACCCCCATACTTATATTCGTAATTATTCATAATTTGTTACTATAATTTCTGAAATTTTTCCACGACTTGAGCTCTTAGCACCATTAGTTCGCTGAGCTTCCACAAAATAAATATTAAAATCCTTGTATAATTCTTCTACCAAAGGACTCGAGGAATTTGACAGCATAGCATAGACTCCTCGCTCCGTCAATTCCTTAAAAGTATTGCGTAACCGAATCTGTTCCTCATAAGAAAAGCCCTCGTGGGTATAAGAGGTAAATGAGCTAGTTTCGTTTAACGGAATATAGGGCGGATCAAAATATACAAAATCGCCTGTTTGAGCATCCTTAACTGCCTCCGCAAAATCTGTTTGCAAAATTTCTACATCATTCTCATTTAGATATTCACTGATTTGATAAAGTAAATCTACATCCACTATTTTGGGATTTTTGTAGCGACCATAAGGAACATTAAACTGATTTTTAGAATTGACTCGATACAATCCATTGAAATCAACCCGAAGCATGTAGAGAATTCGCGCCGCTCTCTCTACCCCTGTCATCCTGCTAATTCGACCATCGCGATCTGCCGAACGCAATTCTAAATAATAATCTTTGCTATTATTCTCTTTATGCTTTATCAGTAAATTAATCAATTCAGCTGGATTATTTTTTATCTGACGATAGGCATTTATCAGTTCCTCGTTAAAATCATTAATGACCGCTTTTTCTGGAGCCAAATCAAAAAATAAAGCTCCGCCGCCAACAAATGGCTCAAAATAGCGACCATAAGTCTCCGGCATATAGCTCCTTAACTCTCCTAAAAGTTGACGCTTTCCCCCGGTCCATTTAGTAAACGGTTGGAGATTATAATATTTTAATTTTATATTAGTGTCTAAAGACATGATTATTCCTTTTAAGTGTAATGAAATTATTATATCACATACCAAACAAAGAAGCCGCTAAAAAGAAAAGTTGAAATAAGATTTCAACTTTCTCTTAGTTCATGATAAACCGCATAGAGCTCGCTCTTGTTCTTGCCGTATTTCTTGGCTACTTCCTTGATGGCCTGATTTTTTTTGCTGCCGGCTTCAACTAAAAGATCAATTTCAGCTAGGATCTGCTCTTGAGATATGTCTTGAAGAGCATCTTCTGCTGCCCCAGCTACAATCAAGAGACACTCTCCTTTAGGCGGATATTCAGCCGTATAGGCCAGCAACTCTGAAATCAGCCCTCGTTGATACTCTTCGTGAATCTTAGTCAACTCACGCGCCAAAACGACTTGTCGATCACCATAAACTGCCAGCATATTTTCCAACGTAGCCCGAACCCGATGAGGGGATTCGTAGAAAATCTGGGTCTCAGGATAGGATTTTTTGCTAGTAAAAAATTCCTTCTGCTGGCCTGTCTTTCTAGGCAGAAAGCCATAGAAAATATGTGGTTGGGGGGCCAATCCGCTGGCAATCAAGGCTGTAATTCCAGCACTAGGACCAGGAATCGGCACTACAGTAATTCCAGCTTCTAGCGCTGCCTGAACCAAATCATGTCCAGGATCAGAAATACTTGGCAGACCTGCATCTGAAACCTGAGCTATATCATTTCCGCTTTGAAGCATGTCCAAGAGGATTGGAATTCTTTCCTTGGCATTGTGCTCATGAAAACTGATCTGCTTAGTCTCAATCCCAAAATGCTTGAGCAGAAGGCCCGTATTTCTCGTATCTTCAGCCGCAATCCTGTCAACCTCTTTCAAGGTATTGACCATGCGGAGGCTCATATCGTCCAGATTACCGATAGGAGTCGCGACCAGATAGAGTTTGCCGTAGGCAGTTTCGCCCTTAAAACTTTTTTGAACCTGCATCACTACTCCCTAAATAACAATTCATCGCAGAACATGCACTCTGCGTCATTCTCCCGGCGCTGACCATAGAAATCCGTACAGACATGAAAGCCGTCATAATAAAGCTTACGCAGATTATCCCGGTTTTTCTTGGTCTTGGTCGGAGCTTCTTTCTCCACCTCTCCCAAGCGCTCCCTCAACTTGTCATTTTCCAGATGCAGAGCAATATTTTCCTCTACCACACTCTTGAGATTTTTCTTGACAGCCTCCACCTCAGCAAGGGTCACTAAAAGCGTCTGTGAAAAATCATCTAAGGCGTCAAATAAGTCTTTTTTATCCATTTTATACTCCTGTGCTGCCTCTTTTTACTTTCCCTTCAAAGTCATATATTCTAAAGCGTTTTGAAAAGATACGTTGGCCCGCCACATCTTCCGAGACAGCAAAAGCTGCTCCAAGGCCTGTCGACCGCTCTCTGTTGCTATCTCTTTATAAAATAACACTTCCAAGAGCTTGAAGACCTGTTCCTGCTTCTCCTTATCATCAGCCAGCTTTGCTAGACGCGAAACCTGCAGAAATGCCTGACTGGAGCGATTTTGAAAATCCTTGACAAAGCGCTCGCATTCGCTGACTAATTCAAAAAAGGCATTATTATGAGCCAAGCTTTCCGCTTCTGACTGAGTCTGACTATAAGCAGCTAGTAGCTCCGCTCGACTTTTAATCAAGCCATCCTGTTCCAAGCTGTGCTGCAGAACAGCTGTATTTTTCAAGAAATGATAAACCTGAGTCCGACTCCGAATCGTCGGCAGAATCAGCTGTTCATCAGCAGTCAGGAGAAAGATATAAATCTCGCTCTGCGGTTCCTCAATGACTTTGAGCAAGGAATTGGCTGCATTAACATGCATCCGATCCGCATCGCAGATAATGAAAACCTGCCGACTGCCTTCTAAGCCACTTTGAGAGAAGTTTTGGACCAACTCCCGAACTCGGTCTGTTTTAATAATGTTATTAACCGGTCGCACCACAGTTACATCAGAAAAATCTTCTTCTGCAATCAAACGACAAGAACGACAGGACTGACAAGGCCAGACGCCTTGCTTATTCTCACAAAAGAGACTTTGGGACAGAATTTGGGCCATTTCAAAACTGCCAAAAGCTCCGGTAAACAAGTAGGCATGACTAAGCCGCCCCTGTTCCAGAATATGCTGAAACTGCTCAAACAAGCTGGGCTGGCTTTGCTGTATATCTTTTATCTTCATGACGGATTCCCAAATCGTTCCTGAATGATGGCCAAACTATCAGCCACCACCTTATCCAAAGGTTGGCTAGCATCCACCTTGACAAAGCGCTCGGGCTCCTTATCAAGAATCGCCAAATAGCCCTGCCGAACCCGCTGGTGCAAGTCCAAACCTTCCAGATCAAGCCGATTCACCTCTCGACTCTCGCTCCTAGCAATCCGCGCCAGCCCTTCTTCCACATCAATATCAAAATAGAGGGTCAAATCAGGCTTGAGTCCATCTGTTGCAAACTGATTGAGCCATTCAATATCTGCCACATCCAGACCCCGTCCGTAGCCCTGATAGGCCACTGAACTATCGATAAAACGGTCCATCAAGACAATTTTCCCTTGCGCCAAAGCTGGCAAAACCCGCTCAGCCAAGTGCTGACGGCGGCTGGCAATGTACAGCAAGAGCTCAGTCTTAGCATCCATAGCCGTATGACTAGGTTCCAAAATCACTTCGCGAATGGCCTCCGCAATCTGGACGCCGCCCGGCTCCCGCGTCGTAATCAGGCCAGTGCCATAATTTTTCAAAAAAGGAAGCAAGGCTTCCAACACACTCGACTTTCCAGCCCCTTCCGGACCTTCCAGCGAAATCAAAATACCATTTTTCATCTTTACCTTGAATCTCTAACTTCTATTTTTTGTTCTTTATAAGAAAATGCACATAAGACTTGCCCTAAAGCTTGATATAAGCCACTGTTGAAGCATGTCCAAACGGCTGAGCAGCCTGATAAGAGCCGACTCCGTCAACTCATTATTTTCATCCCACTCTTTTTTATCTATTGTTTATTTTACCAAAAAAAAAGCTAAAAGCCCATCATAAGAAAAGACTTTAAAAATTTTTTCAAAGTGTTTCATAAAGGCTAAATTTTTGGTAAAATATATTCAGAAGAAATTTCTGGAAACAGATTTAGGAGGATCTTATGTTTAAATTAAAAAACGTACTGGCCATCATTTTTGGGGCTGGAATTTTTTCTTTTGGGATTCATTATTTGGTCATTCCCTTTCATTTATATGAAGGTGGCGCGACAGGTCTGACCTTGATTGCCTACTATCTATTTAAAATCCCTGTCTCGACGACCAACCTGATTATTAACATCCCTCTCTTTATTATTGCTTGGAAGCTACTGGGCTCAAGAACACTCTACCTCAGCATTCTAGGGACCTTCTCCGTGTCTGCTTGGCTCAAGATTTTTGAAATCCTACCTGCCTCCAAACACCTGCAAGACTATTTCCTCTCAGCTCTGGACGGGGATGTTTTATTGGCCTGTCTTGGAACAGGGATTGTTTTAGGGATTGGACTGGGCATCATCTTCAATGCTGGCGGAACGACGGGCGGTACTGATATTGTAGCCCGCATCTTTAATAAATACACTAGCATTTCCATGGGCAAACTCATGCTGACAGTTGACTTTGTAGTCATTACCTTGGTTCTCCTTGTTTTCAAAGACCTACGCATGGTGTCTTATACCCTAATGTTTGTCTTTATCACCTCGCGCGTCATTGACCTGATCGCAGAAGGAGGTTTTGCCGGCAAGGGATTCCTTATCGTTACCAGCAAACCGGCAAAACTGGCTGAAGCTATCAATAACAAGCTGGATCGTGGAGTGACCTTCCTCAAGGGGCAAGGCTTCTATAGCAAGCAGGATCTCCAGATTGTCTACTGTGTTGTTTCCCGTAACGAAATGCAGCAAATGAAGAAACTAATTAACCAAGTCGATCCATTTGCCTTTACTACTATTACCGAAGCCCATGAGATTTTGGGTGAAGGCTTCACTTTAGATGCCAACAAACAACCTATTGTACGTTAAAAACCTCATCCAATGATGAGGCTTTTTTATCGCTTATAAAACTTTCGCTGAAGTATGTGTAATCTCAGCCAGCTCAATCGCATGCTCCTCAAATTTTTTCTTGAGAAGCGCCGTATCTATATTACCAGCTAATTGTACTTCAATGACAACTTTGCCATCCTTGCGTGGGATATTGACGGTATTGGAGATGTTGAGATTTTCTTCCACCAGAAGACGGATAATCTGCTCAAGAACCCCCACCTTATTCTCAGTGACAAAGCGCAGACGGACTCCCTCTTCACCATAGCCAGACACTTCTAAGAAAGCCTTGAAAATATCACGGTCAGTAATAACCCCGTAAAGTTGCTCATTGTCCACGACAGGCAGGATACCAATCTTATTTTTCAGCATCAGATAGGTCGCATCTTCCAGACTGGCAAACTGAGAGATCGTAACCACATCACGAATCATAACATCACCAACCTTGGTTTTGTTGAGAAGATAATTCATCTCATAAATGGACAGGCTTGTTGCCTTAGATGGACTAGCTTCTGCAATCGTTCCTTCTGTCACCAGTCCCACTAGTTGGTCGTTCTCAATCACCGGCAGACGGTGGAGCTTCTGCTCACGCATCATATCTGCCGCATGAGCAATTGTTGTATCTGGGCTGATATAAACCACCTTACGTGTCATAAAATCTTTAACTGCCATAAGAGTTCCCTCTACTTCCTATCCATAATTCTTATACTTATTATACTTTATTTTGAAGCTGATTTCAAACGCTTCCAAGTTCTTTGCCTAAGTTTTCAAAATTTAGAAAAGTCCAGCTATTGGGAAAATTGAAGATGGACAATGGCTAGATATACTATTTTAAGCATCTAAGAGAAGAAAAAGGTCCAATGGACCTTAAAGAGCGAAAACTCGCTGCCGCGAGTTCCTATCTGCAACCTGAAACAGTCCCCTGGGCATCTTGACGAAAACCTTGTTTTCTTTATCTGCAACTTAAAAAGGTCCATTGGACCTTTTCAAAATGTTAAGTTACTATCGTAACTTTCTATCAACAACCTAAAAATGTCTCCCAGACATTTTTAGCCACCTAGATATGCTTTGCGGACTTCGTCAGAAGCGAGGAGTTCTTGACCGGTTCCGGACAGAACGATTTTACCTGTTTCAAGGACATAACCGCGGTTAGCGATAGAGAGAGCCTTATTTGCATTTTGCTCAATCAAAAGAACTGTCGTTCCTTGTCGCTGAATATCTTGGATAATATCGAAGATTTCCTGGATAAAGATCGGCGCCAAGCCCATAGAAGGCTCATCCAAGAGCAAAAGCTTAGGCGTAGACATCAGAGCCCGTCCCATAGCCAGCATCTGCTGCTCACCACCTGAAAGGGTTGCAGCATCTTGGTTTTTACGCTCTTCCAAGCGTGGAAAACGAGAGAAGACCTTTTTGAGATTAGCTTGATTTTCTTCGCGATTTGTTTTGAGAAAGGCGCCCATTTCCAAATTCTCCAAAACGGTCAAACCTGGAAAGACATGACGGCCTTCTGGTACTTGCGAAAGTCCAGCTGCTACAATTTTTTGAGCAGGAACTTTTTGAATTTCATTGCCTACAAATTCAATTTTACCAGCACTTGGACGAACCAAGCCTGAAATAGTCCGGAGAATGGTCGTTTTCCCAGCGCCATTGGCACCAATCAGTGAAACGACTTCTCCTTCGTTTACTTCAAAGCTGACATCACGGACAGCCTGAATCATGCCATAATGGACAGAGAGATTCTCAACTTTAAGCATGGACATTAGGCTTCACCTCCTAGATAAGCTTCAATAACACGTTTGTCATTCTTGATTTCATCAGGTGTTCCGTGCGCAATCAAGCGTCCGTACTCCAGCACATAGATTCGCTCAGTGACTTCCATTACCAGACTCATGTCATGCTCAATCAGCATGATGGTAATGTTAAATTCGTTTTTAATCCGTCGAATCAATGCAGTCAGCTCTGCTGTCTCCTGAGGGTTCATCCCTGCAGCCGGCTCATCCAAGAAGAGGATCTTTGGCTCCGTTGCCAAGGCCCGAACAATCTCCAAGCGGCGCTGCTGACCATAAGCTAGGTTCTTAGCCAAGGTTTCTGCTTCCTTGTCCAAGTCAAAAATTTTCAGCAACTCCAAAGCCTTGTCTTTGAGTTCTTCTTCATTTTTGTAGTAGGCTGGCAGGCGGAAGAAGGAAGCCAACACATGAGCCTTATGATGATTACCAAAGGCAATCAGAACATTATCCAAAACACTAAGGTCCTTAAAGAGCCGGATGTTTTGGAAAGTTCGCCCTAGACCTAAAGCAGCAATCTTGTAAGGAACCTTACCATTGAGCAAATGACCATCTAGTGTCACTGTCCCTTCACTAGGCTCATAAACACCAGTCAAGAGGTTGAAAAGAGTCGTTTTTCCTGCACCATTAGGGCCAATCAAACCAACCAGCTCACCCTCGTTGAGTTCCAAGGTCACATCGCTGACAGCAGTCAGACCGCCAAAGTTTTTAGTTAGATTTTTTACATCAAGAAGTGCCATTATTCTTTGACCTCCTTGTTCTTTTTGAAGAGCTTAGACAGGCTGAGCTCCCAAGTGCCTAAAAGTCCACCTGGACGGAAAATCATGACCAAGATCAAGGCCAAAGAATAGACAATCATCCGAATGCTGGATACATCCTGCAGCAACATATTGAGAATGCCCAATACTACTGCAGCTACAATGGTTCCAGTCATAGAGCCTAGACCACCAAAAACGACAATAATCAAGATATTGATAGTGTTGGTAAATGAATAGTCCTTAGGAACAACTGAACCAACGAAGCCAGCTTGAAGAGAGCCAGCAATAGAAGCCGTGATAGCTCCCAAGACAAAGGCTGTCACTTTGATTCTAGTAGTATTAACCCCAACAGACTCGGCAGCAATCTCATCCTCACGGACAGACAGAGTACTGCGGCCAATCGGACTGCGCAGGAAATTCAAGGTCAAAATAGTTGTGATAACAACAAAGACATAGACCATCTGCCAAGACGTAAAAGGCGGTATGGATAGAATACCAGCTGCGCCATTAGTCAAAGTACCGCCATTAATAATCAGAATCCGGATAATCTCTGAGACACCAAGAGTCGCAATCGCGAGATAGTCCCCTTTAAGACGAAGCGTTGGCAAACCGACTGCCAAAGCCACAATACCAGCAATGACAGCTCCCACCAGCATAGCAATAAAGAAAGCTCCATAAGTTGGCGATTTAGAGCCAATAATTGCTACAGCGTAGGCACCGATAGCCATAAATCCAGCATGGCCAAGAGAGAATTGACCCGAAAATCCGACGATGAGATTGAGCCCCACAGCCAAAATAATATTAATTCCAATCTGCTCTAAGATTTGAATGTAAAAAGCATTGAGAACACCGGCACTAACCAATACAGTCATCAGCAGGTAGCCGATTAAGACAAGGCCAAGCCAGAAAATATTTACCTTTAAATTCTTTTTCATACCTTACACCTTCTCTTTCACATTTTTGCCGAGGATACCAGCTGGTCGGATCAGAAGAATGACAATCAAAATCGCATAGACAATAGCATCGCGGAAATCAGATAGTCCAAGCGCTGTCGCAAAAGTTTCCAAAAGACCAATAACAAAGCCACCAAGCGCAGCACCAGGAATGATTCCAATACCACCGAGAACGGCTGCTACAAAGGACTTAATACCTGGAGTCATCCCCATCAAAGGCTCCAATGAATTATAGTAAAGAGCAATTAGAACACCAGCAGCTCCTGCAAGAGCTGAACCCAAAGCAAAGGTGAAACTGATCGTGCGATTGACATTGATTCCCATCAGCTGAGCAGCATCACTGTCTACGGATACAGCGCGCATGGCCTTACCCATCTTTGTCTTCTGCACGATGAACTGCAGAGCCACCATAAGGAAAATCGAAATTCCCAAAATCAGCAACTGAATATTTGAGATAGAAATCGGCCCTAAGTTAAAGCGTACTGTTTTAATAACCTGCGGGAAGGAACGGGTATTGGCACCGACAAAGAAAATCATGCCATACTCGAGGAGAAAAGAGACCCCAATGGCTGTAATCAAAGCCGCGATCCGAGTCGAATTTCGCAGAGGACGATAGGCTAAAAACTCAATAACCACACCAAGAATCGCTGTCCCAATCATGGCTAAAATGAGAGAAAGGAAGAAATTAAACTTCAGGATATTAATCAAGTAATAACCCATAAAGGCACCAATCATATAGATATCGCCGTGGGCAAAGTTAATCAGTTTGATAATTCCATAAACCATAGTATAGCCTAAAGCCAAAAGCGCATAAACACTGCCCAGGATTAGACCGTTGACTAATTGTTGGAGCATTAGACACCACTCTTTCTATAATAAAATAAGGAATGGGACAAAAATCAGCAGACTAGGTCGTGATTTTATCATCCCACTCCCAAAATACGAATAATAGTTGATTGAGAAACGAAGAAGAATAGATTATAAAACGATACTCTTTCAAACCCGTAGATTCAGAAAGAAATCATCTACTAATTTGCTCAAGCAACAAGAAATAGAAAACAAGTCAAAGACTGGGATAGCCCCAGCCTCATAACTCTTATTCCGCTTTAACTGTTTCTACAGTATCTACTTGACCGTCTTTCAAGCCAATCATCAGAGCTGTTTTCACTGGATTGTGGTCTTTATCAATAGTGATTGAACCGGTCACTCCATCGAAATCTTTAAGCTTAGCCAAGTTGTCTTTGATATCTACAGAAGTTTTAGCACCTTTGGCTGCTTCTGCTGCCATATAAACAGAGTCATATGCCAGAGCTGCAAACATAGATGGCTCTTCTTTGTACTTAGCTTTGTATGCTTCAACAAACTTCTTAGCTTTTTCTGACATTTCACCAGAAGTTGTAAAGCCAGATACATAGTAAACATTTGTAGCTGCAGCTGGAGTTGCTTGCTCAACGAACTTAGCATCACCAAAGCCATCAGGACCAACGATTGTTTGGTCAATACCCAAACCACGCGCTTGATTGACAATTTTACCAGCTTCTGTATAGTAACCTGGAACAACCAGAGCATCAAATTCTTTGCCCTTAATCTTTGTCAAAGCAGCTTGGAAGTCTGTATCCTTGGATTGGAACGTTTCTGTTGCTACAATCTCACCTTTGAATTCCTTCTTGAAAGCATCCGCCATTCCTTTAGCGTAGTCACTGGATTGATCATAGTAAAGAACGACTTTCTTAGCTTTCAAGTTGTCAGTGACATACTTAGAAATGATTTTACCTTGGTAGCTATCAATGAAGGTTGCACGGTAAAGATAATCTTGCTTGTTGGTCAGGTCATCCTGTGTCGCACTTGGTGTAATGATTGGTACACCCGCTTTAGCAGCATTTGCAGTAGCTGAAGCTGTAGCTCCAGAAGTCGCAGGGCCAATGATTGCATTTACCTTGCTTTGGGTAACCAAGCTAGTAGTGATGGTAGATGCTTCAGCTGTTTCTGATTTGTTATCCTTATCAGTAACTTCAATCTTCTTGCCATCCACACCGCCAGCAGCGTTGATTTCATCAACTGCCAACTGAGCACCATGTTGTTCAGCTGTACCGTAAGCTGCTACTTCACCTGATTCTTCAAAGTTGAAACCAAATTTAATCGTATCGCCAATTTCTGTACCAGTTGCTGTTGAGTTGTTGTTAGATACTTCTCCACAAGCTGCGAGAAGGGCCGCACTAGCAAAAGCTACTAAGGATAGTGCAAATTTTTTCTTCATTCGGAAATCTCCTTAAGTGATTTATTTGATGATATAGTAAGAATATATCGAATTATCTGACAATTGTCAACCCTTTATAAAAATTTTATCAAATGATAACGTTTTCTTGCTCTCTATACAGGCTTCCAACAAAGTTTTGATCTAGTTCTTTTATGTGAGAAATCCGAACTTGCTTAACATAGCGCTCCTTGGGCAGATTCTCCTGTAAGTTCTGGGCTTCCTCTTGCTTGACATAAAGATGCAGATAGCGATGCTTCTTAGAATGATAAATAATATCACCGAAGTTCGCCAGTTTTTTGGCATCTCGATTATAGTAAAGATAGACAATCAAGCCCACTCTTTCTTCTCTCTCTATCATAAAACTCCTTTCCGGTCCATGTAGTTCTTAGATGATTATAGCAAAGATAGGGCAAAAAAACTAGCCCTGAAAAGCTTTATGGTCTGCTTAAATCACCTGAACTTGCTAGCTCGTCAGATTCAAAACAGCAAAAAAAGAGCCACTTTTGGCTCCTCATATGTTAGTTCAGATTGCTATTTTCCATGATTTCGTCAATAAAGCCGTATTCCAAGGTTTCTTGAGCGCTCATCCAGTAGTCGCGTTCTGCATCCTTGTGGATTTGCTCAACGGACTTGCCAGAGTTTTCAGCCAAGATTTTTTCCAAGGTATTACGAGTTCTAAGCAAGTGCTCAGCTACAATGGCCATATCCGTTTGCTGAGTGCCACTTCCAGCTCCTCCCATTGGCTGGTGAATCAGATATTCTGCATTTGGCAGCATGAAGCGTTTGCCCTTAGCACCACTAGAAGCAATAATCGTTCCCATGCTGGCAGCTACACCCATAACAATGGTCTGAACATCAGACTTGATGAAGTTCATAGTGTCCACAATGGCCAAACCTGCTGAGACAGATCCCCCCGGCGTATTTACATAGAGATAAATGTCTTTAGTATTGTCCTGAGCATCCAAGAAAAGGAGCTGGGCAATGACTGAATTAGCCATATTATCCTCTACTGGACCAGTCAGCATGATAATCCGATCTTTTAATAGCCGAGAATAAATATCATAGGAGCGCTCCCCTCGGCTGGTTTGTTCAATAACTACAGGAATCATAGTTTTCTCTCTTTCTCTTTTTAAAATTTTCTATCAAACTAGGGAATAGAATTTCAAATTATGGAACTATTATATCCTTTTGGTCAAAAAAGGTCAAATAGAAACTTTTACTTGGTACCGAAAAGACGATCTCCTGCATCTCCCAGTCCTGGTACGATATAACCATAATCATTGAGATGGTCATCCAGAGCAGCTGTGAAAATATCAACATCTGGGTGAGCTTCCTGCAAGGCTTTTACTCCTTCAGGTGCAGAAACTAAACAGACAAATGTAATGTGGCTAGCACCACGTTTCTTCAAAGAATCCACCGCCAAGATCGCAGAACCACCCGTAGCTAGCATTGGATCTACAACAAAAATCTGACGTTGGTCAATATCTTCTGGCAGCTTGACTAGGTATTCAACCGGCTTCAAAGTTTCCTCATCACGGTACATTCCGATATGGCCGACCTTAGCTGCTGGAACCAAGCTCAGAAGTCCATCTACCATGCCAATACCAGCTCGCAAGATTGGAACAATAGCTAATTTTTTCCCAGCAATCTGCTTTTGAATGGTTTTCGTAATCGGTGTTTCAATTTCGACATCTTCAAGTGGTAAATCGCGCAAAACTTCATATCCCATGAGCATTGCGATTTCATCAACTAATTCACGAAAAGCCTTGGTAGAGGTATCTGTACGACGCAAGATAGACAATTTATGCTGAATAAGCGGATGAGCAATAACTTCAAGTTTTCCCATGATTGGATTTCCTTCTTTCAATTTATTCTTCTTATTATATCAAAAAAAGTGTGAAAAGGCTTGCTATAAGCAAACCTCTTTAAAAAATAGAACTATGTTAATCTCTTAGTAGTGAAATGGTCGAAAACTCTCTCTGGTCTCAGTCAGAAATTGAAAAGCCTATGAGCCTTCAGCCTATCGGACTTAACAGCAAACAACACCCTCATCCCTTCTATCTGCTGCTCTTTTACCAAATGGCTACTTGTCTTGATAAACTATCTAACTGGTCTATTTCAGTTTGACTCAGACAGAAATCTTGGGCCTGAACATTACTCTGTGCCTGGCTTAATTTGCTAGCTCCTGGGATAGCCAGCACTGTGTCCCCATGAGCATGAATCAGCCAATTTAAGGCAACTTGTGCAGGTGTTTTTTCATAATTTTGGCCAATTTTTCTTAAAAGCTCTATGAGCGGGCGCGTCTCCTCAATATTTCTCTTGCTCATCCTAGACCCCAGTTTTCTTGGCAGGCCTACTTGATTAATCAAATCAGGATTGTCATGAAAACGTCCAGTCAAATAGCCTTGACGCAGAGGGGAATAAGCTATCAGAGAAATCCCCCTTTCCTTGGCTGCATCTAGCACTCCCTTTCGTTCAATATGCCTATCTAATAGATTGTACTTGACTTGATTCGATACCAGACGAAGCCCATAGTCCTTCAGCAGTTCGTCTGCCTTTATCATCTGCTTAGCCGTGAAATTACTAACGCCGATATTTTTAATCTTATGCTGATGCAATAAATCTGCCAAAACCTTTATCTGCTCGTGCAGGGAAGAGATGGACGTTGGCTGATGAATCTGGTATAAATCAATCGATGCTGTCCTTAAGCGTTTTAATTGTTGAGAAACTGCTCCATCGATGGTCCGAGCACTCCTTAAAAGAGGAAACCATTTCGTCGCAAGAGCTGGAGCCTCATGGATACGTTTCTCTTTTATGAGATTCGTGATTTCTTGGCCAAGGAATGATTCTGAAGTGCCTCGCCCATAAATCTCAGCTGTGTCTAGCCAGTTGATTCCGTGATTCAAGCTATAGTCTAAAATGTCTCGAACCAGATGTCCATCTACCTTGTTCCAAATAATTCTGGTATCATTTCCAAACTGCCAGGTCCCCAAACCTAGTGGAGATAAATATAAATCACTCTGTCCTAATCGTCTTAGTTTCGCCATCGCTGACCCCTTCTTGAAGTTTTTTTGATATTAGGATATACTTGTATCCAATTATCAGTTTGATTATAGCGAAGCAGGAGTGCAAATGCAAAGCATAGCCCCTATTTTGAAACAAGAGATACTTTTCAAGACTTATGTATACTTTAGTTCACCTTAAGGAGAAATCATATGGATGGTAAACAACTCCAAGTTCAAGAAACCCAGCAAATCTTAAGCAATGCCTTATTAGCACTGTTAAAAGTAAAACCTTATAGCTCTATCTCAGTAAACGATATTCTCAGCCAATCCCAAATCTCTCGTCGCACTTTCTATCGACATTTTCGCAATAAAAACCACCTCCTCCACTTTTATTTCAGACAATTAATGCAGGAATACTTGATACAAAAAGAAACGCTTATCACTGAGAAAGACCCCTATCAAGCTTTGTTGGCTTCATTTAAATTCTGGTATAGCAAGCGAAAATCCTTGAAATTAGTGATTGACAATCAATTATTCGAACCCTTTATTGCACATTGGAATGATAATGCTCAGGCTATTTCTGAAAAGTTTTATGACAGTGATGATTTGAATGAAGGCATCTACTCCTTACGATTTTTTATCGGGGGTTATTGCAATGCTTTATGGATATGGCTTGGAAAAGAAAAGCCTGAAACACCTGAAGCAATGGCTCGGTATTTTCTTAACATCCTTTCCAGACTTGACTTTAAAAATACAGCACAATAAGAAAAGGGAGTGGGAAAGAACTTCAAACAAGTTAAAAAAATTCATCTTCTCACTCCCGCACAGTTGATTCGGTCATCTTTGGAACTTAAAAAGCGACGGAAGATGTCAATCAACCACTGTATCATCTATTTTTTCTAATTTAGATTCAAAAGCCTGGACTTTTTGCCCAGGCTCTTTTTAGATATAGTCTTTTAGTTTGCTTTTCATCGCGATACTCTTCAAACTCAATGACCAAGATAGTTCTGTCATAGCCATTCTCTATAGCGCTTGATATAAAGGTGTTTAACAAGGGTTACACTAACCATATAAAGCGCAATAATCAAGAGGAGGAAAAGGAAATAAGTGCCGTTCAGCGGAGCCGTCTTCAGAACTGACGCAAAGAGGCTGTATGGCAGGGAAGTAACAAAGAGGGCTGCTGCCATGGTCGTCACAATGACAGACAAAGCAGGACGGCTTTGCACAAATGGCAGCTTAGGTGAGCGCAGCATGTAGATAACCATGGTCTGGGTCCATATGGACTCAACGAACCAGCCTGTTTGAAAAAGAGTGATAAAGGTTTCTGCTTGCCCACTACCAGCTTGATAGTTGCCACCTGTTATCATAGGTACGATAATAAAGTAGAGCAACAAATAGGTCAAAACATCAAAAACGGATGAGATAGGACCAATCCAAGCCATAAAGCGGGTAATAGAGTTAGCAGACCAAATCCGTGGTTTCTTGAGAAATTCACTGTCAACGTTATCGAAGGGCAGAGCTATACAAGACAAGTCATAAACTAGATTGAGGACAATCAGATGAACTGGTGCCATAGGAAGAAATGGCAAAAAGATACTGGCAAAGAGGAGAGAAAAGATATTCCCAAAATTGGAACTGACCGTCATCTTAATGTACTTGGTCATGTTGGCATAGACCTTGCGCCCTTCTACCAGCCCTTTCTCCAGAACCATAAGGTCCTTGTCCAGCAGAATGACATCTGCTGTTTCCTTGGCAATATCGACAGCTGTATCAACAGAAATACCCACATCTGCTACCTTCATAGAAGGTGCATCATTGATACCATCACCCATGTAGCCAACCTTGTGGCCATTAGCCTTGAGTTGGAGAATGATCCGAGCTTTTTGGTCAGGTGAGAGCTTGGCAAAAACCGTTGTATGCTCCACTGCCTGACTCAATTCTTCATCAGATAAGGCATCCACCTCTACACCTAGTAAGATATTATATACATCTAACCCAACCTTTTCACAAACTGCCTGGGTCACCTTATCATTATCACCGGTCAAAATCTTAGTAGCAACGCCGTACTCAGCCAAGATTTCAATAGCTGGAGCCGCAGATGACTTAGGTGGATCTAGAAAGGCCAGATAGCCCGTCAAAATCATGTTAGATTCATCCTTGACTTCATAGTCGTAATCTTCTTCTAAGTCTGACTTGTAGCTAACACCAAGCACACGCAGCCCTTGCTCATTGAGTTGAGCTACTTCCGCAAGGATTTCCTGACGAATCTCCTCAGTCAGTACTGTAATGCGTTTCTTGTATTCTACATGGCTAGAGATAGCCAGCATTTCCTCCAAGGCCCCCTTGGTCACCATGCTGATAACATCCTCATCATCCTTGACGATGACACTCATACGACGACGCTCGAAATCAAAGGGCAGTTCATCAATTTTCTTAAAGGTTTGGTCTAGATTACGGACAATCTCATGCTTTTCTGCTTCTTTCTCCGTCCGATTGATAATGGCCCGGTCCATAAGATTTTTGAGACCAGTTTGATAGTAGGAATTGAGAAAAGCACGACGGAGCACTGCTAAGTCCAAATCTCCATGAATATCCAGCGGGTATTCTAACACAATCTCGTCTTGGGTCAGTGTGCCCGTCTTATCCGTACAAAGGATATCAATAGCTCCTAGGTCTTGGATGGCATTCAGCTTCTTAATCACGACCTTTTCCTGAGCCATGATAATAGAACCTTTAGCCAGGCTCGCTGTGATAATCATAGGCAGCATTTCTGGAGTCAGGCCGACCCCAACACTGAGGGCAAAGACACCTGCTTCCAGCCAGTCGCCGTCTGTCAGACCGTTGATGAAGAACACGACTGGAACCATGACGAGCATCAGACGAATCAAGAGCCAGGAAATGCTATTCATCTCGCGCTCAAAAGAGGTCGGCTCATCGTAGGTGTTCAGCGTCTGCTCAATGGCTCCCATCATGGTCTCATCGCCAACCACCAGCACCAGAGCTGTAGCTCTTCCGGAAATAACGTTTGTTCCCATAAAGGCCAGCGACTCTGTTTCTAAAAGGCTATCAAGTTTTTGTTCATCTGACTTGGCTAGGCACACCTTTTCTACCGCATCACTTTCACCTGTTAGTCCAGACTGCTGAACAAAGAAATCACGCGAGTCCAGCAGCAAGACATCTGCAGGAATCATGTCTCCGGCACTAAGCTTGATGATGTCTCCTACAACAAGCTCATCAATCGGAAGTTCCTGCTCTGCTCCTTCACGGATAACCGTAGCCGTGTTGACAATCAGCCGAGACAGATTGCTAGCAGCGCGGTCGCTCCGCAATTCCTGAACAAAACGAATGCCTCCAGAAATCAGCACCAGAACAACAATGATGATGGAAGTCGTCGGATCTTCCTCACCAGGCTTAGCCAGCCAAACATTGGTCACTAAGGACACGAGGGCAATCACCAATAAGATGACTGTAAAGGGGTTAATGATAGACTCGTAAATTTTCTTTAGAATAGAGTCTTCCTGACCCTTTGTGATGATATTTTCACCATAGAGGTCACGATTTTCTTCGACCTGCTCTTCTGTCAGGCCGCGAAAAGAACTCTTGTAAAAAGCCAGAGTTTCTTTTACAGGAAGCTGCAGAGCAGCAACTAATCTTTCTTTTACTGTTTTCATTGGTTTCTCCTTGATGTATGATTGATAATTTTCATACACAGGGACCAATCACTTTATAAGGACAGAACGACACAAATCAGCGATTGGCTGTGTATGTGCGGTTCCGGATAATCGTCAATTTGCATCGCGTGTCTCCTTTCTTAATTTATAAAAACAATTAAAAGTCCCAAGATGCCTGCAAGACGTCAAAAGTGGCATTCATCTTCTGTGTCCAATCTTGCAATTCTGGAAAATTTTCTTTTAAAGAAAATCCAATAACTTCTTCACGTAAATTCCACCAATCTACAAGAGCAACTACTTGGATTGTTGCAATATTTAAAGAGAGCCCCTGCTCAGTAGCCAGTTTCTCTAACAAAGACAAACTCCGTATATTTCTCTCTTCAATTTGCTGATGTCTGTCTTTCCACCAATGTTCTTTTTCATGGAAAAATTTTTCCGCAACAATCGGCATTGTATTTTCCAAAATTCCTTCAGCAATGGACAGTATATTTAAAACATGCCATTTATCCATTCCATTGGGGAAAAGTGAGACTTCCTGACCTAGTTCGTCTAAATATTGAGAAATTAAATCACTACCATATAACCATTCTCCACTGGAAGCTTGAAAAGCAGGAATTCTACCTAAAGGATTATCTTGATTGTGCGGTGAATTTCTATCAAAAGCCACCTGAACTTTCTGAATATCCACTTGCTCCTCTAAATGATGATGTAAAATTGTAACATATACTTTACGCGCAAAAGGACTGGTACTAGAATACCAAAATTTCATCACTATTCCTCCTTCTTTTTTCTTAAGAGGCAGGCCAATCAACTATTTACTCTCTTGAAATATTTTCAGCAAAAAAGAATACCCTGCCAATTTCTCGGCAGGGTTGTTTGCATGTCAGGTTATTCGCTTCATTGTTTTATGCACAGATAAAGCAAGCATTTACCGTTCAAGCTTCAACTCCATAAGGCGATGAAATGAGCTTAGTCTTGACCTTGGCGATCAAGACTGTTGACCAACGAGTAGTGTCTCCACTGCTTTGCGGTAGTCATCCGTATCCTTATGGTAGCCTCACCTACCGATTTTCCACTATTACTATACTCCTCTTTCAAAGGATTGTCAATCATTTTTCTCACTTGAAACAAATTTCAAAAAATTTTTGATTTATTTTGGCAGTACCTCTGCAATACGGGAGCAGATTTCTTCAACCATGGTCTCTGGAGCAGCAACATTTAGGCGGGCATGGCCTTTGCCTTCTTGACCAAAATCACTTCCTCTATTCAGGACGACCTTTGCCTCTTCTCGCAGCAGCTGGAAGAGCTGGTCATCTGTCAGGCCATAATCTGAAAAGTCCAGCCAAATCAGATAGGTCCCTTGAGGCTTCATGACCCGTACGCGAGGTGCTTCCTTGGCAAAATAATCAACCACAAAATTCACATTCTTCTCAAGAACTTCCTTGAGCTCCATCAACCAAGACCAACCGTATCGATAGGCTGCTTCTGTCGCTAAAAATCCAAGACCAGGAATTTCATGCTGGTTATTGGCTAGCTGGCGTTTCTTAAACTGATGTCGTAAGCTTGGATTCTCAATCACTGCATAGGAATTTTTAGTTCCAGCAATATTAAAGGTCTTAGTTGCACTGGCTAAAATCAAGCTAAAGTCCTTAAAGTCAGGCGAAACAGTATTGAAAGACTGATGTTCATGGCCAAACAGCGTCAAGTCTTGGTGGATTTCGTCTGAGACCAGGAGGACGCCGTACTTTTGGCAGAGGCGGCCAATTTTCTCTAACACTTCCCGTTCCCAAACTCGACCTCCGGGATTATGAGGATTACATAAAACATAAATCTTGACTTCATTGTCTGCAATGTCCCGCTCCAACTGCTCAAAGTCAATCTGAAAGAGACCATCCTGCTCTATCAAAGAATTGGTAATAAGCCGACGATTATTGAGCTTGACACTGCGGGCAAAAGGAGGGTACACAGGAGTGTTGATGAGAACGGCATCCCCTTCCTCGCTAAAGGCTTGGATAGCCGTCGAAATAGCAGGAACAACTCCTTCTATAAATACCAAGGCTTCCCGATCAAAGGTATAGTCGTGCTCATCCCGCTCCCAATCTAGAACAGCATTGATTAGCTCTTCACTAGCATAGGTATAGCCATAGACTAACTGATTAGCGTAATCATGAACAGCTTGCTGGATTTCAGGCAGGACTTCAAAATCCATATCTGCAATCCAGGCTGGCAGAACTTCTTTGTCCTTCTCCGCTTCTTTCCATTTATAAGTATGATGCCCTACACGACAGGGGGCTTTTTCAAAATTATATCTTCCCATATTATTCATTCTCCAAGGCTGCACGTAAATCGTCTACCAAATCTCGACTATCCTCAATTCCAATCGACAGGCGCAGCAAATCATCAGTCAAGCCATAAGAATGACGCACTTCCACTGGAATGTCTGCGTGAGTCTGGGTCGTCGGATAGGTAATCAAGCTCTCCACTCCTCCTAAACTTTCCGCAAAGGTAAAGACTTTCAGGCTATTTAAGAGATGAGGAATCTTCCCTTCGTCCACAACTTTAAAGGAAATCATACCACCCTTGCCTGGATAGAGAACTTCTTTTACCGCAGGAGACTGCGTCAGAAAAGCGACTACTTCTTGTGCATTCTGAGTAGAACGTTCCATGCGGAGAGCAAGTGTCTTGAGACCACGCAAAAGCAGATAGCTGTCAAAAGGAGACAGGACTGGCCCAGTTGTGTTGAGGTTATAGAAAAGTTTGTCATAAATAGCAGCATCATTAGTCATGATGGCTCCAGCCAAGACATCATTGTGCCCACCCAGATACTTGGTCGCAGAGTGCAGAACTATATCAGCTCCATCCTCCAGCGGTCTTTGGTAAATAGGACTATAGAAGGTATTGTCCACAATAACAGCTGCTCCTCGCTCATGAGCTGCTTGGGAAATGCGGGCAATGTCAAACTCTACCATAAGAGGATTGGTCGGTGTCTCGATATAGACAATATCTATATCCTCTGTTAGACTATTCAGAAGTTCTTCTTCTGTATTGGCATAGGTAAAGGCAAAGCGCCCTTCTGCTTCAGCCTGAGCAAACCAGCGGAAAGAGCCGCCATAGAGATCCCGAACAGCCAAAACCTTGCTGCCAACTGGAAAGGCACTAAAGGCAAGCACAATAGCCGACATACCAGAGCTAGTCGCTAGAGCATAATTTGCACTTTCGGTAGCAGCCAGAGTCTCTTCCAAGCTAACCCTTGTTGGATTCTTGGTTCGAGTATAGTCATATCCTGTTGACTGGCCAAACTCAGGGTGCTGGTAGGTCGTTGAAAAATGCAGGGGTGTTGTTAAAGCACCGGTTGTTTCATCTTTTTTAACCCCAGCCTGAGCCAGTAGTGTATTTAATTTTATGTCCTTACTCATATTAACCTTCCAATCCTTCGCTAATATTTCACCCTCTATTGTAACATCTTTTGAAAACATTTTTCTTTTTTCTTTTCAAGAGCTAGCTATAGTTTGAAACTATAATGTTAAAGTTTTAGAAAAGCAAAGCTAAAAATTAAAAAGCCTAGTGGCTTTTTAATAGATATGAAAGCGTCGTCGCAGACTAGCCGCTTTTGAACCGATAAAGCGATCCATAAGACGAACTTTGAGTGCCAGTCCGCCATAAACAGCGAGGCCGATACCGCCAATCAGAGCGATATAGACAAAGCTGGAAATCCGACCGCTTGGATGAAGGAAGAGACCGATAAGAAGCTCTGTCACCAAGACAAAGATGGTCATCAGAACTGTCAGAATCACTGACAGGAGACTCCGTTTAAAGAGATTCTTAGGATTCAGACCTGTTACCTTGCGAATTTCCTGATACATGAGCAGGATTGGGATAATCAAGCCAACTGTCGTCGCAAGAAGAGGACCATAAGCTTTAAAAATATAAATCAAGGGTACTTGCAGCACCAACTTGACTCCTACTCCATAGAGGAAATAAATAATAGCTTTTCGATTTTGGAAGAGGGCCTGAATCATCGGAGCCAACACCGTATATAGACTGAGGATAATGGTCTGCAGCATAGCAAAGATGAAAAGTCCCAGTGCTAAGCCATCTGGCTTGCCATAGAAGACAGTATACAGAGGCTCCGCAACCAAAACAGCACCAATAGTTGCTGGCAGGATAAAGAAAATCAGCATGCTGAGATTATCCTGCACCAAGCGTGCAGCCGATCGGAAATCACCTTTGACATAGTTCTCAGTCAAGAGAGGAATCCCGACACCGCCGATAGAGGTAGCCACTGCAATTAAAATCATGGTAATTTTATTAGGATTGGCTGAGAAATAGGCAAACTGAACCAGCAGCTCGGATTTGCTGTACTTGCTAATCCAACCCATGACATGGATAAAGGTAGCTTGGTCAATAATCTGAAAAAGCTGAATGGCAGATCCTGTGATAATGAAAGGAATGGCCTCCCGAATGGTATCCCAGAGCAGGGCACGGCCGTTAATCTCCCCTGCATTAGCAGGCTTATGAAGGATAGAAGTCAGCATACCTGTCTTCCAGAGATAGAAGGCTAAGACAGCCATGCTAGCCAACATGCCGATAAAGGCGGCGAAGGTAGACTGGGTAACCGCTTCTACATAGTTGCCAGAACCGATTTTCATGATGAAAAAGGCTGTCAGCAGCATCCAGATAACCCGAATGACCTGCTCCGCAATCTGACTGATGGCATAAGGCTTGAGATTGTTAAAACCTTGGAAAAAACCTCGGATAACACTCATCGATGGGAATATCAAAACGGCCAGAGACAGACTCTGCATGACTGGAACCAAGTCTGAACCACCGCCTGACATAGAAGCGAAAACTGGTGAGAGCAGGTACATAATCACTGCAAAGACAGCTCCCAAAAGCAGCATAAACTTGAGAAACTCTCGAATGAGAGTAAAGCTATGCTCTTCCTTGTCAATGGTATTGTACTTAGCTACCTGCTTGGCCACTGCCACTGGCACGCCGGCTGTAGAAATCAGTAAAAACCAGGCATAGATATTGTAGCCCATAGTAAAAAGGCCGTTGGCCTCAGCGCCGTGCTTGCCCATCCAGATATACCAAGGAATGATATAGATGGCACCCAGAAGACGACTGATAAAATTGCTGGCAGTTAGCCAGGCAGTTCCCCGCAGCATCTGCTGCTGCTGGCTTGTTGTTTCTTGGCTCATAGAAAACCTCTTCTATTTATTCTTCTTTTATTATAAACTTTTCCTTGCCTCTTGTAAAACCCAGCCATAAGGTTTACAATAGATTTATGATTAAAATTGAAACCGTATTAGATATTTTAAAAGAAGACCATAATTTTCGTGATATTGTCAAAGACGGAGAATACTTCTTCTCTTACAGCGGCTTGACTTTCGATAGTATCAGCTATGACAGCAGGGAAGCGGATGCCTCTACCCTCTTTTTTGTCAAGGGTGAGGCTTTTAAGAAAGAATTTCTAGAAAAAGCCGTCTCAGCTGGCCTGCGCTTTTATATCAGCGAGACAGACTTTCAAGTGGGCATTCCGGTCCTCTTGGTCAACGATGTCAAGCAGGCCATGAGTCTCTTAGCCATGGAATTTTACGGCCATCCGGAGAAGAAACTCAAATTACTTGCCTTTACTGGCACCAAGGGTAAGACAACTACAGCCTATTTTGCCTATCAGATACTTTCCCAAAATCATCGTCCTGCCCTACTCTCGACTATGAATACCACTTTGGATGGTGAGACCTTCTTCAAGTCAACTCTGACAACACCAGAGAGTCTGGATCTTATCAAAATGATGGCCCAAGCCCTTGCTAATGGTCGGACTCATCTCATCATGGAAGTTTCCAGTCAGGCTTATCTCAAGAAACGGGTCTATGGCCTAACCTTTGATGTCGGTGTCTTTCTCAATATCAGCCCCGACCATATCGGTCCAATCGAGCATCCCACCTTTGAAGATTACTTCTACAATAAGCGGCTCTTGATGGACAATAGCCGAGCAGTTATCGTAAATAACGGCATGGATCATTTCCAAATCGTGAAAGAGCAAGTCGCTTCTATGGAACATGATTTCTATGGAGCAGGCTCAAGCAATACCATCATAGATTCTCAGGCTTTCAGCTTTGAAGCTGCTGGTAAATTAGCTGGCCGCTACGATATCCAGCTCATCGGCCGCTTCAATCAGGAAAATGCAGTAGCGGCTGGTCTTGCCTGTCTACGACTGGGTGCTAGCCTCGAAGACATCAAAAAAGGAATTGCCGCAACCCGAGTCCCAGGCCGTATGGAAGTTCTGACTCAGAAAAATGGTGCCAAAATCTTCGTTGATTATGCTCACAATGGCGTCAGCCTGAGCAACCTGCTGTCTGTGGTAGAGGAACACCAGAAGGGTAAGATTATCCTCCTCTTGGGTGCTACCGGCAACAAGGGTGAAAGCCGCCGCAAAGACTTCGGTCTCTTACTCAATCAGCATCCTGAGCTAACCGTTATCTTAACCGCGGATGACCCCAACTATGAAGATCCTCTAGCCATTGCGGAGGAAATCGCATCCTACATCTCCTATCCAGTGGAAAAAATAGCCGACCGTGAAGAAGCCATCAAAAAAGCTCTCAGTCTGACTGAGCGAGAGGGAGATGCCGTCATTCTAGCTGGCAAAGGAGCAGATGCTTACCAAATCGTAGAAGGAGAAAAAGTAACCTATCCAGGGGACTATACCCTTGCTGAAAAGTATTTATAAGAAAAAAGGCGTGGATATCGCCTTTTTATTGTCGTTTTGTAAAAATTAACGCCATTTAATCAGAACGTACATCAAGCTGGAGCCAAACATATCCGCCAAGGCGTGTATGAGAAAGAAAGGCAGGAGGTTCTTGACCTTGTACTTGTAAAGGAAATAGTAAAAGAGACCGTACACCACTCCGATAACCAAGGCCCACAGCATGCCCTGATAGGTGTGGAAAGAAATCCGAATGATAGTAGAGTAGGCCAGCGCCCACCACTTATACTTATCCTTAACAGAGGTCATAAGACCCAGAAAGAAGAATTCTTCATAGAAGCCATTGAGAAGTCCGTAGAGGATGGCCATAGGTGTCAGTTCAGCAAATTTCCGGAAGATTTCCAGAATATCTACATAAGACCAGAGAGTTGGATCAAAGTAATTGTACTCGCCGCTCAGTGTCGTTACAATGTCACCAAAGAACCCTACCACTACAAAAATAAGAGGAGTCCAAAGGAGAACCGACCAGCTCAGACGGATAGGAAGCTGCTTAAAGTCAAAGCGCCGGAGCAATAGATAAAGAATGGTCAAGACCAGCATCAGTAGTTGAAAATTGAAATTGCTAGAAAAAGCCGCTCCTTCAGTGGCTGTATTGGTCACTGTTTCAGTCGCTCCTGTACTGGAAGCTGGTGCAAAGCTAGCTAGATAAAGCTCCGTTGAGCGATAAATAAACTGCCCAAACATGAGCAGGGTAATCACTGCAATATCAAACCACCTCAGCTCTTTCAAAGGCTTTGAGGGGCGTAGGTGTGTCAATCGTTTCATCATCTTTCCTTTCATGATCTGTAAATTTATATCAACATTTCGGGTGCTTTTTTATATTTCTATCTTAGCATGAAAAGCTTAAATTTTTATTATTTACAATTTTATAAAACTTTTTTATTGCTGCTATTGGAAACAAAAAAGAGAGTTAAATTTTAACTCTCTTCTCGCTATTCTTATTTATCCAAGCTGTTTTTGATACCTTCAACGGCACCTTCTACAGCTTCTTTAGCATCTTCAGCAACTTCTTTGGCTTTGGCAACTGTTTTTTCTACAAAGCCTTCTGCTTCTGTCTTGTTATCTCCTGTAACTTTGCCCACGCCTTCTTTAACAGCACCCTTAGCTTCATCGAATTTATTTTCTAGTGACATATGATTGCCTCCGTTCTTTTTTACGGTTTCTGATACCGTTTACAGTAGTATATGTTTTTTCTTTCCAAAGGTCAAATATTCTGCTCATTCTATGGGAAGGTCAGTCCAGCTGGAAAGTCAATCTCTCCTTATCAAAGCTGGCCTGTAACTCATACTTGCCTGCTTCGTTTTGCCGGATATAGCCCAAGATTACTAGGCTATCGACAAAAATGTCCCGCCGCTTCTGCATGAGCTCATCCTTGCGGACATACTTGAGAAGAAAGGTCGTCATATACTTGAGTGCATACTCTGGATTGACATCGCCCAAGACAGCATAGAGGGGCTTTTGTGCCTCAGACAGGGAATACTGGCGCTGCATCTTGTAAAAATAATTTGCCAAGGTCAGCTTATCCCGCAGAAAATCTGTCTCTTCCAGCAAAACAGCCGCATTGGTCTGATTGGAAAGCTGAGTCTCAAAGCGTAGCTCCAACAATTCCTGATAGAGCGGACTATCATCACGGATAAAGATTTCCTGATCCAAACGCAAATCATCCAAACTTTCCAAAAGAGGTAGCGTCAGGTAATATCGCTTGTTCTCCCGCTTGATGTAGCCAGCCTTGATAAACTCCTCTATCGAGCGGTCAATACTAGCCACGCCCTCAAATGAGCTCTTAATCTCCCGCAGAATCACTGCCTCATGCCGATCCAAATAATCAATCAGCTCCTGAAAAAAAGGCTGGCGCGTCAAACGACTGGGATTGATGATTTTAATCATGAAGTTCTCCTTTGTAGATGAGTTTTCTTGACTGAGCCAACTGGCTAGGATTCGTCCCAGGCTGACCTAGGGGAACCACTAAGCCCAAGTCCCGATAATATTCCTGCCAAAAATCAGAAATCAGATTTTCCTCATCGCCAAACTGCATGGGAATCGTATCAAAAACCGGCAAAATCTCCGCAATATACTCCGAACAGTAAAAACCATCGGACTGCGGATAGAAGCTGAAATTGTATGGCTTTCCTAGATGTAATTTGGCCCTTTTAAAGACTGCTTCTGCTTCAATAGCTGGATAGCAGTACACGTCATAAACATCCTCATCTTGTAAAAAATCAGACAAATCTTGATTGACAACACCATTCTCATGGGTTGCATGATAAATCTCACCATTAAAAAAGATGGCCACGTGGCTATATGAACCAGTTGCTGACCGAATGGCTGCTGCAATTTCTGAAGATCCGACTGTAAAAATCAAATCTCCGTCTTGTAAATCTTGAATCTTCATTTCTCTCGCCTATCAAAAAAGGAGCCGAGACTCCTTTTTAAGTATGAGGGGAATAGCCCTCATCTAGTAACTTATTTAACCAAATAAGCTCTTTAAGCATTAAAGCTTTCTGTCAGTTGAGGCACCACTTGCTTCTTACGAGAAACAGCGCCTGCTAGGAAAGCATGGTTGTTTTCAAGAACAAAGTTAAAGGCTGCTTCGACCTTGTCCATATTGCTTCCGATAGCCAAAATTTCTGAGTTTGAGTTGATAATGTCTGTAATCATCAAGACAAAGTCAGAGTAACCATTATCAGCGATTGCTTTTTCAATAGCCGCTTCGATTTCTGCTTGACGCTCCAAAACTTCAGCAATATCAACTGTGTTGACCTGTGCCACACGGACATTGTTTCCGTTGAGCTCAAATGTTTTCGCATCGATGTCAATCAATTCTTCTGCAGACTTGCTAGCCAAGTTTGTACCTGCCTTAAGCATTGCCAAACCATACTCTTCCAAGTTGACACCAGCCAGCTCAGCCAATTCTGGTGCAATGACCTTGTCAGTTGGATGAGTTGTTGGTGACTTAAGCAAGAGAGTATCAGAGATCAAACCAGACAGCATCAATCCTGCAATTTCTTTTGGAACTGCTACACCTTGCTCCTTGAACATACGATAAACAATAGAGGAAGCTGAACCAACTGGCTCCAAGCGCATGTAAAGTGGACTAGCTGTTTCAAAGTTAGCAACACGGTGGTGGTCCACCACGCCATAAACTTCAACTTCAGCGATATCTGCCACAGACTGCTGGAATTCATTATGGTCTGTCAGGATGACTTGCTCAGCCCCTTCTGCCTTGGCAGATGTAATCACGCGCGGTGCAGCCACGCCAAAGTAATCCAATACAAAGGCTGTTTCTTCATTAGGCTCACCCAGAGCAACAGCTTCTGTATCCAAGCCATAAGCTTCACGAGCCAAGTAAGCAAAAGCGTAAGATGAACCAATGGCATCTGAATCAGGATTTTGGTGACCGAAAACTAAAATTTTAGACATGATAAACCTCTTCTTTTATATAAACTTATTGCATTTATTTTACCACAATTACAGGCATTTCACAAAAGCAGAAGGACATTTTCTGAAGAAAAATGGACTGGTCAACCCACCAGCCCATTTATTCATACTCAAAGTAGATTAGCTATTATGCACCCGATTCATATACTCTGTATAAGATTCAGTCTGCATGAGCTCCTTGGCATTCTTGACCCGATCAGCTGTTGGAGGCTTAACCCCTTCCAGCTTGTAAGGGATGCCCAGCTCCCGCCATTTGAATTCACCCATGGTATGGTAAGGGAGGATTTCAAACTTATCAACATTCTTCAGCGTCTTTACAAATTTACCTAGCTCAATCAGGTCATCATCACGGTCGGTCAATCCCGGCACCAAGACATGACGGATCCAGACTGGTTTTCCAATGTCAGACAGGTACTTGGCACAAGCCAAGATATTCTTGTTGGTCTGGCTGGTCACAATTTTGTGCTGTTCTTCGTTAATCTCCTTGATATCAAGCAGGACTAGGTCGGTGACTGCCATAAGCTTATCAAATTTTTTCAGATAGCGAGGCGTATTTCTGAAGGGTAGGGCACAGGTATCCAATGTACAGTGGATGCCCAGCTCCTTAGCCTTGGTAAAGAAGGCAATCAGAAAATCAATCTGCAACAAGGCTTCTCCTCCGCTGACGGTAATGCCGCCTTTGTTGCCCCAGAAACCCTTATAACGAAGAGCTTCTTGTAAAACATCATCCACTGTCCGCAGCTGAGATTTGTTGGTCTCCATCTCCCATGTGTCCGGATTATGGCAATACTGGCAGCGCATATGGCAGCCCTGCAAAAAAACAATAAAACGGATACCCGGTCCATCAACAGCTCCAAAACTTTCGGTGGAGTGGACCATGCCCGTTACCTTTCCATAATCAACTGCTTCTTCAATTTTCTCTTCAACCATCGTGCAACCTCTTAACTCTGAAAACGTTTTATAACTAACTACATTATAACATGATTAAAGCAAAAATAGACTTAATTTGCCTATTTTTTAGAAAACAAACTGTTTTTCAGTTTCATTTTCAGTGTTTTACAACAGATGAAACTTTAGGCCGAAAGCTGATTAAGATCTGCTATTATATAATAGTAAATAAAAATCAGGGCAGATTCTCTATTCCACCCTGATTTCACTTTTTAAATTGATTTTAGTTAATTTCTGCTTCTCTTTTTGAGAGTAAAAGCAAACATCAGCAAGGTCAATCCCAAGACTGCCCAGCTACTGGTATTTTGGCCGGTCTGCGGGAGTCCCTTCTTCTTGCTGCCAGCAGTCTGACCTTGTCCAGTTTGATTGGACGATGGAGAATTGGTCTGAGACGGGGCTCCTTGATCTGCTGCTACAGAAGATTGTCCAGTTGATTGAGACGGCTGGGAGCTGTCTGATGTTGAAGCTGCAACATCCTTAGAAAAGTCCAGCTGAACCACTACTGGATCATGGTCTGAAGCTCTGCCATGTTCCTCCATGAAAGAGGCATTAATATGGACAGGCGCAAAGACTGCCTTGCCTGCCAGGTTCTTCGAAATGAAAATGTTGTCCAAACTTTGGTTGCTGCCGCGGTAGAAGTAGGAATAACGGTCAGCCGCATCATGCTCCTGCATGAGATTAATCAGTTCATTGCCCGCCAGTGCTTTAGCTGTTTCGGAAAATTCAAAATCATTGAAATCTCCAGTCAGTACAAACTTAAGGTTAGGATTTTGTCTCAGCCCTTCTTGAACAAAGCTATTTAAAATTTTAGCCTGCTCTATCCGAGCAGCCTGCGTATGCTGAACTGCTGGCTGAGCGGAGCCATAAACGGCATCATCCCCAATCTTGGACTTCAAATGATTGGCGATAACGACGATATGCTGTCCCTTGAATTCAAACTCAGCTGCCAAGGATTTACGAACCTTTGTAAAGGCTGGATTTGTTGGAGCAATCCGGGCAGGATTCTTAACCAGATGACCACCGGAGAAGCTAGCCGCTTCGTCACTCGTACCGGCTTCTTTTTCGACTAACTTCACCCGATTTGGATCGTAGAGAAAGGCCACACGGATATTAGAGCCGGGCTTGCCGCCATCTTGACCGTCAAGTGGGGCAACTTCGGTGTACTTATAAGTTTTTCCGCCCAATTCTTTGATGCGGCTCGCTAGTTTCTCACCGCTTTTGACACCACTGGTCGTTCCGTCATTGACACTGCCATTCTCATCTTGAACCTCGATGAGCGTGATGATATCTGGACTATGGATTTCATTGATGAAGGAATTAGCGATTCTAGTCACTTTTTCCTCAGGCGTTTCACCTTTTTTAGCATTAGCAGAAAAATTCTCGATATTGTAGGAAGCAATAGTCAGCTTGTCTTCGCTTGGATAGATAGGAGAGACCTGTCTCTGCAAGCCCCCGTCCACCAAATCAGGCAGCTGAGTCGGCTCCAACTTGTAAATCTTCCCACGATAGGTCACGACTCCGACCACATCTCCATTGAAATAATCCTTGGCCTTGGCAATGAATTTATTGCCAACATAGACTGGAATGGTTGCTGTATTTTGAGCGTTTGGACGAAGATTGAGACCTCCGATATTGTTTAGCGGTAAGGCTTGGTAGCCTTCCGGCAAGAGATAAATATCTCCACGGTACTGCGGGCCTAAAACGCGGGGACTCTTCACCGTCGTCAACATTCCTTCCAAACTTTCCCAGTAGTCCAACGCTTCACTTTGAGGCTGATAATTATTAATATCGTTATCGACCGTATCCTGAGGCATATTAGCCGCGATGTCTACTGGAGCAGGTAGGTCAGCTTTCCCTTCCTTGGTCACCTTGGAAGCGACAAGCATGGTGACTGTCAAACTACCACTGGGCTTGTTAAAAGTCTGTCCCTGACGAACGCTGAGCTCTTCCATATAACCTTCTTTGACGCGTCCTTCAAGACTAAGTTTGTCTCCGACATCAACTTTTTCTTTAGAAACAACATAAAGAGCATCAGAAGTCCTGCTATTTCCATCAGGAGTCAGGTCTTGAACATAAAAACCATAGCGGTCTGTTTTCGTCACAACTACATTGGAAACTTGAACCTCTTTGTCCTCATAGGGAGAGGTTTGTGATTCTCCCTGAATGGTTCCCACATTGGGCACAACTTCAGGTCCGCTAGCCGCGGCTTGTGCTGCAGCTGGGGCTTGGTCTGCCTTTTCCACTGCCTCTGTAGAAGCTGCCTTTGACTCTCCCGATTCTGCAGATGAACTCTCTGCTTGACTGGCAACCGACTCATCGCTTACAGTCGGATTCTCTGTGAGAGCTGCCGCATCTGAAGTCGACGAACTTACCGCTTCTTCTGCTCCGACCGGTTGGCCAGAAAAAAGCAGGGACAGAAAAGCAGCTAGCAAGACCACTGTAGGAAAAAGCTGCTTGTAAGAAACTTGTTTTTTCATGAACTTCTCCTTTTCTGTATAAATGTATATTATCCTATTTAATTTTTATTATAAAGAAAAGAATCAAATTTTGCAAAGGCTTTCTTAAAATTCTGTATTAGTTTATCTATGTTCACAAAAATACTTGTCTAGGCTGGCCCAACACAGAAAAAAGAATCTGGAATTTTTTCCAGATTCTTTCGAGACTTTAGTTTTCACCTACTAAGATAGCCAAGGTTTCGTAAGGCTGCAGGGTCAGCACATGGTCAATCTGAGTCTTGCCGTAATTGGATAGGAGAACCCGACTATTTTGATAATCCGGCAGGATGTCCAGCGTAATCGGATCAGCATAAAAGTTGTTAAGGACTAAAAGTTTTTGTCCTTGCCACTCCCGCTCAAAGGCATAGACCTGGGGACTGTCCTCATAGGCTGGCTGATAGCTTCCTTCTGCAATGATCGGCAGTTCCTTACGCAGGGCAATCAATTTCTGATAAAAGGTAAAAATCGGTCCCTTGATTTCATTTTCCACATTGATGAGAGGATAGGATTTGCCCGCCTTCAGCCATGGAGTTCCTGTTGTAAAACCTGCATTGACCGAATCATCCCACTGCATAGGCGTCCGAGAATTATCACGAGATTTAGCCTTGATGATCCTGAAGGCTGCTTCTGGCGATTGACCTTCAGCAAGCAGACTCTGGTAAGCATTGAGAGACTCGACATCCACATAAACTTCCATGGAGTCGTAGTCAGGATCCACCATCCCAATCTCCTCACCCATGTAGATATAAGGCGTCCCTCGCGACAGATGAATACTGGCTGCCAACATGGTCGCCCCTTCATTGCGGAAATCCTCTACATCGACAAAGCGATTGAGAGCTCGCGGCTGATCATGGTTGTTCCAAAAGAGGGCTGACCAGCCATCATGATCGCTCATTTCCTTGCCCCAAGTATGGAAGAGGCGTTTTAACTCTTCAAAGTCAAAGGCCTTAAGAGTCCACTTCTGTCCAGCTTCATAGTCCACCTTGAGATGATGGAAATTAAAGGCCATAGATAGCTCCTGCCGGTCTGGTGCGGTGTAAAGAATGCAATTTTCAATCGTCGTAGCGCTCATTTCGCCAACCGTCATAAAGGAATCGTCCTGCCCAAAGGTCGCTTCATTCATCATACGCAGATAGTCATGCACGATTGGCTTATCAGTATAGGCCGGCTTGCCCTCCTGCTCTGGACAGTCCAACAGCACCTCATCTTTTCCGATGACGTTGATGACATCAAAGCGGAAGCCCTTGACGCCCTTGTCCCGCCAAAAATTCACCACTTTAAAGAGCTCTTGACGAACATTGGGGTTGCGCCAGTTAAGATCAGCTTGAGTGACATCATAGAGATGCAGATAATATTTGCCCGTATCGCCAAATGGAGCCCAGGCGCTGCCGCCAAACTTGGACAGCCAGTCCGTCGGCTCATCCCGCAGGATAAAGAAATCCTGATAGTAGGAATCCCCAGCCAGTGCCTTTTGGAACCACTCATGTTCAATTGAGCAGTGGTTAAGAACCATGTCTAGCATGAAGTCAATACCATACTGCTGGCCGACCTTGACCATCTCTTCAAAATCTGCCATATCTCCAAAGATAGGGTCTACCGCAGTATAGTCAGAAATATCATAACCATTGTCCCGCTGCGGACTCGGATAGAAAGGATTGAGCCAAATCATATCTACTCCCAGCTCTTTCAAGTAGGGAAGTTTTTCAATAATCCCTCGAAAATCTCCCAAACCATTGCCAGTTGTGTCTTTAAAAGATTTTGGATAAATTTGGTAGACAACCTTTGTTTTATCAAGTGTCATATTTTCTCCTTTTTTGAGAAAAGGGACAGATTTTAAAGCACCGTCCCTTTCTATAAGTCATTTCATTTTTCTTTAAAGTGGCTTAACGTTCATCAACTGACTTCCTCGCTCAACTACCCGAGGAAGTTGTTCAAGCACCTCCACCTGATACTTGTCTGAGTTCGTAACGATGACTGGTGTTTCTGTTACATAGCCTGCTTTCTTGATCATGTCTATATCAAAGGAAATGAGCTTGTCGCCTGCCTTGACCTTATCTCCCTGAGACACATAGCCCTCAAAGCCTTTGCCTTCCAGATTAACAGTGTCCATTCCGATATGCATCAGGATTTCAACACCTTCATCTGACAAGATGCCGATGGCATGCTTGGTTGGGAAGAAGACTGTTATTCTACCATTAACTGGTGAAACCAACTCACCTTGGCTAGGAACAATGACAACCCCGCGCCCCATCAAACCTTGTGCAAAGACAGGATCTGTTGCCTGACTCAATTCTTTGACTTCTCCTGCCAGCGGACTAGTAATCGTTACAGGAGCTGATGAATCAGCTGCTTGCACCTCTGGAGATGACTCGGCTTTGGTTGGCCCAGCAAATTCTGCCTCTTCCTGAGCTGCAAATTCTGCTTGCAATTCTGGATCTTCCTCTGCCTTCGTTAAGAAGCCTGTCTTGTGGAAGAAGAAAGTCAGGAACATTGGTACAAGGATTGCTACAAGCATAACTAGAAGGAAAGGAAGCCAATAGTTTGCTTGAATAGAAAGGATGGCTGGTAAGCCACCGACACCAATACCAGTTGCTGTAACATTAAAGCTAAGGGACAAGACTCCGGCAATAGACGAACCAATCATCCCCGCAACAAATGGGTAAACGTACTTGACATTGACCCCAAAGAGAGCCGGCTCAGTAACTCCAAGGTAAGCAGAAATGGTCGCTGGAAGCGAAATTTGTGCCTCTCTTTCATCACGACGATGCATGAGATAGTAGGCAAATACAGCTGAACCTTGAGCAATATTAGACAGAGCAATCATGGGCCAAAGAGCTGTTCCACCATAATCATTAGCTAACTGTGTATCAATCGCATTGGTCATATGGTGAAGACCTGTAATCACAAACGGAGCATAAAGGGCACCAAATACTGCACCAAACAACCATTTGAATGATCCTGTCAAACCAAGAAATACGAACTTAGACATTCCTTGTCCAACCCACCAGCCAAAAGGACCTAAAATCGTGTGAGCCAAAATCAAAGCTGGAAGCAGAGAAAGCAAAGGAACAAAAATCATAGAAATCACTTCCGGAATCCGTTTACGCCAGAAAATTTCTAAGTAAGAGAGAGACAGACCAGACAAGAGAGCCGGAATGACCTGACCTTGGTAACCATATTTGTGAAACTCAAGTATCCCAAAATACCAAGTGTAGTCTTTAGCAATCACAGCTTTAGAGGTATTGGCTACATCATAAGCATTCAGCAAATGTGGAGAAACCAAACAAATACCTAAGACAATCCCAAGAATCTGACTGGTTCCCATCTTACGGGAGATAGACCAAGTAATCCCCACTGGTAAGAAGTGGAAGACTGCTTGTGCCGGCAGCCAAAGAAAGTCATTAACATTGCTCCAGAATTTGGACACATCCACAATTGTATTATAAACCGGTTGTCCATTTTTTACTTGTGCAACTCCATCAACAATCTTTCTACCCAAAGCTTCAATATGCACGCCCTCAAGGACATTGCGGAAGCCAAGGATTAACCCTCCGACAATCAAGGCTGGAATCAAGGGTGTAAAAATTTCCGCCAGAGTGGCCATAACCCGCTGAAGGGGATTTTGCTTGCTCTTGGCAGCAGACTTGGCTGCTTCTTTTGATACTCCTTCAATACCTGATACAGCAGTGAAGTCATTATAAAAGATTGGCACATCATTTCCAATGATGACTTGGAATTGCCCAGCATTTGTGAAAGTTCCCTTGACCACTGGAATTGCCTCAATAGCCTTGACATTGGCCTTTTTATCATCTCCAAGTACAAAGCGCATCCGCGTTGCGCAGTGACTAACTGCTGTGACATTCTCTTTGCCGCCGATTGCATCTAGCAGATCCTTGGCTTCCTTCTCAAATTTTCCCATTTGACTACTGGCTGAATGAGAATCCAGCACTCTCCTTATATTTTTTACGAGTTAGTTTTTCAACACATCTCTACAAATTATTGTAATCGATTTCAAAGATGTATGCAAGTTGTTTGTTGAAAATATCCCTCATTTTTGATAAAATTTTCTATGTTGTATGCAAAAAAGAAAACAAGTGAAGTTTATGATGAAGAAATACAAACAATTGTTCAAACAGATTGAGAAAGATATTTTAGACGAGCGTTATGCTGTCGGAGACTTCTTACCCAGCGAGCATCAGCTGACAGAAGACTACCAGGTCAGCCGCGACACTGTGCGCAAGGCTCTGGCTCTGTTGCAGGAAGAAGGATTGATTGAAAAGGTCCGCGGACAGGGTTCCAAAATCATCAAGCAGGAACAGTTCGACTTTCCAGTGTCTAAGCTGACCAGCTATCAAGAAGTAGTCAAGCAGAATAATATGCAGTCCAAAACCAATGTTGTCAGCTTAGAAAAGATTACCGTAGATCAGAAACTGTCCGACATCACTGGCTTCCCTCCCTACCGACTGGTTTGGCGAATCGTCCGTCAGCGAGTTGTAGACCAAGTCGCCTCTGTATTAGATATTGACTATTTAGACAAGGGCATCGTCCCTGACCTGACAAGGGAAATCGCTGAGCAGTCCATTTATGCCTATTTGGAAAATGACTTAAAGCTCAACATCGCCTATGCCAAGAAAGAATTTACCATTGACCACGCCAATGACCGAGACAAGATTCTCATGGACCTCGGCAAGGACCAGCAAGTCGTCTCTGTCAAATCCCAGGTCTATCTGGCAGACGGCCGCCAGTTTCAATATACCGAGAGCCGTCACAAGCTGGACAAATTTCGCTTTGTGGATTTTGCTAAGCGCCAGAAAGAATAACCTTGAGTTCCCCATCCAGACCACAAAACTACCCCTGCCTTCCAGCTGGCAGAGGTGGTTTCTTTTATGAGTAGTCTAAGGCTGCTTTGTTTTGGAGCGACAAAGAGCCTCAAAATTCTTTTTACTTGTTTTAGGAGATTTATATGAAAAAATTAGTTAAGGGCTTCTGCTGCTTTTTAAACGTTACTGATTCTTATTACTTCCTTTCCTGCTTTTGCGCCTGAGGGGAATGTCAATACTTGCTTATCATATAGGGTAACTTTAGATGTCATTGGACTGTCCTCATTTCTATTTTGATGCTATTAGTATAATCCCAGAAACTTAAGACAGACTTATAAAAAACTTGAAAGAAACTTAAAAGGCTGAGTTTATTTCTCAGCCTTTTCTGCTTCTTCAATAATGTCAGAAATTTCAACCTTAACCTTCGTAACACGGCCATTTTTAACCTTGTCATTGGTCAAAATGAGTAGCTTATTTTGACTTTCGACTTCGTAGCTAATGCGTTCTTTCGGATCTGGAATAGTCCCTACACAAGTCAAGTAATAACCAGCTATCGTATCCACATCGTCGCTTTCAATTTCAACTTCAAAATATTCATTAAAGTCATTGAGAGTCATGGTTCCTAATACGATGTAGGTATTCTCACCGATTTCATGGACTTCGATTTCAGCCTTGTCAGTCTCATCATCAATCTCACCGACAATCTCCTCCAAGAGATCTTCCAGTGTGACCAGACCAGCCATTCCGCCATACTCATCCAAGAGAATCGCCATTTGATTTTGCGTATTGCGCAGCTCCTTAAGCAAATCATCGACAAACATGGTTTCCGGTACAAAGAGCGGCTCCTGCAAAATCTTACGCAGAACGATATTGTCAAAACCATTGATGAATCCTTCATTAAGCAATCGCTTGGTATGAATCAGACCGATGACATTGTCCTTATCCCCATCATAGACGGGAATCCGCGAAAAACTCTGTTTGAGAATGCTTTCGATAATTTCTTTGGTGTCATCCTGAATGTCCACCATAAAGGCATCCGTCCGCGGCACCATCAGTTCACGCGCCATCAGCTCATCCAGAGAGAAAATCCCCTGCAGCATCTCAATCTCATCTGCATCCAAGGTCTCCTCACTATTGGTTAGCATATACTCAATCTCATCCCGTGTCATCTTTTCGTCTGCATCATCAAACTTCATCGGGGTTATCCGGCTCAGTAGATTAGTCGACGCTGACAGCAACCAAACGAAGGGACTGACAATCTTGCCAAGAAAAATAATAACTGGTGCAGCCCGCACAGCTAGATTGTCTTTCAGGTTCATGGCAATGCGCTTCGGATAAAGCTCGCCCAAAACAATAGAAATATATGTCAACAAGACCAAAGCCAAGAAAGTTCCGATAGCACGTACTGTTTCGGAATTTCCCATCCAAGAAGAGAACAGTTTTCCCAGATTATCCGCAAAGCTGGCCCCAGACAGGATATTGATAACTGTAATCCCAACCTGAATAGTTGATAAGAAGTTATTGGGGCTTTCTAAGACTGCCAAGAGACGGATATACTTGAGGTCCCCCTCTTCAGCCTTTTGCTCCACACGCGCTCGATTGAGCGATACCATTGCCATCTCAGCTGCTGAGAAAAAGGCATTTAACAAAGTCAATATAAACAGTAGTAAGGCTTGCCATAAAATATTCTGACTGCCAGGGTCTTCCATTGATTCTTTCTCCTCGAAAAGTATAGGTAAATCTGATTATATCATATTTTTAAATTTAGTGCACAGGAAATGAAAATAAGACGGAAGGCCTTCCTTCCGTCTTATTTTCTGGTATCGAGACTCTGGAATCAATCGATTTCCAAACTCATCCTTATTTATTAATAATCCCAAACTCTTCGTTCTTCTTCTGCTGCTGGGCTTCCTTGTGATTATCATAGAGGTTAGCCAAGAACTTGGCGATTTCCTTGAGGATAGAATAGGTCGGGATTGCCACAATCATCCCCAGCACACCATAGATATTGCTGGATAAGAGCAAGAGCACCATGATGGTAATAGGATGGACCTTCATCACACCGCCAACGATACGGGGGTAGAGGATATTGCCATCGACCTGCTGGATAATCAACATGTAAATCAAGGCCGCCACCATCTTCTGAGGATCGGTAAAAGCATACGTAATGACCATGGGAATCAAGCCGATACTCGGTCCTACATAAGGAATCAGATTAGCCAGACTGGAGAAAATAGCAAAGACCAAAGCGTACTTGAGCCCAATCACGCTATAGCCAATATAGGCCAGAGCACCGATAATCAGGGCATCGATTGAAATTCCGCTGATATAGCGGGCAACAGTAGCATTGAGATTAGTCAGCAAACTAGAGATATTGAGCTTATCGCGCTTGAGGACTGTCCGCTCCAGCATGGGCAAAAGCTTATGGCCGTCCATGAGGAAGTAAACCAAGAAAATCGGTGTCATAATCAAAATCATCAGCGTATTGACGACTGCTGACAGAACACTACCCAGACTGTTGGTCACACTGTTGAGAATATTCTGCAGAATATCCACATAAGACAGATTGAGCTGCTGGATGGTGGACTGGATATTCAGATTTCGAAAGAGCGGATTTTTAGATAATTGATTAACAAAACTTTGAATTTCCCAATAAAGTCCTTGCGTTGAATTAATCAAACTGCTCAGCTGATTAATCAAAATCGGCAAGAGGTAAATAACGCCCAAAGCAATTAAGCCAAACAAAAGGCTGAGCGTGATCAGAATCCCAATCATTCGGTTGATTTTGAGCTTGTCCTGGAGAAATTTCACCAGCGGATTCGTAATATAATAAAGAAATCCTCCCACAAGAAAGGGAATCAAGATGGTATTCACAACGCTAACAATCGGGGTTATCATATCCCCCATTTGGCGCCAGATAAAGAAGATAATCGTTAGCAAAAGGACCTCACTGGTCCAAAACATCAGCTTACTTTTATGAAACATTTGACTCCTCCTATCAGTTATTTTACCATAAATTTTGTTATAATAAAGGAGATTTAACGAAAGAAAGAGTAAAAATGGAAAAGATTATCAAACTGGAAAATGTGAGCTTGGCTAAACAAGGCCGAACCATCTTAAAAGATCTCAACTGGCAGGTGAAAAAGGGGGAGCATTGGGCTATTCTCGGTCTCAACGGTTCTGGAAAGTCTACTCTCCTGCGCTTGCTCATGGCTGAGCATTGGAAGACTAAGGGCAAGGTGACGGTTCTCGGTACAGAATTTGGCGCCGGCGACATTCCTCAACTGCGAACTAAGATTGGAGTAGTTGGCTCCTTCATTGCTGAACGCCTGCCCAGCCGTCTCATAGCTGAAGAAATCGTCCTGACAGGCAAGTATAAAAGCAGTATTCTCTACGCTCCTTACGGGCAAGAGGAGCTGGACCAAGCTAGGGAAATGCTGGCTTCCATTGGCGGGCAAGAATTGATTGGCCGAAGCTACATCAGTCTGTCTCAAGGGGAAAAGCAGCTCCTGCTGATTGCACGCAGTCTCATGGAAAAGCCAGAACTACTTATCCTAGACGAAGCGACCAGCGGTCTGGATCTCTTTGCCCGCGAGCGCCTGCTGGATCAGATTGGTAAGATTACACAGATGGACCAAGCTCCAACCATCCTCTATGTCACCCACCATGTAGAGGAAATCACTGCTGCTATGGATCATGTCCTGCTCCTAAAAGAAGGTGAAATCATAGCCCAAGGTCCTAAAGAAGACATTTTTCAAAAAGAGGTCATGGATCGATTTTATCCCCAGCCAGTCGAGCTGATTGAGCTGGGAGAAGACCGCTATTTCGTCAAGGTGGAGGGCAGGTCCTCATGAAGCAATTTTCTAATACCATCTTCAACCTAGGCTACTTCCTGATTCTGACCATGACTGCGATTGCCTTACTTTTCCTGTCTGGACAGATTCTGCTGTCCCATACTTACATCCCTTTAAGGATTGCTGAAGGGGTCCAATTCGTCAGTAATCCTTGGTATTTCTACCCTATACTCTTACTTTTTCTCCTCAGCCTCTTTTTAATCCGGCCCCTGTTGGAAAAGGTTCAGACCAAGCATCTTTTTTGGTTTTTGTCCTTCCTCTTTATAGCAGCAGCGATTTTTCTGATAACGGCCTACGATGGCCGCATCCGAGCTGACGCCAAGCACGTTTTCAATGCAGCGCTGGCCTTCAACCGAGGAGATTACAGCTCGCTGACAACCGTCGGAAGCTACATGTATCGCAATCCCCATCAGCTAGGACTGATGACTCTGGAGCGACTTTATGCTTTTATTTCTCCGACGACTCAGTTTGTTTTTAGCATGAATGTCGTCTGGACTTTACTCAGTCATTTCTTAATTTACAAAATCACAGCTCTCCTCAATGCCAGAGAAATGATTCAGAAATACACGATTCTACTGACCTTTCTCTTTTTACCACAGCTCTTTTTCATCCTCTTTGTCTACGGTACCATTCCCGGGCTCTTCTTCTGTCTGCTCAGTCTCTATGCTTTTATCAAGCTGGATCAGAAAGGAAACCTGCTCTATGCCTTGCTGGGAGCGGCCAGTATCAGTCTGGCCTGCCTCCTGCGCAACAACTACATCATCTTTGCCATCATGCTGATTGGAGTCTGCTTCCTGTCCATCTTTTATAAATGGTCTTGGAAGAAACCCTTAGCTATCATCCTGATTTTAGCCGGTATCGTCCTTTCAAACAAGGGTCTGACGGCCTACTATGAGCAGCTGATTGGGGGCAAGATTGGTGTCGGTACCCCAAAAATCGCCTACATCACTATGGGCCTGCGGGATGATCCCAATCGGCAGACCTTGGGAGGCTGGTACGATGCCTACAATACCAAGATTCTCAAGCGCAACAAATACGATGAAAAATTGGCTACAGAAATGGCTACTCGGGATTTGAAGGACATTTTGATTCACTTCAGTAAGCATCCGGCTTATGCGCTCAAATTCTTCTACGAAAAGGTCAAGTCGACCTGGACTGAGCCAACTTTTCAGTCTATTTGGACTGGACCTCAGATTGAGCGCCAGCAATATATGAAACCAGCTGTCCTGCGCAGCATTTATGAGGAAAGAAAAGGTTATCAGATTGTTAATTTCCTGCTCTTGACCCTGCTAGCTAGTATCTATCTGCTCTCCTGTTTCTTTATCCTGCATAAATTTTTCGTCGCCGAGGAAAAGCTGACGCCTTTTGACCTCTATCCCTTCATCTTTCTCTTGGGGGGCGGCCTCTTCCACTTCTTCTGGGAAACCAAGAGCCAGTATGTCTATATCTATGTCCTCCTTCTCATCCCTTCCGCCGCTCAATCCATAGTCGACCTGAGCGATTGGTGGAAGAACAAAGGAAAAGGGAAATCAACAGACCAGCTTGAGAAAGACCTATAAAACTTGAACATTTGACAAGAATTCCTTATAATTTTATAGGAACATTAAGTGAAACAAAGTTGAATTTGTAATTAAAATTTTTTGTATTCTGCGAAGGGAGAATAGTGATTTATGTTTTCAATATTAGGTGCAGTATTATTTGGAATTATAGCAATTATGACAGTTCTTGTTGCTTGCGGTCTGCCTTTGGGCGAATATACAATGGGTGGACAACATAAAATCTTACCTAAGAAATTTAGACTTGCGGCAGTCATTTCGATAGCTATTCAAATTTTTGCCATGATCATTATTTTGCAAGCCGGAGGTTTTATTCCCCTGTGGCTGTCTTTCAAGGTTACTAAATATATTTGTTTCTTCTTTGCCGCTTACCTATCCTTGAATACGATTATGAACATGATTTCAAAAAGTAAGAAAGAAAAATATGTTATGACTCCGATTTCACTTATAGCCGGAATATGTTTTTGGATAACAGCATTTCAGATGTAGTATATGAAATGAAGATCATCTACAGTGCGCCAAATTGGAATTTGTAGAGGTGAGAAAAATGTAATGGCAACATATTCAACTTAAATCGAAATAATATAAAATTATGAGGAGATTATAAGATGAACAATTATATAAAATTAAATGAAGATAGATGGAATAATGTAAAAAATGACTATACTGAGCCATTGACACATGAAGAATTAGAAGAAGTTAGAAAACATCCAATTTCTGTTGCATTAACTGTCGGGAAAAAAGTTCCAAAAGAATGGTTTGAAAAAGCAAACGGAAAAAAGATATTAGGTTTAGCTTGTGGTGGTGGACAGCAGGGACCAGTTTTTGCTATAAAGGGTTATGATGTAACCATAATGGATTTTTCTAAATCACAATTACAAAGAGATGAGTTGGTTGCTAAAAGAGAAGGCTTAAAAATCAATACAGTTCAAGGCGATATGACAAAACCATTTCCATTTGAAAATGAAACTTTTGATATTATTTTTAATCCGGTTTCAAATGCATATATAGAAGATTTAGAAAACATGTATAAAGAAGCCTCTCGAGTATTGAAAAAGGGTGGACTGTTAATGGTCGGATTCATGAATCCATGGATATACATGTATGATGCTGACATTGTATGGGACAAACCTGATGAGGAATTATTTTTAAAGTTTTCAATACCTTTTAATTCAAAAGAGCTTGAAGAGGAAGGCAAGATATCCATAAATCCAGAATATGGATATGAATTTAGCCATACCTTAGAAACTCAGATTAGAGGACAACTTAAAAATGGTCTCGCTATGATAGATTTTTATGAATCATGTGATAAAAGAAATAGATTATCACGTTATGGAAATGACTATATAGCTACACTTTGCATTAAACTATAATGTTATAGAACATACTTCAGGAGAATAGCCCATTTTATTTTCCTTAAGGGTTAAAATCTAAAAATCCCAGTTTGTCTAATTGAATAAAAGAATTTTTAAAACAGTAAATCACAAAGGTTTACTGTTTTTTTGCTCATTTTGAGAAGTCTTAACCACCTGTGAAAACAGGTAACTTGTACACCGGCTATATGCAATTTCCCTCCAGCGACATCTAAAGAAGTTCGCTGAACATTGTTCGGGGCAATGCTATGTTCGTTTGACTAATGCCCGTAAAAACAGGCTTTTATCTTATTCTAAAACTGCCATCTGAGAACGGTTTGACACTTAACTTATCAAAGACAAGGTCATTTTTTCCCAATCACGTATATTAGAAACTATCTTTTCATTTAGGCCAACGATATTCACATAGTCCCCTCTCCCCCAAAACTTTCGATTGTCATAATATAACCCCTCTTGTTTTTCAATCTGAACAGGAGGGATTGTTTTGAATGGAAATGAATAAGACTTAGTTTTGTGTTATTAGCATTTTCATCACTTCATTTTAATCGTAATCAGCATACCTCCACCAAGCTATTGTTGCGATAAGACCTAGAATACTTACCCCAAATAAACTGACAATGCTCCCAAAATTCAATAGCGCTTTTCCAGCAATACCACTTGCGAGTGCAGGAATCGCCCATGGAATGTATTTCCCAAAGTTAAGAGCAGAACCAAGCTGAGAAAAAATAATAGTAAAAATGATAAATGCCAATGGTGACAAATATCCCCGGCCTAAACAAGCAAAAAAGGCCACTGGAGTAGAGAGTACAATCGTAAGAGTAGTACACAAAACAAAAGTAAGTATACCTTTGAGAATCACCGTTAAGCTCCCGCCCTCAAGTCCAATCAGATTGCCAGCTAATAATCCCAATAAAAGTGCAAAAATTGATAGAATATAGCTCCATAGAGCGACAACGATAAACTTGGATAATACGATTGTATCTCTTTTCATCGGGAGCGCTAATAGGTCTATCATCGTTTTATCAGAATATTCTCTACCAAAAACCCAAGATGCTGTAAATCCAAAAATGAGCAATCCCCCAACAGAAATGACTTGTGATACGGTCATTAAGTACGACGACCAGTCTGTTATCCTTATCATTTCCATTTTTGCAGAAATCAAACCAAGATTTTTGAAATTCTCTGGATATTTCATCATAGTTGCAAACAACCCAACAATAAAAGGAACTAAACAGATAGAACAAGCAGTTACGATGGAAAGTTTTGATTTTATTAACTTTCCCCATTCAATTAAAATACAGGAACTAAGCTTTTTCATTTGAAATTCCCCCATTATAGTCATTCAGTATTCTTAAGAAATAATGCTCTAAATCTTCTTTTTCAACAATCAGTGTTTTAGGTGGATAACCTGCATGGACTAGCAATGTAGCAATTTCTTCCGGATACTCCACAGATTTTTTATCAATTAGTTCTAAGAAATGGATATTATTTTCTGTGTCTGATTGAATGTTTACCTGATAGCCATGGTTAGATAACACTTCTTTCATGGCCTTATTATTAGAGCCACTTACTAATAACTTCTTTTCTAAGTACTGTTCTAATTCATTGCTTTCAACTTCTCTTATAAGTCTGCCCTCATGTATAATGACTATTCTAGTAGCAATTTTAGATATTTCTTCCAGATTATGGCTTGAAATAAGAACAGTTGTACCTAGATTATTCGCCAATTCCTTTAATAGTTCCCTCACTTCAATAACTCCAAAAGGGTCTAATCCATTTGTTGGCTCATCAAGAATTAGGATTTTAGGTTTATGGATAATCGCTTTTGCAATTCCTAAACGCGCAACATTTCCTAAAGAAAGATGCTTCTCCTGTTTATGTTCATATTGCTTTAGTTTTAATTTCTCAATTACCCAGTCAATATTATCTTTATTAACCCCTCTTAATTTACTAACGATTTCTAAATTTTCTCTCACAGTTAAGTCTGGATAAGAATAAGGCGTCTCAATAATATAACCTATTTCGTTTCGAAGTTCTAAATTATTCAGATCTAACTTTTTTCCTTGAATATAGCATTCTCCTGATGTAGATTTTATCAATCCTAGCATCATTCTCATCGTCGTTGTTTTCCCTGCACCATTCAGTCCTAAAAACCCTACTATTTCACCAGGTTTTATTGATAGATTCAAGTTGTTGACAACATTTTTTGTTCCATATCTTTTAGAAAGGTTTGCGGTTCTAATTGCTTCTTTCACCATTACCTATCCTCCTTAGTAATTTGCTCAACAATTCCTTGTATGACTAACTTCAATGTAGTATCAAATTGTTCTTCACCGATTTCCTCGATGTGTAATATAGTCATAGCAATCGTTCTAAATAAAGCAGAGACGATTTCTACCGATACATTTTCTCTAATATTGATTCGGGATACAATTTTTTTTACCATCCTATCATCTATCAGATGATGATTTGTTATCGCCTCTTTCGGCAATTTTCTTATGAGTAATTCCATTTCATGATTTTTAAATATGGTATACATAAATGAATAGCGAAAATCTTGATAAAAATCATAAAGTAACTGTACAAGACGATTTGTATCTATCTTGACTTCCATACCTAATTGTTCTGTCAGGTGATTCATAACATCTATTTGATATTCTTCTAAGACCGCAAAAAATAACATTTCCTTTGAAGAATAAAAATTATAAAAAGAACCTTTGGAGATATCCACCATTGCTGCCATTTGGTCAACTGTGGTTTTCTTAACCCCATATCTTTGAAGGCATTCCTTTGCAACTTTATGTAATTTCTTTCTAATTACTTCTTTTTCTTCAGCAGTAAAAGCAGTAGCCATAACTTCCTCCTAAAAACATTGTGACGTTTTTTGTTTTTATAGTCATAGATTATCATATAAACTGAAAAATGTCAAAAGTCTTATATCTTCTATGTAAGAAAATATAAGATTTTAAATTTACACACACCTTAATTATCTTCATTTAGACCTGATTATTCGATTTTCACGATTTAAAAAATAAGGATACAGTACTGAAAGCTCCTATTATCTGGCTTTTCTCTCTGTATCCTTATTGTATCTCAAGTTCCTTCTCTCAATTTTTCAATCATGACCAAAAAAGGCGGATTATTAATCTGATTGATGGTCTTGTAGAGGGCAACAGTGAAATCCTGCTGAGGCAGTTGACTGACAAAGTCTAGGACCGCATCTTTTTCAACTTCGCCACCTTCATGCCCGTAGTAAATCATGATAGCTGCGCGGCCGCCTTTTTCTAAGCCCCAACAGACCTTTTCCAAAGCTTCCAGCGTCGTATCTGGTCGGGTAATGACAGACTTGTCCGCCGAAGGCAGGTAGCCAAGATTAAAAATGGCAGCCTTGAAATGTTCTGTGTATTGGTCCAGAGTCTCATGTCCAGCCAAGATTAGCTGAACATTGTCCAAGCCAGCTTCTGTCAAGCGCTGGCGGGTTTTTTCCACAGCCTGCTCCTGAATGTCAAAGGCATAGACTTGCTTAGCCAACTGAGCTAGAAAGAGGGTGTCATGCCCGTTGCCCATAGTAGCATCCACTACGACATCTTCCTTGGTCACGACTTCTGCCAAAAAGGCATGGGCCATCTGTAAGGGTCTTAACATACGAATCTCTGCTCCTTTGCTTTACAGCCTTGCTTGCTGCCACGACGACGCATTTCTGCCTCGATGGCATTGAGAACTTCCCATTTATTGAGGCTCCACATGGGGCCAATCAACATATCTCGCGGGGCGTCTCCAGTGATGCGGTGGATGACGATATGCTCGGGGATAATCTCCAGTTGGTCGCAGACGATGGAGACATACTCCTCCTGACTGAGCAGCTGCAGCCGCCCCTCATGATAATCCCTCTGCATGCGGGTATTGGTCATCAAGTGAAGCAGGTGGAGCTTGATCCCCTGAATGTCATTGTCCGTCACACAGCGGCGGACATTCTCCAGCATCATCTCATGAGTCTCACCCGGCAGGCCGTTAATCAAGTGAGAGACAATCTCCGCCTTGGGAGCCAGCTTACGAACTCGCTGGACCGTCTCCACATAGAGCTCATAAGAATGGGCACGATTGATGAGGTCCGAGGTCTCCTCATAGGTAGTCTGAAGGCCCAGCTCTACGGTCACATGCATACGCTCGGACAAGTCAGCCAAGTAGGCGATGGTCTCATCAGGCAAACAGTCCGGCCGAGTTCCGATATTAAGTCCAACGACACCTGGCTCGTTTATGGCTTGCTCATAACGCTCACGAATCACTTCAAGCTTCTCATGTGTATTGGTGAAGTTCTGGAAATAGACCAGATACTTACGAACATCTGGCCACTTGCGGTGCATGAAGTCAATTTCCTTATAGAACTGCTCGCGAATAGGCGCATCTGGTGCCACAATGGCATCGCCCGAGCCTGAAACGGTACAGAAGGTACAGCCTCCATGCGCTACCGTACCATCCCGATTGGGACAGTCAAAGCCCGCATCAATAGGCACCTTAAAAGTTTTTTCACCAAAAAGTTTTCGATAATAATCATTCAATGAATTGTAAGATTTCATACCTTTCATTCTACCACAAAAAAGAGTTTAGAAACAAAAATTCCCTCTTTCACAAGGAAAGGAGGAAGTCATAGCTCCCACTGATAATGCTTGAGATCTACACAGCCATTGGCCTTCAAGTCCACTCCTTCCGCCCAGATCAAGTGTATCTGGTCTTCCCAGCCTGGTGCGAGGCGCCCTGCTGTATTGACTACCCGGTGGCAAGGATGCTTGCTACCATAAAGTTCCGACTGACTGAGAATCTTTCCCACCAAGCGAGCGTTTTTAGGCTGCCCAATCAAACGGGCAAGCTGGCCATAGGTCGCCACGCGCCCAGAGGGAATTCTATCTACTAATGCCAAAACAGCATCGATGAGTTCTTGATTCAAAACGGAAATGACCCTCCTTTTTACAAAGTGGATCAAAAAGGCCGGAACACTATCCTTCGTTTTAGAAGCTATATTATAAAGCCTCTTTCATTGATGATGTACTCATATCATTTCCGAGCAACTTCCATTCCACTTATAGATATAAAGCTTTCTTACCCTCCAGTTCATGGCAAGATCGTTCCTAAGATAGAAGCAATCGAAACTTACTTCTACAGCTTTATTGATTAGCTAACCCTCTAAAAACTTCCAATAATGAAAGTTTAAGAGGTTATAAGTTTTTATACATTCCATTCTACCACAAAAGCCGGCAGTGACTCGAAAAATCCCTTCTTCCATAAAAAAAAGGGATATAATTATACTCAAATAATATATATAAAACAAAATATAATCAATCTACAGATTTTAATGCTTCTAACATGTTTATATTTTTTAAACAGAAATTTACTACAGAACCTAACCTAGAATAGATAAAATTAAATTATCTCTTTATAGATATACATCGTCTCTCTTATCTATTTTGCAATTCATATTATTATTAGCGACAATCTCGCTGTCTCCTGATTTATATCGTTTAAAAGAATTACACATCTCTATATAGGTCATTTTATGCCTCCATAATTTTTCTCAATTTAGTCATCATAAATTTTAGCCAAAACATTATAATCACAAGTATCAAAAAATCTGAAATAGAATAAGAGGACCACAGGCCAGTTATTCCAAACAAAATTGGTAAAAATAACGCTAAAGGTATTTGAAAAATTATTTGTCTCAGAATAACTAAAAAAGTAGATATCCGCGAGAAAGAAATATATTGAAAATAGTTAGTTCCGATATTGATGATTCCTTGTACAGGTAACGAAATCATGACAAGTCTTAAGGCTGTACTAGAAAACTTTATAAATTTCGGATCGCTTGAGTTAAAAAGTGTAGCTATTTGCACTGCAAAAATTTGAATTACAAGGAACAAGCACAGAGAAAAAATTGTGCTGATTATTAGTGAAAGACTAAGTGATTGCTTTATTTTACTATAATTTTTTGCACCATAATTAAAGCTAATTACAGGCTGAACTCCATTTGTAATAGCATTCATCAAAGAAATAATATAGCGATAGATTGAAGAAGTTATAGATAAAGCTGCAATACCATAAGTACCTGCATAATCAAAAGCAACCCTATTATATAATATCAGTAATATCACAGATATGACCGTTGTAAGAAAGAATGGCAACCCCATTGCAATAATTTTATTGATAAGCTTTTTATCAATAAATAATAAGCTCTTCAAATCTATTTTTAAATCGTTAGATTTTCCAGTGTACTCTCTGAATGTCAAGATAAGTGCAGCAAGATTAGCCAGAACTGTAGATAAAGCTGATCCAAAAAAACCAGTATGAAATACAAGAATTAGAACTGCACCAGTCCCTGCATTCACAAGAAATGAAATAGCATTGATATGTAAAACTTCTTTAATCTTACCTTGAGCCCGCAAACAGTACAAAAGAGTGTGTGAGACAAAATATATAGGCGCTCCAATAAGAAATGTAAGGCAAAATTCTTTAACATAATGATACAGTTCTTGTGGTGCCCCAAAAATAATCAATAAACCTTCTAAGGAAAACCATAAAAGTATCGACTGTAGAATTGATAAAATTAAAGAAACTTGGATAGAGGAATCTAAAATTAATCGGGCATTTTTGTAATCCTTTTTGCCAAGTGAGATTGTCAACAAGGATGCTGTTCCTTCGCTTGCTAGAGCTGAAAAAGCATAGACCAAGGCATATATCATAAATGTATATGTATTAGCAGAATTCCCTTCAAGCCCTAAGGTCTGTCCAATGAATATGCCATCAACTAAATTATAAGATCCACTTACTATTGCTGTAACTAATGAGGGAATAATTAGTTGAACTAACAGTTTTTTTACAGATATATTTTCTAATTTATTCATGACTATGTCTCATTTGTTCAAAGCTCTTTCTATTCCTAAAGATTCTTCCAGTCATATACTCTTTTAGAAAACATTTCCCATTTTGATAAAGAGCATAGACACAATACGCAATACAAATTACATAATAACATTTTCATTATATTGCTTCCAGTACCAAAAATTTACAAAATGTAGCCAAAATATCTCGCTTTTGCAGAATAATCAAAAGCAATTTAGAAATTTTTTTACAAACTGTAATTTTTTTGTTAATATTGAATCTAATTAATTATACTTAGACTAAAATTTTTTAATAACAACAATAGAAGTACTAGGCTACATATTGACTGACAAGGAGAATAACGGTAATGACCAAAGATACGCGAGAAAATATTATCACTGCTTTCTTTCGACTTTCTGAAAAATATCCTGATAAATCTAACTTTTCTTTTTCTGAGATTGCAGAAGAAGCAGGCATAGCGAGACAAACAATCTATAAAAATCATTTCAACTCTCCTAACGAAATAATTGAAGCTATTCATCATGACATTGACGAACGAATAATGTCAAAAATGCTAGATTTTGTACCAGGTTCAAATGGATCCGATAATGCTCTTTTTATTGACTTCCTTGCTTCTGAAATAATACCATTAATTTATGAGAATAGAATCTGGCTAAAATATCTTTATTCAACTGCAGCTGATCCTAATTGGGAACTTTTTTTAAAGAAACAATATAAGACTTGGATTAGCCAAAACATTCAACTGTCTAGTAAAATGGGTTTATCTAGAGAGTTTACTGAAGAATTACTTGTTAATTATACTCTATCAATTATAAAGTCATGGATTACACAAGCAATTCCAGAATCTCCTGATGTTTTTTCTAAAAAATTCAAATTACTTTGCAAGCTATCTATTCAAGATATTATGCAAAATGCTTAAAACTAAAAAAACACCAAATGAACTACTTACCATGTCCATTTGGTGTTTTTCAATAATTCAATTATAACTCATTTTTTAACGGCCAGTGTATGATAACTGTAAATCCAAAACTAAGTTTGAATTCTAAAACTCAAGAATTATGCCATAAATGATTTTTCGACTCTGTAACTCTGTTCCTATTGATTATTCTTATCAAAGTAAACGCTATTTCTGCTTTCCCTTGAAACGCCACTGAAAACGTAGCTTGTCATAAAAGGGAAATTCGATATTGAGAATGGCAAAGCCCATCAAGGCTCCTCCGATAACATCTGTCGGATAATGCACGCCCAGATAGACTCTGGATGCCATAACAGTGAAAATATAGACCAAGAGCAGACCTTGTACCAAGCGTTTTATTTTTTGGTTTTGAATCCGTTGCTGGACAATGATAATCAAGGTCCCAAGAACAATGGCTGTCGCCATGGAATGTCCGCTAGGGAAAGAGTAACCGCCCTCTTCAACCAAATGCGAAATACTGGGCCGACTTCTTTGGTAAACGAGTTTAATCAGCTTAATCAAAATCCCATGTAAGACCAGATTTCCCGCTAGCAAGGCAGCTTCCAGCTTCCATTTTTTATATAGGAAAAACAGGACAAGAGCTGAAACCCAGATGATAATTCCGATCGGATCAATCACACTGGTTACAAGTTTGAAAAAAGTCGTCAAAGCTGCAGGCAAGTCTCCCCGCAACCAGGTCTGAATCGGGGTATCAAAACTGGTCAGCTGCTCAGGATAAAACTTGACCATGTAGCCTAGCATGACGAAAAGTAAAAGGGCAAAAGAGCCCTTTGTTAGATAAGATTGTTTATTTTTCATAGCGTTTTAGAACGGGCTGCAAGAGCGTGTAAATCAGCCAAAAGACGAGAGCCCAGATCACTCCTTCTAATAGGTTAAAGGGGACAATCATGGTCAGCAGATACTTGGAAAGACCAAATGCTTTATTAATATCAAAACCAGCAAACCTCGCATAGAGAGGCACTGCATAAATAACATTTAGAATGATCATAGTAATCGTTAGACCAAGTGTTGCTACCAAGGAAGCCTTCACATAGCTAGATAAGCTCTTTCTTTTTTTCCACAAGAGGGAAAAAGCACAGACAAAGACAGCTACTGCCAGCATATTTATGGGGAGACCGATTAGAGTGCCTACGCCATTATTATTCAAAGCTAGCTTTAAGACAGAGCGAATCAAGAGCACTGCCAGAGAGCTTTTTAAATCCAAGACTACCAAAGCCAGTAAAATCGGAATAATTGAAAAATCCAACTTTAGAAACTCAGTTATCAAGGGAATCTCATAAAGCATGAGTAGAAATGATAGAGCAGACAAAACTGCTACAATCGCCAACTTACGAGTATTTGTCATCACAGGTTCCTCCAATTTATAAAAATTAGAGAAGCCGGAAAGGCCACTGAAAAAAGCTTGTCAGCTAATGATTATTTAGTATAGGGCTCAGCCCTTAAATAAAGATTAAACGGCAAGAATGCTTCACTGCCTCTCGTCTTCTCCCATCCAGACTATACTGTCGGTTGTGGAATCTCACCACATCAGCTTGCGCTCGCGGACTTGATTTGGCATTGAGGAAAAAACATTTTCCAGCCAAAAATTACCGCCGGTCGGGAATCTCACCCTGCCCTGAAGACATCATTATCATAACAAAAAAAGCCTGCCAGAGCAAGCAATTTGATTGATGTAATTAAAAATGTTTCAACAATAGTATCCTATCTATTAGGAAAATTAACTGCTTAGATACATTCATTCCGCTACTTCAGCTTGTCCGCTTCATACTCGTGTATCAAATCTAAGCCAGCAAAATTCTGCTGACGCAGGGCTTCATAAACAATCATGCAGACTGTATTTGAAACATTGAGGCTGCGGACATGCTGGTCATTCATGGGAATACGCAAAGCCTTTTCTGGATGACGACGCATAAATTCCTCTGGCAATCCCTTGTCCTCTCGTCCAAACATAAAATAGTGCGAACCTTCTGCTTCAAAATTTTCCTCAGAATAGACCTTCTCTGCAAACTTAGAAATCAGATAAAGACGGCCATCCATCTGCTCCATAAAATCGTCTAACCTCTCATAATAGGTGATGTTCAGCTTATCCCAATAGTCCAGCCCAGCCCGCTTCATCTTGCGATCATCAATGGGAAAGCCCATGGGCTTGATGATGTGAAGCGGCGAATTAGTCGCGGCACAAGTACGGGCAATATTTCCGGTATTCTGCGGAATCTGAGGCTCAAAAAGAACGATATGATTTTTCATAATAAGAATATTTTTCCTAGTATTTTTCTTTAGATAAAAAAATAGCCACACTGCCCGGAGTCAAGCTCAGCAAACAGCGTGGTTAAGGCTTCATTAACTTACATCACAACAGGTTTGAGGTAAACCAATGAAGGTACTCATTTAGTATAACACTTTCAGCCTACAAGTCAATAAAAAATGCTCAAAAAATTCTAGTTTTTTAAAAATTTTCATAGGAAGATACCATTTTAGTGAAAAAGTATCCGAAATTCTGTAAATAACTGGACTATTCTGTATTTTATAGATGAAATTTAAATGAAAAAAGAGTATGATAGATACATACTTTGGAGGAATCTAAACTTATGAAAATTATCGTTGTTGGCGGCGGGAAGGTCGGAACGGCCCTCTGTCGCTCCTTAGTGGCTGAAAATCATGATGTTATCCTGATTGAGCAGGATGAGGCTGTTCTAAACCAGATTACCAAGCGCTATGACATTATCGGTATTGCTGGCAATGGAGCTAACTTCAAAATCTTAGAACAAGCGGATGTTAGTCACTGTGACATCTTCATCTCTATGACTGAGCATGATGAGGTCAATATGGTCTCAGCTGTTCTGGCCAAACGAATGGGCGCTAAGGAAACCGTCGTTCGGGTGCGTAATCCTGAATATTCCAACCCTTACTTTAAGGAGAAGAACATCCTAGGCTTCTCGCTGGTGGTCAATCCTGAGCTCCTAACTGCTCGCTATATCGCTAATATCATTGACTTTCCTAATGCCCTGTCAGTAGAGCACTTTGCCAATGGCCGAGTGGCACTGATGGAGTTCAAACTCAAGGAAGACAGCAATCTCTGCCAGATGAGTATTTCCCAGTTCCGCAAGAAATTTGGAAATATCATTGTTTGTGCCATTGAGAGAAAAGGGCACTTGGAAATTCCTGATGGCGACTTCACTTTGGAGGCCGGCGACAAGATTTATGTCACAGGTAACCGCCTGGACATCGTTCAATTCCATAATATGGTACGACCTAGAGTGGTTAAGAGCCTGATGATTATCGGAGCAGGAAAGATTGCCTACTACCTGCTCAATATTCTCAAGAATAGTAAAATCGAGCTCAAAGTCATTGAATCTAACCATGAACGGGCAACCTTTTTCAGTCAGGAATTTCCTGATCTCTACGTCGTCCATGGAGATGGTACTGCCAAGGATATCCTACTGGAGGAACGCTCCAATAACTTTGATGCCATCGCTACCCTGACTGGTGTAGATGAAGAAAATATCATTACTTCCATGTTCCTTAATAATCTGGGTGTACAGAAAAACATCACCAAGGTTAACCGGACTAGTTTGTTGGAAATCATTGATAACCAAGACTTTGCCAGCATCGTGACTCCTAAAGGTATCGCCGTTGATACGGTTATGCACTTTATCCGCGGTCGCTACAATGCTCAGTTCTCTAACCTAGAAGCTCTGCACCATGTAGCCAACGGCCAAATCGAGACCCTGCAGTTCCAAATCAAGGAAGAAAACAAGATGACTGGTATTCCTCTATCTCAGCTTCATCTGAAGAAAGATGTCCTGATTGCGGCCATTATCCGCCAAGGTAAAGCCATCTTCCCTACTGGCGATGACAATCTGCAAGTTGGAGATAAAATTGTCGTGACCACTCTGCTGCAAAATATCACGCAGATTTACGATCTGTTAGCGAGGTAGGCCACATGAATAGATCTATGATTCGCTACCTGCTGGCAAAATTACTGCTGATTGAGGCGGCTCTGCTAATCGTGCCCATCATCGTCGCTCTAATCTACGGTGAACCTTTAAAGGTCTTTCTCTCTATTGGGGCGACCATGGCTATCCTGCTAGTTTTAGGTGGCATAGGCTCTTATTTAAAGCCCAAGGACCTACATATCTACGCCAAGGAAGGGGTACTGATTGTAGCCCTTTGCTGGATTCTCTGGTCCTTCTTCGGAGCCCTGCCCTTTGTCTTCTCTGGTCAGATACCGGACATCATCGATGCTTTCTTTGAGGTCAGCTCTGGCTTTACAACCACGGGAGCGACTATTCTCAACGATGTCGGCGTTCTCTCTCATTCGCTGCTCTTCTGGCGCAGTTTTACTCACTTAATCGGAGGGATGGGAGTGCTGGTCTTTGCCCTAGCTATTATGGACAATGCTAAAAATGGCCACTTGGAGGTCATGAAAGCAGAAGTTCCGGGCCCAGTCTTTGGCAAGGTTGTATCTAAGCTCAAGAGTACGGCCCAAATCCTCTATATCATCTATCTGGCTCTCTTTGCTATCTTTGCGCTGCTTTATTTCCTAGCGGGTATGCCGCTCTTTGACAGCCTTGTGATCGCCATGGGAACAGCTGGTACAGGAGGATTCACCGTATACAATGACGGTATTGCTCACTACAACAGCTCACTGATTACTTATCTGGTCAGCTTTGGGGTCTTGGCTTTCGGTGTCAACTTCAATCTCTATTATTATCTGCTGATTCGCAAGTTTAAGGCCTGCTTTGGTGATGAAGAGCTTAGAGGCTATCTCTGGATTGTCTTTCTTTCCACTGCCTTGATTGCCTTTAATGTCTTCCATCTCTACCAAGGCTTTGCTAAGAGCGTGGAGATTTCCTTCTTCCAGGTCTCCAATATCATCACAACGACTGGATTCGGCTATGGTGATACGGTCAAGTGGCCCCTCTTTTCTCAGGTCATCCTGCTCCTGCTCATGTGTATCGGGGGCTCGGCCGGATCAACAGCTGGGGGATTCAAGGTTATTCGGGGGATTATCATTTCCCGCATTGCAAAAAATCAAATTCTCTCTACCCTATCACCCAATCGGGTCCTAACCATGCATGTTAATGGTGCAGTCTTAGACAAGGATACCCAGCACAAGGTTCTCAAATATTTAGCAACCTATGTTTTGATCGTGCTGGCACTGATTTTCATCGTCAGCCTGGATAACAACAATCTCATGACAGTTGTCAGTGGTGTTCTATCCTGCTTCAACAATATCGGTCCTATGATTGGGACGACGGATACTTTTTCTATCTTCAGTCCTTTTTCTAAGCTATTGCTGTCCTTTGCCATGATTGGCGGACGTTTGGAAATCTACCCAATTCTCCTGCTCTTCTTACCTAAGACTTGGTCTAGAAGATAGCAAACACTCTGAGATTATAGATAAAAAAAGTCACACTAGCTAAATAGCTAGTGTGACTTTTTGCTTGTAGTGTTTCTTTTCAGACTGAAATAGTCTGGTACAGGGTCCTCTCCCGGCTGGGACCAGGGATGACAGCGGAGAATTCGCGCCACGCCCATCAAAACTCCTTTGGCACCATGCTTCTGGATAGCCTCTATCATATAGTTAGAGCAAGTGGGCCGAAAGCGGCAAGATGGAGGAAAAGCAGGGGAGATGAAGCGCTGATAAAAGCGGACAGGAGCAATAAGCAGTTTCTTTATCATTTCTTGGTCTTGGTTACAGCCAGTGTGTGCAGCTGGCTGACTTCTTTTTTACTGAGCTTACGATACTCACCAGGCTTGAGGCCCGTCAGGTCCAGATGACCAAAGCGAGTCCGTGAAAGCTTATCCACTTGCAGTCCGACAGCTTGGAACATCTTCTTAACCTGATGGTTACGGCCTTCATGGATGGTCAGCTGAACGACCGAGCGATTTTTCGCCGGATCAACCTTAATAATCTCATAAACTGCTGGCTTGGTTTTGCGCCCCTCGATTTCAATACCTCGAGTCAGAGGACGAAGAACTTCTTTATTAGCCAATCCTTTGACACGCGCCACATAGACCTTGTCAATCTCATTTCGGGGATGAATCATCTCGTCGGTAAAGTCTCCGTCATTGGTCAGAATGAGAATGCCAGAAGTATCCCAGTCCAAACGACCGACCGGATAAATCCGCTCCTTGACCTGAGGCAAAAGATCCACGACCGTCTTACGTCCCTTGTCATCACTGACAGAGGAAATGACCCCGCGCGGCTTATTGAGGAGATAATAAACCTTCTCCTCATTGTAGATAGGTTGGCCTTCTACTTCCACACGGTCGCCAGACTTGACGTTCGTCGCCAGCTCACGTACCACTTGGCCGTTTATACTGACCTTCCCCTGCCTGATTAGCTCTTCTGCCTTACGGCGGCTGGCTATCCCAGCATGAGCGATGTATTTATTGATTCTCATCGATATCTGTCCTTTCAATAAAGAGCTGGCTTTCTTCAGCAACTAGCTCTGTTTCTTCGACAATCGGCAGCTCATCTAGGTGATTGATTCCCATATAGTCTAAGAAATAATCCGTTGTCACATAGAGATTTGGCCGGCCAATGACTTCCTTTTTGCCATCCTCTCGAACCAGTTCAAAAGCCAAGAGTTTGGCCAATGCACCACTGGAATTAACCCCGCGGATGTCATCTATTTCGACCCTTGTAATCGGCTGCTTATAGGCAATGATAGACAAGGTCTCCAGCGCTGCCCGCGACAGACTTTGATTGATCGGCGCCCGTGAATAGGCCCGCAGAATCTCAGCAAACTCTGGCTTAGTGACCAGCTTGTATGTCTTTGAAGTTTCCAGCAGGGTCAGGCTAGAGTCTGGATTGGCTTCATATTGCTCAGCCAACTTCTCCAAACTCTGAATAACCCCGGTCGGCGGCAAAGAAAGGATTTCTGCCAATTGATGAACCTTGAGTCCATCTTCTCCCGCCACAAAAAGCAGGGCTTCAATCTCTGCTAACTTACTCATTTCCTCTTCCTACTAAATAAATATTTCCAAAATTTTCTTCCTGAATGACTTGCACTTCCTGCACCTTGACCAATTCCAATGTCGCCAGAAAGAGAGTAATAACTTCATTCATGTCCTTGGTCTCTGCAAAAATCTCCTGCAGAGCCAGACGGCTCTTACCAGCACAGCGCTGGCGCACCACATCCATCATGTCCTCAATCTTGTACTCATCTCGCACAATGGTTGTATGGCTCTTAGAAAACTCCTCTTGCTTCTTGGCGATAACCTTGGAAAAAGCCAAGAAAAGATCTATCGTTGACTTGTCATGTAGGAGCTCAGCATCTTCATAAACCAGCTCTAGCTTAGGCTTAGAATAATAAAGCGCTCGGTCATCATGTTGGAGCGACATTTTCTCACCTAAGAGCTTGAACCTGCGGTATTCCTCAATCTGACTCAAGAGGTCTTGCTCCAAATCATCTTCCAGCTCAGCATTATCCGCCACCTTAGGCAGGAGCTTGCGACTCTTAATCAGCATGAGCTGGCTTGCCATGACCATGTACTCGCCCGTCACTTCCAGCTTCATGGCCTGCAAGGTGGCCACATAAGCCAGATACTGCTCAATGACCTCCGTAATGGGCACATCATAAATATCCACCTGGTACTTAGATACAAGGTGGAGCAGCAGGTCCAGCGGGCCTTCAAAATCTTTTAGTTTGATATCCATTTTTATCTATATTTTTCTAGTGTAATCATGGTTTTCAAGCCCAAATCTTGGGCAATATCATAGAGGCCAATCCCTTTCTCCCGCTGGCGCAAAATAAACTGCTCACGCAGGCTTTGGGCAGATAGACTGGCTTGTCCCTGCTCAATCAAGAAGGCCTCTAGCTGACGGAAACCCCACTGACGAGAATAGGATTTGCCGTTTTTCTCAAATAAATATGTCCCCGTCAGATAGTCTTCCAGCTCACCCGTCAGGCTCTCAGGAATCTTGATGACCCGCTTCTGACCGGCCTTTTCAATCTTCAAAACCTGAAAGTCCAGATTAACATCTGCCACTCTGACCTGCAGAATCTCGCTGGGCAACAAGCCCATTTCCAAGATAAGAAGAGCCATCAGCCGCCCCCTAGGAACGCTTGATTCCTGCCAAAAAGCAGACAGGTCCAGCAGTTCATTTTCCTGCTCCTTCGATACGGATACCTTGGGCAGGACTAAGCGGTGAAACTCCTCAATGAGCTGCTGCTGATAAAGGAAATAGAGAAATTGATTGACTGCTGAGAGCTTCCGCTTCTGAACAGCCGCCTTAAAATCCTTGATAGAGGCCTGATAAATCCGCAGATTGGTCTCGGTAATCCGGCCATGTACTTCCTCGATAAACTGCTCCAAATCATAAGAATAGGCAATTTTAGAATTTTCTGAGATGTTTTTTTGATTTAAAAACGGTCTAATGTATTCTTTCATTTTTTGCGAATTTCGTACTTCTTGCTAAAGCCGTGCAACAAAGAATTGACAGCTTTCAAAATAGACTTTCTAGTAATAATTCCGTAAAAATGTTGATCCTCGCCCACAACCGGCAGAAAGGACTCGTCGACCAGCTTATGAAGCACATCTGATACAGTATAATCTGGCCCAACTGTCAAGTCGTCCATTTTGGTCATGTGGACGATGTCTGTCATCATGAATTCCTCTTCTGGCAAATCATGGCGCATGCGATAGGACATGATGTCTGTCAGGGAAATCGTGCCAACAAACTTTTTATCTGCCGTCACGACTGGTACACGTGAGTAGGTCATCTGGCTCAATAGTAGGATAGCATGATCCACATTATGGGTATCAATCATAACCGCCAAATTTTCCCCAGGCGTCAAAAAAGTTTCTTCATGTTCCAGCAGATAGTCTTCAAATTCCTTAGCAATCATCGGCTAAACTCCTTGGACAAGCTTGGATATAGTTCATGATTTCGCGTATAGTAATCAACTTTAAAGCGGTCATCATCAATCTCTACCTTAGCGTAGAGGCGTTCGTTTATCAGACCACGTGGCTGGCTGATGGAGCCCGGATTCAGAAAGAGCGTTTTGCCTTCCATTCGAGCATCTGGGATATGCAGGTGACCATAAAGGCAGATGTCTGCATTAACCTCTTGCGCCCACAAATCCAGTTTTTGAAAAGAAAAGTTGATATGAAAGAGGTGTCCATGGGTCTGGGCAATAATGGTCCCCGCCAAATCCGTCACCAAGCGTTCTGGATAGCCGTCGTAAAAGTCCATATTCCCTGCAACAACCTGAATCCCTTGCCATACCTCATCATCAGAAGGAAGCTCAGAGTCTCCGTTATGGAAAATCGCATCTACCTTTCCAATATAATGATTCCTAATTTCTTCTACAATAGCACGGTCGCCATGAGAATCACTCATGACTATAATGGTTTGCTTTGCCATGCTGGAAATACCTCCACTAATTTCTTAACTGCCTGAGCCCGATGGGATTGCGCATTTTTTTCTTCTATCGTTAGTTCGGCAGACGTTTTTCCTGTTTCTCCCACTAAGAACAAGGGATCATAGCCAAAGCCATTTTCCCCTTTTGGCTCATGGGCAATGTAGCCCGGCCAATCCGCTTCAACTACCAAAGACTCCCTGTCAGGACTAGCCACCACTAGGGTCGTATGAAAATGGGCAGAGCGATCCTTAACATCAAACACCATAGCCAATTCATGCAGGAGCTTGATGTTGTTTTCATCATCTGTCGCGCCTACTCCAGCAAAGCGAGCCGACCAGACGCCAGGCAAGCCGCCTAAAACATCGACCTGCAGACCTGAGTCGTCAGCTAGCACCATTTTACCGGTCAGTTTACTGATCGTCTCCGCTTTGAGCCGCGCATTTTCCTCAAAGGTGGTTCCAGTCTCTTCCACATCTGGCAAATCAGGATAATCATTGAGATTTTCAACCTTATAACCCAGCTTATCAAAGAGTTTGCGAAACTCTGCTGTCTTTCCTTCGTTGCGAGTCGCAATCAAGATGGTATCTCCGACAGCCATCTCGGACTCCTGCCCCTGACCAAAAAAGTCGGTCATCTTAACCCCATCCTTGGACAGGAAGAAGACCTTGCGCAGCAAGTCCTTTTCTGTAATTAAAATAGCTCCCTTATGACTGGTCGCCTTAAAATCCCGCTTCTGACGGTCGTTAATCATATTGAGGACAAACTGGATATAGGACATAGGCGAGCCGTATTTGACTACAACTGTGGTAAAGGCGTTGTATTCTTCATCCAAATCTCGCTCAATCAGCTCACACAACTCTGCATCAATATGCTCCAAGAGCCTGTAAGGGATGTCATTGAAATGATAGCCAGCCTTGCGAAAGCGGGTCCATTCTCCGATATACCAATTGTTCTCGTCAATGTATTCATAAATTTTATTTGTCATAAGCTTACATGCTCCACATTCACTTTCAGGCCCAGCCAGCTTTCTGCAATCTCCGAAAAGCTTTTGGCATTGGCAGTTGTGTAAAATTGGTGATTGAGCTCCTGTTTTTCCCGGCTGCGGTTGATTTCAAAGTAATTAAGCAGGACAGAAATATCCCGTACGCACTCTGCCCCGCTGTCAATCAGCTTCACATTTGGTCCCATCCTATTTTGAATAATAGGCCGGAGCAAGGGATAGTGGGTGCAGCCCAAGACCAGGGTATCTACTCGGCCAGCCAGAGGTTGCAGGGTTTCATAGACAACTTTTTTGGTAAGACTGGAATGAAGTTCATTGGACTCTACCAAAGGTACAAACTTAGGGCAGGCCAAGCTTTCCACCTGCATCTCCGGCGAGAGCGCTTCAATCTTCTGACGATAGATATCAGAAGAAACTGTCATTGGCGTTCCAATAACACCGATGCGGCCGCTGGCAGTTGACTTAATAGCCGCGCTAGCCCCCGGCAGAATCACGCCCAGTACGGGAATATCCAGCTTTTCCTTCACTTCTTCCCAGACAACAGCAGTCGCTGTATTGCAGGCAATGACAATCATCTTAACATCCTTGGTCAGGAGGAAGTTGACCAATTGCCAGGTATAAGCGCGAATCTGCTCAGCAGGCCTTGGACCGTAAGGAGCCCGCGCCGAATCTCCGATATAAATGACCTCTTCGTGGGGGAGCTGCCGCATGAGCTCACGGACTACAGTCAAACCGCCCACTCCTGAGTCTAAAAAACCGATTGGTCGATTATCCATAAGGTCTTCTTTCTAAAACAAGGGACTGGAAGCCGATTCCAAATCCCCATTTTTTTATAGATTTTCTCTACTGGTATTAAAAGCCAGCCTCTAGAAAATTATTTTTTCTTTTTGCTCTTAGCAAGCGCAGCTTTCTGCTGGTTGATAATTTGACGATAGACTTGCTGCACTTTCGCTTCATTTGGCCGTTGACCGCTAGCGCTAAGCAAGGTCCGAACTGCTTCTACATTTAAACGCGGATTTTCTGCAAATTCTTTCTCCACTTGCCGACGAAGCAGATACATACCCAAAATCACGCCTCCAGCAAATGCTGCCAAAATCAAGAAAATTGCTAAAACTAAATTCATATCGAGAACTCCTCTATTTCCATTTTTACATTGCTCTTCATTATATCAAATTTTCTTTATTTTTCAAAATCAAAGCCATATAGTGTCGCAAAATAATCTTCTGGTTTTTCTGCCCGACGAATCATGCGAACATTGCCATCTTGCTCCAAGAGAATTTCGCTGGAGCGGAGCTTGGCATTATACTGATAACCCATAGAGAAACCATGCGCACCTGTATCGTGAATCACTAGTGTATCCCCAATTTGGCTGACGGGCAGCGGGCGATTAATGGCGAATTTATCGTTATTCTCACAGAGGCTGCCGACAACATCCACAATCTCTGTCTCACTCTCAGACCGATCCATATTGGTAATGTGGTGATAAGAACCGTACATGGCAGGACGTAGCAGATTGACCGCAGAGGCGTCTACTCCCAGATAGGTTCTGTATGTCTGCTTCTTATGGGTAACCTTGGTGACCAGCAGGCCATAAGGTGCCAACATAAAGCGGCCCAGCTCCGTATAAATCTTGACCTGTCCTAGACCAGCTGGAGTTAGAATAGCTTCATAGGCCTGACGAACTCCTTGACCAATGACCGCAATGTCATTTTCCTCGCCATCAGGCTGATAATTAATGCCGACACCGCCAGATAGATTGATAAAGTCCAGCTTAACTCCTGTCTCAGCCACTACTTCTACAGCCAACTCAAAAAGCTGACGGGCCAATTCAGGATAGTAGTCATTGCTGACAGTATTTGAGGACAAGAAGGCATGAATCCCAAATTTCTCAGCTCCCAACTCCTTGAGCTCTTTGAAAGCTTGAATCAGCTGGTCCTTGGTCATACCAAACTTGGCTTCTTCTGGATTATCCATGATGCTGGTTCCCAGCTCAAAGACACCGCCAGGGTTGTAACGGCAGGAAATAATCTTTGGAATACCCGCTGACTCCTTCAAAAAAGCAACATCTTCATAGGCATCCAGATTGATAGTCGCTCCAAGGTCACGCGCAAACTGAAATTCCTCAGCTGGTGTGTTATTGGACGAAAACATGATATCCTGTCCAGCAAAGCCCAGCTTTTGGCTCATGAGCAGCTCAACATAACTGGCACAATCCACCCCGCAACCTTCTTCTTTGAGGATTTTTAAAATAGCAGGATTGGGAGTGGCCTTGACGGCAAAATACTCTTTAAAACCTGGATTCCAAGAAAAGGCCTCATGCAGGGCACGCGCTCTTTCCCGAATTCCCTTCTCATCATAAAGATGGAAAGGTGTTGGAAACTGCGCCGTAATCTCCGCTAGCTTTTCACGACTGACAAAAGGAGTTTTCATACTATTCTCGCTTTCTATTTGCTGGCTTTATTATACCATAAATCCATAGGAGAAACAAAAAGCACTGGGCAAGCGCCCAATGCTTTAGTCTTATTTAGCTGAGTTATTTGTTTCTTCCAAAAATACGCAGCAAGCTGAGGAAGAGATTAATGAAGTCCAGATATAGATGCAGAGCCAGCGAAATTGCCCAGCCATTCCCTGGATTGCCATTGGTCTGCTCATAGACATAGCGGATCTTCTGATTGTCCCAAGCGATGAGTCCTGAGAAAATAAGGACACCAACGATACTGATGATAAAGTCCAAGCCACTGCTTCTCAAGAAGATATTAAGTAAGCTAGCAGCGATAATACCAATCAAACCGGCCATACAAGCTCTCCCCATTCCAGAAAGATCCTTTTTAGTCACCTTGCCGATGAACCCCATGGCAAAGAACATAACAGTCGTTGTCAGAAAGGCTAAGAGAACAGTTGACTGAAGATACAGCGCCATGATAATACTTAAGGTAAAACCATTGATGGCTGAATAAGCTAAAAACATAGGCAACGCCGCTGGGCTATTGCTCCGAGCAGTTCCAGATGCTACCAACACAAGGATAAACTCAACTGCAATAGCTGCATAGAAAATCCAAGTGGAGCCTGTCAGAACAGAGATAATAATGTCCTGAAAGAAGTTCAGCATCAAGAGGGATACGATTGCTGAGATTCCGATACCGACACCAACGATAGAATAAACCTTGGCATAGAAAGAATTAATATCTGATTGATCTTGAATAATAGAATGATTCATAGTTACTCCTTTTATAATAAAACATTTACGGTTTCAGCATCTTTCGATGAAAGAGCTTGCGATTACTGCCCTTGCGTCTCCAAGGTGCCGTTGCTTCTTTGACGGCCCAATACTTGTCCACCATCGTCACAACGAATGATTCTTTGTAGCGAGGCGGTGCCAAAGTCAGGCCCCACATATGCTTGACGATAATGTCCTCTTCGACTTTATTAAGCTTAGTAATCTTACGAGCATTGCGAACTGCCAACCTCGGATGAACCCAAGCATGACTCTTCTTAAACTTGGTCACACGCCAGTCATAGTAGAATAAGTCATGAAGCAGGGCACCGCGTGCCGTGCTGCGGGCATTCCAACCAAATTTTTTGGCAATTCTGTAACTAGTATAACTTACATTGATGGAATGTTCAAGTCTATTGGAATGAATATGATGGGGAATTTCTTTCAGGCGCTGAACACTGGGCTTTTCAATCAAGTGCCCAACATAGGCCATAAATTCCTCGTCCTTTTTGTAAGGCATAGAATCACCTCCCTTGCCAACTATTATATCTCTTTTTCTGATTTTTAGCTTAAATGAAAGATTAAAATACCAGCAGCGACAGCAACATTGAGACTTTCTGCCTGCCCATTCATGGAAATATGGACCAGAATATCAGCTGCTTCCGTCATTTCCGGACTAATCCCCTGCCCTTCATTGCCCATGACTAGGGCAAAGCTCTCTCTGCTGTTCACTTCTCTGTAGTCAATAGATGTTGATGACAAGGTTGAAGCCAGAATCGGTAAATGGGAAGATTGAGCCAGCCTAATAAAATCAGCTGTATCCATCCGATAAACAGGTAGATGAAAATGACTCCCCTGCATAGAGCGCAGCGTTTTTAGGTTATAGATGTCTGCCGACGAGCTAGAGATGAAAACCCCGTCAAAACCAGCTGCATCCGCAGTCCGAATGATGGTGCCGACATTTCCTGGATCCTGAACATCCTCCAAGAAAAGATAGCGTCCACTTAACTCCGCCGGTATTGCTTCCCTTTCAAAAGCCACTTCCGCGACAATTCCCTGTGGCGTCTTACTATCAGCTAAATCTGCTAAAATTTCCGGACTGACAAAGATTACCTGAGAAAAATCACCTAATCGCTCTGCGTATTCTGCTAAAGCAAAAATCCGAATCAGCTCTTCTCCGCTGCTGACAGCTTCCTCAAATAGATGCCAGCCCTCAATCAAATAAGAATCCTTGCGGTATTTTTTGTGATGAAGTTTTTTAGCTTTTTTTACCACATTATTGGCTTTTGAGGTTATAATATTCATAAGAACATTATACCACAATTTAGCAGACTTGCACTCATACTGAGGGCTTAAATCCCCTCGGTCCGCTCACTAAAGGAGGATGCCATGCAGAAGGTAAAAATGATAGCCCAAGGACGAGTACAAGGGGTCGGATTCCGCTGGGGAGTTTATTCTCTAGCGCTGGAAATCGGAGGTATTACCGGCCGGGTCTGGAACAATGATGACGGTACTGTTGGCATTCTGGCTCAGGCTGATGACCCAGCTCTGATGGCCAAATTTATCCAAGAAATCCGCAAGGGACCGACACCTTTTTCTAAGGTCAGTTATTTGGATGTGACCATGGCTAATTTCGACTCCTATCCTGACTTTAAAATTTCAAATTAGGTCTGCAGAACTATTGTATATTTTGCAAAAAAACAGTAGAATAGATAGGTATTATTTTTTAGAAACAAAGGATATGAACTCGTGAAACATTTCAAACGCTTTTTATTCTCCGGTATGGGACTGGCTGCGCTTCTTTTCCTGTCTGGCTGTGTGGGCCGCGACAAGGCCGGTAATCCTTCTGGTCTGATTTGGGACGTGATTGGTCAGCCTATGGCGGATGGTATCCAATTCTTTGCCAAGAATTCAGGTCTGGGTTATGGTCTGGCGATTATTATCGTTACGCTCATCGTGCGGATTATCATTCTTCCGCTGGGAATCTATCAGTCTTGGAAGGCGACGCTTCAGTCTGAAAAGATGAACTACTTTAAGCCGATTTTTGCCCCAATCCAAGAGCGAATCAAAAATGCTGAAACTCAGGAAGAGAAAATGCAGGCTCAGCAAGAACTGATGGCTGCTCAAAAAGAAAATGGACTCAGCATGTTTGGCGGTATAGGCTGTCTGCCTCTGCTCATCCAAATGCCTTTCTTCTCAGCCCTCTTCTTTGCAGCTCAGTATACTCAAGGAGTTGCAGGCAGTTCCTTCCTCTGGATTAAAGACCTGGCCAAAAGCGATTGGGCTTTGACTGCCATTGTCGGTATCCTCTACTATATCCAGTCTGTGCTCTCTCTGCATGGCATTGAAGATGAAACTCAAAGAAACAGCATGAAACAAGCTTCTTATATGAGCCCTATCATGATTGTTGGTTTCTCATTCTTCTCTCCTGCCGCAGTCACTCTCTACTGGGTAGTCGGTGGATTTATCCAAATCATTCAGCAATTTATCATCAACTATATCATTCGACCTCGCCTGAGAAAACAAGTAGCAGAAGAATTTGAAAAAAATCCTCCTAAAGGTTTGAAAAAAGCTAGCCGGGCTAAAGATGTCACTCCAAAAGCTCAACCGGCTATTGAGCAAAAGAACAAAAAGAAAAAGAACCGCAATGCTGGTAAGCAACGGTCAAGATAAAGAAAAATTCTTCTAGCTAATACTAGAAGAATTTTTTTAATCTCGAGTAAGAATCGGCGTAACCGATACAAAAAGCTCAGCAAAGAAAGCAATAACTGATGAACGAGGTGACGCTATCATAGTAAAACGGTAAAGCCAATCAAACCCTTCTTGTAAGAAACCCAAATCCTGCCCTTAAAAATCCGAACCAGACTTTCTGCCATGGATAGGCCAATCCCGTAGCCAGGCTGCTTCTGATTGTGCGATTCGTCTTCGCGATAAAAACGGTCAAAGAATCGACTGTAATCAACATTTTTACCGTCCGCGTAACTATTGGCTACCGTCAAACGAGCTCGCTTCCCACGCTTGGCCTTGGTCAGGGTGACAAAAATTTGTCCATCTTCGTCACAATACTTGCAGGCATTGTCAATCAGGATACTAACCAATTCATAGAGTTCATCTTCAGTTGCCTTGACATGGATGTCTTCCTGCAGCTTGATCTCGTACTTCTTGCCTGCCTTCTCAATGACAGACTTGAAGTTTCCTGCTACTTTTTTAACAACTTCTGAAAAATTCACATCTACCAAAGTAACATCTGGCTGCTCTTCCAGACGGGCCAGAACGACCATTTGATTGATTAGATTACTGAGGCGCTTGACCTGGTCCTTGGTGCTTTCTGTCCATTCATTTTCGCCAGTCATCAGCTCTTGCAGCTCCGTATTGGCTGAGATGATGGCCAATGGCGTCTTCAATTCATGTCCAGCATTGGTAATGAAACGTTTTTGGTTTTCATAGTTTTTGATATAGGGACGGATGGCAAAGTTGGAAAATCCAGACACGACCAAGACAAAGAAAATAAAGCTATAGAAGCACAACTGGATAGACAGCCAGAAAAAGTCATTGCGGCTTTCGAGATAATTAGTCGAATCTAAGACCACCAGTAAATAGCGCTTGGTCTTGGAATCCTGCGTTATCTGGTAGGAATAAAATTGACTGCCTACCTTAAAAACCCCACTGCTGCGGCTGTTCTTAATCACTTTGTTAGCATAGCTGAGCGCCTGCTCCTTAGATAGATTGGAAAGATGGTCTAAGTTGGTGGAGTAAAGTGTTTTGTCTTCCTTATAGACCACACTGAAATAGCGGTATTGGTAGATGGTATCAATGGTGATACGGTCGTTTTGCAAGCTCTCTGCTGTTTCTTCTACGCTGGGAAAATCGCCATTATTGGCAGATAGAATATTGAGAACGGCTTGGATTTCTCCGTTGGTCTGCAGAAAGCGAACGGAGTTTAAGACAGCAATCATGGTCAGCAAAATACAAACAATAGCCGCCGAAGCCAGCAGAATGAACCGAATTTTAAGCTTCCGAAACATGGCTATCTCCTTCCAGCGGCACCAGAGTGAAACTGCCGCCTTCCTCACCCAAGATAGCAAGGTCAGCATGAATAGCCTTCAGCTTCTGGCGCAAATAGGAAATATAAATCCAGACGAAGCCTTCGTCCAAATCCTCATCCTCGTCTTTGGACCAAACATGACGGAAGATTTCCTGAGTAGAAAGACTCTTCTGGGCATTAAGCATGAGAAATTCCATCATTTTAGATTCCTTACCGGCTAAGCGAATTGAGTTGGAGCTAATGAGTTCATGCTCTCCGACATTAAGGCTGGTTTGGCCAATCCGCAGTAAATTGGGAGTAAAAGTTGCTACCCGTCTGGACATGGAGCGCAGGCGAGCCAGAAGCTCTTTCAGAGAGAAGGGCTTGGTCAGATAATCATCTGCACCGGCATCCAGCCCTGTAACCTTGTCATCTACCTCTGACATAGCTGTCAGCATGATGACGTGGGTAGTATTGCCGGTTTGGCGGATTTCTTTCAGCGCTTCAATACCTGTCTTGACCGGCATCATGATATCCAGAATCATCAAATCATAGGCATTTTCCTTGGCTAAGTCCACAGCCTCCTGCCCATCAAAGGCTGTATCAACCTGATAGCCTTCATGGATCATCGCTGTTTCCAAGACGCGGGACAGCTGCTGCTCATCTTCAGCTAATAAAATCTTCATCATCTCACTCACTTTCTCGAATCAAATTGCGGATGGTCTGCATGGTCACATCACAGGAAGCCAGCTCGTCCGCACAGCGTTTCAGCTCGCGAACAATCCGCTTGCTGTCTTTAATCTCATGCTTGTACTTCATCTGATGCTCTAAGCTGGCCCAAGAGTCCATAGCAATGGTCCGAAGCTGGATTTCTACAAAATAGCGGCCGGGATTTTGACCATGACAGTCCTCGTAAGGAGTCTCAACCTCTAATATCAAGTGGTAGGAGCGATAGCCATTAGGCTTGGCAGCTCGGATATAGTCTTTTTCCAGAACAATCTCACAGCCCTCCAGCTGACGAAGCACCTCAATAGTCTGATAGATGTCCTCAATAAAACCGCAAACAATCCTAATCCCAATCGCATCACGAATTTCTTTCAGGGCTGACTCTGGCACCCTAGGCAGATTCTTGCGTTGACATTTCTCTTCCATACTGGCTGCCTGCTTGATCCGTGCATTAAAATGCTCAAAAAGCTTCTGCCCTGTTTCCTGCTTGACTCGATCATTAGCCTCTTGAATACGCTGACTAAGATCCTCTAAAATCTTGGGCAGGTAGGCCCCATATTTCCCATAAATATCTTGCTCTTGCATACAGTTCTCCTACTTTTCTAGCTTATTCTCATTATAGCATAACCATCTGTCTTTTCTCTATTTTTCCCCTGCTCTTCTTATCTATCCTATACTCTCTGTCTTAAAAGAAACGAAAAAAGAACCAGTCTTCCAGCCAGTTCCTTTTGGTATTTATTAAACGGTTTTTTCAACCTTGATAATTTTAACGTCGTAGCTGCCAACCGGTGTTTCGACTGTTGCAGTATCGCCTGTTTTCTTGCCAATTAGAGCTTGACCAATTGGGCTTTCATTGGATACCTTGCCTGCGAAAGCATCTGCACCAGCAGAACCAACGATAATGTAGACTTCCTCTTCGCTTTCGCCTACTTCTTGAATGGTAACTGTTTTGCCGATAGCTACCTCGTCCTTGGCTACAGCATCACTGTTTACAATCTCAGCGTAGCGGATCTTGGTTTCCAGACTAGAAATCTGTCCTTCCACAAAAGCCTGTTCGTCCTTTGCAGCTTCGTATTCACTGTTTTCGGACAAATCGCCGTAGGAGCGGGCAATCTTAATACGTTCTACCACTTCTGGACGACGCACCAATTTCAATTCTTCTAATTCTTTTTCTAGTTTTTCCTTTTCCTCTAGGGTCATAGGATAAGTTTTTTCAGCCATTTTTTCTCTTTTCTTTTATTTTCTTTTATTTTAAAACTAAAACAAGAGGCTGAGACAAGTCTGTATCAGTCCCTTTTTTATATAGCAGGACTGAGAAAGCTAGAACTAAATGCACTAGCTTTCTCTTATCTGCAATGACAACAGTCTAATTAGAACTGCTGCTGGATTGAGTGAGCTTGCTGTTGACATGCTCCTCAACATTTTTAGCGTGTTCCTCATAAGTATTGGCGAAGTAAACAGCGCCTGTTTCAACATTTGCCACAAAGTAGAGGTAGTCCGTCTTACTTGGATTAATGGTAGCCTCCAGAGCAGATAGGCTGGGACTATCAACTGGTCCAGGCATAAGCCCTTCTTTTTTATAGACATTGAAAGGCGAGTCAATATTGGTATCAATCTCAGCGTCCTCTTTCAGAGTCGTTTTCTTTCCTAGCTTGCCTTGAGCATAAAGGATAGCGATATTACTCTGAAGCGGCATCGCTTGATTGAGACGATTGTAAAAGACGCTGGCAATATCTTTGCGATCTTGGTCTGTTGAACCTTCTTTTTCTACCAGAGAAGCAAGTGTCAGAACTTCATTAACCGTTAGGTTCTTCGCTTCAATAGTAGAGTAGTAAGAAGACAGATTGGTATTCATTGCGCCCAACATCTGGTCAATCAAGCTTTCCAAATCCGCATCCTCACCATAGTTATAAGTGGCAGGGAAGAGGTAACCTTCTAAGCGATACTTGACTCCACTGTCCTTACTTGGCAAAGTGCCCAGCAGCTGTGGATATTTAGCCGCCATCTTGGAAATGAAAGCTTCATCCTGTACCTTAGCTAGGAAATCGTCCTTACTAAAAGGTGTCTTACTAGTCTTCTTAGAAGTTGCAGCTGCATTAACCGTCACAGCCTCTGCAATCTGCTCCAGTGTATAGCCTTCAGGAATAGTAACCTTACCAACAACTGGTGGTTGCGGCGTATCCGTTCCACCTTCCTGAAGCTGACGAGCAATGGTATCTAGATCCATACTCTTCTGGAGATTGTAATAGCCGGACTGGTAATTGTTAAAGCTTTTAATCTTAGAATAGAGACTAAAAACTTGGGCATTTTTAATCAGCCCCTTTTTCTCGAGGATTTCCCCAATTTGCTTAGAGCTTGAACCTTCTGGTACTTCAACCGTCACATACTCTGTTGCGTTTGCATCAACAGGTTTAAGAGCTGAAGATACATAAGTATAGCCGACAACTCCTGTGACCACAAGTCCCAGCAGGACAATCAGCAAAACCGTTGTCATAATCCTGCGGGCTAAGGTGTTTTGACGTTTTTTCTTGACCGTGTTGTTGGCCCGATTAGCCCGAGATAGAACCTCATTGGGCTTCTTATCTTCCTCATCCACTCGGCCATAGACCTGAGGGTGAGCCTTTTCATTCTCTGCAACCTTGTAGGAAACATCTACCGAAGCTGGTCTAGCTTCAAAGTCCTCCGCAGCTGCTGTTTCTTTTGCAGAAGCAGCGTCCGCTTCTGATTGGCTAGTTGAAGAGGGAGTTTGTTCTTCCTTTTCTCCAGCTAAGTCTTTCAAAATCTGCTCTTTAAAGCTCAGATTCTTCTCTTTGTCTTGTGATTTTTCAGTCAAAAATTTGACCTCCTTCATCATAATCCCTAACATTATATCTTAAAAGTCAGATAAATGCAATAAGAGTAGGATTTTCTAGCTTATTATTGGTTTTTTTGCAGTTTGAGACTAGGGTTTTCCCAGACCATATCAAACCAAGTAGCACCTGCGTAAGTTGATTGTGACAAACCTTCATTTACAAAAGCATGCTTCTCGTAGTAAGCGATTAGGTAATCATGACAGGTCAAATTGATGCCATGGCGTTCATCTGCTATAGCAATCTCTTTCATAGCTACCAATAGCTTGCGACCGACCCCCATCCCCTGAGCATCCTTCGAGATAGAAAGGCTGGTCAATGAGATAAAGCCGCCGTCCAGATGACCATAATCTTCAATCTCCTCTGTAAAGGAAATATCCTTTAAATAACGTTCTGGACAGACAGGTCCCTCCAGATAGCCTAGAATCTTACCATCCTTTTCCGCCACCAAAAAAGTCGAAGATAGGGTTTGGATATGAGCTGCTAGACTTTCTCGGCTAACAGCCTCTTCTGGACTGAAATTTTCCAATTCGATAGCATAAATGGCATCTAAGTCAGCCATTTGAGCTTGACGGATAATCATCACTTCTCCTTAAAATTGGGATTTTCCCACACCATATCAGACCAGACGGCTCCACCATGAGTTGAGTCAGAAATCCCTTCGTGGACGAAACCATTCATCTCATAATAAGGTATCAGCTCATCATGACAGGTTAGGCTAATGCCCTGTCGATTTTGCTGAACAGCTGTCTCCTTGAGAGCTGCAAGCAACAAGGTTCCGACCCCCTGCCTCTGAAAATCAGGATGGACGGACAGACTTTGGACGGCAATGAAGCCACCTTCTGGAGAATTAGCACCCACCTTGCTGAAGAGGTCATCTGTCAAATATCGCGCCTGAACAGCTGGTCCAACAATATAGCCCGCCAGCTGACCATGCAGCTCTGCTAGCAAAAAAGTATCTGGAATCTGCTCAATCCGCTCTTTGAGAACTTCTGAACTGGCTGCTTCTGCTGCTGGAAAATTCAGCTGCTCGATTGCAAGAATTTCTTCCCAGTCGCTCAAGTCAGCCTGTCTGATTCGAATCGGTGCTTCCATCAAGTCTCCTCCTACTGAACGTTGCTGGTCAGATTAGACAAGAGACGTTCAAAGGAATATTCATAGGTTTGGATGTCACCAGCTCCCATAAAGACATAAACGGCATTATCGTGGTCAAGAAGCGGAGAAACATTATCCACGTCAATAACCTTGGCCCGCTTCACAATCTTTTCAGCCAGATCTTCAACCTTGACATCGCCATTGTCCACCTCACGCGCAGATCCGTAAATCTGAGCTAGATAGACTGAGTCAGCCTGATTGAGGGCTTCCGCAAATTCGTCCAAGAGAGCAATGGTCCGAGTGAAGGTATGCGGTTGGAAAATTGCCACGATTTCCTTGCTTGGATACTTCTGACGTGCTGCATCCAGAGTCGCAATAATTTCCGTCGGATGGTGAGCAAAGTCATCAATAATAACTGTTTCGTTGACAATTTTCTCTGTAAAGCGGCGCTTAACTCCACCAAAGGTCTTGAGGTGCTCCCGAACTAGATTCAAATCAAGACCTGCAGTGTATAAGAGGCCAATTACTGCTGTCGCATTCATAATGTTGTGGCGACCAAAGCTTGGAATTTGGAACTCACCCAGTTCTTGCCCGCGGAAAGAAACTTTAAAGCCTGAACCGCTGGTAGATCGCAAGAGGTCGTGAGCAACAAAGTCATTGCCCTCTTCCTTGAAGCCATAGTAGTAAATCGGAGCCTTGGACGTAATCCGGCGTAGCTGCTCATCTTCTCCATAAATGAAGAGTCCTTTGGTAATCTGCTTGGCATAGTCATTGAAAGCGTTAAAGACATCTTCCAGACTCGTGAAATAATCCGGATGGTCAAAGTCGATATTGGTAATGATCGAATATTCCGGATGATAAGGCATGAAATGACGCTCGTACTCGTCTGACTCAAAGACAAAATACTTGGCATTGGCAGAACCACGGCCTGTACCATCGCCAATCAGATAGCTAGTATCCGTGATATTGGACAGAACATGGGAGAGAATCCCCGTTGTAGAGGTCTTCCCGTGGGCACCAGCCACTCCCAAGCTGACAAAGTCACGCATGAAGCTACCTAAAAACTCATGGTACCGTTTATAGCCAATACCATTTGCGTCTGCATAGGCAATTTCTACATTGTTATCTGGACGAAAGGCATTGCCGGCAATGATTTCGAAGTCTGGCTGGATATTCTTTTCATCAAAAGGCAGGATGGAAATGCCAGCCTGCTCCAGACCGCGCTGAGTGAAATAATATTTATCAACATCACTGCCCTGAACCTTATGGCCCATCTGGTGCAGCATCAAAGCCAAAGCGCTCATACCAGAGCCCTTAATCCCGATAAAATGATAGGTTTTCGTCATGATTACTCCTTAAGATACTAGGCCATAAAAGCAAGTTCAAAGAGGAAAATATCCGCAGACCCTCATCAGCCCGCAGGGATTTTCTTTCTTTACAAGCTTTTAGGCACCGCCAAAACACCAAAGAAGCCGGACCAATCAGTAAGTCCTAGCTTCTAGCATCGGTCTTTTTCAACCGATGATGGATGTTATATGCAGATAGATTTTACATTTACATAATCAACTAGCAATTTCCTTTATACATCAGAAAATTGCAGGCAGAAAAGACTCGAGCAAGCCAGCTTTATTCGCTGTCCAAGCCTGTCAAATTCAGTTCCTGAGCCTTGGAATGCTTCAACTGCTCCTCCTTAGCTCTATCCTGATTATAGATCTGACTGGTTTTTAAAAAATCATAATTGTTCTTCTTAGGCTTTTCTTCCGGCTCCTGTGGCTGAGGGCTGCTATACTCAGGCTGAATATCTGCCAAAATATAGTTATCCTGCTGAAGCCTATCGCCAAACTTCGTAAATTCGCCCGATGTATTCTTCTGAAAAGGGGCTGTTGGCTTCGGTCTTTCCGCATTAGAAGCTGTTGGAAGCTTTCTGCTGCGGACCTTAGTCGGAAGGTCGCTGGTCAGATAAGACGCTGAACGCTTCTTTTTCAAATCTGCCCGAGCCTCCTCGCGTGCCTGCTCAGCATAACGGATAGCTGGATCTTTCTTATCAATCGGCTTTTTAAAATCCTTGAAAGCAGACTGCTTTTGCAGCGGTCTTCTGATAGCCTGACTGGCAGCGATGGGAGCATGCCTGTTGGAGTCCACGATCGGCATCCATTCCAAATAATTACGGTCTGTATAGTCTCCGGTAATGTTGCTAATGAGATCCAGTTCATCATAAAGATTCATATGCGGCATTTCCGTCAGCATGATTTCATCATCTGACACCAGAGGAAATTGTTTATCAGTCATATCTTTTTCCTTTCAACCCTTCATTATTATAAACTATTCAGGCTATTTTTCAAGCTATTCTGCCGAAATTCCCAGAATTTCTCGAATTTCCTCCACAGAGAGACTGGATTTGGCTTCTGCTCCGTCCAGAATAGTCGAAACCAGATTGCGCTTGCTCTCCTGCAACTCCTGTATCTTCTCTTCAATCGTGCCTCGTGTAATCATCCGATAGACTTCGACATTGCGCTCCTGACCGATACGGTGGGCACGGCCTATGGCCTGGGCTTCAACCGCTGGATTCCACCAGAGGTCAACCAAGATAACTGTGTCAGCACCAGTCAGATTGAGACCGACACCTCCAGCCTTGAGGGAGATCAGAAAGGCTGAACGCTGGCCGTCATTGAAGGCAGTTGTCATGTCCTGACGCTCCTTGGCTGGAGTAGAGCCTGTAATCTTAAAGGACTCCATGCCCATCTTGTCCAGCTCACTCTCGATAATATCCAGCATACCACGAAATTGTGAAAATATGAGGACACGACGATTACCATCTTGTATCTGTTCAAGTAATTCCCGCAAACTTTCCAGCTTACCGCTCTCGCCCTCGTAATCTTCCATAAACAGCTTCGGAGTATCACAGATCTGACGGAGGCGCATAAGACCTGACAGAATCTCTATCTTGCTGCGGTTGATTTCATCTTCTGTCGCATGGATAATTCTGTCCTGCATTTGTTTGAGCAGAGCCAGATAAATAGTCTTCTGGCTATCTGCCAATTCATTGCGATAAGCTACTTCAATCAAATCTGGCAATTCCTGCAGCACATCTTCTTTCTTGCGCCGCATGACAAATGGTTTGATATAACGGGCGACTTTCTCAGCCGGCAGTTTTAAAAATTCTTTTTTGCTCGGCAAAAGTCCTGGCATGACAATCTGGAAAATAGACCAAAGTTCTCCCAGATTATTCTCAATCGGCGTCCCAGAAAGGGCATAAGTATGCTCCACTTCAAAATCCCGCAAATACTGGGCAATCTTGGTCTGGTCATTCTTCATGACCTGAGCCTCATCCAAAATCAGATACTGGAAGTGGTTGTCCTTGTATTCTTCCACATCCTGCCTGAAGGAAGCATAGCTGGTAATGGTAATCTGATGCTTCTCCGCAATCAGCTCATCACGAACATTTTTCAGACCATACACCACCGCCACATCCAAATGCGGAGCAAATTTAGCAAACTCATCGCTCCAGTTGTAAATCAGGCTGGATGGCGCCAAGATTAAGACTTTCTTAGAGTCATCTATACGCGAACTCAGAAAAGAAATTGTCTGCAGGGTTTTCCCTAGTCCCATATCGTCAGCCAAGATGCCACCGAAGCCATACTTATCCAGCATGGATAGCCACTTGACACCCGTCTCTTGGTAATCCCGAAGGTCAGCCTTGACTTGTAGCTCAGGAAGAGGGAATTCCTCTGGGTGAGTCAGGTCAAAGGCCAGCTGCTGTACATCTTTTGAAAACTGTACCCTATCCTTGCCCTTAAAAAACTCTGCCAGTTGATAAGCTGCCAGACTGCTGGTCTGAATGAAGCCATTTTTAGTCCGCTTACTCCGCAGCTGCTGCAAAGTCCGACTCATCTCCTTGGTCTCTTCATCAAAAATTAAAACTTTCCCAGTTTTACTGATAAAATAATCTTTCTCCAAAAATAAAGAATTTAGTGCAGAATCTATCTCAGACTGCTCAATACCCGCAAAATCAAAACCAACATCTAAGAGGCCGCCCTTCATCTTGACAGAGATCCTTGGACTTTCTGTCTGTGCCAGTGCCTCTAACTCTTCTGTCATGCTGACACAGCCCAAAGCCTCAAAGTTGGGAATGACTTCTGAGAAGAAATGATAAATTTCTTCCGGCTTCAGAGGCGGTCTCTGACTGTAAAAGTCTGCCACAAAACCTGCCTGCAGCATTTGCTTAAAGACTTGCTGCTCATGCTCAAAATTGCCCGCAAAAGGCAGACGTTCCAAATCTTTTCGAGTCGTCACCTTCCTGTCTCCATAGTCAAAGACAGTATCCAAAATCAGACGCTTGTCAGGACCGATGTCAAAGTCAAACTTGGCTGTAAAGTCATGAATCATCATACTTTCAGGTGCTTCTACCCGACCAACTTTTTTAAACTCAGACAAACTGGAAGCCAGCTTAGTCCTTTCTGACAAGTCGAATTGCAGGCGCTTCAACCGATCATGCTCTATAGGCAACTCCCGTAAAGCCTTAATCAGTCTTATCTGCTGAGGATTTAGCTGGTAGAAGGTATCTCCATAAAAGATAAACTGCCCATCATAAAGCATCTTATAATTCTTCTCAGCAATGACTAGCTCAAAATGCTCTTCATACTCTTCCACTTGGAAAGTATAAACTTCTGCCTCTTCATGTAAATCTTGGAAAAAGACTTCACTGTAGTCATAAAGGCTGTACTCTAAGCGGAAAGAAGATAGATTCATCAGGAAGATAACTCCCTCTTCAAAGATACTAGATGGGAAGAAAAGATTGCGCCCAGCATTTGGGAAAATCAAAGAAGAATCTTGCCCCTGATAGTCGGACACTAGTCCTTGCAGGAAAACGAGCAAATCTTGACTGGCTTCATCAAAATCCTCCAAATGAATAGCCTCATAGTAACTCTTACCAATCTGATAATGCCCGCCCTTTTCCAAGGTCCGAAGGAAGGAAAGAACGTCTCGTACAACATAAGAGCGCTCATCCGGTAAGCGGCTGATCCGAAGACTCCAGAGAAACTGCCCTGTATAAGAGTCCTCCTGACCAGTAGCTGAAAGCTCATAACGAACCTGTTGATCGGATTTCTCCGGCAAGACCTTATCCAAGAACAAGCTTCCGAAAGAAACCAGCTCTTGGGTCTCCTGACTAGTCATCTCCTCTTCTTCCATACTCTTTAGCACATCTTTTCCTGATGGGGCATTTTTCAGATAATACTCCAAGGCTGCCAGATGGGCACAGTATTTTTTCTTCTGGAAAAAGTCGCAATAACAAAAGATGACATCATCATCCAAGCTATAGCGCAGATTACACTCGTCCACACGAGCATATAAAAGTGAATCACTGACCTCAAGGATTACTACCTTATTGTTTTCAACCAGGGCAATTCCTTCTGTCCGAATCTTTCCAGGAATTAATTTTGCCATAATTACCACCTTACATTTATCTCACCATTATACCATACTTTTGACATAAAAAAAGAAAAGCAAGCTCTTATGCTTACTTTCATTTTTACATATAAACGTATGTTTGTCAAATTGCTGTTTTCCAACTCCTACTTTCGCTTCCTTGCAATCAAGTGAATCGGAGTTCCTTCAAAGACAAAAGCCTTGCGGATTTGATTTTCCAAGAAACGCAGGTAAGAGAAGTGCATGAGCTCTTCTTCGTTGACAAAGATGACAAAGGTCGGCGGTTTGGTTGCTACCTGAGTCGCATAGAAAATCTTGAGACGCTTGCCCTTGTCAGTCGGCGTCGGATTAATGGCGATGGCATCCATGATAACATCATTGAGCACTGCTGACGGAATACGGGTATTCTGACTCTGACTGATTTGCTTAATCATGTCCGGCAGCTTATGGAGACGCTGCTTGGTTAAGGCTGAAACAAAGATAATCGGCGCATAAGACAAGTACTGGAACTGGTCACGGATATCTTCTTCCCAGTCTTTCATGGTATGGTTGTCTTTGTCCAGCGTATCCCACTTATTGACAACAATAACAATACCTTTTCCAGCTTCATGGGCAAAGCCAGCGATTCGCTTGTCGTACTCACGAATTCCTTCTTCGGCATTCAGCACCATCAGAACGACATCTGAGCGATCGATCGCCCTCATAGCCCGCATGACAGAGTACTTTTCCGTATTTTCATAGACCTTGCCTGACTTGCGCATACCAGCCGTGTCGATCATGGTAAATTCCTGACCTTCACTGTCCGTAAAGACCGTATCAATAGCGTCACGCGTTGTACCAGCCACAGGACTAGCAATGACTCGGTCTTCCCCCAAGATAGCATTGATCAAGCTAGACTTGCCAACATTAGGGCGGCCAATCAAGCTAAACTTAATCATATCAGGATTTTCGGCCACTTCTTCATTTGGCAGGTTTTCAACAATAGCGTCAAGAACATCTCCTGTACCAATCCCATGGACTGAGGAAACTGGGAATGGATCGCCTAAGCCCAGCGCATAGAAATCAAAAATCTCATTGCGCATTTCAGGATTGTCCACCTTATTGACCGCTAAAATAATCGGCTTATGGGTCTTGTAGAGCATGCGAGCCACATACTCGTCCGCATCCGTGATACCTTCCTTGCCAGACACGACAAAAACGATAACATCTGCTTCGTCCATAGCAATCTCAGCCTGGTGTTTGATTTGCTCCATAAAAGGCGCGTCAACATCGTCAATTCCGCCCGTGTCAATAATACTAAACTTACGGTTGAGCCAGCTTGCTGTCGCATAGATTCGGTCGCGGGTCACCCCTTCAACATCTTCCACAATGGAAATCCGCTCACCGGCAATCCGATTGAAGAGCGTTGATTTGCCGACATTAGGACGGCCGACAATGGCAATAGTTGGTAAGGCCATGTTTTTCCTCTTTCATTCTTTAGGACAGAGCCAAACTCCGCCCTATTTTTCTAATTTCTTTTCTTTGAACAATTGGTCAATAGCCTGATTAGGCTCCTGGCCAAATTGAGCAGCTAGGCGCTGACTCCAGGTTTCCTTAGCTCGCTCGCCAGCATATTCAGTCTGTACGTGGTCATAGGCTTGGATAGTTGAACGATCCTGTTCACGATATTCTTCCTCAAAGACCACTGCTTCATAAGGCAAACGTGGCTTAACAGCATGGTTCTGGTTGGGAGTCCCCAGAGCAATCCCAAAGACTGGATAAGTGTAGTCCGGCAGCTTGAAAAGCTCTGCTATTTGACTAGCAGCATAACGAACCAATCCAATGATTACTCCGCCATAACCCAAACTTTCAGCCGCTAAGAGAGTATTTTGCCCCGCCAGAGCGGCATCTACTGAGCTAATCAGGAGATTCTCCGTTCCCTCAGGATAAAAGTCTTCCGTATGCATGTGAACGCCCTTTTGAGCTCGATTGAGGTCGCCAACAAAAAGCAGGAAGGCCGAAGACTGCCGAATGGCTTCTTGGGGGACCAGGTCAAAGAGAGCTTCTTTTTTCTCTTTGCTTCGCACCACAATGATAGAATAGGACTGGAAATTCTTCCAGCTGGATGCAGCTCGACCAGCATCAATGATGGCACGTAATTCCTTATCCGAAATCTGCTCCTCCGTAAAGCGGCGAACAGACGTATGAGATGTCATTAAGTTAATCGTTTCATTCATCGGCGGTTCTCTCCTTCTAGGCGTACCTCCTGAGCCAGAAACTTAATCCGCTCCATAACCCGCTTGGCCTGCCAAGTCTCATCGCCATTCTTAGAGCTGGCAAAGTGACGCTCTAAATCCGCAAAACTAAAGTTAGAAGTAAAGAAAGTTGGCAGATTTTCCTGCATACGGTGCTGGAGAATGACCTGCAAAATCTCATCGCGCATCCAGGGGCTAGACTGCTCTGCACCGATATCGTCCAAAACCAGCACTTGAGCTGTCTTGACTTGGTCAATCTTCTCCTTAACCAAGCCGGAACTGATCGCATTCTTAACATCCAAAACAAAGCTTGGATAGTGAAGGAGTGTCGTTGAAACACTGCGTTTTTCTGACAAATCATGCGCCAGAGCAGCCATCATGTAGCTCTTCCCGACTCCAAAATCCCCGTAGAGATAAACAGCCTTCTGATAATTCGGAAACTCAGCAACGAAGTTGGTCAACAGTTCAAAAGCTTTGTAGCGGCCAACATCGTCCAGATCCACCTGAGCCAGACTAGCCTCCTTGAGACTGGCTGGTAGGCTGATAAGATTGAGACGGCTTCTAATAGCCTCCTGTCTCTCCTGCTCAATCAACTCGGGCGTCTCTTCATAGGCAACATCCGCATAGCCTTCATTTTTCACCAAGATTGGCTTATAGCCCTTGGCAATATAGGTCTCGTCCCTCAGCAAAAAACGGTTGCGCTCCGTAATATACTGGTTAAACTTGGAGACACTGCGCTGAATCTCAGCTTGGGTCAGCTTTTCCTGCTGGATAAAGGCTGCCACATCTGGATCCGCCATGATTTGCTTGACCAGCTCCTGATAGTCAAACTGCCGCACCCTATTCATATGAGGCATATTCTGTCCTATTTTCTCCATTTATTCGCCTCCTCCTTCAAGTTTGGCTAAGAGCCGACGTTTCTGCTCTTCTAGCTCGGCCTGCTTCTCTGCACTCGTTTCGTTTTTATAATCCGGCTGACTCCAGTCAGGTACGTTGCTTTTATGAGTTTTATTATTTCCTTTAAACTCCCCCTGCTTTTGAGATTTTATTTCCTTAGACAAAAATTCCACGGCATCTTCAGCTTGATTTAGTCCTCTATATGAATAATCATTCACCAATGCTTTAAAAAGATTAGCTTTTAGATTACTAGTATCCGTATATCTATTAAAATAATCAAATAGAGCTACATTTATTACTTCATCCAGCAAGCCAAGATTTTTAGCGTATTTTAATACTTCCTTTTCAGACCCAGTTATACCCGAATACTTACTCTCTTTAAATTCAGCCAGCACATCAATTGGAGTTTTAGATTTTGCTACTGAAATTAGAGATTTCTCCGAATCAGAAAATATCACTTTACTCGAATTTTGTATTTTATTCTTGAAAAAGTTTTTAATCCTTTTTATCGAAATAACATCATCAACAGCTGTTGCCTTGGCAACTTGATACACGTCAAACCAAGATTTTTTATATTTTTCAGAAATGTTATAGAGAGCAATTATACTGTCATCCTTATTCTCGAACCTCAGTAAATCTCTAGCCATCATTCGTTCAAAATGTTCTATTTCAAAATCATTTTTTGGTCGATTCGTAATAAAGTTTTCTCCTGAATCATCAAAAACATCTGAAAAGTTTTTTGATATTTTTTTCTCGTGAATCAAATTTACTTTTTCAAAGTCGGAGACACAGGCCTCACCTATTTTTTTTTCAAGTAAATTTCTATATACATTGTGCTTTAAAAAATCTTGAGTAGATAGCGTAGGGTATAATACAATCCCAAAAATTTGTTGATTTTGAGAGTCTTTTTGTTCATAAATTTCAATAAGATTCATGGCCGACAACAAATCAAAACTATCTTGTAAAGTATTAAAACCAAAATTTAAATGATTAAGTATTTCAGTAAATTGATGTGGCTTACTGCCGTTATCCCAGATAGTAACAAGAAATTGGTACACAGAAGAAGATCTCATACCTATGATAGGTAAGTAACACCTAATCAAATCACCAATATTCAAATTTACAAAATAATTTTTAATAAAGTAAAATTTATCATTTGGTTTCATTTATTTGTCCTTTTTCTTCTTGGACCCCTTGGTAATCTGCTTGAGCAGGCTTTCTAGCTCGCCCACATCCTTGAAACTCCGGTAAACACTGGCGAAGCGAACATAGGTGATTTCATCAAGCTCGGCCAGTTCATCCATGACTAAGGATCCAATATACTCACTATTGATTTCATTGTCGCTCTGACTGCGGACTTTTTGCTCGATTCGGTTGACAATCTCCTCTATTTCATCACTAGATACCGGCCGCTTTTGCGCCGAGCGAATAATACCGTTAAAAATCTTATCCCGAGAAAATTGCTCGCGTGTCCCGTCCTTTTTGACAACTACTAGGGTTCTCTCTTCGACGCGCTCGTAGGTCGTGAAGCGGTGCTGACATTCCTCACACTCACGGCGGCGGCGGATCGTATTTCCATCTTCTGCCTGTCTGCTATCAACTACACTTGATTTATTCCCACCACATTTCGGACAACGCATACCATTTCCTCCTAAAATCCTAATACTTCATTATAACACGTTTTCAAGAATAACAAAAGACAGCCGTTTGGGGTGTAACATTTCACCATTTTACATTAAACATGTGTTTATCAAAAATAAAAAGCGAGGCAAATCTGTTGCGTTCCCAGTCTTGCCTCATCTTTTTATTTCTATAAAGTCACTTGCACTTCTATACCAAAATGGTCACTGACAACAGGGGTTTCTTTCCCGTCAAAAACAACAGCGGAGCGCTCAACATCCATCCCTTGACTAGTGAAAACATAGTCTATCTTCAGAGCATGCTTATTATCATCCCAGCCTGCAATAGTCCCTTCTACTGTCGCCTCTCCGATAGCTTCTCTCGCAACGGCATGACTATCCTGCAGCTTCAGCGGACTGGCTAAGATAGTCTGGTAGCCTTGCTGGCCGACTGGATTGTTGAAATCGCCCATGAGGACCAGAGGAGTTTTAACCTTGAGAAGCTCTGCTTCAAGCTTAGCCCATTCCCCCTGGAAGCCTTTGTCCCACCAAGACAGATGGCAGGAGGCAATTGTTAGCAATTGACCTTCCACCTCAGTCTCGGCTAGCAAGACCTTGCGGGTATGGTAATCCCTAGGATCATTAGCCTCTGATACCAGAACTTCTCTAGGAGTCAGCGGCTTTCTGGACAGAATTGCCACTCCTTCGTTATAAATATCAAACCCAATATGATTATAGGCCCAGGACCAATGATAGTCCAGTCCTGCCTCAGCCAATTTTTCTACCAAACAAAGGGCAAAATGGTCTTGATGGATCTCAATTGCGCCCTCAACCGCCTGATAGAAAGGAGCCTGAACAACCTGTTCAGACTCCGTTAATTGATTGACTTCCTGCAGGCAAATGACGTCATATTTTTCTTGAAGAATGCGTTCTGCAAGCTGATTAAGCTTGGTTTCTTGCTCTTCTTCCATCCAACTATGAGTATTTAATGTCAGGAATTTTGCCATGATTTCTCTTTTCTATATTACAATTCAACCTTAGCAACAACTGTCTTAGCAGATGATTGACCAAGTTTTTCTACTGTTACAGACTTGATGGCTGCTGCATTAGTGAAGACTACGATAGTTGAAGTTTCGCGTCCTGCTTCCTTGATTGCTCCCAAGTCAGCCGTTACAAGAAGATCTCCAGCTGCAACTTTCTGACCTTCTGAAACATGAACTTCGAAAGGTTTACCTTCAAGGCTAACAGTTTCCAAACCAATATGTACCAAGACTTCTAAGCCGCTATCTGTTACAAGACCGATAGCGTGCTTGCTAGGGAAGACGCTAGTTACTGTACCAGCAACTGGTGAATAAATCTTACCGTTTTCAGGCTCAACTGCAAATCCGTCACCCATCATTTTTTGTGAGAATACTGGATCTTTAACATCTGCCAAGTCAATGACTTGACCGTCCGCAACAGTTTCAACTTCCTCAGTCACACCTTTATAAGTAACTTCGGCAGCTGCTGATTCTGCTTTTTGGCTCGGAAGTGTTTCAGGAATCACTTCACCAGAATCCAACAAGTCTTGAATATCAGACTTAAGAACGTCAGCTTTTGGTCCGTAGATAGCCTGAACGCCTTGGCCTTTCATAACCAAGCCCATAGCGCCTTCAGCTTTCCACTGTTCTTCTGTTCCAACTTTTTCAGCATCTTTGACAGTCACACGCAGACGAGTCATACATGCATCTACATCTACGATATTAGCGCGACCACCCAGAAGGTTGATAACATTTACTGCTTGAGATGCTTCAGCAACTTTACCGCCAGTTGACTCTGATGAAGAAGCTTCATCTGAACCGTCTGCTGTTTCATAGTTACCATTACGTCCTGGAGTTGCGTAGTTGAACTTCTTGATCATGAAGTTAGAAATGAGGTACATCACAACACCAAAGAGGATAGTTACCCAGATGAAGTTGATGATATCCATTCCTAAGCCAGCATTGATGGCCATAGGAGTACGGGTCAAGAATTCGATAGAACCGAATGAGTGCACACGAAGGTTAACGATGTCAGCCATTGCAAACGCAGCACCTTGTACAAATGCATAAATGATATACAGTGGTGTTGCAACAAACATGAACATGTACTCGATTGGTTCAGTAACCCCTGTCAAGAAGGTTGCCAAAGCAGTCGCAATCATCATACCTTTGTATTTGTGCTTCTTGTCAGCATCCACGTTGTGATAGATAGCTGCCGCTACCCCCATAAGGATACCGAATGAACCAATCATCTGACCAACTTTAAAGCGAGCTGGATGAACTGTATCAAGCAAGTGTTGGTAAGTAGAAGGATCAGCTGATTTCGTACCAACCAAGTCAGTTACCCAAGCCAACCACAGTGGATCTTGACCAGCTACAGTTGTTCCCGCACCAGAACCAGTAATAACGTGATAAACACCACCTAGTTCTGTGTAGTTCATTGGGATGGTCAACATGTGGTGCAAACCAAATGGAAGCAAGAGACGTTCCAAAGTACCATAGATGAATGGTGCCAAAACTGGTGCAGTATCTTGTGAGTTAGCAATCCAAATACCAAAACTGTTGATACCTGATTGAACAACTGGCCATACGAATGACAAAACAATTGCTACGATTACTGAGCGCAAGATAACAACGAAAGGTACAAAACGCTTACCATTGAAGAATGACAAGGCATCTGGCAATTTACGGAAATTATAGTATTTGTTATAAGCTGTCGCTCCAACAAAACCAGCAATAATTCCGACAAAGACACCCATGTTCAGAGCTGGCGACTCTAGAACGCTGATGAAATAATCAGAAACCTTAATAGATGCGCCAAACATTGTTTTAACTACAGCTGCCTTATCTGAGAGCATATCGCTGGTAACGCCAAACATAACACCAGTAATACGGTTAATCAGGATAAAAGACAGACCTGCTGCGAAGGCACCGCCTGCGCGTTCTTTTGCCCAGCTTCCACCAATAGCCAAAGCAAAGAGGATATGCAGGTTACCGATAACCCCCCAACCAATCTGCTCTAAGACACCGCCGGTAGTGACTAAAACACCTAGATTTGGATTAATCATCGGAATCGATTTACCGATACTAATCATCAGTCCTGCTGCCGGCATAACAGCAACGACCACCATCAAAGCTTTACCGAATTTTTGCCAAAATTCAAAGCTAAAAATGTTCTTGAATGAATCTTTCATCATTCAGACCTCCTTATATTTTTTGCAAACCACTCCTTTTTGTGAAATCGTTTGCATATCGATACATCTATTATAGCACGATTTTTTATTTTGTAAAGGCTTTTATAAAAAAATTTTCTCTTTTTTTGCACCTAAAATACTGAATTTTCTCTTCAAGAGTTATATTTTTTCTATATTCAAACGAAAACGATTGCATAAAATAGTTAGAAAAATCCCATTAGTTCTCCTATCTATACTATAACAAGAGCAAAAAAACTCCGTCTCCTAAGGAGAACAGAGTCTTTAATTTTTTATTCTTGCATGGCATAACCAACACCGCGAACGGTTTTGATATAGCTTGGCTGCCCCTCCACATCAATTTTACTGCGCAGATAACGAATATAAACATCTACAACGTTGGTCTCCGTTGCACTCTCGTACTTCCAGACACGCTCCAGCAGCTGCTCACGTCTCATGACCTTATTGCTGCCCATCAGGGTTACCAGCAGATCGTACTCCCGCCGCGTCAGCGCAATAACTTCCTCGCCACGGTAAACTGTGTGATTTTTAATATCCACTCGCAGATTCCTGTAAGAGGTCGGAATTTTTAAGAGGCTGCAGTGCTGGTCGATAAAGTCACGACCGCGGAAAATGATGGAGACACGCTCCACTAAATCACTGATAATGAAAGGCTTGACTACGTAGGAAACAGCAAAATGCTGGATTGCTTCCCGCTGATCTGCAATCTCTTCGCGACTAGCCAGAACGATAATGACGGACGCTGGCTTAATCAAGCTCAGCTGCTGAGCAAAATCGCTGGCAGTCATATCTTGAAGATTATAGTTGAGCAAGAGCAAGTCATAATCCACATCTTTAGCCAAAGCCAGTCCCTCTTGACCAGTCTCAGCCAAATCTACAAGAAAGCTTTCCTTTTGCAGTTCCAAACTCACAAATCGGGCAAGATTTTTTTCATTTTCTACTAGTAAAATTCGCTTTGCCATAGGCCTATCCTATTTTTCGTCGTACCAAGAATAGTGGTAGGTACCTTCTTTGTCTTTACGGTTGTATGTATGAGCACCAAAGTAATCACGCTGCGCCTGAATCAGATTAGCTGGCAGATTTTCCGCGCGGTAGCTATCAAAGTAAGCAATGGCACTGGAGAATGTTGGCACTGGTACTCCCGCTTGCACAGCCAAGCTGACAACATCACGTACTGCCTGCTGATACTTAGCCGTAATATCAATAAAGTATTCATCTAAGAGCAGGTTTGCAAGATCAGCATCACGGCCGTACGCGTCTGTAATTTTCTGAAGGAAGCGGGCACGGATGATACAGCCAGCACGCCAGATAGAAGCAATCTCACCGAATGGCAGGTTCCAGTTGTTTTCCTTAGAAGCTACACGCAGCTGCGCAAAACCTTGAGCATATGACATGATTTTTGAGAAGTAAAGAGCCTGGCGGATCTTTTCAATCAACTCCGCCTTGTCTCCCTCAAAGGTGAAAGCAGCTGGTTTTGGCAATACTTTGCTGGCAGCCACACGCTCATCTTTGTAGGTAGAAATGTAACGCGCAAAGACTGACTCTGTAATTAATGGCAGCGGCACACCTAAATCCAGAGAAGATTGACTGGTCCACTTACCAGTTCCTTTATTGCCAGCTGCATCCAGAATATAGTCAACGATTGGGCCAGCTTGCCCTTCATCGTCCTTGCGTGTCAAGATATCCGCTGTAATCTCAATCAGATAACTGTCCAACTCGCCTTTGTTCCACTCTGTGAAGATATCAGCCATTTCACTAGCTGAAAGCCCCAGCAAGTGCTGCATAAGGTCATAACTTTCAGCGATTAGCTGCATATCTCCATATTCGATTCCGTTATGGACCATTTTTACATAGTGACCAGCACCATCAGGACCGATATAGGTCACACATGGTGCACCGTCTTCAGGAGCTTTAGCAGAGATTTCTTCCAAGACATCTGCTACCAACTCATAAGCTTCTTTTTGACCACCCGGCATGATAGACGGTCCTTCCAATGCGCCCTTTTCACCCCCAGAAACGCCTGTACCGATGAAGTTGATGCCAGAGTTAGCCAACTCTTCATTGCGGCGAATGGTATCTTTGTAGAAAGTATTCCCACCGTCAATCAGAATATCGCCCTTATCCAAGTGAGGAAGCAAGGCCTGAATAGTCGCATCTGTACCAGGACCAGCTTGCACCATCAGCATAATCCGACGTGGTTTTTCGATAGAGTTCACAAAAGACTCCACATCATAGCTTGGCACAAAGTTTTTCTCAGGATGAGAGGCAATGACGTCCTCTGTCTTATTTGCTGAGCGATTATAGATGGCAACTGTATAGCCACGAGATTCGATATTTAGGGCAAGGTTACGGCCCATAACAGCCATACCAACAACACCAAAATTTGCTTTAGTCATTATGTTCTCCTATAGTTTGTTTGTCTTATTTTATCATTTTTAAGGCTTAAAAGAAAGTATTAAGTCGGAGACTTATGAAAGGGGGGAGGGATAGAAAAACAGTATCTTCAACAACTATCATTATTATTCTATTTACTTACCCAGCCGATGGCATCACTAGGTGGGGTTTCGGTATCAATCCAGATGAATTCAATACCGATTTCACCATTTTTAAACTTAGTTAAGCGAATACCGTTGATTTCAAGTTCATTGAGTCGTTGACCTGTCAAGACTTCTCGTTCTTTCAACTGGAAAACACCACGCAAAATCCATTTCCCAAGAATTTCTTGCTTATCAGTTGATTGAATCGCCTTACCAGCTTCTTGGTTTATGTAGGCATTGATGATATCACCAGAAGATAAGAATCGTAGTTTAAAAGTTCTTTCTTCTTTGGGCAGAGCTAGTTTTTTAGTGCCAGGTTCAAAAGTCCCAAATCCAGGACCAAAGAAATTTGGTCTTTCATCATGGAAGTTCTTGGAGTCAGGTAGCGGAATGTAAACTTCGCTAACTGGACGATAAACTAACTGTTCAATTTCTTTAATGAGTTTTTCGTTGCCAGTCTCGTGGACAAAGTTAATCAAGCGCTCACGAATAGCCTTCATCTGAGCTTTTTCTTTCTTGCTGGTCCATTTCTTCAAGAGAATTTCTTCTAAAGAGTAGGTCACAAAATCTAGTTCTTCTAGAGATAGACTGTCCTTAAATTTATCTTGAATTTTTAAAATCCGTGGCTCACGGTCGTCTCTGGCTAATTTTGAACCACCGTTAAAGGCATTAAAACCAGAGTTTTCTTCCACATTTCCATGTTTGTCTGTGATAACCCAAGACACCGTTTCTAGGATATCAGATTGTCCCTTTTCAGCTGTCAGTAAATGAAGATTCTCAAACAAAGAAATAGGATCTTCGATATAATGGACGTCCCAAGTATCTACCACAATGTCTTTGTTGTTAAATGTCATGTGGAGCTGGCTGTCAGCTGCTGTGTACTTGTAGTGGTGTTGCCCATCCGTAAAACGGAAATTGGTTGGAGTATTTTTCGTGGTTGAGCCTTTAATGACCAGATTATCAATATCAACTGGTAAATAAGTCGTCTCACCGACAAAAATCTTAGGATTCTCTCCCTTTGATGTCGGCATCAGGACATGATAAACTGATTCGACATTGACTGAATCTGAGTTAAACCCCTTGATCTGTGCCTTGGAGGATTCGATTCTCTGATTTCTCAGAGTAGCAATCTTTCGTGCCAACTCTTCATAGCGTTGGTAGTTTTCCTTGTCCGCTGTTTCTTTATCAGCTGAAATATCTGCATGAAACTTGATATCACCCAACAAGTCCGTCCAGGTTTGAGAGTCTTTCTTAAACTGAGCGATTTTTTGGTCCCCGGACTTAATTCCAAAAGATTTGATACCCACTAGGTACTTATGATTTTCATCTACAACGACAGAGACATCAAAGGAAGTATTGGCGATATCTTCCCCTATGGCATTAAAGGACTTCTGGAAAACAGTCTCCTGAAATTTGGAATTAACAATTGGAGCTACATAATTCTCTGTTTGTCCCTCGTCTTCGGATTCTGCCTTTTGAGAGAAAGCTTCACTCAAGCTAGCGAAGTTGGTAATTAAGGTTTTGTATTTTTCTTTTTGTTCAGACTTTAGATGTTCCCACATAAGCACCCTCTTTTCTATTTTCAGTATATCAAAAGAAGATTAGATTTTCACTAATCTTCTAGTATATTCGTTAATTGATACTGTAAAACTCAAGATTCCCTTGTTTTTTAACCAATCTCAAATACTCTTCATCTGACAGAAGGGCTAGACCATCATCATAAGACTTGATTTTTTCAAGAGCCTGGTCATAGTTATCTACAAAATCCTTGACATAGGATTGCCCTTCAAATTGACCATTCATCTTGGTATAGATAATGGCGAATTTCCCTGAGCGTTCAAGCTGAGATTGTCGTTGACTTTCGTTTAAAGCCTTGGCAACATTCTCCGCAATGCGCTTAATCACGGGCACAACTACACTGTTTCCAGCTTGTTTGTATAGCTGACCATTAGAAACTCCTTCTGGAATTTTAAAGGATTTAGGATAGCCTTGAACATTAAAGGTTTCTTTCGGTGTCAGTTTACGAATCTCACCACTATCCGTCAAAATCAATGGAACGTTGTGTCCACCTGTTCCCATGTTTGCTGTCAGGGTAGGAACAACTCCGTTTTTATTTTCACGGACATACTGACGGCGCCACTGGTAGACCGTATCCTGGCTGGTAACTTCAAACTTCAACTGGTCATAGAAATTTTGCTTGCCTTCACGGTAGTAGTAGACCTCGTCTAACTGGTCACCAAAGTTAATCACATCCTGAAGAGTCGTAGTCAGCTTGATTTCCTCTGGGAATTCAAACAAATCATAAGCTTCCTTGGTATCAAAACCAACAATATAAATCCGTTCACGGTTTTGTGGAATATTTCCATAGTCTTTCCCGTTGAGGACCTTCCACTTGATGAAGTAGTTGTTCTCGGTCAAGGCTTCACGAATAACCTTGAAGGTATTGCCATGGTCATGACCGACCATATTTTTGACGTTTTCGATGAAAATAGCACGTGGTTTACGCCACTCAATCATGCGAAGCAATTCGAAGAAAAGATCGCCACGATCATCATCAAAGCCCTTGCGATAACCCGCAATACTAAAGGCCTGACATGGGAAACCTCCCATAATCACATCCACGCGCTCAGCTGGAATATCCTCTGGCTGAACGTCGTGAATGTCACGACCATCCAAATAGGTATCTGGATGGTTTAACTGATAAGTCTGACGCGCATACTTATCAAATTCATTGGCATACACCACTCTGAACTCATTGGTCTGTTCAAATCCCAACTCAATTCCCCCAACACCTGAGAAGAAAGCTGCAATGTTGTACTTCTCAGAGTGGTCCGAACTTACAGAATTTGTCATGTAGTTACCTGCTTTCATTTTTTTATATGTAATTTATTCCATAAATCAATTAACTCCGTCTCTTTATCTTCAATAAACCGTTTAATCATCTGTATATCACTTGTAGGAAAATGTATATCTTTAAGTTCTTTTGTATCAAACCAATATGTACCCAAAGAACTACCACAATATTCTATTTGAATATTATTTTGATCATCTTGGATTGAGAAAACCAAGGAATATTCAGAGTTAATAGGTATTTTGTTAATCAATCTATCTGGATGTACTGTGTTCCAACAGTCAATTAACTGTTGAAAATTTCCTTTTATCCAACCATCAATTTTCTTTTTATCTTTTTTTGGAAAAGAAATATCTCTTTCTTCTAACCCGGGGAGTTGGTATGCCCCCCGCTTTTCCCCCTGATATAAAATATGAAAATGCGGAGGATGATTTTGCTCATTTTTATAAACCACAGCATGATACTGTTTCGTATGATCAATTGTAATTTTCTTTTCACTTTCTTTTTTTGAAAAAACTTCGTAAGATGGTAAATCTATGAAATTATGTACTATAATTTCTTCTTGATGACTTTTTACAACAGTCATAGATAACTTTTTAAAAACATCAAAACTATCTGAGTAAAAAGAAATAAGTAATTTATCCCGTTCAGAGGCTTCGTATAATGCCTTTACATCAAATGCTTTATTTTCTTTCCATTGGTAGGAGATGGTATTATTAATTTTTGAATCAAGATCCCAGTAATGCGAATGATGAATCAAAGATAGTAATTTTTGTCTAGACGTTAACCCTTTACCTACTTTCCCAGTTAAAAAATCATGAAAAGTGTCTTGACTAGTAATCTTAGAGGAATATAAATCAGACTTTGAAAATAAAACATTTTTCTCTCGAGTTAATGTAGTATAGAGAGGAATAAAGATATTATCTAGATATTGTTTAAATTCATAAACATTTCTATATTGTTGATTCAACGAAGAGTCATTTATAATCAGCTCCATAACTATAACCCCAGCATCCTCAATAAATCATTATCGAATTGATCAAATAATCCATCTTGCGGATTGATAACATCTCCTTTTCCTTTTACTTCAATTTCATGATTTAGTGTTTTAAATTCTTCGTCCAGTTCAACAAAATTAATGCCGAATAATTCTTGTGAATTTTTCTTGTCATCAGATTGATCTCTTGATATTGCTACTCTAATTGCATTAAAAACATGATCACTATGCGTTTCAATAAAAAGTTGGCGATTGTGTTCCGCTATATGTATTAAAAAATCTGTTAATGCAGATTGTGCCTTAGGATGTAAATGTAACTCTGGATTTTCAATCAATAAAACATCTCCTTCTTGACTACCTAAACACAATATTAATATTGAAATTATAAAACTAGTTCCAGTCCCTAAATTTTTAGGACGATTGGATATTATATTCCCTCTTACATCATATGTAACTTTCACAAGATCAGTTTGTTCTATTTCTTCTATTTTCAATTTAGTATCAAGAATTTTATTTAACCAATAATTCAATTCTACTAACAAAGTATTCGAACCATCTTGATTCATAACAAAATCTTCATTCAAAGATAATTTTTTATTTTTCTGAAGAAACGAAAATAAATATTGACCATTTGATTGAAAATACTGTTCTTCTGAAAAGGATTCTGGGTAAACATCTTTTGCACCAATTCTATCTGCTGATATATACTTTACTTTGTTAAAAAAATGTTCATTTACATCATAATAAACAATATCACGTGAAATACTTAATTTAAAAACATTATTGTCATCCCTAAGTGAAATTTGTATATCATCTGTCGCCTTCTTACTTTTTATTTCATTGTAATTACCAAGCCTAATAAAATCACCATTCAGAACAGTATTTGTAGTCATTTCATCATTCTTATAATTCAATTTATCTGCCTGAGAAAGTACTAGAATAGATTGGAGAACGGAGGATTTTCCAGATGAATTCGTTCCTAAAAAAAGATTCAATTTTTTTAGTTTTATTTCAACATCTGTAACACTTTTAAACGATTTTACTTTTAGCTGTTTAAACATTAATTTCCCTCAATAATTTTTCCATAATTTCAAACCTAGTCTCTATCTTTGTTTTTCCATCACGAAAACTCCCTATGCTATCAATAAAGTTATCGTCTTGAAATAAAGAATCTAGTTTTACAAATACAACTTGTTTCAGTTCTTCTTTTTGAGGTATTCTAGACAAAAAATACATCTGAGTTTCAAAAATATTCATATTAATTGGTCTACTAGATTTATTATTTTTATTAATAAAAGCATCCTTACCTAAATAGAAAATTGCATTCTCAAGACCAACCTGAACTTTAGCACTATATAAATCAAAAGTTTTTTCATCTAATTGATTAAAATAGCTCATCGCATTCCCTAAAAGTGTATCTATATCCGAAAACTCATAACCATACTTTAAATACTCGAAATAAAACTCAAAAGCGAGATAGCGAAGTACAATATACCTATCTTTCATTCTAGTATCTTTAACGAAATAGTCTGATGTAGATTGTCTAAATATTGCTGATTTTACTATATCTTTAAGGAAGTTTGTAATCTGTCCATTATATAATGCGTTTCTTATTTCTTGTTTGTTCAATTGTGTTCCTGCACGATTAACTCGATCAAATATATGGAACTTAATTGAATCATCAGTTGGAGGAACTATAACATAAGACTGTATCTGATAATCCTCTATCCTCGATTGTAAGAGTGGGTCTAAATCTTTAAATAATTTATCATTATGCTGTGATAAAATAGATAGGCCAGTTAATGGAAAACGATTATCCATAAATTCAAAAAATGCAGTTAACCTCTGACGCCCATCTACAACAATCAACTCACCATTACTACCTTCGTTAAAATAGAAAATTGGAATTGGCAATCCCATCAATATACTTTCTATCAATTCTGATTTCTGACCAGGTCTCCAGACATCTAAACGCTGAAAATCACTATCTAGATTAATCAATCTTTTATTAAATTTTCTATTTAATTCAAAAACAGAATACGTATTTTTGTCAATACTTATACTTTTTGGAGTAAAAATTTGACTGCTGTCTTTTGAAAATCCATTTGTAATAGACAAATCTTCTTCAATTTGATCTTTGGGATTCCAATCTTTTAAGACAGGAACATCTAGTATATTAGAAAAATTCTCTTCCCCTAATATATCTTTTATATACTGCTCTTTTCCTATAAATGTATTATTGATTGCAGCAAATATTGAAAATAAAGCTTTTATTGATATTTTCCCAATAGCTTGATTAGGAGTTCCATTAATAGAAGGACCTATATTCTGAGCATTTTTTACATCTGGATAAATATAAAAATCATCAGGAGTCATTTCGACTGGTAGTTTCCATAATATTTCAACATCTAATTCATAATTTTTCGAAGATTTTTCCAAATAATCAATGGAATATACTTTTGCAAATGCAACTAAACCATTTTTCCAAGGTCTTCTATCCCCACCAAGGACTAGTAGGACTAAATCTCCAATTTTAATTTCATTTTTATACCAATTTAATTTCGTTATATGAACATTTTTAATTAAATCTCCATTTTGAAAAGATAAAATTTCTTCAGCAGTCTCTATTTGACTTGTCTTAATACTATATACAGAGATACTCTCCCCATTAATCATCAATTTATTCTTAATATCAGGCATATGTATCCTCACTTTCACTACCTAAAACTGATATGTTATCAATAACATGAATTAACATTCATCTTATTAAATGATAATATACCTATTTCACAAGTTTCCTCATCTCCTCAATACGCGGCACTGTCGCATCGTACTTGGCTTGGTAGTCGGCTTGTTTGTCGCGTTCTTTTTGGACGACTTCTGGTTTGGCGTTGGCTACGAAACGCTCGTTAGAGAGTTTCTTGCCGACCATATCCAGTTCTTTCTGCCACTTGGCTAGTTCTTTTTCGAGACGAGCCAGTTCTTCCTCGATATTGAGGAGGTCTGCCAGCGGCAGGTAGATTTCTGCGCCTGTGATGATGCTAGACATGACCAGCTCAGGCACAGCAAGATCTGCCGCAATTTCCAGATGCTCAGGATTGGTGAAACGCTTGATGTAGTTGACATTATCCTTGAAGAAGGTTTCCAGCGCGCTGTCAGTCGTCTTAATCAAGATGGTAATCGGCTTGCTTGGTGCCACATTAACCTCAGCTCTGCTATTGCGCACCGAACGGATCAAATCCTTGAGGGCTTCCACGCCAGCTGCTGCCTCGGCATTTTCAAACTCTGGACGAACCACTGGATAAGCTGCTGTCACAATGGTGCCTTCTGAGATTTGTCCAAAGATTTCCTCAGTCACAAAAGGCATGATTGGGTGAAGCAGGCGCAGGATTTGGTCCAGCGTGTAAAGGAGGACAGAGCGAGTGATGACTTTCTCGTCGTCATTGTCGCTGTAAAGCACTTCCTTGGTCAGCTCCACATACCAGTCAGCAAATTCATCCCAAATGAAGTTGTAGAGGATATGGCCAGCCACACCAAACTCAAACTTGTCGAAGTTCTCAGTCACCTTGCCAATGGTTTCGTTGAGATTGTGGAGAATCCATCGGTCTGTGACATTGCCTGTCTGACCAACCGCCACCTGAACGACATTTTCACGCGCCGCATCTAGCGTCAAGCCTTCATTGTTCATGAGGATATAGCGGGAAATGTTCCAGATTTTGTTAATGAAGTTCCAAGAAGCATCCATTTTCTCGTAAGAGAAGCGGACATCTTGTCCAGGGGCAGAGCCGTTTGACAGGAACCAACGCAGGCTATCTGTTCCGTACTTATCAATAACATCCATTGGATCAATCCCATTTCCCAGTGACTTGGACATCTTACGTCCTTCCTCATCCCGAATGAGACCATGAATCAAGGCATTTTTGAATGGCGACTTGCCAGTAAATTCCAAACCTTGGAAAATCATCCGAGATACCCAGAATGGGATAATATCATAACCAGTCACCAAGGTTGAGGTTGGGAAGTACCGTTTGAAGTCTTCTGAGTCAACATCAGGCCAGCCCATGGTTGAGAAGGGCCAAAGGGCAGAACTGAACCAAGTATCCAAGACATCTTCGTCCTGAGTCCAACCGTCACCTTGAGGAGCTTCCTCACCGACGTACATTTCACCCTCAGCATTGTACCAAGCAGGGATTTGGTGACCCCACCAGAGCTGACGGGAAATTACCCAGTCGTGGACATTTTCCATCCATTGGAGGAAGGTATCGTTGAAGCGTGGAGGATAAAATTCAACCTTGTCCTCTGTATCTTGGTTGGCAATGGCATTTTTAGCCAATTGGTCCATCTTGACGAACCACTGGGTAGACAAGCGTGGCTCAACCATAACGCCAGTCCGCTCTGAGTGACCAACGCTGTGGACACGTTTTTCGATTTTAACCAGGGCACCTATTTCTTCCAACTTGGCAACGACAGCCTTACGAGCTTCAAAACGGTCCATTCCTGCAAATTCAAAGGCAAGCTCATTCATAGTTCCATCATCGTTCATAACATTAACTTGTGGCAAGTTATGGCGTTGACCAACTAAGAAGTCATTTGGATCGTGTGCAGGCGTGATTTTCACGACACCCGTACCAAACTCAGGATCCGCATGTTCATCCGCCACGATTGGGATTAATTTATTAGCAATCGGTAGGATAACGTTTTGACCAATCAAGTCCTTGTAGCGTGGGTCTTCTGGATTGACCGCAACGGCAACATCCCCAAACATAGTCTCGGGACGAGTTGTCGCAACTTCAAGGACGCGGGAGCCGTCTTCCAGCATGTAGTTCATGTGGTAGAAAGCACCTTCCACATCCTTATGGATAACCTCGATATCAGACAGAGCTGTGCGAGCTGCTGGATCCCAGTTGATGATAAACTCACCTCGGTAGATCCAGCCTTTCTTGTAAAGCTCGACAAAAACCTTGCGTACGGCTTTGGACAAACCTTCGTCAAGGGTGAAACGCTCACGAGAGTAGTCTACAGAGAGCCCCATCTTGCCCCACTGTTCTTTGATGGTTGTCGCATATTCGTCTTTCCATTCCCAGACTTTATCTAGGAATTTTTCACGACCAAGGTCATAGCGGGAAATGCCTTGCTCCCGCAAGCGCTCCTCGACCTTAGCCTGAGTGGCAATCCCAGCGTGGTCCATCCCAGGCAGCCAAAGCGTGTCAAAACCTTGCATGCGCTTCTGACGGATGATAATATCCTGCAAAGTCGTATCCCAAGCGTGACCAAGATGAAGCTTACCAGTCACGTTTGGTGGTGGAATCACGATCGAATAAGGCTTAGCCTTTTGATCTCCTGAAGGCTTGAAAACATCGGCATCAAGCCATTTTTGGTAACGACCAGCCTCAACTTCGGCTGGATTGTATTTAGGTGAAAGTTGTTTAGACATGTGTGTTCTCCTTACATAATTCATTTTATTTCTTTTGTAAAATTAAATACATAGCAATTAATTTTTTCCATTTCGGGAGTTTTCTCATTTTAACAATCGTTGTTTTGTTCTTTCTTTTTCGATTTATAATAAATGAATTAACAGCAATTAAAATAGCTACCAAAAACGAAATAATCATTAATATTGGCATCCTAATATTTAATCTCTCAGAAGCGACCATGTTCTTTTTCTCGAAAAAACTTGATATAAGCAAAGAAGCATACAATAAAAAAGTCAAAAGATATCCACTCAGCTTATTGCGTTGCCATATATATTTCACTTTATCCGAAATGTATTTTGACTCTATATCTTTACCTTTTCTTAGAAAAATAACAAAATCTATTGAATTGATATAATGCCAGATAGCCAATCCGCCCGTTATAAGCGCCCACCATTTAATATCAAATACACTAATAGTATAAACACCGATTGTAATCATTAAGATTTGAAACAAAAATTTTAATAAACTACTACCAAATAAGATCATCATCAATGAAAAATAAAAACGTATGAAAACAATTGTAATAAATAAATCATGATAAACTTTATTGATCTTAAAATGATTAATCAAAATACCCACAAATAATAAAAGAGAAAATGACCATATTATTTCTCTAACTACAGTAATAATATTCTGGTATTCTTTATTATCAGAAAAATCTTTTATCCTTTTGGATCTAGGGTAATAGTTGATTAGATAGATAACCAGTAATATTAATATCAATATTTGATAAAGATTAAAACCTAGAATCAAAAAATCCCTTATTAGTCTTGTTTTATCTAAATTAATAATTAAAAAAAGAAAGGGTAACATAAATAGGTATTTAATACCAGTATAATCGAAAAATTTAAATGCCCTTTCTACAATATTACTTTGAGCTGTTATTTTAAACTTTTTTAACCTCTCAAAAATTTTTTTATTCATTCTTCCCCCCATCATATTCCTAATATGCTTACCAAAATCCGACACAATCTTCTGAGTTCTGTTAAACTTCTCATTTTCCTGTTCTACATTATTATAAATGTTCACTTATCGTTGACTCGGTAAAACCAAGTAGCTCAAAAATTCCTTTTATGTCAGCAAAAGTTTGTCATTTTGCAAAAGAATATCCAACTAAAAATCACCATTTAGAGTTGGATACAGGATGAAGTTAGAAATCTCATTCATCGTTTATCCTCCCACTCACTCCTCAGCAAGCCATATATCAGACCTTCGCAGCGATTGCCTTTGGCATCTTTGCGGTCTCGGATGCGAGCTTCGAGGGTGAAGCCAAGTTTCTCAGCGACTCGTTGACTTTGAAGATTATAGCCAAAGCAGGACAATTCAATCTTATGAAGATCCAATTCTTTAAAAGCTAGGTCAATCAAAGCACGTGCTGCTTCTGGGACATAACCTCGTCCCCAATAGTCTGGGTGCAAGGTGTAGCCAATCTCCAGTACATCGTCTTCGTGGCGACGGGGGAAATCAACAGAGCCGATGACTTTATCAGTCCCTTTGACGACAATCCCATAGCCAGCTGGGAGATTTTCCTTTTGATTGCGCTCAGGCAGAAGATGCTCCAGGTAGTAAATCTCATCTTCCAAGGCCTTGACGGGCGGAAAGCCTGCAGGGTAGGCAACCTCCGGCAAACTAGCGTAAGCATGGATATCCTCAGCATCAGCCACGGTGCGGATTCGTAAAACGAGACGCTCCGTTTCTAATCGATCTGGTAATCGTGCTTGCTCCATCTTCCTCCCTCACTTTCTACAAAAAAGCGCCCCTGCCATATCCATGACAGGGACGAATGTGTTTATCCGCGGTACCACCCAATTTCGGGCAGATGCCCGCAACTTTTCTCTTCTTCTTTCTCTTTTATGACATCGTTAGCTCGCTTTGGCATACGCTAGTATAGCCTGCAACTCCTTGCCTAGTCCTAAAAGGAAACAAAAAGACACTTTTATTTCAATTTATTATCTCATCAGCAACCAGTTTTGACACACTTGTGGACTTCTCAGCACCGCCACTTTCTGTAAAATGCTTGACTCAAAACACCTCTGATGAACCTATTCTATCACCTTTCCAGCGAAAAATCAATAATTTCTCTCACCCAAAAGTCCGTCTGGCAGGTCGTGAAATGCTTTGCCCGCCTGATAGTTGGCGAATTTCCCTAAAAGGAACTGGTAGGCATCTAGACGACTTTCATAGCGAATGGCCGCTTCCTTGGCCCGCTCATCCTGGTCCGCCTCGTAGACCGCCTGACTCTCCTTTAGGGCCATCTCGTTAATCATGACCTGGGTCTTGACCCAAGCTTCAAACTCCTGTAAAAATTCCTGTTCGTAACTCATTTTTCTCACTTTCTAACTGCAAATACCTAGTCCAAATCCCGGTAAAAATCACTGTCAATATCGCGGAAGGGCTGAATATCCTGAACGTACTCCAACACCCCTTGAAAATCACCAGCCTCATCCCGCACCGCTGCATAGGTCACATGAACAAACTTGCCACGTGATTCCGACTTGAACCACATCTCAAACTTGTCCCGCTCTCCCTCACGCAGAGCCTTGAAAATCCGCCGCACCTTGTCCAAAAACTTGGGCGGGTGACAGAGCTCGACATTGCGTCCTATCTGGGACGGCGTCCGCTTGAAAATCATCTCGTCCGCTGGCACGCTGTCATTATAATACTGGAAAATATCGTCCTTATTGACAAAGGTAATCTCCATGGGCAGATGGTCCAAAATCAGATTGGCCTCCGCCACAGACAAATAACCATGGCCAAAAGGCTGCTGGGACTCCCGATTAAAGGCTTGCTCCTTCTTTTCCTTGGGCTTAAAGGAAATAGTGACCTGACCATCCGGCGTATCAATGACCTGCTGAAATCTGCCATCACTAGACTGTTCTCTGCTGGCTGGCGCTTCGCTTCCTTCATCAGCAGCATCCCCAGCTTCCTCCTCCGAGAATGAGTGCCGCGCAGGAATCCATTTCTCTGTCGGCTTGATAATGGCATAGCCATAAGCATCACTCTCCTCAGCAATCTTGAGCCAGTCATCCTGATGGAAGGACTCGAGGAGAATCATCAGTAAAATAGACTCTTCCTTGAAAATCATAGCTTCAAACTCAGCCGCAAAAGTCTCAAACTTGTCCTTGACTTCCTCAATCGAAGTGTCTGGTAGCTGCTCTGCAGCAATCTTAGCCTCTTGGAAAAGGTCTCGAATCTGGTCGTCTACCCCCCACATGACCTTGGGCGGCGAATCGTGGCCGTAGCTCTCCATGATGGGAAACATGAGCTCTTCCTTGCGCTGATAGTGGATATCAAACTGCCCCACCAAACCCAGCTGGCGCTGGAGTCCCTTGCGGATTTCTGGAAGAAGGTCCTCATCTTCTGTGCTTTCATAGGTGGATAGGAGCCTGCGAACCCGCATAAGAGCAGCCCGCAAGGCTAGATTTTCCTGCTTAAAGACCTGAACAGGATGGCCTGGATGGTCGGTATCAGCCACCTCTACATCCTGAATGGCACCTTTAAAGAGGTTGGCATGGACATTGCAGAGGGACATGACATCTTCGAAGGTCACTCCCGTATCCGAGTTCATCAGCTCATGCTCCATCAAGCTGATCTCGATAGCAGACACACCTGCAAAATGCTCATTAAAAAGCTCCTGAACCGACTCAGCAGAAGCACCGTTATGTAGGTCCAGCAAGATAGACTTGAGGACCTCAATGCGTTCAGTAGCCATTCCTAAATCCCCACCACTTCATAGCCGTTTAATTCCAGAGTTTGCTTGATTTTATTCAGGTCAATGCCATTCATACCAGCACCTTTTTTGATAGAAACCACGCGCCCGACTGTATTGCGCATGACAGGATTGGTCAGAGGCGTAAAACCTAATTCTACCAGAACATCCAAAACCTCAGGCTGCTTCTCAATCACTTCTGCCACTGGGATAGACAAATCAATCACATTATCCATAGCTGCTCCCTCGTCGTCACTTTTCTACAATTATACCATAAAAAAGCGATCAGACTCAAAGCAAAAAAAGTGTAAGTGTCTGCTCCTCTTATACTTGTTCAAAAGAAATGGAATAGCGAATTAAGATAGACATAATGACAGATTGTTTCAATTTATTATTTCCTTAGACAACGATAAGAAAATATAAAGCACATTGCTTCGTCTTTTTTCCCTTTTGTGATAAGCTAAGATTAGTGAATTGAGAGGGTTTTCGTATGTATCTTGCAGACTTAATGGAAAAGAGTGAAGCGGGGCAGTTTATTGTCCTGTCTTATTTACAGCAGCATTCTACATCCAGTTTGAAGGACGTTATGTCTGAAACAGGCTTCTCGAAAGCAACCTTGACCAAGTACATTAGCCTGATTAACGACAAGGCAGCGGACCATCATGCAGCCCTATCCATCCAGCTTCAGGACGAAACACTCAGCCTGTCCATCGCATCTGATACCAAGGGACGGGATATTCGCAGGCTCTTTTTGGACAATGCAGTCAAATACCAGATTTTAAACTACTTGCTCTATCATCAGCAGTTTTTAGCCCATCAATTAGCCCAAGAGTTCATGATCAGTGAAGCAACCCTCGGCCGTCATATATCCGGTCTAAATCAGATTTTATCAGAGTTTGAGCTATCTATCCAAAATGGCCGCCTGAAAGGGCCTGAACACCAGATCCGCTATTTTTATTTCTGCCTCTTTCGCAAGGTCTGGTCTAGTCAAGATTGGGAAAAAGAACTTCAAAAATCAGAAAGAAGGCAGGAAGTTGCCGTCTTAGAAGAACTCTGCGGAGCCCAACTCTCTCAAGGTCAGCGATTGGACTTGGCCCTTTGGGCGCATATTACCCAACAGCGCCTAAGAGTCAATGCCTGTCAATTCCAAAACATTGAGCAGAAAATGCAGGGCTATTTTGAAAATATCTTCTACCAGCGCTTGCATCGCCGAACAAATGATTTCTTTGCTGGACAGCACATCACCCTGAGTCTCGAGGATGGCGAAATGATGATTTTCTTTTCATTTCTGCTTTCCCATCGGATTCTGCCTCTGCACACCATGGAGTATATTCTGGGCTTTGGCGGTGAAATTGCCAGTCTGATTACGCAACTGATTCAAGAGATGAAGGGTCAGAACTTGCTAGGGGATTATATTGAGGATCAGGTGACCTACGAACTCAGTCAGCTCTGCGCCAGTGTCTTTCTTTTCAAAGGCTATCTCTTGCAAGACAAATACAAGCACAACTTGGAATTGCGCCACCCATACTTGTGGAGCGAATACGATTATCGACAAGTTGCAGACACTATTTTTAGTAAACTCCCTATTTTTCAACAGGGAACATCTCTGGATAAAAAGGTTTTGTGGGAATGGCTCCAGCTGATGGAGTACATTGCTGAAAACGACGGTCAAGTCATCAAGATAGGCATGGACTTGACAGATAGCTTTATCGTTGTTTCCAGGATGACAGCCATTTTAAGACGGTATTTAGAGTACAATCGCTTTATTACGATTGAATCCTACGACCTTACCAGAAAATATGACCTCATCGTCACCAACAATCCCATCCATCAAACCCAGCAAGTTCCCATCTATTATTTAAAAAATGACTTAGATTTGGAAGATTTGGCACAAATCCGTCACATGATATTTCATTAAGAAACTTGGAGAAATCCAGGTTTCTTTGTGATTTTCGCACAATCTCCTCAATTTTTTTTAAAATTTTAAAAAAGTTGATAAAAAAGAAAGCGTTTTATTTTATATACTAGTTACTGTAGAGGAAACATCCTCAAGATTTTTACTAGGAGGACAGTTCATGTCACAAGAAAAATACATCATGGCCATCGACCAAGGAACTACTAGTTCCCGCGCCATCATCTTTAACAAAAAAGGAGAAAAAGTTAGCTCCAGTCAAAAAGAATTTACTCAGATTTTCCCTCAGGCTGGATGGGTTGAGCACAATGCCAATGAAATTTGGAACTCAGTGCAGTCCGTTATCGCCGGTGCCTTCATCGAAAGTGGAGTCAAACCTAACCAAATCGAAGCCATCGGAATCACCAACCAGCGTGAAACAACTGTCGTCTGGGATAAGAATACTGGTCTTCCTATCTATAATGCTATCGTTTGGCAGTCTCGTCAGACTGCTCCTCTGGCTGAACAGCTGAAAAGCCAAGGCTATGTGGAAAAATTCCATGAAAAGACTGGTTTAATCATTGATGCTTATTTCTCTGCTACCAAGGTTCGCTGGATTTTGGACCATGTAGAAGGTGCGCAAGAAAGAGCTGAAAAGGGCGAATTGCTCTTTGGTACTATTGATACCTGGCTGGTTTGGAAATTGACTGACGGTGCTTCTCACGTGACCGACTACTCAAATGCAGCCCGTACCATGCTCTATAATATCAAGGAACTCAAATGGGACGATGAGATTTTGGAAATCCTTAACATTCCAAAGGCTATGCTTCCAGAAGTTCGTTCTAACTCAGAAATCTATGGTAAGACTGCTCCATTCCATTTCTACGGCGGAGAAGTTCCAATCTCTGGTATGGCTGGGGACCAACAGGCGGCCCTCTTCGGTCAGTTGGCCTTTGAACCAGGTATGGTTAAAAATACTTACGGAACTGGTTCTTTCATCATCATGAACACTGGTGAAGAGATGCAGCTATCTGAAAACAACCTCTTGACAACCATTGGCTATGGAATTAATGGCAAAGTTTACTATGCCTTAGAAGGTTCTATCTTCATTGCCGGAAGTGCTATTCAATGGCTGCGCGACGGTCTTCGGATGGTTGAAAATTCACCAGAATCTGAAAAATATGCCCTAGATTCTCACAACAATGACGAAGTCTATGTCGTACCTGCCTTTACAGGTCTGGGCGCTCCGTATTGGGATCAAAATGCACGTGGATCTGTCTTTGGCTTGACCCGCGGAACCAGCAAGGAAGACTTTATTAAGGCTACTCTGCAATCCATCGCTTATCAAGTACGAGACATCATTGATACCATGCAGGTGGATGCCAAGACAGCTATTCAAGTCCTCAAAGTCGACGGCGGTGCTGCTATGAACAACTTCCTCATGCAGTTCCAGGCCGACATTTTGGGAATCGATATTGCCCGTGCTAAAAACTTAGAAACAACTGCTCTCGGTGCAGCCTTCTTGGCAGGACTGTCAGTAGGTTACTGGAAAGACTTAGACGAACTCCGCACTCTCAATGAAACTGGAGAACTCTTTGAACCATCTATGAATGAATCCCGCAAGGAACAACTCTACAAAGGATGGAAAAAAGCCGTTAAGGCAACCCAAGTCTTTGCAGAAATCGACGACTGATACTGATTCATATTTTTATAATCAAGTCAGTAGAAGCATGAAACGACTAAGTTAGAAAGTGTGTAATTATGGAATTTTCAAAGAAAACACGTGAATTATCGATAAAAAAAATGCAGGAACGCACCTTAGACCTCCTGATTATTGGTGGTGGGATTACCGGTGCTGGAGTAGCCTTGCAAGCAGCAGCTAGTGGCCTGGAGACTGGTCTGATTGAAATGCAGGACTTTGCAGAAGGGACTTCTAGCCGTTCTACTAAATTGGTCCATGGAGGCCTTCGTTACCTTAAGCAATTCGACGTAGAGGTGGTCTCAGATACAGTTTCTGAGCGTGCTGTGGTCCAGCAAATTGCCCCTCATATTCCAAAACCAGATCCTATGTTGCTTCCTGTTTATGAAGAAGAGGGCGCTACCTTCAGCCTCTTCCGTCTCAAAGTAGCTATGGACCTCTACGACCTCTTGGCTGGTGTCAACAACACTCCTGCTGCCAACAAAGTTTTAAGCAAGGAGGAAGTGCTAGAACGGGAACCTGAACTCAAGAAGGAAGGTCTGGTTGGTGGCGGTGTCTATCTTGACTTCCGCAACAACGACGCTCGACTCGTAATTGAAAATATCAAACGCGCCAACCAAGACGGTGCCCTGATTGCCAACCATGTCAAGGCAGAAGGCTTCCTCTTTGATGAAGCTGGAAAGATTACAGGCGTTGTTGCGCGTGACCTCTTGACGGATGAAGTCTTTGAAATCAAGGCTCGCCTAGTTATCAATACAACTGGACCTTGGAGCGACAAGGTACGCAATCTGTCAAATGACGGTGAGCAATACTCACAAATGCGTCCAACCAAGGGTGTTCACTTGGTAGTTGACTCTAGCAAGATCAAGGTTTCTCAGCCAGTCTACTTTGATACAGGCTTGGGAGACGGCCGGATGGTATTTGTTCTTCCACGTGAAAATAAAACCTACTTTGGTACGACTGACACTGACTACACTGGCGACCTAGAGCATCCAAAAGTAACACAAGAAGATGTGGATTACCTCTTGGGCATTGTCAATAATCGCTTCCCAGAAGCAAAGATCACGATTGACGACATCGAAAGCAGTTGGGCAGGTCTGCGTCCTCTGATTGCTGGAAACAGTGCTTCTGACTACAATGGCGGAAACAACGGTACCATTAGCGACGAAAGTTTCAATGCACTGATTGCGACTGTTGAGAGCTATCTGGCTAAAGAAAAATCCCGTGAGGATGTTGAAGCAGCTGTTACGCAACTCGAAAGCAGCACTTCTGAAAAACACTTGGATCCATCTGCCGTGTCCCGCGGTTCCAGCCTGGAACGTGATAACAATGGCCTCTTGACCCTTGCTGGCGGTAAGATTACGGACTATCGTAAGATGGCGGAAGGTGCTATGGAGCGTGTCGTTGAAATCCTTAAAGCAGAATTTGACCGCAGCTTCAAGCTCATCAACTCTAAGACCTACCCTGTTTCAGGCGGAGAGCTCAATCCAGCTAATGTGGATTCCGAAATCGAAGCTTTTGCTCAACTTGGTGTCTCACGCGGCTTAGACAGCAAAGAAGCCTTCTATCTTGCAAACCTTTACGGTTCAAATGCTCCTAAAGTCTTTGCCCTCGCACACAGCATCGACCAAGCACCAGGTCTCAGCCTAGCGGATACCTTGTCACTGCATTATGCTATGCGTAACGAATTAGCACTCAGCCCTGTTGACTTCCTGCTTCGCCGGACAAACCACATGCTCTTTATGCGGGATGGTTTAGACGCTATTGTTGAGCCTGTTCTGGATGAAATGGGACGATTCTACGACTGGACAGAAGCAGAAAAAGCAGCTTACCGAAAAGATATTCAAGCTGCCCTTGCAAATAACGATTTAGAAGAATTAAAAAAATAGAAAATACGAGAAGAGGCGGTAGACCAAGAACTGTCTGCCCCCCTTCTTTTAAATGGAGTAACATAAATGATGAAAGAAATATTTGGCGAATTTTTAGGAACACTGCTCTTGCTCCTTTTGGGAAATGGTGTAGTTGCAGGTGTGGTTCTTCCTAAAACAAAGAGTCACAATTCAGGTTGGATTGTGATTACCATGGGATGGGGGATTGCCGTTGCTATCGCTGCTTTTGTATCCGGCAACCTTGGACCAGCCCATCTGAATCCTGCCCTAACTCTCGGAGTAGCTCTGAAAGGTGATTTGCCTTGGGCATCTGTTCTTCCGTATATCCTCGCTCAATTTGCTGGTGCTATGGTCGGACAGTTCCTCGTTTTCCTACAGTTCAAACCTCACTATCTAGCTGAAGAAAATCCAGCTAACGTCCTAGGCACATTCAGCACAGGCCCAGCTATCAAAGATACCTTCTCTAACCTGATTAGTGAAATCCTTGGAACCTTTGTTCTTGTGCTGACTATTTTCGCTCTTGGACTTTATAAGCTGCAAGCAGGCATTGGCACTTTTGCAGTTGGAACACTGATTGTCGGAATTGGTCTCTCACTTGGGGGAACAACAGGCTATGCCCTCAACCCTGCTCGTGACTTAGGTCCTCGCATCATGCACAGTCTCCTTCCCATTCCAAACAAAGGAAATGGCGATTGGAGCTATGCTTGGATTCCAGTTGTCGGACCAATCATTGGTGCCGTCCTTGCAGTCCTAGTCTTCGGTTTATTCCAATATAACTGATTGCCATTGGAGAACACTTAACGAGTGTTCTCTTTTTGTGACTAATTGACTAGGTTAAGACTAGATCCCTATAAAACCATTGCAATTTTGACAAAAGAAAAGACTTAGCCCTGTATTAGAGAAAACTAAGTCCTTTTTAGAATGATTTATCAACTCTTGTAAGCCGTTTCTAATTAACTCGAACGAGAGCTATCTCTCTTGGATAATTTCACCACTGCCTCGGTCCGAGCAGTATGAGGAAACATATCAACCGACTGGATATAGCGGACATCGTAGACCTTACTGAGTTTGACCAGATCCCGAGCCAGAGTTGAGACATTGCAGGAAACGTAGACCATCTTTTCAGGTGCATAGTGGACAATTGTCTCCAGTAGCTTATCGTCCAGACCTGTTCGCGGCGGATCAACAATCAAGGCATTCGCCCGATATCCCTCAGCATACCAGCGAGGAATAATCTCCTCTGCCGTCCCAGCCTCATAGAGTGTATTATCAAATCCCATTCGTTTCGCATTACGCTTGGCATCTTCAATGGCCTCAGGGATGATATCCATACCCCGCAGAGACTTGACCCTTTTAGCAAAGGAAAAGCCGATGGTCCCCACTCCGCAATAGGCATCAATCAAATGGTCTTCTCTCGTCACATCCAGCGCCTTAACCGCCTCCCCGTAGAGCACCTCTGTCTGCTCAGGATTGAGCTGATAGAAAGCTCGAGGCGATAGGGAGAACTCATAGTCCAGCACTCCTTCTTGGATGGCCTTCTCGCCCCAGATAATCTCTGTCTTATCCCCGTAAATCTCACTGGACTTGCTCGTATGATAATTGACCGCCACTGTCTCCAACTCTGGAAATTCAGCCACCAGGTCTCGGACGACTGGAGAAAAGTCTAGCTTGCGCCCTGTCACAAAAATCATCTGCACCTGCCCCGTCTTTCTGGCCCTGCGAATCATGACCGTGCGTACCCCAGCGTTCTTGCGTTCATCATAGATAGGCAGCCTATACTTGCCTAAAAGCCGAGCCACCTTATTTATGATCTGTTGCGTCACCTTGTCCTGAACCAGACAGTTTTTCAGCGAGACCAGATAGTGCGAATTCTGGGCATAGAGCCCAGCCTTGACCTCATCCTTAAATTTCCGAGTCTGAAACTGCAGTTTAGCTCGATAATAAAGTGGCTCGTGCATACCAATAGTCGGACGAATCTCATAGTTTTCATAACCAGCTGGCGCAAATTTTTTCAAGGCCTGACGCAGCAAATCTTCCTTAAACTCCAACTGCTTGTCATAATGGAGGTGCATGATTTGACAGCCCCCACAGCTATTATAAATCTCACAAGGTGCTTCCACCCGAAATTTCGACCGCTTGTTGATGGTCAAGAGCTTGGCCTCGATGAAATTACGCTGAACTCTGGTCACCTGACAGTAGACTTCCTCACCCTTCAAAGCCCCTGGCACAAAGACCAGCGTTTTCTTATAAAATCCAATCCCTTCACCATTAATCCCCATTTTCTTAATTTTCAAAGGGATTCTTTGTTTCACTTTCACATTCATGCTTCTATTATACCACGCTGCCTCGCATTAGTTGAGAATATGGTACAATAAAAGTATGAAATCAGAAAAAATATCCCTTCCACTAGCCCAATTCCCTGAGCAAATACGAACTTATCTAGAGGGAGCCAACTTTTACGACAGCTCCTCACATTCTGCAGCCAATGTTTTCTATGCCGATACGGGCTATTATTTGAAAATCGACCAAAAAGGTCAGTTAACCCAAGAAGCCACACTTGCCAAATGGTTTGAGAAGCAAGGACTCGGTGTGCCTGTTATTCACTACTTGTCGGAGGATAAAGACTACCTACTGACTAAAGAAGCCGAGGGCAAGGACGCCCTATCCTTTTTCCAACAGCCAGAAGAACTTTGCCAAACGATGGCTGCCGCACTCAAAAGACTTCACAGCATCCAACCCCAGCATTTCCCAATCAAGCATCGCCTCGAGCACTATAAAGAACAAGCATCGGAAAATTATCGGAAAGGATGCTTTTATCAAAAAGCCTTGCTGCCTCAATTTCACATCTCAAGTCGTGAGGAAGCCTACCAGCTTATCCAAGAGCAGGGACAGCTACTGACGGCGGACGCCTTGATCCACGGAGATGCCTGCTTGCCTAATTTCATTCTGAAAGACGCAGCAACCTTCTCCTGCTTTATTGACGTTGGCCTCTCCGGCCTTAGCGATCGCCACATTGACCTTTACTGGGCGATCTGGTCTCTTACTTATAATTTATCTGACCCCCAATACGCAGAGCTCTTTCTTGACTACTATGGCAGGAAGGATGTTGATACAGACAAACTGCGCTTGATAGCTGCCTTTGAAGCATTTGGCTAAAAGAAAGGATTCTACCAAAATCTCTTATGAAAATCACAAAAATCGAAAAGAAAAAAAGACTCTACCTCTTGGAGTTGGACGGCAGTGAAAAGCTCTATATTACAGAAGACACGATCGTTCGCTTCATGTTGTCCAAAGGAATGGAAATCACAGAGCAGGAACAATCAGAAATTCAAGATTATGCGCAATTTTCCTATGGCAAAAACCTAGCTCTCTACCATCTCTCCTTCAAGCAAAGAACTACTAAGGAAGTTAAAGACTACTTAACACAGCACGACATCCAACCAGAAATCACCAGCCAGGTCTTGGACAATCTAAAAAAGGATAATTGGATTAATGATAGAAAATATGCTCATTCTTTTATCCAATCCAACCTTCTCACTGGTGACAAAGGCGCTTTTGTTCTCAAGCAAAAACTCAGTCAAAAAGGGATTTCTAGCACTATCATAGAAGAAGAATTGAGCCAGTTTGATTTTACTGAACTAACAAACAAGGTTGCCGAAAAGCTGCTCAAAAAATACCAAGAAAAACTGCCCAGCAAGGCTTTACAAGATAAAATACTTCAATCCTTGATAAACAAAGGTTTTTCATACAGCCAAGCCAAAACTGCCTATCAGCATTTGGAAATCGAAGAAGACCAAGAAAACCAGCAAGAGCTTCTCTATAAAGAGCTAGACAAGCAATACCGCAAGTACTCAAAAAAGTACGACGGCTATGACTTAAAACAGCGGCTGACCCAAGCTCTCGCTCGCAAAGGCTATGATTTCTCCGACATCGCTAGCGCTCTGAGAGAATATCTTTAAGATTTTCTATGAAAACTTATGCATTTCTATGAAAATATGTTACAATAAAGAAGATAAACTTATAAATTGTAGAAAGTTGGTAAGTTATGAAACTTCCAAAAGAAGGCGACTTTATTACAATTCAAAGTTATAAGCATGATGGGAATCTTCACCGCACCTGGCGAGATACCATGGTACTAAAGACAACAGAAAACGCCATTATTGGCGTTAATGACCACACACTGGTAACAGAAAGTGATGGCCGACGTTGGGTAACACGTGAACCAGCCATTGTCTATTTTCATAAAAAATACTGGTTTAATATCATTGCCATGATTCGAGACAATGGAACTTCATACTACTGCAACCTAGCCAGCCCTTACTATCTGGATAATGAAGCTCTAAAATACATTGACTATGATTTAGACGTCAAAGTCTTTGCTGATGGTGAAAAACGCCTGTTGGATGTAGAAGAATATGAACGCCACAAAAGACAGATGCACTATTCTGATGATTTGGATTTCATTCTCAAAGAAAATGTCAAAATCCTAGTTGATTGGATTAACAACGGAAGAGGTCCATTTTCAGATGCTTATGTCAATATTTGGTACAAACGTTATGTTGAACTAAAGAATCGATAAAGTTGTCAAAGAGCGTAAGCTCTTTTTCTTTTATCTAATTCGCCCTCACCAGAGGTCAAATTCTTGCAATCTCAAGCATTTTCAGGTATCATATAAGAAAATCCAGACTGTAAGAAAGGAGTCTCCCATGGCATTTACAAATACTCTCGGACGATATGCCAGCTTTGGCATCATGACGAGCCTCCCTGAAGAAATTATAGACTCATTCTGGTACGTTATTGATAACAATCTCAAAGGAGTCTTTGAACTTCGCCCAGTCCTCAAGTTCGAAATCATCAATAGCCAAGGAAGAGTATCTCTTCGCTTCTCACAAAAAAACTTCAACACCATTATTTCATTTGACTTAAACTATCAATTTGACCCTTTCTTTCCCAGAAAAGTCTACATCGTTGATAACAAGGGCAAAGAAACCATTATGCTATCTGACGAATACTCTTTGATGTAGTAAATCCAACTCAGCACATATAAAAACCTCTGAAGGCAACTATTCACAGCTATCAGAGGTTTTTGTCTTTAATATTACTCATCTCAAATGGAAAGTACATTTCAGCAGCTTGATAGATGCTAAACTCCCGGAACACTAGTCTTTAAAATTAAACTAAACCTAGTTAAGTAATCAAATCCCTCGCTTTCTAATAGGATTATACAAAGAGACAAGACCAGTAGTTCTAAAAGATTGTATTGCTTATTAAATCCGACTATAACTAAAAGAGCTTAACAACATATGTTAGCTAAGTTTCGGATAATGAACAAACAGTTTTCTTAAAAACAAAAAAGATAGATCAGTACATCTATCTTTGATGTTATCTAGTCGGGAAGACAGGATTCGAACCTGCGACACCTTGGTCCCAAACCAAGTACTCTACCAAGCTGAGCTACTTCCCGGTGCTTAAACAATCTAAAAACGGAGCCCTAAGACTTCGCTTGCAAATGCACCCTAGAGGAGTCGAACCTCTAACCGCCTGATTCGTAGTCAGGTACTCTATCCAGTTGAGCTAAGGGTGCTCACTATTCATATTAAAATCATTATAGCAAAAATTAAGAAAAAAACAAATAATTTAATGCACCCTAGAGGAGTCGAACCTCTAACCGCCTGATTCGTAGTCAGGTACTCTATCCAGTTGAGCTAAGGGTGCTCATCTTCTTCTACTGCCTCTTACAAGTCTATGCCGAGGACCGGAATCGAACCGGTACGATCGTTACCAATCGCAGGATTTTAAGTCCTGTGCGTCTGCCAGTTCCGCCACCCCGGCCGCCTCAAGCGAACGACGGGATTCGAACCCGCGACCCCCACCTTGGCAAGGTGATGTTCTACCACTGAACTACGTTCGCATCCTATTCAAAAATGCCGGCTACATGACTTGAACACGCGACCCTCTGATTACAAATCAGATGCTCTACCAACTGAGCTAAGCCGGCTCATTATTATCTTATATGCGGGTTAAGGGACTTGAACCCCCACGCCCTAAAGCGCCAGATCCTAAATCTGGTGCGTCTGCCAATTCCGCCAAACCCGCTCTTATGACCCGTACTGGGCTCGAACCAGTGACCCTTTGATTAAAAGTCAAATGCTCTACCAACTGAGCTAACGAGTCTCTTACTTTTATTGAAATCTTCTCGACTTCAACGGTCCCGACGGGAATCGAACCCGCGATCTTCGCCGTGACAGGGCGACGTGATAACCGCTACACTACGGGACCTATTCTTTTCAGAATATGGGAGTTAACGGGATCGAACCGCTGACCCTCTGCTTGTAAGGCAGATGCTCTCCCAGCTGAGCTAAACTCCCTTCGCTAAGCGACTACCATATCTCACAGGGGGCAACCCCCAACTACTTCCGGCGTTCTAGGGCTTAACTGCTGTGTTCGGCATGGGTACAGGTGTATCTCCTAGGCTATCGTCACTTAACTATTGAATTAACTTTCCTGTCCTCTCAGACAAGCCTTGTCAACTCAAAATTGAATACAATATCAAATCTCACATTTCTCTAAACCATTCGCTGCACTCTGATGAAGCTCTTATTCTAGGATAAGTCCTCGAGCGATTAGTATTAGTCCGCTCCATGTGTCACCACACTTCCACTTCTAACCTATCAACCTGATCTTCTCTCAGGGCTCTTACTAACTTGCGTTATGGGAAATCTCATCTTGAGGTGGGTTTCACACTTAGATGCTTTCAGCGTTTATCCCTTCCCTACATAGCTACCCAGCGATGCTCTTGGCAGAACAACTGGTACACCAGCGGTAAGTCCACTCTGGTCCTCTCGTACTAGGAGCAGATCCTCTCAAATTTCCTACGCCCGCGACGGATAGGGACCGAACTGTCTCACGACGTTCTGAACCCAGCTCGCGTGCCGCTTTAATGGGCGAACAGCCCAACCCTTGGGACCGACTACAGCCCCAGGATGCGACGAGCCGACATCGAGGTGCCAAACCTCCCCGTCGATGTGAACTCTTGGGGGAGATAAGCCTGTTATCCCCAGGGTAGCTTTTATCCGTTGAGCGATGGCCCTTCCATGCGGAACCACCGGATCACTAAGCCCGACTTTCGTCCCTGCTCGAGTTGTAGCTCTCGCAGTCAAGCTCCCTTATACCTTTACACTCTGCGACTGATTTCCAACCAGTCTGAGGGAACCTTTGGGCGCCTCCGTTACCTTTTAGGAGGCGACCGCCCCAGTCAAACTGCCCGTCAGACACTGTCTCCGTAGATGATAAACCTACCGGGTTAGAGTGGCCATAACACAAGGGTAGTATCCCAACAACGCCTCCATCGAAACTGGCGTCCCGATTTCATAGGCTCCTACCTATCCTGTACATGTGGCACAGACACTCAATATCAAACTGCAGTAAAGCTCCATGGGGTCTTTCCGTCCTGTCGCGGGTAACCTGCATCTTCACAGGTACTAAAATTTCACCGAGTCTCTCGTTGAGACAGTGCCCAAATCATTACGCCTTTCGTGCGGGTCGGAACTTACCCGACAAGGAATTTCGCTACCTTAGGACCGTTATAGTTACGGCCGCCGTTTACTGGGGCTTCAATTCATACCTTCGCGTTACCGCTAAGCACTCCTCTTAACCTTCCAGCACCGGGCAGGCGTCACCCCCTATACATCATCTTACGATTTAGCAGAGAGCTGTGTTTTTGATAAACAGTTGCTTGGGCCTATTCACTGCGGCTGACCAAAGTCAGCACCCCTTCTCCCGAAGTTACGGGGTCATTTTGCCGAGTTCCTTAACGAGAGTTCTCTCGCTCACCTGAGGCTACTCGCCTCGACTACCTGTGTCGGTTTGCGGTACGGGTAGAGTATGATACAACGCTAGAAGCTTTTCTTGGCAGTGTGACATCACTCACTCGCTACTAAACTTCGCTCCCCATCACAACTCAACGTTAGAGGTATAAGCATTTGACTCATACCACGCCTCACTGCTTAGACGTACATCCAATCGTACGCACGAGTTAGCCTACTGCGTCCCTCCATCACTTCATACTCTAGTACAGGAATCTCAACCTGTTGGCCATCGGATACACCTTTCGGTCTCTCCTTAGGTCCCGACTAACCCAGGGCGGACGAGCCTTCCCCTGGAAACCTTAGTCTTACGGTGGACAGGATTCTCACCTGTCTTGCGCTACTCATACCGGCATTCTCACTTCTATGCGTTCCAGCACTCCTCACGGTACACCTTCTCCACACATAGAACGCTCTCCTACCATACCTATAAAAGGTATCCACAGCTTCGGTAAATTGTTTTAGCCCCGGTACATTTTCGGCGCAGGGTCACTCGACTAGTGAGCTATTACGCACTCTTTGAATGAATAGCTGCTTCTAAGCTAACATCCTAGTTGTCTGTGCAACCCCACATCCTTTTCCACTTAACAATTATTTTGGGACCTTAGCTGGTGGTCTGGGCTGTTTCCCTTTCGACTACGGATCTTAGCACTCGCAGTCTGACTGCCGACCATAATTCATTGGCATTCGGAGTTTATCTGAGATTGGTAATCCGGGATGGACCCCTCACCCAAACAGTGCTCTACCTCCAAGAATCTTTATGTCGACGCTAGCCCTAAAGCTATTTCGGAGAGAACCAGCTATCTCCAAGTTCGTTTGGAATTTCTCCGCTACCCACAAGTCATCCAAGCACTTTTCAACGTGCCCTGGTTCGGTCCTCCAGTGCGTTTTACCGCACCTTCAACCTGCTCATGGGTAGGTCACATGGTTTCGGGTCTACATCATGATACTAAAGCGCCCTATTCAGACTCGGTTTCCCTACGGCTCCGTCTCTTCAACTTAACCTCGCATCATAACGTAACTCGCCGGTTCATTCTACAAAAGGCACGCTCTCACCCATTAACGGGCTCGAACTTGTTGTAGGCACACGGTTTCAGGTTCTATTTCACTCCCCTCCCGGGGTGCTTTTCACCTTTCCCTCACGGTACTGGTTCACTATCGGTCACTAGGGAGTATTTAGGGTTGGGAGATGGTCCTCCCAGATTCCGACGGGATTTCACGTGTCCCGCCGTACTCAGGATACTGCTAGGTACAGAATCTATTTAAAATACGAGGCTCTTACTCTCTTTGGCTGACTTTCCCAAGTCATTCTTCTATAAATTCTGAGTCCACATTGCAGTCCTACAACCCCGAAGAGTAAACTCTTCGGTTTGCCCTCCTGCCTCTTCGCTCGCCGCTACTAAGGCAATCGCTTTTGCTTTCTCTTCCTGCAGCTACTTAGATGTTTCAGTTCACTGCGTCTTCCTCCTCATTCCCTTAACAGAAATGGGTAACAGGCATCAACCTGTTGGGTTCCCCCATTCGGACATCCCCGGATCAAGTGCTTACTTACAGCTCCCCGAGGCATTTCGTCGTTTGTCACGTCCTTCTTCGGCTCCTAGTGCCAAGGCATCCACCGTGCGCCCTTACTAACTTAACCTTATTTTTGACCTTTCAGTCTTAAACTCATTAATTTTCACAGCGTTTTCGGTTTATTTTCTTGTTACTATTTGATATCGGTATTCAATTTTCAATGGACAAGTTCTTTATCTAGTCAAACTAGATAATGGAGCCTAGCGGGATCGAACCGCTGACCTCCTGCGTGCAAAGCAGGCGCTCTCCCAGCTGAGCTAAGGCCCCACATAGCCCTCTCAAAACTAAACAAGACTCAAGTGCATTCCGTGTGTCCTTACGGACTCCTTAGAAAGGAGGTGATCCAGCCGCACCTTCCGATACGGCTACCTTGTTACGACTTCACCCCAATCATCTATCCCACCTTAGGCGGCTGGCTCCTTACGGTTACCTCACCGACTTCGGGTGTTACAAACTCTCGTGGTGTGACGGGCGGTGTGTACAAGGCCCGGGAACGTATTCACCGCGGCGTGCTGATCCGCGATTACTAGCGATTCCGACTTCATGTAGGCGAGTTGCAGCCTACAATCCGAACTGAGACTGGCTTTCAGAGATTAGCTTGCCGTCACCGGCTTGCGACTCGTTGTACCAGCCATTGTAGCACGTGTGTAGCCCAGGTCATAAGGGGCATGATGATTTGACGTCATCCCCACCTTCCTCCGGTTTATTACCGGCAGTCTCGCTAGAGTGCCCAACTGAATGATGGCAACTAACAATAGGGGTTGCGCTCGTTGCGGGACTTAACCCAACATCTCACGACACGAGCTGACGACAACCATGCACCACCTGTCACCTCTGTCCCGAAGGAAAACTCTATCTCTAGAGCGGTCAGAGGGATGTCAAGACCTGGTAAGGTTCTTCGCGTTGCTTCGAATTAAACCACATGCTCCACCGCTTGTGCGGGCCCCCGTCAATTCCTTTGAGTTTCAACCTTGCGGTCGTACTCCCCAGGCGGAGTGCTTAATGCGTTAGCTGCGGCACTAAGCCCCGGAAAGGGCCTAACACCTAGCACTCATCGTTTACGGCGTGGACTACCAGGGTATCTAATCCTGTTTGCTCCCCACGCTTTCGAGCCTCAGCGTCAGTTACAGACCAGAGAGCCGCTTTCGCCACCGGTGTTCCTCCATATATCTACGCATTTCACCGCTACACATGGAATTCCACTCTCCCCTTCTGCACTCAAGTTAAACAGTTTCCAAAGCATACTATGGTTAAGCCACAGCCTTTAACTTCAGACTTATCTAACCGCCTGCGCTCGCTTTACGCCCAATAAATCCGGACAACGCTCGGGACCTACGTATTACCGCGGCTGCTGGCACGTAGTTAGCCGTCCCTTTCTGGTAAGATACCGTCACAGTGTGAACTTTCCACTCTCACACCCGTTCTTCTCTTACAACAGAGCTTTACGATCCGAAAACCTTCTTCACTCACGCGGCGTTGCTCGGTCAGGGTTCCCCCCATTGCCGAAGATTCCCTACTGCTGCCTCCCGTAGGAGTCTGGGCCGTGTCTCAGTCCCAGTGTGGCCGATCACCCTCTCAGGTCGGCTATGTATCGTCGCCTTGGTGAGCCGTTACCTCACCAACTAGCTAATACAACGCAGGTCCATCTGGTAGTGATGCAATTGCATCTTTCAATTAATTATCATGCAATAATCAATTTCATGCGGTATTAGCTATCGTTTCCAATAGTTATCCCCCGCTACCAGGCAGGTTACCTACGCGTTACTCACCCGTTCGCAACTCATCCAAGAAGAGCAAGCTCCTCTCTTCAGCGTTCTACTTGCATGTATTAGGCACGCCGCCAGCGTTCGTCCTGAGCCAGGATCAAACTCTCATTAAAAAGTTTGAGTTCGCACTCATTACTGTCCACTGACAGATTTATTTTCGTTTTTTTTGACAGGTTACATATCTCTATGTCACCCTGCACTTGGTTCGTCTTGTTCAGTTTTCAAAGGGCTTTGTCTTTCGCGACAACTATATTAGTATATCACCCAACCACACTCCCTGTCAATACCTTTTTCCAATTTTTTTAATTTTTTTTGAAGTTTATTTTTCAACTATATGTATAAAGTTAATTTCTTTGTGCCTAGGGTAATTGTTCTATGTCAGCTGACAGTATGACTTTCTATAATCTAAAAAGGTTGAGAAACATGCTCTCAACCCTATTTTCTTATTTATTTGACTTCTAACAGACCAATATCTCCATCCTCACGACGATATATGACATTCGTACTGCTGTCCTCAGCATCGGAATAGATAAAGAAATCATGTCCCAATAAATCCATCTGCAGAATCGCTTCTTCCAAGTCCATCGGCTTCAAATCTATGTGTTTTGAACGGACAACTTTTGATGGGACTTCTTCTGCTTCCTCAGCAAAGGAATCTGTGAAAAGCTGGCTTGTCGCAACCTTATTGCGATTCTTTCTTTCAATCTTGGTTTTATTTTTGCGGATTTGGCGCTCAATCTTATCTGTAACCAAATCAATTGACCCATACATATCCTGAGAGATATCTTCTGCACGAAGAGTGATGGAGCCTAGCGGAATTGTTACTTCCACTTTCGCAGTCTTTTCACGGTAAACCTTGAGGTTCACACGCGCATCAAGTTCTTGCTCTGCTTGGAAATACTTCTCAATCTTCTCAAGTTTAGAAACTACGTAGTCACGGAGAGCATCTGTTACTTCTAGGTTTTCACCACGGATACTATATTTAAGCATATAAGTACCTTCTTTCTAAACATAAATGTTTTATTTATAATATCATTATAACGCTTTCATTCCTTTTTTGCAAATTTTTTCTCATCTTGCGATTGAAAATGTCAAAATTTCTTTCACTCCTGCTTCCAGCAAGATTTGCTTAGCCAATTGCAAGGTTTTTCCAGTTGTATAGATATCATCAACCAGCAAAATTTTATCTGGCAAATCAACTCCATTCTTAATTTTAAAAGCCTGCTGCGTCTGCAGACGCTCCTCACGTGTCTTGCTCGACTGTGCTAGGGTGTCTTTTTTCTCTAAGACATCTCTGTATGACAAGTTTGCAGCATCTAAAATCCCCTGCACTTGATTAAAACCTCTCACTTGAAATTTTTCGATACTGACTGGAATCGGAACAATGGTATGCTCTCTAAACATTTTGACTGCTTTTTTAGCTGCTTTTGCAAATACAAAGCGCAATACATAGTCTCCCTGAAACTTGTATTGACTGAAATATTCCTTCATTGCTTCATTATAGGTAAATAGTGACTGATGCTGGACTTGTTCCCCCTCTTCCTCCCATTTTTGGCAATCTGTACATAAATCTGATTGCCCGTTGCGAAAACAGCATGGGCAATGCTCTTCAGATATGCATTCAAAATTTTGATAACAAGTGGAGCAGCAGCTTGGTTCTTCTCCTTTTAATAGAAAAAGCTGTAAAAAACTGCCTTTCTCCTTAATTTGCCCTTTACATAAAAGACACTCTGTCATAATCCCGCCTCCTTATTCATATCTCTCATTTCCCGAATCGCCTTTTCCATAGCAAGGGTAGTCCCATCATGAAAAAATAGCAACTGTCCAGTCGGTCTATCCATACTACGGCCAACTCGGCCTGAAATCTGAACCAGAGCACTACGACTGAACAGGCGATGATTGGCTTCCAAGACAAAAACATCCACACCAGGAAAAGTTACTCCACGCTCTAAGATAGTCGTTGTCACCAAAATAGTGATCTCCTTGCGACGAAACTGCTCGACAATCTCTAGACGATTTTCTGTTGTAGAGGCGACAAAAGCCAGCTTTTCATCAGGCAGAGCTATCTGCAAAGCATGAGCAACATCCTCTCCTCTTTGAATTTCTGCAGCAAATATTAAGAGAGGAAATTGAGTCTCCCTCTGTTTTTGTATATATTTTAAAAGTTTAGGTGCTATTTTCTTCTTCTGAAGATGTTTTTGAAAATCAGATAACCAAATTTTCTGAGGGATGGTCAAGGGATTACCATGAAATCTTCTGGGAAGACTCAGGCGTTTCAACTCACCTTTTTGAACTCTTTTATCCAATTCATCTGTGGAAGTGGCTGTCAGAAAAATAGTTGTAGCATCCTCTTTAACTGAACGCTCTACAGCGTGATACAGTATGGGATTATCCACATAAGGAAAGGCGTCTACCTCGTCCACAATCAACAAATCAAAAGCCCGATAAAATTTTAAGAGCTGGTGGGTGGTTGCAATTACCAAGGGGCTGCGAAAATAAGCTTCTGACTCCCCATGCAGAAGGGCTATTTCACAAGAAAGGTCTTCTTTTAGGCGCCGATAAAGTTCTAAACAAACATCAATCCGCGGACTGGCCAAGCAAACAGACCCTCCTCTATCAATAACTCTTGCAATCACTTGGTAAATCATTTCTGTTTTTCCAGCGCCAGTAACAGCATGCACTAACGTATTCTGTCTTTTCTCTAGCGCGTCCAGTAAGCCTTTGGAGACCTTCCCCTGAAACTCTGTCAGTTGCCCCTGCCATTTAAGCACCTGTTTTTTAGGAAAATCCTCTTGAGGAAAATAGTAAAGTTTTTGGTCACTCCGTACCCGGCCCAATATTAAGCATTCTCTACAATAATAAGCTCCAACAGGTAGCTGATTTTCTCGTTCAATCAAGCTGTTGCAGCGTCCACAGTGGAGCTTGCCTTTTTCTTCTCGGATACTGGGAATTTCTTTTGCTTGTGCTCGCAAGCTAGACTCTAACTGACTCTCTGTAAATATACGTCCTAAACAATCTTGCAACTCTAACATACTTATTTATTCGTAATTTTTTGGCAAAATTCGTCTTTTTTTTGTAAAATATAGTTATGGAATTTAAGACAATTAAAGAAGATGGTATGGTTCAAGAGGAAATTAAAAAATCCCGCTTTATCTGCCATGTAAAAAGAATTTACTCTGAGGAAGAGGCTCGCGCTTTTATAGCTGCTATAAAAAAAGAACATTACAAGGCCACTCATAACTGCTCTGCTTTTATCATTGGGGAAAAGAGTGATATAAAGCGAACTAGCGATGATGGTGAGCCCAGCGGAACAGCCGGAGTTCCTATGCTGGGAGTCCTAGAAAAGCACAATTTGACCAATCTTTGCGTTGTGGTTACTCGCTATTTTGGCGGTATTAAACTAGGAGCCGGCGGCCTGATTCGAGCTTATGCCGGCAGTGTTGCTCTGGCTATTAAGGAGATTGGACTGGTTGAGATAAAAGAACAAGCTGGCCTACGCCTACAACTGTCTTACAGCCAATATCAGGATTTTATGAATTTTCTTAAGGCGGAAAATCTTGCTGAATACGATACTGAATTTACAGATAGTGTCTCCACTCTTCTTTTCGTTGACAAAGGTGAAAGAGAACTGCTTAAAGACAAACTGACTGAGTTTTTTAAGGGCAAATTGAAGATGATGGATCAAGGACTGCGCCAAGTAGAAGTCCCCTTGATGTTTTGACATAAAGAAAAGCTATGGCTCTCATAGCTTTTTTATATTTTACAAAGCGCTTATTTCATTTTATACTAATTCTATTAAATTATATTGAGGTATGTATTCTATGTCACATATTTATCAAAACATTACAGAACTAATTGGGCAAACCCCCATTGTCAAATTGAACAACTTGGTCCCAGAAGGAGCTGCTGAGGTTTATGTGAAGTTAGAGGCTTTCAATCCTGGCTCTTCTGTCAAAGACCGGATTGCTCTCAGCATGATTGAGGCAGCTGAACGCGATGGCCTTATCAAGCCTGGCGATACCATCGTTGAAGCAACCAGCGGAAATACTGGCATTGGCCTTTCGTGGGTTGGAGCAGCTAAAGGCTACAAGGTTGTCATTGTTATGCCAGAAACCATGAGTGTAGAGCGCCGCAAGATTATCCAAGCTTATGGTGCTGAGTTAGTCTTGACTCTGGGCAGCGAAGGAATGAAAGGGGCTATTGCAAAAGCACAAGAAATCGCACAAGAACGCAATGGTTGGTTGCCACTGCAATTTAATAATCCGGCCAATCCAGAGGTTCACGAACGAACAACAGGAGCAGAAATTATCGCTGCTTTCGGTGAAACTGGACTGGATGCCTTTGTAGGCGGTGTCGGAACTGGCGGAACTATTTCCGGTGTATCTCACGCTCTCAAAAAAGTTAATCCAGACATCCAAATATACGCAGTCGAAGCAGACGAATCTGCTATCCTTTCTGGTGAGAAGCCAGGCCCTCACAAAATCCAAGGACTTTCAGCTGGATTCATTCCAGAGACCTTGGATACAGCAGCCTACAACGGTATTGTCCGCGTAACTTCTGATCAAGCACTGGAATTTGGACGCTATATTGGCGGTCAGGAAGGCTTCTTAGTAGGAATTTCATCTGCTGCTGCCATTTTCGCAGCTATTGAAGTAGCGAAAAAACTAGGGGCTGGCAAAAAAGTCCTTGCTCTGGCACCTGATAATGGCGAACGCTATCTGTCTACCGCTCTCTATGAATTTGATGCTTAGTATTTTTTGAAAACATGTCCATTTCAATTCAGCACTCGGCTAGGAATTGAATGGCAATTCTATCTAACAAAAATATCCTGTTCTCTTATGGAACAGGATATTTTTTAAACTTTTTCTTCTTTTAAGAATTTTTTTGCCTCTTTGATCCAGATAGGTAGCTGTCTGCCTAAAGGCTCAAAACCAATTTTACAGCGGTCATTTGAAAAGCGGTGGCGTCTAGGGAGGCGGTGCTTTTCTTCTTCTAGGGTCCGCATGGACAGACTGGACTTCCCAGAAAATTCATCATAGTCCACAACCTGTACCAAGACTTGCTGGCCGATCTTTACACTATCATGGATATTTTCAATATAACCCGGACGAATTTCTGAGATATGAATCAAGCCAATCGTTCCGTTTTCCAGTTCAACAAAAGCTCCATAAGGCTGTATCCCTGTGATTTTGCCTTTTAATTTATCACCGATTTTCATCAGTCTTCAACCTCAATCGTTTCAATCACAACATCTTCCACCGGCTTGTCCATAGCCCCCGTCTCAATAGCTGCAATCTTGTCCAAAACTTGGTAGGACGCTTCATCAGCCAGCTGACCAAAGACAGTGTGGCGCCGATCCAAATGCGGTGTTCCTCCCTGACTGGCATAGACTTCAGCGATAGCTTCAGGCCAGCCGCCGCGGCTCAATTCCTTAGCTGAATAAGGAAGATTTTTATTTTGAACAATGAAAAATTGACTGCCGTTAGTATTCGGTCCAGCGTTTGCCATGGAAAGAGCCCCACGAATATTGTAAAGCTCAGGTGAAAACTCATCTTCAAATTTCTCACCATAGATAGACTGACCGCCCATACCGGTACCAGTAGGATCGCCACCCTGAATCATAAAGTCCTGAATAATGCGGTGGAAAATCACACCGTCATAATATCCATCTTTAGCAAGGGCAATAAAGTTAGCGACTGTTTTTGGTGCCTGTTCCAGAAAAAGCTGAACTTTCATGTCACCATGATTAGTCCTGATAGTCGCTTTTGGACCTTCTGCTGCTGCAAGTTCTACTTGTGGAAAATGTAATTCTTTTTCTACCATACCTAACTCCTCTAAAGCGGCAAAAATACCGTCTTCTTCTACTGTTTTTGTAATATAATCTGCTCTTTTTCGCAGTTCTTCATGGGAAACGCCCATGGCAATGCCAATTCCTGCATAGTCAAACAATTCCAAATCATTGAGTCCGTCGCCAAAAACCATGACATTTTCAGGTTTGAAGCCCAGATGCTCGACAACCTTGGAAACTCCGGCTGCCTTGGAACCTTCTGTCGGCACGACATCTGACGAATGAGGATGCCAGCGAACCAAACGCAGATGCTCCGCTAACGCCTCTGGCAACTGCAGGCCATCTCCTCTATCTTCAAAGGTCCAAAGCTGATAAATATCCTTGTCTAAATGAAAGTCTGGATTTACAGGCAAATCTGGATAAACCACATCAATGGCCTCTGAAATCAGAGAATGTCGATTGGATAAGGCTGCTCCATGGCTGCCGACCAGACCATAGTCAATCCCTACTTCCTGAGCCCAAGCAATATAGGACATCACTCTATCAGACGGGATAACCGTCTGAGAAATCACCTTCCCTTTGCTGTCTTCGACATAGGCTCCGTTCAGGGTAACGAAAAAGTCTGGCTGCAAAGCTCTCAGCTCCGGCACGACACCAAACATCCCTCGTCCAGACGCAATACCCGTCAAAATCCCTTTGTCTTTCAACTGCTTGAAAACTGTCTGGATAGAGTCTGGGATAAAACCAGTATCCTTGACTCGCAGGGTATCATCTATATCGAAAAAGACAATTTTTATCTTTTTTGCCTTATACTTTATTTTTGCGTCCATATCTCCCCTTGTCCAATCTTAATCTTTTCTATTATACCATTAAAAGTCTTCTTGTGGGACAAGATGGTGCTGAAAAGCATAAACAACTGCCTGAGTGCGGTCGCTCACCTCCAATTTGGACAGGATATTGGAGACATGAGTCTTGACCGTTTTGAGGGAAATGAAGAGCTCATCTGCAATCCGTTGATTTTCATAACCCTTGGCCAAAAGCCCTAAAATATCACGCTCACGAGCTGTCAAATCCTCATGGAGCTCGATATGGTTACGATGGTACTCCACTTTCTTGCTGACCTCTGTTTCAATGGCAAATTCTCCCTTGGCCACTTTTTTGACAGCACGGAGAATTTCTTCAGCGCTGGAAGTCTTAAGCATATACCCGTGAGCCCCTGCATCCAGAACAGGATAAATTTTTTCATTATCCAGATAAGAAGTCAAAATCAGAATCTTTGCTTCCGGCCACTCTTTCAAAATGGCCAGTGTCGCTTCAATCCCATTCATCTCAGGCATGACGATATCCATGATAATCACATCCGGACGACTTGCCAATGCCAGCTCAACGCCTTCTTTGCCATTGACTGCTTCAGATACTTCTGCTATATCATCTTGCAGTTCCAGATAACTTTTCAATCCCAATCTGACCATCTGGTGGTCATCCACTAACAATATCTTCATGATCTTCTCCTTCTAGTAAAGGTATCGTGATTTCAATAGAAAGACCTTTTCTGGGGGCTGTCAAAAGCTTAAAGGTGCCCGCCATATCCCGCACACGGTCTTCCATATTTTTCAAGCCGTAACTGAGTTCATCCTGGGCCAGCGGATCAAAACCGACGCCATTATCAGATACCTTGATTTTAAGCTCATTAGGTGCCTGATAGAGGTAAATATCCAACCGACTGGCCTGGGCATGCCGCAGTGTGTTGTTGATAATTTCCTGCATGATTCTGAAGACATGCTCCTCCATCTGTTTGGGTAGATGCCCAACCTGATGATTGAAGTGAACATCAATGTCGCTTTTATCAGTCAACTCCTTGATAATCACATCCATACCTTCGACCAGAGTCTTATTTTCCAACTCTGTAGGTCGCAAATGAAGCAGGAGAATCCGCAAATCCTTCTGGGCTGTGTCAAGAATATCGGCAATCCCCTTGAGCTGCTTTTGCAGTTTTTCTCCATCAAGCCGTTCTACATTTCCAGCCACTCCCGAAAGAATCATATTGGCTGCAAATAATTCCTGACTGACAGTATCGTGCAAATCACGCGCAATTCGCCGCCGTTCTTTTTCGATAATTTTCTCTTCCGTCTGCAGGGTTTGGTTTTCAGACTTTTGGAGATTCTCTGTCAGACGGTGCAGCCTTCTCTCAAGCTGATGCAGAGAGCGATCCAGCTCGGGTTGGTCTGTTGGCTCCAGCCTCCGTCCATCCAGCAAACGCCGAAGATTTTTTTGCACATGGGCTACCGACAGATATTGTATCAAGCGAGCTGCTATCACAATCAGAATGGTCAGTGATAAACCGATAATCACAACAAAGAAAACAAAAGACTGCAACAGCTCCAAATCATTAAAGAGCTCCTGCCAAGTGAAATCGAAAATATTGAAAATATAATGGAAGATGATAAATAAGACAAAGAAAGTATAGAGGAGAATGAGAAAATAATTTGATTTCTTCACTTTCTGACAACCTCCACATTTCCTAAAAAGCTGACGAGGACTATCTTCACTGTCTTATTGGCCCGTTTATAGTCTGGTGTCGTCAGCGAAATGGTTTCATTGCGCAACTTGCGAGATGGATGATGCAGAAAATTCAGCTCCCCGTAAAGAGTATTGATTTGCAGCTGAATTTCCACATCCAACGGCACAATAATCTTGGTATCGCCAAAACCTTTTCGAATGACAATGACATTATCATGGTTGACCAAAATCACATCTTCCAAATGAATGGTGTCTTTCCCAACGATACGTAAAAGATTGATGTCGTGAAATTGGCAGCTGTCCTTAGAAAAATGCTGCAGGTCCCCCAGCCAGCGATTCTTCTCACTCTGAATTTCTACATCTTCTTCGTAAACGAGATGGGTTTCTTGATTTTCCTTATAGATATAAGGGTAGGCCACAATCATCCCATAAACCAGCGCAAATAAAAGGGCAGCAATGACGTAGGGATTGAGCATAATAATGAAAAACAGCATAATCATGGAAGCGACCAGCAGAAAATTCCCTTTTTGCTTGCCGAAGTAATAATAGAGCAGCAGCAAAAAAAGGACCAAGATAATGACAACTCGTGAAAAATCAGCTGCCAACATGGTCACCAATGCCATGGATAATAAGACTGTTTCAACAAAGACAAATAATTGAACCTTCCACATAGCCGTTTCCTTTCTCTACCTTCCTATTTTAACAAAATTAAACCAAAAAACCTCCGTCCAAGGCATGAAATGGGGAAATTTGTCCAGCAAAAAAGAAAAAACCATCCTTTCAAGCCAGAAAGCTTAAAAGGATGGCCTAGCTTCATCAATGGTCGGAAGAACTAGAGCTACTAGAATGACTTTCATCATCGGACGATGAACTGCTCTTTGAGCTGCTAGATGATGATGATGAGCTAGATGACGATGGTGTTGTTGCTTCTGTCACGTAAAGAGTGATTTTTTCATTAGATTTGAGGTCAATTGTCTGACCTGCCGCTGGTGATTGGGAAGTTACCAAGTCTGCCTGAGTTGAAGTGACTGAACGGTCAACAACTCGCTCAATTCGGGAAGAAGAAATTCCCATTTGAATCAAGTAAGAACGTGCATTCGCATAGGTGTACTGCATGCTGCCAAAGTCAGGCATGGCCACACTAGTCACTTCTTTCGCTACTGTCAGCTTGATCTTATGATTAGAAGTCAAATCATAGGTCGAACCGGCTGCCGGTGACTGACGAATCACCTGACCTGGCTCGTACTCGTCCGATTCCTCCTCAACAATCTCAATCAATTTCTCAGGAACCTTAAAGTTTTCTTTCAAATCTTTGACGGCCGCATCTTTCAGTCTCTCAGTATAATCTTCCATCACAAAGGTCTTGGGCCCCTTGGAGATAATCAGGTCAATCTTGCTGCCTTCGCGGCGCTGACTATTGGCCTGTGGATCAGTTTTAATGACTTTGCCAGATTCGACATTGTCGCTGTATTCTTCCTTTTCGTCTCCGACAACCAGCTTCTTAGCTTCGATAGCGGAACGAGCCTCTGCTACAGTCTGACCAGAAACATCTGGCACGCTGGTATTGGATGGGCTATTATAAAGAAGGACAACAAAAGCCGCCAAAACCAATAGGACTGCAAAGAAAAGTACTTTGTAACGCGTTCTCAAACGACGTTTCTTTGGAACTTTCTTAACCGCATCGGCTGTCTCTTCCTTAACTTCAGTCGCTTCCGCTTTAGGCGGAGTTGGCTTAACAGGTGGAACTGCTGGCTGCGGTACAGGTGAGATTTTTGGCAAGGTCTTGGTGTCTGCTTTCGCAACATCATCAAAGACTAATTTCTTTTCATTGCGGCGCTCATAAGATAAGCTGCTGGACAAGTCAACATACATCTCTGCAACTGACTGATAGCGATCCGTCAGTTTTTTGGCTGTTGCCTTAATAACCACATTTTCCAAGGCCTGAGGCACATTAGGATTTTCAGAAATGATGGATGGCAGCGGCTTTTGGAAATGCTGAAGAGCAATCGTAACGGCACTATCCCCATCATAAGGGATATGACCAGTCAGCATCTCATAAAAAATAATCCCCATCGCATAAATATCACTCTGAACAGTTGCTTTAGAGCCACGTGCCTGCTCAGGCGATAGATAATGAACTGAGCCTAGCATTGAGTTAGTCTGAGTCAGACTTGTCTCCGCAAAGGCCACCGCAATTCCAAAGTCTGTTACCTTGGCATTGCCATCTGGGGTCAAGAGGACATTTTGTGGTTTCAGGTCACGATGGACAATACCGCGTGTATGCGCCAAGCGCATCGCCAGCAAGATTTGTCCCATGATTCTGACTGCTTCTTCATTTGAAATCGGAGAATTCTCTTTGATATAGCGCTTGAGGTCAAGACCTGCCACGTATTCCATAGCCAGATACTGCTGGCCATCTTCTTCCCCAATATCAGTAATCCGAACGATGTGCGGATGGTCCAAGTCAGCCATCGCCTTAGCTTCCCGCTGGAAACGCGCGACAGCGATAGGATCTGTCTGGTAATTGGTCCTAAGAACCTTTACCGCAACTTCCTCACCATCCAAAATCAAGTCTTTGGCCAGATAGACATCTGCCATACCTCCGCGGCCAATCTGCTTGATAATTTTATATCGCCCGGCAAAGATTTTGCCGATTTGAATCATGCCTTATCCTCCTTGTCAAAGCGAACCAGAGCAACTGTGATATTATCCAGTCCTCCAGCATTGTTGGCAAAGCGAATTAAGGTTTCTGTTTTTTCAGACAGGCTGATGTCGCTGGTGACAATGTCACAAATTTCACTGTCTGAAATCATATTGGTCAGACCGTCACTATTAAGCAGAAGGTAGTCACCATCTTCCAAGGTAATCATGCCATAGTCAGGCTGCACTTCGTCTTTTTGACCAATAGACTGGGTAATGATATTCTTCTGCGGATGACGCTCTGCTTCTTCTGGAGTAATCTGTCCAGCTTTCAACAAAGCATTAACAAGCGAGTGATCATTAGTCAGCTGACGGTATTCATCACCACGAATCAAGCCGATACGAGAATCGCCGATATGGGCATAGATGGCTTGATTATCAATGATAGCCAAGGCTTCCAAAGTCGTTCCCATACCCTTGTATTCTTCATCTTGACCAAATTGATGAATGCGCTGATTTTCCTCTTCCAAGTGCTCCGCAAACCATTCACGCACCTGATTCACCGAATCAATCTGTGTATCAACCCATGCAGCTCCTAAGTCTGTCACAGCCATTTCGCTAGCAATGTTTCCAGCTCTGTGGCCGCCCATACCATCTGCCAAGATGATCATGGTTTTGCCAGCCCGATTCACAAAAAGATTGGCATAATCTTGGTTATTTGTACGCTTTTGACCAACATCTGTTAATAATGAAATTTCCATACTGTCAGTTTCCTCCTCTTATTCCGATATCTTCCTAAATTGACTGATAAAAAATCCGTCGCTTTCATATAATTCCGGCGTAATCAAGATACAGCCGTCTTTGACGATATCTTTTCTTTCATGGTCTAATAAGACTTGCTCAAAGTTTGGATGACTGGCCAGAAATTTCTCGACAACCTCAAAATTCTCTTTGGCCATAATCGTGCAAGTACTATAAGCTATTATACCACCTTTACGTAGACTTTGACAAACGCTGTCTAGTATATCCAGCTGAATTTTTTGTAAATTCTCAAAATCTGCATTTTCTTTATTATATTTTATATCCGGTTTGCGGCGAATTAAGCCAATACCAGAGCAAGGAGCGTCCACCAGGATTTTATCGAAAGCATCTGGGCCAAATGTCTCAAACACCTTGGTCGCGTCTAGCTTTTTCGTAGTGATTTTATCAGCCAAGCCCAGTCTTTCTGCATTTTCTTCTACGAGCTCTAACTTATGATCGTAGAGATCTAAGGCTGTAATGTGACCGTTCGTCAGATAGGAAGCCATGTGGACAGTCTTGCCGCCCGGTGCACTGCAGGCATCCAGAATCTGCTCCTCTCCTTCGATGTCCAGAGTAGGAGCCACCAGCTGACTAGACTCATCCTGAATCGTAATCGCTCCGCTTTCAAAGAGCTGATGCCCAGCAAAATGCCCCTGTCTTTTAACCAAGGCTGACGGAGATAAGAGCGAGTCCTCAGCCCCTAAAAGCTGGCGAAGCTCTGCCTTGCGCGACATATCCGTCACGCGAATGCTGGCCTTGCTGCGAACAAAGAGACTGGCAAAGATAGCTAGAGCTCTTTCTTCGCCAAACTCTTCTATCAGGTCTTTGACCAGCCAGACCGGCAAAGAATACTGGATCGAATAGCGCTTGTTTTTGCGCTTGATTGTTTCAAAATCAGCCACACCCTCACGCTCAATCCTACGTAACAAGGCATTGGCAAATTTTTCGCTGCCTCGTTTACGTATTTTCGCAATCTCAATAGCCTCATGAACAGCTGCATGCTGAGGGATTTTGTCCAGATAGAGCATCTGGTACAGACTGAGCATAAGCAGAATGTAGAGCCAGTTATCTAATTTATCCCTATCCTCAATCAGATGGGAAAGATACCATTCCAGAGTGATTTTCCGAGCAACTGTGCCGTAAACCAGCTCTGTTACCAGACCTTTATCTGCTTGACTCAGCGGACTTTGACTCAAAGCCCGGTTTAAGGCGATATTGGAATAGGCTCCTTCTTCAAAAACTTCTTCCAAAATTTCCAAGGCCTGCCAACGGGCCGTTTTTTGCTTACTTTCCAAAAGTATCTCCTAGGGACAGGCTGCGGCCCAGTCCATTCAAAAAATCAACGATAGCCATCTTGGGCTTACCAGCAGGCTGAACCGTCTTCAGCGAGAGGGCTCCCTTACCAGCTGCAACCACCAGTTCTTTTTTACTAATAGACAATATCTGTCCCGGCTGACCGCTACCAGCCATCATATCTGCTTCGTAAATCTTAAAGCGTTGCCCCTGCAGCAAGGTATGAGCTACTGGCCAAGGATACATGCCACGAATTTGATTGAAAATTTGGCGGTTTGTTTTGCTCCAGTCTATCCTCTCTTCTTCTGGGCTGATATTCGGAGAGAAAGTGACCTGACTAGGATCCTGCGGCTGAGGGATAATCTGCCCAGCCCTATAAGCTGGCAGAACATCCAATAACAGATCTCGACCGATAAGCGCCAATTTTTCAAAGAGAGTTCCGACATTGTCAGTCTCTTCAATCGGCGTCGCCTTACTGGCTATCATATCTCCAGCATCCATCTCCTTGACCATTTCCATAATCGTAACACCCGCTTGCTCATCGCCATTGATCAGAGCATAGTGAATGGGTGCACCACCTCGGTATTTAGGCAGCAAAGAGGCATGAACATTCACCGCAAAGTCAACACTGTCCAGCAAGCGGCTAGGCAAAAACTGCCCAAAAGCAACTGTGACAATACCATCTGCTTCTAAGTTCATCAACTCCTCTAAATCTGAGCTTTGAGCTAGCTTTTCCGGTTGATAAACCGGAAGCTTGTATTCCAAGGCTAACTCTTTTACTGGAGTCATGCGAATCTCTCTTTTTCGACCGACGGCACGATCCGGCTGCGTTACCACTGCTAACACTTCATATTGACCGCTGTCCAGCAGCCCTTTTAGGACAGTCGCTGAGAAGTCCGGTGTTCCCATAAATATTATTTTCATCATTTTCAACTATTGATTCCTTCTTTGTTCCTTCCCTTATTATATCAGAAGTCGTCTACAACAACCTTAATCTCGGCTAAAATGCTTCACATAAAATTTTGTGGCTCATTATCAATTGTCAGGCGTAAATCTTTATTGTCCCGATTCTGCGTCCAGTCCAAGACTTGATTTAGCGTCGCCTGCAGCTTGTCCTCAAAGCGATATTTGAGTAGAATCTGATAATGATAGAGATTGTGGGTGCGGGCAATCGGCTTCGGCGTTGGACCCAGGATTTGCACTTTTTCTGACAGACCGCTTCGCAGAATATCCATAACCTCATAGGCTTTTCGAACTGCTGTCTCTTCGTCCTTGTGCGACAGGGTTAGACCGACCGTAAAGTAATATGGCGGATAGCCTAGCTGTCGGCGGATTCCCATTTCATAAGCATAAAAGCCTTCATAATCCTGCTGCTTGGCAAACTCAATCGCATAATGATGAGGATTGTAGGACTGGATAAAGACCTGACCAGCCTTTTCAGCCCGACCAGCCCGGCCAGCCACTTGAGTCAGCAGCTGGAAGGTTCGCTCTGAAGAGCGAAAGTCCGGTAGATTAAGAGCAGTATCTGCATTGAGAACACCAACTAGCGTCACGTTTGGAAAATCCAGCCCCTTAGCAATCATCTGGGTGCCTAAGAGAATATCTGCCTGCCCCTGACCAAAGCTTTCTAAAATGGCTTCATGACTGCCTTTCTTACGGGTCGTATCTACATCCATCCGTAAAATGCGAGCCTGTGGAAAGAGCTGAACCAACTCATCATAAGCTTTCTGCGTCCCCGTCCCATAATAGCGAATGCTGCGGCTGGCACAGTTAGGACAACTCTGAGGAATATTTTTAGCAAAACCACAGTAGTGGCAGTTCATGGTCTTGGTGTCCATATGCAGGGTCAGAGAAATATCACAGTTGGGACAGCTGTCAACGGTCCCGCATTCCCGACACATAACAAAGCTGGAATACCCCCGCCTGTTGAGCATGAGAACCGTCTGCTCTCCCTTATCCAGACGATCTTGAATAGCCTTTAGCAGAACCGGGGTGAAATTACTGGCTTCATGCTGCCCGATATAATCCCGGAAATCCACCACTTCCACTTGAGGAATCTGGGCCAACGGATTTGCACGCTTGCTGAGCAGCTGAAAATCATAGACTCCACGGCTTGCTCGGGCACGGCTCTCCAAGCTCGGAGTTGCCGAACCCAGCACTAAGACAGCTTGATTGTACTGAGCTCGCAAGAGAGCCACCTCTCTGGCATGATAACGAGGATTGGAATCCTGCTTGTAGGAAGATTCATGCTCTTCATCAATGATAATGGCTCCAATATTTGTCAGCGGAGCAAAAATAGCTGAACGCGCACCAACAACAACCTGGGCAGCTCCTCGCTCCACCTTGCGCCACTCATCATATTTCTCACCGTCAGACAGGCCTGAATGCAAAATAGCAACTTGGTCGCCAAATCTAGAAATAAAGCGGTCAGTAACCTGCGGAGTCAGAGAGATCTCTGGAACCAGCATGATAGCGGTCTTGCCTTGGGCCAGTGCCTCTGCGATGACCTGTAGGTAAACTTCGGTCTTCCCACTGCCCGTGACCCCTTCTAAGAGGACTGGCTGAGAATGACTCTGACCAATTTTCTGAGTGATTGCCGCAACCGCTGCAGCTTGTTCATCATTTAAGGTCAGGCTTTGCTGCTGCCGCTCCTTTTGGAAATAAGCAGCAGAACGGCTGATTTCTCTATCCTCAATGTTAATTAGATTTTCTTTGATAAAGTAATTAATAATATCGCGCGAAAAGTTTTCTCGCAAATTAGCCAAGAGCCGGCTATCCTGCTGTTCTAGCAAGATTTCTTTTAATGCTTGTTTCTTCTTAGCTTGTCGGGGAAGGTCATGATTTTGCAAAGCGGTATGATTGACCTGATACCATTTCTCAGTCTTAATATGCTTCTTGTCCGTCGCCTGATACTCTAGTCGAATGCGGCCAGTCTGGGTCAGTCGCATCAGCTTGGCCTGACTTTTCTTGTCCAAATCAGAAAAGCGAAGACTGTCCTCCTGACCAAAGATAGCTGAACGTTCCTCATCATTCAGCAGCTCTGTCGGGTAGAGCAATTTATCATAGCTGGAGTTGAGAAGACTAGGCAGCATGGCCTTTAAAAGGGTAATCTTATAGGAAAAGACTGACTTGCGCAGCTCGTCCGCCAGCCAGAGCTGTTCCTGATTCAGCACGGGACTGAAATCAAGGACTTCTGCAATCTCCTTTAGCTCTTCTTGGTCTCCCATCTCATCAAAACCAACCACAATCCCTTGAATCAAGCGATTCCCCTGACCAAAAGGGACATGTCCCCGCATGCCAGCCTCCAGCATTCCTGCAAACTCTTCTGGAATAGCATAGCTATAGGGCTTGTCCGTCTGCATCAGAGGAACATCTACAATAATCTTTGCTACCTTCACATTCTCACCCCACTTTCCTAAACATCATTACAGAAAAAATAAGATTGAGCATCCCCAACCTTAAATCTTCTCACCTTCTTCTTTTTCTTTAGCGATTTGCTCTTTAATCTTGCGTTCTTCTTCTTCTTTACGCAGGCGCTCTTCTTCTGCTCGACGGCGAACTGCCTCGCGCTTGCCTTCTGGATCTGGATGGATAACGACATTGCCGGATTCAATTTCTTCCAAAGCACGAAGAGTGGATTTGACAGACTTGAATTCCTGCGTAGCGGGAGCTCCAGCTTCAAGCTCATGCGCACGCTTAGCTTCTAAAATAACCAAGGAATATTTTGACGGAACCTTGTCCAGCAAAGTGTCAATAGACGGTTTTAACATCATAATTTTCTACCTAATTTCTAACTTTCTATCGAATAATCGTTTCATTTTTGGGAAGCATGTCCTGATAACGGCCGATAACACGGTCTACTCGGAAATGCTCTGCTTCAATCACGCGCTTGACACGGTCGGCAGCCAGCGGCACCTGATCATTGACAATGGCATAATCATACTCGCGCATAAGGGCAATTTCTTCTTTGGCCTTTTCAATGCGCTGGGCGATAATCTCAGCACTGTCTGTCCCGCGGCCGACCAAGCGGTCTTTGAGTTCTTCTAAGTCTGGAGGAGTCAAAAAAATAAAGACGGCATCTGGAACTTTTTTCTTGACTTGCAAAGCTCCCTGAACTTCAATCTCCAGGAAGACATCAATACCTTTATCCAGCGTTTCATTGACATAAGTCAGAGGCGTCCCGTAGTAGTTTCCTACATACTCTGCGTACTCCAGCATCTGGCCCTGACGAATCAGCTCTTCAAACTCCTCGCGAGTGCGGAAGAAATAGTCAACTCCATCCACTTCGCCTGGACGCTGAGGACGAGTCGTCATGGATACCGAGTACTGAAATTGGTTATCAGTGCTTTCAAAAATTTCTCGTCTAACAGTCCCTTTTCCTACACCAGAGGGACCAGAAAAGACGATTAGTAAGCCTCGTTCCGTCATCATGTCTCCTTCACAGTCTTTCTATCTAGTGTAACAAAATTAGGCTGATATTTCAAGAGGATAGGAAGAAATGTATGTGTCTAGAGTTTTGAGAAAATAGAAAAATAATCAAGCAATCATACGGAAAACAAAATAGACCAGCAAATAATTCAAGAAAAAAGCAATCTGTTACTAGACTGCATTTCTTCTTTATTTTGCGTAGTCAACGGCCCGCATCTCACGGATGACCGTTACCTTGATATTGCCCGGATATTCCAAGTTGTTTTCGATTTTTTCACGAACATCGTGAGCCAAAATCGTAATCTTGTCATCCTTAATCTTGTCCGGCTGAACCATAATCCGGATTTCCCGGCCTGCTTGTAAAGCAAAGCTGTTCTTGACTCCCTTGAAGCTATTGGCGATTTCTTCCAAATCTTGGAGACGCTTGATATAGCTTTCCAGAGATTCACTGCGGGCACCTGGTCGAGCAGCACTGAGTGCGTCTGCTGCAGCTACGATAACAGCAATGACACTTTCTGCTTCCACATCTCCGTGGTGGCTGGCAATCGTATTAACAACAACTGGATGCTCCTTGTACTTACGAGCCAGTTCTGTTCCGATTTCCACGTGGCTGCCTTCAACCTCACGGTCAATAGACTTACCAATATCATGGAGGAATCCAGCACGGCGAGCTAAATTAGCATTTTCACCTAGCTCAGCAGCGATGATACCGGAAAGCTTGGCAACCTCAATAGAATGCCTCAGGACGTTCTGACCATAAGAAGTACGGAACTGCAAGCGACCCATGATTTTCATCAAATCAGGATGCAGGTTAGGAGCTCCGATTTCATAAGCTGCTGCTTCCCCGTACTCACGGATGCGATTGTCAATTTCCAGACGATTCTTCTCAACCAACTCCTCGATGCGGGCTGGATGAATGCGACCATCTTTCAAGAGTGCTTCCATGGTCATACGAGCAATCTCACGTCGAATCGGATCAAAACCTGAGAGAGTAACCACTTCAGGCGTATCATCAATGATGACATCAATACCAGTCAGACTTTCAAAAGTTCGGATATTGCGACCTTCACGGCCAATAATCCGACCCTTCATACTGTCATCTGGCAGATGCACCGTTGAGTTGGTTTGCTCAGCTACATAATCACCGGCAATACGCTGCATGGCTTGGACCAAGATATTCTTCGCAACCTTGTCAGACCGCTCTTTGATATCTTGCTCCGCATCCCGAATCCTAGTCGCAATCTCTTTAGAAAGCTTGTCCTCGGTCTGCGTCAAAATAATATCACGCGCTTCTGTCTGTGATAGCGAAGCAACTCGCTCCAGCTCTGCTGCCTTCTGCTTTTCAAGTTCCGCTACTTGTTCTTCACGCGCATCAATGTGTTTAGATTTATCTGAGAGACTTTGTTCTTTTTGCTCCAAAGCCTTTTCTTTGTTGCTTAAATTATCGTCTTTGCGGTCAAGGGTAGAAGCGCGCTCTGTCAAGCGGCTTTCGATTTGTTTCAACTCTTGACGTTCAGACTTAAATTCTGCATCAACTTGTTCACGATATTTTCTGGCTTCTTCTTTTGCCTCCAAAAGTGCTTCTTTTTTAAGCGAACTTGTTTCTCGCTTGGCTTCTTTGACAATCAAATCAGCTTCGCGTTCAGCTTGTCCGCGTAAATTGGTTGCTTCTTGTTCAGCATTTAAAAGAGTAAGCTCTGCAGCTTCTTTAGATGATTTCATCTTAGCTGAGACACTTACATATCCAATCACTAAACCAATGATGGCAGCAAAAACAGACATAATTATAGGAAATAGGTCCATGTTTTTACTCCAAATCTATTTAATTGTTGAATTCAAAATTCCATACTATTCTATCACAAATCTAAAAAATTCACAAACCTATTTTTTGAAAAACAAGAAAGCTTTTGTCCATTTTTTAGAGACAAAATCTTCAAAGTTTGTAGAAGCCTGAGTACCAAAACTTTCTCAAACCATAAGCAAGATTGTTCAATTTTTTCATTTTCCTAAGATGTAAACTTTATTCCCAAATAAAAAATTTTTATGCTATAATCAGAGAAGAAAAGGTGTCAATGAGACGGGCTTTTTCTTACCTAACAAGACAAACTTATGGCTTGATCTCACTAGAAAAACCTTCTCGCACTCGCTACATTGTAAAGGAGAAACCATGTCTAAAGAAGTTATCGTTGAAAGCTTTGAGCTGGATCACACCATCGTCAAAGCGCCTTACGTTCGCCTCATCGGAGAGGAAACTGGCCCTAAAGGCGATATCATTTCCAATTTTGATATCCGTCTGGTTCAGCCTAATGAAGATTCCATTCCGACTGCTGGCCTGCATACCATCGAGCATTTGCTGGCTATGCTGATTCGCAAGCGCATTGATGGTATGATTGACTGCTCGCCTTTTGGCTGCCGTACTGGTTTTCATATGATTATGTGGGGCCAACACAGCTCCAGCCAGATTGCTCAGGTCATCAAATCCTGTCTGGAAGAAATCGCTGAGTCAACTAGCTGGGAAGATGTCCCTGGAACAACCATTGAATCCTGCGGAAACTACAAGGATCACAGCCTCTTTTCAGCCAAAGAATGGGCTAAGCTCATTCTCAGCCAAGGAATCTCTGACGATGCCTTTGAACGCCATGTGATTTAAAACAGTAAAAAGTTCTCGAAATCGAGAACTTTTTTTGTGCATGTATAATCAAATCCATCAACAGACTTGAAAGCCAGCTGCTGAAGAAATGTTCACAGATGACTAGAAATCAAGCGAATCAGCATGACCTGGTCCATTTCCAACAAAGTATCCAGTCTTACAGTTGATACTGAAGAGGTAGGTGCCGTCTGGCTTGAAGAGGTTATAGTAGCCGTTTCCTTTAATAATATTGACGCGTTCCAGGATATAGTTATCACCAGAAATATAGCCACGCTCACGAGAAGTTTGCAAAATCTTCTCTAGAACACCAGGATTGAATGTCCAAGCTGGATTGTTGACGTCATCAATAGCTGCTTGATTATAAGGAACACGACTGAGATCTCTCTGCAGATTTACTCCATTGCTAGGAAGACCATAGCCAGAGTATGAGCTGGAAGCGCCTGAACCAGAAGCAGACGAGCTTGAACCTCCACTTGTACCTGCCCCTGTGCCTCCCTGATCAGTAGCAGGCGCTGGTGTTGGTACCTGTTGGCTACGTCCTTGGGCAATCGCTGCTTTTAGAACTTCATCTAGCTTAGCATTGCCACTTGATACATCTGAGAAAGTCGCATTTGTATTGGCCTTGGCTTCCTTATTCAAGACACCGTCAGTGATCGCTCCGCCATCAAACTGTGAATTGACACTTTGGATAGCCGAAATCTGCTTGACCAAGGAATCATACTTGCTCTTGGCTGCATCATAGTCTTTGCTGCCTTTTAGCTTTTCAAGTAAGGTTTTTAATTTTTCCAAGTCACCAAATTTACTGTTTTTGACAGCTGTTTGATTGCTATCTGTGAAGAATGCAGCATACTCATCATTAAAGGACTTCAAATCCTTGGCAATATTATCAGAGCTAGAGGAAGACGAGCTCTTTTTGCTGGACTGCGATGTTGAAGAGCTGGAGCTTGTTACGGTCTTGTGCCCCCAATTATGCCCCAGAGCAAAGTAAAGCCCCGTGCCCGCTACAGCAATCCCTAAAAGTCCTAAAACTGGATAAAGGAAAGCTTTTTTCTTGTAGAAAGGTGTCTTAGGAACCTGTAATTCCTTTTCATCAAGCGGTTCTGGAATAGGACCGTAAGATGTCTTTTGAACGGGAGCGGCAGGAACCGCATCTTCCTGCTCTGAGCGTTGACTGCGAGAACCTAAGGGATTTGGAGCTGCTTCTGGCTCACTTGCTGTCTCAGTGGCTGTCAACTGAGCTGCTGGAATCTCCTGCTCACTTTCAACCTCTTGCCGTCTTTCTTTGATGAAGTCGGTCAAATCAGAAGAGGCTTGCTCAGCTTGAGCAGCTTCCTGCTCCTGCAGCTTTCTGATTTTCTGAGTTTCAAATTTTCCAGCTTCGATTTCCTGACGGTGCTGCTTGATGTACTTATCCAGCACATTGTCGCTTTCATTCACACCGGCTTCCAGCTCCTCTTTTTTACGAGTAGCTTGACCGACTGTCATTTCCTTGGCCTCTTCAAAATCAAGGACCGACTCTTTCTTTTCTTCTTCCGGTGAGTAGTTTTCTTCTTTCGTCACGGCAAATCCTTTCTAATCTAACTGACGTTTGACACGCTGGCCAAAATACTGATATAAATCCACTTTTAAAGTTCCATTATAAAGTTTGCGTTTTTTATCGGCCTGACTGCCATATTTGCTTTCAAAAGCTTCATCGCTAGTCAGGATAAACTTGCTCCAGGTTTTGAGCGGAGCAAAGGTTTCTCCCATCTCCTGATAAAGACGAGTCACAGCCTCATCATCTAGGAGGCGCTCCCCGTATGGCGGATTAGAGATAATCACACCATTAATCTTATCTGTATGCAAATCCTGCAGACGCATCTGCTTGAAGTGAATCTGCTCTGCAACTCCTGCTTGCTCAGCGTTTTTTCGAGCTAGTTCTACCATACGGCCATCGATATCCGAGCCAGAAATATCCAGCTGAATGGTCTGATCAATCTGACTGAGTGCAGTCGAGCGAGCCTGTACTACCAAGTCTTTATCTACCCAATTCCAGTCTTCAAAGGCAAAGGAACGATGAAGTCCTGGTGCCATCTTCATCCCTATCATAGCAGCCTCGATACAAAAAGTACCAGAGCCGCAAGTCGGATCAATCAAAGGCTTATCTGGATACCAGTTGGACAGGAGTAAAATGGCCGCTGCCATATTTTCCTTAATCGGTGCACCGCCTTTATCGACACGATAGCCACGTTTGAAGAGGCTAGACCCTGTTGTATCAATCATGACCGTCGCTACATCTTTTAGAATAGAAACCTCTATCCTAAACTCAGCTCCATTTTCCTGCAGGGGCACCCCTTCCGGACGTGCATAATGCTTCTGCAGCTTCTTGACAACTGCCTTTTTAGAAATAGCCTGAACACTAGGCTCATTGTGAAGTTTTGACTTGACACATTTGGCCTTGGAAATAGGAAATTTAGCTCCCAGCGGTAGATAATTCTCCCAATCCAGAGCAAAAACTCCTTGAAAGAGCTCTTCAAAAGTCTTGGCTGGAAAACTGCCAACCACTATCTTAATCCGATCGGCCGCGCGCAGCCAGAGATTGGTTTGAATAATCGTACTGACATCACCCTCGAAGCGAACCCGACCATTTTCGACCTGACAATCAAGTCCCAGCTCTCTGATTTCACGGCCGACGACAGCTTCTAGCCCTGCCGCTACGGTCGCAATTAAATTAAATTTTTCTTTCATCTCGGCTTTAAAATGGATTCCAATCTATACAAACAAAGGGAGTGAGACAAAAATCGTGATTTCGTCACATCGATTTTCCTCACTCTCCCTTTTTAAATTTTGGGCTGAGAAGGTTTCGCTGCCATTTATCAATTAGCTCATTCCTTGAAATGTCCATCAGACAAATAAAGCAACAGCTAGTTGAACTTGGCAGAGAATAGAGCGCTCAGCCACTCTCTTGCTATTCTATTATAAAATTTAAAGAGGACAGGACTTGACGTCCCAGCCTCAGCCTATATGCAATTTTCTGTAAGCCATGTTTTGTTCCGGAAATGACTAGGTACCATTTCCTTCGATAATCATCTGTCTACTGTTTCCAGTCAGAGTGCTATGTTCGCTTCCACGCACTCCATGCCCCGACCAAAGTTTGGGTTGCTAGCTTGAGGGGTTTACCGCGTTCCACTTCTTCTGTTTCCAAAAGAACTACGTCACTGTGGCACTTTCAGACCTAATCAGACATATCAAAAGACTTAGCCCTTTCAGTCGCCGTAACGGAAAAATCCGTCCCTAGGCTTATTTCTTCGCCTAGCACAAACACTACCGGCATCACAGCCAGTGCTAGCATGGACTTTCCTCATGAAAATCTAAAATTTCCACGCGATTATCCAAAAATTGCACTGTTCTAAAAAGAACCATTATTCACGATCCAGAATTTGTTTTCCGAATACTTCCTTTTCAAGACGGTTCAAGCGCTTCAAGATATCAAAATTAGTCGCAGAAGTCATCTGAGGGAAGCTTTCTGCAGTTGACTGAGTCGCTTGTGTTGATTGGACAGGCTGAGTCGGCTGAACCGGTGCTTTTTCAACCGGCTTCGCAGCCAACTCTTCCTTGAGACGGCGATTTTCCTCACGCAGCTCCTTTACCAAGGCTGCGTAAGTCTCATAATCTTTGATAATATCATCCAAAAACTCATCCACTTCGGACTTACTATAGCCGCGTACTTCGCGCTTAAAATCCTGATCAAAAATATCTTTTGCTGTAAAAATAATACTTGCCATCTTCTCTCTCCAATCTAGTTTATCATATTCAATTATAAACAAAATGCCTAATAAAAATCAAGATTTATCATCTAATTTCCCGAAAAATTTTCGGCCACTTCATTCAAGTCATCAAATGTTAATTTTTTGATAAAATATTGTTCTTGTTTTTTCATTTCTTGGTAAAGATATTTCAGTTTTGTCTCCTGTTCTTCATCATAAAAGAGGTAGGCTCCGTCTGTATTTTGAATGACGAATTGATTGTAATCACGAAACTGACTAGGATTTTGGTAGGTCGGATAAGCATACTTGACGAAATCGGTTTGCTTAAAAGCAGCTAATTTTGCTTGATTGGCTTTGTTCCAATTTTCACCTTGATTCTCAAAGAGAAAGATGGTTGCCGTCTGAAATTCATAGTCCTTTTTCAAGTCGTTGGCTAGCTCCAAAACCCAAGATTCAAAGCCCAGATTTCCCATAAAAACCAGCCAATCTACTCCATCTTCCAAAAAACGGATTAAGTCCCTCTTAGCGGCTTCTTTTATGATGTTTATTCTCATATCTTTTTCCGTCGAAATGCCGATTTCAAAGGCTTTGTAGCCTGTTATTAGTAGACTGGTCATTTATTCTCCCTTAAAAAAGTTTTTTGTGGTATAATAGAGTGATGCTATTGTACCAATAAGGAGTTTTATGGTCAACTATCCACATAAGCTGAAGGCAAAAAGCAGTATCAACAGGCCTGTTCCCGGCATTGTTAACTTTGCCAATCGTGGGATGTCTTTTGAAAAGATGATTAACGAATCCAACAGCTACTATCTAAGCAGAGGACTCGCTGTCATCCATAAAAAGCCCACCCCCATTCAGATTGTCAAGGTTGATTATCCGCACCGTAGCCGAGCCAAGATTGTAGAGGCTTACTTTCGGCAAGCTTCCACAACAGACTATTCTGGTGTCTATAAGGGCCATTATATTGACTTTGAAGCCAAGGAAACCCGACAGAAAAAATCGATGCCCATGAAAAATTTTCATTCGCATCAGATTGAGCACATGGAGGCTGTCCTTGAGCAAAAGGGCATCTGCTTTGTCTTACTGCATTTTTCCAGCTTAAGGGAGACTTACCTGCTTCCAGCTTCTTATTTAATTGAGTTTTACAAGATCGACAAGGGAGGGAAGTCCATGCCTCTAACTTACATCCAAGAGCATGGTTATCCGATTGAAATGCAGCAGCTTCCCAGCATCCCTTATCTTGAAATTATCGAACAAAAACTACTAGGTGGTATTATAAATGAATAAACAAACTCTTATGCAGGCTTTGAAATATCTTGCAAGTGCACTTATAACCCTGCTTATGATTGGATTCGTGATTGGCTGTTTGGTATTTACCTACTATGCGGTCAAGGCTCCTAAGCTTTCTGAAAAAGACCTAATCGCGACCACATCCAGTAAGATTTTTGACAGCAATAACAATTTGATTGCGGACCTAGGCGCTGAAAAGCGGGTCAATGCTGAAACAAGTGAAATTCCTACGGATTTGGTCAACGCCATTGTCGCCATTGAAGACCATCGCTTCTTCAATCACCGCGGGGTAGACTTTATTCGGATTGCAGGTGCTCTTGTTAGCAACATCCGCGGAGGTCGTCAAGGGGGGTCAACTCTGACACAGCAGTTGATTAAGCTGTCCTATTTCTCAACCTCTTCTTCGGATGCGACTCTTTCACGTAAAATCCAGGAAGCTTGGCTGGCCGCTCAGCTTGAGCGCAAAGCAACCAAGCAGCAAATCTTGACCTATTATGTCAACAAAGTCTACATGTCTAACAGTAACTACGGTATGCAGACAGCAGCCCGAAGCTACTATGGCAAGGACCTAAAAGACTTGAGCTTACACCAAACAGCTCTACTGGCAGGTATGCCTCAGGCACCTAACCAATACGACCCTTACACTCACCCAGAGGCTGCGACCAACCGACGTAATCTGGTACTTCGTGAGATGCATGATCTCAAGTACATCACAGATGAACAGTATGAGCAAGCCAAGAATACCCCTGTAACCGACGGACTTCAAAGTTTGAAAGCTTCCACTAGCTATCCTGCTTACATGGACAATTATCTTAAGGAAGTAATTGAACAAGTAGAAGAAGAGACTGGCTACAATGTCCTGACAACTGGTATGGAAGTCTATACAAATGTTAACACTGATGCCCAAAAGAAACTCTGGGATATTTACAACACAGGAGACTATGTTGCTTATCCAGATGACGAAATGCAGGTTGCGTCCACCGTTATGGATGTGCAAACTGGTAAAGTCATTGCCCAGCTCGGTTCTCGTAACCAATCTACCAACGTATCCTTTGGTACCAACCAAGCTGTTGAAACCAACCGCGACTTCGGTTCAACAATGAAGCCAATCACCGATTATGCTCCAGCTCTGGAAAATGAAGTCTATACTTCGACAGCTGCTCCTATCACGGATGCTCCATATAACTTCCCGTATTCCAGCACACCAGTCTACAACTGGGATAAGAAATACTATGGTGGAATGACGATTCAATACGCTATTCAGGAATCCCGTAACGTTCCTGCCGTGAAAACGCTGGAAGCCGTTGGTCTGGATGAATCCCTCAAGTTCCTAAATCGTATTGGGATTAACTATCCTGAAATGTTCTATGTTAATGCCTTTTCAAGTAATACCAGCAAATCCGGCAACGAATACGGAGCCAGCAGTGAAAAAATGGCTGCTGCCTATGCTGCTTTTGCCAATGGCGGTACTTACTACAAACCTCAGTATGTCAATCGCGTCGTCTTCAGTGACGGAACGGAGAAGACCTTCTCCAACAATGGTTCCAAGGCTATGAAGGAAACGACAGCCTACATGATGACCGATATGATGAAAACAGTCTTGCAGTCTGGTACAGGTACAAACGCTGCTATCTCTGGGGTTTATCAGGCCGGTAAGACTGGAACCTCCAACTACGCTGATGATGAATTAGCCAAGCTGACCAAGCCTTACTACTACTCTAGCATTGTCACACCAGACGAGCTCTTCGTTGGTTACACGCCTAAGTATTCAATGGCTGTTTGGACCGGCTACTCTAACCGCCTGACACCAATTCTTGATGACGGGGTTAAGGTTGCAACAGATGTCTACCGCGAAATGATGCTTTACCTAGCTCAAGACGGCTCTGCTTCAGAAGATTGGGAAATGCCAGATGGTCTCTACCGCAGTGGCTCTTATGTCTACCTCAACAGTGGTACTGGCTATAACCGTTACTACAATAACCAGCAGTACTATAACTATTCTAGCTATAGCAGTTACAGTACAGAAGCTAGCTCTGACACATCAGCTTCCAGTGAGCATTCTGGTGATTCAAACAATAACTCTTCTAGCCACAATGACTCCTCTTCCGGTAACGGTGGAGATAACTAGAGTGACGGAGATTAGAACACAAATTAAAAGAGTAAGAATGAAAAATTCTTACTCTTTTCTTATTCTCTCATCAAAGCTTACTTTGCCAAAGCACCCATGGGATCCCAGGGAGCTAGGACAAGAGGCTCTGCTTCATAAGCAGCTAATTCTGCAGATGTCAGAAACTCCTTTCGAACGACGATTTGATAGGTATATTCGTCCATCCAAGCGTCACTGGCTACAAAGTAACCCTTATTACCAACCTTTTCGCCCCAAGAGTTTTCGACCTTCCATTTCTTAGCTTTACCATTTTCATCCAAGTCCACCCCTGTCAAGACCATGGCGTGGGTCATGAGGCTTTCGCTATAGTCCAAGCGGCCAGCCTTATCCTGAGTTAGTCGAATATCCATGCTAGCAGTGAAATCGTGCATCCCCTCTGCCATAACACCTGCCTTGCGATTGCTAGACTGACCTACATCCGAGCCAAACCAAACGGTCTCGCCAGCTTGCATTTGGGCGATAGCCAGCTCTTTTAGCCTGTCCATTTCAACATTCAAATAACGAACGGGCTTACTGCCAACGACATTTCCCAACATCTCAACCGTATAGGACCGACCATAAGGCTTGTCTGCAGTCGGTGCATTGATGATAGAGACATAGTCAGCTAGCTTGAGATCGACATATTTTTGATAAAAAGTCAGAGGTGTCAATCCGCTCTCGCTGTGGAAATGATTGTCCTTATCTCGATAAGAAAAGTCAAACTTGCGAGGCGGCAAGCCTAAATTCATAGCTAGAAAGTTAAAGACTTCCTGTAGGAGTTCTTCTTTCTTGGCCTGAAGCTCAGCCGATTCTGCTCCTTCCACTCTTAATTCTCGCAAAATCTGTGCATCTTGACGCAAAAGTTTATTGAGAATCTGATTGAGCTCGCGACTGTCACTGGAAGAAATTGACTCTGGATAGACAGACTTAGGCACAACTCCGTATTTCTCAAAGAGGGAAACAACCATATCCCATTGACCACCATCCTGCTGAGGCGTGTCTAAGAGAAACTTGACCTTACGGCTGGTCAATTCTTGGTCAGCTGTCGCAATCACCTGCTCCAAGAACCAGTTGGATTTTTCATATTTATCCCAAAAGAAGGTATGGGCCTGAGATAGCTCAAAATCTTCCAATTGGAAACCAGCAATCATCTTGTGGCGGAAGGTATTAAGAGCTGCAAACATCCAACAGCGTCCTGAAGCTTTCTGGTCACTGACCTTGTCCTTTGTGAGATCCAGTGAAAAGATAGGTGTATTTTCCACAGCGGCGCTTCGCTTCTCTAAGGAAGCCAAAAGACCGTTGTGACTGATAGCATTTTCCATCGCTGCATACTTGGAATTGGCCTCATAAACAGCATACAGCTTATCTGTAAAATCTTGTTCTAACGAATGCATAGAATCCTCCTTGTCATTATACATCTATTATAGAACTTTAAAAGAGGAGCGCAAGTAAAAAGGCTGGACAAAAGAGTCCTAGCCTTTTTCTAAATCAGATCTTAGGATTCCATAGACGGAAAAATCTTTGACTTGTCCTTTATGAAATACAGCCTGACGGAAAGTGCCTTCGTAGCTCATTCCAGCTTTGGCCATGACACGCCCAGAAGCTGGATTGGCTGTTACAAATCTTGCTGTGACACGATTGAATCCTGCGTCTTGCAAGAGATAGTTCAAAACAGCTTTCAAAGCTTCTGTCATCAACCCCTGCCCCCAGTAGTCTTTACTTAAAATATAACCGACCTCACAAGCATTAACTGCCTCGTCCATGTCCACCACACTGATGTCACCGATTACAGAATCAGGATTTTCTTTCAGGCAGATGGCCCACTTGTAAAAATCCATGTTTTGATAATTCTCAACCCAGCGAGCAATAGACTGTTGGGTGACTTCAGGACTCTCGTGAGCATCCCAGGTCACATGCAGCAAATTATCCGGACGAGAAGCCCAGTTGTCGTACATAGCTTGAGCATCCGATTCCAGAAAAGGTCTTAGTAAAAGACATTTGGTTTCAATGGACTGTGTACCTATCTTTTTCATAGCTTCCTCATTTCTTGGCTCGGACTAAAAAGATTCGATAGAGATTTTCACTTCCAAAATTCGTCAAAAACTGTAATCGGCAAATGCCGTTTGTGCTGTCCCTTATGCCACCAAGATTCGATAGTTTCTTGGGCTTGGGCTGAAACGGACTTGCCTTCGAGGTAGTCATCAATTTCATTGTAAGTCACGCCCAGAGCGACTTCATCTGCAATCCCAGGTTTTTCTTCTTCCAAGTCAGCCGTCGGCACCTTTTCATAGAGAGCCGGATCTGCTCCCAAGGCGGCCAAAAACTGCTTGCCTTGTCGTTTATTGAGACGGTAAAGCGGTAAGATATCTGCTCCGCCATCCCCAAACTTGGTGAAAAAGGCCGTGACATTTTCTGCAGCATGATCGGTCCCAATAACAGCCCCGCTGTATGAACCAGCCAAAGCATACTGGGCAATCATACGGCTGCGGGCCTTGATATTGCCCTTGTTAAAATCAGAGACTGTGGCACCCGTTGCCTCTACAGCCCTTGTCATGGCATCAGCCGATTCCTTGATATTAACTGTCAGACTGACATCAGGCTGGATAAAGGCCAGAGCCTTTTGCGCATCATCTTCATCTGCCTGAACACCGTAAGGCAGGCGGACGGCAATAAAGCGGTAGCTATCATCCCCAGTCTCAGTCCGCATTTCCTCTACAGCCATCTGAGCCAAGCGACCAGCCAAAGTTGAGTCCTGACCACCAGAAATTCCCAGAACATAACTTTTCAAAAAAGGGTGCTTCCTCAGATAGGCCTTGAGAAAGTCCACCGACTTGCGGATTTCTTCCTCCGGGTCAATGTTTGGTTTGACGCCCAGTTGAGCGATAATTTCTTCTTGTAGACTCATTTTTCTGCTCCTGTCTGGTAGGCTTTCTTGCGCATCTGGTCAATCAAGTCCATCTTATCCTGCCAAATATCTCTAGCCAGGTCAACAGGATAATCCTGTGGATTGAGAACTCGCTTGTACTCATCCCAAAGTTTATCAAATTCCTTACGGGCATAGGCTTGAATCTCGGTCAGGCTCGGCTGATCATAGACCAAATTCCCCTCTTGGAAAATGTCCACCAAAAGCGGTACGGCATCAAAATTTTTGACAGTTTTATTGATATAAGTATAGGTCGGATGGAACATTTCCAGCTCCTCCAAGCTATTGACATCAAGGCCATCATAGGTAATGTAGTCTCCCTCGGACTTCCCTTTCTCGCGACTGGTAATGCGCCAAACCTGCTTCTTGCCTGGAGTAGAAACTTTTTCGGCATTATTGGACAGCTTGATGGTATTACGCAATTCTCCACTCTCATCTTCAATAGCAACAATCTTATAAACCGCTCCTAAAGCCGGCTGGTCGTAGGCTGTAATGAGCTTGGTTCCCACACCCCAGACATCTATCTTGGCTTTTTGCATTTTCAAGTTGAGAATGGTATTTTCATCCAGATCATTGGACGCATAAATCTTAGCATCAGGGAAGCCAGCTTCATCTAATTGCTGCCGAACTTTCTTAGAAATATAGGCAAGGTCTCCCGAATCAATGCGGACACCCAAAAACTTAATCTTGTTCCCTAGCTCACGCGCCACCCGAATGGCTGCCGGAACACCTAGACGCAATGTATCGTAGGTATCTACTAGGAAAACACAGTTATGATGAGTCTCAGCGTAAGCTTTAAAGGCTTCATAATCATTTCCATAGACTTGAACGAGAGCATGGGCATGCGTTCCCAAGACTGGAATATCAAAGAGCTTGCCAGCCCGGACATTGCTGGTGCCATTAGCTCCGCCAATCACCGCAGCCCTGGTCCCCCAAATAGCAGCATCCATTTCCTGAGCCCGGCGCGTACCGAACTCCATCAGTGGCTCATCTTCGATAACAGAGCGGATACGGGCTGCCTTAGTGGCAATCAGGGTCTGAAAATTAACGATATTGAGCAGGGCAGTCTCAACCAGCTGACACTGAGCCAGTGGACCTTCCACCTGCACGATTGGCTCATTGGCAAAAACCAAATCACCTTCCTGAACAGACCTTACTGTCAGGCTCATCTTGAGATTTCGCAAATAATCCAAAAACTCTCCATGATAGCCCAAGGATTGCAAATAATCTAAATCGCTCTGGCTGAACGTCAGATTATTGAGATAGGAAATAATTCTTTCTAAGCCCGCAAAAACTGCGTAGCCGTTATTAAAAGGATTTTTACGGAAAAAAACTTCAAAAACTGCACGCTTGTTGTGAATATTTTGCTTGAAATAAACCTGCATCATGTTGATTTGGTACAAATCAGTGTGCAGAGTTAAACTATCATCTGGGTACATCTTCTTGCTCCTTTATGCTAGATACCTTATATTATATCATAATTCCAAAAAAGCTAAGCAAATCCTGTCAACTCACTTGAATAGACACACTTGCTTAGCTTATATTTTTATGCTTGCTCTGTAAGATATTTGTAGGCTTCCTGACTGGCAATAGCACCATCGCCAACAGCCGTCGTAATCTGGCGCAGGTCTTTCTGGCGAACATCACCAACAGCGTAAATACCTGCTACTGACGTTTTCATCTGATGATCCGTCAGAATCCAGCCAGCCTCATCAGTGATGCCCAAGCCCTTAGCAAATTCACTAACAGGATCTAAGCCAACATAGATAAATATGCCACCAAAATCTGCTCGGCTAGTTTCACCTGTCTTGACATTCTTGAAGGTTACGCCAGTCACTTTACGCTCATCACCATGGATACTTTCCACCACAGAATCCCAGACAAAGCGAATCTTTTCGTTGGCAAAGGCGCGATCCTGCAGCACTTTTTGTGCTCGCAACTCATCACGACGGTGAACAATGGTCACACTTTTTGCAAAGCGCGTCAGGAAAATAGCTTCCTCTACCGCCGAGTCGCCACCACCGACAACCAGCAGATCTTCATCACGGAAAAATGCGCCATCACAGACCGCACAGTAGGAAACGCCGCGGCTGTTGTAGTCTTCCTCGCCAGGAACCCCCAGATGACGATGATTGGCACCAGAAGCAATGATGACTGTTTTAGCTTCAAAACGCTCATCCTCTGTGATGATTTCCTTGAAATCACCTCGGTCTTCAATTTTCTCTACTAGGCCAAATAGATGTTCAACACCCAGATTCTCCAGAGGCTCAAACATTTTCTCTGCTAGCTCTGGACCGCTGATATTGGCATAGCCTGGATAGTTTTCAATGTCAGCAGTATTGTTCATCTGACCGCCAGGAATACCACGCTCCAGCAGGGCAACTTTTAGGTTGCTGCGGGCTGCATAGAGGGCAGCTGTCATGCCGGCAGGCCCAGCTCCAATAATAATTGTATCGTACATAACTCTTCTTTCTCCTTGTTGTAACTAGAATTATTCTAACAACTTTTCTACAGTTTTACAAGCATTTAAGCTTTTAGGACAATGAGCAAGCCCAGCGTCGCAAAAGACAGGACTGGAATCGTCATAATGACAATCAAAAGGACATCGTATAGATGGCTCTGGCGTTCCTTAGCTGTCTTGTCCTTGCGGCGAATCATCCGCAGTCCAATCCATAAACCCGCAATAATCCCTACACCGACTGCTGTATAAAGCAAGCTCTCGATATAAAGTGCAAATATTTGATCTAACATGTCAACTCCTCAAAGGTCAATCAGCCTCATAGCGCAAAGAATGGGAACAATTCCAAATCTTGCCATCTGCATAAAACACCCACCAGACAAGAAAGCCTGCTCCACTGCATGCTGAGACTGAAAACAAACTCAGCTGGTCTAGCCAACTGAGCCTTCACTGTCTCTATTATATCAAATATAGGTCCGTTTGTAACTAGCAAAAAATTCCTTGGTTCTTTCTTCCTTTGGATGATGGATAATTTCATCTGGTGTCCCAGACTCTATGATTTTCCCCTTGTCCAAAAAGAGTACTCTATCGGCTACCTGAGCGACAAAGGACATATCATGGCTGACCAGAATCATGGTCTGGCCAGACTTAGCTGCATCAGCGATCGATTTCTCTACTTCTCCGACCAACTCGGGATCCAAGGCTGAGGTCGGCTCGTCTAGCAAAAGAACATCTGGATTCATAGCCAAGGCCCTTGCTAAGGCTACCCGCTGCTTCTGACCGCCTGACAAATGTCTAGGATAGTGATTTTCTCGGTATGACAAGCCAACCTTTGCTAACTCTTCTTTGGCTATCTTAGTCGCTTCTTGGTCTGACAGTTTCTTAACTACCAACAGACCTTCCTTGACATTTTCCAGAGCTGTCCGGCGGGAAAAGAGATTAAACTGCTGAAAAACCATGGCTAGCTTGCGGCGCAGCAGCAAAATCTCATCTTTAGAAATCCTTGAAAAATCCACTTTGAAACCATCGATAGTGATTTTTCCGCTGTCTGGCTGTTCCAGGTAGTTGAGGCTGCGGAGGAAGGTTGACTTCCCAGCACCTGAAGAGCCAATCAAAGCCACTACTTCGCCTTTTTGAATGTCCAAACTGAGATCATCCAGAACCTTTTGACCTGAAAAAGTCTTACTTAAATGTGAAATATTAATCATCAGATTCCTTCTCCTTCTGCTTGCTGAAGCGATTCAAATTTATCCGGCTGCTTGATATCCATCATCTTTTCGATCCAGCGGCCAAGCTGCTCAATGAGAATATTGACTGCCCAATAAATCAGCGAAACCGAGATAAAACGCTCAAAGTAACGGTAGTCTGCCCCCGCGATAGCCTGTGCCTTGGCAAAAATTTCCACTACACCAGCGCTAAAGGCCAGAGAAGTTCCCTTAGTCAAGCCAATCAGGGAATTAATCAGACTAGGTGTCGCGACTACTGCTGCATTGGGGATAATGACACGCATATAAACCTGCTTGTTGGTCATCCCTAAACTGCGAGCAGCTTCAATTTCTCCCGAATCCACGGACAAGATTGCTGCCCGAATGGTCTCACTGGCATAAGCTGCTTCGTTGAAAGCGAAGGCAACAATCGCAAAGACAGACGCTGGAATTTCGTTGATATTAAAGCTTGTGCCATACTTCTGATTGATGGCCTTGAGCAATAAAGGAATCCCAAAATAGGTCAGCATGAGCTGGACAAGCAGCGGCGTTCCTCTCAGAAAACTGACAAAGAAAGCCTGAATCGGATACAGGACTTTGACTCGATTAATCTTGACGATAGCAAAAACCATGGCAAGCAGAATACCAAAGACTGCACCACCCGCTGTCAAGAGAAGGGTGATTGGCAGATTTTGCAAAATGCCAGGAATAGCCTCAAAAACGGCCCTTAAACTAAATAATTTACCATCTGGAATGAACTTGAGGAACTCCTCATACCAACCAGTTGTCAGAAGATAAGTTGTAACCACCATTATTACTTCCTTTTCTTGATAATGAAATATTTTAACACAATTCTAGAACAAAACAAAGAATTTGCTCCGCTTTTACTGTCTTTTAGCAGTCAAACATGAGCATCTAGTGCAAATCTCGTGTTCCTAAATATCAAATAAGCCACACTAAGCCCAATATAAAAATAGACTAGTTTCACTAGTCTATCATATCTATCTCATAAAGACTAATATATTTTTCTTATCACAGCGATAAGAAAAGTATATCACTAGAAGGTTTGGCGCTTAGCCTTACGCTCTGCCCGGCCACGTGCACGATTCTCTGCTCGCTTGGTCTTGCGGCGCTTTTCGTTAACAACCCACTGGATTTTTTTCTTGTAGCCTGGTTTGATTTTTTTCTTTTTCTTCTTGACCAGCCCCAGCATTTCCGTGTCCAGCTTCTCCCGGCTCTTTTCCCGATTGGCACGACGGTCTCGGTCGTAGGTATCCTGGAACTCGTCATCTTTTATCATCTTGGGAATGAACTTAATCCCCATCTTTTCCAACTCCCGAATATCTGAGTCGTCACTCGGCTGGTAGAGAGTAATGGCTGTGCCGGGAAGACCATTACGGCCGGTCCGGCCTACCCGGTGGACAAAGAAAGACAAGTCCTGAGGAATGGCATCGTTAATAACATGGCTGACACCTTCGATATCGATGCCCCGTGCGGCTAAGTCAGTCGCAACAATGTATTCAAAATCCAGATTCTTGACCTGATTCATGATACGCTTGCGCTCCCGCGGAGCAATATCTCCATGAATTTTAGCAACTTTGAGCCCCTGAGCTGTCAGATAGCTGTGCAGTTCATCTGCCCTCGTCTTGGTATTAACAAAAATCATAGCAAGATAAGGCTGCAGAAGCTGACTGATTTGATAAATCTGAGCATTCTTGTCTCGTCCCTTGGTTGACAAGAGCCAGTTTTCAATGGTGTCCGCAATGACCGTCTTGGTCTTAATCTGCTCAATCACTGGATTAGACAGGTATTTTTTCAAAAAAGGCTGAAGCTTCTGTGGAATGGTCGCTGAAAAAACGAGAAACTGCAGATCTTTAGGCAACCGGCCTGCAATCTTATCAACCGTCGCCAAAAAGCCCATGTCCAGCGTCATATCTGCCTCGTCAACGACAAAGGTCTTGGCCTTGTGAATAGCCAAATCTCCTGACTCTACTAAGTCATAAATCCGCCCAGGGGTTCCGATGACGATATGCGGCTGACTGGATTCTAACTTCCCAATCTGACGAGCCTTGTCCGTCCCACCGACATAGTTGGCCACCCGAATCTCTTTTTCAGAAAAGCTAGCCAACTGACGAGCAGCCTGATAAATCTGCGCTGCCAGCTCCCGACTTGGGGCTGTAATGACAGCCTGCACACTGTCTGCCTCCTCATCCAGCATTTGAAAAATCGGCAGCAAAAACGTGTGTGTCTTACCAGAGCCTGTCTTGGACTCCCCAACCAAATCCCGACCTGACAATACGACTGGAATCAGCTTCTCTTGGACTGGAGTCGCTTCAACGAAGTTCAAATCCCTGAGCGCTTCCTGAATATAATCTTTAAACTTAAATTCTGTAAATTTCATCTTGTCCTCTATTCTATTATCCTAACTATTATACCAAAAAATTGACCATCCTGCTTATCCTCAAATCTAAGAAGCAAAAAAGCGAGCCAGAGACTCGCTTCTTGCTATAGATATAGGATAGCTAGGGTCAGGAGACTGCCCACGATACCGATTCCCCAGAAGAAGAAATCGACTTTCCACTCGCTCCACTCCTTGCCGTGGCCAGTTAGGCCTCCCAACTCAAAGTGGTGATGAACCGGGGTCATCCGGAAAATCCGCTTGCCGCCGGTCAGCTTGAAGTAGGTCACCTGCATCATAACAGAGGTCGTCTCAAACACATAGACGATACCAATCAAGAGCAGGGTCCACTCTTGATGAAGGGAAATGGAGATAGCAGCCAGCATACCGCCCAAAGCCAGACTTCCTACATCTCCCATGAAGATTTTAGCAGGCTTATGGTTGAAAACAAAGAAGCCTAGCAAGCCACCAATCATACTGATGATGACAATCAAAATATCAAAACGCTTCTGCTCAACAGCAATTACAGCATAGGCCACCAAGCTAATGACCACCGAGATACTGGCCAAACCATCAATTCCATCCGTCAGATTGACAGCATTGGAGAAGCCAATCAGCCAAAAAAGGACGAAAAAGACATAGAGGAAGCCTATCTGGACAGGAACAGTAAAGACATTCAGCTGGTCACCTGCACCGTGCTGATTATAGAAGAAGTAAAAGACAACTCCGCCGACCAGCTGCAGAAACAGTTTCTGCTTGGGATTAAGACCTTCGTTGATCTTACGAAACACCTTGAGGAAGTCGTCTAAAAAGCCAACAACGCCATACAGGACCAAGATAAAAAGAATCATGATGAGGCCATTGGACAGCTGATGCGAAAACAGACCGATAACAAAGCTGGCCAGAACGGATGTTAAGAGAAAGACAGTACCACCCATGGTTGGTGTTCCGGCCTTGGCCTGATGCTGCTTGACATCTTCGTGCATCTGTTGACCTGTGATACGAGCCTTATGGTAAAAACGAATAAAGGCAGGAATGCCGATGATAGTTAGGATAAAAGTTACGATTCCTGCAATAAGAGCAATAAGCATATTAGTCTCCCATTGTGATTGTTATTTTCTTGAGATTTTTTAGCGAAGTATTGGTTTTCTCGCTCTGCTTGACGACCTTGGAGCCCTCTCCTTTGAAAGTGACTTCGATGCCCTGCCACTTCGCAAAACGTTCGACATTGGACTTGGTCCAGCCGTACATATCAGGCAGACTTTCTAAATCATCTGACAAGATTAAAACCTGCTGGTTGGCCTTGAGATTTTTACCTTCTTTGACAGATACTTTTTTAATCTTGCCACCTGTTCCCAGTACAATTGGTTGGACGAGGTTGCGGCGCAATTCATCCGCCAGACCGCCAGGACTGACTTGATGTTTCAGACCTAGTTGCTTGGTCAGTTCTTCCAGCAATGGCATTTTATAGCTAGTTTCTTCAGTGACTGTTTCAAGAGCTGGAGTCGTCTCTGTCGTCAGATTAAGACTGTCTTTGAGAGCGACAGCTTCTTCCAAGACCGGATTGACCACTTCCTGCCAGAATATAGGCTGGAATTTTTCCTCAGGCTGCTGAACTGTCACATACATGATAAATTCAGGATTTTCTGCCGGCGTCATGGCAACAACTGAATAGATATAGTCGTTCTCGCCCTCTAGATAACCATTTTCTGAAGCGATTTGAGCGGTCCCTGACTTGACAGCGACATTCTGACCAGCCACTTGAATGACGGGTTCTCCACCAACATTCAGGGTTCCGTGGTAGGCGTCTGTTCCGACCTGAACCATATAATCCCGAGTAGTTTGAGCTGCTTTTTCTGAGACAGGATTTCCGATAATTTCTGTCGCTGTCTTACGAGCTGTATTGTTTTTTGGATCATGGATGGCATTGATAAACTTAGGTTCTACCATGACGCCGTCATTGGCAACGGACGAGAAGGCACGTAGCATCTGCACCTGGGTCACACCAATCCCTTGACCGAAGGAGCTCATGGCAATCGTAACATAGTTATCACCTGGCAAAGAGCCATAGGTTTCATTGCCCATCCCAAATCGGGTCGGCAGACCAAACTTAAACTTACTCAAGTAGTCCAGCCACTTGTCATTGCCCATCTTCTGCTCCAGAATGGTCATACCAACGTTACTGGAATAGGTAAATCCTTGGGCAAAGGTCAGGGTTTCCCCTTCTGAAATCCCCATATTGACGTTCCAGTCCCGAATGGTCGCATCCATGACCTTGTACTCTCTGCTGTCATAGGTATCGTTAGGATTAAAGCTGCCATTATCAATAGCTGAAGCTAGAGTCATAACTTTCATAGTAGATCCAGGCTCGTACTGACCTTGATAGAGCATGGTGTTCCAGTTGCCCAGATTTTTCTCATTCAAGCCTTCCTTGGTATCTGCATTATAGGTCGGCCTTTGAGAGGTAGCTAGGATTTCGCCGGTCTTGGCACTGACCAAGGTCGCATTGACAAACTTGCCTTTGACTTTTTCCTGAAAGGCGTTCATCCGCGTTTCTAGGTAGGTTTGCAAATCAGCCGACAGCGTTGTGTAGACATCCTTGCCATCCTCAGCCTGTACAGAGACCTTTTCTGACCCAGGCACAACATTACCATTCCGGTCTTTTTCGTAGGTCACAACCCCATTCTGACCAGCAAGAATCCTATCTAGTGCCTGCTCCATGCCAGAAGTCCCTTTCAGCGTCTTATTGCCTTCCTTATCCTCCTGCAGCTGGGCCAGACCGATAAACTGGGAGGCAAACACACCGTTACTATAACTGCGGTTAGGACTGGTAGTAAAGTCAATCCCTTCAATACCAGCAGCTTCAAAGGCTTCCCGCATGGCATTCATATTACTGTAGGTAATGCCATTGCCCTGCGCCCCGAAGGAAACCTGCTTGAGATTTTTCTGCGACAGCTGGGTTTTGACATAGTCCTTATCCAGTTCTAGGTATTGATTGAAAATCTCTGCCACCTTATCATACTGGGATTCTTCTACATAGAGAATCTTGCCGGTAGCTGACTTGTAGCTCTTGTCAATAATGGCATAGACATTATAAGTCGTGGCATCCTCAGCAATAGGAACACCATTTCGGTCATAGATTGTTCCCCGCCGGGCAGCGACTGTGACCGTCTTTTGATGGACCACTTCTGCACCCTTTGATAGATTAACCCCGAACTTCTGGTCTGTCCCGATAATAATGGCAAAATTAATCAAGAAAACGAAAAAGAGAAAGATAGCTAAGATGCTCATGCTCTTTCCCACTTGCCGCCGATTGTATTCAGGGGTTTGCCTATTTTTCAGGGCGTATTTTTTAATTCTTTCAAAAATTCTATTCTTCATCCGTTGAACTCACTGTTTTACGATTTCCCTTCTGGAGTTTCATATCCTGAGAGCTGGCTAACTGAGACAGCCTTTCATAGCGGGTTAGTTCATTGACTTCCTGCTTGATGTCGGCCAACTCTGTCTGCTCTGCTTCGATCTGTGTATTGACTTCCGTCAAATCCCGATCCACCTGCAATAGCTTGGTCTGCATAAAGACGATGCTGACTGCTAAAATAATGGCAGTCAAAACGATAGAGCCGTAAAAGGCCTTCTCAACTCGGGAAAATTTTCTCATCTGATCTTGAAGCGGGTTTGGTCTTTTTTCTGACATTTCTTCCTCACTTGTGTATCTTACGGGCCACGCGCAGTTTGGCGGAATGAGCCCGGTTATTGCTTTCTAATTCTTCTTTGCTTGGTAAAATTGGTTTGCGGCTGACCAGCTCCAGCTTAGGCTGCAGTTCATCAGGGATGAAAGGCAGGCCTTTGGGAACATCCACTGTCGACGCCTCCTTGAAAAGCTGCTTGGTCAGACGGTCTTCCAGCGAATGAAAAGTAATGACCGCAATCCGGCCGTCCACCGCTAGAAGATCAATGGCCTGCTGAATAGACTCATCCGTCGCTCCCAGCTCATCATTGACCTCAATCCGAATAGCCTGAAAAATCTGCTTGGCTGGGTGCCCTTTCTTCTTCAGCTCCTTAGCTGGCTTGGCTGACTTGATAATTTCAGCCAGTTCTGTTGTTGTTTCAATAGGCTTGACACTTCTAGCCTGCTCAATCTTACGAGCAATCTGCTTAGAAAACTTGTCTTCGCCGTATTTAAAAAAGATTCGTACTAAATCCTGATAGCTATAATGATTGACAACATCAAAAGCTGTCAAGGCAGCCTCGCGGTTCATGCGCATATCCAAAGGCGCATCCTGTTTATAGGAAAAACCACGCTCACGCTGATCCAGCTGTGGGCTGGAAACGCCTAAATCATAACAAATTCCATCAATTTCTTCCACACCGGCTTCTTGCAAACGGCTCTTGAGGTGGCGGAAATTGTCCTTGATAAAGGTCACCATCCCCCGCTCTACATAAGGAGCCAAACGCTTTTTAGCATTGTCAATAGCCGTCTGGTCCTGATCAAAAGCATAGAGATGCCCTTCGTCTCCGAGCTGACTCAAAAGATATTCGCTGTGACCAGCACCGCCAAGGGTCGCATCGACATAGATGCCGTCAGGCTTAACCGCCAGCTGGTCAACCGTTTCATGAAGAAGAACAGTAATGTGATGAAATTCGTTTGTCATATCTTACTTATTATATCACATTCAAAAGCAAAAAAAAATTTAAAAGAAAAAGTAAGCGGATGAAATCCTTTTTTAAATTTTTTGTCAGATATACTTGACACTTTTTCCAAAAAGTATTATACTAGCATAAAATAAAAGTCAAATATAACTGACAAACTTGTTGAAAGTTATCAGTTATAGTATTAGAAAGGAAGGGTGTAATGAATCGTGTCAAAGAATTTCGAAAAGAAAAAAAGATGTCTCAGCTAGAGTTGGCCAAGTCTATCGGGGTATCGCGGCAAACTATCAATATGATTGAAAATAACAAATACAACCCCACCCTCGAGCTCTGTATCAATCTGGCTAGAGCGCTGGATACTGACCTCAACGCCCTCTTTTGGGAGCCCTAGCTGACAGATGAAGATTCTGAGGACTAAGAATTCTTCCCTGTAGCAAATTTCATACCTAAAGAAAGGACACAAACATGAAAAAAGAAACATTCTCAGACAAGATGATTAAACGATTTTACGGCATTACTGGACCTTTGGACGAGCAAAAGCGCCAACAGGCTGAGCATCTAGGAAATATAGGCTTTATTTGGCTTTTCTTGATTTTGCAAGTTGGTAATTTCCTAGCTTTCATGCTAGCCGATATCTATCCAGGCTTAGATGCTCGAATTTACCCCATTATTATAGAGCTTCTTACCTTTATAATAGCTGGTATCATTTACTTCAGGTCTGAGAAGGAGCACCTGGCAGATTTGGATTTGGAACTCATGAGTGAAAAAGAAAGGCGCAAGCTTCAATATCCTGGTCTTAAGATTGCTCTCTTCGTTGGATTGACTTTCCATCCTATCTTTAGCCTTATAGAAGCAGTCACTCTCAAGCAAGACTTTTTCACTCTCTTTTTACAAGCTGATCGAATCCTGAAAACAGCCTTGGTCGCTAGCATTTTAGGTGTTTTTATCAGTTTTTACTTCAAATCACGCAAACACCATACTGAACAGAGCGAATAACCCCTTGACTTAAGCTAGAAAGGACTCAAACATGAAAAAAGAAACATTCTCAGACAAGATGATCAAACGATTTTACGGTATTACTGGACCTCTGGACGAGCAAAAACGCCAACAGGCTGAGCATCTAGGAAATATAGGCTTTATCTGGCTTTTCTTTATTCTGATTTTTGGCAATGCCATCGCCTTTCCCCTAGCCTTTCGCTGGCCCAAAATTATCGCTGTTGCCTATCCTATCCTGCTGGAAATCCTTATCCTCGGCTTCTGTGTCTATATAGTCATTCAAGCACGGCGCAAAGGAATTGATGACCTAGAGCTAGGACTTCAGGATGAAAAAGAAGAAAAAGCTATGAAACATGCTGGTCTCAAAGCAGGTTTCTCCTATTGGCTACTCTTTTACCCTCTCTTTAGCATCATGATAGCTGTCATGGAAAAGAAAGATATCCTACAAGTTTTGCTTCAACCTAAACTTATTGTAACTGGATTAGCCGCAGGCCTTGGATTTGGACTGATTATGCATTTCATTGCCAAAGGAAAGATTCGTCAAGCACAAAAAAAGGAGGAAGAAGACCTATGAGACTCAATCTCAAAGAAAAAATGGATCTAGGCATTCTGTCCCTCATTACTGCCATCGCTGCTTATTTCTTTTTCCGTATCACGGAGCCTTGGATTTTCTGGCTGGATGTAGCAATCATCGTTAGCTGCATCTATGTAGCCCTCCGCATTTTGAAAAAACATAAACAAGAATAAAAGAACCCCTCGACAGGAACTTTCTAGATTCCTAGCGAGGGATTTTTTTATATTTTTACTTAAGACTCTGGGTCATCCAGACTACGGCCATGAAGACCTTTCTCACGCTGAACTTGACGCAATTTTTCAGGCGTTACATCATTGCCATCCTCGTCGACAATCTTGATGCCTTCGATGTGATGACGAACAGAGCGACGGTAGCCTTCGATATACTCTTCACGAAGCTTGGCTTGTTCCACTTTTTCCTCAGCAGTTAGACCTTCAGCTTTTTTCTTTTTAGCCAGTTCATTAATACGGGCAATTTTTTTAGGATCCATGATTCTACCTCTCTCTTACCTTTTATTTGGTATTAATCTGATTAAACTGAGCCATTTGTCCCGCTTTGGCTGTCAAAGAAGCTAGGAGAGCTAGACGATTGTTACGCACAGCCTCATCTTCATCCATAACCATGGTATGGTCAAAGAAAGCATCGATAACTGGACTGAGAGCAAAGAGTTGGTCCAGATTGGCAGCTAAGTCAGGCGTCAGCTCCACTTTTTCAATAGCAGCTGCCAAGTCTTTTTCCTCTTGATTTTCAAAGAGTGCTGGATTGACAGCTGTCTGCCCTTGGGCTTTCTCAGCTAGATTAAAGACCCGAGACAGGCTTTCGACTGCTGACTTGAAGTTGTCTTCCTGAGCTTTCTCAGCTAGAAGCGCTGCTGTTTCTACCAAATCGCGTACGACAAAGTGAGTGCTTTGAAGAACAGACGTAACAATGTCTTTCGGAATGCTGCGATCCATCATCTTCTCAACGCGGGCACGGAAGAAATCCAGCACAGCCTCTTGATTTTCATAGCTTAGGCTATCAAACTTGAGTTCGTAAAGTCGACCAAGAAGCTGAGCCAAGTCAATGTTCCAGCCAAACTTATCCAAAATACGCACGACACCCTGAGTCGCACGGCGCAATGCATACGGGTCATTAGAACCACTTGGAATCAGCCCAACTGAGAAGAAGGACAGAATAGTATCCAGCTTATCAGCCAGAGCCAAGACTGCTCCGACCTTGGTGTCAGGCAATTCCCCATCGGCTGAAGTCGGCATATAGTGCTCCCGAATGGCAGCTGCCACCGCAGCATTCTCACCAGCCAGAAGAGCATACTTCTCACCCATGATACCTTGCAGCTCATCAAACTCACCCACCATGCCAGTCAGTAGGTCAAATTTATAAATAGCCGCTGCACGAGCCAAGTCGGCTGTCTCATCAGCATCCAATCCTGCCTCTTGCGCCAAGAGAGCAGCAATCTTGCCAGTCCGCTCCATGTGCTCTGCCAGAGAGCCAATCTTTTCGTGGAAAGTCACATTGCTCAGTTTTTCAACCAAGTCGGCAATAGCTAGTTTTTGATCTTCCCGCCAGAAGAATTCCCCATCTTCCAGACGAGCCACCAAGACCTTCTCATTTCCCTTGATGACATTTTCTAAGTGCTCTGCATTTCCGTTGCGGACAGAGATAAAGTGAGGCAAAAGCTTGCCTTCAGCATCGCGCACAACAAAGTAACGCTGATGCTCTTTCATAGAAGTTACCAAGACTTCCTCAGGAACTTCTAGGTATTTGGCATCAAAATTACCTAAGAAAGCAGTTGGATATTCTACCAGATTCAACACTTCATTGAGCAGGTCTTCGTCAATCTCGATAGAAACTCCGTGCTCCTCTTCCAGTGCTCGAATCTGCTCAACAATCATATCACCCCGCTCAAGAGGACTGGCAATGACAGACTGAGCCCGTAGGTCATCTTCATAGGAATCTGCTGAAGCAATCTCCGTTTCTTGCCCCAAGAAACGGTGTCCTCGGCTCGTACGGCCGCTCTTGATATCCAAGAAATCCAAATCAAAGGCCTGCTCATCTAGGAGCACAGTCAAGGTGTGGACTGGGCGGATGTATTCAAAGGTATTGTTGGCCCAGTGCATGCTGACAGGGAAGGTCAGAGCTTGCAGAACTTCTGTCACTGCTGGGATGATTTCCTCTACCGGGCGACCGACCTCTTCCTTGGTCACATAGACGTATTCTTCCCCCTTGATTTCGCGAAAAGTAATATCCTCAACCGTCAAGCCCTTGCCACGAACAAAGCCTTCTGCAGCCTTGGTGAAGTTCCCATCTGCGTCCAGAGCAATTTTCTTAGAAGGGCCTTTGAAATCTTCGGTCAAATCAGACTGCTTGTCCGCCAAGCCAACCACGCGCACCGCCAGACGACGAGGTGTGGAGAACATTTCAATTTTCTCAAAGGTCAGACGATGGTCTGTCAGAAAGGCTCCCATCTTGTCGCGCAGCTGCTTCATGCTCGGTGTCACGACATAGGCTGGCATTTCCTCCAAGCCTAATTCAACTAATAAATTTTTTACCATGATTATTCTCCCTCCTCTGCCAAGAGTTTCTCGCGAGTCTCAGCATCCAAAAGTGGGTAGCCCAGACGCTTGCGCTCAGCCACAAAGGTCTTAGCCACAACACGCGCCAGATTACGAATACGGGCGATATAGCCAGCCCGCTCTGTCACGGATACAGCTCCACGCGCATCCAAGAGGTTAAAAGTATGCGAGCATTTGAGAACATAGTCATAGGCTGGGTGCACCAGATGCTCGTCCAGACAGCGCTTAGCTTCTGCTTCAAACTTCTCAAAATTCCCCAAGAGCAAGTCTTGGTCGCTGACCTCAAAGCTGTACTTGGAATGCTCATACTCAGGATGAGTGAAAATTTCGCCGTACTTAACGCCATCAGCCCACTCAATGTCGTAGACTGAGTCCACTTCTTGGATATAAGAAGCCAGACGCTCCAGACCATAAGTCACCTCAGCAGTCACCGGGTGAGTTGGCAGACCTCCGACCTGCTGGAAGTAAGTGAACTGCGTGATTTCCATTCCATCCAGCCAAACTTCCCAGCCCAGACCAGCAGAGCCAGTTGACGGATTTTCCCAGTTATCCTCGACAAAGCGAATATCGTGCTCCAGCGGATTGATACCCAATAGCTCCAAAGACTGCAAGTAAAGTTCTTGGATATTGCTTGGCGATGGCTTCATAACCACCTGAAATTGATGGTGCTGATAAAGACGGTTCGGATTTTCTCCATAGCGGCCATCTGCTGGCCGGCGAGACGGCTCTACATAGGCCGCGTTCCAAGGCTCTGGCCCAATTGCCCGTAGGAAGGTATAGGGACTCATCGTTCCCGCCCCCTTCTCATTATCATAAGCCTGCATGAGCATACAACCCTGGTCATTCCAGAACTGCTGTAAAGTCAAAATTATTTCCTGAAAGGTAAGTTTCTTGGACATTAGTTACTCCTTTTGTTTGTTTAGATTTCTTGCGAAGCGTTCAAAAGGGAACGATTATTTCCCTTTTGAAAAGCTAGTACATCGCCTAGACAAACCGCCCTATAGCGGTTGTCGTCAGTCAATCGAACCTTTAGGTTCGCAATTGACTTTGGCGAGGTGAAAGGTGAATTTCTTAGACATTTGTTACTCCTTTAGTTTGTTTATATCTCTTTGTCTATTATTTTCTGCTGTATGAACCAATCCAACAAGGGAAGTGTTTTATCTGTATTTGCCCACCGATGATAAGAATCAAAGACCGCTTGCACACTGCCTAGATTTTCTACTAGCTTGTCGACTGTCAAAAAACTGCGCCAGTATTCATAAAAAATACTAGCATAATTCCCTTGATAAGTCGAAGTGCCGAAATCATTCAATGAGTGCCAACCGTGCTTTTTCTGAAAGAGCTCAACAAGAGACTGATTACAAGCTTTTTCCACTCGAAATTCCTCATCTGTAAAGAAATACTTGCGGCTAATATACTCAACCATCCCTTCTTCAAACCAGATATAGGCACCGTATCCATCAAAGTCATCTAAAAAATGCTCCGACCAATGAGCCAACTCATGTCCAACAATCTGCAAGAGAGAATTTTCAGACAAAGACTGATAGTGGTTTGCTATTGCTTGAGTTTGGTGAGAGGTCTCGTAATTCTCTAACTGAAGGAGATACAAATCTTTCCAAATCGTCAATTCTGGAGTCATAACCATCCGCCTATCATTTGTATAGGCCGGTACAGGAATTTCCCGAATGATCTGCGTAGCAGAACCAAAATCGGACCAAATGATGGCTTGCGGCAAGTCATAAACCGCAAACTCGTCTTTTAAAAATGTTAGATAATCCTGCAACTTTGCGGTATTCTTTGCAACGAAATCTCGAAAAGCTGCTAATTGGTTCTCGTCTTTTACAAGGTAAAGGTTCTCCACGAATCTCCTTTCTTTCGAACAATAGACTCAGTACGCAAAAGAACCACATCCGACACTCCTAGGCTATTCACCTAGGGGCGTCAAGACGCGGTTCCACCCTAATTTATTACTTCATTGCTTTTGAAATTATAACCGAAAGCGCCATCAGCACTGCTTCCTTATCCGGCTCACACTATCCCGAACTCGCTAAAAAGTAGACAATGATATTTCTTTCTAAAAAAGATTATAGCAGAAAATAGGACCAATGTAAAATACTTATCGAAAAATCCCTCAAGTTTCAACTTAAGGGATTTTAACTAATCTAAACCAATTAGACTTGTTTAGGTTTTTTCGGTCTCACAACTCTTGGCTTTCTGCCATCAAGTTTTCTCTTGGCTGCTCTAAGATTGGCGATGGCTTCTTTGACATCTTCCTGGCTGGCACCTGGATTGGTCAAAACTTCCTTAGCCTGTGCATAAGCCTCTAGATAAGCCGCCTTAACCGCGTCAGTAGCATAGATAAACTTATTGCTGATGGCTTGGTAATGCACTTCATCATCGACTAGCTTCTTGAGATTGGTAAAGTTAGTCGCCTTACCGTCCAGCTTCTTCTCTGCTGTAGTCAGCTGAGCCAGGGCAGTATCAATTTGCTCCTGGGTCACCTTGTCCTGCACCAAGAGCAGAGCTACTGCTTGGAAGGCCTTGTCATAAGCGCGGCGAGTTCTATCCTTAGCATTGGCATAAGCACCTGTCTTAGTGGTAGCTGCATAAGCTTCCACAGCTGCTTTAACCGCAGCAATATCTGAGTCCTTGCCATCTAAATCAGCTGATGCTGTTTCTAGTTTTGCTCTTACATCATCAACTTGCGCTTGGGTCAGTTTGCTTGTCAAAGCTTCCTTGGCTGCCTGATATGCTTGGTCGTAAGCTGTGCGCTTCGCTGCAGAAGCATTGTAATACTGAGCAGTGCCGACCAGACTAGACTGCTGATTGACAGCCGCCAGCAAGCCTGACTTGACGATAACTCCCAGTTTCAGCAGGTTGTTTTTGCCCTCTTTGACCTCAACAGTTGGCTCACTTTCCCAGAGCTCGTAGCCGGTCGGCAGGTTGACAAAGACAGAGTAGAATCCAGCTGCTACGGATCTTCCGAAGGCATGCTTGCCAAACAGTTCTGCTGGAAGCGTATAAGCATCGCCATTATTATTCTTGAGAACCACTTGGGTATTCTTCGGAACAGCTTGATCAAAGGCAACGCTGACCGGTGCAAAGACCAGCTTCTTGACCAGAAACTCAATCGTCTTAAAGCTATCTTGGGCTGTCAGCTCAAACTCCTGAGTCAGAGCGCTGTAGAAACGAAGCTCATCCTTATCATAAGTAAAGATCTCAGCTGTGTAGCGTCCAAACGGCAGAGCGTTGATTTTCTTGCCCTTATCCAACTCTACATATTTGCCCTTGCTGTCCTTGATCCGATAGACAAAGGTCGAAGATACATCTTGATGCGTATTAGCATCCACCAGAGCGACACGGATACGACCATCATTTTCAGCACTGACTAGCTCTGACAAAGCTATGGAATCACGGTTACCCGCATAATCCTCTACCACATAGAATATCTTAGACTTGTCCACTCCTTTTGGCAAGGTGTAGCTGCCATCCGCATTGGCTGAGATGTAAACCCGACGCTCGTAATCACGCTCAATGCCAAAATCATCCACTGCTTTATAGGTCTCTTTCCCTTTTTCATCTGCTTGCAGATAGAAGACCTGTTCTCTCAAAATACCGCCGTTGCCAACATCTTTTGGCTTACGAGCCGTAAAGGTTTCCGCACCATCCTTGGTACTGATATAGCCTGAGCTAATCAAAGGCTTCTGATTATCAATCTGCAGGTTAAAGCTAATCTGCTGCTCTTTAGCACCTGGTACATCTGGCGTATAGCGAACCACATAGGTATAGAAGCCATCTTCCAGCTTCTCACCCTTGCTATCACGACCATCCCAGTATGTATCTTCTAGTAGGTAGGACTTAGGATTGTCTGACTGACCACTATAATAGTTCTTGCGGCCTTCTCTAATCGTGCTGCTCTGCCAGATTGGGAAGCGATAGTCCTTATCATCTGCCGTATAGACACTAGCTGTCAGATTATTGACATTACGATAGAGAACTGTCCGATACTGGATGCTGTCCTGATTGCCATCTCCATTAGGTGAGAAGGCCAGACGAATCTTGCCATCCGCTCCCAGCTGCAGCACATGCTTACCATCCGCATTTTCTGCAGTTCCCAGTACAATTGAGCTGCGAGCAGCTGTTCGACCGGTCGAATAGAGCTTGTCATTGGATTCCGTCACAAGCGAAGAGACATTGTCATCAGACAGGATACTCTTGTCCTCTGGCACTGGGTAATAGAAGCCTGACTTGCCTTCTTGCACCAGATTATAGATTGGTCTTTCTACAGCTGGCAGATCTTGGAATTCCCCACGGAAGCCCATAAATGGCAGACTAACCACATCGCCGTCATCTGCTGGATCCACAAAGCGGACAAAGCCTTCTAAGAAATAGCCGTTCGGCATCTGCTTGATCAACTCTTCCGCAAACTTAGCAGTATTTACCTTGACCGTCACTTTCTGGCTGCTGTGAGCCTTGACGGTAACTTCTGGCCAGACCGTTTCAGTTAGTTTGCGAGGTGTCAGGGTAAAGTAGCCATCCTTGACCGCATCCGTGTTGGTATTAACAATCATCTTCAGCGTCCGGTCCTTATCCGTGATATTATGAACCGTAACATCAAAGGTGAAGCTGTCTTGAACATTGCCCAAGGAAACGCTAGGATATTGGTTATCCCCTGTCACATATAGGCCAGTAGAAATAGCAGCTGCTGTATCTACGATACCAGCTCCCTGCTGACGCGGAGAGGTGTAGACACCAGTTTCTTTGTTGACGTGCAGCTTAGCTGTTGACATGAGGAGCGCTTTGACTAAGTCTGCATTCTGGGCAGGCGTCAGTTCTGGATAGTGCTGAAGGAGATATTCCTTGACAAGAGCCGCTACACCAGCCACATGAGGCGTAGCCATACTGGTTCCCTTCATAGAGCCATAGGTATTGTCATTAAGCGAAGAGTAAATATCGCCACCTGGTGCTGTCACATCTGGCTTGAGCAAGCCATCTGTCGTCACACCCCAGCTAGAGAAGTCAGACAGACTACTAGCTCCTGGATGCGGCCGATTGACCTTAAGACCATTAAAGACTACCTTGTAATTACCAGCTGCCAAAGCCTCTCCATATTCCTTACTAATAAAGGCTGACGGAACCTTTTTAGATTCACTGTCTAGGCTCATCGTTAGGTTAGCTCCGTCGACATTATTGTAGATCAGAGCACCAACAGCACCATGGCTAATGGCATTTCTAACTTTTTCAGCAAAGGTAAAGGAACCACGCTGGATAAGAGCCAGCTTACCTGTCAGATCCTTACCAGCAAAGTCCTCTTCACGGCCAAGACCAACATGGACATACTCATATTCCTTGCCCTTTTCAAAGGTTGCATTTGTCTCACCCATGGAGTAGCTGAAATGACCGTTCAAAAGCTTATCGTTCTTTTCCAGACCACGAACTTCCATGACTTCCTCTGTCAGAACAGTGTTATTGACAGAAGCGACTGAGATAGAGCTTTCTGCTGTTGAAGGACTGCTAACTAGACCATAGTCTGGATTTTCAACCAGCGGTTTAGAGTATTCACTTCCGAAGGTATTGTCATTACCCGCCGCAATGATCACGCTCACCCCCTTGGCCCGAGCGCGCTCAATAGCGGCCTGCAGACTAGGGCTGACATCAACCGTTGAACCTGTTGCTGAACCTAGACTCATATTGATGGTATCAGCTCCCAAAGCCACCGCATCATCAATGGCTTTGATATAGATAGCGTCGCTTGTTGTGCGTTGACGGTCTGAGAATACCCGCATAAACATAACTTGTGCTTCTGGCGCAACACCATAGACATACTCATCATTAGGAGCTTTCTTGTTGGGATTTCCCGCTGTAATCCCTGTGACGTGCATACCATGTGAGTAACTGTTCTTTTCCTTGACATTGTCATCACCGTCGATATAGTTATAGGCATAGACAACCTTGTTGTTGTACCATTTCCCGTAGTCAATACCAGCCTTTTTCTTAGCCTCTTCCAAAGCTGCCTCTGTCTGATACTTGGCCTTTGACGGATCAGAAATCTTCAGAACCTCGTGATGGACATCCAGACCTGAGTCGATAATGGCTACCACACGGCCTTGACCTTTGTAGCCTTGAGACCAGGTTTGAGGAACCTTAATAATCTCATTGGTACTGATGCTGCTTGGCTTAGCATCGCGAGAAGTTGGTGACTCTGCTACTGCATCAGGATTAGCAGCAGGCTTTTCTGAGTTTGCGGCTGACGGAGACTCTGCAGTCGGACTAGCCGGATCTGTCGGCTTGGTCTGTGTGGCAGATGGCTGAGTTACCTTCTCAGCACTTGAAGAAGCCTCTTCTGATGAAGAAGTCGCTCCTTTTTCTACAGGAGCTGCAGCTGCTTCCTTAGCCTCTGTCGTAGAAGGCTGGCTAGCCTGCTCTGTACTTGAAGCAGCCGATTCAAAAGAAGCTGGTGCTGCTTTCTCCACAGGGGCTTGAGCTGCTGGCTGACTCTCAAGTCTAGCTGATTGAGAAGCAGGCTCAGTCGCTGATACTACAGCGGCAGTCGGCTGACCTTGCCCTGATGAACTAGCTGTCGCCTGCTCATCTGCCCGAGCCTGTCCAGCACCAAAAACCAGAGCAGTCCCCAGCAGAACAGAAGCCAAACCGAACTTGTATTTACGGAGTGAAAAACGTTGTCTTTGCATAGAAGTCTCCTTACTTTATTTATAAACCATATTATAATAAAAATTTTCTGACAATTCATACACTCCTAACAAATGTAACAAAAACGTAACAATGACGAACGTTTTATCCAAGAATAGCTATATGATAAAGTTTCAAGTCTCTATTTATTTGAAATACAGAACAAATACAGTTTAAAATCCGGAAATAAGAAAAACCAATCAGAACTAGCGCGGAATGGACCAGTTTGATTGGTTTGTTATAGAATGTTTATTAGATACTATTTCTCATTGATAAATAAGCAGACGAACTACTCCTTGGAATGATATTTACGGCATCTCAAGCTAATAAAGCATACTCTCCATCAAAAACATAATCAATAATCCCCTAGCCATATAAGGATAAGGGCCTGATTTACATTCTCCCGAAACAATTGGAAAACGTTGATAATCAAAAAATTTGAAGTGATATATTTATTCAATGCCTAACTCAGTTCAAAGACTCCAGTTTGGTCAAATATAGAAAAAATGTCATCAACCGTCATTTCTCCAGATTTATATTTTTCAAATAACTTTAAAAAATGTAAAGTATCTATAATTAATACATTATACACCTGATTTTTTGCTACGTCTATAACATTATGACTGACTGAGGGTCTATCTTTCGGAGCTACATGCTTAAAACGATTTACGATGATAATTCTCCTAATGTTCTCATCAGAAACCTTGTTCTTCTCTGAATATTTATGTACATGAGTAATCAACTGAGAAATATTAGATTTTTTTACATCTTTAGTTAACCCTTTAAATTCAAATAAATAATGTACTCCGTCTTTTTCAAATGAAAAATCTTCATCTTTGGTGTCTTCAAAATCAGACTTCACCTCCAACATTTCTACTAGCATTTTAGTTAGAACAGTCTCTAAATCAGAACCTGCTTTGAAAAGTATTACCAAATGAATTACATTCTTCTACTTCCAAACTACTAACATTATCTCCTGAATAATTTATGAGCTGTATTTTCATAATTCTCCCCTTTTATATAGTTTCCCTTAATCTCTATTATACCAATTATCTCACCATCTTTAAAGCTTCTCTACAACGAAAGGATAACTATCCAGCATTGCTAAGTCTATAAATGTTCAACTTCTCACACTCTCATCTCGTAATTTTATGAGCTATGAAATCTTCTGAAAAAATGACTGTTTTTTGCTTTAATTCTTTAATAAACTCAGAAAAGATTTGCCACCTATTTTTATACCAAAAGATTTTAATAAAATCTTTTTCTTCGCCGGCTTTATTGTAGAGCTTTAAAACTTCTTTGTCGCCCTGAATTTTATTTATATCAAAATCTATGTTTCTTGTTTGATCTTCAAAATATAAATCAAATTCACTTTTATCCATCAAAGGTGTAAAACTGATAGATTTTTGTTCACCATCTTTTTTTATAAAAATGTAACTATCATAAAATTTCCCAAATCTCTTCTGAATTATTGAAATTGAGACTATAAATAGTATAAATGCTACCATCAAGGACACATAATAGTCTATAAATATTAATAATAAGTTAATAAAAATAATAATTCCTATATCAATACAAATTGTATAAATCATACCTCGAATGGAATAAATTCTTGTTATGGTCCAAACTATTCCCCATAAAATGAATAATACGATAGCAAAGAAAGCTAAGTATACATCCTCCAACTGAGCTTCAGCATTTTTTCCAATTACAAATTCATAGTAATTTTTTTCAGATAACTCAGCCGGATGATGAACGCTAAAGCTCATTTTACTAGGCAAAACTAACGAAGATTTGCTAGGTATCGTTTTAATCGTGTAATGGTATTTACTGTCATTTCTATAAAGACTCCTATCATATACTTGCTCAAAAAATAACTGACTGCCCTCTTTTAATACAATTTTCTGATTCGGTTCTATTCCCCATTTACTATCATAATAGGAGGTAAAGAACTCATTTGTAATTAACTTATCTTTTTTCTTATTTTCAATATCAAATTTCTCACCCTTATGTATAGAGAAGATGGTTCCTGCAGGTAACGTAACTGGATTTCCAGATTCATCTACTAACTGATCTGTGAGTTCCTTATTAGAAGAAAGATAAATTTTTTCATTTGCTACAAAAGGATAATCAATATCATACGATGAAGTCATCTGTCTATATATAAGCTGAATTGATAGTAATACCATTGAACAGCTTAATAAAACAAAAAGTCTTAAAATAGATGAAAATAACCTAATTTTCTTATTTTCGCTTTTATTATCAGTAATGTAAGATTCTGTCACTTCATAACAAAACTTATACCTTTCGCATTTCTTTATATTGTATTTTCCATCAATAACCGTAACTTCTCCCATTTTGTTTATCATTTTTGAAAAATAGAAACTTGTAATCAAACTTGAAATTAAAAATACTGATAAAAATATCCAAAGCCGGAATTCATCCGCAGGGGAAAATCTGATAATTTTAATTGACACAAAGACGATAGAAAGGAAAGCGAACAAAAATCCGCTCCAGAACAATGATGATAAAAATTTGGAAATCTTCTCTTTATTTGAATCTCCTTCAACAAAACGATTTTCAATAAATACTATCTTAATGAGAGTAATTAATGACACAACTATACCAGGCAACGATAACCAATTCATCTTCCTTCTCCTAATTCTGAATTTTTTCTATTTATTATATCACTTTCTTATAGATAGAATAATCACGTCTAAAATAAAAAAGCTAATGAAATCTTTTATCTCATTAACTTTTATTCTTTATCCTGCCACTTCTGGTGCTTGTTCCGGTTTTGTTTTCTTATTTGGGCTAGCCAGGCGGCGCTTGCTGTCTCGGATGGTGTTGAGGTCCTTGAGGAGTTTGGCAAAGTGGGCTTTCTCTGGATAGGCTTCTGCAGAGGCTGCGGTATAGCGCATAAAGAGGTCATAAGTGCGAGAGATTTCCGTGCGCAGCTGCTTGGTCTTACCGACTTCCTTGCTGGACTTGGCTGCACGCGCTAGGGCTTCGGCCTTATCATAGTCTTCCTGAGCAGTCGTCACTGCGCTAATCACTGGTGAGAGTCCCAGCGTAGTTACTGCCGAATTGTAGGGCTCTTCCTTTAGGGTTTTGAGGAGACTCTTAATCTCAGCAGTTGCGACATCGTTATTATGCTTGGTGATATCCTTGTACTTAGTCAGGACTGGAGCCAGCGTCTCATGGGCTTCCTTAAACTTTGCCTCCTTTATCTTGGCAAATCCCCTATGCAGGGTAAAGAGTCCGACCAGAGCGCTATCCCGCTCCTTGTCTACCTCTGCCAAACTTGTAGTCTGCTTCTTTTCCACACTGGCTAGCTGTTCTTGAAACTCTTCTAGCTTGCTCGCAAAGAACTCCAAGTGCTTGCTATACATATCTTCGTTCTTATTAGCCTTGACAAAGTCCGTGATGATTTGACAAGAATCCGTCATCAAACTTTCAAACTCACGGTGAGTAAAGTTGCTATAGGTCAGGGGGCGAATGGTGTAGTTAGTAGTCATAATAAAACCTCTCCAATAATTTGATGAACTAAGTATAGCACGTGGCAATAAATCTTTTGCATGGCTGCCCTGAAATGTCATTTTTTATCCCTGAAATAGCACCTTTTCAAAATCAAAGACATAAAATATCCCCACCTGATAATTTCTTTAACTTCGGATGGGGATTATTTCTCTTTAAAAATGAATTATTAAGGCATTTCACGCTTAGAATACTTTAAAAGTTTAACAAATGCTGGTATTCAAACTTCAGAAAACTTGTAAATTATAGCAAATCACATCATCTGACAGATAGAAAGCACGGATTTTTTCGCAAACTGGACTATTCGAAACCTTGTTTATCTAAATATTTTAGTAAACACTCGTATTCAGCCTTTAGATTGATTGGATATTTAGCCACAGATGACTCTTCGAGTTTTTAATGATTACCTTTCTCTCCTATCTCCCCACTCTCAAGGGACCAAAGACCTCCTCAATCAGTTGGGTGTAATTTCCAATTCTTGGGTCTTCTTCATCTAACTCTTCTATCTTAGTGTTTCGTTGGATATCAGTCGCATTTTACACCTCTTATTATTGCACTGAAACAGCTTGTTTTATAGTTTCTTCTGGTGGTAGAGATAAAAATCCCCAGCTCTTTTCAAACTGGGGGATAGCTTTATATTTTTAATTCATACACTTCCTGCCAGCCGGCTGGTCCTAATATCCGCTGGGGCTTTTTGCTAAAGCCGGTCTCTCGGTAGAGGTAGGAAGCGACTTGATTTCTCTCATTGACGCCTAAGATAATGCTTTTATACATGGGCAAATACTCTTTTATGAAATCAGGCAAGAGCTTCAGCGTCTGACTACCGTATCCTCGCATCCGAAAGCCTTCATCCGTTGAAAAGCTACGAAGGAGCAGGCTCTCTGGCTGACCTCCATAAGTAAACTTCTTTTCTCCAGCATCCAAGATCAGAAAGGTTACGATTTGATGTTCTACAAGGCCCAAGATAGCATAGCGATTTTCTAAGTCAGCGACAACCTGACTGGGATGGCTGGTAAATCTCAAGTCGGTTAAATGGTAAGACTGCAAGGCTTGCCTATCTGAACTTCGATAGAATCGGATTTTCACCTAAAAATCCATCCCATCCGGATTTGGTGCGCCACCGGCCAAACCGCTGACATTTTTGAGCACTTCCAAGTCGGCAGCATCTAGCTCGATGCCAAAGCAGTCCAGATTGCTGGCAATCCGGCTCGGAGTGACCGACTTAGGCAGGGGCAGGAAGCCTTCCTGCAAGCTCCAAGCTAGCGCGACTTGAGCAATGGTCTTGCCATACTTGTCTGCCACAGCCTGCACAGCTGGATTTTGGAAGAGCTCTCCTTGGCCAAATGGTCCCCAAGCTTCCAGTAAAATCTCATGCTCACGGCAGAAGTTCACCGCCTCTGTCTGATAGACACCTGGAGCCAGTCGGATTTGATTGACAGCAGGAGTCATGCGCGCTGTTTCAAACAAGGCTTCTAAGTGATGAGGCAGGAAATTGCTGACGCCAATCGCTCGAATCTTTCCGAGATTATAAAGTTCTTCCATAGCCCGCCAGACTTCAGCATTGCGCTTTTTCCAAGCATCGTTTTCCCTCAGGGGTTTGGGATTCGGCCAGTGGATGAGGTAGAGGTCCAGATAGTCCAGTCCCAACCGCTCCATTGAGGCAGCAAAGGCCTCTTGAGCCTCCTCATAAGTATGAATGTCATTCCAGAGCTTGGTCGTGATGAAGAGCTCCTCCCGCGGGATGCCGCTGTCCTTGATTGCCCGTCCGACACTCTCTTCATTCTTATAGATGGCTGCCGTATCAATGTGCCGATAGCCTGCCTTGAGAGCGGCTAATGTTGCTTGATAGGCTTCTTCGCCATCCTGAGCCTTCCAAGTACCGAAGCCCAGCACCGGAATGCCTACACCATTGTTCAAAAGATATTCTCTCATCTCATGTCTCCTTTACAAGTTCCATCTACTGCCTTCAGTAAGGCAGCTGCTACAGTGTTCACAAGAGCAGAACTGCTCACTTCTTTTCCCTTTTCTTCAGTATTGGCTTAGGTTTAAAGATATTTTCCTTGGTTGGCTCCATGCCTTTACTGAAAAAGCTATAGATAATGAAAGCAACTCCTGCAACAAGGATCAAGATTCGTCCAAACATCAGTCCCGCCAGCAGCAAAACAAGTCCCATTATCAAAAATTTCGCATCAATTCGTTTCATAGCCCACTCCTGATTACATTATAGTCTCATTATAACACGCCTAAGAAAGCAATTCAAATCTAGGCGAAGGCTATCAAGTTGTCTGCCAATCAAAAAGAACAGGTTGCCCTGCTCTTTCTGAAAAATATAAGGAGACTAATTTAAAATAACTGCGGTTCTCATACATGGAAACGTTCTTGACCATCAAGATAAGTAGCTACCAGCTCTAAATCTTTATCTAAAACGATAAAGTCAGCATCGTAGCCTTCCTTGATCTGTCCGCAGACATCATCAATATGGACTGATTTTGCTGGAATCAGGCTAGCCATCATGACCGCCTGATGAGGATTGGCAATGCCCCATTTGACCACATTTTTCAATCCGTCCTTGAGTTTGAGAATAGATCCAGCTAGATTGCCCGTTGACTTGAGCCGAGCTGTTCCTTTGGCCACAACCACTGGAAATTCTCCCAACATGTAGTCACCATCTTCAAGGCCTCCTGCGGTCATACAGTCAGTAATGAGAGCAATATTTTCATGTCCCTTCTGCTTGAGCAAGATGTCACAGGCCTTAGGGTCCACATGGTGGCCGTCACAAATCAGTTCCGCATAGGTGTGGGGCAACTCATACATGGCACCAACCATGCCTAGCTCCCGATGAGTCAAGCCCCGCATACCATTGTAAGCATGCACCCAGACACTGGCACCTGCTTCGACCGCAGCTTTGGCTTCATCATAGGTTGCGTTAGAATGCCCCAGAGCAACGGTCACGCCTTCATTAGTCAGCGTGCGGACAAATTCCTCCACGCCATCACGCTCTGGTGCGAGAGCAATCTTATTGAGCAAGCCATTTGCGGCCTTCTGCCAAGCACGAAACTCATCCATGCTAGGATCTTTCATATAGGCAGGGTTTTGGGCACCCTTATACTTCTCGGTGAAGTAAGGCCCTTCAAAATAGAGACCGCGAATCTTGGCCCCGCTGGCTTCTTGATAGCGAGCACCGATATTTTCAGTTACTGCTAAGAGCCGCTCATAGGATGAGGTCAGGGTTGTTGGTAAAAAGCTGGTCACACCGGTAGTCAAGAGACCCTCACTCATGGTATGAAGAGTTCCTTCGATGTTATTGTCCATTACATCAACACCGCCGAAGCCGTGAATGTGAGTATCCACCAGACCCGGCGCAATTGAGTAGCCGCTGTAGTCTATGACTTCTGCATCCTGCGGAACAGACTGCACCAGCTTGCCAAACTTGCCGTTAATCAGCTCTAAATAACCGCCCTGACGGATTCCCTGAGGATAGAAAAATTGATCTGCTTTGATATATGTAGGCATAAGACTGCCTCCCTTGTTCTTGACTTCTGTATTCTCTGCCATTCAAAGCGGAATTCTGTGATAGAGCTAGCATCTTTCTATAGCTGCTTTCTAACTCCCGCTTTTGAATCTCTGAGTTTTCTTGACTATATTATAACTCTTTCTTTTTTATTTGTAAATGGTATATACCTATTTTTATAAAAAATTGTTATATTAAATTTAAAAATAAGAAAACCCAGCCATAACAGCTGAGTTTCTGCTTTATTTTTTCTCTAAATCGCGCAGCATCTGGTCGATTTTATTGCCATACTCGATAGATTCGTCCTTGACAAAGGTCAAATCTGGAATCTTGTACATCTTCAGATTGTGGCCCAGCTCACGCTTAATGGTACCAGTCGCTTTTTCCAGACCGGTCTGAGCTTTTTGATTATCAGAGGCCAGATTGCTCATAATCGTGTAGTAGACCTTGGCCATGGATAGGTCGCCCAGCATTTGGACATCGGTAATGGTCACACCTTGAACACGCGGGTCACGAACTTTCTTCTGCAAGATTTCATTGACTTCGCGCTTGATTTCCATGCCTACACGGTCTGTACGAAAATTATTTGCCATGAGATTTCCTTTCTAATTTTTCTCTTCTGCAATATAAGCTAGGCTAGGCCTAGCTTATATTTTTAGTTTTAATGAATGAAATTTCTTCTAAACTCTTTGTGAAAAAAGATGCGAGACTAAAAATATAGACTTTCACCAAAAATGATTTTCACTGCGAGTTGTTAACCTACTTCGTATCTTATTTCTTAATTTCTTCCATGATGTAGGCTTCAATCGTGTCATCTACTTGGATGTCATTGTAGCCATCAATCATGAGTCCACCTTCGCGGCCGTTAGTAACTTCCTTAACATCATCCTTGAAGTGCTTGAGGCTGGCAAGCTCACCATCGTAAATCACGACGCCGTCACGGATAACACGAACCTTGGAATCACGGGTAACTTTACCGTTGATAACCATAAATCCACCGATAGTACCAACCTTGGAAACCTTGAAAGTCTCGCGGATAAGAGCTTCCCCGATGATTTTTTCTTCGTATTCTGGATCCAGCATTCCCTTCATGGCATCTTCCATTTCTTCGATAACCTTGTAGATAATGCTGTGGAGACGGATTTCGACATCATCAGCTTCTGCTTGTTGGCGAGCTTGAGATGTAGGACGAACGTTAAATCCGATGATGAAGGCATTTGAGGCTTCTGCCAGTGTCACGTCAGATTCATTGATAGCACCAACCGCTGAGTGGACGATGGTAATCTTAACGCCTTCCACTTCAATCTTCTGCAGGGAAGCAGACAGAGCTTCTACAGAACCCTGCACATCAGCCTTGATAATAACATTGACAGACTTAACTTCACCAGCTTTGAGGGTATCAAAGAGATTTTCCAGACTAACGCGATGAGTAGCTTGACGCTGTTTGAGAAGGGCACGTTTGGCACGTTCTTCACCGGCTGCACGCGCAGCTTTTTCATCTTCATAGACCGCAAAGTGGTCACCAGCCATCGGAGTCTCATTGAGACCAGTGATAGAAACCGGTGTAGATGGTCCTGCCACCTTCACGCGACGGCCCAGGTCATTGGTCATAGCCCGAACCCGACCGAAGGTATTACCAACAACGATTGGATCCTGCACATTCAGAGTTCCCTGCTGAACCAGAAGGGTTGCGACAGCACCTTTTCCTTTATCCAGACGGGCTTCAATCACTGTACCAATCGCTCGAACGGTAGGATCCGCCTTGAGCTCTTGGATTTCAGCCACCAAGAGGACTGTTTCCAGCAAGCTGTCGATATTTTGATTGAATTTCGCTGAGATTTCGACAAATTCAGAATCTCCGCCCCAAGCTGTTGACATGACACCATGCTCAGCCAATTCACCAATCACGCGCTCAGGATTGGCACCTGGCTTATCAATCTTGTTGATAGCTACGATGATTGGGACATCAGCCGCTTTAGAGTGGTTGATAGCTTCGATCGTTTGCGGCATAACACCGTCATCAGCCGCTACGACCAGGATAGTGATATCCGTCACAGAGGCACCGCGGGCCCGCATAGAAGTAAAGGCCGCGTGACCAGGCGTATCCAAGAAAGTAATCTTCTTGCCGCTTTCCTCGATCTGGTAAGCACCGATGTGCTGAGTAATACCACCTGCTTCACCTGTTGCTACGCGAGAGTTACGCAGGGTATCCAAGAGGGTTGTTTTACCATGGTCAACGTGTCCCATGATAGTTACAACTGGCGGACGCTCTACCAAGGCATCTTGGTTGATATAACCTTCTTCTACGAAGAAGCGCTCAATGTCAGCTGTGTCAACTTCCACCTTCTTCCTAGCTTCGATACCGTAGTCCACCATGAGGAGCTCAATAGTATCGCCATCAAGAGATTGGTTTTGCGTTGCCATCACGCCCATCATAAAGAGCTTCTTGACAATTTCAGCTGGCTCGCGCTTAATCCGTTTTGCAATTTCTGCAACGGTCATTCCATCTGTATATTCAAATTCAGTTGGCAACTCATGGAACTTACGTTCTGTAACAGGTTTTGGTGCCTGGTTATTGTTGCCCTTTCCTTTTTTATTTTTCTTGTTTTTATTCCAATTACTATTTCTTTGATTTCTCACTTGATTTTGACTGCTTCGATTCTTTTGTTGTTTTCTTGGACCTTCTTCTTCGCGATCAAAATCATCGCGCTTCTTATCTGGTCGAGCTTGCTTCTTACGACGCGTATCCACAGCGGCTGGCGCTGGGCTTGGATTCGCTACTGGAGCAGATGGAGCTGGTGCAGGCTGAACCGGTGCTGGTGCACTTTCTTCTGCCTTAGGCTGCTCCTTGCGGCGGTTTTGCCGTTCCATAACTTCTTTAGCTTCTTGTGCTTGCTTAAAGCGTTCCTCGCTGGAGCGAGCGTATTCAGCATTCTGCTCTGCTTTCAAAGCTGCTGCCCGAGCCTTAAAGTCAATCTTCGGTCCTTGAGGCTGTTGGCGGTTTTGACCATTAAATCCTTGATGATTCTGACCATTTCGGCGGCCGTCTTGACCACGATTATCGCGACGGTCATTTGGACGATTGCCCCTATCTCGGTCGTTGCGGTTTCCACGATTCTTATTTCGATTATCGCGGTCCTCACGCTTGCCTTGCTCTTTATTTTGTGGTTTGCGGTTGCCTTGCTGCTTACGACGTTCTGCCTCTTCTTTGGCTCTCGCTTCACGCTCTGCCTTAAAGTTCCGGCTTTGCGGGCGCTTGACAGGCGCCGCTGTTTCTGCTTTCGCTTCTGGCTTAGCAGTTACTTTTGCTTCTGTCTGTTCTGCCTTGGCTGGCGCCACCTCTTTGGCAGGAGTTTTTTGCGGTGATGGCTGAGCTACTGCAGGCTTTTCTGCAGTAGCTTGAGGCGCGGCTGCTTTCGTAAAGCTGGACTTGATTCGCTCACCAGCGTCAGCTTCTACGCTGGATGAATGACTTTTGACATCCAATCCCAGCTCCTTAGCACGAGCCACTACCTCCTTGCTTTCTTTTCCCAGTTCTTTGGCGATTTCATACAATCTTACTTTAGACAAATCTTGTCCTCCTCTTCTATTACATAAGAGACCTCATTTTCTTTGTAAAACCAGCATCTGTCACGGCGAGTACTTTTCTGGCCTTGCCAATGGCAGAGCTTAATTCCAGTGTTGAAAACACGGTTGATACTTCTACTTGGTAGTAACTGCTTTTATCAGTGATTTTCTTGCTGAGATTAGGAGCTGCATCCTGGGCCAAAAAGACCAGATGTGCTTTTCCCTCCTGGATAGCTTTGACGGTCAGCTCCTCACCAGAAATGATGCGGCCAGCCCGCTGAGCCAGACCCAGCAAATTTGCAAGTTTCTCTTTATTCAAGACCCAACTCTCTTCTTTTGACCTTGTGATCGACATAGGCGATTAACTCATCATAGAAAGCCTCGTCCACTTCCATATTAAAGCTGCGGTTAAAGACCCGCTTCTTCTTAGCTTGAAGGGCTTCTTGATTGTCCAGCTTGATATAGGCTCCACGGCCGTTGGCCTTACCTGTCGGATCGATAAAGACTTGACCTTCCTTGTTCTTGACAATCCGCAGCAAATCACGCTTGTCAATCACTTCGTTGGAAACCACTGATTTTCTTAAAGGGATTTTTCTTGTTTTTGCCATTCCAGCCCCCTTAATCTAGTTCTTCAGCTTCGCTTTCTAAACCAGCTATTTCTAGTACAGTTTCCTCTGCTACTGCGTCAAAGTCAGTTGCTTCTGCTGCTGAAACTTCTGTCTCTAGAACAGCTGCATCCCCAAGAATTTCTTCTGCTTCCTGAGCAAATCCGCCCAGTTCATTGGCTGCTTCCATTTCTTCAAACTCAGTGGCAGACTTGATATCAATTCTAAAGCCTGTCAAATGAGCTGCTAAGCGTACGTTCTGTCCGCGACGACCGATAGCCAGAGAAAGCTTGCTGTCCGGTACAACAACCAAAGCCCGCTTGTTATCTTCTTGGTTAAAGATAACTTGGTCAACCTCTGCAGGAGCAATAGCGTTGTAGATAAATTCAGCTGGATCTGCTACCCACTCGATGACATCGATATTTTCTTCAGTCGGTACCATACGTCCGCTCTTTGGATCGTATTTGGCAGGATGGAACTTGCTCGTAATTTTCTTGATATTGGCTCCACCACGTCCGACGATTGTTCCGATGGCATCCACATTAGGGTTGTGGCTGCGAACCGCCACCTTGGTCCGATCGCCTGCTTCCCGTGATACGCTCATGATTTCTACAGTTCCGTCATAGACTTCAGGGATTTCCTGCTCCATCAAGCGCTTGATCATTTCTGGATGGCTGCGGCTGACAAAGACATTGACACCACGAGGATTATCTTCTACCTTGTAGACAAAGACTTCGATGCGGTCATGAGAGGCAAATACCTCGCCAGGAATCTGGTCTTGCTTCGATAATTGTGCTTCAATGCTACCAAGATTGACATAGATAAAGCGATTGTCAAAACGCTCCACCGTTCCTGACATGATTTCATTTTCATGCTCTTTATAGGTATTGTAGGTGATTGCTCGGGTCTGCTTGCGCATCTTTTCCATGATGGTTTGCTTAGCAGACTGAGCAGCGACTCGGCCAAATTCAGCTGGCGCTTCTTCAAACTTAATCTTATCTCCCAATTCATAGGCTGAACTGATAGCCAAGGCATCTTTGAGACTGATTTCCAAACGGCTGTCAAAGACCTCGTCCACGACTTCGCGAACAGTATAGACACGGAAATCTCCTGATTTTTCGTCAAACTCAATAGCTGCGCTGTCTGCCTGACCATAGCGACGACGATAGGCTGAGCGGAGTGACTCGGTCACCGCGTCAATGATATCTTCTTTCTTGATTCCTTTGTCTTCTTCCAAAATACGGAAGGCCTCTAGCATTTCTTTACTCATTTTCATGTAACTTTTGCCGAAACAAAAGTGTTCCTTTCTTTTCTATATTGCTTCTGCGGCTAAAACTTAACGGCTAATCTGGCTTTGGAAACCAGACTGTAGGGAATTTCGACTTCTTTTCTGCGAGTCTTGTCCAGATATTCCATGTGCAGAACATCCTCTTCAAAGCTCAGCAAGGTGCCTTCAAAGACTTTCTGCTTGTCAACAGCCTTATAGAGACTGACATGGATATAACTGCCGACTGCATCGGATAGCTGTTCCTTGGTCTTGAGCGGACGCTCCAAGCCAGGACTGGTCACTTCCAGAAAATACTGTTCTGGGAAGGGATCTGGCTTGATTTGATCCAAGAGCGGACTGATAATATCCGTCAAATCCGCTGTATCATTGACCGTAATGCCCTCAGGCTTATCTACAAATACACTGAGAACGTAGTCTCCGCCCATCTTTCCGTACTCAATATCGACTAATTCATAGGGGGCCAAAATGGCTGGTTCAATAACCTCCCTCACCAATTCAACAATCGTTGCGATATGACGACACCTCCTCACAGATAAGAGGCGAAGATACTTCCTCGCCTCTCTTTCCTTATTCATTACTAGTATTATAGCACGACAAGTCCCAGAATGCAAGGGAAATATGCTGTACAAGCTTTTAAAGACGGAATTCCACTTAAAACGATCTTATTTTTAAGCAAAATTCTTTCCTACTAATAAAGTCTTCAAGGAGCATTTCCTCGAAGACTCTTTCTTATTCAAATGCTGCTTCCACCCGATAGATAACTTGTCCTTTGTTAGCAAATTTCTGCTCATACTCAGTCAGGACATTGTCTTCAAAGTCGCTAGCATGCAAATCTAACCACACGCCCTTTAACTTCATACCATACTGAGAAAAGCTTACTAGGCTATACTCAAAAAGACCGCGGTTGTCCGTTTTGAAGTGGATTTCTCCATTTTCCGGCAAAATCTGCTGATAGGTTGCCAGAAAGGACTGATAGGTCAGACGGCGCTTTTCATGACGTTTCTTGGGCCAAGGATCTGAGAAGTTCAGATAGAGGCGGTCAATCTCGCCATCTTCAAAATAATCAGTCAGATCCGAACCGTCCACCCATAATAACTTGATATTGGGCACATCTGTTGCCAGCACCTTGTCTAAGGCATAGCTGAGGACCGATTTTTGAATATCAATCCCAATGTAGTTAATCTCAGGATTGGCCTTGGCCATACCGGACACAAAAGCTCCTTTGCCACTGCCAACCTCTACATGAATGGGGTGATCATTGCCAAAAATCTCCTGCCATCTGCCCTTGGCGTCTGCCGGATTCAAAATCACATACTGGGGATGCGCCTCCAGCAGTTCCGTCGCTCCCTTACGATTCCTTACTCTCATTGTCCTCTTCCGTATTTAGAACGGAAGTTTCGTAATGCGTAAATCTCCCGGTTCACATTTTCTAAATCATTGTTTTCGTAGTATTTGGCAATCTGCATCAGATAAGAATACTGACCAAACCAGTATAGCTTATTGAAAACAGTCTGATTATACTTATAGCCATAAGCACTCAGCCACTCTTGCCAGCCTGAATCAGGCACATAATGGCTTAAAATATGAGCTACATCCATCATCCTGTCTGTCAGGCGCACAGAATCCCAATCCACTAAGTAAATAAGCCCGCTGTCGGTCTCTACCCAGTTACTGTGGCGCACATCTCCGTGAACGATGGTCGCGTAGTCCTCACGAAAGGCAGGCACAGTCTGGCGTAGGTCGCGGATAACAGATTGAAGATATTGATTATTTCTCAAAGCAAGCGGCACTTGATTGAGCCAAGCATTCAGCAAATCAGTTGGCGTTTCCAAAGTATAGCCCAGCTTGGTCAGCTGCGTCATCAATGGGCGCGAGCGATGCAGCCGAGTCAAAATATTGATTACCTGCTTTTTGGACATATCATTTGGGGTCAGAATAGTGCCTGAAAGCCACTCCTGCCCGCTCATTACGTTGCCGTCCGGCATTCGGCGGCTCCACAAAAGCTGCGGTGCGATTTGTTCTCGAGCTAAGCCTGCTAAGATAGGGGTTGTATTCATCTTGACGAAAACGCGCCCCCCGTCCGGATAAGTCCCCATATAGGCCTTTCCGCTCTTACCAGCTATCGGTGTCAGGGTCAGCTCGTTATCAACCAAGTCCATATTTCCCCTCCGTAAAAAGTTTCTTTATCATTTTACTAGTTTTACCTCTTTTAGTCAACCAATCTCCGTAACTTAAACGGCAGATAGAACAGATAGAGTAGGGCAGTTGCTCCCAGCATAGCCAGCACTGCTGTCTTGTCTTGGAGAAATAGCAGAGCAGTCATCACTTCAGCTAAAAGGACACTGCTGCCAATAGATGTGATAATTTGTCTTGCTCCCTTCAGCTTTTCCCCTCTTTCTATCGGAAAAAGCTGGGTCAGAAACTGATAATCAAAAGCTTCGTACAAGGCTGTCAATTGGAAGAGCAAGAGGTAATTGAACAAGACCGCAAAAGCTGCAGCAATCCAAGCTTGACTGACAAAAATCAAGGCCAAAAGAGCCAAAAAGAGCAGTCTCAAGGTCAGAGCAAAGAAGTCTCCATTTCGCAAGTAAGAGCGCAAAAAGAGATTCTGCCAGGTCTTACTATGCTGCTTGCCAATAAGCCTCGTCAAACCATCCAGATAGGCCCGGCGCTTGACACTGTTTGAAATGCCTTTAACATTTGTAAATAGAGCAAAGAAGCGCAGAATCGTCTGCTTTCGGGCTGCTTCATAAGCTACCAGAGCCTGCCAATCTAAGCCATTTTGAGTAAAGAACTTCTTGGCCTTAGCCTGAAACAAAAACCATTTCAAAACTAGCATAAAGATGCAGTAGAGCCCGAAGCCCCAAATAGGCAATCCCAGAGCCAGAAAAAGCGGAGCTAACAGTAGCAATAGCCCAGTCTGTAAGACTGCGTACAAGAGATAGGAACGCAGAATCTGAGCCTTGATAAAAGTCCTGACTTCTGCTTCTCTGACCAAAAGAAAGAGAGCATCTGGCTTTTCCAGATAGATCGCAATCCGTCCAAAAGGCAGGATAAAGAGTGATAGAATAACTAGACTAGCAATAATGGGTAGGTGATTGGTCGGAAAATGCCGCAAAAGCTGACTGTACTGAACACCTAAAAATCCCATAAAAATCAACAGAAAGAGCACGAAATGATCATTAAAAACATAGCGCAGGTATTTCAGACACTGCTGACGAAATTCCTGCTTTCGTTTGGCAAATAATTCTTTCATAGCGCTGCCTCTTCTGTCAGGGCTAGATAGATGTCATTCAGACTAGCATCCGGCATTTGAAATTTAGTCCGCAACTCAGTCAAGCTGCCCTTGGCCCGTACTTGACCCTTGTGCAAGATTACAAAACTATCGCACATCTTCTCAGCAGAGTCCAGAACATGGGTGCTCATCAGAATCGACTTGCCCTTCTTCTTTTCCTCATCCAAGAGCTGGATAAGGTCTGCAATAGCTACCGGATCCAGACCCAGAAAAGGCTCATCCACAATAAAAAGGCTGGGATCAACTACAAAAGCACAGATAATCATCACTTTTTGCTTCATTCCTTTTGAAAAGTGAACAGGGAACCAATCCAGTTTTTCCTTGAGTCGGAACATTTCCAGCAACTTATCCACACGCTCAAAAGCTGTCTCCTGCTCAATGTCGTAAGCCATAGCTACCGTCTCAATGTGCTCACGCAGGGTTAATTCTTCATAGAGACTAGGCGTTTCCGGAATAAAACCGATTTTCTTGCGGTAATCACTGGGATTAGTCCACAGCTCCAGTCCATCAATTTGAATCTGCCCCTTATAAGGCGTCAAAAGACCGATAATCTCATTGATAGTCGTGGACTTGCCCGCACCGTTGAGACCAATCAGACCAACCAGCTGGCCATTGCCCACTTCAAAGCTGACATCCTTTAAAACCGGGATATTAACATAGCCGCCCGTAAGCTCTTTGATTTCTAACATATTTTCTCCGAATTCTGGTATAATGGTTCTTATATTATAACAAAATCTAGCGAATAGAGGTACCATTTATGGCTGATTGTATTTTTTGTAAAATTATTGCCGGAGAAATCCCTTCATCTAAAGTCTATGAAGACGAGAAAGTCCTTGCTTTTCTGGATATTTCCCAGGTAACACCAGGTCATACCTTGGTTGTCCCTAAAGAGCATTTCCGAAATGTGCTGGATATGGATGCCGACAGCACCAGTCAGCTCTTTGCTCGCGTACCTGACATTGCTCGAAAGGTGATGAAAGCCACAGGTGCAGCCGGTATGAATATCATCAACAACAACGAAGAAATTGCTGGACAGACTGTCTTTCATACCCACGTGCATTTGGCACCACGCTACAGTGATGCAGATGATCTCAAGATTACTTTCGCAGCCCACGAACCAGACTTCCCAGCTCTGGCCGAATTAGCTGAGAAGATTGCGCAAGCTTAAGGAGGGAATATGAAACTTTCAAATATTTTCCTATTTATCGGTGCCGCAGCAGCCAGCTACAAGCTAGTTGAAAACCGTCAAAAAATCCAAGAAGAAATCATTGAAACAACAGATAGTCTAGACAAAGTAAAGGACAGTCTAGCCAATATCCAACGAAATATTGCCATCATTCAAGAGCAAAAAGAGCAAGTCAAAGACATCGCTCAAGATCTTACTTATAAATATAAAGTCCTTGAAAATCAAGCTCAAGTACAGATCCAGCAAGTCAAAGACATCTGGGAAAAGTACGAGTCTTGATAGAGAAAAGATGGATGATAGGGAAACCAAAACTCCAATCAGCCATCGCGTCAAGAACTTTCCCCCATAACCAAAAGAGACCGAGACATTTTGTCCCAGCCTCTTTTTATATTTAACTTTTTTACTCTGTAGCTGCATTAACTACTGGCTGACTTTGTGGGGTGCTGACACTGACATCTGCAGCTGGGACAGAGGAAGCCGCTGGAGCAACCGGAGTCGTATTCGTAGTTCCAACTGTTGTATCTGTCGTCGGATAAGAATAATTCTCATAACCATTATTATAAGTAGGCTGACTATAAGAATTCTGGTAACTGCTATAGCTTTCTGTGCTACTAGATGTAATACTGCTATTGCTGCTTCTTAGACTGTTGCCGCCCATAATATCTTCATAGAGAACAGCATTGGTCTTCAGACTCTTAACTGTGTCCAAGCCCAGAGACTTTCGGATTAGATTCTGCATGCTCAGCAAATGCTCTGACGTCACCAGCTGATAGCTTCCGCCGTCAGGCAAGGTCGCATCTTCTCCACGCAGCTGCTCAGACTTGATGTTCTTAAAGGCATCCTGATAGCCTAGCAATTGTGGAATGCTTTTTGAATCAAGCGCGATATTGGTCTGCATATTGCTGCTGACAGCTTTTAAAATAGCCTGATAATGGCTGACACTGTTGAGACTGAGAACTTTTTCAACCACTTTCTTAATTACTTCACGCTGACGCTTTTGGCGGCCATAGTCACCCTCTGGATCCTGATAGCGCATGCGAGCATAGACCAGCGCCTGATCACCATTGATGGTCTGCTTGCCAGGCTCCACCTTAGCAGTATACTCAGGCTCATTATCCTCAATAGAAATTGGGAAGTCAAAGGTATTATTGACCTCAATACCGCCTACTGCGTCTACTAGTTGAACCAAGCCCTGCATATTGATCATCACATAGCGGTCAATGTGGATATTCATCAAGCCCTCAATAGTCGAAATAGCTAACTCTGCTCCGCCATTCGCATAGGCTGCATTCAGCTTGGCTTCAACTGTCTGACCGTTCTCATCAATCTGAGTCAAAATATCACGTTCCAAACTCATCATGACTGTTTTCTTGGTCTTGGGATTGACACTCAGGAGAATCATGGTATCGCTGTTCCCAACCCAAGTATCCTCGCGGGAGCCACTCCCTGTATCCACTCCCATCAGCAAGATGGTCATGGGCTTAGTCGCAGAAATGACATCTGTCTCATTTCCCAAACCCTTATAAGTCTTGGACAGTTCATCTGTTGACTGACCATAGATCGTCCAAGCATAAGTACCGATACCAGCTGTCGTTACGACAAGGAGACTGAGAAACATCATTATAATCTTTTTAAACATATCTTTTTTAGTCTATCAACTTACCCATCAGGTAAACATCAAGAAATATCCCTTCTTTTAAATAGGCTCCTCTTTTTTGTAAGCCTTCAATTTCAAATCCTAAATCTTTATAGAGGTGAACTGCTCGTTCATTTCTAACCTGAACGCTCAATTCCAAACGTCTAATATCCTGAGAATCTTCTGCCCAAGCCAGTGCCTCTTCTAGCAATATGCGTCCCAGTCCTTGGTTCCAGAAAGCTTTCTTCACCACAACAAAGACTTGACCAATATGGCGAATTCGCTCATGGAAATCAGCTGTGATGCTGACAAGGCCAGCAATCTCACCATTTAAAAGTGCCAACAGATAAAGCTGATTACTAGAAGCAGCCTGATGCTCAATGAATGAAGACATCTCCTCTTGATTCATCAAAATTCCAGCCTCATCCAGCGTCATATAATCTGACTCAGACCCGACCTGATTGAGGAAGGCAATCAGCTCAGCAGCATCTGTTTTTTCCGCTTCACGCAAGCACAATTCATATTCAGTCATTCTGCAGTCCCTCAAGCAGCTCTTGGGCTCGCTTTCCTTTGGCTTCAAAAACCAATTCACGCCCATCTTCCATTTTCAAGAGACTTAATTTGAGATAGTCTTCAGGTAGATTTTCTCCCAGCAGCTCCCCCCATTCAATGACCGTCACACCCTCCCCGAAGAGAAAATCATCCAAATCAATGGAATCTGGATCGTCTCCGATGCGGTAGACATCCAGATGATAGAGCGGCAAACGCCCCTCGTATTCCCGAACAATGGTATAGGTTGGGCTTTTAATCATCTGACTGATGCCCAAACCTAGAGCCAGACCCTTAGTAAAGGTTGTCTTCCCTGCTCCTAAATCTCCCGTTAAAACCAGTATATCCCCTGCCCGAAGCAATTTGCCCAGACACTGACCCCACTGGATTAATTCTTCTTCATTATGACTAAACATTCTCTTATTATACCAGAAAAAATTTTTTTCTGCTTAATTTTGCAAAAGAAAAATCAGCTAGAAAAAGCCGATTTTTTATACTGAAAATACAATCTATCCAAACTTCACTAGACATGAGGATTTCCAGCAATGTTTAGACCTAATTTAAAGCCAGATTTACGAAATTCAAAATAAAGAGAAGATCCAAAATCCAAATCATAGAATGCACATCCTTGGCTTGACCTTTGAAGATTTTAACCAAGGTGTAGGTGATAAATCCAGCTGCTATCCCGTGAGTGATAGAATAGGCAAATCCCATAAAAATAGAAGTGAAGAAAGCTGGAATGGCTTCTGCCATATCATCCCAATGGATGTTTTTCAGACTAGCCAGCATCATAATCCCCACGATAATGAGAATCGGTGCAGTTGCAGCATTAGGAACAATGGCTAAAAGCGGACTAAAGAAGCTTGACACCGCAAAGCAGATGGCTACGACCAAGGCGGTCAGACCTGTTCGGCCTCCAGCTCCGATACCAGCTGCAGACTCCACATAAGTCGTCACATTAGAGGTTCCAGCAATTGCGCCAATAGAGGTTCCAATGAGGTCCGAGTAAAGCGCCTTATCCAAGCCTTCTGATTCATGGTTTTCTCCAGAAGTCGCCACAATCCCGACCTTTTCACCTGTCCCAATCAAGGTACCAATGGTATCAAAAATATCTGTCAATGAAAAAGCCAGAATAGCCATACATGTCTGGGGCCAGCGAGCTGAATCTGCTAAAAGGGCACCCAGACCTTTCGGTCCTACTGCCACCCCAAAAATCTGTCCCAGTTCATTAACAGCAGTACCAATGTTATTCTGCCCAAAGTCAATGGCTGACAAATCAACCAAGCCAACCAGAATAGCTACCACTGTTGTTACTAGAATGGATAGGATAACACCACCCTTGATATTTTTCACGATAAAGAAGATTGTGATGGCTAAACCGACCAAGGCTACTAGAACTGCCGGATTGTTAAAGTCTACCAGACCTGGAGTTGCTGCTGAATTGGCCGTAATAGCCGCTGCAGCCTTATCTGCTCCCTTGCCAGCTACTGTATAATTGCCCGGATCGATTGAAAACTTGAGCAAGCCAGCATTTTTAATACCTACATAAGCCAGAAAAACTCCGATCCCTGCTGAAATAGCTGCTCGCAAGGAGCCTGGAATTGACTCAATGATCATCTTACGCACCTTGGTCAAAGTGATAATGAGCGAAATAATCCCGCAGATAAAGACCATAGCCAAGGCTTCCTGCCAAGTGTAGCCCAAGGCAAAGACGACCGTAAAAGTGAAAAAGGCATTCAACCCCATACCCGGCGCCTGCGCATAAGGCAGGTTGGCAAAGAAGGCCATCATCAAGGTGCCGGCAACAGCCCCTATAATCGTAGCTAGAAATACACCCTGCTTAGGCATACCTGTCTGAGCCAGCATGGCCGGATTGACAAATAAAATGTAGGACATGGCAAAGAAAGTCGTCAGACCAGCCAAAACTTCTGTCCGGACATCTGTCCCTTTTTCGGTCAGTTTGAAAAATTTATCCATTTTTCAATAAATCTCCTTTTGAGTAAAATTTCTAATATCTAGTTCAATAACAAAGAAAAACAGATTTAAATCTGTTTATTTGCGAACGATATTTTAAATTATAATAAAAAACATTCACTTTTTCAAGATGAATGTCTCGCTATTCTTATTTTTTATTATCTCTCATCAGAAATAGCAAACTCATAAACTGCAAAAAGGTAAAACCAAGAATGAATGGCAGTCGATCAGGATGCAAAGTTTGCAAGAGCTTCTGTAGAACCAGCTGAGGATGAAGCAATAAATCCCAGCTATTGAGGCGATCATAACGTCCTATGTAGATAGCCAGACTGGACACAGCCGACAGAGCTGTCGTCAGCAATAGATCCAAATACCAGTTAAGTTTCCAACGCTCCTTGATGACATACCAGCTCTCCATACCACAGAAAATCCCGAATAAAATACTGGAAACAAAAGCTAAAAAGAGCAGAAAAACACTTGGCTTACTCAGAACATCTGCCACCCAAGTCATATGAATCAAATCAGTAATCATATAGAAAGTGTTGGGGAAGAAAAGCAACCACAACAGGAAAAGAAGAGGATAGGTCCACTTCTGCTTCTTGAATAAAAGCGTCAAGACAGCTGCATCATAGCTGATTAAGGCCAAGGTCATATTCCAGATGAGATAGGTAGGACCGCCATTTAGAGATTGGATATAGATAAAAAAGGCAATCATCAGAAAAAGAGCATGAATCATGATCGGTTTACGCATACGAAAAGCTCCTCCTTGCTGTGTCATAATTGTGACTGATTAGAGCACCATTATAACATAAGTCGTGTTATTTACACTGAATTCTGTTATAATAGTCTGTATTATCACCGAAAAGAGACTCACATGACAAAAAAAGTAATCGCTGTGGACTTGGACGGAACCTTGCTGGATTCTAACAGCAATCTGTCTGACTTCACCAAACAAACTATCAAAAAAATTTCCCAAAAGGGCCACAAAGTAATTATCACAACAGGCCGGCCCTACCGCATGGCTTTGAAATATTATAAAGAATTAGAGCTCAATACGCCCATGATTAACTTCAATGGCTCTTTGACTCACATTCCAGAAAAGAAATGGGACTTTGAAAAATCGCTGACGCTGGACAAGTCCTTTCTGCTGGATATGGTTAAGCGTAGGGATGAGATTGAAGCGGATTTCATTGCTGGCGAATACCGCAATAAATTCTATATCACCAATCCCAATGAAGAAATTGCTGATCCTAAGCTCTTTGGCATCGATGCTTTTAAGCCTGAAAATCAGTTTCAAGCCAATCTGGTAACGGAGAATCCTAACGCTATTCTCCTGCAGACACGAGCAGCTGACAAATATGCTCTGGCAGAGGAAATGAATGCTTTTTACCAGCATGAACTTGCTATCAACTCTTGGGGCGGGCCGCTCAACATTCTCGAGTGTGCTCCCAAAGGGGTCAACAAAGCCTTCGCCCTTCAGTACCTGCTTAATGTTCTCAATGTGGATCGCAAAAATCTGATTGCCTTTGGCGATGAGCAAAATGATACTGAGATGCTGTCCTTTGCTGGCACTGGCTATGCCATGAAAAATGCCAATACTGACCTGCTGCCCTACGCCGACCAGCAATTATCTTTGACCAATGACCAAGATGGCGTCGCCCACGAGCTAAACAAACTCTTTTTATAAAAGTAGACAATTAGGCAAACTCTGTTCGAGAGTTTGTCTTTTCTTTTTGTCATCTCTCGACCATCTTCAGGCTCAAAAAGCTTTAAAAATCGGAGCTTATCCGCCGTATCATAGTTTTAAAGGTTACTTCTGCTTGAAATTGTAAGCTTTTGCTATTTGTTTGAGTTTGTGATATAATTAACATAATCAAAAACTAAATAACAGGAGGAAACTACTTATGAAAGCAGTTGTTGTAAATCCAGAAGGAACCAATGTCCAACTCATCGAAAATAAGGAACTTCGTCCTCTTGAAACAGGGGAAGCTCTCGTTGACATTGAATACTGCGGTGTCTGCCATACTGATTTGCATGTAGCACACGGCGACTTTGGCAAGGTACCGGGCCGCGTTCTTGGACACGAAGGTATTGGTATTGTCAAAGAAATCGCTCCAGATGTCAAAAGTCTCAAAGTCGGAGACCGCGTCAGTGTCGCTTGGTTCTTTGAAGGCTGCGGCGCTTGTGAATACTGTACAACTGGCCGCGAAACCCTTTGCCGTACAGTAAAAAATGCTGGTTATTCTGTTGACGGTGGGATGGCAGAGCAATGTATCGTAACTGCAGACTACGCTGTCAAAGTCCCTGAAGGACTCGATCCTGCACAAGCTTCTTCTATCACTTGTGCAGGCGTAACTACCTATAAGGCTATCAAAGAAGCCCAGCTGCAGCCAGGCCAATGGACAGTAATCTTTGGAGCAGGTGGATTGGGTAACCTAGCGGTTCAATATGCCAAGAAAGTCTTTAATGCCCATGTTGTCGCTGTTGATATCAACAATGATAAGCTAGCTTTGGCCAAAGAAGTTGGTGCTGATATCGTCATCAACGGCCATGAAGTTGAAGATGTTGCTGCTCTTATCCAAGAAAAAACTGGCGGTGCGCATTCTGCAGTAGTAACAGCTGTTTCTAAAGTTGCCTTCAACCAAGCTGTTGATTCTATTCGTGCTGGCGGTCGGGTAGTTGCCGTTGGATTGCCATCTGAAATGATGGACCTCAGTATTGTCAAAACCGTTTTAGATGGTATCCAAGTCATCGGTTCCCTCGTGGGTACTCGCAAGGACTTGGAAGAAGCCTTCCAGTTTGGTGCTGAAGGATTAGTGGTTCCTGTCGTTCAAAAGCGCCCTGTTTCAGATGCTGTGGATGTCTTTGACGAAATGGAAGCGGGTACTATTCAGGGACGTATGGTACTTGACTTCACACACTAATGCTTTAAAGCATGTCAATCCCAACATTTACCAAACTTTTGGAAACGTATGATAGACAGGCTTGATATTATTTAGAAACTTTTGCCATTACAGAGGGAGACTAAAGACATAAGATGCGATTTTTTGTCTTTGGTCCTCCTCTTTCTTTTTTGAAAAATAAACACTTTCTCAAACACGATTCTTTTCTTTCATTTCAAAAGTCTTTTTCATATTATTTCAACATTTTTTCATATATTAATCTGTTGTGTTTTCTCTTTTCCTAATTTATTAAAACATTTCTATAGCTAAGGTTTGCTTATACCTATATTTATCAGGGTTTCAGCAAATACTGACATTTTTGAAAGAAAAAGTCGTTTTTAGGAACAAACGCTTGCATTTTTCATGAAAACGTTTTATAATAAACTTGCCTTAAAGTTTTCTTAAAACTTAAGTCAAACATTTTATAAGGAGGAATGTCAATAATGAGTATCGGAATCATTATTGCTAGCCACGGTGAATTTGCTGCTGGTATTCATCAATCAGGTTCTATGATTTTCGGTGAGCAGGAAAAAGTACAAGTTGTAACTTTCATGCCCAACGAAGGACCAGATGATCTCTATGCAAAGTTCAATGACGCTGTGGCTTCGTTTGATGCGGACGATGAAGTGTTGGTCTTGGCTGACCTTTGGAGTGGCTCTCCATTCAACCAAGCTAGCCGTGTCATGGGTGAAAATCCAGACCGCAAGTTCGCTATCATTACAGGCTTGAACCTGCCTATGCTGATTCAGGCTTATACAGAAAGGATGATGGATGCCAACGCCGGCATTGAAGCTGTTGTTGCTAACATCATCAAAGAAGCCAAGGAAGGAGTCAAAGCCCTGCCTGAAGAGCTGAACCCTGCAGCTGAAGAAGCAAACGCTCCTGCTGCAGCTGCTCCAGTTGCCCAAGCAGCAATCCCTGAAGGGACTGTAATCGGTGACGGCAAGCTCAAAATCAACCTTGCCCGGATCGACACACGCTTGCTGCACGGTCAGGTAGCAACAGCTTGGACACCAGATTCAAAAGCAGATCGTATTATCGTTGCTTCTGACTCAGTAGCTCAAGATGAACTTCGTAAAGAATTGATTAAGCAAGCTGCACCAGGTAACGTCAAAGCCAATGTTGTCCCAATCGACAAATTGATTGCTGTTTCAAAAGACCCTCGCTTTGGCAACACACATGCCTTGATTCTATTTGAAACTCCTCAAGATGCCCTCCGTGCTATTGAAGGCGGTGTGCCAATCAAGACTCTTAATGTCGGTTCTATGGCTCACTCAACTGGTAAAACAATGGTCAACAACGTACTCTCTATGGATAAGGAAGACGTTGCTACTTATGAAAAGCTGCGTGACCTTGGCGTTGAATTCGACGTACGTAAAGTACCAAATGACTCTAAAAAAGATTTGTTTGATTTGATTAAGAAAGCCAACGTGCAGTAGAATCAAACGTTTTGCTTTTATTAATTTACGAAAGGATTTAGAACATGTCTATTATTTCTATGGTTTTAGTAGTCTTTGTTGCCTTCTTAGCTGGGCTAGAAGGTATCTTGGACCAATTCCAATTCCACCAACCGCTGGTTGCTTGTACCTTGATTGGACTGGTAACTGGTAATTTGGCTGCTGGTGTTATGCTGGGTGGCTCTCTCCAGCTAATCGCTCTTGGCTGGGCTAATATCGGAGCTGCTGTAGCACCTGATGCCGCCCTCGCTTCTGTTGCCGCTGCCATCATCATGGTACTGGGTGGAGACTTCTCAAGCAAAGGAATCGCTGTAGCACAAGGTGTTGCTATTCCACTTGCTGTTGCTGGTCTCTTCTTGACTATGATTGTCCGCACTTTGTCAGTCGGTTTGGTTCACGGTGCAGATGCTGCTGCGAAAAAAGGAGACATTAAAGGAGTTGAACGCGCTCACTTTATCGCTCTCTTCATGCAAGGAGCACGTATTGCTATCCCTGCAGCACTTCTTTTGATGATTCCCGCTGAGTCTGTTAAATCTGCTCTTGAAGCTATGCCAGCTTGGCTATCAGAAGGTATGCAAATCGGTGGTGGTATGGTCGTAGCCGTTGGTTATGCCATGGTTATCAACATGATGGCAACTCGTGAAGTATGGCCATTCTTCGCTATTGGTTTCGCTTTGGCTGCTGTCAGCGAACTCACTCTGATTGCCCTCGGTGCAATTGGTGTCGCTATTGCCCTCATCTATCTTGCCTTGTCTAAAAAAGGCGGAAATGGTGGCGGCGGAGCAACAGCTTCATCTAACGATCCAATCGGCGATATCCTAGAAGACTACTAAGAAAGGAGACACACTATCATGACAGAATTAAATACTGTAAAACCTGATGAGTCAGGAAAATTGACTCTTTCAAAGGCTGACCGTCAAAAAGTTTGGTGGCGTTCTACTTTCTTGCAAGGTTCTTGGAACTACGAACGTATGCAAAACTTGGGCTGGGCTTATTCACTGATTCCAGCTATTAAGAAGCTTTATACTAAAAAAGAAGATCAAGCCGCTGCTCTTGAGCGTCACTTGGAATTCTTCAACACTCACCCATATGTAGCAGCTCCAATCATCGGAGTTACACTTGCCCTTGAAGAAGAGAAAGCAAATGGTGCAGCAATTGACGATGCGGCTATCCAAGGGGTTAAAATCGGTATGATGGGACCTCTGGCTGGTATCGGAGACCCTGTCTTCTGGTTCACAGTTCGTCCTATTCTTGGTGCACTTGGGGCATCTCTTGCTTTGACTGGAAATATCATTGGTCCACTTATCTTCTTCTTAGCTTGGAATGCTATCCGGATGGCTTTCCTCTGGTACACACAAGAATTGGGCTACAAGGCTGGTTCTGAAATTACTAAAGACATGTCTGGTGGTATCCTTCAGGACATTACCAAAGGTGCTTCAATCCTAGGTATGTTTATCTTAGCTGTTCTGGTTGAGCGCTGGGTATCTATTAAGTTTGTCTTTAACGTTTCATCTGTTAAGCTAGATGATAAAGCATATATCCATTGGGACAAATTGTCTAGTGGTTATAAGGGTATCCAAGAAGCCTTTGCCCAAGTAGGTCAAGGACTATCTCAAACCCCTGAAAAAGTTACAACTTTCCAACAAAACTTGGATTCCTTGATTCCTGGTTTGATGGGACTGCTTCTAACTTTCGCTTGTATGTGGTTGCTTAAGAAGAAAGTATCCCCTATCACGATCATCATCGCTCTCTTTGTAGTTGGCGTACTAGCTCACGTTGCTGGTTTGATGTAATCAAAAAGAAGGTTTCGGCCTTCTTTTTATTGTGGTATAATAGCTATATTATCTAAAAGGGAGTACTCTATGGCACAGTCACAAAACAAAACAGTTGAGTTTAATACCACTGGCGTATCCTATCTTGGATTAGGCGGAAAGGTTGGGAAATTTCTAATCGGCGAGACAGCTCTGGAGTTTTATGCTGATGCCAATGTAGAAGATTATATTCAGCTGCCCTGGACTAGCATCACTGCTATCGGTGCTAATGTTTCTGGCAAAAAAGTCAGCCGCCATTTTGAAATCTGGACTGACAAAGGAAAGTTTCTCTTTGCCTCCAAAGATTCTGGTAAGATACTCAAAATTGCGCGGGAGCATATCGGCAACGACAAGGTCGTTAGATTGCCGACTCTGTTACAAAAAATTGTTGGAATCTTTAAGAAGAAAAAATAGGGTTGAAAAAGTTTCAACCTTATTTTTTATATTTTCGACTAAGACAAAAGCTGCTTGTATCAGCAAAATGGAGCTAGCACAAAAAATTGAAAAGTGAAACAGGTTTGAGAATGCACTATTTCAGTCCCTTGAAATGATTGGGTGGGGTAAGCTGATATTATCAATGCAAGACCGCATCATTAGATCTTCAAAAAGTATAAACATCAGCTAATTTTTTCTCGAAAGTCCATGTCTTGACACCTTCAACATCACGGACATCTAACTGCTTAAATCCGTTCTTTTTGTAAAAACGACAGTTGCTTTCTGTATGAGTAATCAAAGTAAGCCGCTGGCATTTCTCTTCTTTTGCAAGCAACTCAAGTCCTTTTGAGATAAAAAGACCGCCAACTCCCTGCCCTTGATAATCGGGCAGCACACCCAGTAGTTCAAGATAAAGAGTTGAAACATTCCTTTTCTTAGCTTCTTTACTGCCCTCCCCAAAGACTTTTTGAAAGGCTAAAAGCTGGGGAATATATTGCCACATCCTCCATGCTCCTGCCCGCAAAAAGGAAAGCATACCGACAGGATGGTTACCGAGCTTATGAATGGTAGCGACCGCCATAAGACGCCCGTCCATTTCAGCAAGCAGACAAATATGATGACGCATCGCTGCCTTAACCATAACTGCATGCAATCTATTTAGAAAATCAATATAAGACCAGCTGCTGCCAAAGAGAGGACGGAATTTTTCTCTGTAGACCTCATGCTCCGCAAAAGCAGCAGTTAAAACCGAGACCGCAGCAGCAAGATCCCTTTCATCTGCTCTTCTAAAACGAATCATGATAGCTACCTCCTCAAATCTTTTCTGCTAATTTTTCTAAAAAAGCTTGACGTTTTTCAGCTGTAGACTGAGAAATATTCCCGAAATTCAACCAACGGCGCTGTCTAGCACCGATAGACTTAAAGGCATGGCCCAACATGGCTTTCTTGACGACATCACCACAGAAATATTTAAGATAGAAGGTCGGTGCTGCAGAGGTAGTAATAGCCAATACCTCTTTAATATTGGTCAAACGACCAACTAACTGGCGAGTCTTCGTCTCCTCGTAAATCTTATTTTTCAAAAAGACCTTATCTTCAAAGCCCTTGACAATAGCTGGCATATCCGCCCACCAGATAGGAAAAATCATGATAAGGCGGTCACAGGACGCAAGAGCTTCCTGATATTTTAAAACCAGCGGGTCTAGTGCCTGACCTTTATTAAAAAGCGCTAGCTCTTCCTTGGTATAGACAGGATTAAAACCATCCTCATAGAGATCGATCAGTTCATAGGTCTGACCTTTCTTCTCCAACAAGTCCTGAACCTGCTCTAAAATAGCATGGTTAAAGCTTTTATCATAGGGATGTGCATAAACAATGAGATTTTTACTCATATTTGTAACCTCCTAGTAAATCATTGAACATTGAGCGATAGACTTCCTCATCAAAAGGCTCCAAGCCTTTGGCAATAAAATGCCCATAGCCTGTGATGAAGGTGTCCAGCTTGAGCAAGAGAATCTTTTTCTCTTTCTGACTCTCAATAGGCAGCCTATCCAGATAAGCCACTGTCTTATTCCCGATTTCCAGAAGCTCACCTTTCCGGTAAGCCTCTATCGCCACAGGACTGAAAAAGAGAAAATCCATCATCCGGCTGTTGGACTCATATTCCGAAAAAAGAAAGAGTCCTATTTGCCAAATGCAATCCAAAGGATCAGATACTCCGTCAAGATACTGCTCCTCTAAACGTCTAAGCTGGCTCTGGTTTTCCAAAAGACAGACCTGATAGTAAAGATCCTCCTTGTTTTCAAAAGCCTTGTAAAAAGCACCAGTCGTAACCCCCAGCAAAGATGCCAGTTTCCTCAGAGGGATATTCTGATAGCCATATTCTCTGATAAGCTGGCTTGCCTTCTCAATCATACGGTCGCGCGTTGTTTGTTTTACCATAAGAACTCCTTTAGATAACGACGTTACCTTTATCTAAAGATAACACAGTTATCTTTTTCTGTCAAGATTTTTCCTATCCTAGGATTTACATTTTCCGGAAAATCCTGTATAATAGTCGAAACGGATAAGTACTATTGGACACTTTTCAGAAAGTCTGCGGCGGCTGTGAGCAGATAAGGAGAAAATAGGAAATTCTACCGTTAGTTTAAAAATGAATAATTAAGCAAGTGCACTTTTGTGAAGTTGGATGGAACCGCGGCTATGCCGCTCCAACAGTTTCATAAAGTGCTTTTTATTTTTGGAGGTACCTATGTTAGATTTAAAACGTATCCGCACTGACTTTGATACTGTCGCTGAAAAATTAGCTACGCGAGGTGTTGACACTGCTACCCTCAACCAAATGAAAACCATTGATAAAGAACGTCGGGATTTATTGGTCAAGGTCGAAGAACTCAAGGCAGAGCGCAATACCGTTTCTGCTGAAATTGCTCAAGCTAAACGCAACAAAGAAAATGCAGATGACAAGATTGCTGCCATGCAAAAACTCTCTGCTGAAGTCAAGAACTTAGACGCAACCTTGGCTGAGCTGGATACTAAGTTGACTGAATTCACCACCACTCTGCCTAATATCCCGCACGAAAGTGTTCCTGTGGGAGCAGATGAGGACGAAAACATTGAAGTTCGTCGCTGGGGGACACCGCGCCAATTTGACTTTGAAGCTAAAGCTCACTGGGATTTGGGTGAAGATTTGGACATCCTAGACTGGGAACGTGGGGCAAAAGTTACTGGTGCTCGCTTCCTCTTCTATAAGGGCTTGGGAGCAAGACTTGAGCGTGCTATCTACAACTTCATGCTGGATGAGCATGGCAAAGAAGGCTACACCGAAGTCATCACTCCTTATATGGTAAACCACAATTCCATGTTTGGGACTGGGCAGTATCCTAAGTTCAAAGAAGATACGTTTGAACTAAGCGATACTAACTTCGTTCTGATTCCGACTGCTGAAGTTCCACTGACTAACTACTATCGAGACGAGATTCTTGACGGAAAAGAATTGCCAATCTACTTCACAGCTATGAGTCCATCATTCCGCTCTGAAGCTGGCTCTGCTGGTCGTGACACGCGCGGTCTCATCCGTCTGCACCAGTTCCACAAGGTTGAAATGGTGAAATTTGCCAAGCCAGAAGAATCTTATGAAGAGCTGGAAAAGATGACTGCCAACGCAGAAAACATCCTGCAAAAGCTGAATCTGCCTTACCGTGTTGTAGCACTATGTACTGGAGATATGGGCTTCTCTGCTGCTAAGACCTACGACTTGGAAGTTTGGATTCCTGCTCAGAACACCTACCGTGAAATCTCTAGTTGCTCTAACACAGAAGATTTCCAAGCTCGTCGAGCTCAAATCCGCTACCGTGACGAAGCAGATGGTAAGGTCAAACTCCTTCATACTCTCAACGGTTCTGGACTGGCCGTCGGACGTACAGTAGCAGCTATCTTAGAAAATTACCAAAACGAAGATGGCTCTGTAACTATCCCAGAAGTTCTACGTCCGTACATGGGTGGATTAGAAGTTATAGCGCCAAGATAATTCACCTCGTCTAACAGACAGTTTGTACCAGAGATATAAGTCTAGCTCATATCAAAAGCCAGCGCCAAAAGACGCTGGCTTTTACTTTGTTCAAGCTTCATTGCTCTTGACTCGTCACAAGCCTCTCAAAGAGGCGTTTGCATTACTTACCACTATCTCTACTTAGATATTCACCTTCTTTCAAACTTAATCCATCCATCGCTATATTATGCTTTTCCTGCTCTTGTATATCTTTCTTGATTGTGGCTTCGTTGAGTTCAACTATACTCACGTAATAGCTTTCTGCTCAGAAATACCTTTTCTCAAATTTATACTTAGGATTGGCATGTTTACAAAACATCGCAAGAGCACTTTTACCTTTCAAGTAACCCATAAAATTTAAAACACCTATTTTTGATGGGATACTTATTAACATATATACATAATCCGGAATAAACTACCCTTCTATAATTTCAACATCCTTATAAACACATAATATTCCACCTAAACTACTTTGATATTGATTTTCAATCTATACTTAAGTGTAAACACAATGCGATAGAACACATCCACTTTATATGTGATAAACAATATACTTTTTGCGCTTTTTTCTCCTTTCACTTTACAATTGGCTTGAACACCTTTATTGTATCGCGTTTGGAGTTTTTTTGGGTATAACCTTCGATGCGCTACCGAATAGTGGGTGATTTATTTGTCTTGCACCTAACGAAGCGAGACAGACTGAAAGTCAATAATCAAAAAAGCCAAGACACTTATCTCGACCTTCATTTTATTCAACGATAAATTGACTCAAAATCCCATTAATGAACTTACTGGACTTTTCGTCAGAGAATTGCTTGGAAAGCTCAATGGCTTCGTTGACTGCTACCAACTGTGGGGTGTCAAACTCTGTAATCTCAAAGATACCCAGACGCAGGATATTTTTCTCTACCAGCGTCAGACGATCCACTGTCCAGCCCTTTTTGAGGTGCTGAGCAATTTTCTTGTCCAAGTCGTCCTTGGACTGGACCACACCAGATACCAGATTGAGCAGGAAGGCTGGAATATCAGCTTCCACCGCTTTGTCTGCCTCTTCATCCTTATCATAAGAATAGGCAAAGCGGCAAGCTTCTACAAGATCCCCTTCATACTCTAGGCTCATCAGGGCCTGAAAAGCCCGCTGGCGCAAACCTCTTCTGGATTCCAACAGTATATCAGTCATTGAGGAAGTCCTCATCAAATAGATCTTTCAAATCTGGCTTCGGTGCCTTTTCTGGAACAATGCCTGCCACATGGATATTGACAGCAGACAGCTCTACCTCAGCCATGTCAAAAACAGCACTTTTTACAGCCTTCTGGATTGCTACTGCAACAGTTGGAACGCTGACACCGTATTCCAAATACAGATAGATGTCTACAGTCACATCACCTGTCTCATCAGTATGGAGCGATACTCCGCGACCGAGTGAGCGCATAGAAAGACTGTCTGACATACTCTTATTTGCGAAGGAATAAACACCTTCTACCTTTGCCGTTGCAATGGCAATGATCTTTTCCAAAACACGTGGCGCAATGACGATTTCACCTAATTGTTCAGCTGCCATAGTTATTACCTCTTCTATATTATGCGCGAGAAACGTAAGTTCCTTCTGCAGTGTTGATGATTAATTTTTGTCCAACTTCGATGAAGTCTGGTACGTTGACAACAAGACCTGTCTCAAGTGTCGCTGGCTTACCAGATCCGGTAACAGTAGCTCCCTTGATAGATGGCTGAGTATCTGTCACGACCAATTCAACTGTTGTTGGTACTGTCACACCAATCACTTCTGTTCCGTAGAACTGGATTTTCACATCAGAGTTTTCAAGGATAAATTTCAATTCTTCTTCTACGTTGACTACTGGAATTTCATATTGATCGTAAGTCTCAGTATTCATGAAATAAGCAGTGTCATCCATTTTGTACAAGTATTGAGCTGGAACAGTTTCAATAATGGCTTGTTCAAATTTTTCTTCTGGACGGTAGCTGGTATCGAAGGTAGAGCCAGTACGAACATCGCGCAGTTTCATCCGCATAATCGTATTTCCCTTACCTGGCTTGTGGTGGCTCGCTTCCAAAACGCGGATGAGTTTTCCATCAGCTGTTTCGAAGGTCATTCCAGCTTTCAGCTTACTTGCTTCAATCATTCTATATTACCTCTTTTTAAAATTATATTTCTACTTATTCTATCATAAAGCCTGATAATTCTCAAATAACAATCAACTCTTTCGGCGCAAGAGTTAGGACTTCGCAGCCTGTTTCTGTGATGAGGAGATCGTCTTCGATGCGGACGCCGTATTTGCCGTCCAGATAAATACCCGGCTCATCCGTCAGGACCATGCCGGCTTCAATCGGCTCTTCTGACTTGCCAAAGTAAGGAATTTCATGGATATCCAGGCCGATACCGTGGCCAATCCCATGGCTAAAGTAAGGACCGTAGCCAGCATCGTTAATAATCTGGCGCGGAATCCGGTCAAAATCAATCCGGTTAAGACCAGCCTTAGCAGATTCTATCAGGGCTTGATTGCTACGCAGGACAATATCATAGATTTCCCGCTCTTCATCCGTCACCTCTCCCACATGAACAGTCCGCGTCATATCGCTGACATAGTGATTGTAGTAGCAACCAAAGTCCATGGTCAGGGTTTCCCCTTTTTGAATGACCTTGTCACTAGCCACACCATGCGGCATAGCAGAGCGGTAACCCGAAGCGATGATGAAGTCAAAAGAGGCACCTGAAGCACCTAGCTGGCGCATACGGGCATCTAAAAAGTTCATAACCGCCAGCTCTGTCGTCTCACCAGGCTTGATAAAATCCAGCACATCTAGGAAGGCCTGATCCGAAATCTGACAGGCCTTGCGAATGGTCGCGATTTCTTGCTCATCTTTAATCATGCGCAGATTTTCAATAAAGGCTGTCATGGGAACCAGCTCGTAGGCCGAGAAGACACTTTCCAGCATTTTGAAGTAGGCATAGGAAATCTCGTCATCAAAGCCGATTTTTTGCAGCTTGTCATCCGCAATAATCTTGACAATCTCCCCAATCGCGTCGCGCGTTTCGACAATATCAAAACCTTGGACTACTCCCTTGGCAATCAGCGTATAGCGTGCATCCGTCAGGAAAATCCGACGTGTTTTGCTGATGAAAACTGTCGCTTCTGTCCCGCTGAAACCAGTAAGATAGTAAATATTTTTCAGATTGGTTACTAAAACAGCGTCGCAGTCTGTCTGAGCCAATGCTGCTTCAAACTTTTCAACTCTTGATAACATGAGGCACCTCCGTGAAATAACTAAGCTTATTATATCAAAAAACCAGTCAAATAGGACATTTTTTAACAAGTCCTATCCAAGACTTAAATCTGACCAGCATTCTCTGACACGAAAAATCCCTGTTTTTAATATCTAACAGGGATTTGATGTATTATTTCACACGCAGCTTGCCTTTCAAGTACTGGCCGGTATAGCTGGCTGGATTAGCTGCGACTTCTTCCGGTGTCCCCGTCGCAATAATCGTACCGCCACCGACACCGCCTTCCGGTCCCAAATCAATGATATGGTCAGCTGTCTTGATAACATCCAAATTGTGCTCGATAACGAGGACTGTATTGCCATCGTCCACAAAGCGTGATAGCACTTGAAGGAGCTTGGCAATATCTTCAGAATGCAGACCCGTAGTCGGCTCATCCAAGATATAGAAGGACTTACCAGTCGAGCGCTTGTGAAGTTCGCTGGCCAGCTTCATCCGCTGAGCTTCACCACCTGACAAGGTCGTGGCTGGCTGCCCCAGAGTCACATAGCCTAACCCCACATCCTTGATCGTCTGGAGCTTGCGGGCAATCTTGGGAATATGCTGGAAAAATTCTACCGCATCATTGACCGTCATGTCCAGAACCTGAGCGATATTCTTCTCCTTGTAGTGAACTTCCAGAGTCTCACTATTATAGCGGGTGCCGTGGCAGACCTCGCAGGCCACATAGACGTCAGGCAGGAAGTGCATCTCAATCTTGATAATCCCATCACCCGAGCAGGCCTCACAGCGACCACCCTTGACGTTGAAACTGAAACGGCCCTTTTTATAGCCGCGAATCTTGGCTTCATTGGTCTTGGCAAACAGATCGCGAATATCGTCAAAGACTCCAGTATAAGTAGCTGGATTAGAGCGCGGTGTCCGGCCAATCGGACTTTGGTCAATATCAATCAGTCGATCCACATGCTCAATACCACTGATTTTCTTGAACTTACCTGGCTTAGCAGAATTACGGTTAAGTTTTTGGGCAATAGCCTTTTTAAGGATAGAGTTGACCAGCGTTGACTTACCGGATCCAGAAACTCCAGTCACAGCGATGAATTTGCCCAAGGGGAATCTAGCCGTGATATTCTGCAAGTTATTTTCCTGAGCACCAGTCACTTCGATAAAGCGGCCATTGCCTACACGGCGTTCCAATGGTACTGGGATCTCGCGCTTACCTGACAAGTATTGGCCAGTGATAGATTTCTTGCTCTTGGACACTTGTGCAGGAGTGCCGGCTGCGACGATTTCGCCGCCGAAAACACCGGCTCCTGGTCCCACATCAATCAGCCAGTCCGCCTCCCGCATGGTGTCCTCATCGTGCTCAACCACAATGAGGGTATTGCCCAGGTCACGCATCTTCTTGAGGCTGGCAATCAAGCGGTCATTGTCACGCTGGTGCAAGCCAATAGAGGGCTCATCCAGGATATAAAGGACGCCACTCAAGTTCGAGCCAATCTGGGTCGCCAAACGAATCCGCTGACTCTCACCTCCTGATAGAGTCCCAGCCGAGCGAGACAAGGTCAGGTAATTGAGGCCAACATTATTAAGGAAGGTCAGGCGGTCATGAATTTCTTTGAGAATAGGCCGCGCAATCGTAGCTTCATTGTCAGTCAAGCTAAGCTCGTCCAACTGAAGCAAATGATCAGCAATGGACAAGTCTGAAATCTCACCGATATGCAAGCCGTCTTCGCCGCCAACCTTGACAGACAAGGCCTGAGGGCTGAGTCGATAACCATGACAAGTCGCACAAGTCAGCTCATTCATATAAGCCCGCATCTGCGTCCGAGTAAAATCACTGTTGGTTTCATGGTAGCGCCGGTTAATATTGGTGACAACCCCCTCAAAAGGAATGTCAATATCGCGCACGCCACCAAATTCATTTTCATAGTGGAAATGAAACTCCCGCCCGTCAGAGCCAAAGAAAATCAGCTGCTTTTCTTCCTCAGTCATCTCCTCAAAAGGCTTGTCCATATCAATTCCAAAGGCTACCATGGCCTGTTCTAGCATCTGCGGATAGTAGTTGGAGGATATGGGATTCCAAGGTGCTAGCGCTCCTTCGCGTAAGGTCTTGCCAGCTTCTGGCACAACCACATCTAGATCCACCTCCAGCTTAACCCCCAGACCATCACAGTCCGGACAGGAGCCAAAAGGCGCATTGAAAGAGAAGAGTCGTGGCTCTAACTCCGGCACTGTAAAGCCACAGACTGGGCAGGCATAATGCTCAGAAAAGAGCAGCTCTTGACCGTCCATGGTATCAATCACCACATAGCCCTCAGCAATCCGCAGAGCAGCTTCGACCGAGTCAAAGAGGCGGCTGCGCACCCCTTCCTTGATAACAATTCTGTCTACCACAACCTCAATATCATGCTGCTTGCTCTTAGAAAGCTCTGGCACTTCCGTCACATCGTAAATATCGCCATCCACGCGCACACGGACATAACCGTCTTTCTGAATCTTGTCAAAAACGGTCTTATGCTGACCTTTTTTCTTGCGGATAACTGGCGCTAAAATCTGCAACCGCTGACGCTCCGGCAATTCCAAGACCTTGTCAACAATTTGTTCAACAGATGAAGCCGTAATAGCTCCATGACCGTTGATACAGTATGGCGCCCCAACACGAGCATAGAGCAGGCGCAGGTAATCATTGATTTCAGTGGCAGTTCCCACCGTTGAGCGCGGATTTTTACTAGTCGTCTTCTGGTCGATGGAAATAGCTGGACTGAGACCATCAATCGAGTCCACATCCGGCTTTTCCATATTGCCCAAAAACTGCCGAGCATAGGCCGACAGACTCTCCACATAGCGGCGCTGCCCTTCTGCATAGAGGGTGTCAAAAGCCAGACTAGACTTGCCTGAACCAGACAACCCCGTCACAACGACTAGCTTGTCCCGTGGAATTTCTACATCAATATTTTTTAAATTATGAGCTCGCGCTCCATGAATCACAATTTTATCTTGCATCTTGACCTCGTTTCACTTATAAACCTTCTCCATTATAACAAATTTTTCTGCAAACTTTTGCCCCAAAAGCCCGAATTTGTAGTATAATAGTACGGTATGCAAAAAACACTCTAGAAAGGAAAAAGATCATGAAGCAAGTCTTTTTATCTACTACGACAGAATTCAAAGAGATTGATTCGCTCGAATCAGGCACCTGGATCAATCTTGTCAACCCTTCCCAGAGTGAATCAATCGAAATTGCCAACGCCTTTGGCATTGACATCACTGACCTGCGAGCGCCGCTTGATGCGGAAGAAATGTCTCGGGTCACCATCGAGGATGAGTACACACTGATCATCGTTGACGTGCCCATCACAGAGGAGCGGAATAACCAGACTTACTATGTCACGATCCCCCTTGGTATTATCATCACGGAAGAAGCTATTATCACCACCTGTTTGGAAAAATTACCTCTGCTGGACATCTTCATTCACAGGCGCCTGCGCAACTTCTATACTTTTATGAAGTCACGTTTTATCTTTCAGATTCTCTACCACAATGCCGAACTATATCTGACAGCCCTGCGCTCCATTGACCGCAAGAGTGAGCAGATTGAAAGCCAACTGCACCAGTCCACGCGAAATGAAGAACTGATTGAGCTCATGGAGTTGGAAAAGACCATCGTCTATTTCAAGGCCTCTCTCAAAACAAATGAGCGCGTGATTAAGAAGCTGACCAGCTCTACCAGCAATATCAAGAAATATTTGGAAGACGAGGACTTGCTGGAAGACACCTTGATCGAGACCCAGCAGGCCATTGAGATGGCTGATATCTACGGCAACATCCTCCACAGTATGACTGAGACCTTCGCCTCTATCATTTCTAATAATCAGAACAATATCATGAAAGCCTTGGCTCTGGTGACCATTGTCATGTCTATCCCGACCATGATTTTCTCAGCCTATGGGATGAACTTCAAAAATAACGAACTGCCTCTCAACGGCGAACCACATGCCTTCTGGATTATCATGTTCATCGCCTTTGCCATGAGTGCTTCGGTTATGGCCTATCTCATGCACAAAAAACTATTTTAACCTTTAGAAAGAACGCCTATGTCACAAGTATCCCTCGACAAACTCAGCAAAAAAAACAAAGAATTTATCCATATCGCGACTAACCAACTCCTACAAGACGGCAAATCCGATCAGGAAATCCAGACCATCTTAGAAGGCATTCTGCCGGAAATCCTGGAAAATCAAACCAAGGGAATCACTGCCCGCGGCCTCTACGGAGCCCCAACTACTTGGGCAGCTTCTCTGACCGCAAAAGAGCGCTATGATGCCGAGCATCCAAAGGAAAATGACGATCCTAAATGGATGATGCTGGATTCTGTCCTCTTTATCTTTGGTTTCTTTACCCTCCTGACCTCTATCGTCAATCTGGCCTCCTCTCAGCCATCTGTCTATGGACTGACGACTCTCGTACTTGGAAGCATCGTCGGTGGCCTTTCTTTCTATGCCCTCTACCACTTTATCTACCGTTTCTACGGACCAGATAAGGACCGCAGCCAGCGCCCTAAACTGCTCAAGTCCATCCTTACCATGGCAGCAGCTATTCTCCTCTGGAGCATGTCCATCGTATTGACTAGTCTCCTGCCTGAGTTCCTCAACCCCCGCCTATCCAATATCGTAGTTGCTATCGTCGGCGCTATCACCCTAGCCCTGCGCTTCTATCTCAAAAAACGCTTCAACATCAAGAGCGCGACTATGGGGCCAACGAGATATTAATATCACACAAAAAGAGGTCACTGACCTCTTTTTGATTTGCTTCGGAAATATTTCCAATAAAGAGAGTAGGGAATGGGCAAACCGAGAATCAAGCAAAAGCGATTGACAACAATGTCCGTCTTTCCTGCGCTGTTAAAATGAATGGGAACCTGCTCTGGCAGCAGGCAGATAATCAAAAATATGATTACTGCTAAGATAAACAAAACGAATAAATCTTTCTTTTTCATTAGCCATGAACCTCCTTAAAATATCCTTGTTTCATTAAATGCCTATAAAGGACGGCTGCCAAAAGCAAAAGTCCAAGAGCTGAGATTCGCAGCGAAATCTCGAAGTCCATACCAAATAGTAAGGATAAGCAAAGAGGGAACACAAGAACCAAGATGCCAATTCCTCCAGACAAGATAGTCGAAAAACTTTGCTTAATAACAATCATTTCATTGTCCCAGATGAACTTAGGATAATGAAAATTGACCACAAGTCCCTGAAGAGCTGTAAATAGAGAATAAGCCAGTGAAACAAGGACCAAATCCACTACTTGCAAGCCTCCTAGCGAGAAACGCCAAACCAGAACAGGCAAGCCCAGCAGCAAGGCTGTGAAGTGTAAGGACACCGTCAAGGCCAGCTTTGCCATCATTATCTGCCTCATAGAAACCGGGAGTGTCTGAAGCAGCCAAATCTCTTCCCCCTCCAAGGAAATACTGACAGCTGCAGGATTGGAAATACTGAGACAGCCAGCCAGTAATAGGGGTAAAAATTCTCGGCTATCTCTGAGTCCAATCGAAGAAAAGAGGACATCAGGAGTCATAAAACAAAGCGAGATGGCTAAAACGATGATTAAAATGGTTCCCAGTCCACTATTGAGCATATAAAGATAGGAACTCATAAAATTCGAAATTTCTCTCCTATAAAGAGCCATAAAGGGAGACTTCTGCCGGCTTCTATAGACTTTGCTTTCTGACTTCACCCCTGTTATCATCTGATTTATTTTTAAATAATTTCTACTTAAATACCTTAGAAAAAGCCCTGTCAGCGCAAAAGATATAAGCATCAACAGAAGGCTAGCCCACAAAAAATGCTGAGGGTTAAAAAACAAGCTTGCCGGAGGATAGAGAGAAGTCAGCTGCTTGGTAAGCAAGAGACCAACATTTTCCGCTGACAGTCCAGCTCTCATAGCCCACAGACTGCCTGTTGCCAGCCCCAAAAGCAAGAGGAGAGAAAAAAGGAAGGCAACTAGATTTTTATTAGGGGCCTTTGAGGCTATGTAGGCAACGCACAAGCCAAGTAAAGATGCTAAACAGAGAGGTAAAAGAGGAACAAATCCCATTAAAAGCAGATAAAGAAGCAACTCCAACAAGGACGCACCATAACCAAACCAAACGAGGCCTGCTGGGAGCATGAGAAGGACGGCAAACACACTGTTCAAAAGATAAAGAAAAGCATATTTCTCATAGACGATTTCCCTAATACTGAGCGGCAATACAATGAGCCTGTCAAGTTCCTCTTGGTCAAACAAGATACCATTTGACTGCATCAGACTAAAAAAGAAAATAATAAAACTAACCAAGGCAATCATATAGACTGGAATCAAATTTGCCTGCCCCAACTTGACTAAACTCAAAGCCGTCAAAAGGTTATAGCCTGAAAATAGCAAAACAAGCAAGAAGAGCAGACACAGCTTAAAACACCTACTCAATCCTCCTTTCCTTAAATCATTAAGCGAAAATGTGCTGTATAATTGTACTTTTAAAAGCAAAAGAATATTAGTCATCTTCCTGTAACTCCATAAATAATTGTTCCAAACTGAATGCCCCCTTAACTTCAGAGGTCCTTCCATTAGCCACCAAACGTCCCTTTTGCAGAATTGCTACCTTATTGCAGAGTTCTTCCGCAACCTCTAAAACATGGGTAGAAAAGAAAATCGCATGCCCTTGACTGGCTAGGTCTCTCATGATCTGCTTAAAATAATAAGCACCTTTCGGATCTAAACCGACAAAAGGTTCATCTAAAATCAACAATTCTGGCTCATGCAAGAGGGCCGCTATTAGTGCCAATCGCTGCTTCATTCCATGTGAATAAGCTGATATCAATTGATTCAAAGACGTATCCAGCTCAAACATTTTAGAATACTTTTCTATAGCGGCTTGCCTCTTTTCCATAGAAATCCTATAAATGTCTGCTACAAAGTCCAAAAACTGCCTTGCTGTCAGATTTTTATAAAGGTCTGGGTTATCCGGCAGAAACGCCATCTTTTTCTTACAAAGCAAGGGCTCCTTCTTGATAGAGTGCCCACAGATATAAATCTCTCCTTTATCAAAATCATGAATCCCAACAATGGACTTAATAGTAGATGTTTTACCTGCTCCATTGGCGCCGATGAAGCCATAAATATCCCCAGGCTCCACTATCAGACTAAGATCATCCACTGCCTTTTTACCGTTGCTATATACTTTTGTTAAATGTTCTATTTTTAACATGAATTTCTCCTTTTATTTAAACTGACATCTTGTCAGTGTTAGCCTAAAATTTTTTAAATATCAGGATTAAAAGATTGAAGATTTAAACTGACATTTTGTCAGTTCTATTTCTAAATAAAAGGCAGAAAACTGCCGATTATTCTAAAAAATAGATTCTTCTAATCCTAAGCTTCTTTCTAGGATTGCCTGGAAGCTGGTGAGATAATACTGCAAAGTCTCTGGTTTTTCCTGACTCATCTTGATATCATTGGACACAAAGACGTAGGCAGTCATGAGAAAAGAAGCCGTCTCATGCGGATACTTTAAATGAAAATCTCCAGATTTCTGTCCTTCCTCCAAGATATGAGTGAAGAAAACAATCATCCGTTCACAGAGTCTATGATAAAAGCGATCCAAGACATAACGATTCGTTTCTAAATTGACGGTTTCCTGCAAGACTTGATTTTCCTGTGTTCTGCTTTCCTCTGGGATAAGGGTCGCCTCAATAAAGGCTCTGATTTTTTCCTTGGCTCCGACATTTGGCTGATAGCTGATTTTTTCTAACTTTCTCAGCAAGGGTTCAGAGTTCTTTTCAATCAGACAATAGAGAATATCTTCCTTATCCTTAAAATGATAATAAAGCAGACCTCGAGAAATTCCAAGCTTATCAATAATGTCTTGAGTCCTTGTCTTTAGATAGCCTTTTTGGGCAAAGAGCTGTAAGGCTGCAGACATAATCTCTGCCCGCCGTACCTCTACTTCCTTGACATCACGCATGATTTCTGCCTCCTTGTGGTCAGTATAGCACTCCACTGACATTTTGTCAATTATAAAATAAAAAAACAGCAAGCTAGAGCCTGCTGTTAATCTAATTAGTCTTCATTTACGAAAGGCATCAAAGCCATTACGCGAGCGCGTTTGATAGCTGTTGTTACTTTACGTTGGTTTTTAGCTGAAGTTCCTGTTACACGACGAGGAAGGATTTTCCCACGTTCTGAAACGAAACGGCTAAGAAGCTCAGTATCTTTGTAATCAACATATTCAATTTTGTTCGCTGCGATGTAATCAACTTTTTTACGGCGTTTGAATCCGCCACGACGTTGTTGAGCCATGTGTTTTCTCCTTTATATTATAGTTAGATTCGGTCCTTAGAAAGGTAGATCGTCGTCTGAGATATCCATCGGGTTAGAATTGCCAAATGGGCTCTCATCACGAGAAAAGTTCGGTACTTGGTTAGACGAGTCTGCACTGCCATAACTTGGAGCAGAACTGCCGCCAAAGCTGTTTCCACCGTAACCGCCAGATGCCTGACCTTCACGATTAGAGCGGCTTTCCAAGAGCTGAAAATTGTCCGCAACAACTTCTGTGACATAGACACGCTGGCCTTGCTGATTCTCGTAGTTACGCGTTTGAATACGGCCTGTAATTCCGATCAGGGCTCCTTTTTTAGCCCAGTTTGCAAGATTTTCTGCCTGCTGGCGCCAGATGACAACATTAATAAAGTCCGCTTCTCGCTCGCCACTTTGATTTTTAAAGTTGCGATTGACAGCCAGAGTAAATGTTGCGACCGCTTGGTTCTGCGGAGTATAGCGAAGCTCGGCATCACGGGTCATGCGACCCACCAGTACAACGTTATTAATCATAGTCTACCTTCTTAAGCGTCAAGTTTGACGATCATGTGACGAAGAATGTCAGCGTTGATTTTTGAAAGACGGTCAAACTCTTTAAGAGCTGCATCGTCGTTTGCTTCAACGTTAACGATGTGGTAAAGTCCTTCACGGAAATCTTGGATTTCGTATGCAAGACGACGTTTTTCCCAGTCTTTTGATTCAACAATAGTTGCACCATTGTCAGTCAAGATAGAGTCAAAGCGTGCTACCAAAGCGTTTTTAGCTTCTTCTTCAATGTTTGGACGAATAATATAAAGAATTTCGTATTTAGCCATTGATTTTTCCTCCTTTTGGTCTAATGACCCCAAGACTTTGCAAGGGGTAAGTGAGGTTTGCTCACAAATAACTATTATAGCAGACTTGCGGCAGAATGGCAAGGGAAAGTTTTGATATAACGAAAACTCTCCCTGTCACCAGAGAGAGTCCGAAAAATACGATTCGTTTTTAGAGAGGCTAGACAATTCTACCTTGATCGACGACCAGTTTTCCAGCCTTGTAGACCTGATAGGTCAGGTTAGTCGCAAAGAAATAAAGTGGATAATCAATATTCTTAGCGTCTAGGATGGTAATGTCAGCCTGCTTGCCAGTATCAAAGCTGCCAATCTTATCTTGACGGTTAACTGAATAGGCCGCATTGATGGTTACAGCGTTGAGAACTTCTACTGGCGTCAGGCGCATCATAAAGCAGCCCAGCTGCATAACGAACTGCAGGTTAGCTGTTGGACAAGAGCCTGGATTGCTGTCGGTAGTCAGAGTGATAGCCATACCAGCTTCCAGCATCTTGCGGGCTGGTGCATAGGTATCTTCCATCAGACTGAAAGTAGTCGCTGGCAGGAGATTGCCAATAACCTTGGCTTCTGCCATCTTGCGAATGCCTTCGTCTGTCGCCATCATCAAATGTTCTGCACTAGTTGCTCCTAGCTCAGCTGCTACATCTACTCCACCGATAGACTCGATTTCATCAGCATGGATACGAAGCTTGAAGCCCATTTCCTTAGCCTTAGAAAGCAAGTAGCGTGACTCGTCAGCTGTAAAGACACCTTTTTCACAGAAAATATCACAGAACTCAGCTAGATTTTCTGCCTTTACCCGAGGCAACATTTCCTCAACGATGAGCTCCAGATATTCCTGAGAGCGTCCCTTGTATTCTGGTGGAACGGCGTGGGCAGCCATAAAGGTAGAAACGAGATCAATCTCGTGGTCACGGTCCAGAGCCCCAACGACATCTAGCTGGCGCTTCTCTGTTTCCCAGTCCAGACCATAGCCACTCTTGGCCTCGACAGTCGTCACCCCATGCAGTAGCATGTAGTCCAGCAGTCTCCTAGACTTATCGTAGAGAGTATCAAAAGAAGCTTCTCGCGTCGCCCGGACTGTACTGAGAATACCACCGCCTTGGGCAAGAATTTCCAGATAAGGGACCCCGGCTAATTTCTTAGCAAATTCATGCTCCCGGCTGCCGCCGTAGACCAAGTGAGTGTGACAGTCGATCAAGCCAGGTGTAGCAATCTTGCCCTCATAAGACTGAATCTTAGTATCAGGTCCAACCAGACTGGCATCCGGCTCTCCTCTGCCAACTGCTAGGATTTTGCCGTCTTTGACTGCAATGTAGCCGTCTTCCAAAACCTGAGCTTCCTTCATCTCCTCGCCAAAAAGGGGATGTCCGAGGTCCTTGGGACAGAAGACTTGATTAAAGTGAGTTAATAGTAAATCAGCAGTCATGCTTGTTCCTCCATTTCATTTTCCGACATATTTGCTTTTCATCATAATACACTATCGTCAAATTATAGTCAAAAGCTTGTAAAAGATAGGAGCCCCACTTTTTTTACTGTTTTTGTCATTTTCTTGACTCTTTATGGACGGGAATCTTATAGAATGTAGGAGAAAGATATTTTACACTTGACTAAAAGGAGGATTTTTCATGTCATACTTTAGCGAAAATGAAATTGCAGCAGCAATGACCGTCAAATTAGACGATGTACTGCCTGAAAAAACAGTTTTCCAAGAAGGCATCCGTCGAGCACCTGACCGGGGCTTCCGTTTGACTCAAGCTCAAACCGAAATTGCTCTTAAAAATGCCCTTCGCTATATTCCAAAGAGATTCCATGAGGAAGTGATTCCAGAATTTCTGGAAGAACTGAAAACTCGCGGACGGATTTATGGCTACCGCTGGCGTCCAAAAGAACGCATCTACGGCAAACCAATTGACGAGTACAAAGGGAACTGTACTGCAGCCAAGGCTATGCAGGTCATGATTGACAACAACCTGAGCTTTGAAATCGCCCTTTATCCTTATGAATTGGTTACCTACGGAGAAACTGGATCTGTCTGCGCTAACTGGATGCAGTACAACCTGATCAAGAAATACTTGGAAATCATGACCGACCATCAAACCTTGGTCGTGGAATCTGGCCACCCGCTCGGACTCTTCAAATCCAAACCAGAAGCACCTCGCGTTATCATCACCAATGGCCTCTTGGTCGGTGAGTACGACAACATGAAGGACTGGGAAATTGCAGAAGAAATGGGCGTGACCAACTATGGTCAAATGACAGCCGGCGGCTGGATGTACATCGGCCCTCAAGGTATTGTCCATGGTACTTTCAACACCCTCCTCAATGCTGGACGTTTGAAACTGGGTGTGGCAGATGATGGTGATCTAACCGGCAAGCTCTTCATCTCTTCTGGTCTAGGTGGTATGAGTGGAGCTCAAGGGAAAGCAGCCGAAATTGCTAAAGCTGTGGCAATCGTAGCTGAAGTAGACCAATCTCGGATTGAAACTCGTCACTCCCAAGGCTGGATTAGCCAATTGGCTGAAAGTCCGAAAGAAGCTATCGACTTGGCTCAAAAAGCTCTGGAAGCTGGCGAATCAACTTCTATTGCCTATCACGGTAACATTGTAGATCTCTTGGAATATGTCAACGAGAATAACATCCATGTTGATTTGCTGTCTGACCAAACTTCTTGCCACAATGTTTACGACGGCGGCTACTGTCCAGCTGGTATCAGCTTTGAAGAGCGGACTCGCCTCCTGGCTGAAGACAAGGAAACCTTTGCTAAGTTGGTTGACCAAACCTTGGAACGTCACTTCAAGGCAATCAAGACCCTGACTAGCAATGGTACCTACTTCTTTGACTATGGTAATGCCTTTATGAAGGCCGTCTATGACTCTGGTATTAAGGAAATTTCTAAGAACGGCTTTGACGACAAAGACGGCTTCATCTGGCCATCTTATGTAGAAGATATCATGGGCCCAATGCTCTTTGACTATGGTTATGGCCCTTTCCGTTGGGTATGTCTGAGCGGTAAGCACGAAGACTTGGTAGCTACAGACCATGCAGCTATGGAAGTAATCGACCCTAACCGCCGCTACCAAGACCGCGACAACTACAACTGGATTCGCGATGCAGAAAAGAACCAGTTGGTTGTTGGAACTCAAGCTCGGATTCTCTACCAAGACTGTATGGGTCGTGTCAATATCGCCCTCAAGTTCAATGAATTAGTACGTGAAGGCAAGATTGGTCCTGTCATGATTGGTCGTGACCACCACGACGTATCTGGTACTGACTCTCCATTCCGTGAAACTTCTAATATTAAAGATGGATCTAACATTACTTGCGACATGGCCGTGCAATGTTACGCTGGTAATGCAGCTCGCGGTATGAGTCTGGTAGCTCTCCACAACGGTGGCGGAACTGGTATCGGTAAAGCAATCAACGGTGGCTTTGGCTTGGTACTGGACGGTAGCGAACGCATTGATGAAATCATCAAATCTGCTATCGCCTGGGATACAATCGGAGGAGTCGCTCGTCGTAACTGGGCACGTAATGAGCATGCCATCGAAACTGCTATCGAGTACAACCGCCTCCACCAAGGAACAGACCACATTACCATTCCATACTTAACTGACGAAGATTTGGTCAAAGAATCTGTTAAGAAATTGTTCGAATAGGAAAAACTTGTCCCCCAACTTCCGACCTGAGCTGGGTATCAACCTAGCTCAGGAGGAGATTCTGCTTTATTAAGTTCATATTATAAATTAAAATTATTGATATCACGAGGTAATATCTTATGGCAAAAATTGTTGAATGTATTCCTAACTTTTCTGAAGGCCGCAACCAAGCGGTCATTGACGGTCTAGTGGAAACAGCTAAGAGCGTGCCAGGCGTAACACTTTTGGACCACTCTTCTGATGCCAGCCACAACCGCAGCGTCTTTACCTTGGTCGGTGATGATCAAAACATTCAAGAAGTTGCTTTCCGTTTGGTTAAATACGCTTCTGAAAATATTGACTTGACCAAGCACCAGGGTGAACACCCTCGTATGGGCGCAACTGATGTCCTGCCTTTTGTACCGATCAAGGACATCACAAGTGAGGAATGCGTAGAAATTGCGAAGACCGTATCTGAGCGGATCAATCGTGAGCTCGGTATTCCTATCTTCCTCTATGAAGATGCAGCGACTCGTCCTGAGCGTAAGAACTTGGCTAAGGTTCGTAAAGGACAGTTTGAAGGCATGCCTGAAAAACTCTTGGAACCTGACTGGGCTCCAGACTATGGTGAAAGAAAGATTCACCCAACTGCTGGTGTCACTGCTGTCGGAGCTAGAATGCCGCTCATCGCCTACAATATCAACTTGGATACAGACAATCTGGAAATTGCCAACAACATTGCCAAAATCATCCGTGGTTCAAGCGGTGGCTACAAATACTGTAAAGCGATTGGCGTTATGCTGGAAGATCGCAACATTGCTCAGGTTTCTATCAACATGGTCAATCTGGAAAAATTCCCACTCTATCGTGTTTTTGAAACTGTTCGCTTTGAAGCCAAGCGCTACGGAGTTGGAATCCTCGGCTCAGAAGTCATCGGTTTGGCACCAGCCAAGGCTTTGATTGACGCAGCAGAATACTATCTGCAAATCGAAGACTTTGACTACGGCAAGCAAGTTCTGGAAAACCATTTGCTGGGCTAGGAGGACAGAAACCTATGAAATTAGTAGATTTAAGTTTGACAGAATTTGCTCAAGTCCTAGGCTCAGATGCTCCTGCACCAGGAGGTGGCTCTGCCGCTGCTCTTTCCGCAGCGAACGGTATTTCCCTGACCAAGATGGTCTGTGAATTGACCCTTGGCAAGAAAAAATACGCAGAATTTGAAGCAGAAATTGCTCAAGTGCACGCAGAAAGCGCCCGCCTGCAAGAAAGCTTGCTCGCAGCTATTGACAAGGACACTGAAGCCTTCAATCTGGTCTCCGCCGTCTTTGATATGCCTAAGGAAACAGACGAAGACAAGGCTGCCCGTCGAGAAGCGATGCAACAAGCCCTCAAGGAAGCGACCAAGTCACCTTATGGCATGATGGAAGACATCTTGGCTGCCCTGCAAACAACTCAAAAGGCTGTTGGCAAGTCCAATACCAATGCTGCCAGCGACCTGGGAGTCGCAGCTCTCAACCTTAAGGCAGGCCTACAAGGGGCTTGGCTCAATGTCCTCATCAACCTGTCAGGCGTCAAGGATGAAGCATTCGTCGCAGACCACCGCAGCAAGGGTGAAGAGCTCCTACAAAAAGGCTGCGCCCTAGCCGATGAAATTTATCAAGAAATTTTGAAAGTTGTCTAATAGATAAACGGAAGAGAAGTCCGCTCTTTCCCATGAATGGGCTTTCTTTTCTCAAGAGGTAACAATATGGTTTTATCAGATATTGAAATTGCGAATTCGGTTCAAATGAAGCCCATCAAAGAGGTGGCAGAAAAGCTTGGAATTGCTGAAGATGCCTTGTCTCTTTATGGAAATTACAAGGCAAAAATCAGTGCCGGTCAACTGGAAGCCCTCAAAGACAAACCAGACGGTAAACTGATTCTCGTGACAGCTATTTCTCCGACACCAGCTGGAGAAGGCAAGACCACGACTTCTGTCGGATTGGTCGATGCTTTAGCTGCTATCGGTAAAAAAGCCGTTATCGCTCTGCGGGAACCTTCACTCGGACCTGTCTTTGGTATCAAAGGCGGAGCTGCTGGTGGTGGTCACGCTCAGGTTGTACCCATGGAGGATATCAACCTCCACTTCACTGGTGACTTTCATGCCATCGGTGTTGCCAACAACCTGCTGGCGGCCCTCATTGACAACCACATCCACCATGGTAATGCCTTAGGCATCGATTCTCGCCGCATCACTTGGAAGCGGGCAGTGGATATGAATGACCGGCAACTGCGCCACATCGTGGACGGCTTGCAGGGCAAGGTCAACGGTGTTCCGCGTGAAGATGGTTTTGACATTACAGTTGCTTCTGAGGTTATGGCTATTCTCTGTCTGTCAGAAAATATCACTGACCTCAAGAACCGCTTGGAAAAAATCATCATTGGCTACAGCTTTGAAGGTAAGCCAGTAACTGCTAAGGATCTGAAAGCTGGTGGCGCTATGGCTGCTGTGCTCAAAGACGCCATCCATCCAAACTTGGTTCAAACTCTGGAACACACACCAGCCTTGATTCACGGTGGACCTTTTGCCAACATTGCCCATGGCTGTAACAGTGTCCTAGCTACCAAGCTAGCCCTCAAATATGCCGACTATGCAGTCACAGAAGCTGGTTTCGGTGCTGACCTCGGTGCTGAAAAATTCATTGATATCAAGTGCCGTACATCTGGCCTTCGTCCAGCAGCTGTAGTTCTAGTTGCTACTATCCGCGCTCTCAAGATGCATGGCGGTGTGGCTAAGAGCGATCTGGCTGAAGAAAATGTCCAAGCCGTTGTAGATGGTCTGCCAAACTTGGAAAAACATCTAGAAAACATTCAAGATGTTTATGGCCTGCCAGCAGTCGTTGCCATCAATAAATTCCCGCTGGATACCGAAGCAGAATTGCAAGCAGTTTATGATGCCTGCCAAAAACGCGGCGTTGACGTAGTGATTTCCGACGTTTGGGCAAATGGCGGAGCCGGCGGTAAAGAGTTGGCTGAAAAAGTCGTGGAACTGGCCGAAGGAGACAATCACTTCCAATTTGTATATAATGAAGAGGACTCCATTGAGACCAAGCTGAACAAAATTGTTACTAAGGTTTATGGAGGCAAGGGCGTTCGCCTGACTCCTACTGCTAAACGCGAGCTCAAACAACTGGAAGAGCTGGGCTTCTCTAACTATCCTATCTGTATGGCTAAGACTCAGTACTCCTTCTCAGATGATGCTAAGAAACTGGGCGCACCTAAAGACTTTGTCGTGACTATCAGCCAGCTCAAAGTTTCTGCTGGTGCAGGCTTTATCGTTGCTCTGACGGGTGCGATTATGACCATGCCAGGACTGCCTAAAGTGCCGGCCAGCGAAAAGATTGATGTTGACAAAGACGGCAATATCAGCGGTTTGTTCTAACAAATATCAAAAATGACAAATGTAACCCTTCTAAGAGTAAATGATTTTCAAGTTTCCGATTGGTCGGGGGGAAAGACAAAACAGCTTTATCTTTCCCCGCCAACTGGCCACTATGGCAAGCGGAACTTTGACTATCGACTCTCAACAGCGACTGTGGAGTTGGCTGAAAGTCAGTTTTCTGACCTCAGCGGCTTTCACCGCATTCTCATGAGCCTGGACCACACACTTCATCTCCACAATGCCAGCCGGCAGGAGGAAACGGTTCTAGCTCCCTTTACTCCCTATGTCTTTGAAGGGAGTGATTCTATCACAAGTCGTGGGACTTGTACCGACTTTAACTTAATCTACAGCGACCATTATCAGGGACAGCTGATTGCCATCTCGAATGGGCAAGAGCTTAGCCGAGATGACGAAATTCAATTTATCTATGCCTTAGAGGATCTGACGGTAACGGGAACAAACCTGCCAGCACTTAACCTAGAGGCAGAGCAGCTTCTGATAGTGGAAAAAGAGACTCAGGAAACTGAGCTGCATATAATGTTTTCGAGTAACCAGCCAAAGGGTGCTCCCCTTGCTATATGGGCTGGTTTGACCCACATCCCTACTAAGTAAAGATACCATGATGCCTTGTCACCATTCTATCTTTACTTGGAAAGGATCCCATATCTCTAAAGGAGAAACATTATTATGGATGCAACTAAACTCACTGCACAAGAACAAGAACAGGAAAAAGCAAAATTCAGCTTTTCCGGTGCAACCCTCTATGGTATCAATGCCGTTATCGGTTCAGGGATTTTCCTCCTACCGCAAAAGATTTATAAAGGACTTGGTCCTGCCTCTCTAGCTGTCATGCTTGGAACTGCCCTCCTCGTTATTCTCCTAGCCGTCTGCTTGGCAGAAACTGCTGGTTATTTTAATAAAAACGGCGGAGCTTTCCAATATTCCAAAGCGGCCTTCGGAAACTTTGTAGGCTTTAATGTTGGTTTTCTAGGCTGGGTCGTAACCATCATCGCTTGGTCAGCAATGGCTGCCGGTTTTGCCCGACTCTTTGTCATTACCTTCCCAGCTTTTACTCCTTACGAATTGGTCCTTAGTATCACTTTGATTGTCTTGCTCAGCTTGATGAATATTGCTGGTTTGAAGACCTCTAAATTTTTCACACTGGCTGCAACCGTAGCTAAGTTGATTCCAATCATTGCCTTTGCAGCATGTGCCATCTTCTTTATCAAAGGTGGAATAGACAAAGGAAACTTCACTCCTTTCCTACAGCTTGAACCTGAAACCAATGTCATGACTGCTATTGCCAACACAGCCGTTTATATCTTCTATGGCTTCATTGGCTTTGAAACCATGTCTATCGTTGCTGGCGAAATGCGCAACCCAGAAAAGAACGTGCCTCGGGCTATCCTAGGCTCCATTAGTATCGTTTCTGTACTTTATATGCTCATCATCGCTGGAACCATCGCCATGCTGGGTAACCATATTATGCAGACGGATGCTTCTGTACAAGATGCTTTCGTAGCAATGATTGGCCCTGCTGGTGCTTGGATTGTCTCTATTGGTGCCCTTATCTCAATCGCCGGTCTTAATATCGGGGAATCCATCATGGTACCACGTTATGGTGCAGCCATCGCAGATGAAGGCTTGCTCCCTAAGAAAATTTCAGAAACCAACTCTAAAAACGCTCCTGTTGTAGCAATTATCATTTCTGGAGCATGTGCCATCGCCCTGCTCTTCTCTGGTAAATTCGAAGAATTGGCTACCCTCAGCGTGGTCTTCCGTTTCTTCCAATACATTCCAACTGCTTTGGCGGTCTTGAAACTCAGAAAAATGTATCCAGAAAAGAAGGTTGTCTTCCGTGTACCATTCGGCCCTATCATCCCTATCCTAGCTGTTGTTGTCAGCCTGGTTATGATTGTAGCTGATAATCCGATGAACGTCGTTTATGGTGTCATTGGTGCTGCCGTTGCAAGTTTAGTATACTACTTCATGCACGGTCGAAAACAAGTTCCTACTAACCCTGACTAACTCTAAGCATTATATACCATAATGGAGGATTTTACATGTCAAAATTGATTCACTTAGACGGAAACAGTCTAACACTTGAAGATGTTATCGCAGTAGCCCGTCATGGAGCCACCTGCGAAATCAACCAAGAAGCAAAGGAAGCTGTTGAAGCTTCCCGTAAAATCGTGGATGACATCGTCCGCGAAAAGCGGGTAGTCTACGGTGTTACAACCGGATTTGGCTCTCTCTGCAATGTCAGCATCTCACCAGAAGATACGACTCAACTGCAAGAAAACCTAATCCGTACGCACTCTTCAGGCTTTGGTGATCCCCTACCTGAAGATGCAGTCCGTGCGATTATGTTAATTCGGATTAATTCTTTGGTCAAGGGCTATTCTGGTATCCGTCTCTCTACTGTCGAAAAACTTCTGGAATTGCTCAATAAAGGCGTTGTCCCTTACATTCCGGAAAAAGGCTCTTTGGGAGCTTCTGGTGACTTGGCACCGCTGGCTCACATGGTTCTGCCTATGTTAGGACTTGGCCGCGCTTACTATCAAGGCCAATTGCTCTCTGGACAAGAAGCTTTGGACAAGGCCGGCATCGAAAAAATTGCTCTAGCAGCTAAGGAAGGGCTGGCGCTGATTAACGGTACGACTGTCCTGACAGGTATCGGAGCTCTGGCTACTTACGATGCCATCCAGTTACTTAAGCTATCAGACGTTGCAGGCGCTCTTTCCATGGAAGTGCACAATGGTATCACCAGTCCTTTCGAAGAAGACTTGCATACCATCCGACCTCAAAGCGGACAGCTGGCTACAGCACGCAATATCCGCAACCTTCTAGAAGGCAGTGGCAACACAACTGTAGCCACTCAACAACGGGTCCAAGACCCATATACCCTGCGTTGTATTCCGCAGATTCATGGTGCCAGCAAGGACTCTATCGCTTATGTCAAGACCAAGGTTGAGATTGAAATCAACTCTGTTACGGACAACCCTATCATCACCAAGGAAGGCCATGTTATCTCAGGCGGTAACTTCCACGGAGAACCAATGGCTCAGCCATTTGACTTCCTCGGCATCGCTATTTCTGAAATCGGAAATGTATCCGAGCGTCGTGTGGAACGTCTGGTCAACAGCCAACTGAGCAAGCTTCCATCATTCTTGGTCAAACACCCAGGGCTCAACTCTGGCTTTATGATTACCCAGTATGCTTGTGCTTCGCTTGCTTCTGAGAACAAGGTCTTGTCTCATCCAGCCAGCGTAGACTCTATCCCATCTTGTGAAAACCAAGAAGACTTTGTCAGCATGGGAACTACTGCAGCACGTAAGGCAGCTGAAATTCTCAAGAATTCTCGCCGCATCGTGGCAACAGAAATCATGGCAGCCTGCCAAGCTCTGGATCTGAAACCAGAAAACCATGAACTTGGTAAAGGAACCAAGCCGGCCTACGACCTCTTCCGTCAGCATGTCCGCTTTATCGAGTTTGACAAGGATATCGAAATCTATGAGGAGCTCAACAAGGCTTCTGAGCTGATTGAAAACGAAAAATTCCTAGCAGCCGTTGAAAAGGCTGTGGACTTGAGCATTCAGTTCTAAAGCTGATGACTCTGTAAAAAAGCTAACCTAAGAAGCCCACTCTCATGCAGCTGGGCTTCTTTTCCCGCCAAAAGTCATTGACAGGCTTGGCGGAAACTCTTATAATAAAGTCGCAAGTGGCATTAAGAAAAACTTAATACTCAAGATCAAACTAACTGCTAACAGCAATGGCCTGCAGAAAGGCGATGCTGATGTGATTTGATGATGTTTTTTAATAGTATAAAGATGCCTGCACTGAGCAAGATCTTTGGTACTCGCCAATCCGGCATTTTAGTTTCCAAACTAGAGACCCCACTAAGCGCTTCCACATCATAGAAGAGGCTAGATGGGTGACCAGACAGATTGTTTGGAAGCCAAATCGACATGACAATACAAAAAGAAAATCGTAGAAGCTTGAATGACTTTAATTAAGGAGATAAGCAATAATGAAAAAAGCGTTTAAAGTGGATTATTTTGCAATTATGCATCCGATTGCGTGCATCACTCTACCGACAATGGCCTACCTCATTTGGCTTATGTTAAAAACCTTCTTCTTTGATTTGCTAAACATTCTGATAAGCATTTGGACAGGAAAAGAAATTAAGGAAACAACAGATTTCCTTCTTCCTGGGTTTTATCTTTGTATTTTTATTCTTATCATTTACTTAGTGGGTTTTCTAGTCCAGTTGATTATCCACATTCGCAATCGCAAAGAAAACTCTCTTTTACCTGCTTGGTGTATGCTTACAGCTTTAATCGCTCTTGTTGCAACAGTTATAGACACCTTAATCCTTAACCATGAATTGACCCCGTATGCTTATTTCCTTTCAATTGCAGCCTATATTACCTATTTCTTTTCAAAGAGACCAAAGATTATTGAAAGCTACCTGTCCAATGCTAAGATACGTTATGCTACATGGACTATTCTGATTCTCGCTATTATTCTATCTTTCTTATAAAACATTCACTATCCGTTAGAGTATTTTTCCCGCTAAAAGTCATTGACAGGCCTAGCGGAAACTCTTATAATAAAGTCGCAAGTATCGTTATGGAAAAGGACAAAATCATGTTAGAAGATTACTATCAGCTAGATAACAGCTACTATCATAAGAGACTGGATGATGATTTATATGCTGCCAAGTGGGGCATGGTTATTGAGTTTTTGGACTTAAATGACCCTAACTTAAAACCCTTTGATGGCGTCAACTTTGCCTTGATTGGCTTCAAGAGTGACAAAGGGGTTTATATCAACCACGGCCGAGTGGGGGCTGTCGAAGGACCACAAGCTATCCGAACTCAGCTGGCCAAGCTTCCTTGGCATCTTGGCAGAAACGTCCGCGTCTTTGATGTTGGCGATATTGACGGGCCTAACCGCTCTCTGGAGCAGCTGCAGCAAAGCTTGGCTCGAGCAGTCAAACGTCTGCGAGAGCTCAATCTCCGGCCTATTGTCCTAGGAGGCGGCCACGAAACAGCCTACGGCCACTATCTGGGTCTTAAGTCGTCACTAGGACCTGACCAAGACTTGGCCGTTATCAATATGGATGCCCACTTTGATTTGCGTCCCTATGACCAGACTGGTCCAAACTCTGGAACCGGTTTTCGCCAGATGTTCGATGACACTCTGGCTCAGAAGCAGGCCTTTAACTACCTCATCCTGGGGATTCAGGAGCATAATAACAATCTCTTTCTCTTTGACTTTGTGGCAAAATCCAAGGCCATCCAGTTTCTGACTGGAATAGATATTTACCAAATGGGTTACAAGGAAGTCTGTAAGGTGGTCGATACCTTTTTGGCCGGCAAGGAGCAGGTCTATTTGACCATTGACATTGACTGCTTTGCAGCTGGCGCCGCTCCTGGTGTCAGTGCCATTCAGTCGCTCGGTGTGGATCCCAATCTAGCGGTTCTGGTCTTCCAGCACATCGCTGCGTCAGGTAAGTTGATCGGCTTTGATATCGTCGAAGTCTCTCCACCTCACGATATAGACAACCATACGGCTAATCTGGCAGCCAGCTTTGTCTTTTACCTGACCCAAGTCTGGGCGCAAGCACACGATTGATGGGCATTTAAAAACTTCATTAGAAACATCAAAAGAGGATGAACATTGCTTTCATCCTCTTTTATTTTGCGTTTAATGCCTGAGATAGACCTTGGCGTAAGTTTTCTAATTCCTTTAGCTGGTGCCGATCTCGGTAGGGATTGAGCTGGCTTTTAGCCGTTTCATGGTAGGTCTCAAAGTCCTGATCCAGCAAGACTTCAAAGCCTGCTCCCTGCAAGTTTCCAGTCAGCAGTCCATACTTAATCACAGCCATCAGATAGTAGATCAGCCCCTTGTCCCTCGGATTGCCATAGCGACTAATGAGACTATCCTTTTTCCGCAGCAGATCAAGCACCGGCTGGTAATCTCCCTTCTCGTAGCCAATCAAGGCCAGGTAAACTTCTAACTGGGTCTCTTTCCAAGGGAAGCTAAGGGACTTCAGAGCTGTTTTCGCCTTGAGGAAAATCCGCTCCGCCTGCTCATAATCTTTCAGCTGATAGTAAGTCATACCCAAGCCGATATAGAAAGCAAAAATCGAAGGCTCTGCTGTTTTATTTTCCGTCAACTTAATGGCCTCCTTCTGATGAGCCAGAGCTGTCGTGAAATTCCCGCGAATCTGCTCAATCTCTGCCAAATAGTCTAGAGCCGCCGCAATCTGAATCGAGTACTTGGAACGCAACGAAGCCGTCAAGCTGAAACAGTCGATAGACTGGTAGAGGTGGTGGAGCGACTGCTCCTCATCCCCAATCATGAGATGATAGAGCCCCTTGAGTCGAAGGTTGATAGCAATGGCTTCGTGATTGTTGGCCTGAACCGAAGCATCTAGAGCCAACTCCGTATAGTAGCGCATCTCAGGGATATTTTCCGTCTGGATGCAGTAGTAAATCATCTGCCGATAGCCTTCTAGGAGAAAATCCATCTGTTGCAGCTCCTTGGCCGAAGCAATCACCTGCTGGATATTGTCCATCCCCTGCTGGTAATCCCCTGTCCGGATAGCATAGCGCCCTTCTAGATAGAGAAAGCGGAGAACCAATAGCTGAAAATCCTTGTGATTCTGGTGTTTTCTCTCTAAGCCCTCTATCTCCCGACGGATACGGTCAAACTGGTCTAAAACCGCGGACTGATTGCTATCATCCGTCTTTTCAATAAAGCCAAACTCCCGTGAATAAATCGGAAAGAGCTCGTGATGAAACTGCAAGGTGGCCTCAAGATAATGCAGCTCGTACTCCAGAGACTTAATCGGCTGCTTGGACAGCTTGTAGTGATAGGCGATTTCATTGAGCAGCTGAGCATGATAGAGAGAGTCTCCCAACTGGTCTTCCATGCCTTGGGCAATCTGGTGATGCAGCATTCGCTTCTTGGTAAGCGACAAACGCTCATAGGCATAAATCCTCAAAAGCTCCTGGCTGAACCGCACTACCAATTCCTCTCCCTGCTCCTCTTCTATCAAGAGCTGCTTCTGTCCAAAGTCCTCAGTGATTTCGACCACTTCTCCCATCGGCAGGCCTAATAACCTAGCTAAGAGCGAAACCGACGCAGGAGCCCTAAAGCAAGCTAGATAGTCCACCAACTCTTCCTCTTGACTGCTCAGGTAATCCAGCTTCAGAGACAGCTTGGCCTTGATGGACGGAGTCAGCGGATGAAACTTCTCTCCTCGCAGGAGCTGCTCAGCGTATTCCGACAGGAAGAAAGGGATGCCTTGACTGACCCGATAAATATCCTCAAGGTGTGCTTCAGACATGGCTAGCTGACCTGTCTGGGCTTGCAAGTAAGCCACACTATCTTTAAAATTCAGCGGCTGCAGCTCAATAAAGCCTAGCTTATTGCGAACCAGCAGGTGATTGAAAAAATGTTCCAAATAAGAAGGGGTGCTCAGATGCTTGGTCAGCACAAAGGCCACAGGATAGCCGGTCAAATGATTCATGACCTGCTCCAAGACAGCAACACTGGCCTTATCCATCCAGTGACAGTCCTCAATCAAGACAATCAAAGCCTTTTTCTTAGAAATCTTCTGCAGAATATCCACTACAAACTGAGCCAGCTTGTCCGCATCCAACTGAAGACCAGAAGTGCCGCTTGTCAAAATAGGAAAATAACTCTCCAAAATGACCTGCCACTGGCTGATAGAGAGAATCTGGTGCTGAATGACCAAGTCCCCCAGGCCGTCCAGCAAGCCACGCCAAGGCTGCAGCTCTGCCTTCATCTCTTCCTTGAAACACTCAGCCATGACAATCTGGAAATACTTGGTCTGATTGGCCAATACTTGACGAGTCACTGTCCGCTTTCCGATACCAGTACCACCGACTAGGACAAGAGCACGCGCCTCCTGAGTCTCTATCACCTTAGAAAAGTAAGATTCCAAACGCTTGATTTCATTGACCCGTCCGAAAAAGTGGTCTGTATTGCGCAGAAACTGCTTAGTCTTGCGCTCGCTCCGGTCCTTGGCAAGCACCTCATGATATAGTTGCTGGATAGGTTCCGTAGGACTAATGCCCAGTTCCTTATCCAAAATATTGACCAATTTATAATAAGTCTCAATCACCTTGCCAGGCCGATCATGATCCTGATAGAGCTTCATGAGCAGATGATAGTTCTTCTCATCAAACTCATCAATGCTGATCAAGCGGCGCAAATTCCGCTCAGCCTCTTCCAAATCCAGCTGCTCTTTTTCTGTTTCCAGCTGCTGGTAGCAGGCTTGGATATAAAGCTGCTCATATCGCGTCCGCATTTTGGACACCCAGTAATCAAAAGCCTCGCTGTCCTTGAGATAGAAGCCCTGCAGAAAATCACCCTGATAGAGCGACAGATGCTCCGCAGGATGGTCCGTGAAACGTTCTACATCACTTTCAATCATACACTCAGGATTAAGCGACAGCACAGTCCGGTTGGGAGCGACAATCCATTCCCCACCTAGTAACTTGTTAGCTTGATAAATGGTGTTGCGCAGATTCTTTTTGGCGGTCTGATTATCCTTGTTTTCCCAGAGGATTCCTGCAATCTCCTCCCGATTGACTGCTCCATTGATGTGAAGATAGTAAAGCAGAGCATTGATTTTGGCAAAAGGAAAAAAGACTTCCTCCTGATTGAGAAAGACACTCGGACTTCCTAGCAATTTCAACCTCAACAGATTTTTCGACATGCAAACGCCTCCAAGAAACCTTATAGAACTAATATAAACAAAAAGAGACAGTTTGGCAAGTAAAGTATTATACTAACCCTTAATTTCCAGTTTTTAAATTGGTTTTATTTAGGATTTTTTTGTTATACTAGGATGAAAATAAAATTTTAGAAAGTTACTTATGAAGAAAAATATTGTTCTTTTCATTTTTCTCCTTCTGAGCGCGATTGGCTTAGAATACGAGACACAAGCCTATACTACTGGCAGTATGTCAGGTACTTCCTATGGGATTGTCGGACTGTCAGCCCTCTTGGCCCTACTCTATATCATCCCCGCCCTGCTCTTGATTCGTCAACTGGGTAAAAAATGGCAGACTCCTGCACTTAGTCTTGGGGTAGCTCTGCTAGGCGGCCTTTTCATTTCTGGCTGGACCTCTGGCCTGGCTAACACCTATATCCACGAGTGGGTCAGCACCAGCTTCCCAAACACTTTGCTTAGTGACCTAGAAAATGCTATCGCAGCTCCGCTGGTTGAAGAACCGCTTAAGCTGTTGGCAGTTGCCTTCGCTGTCTATCTAGTCCCCGTCAAAAAGCTCAAATCCTTCTTGATGCTGGGGATTACGGCTGGCATGGGCTTTCAGATTAGCGAGGACTTCTCTTATATCCTCTCTGACCTGCCCGAAGGCTTCTCCTTCACTATCTCTGGTATCCTAGGCCGCATTACTGGCGGCGTCGCCTCTCACTGGCTCTACACCGCCCTGACCACTCTCGGTCTGGCTCTCATGCTGCGCTATGCCAAGACTCAGAAAAACTACTTCCGAGTGGGGCTCTTCTACTTCCTAGCAGCCTTTGTTCTCCACTTCTTCTGGAACTCACCGCTTACTGCTATCGAAACGGACATCCCAATCATCGTACCGGCTATGACCGCTGTGGCTGTCTTTATCTTTTACCAAGCCTACCGAACAGCCCATAAAATTGATCAAGAAGAATTGGAAGTGGAGTAATACCAAAAAACGACCCTTATGGTCGTTTTTTTGGTTGCTTATCATAAAGACATCTTTATCTAATCCTATTTTTCAGTAAATAGGATGCGGTGAAGCTTATCTACTAAACTAGTATACTGATTCTCTTGTTTATGCAAGTTTCTCAAACTTTGATAATTTACAATTAAAATGGCTAATAAACAGAAATGACGGACATTGTACAATAAACCAATCTGGTTATACAGCAAAGATACTTTAAAAATATTTTTAAAATAGAAGAGAGCCACGACGCAATAGATCATACAAAGAAACATTTGCAGAAATGCTAAAAATTCTAAATTCTTGTGCAGTAGAATACGTTTTAGAATAAATGACAACACCAAAACAAGCGAGATTGACCATGACATCGATACTAGCAAGTCCAGATTAGAATGATTAATACTATTAACTGATTTCAAATCTGAGATTGACATAAAAACTTTATCATCAATCACAACCGTTGGAAAAATAAATATACCAAAGTAATAAACCAAAATGAAAATTACTTCTGCCTTAAAATCTCCATCTTTAAAATTTACGCTCCCACGATATTTTCTCATCACCAATTCTCCAATCTTAATTTCCCATCCTCAACAGCAAGCCCTTTTTCTTCACCTTTTAGACGATAAATCCCATTTGGCAAAGGATCTTCATCATTTAACTGTTTCAATATCTTTTTTAAAATATCGGTCTTCTCATTTTCGCTCAAATTATTCTGCAAATCGATACTAACGTAAATTAGACCATTTGCAATTGCATCTTCTACAGAGAGCCCCTCTACTCCGCCAAAATTCGTATCACTTTTTTGGATATTCTCTAGTCTAGATTGATCTAGCCAATGGATGGATTGACTATCCATATAGTTATCAGAAAGAGCATTTCTCAAATTAATTTTAGCCCCTTTTAACTCAGATGACTTTTGTAACCTTTTTGCAAAATCCCTCTCAATAATCTTATACTCCTTTTTTTCTTCAAAGACTTTCTTAATTATTGATTCGTATATTTCATAACCATAATTACCCAATCCATCTCTTGAATATGCAGGCATGTTAGAAGATATTGGATAAAAAACCTCTCCTTTGTAGGCTGGCAAAATAAGATCCAACCAACTCATATTTTTTTTAATAGGAAAAGTATAAACCATACTCCCAACTTTTTCACTATAAATATAAGACACTTCCAAAGATTCCCAATTTTTTTCATCATCAAGATTGAAGCTTTTAACTTGAACGTCTCCACTAAAATATTGAGCTTGGTAGCCTGCTTTTAGGCGACTTTCTAAATTTTTTATCCCCAAGAACCATAGCAGAAGCAGAGAAAGGAAAAAAAGGAATAATGAAATAAAACCTCGGTATACTCTTTTAATCATCATTTCTCCTCTCTTTTGACCCATGTAATCGCATCCTTACCAGTAATATCATCTTTAATTTCCCAGTCAAATAGTTTTTTTAGTTCTTTCCTGCTAACTTTCTGAGTCCGGAGATTGATATAGAGCATTTGCTTTTCTCTAGTCCAAACTCCAACATAGTCATCATTACCATCGCTGTATAACTTTATTCTACCACTTAGCCCCACAAAACCTTGCTCATACGCAATCTCAAGCAAATCCATTGTCTCTTTTTTGATTCCTTTATGATCAAAACGATAATAGTGAATTTTAAAGTACTCATGTTGATCTTTGGTATAACCTTCATCTTTTCTTGTTCTAGAATCTTGGAAAACTATATAATGACTCCCAATATCAATTGATTCATATTCATCCTTATCGAGAGGGCGTTTTAAGGATGCAGACACAGACGGTATAGATGTAATGTATTCAATTTCTACTATCCCCTGATTTTGACCTACGGTAAGATAATTTTCTTTTAAAACTAGTTTTTCCTCATAACTTTGGTACCAGAATCCACAGATAAAAATTGACAAGAAAAACACCACTAGCCCGATCAAATGCACATGCCACATCTGCCATTTAAAATTCTGGAATTTTTTCATTCGCTTCTCCTTGTTTTCTGGATGCTTGATACTGGGCATCCAACCTTATTCGATTTATATTCTTTTTTTTATTCATCTTCCAATATTTTACCACGAATACTATCCCAAACAAATGCTTCTTGGAATTTTTCATAAGATTTTAGAAACTTTTCGTTCTTCTCCATACGAGCGCCTTTTAAACACTGCAAAATAAAATGTTTGCTATCGTTCCTGCTTACTATGCGATATCTCCCAACAATCGTACTATTCTCTTAGTGTCATCGCAACGTTTTTCATTGCATCTATCACCTAAAAAATCATCTTTGGAACTCAGAATAAATTCTAAATTCCAAAGATGATTGTCTAAAATTGCCCTGAAGCGCTATTAACTTAATGTTGTTAGATTCCAGAGAGATTTTAATGCGTGAAATGTGTATTATTTGAAATAAAAAATATGATTACCAACAAAAAATTTTAAAATACCCTACAAACCAAAGAAATAGTTTATTTCTAGGTTAACAATAATAACGCGATTCAAACCGCTAAAGCGTTTAAAATCTTCCTTTGCGAATTCATCTGTTATGGAGGATAAGTTTGAACAAGTTACTCATCTTAACTCCACAAAAACAATATCTAGCAATACTTATTTACCTATGTAGTCTGATTTTATATTTTATTATTCATCACTAAGAATAAGTGAATCCAATTTTTCAGTATCTGCCGCTATACCTTCATAACTAGAGATAATATTATCCAATATTTTTAGCGTTATATCGCCTGTAAAATCCTTTATAGTAACTTCTGTCCCTATATTATTTAAACTACGAATTATCTCTCTAGCTTTCTTTAACTCATCTAGTTTTAAATCATTTACTATTATCACTGCATCATGATTATCTATTCTAGATTTTATTTCAGATAAAGAGAGTGGTGTATATTCTCTTAAAATTTTATATGTCAAAGTTTTATCATTAACATATTCAATAAATATTTCTATGATTTTCATTTTTCCTCTCAATATTAAAAATCTTCAATTGGTTTTATTCGTTGCCCAGGTAAACTTGTCTTCCAGTTTCCACCATGCCATCCATGAAAATGTTCGTTAAATGTAGCAGGATAGATAACTTCGCTCCGATTTGCTAAATGAGGATATTTGGAAGCACTGTATGCATGGTGACCTTGTAGTGTTTTTTCATCAAATTTAGCTCTCTTACCACTCAAAATATCTTTCATCTGATCATCAGACCAATTCCGAGTTCCTTTTTCCCCTCTTGACAAACGACCTCTTTCATCTCTCCAAAAAGATTCTACTCCCTCATTTCTTCGTTGAGTAAATCTTTTATTCCAATCATACAAATCATATTCCTCTTTAGTAATAGTACGGTTATCAAATTTTTGCTTAAGTTCCTGCATTCTTTTCCCTGAAAGCAGCGGACGATTAATAGGGTGCGGTTCTAAATCTAAACCTTTTGTTCTATCAGCAATGATACTTTCAGGTGTCCTATACTGACTAGCTTCAACAGCTACATTTGTATTATCTGTGGATTTAGATTCAAAAGAAGTGTTCTTGCCTCTACTTTTATTATTAATTAAAGCAAGGTCAGAATCAGATTTTGTACTGAGATATACTGAAGCTGATTTAGAACGAGATGGTTTTGGAACATCAAGCACTAAACCTTCTGGTGTCACCATTGAAGGTTGTGGGAACCATTTCTCACCAAAATTATCAACTTTACTCTTAGTGGCATCAAATAGATTCTTTCCAAAACTTTCCGCTGTATTTAAGACTTTACCAGTTTTAGAAGCAATAGCATGTGCCGCACTACCAACGCCATTTTTTGCAATTTTTCCAGCTAGAGATGCTTTCGATACAGGTACGAATTCTAAAACAGTTTTTGCTTGTTCTTTCTGAGCTAGACCATCTCCAGCCATAAAGTTTTGTTTAGCTTTTTTTGCTAAAACTACAGGGTTAAATCTACCTGCAAGTTCTAGAGCATCGGACCACATTTCAGAAGATGAATTATTCTTATAGTAACCCTTAGCGGCGTTCCACTTATCAGAAAGTCCTTGACCAAGTGCATTCAATCGATTGTTGATTTCTTTTCTATCTTCATTGGATAGCTTACTCCATCCCCAATCATCAATTTTTGCTCTAGCAATATCAACACCAAAGTCAGCAATAGTAGCTATGCCACCTACAGTATCATTAGCTTGTTCTTTAGCTGCAGCTATAATAGCTTTGCCAGAAATCGCAGCCCTTCTTTTATATGCGTCAAAACTATGATCATTCGGAGAAATTTTTGCTTGAGCTAACTCTTTATTCAATCCACTGGAATCTAAAGCAATTTTTTCGCTGAAAAACTTACTTACCGCTCCTGGTTTGACTTCGTTCACAAGATTAGGAACTGAATTTACCTTAGGAATCGCCTGATTCTTAACAGCAGCGTAAGCATCATGGATACTTGCGTTTCTGTATCGGTTTGTCGTTGCTACTTGCTTACCATCCTTGGTATATGCAAGATCTGGTTTTTTTGTTCTACCCAAAGAGAGTATTTGTTGCATCGTGCTGCTCCAAGGAGAGCTATAAGTAGATGCTTGACTTTTCTGTGTTGCCTGTTGGGTCAGCTGCGTGTAATTTTGTTTCGCTTGGTCTTTGGAAAGATTTCTAGCTTCGGTTCGAGTTTGTCTTACTTGAGAAGCTCTGTTTTGTCTTTCTTGAGCTCGCGCCAAGGCCTTAGCTTCTTCTTGAGCCTGACGGAAAGTATCAATTTTATTTTCTGCCGACTGGATTTTGTTAAATCTTTTGGCTAACGCACTGATTTCTTCTGATGTATAGTTAGATAAATCTACATTGACCTTATCACCAGGTGTCAGATTAATACGATTTTGTTTATTATTGATGTTCAGCTTATTCTGCCCATGCAAATCCTGAAGAGCCAGCATAGAAGCTGCTGCTGCTTTTTCCTTATCATCTGGATAATGGAGATTGCCGATTTTGGCTAAGCTATCACCTTTCTTGATCTGATAGTCATTACTTGCAGATTGATTAAATAGAGGCTGACTTTCTTTACTATTTGCAAGATCCAACAAGTCTTGATAAGCCGATGTAGGCTGACCTTGGCTATCAGTAAGAGTAGACTGACCATAAGGAGTAAAATCTAACTTTCCCTTGTTACTTGAGGAAGTTGAGCTTAAAGTATACTCTGGAGTTATAGTAGTCGACGTTTCAGAATTATTCAGACCATAACCATAGTCTTTCAACGCTTTAATAAACTGATTTCTATGTTCTTCTGACAAGGAATCTAAAGCTGTTTCAACTTCCGGTGAGACAGCTAAGTTATAGCGACTACTGCCTGTACTTGATTTTTGAGCTCCGGTATTGGCAGACTCCAAGGCCTTTTCGGTAAAATCTACTGCCCCCAAAGCGTCTGTTGCAGATTGTTCCACTTTAGAATCAGCCATTTTCAAGGCATCATCTTTACCTTTTTTGGCAAGACTGTCTGTCGTTACAGCATCATCTTTACCAGCAATCGCCTTATAATCAACAGAATCCGCCAAGCTGTCCGAAGCACTTACAGAAGAATCGCTGATTGGTTTGTAATCACTAGGCTTGATATTGCTAGCGTCCTCGCTTACCGATGGTGTATTAATTGGACGATAGTCGCTCGAACTAACGTTGCTAGCACTTTCGCTTACTGATGGTGTACTAATTGGCTGATAGTCATTTGAACTAACGCTGCTGGCACTTTCACTTACCGACGGTGTACTAATCGGACGGTAGTCGCTCGAACTAACGCTGCTGACACTTTCACTTACCGACGGTGTACTAATCGGACGGTAGTCGCTCGAACTAACATTGCTGACACTTTCGCTTACCGATGGTGTACTAATCGGACGATAGTCGCTCGAACTAACATTGCTGACACTTTCGCTTACCGATGGTGTGCTAATCGGACGATAGTCGCTCGAACTAACATTGCTGACACTTTCGCTTACCGACGGTGTGCTAATCGGACGATAGTCACTCGAACTAACGTTGCTGACACTTTCGCTTACCGACGGTGTACTAATAGGACGGTAGTCGCTCGAACTAACATTGCTGACACTTTCGCTTACCGACGGTGTGCTAATCGGACGATAGTCACTCGAACTAACGTTGCTGACACTTTCGCTTACCGACGGTGTACTAATAGGACGGTAGTCGCTTGTGCTGATGTTGCTTAAGCTTGAACTAGAATTAGAACTGATTGGCGCATAATCAGAGGATGAGAAAGAACTTCCAAAACTAGAGCTACTAAAACCTCCGCCAAAATCGAAAGCTTTTACCTCATGAGGTTGAAAAGCCATCGCACTCAGTATGACAGCCGAAGCTATAACAACTTTACGAAATGATTTTTTCATAAGACAACCTTTCTATAATATAATACCGTTAATATTATAACGCATATTTCTTATACTGTTAATATTTTTGGTACAATGTTATAGTTTTTTAATAAAAAGTTGGAGTATCTTCATATTTATTTTCCTAATTTTTAAGACTCATTTAAGATAGTTATGTATTATCCGGCTCCATCCCCACCAACATCTTCCCTCCTCTCCTTTCCATGCTCTTTCCTTAAAGAAATGTTAACATTTTCTTAAAACTAACTTATATTAGGAATCTTTAAGCCGCAGTCTGTATACTTTCTACAAATCATCTAAGAAAGAGGTATGGATATGGATTATCTAGTGATTCCGGCCTATGAGCCTGATTATAATCTTATTAAGCTGATAAAAAAAATTCACCATAAAAGTGATTTTCATATCATTGTTATCGATGACGGCAGCTCTTCCAAATGCCAGATAGTCTTTGAACAGGCAGAGCAATACGCGACCGTGCTCCGTCATCAGGTCAATCAAGGCAAAGGGCAAGCGCTAAAAACTGCTTTTACCTTTATCCAGACACTGAAGAACTATGGAACGGTTGTAACAGCAGATGCGGATGGCCAGCACAAGGCCTGGGATATTTTCCGTGTAGCGAGCAAGGCTTCTGAAAATCCTAATCGGCTGATTCTGGGAGCACGCGCCTTTACTGGCAAGGTGCCCCTACGCAGCCGATTCGGTAATAGTCTGACTCGGGCTCTCTTCAAGCTTCAGACTGGCGTGGGTGTCTCCGATACTCAGACAGGCTTGCGAGCCTTTACGACCAACATGATTCCATTTATGCTAAAGGTAGAGGGGCAGCGCTATGAGTATGAAATGAACATGCTCTTAGAAGCCAGCAAGGAATATCCCATTTTGGAAGTGCCTATTGAGACGGTCTATATCAATGACAATCAAGGCTCGCACTTCCGGCCGATTCGGGATGGGCTCATGATTTATAAAAATATATTCAAATTTGCCCTGACTTCTCTCAGCAGCTTCGTCGTGGACTACATCGTCTACGCACTGGCTCTCTTATTTTTAACTGCTGTGCCAATCAGCCTGAGAATTCTTCTCGCAAATGGGATTGCCCGCGTAACCAGCTCAATCTTTAACTATTCGACCAATAAAAAGCTGGTCTTTAAGAACGACGACAGTATACTCAAGACAGGAACTGGCTATTTCAGCCTAGCTGTAGTGCTCTTTATCCTAGATACACTGCTGATTCGCCTCTTCTATGCTGTCTTTGGCCTCAATCTTCTGATTGTCAAAATCATTGTCGGCATCTTGCTCTTTACCGTCTCCTGGATGGTGCAAAAGAGATTTATTTTTAAGGAAAGGACACACACCGCATCATGAAATTTTTAAAGAAACGCTATGTCTACGCCTCCATTTTCGGGCTGCTTCTAATAGCTTCTTTCAGCTACTCCATGCTGAAAACCTTTGTCATCGCAGAGACCATTTCCACGGTTTCAAGCGCAAGTTCGTCATCCAATGCCGAGGCTGCCAGCAAGGCTGCCGAAACAGCAACTGTGACGGATACCAGCTATTCAGACGACAACATCTCGGTCACGCTAACTGAAAAGACCGTCAGCAACACCCAGGTCTACATCGCTGATGTGACCGTCAGCTCATCAGAATACCTGAAAACAGCCTTTGCCCAAAACACTTACGGAAACAATGTCACCGCCAAGACCTCAGAAACGGCCGCCAACAACAATGCCATCCTAGCGGTCAATGGTGACTACTATGGAGCCAATACGACTGGCTATGTCATCCGCAATGGCGTCGTCTACCGCGATACCGTCCGAGAAGACTCCAGCAATGGTGATTTGGCTATTTACAAAGACGGCTCCTTCAAGATTATCTATGAAGACCAAGTCTCTGCCGATCAACTGGTCAAAGACGGTGTGGTCAATCTCTTGGCCTTCGGCCCATCTCTTGTAGAAAATGGTGAGATTGCCGTTGATACCAACTCCGAAGTCGGCCAGTCTATGTCTTCCAATCCCCGGACTGCTATCGGTATCATTGATGAAAACCACTACATCATCATCGTTTCAGACGGACGCACCTCAGAAAGCGAGGGACTTTCCCTCTACCAGATGGCAGAAATCATGAAATCTTACGGTGTCAAGACCGCCTACAACCTTGATGGCGGCGGCTCCTCTACACTTTACTTTAACGGTCAGGTCATTAACAAACCTACCACCAACGGAAACACTATCTCAGAAAGGTCGGTGAGTGATATTGTCTACATCGGTTACTAATCCCAGCAAAAAGCGTTTTAGAAAAACAGCCCTTATCTACGCCCTATTAACTATTTTCTTCTTTGCTTTCAGCAGAATCTATGAATCCTTCAGCTTCGGCGAAACATCTAGCCATATGCACTATCTCTTCACCATTCCTCTGGTGGGTGGCATCCTCCTCCTGCTCTTTATGAAGGGCATCCCTAATCTCTCTCGGCTCAGCCTCAACCTCTGGAACTCAGCTGTAGCCATTATGACAGCCGGCATGCTCTTCCGTGGCATCGTCAACCTATCTGGTCGCTCAACGACGCTGGATATGCCCTACTGGTACGTAGGAGCAGCCTTTGCGGCTCTGGCACTACTCTCCATGGTCTTTACTCGAAGTGAGTGGAATAAAGAAATCCAGGCACAGCCAATACCCAGCAAAAAAGAAGATACAAAACTAAGTCGTCGTGAAACCTACAGCCAAGTATAAACCAAAAAACCTCAGAAAAATCTGAGGTTTTTATTCTAGTGATAATCATTCTGAGTCTTCATTCACATTCATACACACTACCCGTTAGCGGATCAATGACTTCTGCCAGCTTAAAGTGTCCCGGCTCATAATGGTAATGGCAGATGGCGCAGTTGCCAAAGCGCACCTTAGGATCCAAGGCTTGCGCTGCAATCTTGAGATAGAAGGCCCACATGGCACCGCCGTGGCTAACAGCTAAGACTGGCTCTGCTCCTGCCTGCTCCATGACCTCCGTCAGAGTGACCAGCATGCGTTCACCGACTTGGTCCACTCCTTCTCCACCATAAGGAACAAATAGGTCTTCAAATGAGGTGGCTCCTGGTCGAAATTTCGGCTGCAGGCGTTCAGGCTGGGCTTCAAAGAGACCAAAGTTCCATTCTTTAATGCCTTTAAGGCGAGTATAGTCGGTCCGACCGGAGACAAGTTCTAAAGTATCAGAAGCCCGCTCCTGGGTGGAGGAGTAGAGCTGACCAAAACGAATGCCCCGCTCTTGCAAATAAGCTCCTGCTTGCCGGGCTTGATCCTGCCCCAGTTCTGTCAAAGGAGAATCGCAAGCTCCCTGTACCAAGCCCTCTTGATTGAAAAAAGTCTGACCATGCCGCATCAAATATAAATCTTTCATTTTCCCTCCCATTCGCTAAAATCGTGGCCAATGGCCTCTTCTAGGTAAAATTGGTCATCTTCAAAAGTAAACTTCAAAATCCCGCAGTTGGTCATGTGACCTAGGTCATCCAGACGCCAGTTTTTCCGCCAAGCTCTGGCAAAATTGGCCATAGCCCCGCCATGGGAGACCATGAGCACAGACTGACCATCCGTCTCTTGCATGAGCTGGAGAATGGTCGCTGCCATACGCTCCTGCACCTGATCTTGTGATTCACCGCCATAGGTCACAAAGAAATCTCCATAGGGCAGGGGCGGATTAAGATCCTCGCTTTCCCCTTCAAAGGTCCCGAAGTTCCACTCCTTGAGTCCCTTGATACGCTTATAGGGAAGCTTCCCGTCTGTTACCAATTCCAAGGTATCACAGGCCCGCTCTTGAGTAGAGCTATAAGCATCGTCAAATGTAATATCGGCATCCTTAAAATATTGCCCTGCCACCTTGGCCTGATAGATGCCAAAATCAGTCAGAGGAGCATCACACCAGCCCTGCACCTTGTGGCGCAGATTAAAAAGCGTTTGGCCATGCCGCATCAGATAAAGTGTTTTTACCATCAATCATCTCTCCTTTAAATGAGTCCTAACTTTTCAAAGGCCTTGTAGAGACCGTCTTGACTGACCGAGTCTGTCACCAGATCGGCCATGGCCTTGATTTCCGCTCCGCCATTTCCCATAGCAATGCCGACCTGACAATAGACCAGCATAGGAATATCAACCTTGGCATCGCCAAAAGCCAGAGTATCTGCCTTATCAGCATGAAGATGCTTCAGCAGAACCTCAATAGCATGCGCCTTGGTAATGTCTTTGACTCCTAAATCACCAAAGAGAGCATGCTCGCCCTTGCCACCCCACGTACCTGCCTTGAGCTCAGGAAAAGCTGCCTTGGAATCCAGATGGTCTTGGTAGCTTCTGAGAATAAAGCTGACTTTGTTCAGGTCGTCCCGATAGAGCTCTCCTCCATAGACCAAGCCGTGAAGAGCTTCTTCAGCTTCCATATTTAATACTTTTTCTGGCTTGACACCTTTTCCAAGGACGTAGGTTCGAAGCACTGGTCGCGCTGCTTCGCGAAAGCCCCTGCTAGCAAAGAGGCCATTATTACTCTCTAGGTAAAACTCTAGCCTCCGCTCTTGAAGCCAGTCCACTAGCCTTTTAGCGACATCTCGTGGAATCAGCTGGTGCAGAACAACCTCTCCCTTATGCTCCACATAAGAACCGTTGCCACCAATCATGCCATCAAAGCCAATATCCCAAATTTTCGGTGGCATCTCAGCCTTGCTACGACCTGTGCAGACATAGACCAGATGCCCCTTTTCCCGTGCCTTGCGAATGGCGACCACAGCAGACTCCGGTATATGATTATCATAGTCGATGACGGTACCGTCCACATCCAGAAAGATGATTTTTCTCGTCATAAAACTCCCTTCTTTCTCGTCTTTTCCTCGCATTTGCCGAGTGCTTTCTTCTAACAATCCAAACTGGCAAATGCTTTCTTCATTTTTTACAAATCCTCTCATTTTTGGCCAGTATTACTTTACGAACTCTTCATCCTATTATATACCTTTTTGAAATCCTTTTCCTATAGAATTATCAGAGATAATGGTACTATCCTTTTTTTCTCAGAGGAAAAAGCAAGAAGGACAGCTTTTAATCAGCTTGTTCCTTCTGCTCTTTTTATTTCCCAGCTTATCTACTCATCCTCTGCTTCAAACAGCCAGAGTTTGGAATCAAAGTCATAGCTCGGCTTTTGCTCAGAATCCTCTAAAAGCTGACCGCTGGAAGCGTCCGTGGTGACCAGTCCAACTCGCATAAGCTCAGCCCCCGTATAGGCACGCCCCTCTAGCCGATAGACCTTATCCAAAGCCAGTCCTTTCAGTTGCAAACGCTGATGAGAGCGATTGACTTGATTGAGGGCCTTGAAAGTGCCTAAAAGTGCAGTGTTCTGATCCTGACTGACAACCATCCAAGCTGTCTGCCCATCTTCCTTAAATGGCGACTGCAGTCGATAAAAAGTTCCATTATGAATTAGCTCTCGATGGCGTTTGTAAAAAGCTATCTGTTCCCTGACTTCAGCCAATTCTTCTGGGCTTAGCTGATTAAGATCCAGCTCATAGCCAAAGGAACCGAAAAAGGCGACATTCCCTCGCGTCTTCAACGGAGTTAGACGGTTGGTCTGGTGATTGGGCACGATGGAGACATGAGCTCCCATAGACGAAAGTGGATAGAGAAGGCTGGTCCCGTACTGGATCTTCAAGCGCTCAATCGCATCCGAATCATCGCTAGTCCAAGCCTGAGGAGCATAGTAGAGCATACCTGGATCAAAGCGGCCCCCACCTGAAGAGCAGGACTCAAATAACAATCTGGGATAGCGACTGATCAAATGTTCATACAAGTCATAAACACCCAAGACATAGCGGTGAAAAATCTCTCCTTGCTGATCAGCTGGCCAGGCAGCTGAGAAGACATCCGTCAGAGGGCGATTCATATCCCATTTGATATAATCCAGCTGCGCTTCCTCAATAACCGCTGACAGACGCTCAAAAATCTCATCCACTACTTCCGGCCGAGAATAGTCCAAAACAAACTGGTTCCGACCATGGTGGGGCTGTCTATCTGGCACTGCAAGCAGCCAGTCAGGATGAGTTCGGTAGAGTTGGCTGTCCTTATTGACCATTTCCGGCTCAAACCAAAGACCGAACTGCATGCCCAAACCGTGAATTCGCTCTGCTAGCGAGCCCAGACCCCGCGGCAGCCTTTCTGGATTGACAAACCAATCCCCCAGCCCAGTGCGGTCGTTAGTCCGCTGGCCAAACCAGCCGTCATCTAGCACAAAGAGCTCCACTCCTACTTCCTGAGCCTTTTCAGCAAGCTCCAGCAACTGATCCTCACTAAAGTCAAAATAGGTAGCTTCCCAGTTATTGATGAGAACAGGACGCGCTCGCTCGCGCCAGTAGCCCCTAGCTAGGCGTTGGCGAAACAGCTGATGAAAGACTTGACTCATGCCGTTGAGGCCCCGCTCAGAGTAAATCAGCAGAGCTTCTGGACTGGTAAAGGACTGACCCGCAGCCAGCTTCCATTCAAAGCCAAAAGGATTGATGCCTATCTGCAGCCGGGTCACATCATAGGTGTCCACCTCAGCCTGAATGAGAAAATTGCCTGAGTACACCAAGGCCGCTCCTAGCACTGGACCTGAAAACTCAGTCGTTTCCGGTCGTTTAAGAGCCACAAAAGGATTGTGGTGAGGACTGGAAATGCCACGGGTTGACTCAATGGACTGAATTCCCTGCTGAAGCGGGCGCTCCTTGATATGGCGTTCCCGGGCCCATGCTCCTGATAGCTGCTGCCACTCATAGTCAGCATCTGGCAGATCCAGCGACAGACTAGCTAGGGATTCCAAATAGCAAGTTTCCTTGCCTTGATTAATCACTTTGCTGGAGCGAGCTATAACCGGCCAATCAGCAAAAATCGTATAAAACAGCTGAACTTCCACTTCTGTCAATGCATCTCGCAGAGTTAGAATAAGAGTCTTAGCCTCCGTTTGAGCCTCTGTATAAGTAGCGGGCAGCCCCTCTAAAGCTGGCTTACCATCTACTATCTGATGACTAACATAGACAAAATCAGTAATACGCGAGCCATTTTCCTGCCGCAGACAGATAGCGGGATGACGAAAATCTGTCGTGCCGTATTCTGGAAATTCCTGCCGCACATGCTCCAAAGAATAGCGTAAATCTCCTTCTTTCCGATAGGTCGTCATGGGCCGATGCTGCAGCTCCACTAGATAAGAATAATCCCGCTCTGGTACCGCCGCTCCGTAGTAAAGCTGCAAGAGTTTACCATCCTCCGAAACCCGAAAGATATAAGAAATCTCACCATTAGTCAGATGAAATTGCCTGCATTCTTCCTTAAACCAAATACTCGCCTTATTCATGACCTTCTCCTTTCACAGTCTCTAATCATACTTCTCCTTTCATTATAAAAAAGGCTCCCCCTTTTGGTAAGCCTTTCTTTCTAGTATTATTTATCCAAATGTGACTTTTTACAGCTCCTGCCCCAGATGAGAGCTTGCCTTGCGAAAATTTAAGGGTGACTGGCCACGCGCCTTCTTGAAGGCTTTTGAAAAGCTCTGTGTTCCGGCAAAGCCCGTCTTACTGGCAATCTCTTCCACCGAAAGCTGGCTGCCCGTCAGCAAATCAGCTGCCATATTGAGCCGCAAATCATTACTGTACTCCTTAATCCCCTTGCCTACTTCATCCTTGAAAAGCCGAGATAGGTAGGAAGGATGCAGCGCCAATTTCTGTGCCAACTCCTGTACAGATAAACTTTCTGGCAGATGACTGCTCAGTAGTTCCAAGACCTGCTGGACATAAGGATTGACCCGACGGCTTTCCGTGATTAAAGAGGTCTGCTTGAGACGCTGGGACAAGAGCTCTAGAAAGCGATAAACTTGCCTTTGCAGAGCTAGTTCAGCTGTTATTCCGGTGCCCTCATAGGCCAGACTTTCAAAGACCAAGGCCTTAAATTCCTGCAAAGAAGGCAACTCAAAAGACCATTGGCCAGACTGTAGTCCCAGAGCCTGTAGATAACGAGGCAAGAGGTGCCCACCCAGTCCCATCCAGACATAAGACCATGGCTCTTCTCCATCAGCCTGATAAAAGACCGACTGACCCGGTGGCACCACAAAGCCCTGCCCTTCCTGCAAATCATAGCGCTGATTGCCAACGGAGTAAGTCCCCCGCCCCTCCAGTACGATATGAATGACATAAACATCCCGAATAGCTGGGCCAAAGCTATGATGGGCTTCCGTTTTTGAATAACCACAGAAAGCAAAAAAACAATCTTCTTGGCCAAACTGCATAGACTTAACCAAGGTCAGCGAATGCTCCATCAGCTCCTCCTTAGATTTAGACAAAACTTTTATCCATATTATAAAACAAAAACCACTAAACAGCAACTGAATCTGATTAGTGGTTTCTTCATTCATCTTAGAAAGATTGGACCGATGGGTTATGATTGAAGAGAGCATGGGTAGCCTTATAGATATGGTAGGCTGTTGCAGCATTATTCATAGTGTAAAGGTGTATGCCCGCCACATCCTGAGTCACCAAGTCAACGATTTGATCCACAGCATAAGCCAGACCAGCTGCTCTCAGGGACTCTGGGTCATGTTCGTACTTATCCAGAATAGCCCGAAATTTTCTCGGCAGCTTGATATTCTCACAGGTCTTGAGCAGGCGCAGAGCCTGATTCCGGTTGAGAATCGGCATAATCCCAGCATGGATGGGCACTTCAATACCAGCTAAAATACACTTATCCTGAAAATCATAAAAGCGCTCATTGTCAAAGAAAAGTTGGGTCACCAGACTAGAACAGCCAACGTCTACCTTTTTCTTGAGATTTTGAATATCTGAAATCTGATTTGGCGAATCTGGATGGCCCTCTGGATAGCAGGCTCCGATGATGTTAAAGTGCGGCGCTTCTGTCTTGATGTATTCGATCAAGTCAGTCGCATAGGTAAAATCATCCTTAGGCGCCACATCTGGAAAAATATCCCCTCGCAAAGCTAAAATCTGATGGACACCAACCCGATCTAGAGACTGCAAGATATTGGACACCATGTCCTTGGTCAGATAGACCGCAGGTAAGTGAGCAATCGTTGGAATCTGGAGATCATTGGCGATGAACTCGGTCAAACGAACCGTCGTCTCCTCAATGTCAAACTTATTATTGCTGGCTGTCACACTGATAAAGTGAGGAGCCAAATCTTGCATCTCTCTCAATGCCTGAAAAATCTTATCATTGCCTACTGCCGGATTGGGAGGAAATACTTCAAATGAGAGACTAGGTGTATGACGACGAACCATATAACAAAAAGTTCCTTTCAATGATGGTAGCGATAGCTGAGGACAATCCTAGAAGAACAGCTTCTGCAGGATTGTCAGCTCTGCTTCAATTTTTGGGGTATCCTCCATCAAGATCAACTTTTGAAGTTCCAGGAGGATTATTGCAAATGTTGTCTAGCTGCTTTGGCTGCTTCTACTAAGCGCACCAAGCTAGCCTTGGTTTCTGGGATACCACGAGTTTTAAGACCACAGTCAGGGTTGATCCAGACCTTGCTGCTTGGCACCTTAGCCAAGATAGCTTCGATTGTATGGTCAATTTCCCCTTCATTTGGCACGCGCGGCGAGTGGATATCGTAAACTCCAGGCCCTACTTCTGTCTGGAAGTTCTTAGCCTTGAGCTCATCCAGGATTTCCAAGTTAGAGCGGCTAGCTTCAAAGGAAATCACGTCCGCATCCATATTGTCGATAGCAGGGATGATATCGGTAAATTCTGAGTAACACATGTGAGTATGGATTTGCGTATCTGGCGCTACAGTAGAGTGTACCAAGCGGAAGGCTGGAATTGCCCAGTCAAGGTAGTCTTCATACCAGTCGCTACGACGGAGTGGCAATTTCTCACGAAGAGCAGCCTCGTCAATTTGGATAATCTTCACGCCAGCCGCTTCAAGGTCAAGCACTTCATCCTTGATTGCCAAGGCGATTTGAAGGGTTGAATCCTTGATCGAGATGTCTTCACGTGGGAAAGACCAGTTGAGGATGGTTACAGGTCCAGTCAGCATGCCCTTAACAGGTTTGTCTGTACGGCTTTGAGCATAGCTAGACCATTTAACAGTGATTGGGTTGAGACGAGTCACATCACCCCAGATGATTGGTGGTTTCACCCCACGCATACCGTATGATTGTACCCAACCATTCTTAGAGAAGAGGTAACCTGACAGGTTTTGACCGAAGTACTCAACCATGTCATTACGCTCGAACTCACCATGCACTAGCACATCAAAGCCAACTTCTTCTTGCCATTTGATCCAATCATCAATCTGCTCAGCCAAGAACTTGTCATAGTCTTCTGCTGACAGCTCACCCTTGCGGAAAGCCAAGCGTTTGGCACGAACTTCCTTGGTTTGAGGGAAGGAACCAATTGTGGTAGTTGGCAATGGTGGCAGATTGAGCGCCTTGTGCTGGATTTCCTCACGCTCTGCAAAGACCGGCAGGCGAGTGTAGTCAGCATCCGTCAAACCAGCGATGCGCGCACGAAGTTCGGCATTTTCACCAACACGTTCAGTCGCAAAGAGTTCTTTGTTAGCAGCAAGTGCTTCTGCACCGCCGCCATTGCGGATAGCATCCAAGTCACGGATTTCATCCAATTTTTCCACCGCAAAGGCAAAGTGGTTCAAAATTGCTGGTTCAAAATCTTCATTAGCCGTTGTAAATGGCACATGGAGCAGTGAACATGAGCTTGTCAAGACGATGTTTTCAGCTGGGATTTGCTCAAGCACTGCCAAGCTCTTTTCGTAGTTGTTGCGCCAGATGTTTTTTCCGTTGACAATCCCTGCATAAAGAGTCTTATCAGCTGGAAAGCCACCTTTTACAAGCTCAAGTGTTTTCTTGCCTTCGACAAAGTCCAAACCAATAGCATCTACTGGCAACTCTACAAGGTCTGTATAGATGTCACGAACATCACCAAAGTAGGTTTGAACCAAGACTTCCAAGCCTTTCTTGTCCGCCAAAAGCTTCTTATAAAGGTCCAAGAAGAGAGCTTTTTCTTCTGCTGACAGGTCTTTGACCAGACTTGGCTCATCCAGCTGGATACGCTCTGCGCCCAGCTCTGCTAATTTTGCAAAAACTTCTTGATAAGCTGCAGCTAGGGCATCTACAAAGTCAGCCGGAGCCACACCGTCTTCAAAGTCAGATACTTGCAGGAGAGTGAATGGGCCAACCACAACTGGACGGGTTACCAAACCCAACTCTTTAGCTTCTGCAAATTCATCAAAAATCTTATGCCCAGCCAGCTTGACTTGGGTTTCTTTTTCAAATTTAGGAACGATATAATGGTAGTTAGTGTTGAACCATTTCTTCATCGGAAGGGCGCGGACATCTCCTTTTTCACCCTGATAGCCACGAGCCAAGGCAAAATAACGCTCCAAGTCAGTCAACTCCAAGCCTTGCACAGATGACGGCACCACGTTAAAGAGAAAGGCCGCATCCAGTACATTGTCATAATGAGAAAAGTCATTTGACGGAATCTCTGAAATCCCTTTTTCCTTAACAATATTCCAGTGCTTAGCACGCAGCTCTTTGGCCGCAGCCAGAAGCTCTTCTGCTGAGATTTCATGTCTAAAGTATTTTTCAGTTGTAAATTTCAATTCGCGGAATTCACCCAAACGTGGGAAACCAATGATAGTCGTTGACATAAACGTCCTCCAAAATTTTTCTTGATTTTATCTTATCAGAAAATCTCCCCTCTGTATAATTGGAATTTCCCAGAGTTTGATATAGTCTAAAACTATAACCTGGTTCTCTATACAACAATAAAAGCTTATTTTTCAACTTCCATTGACTAAAATTATTGTTTGCTATAGGTAGAAATTATGACCTTGGAAAAAGAAAAACCAGCGAGAATAAAATCTCGTTGGTTTCTATAATATCTTGTATTACTTACTCTGTTTCGTGATAAGCCTTCTTAGCCTTTTCAAGATCATAGTATCTGTCAAACTCTTCTTTAGAGTTGACGATATGCTCCTGACTGTCGACAGACACCTCTGGAGGAATGGTTACAGCTTCATATACATTCACAGTATCCGGCATAAGTAGACTATAGACAGCTGCTTCCCGACTAAAACTTTCTGCACTGTTCTTCGAGTTTAATAAAAACACAGTCGTTCCTTTTTTTTCTAAAAGCTTGTAAGCCTTCGAACTACTATCAAACTGAGTCTGTCCTAAAACGGATTTATCTATTCGAACTTCTCCACCGGGAGTAGTGGTATAAATGCCACTTGCTTTTTGGTCCCAATTAGTCGCTAGCCTTATAAAAGGTTTTCTCATGTCATCTTGAGCTAAGATTTCGTTTTCTTCCAATTTTCTACTCTTTAGATTAAGGAAAAGCGGTCTTGTTTCTTGAGGATTCTCTAAATCTCGTATTTCTATCCATAAATAGTCTTGACCTTGCCAAGTGTAAATTCCTCCTAGTTCTGCTGGTAAATAATTAGAATTGTAACTCTCTACAACTTTGTAAAGATCTATCTCCTTTTCTTCTTCAATTTTTTTATCATTGATATGATAGACACTAAGAGTCCAATAGGCACCGTCAGATGGTCTTTCCATCAGACGATAGGGAAGCTCTTTCAGTTTAATGTTCTGCCGCAGAATATAGCGAGAACTTTTTTGGTCAATTTTGTCACGAAAATGACTACCGAACTCAGCCATCTTTTTATCTTCTTCTGGGGTTATTGAAGTCCAATGGACAATAGCGCCTGCACCATCTGCAATAATTTCATAATTATCAATCTTTGCTTTACCCGAATACTGAAAGAACTGTCCGTAATATTGTTCATTGTAGTAAAGGTAGAGGATCCAAGCCAGCAAAGATGATAGTAATACTACTCCCAAGGTAATAACTATTTTTGTTTTAGTCCATTTCATAATTAAGCTCCTATTTTTGCAAATTTATCGTCTAAGTAATTAGGCAACTTCTCCACTCTCATTCCTCTTCTCCTTCTCCACAACAAACTCTCTAACCAAACGGTAGATAACCGCAAAAATAGGCGTGAAGAAAATCATGCCGACCAAGCCAAAGAGGTTGCCCCCAATCAGGGCGGCGGCTAGGGTAAAGAGAGTTGGGAGACCAACGGACTGACCTACCACGCGCGGATAGATGACATTGCCCTCAATCAGCTGCACCACCTGAAAGACTGCAATCGAGAGGAGGGCTTTCCAAGGGCTGTCGGTAAAGATAAAGATAGCTCCCAGAGCACAAGCTGAGAAAGGCCCGATGTAGGGAATGAAAGAGAGCACTCCGGCCAGAACTCCTGTCAAAGCCGCATAAGGCAGGCCAGTCAGAGAGTAGGCGATAAAGACTAAAATCCCAACAATGACGGCCTCTATCATCTGCCCCATCAGAAACTTATCATAGGTCTCAACAATGACAGAACCGACATAGGATAGGCGTTTGACAGCTTTCTCAGGAAGCAGAACCTGCAAGAGACGGCTAGTAATTGTCTGCAAATGCTCCTTACTGCTCAAGAAGGCAAACATGAGAAAGATTGACATGATGACAGAGAAGAAATTGCCAAAGATGGCAGAGATATTGCCTGTCAGACTGCCCAGAAGAGAGATGGCTCTGTTGACAATGTCGCTGTTTTGCAGTTGCTTGGTCAAATCTTTCAGCTGGCTAGAGGAAAGCAAGCCAGACTGCTGCAGCCACTTGGCTACCTGAGGTGCTACCTTGCCGATTGTTGCGCTCAGCTGATTGACCGCTGTAGTCAGAGTCGGTACGACGATAGAGACAATCCCTGTCATAATGAGAGCTAAAATCAGCACCTCTAAAACTAAGGCCAAGCCGCGCTGCAACTTCTGAGGGACTCGGCATTTGTCCAAGAATTCTTCCAGTTTTTTCATCGGAACATTGAAGATAAAGGCTAGGACTCCACCCAGTATAATAGGCGAAAAAACCGAAGTCAGACTCTGCAGGCCAGACCAGATGTTTCCGATATAGAGAACCAGAGCTAGAGCAAGCGCCGCAAAGACGATTAGTTTATAAGATTCATTTATTTTTTTCATAAGGCTTCCTTTTAAGGTTTTGTCATTTCCTTATTTTATCATAATTTTCAAGGGCTTTCGAGCAGGAGGAAGCATGGGTTAGTCAGCTTTGTCATCGCTCTTGAATTTGGGTACATCTTGAAGATAAAAAATCCCCGATATGATAGCTAGAACGCCAGCCAAGTTCCCCAAAAATGGAATGATTCCTGCAAGAAAGGCGAAAAAGAGAAGCTTATGGCTCATCTTATTGACTCTTGGCTCTTCACTATAATGAGCCATTCCAGCTAGGGAAAGACAAAGAAACAGCAAGCTGATCAGTATGATCAGAACGCCCCAGTCAGACTTTTCGACCATCTTGGGAATTAAAGCAACTATTTCCCAGTGCCATCGCTTAGAAGAAGCGTAAAGGATTAGAAGACCTCCTAAGATACTCACAACTCCATTTACCAATAACAATTTATTCGACTTCATATAAATCTCATTCTTTCTTTTTTTAACATAGTATACCTAGCTACTTTCTAATCTGTCAACCATTATCAAAGAATGTTTGTCTCATCCGATAAATCCGTTTTCATTCAAATTATCTTATGATAAAATAGCTTTATGCACAAGAAAACGATTATTGATTTTAAGCAGCTGGGCCAACGCCTGATTTTCACGAATCCCATCAAGGAGCTAAAGACTCGTCGTCTTGACCAGGTGGAAGAACTTTTGACAGAGATTGAGGGTTGGCAGGAGAAAGGATACTACGCTGTCGGTTATGTCAGCTATGAAGCAGCTCCAGCCTTTGAGGAAAAGTTCCAAGTTCATTCCGCTCCACTCCAGAAGGAATATCTCCTCTACTTTACTATTCACGATAAGGCTGAGGAGGCTTCCATTCCCTTGACCTATGAGGAAGTGGAAATGCCAGCGGCTTGGCAGGGGCTGACTTCTGAGCAAGAGTACCAGAAGGCTATCGAGACTATTCATCATCATATCCGCCAGGGCGATACCTATCAGGTCAACTACACGGTACAGCTGTGTGCAGAGCTCAATCCTGAGGACAGCTTAGCTATTTACAACAGGCTGGTCGTCGAGCAAAATGCGGCCTACAATGCTTATGTAGAGCATGACGAGACTGCCATCTTGTCCATCAGCCCTGAGCTCTTTTTCGAGGAGCACCGAGGTCAACTGACCACTCGTCCTATGAAAGGAACTACCAATCGGGGACTGACCTTAGAGCAGGATAGAGAGCAGGCTGCATGGCTGGCCCAGGATGCTAAAAACCGAGCAGAAAATATGATGATTGTCGATCTGCTGCGCAATGATATGAATCGCATTTCTCAGACGGGCAGCGAGTGGGTTGAGCGTCTCTGCAGTGTCGAGCAATACTCTACAGTCTGGCAGATGACCTCTACCATCAAAAGCCAGCTACATGATGGCATCGGACTGGCAGAGATTTTCAAGGCGCTCTTTCCTTGCGGATCCATCACAGGCGCGCCTAAGATTTCGACCATGGCTATCATCAAGGCAACAGAAAAAGCCGCCCGCGGGGTCTACTGCGGTACAGTCGGCATCTGCCTGCCAGACCAGAGACGGATTTTCAATGTCGCCATCCGCACCATTCAGCTAGAGGGAAGGAAAGCCATCTATGGCGTTGGCGGCGGCATCACTTGGGACAGCACCTGGAAATCTGAATACATCGAAACCCAGCAAAAATCTGCCGTCCTCTATCGAAAAAATCCGCGATTCGACCTGATTTCTACAGGAAAAGTAACGAATGGAAAGCTGACCTTGCAAGACCAACACCTGCAAAGACTGACAGAAGCAGCCGGCTACTTCGCCTATCCTTTTGACCAAGACAAACTAGAGCAAGAACTAGAAGAAACCTGCGCTCAACTAGATAAAGGGCAGGATTACAGGCTGCGTATAGCTCTAAAAAAAGACGGCAGTATTGAGCTAGAAACGACTCCTCTACTGCCACTGACGGATACTTTCAGAAAGGCAAAACTGCTCGAGCAGACAGCCAATCTAGCCCAGCCTTTCACCTATTTCAAAACCAGTCATCGGCCACATCTGACCTTGGAGCAGCAAGAACAGATTTACTACAATGCCCAAGGCCAACTACTGGAAACTTCTATCGGCAATCTGCTGCTGGAGCTAGACGGCAAGCTCTACACGCCTCCGGCTGAACTTGGTCTGCTCAAGGGCATCTACCGCCAGCAATTACTGGATAAGGGACAGGTTACTGAGAAGATTCTGACTCTGTCTGACCTAGATCAAGCATCGAAAATCTACGCCTGCAATGCAGTCAGAGGACTGTACGAGCTGGAGATTGATAAAGGAGAGCACTGACATGAAAGTTATCTTTCTGCACGGACTAGGGCAAGATGAGCATTCTTGGAAGGAAGTTCAAGAAGTTCTAGCTGATGTCCCGACGGAGTCGCTGGCTCTTTTTCCAAGGGGCAATGAAAGCTATCAAGATATTCGACAAGCAACCCTCCAGCACCTTCAAGCCGAAGAACAGCCATTTATCTTAGTCGGTTTGTCACTCGGTGGCCTGTTGGCACTGGACCTGGCTGACCAAGCCCTTCCTCATCTGAAGGGTTTGATTTTATCCGGAACTCAATACAATTTAGCAGATAATTTTCTCTACAGACTGCAGATTCTCGCCTTTAAACTGATGCCCAAAAGTGTCTTCACCAAGCAAGGAGCCGATAAAAGCCAGATGATACGGATTTTGGCCGAACTGCGTAAGGTAAATCTCACTGATAAAGTAAAGAAAATCAAGCTTCCCAGCCTGCTTGTTTGCGGCAGCAAAGACAAGCCCAATCTAAAAGCTGCCTATGAGCTTAACAAGCTGCTGAAAGGTTCTCAGCTTCGTATTATAGAAAAGGGCGGCCATACTCTGAATAGCCAAGCGCCAGAAATATTTGCTCAAATAATAGAGAAGTTCCTACATGAGTTCTGACACTTTTACAAGACCAATCAAAAACTTTAGAAATATTTGAGAAATTCTTTAGAAATATTTGAAGGTTTGGCGCTATACTAATTAAATAAGAAGAGGAGTTTTCTCTCCTAGTATCATGAAAAGGAGAATTGATCATGGAAAATGTTTTGGTTTTACAGCAAGTCAGCAAAAAATTCGGCCGACAGTACGCTCTGACCGATGTGAGTCTGACGATAAAAAAAGGAGATATTTACGGTTTAATTGGCAAGAACGGAGCCGGAAAGACCACTCTGATCAAGGTCATCACCCAGCTTTTGGAAGCAAGCAGTGGCAATGTCTCCCTCTTTAGCTCTCAGAACTATCAAGAATGGACGCAGAGCCTCAAGCGGGTCGGTTCTGTCATCGAAACTCCGGTCGCTCACAACCACCTGACAGCCTATGAAAATCTCAGCTACTACTGCAAGCTCCGCCATATTCCCCATGCGGATAAGGTCATCCGTGAAACCTTGGAATATGTGGATTTGACGGATACCGGCAAGAAGAAATTCCGCGACTTCTCACTCGGGATGAAACAGCGGCTGGGTCTGGCTATTGCGCTTCTTACCAGACCTGACCTGATGATACTGGACGAACCTATCAATGGCCTGGATCCGGTCGGCATCAAGGAATTCCGCCAGCTGGTGCAGCGGCTCAACGAGGAGTTGGGCATGACCTTTATCATCTCCAGCCATATCCTGTCTGAACTCTACTTGGTAGGGACTCGCTTCGGCATTATCGAGGAAGGACGATTGATTCGTGAGATTTCAAAAGCGGAATTTGAAGAACAGAGTGAAGACTATATTGTGCTTAAAACGTCGCAGTTGGAAGAAGCCAGCCGTCTGATTCACGACCAGCTTATGCATCGCATCAAGGTGGTCAATGCTTCTGACGAGATTCATATCTTCACCCATTCGCATGAGATTAGCAAGATAGTCAAGGAACTTGCAATTGCAGATATACCGGTGCAGGAGATTTACTATGCACGACAAAACCTAGAAAACTTCTTTACAGACTTGGTCAAATGAAAAAGGGAGGCTTATCATGATGGATTTCATTCGAGCCGATTTTTACCGGCTCAAGCGCTCAAAAGGCTTTTGGATTACTGAGTTTTTCTGTGTGATTTTATCAGCAACCTTCTTTCAGGCAAATATTCATTTTGGAGCAAATATCTCCAGAAATGAGGCTGCTAGTCAATCTCTAGGAAAACTAACCGGCCTTCAAGCTCTGGACTATTTTGCAGGCAAAACAGACAGTCTGCTCTTTTTCACTATCATTGGTATCAGTATGGTCCTTGGAGTGGATTTGTCTCGGAAACTTTATAAAAACTGTCTGAGCTACGGCATCTCTAAGCTCAGCTATTATTTTTCTAAATTCTTTGTCTGCGTTAGTATCGCAGCCTTTCACTTCCTGATGATTTTATCTATCTCCTTTATGACCGCTAGTCTGTCCAACGGAATTGGCAGCGCCCCTGGCTCTTTTTTGCCTCAGCTGGGAGCTGCTCTCTTCGTCCAATTTCTCGGCACGATTGCATGGATTGCCATCATTTCTTTTGTACTCTATGCCAGCCACTCCATCGTGTCTAGCTTTCTGACCTATTTCCTTGGCGGTACCTTACTGACTATTCCCCTCATCTTTTACCCTGACAATGAATGGCTGCTCTATCTGACCATGCGTTTTAACACAGATATGGCAGCAGATAGCGGAGCTGTTATCAAGGCTATCCTGACAGTGGTAACGGTCACCCTAGTCTTTCTGATTAGCGGACTGATGGTTTTCAAAAAGAAAGATTTATAAAAAGCAGGAACAATCTTAATCATTCAGAGGAGATTTCATGTTACATACTATTCAGGCGGAACTCTATCAGCTTATCCGCTCCAAACCTTTTTGGCTAATAGAAGGGCTGCTCTTTTTTCTCATTTTCATCAGCTCTCTTGGTGAAAGAAACTTTAATTTTTATATCTCTACATCTTCTGATCCAGAAGAAATAGTCAGCCAAGGTTGGACAGGATTTGAAGCTCTCGGGCAGCTTGCTAAAGATTTCCTGCCCTTTGTCATGATTACTGTCCTTGTGCTCATCATCTTTCTGCTAGGTCGTGACCTGACTAGAAAACTATACAAAAATATATTGGCTAGCGGGGTTTCTCGGAAAGAATTTTACTTATCCAAAATAGCTGTTCTTGTCATAATTATCATCTTTCAACTAGTGGCAGCCTTTGCTATAGCCTTTATCTTTGGGAGCCTCTTCCACGGACTTGGGACTATGCCAAAGAACTTTTTCTGGAGCTTTTCCTTATCTTTCTTTCGCTCCTTTCTCTTTATTATGACCTGCAGTTCCGTAGTTACCTGTCTCCTCTACCTGACCCGCTCCGCCCTGGTCAGCTATCTCGTCTTTTTCGCCCTGATTATGCTTCAGTCTAGCCTCGTCATCGTTTTCCCTCAGATAAATTCTGAACTATTCTTATTCCTTATCCTAGCTGGTTCCCTCTTAGGTGGTTACCAAGCCTTTCAGCACAGAGACTTATAAATTTAAGCAGTCAGCCCTTTGGCTGCTTTTTTATTGCTTTTGGATTGGTTCTGCATTTCTTTAGAAATATTTTAGAATTTCTTGAGAAATATTTGAAATCTAGCTTGTATACTAAAATCAAACCTAAGAAAGCGAGAATGTACCATGCAAACTGTTTTAGAAGTAAAGCAAGTTACCAAACAATATGGCCAGCAATATGCCCTTGATCATGTGAGTCTTTCGATCCAGAAAGGCGATATTTATGGACTGATCGGCAAGAACGGATCTGGCAAAACCACTCTTCTCAAGACCATTAGCCGGCTCATTCATGCCAACAGCGGAACCGTGTCTGTCTTTGGTTCGCAGAACTCTAAGGAATGGAATGAAGCCTTGCGCAAGATAGGAACCGTCATCGAAACACCGGTCGCTTACAATCAAATGACTGCTTATCAAAATCTCAACTACTACTGCAAGGTCCACCAGATTGCACAGCCCGACCAGCTCATCAAGGAAACTCTGGCCTATGTCGGATTGAGCAATACTGGTAAAAAGAAATTCCGAAACTTTTCGCTAGGAATGAAGCAGCGCTTGGGGATCGCTATTGCACTTATCAGCAAGCCTGAACTCATGATTTTAGACGAGCCCATCAACGGCCTAGATCCTCTTGGCATCAAGGAATTTCGACTGATGATTCAGCGACTCAATCAAGAATTGGGAATCACTTTTATCATTTCCAGCCACATCTTGTCCGAGCTTTATCTGGTAGCCACCAAGTTTGGCGTGATTGACCAAGGACGGCTTGTTGCAGAATTCACCAAGGACGACTTTGACCGAGCCAGCGAAGATTATATCGTCCTCAAAACCAGCGATAGAGATCAGGCTGCCAATCTCATCCAAGGCAAGCTCCACTATCAGCTCAAGGAAGCTGATAAATCTGACGAGTTGCACATTGTCGCCCAAGAGCAGGAACTAAATGACATCAACAGGGAGTTGGTCCTATCCAACATTCATGTCAATGGTATCTATGCAGCTCACAAAGATTTAGAAAAATACTTTACAGATTTAGTCCAGTAAGGAGAAAAAACCATGTTACATACTTTTCAAGCAGATTTTTACCGCTTCTTTCGTTCCAAGGCTGTTTGGATTACCGAATTCATTTTTCTACTGACGACCTTGAGCGCAGTCTTTGGCAAATTAAATGCCGTCCAGCTTATACAAGCGGTGTCCAACGCTATCGGTAATAATACATTTATCATCATTATCCTCTCTATGGTCGTCATCGGGACAGATCTGAACAAGCAGCTTTACAAGAATACTTTAACCAGCGGCGTTTCCCGTACCAGTTTCTTCGTCTCTAAAGCCCTAGTCATGGTCTGCGTAACGTTCCTGCAGTTGGCTCTCTATTATAGCATCAACTTTATCCTAGCAGCCATTCTAAACGGTATCGGTGATTTATCCGCTACCTTCCTGCTTCAGTTTATTCTTCTATTCTTTGTGCAGTGTCTGACTGTCATTGCTTGGACAGCTATTATTTCCTTTATTCTTTATCTGAGTAAATCTATGATTGCTGCTCTGGGAGGTTACCTTTTCTGCGCATCCTTAACCGGAGCTCTTGCTCAATTTTATCCCAAATCTTTATGGCTGCAGCATTTCACCATGAGCTTTGATTTTGAGACGCTTCAAAGCAACGGTGTAACCTTAAGAATTGTTCTAATCGCCTTGTTTTTAGGAACAGTCTTCACTGCAGCAAGTCTTTATACTTTCCACAAAAAGGATTTATAGTAGAGAATGAGCTAGTCAAAAACTGGCTCATTTTAATCTTTTCAATTTTAAATTTCTTTAGAAATATTTTAGAATTTCTTGAGAAATATTTGAAATTTAGTTTGTATACTAAAAGTATAAACAAAGTAATTAAAGGAGAAACATCATGCAAAATGTTTTAGAAGTGAAAGGACTCACTAAAAAATACGGTGATCAGTATGCTCTGAAAGATGTCAGTCTTTCCATCAAGAAAGGAGAGATTTACGGTCTCATCGGTAAAAACGGTGCTGGTAAGACCACACTGATCAAAATCATCACGCAAGTCATCTATCCTAGCGGAGGAACCCTATCTGTTCTGGGCTCTCAGAACCAACAGGAATGGACCAAAGCCCTCAGCCATACTGGATCTGTTATCGAGACCCCTGTAGCTCATGCCCACATGTCGGCCTATGAAAACCTGCGCTACTACTGTACCGACCGGGGTATTCCAAATGCTGACAAAGTCATCAAAGAAACCCTTCAATATGTCGGCCTGACCGATACTGGAAAGAAGAAATTCCGTAATTTCTCTCTGGGGATGAAACAGCGGTTGGGCATTGCCATTGCCATTTTGGGGCGTCCCGACTTGCTCATCTTGGACGAGCCCATTAATGGTTTAGATCCAGTTGGGATTCAGGAATTTAGAGAAATGGTCAAGCGCCTCAATCAAGAATTAGGCATCACCATCATCATTTCCAGCCATATCCTGTCCGAGCTTTATCTAGTCGCAACTCGCTTTGGTTTTATCAATCAAGGGCATTTCATCAAGGAGCTGTCTAAGGAAGAATTTAACCGAGAAAGCGGCGACTATATCATCCTCAAAACGGATAATATCAAGCAAGCTGCTCATTTAGTGCAAGACAGGCTAGGCTACCAGCTCAGACCAACCAACAAGGAAGATGAGCTACATATTTCCGGCCAAGTACAAAAAATTCGCAAGATTGCCAAGGAATTAGTCCTAGCCGACATCCCAATCGGGGAAATCTACTACGCCCACAAAGACTTAGAAAAATACTTTACAGACTTAATCAACCAACAAGGAGGAAACACTCATGTTTAATAGTATCAAGGCGGATTACTACCGTCTCTTCCGCTCCGTAGGATTCTGGGGAGTGCAGGCTTTCTGCATCTTTGGAATTCTCCTCGCCATTTTCACTTCCAAAGTTGTCAGTTCCGACAACGGTATCTTTTTTGCCATAGATGTCGTCTCCTACAACAGCGGCATGCTCTTTATTGCCTGCAATGTCATGACTAGCTTGCTTCTCGGTGTTGATCTCAATGACAAACTTTATCACAATAACCTGACTACAGGCAAGACTCGGACCCAGTATTACTTCTCTAAAGCACTGGTTATCGGTAGCTTACTGCCTATGCAGTTCATACTGCTCTACATTTTAGGTATTGCCATCGAATTTGTCCGAACCGGCGGTAATATGGGAACCCTGCCAGCTAATTTCTGGGGACAATTCGCAATACTCTTTGTCATGCAGGTCATCTGTACCTATGCTTGGTACTGCATTACCAGCTTTGTCCTCTACTTGACTCGAAACTATAGTGTCGTCTTTATCACCTATATCATGACCTACATCTTACTCGGCCTCCCTAGTCAAATGGTTGATGCCAATAATGAATGGTTCAAGGCTATCAAGATGGAGTTCGTCTACGGAGACGCTTCAATACCAAGTGTCATCATCAAAACAGCTATCTTTGCTCTCAGTCTGATCACGGTCTTTAGCTTAGCAGGACTGGCTACACTGAAAAAGAGAGATTTGTAAAATAAAAAAGCCAATCCGAAGATTGGTTATTTTTTTGATTTTTAAAAAATTACAAGCTAACCCTTAGTTCAAACCAGTCGTCCTCGGCTTTCATTGTCAAGTCCCCGCCTAGGATTTCGACTAACTGCTGGGTGATGTAGAGCCCCAATCCTGAAGACTCCTCGCTGCTAGATAGGTTTTCTGAGTAAAAGCGATTGGTCAGCTTATCCAGATATTGGATAGGCTGCTGGACGATATTTTTGACGATAAAGATACAATGCTCGCCCTCTTTTTTCAGAGAAATGCTGGCGGCCTTACGGCCGTGCTTGAGGACATTGCTTATCATATTTTGGACAATGCGCTCTAGAATTTCTGGGTCTGTCTCTAGCTCTAGACCTTCAGCCAGCTCTACCTGCAGGTCAATCTGGGCTTTCTGGAAGGCGTCATAATAAGTAAAAAGCTGCCGGGTTACTAGCTGGGATATATCTGTCGGCTGGACATTGGCTCGAATGGCACCCTCCATCAGCCGGCGGTACTCCATCAAGGCTTCCAGCCGTTTGGACACCATTCCCAGACTATCTGCAATTTTGACTAGCTGCTGACTTTTCTGACTATCATCCTTCAGCAGCTGCTGGGTGTAGCCACTGGCAATGGTCAGAGGGGTGCGGATATCATGGGCGATATTACTGATAGCCATATCCAGCGTTTTCTTTTCCTGCTGGACGACAAATGTCGTCTTATCTAGTTCCCCAAAGAGCAGCTCTGCTTCCTCTGTCAGCTCCAAAATACTGGGGGCATGAGCAGCAGGAGTCAGACGATTCTGGCTCCCTGTCTGCCGCTTCAGACGAATCTGCTGTGCCACATCCTTGACCGCCAGATGATAGCGTATGAAACCAATGGCCAGAAACAGACTGATAAGGGCAAATAAAATGACTAACACCAACATATCAGTCCTCCTTGAGCCGGACACCCAGGCCCCAAACAGTCTCTATGTATTCCTCTGTTGGATCCAACTGAGCCAGTTTCTTACGTAGATTGCTGAGGTGAGTATTCAGGGTATTATCCCCAGGCAGATAGCTCTCTTCCCAGACCTGCTCAAAGAGCTCTTCCTTGGTGTAGATCTTCTTGGGATGACGGAGCAAGAGCTGGAGGATATGATATTCTTTCTTGCTCAAACGGACGCTTTTCTCACCGCAGACCGCCTCAAAGGTAGCCTTGAGCAGACGGATATTTTTAAAGGACTGGCCTTCTTCCTCGCCAGTCAAAGCCTGCTGGCTGCGCAGCTGCACGGTGATACGGGCAAAAACTTCATCCAGATTGAAGGGTTTGACGATATAATCATTAGCACCATTCAGCAGATACTGGCTAACCAGCGCTTTCTCACCAAGGGCCGTCAGCATAACCACTGGTACCGTAGCATTGCTGCTGCGAATTTCCCTCAACACTTCATCGCCATTCTTACCCGGCAGCATGATGTCCAGAAGGACCAAATCAATCTCCTCCCGCTCAAACAGCGAAATGCCCTCTGTCCCCGAATAGGCAGAATAAACCGTGTGTTCCTTCTGAAAAAGTTCTTTTAGAATTTCATGAATATCACTATTGTCTTCGATGAGTAAAATATGAGCCATAAACACTCGCCTCCAGAAATTTCCTATCACTAGTGTAGCAAGGATAAGAGGCTAAGTCAATAAAAGATGGATTATTCGAAAAACTTTAGAAATATTTTAGAATTACTTGAAGGATATTTGAGAATCGGACTTTAAAATAGAAAGAAATAAGAAATGTATGTGCTATAAAAAGGAGGCTCAGAATGTTTAAAATTTTTTGCAAAATCATTTTTAGAAGTATTACTTTCGCCCTTGAAGGCTAAGGAAAAAGGCTGAGACATTCATATCTCAGCCTTTTTCCTATTTCACAGATGCTCCGTTAGTCGCGATGACTTCCTTGTACCAGTCAAAGGATTTTTTCTTGGAACGTTTGAGCGTTCCCTTTCCTTCATTGTCACGGTCCACGTAGATAAAACCATAGCGCTTCTTCATCTCGCCAGTGCCGGCTGATACTAGGTCGATACAGCCCCAGGTCGTGTAGCCCCACAGAACTACCCCATCCTCATTGATGGCTTCCCGCATAGCCTTGACATGGGCCGCCAGATAGTCAATCCGGTAATCATCAGCCACATAGCCATTTTCATCCGGAGTATCCACTGCACCCAGACCATTTTCCACGATAAACATGGGCTTTTGATAGCGATCCCAGATGGTATTTAACGTAATGCGCAAGCCCAGAGGATCAATCTGCCAGCCCCACTCAGAAGCTTCCAAATAAGGGTTCTTGAGAGAAGCAAAGATATTGCCCTCGGTCAGCTCATTAACCTTAGGATCTCCCGAAGCCACCCGGCTAGAGTAATATGAGAAGGAAATGAAGTCCACCGTATGCTCCTTGAGCAGCTGCAGGTCTTCTTCTGTCATTTCGACAGTGATGCCCTCGCGCTCCCAAGCTTTCTTGGCATAGTTGGGATATTCGCCACGCGCCTGCACATCAATGAAGAAATAGTTTTTCCTGTCTTCCTCCATACCAGCCCATACATCGCGTGGATGACAGGTGTTAGGATAATTTTGACCCGCCGCTAACATACAGCCGACCTTATTTTCCGGATCAATCTCATGAGCCAGCTTGGTGGCAATGGCTGACGCGACTAGCTCATGATGGGCTGCTTGATACTTGACCTGCTCCTCATTTTCGCCTTCTTCAAAGCAGAGCCCCGCTCCCATAAATGGTGCATGGAGGATCATGTTAATTTCATTGAAGGTCAGCCAGTACTTGACCAATCCCTTGTAGCGGGTAAAGAGAGTGCGGCAGAGACGCTCGTAAAATTCTAGCATGAGACGATTCCGCCAACCACCATATTGCTCAATCAAGTGCATGGGACAGTCAAAGTGAGTAATGGTCACCAAGGGCTCAATGCCGTACTTATGGCATTCCTTAAAGAGGTCTTCGTAAAATTTCAGGCCAGCTTCATTGGGCTCCAGCTCATCCCCCTTAGGGAAAATCCTGCTCCAAGCAATGGACAGCCGATAGGTCTTAAAACCCATCTCACCAAAGAGGGCAATGTCCTCTTTGAAGCGATGGTACATGTCAATAGCTTCCTTGGCTGGGTAGAAATAGCCTTCCTCAAAGTCAAACATCTTTTTCTTACCCGTGATGATGGCCAGACGGTCCTCACCAATCGGCACCACGTCTACATTGGCCAGCCCGCGACCATCCGCATCGTAAGCGCCCTCGCATTGGTTGGCAGCTGTCGCTCCACCCCACAAAAAACCATCCGGAAAAGTCAGTTTTTCAGTCATATTTCTACTCGCTTTCTTATTTGCTTGTTCATTTACTTATATTATAGCTCATTATGTAAACCTTTTCTTATAAAATACTGTTACATACTGATACTATTCTACTATTTAAGTTGATCAGATCATTTTTTAAAAATTATCCTCTCAAAAAAAGCAATTGCCCTCTCCTTAAACAAAAAAAGAAGACTGAAAACCAGTCTTCTCTGTTCCTTTTAAATCAAAGCCGTGATAGCCGTTACTAGGCCAAAAACAATCCCGGGTGCATTGGCTGCTGCAAGAGGGATATCTCTTTCCTTTTTGAAAAGTCCATAGTAGACCCAGAGACTGCAGTTAATCGCTGCAACCAAGGGCTGGATGAAGTTTCCTTTTTGACCAGCCAAGTTGTTCATGATTTGTGGGAAGTAAGACACATACATCATAACAGACATGAAGGTCGCTACCCAACCCAAAACTTTCATTTATTTTTCAGACATTTTCAAAGCCTCTTTCATTTTTGCTGAATCTTGTTTTATAATCTTCTTTCAAAACAATCAAGTCTTTAAATCTTTTGTTATAAAGTTGTAAACTATCACAATCTTGTGATAAGAAAGAAGAGTGAGTTTAGAAAAAGTATATATAATCAGAAAAACGCATATTACTATGCATTGAAAAATCTTGATACTGGGTGTTTTATTGCTGCAATATTTACTTCATTTTATGATAAAACTGACTTTTGGGCCAGAATCAATATTTTCCTAAATCTACAACTTGTTGATATCTACTTTCATCATCAATATGATGGGCAATTTCTAACATCATAACAGAAAGAGAAAATAGTAGTTCATGTACCATGAGGGCGTTTTCTTTATCTAGGGTTGCTGTCACTTCATCAGCCAATAACAGATTTTTTCTACGAAGAAGAAAGCGTGCCAATTCAATCCGCACCCTTTGTCCCCCAGAAATATTCTCCCCGTTATTCTTGATAATAAAATCCAGCCCACCCGTCAATTCAAAATCTAGTTTGACTTGTTTCAAAATAGCAAGCAGTTCTTCCTCAGAAAATTCTTGTCCTAAGGTCAAATTGTAACGCACTGTATCGTTAAAGAGAAATGGGTGTTGGTTAATAATTCCTATACTGGATACAAAACTTGATGTACATTCATTAACAGTTGTCACGCCGATAATTTCTCCCTCATCTGCTATTTCTTCTCCAGTAATGAGTCGGAACAAGGTTGACTTACCACAACCACTAGGTCCTTTGATTAAAACTTTCTGACCTGCTTGAACATCCAAGTTTAGATGAGTAAAAAGCTGTCTGTCACCATAGGATTTACTTAAATTTTTAATGTGCAGGGCATGCAATTCTTGCGCATCTTTTTTATCTATCTGTTTTACATCTCCAATTTCTAATATTCCAAAAATCTTATCTGCTGTCGTTTTTGCCCCTTGTATATCTACAGCATCATACATAATAGTCTGAATAGGGCTCACTAGTTGACCTGCTGCGATGTACATGGCAACAAGACTTGCCACTGACACTTTCTGCCCAGCCATAGCAAAGTAAAAACCTAAAACAAGTGGTAAAACTTGGCTCAAAAAGACCATGAAACCGTTGCAAAAGAAAATAATATTATGGGTAAAGCAAAATTTTTGAATTGCTCGTTGATAATTTAGATTAATCTTCCAAAATCTGTTCTGATTTTCAGAAATTGCTTGGTTCATGAGTAGAGTATGTGCTCCTCGGATACTATCAGATACTTGATTATGAACATCTACTCTGCCTTGCGCCATGTCATCACCAGTATGTTTGAGTCTTTTATTCATCAAGAACTGAGGAATAGGACGCAAAATAGTGAAAAAGACAAAAATGCTACCTAGCAACAAATTTTGCGAAATAATATAAATCGCTGTTAGTAATGCAACAAAGCTCCAGCAAATGATATTGACGTATTTTTCTAAGTAATTATCCCCCAAATACTCCATATCTTGTGTGAGCATGGTGATTTTTTCATCTTCGCTAAAATCTTTATTTGTCATCAGCTTGCCAAATAAATCTGCCCTCATATTCATTTGAATTTCACGACGAAAAACATTATGTGTATGATTACAAAAGAGCATTAAGCTATACAGGACAAAGTATACTGTAAAGCCAAAAACAGCAAACTGTATAATTTTAGAATAAGTCAATTCTCCTTGATTTAAGGACAAGGCTTGTGATACGACTAAGGGTTGAGCAAGAGCCAAACCTCCATTTGCCAGTGCGCCAATGATAGTATAAAACTTCGTTTTCTTGTCCAGATAGTGAAATATTTTATTCACAATGCCCTCCTAGAAAAAGAGAGTGGCTAGCACTCCTCTCCATTTTTATTATATAAATTTAACAAATATTACAATCTCATTATTCCTATCTTCTATCTGTTTTAAATATTTGTTTACCTCATTTTCTTCAAGTAAATGTTTATTCTCTTCCAAAATAGGCAATATATTCACTTTCCGTTGTTTTATTTTCTTGTATATTCTTCTTCAATTCATTCGTAATCAAAAATGAATGATTATTTTTGATATTAAAATATACACTACCATCTTCAGTATCATACCTTAAGATATATCGTGATAACTTTCATATTACCATCTCTTTATCTTTGCTTTATTTTAAATACATTGTATAACTATTAAAATAATAATTCAAGAAAAATCAGAATATTAGAAAAGTTCTACATTTTAATAATTTTTAATCGAGTACAAACTAATTTCAAATTCCCTTATCTACTACTATACATGCCGTACTATCACATTTCTGTTCGTCGAGACACAATCTCGCTATTCCTTCCTCTAAGGTTAACTTCAAATGACTACGCATCCTATTTCATTCGATAAAAATCAATCACTAGACCAGCAGGGCCTTTAACTAGCAGCGATTCCGTACCCCAATCAGTTACAGCTGGGCCGTGTACAATCTCAGCACCAAGCTCTTTCAACCGCTGGTAATTCTGGTCTACATCCTCAATCTCGATATGAAGAATGATTCCTGTCTGGAAATTTTCCAAAGGAATCAAATGATTTTGGGACAACATGAGGCAATGACTGCCAATCGTGAACTGAGCAAAACTGTCGTCAACATAGTCTGCCTTTTTATCAAAAATACGCTCCAAGTCAGCACAGACTTGAGGAACATCTGAAACGATGATATCTAATTGATTTAAATTCATTTACTATCCTCCATAAAAAGACCGGATTGCTCCGATCTTTTCAAGTTCCGCTCTTAGAAAATCATAGAATGAAATCTACAAAGTTTATATTTGATTTTCGGCGAGAGGAATTATTTAATTGCGCGTGATTGCAAACCTTCTTCTTCCAAGAAGAGGCGGAATGGTACGAGTTCTTCTGCTTCGTATTTTTCCTTGAAGGCTTTGATAGCTTCTTCTGAGTGAAGTTTTGGATCGAGTTCAAGTACTTCTACTGGAAGCGGACGGTGTTGAGTGATGCGGGCATCGATGACAACAGTCTTACCTTCTTTGTTGAGTTTCACAGCTTCTGCAACGACTGCATCGATATCTTCGATACGGTCAACTGTAAATCCAACAGCACCTTGGGCTTCAGCGATTTTCGCATAGTCAGCATTAGGGAAGTCACAACCAAACAAGTGTTTGTTTGTGTCTTCGTATTTGTCCTTGATGAAGGCATATTTACCATTTGAGAAGACAACGTTGATAACTGGAAGGTCGTATTGAACGTTTGTGATCACGTCTGGGTAGCACATGTTGAATGCACCGTCACCCATGATGTTCCATACTTGGCGATCTGGATTGTCTTTCTTAGCAGCGATACCACCAGGAAGGGCAATACCCATTGTCGCAAAGAGTGGAGATGTACGCCACATGTTCTTAGGTGTCATGTGAAGGTGACGAGTAGATGTTTGAGTAGTATCACCTACGTCGATTGAGTAGATAGCGTCTTGGTCAGCATGTTTGTTGATGGCATTGTAAACTTGGTACAATTGCAATTCACCCTCAGTTTTACCTTCGAGTTTGTTCATGTAATCACGCCAGTTTTGGTTGTTCTTAACGTTTGCACGCCACCATGGAGTAGATTCTACTGGGTTTACTTTGTCAAGGATTGCTTTAGCTGCTTGTCCTGCGTCACCAAGGATAGAAGCGTCAAGGGCATGACGTTTACCAAGTTTGTAAGGGTCGATATCAACTTGGATGAATTTTTCAGTGTTCTTGAAGGCTTCGTAAACTTCAGCAAATGGGAAGTTTGAACCAAGGAAAAGAACTGTATCTGCTTCGAAGACAACTTCGTTGGCTGGTTTCCAACCAACACGGTAAGCAGAACCTGTCAAACCTTCGTAGTTCCATTCGAAGGCTTCAAAGTTTTTACCAGTTGTGATGATTGGTGCTTTGATTTTACGTGACAATTCAGTAATGACTTCACCAGCTTTGACACCACCGTAACCAGCGTAGATCACTGGACGCTCAGCATTGTTCAAGATTTCAACAGCTTTATCGATTTCAACTTCGTTCAAAGCAGGAGCGATAAATGAACGCTCGTAAGAACCTGAACCGTAGTATGAGTTTTCGTCGATTTCTTGGAAACCGAAGTTTACTGGAATTTCAACAACAGCTGGACCTTTTTTAGAAACTGCAGCACGGCAAGCTTCGTCAATTACTTTTGGCAATTGCTCAGCGTAGGCTACACGTTTGTTGTAAACAGCGATACCGTTGTACATTGGGTTTTGGTTCAATTCTTGGAAGGCATCCATGTTGAGTTCGTTAACTGGACGTGATCCAAGGATAGCAAGGAATGGAGTGTTGTCCATAGCTGCATCGTAAACACCGTTAATCAAGTGAGTCGCACCCGGACCACCTGAACCAACTGCAACCCCGATTGAGCCGCCGAATTTAGCTTGCATCACCGCTGCAAGAGCACCTGTTTCTTCGTGGCGAACTTGCAAGAAGCGGATATCTTTGTCTTCAGCCAAAGCGTCCATCAATGAGCTGAGTGTTCCTGATGGGATACCGTAGATAGTATCTACGCCCCATGTTTTCAATACGTTGAGCATTGCTGCAGATGCAGTAATTTTCCCTTGAGTCATAATAATAACTCCCCTTCAATAAAATAAATTTTCAGTTGTTGAAAACATTTCCATTTGTGAATGAAAACGCTTCAAGAAACTTTACTCTACCAATTTATCATGTTTTTTCGCTCTTGTATAAGAATATGCTCAAAGATGATATAGAACTATTACATAACACAATGCTCTTTTTTTGAGAAAATTTCACAAACTATATTAGTATAGGATATTTTATTATAATTTGCATGCACCTCTAAGACTTGTAGCTGTAGGAAATCGAACAAAAAGCGATACAAAATTCTGTATCACTTTTTATTTCATTTAATCAATTTTCTCAACATTGAGAAGCAGCGAGCTAGTCAAAACAGACAAAGAACTAAGGGCCATAGCAAGACCTGCTAGTTCTGGATTGAGGGTCAATCCCAGTCCTACAAAGACTCCAGCAGCAATTGGAAGCCCAAGGATATTGTAGATAGAGGCCCAGAAGAGATTGAGTAAGATCCTGCGGAAGGTCTTTTGACTCATGTCAAAGGCGCGCACAACGCCAAGTAAATCATTTTGCGTGAGCACGATGCCACCGGACTCGATCGCAATATCCGTTCCAGATCCCATAGCGATCCCCACATCCGCGATCGAGAGAGCTGGAGCATCATTGATCCCATCTCCAACAAAGGCGACCTTGCTAGATTCTTGCAGTTTTTGGATGGCGCTAGCTTTTTCTTGAGGAAGGACATCAGCAATGACGGTGTCAATTCCCACTTGCTTAGCAATAGCTTGGGCCACCCGTTCATTATCCCCCGTTAACATGACCGTTTTCAAGCCCCGTTCTTTGAGCTTTTTGATCGCTTCTTTTGAGCTGGCCTTCGGAGCATCTTGAATGGCAATCAAGCCAATCACTTGCCCATCCACAGACAAACTGATCACTGTTTTGGCCTGCTCTTGCAACTCTACCATCCGTTTTTCAAGCTCCGGATCCATCGCTGTCCCGTCATGAAGTTTGCCATTTCCCAAGGTCACCAACTGCTGGTCGATCTGACCTTGGACCCCTTTTCCTTCAATCGCTTGGAAGTTTTCCACAGGGAATAACACCAAACCTTTTTCTTCTGCTTGGGATAACACCGCTTGGGCTAGTGGATGTTCTGAAAAAGTTTCAAGACTAGCAGCCAGTGTCAAGACACGCGCTTCATCTCCTACAACATCGGTTACAAGTGGTTGGCCAATGGTAATAGTCCCTGTCTTATCAAACACAACGGTTTGAATCTTTTGCACTTCTTGAAGAACCGTTCCATTTTTAATCAGAACCCCCATCTTGGCACTACGGCCGGTTCCGACCATCAGGGCTGTTGGGGTTGCTAAACCAAGGGCACAAGGACAGGCAATAATGAGGACAGAGACTGCATAGAGCATGGCCTCTTGAAGCGACGCGCCCAGAAGCACGGACCAAACCCAGAAAGTCGCAATGGCCAAAATCGTCACCACTGGAACAAAGATACCTGAAATCTTATCCGTCAAATCTTGAATAGGAGCACGACTGGATTGGGCCATTTTGACAAAGTCCACAATTTGAGATAAGAGGGTCTCACTACCGACTTTTTCAGCCTTAAAGAGAATGGTCCCATTGCTGTTGATAGTGGAGCCGATAACTGCATCACCAACTGATTTTTCCACAGGCAAGCTTTCACCTGTCACCATCGACTCATCAATGGTCGTACTTCCTTCTACAATCGTCCCATCAACCGCAATCTTTTCCCCAGGACGGACCCGAATCAAGTCATCAATTTGGATATCTTCTGCCGCCACCTCGACATAGTTCCCATCACGGAGAACTTGAGCCGTTTTTGCCTGCAAATCCAACAACTTTTCCACAGCCTCGGAGGCATTGTTACGCATCCGTTCTTCAAAGATTTGCCCTAAGAGGATAAAGAAGATGATAAAACCCGCAGCCTCAAAGTATACTGGCTGACCAGTAAAAAGGGCAAATACACTATAGACATAGGCTACCAGGGTTCCAAGAGCTACCAAGGTATCCATATTGGAATGGTGCTTCTTAAATGAGGCCCAGGCACTCTTGATAAAAGGTACTCCTGCTACCAACATGATCGGCGTTGTCGCTAGAAAAGTCCCCCAGCGACTGACTGTATGGGATACAAATCCTGCCATCATCCCGATCATCAAGATCAATAAAGGAAGGGTAAAGATACTAGTAATCCAAAAGCGATCCCGTAAACTTAAGACACGACGGCGTTTTTCCACAACCGTGTAGGAACTCTTTTGCATCTTCATTCCACATGAAAACTCGAAGTCCCCTGTTTCTGTCGGGGTAAAGGATATCACCTTATCCACACCGACTTCCAAAGGCTCTAAAATCCCCTGATCTTCAAACCAAATTTCCTTGTAACAGCCGGAAGGATTGACCCGATGGAAGGTGATTTCAGCAGGGATCCCTTTTTGAAGTTGAAATTCTTTGGGACTATAGCCCTTTTCTGCTGTAATACGGATCTTTTGCACTCCGTTTTCCACAACTGCTTTTTGTTTTTCTACCATACCTACTCCTTTATTCCACAATCATGTGACCATGCATCATGTTCATTCCACATGAATACCCATATTCGCCCGCTTTTTCTGGCGTAATTTCAATGACATGTTTTTCACCTAAAGGCAAATCTTCATGAACGCCAAAATCTGGAAAGATCACTTGAGCCAGACATGAAGATGGATCCTTGCGATTAAAGATGATCCGGGCTGGAACATTCTTTTTCAGGACAATGGTTTCAGGCGAATAGCCCCCCATGACTTCGACTTCAATTTCTTGATAACCTGATTTCTGACGAGCGTGGCCGCTTACCTTTTCATGCTCTGCAAAGAACCACCAAGCAATAAAGACAACCACAAGTAAACAAACAATACTAATCAACAATCCAAACATGGAATTTCCTTCTTTCTATTACATACAATTGCAAGGGACTGTTTCGACAGCCTCTGCTTTCTTTTCTTCCAGGACCTGCTGCAGCTGATTAAGATCTGCAAGCGTAAAGTCACTCTCCTGAATCAAGTTTTCAAGCACCTGGACAATCCTTTTGGAGCAAACCTTGTCTTTCACATCCTCAACGACCAAGTCTAAACTCTGGTCCTGCGTCAACAAAGCCGAGTAAACAAAGGCTTTGCCTGATTTTTCTCTAGTCAAACATCCTTTCTCCACCAAGCGGGTCAAGAGAGTCTTGACCGTCGACTTCGACCAGTCAAAGCGCTCGGACAAGACGGCGATCAAATCCGTGCTGGTCTGCTTGCCTTCCATCCAGATAATCTTCATGATGCGCCATTCCGCATTGGAAATTTGCATGAGCTCTCCTTTCTAAATCTACATTTGTAAATCTTATAATCCTATTTTACCTCTAAGATTTACATTTGTCAACCAAAAGTTTTAAAAAAAATCTTCCTTTGAAGATTTGTCTGGTTGGGCTTTTTTCGCTCCCTATTTTTATCTCTATAACGTCTCCTGCAAAGCCTTGGACAGGGCTGCATAGCCAGAAATGGTCAGATGGAGGCCGTCAGTTGTGTAGTCTGGGCGCAGCTGGCCTTCCTCGTCCAGAAAAGCATCGTAGAGATCGATAAATTGGACATTCATGTAGGCGTTAGCCAGCTGGCGATAGGCCTGATTAAGGACCTGAATCTTTTCATTGCTGCGGACATAGACCGTGCTCTTGTAGGCCGGAGCTTCATTGACCGGCAGGACCGACAGCAATTGGATCTGAGCCAAAGGATAGTCACGAGAAATCTCCTGAATCACGGCTTCCAAATTGGCCAGCGTTTCTGTCTGAGGCATCTCCTTGCCAATATCGTTGGTACCTATCAGGATAAAGACCTTATCCAGAGTCTGCCCAAAGAGATGGGCATCCAGATTTTCTAAAAGCAAATCAGTCTTATAGCCCCGAATTCCGCGGTTGATCAGTCTTTTATCCGTCTGCAGGAGCTCATAGAGAGGATAGTATTCTACAATGGAATCTCCGATAAAGATGATGTCTGGCTCCTTGACGGAGACTTGATTGAGTTCTCTGTAGTTTTGCTGCAATTTTGCCTGCTCCTTGAGAAGCCATTCTTCTAATAATTGTACTGCCATTATCCCTTTTCCTCTTCTAAGTATTGCTCAATCACCTGTAGAACACCGGCTTCTGTATTGGCCAGCGCTAGGTAGTCTGCTACCTTTTTGACCCGCTCATCGCCATTCTCCATAGCGTAAGAAATACCAGCTAATTCAAGCATTTCTATGTCATTTTCACTATCACCAAAAGCCATAATTTCCGAGCTTTGAATCTGCCACTTAGCCATCAGCTGCTGCAAGCCCCAAGCCTTGTGCATCCCATCTTGGAGGATGTCAATGGCTCCATAACCACTAGCAACCGCGCTCAATCGGCCTGCAAAATGCTGATTAATCAGACGAGCATGCTCTGCTACTGCAGCCTCTTCTACCATCATACTCATTTTCAAGACCTTGGCAAAGGGATAATCCTGTAGGCTTGGCACAAAGTTCATCCGCTTGTGGAAAAACTGGGCCATTTCCTTGGTCATGACTTTTTCAATCAAGGGAAACTCTGTCCCCTCTTGGACAAAGCCACCTCTTTCAGAAGTCACAACCAGCTGAAGCTCCTTTTCACGACCCGCAAAGTAAGCCAGCGCATCCCTAATCAATCCGGCTTCCCAGAAGCTGCTCATGCTTAGCTGGTTCTTTTCAAAAATCCGGGCTCCGTTGGCGACTACCAAGGTCATTCGTTCTACCAAATCTCCCAATAGCAGTCGCATCCGTGGAATTTCATTGCCAGTAGCCACCACAAAGCGAATGTCTCTCTTATCCAGCTCATCTAAAATAGTAGCCAGACGCGGCAAATCCAGCTGTCCCTGTCCGTCTAGCAAGGTTCCATCCATGTCTGTCGCTATCATCTTTACTGTCATCTTTTTTTCCATTCCTATCTCTATCATCCAATTTGGATTGCCCCTTTTCCAGAAGACCTCTAACTTTTAGACATATTATACTACTTAAAAAAGTAAAAAGAAAGGTAAGAAGAGGCGGATAGGACAGTCGATTTTACAAAGAGCACTTTTCAATCTTCCAGTTTTATATTATAATCATAGCTATATTTCTGTTGTAAATTGGAGGTCCTCATGAGCAAAAAAGAAGTCGCATTCCCACGCTACCAGCAGATTGCCGTCGCCATTGCCGAGCGAATCGTTGACGGCAAATATCCCATCGGAAGCAAGATCTATGCCCGCTCTACCCTAGCCAGCAACTTCAATGTCTCACCTGAGACAGCCCGCAAGGCTATTAATGTGCTGGTAGACCTGGAAATCATGGAAGTCCGCCACGGCAGTGGAGCCTTCATTTCTTCCAAGGAAAAAGCCCAGCAGTTCCTTGAGACCTATAAAGATGTCAACTCTCTGCAGGACCTCAAAAGCAAGCTCCACCAGAGCATCCAGCGCCAAGAGGAAGAATTTGCCAACTTTTCCCAGCTACTCAATCAGCTTCTCAGTCGTACCAAGGATGTCCAGCAGCGCTTCCCTTTCAATCCCTACGAGCTCCAGCTCTCAGCAGACGCCATCAACCTAGGAAAATCTATCAATGAGCTCAATATCTGGCACTCGACTGGCGCTACCATTGTTGCAGTCCAGCAGGGTGAACAACTCCTAATCTCGCCTGGTCCTTATACCAAGCTAGAAGCCGGCAATACCATCTACTTTGTTGGCAACGAATTATCGGTCGGTTTGATGCATAATTTATTTTTTAATGAAATTGAAACAAACAAGTGAAACAGCACTTGTTTTTTCTTTGTCAAAAAACAGAATACACAAGCAAGTACGCTATTTGACAAGGTTTTTACGACTTTCAAAAATATTTCAAAAAATCACTCCCCTTTTTTATAATAGCCGAAAAAGGCCGGTCTGACGGTCTTTTGGGTTTGACAAAGTGACCACACGATGTTATACTGTGATGGTCTTTTAAGTGACAACTTATCAAAATAAACATGTAGTCACTTGTGCAAAAGGAGAAATACGTTGAATAAACTAGAAGTAAAACATTTGACTAAAATTTTCGGAAAAAGGCAAAAGCAGGCACTAGAAATGGTGCAGCAAGCCAAAAGCAAAACGGAAATTTTAGAAAAAACCGGTGCTACTGTCGGAGTTTACGATGTAAACTTTGAGGTCCAGACCGGAGAAATTTTTGTCATCATGGGACTGTCCGGTAGTGGGAAGTCTACCCTTATCCGCCTGCTCAACCGATTGATTGACCCAACATCAGGCGACATTTACATCGACGGCCAAGATGTGGCCAAGATGAACGAAGAGGAGCTGCGTGACGTTCGCCGCCACAAGCTCAATATGGTCTTCCAGAACTTCGGACTCTTTCCGCATCGGACCATTCTGGAAAATACTGAGTTCGGTCTGGAAGTCCGAGGTGTTGATAAGGAGGAGCGCACGCGCCTAGCTGAACAAGCTCTAGACAATGCTGGTCTCCTCTCTTTCAAGGACCAATACCCCGATCAGCTCTCCGGCGGGATGCAGCAGCGGGTTGGCTTAGCTCGAGCTTTGGCCAATAATCCTGATATTCTGCTCATGGACGAGGCCTTCTCAGCTCTAGATCCCCTTATCCGCCGCGAAATGCAGGATGAGCTGCTGGATCTGCAGGCAGAGCATGAGCGTACCATTATCTTTATCACGCACGATCTCAATGAGGCCCTGCGTATCGGTGACCGTATTGCTATTATGGCTGACGGTCAGATTATGCAGATTGGCACCGGTGAGGAAATCCTGACCAATCCAGCCAACGACTTCGTTCGAGAGTTCGTTGAGGATGTGGATCGCTCTAAGGTCCTGACCGCTCAGAATATCATGACAACGCCACTGACTACTAACATTGACATTGATGGACCTACCGTGGCTCTTAATCGGATGAAAAAAGAAGAGGTCAGTATGCTGCTGGCTGTGGATAGGAAGCGGCAGCTCAAGGGTAGTCTGACTGCCGAAGCCGCCCGCGATGCCCGTAAACAGCATCAAGCACTGGCTGAAGTGATTGATAAGAACGTCCGCAAGGTCACTCAGGAAACCCTGATTACCGATATTTTCCCGCTGATCTACGATTCACCAGCGCCTCTGGCCGTTGTAGATGATAAGGACAAGTTAGTCGGCGTTATTATCAAAGGTCGAGTCATCGAAGCCTTGGCCAATACTACTGAATCTGAAGAATAAGGGAGGTTCGCATTTTGAATATTTTACAACAGCCAATCCCCGTTTCTCAATGGGTTGAGGCCTTTACTAACTGGGTAACAGATACCTTCTCCGGGCTTTTCTCGGTCCTTCAGGCTATCGGAAATGCCATCATGAATGGAATGACAGACACCCTGCTCTTCATTCCGCCACTGCTCTTTATCGCAGTCATTACTATCTTTACCTATTTGATTTCCAAGCGTAAGCTGGGACTGCCCCTGCTCACCTTCCTGGGCCTGCTCTTTGTTTACAACCAAGGCCTCTGGGAAAATCTTATGAATACTGTGACCTTGGTCATCGTCTCCAGTGCCATTTCCATTATCATCGGTATTCCACTGGGAATTTGGATGGCTAAGAGCAACCGTGTCGAAGCAGTTATCAAGCCCTTGCTAGACTTTATGCAGACCATGCCGGCCTTTGTCTACCTGATACCGGCCGTGGCCTTCTTCGGTATTGGTATGGTGCCTGGGGTCTTTGCCTCTGTCATCTTTGCCCTGCCACCGACTGTCCGCTTTACCAATCTAGCCATTCGTCAGATTCCGACTGAGCTGATTGAAGCGTCAGACTCCTTCGGGGGCACTGGCAAGCAGAAGCTCTTCAAAGTTGAGCTGCCTCTGGCTAAAAATACTATCCTAGCTGGGGTCAATCAGACCATCATGTTAGCTCTGTCTATGGTTGTTACTGCCTCTATGATTGGGGCGCCAGGACTGGGTCGCGGCGTTCTCTCTGCCTTGCAGCATGCCGACATCGGTTCCGGCTTTGTCAATGGGGTGTCTCTGGTTATCCTGGCCATTATCATTGACCGCCTGACTCAGAAGCTCAACCAACCTCTGGCTAAAAAATCACCGGTCACTGCCAAGGAAAAACGCAAGAAGATTATGCTCTGGTCTGCTCTGGCTGCTGTCATCATGACAGCCTTTGTCGGAAATCAAGTAACCAAGCTTCAGCAAAGCAAAAAAGAAAAGGTCAACCTTGCCTATGTTGAATGGGACTCCGAAGTTGCCTCAACCAATGTCGTAGCGGAAGCTCTCAAGGAAATGGGCTACGATGTCACCATCACACCGCTGGACAATGCCGTTATGTGGAAGTCCGTTGCTAATAGCGAAGCCGATGCCATGGTTTCTGCCTGGTTGCCGACCACTCACGCTGCTCTCTATGAGGAGTACAAGGACAAGCTAGTGGACTTGGGGCCAAATCTTGAGGGCGTTAAGACAGGGCTAGTCATACCAAGCTATATGGACGCTGACTCCATCGAAGACCTGTCAGACCAAGCCAAGAAAACCATCACAGGTATTGAACCCGGCGCTGGTATCATGACCGCGACTGAGAAGACTATGCAAGAATACAGCAATCTCAGTGGCTGGAATCTTTCTTCTTCCTCAACAGGAGCCATGACCACTGCTCTGGATCAAGCTATTAAGAATAAAGAAGATATCATCGTAACCGGCTGGTCACCACACTGGATGTTCTCCAAATACGACCTCAAATACCTCAAGGATCCTAAGGGAACCATGGGTGGCAAGGAAGCTATCCACACTATCACTCGAAAAAATCTAGACAAGGACTTGCCAGAAGTCAACAAGGTCCTGGATAACTTCAACTGGACTCAAAAGGACATGGAAGAAGTCATGCTTAAGATTAACGAAGGCAGCTCACCAGAAGCTGCAGCCAAAGAGTGGATCAAAAACCATCAAAAAGAAGTCGAAAGCTGGAAGAAATAAAAGCATAGAAAACCCCTGAGATAACAGTATCTCAGGGGTTTTGATTAGCTTCTTCCTTGTCTTACAAGACTTAGGCATCTTTTAAAGATTGCTTCTATTTGGAGCATCATTCTTTAATAGCATCTTCGTATCTGTCAAAAGCATAGTGGCTCTGCGCATAGAGTGGATTATCCATGGCCAATAGCAAGTATTCATTTTCTTTTTTATTGCTGTCTCCATCAGAGTCATTCCAGGTAACATCTAAGGCCAGCCACTGACCATCTACTTTTGCGAAGTTCCAAGCATGCGGGTCAAAATCATCTGTATTTCCACTCACATACATGGTTTCGAGACCAGCTTCCTGAGCAAGAGCCTGGAAGGTTACAGCATAAGCTTGACAGACTCCCTTACCCTCAAATAGCGGACCAGTAATATCAAAACTAGATTCATACTTGCGAATACCGTCTTGCATATCTTTAAACGCTTTTGAAATAGCCTCTTCTGATTCTTTATTCTCAATAGATGTTTTGTAATTCAAAAAGCCTTGGTAAGCAGCCTTATCATAGCTAATATGCTCAATCATATACTGATTAATTGCCTCAATCTTTTCTCGGTCGCTCATCTGGTCTTTGATGATATCTTTGACAATCTCTTTAACTTTTTTTCGGGCCTTCTTATATTTGGCAGTTTCATCAGCATCGTATTTAAAACTTACCACATGTTGCTTAGCATCAATGGCAGGAACCACTCCCTGCTGAATGACTGGATTCTGCTCTAAAACATCGTGAAGCAATTCACTGACATCTCCTTCACTCAGCTCTGGAAACTCACTGTAATCAACATATTCAGCATCGGACAGAAGAGCCTTAGCAAAATATTCCTGCGCTGCACTTCTGGCTGCCACTCTTTCCTCAATATCACTAACATCATGAACGACTGTTTTACCCTTGAGATCCAAGTCAGCCTGCTCTACGCTGATATATTTCTCTGAAACACCCGACTTGCTTTCCTCTTTATTGACCTTTTCATTATGCCTATCTACAACAGGCTGCACTTCTTCGACACTGGCCTGTTCAATGAAAAAGTCCGTTTTGACAGTAGGCATGCCCTTGATAGAGACCAGACATCTGACATCCCGGCCTTCTTTTTCAATTTTTTCATAGACGATTGGAAAGTTCTGAATCTGGCCATCCATCATCTGCAGTGGTGCTTCTTCAGGAATATTTCCCTTCTGCCGCAGGGCAGAAACCTGGTCAGAAAAACTCCGAAAATCGATTTGATTCGGCATCAGTTTCGCAAAGCTATCAGATGAGATAGGATTGCTGATAGTTCCTAAAGCTTCTTTGTCTTTAAGGGGAACAACAAGGAGTTCATAAGGCTTTTTCTCAACCTTTCTATTACTGTAATCCTGGTCGTAAGCCTGCAGCAACCGTTGTCTGGCAAGTATCGGATCATCACCGGAACGGCCGCCGTTGCGGCTATCATAGTGGGTAGGCAAATCTGTCCGATACACTGTCGAAGTGACCCGATCGACCTCTTTATAGTTATAAAGACCTGTCTTCGTATCACTGCCAGGCATGGTCACATACTCTCTTTTTATAATGGAATAAGAGTCCGCTCCAGGTACTTCGGTCCATTCCAGCTGCAGGCGACCATCCCCGAGCAGACTGCTCTTGGTCTTCAGAGCTAGCTTGTCGCGCCCTTTCTTATCTATCTTAACGATCCAAAGTTTTGGTTTTTTAAGCTTTTTACCTGTTCGCTCATCATCCCGTTGCAGCAAATAGAGCGTATCAAAAACACCCCAGCTCTCACCTTGCTTGGCTAGACCATATTCTGTATGCTCTCCATTCGCCTCCACTCTAGTCGCAGAGAAATGATAAGCTGGCTCAATCACTATCTGCCGCTTATCATTCATCTTAAAGTCACCCCCTAAAATAGCTCGTAAGTTGCTGTCCCCATAAATTTCAAAGGAAGAAATCAACTCGGTCTGTCCTTCATGTGGCAGTGTCTCAAAATCGTTAGGCTTTTGTACCTCTGTCGGAAATGTAATGGGCTCATTTTCCTTGATCTGAATGACCTTTTCTTGGACATCATAAGGAGTATTTTTGCTGTATTTTTCTCTCAGCTTACGAACACTTTCCGAAAATTGGCTGCCTTGCTCTCCCGGACCTCCACCGTTCTTTTGAAAAAGACTGCAGCCCATCAGAAAACAAATCAACAGAGTAAGCAGAGAAATGAAACGGATTTTCCTACTCATGATTTTCCCTCCTGAAATAGATATTCTTCACATATTATACCATATTTTATTTGAGGCGTCTTTGTTTTTTTGCAAACGGATTCAAACATCCGCAATATTGAGAATAAATTCTTACTTTTTTATAGAGACAGCTTTCCTCAAAACACTGCTTTTCCTCTAGTTGCTTTTAAAATCAAGAGGATTTAACCAATTCCCATCTTAAAATGTAGAAAAAACCAAGCCAGATAGAACTTGGTTTATTTTATAAGGAGCCATTCTATTTTGTTTAAGTCATTCAATCCTGATAAAGACTGTCTCCATTCGTCGCAATGACTTCTTTGTACCAATCAAAAGATTTTTTCTTATAGCGGGCTAGAGTTCCGCTACCGTCATCGTTGCGGTCAACGTAGATAAAGCCGTAACGCTTACTGAGTTCTGCCGTGCTGGCTGAGACCAGGTCAATACAGCCCCAAGTTGTGTAACCTAGCAGTTCTACGCCATCTTCCAGCGCTTCTCCTACCTGTTGCAAATGCTGTTTGAGATAATCAATACGGTAGTCATCTGCAACCGTTGGGCCATTTGGACCATCCACCAAGACATCCTTGGCACCGAGACCATTTTCCACGATGAAGAGAGGGAGCTGATAGCGGTCATAAAAGCTATTTAACACCAAGCGCAGGCCGACTGGGTCAATCTGCCAACCCCATTCTGAGCTAGCCAGATGAGGATTCATAATACCACCTAGCAGATTGCCTCGGCCGGAAGAATAATTTTCCGGATCATGAGCCGCAACCACACTCATGTAGTAGGAGAAGGAAATAAAGTCTACAGTATTTTCAGCTAAAAGCTCTTTGTCACCTGGCGCAAACTGAATCTCAATCCCATTCTCCTTGAAGAAACGATTGATATAGGCAGGGTATTTCCCACGCGCATGGATATCAGAGAAGAGATAGTTTTGATTTTCAAATTCCCGAGCTGCCAGCACATCTTCAGGCTTAGGCGTCATGGGATAAGCCGGCATGGCCAGAACCATACAGCCAATCTTAAAATCAGGATTAATCTCATGACCAATCTTCGTTGCCAAGGCAGACGCCACCAGCTCATGATGAACTGCTTGATAAAGGTCCTGCTTGGATAGTTCTTCAGCTGGCGTCGCAATGCCTCCACTCATAAAGGGCGCATGGAGAACAGAGTTGATTTCATTAAAGGTCAGCCAATACTTGACCTTGTCCTTATAGTGGGTAAAAACCGTGCGGACATAGCGCTCGTAGAAGCCAATCAAATCGCGGTTGGCCCAACCATTGTACTGACGAGCCAAATGCAGGGGCGTTTCATAGTGAGACAAGGTAATCAGCGGCTCAATGCCATATTTGGCCAGTTCGTCAAAAAGATTGTCATAGAATTGCAGACCAGCTTCATTGGGTTCCAGCTCGTCTCCCTTTGGGAAAATCCTAGACCAGGCAATGGAGGTCCGGTAGACCTTGAAGCCCATCTCTGCAAAGAGGGCAATGTCCTCCTTATAGCGATGATAGAAATCAATCCCTTCCAGCTTGAGATTATCTGGTGTCGGCCCCTCAGTAATCAAAGGATTGCGGTCACCTGGCTTGGCTGGCACTCCGCCTTTTGGAGTCACATCCTGAACAGACAGGCCTTTCCCATCTAGATTATAGGCGCCTTCATACTGATTGGCTGCAGTTGCGCCACCCCAAAGAAAATTCTGCGGAAATTTACCCATTTGCATTTTCTCACTTTCGTTTTTTTTGTATTTATATTATAATAGTTGTCAAACATATTTTCTAACACAATTATCTTAATAAATTGTACTATTCTATGAAAGAGTGTCCCCATGATTGATTTAGGCCAACTACATAAAAATACCGTTTTTAAAAACCAAGGAACCCCTTATTCTCTGACCCGCACCATCACTGAGAATGGTCATCCAGATATTCTTTTCCACTGGCATACCGATGTTGAAATGATTTATGTCCACGAAGGAAAAGCACAATTTCATATTGACGACGACTACTTTAACAGCGAAAAAGGTGATATTATCCTGATTCGCCCCAATGCCTTGCACTCTATCCACCCCATCAACGACGAGCGCCATTATATGGACGCCATTAATTTCCATCTGGATCTGATGGGCTACTCTGCCATGGATCAGGCCAGCATCAACTATCTGCAGCCACTCTACAATGGTCAGTTGGACTTGACTCATGTGATCAAGCCCAATGATACAGCCTATACGGAGATTCGTCAGTGCCTCTTAGCAGCTATAGAAACAGGCTATTTCCGCAAATCTCACTACGAGTTTCAGCTCAAAGCCCAACTCAACCAGCTCTTCTACCTGCTCTTTGAGAACGGCTATGTCATTTCCAAAGACCTATCACCCGAAGGCTACCGCAAGGAAGAAAAAATTCGCTCCATCATTGACTACATCAATGCTCACTACCAAGAAGACCTGAATATTGACCAACTGGCTGGCATCTGCGGCTACAGCTCCACCCATTTCATGAACTTCTTCAAGAAGCATCTGGGCGTTTCCTGCATTGAGTACTTAATCCAATTCCGCCTGCGCAAGGCAGCCGAACTCCTGCAGCACTCCAACCTCTCTGTACTGGAAATCTCCAGCCAAGCAGGCTTTAATAACCTGTCCAACTTTAACCGCCAGTTCAAAAAATACTACCAAATGACACCAAGCCAGTATCGGAAGAAATGAAGCTCTAAAATAGAAAATAAAAAACGAATACCTGCTAATCAAAATAAGCTAGAGGGTATTCGTTTTTTGTAATGCTAATATTATAAGAAGTATTGAAACAGCAACATGTTTTGTAAGATATTATTCTAGATCTCGGTCCCTGCCTTCTGAGCCATAGACTCTGTGATAGGCTTTGACATAAAAAGATATGGGTTTATCTGATTCGTTTTGGACAGTGATATCTTGATCACTGTCGCTTACACTAAAAACAAACGCTCTATTTTGGGTAAAGTTGACATCAATGCTATAGTTTTCGTTAAACTCAACACCTAAATCGGATAAAGCCTGTTCGTTTGGGATTGTTATCCCCCCATACTTTTCATTATAGTAGTGAACAGACTTTTTTTCTGCATCATAGATATACTCATTTTCATCTATCTGCTCTCTCAAATAAGAATCGTATATTCTAATTTTCCCATCTGTTTTATCTTTAAATTTTAAAACACTGACTCCTGAACCCTTTATTAGGTCAAGATAAGGCTTTTTAATCTTTACATAAACAGCTTCGCCTGGCTTTAATTTTACTAATTGGTAAGAGCCACCATGATCTTCTTCGCCAAAATAAACCAGATTCCAAATCAAGGTTCCCAAAAAGAGTAGACTAATCACTTTCCCATAAAAACTTTTGTAGAAAGGTTTCTTTATACAAATATAAACTATCCATGAAACGATAAAAACAACAAAGATAAACAAGAGTGGTAAAAAGTGAATTAAAAAGTCTATTAAAAGAAAAAGTTGTTCAAAAAAATGCATATTTCGTCTTTCTTTAATACTCGATCAATATTTAGCTTCAACAAACAAGGATAAAGCTAGTCCCTATCATTTCATTTGGACTGTTCTCCTTACGACCTCATCGTTTTTATACTAGCAAGTTCAGCAGAAGATTGAGGAGCCCTAACCAAAAGATAGCTAGCAACAAATTGCGCCCCTGCTTTTCTTTGAAGAAATTTCTCCGCAAAAACAGGCAGAAAATCATCAAAACCAGGGAGCACACTAGCAACAAAAACAAGATAAACATAGGTATAAGATACAAAAGTAGCCACAAACCAAAATGCATTTCATTTTCTTTCCAATCAAATAAGTCAAAATAATAGACAAGCTCGAAAACGGTCAGTTCCATTCATTAACAGTTCTATAATCCTTTTTATTATAACAAAGTCCTCAATTTTAAAACAGCAAAAACCAGATTGGCAAATCCAATCCGGCTAAACTCATATTCAAGTAATTTATTGCCCCGGCCAATTCAGTCCAACATGAGAATTCATTTCCTGATAGGCGGTATCAATCCGTGCTCTGGTTTCTTGATCCAGTTTGTCTCGATACTTGCCACCTTCGACAAAGTCGTCCAAAATCCAAGTCTGATAAGTGTATAAAGGAAGACCGTCTGCTGAAGTAGCGCCCTTTTCAACTCGGCTGACCCAGCTCGGATGAGCCTGAGCACTTTTTATCTGCGTGCCCTTTGGTGTCTTTTCAATGGTAACATCCATCAGCACTCCGCGCTCGGTCCAATGAGCATTTTCAATCTCCTCCATGGTTTCGATGCGCTGATTGGAAATGAAATTCCCCATAGAATACATGATCAGCTTCTTCTGGCCATCTTTCTCTAAAATCTCAGCTGGCTCAACCACATGCGGATGCCCTCCAAAGACGATATCTGCTCCCCAGTCGACCATTTTATGGTAAAGAGTCATCTGCTCCTCTGTCGGCTCCAGCTGGTACTCTACCCCCATCTGAGGCATAACAACCGTGATGTCCGCTTCCTTTTCTGCCCGCTCAATCTCGGCCCGCATCTTTTCTTCATCCAGATCGGACAGGCGATTGTCATAGTCTTCCTGACTGAGCAGCCCTTCCATGCCATTATAACCATAGGAGTAAGCCAGCAGTGCAATCTTAATGCCTTTAAGTTTCTTTATCAAGAGCGGTGCCTGACTGCGGCTTTCATGCGGATAAACACCGATGGGAGTGATTCCCTCTTTTTCAAAAGCCTGAGCTGTAGTGAAAACTCCCTCCAAGCCAGAGTCTAAAATGTGGTTATGAGCCAGGTCCATCACCTGATAGCCAGCATCCTTGATTGCTGGAACTACGGCTTCTGGAGCATTAAAAAGCGGATAGCCATTCAAGGGATAGTCCGGCCGAATCGTGCCTTCAAAGTCCCCTAAGACCAAATCTCCCTGCCGAAGCCATTCCTTAGCATATTGGAAATTCTCAGAAAAATCATAAGTGCCATCTTCTTTCTGAGCGCTCAGATAGAGGCCGTCGTGATAAAGCAAATCCCCAGTCGCCATGATACGAACCGTCTGATTCTGAGAGGAATCTGACTGCTGCTCTTTCTTACTAGGAGACAGAAAGGTAAAATCCTGCACATGCTCTGACAGCAGAATTAAGCCAGCTGACAGCCCTACTACGGTCAAAAGCACTCCGACAAACTGGCGATTGCTAAGCTGTTTTTTAAAGATTTTGGGACGAGGAAGCGGCAACTTCTTAATCCAATCCCGCCAAGCATGGTAGGCATCTGTCAGGAGAGTATGTTCCGCAGCAAAACCCGATATCTTTTTCCAAAGTTCCTGAAAAAAACTCTGAATCTTCTCCCAAAGAATTTTTTTATCCATCGCATCTCTCCGCTTTTTCTTACTTGATAATAGTACATCAATATTTACTATATTGTACTATTTTTACCGCCAAAAGAAAAGCAAAGCAAAAAACAGGATCGGGGAGAAGCATGCTACAATCTCCAAATTGCGGCATGCTTCCACCATTCTCCTGCTTCATTTTCTATTTTTTCAAATCTAAGAGCCGATCACCGAGCTGAAACTCGGCTTTCATTCTTACACAAAACTCCCTACATCAACGGTCAGCACTTGGCCATTTCGGACAACCTGCTGCCCTGCAATGTAGACATCCTGAACATCGCTGCCCTTGACTGCGTATACTAGATGAGACAGCATATTTTCCAAAGGATAGAGATGAAGTCGTCCCTTAGGCTGAATGACAATGAAATCGGCTTGCTTGCCCGCTTCCAGACTACCGATTTTGTTATCCAATCCCAACGCCTTGGCTCCTTCAATAGTCAAAGCTTTCAAGGCCTGCTCAATCGTAAACTGGGCTGCATCGCCTGCCCGCATCTTCTGAAGGAGAGCAGCTGTCCGGCCTTCTTCAAACATGTCCAGATTATTATTGGAAGCGACAGAGTCTGTCGCTAAGCCAACGGTCACCCCAGCGGCTAGTAAGTCGGTCACCGGAGCTACACCGGAAGCCAGCTTGAGGTTGCTGATAGGATTGTGGGCGATGCTGACTGGTGAAGCCGCCAAATCCGCAATCTCTGACGGATTCAGTTCAACTCCGTGAGCAAAAATGGCTGGCTGCTCCAAGTAACCCAAACCCTTTAAGAAAGCCAGAGGCCGTTTGCCATAGCGCTCCAGTATGATTTTATTTTCATCCTGTGTCTCCGCCACATGGATATGAAGCTTCAAATCCAGTTCACGCGCTAGCTCAAGACTGCCCTTGAGCAACTCTTCGTCACAGGCATAAGGCGAATGAGGCGCCACCATAACCTGAAAATCTTCATCGTCATAGGAGAGGATTTTCTCAATAATGGTCCGAGTACGATCCAGAGTCTCTTCTGCTGTTTCCGACTCTGAGCTAAAGAGGGTTGGTGAGAAATAGCAGCGCATACCAGACTTATGCACAGCCTGATAAACCCGGTCAATCTCCACTCCCTGAGGATTATACATGTCGTTAAAAGTCGTTGTCCCTGACAGCAGCATTTCAGCCAGAGCCAGCTGGACAGCCTCGGTCGTTAGATCCGCTGTGAACTGGCTTTCTGCTGGCCAGATATAGCCCTCCAACCACTCATGCAGATTGCTGTCATCACGAATCCCGCGCAGCAAGGTCATGGCCGAGTGAGTATGACAGTTGACCAGCCCTGGCATAATCCAAGCACCTTCATAATCTACTCTTTCACTGCACTTCCCTAGCCAGTTTTCATCATAGGGACCACAGTAGGCAATGCGGTCGTCCTCAACCACTAGCAGCCCTTCCCGGTAAACATGAAATGCGCTGTCACAGGTCACCATATTGACATTTGTATAAGCTTTCATCCGCTATATCCTCACTTTCCCAATAATTGGCTTCAAGAGATTTTAGATATTATAACAAGCCTAATCTAATTGCGCAAGTCTTTTTATACAATTATGACATTAAAAAGAGCCCCAGCTGAGGCCCTAGTTGTCAATCATTATCTATGACTAATCTTCCGTGTCAGGAAATCCCCAACAAACTGAATAAAGAAGATGAGCAGCAAAATAAGAATAGTCGCAAGAATGGTCACATCATGGTTGAAACGCTGATAACCATAAGTCAGAGCAACATTTCCCAGTCCACCAGCTCCAATCGCTCCGGCCATAGCGGTCTCACCAACCAGAGAAATGAGCGTAACAGTCGTCACCCGAATCAAGTCCGGCAGACCTTCCCGCAAGTAAACACCGACAATGTCCCAGAAGGTTGCTCCACTAGCCTGCGCCGCCTCAATGACTCCTCGGTCTAGTTCGGATAAGACCACCTGAACCTGACGGGCAAAGAAAGGAAAAACAGCCAGCGAAAGAGGCACCAAGGCCGCAGTCGGTCCAATCCCAGTTCCCACAATAATCCGAGTAAAAGGATTGATGAGGGCTAGGAGAATGATGAACGGAATAGCCCGGAAGATAGAGGTAACCTTGTCCAAGACGAAAAAGACAAGTCTATTTTCCAAAATACCTCTCGGCCCTGTCAAGACGAGCAAGAGACCAGCGATAAAGCCTAGAATCCCTCCGATAAAGAAAGGAATGATAGTCATATACAGAGTCAGGTAAATAGCTGTTCCCCAGCCAGCCTGCCCAGACCAGCCCATTCTATAAACATTGGGCATAAATTGTTGAATCAGCTGTAGCATTAGTTACTCCCTTCTTTCAGAACATGCAGCTCTACTCCTGCTTCGCGCAGACTTTCCTGCACCGCCGCCAGTTGCTTGGTCTCTCCAGATAAGATAACGACCATTTCTCCGACCGGTACATGATCTAAAATCTCAATATTAGCGTGAAGAATATTGGCAGATATGTGATACTGCTTGTAAATGTCGTTTATAATGGCTGTGTCTGTCACCACACCTGAGTATTTCAGGTGGGCCAGAATGGAATTTTCCGGTAGGTTTTGCACAATCTTTTGCTGGTTGATTTTGATCATGGCCTCATTGATACCCGTTGCGGTCGTAATGAAGTCTTGGGTCAGCTCATTCTTGGGATTAGAGAAAATATCCAGAACTGAGCCTTCCTCAATCAGCCGACCATTCTGCATGACTGCTACCCGATTGGCAATGTCCTTGACAATCTGCATTTCGTGGGTAATGAGGACAATAGTCAGGCCCAATTTTTGATTCAAATCCTGCAATAAAGCCAGAATCTGCTTGGTGGTCTTAGGATCCAGAGCAGATGTAGACTCGTCCGAGATTAGGATTTTGGGATCATTGGCCAAGGCCCGTGCAATAGCCACCCGCTGCTTTTGACCACCAGACAGCTGGGCAGGATAATTATCTGCCCGATCCGCTAAGCCTACCAAGTCCAAAAGCGTATGAACTTTTTTCTCTTTTTCAGCAGCTGATAAAGGAGAATGCTTGAGCGCAAAGGCAACATTTTCCTTGGCGGTCATCTGTGCCATGAGGTTAAAATGCTGGAAAATCATCCCGATATCCTTACGCTTTTGGCGCAACTGAGCTGCAGTAAGCTGAACCTGATGATGATCATAGAAAACCGTATCATCCACCGTAATCTTACCAGCAGACGGCACCTGCAGCAAGTTAATGACACGGACCAGAGTAGACTTCCCAGCACCAGAATAACCTACAATCCCATAAATATCACCCTGATTAATATGAATGGTCACATCTTCTACGGCCTTAATGTCTTGCTTTTTTTGATTAAAAACGACATCAATGTGATCCAATTTGATAATTTCTTTGCCCATAATTTCCGATTCACTCCTTGATTTGTCCAATATGATATTTAGCCACTATAACCTTTTAGTTTGATTTCCGCCTGTCATTTGACCTAAGGAACTGATAAGTCGCGTGCTACAATCTGTACCAACCTAGCTCAAAGCTAGATAATGATCAAACTAAATGACCATAATAGCAGATAAAGGGCTGGAGAAGCTAATCTCCGCCCTTCTTAATCATTTCATTTATTCAATACAATGACTTTCTGCTGGTAAAAATTACCACACCGGCTGATCCATACCATCTGATGATTCTTCGATAACTTTTTTCACTTCATCAGTATGGTAAGCCTTGATAATTTTTTCAATTGCGTCAGCCTTGTCTGATTTCTTCCAATCTGGTTTTGCTGCAATCAGGTTATACCATTGTTTTGAGTTTTCATTGGCTTCTTCTTTGAAGAGGGCCTTCTTGTAGTCAATGCCTGCTTCGCGGACGAAAGTATTATTGACAACTGCAGCATCTGCTGAAGTCAGAGAAGCTGGTGTTTGAGAAGCATCCAACTCAGAAATTGTCAGATTCTTCTTGTTTTCTTTGATGTTGGCAACAGTCGCAAGTTCCTTACCTTTAACATCAAGCTTGATCAAACCAGCTGATTCGAGAAGATAAAGAGCACGGCTCTCATTTGTCGCATCATTTGGAACAGCAATTGTACCATTTTCTGGGATGTCTTTCACATCTGTATATTTATTTTTGCCGTCCTTTGTACCAGAGTAGAGACGAATAGGAGCGATATAGGTATCCGCAACAGACACAAGGTCTGCCCCCTTCTCTTTGTTCCAGTTTTCAAGGAAGTTGTAATGTTGGAAAGCGTTGATATCCACATCACCGTCAAGCAGAGCTTGGTTAGGTTGAGAGTAGTCGGTAAACTGTGTATACTCTAATTTAACGCCTGCATTTTCTTTGTCAAGAATCTCTTGAACCTTGTTCCAGCGCGCTTCTTCTGTATCACTCAGGCTCATCACTCCAACCTTGACGGTTACAGGTCCGTCTGCTGACTTGTTCTCCTTACTAGAAGAACCTCCACAAGCTGCCAAACCTAAGGCTGCAAGGCCTACTAAGCCGATTGAAAAGATTTTTTTCAAATTCATCATTTATTCTCCTTTAATGAATAAAATTCTAAATCTTCTATTTTATAAGATTACTTCTCATTTTACCATGTTCAAGGAGACTTGGCTTATATAAATAATTTATCACCGTGATAAAAAATTTATATGACTGATTGAAGCATTTGAGTTGATTTTATGCCCTTTTACTGCATGAAGGTCAGCAGATAGCCATATCCTTCTGCTTCCATTTTTTCTTTTGGAATAAATCGCAGAGCTGCTGAGTTGATACAGTAGCGAAGACCACCTGCTGCTTCTGGACCGTCTGTGAAGACATGGCCCAGATGGGCGTTGCCAGAACGGCTGCGCACTTCGATCCGCTCCATGCCATGACTCTTGTCTTCATAGTATTTTAGAACATCTCTGGCAATAGGTCGGCTAAAGCTAGGCCAGCCGCAACCAGACTCAAACTTGTCACCGGCAAAAAAGAGAGGCTCACCAGTCGTCACATCAACATAAATTCCTTCTTCAAAAGTGGCATTGTAGACATTATGGAAAGGACGCTCTGTCGCACTATGCTGGGTCACCTGATACTGCTCTTCCGTCAGCTGCTCTTTTAGTTCCACATCTGTAGGCTTCTCGTATTGGCCTGGATCGACCAAGGGCTGATAGGCATCATTGACATTGATATGGCAGTAGCCACCAGAATTTTTCTTGAGATAATCCTGATGATAGTCCTCAGCTAGGACATAGTGGCGCAAAGGTTCTAGCTCAACAGCAATCTTTTGTCCCAGCTGCTTTTCCTGCTCAGCAAAGACCTGCTCAATGACCGCCTTATCGGCTTGATCCGTATAGTAAACGCCCGTCCGATACTGACGCCCCACATCATTTCCCTGCTTATTGACCGACAGAGGATCAATAACTCGGAAATAATAGAGCAGGATTTCCCGCAGGCTGACTCGCTTTTCATCATAGATTAGATGAACTGTTTCTGCATGGTCCGTCTGGTGAATCAGCTGGTAGTTGGTTGTTTCTACTTGTCCATTGGCGTAGCCCACTGTCGTTTCCTCCACACCCTCAATGCGAGAAAAGTACTCTTCCAATCCCCAGAAGCATCCGCCTGCTAAATAAATTTCTGCCATAAAAACACCTCATTTCTTTGCGTCTATTTTCTCATAAAAGGAGTCGAAATTATAGCAATTTGATTAGAACTTTCTTCAAAATAATATGAAAAAGCTAGGTTTCAATACTTCTCAACCCAGCTATGATCTTCATTTCAAATAACAACAACTCTTGTATAGAAGATTACTACTCAATATACTTCAATTTTCCTCGGAAATCTTCCAGGCTTTCATAGCCTTTCTCTTCCATAATAGCCTTGAGTTCTGTGGTGATGCGTTCGAAGGCTGCCACTCCTTCTTTATGAAGGGTTGTTCCTACTTGCACCATACTGGCACCACAGAGGATATGCTCAAAGGCATCGCGGCCCGTCAGGACACCACCAGTTCCGATGATTTGGATTTCTGGTTTAAGGCGTCGGTAAAATGCATGGACATTGGCCAGAGCAGTCGGCTTGATGTACTGACCTCCGATACCTCCAAAACCATTTTTCGGACGAATGACCACTGACTCATCTTCTATATAAAGGCCATTCCCGACAGAGTTTACACAATTGACAAACTTGAGCGGATATTTGTTAAAAATCGCAGCGGCTTGGTCAAAATGCACGATGTCAAAATAAGGAGGCAGCTTGATACCCAGCGGCTTGGTGAAATAAGCAAAAACCTCTGACAAGATCTTTTCCGTCGTTTCAAAGTCATAAGCAATCTGTGGCTTGCCAGGGACATTGGGGCAGGAGAGATTGAGCTCAGTAATGCCTTTAAAGTCACTTGCCTGCACTTTCTGAAGAATGGTGTGGGTTTCTTCTGGCGACATACCGACCAAAGAGAGGAAGAAAGTCCGATTTGGCTCGCTTTCCTGAAGTTCCAGCAGGTAGTCAAGATAGTAGTCTAAACCATTGTTAGGCAAGCCCATGGAGTTGATAGAGCCAAGCGGAACATCCTGATAGCGCGGTTCTGGGTTTCCCTGACGAAATTCCAGCGTTGCCGTCTTGGTCACAAATGTTCCCGCAGCAGAATCTTTGACTTCTGCCAGTTCCTCTTTTGTCATGCAGGCAACACCAGCTGCATTCATCAGGCAGTTGTCAAATGCAAAACCAGCAATCTGTGTAGATGTCGAAACCATAGTAAAACGCTCCTTTTTCTTCTGAAGGCGAGTGCCTTTAGCTCATTTCCTCTATTATATCACCAAACTCCGCTTTTTCGTTTTTTAAACCAGCAATTCCTGACTAACGTTCGGAAAACATCCAGTTCGCTCAGCTATTTTCTGGAAGATTTCAGAAAACAAATTGTGGAAATTTTTAGAAAATTCAACTTTTTTCTTTACAAGAGAAAAAAAGTCTGCTATAATGTTCCATGTAATAAAATATGACATCTAAAAGATGCCTGTTTTAAAAATTTAAACACATCCTCGTCACACAAGCTGTAAGTAGCTTCCGGCAGGATGGTTTACTATTTTATTTAAAGGAGAATGACAGATGACAACTGCTAAAGAATATATCCAAAGCACTTTCGAGACCGTAAAAGCCCGCAACGGACACGAGGCAGAATTCCTCCAAGCTGTTGAAGAGTTTCTCAATACTCTGGAGCCCGTTTTCGAAAAACACCCAGAATACATTGAAGAAAACATCCTAGCGCGTATTACTGAGCCTGAGCGCGTTATCAGCTTCCGTGTTCCTTGGGTAGACCGCGAAGGCAACGTACAAGTCAATCGTGGTTACCGCGTACAATTTAACTCAGCAGTTGGCCCTTATAAAGGCGGACTTCGTTTCCACCCAACTGTAAACCAAGGGATCTTGAAATTCCTCGGATTTGAGCAAATCTTTAAAAATGTTTTGACTGGCCTGCCAATCGGCGGTGGTAAAGGCGGATCTGACTTTGATCCCAAAGGTAAGACTGATGCTGAAGTGATGCGCTTCTGCCAAAGCTTTATGACAGAATTGCAAAAACACATCGGCCCATCCCTTGACGTTCCAGCTGGTGATATCGGTGTCGGTGGACGTGAAATCGGCTACCTCTATGGCCAATACAAACGCCTTAACCAATTCGACGCTGGTGTCTTGACTGGTAAACCCCTTGGATTTGGCGGCAGCTTAATCCGTCCAGAAGCAACTGGTTACGGCTTGGTTTACTACACCGAAGAAATGCTCAAGGCTAACGGTCAAAGCTTTGCTGGCAAGAAGGTGGTTATTTCCGGTTCTGGTAACGTAGCCCAATACGCTCTTCAAAAAGCAACTGAGCTTGGTGCAACTGTTATCTCTGTATCTGACTCAAACGGCTATGTTATCGATGAAAACGGTATTGACTTTGATCTTTTGGTTGATGTCAAAGAAAAACGCCGCGCTCGCTTGACAGAATATGCTGCTGAAAAAGCAACTGCTACTTACCATGAAGGTTCTGTCTGGACTTACGCTGAGAAATATGACATCGCTCTGCCATGTGCGACACAAAATGAAATCAATGGCGAAGCTGCCAAACGTTTGGTTGCTCAAGGCGTTATCTGTGTATCTGAAGGTGCCAACATGCCGAGCGATCTGGATGCTATCGCAGTCTACAAAGAGAACGGTATCTTCTACGGACCTGCCAAAGCTGCCAATGCTGGTGGTGTAGCAGTATCCGCTCTGGAAATGAGCCAAAACAGCCTTCGTATGTCATGGACTCGCGAAGAAGTTGACGGCCGTCTCAAAGACATCATGACAAATATCTTCAACACAGCTAAAGCAACTGCTGAAACATACGGACTTGGTACTGACTACCTTGCAGGAGCAAATATCGCCGCCTTCGAAAACGTAGCCAATGCTATGATTGCGCAAGGTATTGTTTAACTAATCGATACATCCTATCGGAGGACAAATCATGAACTTGCGGCCAATGGAAGTGAGAGACAATCCAGCTATAGCGCAGCTCATTCGAGCCAGCCTAGAAGAATTCGGGCTTGACAAACCAGGAACTGTCTACTTTGATTCTCATCTAGATTATTTGGCCGACTATTATCAACATCAAGAGAGGGCAGCTTACTTTGTTCTGGAAGATGAAGGACAGCTCGTTGGCTGTGGCGGCTTTGCACCTGTGTCTGATAAGATTGCTGAATTACAAAAACTGTATGTCACTAAAAACAGTCGTGGCAAGGGGTATTCCAGTCGGCTGATAAAGCAGATATTCCAGGAAGCCCGTCTAGCAGGTTATGAACAGCTTTATCTAGAAACCACTACTGAACTGGCTACAGCCGTGGCCGTCTATCAACACTATGGTTTTACATCACTGCAACAACCACTTTCTAACGCTGCCGGCCACCCAGCTATGAATATCTGGATGATAAAATCCCTCTCATCAGATGAATAGATGTCAGTATACTCTGGCCGCCTCAAGGACATCATGACTAACATCTTCAACACAGCTGAAACTTACGGACTTGGCAAAGACTACCTGGCTAGTGCTAATATCCCTGTCTTCGAAAGCGTAGCCAATGCTATGATTGCGCAAGGTATTGTTTAAGCACTATCAAACTAGAATAAATCCGACTGCTTTTATAAGCAGTCGGACTTTTATATATCTAATTTTTCAAAAAATTTGCCTGCTGACTGCTTTTCTTTTAGCTTCTCTATCAGCTCATTCTCCAGGAAAGGACTTAGTTCGTCAAAATCTTGGCAAACCTTAAAAACAGTCTCTCTGTCCAACTGGCCATAAGTTAGTTCATAATAGTCCTTATTATGATGCCAGTTCTGGTCATAGTTGACATCTGTCCGTTGATAGTAAACAATGTTTTGCTTCGGAGTCAGGTAAAGCTTCTGCGTCAGAATGCTTTTCTGATCTTTGGACAGCTTGCTGCGGCTGAAAATCTTAACACCTTGAAAAATTTTGCGCTCATGGATACCTTGATTTGTGACTTTCAATTCTACTCTTTTATAATGCATACTGATACCTCCAGAAATCACCTACATTATATCAAGTTTTGGCAGATTTTCAAGCAAAAGTGTCATTTCCAAAAGTCTTTAGTAGCTTCTAAAATCTCTTCAGTCGGTGTTACTGTGGCCTCAATAATGCTCTTACCAGTCTTTTTCAGATAAGCTTGTATCAGATGATAGCCATAAGCATAGCCTGCAGCATAAGGCATTCCAACTGGTATTTGACCTTGTATTTCTGCAATTTCATCACCATAGAGGTAAGGAGCCATTTCCGCCATCCCCGTTAGCTGAAGCTGACTGGAGATGATGGGCTTAATCTCTTCTAACTGCTCGGAACTAGTTGAAGTGACCCAAGGTCCGATGAGATCTTTGCCATAGAGTTCAGCAGCAAAAGACTCTGCCAATCCTTCACTGACTACCCAGTCTGCTAGTGTCGTCTGCTGGTTCCATTTGATAAATTGGAAGCGGACATTGTGATTGCACTCGTGGGCTAATGCCGCCTGCACACGTGGCAAAGTATAGTCATTTGGTAGTAGACTAAGCATGAGGTAGCCTGGAATTCCTCCATCTCCGCTGTAACCCTTATTGAGCTGTAGCATGGTTTTTTCAGGATTTCCCAATAATATAGTAAAATGGTAATCCTCAACCTCTAAATCATAGCCAGCCTGCTCAAAAAGACCGATACTCCTCTTGATGGTATCTTGACAATTTTGCCAGAGTTGATCAGAGCTCAGAGCGTCGATAGCCGGTCTATCCTTTTCTGATAGAGTTGCAGGGATCTGATTCATAAAACCAAGCAGGAACAGAGCATCAAATCCTCCGGGATACTTCGCTTTCAGAGGAATGTGCTGTGTTTGATATTTTGTTGCAAAAGGTGCTAAAATCTTAGCCCGAAAACAACCTTCTCTCTTTTCTAAAGGCAGCTCGAGCATCTCTTGATAAACTTTATCAGAACGAATGATATTGACTTGCATGGTAATCTCCTTTTCTAATTTTCACCAGTATACACCCTCCCCTAAGGTCATAGTCAAGAAAAAGATTTGAAACTTTTGTCCCAAATCCTCTTTCATCTATAACATTTGCTGCCTCCAATTTCAAATCTGGGTGCGGAAAGTAGCAAAGGTATTAGAGTAATAGGATAATTTTCCCTACTGCTCCTTCTTTTTCTCTTGCTTTGGCTTGCTTTTCTCCTTTTGCCACTTAGCATTATCGTAGGTCACGGTATAGGCATCCTCATCACCGCCTTCCCCGTCAAATACCAAGTCAAAGCGGATAGACTTGTCTGGCGCCAGATTGGTGCCGATTTGTGTATTGTCAAAGGTTGAGCCGTCCAAAATATAGACATTCTCCTTCTTGTCATAGAGTCCAAAGTCATAAGGACTGACCAGAATGGGCTTTTTAGAAGTGTTTTCAACCGTGATAGTCGCAACGACAGCTACTCCTGTTGACTCATCGCTCATAACTCTCTTGCTATCTTCCACTGCCGAATGAACTGTCACCTTGAGTCCGCTGGAAAATTCAACTGTTTTCTCAAAAGCATGGCTGGAATAGGTCTCTAAAGGCGAGTTATGGTAGCCTGTGAGGGACTTGAGATGGTCATTTTCCTCCATAAGGCCAATCGTGGTGATGACGAGGAGAATGCTGAGCAAGGCCAGAAGAAAGATGATAATACCCGACACCAGAGCTGCCCAAAAGAGACCCTGCTTGTGGAGAGGACGTTTTAAACGGTAAACAAGATTGTCCTCGCTGACAATCTCCTGCTGAATTCGCTGATTCATATGGACCTTTCTAATCAATAATTACTTGCCTTTTGAAAGCGGTCCGAGCGTCGGAAGCTCAATCCCCTCTCGCAAAAGCGCCTCATGGTAAAGACGGTAGAAGATATGGTAAATGGAAACCTGCATGCCTCCCTGCACTATCATACTGATACGGAAGTTGAACTGGCCATTTGAAGCCATCTGCGGCCCCAAGATATTCGGTTCCTTGAGAATCTCTGGATGTTCTGGCACTGCTTCTTCATTAACCTTGGAAATAATGCGGTAAATCTCGTCTAAATCCGTCTGGGCATAGAGCGGAATATCAATCAAGACCCGCATGTCTCCACGGGAAAGATTGCTGACGACCATGATATTGCGGTTTGGCACAAAATGAAGCGTTCCATCTGCGTCCCGTACCTGCGTCGTCCGAATCCCGACACTGATTACTGTTCCAGCGATGTTGATAGGACCGTTAGTCAGGCGGACATTGTCACCGACATCTAACTGTCGCTCGAGAAGAATAAAGAAGCCATTGACTAGATCCGACAGGAAGCCCTGAGCTCCCATACCGATCGCCACACCGGCAATCCCCGCACCAGCCAAAAGACTGGAAACCGGCAGTCCCAAGATGGATAAAACCCAGTAAATCAAGAGGAAATACAAGACATAATTAAGCAGATTCTCAATCAGCCGAGTAATGGTTTTCTGTCTGGCTACATCCTGCTTGGATAGCTTGAGAGAGGGAGCAATGATCTTGGTCACTGTCAAATGCAGGATTTTCTTAACGATGTAAAATAAGATAAAAAGCAGAAGTAAAGAGACCAGCTTGGAAAAAAGGTCATCTGCAATCTTGCTCCAGTCAAACTGCTGGATATAACGGGAAAAGACATTTCCGGTCTTAGACATAGGCTACCTCCAAAAAGATTACTACCATTATACCACAAAGACCACACAGCGCGGACATAGAATGGTTAACCCGACCTAGCATTGCTTTCGCCCCCTTTCTATCGTATAATAAAATAAGTATCTAAGACAAGAAAGGAACTTACATGGTCCATCGCTTCATCACTATTTGGAATAAAACCAATCTAATCAAGCGGATTTCCATCGGTATTAGCTTTGGTGTCCTGCTGGCTGTCGTCTTCCCCCAAGCACAAGCCATCGGACTTCTGGGCCAAATCTTCGTTGGCGGCCTCAAGGCTATCGCTCCGCTCCTAGTCTTCGCTCTGGTGGCAAACGCCCTGTCGCAGCAGCAAAAAGGGCAAAAGAGCAATATGAAAACAGTCATCTTGCTTTATCTTCTGGGAACCTTTGCGGCGGTCCTGGTCAACTTCTTCTTTCCCATTAGTATAGAGTTGGCTTCGTCCTCCCAAAAGTTTTCCCCACCAGATGGAATCGGACAAGTCCTCAGCAATCTTCTGCTTCAGCTGGTGGACAATCCCGTCAACGCCCTCATCACCGCTAACTACATTGGTATCCTGTCCTGGGCTGTCATCTTTGGAATTGCCATGCGAGAAGCTAGCCACCACAGTAAGGAACTGCTGCAGACCTTGGCAGATATCACTTCTAAGATTGTCGAGTGGATTATCAATCTAGCCCCTCTCGGTATTCTAGGCCTGGTCTACACGACCATTTCCGGCAAGGGCTTCCAGGCTCTAAAAAGCTATGGTATCCTGCTGCTGGTCTTGATAGCTAGTATGCTGATTGTCGCTCTGATTATCAATCCTTTAATTACCTTTATCATGCTGCGAAAAAATCCTTATCCCTTGGTCTGGCGCTGTTTACGAGTCAGTGGCGTGACTGCCTTTTTCACACGCAGCTCTGCGGCAAACATCCCCGTCAACATGCAACTCTGTCGGGATCTGGGGCTCAATCCAGAGACCTACTCAGTCTCTATTCCTCTGGGGGCCACTATCAATATGGCAGGGGCTGCCATCACTATCAACACCCTGACCTTGGCTGCTGTCAATACGCTGGGTATCCGGGTTGACTTTGGCACAGCTCTCGTTCTCAGTATTGTAGCGGCAATTTCTGCCTGCGGAGCTTCCGGTGTAGCTGGCGGGTCTCTTCTGCTCATTCCGGTCGCCTGCAGCCTCTTTGGGATTTCCAATGATTTGGCCATGCAGGTAGTCAGCGTCGGCTTCGTTATCGGTGTCATTCAGGACTCCTGCGAGACCGCCCTCAACTCTTCTACTGATGTCTTCTTTACAGCTGTGGCCGAGATGAGCAGCTGGCCAAAAGAAAAACGCTATTAATTTCGACAAAAAACCTCTAGACTTCCATCATTACGGAAAGCTAGAGGCTTTTTTATGTGCGAAAATTAGTTCTTTCGATGCTTGTCAAAGTATTTCTTTGTTTCACTGATAACAATAGGAGAAAGTGCTAGGAGAGCAATTAAGTTTGGCAAGGCCATGAGAGCATTGACAATATCTGCAATAATCCAGACCGCCTCTAGACCCACAAAGCCACCGAGGACAATCATAAGGACAAAGAGCAGACGATAAACGCGGATATAGCGAACCCCAAAGAGAAATTCAAAACAGCGCTCACCATAGTAGTTCCAGCCCAAGATAGTCGTAAAGGCAAACAGAACTAGAAAGACTGAAAGCAGAACCGGACCAAAATTAGCAAAAACACTCGCAAAGGCTGCCTGAGTCAGAGACACACCATTGAGATTGACATCCCAGACTCCTGTGATTAAAATCGTCAATCCTGTCAGACTACAGATAATCAGGGTGTCGATAAAGGTTCCGGTCATGGAAATCAAGCCCTGTTCTACCGGTTCCTTAGTCCGAGCTGCCGCCGCTGCAATGGGTGCTGATCCCAAGCCAGATTCATTGGAAAAAACTCCACGCGCGACCCCATTTTGAATTGCCATCTGAATGGTGGCACCGGCAAAGCCACCGACAGCAGCCGTCTGACTAAAAGCTGAGCTAAAGACTAGCTGGAGAGTCGGCAGCAATCGATCTAGATTGACCGCTAAGACAGTCACAGTCCCCAAGATATAAATCGCTGCCATAAAGGGCACAACCTTGGTCGACACTCGAGCAATAGACTGGATGCCGCTGAAAATAACCAGAGCCACCAAAATAGCCAAGATAGAAGCTGTCACAGCTGGAGGCAGCTGAATGGTATTCTGCATGGCCTCTGTGATGGAATTGACCTGCGTAAAGGTCCCAATCCCCAAGAGAGCCACCAAGATACCAGCTATCGCGAAAAAGATGGCCAGCGGGCGCCACTTCTCGCCCATCCCTAGTAAGATATAGTGCATGGGACCGCCCGCCATAGCACCATGAGCATCCTTGCGCCGGTACTTGATAGCTAAGAGGCCCTCGGCATACTTCGTCGCCATCCCAAAGAAAGCAGCTACCCACATCCAGAAGAGGGCCCCCGGTCCACCGGTTTTAATGGCAGTTGCCACTCCGATAATATTTCCCGTTCCCACAGTCGCAGCCAGAGCCGTACAGAGAGCCGCAAAGCTCGAGACATCGCCCTGATGCTCCTCGTCCGATACAAAGATTAAGCGAAAGGCACGAGGAAGTCGAAAAATCTGCAGCAAGCCCAGACGTAAACTGAGATAAATACCGGTACCAACCAGCAAAATGAGCAGGGGCGGACCCCAAACTAAAGAATCCAGACGATTCAATATTTCCAACATGATATAAGCTCCTTTTCACACCGAGAAAAAGAAAGAGCACATGCAAAACATGTACTCTGGATGTGCTGGAGTAGGGAAATCCCTGCCTCTTAGCTCTGTCCTTTTACCTGAGAGTTTGAGCGGTTCTAAACCGCCTTGCCCCTTCGGTGCCATTCATGGTCTCTCCAGAGTTCCGTCCATTTCACAGTCAGAAGCGCCGCCTCTTTCTGAAAAACTTCGTTCGGTGTTGATTATTAATTTTCTATTATTCTAAAAGAACATTCGCCTTTTGTCAATATTTTATGAAAATTTTTAAGGATGTAAACGTTTTTTGATACAAAAAAGAAGCCCAGAGGCTTCTTGCTTAGCTTAATTCGGCGATAATAGCCTTGAGCTGGTCTTTGGTATGAACACCTGCGACTTGCTTAACGACTTGACCGTCTTTCTTGAACAGAAGGGTCGGAATAGACATAATGCCAAATTCGCGGGCAGTATTCGGATTTTCATCCACATCCATTTTAAGGATTTTTAATTCGTCCTCATGAACTTCCCCTGCCAACTGCTCCAAGATAGGCGCCTGCATACGGCATGGACCGCACCAAGTTGCCCAAAAGTCAATCAGAACCAATCCGTCTTTTGTTTCTTCTGCGAATGTTGCATCTGTAACTGCTGCTACCATAAATCTTCTCCTTTAAATAGCTTACTTTTGATAACATTTTACACCAAAAGCTAGAGAAAGAAAAATATTTGCTACGGGTAGCCCTTAGTCGCTCAGTGAGAAATGATTGGTCATGAGATTGCTGGCATCCAAGAGAACTTTCTCCAAGAGCTGATCTGTCGCTTCTTGCACCTTGTCGCTCATGGCTTGATTTTCAGCTTCAAAGTCCACAGCCTCGCCCTTGGCCAGGGCTCTATCTACCCGACCAATCATTTCATGACCCCAGGCCATAGTCTTTTCCTGATAATCATCCAAGTCTCCGACATGACTGCTAAAATGAGCATCAGCCAGCCCAGCAATCAAGCGATTGGCCCAATAGAAAGAATCTGTCGAAACCTTGTCCGTCGTATTGGCAAAGTAGTCTGGTGTTGTCGAGACTTGAGTAAAGAAAGGAACGGCTGTATTGTAAGGCATAGAGCCATAGGATAGCCACTGGATCCCCGTCGTTTCCTGGGGTTGATTAGAACGAAGTTGTAAGATAGCTGTCTGACTGGTCCGATTGATCCCAATAGTCCGAAAGGCCCGTCTGCTGTGGTGGTCCCCCTCTGCTCCGTAAGGATCATAAGGTGAATCCTGATAGTGACTGCTCAGGACATACTTGACATCTTCGATCGTAATCTTGCGGTATGGCTTGCGGCACCATGGGATGAAGAAGCTCCTTGGATCTTGCTCCACTTCTGGATTGAGAAAACGCTGGATATCCCAAGCACGCGGTGTATTGTAATGACGGTCCTTATCCTTCTGGCTGCCAAAAGCATAGCGTGGATTGAAACCCTCGTCCGAGTAATTCAGATTGAGATGGTTTTCCTTGATAAAGTTTTGGAGATTTGGATGACAGAGGAAGTGCTCAGGATTGTCAAATTCAAAATAATCACTACCCAGCTGATTTGGATTGGTCACATAGGCATCATCTGGCACGCGCCGCGCCATCCAATGATGCCCACCGATGGTTTCCAGCCACCAGATTTCATTGACATCTGAAATGGCAATCCCATTGGACTCATAAGTGCCGTATTCTTCTAAGATTTTCCCTAGACGAAGAACCCCTTCACGAGCCGTTTTGATATAAGGAAGAACCAGCGTAAGGATATCTTCCTCGCTGATACCTGACTCTACCAAAGGATCAGCCCCCAGCACGCGGCTATTGGTCGTAATTGTTTCCGTCGCGCTGACAGCAACATTATAACTGTTAATCCCAGCAGCTCCCCAAATACCATCTTTGGGAATTGCGTCTGGCACTGCTGTATAGCGGACTGGATTGTCCGGCAAATCCATCTCAAAGGACGTTAAAACAGACTGATAATGGCAGGGTTGGTCTTGTGGCTCCACTACGACAAATTTCTTGGGCGTAAAGACCCCGTTTTGTGAATCCTCTGTACGAGCCACAATGGTTGAACCGTCGTAACTGGCCTTCTTTCCCACTAAAATAGTCGTGCAGGAATCTGAAGCATGTTTTAATCTCATTATTTACCCTCCGAAACACTTTATGCTGCTTACATTATAGCAAAAAGCAGGCCCTCATAAAAGAACCTGCTGTTATCTCTTCGCTGAAACTTCCAATGCCCTATTCGATTTTCAAGACATAGGTATGCTCTTTGTAAAGCTCATCAATATCAAAATGCTCTAAATCTTCTTTCCTCGAGACAATATAATGTCCTTCTCTTTGATAATAGCCTAAAGAATTTCCCGACTTATCTGTCAGACAGATTATCCGCTGCTTAGTATCAACGCTGAAAGAAAATGGTGTTTGATCTTTGGGGCGTCCGACAACTAAATAATCTTGACAAATCAGCTTGCCGCCCCACTTCTGATAGAGGTGATTTGCCTGTTCTCCGTCTCTGGTGAAGATGATCAAGGCCTCAACTTTCTTTTCATGCAGCTGCTCTCGAGCAGTTTGAAAGAGTTGACTGGCTATCCCTTGATTCTGAAAATCAGGATGGACAGCCAGATTAGCGAAGTAAGCTATCTTTTCTCCCGGATAATATGTATAAGAATGACTTGCTTCTTCGGTGTAAATCCCAATATCTAGAAGCCCCACAACCTGATCATCTTCCACTGCTATGAGCTCAATCGAATCTTGGTAAGGTTCTTCGGTAAACTCATCCTTGCTGCGACTCATATCATCAAAGAAAGGCGAAAAGAGATAACTCAAAGCCTTTGTATAAACCCAACTTTTCTCATAAGTCGAGTCATAGGTTTGTATTTTCATTTCTAGCCTCTTACTTAAAGATCACAATCGTTGCACCGCTGCCGCCAGCATTTTGCGGAGCATAGCCGAAGGACTTGATGTGCTTGTTGCGGCGGAGGTATTTTGTCACCCCTTCACGGATGACCCCGGTCCCGATACCGTGGATAATATCCACCTGAGCCATGTTATTGAGGAGGGCCTGATCGATAAAGGCATCCAGCTCTTCCATGGCCTCTTCGTAGCGCTTGCCGCGCAGATCCAGTCTGGCTTTCGGTCCAGCAGTATTAGCCCGCTTGACCACATTGACCTGCTTGCGCTTAGGCTGCTGCTCCTTTTCAGCCTTGAGTAAGTTAAACTCCTGCTCTTCTAGAGTCATCTTGATAAGACCGACCTGAGCTTCCCAACGGCCGTCCTTGAGTTGCTTGACCAAGGTTCCACGCTGACCATAGCTGGTGACTAGGATATCATCTCCCACCTTGGGTGCCCGATTTTTCTTGGTCTGCTTGAGCACCTTATTCTTTGATAAATCAACCGTTTCTGGTGCCAACTTTTTAAGCTGAGCCTTGGCTTCAATAATCTCATGCGGTTTAAGGCTGGACTTATCATGGAGATTTTTGAGAATGCTCTCACTCTCTGACAAAGCCAAATCAACGATTTCCTGAGCTTCCAATCGCGCCTTATTGAGCTCGGTTTCCTTTTCTCGGTTAAATTCATTATATAGCTTTTTGAGAGCTCGGTTAAATTTGAGATTTTCCTGCTCCACCTCGCGAATCTTATCCAAGCGCTTGCGGCTTTCCAGCGTCTGCTCCTCTAAGCGCTCAATAATCCGATTGACATCGCTGTCTGTGTCAGTCTGCTCTTGGGCATGGCCAACGATAACTTCCGACAAACCCAAACGCCGAGCGATTTCAAAGGCATTGGAGCGGCCAGGCACTCCCTGCATAAAGCGATAGGTCGGCCTTAAACTATCTGTATCAAATTCCATGCTGGCATTTTCCACCCAGTCCGTCTCAATCCCATAGGCTTTGAGCTCAGGATAGTGGGTCGTCGCCATGGTTTTAATCTGCCTTAGCCGCAAGTCTTCCAAGATAGCAATAGCCAGAGCTGCTCCCTCCTGCGGGTCAGTTCCAGCTCCCAGCTCATCCAGCAGAACCAGACTCTCGCTATCAACCTGCTCTAAAATAGAGACGATATTAGTCATGTGACTGGAGAAAGTCGACAAACTCTGCTCAATGGACTGCTCATCACCAATGTCTGCAAAAATCTGACTGAAAATCCCGACGCGACTCCCCTTGTCCGCCAGAATCGGCAGACCTGACTGGGCCATGATCTGAGCCAAGCCCAAGGTCTTCAGCATGATGGTCTTACCACCGGTATTAGGCCCGGTAATGACAATCTCTGTCAAGTCTGGCCCAAAATGCAAATCATTAGCCACTGCATTTTCAATCAGGGGATGGCGGACACTGAGCAGTTGGATATCCTGCTCCTCCGACAGGTCTGGCACCACCGCTCCCGTCTCCTGCATGAAGCGGACCTTAGCACGCACCAGATCCAGATGTCCGATAATCCAAGCATTGTTGGCAATTTCAGCTGCATGGGGACGGAAGAGGTCTGATAATTCCTGCAAAATCCGCTGAATTTCATAACGCTCGTCCGCCCGACTGCTGGCAATTTCTTCGTTGAGATTGACAACTGCTCTAGGCTCGATATAGACGGTATTGCCGCTGGCAGAAATATCGTGAACCACACCAGAAATGCGGTTGCGGTAGGTATTTTTCACGGGCAGCACATTGCGGCCATTCCGGCTGGCTACTACCTGATCCGCCAGCATCTCTCCCTTGTTTTTGAGAATCTCTTGCAGAATTTCCCGCACCTGGTTTTCATTTTCTTGAATTTTCCGACGGATGCGGCTCAAACTTTCGCTGGCAAAGCTTTCGATAAAGCCGCCATCATTCACAGCCTGCAGACTTCCTTGCAGCTTAGGGAAAATAACTAGGTTCTCAAACAGACGATCCAGCTTTTCCAAGTGCACATTTTCCAAGTCATCATAAAAAGACTTGAGCTCCTGAGTCACAGCCAAGACGCGCTTGAGAGCCAAAAACTCCTCAATATTCAAGTCGCTTTCCAGCTCCAAACGCTTGGTCAAGGCAGTGATATCCTGAGTCGCAGCCAGACTAAAGTGGGGATGCTGCACAAAAATCTGCTGCATATCTGTCATTTCCAGAAAAGCTGAGGCCACCGTCTCCTTCTTGCTGGTAGGCAAAAGCAGACCCAGCTCCAGCTGCCCCTGTTCAGTCAAAAGATAGGGAGCAAAAAGTTCTTTAATCTTGTTAAATTCTAAGGTTTCTAAAATTTTTGTGTTCATAATTTTCTTTTCTAGTAAAAAAGAACCCAGCTAGCAGGCCAACTGAGTCGTCTTTTATCCGATAACTTGATTCACCCAGAGATCTTTGAGGATATTGGATGTGATAGGGGTATACTTGACAATAAAGCGAATCATAAAGCTGCTGTTGAGCCGCTCCTGAACCATCTCCATCGGCACCGTCGCTAAAATAGTCAGACACATTCCCAAAACAAAAATAGAGATGCAAACAGCGATGGCTCCGCTGGTCACATTGTACCATTTGGTATCCAGCTTATTGGGGTAGGGAATCAGATTCGCAAAAATCCCAAAAAAGCGCCCAAGGATGTAGACAGCCGTAAAAATAATGAGATAGGCCAAACCAGCATAAAAAACCTGATCCAACTGAAAGAGCTGGGAGCTAGGGAAAAAATAGGTCGAAGAGCCCTGAGTCGCACTGGCATAAGGCACCCAAAGGCTGATAAACTTAGCCAAGCTCTTATAAAAAGCTCCAGCCACCAGCATAGAAACCATGGTTGCAGCAGCATAATAGCCCTGCAGAACAATACCACGCGAGTAGCCAATATAAAAGCTCCAGGCCAATATTAGTAAAATAATAATAGAAAACATTATTTCTCCTCTATTTACCCGACTTTTCTCTCAAATCACTGAGCATTTTGTGACGAAAGTCTTCTAGTTCTTTTTCCTTGTCGTCAAACTCAATCTCGCGGCTGAGCTGGGTAGACAGGCTATTGACCGCCAGCAAAATCGCCAGGACTTCATCATCTGCCGCAGGCATCTGCTCTTTGATAGCCTTGTATTTTTCCTTTGCTACCCGTTCCACTTCTTCCATAAAGAGATTATCGTGTTCTGTTGTTAGAGTTAAGGTCTTGTTTCCAAATGTAAATTTATATCGATTCAAATTTGCCATAAAATCACCTCATTGTATTATATCAAAAAAGAAGCCCTTTGTCAGTTATTAAAACACTTGGAACTAGACTGGGACTTTCTTTTTCATCATTTTTGACATAGCAAATAGCGATACACTCCTGCAAAATTTTTGTAGGATTTTCAATCTTATGACTTTAGACTTTTCCTTTTTATGGTACAATAGGGGGTATGGAAACTATCACCCTCAGTCCAAAACAGCAAGAAATTCAGGCTTTTGTTGAGAAATATCAGAGCCAGCTGGCTCCTAACAAGAACCCACATATTCAATATTTCTTCCGGCTGGATCAGGCGACGGTCAGTGTCTTCAGCTCTGGAAAAGTTCTCTTTCAAGGGGCAAAAGCTGTTCACTACGCTGGCTTTTTTGGCCATCAAGTGACTAAGACCAGTTCTAGTCCTGCTTCTCAGAATTTTGCCCTCATTGGGACAGATGAGGTCGGAAACGGCTCCTACTTTGGAGGTCTAGCCGTCGTAGCTTCTTTCGTTACTCCAGACCAGCACGACTTTCTGAGAAAACTGGGCGTTGGTGATTCTAAAACCTTGAACGATAGAAAGATTCGCCAACTGGCGACGGTCTTGAAAGAAAAGATTGCCCATCAAGCTCTGCTCTTATCGCCAGAGAAGTACAATGAAGTCATCGCTTCTGGCTACAATGCCGTCTCTGTCAAGGTAGCTCTGCACAATCAAGCTATCTACCTACTGCTGCAGAAAGGCATCAATCCCGAAAAAATCGTCATCGATGCCTTTACCAGCCAGCAAAACTACAATAAATACCTAAAGCAGGAAAAAAATCACTTTCCAAATCCGGTAAGTCTGATTGAAAAGGCTGAAGGAAAGTTCCTAGCTGTTGCAGTCAGCTCTATTATCGCTCGCGACCTCTTTCTGGAGAATCTAGAAAATCTCAGTCAAGAGTTAGGCTATACCCTGCCTAGCGGAGCCGGAAGCAAGAGCGACCAAGTTGCCAGCCAGATTCTTCAAGCCTATGGAATGGCCGGTCTGCAGCATTCTGCTAAACTCCACTTTAAAAATACTGAAAAAGCTCAAAAAATTCTAGAAAGGTAACCTATGAAAAAATCAAATACTGCCGTTGTCATTCTCAAAGAATGGGGGCTCTTTATCATCTTTATCTCTGTCATTATCCTATCACGGCTCTATCTCTGGTCCCCTGTAAAGGTAGATGGCCACTCTATGGACCCTACGCTGGCTAATGGGGAATACCTGCTTGTGCTTAAATATCAGTCTATTGACCGATTTGATATCGTTGTTGCCACTGAAACAGATAAAGATGGAACGACCAAGGAGATTGTCAAGCGGGTTATCGGTATGCCGGGTGATACTATTCAGTATGAAAATGATACTCTTTACATCAACGGCAAAAAAACAGACGAGCCTTACCTGACGGACTACATCAAAAAATTCAAAGAAGACAAGCTTCAATCCACTTATACTGGGGATGATTATGATGACAATGGTGTGTTTTTCAGAAAACTCGCTGCTCAGGCTCAAGCTTTCACTGTTGATAGTGAAGGCAGCCCTGTCTTCACCATCAAGCTTCTGGATGATGAATACCTGCTTCTGGGTGACGACCGAATTGTTTCCAAGGATAGCCGCCAAGTCGGCACCTTCCAAAAAGAACAAATCCACGGCGAAGCCAAGTTCCGCTTCTGGCCGCTGCTGCCTTTTAAGACCTATTAAGCATACCGAACTCAGCTGAACTTCAGCTGGGTTCGTTTTAAAAGAAGAACCTATAAACTATGGAATTTTATTTTTCAGGAACGATTGAACGCATTATTTTTGAAAATCCCAGCAACTTTTTCCGCATCCTGCTCTTAGATATTGAGGATACAGATGCCGAGGATTTTGAAGATTTTGAAATCATTGTCACCGGCTCCATGGCAGATGTCATGGAAGGCGAAGACTACACCTTCTGGGGCAGTCTCGTCCAGCACCCCAAATATGGCCAGCAGCTGAAAATCTCCCGCTATGAGCGAGCCAAACCCAGCAGCAAAGGCCTAGTAAAATACTTCTCCAGCGATCATTTCAAGGGCATCGGAGTCAAGACTGCTCAAAAAATCGTCCAACTCTACGGAGAAGATACCGAGGACACCATTGACAAGATTTTAGCAGAGCCGGAAAAGCTGACCCAGATAAACGGCTTAGCAGCTAAGAACCGCGAGGCCTTCGTTGCCAAGCTCAGACTCAACTACGGAACGGAGATGGTACTAGCCAAGCTGGCAGCCTACGGCATTCCCAATAAGCTGGCTTTTCAAATCCAGGATACCTACAAGGAAGAAACGCTGGATATTGTCGAAAAATATCCTTATCAGCTGGTAGAGGATATTCAGGGGATTGGATTTAAAATCGCTGACCACTTGGCAGAAGAGCTGGGTATCCAAAGTGATGCCCCCGAGCGTTTTCGGGCTGGCCTTGTCCACACCTTGCTGACCCAGTCTATGGAGCGGGGAGATACCTATGTTGAAGCTCGTGATTTACTTGAGCATACCATCGAGCTCTTAGAAAGCTCACGCCAAGTGGAGCTGGACCCTAGTCTAGTCGCTGATGAGCTGGCTCATCTGATCGAGGAAGATAAAGTCCAAAATATAGAGACCAAGATTTTTGAAAACAGCCTATTTTTTGCTGAAGAAGGAATAAAAAGTAATCTGCTCCGTCTGCTGGAAAAAGGAGAGCAAGACTGCTTTGACGCAGATAACATTACTGCGGCTATCCAGCAAGTGGAAGAAAGCTCTGGTATCTCCTATGACAGTATCCAAAAAGAAGCCATCCGTCAGGCTATCAATCAGAAGGTCTTTATCCTAACCGGCGGACCGGGTACTGGAAAAACTACCGTTATCAACTGCATCATCGCAGTCTACGCCCAGCTTCGCGGCTTGGATCTGCGAAAAGTTAATGAATTACCTATTCTGCTTGCAGCTCCCACCGGACGTGCTGCTCGGCGCATGAACGAATTAACCGGTCTTCCTAGTGCCACTATCCACCGCCATTTGGGGATGACTGGCGATGATGATACCAGTCATTTGGATGATTATCTAGATGCTGATTTTATCATTGTGGATGAATTTTCCATGGTGGATACTTGGTTGGCTAATCAACTCCTCAGCAATATCTCCTCTCAGACCAAACTCTTGATTGTCGGAGATGCAGACCAGCTGCCCTCTGTCAGTCCCGGTCAGGTACTGGCGGACTTGCTGCAGATACCGACTATTCCACAGACCAAGCTGGAAACCATCTATCGGCAGAGTGAGGAGTCTACAATCGTTACACTGGCCAGCCAGATTCAGAAGGGCATTTTACCAGCAGACTTTACAGAGAAAAAAGCGGACCGTTCTTATTTTGAAGCTAGAAATGAGCATATCCCGCCTATGATTGAGAAAATCGCTAGCGCAGCCATTCGCAGCGGTATCCCAGCTCACGATGTTCAGGTATTAGCACCTATGTATCGGGGGGCAGCCGGTATTGACCAGATTAATAATCTTATGCAAAATCTCATCAATCCTGTCGAGAAAGAGGAACTGACCTTTGAAACTCCCGACTGTCAGTACCGCCAAGGAGATAGGGTTATCCACTTGGTCAATGATGCTGAAAGCAATGTCTTCAACGGTGACTTAGGCTATATCAGCGATCTGCTACCTGCTAAGTACACCGACTCCAAGCAGGACGAGCTGACCATCAACTTTGACGGCAATGAAATCATCTACCCGCGCAGCGAATGGTACAAGATTCGCCTAGCCTACGCCATGAGCATCCACAAGTCTCAGGGTAGTGAATTTCCCGTGGTCATCTTGCCCATCACCAAGAGCAGTCATCGGATGCTGCAGCGCAACCTCATCTACACCGCTATCACCCGCGCCAAGAGCAAGTTGATCTTACTTGGGGAAAAAGTAGCCTTTGACTATGCCGTCAAAAACACCGGTACCGCCCGTAAAACCTATCTCATCGAGCGCTTTGGAGACCTCCCGCAAGCCGAAAGCAATATCCACAATCCTGTGGATAAAATGAAAACACCTGTGGAAAACTATGTCCTAACTGAGGAAAACTTCCAGAAAATTGACCCTATGATTGGGATAAGGGAAGAAGATATAAAGGGAATTTTTAAGTAATCCTTGACTCCCTTCTTTGCTCTGTGTATAATGCTAAAATGTGGCTATACGACCAGACAAAACAACAATTAACTTTCTTCAAAGGAGATATTAATGAAATACAATAAATATGCCTCTCTAATAAAATGGGGGCTTGTAGGATGCTGTCTCATTTTATTGGGTACCCGTTCATCAACAGGAATTAAGGATATCAGTGTGGAAACCCTGCGAAAAGAAGGAAAAATTCTTTCTGCAAAAATCTCTGACACCTCCTACAGCCAAGCAATACAAATCACTCATATTGATGGACCGGTTGCAGAGTTAAAAGAAGATCATGACTCAACCTATTTCTACAAAGTATCTTATATAGATAAAAATGGTAGGGAAAGCGATATTGGCCTACGCAATGATTCTTCAACTAGCCGATTCGTAGATGAACTAGAAAAAGCGAATACTTTAGGAGGAGAGCCAAAATGGTTGATTGCCTCAGTACACTCAGCTTCAGATATTCCTGATTACGCTAAAATCATGAACTCGTATCTATTTAATGATGAAAATAACCAACAACTGAAATACTACATCACTCTCTCTGATGACAAAGAATTCCAAAAAGGTGGAACAACTTCCTTCACTTTCTTCACCTATATTGCTATATTCTGCATTTTGATCGGGTTCATTCGTTATTACTTAAACCATAAAAGATTGAATGATTTTTTCAAACTCTATCCCGAGTTGAATGAAACGCTGGATCAGATTGAAAACAATGGTGGTTATGTTGACCCAGATATTCGTGTCTTCTTTTATAAGAATCATCTGGTCAGTTACAAATCTAGCTTTAAAACATGTGACATACATGACGCGCTAACAATTTATCATCATAGCTATTCATTGATGATTTCTATATTTCCAATCATCAGAAAAAATGAGATTCGGGTTGTCCTTTCTGATGGCAACGAAGAGAAACTGCCTCTAAGACATCAAAACGTTTCTAAAACAGATCTTGCTTTAACTCGTTTAAAAAATCAAATCCATGACAAATTTCCAAATATTGAATTATAAAGAGGACAGTTTGCTATCCTCTTTATATTAACTTTCTACAATTGAAGTTGGAAAATTCGGTGTGCCAATCATCGCTTAGCTTCGTTTTAAGTATGTCAAAGTCTGCTCCATCAGCTCGTCACTAAGAATATCAATGCCAATGGATTCCAGCATAAAGCGGAGACGCTCAGCCTGCTTTTCAAAACTTTTCTCTGAAAATCGACCCCCTAATCGGCCTGACCGAGGAAGATATCCACAGTATATTCAGCACATAAATAAAAAGGCTGGGACAGAATTAAATTTTTTAGTTCTGTCCTATCGCCTTTTTTATGCCTTATTTTTCCGGCTAAAGAGCTGCAGGAGCTCGTCAGTAAAGATATCCAGACCGACCGAGGTCATCATAAACTGCAGAAAATGGAAACGTTCTGGCAGTTTTTCGGGCTCACTTTCAAAAGCGGTCCCATGCATCCAGAAGTTCACCAGCAGCAGAAAAACTTCTGCAGCCTCTTCCGGATACTGGGTCTGAAGGGAGCCATCTGCCATCCCTTTTTTGATAATGTCACTGACCACAGGGGCGCCTATCCGCAGATTGTCCCGCATCATGGTCAAAATAAAGCCCGCGTCCTTCTCATACTCACCCACAATGCCGTCCGTAGCCCGGGCTGTCTGACTTTCCAGATTAGACTTGAGGATGGTCTGCAGCTGCTCCCTGCCAGTCAGATTTTCCGTAGCCTTGAGCCACTGCTTCATCTCTTCTTCCATCAGCTCCTGCCGGCTCCTCAACACCGCAAGGACAATCTCATCTTTTGACTTGAAATGATGGTAGATAGCCCCCTTTGAGATGCCCGCCGTCTGAGCAATATCCTGCATACTGGTCTTTTCGGACCCCTTTTGGATAAAGAGCTGGGTTGATGTATTTAAAATTTTTTCTCTCATGGCCTGGGATTTGTCTTTTCGCTGCGCCATTCTGTTCCCCTTTGTTTCTAATATAGCTTTATTCTACCAAAAAAGCCGGAGAAATACAAAATCATAAAAATATCTTTAAGCCTTGTCTTGCTGATCCCTTTGATACCAAAGATAGATACTGTAAGCCACCATCAAGATATAGCCTAGGAAAAAGAGGGGACTTTCCGTTCCCTTGCCTACAAAGATGCCTTCGCCAATAGTATTAATGAGCCCATGAAAGAGGACACAATAGAGGACAGACTGACTGACCTTGTAAAGAGCCGCCAGCCAGAAACGGGCGAGCAGGCAGGCGGCAGTAAAGACTAGAAAAGAAGTCCCTGCCTGACTGCTGCCAGGGGTAAAGAAGAGGGGCAGATGCCAGACAGCCCAAATCAGACCGGTTGTTACAGTCGCTATCGGAAAGGGCAGAAGTCTTTCCAGAGTCGGTTGCAGAAAACCTTGCCAGCCAATCTCTTCATTGCCGCCTGTCAGAAAAGTCGTCATGAGAAAAAGCAGAGCAATCCTGAGGGGGCTAAAACCAGGCAGGAGCGGGCTCCAAAAGACTATGGAAAGGGTATAAAGAATTGTCAAAATCAAGAGATGGACCCAAGTCCTTTTTCGGGCCGATCCGATAGAAGCCAAGAGCTCCTTGAACGATTTTCCTAAGACCAGTTTGGCTCCAATGGCCGGGCCAAAAACACCAGCGATGGTTAGGACCTGGGAAATAACGGGAATCCTCAGGAAAGCCGAAGCCAGCCAGGCAGACCAGCTGATGCCAAAAGTCCAGAGCAGAAAAATTAGAATTTGCTTGACAGATGAGGAATCTTTATAGTTTCTAGCTTGCATCTTTCTCAGCTCCTTTCCGATTGCCCTTCCAGTACCACCAGCCGACCAGCAGGGCGGTCATGAGCAGATTAGTAGCCTGGAAGATGAGATGCCTTCCGCCATTTGTAGCACTGCCGACAATCGTCGCCTGAGCAAAGTTAATGCAGCCGTGAAAGACCATGCAGGCAAATACAGAGGCCGTCTGCTTGTAGAGAACCGCCAGACAGAAACTGAGCAGGATACAAAAGAAAATATAGAAGGGCAAAGAAACCTGACTTTGACTCGTTCCCGGAATCAGCCAGAGGGGCAGATGCCAGGCCACCCAGACCAGAGCCGTGATGACTGTTGCCAGAGGGAAGGAGAATTTTTTCTCCAGAGCCGGTTGCAGGAGGCCCCGCCAGCCCAGCTCTTCATTCCCGCCCCCAGCAAAGGTGATAAAGGTCCAGCCCAGAGGAAACATCAGAATGGCATTCAGAGGCGGCAAGGCTGGATTGGCGATAAAAAGGGTCAAAACCCGAACCAGGCAGAAGGCCAGCATATAAATCCACCAGCCCTTGGCATGGGAAAAGATAAAGTCCAGCATCTTCTTAGGATGAGAAATTTTGAGGCTGAGAAAAGTTCCCAAGGCCGGTCCGAAGCCACCGATGATAATGAGAGCGTAGCCCAAAGGCTCAGCCCCGCTGGTCAGCTTCAGGGCGGTTAAAATATACAGAATCAGCCAGGTTCCCCAGCTAATACCAAAGGTCCAAGCTAAGAAAGGCCAAATATGCTTGGGTTCTGGTCGTACATGTGTTTGTGTGTTCATATGATTACTCCTTTTTCTTTGGCAGAAGAGCGATTGCCAAGATTTTTAGCCTGCATCTTTCTGAACTCCTTTCCGGTTGCCCTTCCAATACCACCAGCCGACCAGCAGAGCGGTCATGATTAGATTAGCAGCCTGGAAGCTGAGATACCTTCCGCCGTTTGTAGCACTGCCGACAATCGTCGCCTGAGCAAAGTTAATGCAGCCGTGAAAGACCATGCAGGCAAAGACAGAGGCCGTCTGCTTGTAGAGAACCGCCTGACAGAAACAGAGCAAGATACCAAAGGAGAGATAGAAGGGCAAAGAAATCTGACTTTGACTCGTTCCCGGAATCAGCCAGAGGGGCAGATGCCAGGCCACCCAGACCAGAGCCGTGATGACAGTTGCCAGAGGGAAGGAGAATTTTTTCTCCAGAGCCGGCTGCAGGAGGCCCCGCCAGCCCAGCTCTTCATTCCCGCCCCCAGCAAAGGTGACAAAGGTCCAGCCCAGAGGAAACATCAGAATGGCATTGAGCGACGGTAATACAGGATTGGCGATAAAAAGGGTCAAAACCCGAACCAGACAGAAGACCAGCATGTAAATCCACCAGCCCTTAGCATGAGAAAAGATAAAGTCCAGCATCTTCTTAGGATGAGAAATTTTGAGGCTGATAAAAGTTCCCAAGGTCGGTCCGAAGCCCCCGATGAAATTGAGAGCAAAGCCCAAAGGATCAGCCCCGCTGGTCAGCTTCAGGGCGGTTAAAATATACTGAAGCAGCCAGGATCCCCAGGTAATGCCAAAAGTCCAGGCCAGAAAGGGCAAATATGCTTGGGTTCTGGTCGTACATGTGTTTGTGTGTTCATATGATTACTCCTTTTTCTTTGGCAGAAGAGCGATTGCCAAGATTTTTAGCCTGCATCTTTCTGAACTCCTTTCCGGTTGCCCTTCCAATACCACCAGCCGACCAGCAGAGCGGTCATGATTAGATTAGCAGCCTGGAAGCTGAGATACCTTCCGCCGTTTGTAGCACTGCCGACAATCGTCGCCTGAGCAAAGTTAATGCAGCCGTGAAAGACCATGCAGGCAAAGACAGAGGCCGTCTGCTTGTAGAGAACCGCCTGACAGAAACAGAGCAAGATACCAAAGGAGAGATAGAAGGGCAAAGAAATCTGACTTTGACTCGTTCCCGGAATCAGCCAGAGGGGCAGATGCCAGGCCACCCAGACCAGAGCCGTGATGACAGTTGCCAGAGGGAAGGAGAATTTTTTCTCCAGAGCCGGCTGCAGGAGGCCCCGCCAGCCCAGCTCTTCATTCCCGCCCCCAGCAAAGGTGACAAAGGTCCAGCCCAGAGGAAACATCAGAATGGCATTGAGCGACGGTAATACAGGATTGGCGATAAAAAGGGTCAAAACCCGAACCAGACAGAAGACCAGCATGTAAATCCACCAGCCCTTAGCATGAGAAAAGATAAAGTCCAGCATCTTCTTAGGATGAGAAATTTTGAGGCTGATAAAAGTTCCCAAGGTCGGTCCGAAGCCCCCGATGAAATTGAGAGCAAAGCCCAAAGGATCAGCCCCGCTGGTCAGCTTCAGGGCGGTTAAAATATACTGAAGCAGCCAGGATCCCCAGGTAATGCCAAAAGTCCAGGCCAGAAAGGGCAGGATATGCCTTGTCTCTGGCTCTACATGTGTTTGTTTGTTCATACGATAACTCCTTATCAAATGTAGAATAGTGAAAAGTCATCCGAAAACTGGACAAAAGCATCCTTTACTTTCAGTCTTTCAGATGATTGCCTGTTTTGAAACGCAGATTTTTAAAATCCGACCATTCGGTTTGTTTTGTTATAAAAAATAAAGACCTGCGCCAAATAGAAAACGTAGTCTTTTAGTCTTTGCCTAAAATAAAAAGCAAAGATAGACAAAATAATGCTAAAAGCTATGTCAGCACCGTTTAGCTACTGCCTGCTGCTTTTAGTTTCTAAGTTGTCCTGACTCTGATGCTTAAGACAGGCCATTTCTCTGCTACTTGCTCCTTTCTTGATTTTGCAATCGCCGGATATGCCAGAGATTGGAGGCAAGGCTCAGACCCCCTACTGCCATAATACCCAGTCCTCGCCATGGGCTAAAGACAGAAGTCAGCAAGCCACCAGCAAGGACAGCATATCCAGCTTTGACTCCCCACTTAGAATAGCGTATGCCATTCTCACCCTGTGTTATCTTTTCTAGCCACACCTTACGTTTTTCTGCCTGCTGCTGCAAAAACTCTTTCTGACCTTCCCGCTGCCGATCCAGCTCCTGATTAAACTTGAGGATGTGCTCGCTTGTTTTTTCTACTACAGATTTCTTCATTTCTGCTCCTTTCTTTTTAAAAACCGACCAGGCGGTTTTTTATTTTATAAACTCAGTATAACAGACACAGAAAACTTTGTCCAGTATTTTTTCAAAAAAGATTATTTTTAGTTAATGAAAATTATCAGCCAACTTAGAAACTCGTCACAAGCAACTCTCTCATTCTAAAAACTATATCTAAAAAAGCCTGGTAATGAACCAAGCCTTTATCTTTATTCAAACCCCGTCACTGTCAGTCCTAGCAGCCGGATACCTCGTGGTTGTTCTTCCAAGCTATCGTATATCTCATGAGCCGTTCGCTCGATTTGCTCCTTGTCTTTAGTGGCTAGAGCCAAACTTTTTCTTTTAGTCAAGGTGGAGAAATCGGCATAACGAATTTTCAGAACGATGGTTCGTCCTTTCTTATCATGCTTAGTCAGGCTATTTTCTACCTTCTGTGCCAGCAGGGTCAGCTCTTTCTTGATGTCCTCCTCACTATAGAGCAGTTTGGCATAGGTCCGCTCCTTCCCGATCGACTTACGAATACGATTGGATTTGACTGGACTATTACTGATGCCACGCGCTTTCCGGTAGAGATCAAAACCAAAGCGGCCAAACTTATCAATCAGGGTCATTTCTGGTATCTTGAGCAGATCTGCACCGGTATAAATACCCATGTCATGTAGTTTTTCAACGCTCTTCTTACCAACTCCATGAAACTTGGCAATATCCATAGGCGCCAGAAAGGCCTCTGCTTCCTCAGGAAGAATGACAGTCAGACCATGAGGCTTCTCATAGTCACTGGCAATCTTGGCCAGAAACTTATTATAAGAAACGCCTGCCGAAGCTGTCAGATGGAGTTCATTCCAGATATCGTGCTGAATCAGCTTGGCTATTTTGACTGCGGATTTAATCCCAAGCTTGTTTTCCGTTACATCCAGATAAGCCTCGTCGATGCTCATGGGCTCAATCAAGTCCGTATAGCGTTTGAAAATTTCTCGGATCTGCAAGCCGACCGCCTGATATTTTTCGTAATTCCCCGAAATAAAAATGCCCTGGGGACAACGCTCATAGGCTTCCTTGGAGCTCATTGCCGAATGAACTCCGAACTTTCTGGCCTCATAATTGCAGGTGGAGACGACACCACGACCGCCAGTCAAGCGGGGGTCGCTGCCAATGATGACCGGATGCCCCTTTAACTTAGGATTATCCCGCTCTTCCACCGAAGCGAAAAAAGCATCCATATCAATGTGGATAATCTTCCGAGATGTATCGTTAATCAGTGGAAAAATCAGCATGCTCTCCTCCTTTCTCCTACCATCAATCTCAGCTTGCAAACTTTCACAAAGTCAGCCCTTTTACTCAAATAAATCTGAAACAGTTTTTCGTTCTTGTAAAAAGTATTTTAAATGTAAGATTCTTCGTCAGTAATTTTTATATGATATTTTAATTACTTTTATTATAACTTTTTTACCCATTTTTCCAAAATATTTGAAAAGAGTTATGTTTTTCAAATCTATAGTACACATCCGCGACTTTTTACTTTCTGTATTATAAAAGAAAGTCTTTCTTTCTGCCGAAAATGGTTTGTGAAACCGATTACCGTATGATATACTTTACTTATAAATGTAACAGTTTATGTTGCTAGAATAAAGAGGAAAATCAAATGGTTGTAAAAACAGTTGTTGAAGCTCAAGATATTTTTGACAAAGCTTGGGAAGGTTTCAAAGGTGAAGACTGGAAAGAGAAAGCAAGTGTTTCTCGCTTCGTTCAAGCTAACTACACACCTTATGATGGAGATGAAAGCTTCTTGGCAGGTCCTACTGAGCGCTCACTCCACATCAAGAAAATCGTAGAAGAAACAAAAGCTCACTACGAAGAAACTCGTTTCCCAATGGACACTCGTCCAGCATCTATCGCTGATATTGACGCTGGTTACATTGACAAGGACAACGAACTGATTTACGGTATCCAAAACGACGAACTCTTCAAATTGAACTTCATGCCAAAAGGTGGTATCCGCATGGCTGAAACTACTTTGAAAGAAAATGGATACGAACCAGATCCTGCTGTTCATGAAATCTTTACTAAATATGTTACTACAGTAAATGACGGTATCTTCCGTGCTTACACTTCTAACATCCGCCGTGCTCGTCACGCCCACACTGTAACTGGTCTTCCAGATGCTTACTCACGTGGACGTATCATCGGAGTTTACGCACGTCTTGCTCTTTATGGAGCTGACTACCTCATGGCTGAAAAAGTTCGCGACTGGAATGGTTTGACTGATATTGACGAAGAAACAATCCGTCTGCGCGAAGAAATCAACCTGCAATACCAAGCACTCGGTGAAGTTGTAAAACTTGGTGACCTTTACGGAGTCGATGTTCGCCGTCCTGCTTTTGACGTTAAAGAAGCCATCCAATGGACTAACATCGCCTTCATGGCTGTCTGCCGTGTTATCAACGGTGCTGCTACTTCTCTCGGACGTGTGCCTATCGTTCTTGACATCTACGCAGAACGTGACTTAGCTCGCGGTACTTACACTGAATCAGAAATCCAAGAATTTGTTGATGATTTCGTTATGAAACTTCGTACAGTGAAGTTTGCTCGTACGAAAGCTTATGACCAACTTTACTCTGGTGACCCAACCTTCATCACTACTTCTATGGCAGGTATGGGTAACGACGGCCGTCACCGTGTTACAAAGATGGACTATCGTTTCCTTAACACACTTGACAACATTGGTAACTCTCCAGAGCCAAACTTGACCGTTCTCTGGACTGATAAACTTCCATACTCATTCCGTCGCTACTGTATGCACATGAGCCACAAGCACTCTTCTATCCAATACGAAGGTGTAACAACTATGGCTAAAGACGGCTACGGTGAAATGAGCTGTATCTCTTGCTGTGTGTCTCCACTTGATCCTGAAAATGAAGAACAACGCCACAACATCCAATACTTTGGTGCTCGTGTAAACGTACTGAAAGCCCTTCTGACAGGTCTCAACGGTGGTTACGACGATGTTCATAAAGACTACAAGGTATTTGACATCGAGCCTATCCGTGACGAAGTTCTTGAATTCGAATCAGTTAAAGCGAACTTTGAAAAATCTCTGGATTGGTTGACTGACACTTACGTAGATGCCTTGAACATCATCCACTACATGACTGACAAGTACAACTACGAAGCTGTTCAAATGGCCTTCTTGCCAACTTACCAACGTGCTAACATGGGATTCGGTATCTGTGGTTTTGCCAACACTGTTGATACCTTGTCTGCTATCAAGTACGCAACTGTTAAGCCAATCCGCGACGAAAACGGCTATATCTACGACTATGAAACAATCGGAGAATACCCACGTTGGGGTGAAGATGATCCTCGCTCAAACGAACTGGCTGAATGGTTGGTAGAAGCTTACACAACTCGTCTGCGCAGTCACAAACTTTACAAGAATGCAGAAGCTACTGTTTCTCTTCTTACTATCACATCTAACGTTGCTTACTCTAAACAAACTGGTAACTCACCAGTCCATAAAGGAGTATACCTCAATGAAGATGGTACTGTGAACTTGTCTAAACTTGAGTTCTTCTCACCAGGTGCTAACCCATCTAACAAGGCAAAAGGTGGCTGGTTGCAAAACTTGAACTCTCTTGCTAGCTTGGACTTCAGTTACGCAGCTGACGGTATCTCATTGACAACTCAAGTATCACCTCGTGCGCTTGGTAAGACTCACGACGAACAAGTAGACAACTTGGTTACTATCCTGGATGGCTACTTCGAAAACGGTGGTCAGCACGTTAACTTGAACGTTATGGACTTGAAGGATGTTTACGACAAGATTATGTCTGGCGAAGATGTTATCGTTCGTATCTCAGGTTACTGTGTAAATACTAAGTACTTGACTCCAGAGCAAAAGACTGAATTGACTCAACGTGTCTTCCACGAAGTACTCTCTATGGACGATGCTTTGAGCTAATAACGACTAAGGACTTACAAACCATTTGAAAGAAGATTGGAGATTTCCAATCTTCTTTTTTGTATTTCAGACTTCGTGTGACTGCCAACTTGATGATATTTTTCAGAGGCTTTATGGTATAATGGTTCTATTGCTATACTAGGAAAAGGACTGGGGAAATGACAGAGAAAGGTATCAGGGAAGAAGCCAAAGATTTCAATCTGGCGGTAGATGTCATCATGCTGGCTGGGACACTGCTGCTACAGAGCGGCTCCGAGACCTATCGGGTGGAAGACACCATGATTCGTATCGCTCATTCGCAAGGGATTATCGACTGCAATGCCTTAGCAATGCCAGTGGCTATTTTCTTTTCGATTGAAAACACAAATGTCTCACGGATGAAGCGTAATCTCAAGACCAACTACAACATCGAGAAGGTCTGCGACGTCAATCAGGTCTCCCGTCAGCTAGTAACAGGAGAAATCAGTCTTCAGGAGGCTTTTGATGAGCTGAATTGCCTTAAAGTTAAGGAGCTGCCCTATAACAACAAGCAGCTGATCGCTGCCGCAACGCTCAGTGCTCCCTTCTTCTCCATCATGTTTGGCGGAAATTTCTACGATGCTTTGGGGGCTGCCATTGCCACCTTCTTTGGCTTTGCTTTTTCTTTGTACGTTGACAAATATATCCGCATTCCTTTTGTGACAGCTTTTGCTGGAGCCTTTGTCTTCGGACTGCTGGCTCATATCTGGACACGCTATTCTGGTTTTAACTCCACAGATGATTTGATTATTGCGGGTTCTGTCATGCCTTTTGTGCCCGGCATTGCTCTGACCAACTCTGTGCGTGACATTATGACCAACCATATCAACTCTGGGATGAGCAAGCTTTTTGAATCGCTCCTCATCACTCTTGCTCTCGGTGCAGGTACCTCTGTTGCCCTCCTTATTATGAAATAAGCCTATGACAATCTTGACTTTCTTACTGCAAGCAGTTGCCAGCCTGCTGGCCATCATTACTTTTTTAATCGTTCTAAACGTCCAGCGCAGTATGCTGATTCCTGGCGGAGTGCTGGGCATGGCTATTTGGCTGCTCTATCTCCTGCTCAAAGGACCGACCAACGTCATCATAGCAACCTTTGTGGCTGCTATCCTTGGTTCCTGCATCAGCCAAATCCTCAGCATCATCTACAAAACGCCTGCTGTTGTTTTTATTTTGGCCATTCTAGCACCTTTAGTCCCAGGCTACATTTCCTATCGGACGACTGCTTTCTTTGTCACTGGTGACTATAGCCAGGCCATGATTCACGCCACTCTGGTAGTCATTCTGGCCTTGGTCATCTCGATTGGCATGGCCAGTGGCACCGTCGTACTCAAGCTCTATCACTACTTAAAAAAGCGCCAAACCAAACTCACAGTAAACAAACAGTAGAGCCATCTGCTGTTTTTCTTTTGGAAAATACATCTTAAGCCTGATTTAGCTGAGATTAGATGTTTTTGTAAGAGTTTTATTCCTAAGTATGGTAAAATAGTTTTCGGAATATACTAGAATAAAAGGATTTAAAGAGGTCTTATAATGACAATCGGAATCGACAAAATCGGTTTTGCGACCAGTAATTATGTCTTAAAATTAAATGATTTAGCGGCAGCCCGTGGGACTGACCCAGACAAGCTTAGCAAGGGGCTCTTACTCAAGGAACTAAGCATTGCTCCTCTGACTGAGGATATTGTTACCTTGGGAGCGGCGGCAGCAGACCCCATCCTGACAGCAGAGGACAAAGAAAAGATTGATATGGTCATCGTGGCTACTGAGTCAGGGATCGACCAGAGCAAGGCGGCAGCCGTTTTTGTCCACGGCCTTTTGGGTATCCAGCCTTTTGCCCGCAGCTTTGAAATCAAGGAAGCCTGCTATGGAGCAACTGCTGCACTGGACTATGCCAAGCTCCATATCGAAAAACATCCAGACAGCAAAGTTTTGGTGTTAGCTAGCGACATTGCCAAGTACGGCATTAACACACCTGGCGAGCCAACACAGGGAGCCGGAGCCATTTCTATGCTGATAAGCAGCAATCCTCGTATCCTCGCTTTCAATGATGATAATGTAGCTCAGACGCGCGATATCATGGATTTTTGGCGCCCAAATTACTCGACAACCCCTTATGTCAACGGCCTCTATTCAACCCAGCAATATCTGGATAGCTTAAAGACAACTTGGATGGAGTACCAGAAGCGCCACAAGCTAGCTCTCAAAGATTTTGCGGCCTACTGCTTCCACTTGCCCTATCCAAAACTTGCCCTTAAAGGCCTCAATAAAATCATGGATAAAAGCCTGCCTCAAGAGCAGCAAGATCAGCTTAGAAAGAACTTTGAAGCCTCTATTCTCTACAGCCAAAAGGTTGGAAATATCTATACAGGCTCCCTCTTCCTAGGTCTTCTGTCTCTTTTAGAAAACTCTGACAACCTCAAGGCTGGTGATCGAATTGCTCTCTTCGGCTATGGCAGCGGAGCTGTATCTGAAATCTTTAGTGCCAATTTGGTAGAGGGCTATGAAAAGCATCTATCTCAAACACGCCTAGAGGAATTAGACCAACGTCAGGCTCTTTCCATCCCAGACTACGAGCGCATCTTTTTTGAAGAAGCTGAGCTGGATGCGGAGGGCAATGCCAGCTTCTCTGGCTATGAAGACCAAAGCTTTGCTCTGGCAGAAATTGCAGAGCACCAGCGCAAGTACATCAAAGTTGAGAAATCATCATGAAAGTAAACTGGACTGGATTTTCCAAAAAAACTCCTGCTGAACGGCTGCAGATGTTGAAAGAAAAGGGACTTTTACAAGATGAACATTGGCAGCTGCTAGACAGTCAGCAGACTTTGCCTCTGGAAACGGCCAACCAGATGAGTGAAAATGTGCTAGCCACTCTGGCTCTGCCTTACTCTCTGGTGCCATACTTTCTGGTGGATGGCAAAAACTATCAAGTTCCATTTGTGACAGAAGAGCCATCTGTGGTAGCAGCGGCTAGCTTTGCCGCTAAGATTATCAAACGTTCAGGCGGATTTGAAACCGAGGTTCACAAACGCCAGATGATTGGGCAGATCGCCCTCTATCAGGTTGATGATAAAGACCGAGCCATTAAAGATATTCTCAAGAAAAAGAAAGAGTTACTGGAACAGGCTAACCAAGCTTATCCATCGATTGTTGCCCGTGGGGGCGGAGCTAGAGATCTCTGGCTGGAGCCAAAGGATGACTTCCTCATTTTTTATCTTTCTGTGGATACACAGGAAGCCATGGGTGCCAATATGCTCAACACCATGCTGGAGGCCCTCACCCTTTCTCTGGAAGAGCTGACTGGCGGTAAAAGTCTGATGGCTATCCTATCAAACTATGCAACAGATAGCCTAGTAACAGCCCGCTGTGTCATCGACTATCGTTTTCTCAGTCGGGATAAGGCCGAGGCGGAACTTCTTGCAGATAAAATGCAGCTGGCTAGCAAGCTAGCTCAGATCGACCCTTACCGAGCAGCTACCCACAATAAAGGCATCTTTAATGGTATCGATGCTTTGGTGCTGGCTACTGGAAATGACTGGAGGGCTATAGAAGCTGGTGCCCATGCCTATGCCAGCCGAGAAGGAAGCTACCGCGGCCTCTCTACTTGGACGGCAGACCCAAACAAACGCCAGCTTCATGGTCAGATGACCCTGCCCATGCCCATTGCAACTAAGGGAGGCTCCATTGGTCTCAATCTCGCAGTGGAAGCTAGCTTTGACTTGCTAGGGCAGCCTCAGGCCAAGGACTTGGCTTCCCTCATCGTATCGGTCGGATTGGCACAAAACTTCGCTGCCCTCAAAGCCCTGGTCAGCACTGGCATCCAAGCCGGACACATGAAATTGCAAGCCAAATCTTTAGCATTACAAGCTGGAGCCCAAGGCGAAGAAATTGCTGCTGTAGCCAATCGCTTAACAGCCATGAAGACTTTCAACCTCGCTACTGCTCAAGAAATTCTAACCGACTTACGAAAACAGGACAAGTAAAAAGGCCTTAATGGCCTTTTTTATATGTCTTTATGCTATTTAATCTGTTCCTGAGCTTCTTTTATCCGACCGTAGAGTAGATAGGGTACACTCTTTAATTCTTGCAAATTTCGGCAGGACAGGGCGCACATGATGAGGCGCAGATCTGATTTCCAGCTTTCTACAATATCAATAACCTCTTCCACCGAGTGATTTTCCACCAAGTCCAGCATGGCGCGAGAGAGGCCAACCGCCTTAGCTCCTAAGACCAGGGCTTTGATCATATCCAAAGGATGGCGGACACCTCCACTAGCCAAGAGTTCGACCTCATCGCGCAATGGCTGAAGCGCCAACAGGCTCTGCAGAGTAGATTGTCCCCAATCATTGAGGTAGTCACGATTGCCACCCCGCTGATTTTCAATATAGGCAAAGCTAGTGCCGCCACGGCCGGAAATATCAAAAGTCTGAATGCCCAAGGAGCGCGCTTCTTCGACAGTAGAGCGATCCATGCCAAAGCCAACTTCTTTAAGAATTAGGGGAAGATCCAGCCGCTGACTATAATCCGCCAAGTGCTGTCTCCAAGAGCGAAACTCCCGCTCGCCCTCCGGCATCAGCAATTCCTGCATGAGATTGACATGGACCTGCAAAAAGAGGGGCTGCAAATCAGCTACTGCCTGCTGGGCGGCTTGAAAAGGCTTGTCCAAGCCGATATTGGTAGCCAGCAATAAATTAGGTCGACCAGCCGCTACCTGATAGGAAGAATCAGAAGGATTTTTCAAGGCTGCGCTGTAAGAGCCAGTCACAAAAAGAAGGCCACAACTTTCAGCTACTTGAGCCAACTTTTCATTGATCTGACCGCCTTTTTGGCTGCCGCCAGTCATGGCATTGATATAAAAAGGAAAGTCCCAATCACGACCAGCAAAGTGAGTAGATAGGTCAATCTCTGCCAAATCATACTTGGGCAGAGAACGGTGAACCAGTTCCATTTCATCAAAACTGTTGTAACCCGGACGCTGCTCTAAAGCGTATTTGATATGGTCGTCCTTACGATTCTGGCTCATCATGGCCCATCCTTTCTCTGTATAATAGCTCAATGCCAGCTGCTTGCCAGGCTTGAATCAGTTGCTTGCTAGATGCGGCATCAAAGCTGAGAGCAATCCCGCAGTCGCCACCTCCAGCACCACTGCTCTTAGCCACACAGTTCAGTCCCTCTGCCGCTTCTTTTAAGACTTTCAGCCTGTCTGTATAAATAGCTGGGCTGAGCCTTTCTAATAGCTGACTAGCCTTTTCCATACTAGACTGAATAGCGAACTTCTCTCCTGCTAATAAAGCTCTCTCCAAAGCATCAACCTGCGTCCTACTGCCTGTCAAAAAGGACTCCGAAATAGCTGACTTGACCTGATTGACCAAGTCCTTAGAAATCGCCGGCTGCTTGGTCCAGCCAACTAGAAAATCCATGGCTAAGCAAGGCTTAATACTGCGAATTTCAAAACCCCAATCCTCTGCTAGTAATTGCTGTAAATCAACTTTGTCCATACGCTTGCGGACCAGCTCTCTATCAAAAGATTGGTAGTAAATCAGGTCTTCATAAGCAATGCAGGCTAGATCTCCCATGGAACCATTGTCTCCGCGCCTGAGGAGGACGTAAGAAGCCAGCTTAAAGAGCAGCTCTGGCTCTAAGTCCAGCTCATAAAGGGCTGCCATAGCCTTGATGGTCAGAATAGCAACACTACCGCTGGAGCCAATCCCGAACTTCTTGCCTTCTCTTTCCATCTTGCCACTAATCTTCAGAGAAAAAGGCTGAAGTTGGTAGCCTAAGGCTAGCAAATAAGTGTTCATAACCCCTACCGCCTCCTGAATCAAGGCATAATCAGGGTCTGACTCTAGGTTAGCGCTGTGTTCAAACATATCTGATGTCAAGCGATAGGCGGAGGCTGCCTGGATTTCCGCCGTCATATAGATAGGAATGGCCTTGATAATGGCCGGCTGACCTGCCGCCAGCACTGCATATTCACCCGCCAGATAGAGCTTGCCGCAGGTTTGAACTCTTGCATTAGTCTTCATCTGACAAGTCCTTTGTTTTGGAGACGATAAGTCGGTAGTCCTTCTCAAAAATGGCCACCAGATGGTCTAGGTCTTCCTCCAAGCAGAGCACCTTAACATTTGGTCCCGCGTCCATGGTAAAGTAGCAACGCTCGCCCTGCTCCCGTAGCTTTCTGACAGCATCCATAGCTTGGTAAGACTCCTCTGTCAGATAAGAAAACGGCGGATAAGCCTTTTCTGTCGTGGCATGCATTCGAAGAGCATTTTCCTCCGTCAGCTGGCCCACCTTGGCAAAATCATTGTCCTGCAAATAGCCTAGCATAGCCTGATAATCCAAGGCAGACTGGGCAATCCAATCTGGAAAAATCGTGGAAGTTTTGGCACAGAGCTCCATACCGTCGCGGCTGGAAATGGGCTTTTTCTCATCGTGCAGAACCAGCATAATCATGGCTAGTTTCAAATCCGTCTTGACTGGATAAATGGCCCCACTGTCCTTATCCCAGGCTGCTAGCGGACCAAAGAAAGACCGAGCAGATGATCCTGAAGCAAACTTAGCCAGCTGGGCCAGCTCTTGCGTCTGATAGCCCGTCTGAAAATAAGCATTGCAGGCCTTGACTAAGGCAGACAGACCACTGGAGCTGGAAGACAGACCCGCAGCTGTTGGCATATTGTTGCTGGTATCAACGCGGACAAAACCATCTTCTGGAGAGCGGAAGCGGTCAATAATCTTACTGATTTTGGCATGTTCTGCCGGGCTTTGTAGCTGGCTGTCAATATAAAACTCATCTCCAGTCGCTGTAGCCGGCAAAGGACTCAGCTGCGTCTCGGTATACATATTTTCCAGTGTCAGCGAGATACTGCTGGTAGACGGAATCATCTTTTCTGCATCTTTCTTCCCCCAATATTTGACAATTGCAATATTGGCATAGGATTTGACACTTACAGGCTTTCGATCCATGTGTTAATGGCCCCTTTCTCTCTCAATACGGTGGCTAAGACATCCGCCTGACTTCTTTCTCCTACAAGAGCAATGACACAGCCACCCAGACCGCCACCGCTCATCTTAGCTCCCAAAGCTCCATTTTCAAGAGCTGCCGCTACCAACTCATCTGCTTTCTGGCAAGAAACCCCTAGCTTGGCTAGCTTCTCATGAGCCTTGGTCATAGCTTGTCCCATTGTCATCAGATCCTTGATAGAAATGGCTTTCTCAAGGATTTTCGTTAAATTCCCCAATTCCTGCAGCAAAGGCAGAGCTTTTTGACCCTGACTTTCTACAGCACGGATAGCTTCGCGGGTATGACCGTGAATGCCCGTATCTGCAATGACTAAAAAGGCATCCAGATTTAGCTCAATCTCGCTGAAACCGAAATTGCGGATGAACTTAATAGCTACATCGCTAAGGCAGGTCTTGGCATCAAGGCCACTGGGATTCATATGGGCAATCATCTCTGCCCGATTGGCCAGAATCTCCAGTGTCTGGTCATCTAGTTCTTCCTCAAAGTAGTCAAAGACCGCCCGAATAGCTGCAATACTAACTGCGGCTGAAGACCCCATCCCCCTCTTCTCAGGGACCATGGACTCCACCTGACAGCGAATCTTAGACCCCTGCCGACCTAGATGTTCTAGACAGGCAAAAACAGCCATAGACAGCGTATCCTCGGCGTAGAGGGTCCAGGCCCGCTCAGACGGAAAGACCTGACAGGTCACTTCAATACGATTAAGGGGCAGGGAAATGGCCGGATAGCCGTAGACCACCGAATGCTCTCCCATTAAAATAATTTTACTATGTGCCTTGCCGACACCGATTTCTTTTGTCATATTCTTCTCTTGTCTATAGATTCTCTCTATCTTATTTTAATATACTTTGGCAAAAAAAGCGATTTTTATTAAGAGAAAATCACTGGGGCTAGAGACTGATATTTATATAGGCAGACATGATAAAACCCCGGGGCTTGCAGCCGGAGTCTTTTAAAGTTCTTTTCTTATCAGGTCCATCAGCTGGTTACGATCCAAGATCCATTGAGCCCGCTCGTCTTTTTCATAGGTCCGGTTGGATAGGAAAATAGCCGCCTTTTGCTCCTTGCGATTATACATGATAAAGGTTCCCGTGTAACCAGTGTGATCCAGCCAGCAGCCCTCTAGATTCCAGGCTAGACTGCGTCTTTTGCTTAGCTCCTTGGAAAAATTTTGGGTCAGATTGCCCGCAAAGTCATCCTGCAGATAATGTTCCAGAAATATTTCCAAATCCTTGAGAGTTGAAAATAAGCCAGCACTGCCAGCATGGACACCCAGCACACGCGCCTTAGGGTCATGAACCTGACCATCCTGGACACCCCGAACGGTCGGCACAGCTCCTGGAACTGGCCCAAAACCTGTCTCAGTCAAACCCCAAGGCTGGAAAATCTGACTTTGAAAAATCTGATCCAAGGCCTGACCATAGATCTCTTCCAGCATAAAGCCCAAGAGCAGAAAATTCACATCCGTATAGCGGAAGGTCTTACCTTCAAGCACTGTCAAATGATTGAGTGCTACTTTCAACTCGGGAGCTGTCAGCTGATCACGATTGGGAATAAAGGGATCTAGTCCTGATGTGTGGGTCAAGAGCTGACGCAAGGTCACGTCTTCTCGATGGAAGGCCGGATAGTAATGCTGCAAGGGCAAATCCAGCTCCAGCTTGCCCTGCTCATACAAAAAGGCTGCCAGAGTACCAACTCCGACCACCTTGCTGACGCTAGCCAAGTCATAGACCAAACCCGCTTGAGTGGCCTTTTTTTCTTGCGGATCAGCTAGACCAAAGTAGAATTCATGCCACTGGCAAGCTTGATACAAGGCCAGACTAGCACCGGGATAGATACCGTCTTTCAGCTGTTCTTTGATTTTGCTGATGATTTTTTCTAGAGTCATGCTTCAAACCACAATTCAATCTTGCTCGAATCCTGACTCAGCAGGAACTTATCTGACTTGGGTACAAAGATTTCGTGCCCTTCAAAGACAGGACGCAGCGAAGCGGTTTCTAAACGATTGACCTGAGCTTTGAGCATGGTCAAGTCCCAAGTTAGGGCATTGTCTGCCTGCAAGTCTTGACCCTCTGCTTCTATAAAGGTCAGAAAGTCCAGCGCATTTTCAATCTTGCTATAAAATTCTTGAGCTTCATTGGCATCAGGCACACGAATTTCTACCGTCTCTATCTCAAATTGGCCAAGACCGATGAAGTCCTCTTGCTTTTCAAATTCAGGCGCTGCCGTGACTTCCTGCAGATTTGCTCTATTCTCTTCTGCGTGCAGGAGAACTAGGTCGCCTTCTGGCGACAGGGCTTCAAAAGCATAACCTTTCTCTCCTTGATACAGCTTTGTCCAAGCAGGCTTTTGGGCCAATAGAGACTCGATTTCTTTAGCATCTGCAACCTTGACAACGATTCTGGCTAATTTTTTAGGACCTTTTACTCGCCGCGACCGCATACTGGGTGATTCTTCCAGTTGCAGTTTCTCTGTCTTAGTCTGATCTCCCAAAGACAGAAAAGCAGCTTCCTCTAAAATGGCCTTCATGCCCAGCTGATTTACAAAAAACTCTTGGTTTAAATGACGATTATTGATTTTTAATACAGGGATAATTCTAATAATATGATTCGCGCTCATAATTCCTCCAAACCATTTTATTGTAATGGATTTTCATCTTTTTGACAAGAAATTATGCGCAAATAAACAATTTTTAAAACAAGAAGGACTTGGATTTATTGGTAAACGGTCTGAGCAATGACCCTTAGAGATAGTGAAATAAATATAAAATTGCCAAACTTGCTTCTTCCTCTTTACCTTCTCTATCGTTCGAAAAAAGAGTTGGGGAAATCCCCCAACTCTGATCTTATGTGCTTATCCGTAGATTGTTTTAAACAAGAGGACTGCTGTGATACCTGCAAGAATCGGTGCCACAACTGGAACCCAAGAATACCACCATTTTGAATCACCCTTGTGTTTGCCCAAAACAGATTCTGGCAGGATGAAGTGGAGGATACGAGGTCCTAGGTCACGAGCTGGGTTCAGCCCAGGTCCAGTAGGGCCTCCCAGAGAGGTTACCAAAGCCATTACCAAGAAACCAAGTGCCAAGTGAGCGACTGAAAGACCAGCTGCAGTATGCGGAGCCACTTGCGCTTTCACTGCTGCATCAGTCAACTGCTGACCAGATTGCTCAATAAATGGTTTCAAATATTGTAACGCTTCTGCCCCAAAGAAGTTCTTAGTCAAGCCTAGAGCAGCAAAGAAAAGAACAAAAGAACCAACAAATTCATTAATAAAACCATTGAACAAGGCAGCTTTACGTGATTCAGGTGTGCCATGGTCTAGGCTAGAGATAGTAGAGAAAGTACCTAAGATATTGTTAGGATTTTCTGTTTTCAGATAGTAAGGACGGTGGGTCGCAACGACCAAGGCCTGTCCGAAGATAGCTCCCAAAATCTGTGCTGCAATGTATGGCGCAACCTGTGCCCAAGGGAAATACCCGCTGACAGCAAGTCCCAAAGTAAAGGCAGGGTTGATATGGTTACCAGACACATTACCAAACATCAAAGCTGGAATCATGACCCCCATACCGTAACCGACAGCGATGACTAACCAACCGCTCTGGTGTCCCTTAGTTCCTTTTAATTCAACGTTGGCAACAGCTCCGTTCCCCAAGACAATGAGGATAGCTGTTCCTAAAAATTCTGTGGCGTATTTAACGACCCATTCGAAATCCATTTAGTGATACTCCTTAAATATTTTTTAGACAAAGTCTATTTTATCAAGTATAATGGATAATGTAAAGGTCATTTTTTATAAAAATAAGAAAAAGAGGGAAGAATATGCGTTTTAATCAGTATAGTTATGCAAAAACGAAACGGGAAAATATGTTGATAGAATTAGCTGAATTAGGCTTTTTTTATGACAGCAATCGCTCTGATAAGGAAAATCTTGAAGATTTTCTCCGCACCAGCTTTTTCACTTATAAAAATACAGATTATCTCTTAAAATCCTGGGCTGCTGACAGCCAAACAGACCTGCTGAGCTTTTTCCAGTCTAACAGAGAACTGACGGCGTCTGTCTTTTACACTGTGGCCTTTCAGCTACTTGAGTTCTCGCCCTTTATTGATTTTACGGATGTTGAGGCCTTTCGCAAAGAAACAGGCTTTCCCATTACATTTGGAGACTTGTTGGAAAACCTCTACCAGCTGCTCAACACTCGGACAAAAAATGGCAACCTCTTAGTTGATAAGCTAGTCAGCGAGGGTTTGATTCCTGAGGACAATACCCACCACTACTTCAACAGCAAAAGCCTGGCAACCTTTTCCAGCCATGATGCCATCCGAGAAGTGGTTTATGTGGAATCACGCGTCGATACTGATCGAGACGGTCGGCCAGATCTCATCAAGGTCAGCATTATCCGGCCCCGCTATCAAGGACAAGTCCCTGCGGTTATGACCGCTTCTCCTTATCATCAAGGAACCAATGATCCCGCCAGTGACAAGGCGCTTCATGATATGAATGTGGACTTAGTAAAAAAAGATCCTCATCAAATCACAGTACAAGATCCTGAGCTTAAATTGCTCCAACTGGATTTGCCAGCTCCGGCCCAAGAAGTCTCTGAAGCCGAGGAAAAATTAGGCCATATCGGCACCTACACGCTCAATGACTACTTGCTGCCCCGCGGCTTTGCCAATCTCTATGTGTCTGGCGTGGGAACTAAAGACTCTGAAGGACTGATGACCAGCGGCGACTATCAGCAGATCGAGGCTTATAAGAACGTTATTGATTGGCTCAATGGCCGATGTCGAGCCTTCACCGACCACACTCGCCAACGGGAAATCAAGGCCATTTGGTCCAACGGAAAAGTGGCTACGACCGGTATCTCCTATCTGGGCACCATGTCCAACGGACTGGCAACAACCGGTGTAGATGGGTTGGAAGTCATTATCGCTGAAGCTGGGATTTCTTCTTGGTACAACTACTACCGCGAAAACGGCCTTGTCACAAGTCCTGGCGGCTATCCAGGAGAGGATTTTGAATCCCTGACCGAACTGACCTACTCCCGCAACCTGAGGGCTGGTGACTACCTGCGCAACAACGACGCCTATCAGCAAAGCCTAGAGCAGCAGCGCAAAGACCTAGATCGGCGAACCGGAGATTACAATCAATTTTGGCATGACCGCAACTACCTGCTCCATGCAGATAAGGTCAAGGCCGAAGTCGTCTTCACCCACGGCTCTCAAGACTGGAATGTCAAGCCTCTCCATGTCTATAATATGTTTCGGGCCTTACCGCCCCACATCAAAAAGCATCTTTTCTTCCATAACGGTGCCCATGTTTACATGAACAACTGGCAGTCCATCGACTTCCGTGAGTCTATCAATGCTCTGCTGAGCAAGAAACTGCTGGGATGTGAATCAGACTTCGAACTGCCAGCAGTCATCTGGCAGGACAACAGCCAAGCTCAAAGTTGGCTGACCTTGGAAGACTTCGGTGGACAAGAGCAGAAACTTCATCTCCAACTAGGCCAAGACTGCCAATCTATCCAAAATCAATATCCAGAAGAAGACTATAATCGTTTTGCCAAAAATTACCAAAGCTTCAAGACTGAGCTTTTTGAAGGTAAGGTCAACCAGATTACTCTGGACTGGACCTTGGAAAAGAACCTCTTTCTCAACGGAGTCACCCAGCTCAATCTTCGCCTCAAATCCAGCACCGATAAGGGATTGATTTCTGCCCAATTGTTGGACTTCGGACCAGCTAAGCGCCTCACAGCAATTCCTACGCCTATTGAACCTAGAGTCATGGACAACGGCCGCTACTATATGCTGGACAATCTAGTTGAACTCCCCCATACTGAAACGCCTCATCGCGTCATCACTAAAGGCTTCATCAACCTGCAAAACCGGACCAACCTACTGACTGTCGAAGAAGTCACTCCTGACCAATGGCTGGAATTTTCCTTTGAACTGCAACCAACTATCTATAAGATGAAAAAAGGCGACCAACTGCGCCTTGTCCTCTACACTGCAGACTTTGAGCATACCGTCCGTGATAAGACTGACTATCAGCTGACGGTAGATTTGGAGCAATCTAGTTTGGATTTGCCAACCATGACATCACATTAATAAAAGAAAAAGACGCTGAAATTCAGCGCTTCAGATTGAAGACAAAGTCCTAAGAACAGAAGTTTCTAAGGGCTTTTCTTTTATTGTAGATTGAGATATTCCTCTGCATATTTTTTATAATCTGGCTTTTCCTTGCGGTTCATAGCAAAGAGCATACTGCCTGTGAGATAGTCATCGTCTGAGTCAGGAATTAGCATAATAGCAATGTTTTTATCTTTCTCAGGAAAGACGATAGAAAATGTTCCGCCATTATCTTTCCGAGTCAGGCCGTAATAACTCACTCCATTCTTAAAACCAACTGCATTTTGAGTATACTCATACTCTTCTTCGTTGACAATAATGGTCTTGTCTTTTATTTCAATGGTCTTTTGTTCACCGCTAGCATCCTGTACATTCCATTTTCCCTGAATTTTGGGACTGCCGCTACAGCCAATTAGGATAAAAAGGGATGAGAGCACTACCAACAGCAAAGCTTTTATCTTCTTGTTTTTCAAGTTGTCTTCTCCTTGGTATATAGATTCATGACCATTCTACTATAAAGGCTAAATTTTTGTCAAACCTCTTAGAAATCTTCTTCTTGCCACTTTTCCAAAAAATGATATAATTTGAAGAGTGAAGATTACCAAGGGCTTAACCCTTGCGAGAGAAAGGAAAGAAAATCTTATGATGAACATGCAAAGCATGATGAAGCAAGCACAAAAGCTTCAAAAACAAATGGAAAAAGGACAGGCAGAACTGGCTGCAACAGAATTTACCGGCAAATCAGCTCAAGACTTAGTCGTTGCTAAACTGACTGGCGATAAAAAGGTAGTCAGCATTGACTTCAATCCAGCAGTTGTGGATCCTGAAGATTTGGAAACTCTGTCAGAGATGACTGCGCAGGCCCTGAATCACGCGCTGGCTCAGATTGATGAGGCCACTCAGAAGAAAATGGGTGCTTTCGCAGGCAAATTGCCATTTTAAGCAAGATAAATAACCTTCCAACTTGACTAAACATAAGTCAAGCAATACTCGAACCAGCAAAAAAGGCTGAGATTCTTCAGTCTTTTTTGATTTATAGTCGTTCCCTCACCAGTCCACTACACAAAATTAAGCAAATCCGCTGCCTTGCTCATCAAAAGCAGGGCATAGTCGGGTTTGTTTTGCAGCTCCTTGATGGAGCTCTGAACCAGCTCTAAATCATCAGTTATCATGCCATCAACACCCAAGCGGAAGGATTTGCCGATGCTGTCTGCATCATTGATGGTCCAGTCATAAAGCTTCTTATCCGTCGTCCATAGCTTATCGACAAAGTTTTCATCGAGAGTCGAATACTCCATCGTATAGCCGGAAGCCAGTGTCCGTGGGAAAATAGTATTGTAGGGCAGGATAAAGAAAGTCGGTATGCTCTTATCATACTGGACTGTCTTGTCAATAACCTGATAGTCCAAAGACTGAATCTGGTGGCCATAAACCTTGATATTGGCTCCGTATTGACTCAGAAAACGGTCCATCATATCGTCTGAGTCCAAGCTGCTGGTCTTGATTTCTATCAAGAGTCTCTGGCCCATTTGATTGGCTCGTTTGAGATAAGCATCAAAGCTGGAAATTTTGGCAGTGTGTCCATTTTCTGAAATATCTAAAGCCGTCAGCTCTTGCAGAGTCAGCTCTTGCGGTCTGGCATCAACGCCAGCCAAGGCTTTTAGATTGGCATCGTGCATCATGACAAACTGGCCATCCTTAGTCTCCTGAACATCCATTTCGATATAGTCTGGCTTGAGCAGGGCGGTTTTCTCTAGCGACTCAACCGTATTCTGAACACCATTTCCCTGCGAAACTCCACGATGCGAGATGGTCAGAGGGACGTTTTCCAAGGGCAGATTGAGATAGACAAAGCCTTCAAGGGCAAAGACAGAGCTAGTGACCAAAAGGATAAACCAGCGCATGAGAGGCAGGCCTTTCCTGTAGCGGTATTCAGACAGCTTACTGTCTGTCAGAAAAGCCACAAACTTAATCAGAAAGTAGGCTACCATGAAGTAATAAGCCAGCTTGATGAGGCAGTAATTGAGAACCGCTGCTGTCAAGGCTATCTGATTGGACTGGCCATCCGCATACTGCTGCAACATCAAAATCGGAATGCTGCTTAAAAGAAAGAAGAGAAAGCTCTTGGCCAATATCCAAAAGAGCTGCCAAGTATAGCGAATCAAGCGCCCCTTGGTCTTCTCCAAACTATACCGAATCGCGTCTCGTAGGCGGAAATGCTCAAAAAAGAGCTTGGGCAGGGCAAACATCAGTCGGACAGCTATCAAAAAAAGCAGAAAACCTAAAGCATAGATTGATAATTTCATCCATAAGGCCGTCTTGAGATAGGTCACGATAAATTCTGGAATCAGAATTTTATTCAAATAGTAGATTTTGAGAATTTGCCGCAGAAAGGGAAAGATAAAGCCCATATACAGTGCAATAAAGAGGACCTTGCTGGGCCGGGCGTAGCGAATCAGCGAGCCGCTGTCTTTGAGACTTTTCTTAATAAACTGAAAGGCGCTTCGTTCTTCCTCGTCCAGAAGATTTCGGAGCCCCATAAATATCAGTCCAATCTGAAAATAAGCGACAAAGAGGTTGGCCGCAAAAAGCGCTAGAAAGGCCAAGCCAACCCAGACATTCGAAGTCAGGACTTTAAGGGCATTCGTATAAGATAAGAAGAGATAGCCTGTCTGCTTGAGCAGAGTCTCTGCTGCAAAGGAGTTGAAAGGCACCCAAGCCAGCTCCATAAGTATAAAGACTGTGAAAAAGAGCAACAGAATTTTATCAAGATTGCGATAGAGACGTAAAAGTCCCAGTCTTTGTGATTTCATTTTCCTCCTTTATTTGTGAACGATACAAAACTTGCTAAAAAGCGATTCTTATTTAAAACAAGGTTGAGACAGATGTCCCAACCTTATTTTTATTTTCCAAATAAACGTGCCCAGAAGCCCTTGCTTTCCTGCTCCTGCACCTTTTCCTTGGCTTCATCCAACTCCAACAGCAAGGTTTCACGTTCATTCATAGCCTTAGCTGTTAGCTGCTGCTGCTGGTCCAACTGCTTGTCCTTTTCAGCAATCTGGACATCCTTGATGCGCAGCTGCTCATCTTTCTTAGCCAGCTGGCTGTCCTTGGCCTTAAGCTGCTCATAGAGACGGACAATCTCAGCATTTTTTTCGTCCACCAAGATTTCCATCAGCTCGCGTTGCTTCACATCTTCGCTAACAGGTTCATCTTCAAAAATAGTTTTCTTATAAATCTCTTCCAGCTTAATCAAGCCGCTGCGGGTCACCACCGTGACTCCTTTTTCATTCTTTTCCGTATCTTCTGGCGGCAGTGCCTTGACACGATTGTTAATCGCCTGGCGGCTAACTCCAAGAATCTCGGCTAACTCGCTGACTGTCTTTTCAATTGCCATAATTTCCTCAAAAACTTTTTCTAGTTTGTAGATACCTAAATCTTATCATATCAAGCCTTAACTGTCAAATTTCACAATATTTTTTGAGCCTGACTCCTATCTTTTTAGCCCTTTTTTATGATACAATGAGACAAATTAGTTTAGTAAGAAAAATAAAAAAGATTGAATGTAGAAACCTCGAGATTTCTAGTTTCATTCTTCCAAGAGGAGCGGTAAGGCTGCAAAAAGGATACTCAGATAGGAAGTGCAAGATCTCCGACTGATAACGAACACCCCCTCTCCACGAAAGGAAAAAGATACATGAACCATTTCGACACAATCATCATCGGCGGAGGACCAGCCGGCATGATGGCTGCTATTTCCAGTTCTTTCTACGGACAGAAGACCCTGCTCCTCGAGAAAAATAAACGACTGGGCAAGAAACTAGCTGGTACAGGTGGCGGACGCTGCAATGTGACCAACAACGGAAACCTAGATGACCTCATGGCCGGTATTCCAGGCAACGGGCGCTTTCTTTACAGCGTCTTTTCCCAGTTTGACAACCATGATATCATCAACTTCTTTACAGAGAACGGTGTCAAACTCAAGGTTGAGGACCACGGCCGTGTTTTCCCTGCGACAGACAAGTCCCGCACCATCATCGAAGCTTTGGAAAAGAAAATTGCAGAGCTGGGTGGCACTGTCATCACCAATACTGAAATCGTCTCCGTTAAAAAATCCGACGAGCTTTTTACTGTCAGATCCAGCGATCAGACTTGGACCTGCCTGAAATTGATTGTGACGACTGGCGGCAAGTCCTACTCTTCAACAGGCTCGACAGGCTTTGGTCACGATATTGCCCGACACTTCAAGCACACGGTGACTGACCTGGAAGCTGCTGAAAGTCCTCTTCTGACTGACTTTCCTCACAAAGCGCTTCAGGGGATTTCGCTGGACGATGTGACCCTCAGCTATGGCAAGCATGTCATCACCCACGACTTGCTCTTTACCCACTTTGGCCTATCAGGTCCGGCAGCTCTGCGCTTGTCTAGCTTTGTCAAGGGCGGTGAAACCATCTATCTGGACCTTTTGCCACAGATGAGTCAGCAGGCTCTGGCGGATTTTTTAGAAGAACATCGGGAAAAATCCCTGAAGAACTGCCTGAAAATCCTCCTGCCCGAGCGAATGGCAGACTTTTTTGCCCAACCCTTTCCCGAGAAAGTCAAACAAGTCAATCTCAGTGAAAAAGAGACTCTCATCAAGCAAATCAAGGAACTAGCAATCCCTGTCACTGGCAAAATGTCCCTGGCCAAGTCCTTTGTAACCAAAGGCGGCGTCAACCTCAAAGAAATTAATCCCAAAACTCTGGAAAGCAAACTGGTTCCCGGTCTCCACTTTGCTGGAGAGGTCCTAGACATCAATGCCCACACGGGTGGTTTCAACATCACATCTGCCCTCTGCACTGGCTGGGTGGCAGGGAGCTTGCAGTATGAGTGATTGTTTAGATTCCACCATTCATCTCAAACAAAAGGAAGAAACAAATGAATCGACTGGAAAATGTAGAATTCGTCAATATGTGCATGATTTATGACGGAGAAAAAGTTCTCGTCCAAGAACGAGTCAAGTCTGACTGGCCCGGCATCACTTTTCCTGGCGGGCATGTAGAGCGTGGAGAATCTTTTACCGATGCAGTTATCAGAGAAGTCAAAGAAGAAACTGGATTAACCATATCCAAGCCTCAACTTTGCGGCATAAAGGATTGGTATGATGATAAAGATTTTCGTTATGTCGTCCTGCTCTATAAGACAAGGCACTATTCTGGTGTACTGTAATCCTCAAATGAAGGAAAGGTCTGGTGGGAAGAGTTTAAAAATCTGTCCCATTTAAAGCTGCCAACCAGTGACATGTCTGATATACTGCGTGTTTTTTTAGAAGACGATTTAAGTGAATTCTTTTACTATAAAGACGATGACGACTGGCTTTATGACTTGAAGTAGAATAAAATAGGCTAGGAAATTCCTAGCCTATTTATTTCACATTTGTCTGCACATAAGCAGCAATCACATCTGCTGTGTACTGGGCAGTTCCTGATCCAAATTGATCGATATTCTTCTTGAATTCTGGATTGTGGACATAGCCCTGACCGATGTGGGCAAAGACTTGCAGTGAGCAGTCAAAACCGTAAGTACGAATGGCTTGCAAGAGACGCGCTGCCTGCTCTTGATTTTCTGCTGCTTCAACTGGCAAGCCTTGTTGCATATTCTCTGCCAGACTTTGAAAAACTTGATTGAAGGCTGCGGCAGATTCTTCTTCCCGTCCATTTTGACGAGTCAATGCTTCCGACATGACTTCTTGACCGTATTCTTCGACGGCTTCTTGATGATATTTGTGATTATCTTCGTAGGTAAAGCCTGCGAATTTTTCTTTCATTGTCATCTTTCTTTCTCCTTTTTCTTCTTGGATAGTTTTTTGTAAGGTGGAAATCAAGGTATCCAAGCGGTCTCTTTCCTGCTGCAAATACTCTAACTGCCTAACCAGATGCGGCAATAAAGCCTGTTCATCCTGACTCAGCAGCTCTGCTATTTTCTCCAAAGAAAAGCCCAGATACTTATAGTAGAGGATGACCTGCAGCCGCTCTAAATCAGCTTGGCTATATGTCCGATAGCCATTTTCTGATTTGGCGGGGACTAACAGTCCGATTTTATCATAATGATGCAGGGTTTTCACAGAGACACCTGAGAGCTGCGCCGCTTCTTTGATATGGTACATGATAGACCTCCTTACCACTATAGTATAAACCCTGACCTAAGGTCAGGGTCAAGCTTTTTTAAAAATTTTTTTAACCGCCGTAGTTCTTCCAAAGTGGCTAGCAATTACTTACGAGAAATCATGGCAATAAAGCCCAGTTTTTCTTGATTCTTTTGGAACATCTTAAACATCTTCATAAACTGGCCGTAGTTCTCTTTTTTAAGGGCATTAAAGCAGATTTTCAGAGTTCCTCCAAGTCCTTCATCATAAATCATACCTCGAAGACTCATCAAGGTCATTTCACCGACAAAGGTGTCCACACGGTCAAAAGCATGAGAACGTGCCAGCTGAATCCAAGATCCCTCGGTTAGAGGCCCCACATTGACATTAATCGCACGAGATAGCTCTTCTCGGACATTCTCATCTTTTTGCTTGAGCATGACGTCGTGGGTGAGGAGCACTCCACCTGGCTTCAGCACCCGATAGTACTCATCCATACATTTAGCTTTCCCCTTATCCGTCTGCATGGTCAACATAGCTTCATTGATAACAATATCAAAAGAATTGTCATCATAAGGCAGCTTCATGGCATTAGCCTGCTCAAATGTGACGAGTTCACTAACACCATCTTTGTCTCCATTAAGCTTAGCCTGAGCCAGCGCAGCCTTATCCAAATCAACTGCAGTAATCTGGCAACCATATTTTTTTGCTAATTCAATCGTTGTAGTTCCCATATTGCAGGCAACTTCTAGAACTTTCTTATCGCTGGAAAACTGCCCCTGCTCAATCAGCCAGTCAGTTGCCAGCTTACCACCGGGACGAAGGCGTTTCTTTCCTAATTTTGCTAAAAATTTATGACCTGCTTCTGCCATTTCCGAACCTCCATGATTTTGATTGCTTCCATTATAGCATAAAATATTATATTTTCAGATAATTCTTAGAATTTAGCAAAAAAACAGACCGAATCGACCGATTCAATCTGTCTTGTATCTTCTTTACAGCCCAAGAAATCCAGCCAGATAGCGTAGCAGGGCCACCAAGACCACGCCAAATATAACAGTTGCAATTAAGTTTTTATACTTAAAAGCCACATAGCTAGTCGGAAAAATGGCCATTAAATCCAGCCATTTAAAACTCGGCAACTGGCCTGTTTTAGCATTGGTGACACTGGACAGGATTAGGGCAAAGATAATGGAAACTGGCAGATATTTGAGAAAACGCTCTACCATGGGCGGAAGCCCCTTGTACTTGACTAGGATAAAGGGCAAAACCCGCGGAATCCAAGTGACTAGGGCTGACAAAAGAATGGCCAGCAAAATATACTTACTTATCATCCAAAATCACCCCCACCGTACAGCCTAGCAAGGTTGCAAAAAGCACCGCTAACGAATTTTGAAGCAGCATGGTTAGGAGCAAGTAGGCAATGCCCACCACACCCAAGACGAAAAAGAGCTTCTTTATCTTGACCCGACGCAGCATGATTGTAAACTGAGAAGAGAAAATACCAATAAACATGGCGACTAGGGCAAAGTCTAGGCCAAAGCTCTCAGGATTGGGCAGAAGGGCGCCGAGGGCAGTTCCTAAAATAGTACCCAAAACCCAAGAAGTATAACTCATGAAATTGTTACCCATCATCCAGCTAGCCGCAATCTCTTCTGTATGCACCTGCTCTCCCATCAAGACCCCATAAGATTCGTCCGTCAAAAAAGAGCCAATGACAATATTCTGCATCAAGCTAGCCTTACGAAAAAGGGTCGATGCATGCAGACAGAGCAGAAGATGCCGGATATTGATGAGAAAAACAGTCAGTGCGATGGCCAAAACCGGCGCCTGCTGGGCAAATAAACCAATCATGGCAAACTGGGCACTGCCAGCATAAACTAGAATACTCATCAGCCCCATCTCCAAGGGATTCATATAAGGCGCCGCCATGATGCCGCAAGCTAGACCAATTCCAATATAGCCCAGAGCCGTTGGCACTGCCGCTTGTGCCCCCTGTTTAAATGTCTGTCCGCGCATTCTTCTCCTTTACTCCATCGTTTCAAAAGCCAGACTCGGCTTAGCATTCAGATCCAGACTGGCAAAATTTTCCTTATTCCACTCACTGACACTGGCATAGGCAATCATACCAGCATTGTCACCGCAAAGGCGCAGAGGCGGAATGATTACCTTAACATCCTGAATCTCAGCTGCCAAGCGTTCTCTCAGGCCTTGATTGGCCGCAACACCGCCCGCCACGACCAGAGTCTTGACTGGATATTTTTCCAGCGCTTTCTTAGTCTTGGCCATGAGAATATCCATGACCGCCGCCTGAAAGCTTGCTGACAAGTCTTGATTAGATAAGACCTCTCCTTTTTGCTGGGCATTGTGGTGCAGGTTGATAAAGGCCGACTTGAGACCGGAAAAAGAAAATTCCAGATTGTCTTCCTTAATCATGGCCCGCGGAAAATCATAAATATCCTGTCCCTCATGAGCCAGCAGATCAATCTCCCGGCCTGCTGGATAGGTCAGCCCCATGACTCGACCGACCTTATCATAGGCTTCACCGACCGCATCATCGCGAGTTTCCCCCACAATCTTATAGTCACCAGCCTGACTAACATAGACCAGCTCGGTATGGCCGCCACTGACCAAGAGAGCCAGCAAGGGAAATTCCAAGGGCTCCACACTCTGGGCTGCCATCAGGTGTCCAGCCATGTGATTGACCGGAATCAAGGGAATATCATGAGCCCAAGCAAAGGACTTGGCCGCTGCCAAGCCGACCAGAAGCGCCCCAACCAGACCAGGACCGTAGGTGACGGCCACCGCTGTGACCTGCTCCTCGCTAATCCCTGCTTCTGCCAAGGCCTCCTCAATGCAAACCGTAATGACCTCCACATGGTGACGGCTGGCCACTTCCGGTACCACTCCGCCAAAACGCTTGTGACTCTCAATCTGGCTGGCAATGACATTGCTCAAAAGCTCCGTCTCATTCTTCAGAACCGCCACACTGGTCTCGTCGCAAGATGTCTCAAAAGCTAAAATATATCTATCTTTCATGGATCTCTCTTTTCATGACAATCGCATCTTCCACCGGCGCATGGTAGTAGGCCTTCCGCCGCGCGATTTCTTCAAAGTTTTCTTTTTTGTAAAATAGCAGAGCTGGCTTGTTGGACTCCCTCACTTCGAGGAAAATTTCTTTATCTGCTGGTAAAAAGCCAAACAAGGCTGTCGCGATTTTCTGTCCCTGATAGCTAGGCAATACAGCAATCTGCAGAACTTCTGCTTCAAAGTCTGTCTCCTGCCAGACTAAAAAGCCGACAAGCTGTTCCCCATCTTCTGCTAGCATACAACTGTTCACATCCGAGCGCAGAACCTCTTCCACTTGGCCTGCGGTCCAAGGACTGACCTCATAGACTGCAAGTAAGAGCTGTTCCAGCTCTTCTGCGAGAGGTACCGCGTCCACATCCGAGTCAGCGCTCCATTTTCTCATCTCAATCATAGGCGCTGAATGTAAGAATCACTGGATTCATGATGGGTCTTGAGCCAATTTTCCTCGGCCTCTACCCGCTTGAGATAGTTAGGAATAAAATCATGAATGGACTGGGCTGGCAGGTCTAAACCGAGACGACCAACAGCTGCTGCGTCTGGTAAGGTCGGCTGAATGGCAGCCTGAGGAAGAGCCGCTTCAATCTGCTCCACAAAAGCTGTCGTTTCTCCGACAAAGGTGACCGGCTGGTTAGCAGCGTCAGCTATTTCCAAAACCTCTGCCAAAGGCAGATGAGCTTCCGGCTGCACAGTCTGACCAGACTGATAAAAGCCAGCATAGACATTATTGCGGCGGGCATCCATGACAGGAATGACCAGGCCTTCCACCTGCTCTGGTACTAAAGCCTGCAGACTAGACACACCGACCAGCTCAATCTTGAGAGTATGAGCCAGAGTCTTGGCTGTCGCCACCGCAATTCTCAGACCTGTGTAGCTGCCTGGACCCTGCGCCACCGCGATACGATCCAAATCTGTCGGTTTCATGTCCAGACTATTCATCAGAAAATCGATAGCTGGCATAAGGGTAATGCTATGATTTTTCTTGATATTGAGCGTCACCTGTCCCAAGAGCTCCTTATCATGCAAAAGGGCCAAGGACAGAGCTTTGTTGGACGTATCCATCGCTAAAATGTTCATCATTCTTTTCCTTACTCGATTGTTTGCCTCTTATTATACTATAAAAGCAGCGACAAGCATAGACTCAGGACAGAAAACTACCTAGATAAGTCAAGAAATTCCAGAAAAAGCTTTCAATACTTTTCTGACTTACACCTTTTACTATTCCCTTATTTTATGTTATAATCATTATAATTGTAACGAATCAGGATTAATCTACTACTCAGAATTAAATAAAAGAAAACAGCTAATCAGCTGTTGTTTTCTGCAGGTTAATCATGAAAATATGAAAGGAAATGTAATGATTTACAAAGTTTTTTATCAGGAAACAAAAGAGCGCAGCCCGCGCCGTGAAAAGACACGCGCCCTCTATTTGGATATTCAAGCTGACAGTGAGTTGGAAGGCCGCATTCAGGCTCGTAAGCTCATCGAAGAAAATACCCCTTACAATATTGAATTTATCGAGCTCTTGTCTGACAAACACCTCGAATATGAAAAAGAGTCAGGCACTTTTGAATTGACGGAGTTCTAACCCATGGCATATACCTTAAAACCCAAAGAAGTTGGCGTTTTTGCGATTGGTGGGTTAGGCGAAATCGGTAAAAACACCTACGGGATTGAATACCAAAATGAAATCATCATTGTGGATGCCGGTATCAAGTTCCCAGAAGACGACCTGCTAGGAATCGACTATGTCATTCCCGACTATTCTTATATCGTAGAAAATATTGACCGCGTAAAAGCTGTCCTCATCACCCACGGGCACGAGGACCATATCGGCGGTATTCCTTTCCTGCTCAAGCAAGCCAATGTTCCTATCTATGCTGGTCCTCTAGCGCTGGCCCTCATTCGCGGCAAGCTAGAAGAGCATGGTCTATTGCGCGATGCCAAGCTCTATGAAATCAATCAAAACACAGAACTGCAGTTCAAGCATCTGAAAGCTACTTTCTTCCGGACAACCCACTCTATTCCAGAGCCTTTGGGAATTGTCATCCATACGCCGCAGGGTAAGATTGTCTGTACCGGTGACTTCAAGTTTGACTTTACACCAGTCGGAGAGCCGGCCGACCTGCACCGTATGGCCGCTCTGGGCGAAGAAGGCGTTCTCTGTCTCCTATCTGACTCGACCAATGCTGAAGTTCCGACCTTTACCAATTCCGAAAAAGTGGTCGGGCAGTCTATCATGAAGATTATCGAAGGCATCCACGGACGGATTATTTTCGCCTCCTTTGCTTCAAACATCTTCCGGCTCCAGCAGGCAGCAGATGCTGCTGTTAAGACCGGTCGTAAGATTGCGGTCTTTGGCCGCTCCATGGAAAAGGCTATTGTCAATGGGATTGAGCTGGGCTATATCAAGGTTCCTAAAGATACCTTCATCGAGCCAAATGAACTCAAGGACTATCCAGCTGGCGAAGTGCTGATTATGTGTACCGGAAGTCAGGGTGAGCCGATGGCAGCACTTTCTCGGATTGCTAATGGTACCCACCGTCAGGTTCAGCTGCAGCCTGGAGATACAGTCATCTTCTCATCCAGTCCTATCCCTGGTAATACGACCAGCGTTAACAAGTTGATTAACATCATTTCCGAGGCTGGTGTAGAAGTGATTCACGGTAAGATTAACAACATCCACACCTCTGGACACGGTGGCCAGCAAGAGCAGAAACTCATGCTTCGCTTGATCAAGCCTAAATATTTCATGCCAGTCCATGGTGAATACCGTATGCAAAAAGTCCATGCAGGTCTAGCCGTTGATACTGGAGTACCAAAAGACAATATCTTCATCATGAGCAATGGTGATGTGCTGGCTCTGACAGCTGACTCAGCTCGTATTGCCGGCAGCTTCAACGCTCAGGATATTTATGTTGATGGGAACCGCATTGGTGAAATCGGAGCTGCAGTCCTGCGCGACCGTAAAGACCTGTCAGAGGACGGTGTGGTTCTGGCTGTTGCGACGGTTGACTTTGAGTCCAAGATGATTTTAGCCGGTCCAGATATTCTCAGCCGCGGCTTTATCTACATGCGCGAATCAGGTGACCTCATTCGCCAAAGCCAGCGCATCCTCTTCAATGCTATTCGCATTGCACTCAAGAATAAAGATGCCAGCGTCCAATCTGTCAGCGGCGCTATCGTCAACGCCTTGCGTCCTTTCCTCTACGAAAGTACCGAGCGCGAACCTATTATTATTCCGATGGTGCTTACACCAGACGAAGATAACTAAAAAATAAGCTTTGCTAGATTTAGCAAGGCTTATTTTTCTGCTTTATTTTTTGTTCGAGAGGCATGCTTGATAATCCAAGTGCAGCTCGGACTCAGCTTTTCCTCTTGCCAAGCTTGAATAATACACTCAAACTTTTCAGGAGCTTCTTTATATAAATCATTCAGATTATTAGCGACACTTTTTTGGATTGATTTATCCGCATCATCCTTTAGATTCTTTAAAATAGCGGTAAATTCATCAAAATAATCTAAGACCACAGTCTGCTTCTTAGCCCAGGGCAGTCGGATACGCATACACTCGCTGGCTAATCTGCGGACGCGCATATTCTCATCTTGGCTCCACTCTAGCAGTAAATCCATCGTAGCTTTAGGATAATTAGCCAGCAAGGGCCGCATGGAAAATTCTCCAGTAAATCGCTTGGTTAATTCCTTGCTGAAGGCTGCACTCAGCTCGAATTCCTGACTTCCGTAAAGTTCTACGTATTTGCCAATCGGCCACAACCAGTACCCTTCTGAGAACATCCCCAAGTCGCCCTCTAACTCCGGACCAAGTATCTGCTCAAAAACCTTCAGAGAATCAGCATAAGAAAGCGGCAAGCATTCTTTGATACTCTTTGCCAGCAACTCTTGACGCTGAGTAAATTCCAAAGCCTCTAATTCGCTTTCAACTAGAGACATAAAATGCTGAGCATCAAATTTATCTGTAGCTTCTTGCAAGCGACGGCTCAAATCTTCCGCATAAACCAAATCATAATAATCTTTAACCTTTTTCGCCATGATTTTTAATTCCTCTTAACAGACTTCTCACTATTCCTCTGACTTCTGCTTCTTCCTCTTTCTCAGCTAGAAAAAGAGACAACTCATTCAAGGCACTTGAAATCATATGAGTCGCCATTTCCAAATCAATAGAGATAAGTCTTCCTTCTTTAAATAAAATATCTAATTGCTTACTCGAATGAAAGAAAGAATCACTCAAATTCATCGCCATTAACACTTAAATAATTTACCAATGTCATGGCACCTATATTGAATTCTCCCTCAGGTACATCTATCATGACATGCCAACCAGAATTTTCAATATTATTGAACCTTCCATAAACATCAATAACATCTCCCCCGCCTTGGGGAGTGCCATTTCCAACTTGATTCCATTGCGTTTCTTCCCAATCAATTTCCACTGATTCAATTTTCGGTTTTTGTGACTTGATAAAATTCTTTATTTCATCTTGGTACTTCTTCAAATAATCCAGCTGCTTTTCTTTCGTGGTTCGCAAATCTGCTTTGCCATCGAAAGCTTTGTTAAAACTATCATCCTTATTGATTATATAGATGCTTGCTCCGATGGTTATTACGGCCACAATTATCGCTATTATTGTAAAATGTTTTTTCATTTACTCCTCCTAACCTTTAGAAGCTACATATGCTGTAATTCATGATTACTTAGAGGAATCTGCCAAATCTACATAAAATTATCAAAGGTTTTTAAATTACTATTACTCAAAAATCCTACCTCCTACATATAAATCATTTGCTAAAGACATTGAATTTGGAACTACCTCATTATCTTTTACTAAAAAGGTGACATTCCAAGAAGAATCTTCAATATGATTGAATCTCCCATATACATTAACAATTTCTCCAGCGCCCCGTGGTGTTCCGTTGCCAATTTCTTCCCAATTCGTTTCCTCCCAATTGATCTCCACTGATTCAATTTTCGGATTTTGTGACTTCACAAATTTTTTAATCTCTTCCTCTTGTGACTTTAAATAATCTAGCTGTTTCTCTTTTATGGATTGCAAATTAGCTTTGCCATCTGAAAACAAATTACTCTGACTTAACATATATAGCCTTCCTACTCCAATAACAAGAGCAATTAATGCCAACCAAATGATTTTATGTTTCTTCATTTTCTTCCTCCTAGACAATAGAAGTTACATATTATAACACCAAATTACATAAAAAGATGTGTGAAATCTGTATAGAAATTATCCGATGATTTGAACTGCTCTCACTCAAAAATCTCTCCTCCTGCTCGTAATGGACTACCTTGCATGATAGAATTGATATCCACTTTCCCATCTTTTACATCAACCAAAACACTCCAACTCGAGTCTTCAATATGGTTAAATCCTCCAAAAATTCTTATCACTTCTCCTCCTCCCCATGGAGTACCATTGCCTACTTCTTCCCAGTTTGTCTGGTTCCAATCCACCTGAACAGATTCAATCTTAGGATTTTGTGACTTGATAAAATCTTTAATTTCTTCCTCATGCTTTTTCAATTCATCCAACTGCTTTTCTTTTATCGTTTGCAAGTCTGGCTTTTTGGTTATAATTTTATTTAAGCTCTCCTGATTTCCAAGGAAAAAAGCTCCACCGATAATTCCTAGACTTACTAAAGCTATGCCTATTGTTTTCTGCCTTTTCATTTCCTATTCCTTTTAACAGTCATTGCTATTATTATAGCATAAAAAACAGAAGCCAAATTGACTTCCATCTATTGAGACTAGCTCAGCTCAATCGCTTGATAAAATGATACTTGGTAATGCCCTTTTGCGGGACATCTGTTAGACTGGCATAGATTTCATAGCCTTGCTTGATGTAAAAATCCTTGGCTTGATAAGATTTAGTGGACAAGGTAATACTAGTTACTCCAGCTTCTGCAGCCTTTTCTTCTAATTCTGCCAGCAGACTGGCTCCCAAACCTTTTTTCTGATGTTCTTTATCCACCACCAAAGCCTTGATATGAATGTTTTCCAGCACCTGTTGGGCATGGAGCAAGGCAATCAACCGGCCACCCTCCTCCCGCCTTAGATAATAATCTTGAGGTTCAAGTTTTTCAAGCATACCTGAACTAAAACAAGCCTCATATTGCTCATCAAAAACCTGCTTTATAAAATCATGAAATTCTTCCATTTTTCTCCTCCTCCACGAAAAAGCAGGGGATATGCCAATCCTCCTGCTCTAAGTTTAGTATAAATCTAGATAATTATCCACTTCCCATTGAGAGACAAATGTTGCATAGCTAGCCCACTCGATACGCTTAGCTTCTAAGAAGCTTGTATAGATATGCTCGCCAAGTGCTGCTTTCACAACTTCGTCTTCTGTCAAGGCCTTCAAGGCATTGTGAAGAGTTGATGGCAGGTCTGTAATTCCTGCTTCCTTACGCTCCTCTGGAGTCATGATATAGATATTCTCTTCGATTGGGGCTGGAGCTTCGATTTTATTTTCAACACCGTGCAGTCCAACTTCCAAGAGAACAGCCATAGCAATATATGGATTGGCCATCGGGTCAACGGAGCGCAACTCCAAGCGAGTACCCATACCACGAGAAGCTGGCACACGCACCAATGGCGAGCGATTGCGTCCTGCCCAAGCGATATAAACTGGCGCTTCATAGCCAGGAACCAGACGTTTGTACGAGTTAACCGTTGGATTCATGATAGCTGTATAGTTATAAGCATGGTTAATCAAACCACCCAAGAAATGGTAGGCTGTTTCTGACAGCTGCATACCTTTTGGATCTTCTGGATCGAAGAAGGCATTATTGCCATCTTGATCAAAGAGGGACATGTTACAGTGCATACCAGATCCCGCAATGCCAAACTTCGGCTTAGCCATAAAGGTCGCATAAAGGCCGTGCTTACGAGCAATAGTTTTCACAACCAGCTTAAAAATCTGAATCTTATCACAAGCCCGAAGCACTTCATCATACTTAAAGTCAATCTCGTGCTGGCCGACTGCGACCTCATGGTGGCTAGCTTCTACTTCAAAACCCATCTTGGTCAGGACATTGACGATTTCCCGACGGGTATTGTCTGCCAAGTCTGTCGGCGCCAAGTCAAAATAGCCACCCTTGTCATTGACTTCCAGCGTCGGATCCCCATTTTCATCCAGCTTAAAGAGGAAGAACTCTGGCTCTGGTCCGAGGTTAAAGGACTTGAATCCTAGCTCTTCCATATGCTTGAGGGCGCGCTTGAGGTTGCTGCGAGGATCCCCTAGAAACGGTACATGATCTGTCGTGTAAACATCACAAATCAGACCCGCCACACTGCCGTTTTCATCTCCCCAAGGAAAGACCGTCCAAGTATCCAGATCAGGATAGAGATACATATCTGATTCATTGATACGGACAAAACCTTCGATGGAAGAACCATCAAACATGGCTTTATTGGATAAGACTTTGTCAAGCTGTTCATCCGTGGCAGGAATTTCTACATTCTTCATAGTTCCTAAAATATCAGAGAACATAAGACGAATAAAGGTAACATTTTTCTCTTTTACTTCGCGACGGATATCAGCTGCTGTAATAGACATTAAATTTCTCCTTGTCATTCAAACAAAATAGCTATGGTCGACGCATCTGACCAAAGGTTGGCAGAGAAGAAGCAAAACGGCCTTGCTGCAAGATGTCATGATGCAGGGCACGGCGGACATCTTTTTCACTAATGGTCTTGCGGGACTTGGCTTCACGCTCAGCATATTTCCTCTTAATTGCAGCGATATTATAACCTTCCGAAATATAATCTTTAATTTCTAAAAGACGGTCCATATCATTCAAAGAATACATCCGACGGTTGCCCTCATTTCGAGCTGGGGTAATCAGATGCTGGTCTTCATAATAACGGATCTGACGGGCAGATAGGTCCGTCAGTTTCATAACACTGCCGATTGGAAAGACTGCCATGTTTCGGCGAAACTCTTTTTCCTTCATTCAAATTCCTCTCTACGCACTATTATAGGCTGAAATCAATCTTATGTCAAGAAATAATGTTAGATTTTCTTACACGGATTTATTTTTTCTTTTCAAAAATGGTTCGAAGCCGATCTATATCAGAATTTACCAGAATTGCAACAAAGACTCCCATGAAGGTTTCAAAGATTCTGGCAAAGACATACAAAATGGTATCTTCCGGCCGAATGGACAGGGTAATAATCAGCATGGCAGATACTCCGCCAATGACTCCCGCCTTGTTGTTCATAGCGACATTGGTCATGATTGTCAGCATGGTGCAGACCGGCACTAAAAGGAGTGTGACCCAATACTGCTCCTTAGAGACACTATTGACAATGAAAAAGAGCAGAGCGTAAAAACCACCGATGCTGTTTCCTAAGATTCGCGATGTCCCGAAGTGGACACTCTTATCAAAATCCTCACGAAGACTAAAGACTGCCGTCAAAGCACCGATTTGCAGCCCTTTCCAACCAAAAAGGCCAAAGAGCAGAAGGATGATGAATACAGCCAGACCGGTCTTAAAGGTACGCATGCCCAGACGAAATTTCGATTTATCAAACTTGTACTTATTGAAATAACTCATTAGTCTCCTTCCAGGAAATCCTCCCTCTCTTCATTTTAACATATTTCGGCTCAAAAAAACTCTTTCGGCTCAGGACTTTTCCCACACAAAGAAAAAGCCCTATCAGCTACCGCATCAAGAGCTATCGACTATTTAAAAACTGAGACATTATCTGTCCCAGCCGCATTTTTATTATCTTTAGTTTGGATAAATGTAAGTAACTCCACCCATAAATTCATTTGGGTTAAAGTAGCCACGATAGTTGTTAATTTGCTTTTGGCGATTATAGTTCGCTTCTAGAACTTGAATTGAGCTGTCGCTTTGCACATCTGTCACATAAGCAACATGTCCGTATTCGCCACCATCCCAAACTGCAATAGCGCCTGGTACTGGGATATTTCCTGTTGCATAACCCTGAGCACCAGCATTGATTGCCCAAGTATTAGCATTGCCCCACCAGTTACTTGCCCAAGGCGCCATTTCTTTCACACCCCAAGTACATTGGCCGATTGGGTAAGAATTGCCATAGTCAGTTGGCGTATTTAAGACAACATCTTCAGTATCAGATACCAAAGCAGCATCACTTGTCGCTTCATAAGCTGGAGCGCTGTAAGGATTGTATGTCTGAGCCAAAGCAGTGCCATTTACTTGCAACACATCTCCTGGGTTAATCGTATCAAAAATTGTCTTTCCATTATTGGCAGCAAGTTCGTAAGGATTCATTCCATTGGCACTAGCAATGGCAAAAAAAGAGTCCCCTTGCTGGACAACATAAGAATCTGCATGAACAGCTTGAGCGCCGATTGTCGCCAAAAAAGCTGTAGAAGTTAAACCAAGAGTCGCTTTAGCAAATGTTTTTTTCATAAATGTGTTTCTCCGTAAAATTTGATGATAAAAAAATCATACCTCATTTACATGTCAGTTTTTTTAGAGTTATGTTTTTGTCATGTTACAAATGATTTAGACTTTTGCTACATGAGATTTTGCAGTATTCTTAAAGATAAAAAGGCTAGGGATTCCCTAGCCTCATCCATTATCAATCTTCTTTACCTTTCAATTTTCCTAGACCTAAAGCACCGATAATGGCTGCTAAACTTAGATATGGCAGATAGACTGTATCTTTTGCTCCCGTTTCTGGCAGAAGAGAAGCTGGAATCTTTTTAGCTGCTGGAGTTTGATTGGCTCTTCTTGGATCGTTTACATCTGAAACAAGCAGATGCTGTGCCTTAGGAGTGACTGTTGTAACCGTATTTGAAGCATAGACTACATGATTGACCGTATTGATGTAGGTATTTTCAAAAGTACCCGCAGCAATCCGCTTCATCTGTAGATAGGTTTCAGTCTGAAAAGCTGAATCCAGAGAAATAGTCTCTAAGAATTCTTCCTTGAAACGAATAGAAATCAAACCTTTCTCAAGATCAACATTCGCAGCTGTATACTCAGTCAAGTCTGTACCAGCCTTTATCACCTTACCATCTTTGAGCGTGATGTCTACTTTGGCAAAGGTTTTGTAAGCACCTGTGTACTCATCGCCTCGTTGATCATAATCATCCACAAAGCTATAGTCTGTCAAATCTTCGGAGTGGTTAGCAGGGATCAAGCCTCCGATGAGACGATAGTTAAAATGCCGTCCCAAAGTCAGTTCCTTGCCATCCAAGTTTTCTGCACTTGTTGGATCAAGACTCAATGTAATATCTTTTTCAGGACTGATTTTAGGAACATTGTTGACGACTACGTCTGTCGCATAACCATTTCCAAAGTCAATTTGATAAGCTCGGTTCTCGAATTTACCGCCTGTGCGACCCATTCCTTCTTTGACTGCCATAGGGCTTGTTATGGTCAAAGACTTACCTGTTACGACATATTGGTCATAAAAGGCTTGGGCATCGTCTGCTGCAAAGAGTTGGAAAGAACCTTTAACAGTGATATTCGCCTTTTGAAGGAGCTCTCGAACTGCTGCAGGGGCTTTTTCAAGACTCTCGTAGTGGGTCACTGTCACACCTGCCACAGCCTTGCCATCTGCATCTACTAGCTTGACTAATTCCGGACGAAGTTCAAGTGCTTCTTCCGGATAGTCATCTACATAGTAGAAACCTTTTTGAATCGTGCTCTTAGATGATTTGTCACCCTTATACTGATCCAAATCCCAAGTCAGCTCGTAGTAATTGGTCGAACCAGCCAAGACTTCCTTGCCATCAATCACCAAGCCTGCCTTGTTTTTATTGACCTTGGTTGGCTTGATGTAATTATTGCTAGGATTGTCTGAATCATCAGGCTTGCCTGGCGTAGTCACGCGTACTAGGTTTGAGCGAACACCATAGGCATCATTGATTGTCAGAGTAAAATTATTAGTATATGTCGCGCCATCATTTAGTACTCGGCCAATTACAGTAGGGAAGAGCGTGACAACCTCAGTCGTCAAATCAGCATTATAAATAGCGAGTGTTGCTGCAGTTGCTTTGAATGTCACTGTGTGATTAGCATTATCATAACTAACATCAAAACCTACGCTAGCAACTTTTGTTGCTTCTAAGTCAACTTCATAGCCACTTGGTAATGGATCAGCAATGACAAAGGAAGTCGTCTCACTGCGTCTAGCTGGAAGAGCTTCTGTCTTTAGAGCAAACTGAACAACGGACTGCTTAGCCACCAGAGTCTTATCAATATTGGTGCCTTGGTCATTTTGAATCTCTTTATGAATCTGCGGTTGAGATTGCAAGAGATGATAATGATAATGCACAGTCGGAGCTACTGGTGCTGCTGGCCCTTTTTGATAAACAGGCTCTGCTGGTAAGGTTGGCAGCGGGCTATAAGTTGGTTCTACCGGCTTGTTAGGCTCCGGTGTATCTGGTGTACGCGTCGGTGGCGTCGGATCTTTTTCATAAGTCGGTGCTGCCGGAGGTGTTGGAAGAGCCTTCGGTGTTGGTGCAGTTGAAGCTGGATCCAAAGGCTTAAGCGCTTCTTCACTTGGCACTGCAGGAGCTGTAGGGGCTACTGGAGCCTCCGGTTCTTCTACTGTGATGACTGGCAGATCAGTCGCTCGGATATCACCATTAATCGCAAACCAAATATTTGGTTTCTTAGGGGCTAACTTGTCAGCCCTACGTGGATCAGTTGCTGCTGGCTGGCCTAACACTTCAGAAGACGAAATTGTTCCAATCGTCATGCTGTTGGTAGTGCCAGAAATTTCTACCGCCCCTGCTCCATACCATGAATTCGGAGCATCTGTAGTATCCCAGCCAGGCACACCGCGGCGTGTATACATTGTAAAACGAGAACCGCCCTCTCCTTCTCGGAAGTTTTCAGACTCGGTCGCATAGATTTGACCGTTCTTTTCACCAATAGATGAACCCGAAATCTTGTTGAAAGTTCCGGTATAATCTTTGGCCATTTCGATAGAATTAGCTTCACGGTTGAGGGAAGCCACGGACATCAAAGCCTGATCAAAATTAATAGGTTGGCCTTTATCATCATAAAAGACAAATTCCGTCTTCACAAAGAGAGAGGTTGCATCTTCAAAATTTCCTGTATAAGCTGAAGCAAAAACTCCCATTGTCGGGTCTTTAAAAATACCTAACCAGGCCTTATCATTGCGGAATTGAGAGCTTGGATCAAGGGTATAAGTATAGACAATTTTAGAAACTTTTTTCCCTCGATAATAAGTCCCCTGGAGATTTGTATAGGTTGCTGTAGCAGACTCACCGCGACGCAACAAGACAGAAGACCATTCAGTTGGCCCTTTACCACTTGTTACGTTAGAACTATAGTCTGCATACTTACCAACCGTACCAAAGCTTTCCTGCTGATTGGTCTGATAGTTAGCATTTTGAATATCTGTTACTTTGAAGTTGTCCAACTGGAAGAGTTTCTTAGAAAACTCTGCAGTGTTCTTTACAGCGGCTTCCATGCCAGCATAGCTGACGAACTCACCATTTGTAGTCAGTGACAGATCAGCATTAGGTTCTGATTTGAAAACCAGACTTTGCGCAATTGGACGGCTCAAATGCCCGTCTTCAGTCTTCTTTGTTTCTGCGAGAGCCAGACCAGCCTTAATCTTGGCCTGTTCAGCATCATATTTAGCCTTATCTTGCTGATACTTGGCTAATTTTGTGTTATAGACAGCCAAATCAGCATTATACTGGGCCAACTGAGCTTGATAGTTTGCTTGGGCTTGAGCATTACGCTTCTTGATTTCTTCATTTTCAGCTGCTATAGTGGCATTCTTAGCTTGATTCTCTGCTAGCTTTTGCTCATATTCTTTTTGAGCTGCTGCATTTTCAGCTTCAATTTGAGTCTTTTTAGCTTCATAAGCTGCTAAATCTGCTTCATATTGAACTTTTTTATCTTGATTTTCCTTTTGGATACGAGCCAATTCTGCCTGATAATTCGCCTGAGCCGCTTGATATGCCGCTTCATTATCAGCATTGGTTTTTCGGACAGTTGCTAAATCTGTTTGATATTGGGCAAGTGCTGCCTCGTAGGCCGCTTTTGCAGCCGCATTCCTCTGTTTAATAGCTTCATTATCAGCAGCAATCTTAGCATTAGCAGCTTCAGTGTCAGCCAAAGCTTTTTCATACCGGGCCTTAGCTGCCGCATTCGCCTTTTGAACACGGTCCAGCTCACTAGCATAAGCCGCCAGAGCCGTATCATAATTAGCCTTTGTTTCTGCATTCAGTTTTTGAACACGGGCTAATTCTGCATCATAGGCCGCTTTTGCAGCTTGGTAAGCAGCCGCATTATCTGCGTTGGTCTTTTGAATCGTTGCTAAATCTGTTTTGTATTTACTTAGGGCAGCTTCATAATCTGCTTTCAACTGAGCATTTTCTGCTGTGATCCGAGCTACTTCTGCTTGATGAGCAGCCAAATCTTTAGCGTATTGCTCCGTTATCGCTTTGTTTTCTGCTGTAATCCGAGCTACTTCCGCCTCGTAGGTTGATACTTTTTCTTTGTACTCCTTGACCTTGGCGTCAATCTCGGTTACTTGCGCTTCATAATCTGCTGCAATCTCCGCTTTTTTGTCTGCAGTTTCTTGAGCAGTCTGAGCGACTCCTTTGTCAACAGCTGGGTCTTTGACCACTGTCAGTCCAGCTTCTTGAGCCTTTTTAACGCTTTCATCTAAACCAGCTGTTGGAACAGTCACTGTCACACCGCCATCTGCCTGACCTTCTCGCGCCTGACTCTCTTTAGATGCCTGACTGGCTGGTCCTTGAGCTTGAGGTAGATTGGTCGCTGCATTTCCAGTGCCCACCATTTCAGTATTGACAGGACCATTGGTATCAGATACTACTTCATCTGCTCTTGCTTGTATCGTTGACGTTAAAAAAGCCGCACCTAGAACAGCACCGCATAAAGTTTTAACAGCCTTGTTTTTCCGAAAACCAAAAACTTCTTTTTTCTTCATTTTTCTCCTCCCTCTGCTAACTTTTACAGTCTGCAGTTTTCTAATGCCCTCAGAAAATCAAAAAGTAATGGAAACCACCAATCAGAAGTTTCTTTCTCATTTTGACCCTCTTTAAGCATCAGAATAAATATATATATCTTAATCCTAACAAGTTTTTCTCAGTTTTGCAAGCATTTTATGCTCGTTTTATTTACCTTTATGCAGATTTAGACATCCAAGGAAAAACGTATTTTTTATTGTAGGACTTTTCCCTACAGCTGGACAATGAGAATACAAGAAAAAGACCAGCTTACGCTAGTCTTTCCTTATTACAGTTTTGTACTTGTTATCTACAAAATCAAAGTTTCTAAGCTTACTGCTTATTTCTCAGTCAGTGCTGCAAGTCCTGGTAATACCTTACCTTCAAGGAGTTCCATTGATGCACCACCACCAGTAGAAATCCATGAGAACTTGTCTGCACGGCCAAGGTTGATGGCTGCGGCAGCTGAGTCACCACCACCGATGATTGATTTTACGCCAGGTTGCTTCACGATAGCGTCCATAACACCGATTGTGCCAGCTTGGAAGTCTGGGTTTTCAAATACACCCATAGGGCCATTCCAGACAACAGTTTTCGCACCAGTCAAGGCTTCATCAAATTTAGCGATAGATTTAGGACCGATATCCAAACCAAGGAAGCCTGGATCCACTGCTTCACCTTCAGTGTCTTTCACTTCAGTGTAGTCAGCAAATGCGTTTGCTTCTTTAGAGTCAACTGGCAAGATCAATTTTCCGTTTGCTTTTTCAAGAAGAGCTTTCGCAACATCCAATTTATCTTCTTCTACAAGTGAGTTACCGATTTCGATACCTTGTGCTTTGTAGAATGTGTAAGTCATACCACCACCGATAAGGACTTTATCAGCTTTTTCAAGCAAGTTTTCGATAACACCGATCTTGTCAGATACTTTTGAACCACCAAGAATAGCTACGAATGGACGTTCTGGAGTTTCAACTGCTTCTTGGATGTAGGCAATTTCATTTTCAAGAAGGAAGCCAGCAACAGCTTTTTCAACGTTTGCAGAGATACCGACGTTAGATGCGTGTGCACGGTGAGCTGTACCAAATGCATCATTTACAAAGATACCATCTCCAAGAGATGCCCAGTATTTACCAAGTTCAGGATCGTTTTTAGATTCTTTCTTGCCGTCAACATCTTCAAAACGAGTGTTTTCGACCAAAAGAACTTGTCCATCTTCAAGAGCATTAATAGCTGCTTCCAATTCAGCACCACGAGTAACACCTGGGAAAACAACATCTTGACCCAGTTTAGCAGCCAAGTCTGCAGCTACTGGTGCAAGTGATTTACCTTCTTTGTCCGCTTCTTCTTTGACACGTCCAAGGTGAGAGAAGAGAATTGCGCGACCGCCTTGCTCAATGATGTATTTAATAGTTGGAAGTGCAGCAGTGATACGGTTGTCATTCGTAATCACTCCGTCTTTCAATGGTACGTTAAAGTCTACCCGAACGAGGACTTTTTTACCTTTCAAATCAACGTCTTTAACAGTAAGTTTTGCCATGTTACAAAAACTCCTTTTCATATTTTATACGCAACTATTATATCATATTTTCCAAAAGTTTTCTTGATATAAGGAAAATTTTCACAAAAAAGAAGCGCCACACACTTCTTTCTCTCGAACTTTGGAATTAGAGAATAGGAAAAAGGCCGCTAAACTCATTCAGACAATAGTTAAAGCTGGAGTTTTCTCTAGATTCGATAATACAAAAAACCAGTAAAACTACTGACTTCAACTTTTTCTACTATCTAAATTGCAAAGGCTTGCCCTACTGCATAAGTGACTGCCATGGTTAGAAGTCCGATGACTAGGTTGCGAATCATAGCATTTTTGAGCGGTGCTTTGCCTAATCTAGCGCTGGTATAGCCTGTTCCCAAGAGGGCCAAGGCCACGATTAGAACTGTTGCCCAGATACGGATAGTAGCTGGAAGCAGGATAATCGTAATCATAGGAAAAAGCGCACCAACAGCAAAGGCTAAAAAGCTTGATACGGCAGCATGCCAGGGATTAGTGAACTCCTCAATCTCGATTCCATATTTTTCCTGTACCAAAGCCTCCAACGGATCCTGGAGAAAAGCCCGATTAGTCATGAGCTGGGCAGAAGTCTCACACTCGCCATTTTGAACATAGGCAGCATAGAGAGACTGCCTAGCAATATCTGGATTTTTCTCTAAAAGCTCCCGCTCTCTGGCAACAGCAGCTTCCTCTGTATCCTTTTGAGTAGAAACAGAAACATACTCTCCTCCAGCCATAGAAAAGGCACCCGCAAAGACTGCCGCTAAACCAGACAGAAAGATAATCCAGACATCGTCCGTCGCACTAGCCACCCCAATAACCACACCTGCTATGGAAATAATGCCGTCATTAGCTCCTAAAACCCCTGCCCGCAATATATTCAGCCGACCACTAAAGTTCGTATCAATTTTATGTTCTTCCACTATTTAAATTTTCTCTTTCTTTTTATTTATAATGATTATAAATAAAAACTAGAACTAATACAAGACAAAATCGAAAAATGAGAAAAGTTCTACTATTTAAGAGAAGAAAAGCATTGAAAAAAGAGCCGTTTTAAACGACTCCTCTCTAAATTCACTATAGTGCTGTAACAAACTAATTATTTCACCACGATATTAACCAATTTATTTGGCACGCTAATGACTTTGACGATTTCTTTGCTGGCGATTTCAGACTTGATTTTCTCATCTGCCAGGGCGATTTCCTGCAGTTCCTCTCGGCTCAGGTCCTTCGCTACGACTAACTTAGCACGGACTTTACCCTTGATCTGAACTACGATTTCGACCTCTGCTTCGACCAGTTTGCTTTCGTCATAAGTTGGCCAAGTTACATAGGAAATGCTCTCGCCAGTTTGAGCGACTGCCTGCCAGAGTTCTTCAGCCAAGTGCGGTGCAAAAGGCGCCAGCAATTGGATAAAGCCTTTGGCATATTCGACATAGAGCTTTTCTTCCTTGTTGGCTGCATTGACAAAGATCATGAGCTGGGCAATGGCTGTGTTAAACTTGAGCTCCTCAATCTGCTCTGTGACAGACTTGACCGTTTCATGGTAGACCTTGTCCAAAGCTCCGCTATTTTCAGTGACCAGCTCCTTAGAGTTAAGGAGACGATAAACCCGATCAAGGAACTTACGGCTGCCTTCCAGACCTTCCTCACTCCAAGCGATTGAAGCATCTAGTGGCCCCATGAACATTTCATAGACACGAAGCGTATCGGCACCATATTGCTCTACTACATCATCTGGATTGACCACATTCTTCAGAGACTTAGACATCTTAGCAGGCGCCTGCTCCAACTCTTCTCCAGTTTCGATATTGAAGAAAGAACCATCGCGTTTTTCTACCTTGTCTGTCGCCACTAGGGCACCGCGACTATCACGGTAGCTAGTCCCCAGAATCATCCCTTGGTTAAAGAGTTTTTGGAAAGGCTCTTTGGTCGGAACCACTCCGATATCATAAAGGAACTTGTGCCAGAAGCGAGCGTAGAGAAGATGGAGCACGGCGTGCTCCGCACCTCCGATGTAAATATCAACTGGAAGCCAAGCCTTGAGCAAGTCTTCGTCTGCTAATTTCTCATTGTTGTGCGGGTCAATGTAACGCAGGTAATACCAGCTGGAACCAGCCCATTGAGGCATGGTGTTGGTTTCGCGGCGTCCTTTGACACCATCTTCCCGAGTCACTTCCAGCCAATCAGTCAGATTGGCCAGAGGGCTTTCACCGGTACCAGAAGGGCGGATATCCTTGGTTACAGGCAGAACAAGTGGCAGTTCATTTTCAGGGACAGATGTTGAAGTACCATCTTCCCAATGAATGATTGGAATCGGCTCACCCCAGTAACGCTGACGGCTAAAGAGCCAGTCGCGCAGACGATAGGTGACTTTTTCATTTCCGACACCTTCTGCTTCCAGCCAAGCAACCATCTTTTCGATAGCGGCAGCCTTGTCCAAGCCATCTAGGAAGCCAGAGTTAATATGCGGACCGTCTTCTGTGTAAGCAGCTTCAGCAACATTGCCCCCCTCTAAAACAGGAATAATCTCTAAATCAAACTGCTTAGCAAACTCCCAGTCGCGCTCATCGTGGGCAGGAACAGCCATGATGGCTCCTGTTCCGTAGCTTGCAAGCACATAGTCGGCAATCCAGATGGGGATTTCCTTGCCATTGACAGGATTAATGGCATAAGCTCCTGTCCAGACACCGGTCTTCTCCTTAGCCAAATCAGTCCGAGCTAGGTCGGATTTGAGGCTGGCTGCGTGTTTGTAGTCTGCAACTGCTTGGGCTTGTTCTGCACTTGTAATGGCATCAACGAGAGCATGCTCTGGAGCCAAAACAGCATAGGTCGCTCCAAAAAGGGTGTCCGGACGAGTCGTAAAGACAGTGAAGTCCTTGTCTGTGTCCTTAATCTTGAAGGTTACATTGGCACCTGTTGACTTACCAATCCAGTTGCGCTGCATATCCTTGATAGACTCAGGCCAGTCCAGCTCCTCCAAGTCATTGAGCAAACGTTCTGCATAGGCCGTGATTTTCAGCATCCACTGGCGCATAGGTTTGCGCACAACTGGATAACCACCGCGCTCAGATGTGCCGTCTGGCAGGACTTCCTCATTGGCGATAGCCGTTCCCAGCTCTTCAACCCAGTTTACTGGCACTTCAGCTTCATAAGCCAGGCCTTTTTCGTAAAGCTTGGTGAAAATCCACTGGGTCCACTTGTAGTAGTTAGGGTCAGTTGTATTGATCTCCCGGTCCCAGTCATAGGAGAAGCCAAGAGCGTTGATTTGGCGCTTAAAATTGGCAATATTTTCTGCTGTAAAGTCAGCTGGGTCATTGCCTGTATCCATAGCGTATTGCTCAGCTGGCAGACCAAAGGCATCCCAGCCCATAGGGTGGAGGACATTATAGCCCCGAGCCCGCTTGTAGCGGCTGAGGATATCTGTCGCTGTGTAGCCCTCCGGATGCCCTACATGGAGTCCCGCTCCTGATGGGTAAGGAAACATGTCCAGCGCATAAAAGTTAGGCTTGTCCTTGTCCGTACCTGTCTTAAATGTATGGTGCTCTGCCCAATATTTCTGCCACTTGGGTTCGATTTCTTTGTGATTATAATAAGCCATTCTTTTCTCCATTTTTTGTACTGTTTCTATTATACCATTTTCAAGGGATTTTTAAAGACGGAATCCAGTTTTCACTGACAAAAACTATAACTCATCTCTAAAGCGTTAGTCTCTGATTGACCTCTAAAATTAAAAGTTGTATAATTCTGACCGGAGGAATAATCATGAATTTACAAACTATTTTCACTTATGTTTTCTTTGTTATTTTTATTAGCACAGAAATGTGGATTAAAAATAAAACTAAGTCAAACAATGTAAATGATACTGCAGACAAAGGAAGTCGCTACATTATCATCGGAAGTGTTATTTGCTGTATATTCTTGATAAACGGGCAATTTTTCGACTTTATCCCCCACTTACCAAGCCTCACAATCTATCTCGGAATCCTCATCTCCCTAGCAGGGTTCGTATTGCGGATCTACGCTGTGAATTATCTCGGAAAAAACTTTACACTGGCCGTTCAAACAACCGATAGTCAACAATTAGTAGACCATGGCCCTTATTCTATTGTAAGAAATCCTGCCTATACTGGCAGTATCTTGTCTATCCTTGGCCTATCGATTACCTCATTAAATCCTCTGATAATCATTATCAGTCTTATTTTACTCGTGTTAGGATATAGCATTCGACTTAGAGTAGAAGAAGAAGCTTTAGGCAATCACTTTGGGAAAAATTAAGCTTATTGCCAAAAGGTTAGATACCGAGTTTTTCCTTGCATCTGGTAATCTCACAAAAAAACAAGCCACGCTGTCAACCCCGCAGTTGGAAGATGGCTTGTTTTATTTATTCTCCAAATAGTTGGAGTTTACTTTCAATTTCCTGATAGACCCGACTGGACTGCATACCGACAGCTGCAGCGCTGTCGCGACAATACTGGAGCAGGAAAGTGTAGTATTTGTAGTAGAAGCTCAGGTCATAGCCCAGCTTACCCAAAATGGCTAGCTGCTCCTCAAAACCTATAATCAAATCTCGGAACCACTGCTCATTCCAAGTCATGGAGATGCTATTTGGCCGCAAGCGATAGTAATAGAGCGGTTCATTGAGGTAGATAATCTTCTCTGACTGAAGGTACAGCTTATAAGTTGTGAAGGCATCTTCGGCCACTCGGCCGACTGGATAGCGCACTGTATCAAAGAGCTCACGCTTATAGAGCTTAGCCCAGGCACAGAGAAAGACACCGTCTAGCATGCGACGTCTAGGGTACTCCTCGATTATCTCTTCTCGCGTATAGAGGGTTTCAAAATGCTCTGTCGAATAGTAGAGGAAGGCTGAATCCTCAGCACGGAAACTACAGTGGTGACCAATGGCAATGTCCGCATCATACTCCTTGAGCTTTTTATAGAGGCGGGCAACATGCTGCTCAGGCAGCCAGTCATCCGAATCAACAAAAATCAAATAATCTGCATTAGAGTGCTCAATCCCTGTGTTGCGGGCACCGGACAAGCCTTGATTGTCCTGATGAATAAGACGAATCCTCGCATCCTGATCAGCTAGCTCTTGGCAAATCTGACCAGAAGCATCTGTTGAACCATCATTGACTAGAATAATTTCCAGATTTTGATAGGTCTGACGACAGACGCTGTTCACACATTCTGCTAAATACTGCTCAACATTGTAAACAGGGATGATAACACTGATTAATTCCTGAGACATGATAACTCCTATTCTTTTCCTGTCTTTTTATTATACATGATTTTTTAGGTTTGTGAGGTGTTTTTGGAAAAATAAGTTTTTAAAGGATAGCTTTCTATTTTTAGACATATTTTAATCTATTGTTCAATTACTGTGTTTTTACACTTATAAAAATCTTTCGTTCTTTATTTTGTGCTATACTCGAATTAGGGATTTTAAGGGAGATTAGGAAATGTTTGGATTCTTTTTCGTCGCATTTGTGGCTGTCTTTGGCATCGTCTTTTTTATCAGTTATAAGCTACTTGAAGACAGGGAAGATACGGACTCGGATTGGCCGTCCAGCCAAAGCCACGAGCCTGACTATTTCCAGCAAACCCAGACTGCCCCTTGGGAACTCAAATATAACAAGGGAAAACAGGGAGAGTACCAGCTTGGTCAGGTCTTGAACCAACTCTATGGCTACAAAAAGATTTTGTACAATCTCTATATCTTCAAAGAAGATGGCACTACCACTGAGATTGATGCCCTGCTGATTCACCCGTCTGGAATTTACATTTTTGAGTCCAAAAACTACAAGGGCTGGATTTTCGGCTCAGAAAATCAGCAATACTGGACTCAGGTTCTTTCCAGAGGCCGAGGAAAATCCTACAAGCATTCTTTTTTCAATCCCATTATTCAAAATAAAGTCCATCTCAAATGGCTCAGCTACTATCTCAACCAATACACGCCAAATCTATATTCCTATATCGTCTTTAGCAATGACTGTCAGCTTAAGGAAATCCATCTAAACAGTGACAGGCATAAGGTTATTCAGACCTGGCAAGTGATTGGGGCAATCAACCAGCAGGCCTGCCAAAGTCAAGCCTACCTGTCGCCCGAGCAGATTGACGACCTCTATCGTATGCTCCTGCCCCTGACTAAGCGAAAGCAGGTCATCAAAGAGCGCCATATTAATAGCATTGCTCAGAATAAACAGCGTAGAGAAGCAGAAAAGATCTGTCCTCGCTGCCAGCATGGATTGGTGCTCCGCACAGCAGCCAAAGGTTCTAAGGCTGGTCAGAAATTTTGGGGCTGCTCCAACTTCCCAAGATGCCGCTTTACTCAAAAATACCAAGAGCCTGTCTGCGGTCCGCCCGCTGCGCAAGCACCTAATCTTGGACAGACTGTCGTACAAAGCCTAAATCAAACACAAAGCAACAGCTAGAAACTGCTGTTGCTTTTTTGTTGATTATTTTTTCTCTAGCTTGCAAGACCTAAGATTTTTTCTTCAGGCCAAGGAAGGCAGCACCAAGCCCTAAGAGCCCGAGTCCAAGCAGTTTGGTCAATAGACTGCTTTGGCTGCCGGTCTTAGGTAGTTGTTTGGAAGAAGCTTGTTGAAGAGTTGGCTCTTGAGACGATGCTTGAGGGTCCGTCTGGCCGTTTGCTTTGTAGGTTAGATTTTCCACCTGGCTACTCTTTGAATCAGGACTTGCAGGAGTTTGCTGCTGGGCTTGATTTTGAGAGGCCTGCTCCATATCGGCCAACGGTACGATACTCTTCATAAACTCATCTTGTGAAATGGCCCTTTCTTCAACTGCATCTTGAATACCAGTGAGGCTGACAAAATAATAACGCGCCCAATCCTTGGTCAGTCGCTGAATACCAGCCAGACCAGCTCCTGGATACCAGAGCGGCTTGCTCACTTCTTCAGCAAATTTCCAGTCACCACCAACTTGAATACCAAGCTTGGCATCTGGATCAGATTTTTCAGAAATACGAGCTTCTACAGAAACTAAAACAGCCCGAATGTTTTGAGGATTCGGAATATCACGGGCTTGATCAGAGCCCCAGTGGGCAACCCGATCCTGCTTAGGTAATACCTCAATAGCTGTTCCCCCGCCAGCCAAGGCTTCCTGACGTGCATCTCCTACGTTGCTGGACATATTTCCCTTGAATTGAGAAACCCATTGAACTCCTTGAGGGTGATCCACAATTTTCTCCCAAACATTGGAGCCCTTCCGGAGCACGAAAGCCTGCATGTTACGAATATCCGCCCAAGCATTGCTGGCCTTATTGTCCGTCATTTCCATCACAACGCCCCAAGGATCAAATTCATTCATCCATTTGCCGCGTTCCTTGTCAAAGACAGCCTGTGCTTCTTCGTCGGTCATCCCTTCGCCTTTATAAGCAAGGTAGTACCAATCAGCCGCTGGATCATATGTCGGACGGCCACCTAACACGACGGCTCCGCCATTAAATTGGCCAGGACCGCCATTAGGACCGCGTTTTTGACGCTCCCCATTTTCTTCAACGACATTTTCCTCCGACCAAACCCAGACATCCCCTTGATTGGCTCCCATCTGAGCAATGGCGCGCTGCTTCTGCTCATCAGACATGACCTGACTGGCTGGCAACTCGCTAGCGGCTGCAGCTGATTCAGCCTGATTTGCAGGAGCTGCTTGGGGTTCAGCCACAGCTGGATTTTCAGCCTCAGGACTTGCTTGCGCTGCTGGAGAAGCCGACGTTTCAGCTACTGCGGCAGGGGCAGGCGCAACATCTTCTGCTTCAACTCTTGATACAGCTGTCAAAGCTGCTAAGGACAAGAGGGAAACACATAGCAGCAAGCCACTTCCATACTTGGCAGCAGAAGCAGATTTTGCTAGGCCTTGCCAAGAAAACTTATTATTCATATCATTCTCCTTTCATAAGGTGCAGAGTCGAGCTTAATCAATGAAATATGCAGACCGATTCGCTGGTCTTAGGCTTCATTGATTCTGAATAACAAATAATCTCCCTGCAAAAACAAGCTTAGGGCAGAGGATTTCCCGCGCTCTTATAAATCTTATACCAGTCAGCTCGAGAGAGCTCAATATCAAAAGCAGCCACCATTGAGCGAATTCGCTGTGGATTCATGGAGCCAACAATCGGCTGCATTTGTGCTGGATGACGCAAAATCCAGGCGAGAACTAAGGCTTCAAAAGAAACTTGATAGTCTGACGCAAAGGCATGCAGAGTTTCTGTAAGCTGAGTATATTTAGGATGCTCCATAAAAAGTCCCTGGTTCAAGTCAACCTGAAATGGTGACCAAGGCTGAATCGTGATATGATGCAATCGACAATAGTCCAGCACACTACCGTCCCGAACGATTGCTAAAGGATTGAGCATATTGGCATTGAGCCCAGCGTCCAGCATCGGAGTATGGGCTGGACCAAACTGTAGTTGGTTGGCAATCAAGGGCTGCTCCACACTCTTCTGAAGCAGCTCCATTTGATAAGGGTTTTGATTGCTGACTCCGAAATAGCGGACCTTCCCAGCTTGGTGCAGCTGTGAGAAAGCCTCAGCCACCTCTTCCGGCTCCACAAGAGCATCTGGCCGGTGCAGGAGGAGCACATCCAGATAGTCCGTCTGCAAGCGCTCCAAGCTGCCTTCAACCGAGCTGATGATATAATCCTTAGAAAAGTCAAAATGGTAGTTGGTATGAACATCCCGCAGTCCGCACTTGGACTGGATGAGAACACGGTCCCGGGGAATCTTAGCCGAGCGAAGAGCCTGTGCAAACTTGGTTTCAGACTGGCCGCCAGCATAGACATCTGAGTGGTCAAAGAAATTAATTCCCACTTCTACCGCTGTTTCAAGAACGGAAACGACCTCTTTAGGATCATGCTCTGCTAGTCGCATGCAACCCAAAATCAGCTGACTGGCTCCTTCCAGTTCATTCCCGATTGTCATATATTTCATCGCAACACCTCATTTCTTATAGACTGGATGGTCAAGTAAGGTCAACTCTTCAATCTTGACATTTTCTGTTTCAAAGACGATAAACTCATTCTTATCCTTGAGCAAGCCAGACGGCACATAGAGATAGTGAATCGGCCCTTCATTCCAGTAGCGGCCAAGGTTGAAGCCGTTGACCGAAATACAGCCTTTCCCATACTTAGAGCAGTCGATGAAGGTATCAGCGATATCATCCAACTCTGCTTCAAAGCGATAGAAGGTCGGTGCTTTGACTCTTTCAGGTGGAGCTGAGTAGCAGTCTAACTTGGCCAGCATTTCCTGGTCAAACTTGAGCGCATAATGCTTCCAACCCTTTCGGAACTGGTGGTTAATCATGATACCGCCCTTGACTCCCTTGGATTGACTGGGTGCGCCCAGCTTGTAACCATAGTTGACCCGCCCCATATTTTCCACCAGCACATCAATCTGAATCCGCTCGGTATTAGCCGAGAAGAGCAGCTCATCACCGATTTCTTCCCGATACTGGGTAGCTAGGTGCTCCTGATTGACATAGAAATGGCAGCGGTCATGAGTCTCCAAGGCCTTGAGCCTTTCCTCATGGTATTGATTTTTGATATCGGAACGGTAGAGGATATAGCCATGATTCTGCCCAATCTGCTCCATAGGCTGCGGATAATCCAGCAGAATTTCCTCTGTGATGTCTGCTGCCACATCCAGCAGATTTGCAGTTCCAAGCAGTGGAAAACTGCCATAGGCCTTGGCCTGTCGGCTAATAGGCTCCATCTGCTCAAGCTCTGGAAAGACCTCGTGGGTCACCCGCTGAACAGCGTAGTATTTCTCAGTCGGCTGCCCCCACTCAGTAATGGGTGCGTCAAAATCATAGGAGGTAATCTGCGGCAAATCCTTTGTCTTGCGGGCTGAACAGCCGCTGATAAAACCAAAGTTTGTCCCACCTCTCAGTAAGAAGAGGTTCATGCTGCCCAGCTGCAGCATTTCTTTGACATCCTGGGCCAAATCTTCTGCCTCTCGCCAAACGATTTCCTCGCTCCAGCGGCTGAACCAGCCGTCCCAAAACTCAGTACACATAAGAGGCCATTTCTTGCCATAGCGCTCCATGAAAGCTCGTAGATTGTCTGTATTTTCTTTGGGTTGGGAGCCAAAATTCCCCGTCACAAAAATATCATCCTCAATCAAGGTTCCAGACTCCAAAGCCTCTATCCATGTCCCGTCAGAGGTAAAGAGGGGAACTGTAACGCCACGTACCTTCATCATCTGTGCAATGCTGCGCATGTAGGCCTTGTCCTCGGCATAAGACCCGTATTCATTTTCCACCTGCATCATGAGGATAGGACCGCCTTGATCACTCTGATAGGGCAGAAGCTTGGGAAAGAGCCAGTCATAAAAATGACTGACCTTTTCCAGAAAAAGCGGATGATTGACCCGCAGGCGCATCGAAGGATATCTCAAGAGCCAAGCCGGCAGGCCGCCAAAGTCAAACTCTGCACAGATGTAAGGTGTCGGACGGACAATGAGATAAAGCCCCATCTCCTTAACCAACTTGAAGTATGCTTCAAAATCCAGCATGCCCTCTGCCTGAAACTGACCTTCCTGAGGCTCATGCAATGCCCAAGGAATATAGGTTTCTACCGTATTAAAGCCTAGAGCTTTGAGATTGTAAAGGGTATCTCGCCACTGGTCTGGATGAAGCCGGAAATACTGAATAGCTCCCGATAAAATCTTAAAAGGCTTGCCATCCAAGTAAAATTCTTCTTTAATTTCAAATTTTGCCATCTATCCAAGCTCCTCCTGTTTATCTGCCATCTTGACAAAGGGCAGATATATAGCGGTTGAAATAGCGATATTAACCAGCGAAAGAATAATTGCCCGCCAGTCGAAGGCTGTCGCAAAGAAACCGTAGAGAATCGGCGGCATGACCCAGGTGACGTTTTGAGTAACCGGCGCAACCAAGCCCATAGAGGTTGCAAAGTAGGCTACTGTTACCATGACCATTGGCGTCAGGACGTATGGAATAAACATAATTGGATTCAAAACGATTGGCAGACCGTACATGACTGGCTCACCGATGTTGAAGACCATTGGGAAAATTCCTAACTTGGCCACTTCACGATAGTGCTTGTTCCGAGATTGCCAGAGAATGGCAATGGCAACTCCAATCGCATCAAACCAGACAAAAGCACCGAAAGAATTATCCGTCCACATGTAAGGAATCGCATGTCCAGCCTGATAAGCTTCCAGATTGGCCAGCATGGTCACACCAAAGAGACTGGCCATGACTGGTGCCAGCACATTACCGCCGTGCAGGCCGAAGAACCAGAAAATCTTATTGAGAAAGACAATGAGCAGTACAGCCCAGAAGCTTTGAGACAAGCTGAGAAGCGGTGCCTGCAAAATCTTGTAAATCCAGTCAATCAACAGCTCGCCTGTCACCAGATTAAAGAGGTAGGTCGCAATCCCCACGACATACATGGCAATCGCAGCCGGAATGATAGACAGGAATGGCTTCATGATAGCTGGCGGAACAGAATCTGGCAGTTTAATCGTCCAGTTACGATTCATGACCTTACAAAAGATGATGACAGATACAAAACCAATTAGAATAGCAGTAAAGTAGCCACGCGCACTAATCTGGTCACCTGGAATGACACTGTTAATCGTCACAGACAGGTTACTGCCGTCAAGTTTTAGCTCTGGAAGTTTTGAAATCGCCTTGCTCAGCCCCGGTGTTTTGCCAGCCAACTCAAAGGTTTTAGTAACTGAACCACCAATGGTAATGATGTAGGAAGCAACAGCTACCAGACCGGCAGACACCTTATCAGTATTGTAAATTTTAGCGATATTGACCCCGAAGGTAAAGAGGAACAAGAGGGTAACGATAGGAATACTGCCCTTAAATACCAGCCAGTTAATATCAATCAGCCACTGGAAGGTAGAGGAAATCCAGGTCCAGCCGAACTGTCCTGGCAAGTCAGATAGAAAGGCGTTGACCATGAGAGCGAAAGAGCCCGTCATAATCACAGGCATGGTCCCAATAAAGGAATCCCGCAGGGCAACCAGAAATTTTTGGTTGCCGATTTTATTGGCAATAGGCATGAGACGCGCTTGCCATTTATCAACCAAACTACTCATCTGCATTTCTCCTATTCATCAAATTTTTTATGCAAATCAACAATCTCCTTTGCCAAATCAACAAAGGCGATACTGGTCATGAGATGATCCTGCCCATGTACCATAAATAAACTAAGTTCTGTCTTTTCTCCTTGTGCCTCTTTGCTCAGCATTTCAGCCTGAGCGTGATGGGCTTGCAGCAGGGCCTTCTGAGCCTGACTCAGTCTCTCCTGAGCTCGGTCAAAGTCCTGCTTTTTAGCTGCTGCAATGGCTTCAATAGCACAAGACTTGGCCTCTCCGCCATACATAATGAGGGTCATAGCGACCTCTAAGGAATCTTTATTTTCCATAGGAGTACCTACTTCATGAGCGACTCTGCCAGATCCAGGACCTTATCCCCCTTCATCATTCCGTAGTCCGTCATAGGAATGACATCCACCGGAATGCCTTTTGAAGCTAGTTTTTCCTGCAAATCCTCCAACAGATAGCGGACCTGAGGCCCCAGCAAAAGGACATCAACCTTTTTCTCGCTTAGATAGTCTTCTGCTTCTGACACTGGCACCGCAAATATCGTTGCAGCCAAGCCTCGCTCCTCTGCAGCTTTCTGCATTTTATTGACCATGAGACTGGTACTCATCCCAGCCGCACAGACTAACATAATTTGTTTTGTTTCCATCGGCATCCTCCTTTATGAATCTGACCTAGCCTGCAACGACGCTTGCTATTTATTTTTAATATATAAACAAAAACCCAAAAAAAGAATATTTTTCACTATGTTATTAATATTCTATAAACATTATAACTATTTTTCTGTACTATGTCAACGCTTACATTTGAGATTTCTAGCTTTTTTTGATAGTATAGCAGCAGAGGAAACAAGATGACACGAACTAGAAAACAAAACGAGCTAAGGGCAACTGTCCTGGATCAGCTCTATGCCAAACGACCGATTTCTCGGATTGATATTTCAAAAGAAACTCAAATTACACCAGCCACGACTGGCAGCATCATCAATGAACTGATCAAGGAAGGCTTGGTACTGGAGCTGGGCGAGCTCAATGACGAGAGCGTAGGCCGCAAGAAAACCCTGCTGGATATTGCACCTCATAGCCGCTACTATCTGGGGTTTGAGATTTCTGAAAAACAGCTGGCTATGGTCATCGCTGACAATACCGGTGAGATTGTAGAAAGCAGCATTCGGACTTATCAGGTTGAGGTGACAGGCGGCCCGTCTGACCAGGAAATTATCCGGCTGATTCAAGATTTTCTGAAAAAGAATAGCAAATACTCCATCTCAGCGATTGCCCTCGGACTACCGGGACATGTGAATCTCTCTGAAAGTGTTTTTATCATTTCTAAAAACCCCCACTGGGGACAGATTAACCTGCGGACTATTCAAGAAGCCTTTGACCTCCCTGTCTACTTCGCCAATAAGTCCCACTGTTTGACAATGGCTGAACGCCTCTTTAGCTATCATCCGACAGACAGTAATTTTATCGTCTATCATGTCGCCAGAGGTATTCATTGCTCTTACATGTACAAGGGTAGCATTTACAGTCAGGAAAATTATCTTATCGGGGAGGTGGGGCATACCGTCATCAATCCTGAAGGCGAGCGCTGTCCTTGCGGCAAGCACGGCTGCCTGCAGGTTTATGCCAGCGAAAGCGCTCTGATTGATAAAGCAGCTATCCTGTATCAGGCATCCCAGACCTCGCTCTTAAAGACCCTTGTAGAGGACGTCAATGACATTGATCTGACAAGCCTGATGACCGCCTATCGCTTAGGAGACTTGGGCAGCATTGAGTTGATTCATACTGCTTGCCGCTATCTAGCCATTTCCATTTCCAACCTCTGCCAGCTTATTGATAGCGAAAGGATTTATCTGGACGGCCAAATATTCTCCTATCCGGTTATTGCCGAACAGGTCCTGGCTCAGTTAGAGCAGGAAGTACCTCTCTTTCCAAAACAAAAACAAGCAGAGATTGTCATTATCCCCTACTCTAAATACAGCATCGCCCGCTCTGCAGTCAGTCTCTGTGTCTATCATGAATTTTTAGATAAAAAAGGAAACCTATAAAGGCCGAGACAAGAATCTCGGTCTTTCTTTTATAAAAAATAGAGATAGGCTTTCTAGGAGCTTCCCCCTTAAAAGTCTATCTCATTTTACTATCTATTAATCGAACGTGAAATCATGGAAATGGTGTGGCGCTGTCCTCTGAGAGCCTTGCTCATGGCAAAGATATTTTCAACCGGAGCCAGACAGCCGTAGCCTGAATCTCCGATATGCTGGATATCTACACCGCAGATTTTGTTGCGGATAGCCATTTGCTTGACAATATCCTCATCAGCACTCTCCTGACTGGTACCGATAGCACTCATAACCAGAGCCCCCTTTTGATGGGCCAGTCGGACAATCTGCTTCAAGTCCTGCTCATCAAAGCCTGGCACACTGCCGACTGCCGGTGCTAGGACAATATCAACACCAGCTTCGATAAATTGAGCGATTGCTTCTAGGTCTGCTACCGGCTCATCCACACCCGAAGCATGCATTTTGCCTGCAATCAGCAGACCTGAAAAATTCTCCTTGACCACTCGAATGGTGTCAATAATGGCTTGATTGGTGACACCAGTTCCCGGATTACCCGTCAGGCAGATAAAGTCAACGCCCAGCTCTTCTGCTCGCTGAATGGTCGCTAGACTAGCCTGACGCCCCTCATTGATGATTAGGCGTTCTCCTGCCATCTGAGCCTGACTGTCCACCGGCTCTAGATTGATACCGATAGGACGGCCCACTAAGCGGTGCAGTTCCTCAATAAAATCTTCTTTGGCGTCCAGACCAGCTACAAAAGGCTGGAAGATATCAATCCCATTCAGCAAAATCAAGTCAGCACCAAAAGACCGAGCAATCTCTGCATTGGTCACATCACCGATATAAGATTCTTTAAAAGCTACGTTTTCAGACAGGATAACGCGGCCCTCACTGGCCTTGATACTCTGTTTCAGCTCCGGCGCAGTCATACTTAAAATTTCTGAAGCATTTGAACTAATGAATCGTTTTACCATAAGAACATCTCTTTTCTTTATTATTCATTAATAAACACTTTGAAATCTATTCTATTTGGATATTTTGTTTGTTTTTTGTTATCAACTACAGTATAGCACAAGGTCGTGAAAATGTAAAAGCTTTATAATTTCTTTAACAAAATAGTCTGCTTTCACAAACAAAAGCAGACTATTGAAATGCACTCGATTATTTTGGGTTTGAGCAAGATTCGATAAGTACTCTTATCTTTGCGTCACCAGATGACCACCCGCTCTTCTGGGCTCCGCCACATGCCGTCTCCCTCTTGCACATCAAAGGTCGTAAAGAAATCGTCAAAGTTAGGCAGCTGTACATTGGTCCGAAGCTTGGCTGGCGCATGGACATCCACGCTTGCCAGGAGCTTCATATATTCCTCCCGGCCCTTCATCCGCCAGATACGGGCAAAGTTGGTGAAGAATTCCTCAGCAGAGAAATCTGCTTCTTTCTTAGCTGCTTCTAGGGCTGCTGCAATGCCGCCCAAATCTGCCACGTTTTCTGAAACAGTCAGCTTGCCATTGACCTTAGCACCATAGGAATCCTGTCCTTCGAACTGGTCAATGACCTTTTGAGTCCGCTCGGTAAAGGCTTGATAGTCGTGCTCCGTCCACCAATTATTAAGACTGCCATTTTCATCAAAAGAAGCGCCATTGGTATCAAAAGCATGAGAAATCTCATGGGCGATGACCGCTCCGATACCACCGTAATTGGCTGATGAGGATTGGTGCAAGTCATAGAAAGGCGCCTGCAGGATAGCCGCTGGAAAGACAATTAGGTTTTTCTGTGGATTATAGTAGGCATTGACCATGTGGGCTGGCATTCCCCATTCCTTGTAATCTACTGGTTGATTCCACTTGCTCCAGCTGTAAGCAATATCAATCTGGCTCAGCTTCTGAGCATTTTCAAAGAGAGTCAGCTTTTCATCCACAACCTTGAGGGAATAGCGCTCAGGTAGCTCGTCAGGATAGCCAATATAAGGCTTGATGACATTGAGTTTGACAATAGCCTTGTCCCGAGTTTCTGGTGTCAGCCAGTCATTCTGGGCCAGGCGGTTTTTGTAAACTTCAATCATTGTCGCCACTTTCTGCTCCACATCAGCCTTGGCTTCAGGTGAGAACTTTTGACCAGCATACCAAAGACCGACAGCTTGATTAAAGGGACCTTGGGCTAGGTAAAAGGCTGCTTTTTTCTTGTCCTGAGCCTGAGGTGTCCCAGATAGAGCACGATGATAAGCTCCTGCCAAGACACGGATGTCATCCGTTAGATAAGGTGTTGTATTACGAACTGCAGAGAGAATCAGCAGAGCATGGAGTTTGTCCCAGTTAGCAGCTGTATAGATATCCTTAGCCGCCTGCCAAAAACGCTCTTCCGGCACAATGACTTGGTCGGGTTCTTGACCGATCAACTTGGTGAAAATATCCGCCAGAGGCAATTCTGGTACCAAGGCTTTGAAATCGTCCCACTTATAAGGATGGTAGAGCTTAGCATACTCAGAGCTTTCTTCACTAGACAGAACATACTGAGCAAAAACAGCATCCAGCTCCAAGACCTTATCTAAAAGATCCTTGATTTCCTCTTCTGCAAAGTCAAATGTTCCCAGCAAATCTTCCTGAACCTTGCGCCATTTTGCAAGCAGGTCAGCCTTCTGCGGATGGTCCTCCGCATAGTAGGTCGTATCTGGCAAAATCGTTCCTGGTCCGTCTGCCCAGAGGACATTGATTCGGGCATCCATAAAGTCAGGCGCCACACCAAAGGGGAAATAAGTCGGCTTGCCAGCCAGCTCAAAATCTGCAATCTTAGAAGCATAGTCTTCAAAAGATGTTAGGTTGCGAATTTCATCAACGTAAGCACGCGCAGGTTCAATCCCATCTGCTTCCCGTTTATCATAATCCGCTGCCAAGCGATGGTAAGCAACAAAGTTCTGCAGAATAGCATCTTCTGGCACTCCATCGCCAGCCAGCCATTTGTCAGTCGTGGCGAGCATAAGATCTTCAATCTCATCTGCCAAATCCATGAAACCTCCCGTCACTGGCTTATCATCAGGAATGACCGCCGTCTTGGCCCACTCACCATTAATCGCATCATAGAAATCATCTTGTAGTCGTGTCATCTTCTTCTCGCTTTCATGCTTTTGATATAACCTTATCAAAATCTACTTGTTTTTTCAAACGTTTCTTATATTAATTTTAGAAATTTGTTGAAAATTAACTTGACTTAATTTTTGTTTTAATGTATATTAAAATCATAGAGGTGTATGAGATGATTACGATTAAAGATTTGACTGTCAGCTATCAGGATACGCTGGCTCTTGAGCCCCTTTCATTAACTATTAAGGAGCCAACCATTACTGGGATTATTGGTCCTAACGGAGCCGGAAAATCCACCCTGCTCAAGGGCATGCTAGGGATTATTGACCACCAAGGCCAGACTCTGCTGGATCAAAAGCCACTGCAGAACTCTCTCCAACGGGTCGCCTATGTGGAGCAAAAGATCAATATTGATTATCATTTTCCTATCAAAGTCAAAGAGTGTGTCTCTTTGGGGCTTTACCCCCAGCTCAAGCTTTTTCAGGGGCTAAAGAGTTCCCATTGGAACAAGGTGGCTGAGGCCTTGAAAATTGTCGGTTTAGAAGACTTGGCTGAGCGCCAGATTAGCCAGCTGTCCGGCGGGCAATTTCAGCGGGTCTTGATTGCTCGCTGCTTGGTTCAAGAGGCGGATTGTATCTTTTTGGACGAGCCCTTCGTCGGGATCGACTCGGTCAGCGAAGAGATTATCATGTCTACTCTGCGGAGTCTCAAAGCCGCAGGCAAGATCATTCTGATTGTCCATCATGACCTGAGTAAGGTAGTTGATTATTTCGATCAGGTCATCCTGCTCAATCGTAAGCTGATTGCCTTCGGTCCTACCAAGACCAGCTTTACCAAGGACAATATGAAAAAGACTTACGGCTCCCAGCTCTTTATGAATGGAGGTGACTAGGATGATTTTAGAATTTTTCCAAGGGCTGCGGGACTTTCACTTTCTGCAAAACGCCCTCATCACAGCCATCGTCATTGGAATTGTCGCTGGAGCTGTCGGCTGCTTTATCATTCTGCGCGGCATGTCGCTCATGGGGGACGCTATCTCTCACGCAGTTCTGCCCGGTGTCGCCCTGTCCTACATTTTAGGGATTAATTTCTTTATCGGAGCCATCACCTTTGGACTTTTGGCCTCGATTATTATCACCTACATCAAGGGCAATTCCATTATCAAAAGCGATACGGCCATTGGGATTACCTTTTCTTCCTTCCTAGCTCTGGGTGTGATCCTGATCGGCGTTGCCAATAGTTCCACAGACCTCTTTCATATTCTCTTTGGGAATATTTTGGCCGTACAGGACATTGATATGTGGATTAGTATCGGAGTCGGAATAGCTGTGCTCTTAATCATCACCCTCTTTTTCAAACAGCTATTGATTACTTCCTTTGACCCACTGCTGGCTCAGGCCATGGGCATGCCAGTCAGCTTCTACCACTATCTGCTGATGATTCTCTTGACCTTGGTCTCTGTGACAGCTATGCAGAGCGTGGGAACCATTCTCATCGTCGCTCTCTTGATAACGCCAGCAGCAACGGCCTACCTCTATGCCAACAGTCTGAAAACTATGATTCTGCTGTCCTCAGGGCTGGGCGCTCTAGCTTCTGTACTGGGACTCTTTATCGGCTACAGCTTTAATGTCGCTGCAGGATCCAGCATTGTCCTGACCTCAGCCCTCATCTTTCTCCTCTCTTTCTTTATTGCCCCTAAGCAACGCTATTTAAAACTTAAAAACCGACCTAAACTAAAATAAAATTTAATGGAGGAATCCCATGAAAAAATTAGGTTTTTTATCCCTGCTTTTGCTAGCAGTCTGCACTCTCTTTGCCTGCTCCGGTCAGAAGAACGCGTCCAGTGACTCGTCCAAGCTCAAGGTCGTTGCGACCAACTCAATTATCGCTGATATTACCAAAAATATAGCTGGCGATAAGATTGACCTGCACAGCATTGTACCAGTCGGCAAAGACCCCCATGAATACGAACCCCTGCCAGAAGATGTCAAAAAGACTTCTCAAGCGGATCTCATCTTCTACAACGGTATCAACCTGGAAACCGGCGGCAATGCTTGGTTTACCAAGTTGGTCAAAAATGCCAATAAGGAAGAAAACAAGGACTACTATGCTGTCAGCGATGGCGTTGACGTCATCTACCTTGAAGGGCAAAGTGAAAAGGGCAAAGAAGACCCTCATGCTTGGCTCAATTTGGAAAACGGTATTATCTATGCGCAAAATATCGCCAAGCGTTTGATTGAAAAAGACCCTAACAATAAGGCCACTTACGAGAAAAATCTCAAAGCCTATGTGGAAAAGCTAACCGCTCTGGATAAGGAAGCCAAGGAGAAATTCAACAATATCCCAGAAGAAAAGAAAATGATTGTGACCAGTGAAGGATGCTTCAAGTACTTCTCTAAAGCCTACAATGTACCATCAGCCTACATTTGGGAAATCAACACTGAAGAAGAAGGAACTCCAGACCAAATCAAAAGCTTGGTTGAAAAACTACGCAAGACCAAAGTGCCATCTCTCTTTGTCGAATCAAGTGTGGACGACCGTCCGATGAAGACTGTTTCTAAAGACACCAACATCCCAATCCACGCTAAAATCTTCACAGACTCAATCGCTGAAAAGGGAGAAGAAGGAGACAGCTACTATAGCATGATGAAATACAATCTGGATAAAATTTCTGAAGGATTGGCCAAATAACGATAAAAGGTTAGGAAGACAAAATCCTAACCTCTTTATTTTTTTATAATGAGTTTTAAATAGTTATATTGTCAAATTTCCGGTCAAATTATTCGAAAAAAATCACTATTCGCTGTACAATGAAGCTATCAAATATGAATGGAGACTCCTTATGACAACTTTTCTCGGAAATCCTGTAACCTTTACTGGAAAGCAACTGCAAGTCGGCGACACCGCACACGATTTTAGCCTGACAGCAACTGACCTTTCAAAGAAAACTCTGGCTGATTTTGCTGGCAAAAAGAAAGTCCTGAGCATCATCCCATCTATCGATACTGGTGTCTGCTCGACTCAGACTCGTCGTTTTAACCAAGAACTCTCTGACTTGGACAATACCGTTGTTATCACGGTTTCAGTTGATTTGCCTTTTGCTCAAGGCAAGTGGTGTGCTGCTGAAGGCATTGAGAATGCTGTCATGCTCTCTGACTACTTCGACCATTCTTTCGGCCGTGACTATGCTGTCCTCATCAATGAATGGCACCTTTTGGCTCGCGCAGTTCTAGTTCTGGATGAAAATAACACTGTGACCTACGCTGAATATGTCGACAATATCAATACCGAGCCTGACTTCGAAGCAGCTATCGCCGCAGTTAAGAGCTTGTAAGAGATAAAAATACGGATTTGCTAGTCCGTATTTTTTTGTACAAAAAACTTCTGCCAAAACTGACGGAACCAAGCCCAAGAACGCAAGAGAAAGGATGGTCGATTCAGTAATTTCTTGAACCGAGCAATCTCTGCCTTTACCTGTTTATAAGCACTCCGCCCCTTTCGAGCATAAGGGCTCTTAGCCGAGCGATAGCCCAGCGGACCACGATTATTCTGAGGTGATTTGAACTTGCGGCTGCTATTTTCAATGACAAGCCTGCGAAAGCGAGGATCCCAAACTGCAGGCGTTTTGACATCATAGCGAGTATGAGAAGCCTGATTGCCCGGACGGTTGCGCTCACCATAGTTAAAGCTGGCTCCGTTCACAATACCATTTTGACTAGCCCCCTCTGGATCTATGATATTGAGAAAACGACCTGTCTGATCCAGAATAAACTCTGTATAAAAATCAATCAGGATTTTTATATTGGCCTGACTCGCTTGACCATCCGGATAGACAGCCTGACCAGACATCTTGTCAATATAGGCTTTATTGTGCAAGCGAGAAGATTCTTGAAAGCTATAAGGCAGCCCTGGCCAATCCTTTAGATAGGAAGCCAAAGCTTCTGCATCTGTCATACCAGCCTGACGGTAGTGATCTCTGACCCACTGAGCCTGCTGGCAGGAAATGACATAGCGAAACTGATGCAGCTGGCGCTTGAGCTTTTGATTGCCATCCCTTTGGCTGAAATCATCTGCTGGAAAAGCCTGGCGCAAGGTCCTTGAGAAAATTTTCCAAAAGCCATCATGAGGTGTTAGGTTTGGAGCAATCCGAGCCAGTAAAAGATCCGTCTCTGCCTTATCTCCACTCAGCTCCTCAGGCATATTAACAAGATTCATAGCCAGAACCAGCAGCTCCTGAGCTCCTAACCTGCTGTTCTGAGCATCCTCAGCCAGCCAAAGATCTTGAAAAAAGGGACTGCCAAAAAGCTGAGCCTCCTGCAGGTAATATCCTTCTTCTGGCACTGTTTTCCCTTGCACACTAATCTCTGCAAAAACTTGTTCCAGTGCTACCTGAGACCAGCCGATTGATTGCAATTGCTGAAAGAGATGTTCTTTCCCTTCTTTCGGATACATGGCTTCCCTCCTTTCTGTTAGCTCTAATAGTTCAAAACTGTAGGGATTATAATAAAAAATCTAATCTACATAGAACAATTAGATTTTATCACAAACTCACATGATAGCAAAGAACAAAATATGAACCCTTGGAGTGCTAACAATAAAGATGTTCTTAACAAATTACTCAATAAATAAAGAGAAGACCAAACTGGTCCTCTCTCAGTATGAGTTTTGTTTAAATGAGCTGTTCCAACTTTGATTTTGCTACAATTCATCTAGAATTCGATTTTATCAATAAATGCTCTTAAGCTTTACGACGTTTTGCAAAAGCCAGTCCCAGCATAGAGAGCAATCCCAATCCTGCAAGCGCTAGAGAAGATTCAGCAGATCCTGTTTTTGGAAGAGCTGCTGGAGCCTGATAGGTCTGAACTGGTTTCTTTCCGTTCTTCACTCCTGTTGTAGTGACTTTCAGAACCTTTCGCTCATTCTTAGAAACGAGGTTGGTTGGGTCGTCTGTCTCAAGGGCTGCAAGAGCTGCTTTCAAAGCTTCAAGTTTGGCATTTTCGACTCTATAGGTTTCTTCCTTACTTGCCAAGTTTGCTTTAGCATCATTGAGAGACGCTTCTGCTTCTTTTAGAAGAGCAGGGGCGTTTTGCAAGCGAGTAACATAGTCTTTAGCAGCTTGAACAGCGCGTTGAGCCTCTTCCAGAGCTGTAGCCGCAGCAGTTGCCTTTTCTTGAGCGGTCGCTGTAGCTGCTTTCAAAGCCTCAAGTTTGGCATTAGCTTCCTCAGCTGTTTTTTGCGCAGTTGTTTGGGCTGCTTCTTTTTCTTTCAAGCTTGCTTGAGCTTTAGCTAAAACTGCAAGTTTAGCCTTGGTTTCTTCAGAAGCCGAATTCTTGCTATTTTCGAGTTCAGCTTGGTAAGTACGTTCCGCCTTGGCCAACTTGTCCTTAGCAGTTTTCACAACCTCACGCAGTAATGGTGCTGTCTCCTGCTTGTTCTGAGCATTTGTCAACGTACGTTGAGCAGCGTCCAACTTAGCCTGCGAAGCAGCCAAATCTTTACGAGCAGCGTCTGCCTCTTGATTATTAGCATTTGGATTGATTAAGGCTGGTGTGATTTTGGAAGGATCCTTAATATCACCGTCATTATTCGCGAAGAGAAGGAAGTTAATTCGGTTAATAATGCCGTTGTTGCTAAAGTTAACAGCTACATAATCTCCCTTTTTCTGCCTATCTAGGCTGCCAACTATTTTTTGAGCATAGATTGTTGTTCTAATGGGGTCTCTAAAGCTATCTCCAAGGTCAAATAATTGGAATTTAATATTGTCATAGATAGTCTTCTTCAAATAATCAACGGACACTTTTTCTTGACTGGCCAAGGTAGGATAAAAACCCAGCTCATTTAAACCAGTAACTCTATATCCAAACTGATCAAGCCCAAATTTAGCAACCACATCTTTTGGAACATTCACTTGTGAAGTTATAGGATCTTTTGCTTGGGCTCTATATTTTTGCTCACGGGCTGCTTGGCTTAGGGCCGCCGCATAATCCATACTATTTTGCGTTAATGTTACAGGAGCATTGCCTACTTGCTTACGGATTTGGTTGATTAAATCTTGAGCATAGTAGTTAATTTCCAAAAGGATCTCTTTAGGAATATTATTAATATCTACTATACGTCGAACATCCTTTTGACTGCTAATGAAGTTATTACTTGATTTTAGAATCGCTGCCTCTTTTGCAAGCATTTCTTTCGCTTCAGGAGTTAACTGGCCCGATCCTTTTTTATCAATAGTTCTTGCTGCCCTGATGTAATCTTGCGATAGGGTAAAGGTATTGTGTACTTGGTCCTGGGAAGAAAGTTTCGCTTCTTTTTCCTTGATTTCTGCTTGGGCTACTTTGATATCAGCCTGGGCTTGATCAATCACTGCTTGGCGTTTGGCATCTTCCACTTCAGCTGTCTTCAACTGGTCTTCGTAAGAAGCTAAGTGGTTTTTAGCCTTGTCAAGCTCATCCTTTGCCTTCGTTACCTTTTCACTCACCAGTTTGCTATCCACAGCTTTTTGGGCTGCATTCACAGCATCCTGAGCTGCTTCAGTCTCGTTTTGTGCCTTAGCTGCTTGAGCTTGAGCATCCTGAGCTACAGCTGCCTGTGTGTTTTCTACTTTTTTAGCTGTATCAAGAGCTGCTTGGGCTTGCTTGGCCGCGTTTTCTGCTGGAGCAACTTTCTTCTCAGCTTCTGTCACAGCTGCTTGAGCTTCGGCAATTTTTTGTGCACTTGTATCAGTATTATCTTTCTTAGCTGTTTCAACCTTAGTCTCAGCTGCTGTAACCTGTTCTTTGGCTTGGTCAACAGACGCTTTTGCTTGATTAACCTGCTCAGTCTGCTGTTTAAGAGCTTCTGGACTTGCAGATAGAGCCTTATCTTGGTTTGCAGGGGCCTTTGCATCCACTGGAGTTGTATCTGCAGCTACAGTGTGAGCAATGCCAGTACTAGCAAGAACTGCTGCCCCTAGAATGACATGTTTTTGGATTTTTTTCATGTTTTTCCTCCTGATATGTTAATAGTATAATGAGAAAAGCTTTGTTTGTCAAACTATTTACATGTTTTTTTGAGAACGTTTATCGCAAATATGTCCAAAAATAGAATCCCGTCCCTATCGCTTCCAAAAAAACCGTGTGTCTAGCTATAATTGTATAATGAATTTTACGCTTACTGACCTTGCCGATGATAAAGTCTTAACCGATTACAAACATAATAGTCATAGAATGCAGAAAACCGCCCGTCAAGCAACGAGCGGTCTTCTTATTCACGAATTTCTTATCCTTTGATGGCAATGAAGGGTGAACCCTCTGTATTATCCGTCGGATCTACACTCTTGACTCCAAAGAGATAGTCTACTGGATACCAGCCATTATTAGCTGCATTATAAGGGTCACGGACATAGGTTTTTCCATTGTCATAGCCTTTGAGAACCAGCTCATGAGTGACTGGATAATGGGCAAAGATGCTGGTACCAACGGCACCTAGGACATGATACCCCTGCGAAAGCACTTCTTTGACTGCAGAAGCTGTAAACAGGGTCTCAGTCGTCAGATCCCGGTGCTAGGCAGCTTGGACAATACCACGGCTGCTGGTGCCAAATTCATCTTTATTAAATTCATTGGTATGGTTATATAGGTAATCCGCAACAGTTGTCGGAAGCACTTCTGTCCCAGTAATCCCAGAAATAACCATGGCTAGCGTTGTCGGCACGCATCCTGTTGCATCCATGCTGTAAGGACCATACTTCCTGCCGCCCCAGCGGCCGTCACAATGAAGAAAATCTAAACATCAAAGAAAAGCTTAGACACTGTATTCTTGCAGTGATTTTTGTTATACTAATGATAGAAAGTTCAGCGAGGATGCAAGATGACCCCAAATAAAGAAGACTATCTCAAGTGTATCTATGAGATTGGCAGCCACCACAAAAAAATCACCAATAAAGAAATCGCCCAGCTCATGCAGGTTTCACCCCCGGCTGTGACGGAAATGATGAAAAAAATGCTGGCGGAAGAACTTCTGGTCAAGGATAAAAAAGCCGGTTACCTGCTGACTGATTTGGGGCTAAGGCTAGTTTCTGACCTCTATCGCAAGCACCGACTGATTGAAGTCTTTCTGGTCAACCATCTCGGCTACTCGACTGATGAAATCCATGAGGAAGCCGAAGTCCTAGAGCACACTGTTTCTGAGCGTTTCGTTGAGCGTCTGGATGCCATGCTCCAGTACCCCAAGACCTGTCCTCACGGAGGCACCATCCCAGCCAAGGGAGAGCTTCTGGACGAAGAAAACCAACTGACTCTGGAAGAGGCTTCTGCCCCTGGCGACTATATCATCAAACGCGTACACGATGACTTTGACTTGCTCAAATACTTGGAAAAATATAACCTGCAAATCGGCCAAACCATCACCTTCATCCAATACGATTCTTTCGCTCAGGCTTATCTCCTCAAGACAGAAACCCAAGAAATCCAAATCAATCCTATGATTGCCCAGCAGATTTATGTGGAAAAACTATAAACAGAACCCAGTTCGGACTTTTTAGTCTAAACTGGGTTTTTATTGACAAAAATAAGATGTCAGAATATAATAAGTGTACTTACAAAATATCTAGAGGGAAAGCTAATGGAAAAATCACAGTTTAACTCTATCTACAAGGATGAATACAAAAAATCAACCGGTCTGCTCTTTATCCGTGCCTACCACAAGTGGCATGGGCTGATAAAAAACAAACTGAGAACGATTGATTTGACCCATCCTCAGTTTGTCGTTCTGACCACTCTTGCTGCACTCCTGCGTCAGCAAGAATGGGTGAGTCAGACCCATATTGCACAATTTTCTGACATGGATGTTATGACCGTATCCCAAATCATCCGCCTCTTGGTCAAGAAAGAATTGATAATGCGGGAAGCCCATCCCAAGGACAGCCGCGCCAACATCATACTTCTAACGGATACGGGGCTTCAAAAGGTCAACCAAGCCCTTCCTCTAGTAGAAGGCATTGATCAGGCGTTCTTTGGAAAATTAGAAAATAATACAGAAACATTAAACCAACTCTTAATGGAACTGGAGGCAGAAAATGACTAGATTTTGGATTGGTGTCGTATCAAAAGAACACGTCCTAAGAGGTGTAGAAAGTGGATTTTGCCAAGTCTGCCATGGAAAGAAAGCACCGCTAAACCGCATGAAAAAGGGGGACTATCTTCTGTACTACAGCCCCAAGTATCAGCTGAATGGTCAGGAAAAGCTACAGGCCTTTACAGCAGTTGGCAAGATTCTAGATGACACAGCTTATCAAGTAGAGATGTTTGAAGGCTTTGTCCCATTTCGGCGAGATGTCAGCTACTACCAACCCGTCAAAGACTGCCCCATTGACCAAATCCGACAACATCCTCAGTGGCGCCAGTATGCTTCTCAGATAAGATACGGACATTTCGAAGTTTCGAAAGACTTCTTCCTTTATGTTTTTGAGCAAATGAAACTGGACAGCCCTGCAAATCAGTAGAAGCAGCTTTGTTTGACTTACACCGAACTCTTTGCCCACCTGTCATCAAATCTAAAGTTCCGATTTCCCTTGAGAAACGGAACTTTTTAGTTTACATTGAAATCCTTGACGATTTAGATAAGCGTAAAAGCCGATAAACTACCCACAACTACATTTGCTAGGGCATGCATGATCCAGCTGGATAAAATGGAGCCATCGGATTTCTTTTCATTGACAAAGCCCATATAAGCCGCGATGCCACCCGTACACAAAATGATGAGCAGGGTTTGCTGCCAAGAGAGTATTGTTATAAACATCAGGCCATGCAGCAGACCAAAAAGAGCAGCTTGTATGGTGTTGGCTACCACAAAGGATAAGCGGCTAGCCAATCTCTTTAAAAGAAAACCTCTGAATAGCAGTTCTTCTGGCAGAGCAGTTTGAAACAGACCATAAATCAGAATAGCTGGCAAGGCTTGAAAGCCGAGGCCTGAGAAGTTTGAAGTCGCTGTCTTAAGACCTTTTACAGTAGTATATAGTAGCAAAAACGAAAGAACCAGGAAAAATAGCGAACCCAGCAAAATCCACAGCCAGATCTTCCGGCTGCCAGTATCTTTTAGCGGTTTTAAGCCAAGCCATTCTAAAAATGGACTTTTTCTTCTAGCCTTTATCAACCACCAAACAAAAGGAAGAAAAGCAAACAAAGCAATTTGAATCAGAGCATTCAGCATCTGTTGAACTAGATATCCCATGGTAAGAGACTCCTTTCTTTTCTTTAATATGATTATACAAGACAAACTTCAAGAATTTATAAAGTAATTCTAAAATATTTCTAAAGAATGAAAGAAATCATAAACATAAACAAATCAAGGATTATCGCCACTTCAACTTGTTTGCTATGCTCATCATTTTTGGACTAAATGATGCCAAAAAAATCTTTAAAAACTTATCTCAAAATCTAAGAAAAGTTGCAGATAAGAATAAGGCGATGAGTTTACAAAATAGAAAATTGACAATGAATTAAAGAAAGAAAAAAGTCCTAAAATTTTATTACCCAAAGTCAAATTTTCAGCCTATCTATCCCAGATAATTTTCTTTTTAGTCCAATACTTCCGGCTCTTGCTTATCCGCTTTCTACCAATTTTACAGGCTTAGTACCATGCCAAAAGCTTTTTTTCCTTCTTGCCAACCCGCTTACATTTTGCTACAATGATGTCAAAAATTAGTAAGGAAAAATTATGCCACAACAACTCTTTAAAGAATTTGCCCAGCTAGGCCAAGTGGAAGCTATTGTTCTCGGTGGCTCTCGTGCTGGACAGCATTTTGACAAAGACTCAGACTATGATGTTTATATCTACTTGACAGATTCCATTGCTCCCACAACTCGACGCGATATCCTCAGCAAGTACTGCTCCTACATGGAAATCGGCAATCAGTTTTGGGAACTAGAGGATGACTGTGTGCTAAAGAGCAAGATCGAAATTGAGCTCATTTACCGTACACTGGACAGTTTTGATAAAGACCTGCAGACTGTAGTACTAGACCACCAAGCCCAGAATGCCTATACCACCTGTATGTGGCACAATCTGCTCCACAGCAAAATCATCTACGACCGAAATGGTCGCTATGAAGCACTTCAGAACAAGTACAGACGACCTTATCCAGCTGAGCTGAAAAAGAATATTATCAAGAAGCAGCTCCTCTTACTCGATCAAGCCATGCCAGCTTTCTCCAAACAAATAGAAAAAGCGCTCAAGCGTCAGGACCTGCTCAGCATCAATCACCGGAGCAGTGAATTTTTTGCTTCCTATTTTGACTTGCTCTTCGCCCTAAACGAACAAACTCACCCTGGAGAAAAGAGAATGCTGGAGTTTGCAAAAACCAACTGCACGCTATTACCTCAGCATTTTGAAGAAAATATACATGCTTATTTTAAAAAGCTCTACACTGAGCCCGCTGAAGCCATAAAGCTTATCAATCAGCTAGTGACGACCATCAAAGAAGTCATTCCTTAAGAAATTATTAGCGATTTTTAGTAATGTTGTCGGAAACTATCTATTCATTGCTACAGAAGCAAAAAAAATTAGGAGTTTGAACACTAGTGTTCAAACTCCTTTTCATGCTTTTTATCAGCGATTCTTTGTATCCAAGATAATGGTCACTGGACCATCATTGATTAGTTCTACCTGCATGTCTGCGCCAAAAACACCCGTCTGAGTCGGCACCTCTTGCTGCAAGGCAAGATTGAAGGCATCATAAAAATTGCTGGCCATCTCTGGCGGAGCAGCCTTGACAAAGGCTGGCCGATTACCCTTTTTGGTATCTGCATGCAGAGTGAACTGGGAAATCGACAAAATCTCTCCGGAAATGTCCTTGATAGACAGGTTCATCTTGCCCTCAGCATCGGAAAAAATCCGCATATTGACAATCTTCCTGACTGCATAATCCATATCCTCTTGACTATCGTCAGACCCTACGCCTACTAGGAGCAGGAGACCTTGTCCAATACTGTTGTGCAGCTGCTGGTCAATGCTGACCTGAGCACGTTTCACGCGCTGAATCACTATTTTCATATCTTTTCCTTTGATTTAACGGTAACTTACAGCTCAATAATGATTTCCGAAAAGAATCAGCCATTAGTCCGCTTGACCGAGTAGACCTCCGGCACGCTTTTGATTTTATCCACCACCGTCGTCAGCATGGACAGGTTCGCAATACCAAAAGAAACGTGGATATTAGCAAATTTCATATCCTTGGTCGGCTGGGCATTGACTGTTGAAATATTTTTGGTGGTATTAGACAGAACCTGCAACACATCATTGAGGAGACCAGACCGGTTGAGACCGTATATATCAATGTGAGCCGTGTACTCTTTGGTCGTGTTGTTGTCTTCCCATTCCACATCAATCAGCCGCTGCTCATAATTTTCCTGGGCCTTGAGATTCATGCAGTCCTGCCGGTGAATGGCTACACCGCGTCCTTTGGTAATATAGCCAACAATATCATCACCCGGTACAGGGTTACAGCATTTGGCAATCCGGATGAGGAGACCAGACGCCCCCTGAATAACCACACCGCCTTCGTGCTTAACCTTGAGGGTGTCTTTTTTGTTTTCGACCTTGACCTCACCGCCCTTGACCAATTCCTCCGCTTCTGCTCTGGCCTTGGCCCGTTCTTCCTCACGGCGCTCTTTTTCTGTCAAGCGGTTGAAAATACTAATGGCACCAATCTCACCGAAGCCAATCGCTGCAAAAAGCGCCTCTTCAGTCTTATAACTGGTCTTCTGCAGCACTTCTTCCATGTGCTTCTTGTCCATGTACTTATTAGCTACATAGCCATGCTCCTGAAATTGAGCCTGCAAGAGCTCTCGGCCTTTGGAGATAGACAGCTCCTTGTCTTGATTTTTAAAGAACTGACGGATTTTATTTCTGGCCTTGCTGGTCTTGACAATATTGAGCCAGTCTCGGCTCGGTCCGAAGGAGTTAGCGTTGGTGATGATTTCCACCTGATCACCTGTCCTGAGCTTGGTTGTCAGAGGAACCATGCGGCCATTGACCTTGGCTCCTGTGGCTTTCTCACCGACCTTGGTATGGATCTCATAGGCAAAGTCAATGGGACCCGAGTCCTTAGGCAGAGAACGCACCGCTCCATCTGGTGTGAAAACGTAAATTTCCTCAGCCAGATAGCTCTCCTTAACTGAGTCAACGAAATCCTTGGCATTGTTAGACTGGTCTTGCAGCTCCATCAACTCCTTGATCCAGTTCATCCCGATGGCTGATTCTTTGCTGTCTACTTGACCCTTGACGCCTTTCTTGTATGCCCAGTGGGCTGCAACCCCGTACTCAGCGACCTCATGCATTTCCTTGGTTCGAATCTGAAACTCAATCGGACCTTTGGGTCCATAAACGGTGGTATGGATAGACTGGTAGCCATTGGCCTTGCGGTTGGCAATATAATCCTTGAACCGCCCCGGCATCGGCCGCCAAAGCTCATGAATGTAGCCCAGCATAGCATAAACATCACTTTGAGTATCCAAGATACAGCGAATGGCGATCAGATCATAAATCTCATCAAAACGCTTCTTCTTGTCCTGCATCTTGCGATAGATCGAGTAGATATGCTTGGGCCGGCCATAAATCTTGCCGTGCAGATTGCGCTCGCCAGCATAGGTCTCAATCTTCTGAACCACCTCTTCTACCAGTTCTTCACGTTCCCGACGCTTCTCCTTCATCATGTGGGAAATTTTGTAAAATTCCACTTCATTGAGATAACGGAAAGACAAATCTTCTAGTTCCCACTTGACACTGGAAATCCCCAGGCGATGAGCCAAGGGGGCGTAGATTTCCATTGTTTCTCGGGAAATCCGCTCCTGCTTATCCTTGCGCAGATGCTTCAGCGTCCGCATATTGTGGAGACGGTCTGCCAGTTTGACCAAAATAACCCGGATATCCTCCGACATGGCCATCAGCATCTTACGGTGATTTTCTGCCAGCTGCTCTTCGTGGGATTTATACTTGACCTTACCCAGCTTGGTAACCCCGTCCACAATCACGCGCACATCAGTCCCAAACTCTCTTTCCAAATCATCCAGCGTCGCACGGGTATCCTCGACCACATCATGCAGGAAGCCGCAGGCGACCGTTACCGCATCTAGCTTGAGCGTGGCCAAAATCCCTGCCACCTGAATAGGATGCACAATATAAGGCTCACCTGACCTGCGAAACTGCCCACTGTGACAGTCAATCGCATAGATCAAAGCTTTCTGTATAAAGGCCACATCCTCCGCAGCCAGATATTTTCTCGTAAGGGCCAATACCTGATCGCCCGTCAAATTCACTTCTTTTGGCATCTCGTCTCTCCAATTCCTGCCTACTATTTTATCACTTTTAACCCAATATGAAAACCTAGAAGACGGTCCATATAAAAACCCGCCTTAAACGGGCGGGAGTTATCCGGTATGAGGCTGGTAAAAACAAAGCCTTACTTATTATCCTGCAATTCCTGAATGCCACTTCTCTTTTGCTGGGCACTTTCTTTGACTTGTCACCGATTTTATAACTAGTATATTATTGCCAAGCAATCTTATTCTTTTCTTCATCATTGTAAAACATAGAAATCACTCCTTAAGTAAATCTTGAAATTTCTTTGATTTTGACATTCCCACTGTACTAATTGGTTCGTCTTCCCCATATTTTTGAATGCCAAACTTACCTATAATATCTAGGTTTTCGTTAATCACAATATGAAACATGATTCCGCTCATAGGATTATGACGGATGGTCTTGTCATCTATTTTATAAGAGCGAATCTTCCCCTTATCCGTTAAAGCATGAGGGTCTAATTTTTTTAATTTCTTTTCTATTAAATTCTTCACTTCCTCACTGTGGACAATCTTTACCATCTCATTCTGAAATTCTTGATTTTTGTGCGCCATATACATTCCTCCTCCCAAACAAACAGCCACAAACAAACTGACGATAATTAGTATAATTTTATGCTTTTTCTTCATTAGACACTCCTACGACTATTATAATTTAGTATGTGGTATAGGTTTTGCAATTCCAATTAAAGCAAGAGGTTTTCGCTATAACTAGAATAGTGAATCACTTGTCGTCACTTTCCAACAACGCCCGCAAACCTGCTGATTCAGTCATACCATCCGTACGAATTTTCCCATTCTCACCATCCATTCGAAGACCAGTCTTCCCAACCATACTTATACTATCATTAATGATAATATGAAACATAATTCCTCCCATCGGATTATGCTTAATGGAGCTATCATCTATTTTATAAGAGCGAATCTTCCCTTTGTCTGTTAACGCATTTGGATCTTTTCTTTTTAAATCTTCTTCAATCAACTCCCTCACTTCCTCACTATGGACAATTCTGAACATTTCATTCTGGAATTCTTGGTTTTTGTGAGCTAGATAGAGACCTACTCCTATGCAAGCAGCCACAAACAAGCTGATAACTGATAAAATAATTTTATGTTTTTTCTTCATGTATTCACCTCTAAAAAAAATCTCCTTATGACTATTTGACCATCACTCCTCTAGTAACTGTTGAAGTTTTTCCGTAAGAGTACCACCAACTAAACTCATTCTACCATCTTCACCATATTTCCTTATACCAAATTTAAATACAGCATCCGAATCGTCATTAATTATAACATGAAACATAATCCCCCCCATTGGATTATGACGAATACTCGCATCATCTATTTTATAAGAACGAATTTTCCCCTTATCCGTTAAAGCATTCGGATCTTCTTCTTTTAATGCTTCTACAATCATTTTTCTAACTTCCTCACTATAGACAATTCTTGTCATCTCATTCTGAAATTCTTGATTTTTATGAGATAGGTAGAGGCCTACTCCCAGCAATATCAGTACACTTAGGCCAATAAGCCCCATAAGCCTGTGTCTTCTCTTAGACATATAAACACTCCTCAATCTTTGTCAGTTTCATTATATAATATAAACTATTTTACCAAAAGCAAAAACCCGCCTTAAACAGGCGGGTTGTGGTGAAGAAAGTGATGAACTTCTTCCTTGATAAATTGACAATAAGCGTAGACAAGGTAGCAAGTAGATGCCACACCTAAAAGGGCGACAAATAACTCAAATAAGGCAGACATAGTCATGGCGAACCTCCTCTCCTTATCAGGCAAAATGCAGATACGCTTCTCAGCTTAGGCAGTCTGATTTTTTCCGTTTTATTTTCCTTTCCGACTTACCCAAGTGAGCTCATCATTATTATACCAAAACATGAAAGCGGATACAATATCGGTAAATCTTGGAGCATTCTGTTTTAGTTTATATTCTCATATTTGCAACTTATGAAGCTTCCAGTCAATTTTATTAAGTTTTAATTTATGATCTTCTCTTGATGATAGCGCTTTAATATAGTATAATATAAGTCTGAAATTCATTTTAACAAAGGAGATATTATGTCTAAATCATCCCTTCAAAAAACGGTTGTGCTTTTGAGTGCAGCGGCTCTTGCGGCAGCTGTAAATGCTGTTCAGGCTGATGAGAATGCTCCAGCAGTCACTGCTAATCCTGCCCCAGTAGAAAGCAGCGCAGCGGAATCAAAACCAACGGCTGCTGCAAGTCCTACTGAAGCTACTGCGACAAAAGAGAGCACGGATCCTAGCTCTGCTATTTCCCCAGAAAATGCCAGTGGAAATACTGATGCTCTGATGGCTATGGCTCGAAATGTAGCGGCTACTGAGGATACTAAGCCCGTGGAGGGACAGACTGTTGATGTGCGTATCTTGGCAACGACCGACCTCCATACCAACTTGGTCAACTACGACTACTATCAGGACAAGCCAGTAGAGACCTTGGGACTGGCTAAAACAGCCGTACTAATCGAGAAAGCAAAGAAAGAAAATCCAAATGTCCTCTTGGTTGACAATGGTGATACCATTCAAGGAACGCCGCTGGGAACCTACAAGGCCATTGTAGATCCTGTGGAGAAGGGCGAGCAGCACCCTATGTACGCTGCCTTACAAGCTCTGGGCTTTGAAGCTGGTACGCTAGGCAACCATGAATTTAACTACGGCTTGGACTATCTGAACCGCGTGATTGAGACAGCAGGCATGCCTCTTGTCAATGCCAATGTGCTGGATCCAGCGACTGGTAAATTCATCTATCAGCCTTACAAAATCATCGAAAAGACCTTTACAGATACTCAGGGACGCTTGACGACCGTCAAGATTGGTGTGACAGGGATTGTACCGCCGCAGATTCTAAACTGGGATAAGGCAAACCTAGAAGGAAAAGTGGTCGTTCGCGATTCTGTTGAGGCTATTCGAGACATCATCCCTGAGATGCGCAAGGCTGGTGCAGACATCACTTTGGTGCTTTCTCACTCTAGTATCGGAGATGACAAGTATGAAAAAGGTGAGGAAAATGAAGGTTACCAAATCGCTAGTCTGCCAGGTGTGGATGCTGTTGTAACAGGCCACTCCCACGCCGAATTCCCAAGCGGAAACGGAACTGGCTTCTACGAAAAATACCCTGGCGTAGACGGTGTCAACGGTAAAATCAACGGTACTCCAGTAACCATGGCTGGAAAATATGGCGACCATCTGGGCGTCATTGACCTCAAGCTAAACTATACCGACGGCAAATGGAAAGTCACTGACAGCAAGGGCTCCATCCGCAAGGTGGATACTAAGTCTAATGTAGCCGATCAGCGCGTCATTGACATTGCTAAGGAATCCCATCAAGGGACTATCAACTATGTCCGCCAGCAAGTCGGTACAACGACTGCACCGATTACAAGCTACTTCTCTCTGGTCAAAGACGATCCATCTGTGCAAATCGTCAATAATGCTCAGCTTTGGTATGCTAAGCAAGAGCTGGCTGGCACGCCTGAAGCCAATCTTCCTATCCTATCTGCAGCAGCTCCTTTCAAGGCGGGAACCCGCGGGGATGCAACGGCCTACACAGACATTCCAGCTGGTCCTATTGCCATCAAGAACGTAGCAGACCTCTATCTCTACGATAATGTCGCAGCTATCCTCAAGGTCAACGGTGCTCAGCTCAAAGAATGGTTGGAAATGTCAGCCGGTCAGTTCAATACCATTGACCCAAATAATAGCCAACCGCAAAATCTAGTCAATACTGATTACCGGACTTATAACTTTGATGTTATCGACGGTGTTACCTATGAGTTTGACATTACCCAGCCGAATAAATACGACCGCGAAGGCAAACTGGCCAACCCAAATGCCAGCCGAGTCCGTAATCTGAAATACCAAGGCAAGGAGATTGATCCAAATCAGGAATTTATCGTCGTGACCAACAACTACCGGTCTAACGGTAACTTCCCAGGTGTTCGAGAAGCCAACCTCAACCGTCTGCTCAATCTGGAAAATCGCCAAGCTATCATCAACTATATCTTAGCTGTCAAAAATATCAATCCAAGTGCAGATCAGAACTGGCATTTCGCTGATACCATCAGAGGACTGGACCTGCGCTTCCTGACAGCTGATAAGGCCAAGAACTTGATTGGTACTGACGGAGACATCCTCTATCTAGCAGCCTCTGCCCAAGAAGGATTCGGCGAATACAAATTCGTCTACGTCGCACCGAAAACTGAACCAGTGCCTATTGAGCAACCAAGCTCTCCGACTATCGCAGTCGAAGCAGCCAACCTGCAGCATAGTAGAGTAGATTTCCCTGTCTTGACTGCTGTTGCCCCTAGCACAAACAAACAAGCGTCCTATAAACAGGCAGGATCAGAAAGCCTCCCAGAAACCGGAGAAAAGACGTCCTCACTCGGACTCTTGGGACTTGCCATGACCGGACTTGCAGGAATCTTCGCCTTCAAAAAACGGGAAAGACAATAATGATTAAAAAATCAGCAGCTATTTTGGCTGCTGATTTTGCTTTTTAAAGACTGTCCTTGCTCAATTCCGACAAAACACTGACTGCTGTCAAGGCATAAAGCGGAGCGGTTTCAGCCCGCAGGATACGTGGACCTAGACCAGCGGAGACTGCCCCTGCTTGGCCAAAGGCTACTATTTCCTCTGGCGATAAACCGCCCTCCGGTCCGAAGATAAAGAGAACTTTTGCGCCGGCTTCCAAGCCTGACAGAGCCCGGACTAGAGCTGCAGATTCTCCTGCTTTGGCCGATTCTTCATAGGCTACAACGATTGTGCCAAATTGAGCCAGCTGATTCAAAAAATCTGATTTTTTTTCAAAAAGCCGAACTTCTGGAATCAGATTGCGCTTGCTCTGCTCAGCTGCTCCCTGAGCAATTTTCTCCAGTTTTTCACTCTTTTTGGCCAGCTTTTTACCATCCCACTTGGCCACCGACCAGTCAGCTGGAAAGGCCCAGATAGCACTGGCTCCTAGCTCCGTTGCCTTTTGAGTGATAAATTCCAACTTATCGCCTTTGGGAAAACCCGAAGCAATGGTCACTTGAACCGGCAGCTCGGTATTGTCCGCTAGCTCCTCCACGATTTCCAAGCTCTGCTGGTTGGGGTCCAATACCCGAGCCAGCCGTTTCACGCCATCATCAAAGACCAGTGTGACTTGGTCGCCCTCTTTGAGCCGCATGACCGAAAACATGTGTTTGGCCGTATCCTTGTCTGTGACCACCAGAGGAGACTGAGGATTTCCTTTTATAAAATACTGCTGCATCTAACCACCTATCACACCTGAAATGTCCTGCGTTTTCTTAAAGACACAGGCATTCCATTCGCCCTGAATCATATGCGTTTCCAAGAAAAATCCTGCCGTTTCTGCTGACTCGCGCACCATTTCCCACTTCTCAGAAATAATCCCACTCATAATCAGATAGCCCTCATCCTTGACCAGACGGTAGGCATCCTCTGTCAGATGGATGAGAATATCGGCCAAAATGTTGGCAACAATGACATCCGCCTCAATTTCTACGCCTCGGAGAAGATCCCCCGGCGCCACATGAATGTTCTCCATACCAGGATTGAGCTCAATATTCTCCTGGGCTACGCGCACCGCCACCTCGTCTAAATCATAGGCATAGATGTCCTTAGCGCCTAAGAGAGAGCTAGCAATGGAGAGGACGCCGCTGCCTGTGCCTACATCCAACACTGTTTCTCCGCCTCGCAAGACCTGCTCCAGCGCAAAGAGGCTCATCTTGGTCGTCGGGTGAGTGCCCGTACCAAAAGCCATGCCAGGATCTAGCTTGATAATCTTCTCAACAGCTGTCGCTTCATACTCCGTCCAGGACGGCACAATAGTCAAGTCGTGGGTGATCCGAGCCGGCTCAAAGTACTTCTTCCAGTTGTCCGCCCAATCTTCCTCAGCCAGTTCCTGCCGAGTCAGCTGAATATCTCCCGTCTCCAATCCGAAGCCATCCAGCTCAGCCAGACGCTCATTGGCCTGGGCCGCAACAGCCTCTATATCCACCGAATCCGGGTAGTAGCCGGTAATCTTGACCCGATCGCTCTGCTCCACTTCTGGAAAAAGCTCACCATACTGGTCAACCTGCCCCAGATAATCTGCGCTGTCATCGATAGCCACGCCCTGACTGCCCAGCTCAATCAGAATATTCGAGGCTGCTTCCTCCGCCTCACGCTTCACTTCAATCGTTAATTCCTGCCAATTGTCCATCATTAAGATACCAAGCCCGTAAAACACAAAGCCAAAATAGGAAATTCTCTAATGACGCTTGCGTCTAAGAGAACCTTATCTTTTTGCACAGTGTTTAGGGTGTGTTCAGTTTAGAAATTTAACTGAACAATCCTTTCTTTGTTTATTTCATTGTCTTCGTCATGTAAAGCATATCCATGCCCTCTTTTTCGGGCTCCGTATGGGTCTGATGATAGCCGTTTTTCTCATAAAAAGCTACCATACCTTTGTCTTGGAAAACCGTACACAAATCCCATCTGATAACGGTGGAGAATTTCTCCTCAATCAGACCAAGGCCTTCAGAACCATATCCTTTATTCTGGTACTCTGGCAAAATCGCTACGGTTCCAATCCAGCCTGCTGTCTGTTCGTCATTTGTATTCAAGCGAATAAAGCCCAGAATCTTCTCGTCGTCTTTGACAAAATAATAAAAACTATTGGGCCGCTCAACCAGCTTCCAGCGAATCCGCTCTTTCTCCTCCAGATAGGGGTCGTATTGATCCTGATATTTCTCATAAACAGCCTTAAAACTCGCTCGCTGAATGGCAATAATGGTTTCCAAATCCTCAGCTCCTGCCCGCTCAATATGAATCATGCTTGCACCTCCAAATAATCTCTCAACCTGCTCTGCAGCTGCGGAATAACCTTGGCAGCTGCTAAAAACTGGCTCACATCCATCATCTGATAAGCCTGGCCCTCATCACCAAAGACGATACTGGCAAAATCTTCCTGAGTGATGGTTCCCACCATAAAAATAGAAGTTTCGTCTGGATCAAGCATTCCTTGATATTCCTTGGCCCAGAGAATATCCGCTTCTTCAAGCTTCAAACCAAGCTCTTCAAAAACCTCTCGTTGGACGCATTCAAAAGGTGTCTCCTCGTCCTCTCGGCCACCGCCCGGCAGCTCCCACATATTGGGCCAAGGAATGGTTGAAATATCGTCTCGCAAGATAGTCAGTAGCTTATCATCACAGAGCAAGGCAATCTTGCAGCCTGAAAATTCCATCTGTTTGTGCAGCAAATCTAGTCCTTCTGCATCCGCCATCAGCGCCTCCTAATACCTCGGATAAGGATAAAAATCCGTCTCAATCAACTCAGCTCTGCCATTTTCAAAAGCCTCTGCATTCCAAGCCATCTCAAACTCTGCTGCCTCTGGATCTGCTAAAAAGTCCATGAGTGCATCGAGACCAGACTCAGCCGTTTGGGTTAGGAAATCCACGAAATAAGCTAGAAACTCCCGTGACAGGCCCTTCTTAGGCTCATAGGGCAGGGCAGCCAGATAGTCCTCGGCCTCAAAACGAGACTTGGCCGGATTGTAGAAAAGCACGGCTTCCTCAAAGTAAATATCCTCAGCCGAAGCATTGCCCTCAGCATCAACCGTCTCAATCCCGCCTGAATTTTGCACCTCAAGGAGAAAGGCTACTTCCACCGCGTGATTCTTCTTGTCCCAGTTTATCTCATAGTCAAAAGGAAAGCTCTTCCCCATTTCCTCGTCCAATATCTCCAAAAAACCGTACTTAGCCATGATTTCCTCTTTTCATTGTGATAAAATATTACTATCTACAATAGTAACACAAAAAGCCAAGAAAAACACTTGCAGAAAGGAAATCTTATGCCAGAAAACCTAGCCCTGCGCATGCGGCCTACTGACATTGATCAGATCATCGGCCAGCAGCATCTGGTCGGACCTGGAAAAATCATCCGTCGCATGGTTGAAGCTAACCGCCTGTCCTCGATGATCCTCTACGGACCACCCGGCATCGGCAAGACCTCTATCGCCTCGGCTATTGCCGGCACAACCAAATTCGCCTTTCGGACCTTTAATGCCACCGTAGATAGCAAGAAACGCCTGCAGGAAATCGCTGAAGAGGCTAAATTTTCCGGCGGACTGGTGCTCCTGCTGGATGAGATTCACCGCTTGGACAAGACCAAGCAAGACTTCCTGCTGCCACTATTAGAAAGTGGTCTGGTCATCATGATTGGTGCGACGACAGAAAATCCTTTCTTTTCTGTCACCCCTGCTATCAGAAGCCGGGTTCAGATATTTGAGCTAGAGCCCCTCAGCAACGACGACATCCGGACAGCCATTCAGCTAGCCTTGACGGATATGGAGCGAGGATTTGATTTTCCAGTAGAGCTAGATGATGAGGCTCTGGATTTCATTGCCTTCTCTACCAACGGAGACCTGCGCTCCGCCTATAATTCACTGGACCTAGCCGTACTCTCTACCCCAGAAGATGGCAAGGGTATTCGCCACATCACGCTTGATGTCATGGAAAACAGCCTGCAAAAGAGCTACATCACCATGGATAAGGACGGGGATGGCCATTACGATGCCCTCTCTGCCCTACAGAAGTCCATCCGTGGCTCCGATGTCAATGCCAGTCTCCACTACGCAGCTCGGCTCGTTGAGGCAGGGGACCTGCCTAGCCTAGCTCGACGCTTGACCGTTATTGCTTACGAAGATATTGGTCTGGCAAATCCAGACGCTCAAGTTCATACCGTTACAGCTCTGGAAGCAGCTCAGCGGATCGGTTTTCCTGAAGCCCGTATCCTCATTGCCAATATTGTCATTGATTTGGCTCTATCGCCCAAGTCCAACTCAGCCTATCTGGCCATGGACAAGGCCCTAGCTGACTTACGAAAGAATGGAAATCTGCCCATCCCCCGACACTTACGAGACGGTCACTATGCCGGCAGCAAGGAATTGGGCAACGCACAGGACTATCTCTACCCTCACTCCTATCCTGGCAATTGGGTCAAGCAGGACTATCTGCCTGACAAGATTAAAGATGCCAATTATTTCACTCCTAATGAGAATGGCAAATACGAGCGAGCCCTTGGAATGACCAAGGATAAGATTGATGACTTAAAAAAATGATGACATCGTTTGCAAAAAATCACATTTTTCTCTTGAATTTTTCAAAATTTATGGTATTATAATTATAGAAACGCTGTGGTGTACGACTTCACACTTAAGTGTTGACCGACTATTTTTTGTATTATTAGGGAAACAAAAGACTTCTAACAGCATGCAAGCCGTGTCACGCGGAAGCAGCTTCAGTTAGAGCGAGTTGCCCACCTGCTTAATTGCGCGGGTTCAATACAAATCGTGAAGGTCCGGCACCAATACAGCTTTTTCTATTGCCTCCTTAGCTCAGCTGGCAGAGCAGCGGACTCTTAATCCGTGGGTCGCAGGTTCGATCCCTGCAGGGGGCATCTAAATCAACAGGAAAAAGCCTTGATTTATAAGGCTTTTTTGCTTGTCTATAACTGATTTGCCCCATCATTTGCCCCACATTTTTTTATGAGCAATCTTTCCAAACATCTCTAATTTGATTAAATTCTTCAAAAATTTTCTCTTCTAAAGTGTGTCCATATACTTCTACTAACATTGAAATATCTCTATGCCCTAGAATTTTTGCAATAACTCCAAGGTCAAATCCTTTGTGCCAGAGGTAGCTTCCATAGGTATGACGTGCTCCTTTTGTCGTGATAATTGGATAAATATCTAATTCATTTAAAAGAACACTCAAAGCTTTATTGACACTTGCAATATCTGGTACCAAGTGAATATATCCATAATGCTGAAAAATCATTTTATACCTATTCTTGATTCCTAGCTCTTTATTAGCCTTCTCCTGTTCAATTTTTAGGACTTGTAATATCTTAATACATTCTTCGTCTATCGGTACCATCCGAATAGACGTTTTATTTTTTGGAGGGACAAATTTATGAGAAAGGGTATTAAACCTCCTATATGTTTTTAGCAGTCCTCTGTCAAAGTCAACTTCATTCCAAGTTAACGCTATTAACTCTCCAAACCTCATGCCTGTTTTTAATAGAAAATAGACAATATAAGGAACAATTGAACGTTGGTAATCAAATTTTCTCTTTACTGCTAAAAGTAAATCCAGATAGTCCTTTTCTGTATGTAAATATTTCTCTTCTGTCATCTGTTGTTCTTTGGATGAAAATAACTCGACATGTTGTGTAAAATCATCTATTAGAACTTTGTCTGCAATTGCCATTTGGATGCTCTGATGAATCCCAGTATTCAATCTACCAAGAAAATTTCTACCAACTGTTTGTCCATACTTATTCATAATTCTTTGGTATTCACTCGCACGAATTTGAGTGACTTTTTTATTTCCAAATAATCTTTCAATTGTGTTTTTACGGAGAAGATATTTTTTCTTTGTCTCTTCCGACCTACTACTCGGTAGAATTTTTAGTTCAAGCCATTCTTGATACAGATCTACAAGAGAAATATCTCTAGAAATTCTTTTTCCTAAACGAAGTTCTTGCAGAATCGGTTCAGCTTCTGACTCTGCAAGTTTTTTTGTTTTAAAACCGCTATTATGAACAACAGTTTTCCCTTCGCTACGAATTTCATAGGTCCATAAATTACTATCTCCTCGCTTTCGATAACGAACACTTGCCATATTACGCCACCTCAGTTCCTAGAATCTCATTTACAACACTTTTTGGAACAACCATCAAACGTTTGCGATTATAAAATGTATAGCCTCGTGAGACAAGTAATTCTCTTGCCTGATGAATGATATCATTTGCTGTATGAGGGCGATAGCCCATTTCAATTAATTCTTTGTTACTAATTAAATTAATTGTCTCCATACTTTCATTCCACCAAATTCTTTTAAAGTATTAGGATTGAAATCAATTCGAATCAATTGTTCACCTCCATAAGTAGATAATTGGAAAAATATAATATTGAGCGAATCATACTCATTAAAAACTTTAGCTAAAGTAAAGACATCATCTCGTACGTTATCATATATTTCAAATGAATCAACTCTTGTACTTATTGCCTGTTTCAGATTTTTAAAAAGTCGTCTTAGGGAACCAGTGTCTGTATCCCAGATAACTGTTAATCTAAAGCGAGGATAACCTCGCTTCAGATTGAAGTTAAAATCTTTAGAAGACACTTTTATAAGGACTTTGTCTTCAATCTGTGAAAAGGAGTGAAAACTCCTTTTCTTTTTGTAAGTCAGACTGAAACTTCCAAATTGTTTATTTATTTTATTGACATTTTCTATAAAAATAAGTACAATAGTTTTATTAGCAAATTATACTATATAGGGGGTATTGAAATGAAATTTTCTAATCGTTTACTGCTATTCCTTGCAGGAGTTGTTTTTGTCCTTTTAGGACTTTTCCTATTTACAAACCCAGTAGCTAATCTTGTTGCTTACAGCTGGTGGATTTCATTTGGTTTACTGGTTTCTTCTATAGCAGCTATTTTAGGCTATTTCTCTGCACCAAAAGAGCTTCGCTCACCTGTTTATCTTTTCCAAGGATTTGTTAGTCTTCTCTTAGCTCTTTACCTCGTTGCTTATGGCTTTGTGACCCTGCCGGTCGTCATTCCGACCATTGTAGGAATTTGGTTAATTGTAGAAGCCATTATTGCTTTCTTTAAAGGCAATCGTCTAGGATTGATTTTCCCTATTATTGGTAGCAATATCATGTGGGTAGCCTTGCTTGAATTTTTACTAGGTCTAGTGATTCTGTTCAATCCAGTGGCTACAGGTGTCTTTGTCGTTTATGTCATTGCCTTTTCATTTTTAGTTACTGGCTTCACCTACATTATTGAGGCCTTTCGTAAATAGTCTAGTTGCTATTTCTATCGCATTCAAAAAAGCTGGGAAATCATATTCTCAGCTTTTTCGTCTCTTTACCTAACAAGAGGCAACCAACTATACACAGAAGATGGAAAAGAGTTGTATATTGATCCAACTTCTCAGAAAAGAACACTTCATACCCAATATGAACCTGGTTTTATTGAAGCAAGAGATAAATCTCCACTAGAGCTCTTAATTGAAAATAAGGAGCTATTAGATTAAATAAAAAAAGCGAGGATATCCTCGCTTTTCTATTGTAAAATCTTATTCTTCATTATCAATCATCAAACACTCTGCCTGTGAGTTGGTACATGAGGTAAATGTGCTCCAAGGTTTTGACAATTCGCGTCACATGAAGTTATTTAAGCATCTCCTTTTCTCTCATTACCATTTTCTGTTATAATAAATTGTACTTCTAAAATAGAAAGGTCTTAAGATGACAACTCTTATTAAACATAAACGTGTAGAATTTTCAGAACTTTTTTATGACTTAGTTTTTGTTTTTGCAATTTCAAAAGTAACTACTTTAATTGACCATCTTCATAACGGTATTTTGACTTGGAATTCTTTCCTTGATTTTTTCATTGCTACTTTGTTTCTCATCGATTCCTGGATGATTCAAACCGATTATACCAATCGCTATGGAAAGAACTCTTTATTTAACATAGTAATCATGTTTATCAAAATGGGAATTTTACTCTTTATAGCCAATATGATTGGACCTGATTGGCAACAATATTTTCATTATCTCTGTTGGGCTATTGGTACATTAACCCTTACCTTATTTTTTCAATATTTGGTTGAATTTTTTAGAAAATCAACCGATGATGCTAATCGGGAAAGTATCAAAGGTTTTCTATGGATAACAGGTCTAGGAAGTTTAGGATTCTATCTAGCAGCTCTTCTTCCTATTTACCTTAGAGTCTATATCTTATTTGCTAGTATTCTGCTAACATTTATTATGCCAAGTATCTTGCTTAATAAAGATAAGCATTACCAGGTAAATCTCCCCCATTTAATCGAGCGCATCTCCCTTCTTGTCATTATTATGTTTGGAGAGATGATTATGGAACTAGCTAACTTCTTTACAATCGAGAATTTCTCGATTTATTCGGTTCTTTATTTCATTATTATGCTTTCTCTGTTCTTGTTTTATTTTGGTCAATTCGACCATGCTATTGATGAAAAATCTAATCAAAAGGGACTATTTCTAATTTACAGTCACTATCCTATTTTCATTGGACTTATGATGATGACTGTATCGATGAGTTTTCTTCTGAATCCTGAAGCTAATCGTCTCTTTGCAACCATCTTCTCTTATATCGGATTTGGCCTCTTTCAAGCTGCTGTCCTAGTAAATGGACCCTATAACAAACACTATCTTCGCTATTCGAAAAGTTACTACTGTGTCCAAGCGACACTCTATCTGGCTGCCTTGATTCTCTCTTTAATCTTTGCTTCTAATCCTATAATAGTAGTGAGTATAACAACCATTTTAGCTCTAGCTATAGCCATTCATTTTATTTATTTTTATGTGACACAGAATAAAAAATATTCCAAATCTAACTGGGGGTTCTTTTAATGAGTTTATAACATAAAAAAGCTTTGGGAACCAAGGCTTTATATGATATCAATCACCGACCACGAAAATGTTTAGCTTACAGAACTGCTAGTGAAGCTCTAGAGGATGAGTTCGAGTAAATGTTGCACTTATTCTTGCAATTTATCATTTACTTGATGCACGAACTCGATATTTTTTTCGTTAATTTGTTTTTGCCCCACTTTTGCCCCATTTTTAAATCCTGACATTGAAAATACCTAAAAGTATTTCCCTAAAATCAGCTATATTTCAACATTTTTGTTTATTTTCAATATGAAAAGTTCTTACAAATTCATGCAGGGGGCATAGAAATAGATAAGAAAAAGCCTTGGTTTCAGGGCTTTTTTGTTTATTTAATCCCGCTTTTTTCAGCTCAATCATCTCCTTAAATTCAAAGTAGATTTTCCACAAAAAAATCCCCTTCCTTTAGACACAAGAAAGGAGGGGCATCGCATAGAAAAAACTACGAGAGAAGATTGAAGCAAAATATATTTGACGAAAACCTGATAAAGATGATCACACACCGAGCATATTCCTAAGGATGTCTTATAATTTTTTTGGTTTAGGAATTAAGAAAGATTATATATATCAAGTTTTGATGTACCTCACGCTTGCACATCAAAGCGGTCTTCCCCGTAGTTCTGAGCAACTAATTTGTTCTAGGAAACATCTTAGTTGCTTTTTATTTTAAAACAACTATATTACGGAACATCACAGTCTTGATTAACAAAAGGATACAAGATAGTGACTGATTGTAAAAAACATTCTTATTTCTTCTTTCTAAAAAGCGACCACTGCTAATCCGGGTTTGGAGTAAAAAATCTCTGTCCCTCAAAGGAACAGAGATGAAATTTATTTCTTCTTAGCACGGAAGACAATGAAGCCTACCAAGCCTACTAGAGCTACTCCAGCAGCAATCATGATCCAGCTAGCATTCTCACCCGCTTTAGGGAGAACTTTCTTGGTTCCAACATTAGAGGCATTTCCTCCGCCAGTACCATTGTCTGATTCGATGATCACAACAGTGCTTCCTGTAGTGCTGCTTGAGCTAGGAGTCGTGCTACTGCTACTTGAGCTAGAGCTAGAACTACTACTGCTGCTCTTAGAGCTATTGTCCGAGCTAGGTTTCGGCGGTTGCGGAACTCCTGGAACTGGTGTATTGGTAATGTTCATACCATCAACAGTAGCTGTATAACCATAAACACGGTCTTCAGTAACTGAGTAGACAATATCTTTTCCATCTTCACCAGTCGCTGGCAAGTCAGTGAACTCATACTTCCACTCACCCTTATCATTCGGACCAACTTCTTTATGAGCGACTTCAGTGCCATTTGCATAGAGACGAACGGTAATCTTGTCTGGGCGTTTGCCATCTTTATCGTTATCATCATTCCAAGTCTTGGTACCTGAAGCAGTAATCAATGCCTTACGGTTGGTAAAGTCTTTGTAAATAATACCAGAACCATAATTCTTGAGCTGAGCCGCATTGACCTGAATCTCTTCATCTGACAGTTGGTAACCTTCTGGTGCCTTGGTTTCCTTAATCAGATAATGCTCCTTAATCAAGTTGCTGAAAGAAGCAATCCCGTTAGCATCACTAGTTGCTTTTTGAACAATTGTCACACCATCTTCATCGTATAATGTGAATTCAGCACCTGCTAGGGCTTTACCAGCTTCGTCTTTTTTAGTCACCTGCACACCGTAGACATCCCCATGTGCATAGCCGTTTGCACGTTGGTAGCGGACAGCAACTGAAGATTTTTGCTCTTCGATATTATCTGCTCGCATGATTGCTTCGTTCGGGAAGACTGTTCCATCAGTCGGAACTGTAGGGAAGTTGACACGATAGCGAACATAGAAGCCTTCATTGGCACCAATATGCCCCATGTTAATGGTAAAGGAACGCTTGTCAGCAGCAAGATTAATCGTATAATTTGCTGTCACATCCTCGCGTTGCTGGCTTAGTCGGTAAGAGTTATCAGCCGGGTCAACAACCCATGAGCCTTTAAGAATTTGGAAGCTGTTGAGATCAATTTCTCCGGTATTAAAGCCCAGAGTATCTGAAATAACAACATTATCCAATTCTTGATTTTGTTGGTTGATATTCAGGCTGTAAGTAATGCTCTTGATATTATCCGCATTATTCCAGCCATATTTTATGAAAGTATAAGGAGTTGCTTGGCCAGGAAGACCTTTGTAGTCAATTTTTCCATACTCAACAATCTTCTTGCCAACGATAAGTTTCAGAGGAATAGAGCCTTTATCTCTAGCTACTGTATGATCAACGCGAGCTAAAAGATGAACTTTCCCTTCAATATGAGAGCGAGTCAGGACATAGTCTGTATAGGTCAGTGTAAGCTGTTTAGAGCTTGCATCAACAACAGCTGTCGCTACGAGATTGCCGTCATCATCTTTGACTTCAAAATCAGCTCCCTCCAAGGCAAATTCAGCAGGAAGTCCAATGGTCGTAGTATCTCCTGGCTGAACCTTGCCATAATTAAAGGCAAAGTTTGCGTCAATTTGGAATTTTTCCCAAGGGGAAAGGCCGTCAGTCAGTTCTTCACCCTTTTGATTGTAAACATTTACTGAGGTGATAACATCGTCTACCGTGTTAGCTCTGGCAGATTGACTGCTAGAAAACAGGCTAAAGAGGAGCACAAAGGCTACTGAGAAAAAGCGCGCAATAGTATGAGATATTCTTTTCATAAATAATCCCTCCGTTTTTTTCCTTTTTTCCTTTTTATTGAATATGTAAAAATATTAAAATTTCTTTACATTTCCAATATACTACATATATTAGACTAGCATACGATTGACTATAAGTCAACTATTTACCTTTACCAGTTCAGCTTTTGTCGACAATGTGTAAACCAGTTTATTTCTCCAAAAACCTTGTCATATAAGAATTGAAAACCGTTTCCTCCGTCATCTCCTTGTATTTTCTTGAAACAAAAATGTAATATTTGCCTGCATAATAAATGAACAAATATGAATTATATGACCATAAATATTCATATATATAAATTTGTTTTTAAAAATAAGCATAATTATTAATGCTTGCTACATAACTAGTCGCAATAAAAAAACTGAACAAATCTGCTCAGTTTTCTAATTGATAAATATAAGATAAAGATTATATCTAATTTGTAGAAATATATAATCTCATTATTTTCTACATCATACCGCCCATCATGCCTGGATCCATAGCTGGAGCTGGGCTTGCTGGTTCTGGTTGATTAGCCACTACTGCTTCGGTTGTCAAGATAAGACTGGCAACAGAAGCAGCATTTTGCAAGGCTGAACGGGTCACCTTAACTGGGTCAATGATTCCTGCCTCAATCATGTTAACCCATTCGCCAGTCGCGGCATTAAAGCCTGTACCAACTTCAGAGTTTTTCAGACGGTCAATGACGATTGAACCTTCAAAGCCTGCATTCAGAGCGATTTGACGAACGGGCTCTTCCAAGGCGCGGAGAACGATGTTACGACCAGTCGCTTCATCCCCTGCCAACTCAAGACCTGCGACAGCGTCCAGTACATTGATATAGGCCGTACCACCACCTGAGACGATTCCTTCTTCTACCGCTGCACGGGTTGCATTAAGGGCATCTTCGATGCGGAGTTTCATTTCTTTGAGTTCTGTTTCGGTTGCAGCTCCGACCTTAATCACAGCTACACCACCAGACAATTTAGCCAGACGTTCTTGCAGTTTTTCACGGTCAAACTCAGAAGTGCTACTTTCAATCTGTGACTTAATGACTGCCACACGGTTAGCAATGGCTTCAGGATTACCAGAACCTTCTACAATCACAGTGCTGTCTTTATCAACAGTGACTTTAGAAGCTTGTCCAAGCGCTTCAATCGTAGCGTCTTTGAGCTCTAGGCCGAGATCATCTGTAATCACTGTACCGCCCGTCAAGATAGCGATGTCTTCCAACATAGCCTTACGACGATCGCCAAAGCCTGGTGCCTTAACAGCTACGACATTAAAGGTTCCGCGAATCTTGTTAAGAACCAGCGTTGGCAGAGCTTCACCATCTACATCATCTGCGACAATCAAAAGCGGACGATTGGTCTTCAAGATATTTTCCAATAATGGCAGAATCTCTTGAATGTTAGAAATTTTCTTGTCAGTAATCAAGATGTAAGGATTGTCCAGTTCGGCTACCATTTTTTCATTGTCAGTTACCATATATTGAGACAGGTAGCCGCGGTCAAACTGCATCCCCTCAACTACATCCAGCTCAGTTTCCATCCCTTTGGACTCTTCGATAGTAATAACGCCGTCATTTCCAACTTTTTCCATAGCTTCTGAGATATATTCACCGACTTTCTCGCTGCGAGAAGAAACGGCAGCAACCTGAGCAATAGCTTCCTTGTTAGAAACTGGAACTGAGTTAGATTTCAGGGCCTCAACAGCTGTCGCAACGGCTGCTTCAATCCCGCGGCGGATACCAATTGGATTAGCACCAGCTGTAACATTCTTAATTCCCTCGCGAACGATAGCCTGTGTCAAAACAGTTGCTGTTGTTGTCCCATCACCAGCGATATCGTTGGTCTTTGAAGCAACTTCTGACACTAGCTTAGCGCCCATATTTTCAAAATGATCTTCCAGTTCGATTTCCTTAGCAATGGTCACACCGTCATTGGTGATAAGAGGTGAACCAAAGGATTTTTCCAAAACGACATTGCGGCCTTTAGGGCCCAAAGTCACCTTGACAGTATTTGCTAAGATGTCAACTCCACGAACCATACTGCTTCTTGCATCTGCTGAAAATTTAATATCTTTTGCCATTTTATTATTCCTCTCTTCTAATCTTACTCGACAACTGCTAGAATATTGGCTTCACTGACTAAGAGATAAGCTTCATCTCCGTCCTTGACTTCCACGCCTGCGTGATTTTCTACGAGAACCTTGTCCCCTTCCTTAACGCTCAGGGCTACCAGCTCACCGTTCAAAGTACGAATACCTTGTCCGACTGCTACAACTTCAGCTGTCTTAGTCGCTGCTTGGCCGTTGCCTGCAATAACAAATCCGCCAACTTTCTGCTCTTTTTCTTCTACTTTCAAGACCACACGGTCTCCTAATGGTTTTAACATAGTTTTCCTCCAAAGATTGAATTTTTAGCACTCTAAACTATCGAGTGCTAATCTATAGTTATTATTTTATCACTTGGTCAGAAATAGTCAAGAAAAAAAACGGCTAGATGAAAGAAAAATTTTATTTTTTTGCTTTACTTGCTCCTAAAGTCAAAGAAAAACAAGTCCGAGCTAAAATCCTCTCAGACTTGTCTTTAGGGGGGAATGTCTATCTTGCAAGTTTTAGTTTTGCTTCAAAATCATCAATCACTTTTTGCAGATTTAGGCGTCCTCTATAGATACCATAGCCAAACAAAAGCATGGCTAAGATACCAAGTAGAGCTAGGACGATTCCTGCAATCAGTGCTAGGAGATTGGTCTCATGAAAGAGATAAATCAGAACAAGACCGATGCTGGCAATGGCAAAGAAGAGACTGAACCAGCGTCCTAGATTTTCAATCATATGCTTCTGGTAGTGAATTTCTGTTTCATAGCCTTGAATCAATTCTTGTTCTGTCATGATCTTCTCCTTTTAATATTTCAATCCTGGGTTGAAGAAACCAACTAATACACCAACAAAAGCAACTACAACGAGGATGAGCATAACTTTGATTGGAGAAAAGTTTTTCTTCGCCATCAGCCACCAACAGAAGACGATAAAGAGTGCTGTCAAGAGACCAGGGTAGACACCATCTAACTGATCTTGCATGACCAAAAATGCTTTACCAGATGAATCTTTCAATTGGAAAGCCGTTTTTACTGGAACCCAAGTAGCAGCAACTGCTCCGATAACCATACCACCAACGATAGATACTGATTTACGGATAGCCTGTCCTTGAGGGCCTACCAAAAATTCAACAGCCTTATCACCTAATTCATAACCTTTGAAATAGGCAAATTTCATACCTGCATAGGCAAGTAAATTCCATACTACGATGTAGAAAATTGCACCTAGAGGTGAACCGCCATTAGAGAGTCCTAGGGCAATTCCTAGAATAATCGGAATCAAAGTACCAACAATAAGGGAATCCCCAATACCTGCAACCGGTCCCATAAGACCAGCCCGCAGTCCATTTATAGTTTCATCATCAACTCCATCAGCACCATTGGCACGTGCTTCTTCAAGACCAGCTGTAATCCCAACAATCAAAGCTCCCAGCTGAGGTTCTGTATTAAAGAAAGCAGTATATGTTTGCATAGCCTTTGCCTGCTCTTCTTTATCCTTATAAAGCTCCTCCACCACTGGTAACATAGAAGCTAAATAACCAAAGGTCTGCATGTGTTCTTGTGAAAAACAGGTTAGATTCCCATAGTACCAATGATGGAAAGATTTGCCTAAAGTTTTTCTCGTTAATTTCACCATCTTAAATATCCTCCTCATCATCGTCTTCAACAAAATCTGCATTTGTTCCCGCAGTAGCTTGCGCTCTTATATTTTTAGCCATTTGAATTTCATAAAACAGAACAGCGAAAATCAGAGAAACAACAGCACAAGAAACAAGATTCAGACCCAGAGAAGCTGCCAATGTAAAACCGACAAAGAAAGGAATGAAATCAACAGCTTTTTCAACAATTTGTTTTAAAAGGATAGCGATTCCGACACACGGAAGAAGTGAGCCAACTGTAAAGAGAGTTTTCATAGGAATTCCATCCAACGGTAGAGCTGATTTCAAAGTTGTTACAGCCTCAGCACCTAGTTTACACATGATGAGTGTAGGAAGGAATGAAAAAACCAAGTGTGAAATCCAAGGGAAACCCCAATCGACTACATATAGCTTTTTAAAATCCTTTTTTTCTACTGCTTTCCAACCAATATGCTGCCAAAGCAGATTCATAGTTGCTGTACCATAGAAGAGTACTGTACCAACTGTTCCTACTAGAGTTCCCATTGATTTTGCAAGATTTGCTGCATCAGCAGAATCTAAAGTTAAACCTTGTGTCTTAATGGCAACCATAGCAAGTGGAATCCCGATGTAAGAAACAGCTCGCACATCAGCAGAGACAGTACCACCAGGAGTGACCAAAGCGATGTAAACCAATTGCATAGCAACTCCACAAACAATACCGAGCTTAATATCTCCTAAGATAAGACCAGATATTAAACCTCCTACTAAGGGACGTCCTAATGTATAGTTACCAATAGATGTACCACCCAAACCAGGCATAGATGACAGACATGCAAATAATCCCAGTAAAGCGGCTTGCAGCCAAGAAATTGTCATAATAGACTCTCCTTTTCATTATTGTAATTAAAAACCAAATTTAGACTTGAAATCGCTCCAGTAACCGATGGAAACATCAGGCAAGAGCTGGAATTTGACTTTGTAGCCAGCTTTTTCAATCGCTTCAATCGCTTCTGCCTCTTCCTGAGTTATGGACTGGTTGTTGCCCAGCTTAACAGCTCCCGGACGGTCATTAGCAGGACCGACGATGATTTCCTTAACATCCCCAGGTACAAAACCTTGATCTACTAGGATTTCCTTCATGTCCACGGGATTTTTTGTAATGAGGAAATAGCGACTGTCTGACTCTGTGACCTTGCCTGATTTTTCCTTGAAGGCTTCCTTGGTCCAAACAAAAGTCTTCTTGTCAGAAGCTCCCTTGTAGGCCTGAATCAAAACCTTGTTTCCTGCCGCAGCATTATTAACTGCAATCAGGCCATCACAAGGATATTCCTTAGCCCAGCGAGTGACTGTTTGACCGTGGATCATGCGGTCGTCAATCCGTACAAATGATACTGTCATCTTTAAAATCTCCTTTTATCTTTTATAATATATGGTGGAAGCACTAAATGTCGTCATCATCTTCGTCAGCTGCATCACTTACGACTTCAAATTCCTGCAAAGCAGCTGTGGCCTCGGAAAGGATGGCCTGAGCCAGCTCTTTTCCGTCTAAGATGTCTTTCATAACCAAGCCAGTCAGTCCCATGGTCAGGTTCAAACCGCCCAAGATAACTGCTGAGTCGAGCTTACCCATGTCAGCTAAGACGCTAGCTGCTGTCGTCAGAGGACTGCCTCCTACAATATCAGCCAGAACTAAGACACTGTCATCAGCGCTTAAGCCAGACAAGGCCTGAGTAAAATCAACTGCAAAATCATCAACTGACTTGCCCTCCTGAAGACCGACCGCAATCACCTGATCCGTCTTGTCTCCGGCAAACATCTTCAAGGAACTCTGCACGCCTGCAGCCAGTCCCCCATGGCTGACCAGTACAAGGTATTTCATCTTTCCTGCCTCCTTTATCCTTCAATTTCTTAGCCAAGTCAGGCTTTAGATGACGAAGGATTTATTGATGATTTTATTGTACAGAATATGGAACCGGTTTCATATTGTCAAATGTCACTTTGCCCAGATGACATTTGTTAGGAAAAATATGACATTTGTCATATTGGTCTAGTCAGCTGTGCTTTTTTCTGGCTTAATTAGCAATAAAAAAGAAAGCAGATTATTTTCCGCTTTCTATTTCTCTTTGAATGCTCGGTAGGGCGCTGTCAATCTCTTGATTCTGCATAGCATTTTGAATCAGATAGTCCATCCGGTCCATCGTATGACGGTCTACTTCTAGACTGATGTCAATGATAGAGCGATTCATCATGTGGTCTAGCCTCTCAGAAGTCAAGGAATCCAAGCCAAAATCATCAGCTTGTAAGATTTCTCTAGCCTGTTGACTTTTCACTACAGATGGTAAAACTGAGGTCCCCTGCGACTTTTCAAACAAGGCCTGCTGACTTTCTTTGTCCTGTGACAGCAAGAGCATAAATTCCCAAGCCAGCTTCTCTTGCTTGGTATTGGAAGACATGGCAAAGAGCGAGGTCTTAACCTGCGTTCCCATCACCTGGCTATTGGCTGTCGGCATCGGTATACAGGTCCAAGAAAAGCTAGAATACTTGGCAACATGGTAAGGGTAGGGCTTGTAGGTCCGATACTGGGCCAGACTCATAGGATAGAAAGCCACGCGCCCCTCATCAAAATCATTAGAAGTCACCTTATAGTGCTGGCTGAGCATATCTAGCTTGCTCATAAAGGCCAAGGCTTGGTGCATCTCTGAACTGTCTACATTGATACCGGATTTATCGGTAAGATGGCCGCCATAAGCTACCAGAGCTTGCTGCCAAGTGTAATCCGTAATACCGTACTGGTCCACCATACCATCACCATTGGTATCCTTTGTCACTTTCTTGCAAATCTCATAGAAATCCGCCAGGGTCCAACCTGACTCAGGAATGCTAATTCGTTCTTTTTCAAGCAGGTCTTTATTGACACACATCATGATGGGATTGCTCTCAACTGGAAGAGCATAGCTGACTCCCTGATATTGCCCAGCTTCATAAGCCACCGGATAAAAAGCCTTTCGTTCATCATCCGTTAAAAGGGTATCCAAGGATTTGAGCGCGCCAGTCGAAGCCAACATGCTAAAGTCGTTTTCCGGTACCATAAAGAGATCTGGCTGCTCGCCTTTCAAGACTTGCTCAGCCAGCCAGTCAGCGTAATCATCCTTGGGAATACCGCTTTCATAGACGACCTTGACATGAGGATGCGTCTTTTCAAATTTTTTAATCAAGCTGTCCAAGACCTTGTTTTCGCGGCTGTTAGGCACATCCCAGCTAGAGCCAGCATAGACACCGATACGCAGGACTTTTTCCTGAGCTGAAGCCCAAAAGACAAAAGCCAAAGCAACAGATATGATCAGGACAACCAGCAGGGCCAAATGTCTCAATCTCCACTTCATTTGTCGTTTTCCTTACTAAAATCTCTCTGGGTGACTCCGGTCTGCACAGCCCAGATAGCCAGCTGGGTTCGGTCACGCAAGTTGAGCTTGGCTAGGATGCCTGACAGGTAATTTCGGACTGTCCCTTCTGATAGAAAGAGCTTGGCTGCAATTTCTTTATTAGAAATCCCAAAGCCAATCTGCTGGATAATCTTCCACTCCGTCCGGCTCATGTCCTCTATATTTTCTTCCGTCACTGTGATAGCAAAGTTGGACTGAGCCATCTGTGAAAAGATTTTGAAGACCTTGGTGGCAATATTGGGATTGATCATAGCTCCGCCTCGATAGACTGTCTGAATAGCTTCGTGAAGTTCTTCTGTCGAAACCCCTTTGAGAATATAACCAGACGCACCGTATTTGAGAGCGGAGAAGATAAATTCATCGTCATCAAAGGTCGTCAGAATGATAATCTTAACATCTGGATACTGCTCCTTGACAGCCTTGGTACAGAGAACACCGTCCATGACTGGCATGCGAATATCCATCAAAATCACATCTGGGCGCACCCGATGAAGCTTTTCCAGCACTTCCTTGCCGTCTCCGACTGTCCCGACAACCTCAATATCTGCGTGGGCAGACAGGATGATTTGCAGAGACTCGCGAATCAAGGCCTGATCGTCTGCTATTAAAACCTTAATCATGTCTTCCTCCTATTTTTGGGATTTCGATATGCGTGTAGAAACCGTCCCGATTTTCAAATCGGACGCTTCCGCCAATAATCATTAGGCGCTCCTGCATCTGCTTGAGGCCATAGCCATAGTGGAGTTCATCAAAACCAACACCATCATCCTGAATGGTCATTACATAGGACTCTTCCTCCAGCAACTCAATCCAGATAGTCTTGGCATGCCCATGGCGGACAGAGTTGGTAATAGACTCCTGAATCACCCGGAAGACAATGTCTTCCTTGGCGATATCCAAGTCAATATTATCCCATTCGTAACGGAGATGAATCTCCAAATTGGAGATGGCTTCATACTCACGGATAATCTTAATCAGAGCTTCCTTCAAAGTGTTATTTTCCAGAGCTCCCGGCCGCATTTTATTGAGCGAGCCTCGGACATCACGGATACCGTCTCGAACGACGACTGAGACATTATTGAGCTGCTCCTTAGCCCGATTGGTATCAATATCAACCAAGACCTTGACCGCATCAATACCCGCTGAAATTCCCGTCAGGGCATGGCCCAATGTATCATGAATTTCTCTGGCAATCCGCTTCCGCTCTCGATCTTCTGCTATTTTCTCAGACAAAGCCAGATAAGAGTTCAACTCGCGATTAGCCTGAGAAGCCATGCGCAGCTCTTCCTCAATCCGATGACGCTCTGTAATAGCCGACAAGATATAGAAGAGCAAGGAAATCATAAAGACAACGATATTGAGAGAGTAGAGAAAGTTCTTACCAAAAAGCAGTAACAGCCGAACGGACTCTGGGTAAAACCGAATATAGGTATCTAGAGAAGGCAGCTTGATAAAGAGCGACATGAGGTCATAGTTGGACAAGAGCAGCATGCCAAAGCTCAAAATAATGAAAGAAAACCAGTACTTCTTGTCCTTGGAAGAATTGAACTCCTTAGAGCCATAGAAAATATCCGCAAACACCAAGAGGATCAAGCCATTGTAGGACGAGTGCAAGACGGAAAAGATGACCAGCATGAGCAGGATTTCAATAATAGTCGCCTTGTCATAGACGGACAGCTGATTGGGGTGGCGCTCCCGGTAGTACATGACCAAAAGCAGACTGCCATAGAGGCTAATTGATACCCAGAAAATCAAGCTGGGAGAGCCCGGAATGGCATCCAAACGCTCCAAAAGCGAGTGACTGAAACCCTTAGCCGCTACATAGTTGGTCGCAAAGAGATAGATAGACGCATTATAGACAATGGCAACCAGATTGATGACCATCAGGGCTATTTTGCTGTAAAATATACTTTTTTGAGGTCTCATTATTGCCACCCTGTAACTGTGTATTGGCTGATATTATCTCTGTTGACTAAGTGAACGGGAATCAGGTATTGGCTGTCGTAGGGTTTCCCCTCTTGCATCAGCTCAATTACCTGCGCCACCTTGCGTCCCATCTGAATGGGCGATTGGGCCACAGTTCCCTCTATATCGCTAGTCGTAGCCAGAAAGTTTTTGATATCTGGTGAACCATCCACGCCATAGATTGAGATTTTCTTATCAAGACCTTGATTTTTAATAGCAGCCAAGGCCCCGATGGCTGCTCGATCATTGAGCGCCATAACTACATTAAAGTCTAAACCTTCATCCAGAGCCCCTTTGACCTGCGGCATGGTTTCCTCAGTCTGGCCTAGTGTTTCTTTCTGGGAAATAATCTTGTAGCTAGGCTGTTTTTCAATCGTATCAATAAATCCCTGAATCCGGTCCATGGCCGAGACGGCATTGCGGTGCTCTAGAAGGAGAATATTGGCAGAAGGCAGACGCTTCATCATGTCCTGGGCAATCAGGACGCCTGCTTGGTAGTTATCAGACACAATGGTCGTATCCACTTTTACATCCTGACTGATAGGCGCATCCACTACGATAATTTTAATCCCAGCTTTCTTGGCCTTTTGAAGAGAGGAAATAATACTTGGACTATTGCTTTTTACCGGATTGATGACAATGACATCAACCTTTTCTCGGACAAAAAAGTCAATCTGCTGGCTCTGCTTGCCCTCATCCAGCTCAGGATCCCGAACGTAGAGCCTGCTGCCCTGCTGGTTGGTTTTCTTCTCCAGCTCCGCATTTAAGGTCTTGTAAAAGTCATTGTTCATGGTCATGTAGGTCACCCCGATCTTGACCTGCTTCTCATCTGGCAGAACGCCCTTGAAATAAACAAAAAGCAAACTCAAGATAAGCAGAATGAAAAGCGGCCAGAGAGCCTTTTTCTGATAATGCTGTATCCGTTTTTTGACCTTAGCTGATACCATTTTCCACCCCCTATGCCGCAAGCGCCTTTATGAAACATATAGGATTATTATATTACAAAGCCGCCAAAAAGCAAAATCTTTCCAGAAATGGCTATAATAAAAGAGGCGAGACAGAATCTAAAAAATCCATGATTTTTGATTCTTGGTCCCACCTCGGCAATCATAATTAAACTTTTAAAAGCTTGATAGAAATAGACTTTCAGTCAAACAGATCTTGCATCCTGCAAAACCGAATGATGATTTTTTAGAGCAAGGTCATTTCCCAGTCTTTGCCTCTTGCTTAAAAGGGAAGTTCCTCTTCTTCCAACACCAAATCTGCTAAATCAGCTCCGCTATTATTTTCACGCAGAGCGCGCTGGGCCCGACTTTCCAAGAGCTGAAAGCTATGACAGAGCACCTCTGTCACATAATGAGTCGCCCCCTCCTTCTCATAGCGACGAGTCCGTAGCTCACCATCCAGAGAAATCAAGCTGCCCTTACTTGCATAGCTGGCTAAAGTCTCAGCTAGACGACCCCAGACAACCACATTTACAAAATCCGCCTCACGCTCACCGCTCTGAGATTTATAACGGCGATTAACCGCGACCGTTGCACGAGCCACAGATTTTTCATTCGCAGTCTTGTGCAGTTCAGGTGTAGCCGTCAGCCGGCCGATTACAATTACTTTATTATACATTTTATATCCTCCTAACTTATCATTCGTAATAGGAGGCAAAAAGTGAAAAAAATGTGGTATAGTATAGATAAAAAGGAAAGTTGCAGCTTCTGCCCCTTTCCTACTAGACTTGTACAACGGAGGCTCCGATGACCATTAAACATTCGCCTGTGAAAAATATTCTTTTTCTCCTGATTTCTCTGTGGTTCGGGGGCTTTTCTGTCTTAGCTGCCGTAGACTATCTGACCAGCTCCAACCCCTACAAAGACACTAGTTTCTTTGTCCTTAGTCTGCTAGTTGCTGCTTTCTTCTCACTGCTCCTTATCTTTGCTATTCGCAGACTAACCATTCATGCGACTATCCTCTCCTTTGACCACGAATATGTAACCTACCATTATAGCGGACTCTTATCAGCTACCACCTACTGCATTCCTATGCAGCAGATTAGTCATGCTCGCTACAGCCGAGACAGTGAAGAATCCGAGATTAGTCTTTGGATGAAGGACGGTTTCCATGACTTTGCAGCCTTTAATCATCCCCGCCATAAGATTTATGCCTATCCTGACAGCCAGCTCATCGGCATTGTTTTCAAGAGAAAGCGCCTCAAAGCATGGGAAGACCACAGCCTAAACAGCCTTATCTACCAATACAAATACAGCACTCCGAGCCAGATTCCCACAGCCACTCCTCAATCATCAACCGACTCGCAAAGCAATAGCGACAGCGTCTTCTTTTGAGAAATCCTGTAAATTTCACATCAAATCACTTTAGATTATGGAGGATATTTAATGGTTTATATAGCATTTACTTATTCCATTCTTTTATTACTTTCAACCTATTATGGTTACAAAAAGGGCATGGGAATATCCAGAATTTCATTAGTCATAAGCTCGCTTTTATTTCTCTCAACCTTTCTTCATCTAATTTTCTTAAATACTTTCTTAAAAACCTTGATATCAATACTGTTACTGTTAGTCTCAGTAAGTTATTTCCTTGACAGAAAAAAGAGTAAGAAGCAGATTCATTATCCTCATCATTGTATTCGATTAATTTTTCATGTATTCATAATTTATTTTCTATACCATTAGTTTAAGATAAAGTTATTACCAAAAAAATAGAGTGAAACCAATTGTAGGACGATTTCACTCTATTTTTTGTTTTAGACTGTGCTGTAGCACATTACTGATGTTAAATTCTTTATCCCTGCCAATGTTTGGCTGGGTCAAAGGCAGTTCCAACTAGTTCGCTATCAGCTAATTCGATGATGCCACGTTTTTGAGGCGCATTCGGCAGCTGAAGTTCCCGTGGGCTGCACATCATACCAAAACTCTTTTCGCCTCGAAGTTCTCCAGGAAAAATCAAATTCCCTTTAGGCATCATGGCACCCGGCAGAGCCACAATCGTTTTGAGGCCGACTTTGGCATTAGGAGCACCGGCCACGATTTGAACAGTCTTATCAGCAGCTACCTGCACTTGGCAGATATTCAGGTGGTCACTATCTGGATGAGCTACCATATCAACGATTTCTCCAACCACAAACTTCGGTTGGCTGTCATTAACCAAGTCCGCTGGGAAGCCTGCCTTGCTCAACTCCTGATTGAGAATGGCCACTTGCTCATCTGTCAAAAAGACCTGTCCGCGCTCTGCAATTTCAAAAAGGTCAGACTGCTCAAAAATATTCCAAGCTACAGTCTGGTCATTGTCTTCACGGTAAACACGCGCTACCCGTCCCTTGCGCTCAGCCGCCAGTTTAGCTCCTTGATTGTCCGCAGCAATAATCATCAGCACGTCACCGACATATTCTTTATTATAGGTAAAAATCATTTTACGCTCCCTTTTTCTCTTATACTAGCTAAAAATTCATTGATTTGACCCTTGGTCTTGCGGTCACGATTGACCAGACGGCCAATCTCCTGTCCCTTTTCCAGCACTACTAAGCTGGGAATCCCGTATACGTCCCACTCTTTGGCCAGATCCAAATAGGCATCACGGTCCACTTGGATAAAGCGATAGTCAGGATTTTCCGCTTCTATCTCTGGCAGAAAAGGTTTGATAAATCGGCAATCTCCGCACCAGTCAGCCGTGAAAAAGAAGACAGTCTTCTCCCCATCATTGACATAAGAAGCCAATTCCTCTATATTTATAGGAACAATCATACTTCTTCCTCGTAGCTTAGCTGACCATTTTCATAGACAAAAGCAAAATGACGGTCATCCTCTAAGACCAGACCGCCAACCAAGCGGTCATCTGTGGACTCGTAGAGCTTGACATAGAGACAGGAAATACTACCCTGACTGGAAAAGAAATCTCGCACAAGCTCGACGATTTCCTCCCGATTACGCAGTCTTTTCTGTTCCTGTACGACTTTGGCTGCCCCGAAAGCCAGCGCTCCAGCCCCCAAAAGGGCGGTTGTGGTTAAAATGATTTTTTTAGCTTTCATGTAGAATATTTTAACACAAAAGAGCAGAGGCGACAAACAATATTCCAGATTTTCCTGGGAGAAGCTGGATTCTTGAATGGGCAGTCCTGTTGATTCAGGCAAGCTACAAGATTTCCCTACTCATTTACCGCAAAAAGTGATAAAATAGGGGACAGAAAGAAGGTAAGTTTATGACAACATTATTTTCAAAAATCAAGGAAGTAACAGAGCTTTCTGCTATTTCAGGTCACGAGGCACCTGTTCGCAGCTACTTGCGGGAAAAAATCACTCCCCATGTTGATGAGGTCGTCACCGATGGCCTAGGCGGTATCTTTGGGGTACGCCATGCAGAAGTTGAAAATGCTCCCCGTGTATTGGTAGCAGCCCACATGGACGAGGTCGGCTTTATGGTCAGCGAGATTAAAGCTGACGGGACCTTCCGCGTAGTGGAAATCGGCGGCTGGAATCCGCTGGTCGTTAGCAGCCAACGCTTCAAACTCTTTACCCGTGAAGGTCGGGAAATCCCTCTTATCTCAGGCTCTGTCCCTCCTCATCTGACGCGCGGATCTGGCGGACCAGTTATGCCACAGATTGCAGATATTGTCTTTGACGGAGGCTTTGCGGATAAGGCAGAAGCCGAAAGCTACGGCATCCGTCCAGGAGACACGATTGTGCCAGACAGCTCTGCTATTCTCACAGCTAACGAAAAAAATATCATCTCCAAAGCCTGGGATAACCGCTACGGCGTCCTTATGGTCAGCGAATTAGCTCAAGCCTTGTCCGGTCAATCACTAGGCAGCCAACTCTATGTCGGCGCCAATGTTCAAGAAGAGGTTGGCCTGCGTGGTGCTCATGCTTCAACGGCAAAATTTGCCCCTGAGGTCTTTCTGGCTGTGGACTGCTCCCCAGCGGGCGACATTTACGGCGGTCAAGGAGCCATTGGCGACGGAACCTTGATTCGCTTCTTTGATCCTGGTCATCTCATGCTGCCCGCTATGAAGGATTTCCTCTTGACAACTGCTGAGGAAGCAGGCATCAAGTATCAATATTACTGCGGCAAGGGCGGAACGGATGCTGGTGCTGCCCATCTCCAAAGCGGCGGCGTACCATCTACCACCATTGGTGTCTGCGCCCGATACATTCATTCTCACCAAACTCTCTATGCCATGGACGATTTCCTGCAAGCTCAAGCTTTCCTGCAAGCTCTAGTCAAAAGGCTGGATCGCTCAACAGTGGACACGATTACCAACTATTAATTTCAAAAGGCAGCTCGTTCTTCATTCGGGCTGCTATCTCTTTTGTCTGATACTTTCCCTTTCAACTTTCCAATTTGAAGAAAATTTTGTTATAATGCTTAGCAGAGGTGAAAATATACATGAAAAAAATTGCTTTTGATTCTGAGAAATACTTAAACCTGCAGCGCGACCATATCTTGGAGCGCATTAATCAATTTGAGGGCAAACTTTACATGGAATTCGGCGGTAAAATGCTGGAAGACTTCCATGCTGCCCGCGTCCTGCCAGGCTATGAGCCGGACAATAAAATCAGACTTCTCAAAGAGCTCAAGGACCAAGTAGAGATTGTCATTGCTATCAATGCCAACAACATTGAGCACTCTAAGGCGCGGGGCGATTTGGGTATTTCATATGATCAGGAAGTGCTGCGACTAATCGATACCTTTAACGAGTTGGATATTTATGTAGGCTCAGTGGTCATCACCCAGTATTCCGGTCAGCCGGCGGCGGACCTCTTCCGAAGCCAGCTGGAAAAGAATGGCATCGCCTCCTACATCCACTACCCAATCAAGGGCTATCCGACCGATATGGACCATATCATCTCACCTGAAGGTATGGGGAAAAACGACTACATCAAAACCAGCCGTAATCTAGTCGTAGTGACCGCACCTGGTCCCGGTTCTGGTAAATTGGCTACTTGCTTGTCCAACATGTATCACGACCAAATCAATGGCATCAAGTCAGGCTACGCCAAGTTTGAAACCTTCCCCGTTTGGAATCTGCCCCTGCACCATCCGGTCAATTTAGCTTATGAGGCAGCGACAGCAGACCTGGACGATGTCAACATGATTGATCCATTCCACCTGCAAACTTATGGCAAGACCACAGTCAACTACAACCGTGATATTGAGATTTTCCCAGTCCTCAAGCGCATGCTAGAACGTATCTTAGGTAAGTCTCCTTATGCTTCTCCAACAGACATGGGCGTCAACATGGTCGGCTTTGCTATTGTGGACAATGAGGCTGCCATTGAAGCATCTCAACAGGAAATCATCCGTCGCTACTACCAGACCATTCTGGACTTCAAGGCAGAGCGCGTTTCTGAATCTGCTGTCAAGAAAATCGAACTCTTGATGAATGACTTGGGTATCACACCGCTGGACCGCAAGGTAACAGTTGCTGCGCGTGCCAAGGCTGAAAGCACTGGTGAGCCAGCTCTGGCCTTGGAATTGCCAAACGGTGAAATCGTAACTGGTAAAACCTCTGAACTCTTTGGCCCTACGGCTGCTGTATTGATTAATGCCATTAAGAAATTAGCCAATATTGCCAAAGAGACCAAGCTGATTGAGCCTGAGTATGTCAAGCCAATCCAAGGCCTGAAAATCAATCATCTGGGCAGCCGCAATCCGCGCCTCCACTCAAACGAAATCTTGATGGCTCTGGCAATCACAGCCATGGAAAATCAAGATGCGGCAAATGCCATGCAACAACTAGGTAATCTCAAGGGCAGCGAGGCCCACTCCACTGTCACTCTGACTGATGAAGACAAAAACGTCCTGCGTAAGTTGGGCATCCATGTAACCATGGACCCCGTTTACCAGTATGATCGACTCTATAGAAAATAAAAACAAGCTCTGTTAAAAGCTTGTTTAGAAAGCTGGCGTCGCCAGCTTTTTTCTTAATAACGCTTAGATAGGAGAAAACGCAAGAGATAGTAAAGTCCCAAAACCAGGATAATGGTCAAGGTCAGAAACTGATTGAGACTTAAGATGATTGGAAAAACCATAGACAAAACGCTCAAGCACGCTGCCAGCAGCAAAAGAATATTAAAAAGTAGAGTGCGAGTCTTTTCGTCAATCATGCGATTGCGCTCATCAGTCACCTGAATGTAGAGCTTCTCAAAATTTTCCTCCCGTCTTAGAGCCAGATTATACCGAATGGTCAGCAAAGAAAGCCCCAGCAGGATGCCGACCATGACTCCTTCCTGCTGATCATCCAGAGAATGAAAGTGGCTCCAGGCCAGTCCTACCAAGATGATAAAGGTTAAGATACGCCCCACGATAACTTTCCTTTGAAGTTTTTTTCGAAATTCTTGTTTAGTTAATGTTTCCATGTCAGTCTCCTATTTTTCATACGCTTGAAAAATTTTCAAGATCACCACAATCAGGAATATTCCCACAAAAGGCAGGATTTCCTTAGGGATAAAATTGGCTTGCAAATGGAGATAAGATAAGCCAACCACCACCAAAATAGCCAATATCCATTTACACAAATAAGTCCATTTCATGATTCATCCTCCTCAAAGAGAAACACTTCTTCAATCCTTAAATTGAAAAAGGATGCAATTTTATGAGCCAAAAGCAGCGAGGCATTGTAGCGGCCCTTTTCCAAAGAAATAATCGTTTGTCTCGTGACCTCTAGCTTCTCAGCCAGCTCCTCCTGGCTGAGCTTTTTTCTTTTTCGTAATTCTTGAATTCGATTTTCCAAGGCTGCCTCCTTTCTATAATGTAAAACAAACTTTACTTTTTAAACATAGTATAGTCTCCTTTACATATTTTGTCAAGAAGAAAGCGGCAAAAAAGAACTGAAAGTTTAAACATTTCAGTCCTTTTATCATCTTGAATTTTCCTTTGTTATTTGCTTTCCAAAGCCACAGTCAACTCGACACAGGCTCCTCCTTGGTCTGGATTGAGCAGGGTCAGACGACCACCGTGCAAGAGAGCTACTTGCTTAGAAAAGGCCAAGCCGATACCATGATGGGGATTAGCTGAATTGCGGCTTTGGTCACTCTGGTAAAAGAGCTGTTCCGCTCCCAGCAGCATCTCCTCTGAAAATGAAGGGCCGTTGTTCCAGATAGCAAAAACCAACTGGTCCTGCTGCACTGATACCATCAGCTTCACTTCCTTTTGGTCCTGATTAGCATGTTCAAGCGCATTCAGTAAAATATTGAGCAAAGCTCGCTTGAGATAGTCCAAATGAATTGACAAAATCAGACTAAGATCACAATCTTCTTGGAGATAAAAACGATAGCTTTCCTGTTTGCTGAACAGTGCCCAATCGTCCTGGAGATAAGCCAAAAAGTCCCCTAAGGAAAGCTGACTGAACTGATTAGAATCAATCTGAAAGGTCTTAGCGTAATCAATCAAAGAGCCACAATACTCTTCCATCTTGTGACTAGCCTGCAAAATCTCAGTAGCATAGTCTGCCTGTGGCTGGCCCAACTGCGCCAACTCCAAGAGCTCAGCATTCCCCTTAATCACAGTTAGGGGCGTCTTCAAATCGTGCGATGTCGCTGATAGCTGTAAAATCAACTCCTGATTATGCTGCTGCTCTCTTTCTAGAAGACGAGCATTTTCTTGATGGCTGCTCCGTAAATCGCTGTAGACTTCTAGCATTTCCTCGATCCGAAAAAGCTGGCTTTGATTTTCTTCTAAAAGCTTCTCGCTCTTTAGCATTTTTATTTCCCTGTCGATTTTTCGGAGCAATTTCAAAATATGATAAAAAGTAATCAGCAGCAAGCTCCCTGCCCAAAAGAACAAGGTGAAAAGAACGTGATTACTTCCTTGCGTAAATTCATAGCCTATAAGTACAAAAATCAAAACATGAAAAAAGACGATTTTTAAACTGGTTGTCCAGACTAGACTTTTGAAATTTCGGGTTCTAATTGCCATCTATAGCCTACTCCTCTCACTGTTGCGATTGCTTGCAGCCCTTCTTGTTTGCATTTTTGGCGAATCTGATATACGTATTCTGAGATGGAGCGAAGCTGTGTTTCTGAGCTTTCTGGGTAAAGCAAGGTATGCAGGCGTTCAGCTGAAAAGGTCTGCTTGGGATTGCTAGCTAGTAAATGCAGCAACTTAAACTCTCGCTCTGAAAATTTCAAGACTTTACCAAAACAGGCAACTTCATAGCGCTCTGGATAAAATTGACAAGAAGCAATTTCAGAATATCGCTCCTCCCGTCTTTCCTCCCGCCGAAAATGAGCCCTGACACGCGCCAGCAATTCTTTGGTCCCAAAAGGCTTGACAATATAGTCATCTGCTCCACGAAAGAGCCCTTCCACTTTGTCCGCCTCCAACTCCTTGGCCGTCAGAAAGATGATTGGACACGAAAGATGAGGACGAATATAGGAACACAGCTCAAAACCATTAACAGGCTCCATCATCACATCCAGCAGAATCAAGTCATATCCGACAAAATGCGTCAATTCTAACTCTTCTATCCGATCAAGCGTCGTCACATCATAAGCATCGAGCTCCAGGACATTTTTCACTAGCTTCAAAATGCTCCGGTCGTCATCAACCACCAAAATACGATACTGTCTCATGATTTCCATTATAGCATACCTCTAGCGAACATCTCGTTTCAAGGTTAAGAATATAGCAGAGCTCCAAACCAAAGCTAACCATAACAGCTGTGTTCCCAGCCCTGATAAATCTATTGAATGCTGAAGCCCTTCATACTCAAAAAGATTTAGGGTAGCCAGATCGGGCAGGTATTTTGCTTCCTTGATGAAAGTTGCCAACAAACGACTGAGACCAATCAAGAGAGGAAAGAGCACTGACACCGGCACAACCCAAGATTGAAATAGCAAAGCGAGGCCGGCAGTTAAAAAAGCCAGAAAAAGATTGCTGAGAAGACCAAAAGAGCTGTAATAAAGGAATTTCCCCAGCAAGGACCAGCTAAAGTCCAGGTCAAAACGAGCCAGCATAACAAAGAAACAGCTACTTATAATGACACTATAGAGAACCAAGAGCAGCAGGACCAGAAAAAGGAATTTCCCAGCCAACCAAGCCTTTCTATTTGATACGGTTAGAAAATTCGTTCGCATCCCAGACTTGACAAACTCCTGAGCAAAATAGAGGGAAGTAAAGATGACGATGACAGGCTGCGCCAGATAGAGGGCATGCAAAGCCTCGCTCAGAGCCTTTGTCTGGCCAACTGCCGTTTGACTGTAGTCAAGATTCATCAGAAAAAATGGAACGATTACCAGAGCCACCAAGGCTGCACCAAGAGCGAGATAGTAAGAACGGAACTTAATCCATTCACTTCTAAGCAGAGCTTTTATCATCAGTATCGCCCTCCTAAATCCGTCTTCAAAAAGCGCAGAGAGGTCATACCGCCGATGACTAGTGACCATGCACCAAGTATTAACAGTCCTTGCAAGGGATTGTTGGTATATTGGGAAGTTGGCGTTGCCGCAAACAACTCTCCTGCTGGCTGTGGCAGATAAGCTCCCCAACTCGTGTGAGCTGCCAGGTAGTTTCCCAGATTATAGATCTGGGGTACGAGAAATAGCAGAGGAACTAGCATGGTCCGAGCCAATAAACCTAACAAAAATGAAAGGATTCCCAATAAGGTTAGAGATAGGGTTTTCCACAAAATCAGAGTCCAAGCTGCCTGATTGAGCAAAATCGGATCAAGCCCTTCCTTTCCTAAAGCCAGATGCATGACCATATAACTAAAGTAGATTGATAAAAAGCTAGTGGCAAGAGAAAAGCAAGTAAAGGTCATGAGTTTCCCCACAAGCAACTTCAGGCGGTTATTACAGGTCAAGAGGCTAGTTCTCAAGCTATGAGACTGAAATTCCATAGCTCCCAAAATTCCAGCTAAGATGACCAAAACCATGCCTGCCATTGAGGCACCATTGAGGCCTAGATATTCCAGCGGGTCAATGGCTTCTGCCAGACCGGGAACCGTCTCAGGTGTGGCATCCAAGCCGACAGATAAATACTGTCGGCCCTCCAGCCAGGATACGGCAGGCACCAATAGCAGCATGAAGGCCATACTCACTTTGAAAGCCTTGGTTGAGCAAATTTTCAACCATTCTGAATGCAATAAAGACATCGTTTCTTTCATCTTAAACCTCCTCTGTCAAATCAAAGAAGAGATCTTCTAGGCTGTCTGAATCTTGCAGCACCTCTTCCAATTGTCCCTGCTCAATAATTCGCCCATGATGAATCAAGACTACATCATCTGTCACCATTTGCACCTCTGATAGGATATGAGAAGATAGAAGTACCGTTTTCCCTAAATCAGCCTGCTGACGGATGAACTTTCTAAACCACTTAATCCCACTTGGATCTAGTCCATTAGTCGGCTCATCTAATATAAGAAACTGAGGATCACCCAGCAAAGCTGCTGCCAAACCCAGCCGCTGACTTTCCCCTAGAGACAGGCTTGACAAAAGGTCCTTCCTCTTATGAGTAATTCCAGTCATCTCCAAAACCTCATCGATTCGAGACTTGGAAATAGCATTACTCGCCGCAATAATCCTCAAGTGGTCATAGACCTTTCGATTTGGCAGACCGCCAATGCCGTCAAAGGCTGCACCTACCGTTCTGAGCGGATAGGTCATTGACTGATAGGTTTGCCCATCAAAAGTCGCAGTCCCAGACGTCGCCCGATCTAACCCCAAGAGAATCCTCAAGGTCGAGCTTTTACCAGCACCATTTGGGCCCAGAAAGGCTGTAATCCGCCCGCTTCTAGCTGTAAAAGAAATATCTTCTAAAATCTGCTTGCTGCCATGCTTTTTGCAGACTCCTTCTATTTTCACTATATGTTCCATACTGAACTCCTTTTGATTTTTCTTTAGTATACAGGGGCAAGTTCAGAGAAAGTTCAGACAATAAAAAAACTTGCCTTGCGACAAGTTTCTTTTCTCATTTTTCAACCGCATCCCAGAGCTGGTGGATGCTTTTTTTCTGCACGGGATCGACAAAGTGTGGCGCGATTTCCACCAGAGATTGCAAGACAAAAGCTCGCTCAGCCACATAAGGATGAGGAACAATCAAGTCCGGACTGTATAGCTCTTCCTGTCCTATGTAAAGAATATCCAGGTCAATCACACGCGGACCCCATTTGATTTCCCGCACGCGCCCTATATCCGCTTCGATAGCCAAGAGGGTCTGCATTAACTCCTCAGGATTGAGCCAAGTCTCAACTTCAACAACTTGATTGAGAAACGGATCCTGCTCAACGCCACCCCAAGGCTCTGTCTGGATACGGCTTGATGCCTGCAAAACTCTTATATTTTGCTCTGCTATTTTTTCCAAAGCCGCATCCAGATTGGCAGCTAGGTTTCCTTGATTGCTCCCCAGAGCGATAAAGGCTTTCCGCTTTTGACGCACCAGCTTGACTGAGCAGGTCTCTAAAGGCAGCGGCACGGGTGCCCAAGGCTTCTTGACCTCCAAGCTGACCTTCTGCACCAAAGGATGAGTCAGAAAAATCCGATCAATCAGCTTGTAAGCCAACGTCTCAATCAAGTCTTCCTTGCTTTCCTGACACCAGTGGGTCAAATCCTGAGCCAATTCTCCATAGTGGATAGAAGCTGTCAGATCGCCTGCTTTGGCAGCCCGAGTCATATCATAGTCCAAAATCAGATCCAGCACAAAACGCTGGCCCAATTCTTTCTCTGCTCCAAACAGACCGTGATAAGCATACACTTCCAAATCCTTAATGCGCAGCTGATCCATTTTCTTATCCTTTCTGATTCAAGTTTCTGCATTTCATCCTTAATAAAACTATTTAGCCTTTCCTAACATGCTCCACCACTAATAAGATCAATGTCCCATCAGTTTGTAAGCTTCATTTTTTAGGTCCTTGTCCGTCGCTAAAATGCCACGCGCTGCTGTAGTAACCGTTGCAGTGCCAGGCTTTCTGACTCCGCGCATATTCATACACATATGCTCAGCTTCCACCCAGACCAGAGCCCCTTGAGCACCCAGATAGTCCATCAAGGCCTCAGCAATCTCTACGGTCAATCGCTCTTGAATCTGCGGTTTCTTGGCATAAACCTCAACCGTTCGGGCCAGCTTGGACAGGCCTGCTACCCGACCATTAGGCACATAGGCGATATGAACTTTTCCGTAAAATGGCAGGAAGTGATGCTCACACATGGAATGAAAGAAAATATCCTTCTCCACTACCATATTATTGTCAATGATTTCAAAAGACTTGGCCAGATGCTCCTCAGCAGTCTCACCCAGCCCCGCAAAGATTTCCTGGTACATTTTAGCAATGCGCTGTGGCGTCTCCTGCAATCCTTCGCGGCTTCCGTCTTCTCCAACCGCCTCAATAATCTGGGCTACAGCTGCTTCAATTTTCTTCGTGTCCATATACGCTCCTATGTTCATTTTTATTTTTGGATAACTGACTTGACTGAGAAGGACGCTCAGCAAAGTCTAACTCGCGATTCTCAAGGATTGATTTTCTAACCTGAGCCAGAAAATAAAGAGAACCCGTAATCAGCAAAAGCTCATCCGGCTCATGCTCTACTGCTAAATAATCTGCTAAATAATCCGGCCATTCTTTGTAAGACAGGCCTTGCTGCTCAGCCAAGGATTGCATGCTCTCTTTAGAAAAACTCCGCGGATCAGCAAAGGCTGTCAAGCTTATAGCTGCTTTGGGAATCTTTTGCAGCAGCTCCACCATATCATCCAAGGCCTTGGTTTGGATACAAGCAAATAAAATGTGCTTCTTATAAGTCGGATAATGCTGGTCCAGTGTCGCTGCTAACGACCGCAGGGCATGGGGATTATGGGCTCCATCCAGAAGAATAAGCGGCTGATCCGATATCCTTTCCAAACGCCCTGGCCATACAGCAGCAAGCAAAGCCCTCTCAACCTCTGCTTTTGTCAATAAGGGCAGCGACTGCAACTGACAGTATAGGTCACACAAGTGCAGAGCTAATCCAGCATTGTCCGCCTGATGCAGTCCCATCAGAGCTGTTTGATACGATTCTTTGGCCCGATAGGCATTCGAAAAGGAAAAGCACTCCCCCTCCTCTGACTCTTGATGTTCCACTTGATAAGCTTGAGACCAAGAAAAGAGCGGAGCATCTTTTTCAGCAGCCTTTTGCTCGACTACTGCCAGAGCCTCTGACTCCAACCTACCGGTCACAATGGGAACTCCATGCTTGATAATGCCAGCTTTCTGCTGGGCAATAGCCTCTAGACTGTCACCTAGCAAGGCCACATGATCCAGACCGACTGTTGTGATTGCAGTCAGTAAGGGCTGGCAGACATTGGTACTATCCAAAAGCCCACCCATGCCGACCTCGATAATAGCCACATCCACCTGCTGCTGGGCAAAATAATCATAAGCCAGAGCCGTCACAATCTCAAACTCAGTTACCCCCTGCAAGCTAGAGTCTGTCGCATGCTGGGCCAAAAGCTCTTGGTAAAGAGAAAGCAATTGCTGAAGGTCTTGATCGGAAATCGCATTTCCATTAATGGTAATCTGCTCATTGTAGCTGACTAGATAAGGAGAGGTGAAGGTACCAACACGCAGGTCTCGCACCTCCAATAGTTGGCGAAGATGGGCAATGGTTGAGCCCTTGCCATTAGTCCCTGCAATATGAATGACTGGCAGCTGCAAATGCGGATTCCTCCGCAACTCCAGTAAACGCTCCATCCGCTCCAAGCCAAAATTGGGACTGGCTGTCCGATAGGCTTCCAGCCAACTTAAATCAGGTAATTCTTGTTTTTTCATCTTACTTATACTGACCTAGATTGAGATCTTCTGTCTGCTGTGCTAGACGAATCGCATCGCCAACAGCAGCAGCCATCCGGTGCTTAGCCACTTCGTGCACTCTGACAACTTCAACACCTCTGCTAGCCGCAAGGCTAGTCAGATGGGCTGAAGCTGTATCACGGTTTTCAAAGCCTTCCTGAGTCTCAGGATTGACCTCAAAGCCGTTTTCTTCTAAGATACTAACGAGAAACCGCTTACGAGAAACCCCGAGAAAAATAGGAAAACCAGCCTGATGGAGACTATCCAGCTCCTGCAAAAGGAGCAGATTCTCCCGCTTGGTCAAACCGAAACCAATCCCTGGATCCAGCATGATATTATCACGCGAAAGGCCAGCGTTTTCGGCTACCTTCAAAGATTTCTCAAAACACTTCCACATTAGTTCTGCAATCGGCAGCTCTGCAAAAAGAGATAACTCTTCCTTTGTGAAGGCTGAACCAAAGCCAAATTCTGGGAAAATCCGTGAGCTGGCATGTTGAGGACGAGCCATCACTGGATTAAACATGATAATGACTGGCGCGCCATATTTCGCAGCAGTCTCTGCCATCTTTTCATCACCCAAAAGACCGGTAATATCGTTGATGATATCTGCACCCGCAGCCAAAGCCGCTGCAGCCACTTCCGACTTCCAAGTGTCCACAGAAATCACAATATCACTTTCCCGACGAATAGCTTCAATGATCGGCACAACCCGTTCTATCTCTTCTTGAATAGCCACAAAATGACTGCCCGGCCGAGTAGACTCACCACCAATATCCAGCATGTGAGCTCCCTCAGCAATCAGCTTTCTAGCCTGAGCCAATGCCGTCTCAACCGTATTGTAGCGCCCACCATCTGAAAAGGAATCCGGCGTCGCATTGATAATGCCACAGAGGCCCGTTCGGCCATCTGGAGCAATTGCTTTTAGATTCACCATTGATTTTCATCTCATTTCTATCGACTGCCCTGCTCTTCAACAAAAAAGGCACACTCATCTAGTGTACCGCAAAGCTCTCAGCAGATGCAGCATCCAGTCCTATGAACTGCACTCGACTTCACAAGAAGACCTTGTCTAGTCCCTTGTTTCATTTACCATTTTACCATAATTCTTCTATTTGACAAAACACTTTCTAAAAACAAAAGGGTAAAAGACTGAGAATAATCATATTTCGGAGAATATGGGCCAGCATAGACAGCTCCAAACGCTGAAAATAAGGCCTGAGGAGATGGGCAAAGACTAGTCCCAAAACTAGATAGGAGAGAAAACACAGAGTTTCCTGAAGATTTTTCGCAAGGGAAAAGCAGAGCAAACCTAGTGCAATCCCCCAGCTCTTCCGATAGCGAAGAGAGACGTCACTGTCAATAAATTTCGGTGCTGCAGGGGATAAAACAGCGATGTCAATCCCCAGAAGCAAAAGAGAAGATGACAGAAAACTCTCCGTCAGCATCTGCTCCACCGCCTGTCCTGACTGCGCCTCCTTGCCACACAGCAGAAGAACCCCCGCAGCATTGACCAAAATCATCAAAAAATACAAGAAAAGCAAGTGTCGATAGTTGCTTGACTGACGCAAGGAACCTTTGATTTCCTGAAGTTCTCTGGAAAAATAAAAGGCACAACAAAAAAGCAACCCCAGCAAGCCCACCATAAAAAGCAGATTAGCCTGACTAAAGACCAAGCGGTGAGGCATTGGATGAAACATGAGAAGCAGTCCCGTCTGAGTCAACATAGCCAGTAATAACAATTGAATGATTTTCTCTAATTTCAGCATATTCTCTCCATTCTTCTCTTATCATTATAGAAGAAGTAAGAGCAAGCTGGTAGAAATCCCCTCAAATGTCCTAATTTGTGCCTCAAATGACAAAAAAAGCAGATATTCTCTGCTTTCTTACTTGTTCACCAAACCTGTCAGTATCATAATGAGTACTGCAACTCCATTTCTCAGCATGTGTGCTAAAATAGACATTTCCAAACGCTTAAATATGTAAGCAACAGCAGCTAAAACAGCACCCATACCTGCATATATAACAAAACTGCCGATATTGGTCGGACCATGAAAAAGACCGAAAAGAATCACTCCTACAACCAAGCCCCAAACATAATGCTTGGTAAAAATCTTCTGAGGAATCAATCCGCGAAAGACTACTTCCTCCAAGATAGGAGCCTGAATCACGGCACCTACCACTAATAAAATCTTGGGTACATGCTGAAATAACGCATTCAAGGCATCCTGATTGGCAGTGGAAATAGCCTGGCCTTCCAGCAGCATGATAATTGCTCCCAGCATGTTGACGCCAATCATGACAACATTAGAAACAGCTAACCAGCCAAACGAAGACCATTTAAAAAAGCTAAAGTCAAGGCTCAGCAGTTCTTCTTGCTTAGCCATTCTCAGAACAAAAAAGACAATCAAAAGATATACAACCAGCACAAAGATAGTCTGTCCAGCTGAAAAACTCTTCTCAGAAGCAGTCATTTGCCGGATAAATATAAATGGTATCTGGCTGAGAAATAAGACAAACAAAGTCAGTAGAATGTACTCTAATTTTTTTAGAATTGCTTTCATGTCTTCCTCCTTTTCCTTCCTAGTATAGCTCAATTTTCTCTTTTTGTATAGACAATTCTTAACTGCAAGCATTTTGTATATCACTTATTGAAAACTAGTGCTGATAGTGACTATGAGATCGGATCGCTCAGTTTGTTCCAAAGCCAAAAACCAAGAAAATCCTTTCTTAAAGCATACAAAAAGCCCAGTCAAACTGAGCTTTTGAATTTCTTAATTTATTGATTTTTGAATCGTTCAACATCACGCGCGATGACCAATTCTTCGTCAGTCGGAATAACCAAGACTTTGACCTTGGCATCAGGACTGGAAATCACGCCTTCTGCACCACGCACATTCTTTTCTGGGTCTACGTTACAGCCAAACCAAGAAATACCATTAATAACCAGTTCACGAATGGTCACAGAATTTTCACCAATTCCTGCGGTAAAGATGATAGCATCAGCTCCATTCAAAACAGCAAGATACTGACCAATATATTTCTGAATCCGGTCTACAAAAATGTCATTAGCCAATTGAGCCTTGGCATCACCTGCCCGCATCGCCTCATGAATATCGCGCATATCACTAGACTTCTCAGAAACTCCCAGCAAGCCTGACTCACGGTTCAAGACGCGGCTAATATCTTCCGGAGTATTAAAGTCATCTGTGTATTGCATCAGGTAAGGAATGATGGCTGGGTCAATATCCCCTGTACGAGTTCCCATCATGACGCCGCCAAGTGGTGTGAATCCCATAGAGGTATCTACAGAAACGCCCTTGTCAACTGCTGTGATAGAAGCTCCGTTACCGATATGGCAAGTGATAAGTTTGAGTTCTTCAATCGGACGTCCCAAAATTTTAGCAGCTTCCTTGGCCACATACTCATGGCTAGTACCGTGAGCTCCGTACTTGCGAACCTTGTTTTCAGTGTAATATTTAGTCGGAATCGGATAACGATATGCTTTTTCCGGCATAGTTGTATGGAAAGAGGTGTCAAAGACCACCACACTGGTGATGTCTGGCAGAATTTCTCTAAAAGCACGGATGCCTGCAGCGTTGGCTGGATTATGCAATGGAGCTAGAAGAGACAGCTCCTCTACCTTTTGAATCACTTCTTCATCAACGAGGGCTGAATCCTTAAAGTGTTCACCGCCAGCCACAACACGGTGGCCCACACCGGTAATCTCATCATAAGATTCAATGATATTGAAACGTTTCAAATCGTCCAGCAAAATTTTTACGGCCTGCGTGTGATCTGCAATATCAAGAACCTGCTTCTCTGAACGACCATCAAACTTCACCGTTGAAATAGAATCCTTGAGACCAATCCGTTCCAGCAAGCCCTTAGCCAAGACCTTTTCTTCCGGCATCAAGTAGAGTTGCCATTTTAAGCTTGAGCTTCCTGCATTAATAGAAATTGTTTTCGACATTTCTTCACCTCTTTAAGCGTTTTCAAAATCATTATATCAAAATTTTGTTTGAATTTCACTATCTTTGTACCAGTTTTGAAAACTTTGACGGAATTTAAACATTTCTTCATGATCCTGCAAATCCCGCAGAGGATAGATAAAAGGCTGAATGTTATTCGCTTCTTGCTTCCTCAAGACAAAAAGGGTTTTGGCATGCTTGCTGCTTGAGAAAATAGATTCTGGTAAGGTTATCATCGCAATAAACTGAGCCTTGGCTAGGAGCCATTTTTTCAGCAGAGGAGCTTGAGCGCTGGTTAAGAGGTCATTTGGCGCCAGAAATATAGCATAACCACCTGGCTTCAGATATTTGAGCGATTGCTCCATCAGGAGATGATGGGCATAAGTGTGCTCATCCGTACTAGCCACTTCATAGCGGGAGGCGATACTGTCGTCTGGATAAAAACCGACCGGTAAATCACTGATAATGATATCACTCTCTTTCAGAACCTGAGGCCGAACTGCATCCCCCTGAGCAAAGTGAGCCTTAGAGTTCATAACCTCAGCAATGCTGGCAGAAAGGTCAATTAATAAATCATCTAGCTCCAGACCCAGATAGTCAATCTTCTTTTGGGTATGATTGAGAATAGTCTCAGCCAAATTTCCAGTTCCGCTGCCGATTTCTAATACATCAGCTTCCTCTCCGTGAGCTAGCTGATCCAGTAAGAAAGTAATCAGAAAACCAATTGTGTCAGGTGTGAATTGATGATTGACCTGCATGGGCTCCGTCTGGGCAGCCTTCATTAGGATAAACTGATAGGCTCTCCGCCACTCTTCCTTGTTCAAATGCAGAGCGCGGATTTTTTCATCGTTAGTCAGAACTTCTTGTAAGTCCGTATCTCCATCTAGGTAAATACCGTTCTGCTCAATCAGAGCATCGTAAAAATTGGTCGCCAGAGCGTTTTGGATATTCTGGACGTTTTCGAGAATCAGAGTATAAGCTTGTTCTATCTTTTCAAAATTCATGGAATCCTCCGTTTATCCTATCATACCAAAAATAAGGCCCCTTTCCAAGATATATAAAATTACAAAGATTTTACAGTTATATTAGTCCGACTTACCAGCTTCGTCCGAAACCGCTTTCTCCTTTTTCTCAGTTGGTTTCTTGTTTTCCTTAGCTTTCTCTTCCTCCTTCTTAGAAATGGTAAAAGTAAAGGAATAGGAATGACCGCTGCTGATCTGACTGCTGATTTCCAGTTCCTTCCCTTGCCTGCGATAGACAGCCTTGCCCTGCTCAAACTCCATCTCACCGCTATCATCCTTGGCTGTAGCTTTTGTCAGAACTGCCATTGCATAGGCTTCCGTCCTTTCCCTGTTGAAAAGCTGCAAACGCTGACTGCTGACTTGACGGTTGAGATAAAACTGCAGGAGCAGGCTAAAGACAGCAGCCATCAATAGCGCATACAGTAAAATACCAGCCTCAACTTTCTTCTTCCACACGATAGACGAACTCCCTCTCTAAGCCTTTTTCAAAGCGAAAATGAAGATAGACAAGCTTACCGTCCTGACGGACGTCAGCTGCTTCTAAACCATAAATCATCGGCTGGTAGCCGCGACCGCTCTTATCTGTTTTACGGAAATCATCGCCCTTAGATTTACCCAAGGCCAAGTCCCTGCCATCTTGTCTGATGTAGATTTTATTGTCTTCTACCTTGTCAAATTGACTTCGCGAAAGCTCCGTCTCCAGTTGGTCGGCAAACAAAAGCCACTCTTGCTGCTGATTATTCTCCTGCTGATGCAGTTCTGAAGATAAGAGCTGGGTCATAGCCTGAAAGACCAGTATTCCACCACTGAGAACCAGCAAGGCTACCAAGGCCTCCAAGAGAGTAAAGGCCTTGACTTTAAGGTTTTTGGACACGGATGACTACCTCCCCTTCGTGATAGACTAGCAGCTGCTTATCTGTCTTAAGCTGACGCACAGCAATTCCATTGATATGAAGCTCTTCTTGTCCTGTTTGCAGGGCCATACGAGCTACCCGAAGCACCTCTTCCTGCTGCAGAAGAGCCTGCTGATCCTTACGAGACCGACTAATCTGTCCCAAAAGCAAACTGGCAATAGCCGCAAAAACTGCCATGGCCACCAGAGCTTCCAGCAGAATACTAGCTTGAAGCTGTCGTCTTTTTAAACTTGCCATTGCCCATATAAAGCTGGTAAACAACTGTCCTGTCCTCCGTCTGAAAAGTAATTTTGCTGAGTGATGAATTTCCCCCAGCCCGGTCAAACTGAATGACCTGCTGCTCATGATTCTGCAGAGTTTGCGGAAAATCCAGCTCTTGATAGCCATTGGAAACCTGCCGTCCTGAAATCTTGAGAGACAATTTCTCATGGCCGGCTAAGCTCAGCCTCTGCGTCTCCTGATAGAGCCTCTCAAACTCTAAAAAGAAGAGTTGCTCTTGAACCTGATTGAAGCCAGCCCTCACCGAGCCAGATAAGCCCAGTAAGAGAAAACTAACAACAAAAAGAACAAGTAGACTTTCCAGCAGCGTAAAAGCCTTAATTGGCAACCGCTTGAGTTTCGCCACTGTGTTTTCCATAGTAAGCCTTATATGAATCTGCCTGTTTCTGGCTGATATTTCCTGCGCTGACTAGCTTGCTCAGACTAGCCTTTTCATTGGTATTCTTCAGTTCATACAGCTCCGCCTGGCTTTCTACCACCTTGACCACCGCTGCAGTTCCTGTATCTGAAACAGCATCTTTTTGCTTGGTCAGATTAGGCACAAAGAGCAGCAAGAGTACGCTGATAACCAGCAAGACAATCAGCATTTCCACAAGGGTGAATGCTTGAACTTTTAAGGTATTAAGTTTTTTCATTACAAATGAACCTCCATATTCTGATAAATGGGCAAGAGCATTGCCGCATAAAGTAAAACAATCACTAAGGCAACAAAAATAAATACTAGGGGCTGAATGAAATTCATGGCCCGGTTGATACGTAGAAAAAATTCCTCCCAGGTCTTTTCGGCATAGACTTCCAGTTCGCTACCTAACTTGGACTTGACCTCACCATACTCAATCATCAAAGACAATTCTTTCTTAAAGAAAGGGTAGCTTGCCACCTTGTCCGCATAGCCTTGACCAGCTTGCAAAGCGGCAGCCATATCTTCTCCGATTTCTTTAAAGAGCTGGGAAGGCTGCTCCTGCATAATCGCAAAAATCTGACTCAGTTCCAAGCCCTGACCAATCATATTTCCCCATTCACGAGCATAATAAGCTGTCAAGTAAGCCTGTACCAAACGACCAATAAAAGGCAGAGCTGCTAGTTTACTGAAAAAACGAATCTTGGATGACTTTCGATAGTAAAAGAGAGCCACTGAAACCAAGGCAGCTAAAGCAAGACTGCTCCACAAAAAGATCTGAGGCAGGTGATTAATCAGTCGGGTAGCTAGATTCTGGCTGTCCAATTGAGGCAAAAGATAGTTGCGCAATCCCAGCATGATAAGGACCAAGAAGCCCAGCAGCATGAGAGGATAGGACCCCACCTCTATCAATTTTTTCTTAACCTTGGATAGATTTTCCAGATAGGCCTTAATCTTGCCCAGACTAAGTGTCAGATTGCCATGCAGCTCAGATAAGGAAAGCTGGGTTACAACGCTGTCGGAAAATCCCAGTCGACTGACAATCTCTGAAAAGGACTGACCAGCTGACAAGCCTGCCCGCATTTCTGCCACATAAACCTCCTCCAGCAAGGCACTTCGTCTCAGAAAGTCTACAATCTCTGCTAGGTGAAAACCGCTACTGAAGAGATTATGAAAGAGCTCAATAATCTTTTTCTGCTTAGGCGTAGACAATTTTTTCGGTCTGCCTTTGCTCAGCACTGATATGTCCTTCTGCAAAAAGCTGATCAATCTGCTGATTCCAGATCTCGGATTCGTGCTCTTGATAGTTTTGACTGACAAAATCAACGACACCTCCTCCCCCAATTAAACGCTGGTAACAAATACCTTGCAGCACCATTCTTAGCTCATCCTCGCTAACACCCAATTCCAAAAGCCGCTCATAGACACCGCGAACACTCTTGGCATGAATCGTTGAAAAGACCGTAGCTCCGGTCAAACTTGCCCGAACCACTGCCCTAGCTGTCTCTCGATCACGGATTTCCCCGATAATCAAGAGATCTGGACGATGTCGCAGGGACAGCTTAATCAGACTGTCATAAGTCATGCCAATGGTTTCGTTCAGCTGCAACTGTAGCATAGCCTCTTGCTTAATTTCAACCGGATCTTCAATTGACATAACCTGCTGGCCAGAAAATTTGAGCTGAGCCAAATGATACATCAAGGTCGTCTTGCCGCTGCCGACTGGTCCTGAGAATAGATAGAGGCCACGAGCCTGAATTTTCTTGCGCAGCTCCGGCAATTGCTCAAACCAAAAGCGCAGCTCCCTGTCTTCATCATGCAGGAGCCGGATAACCAGACTTTCAAAACCACGGTAATCCCCAACTGACGAAAGCCGGATTGAAACCTTTGCTTCCTCACAGTCATAATCGCATGACCCAAGCTGACTGCGGCGCTTCTCTCCAACATTCATACCTGCGACAAACTTAAAGTGGCTGATAACAGCTGACAGAATCTCAAAATCATAAGTTTTTATAAAGCGACGTTCATCACCGATTCTCATATAAAGCTCATAGCAAGTAGTCTTAGGAATGAGGTAAATATCCTGCGCCCCCTCTTGCCGAGCCTGCCTAATCATTTCTTTTGCAATTTCTTGAACCATACATCCTCCTCACCTTACTATTCGCAAAAAATCCAGAAAAAGAAAAAACAGCGGAAGAAACTTAACTTCTAACAAGTTAGGTCTCTTCTGCTGCTATATTATCAGATTTGCAAAATATATTCTTTCGATTTAAAGAGGCTTAGCGTTTTTTAGTTTAACTGAACAAGCTTGGTGCTTTTCAAGACCGTTCTGCTTAGTATAGCCTGGCCGGTACTTGCTCTTAGGAATCTGGCAATCATTCTCCAGCAAAAACAGCGAGTGGTACTGCTGAACATTCTCATCGCACTCCTCGCACCAGCGCTGATCCTCCGGATCCCAAAAAATTGTCATTAAATCACTGCGGCTCTTATACAAAGGTGACTGCTCTTCCATTTGCAGCCAGCGGCTTTTATAATACTTAAGGGCTTCATAATAATCATCGAACTGCTTCTTTGCAACGATATCCTCTTCCCAGCCATCCAGAAACCACCACGGTTCATAGTCCCCGTACATCTCAATTACACAATACATACTCGTCCTCTCTTTGTACCGTATATTATATATGAATTCTTTGACGAACAAAACTATTTTGCTCAAAATCAGAAAACAAGAACTTTATTGGAACGGAGACAAGCACATCACTCTTCATGATATGAAGATTAACCTCACGGATAGTAATCTTAATAATCTTAGAAACAAATGTTGCGTTCTTATAAAGGCTTTCTATTTTAACGGTTTGTCAAATAAATCTTAATCTTTTTGTTCAAAAAAAGTGAGACAAATATCATTTTGTCCCACCTTATTGTCTGCATGAGCTTAAGCAAAATGTTCATCTTACTCGTTTCTGCATTATAAAGTTTCTAAAGCAATCATTGTAGTCACAGCTGCGTCATAGTAATTATCTGACGGCAAGCCTTGCATGAAGAGATATTTATTCTGCTGCACCAATTTGCGGAATTCAATGTTGTTGTTAGCCGCATAGAATACTGGAGCAGTAAAGCTGCCAGCCTGATTACTATTTAGAGCTTTCCCTTTCAAAGTGTAGCCCGCATAGATCTTTTCTTGACTGAGGAAGAAGTTCAACATCTTCTTCAGCATTTTTTGACTTTTTTCATCCTTGCTTTGAGCCAAGTTGTAAGGAAGTCGGCAGGCATTATAAGAATAATAGCCATCATTTGCAGACTCAACTGTATCAGCATCAGCTGCCCGAACTTTGTCGCCTTCAACCCAGATAAAGTCTGGTATCAAACCAGTCTTATTATCAGCGCTGATTGCTTCAAGTTTGCTGAGCATGTTATCCCGGATTGTCAGCCATTGCTTATCCTTTGTCAACTCATAGAAAGCTTGGAACTGCTGCGGCAATGTATCAGAAGTCCGCATGAGATTATAAAATTTCGATTCTGCATTTGCCCAGTTCCCAACTGTCAAAACGCCGTTGCTTTCATTATAGTTATATGCCAAGACATCTTTCAGAATAGCCTGTGCCTGATCTTGGTATTCTTTAGCCTTGTCTGGCCACTGTTTAGCAGCCTGAATCAAAGCATAGGCAATGTAGAGATCGCCGTCTGTAGCATTGTTTTCGTCTTCATGGTTGCTCTTACCATCCTTAATCGTCTGTTTCCAAGACATGAGCTGGGTATCTTTCAGACGATGAGCTAGATAATATTGGTAGAGCTTTTCAAAATCAGCCGAACTGGCATCGCCTTGCTTAGCTGCATCCACAGCAATCACCATGCCATAACCCTGTGCCTCAGACAGCACAACATCTTCAGTATTACTGTTTGTCGTCCTGATATAAGACAATTTGTCCTTGGTTACGACATATTCTTTAGACCATTGGCTGTATATCTTCTTTTTGATATTAGGAGTACTGCCCATGCGGGTGTACAGCAGGATACCAGCCAAAACAGCCAGAATTGTCACAAACCAAATAAATCTTAATCTTGTTCTTTTCACACTTTCTCCTAACCTGCAAATCGTTTTGTTTTAACCCACTTGGTTTCTTTCCGCTTCAAAATCTTGTCCAAGATAACAGATCCTACTGCATCTAAAGAAACAACGATAAAGAGCTGAGAGTAAGTCAAATAGGACACAAGGGCCAGCCAAATCTGTTTGGTGGTCGCCTGTCCAAACTGAGAAGCCAGGGCGATATTGATCTGCAAAAGATAAAGCAAAATCATCAGAAGCCAGTTAAAGAGCATCAGCTGGACGATATAGATATTCTGAGCATCAAAAGCGAAAGGAATCCGCACATCCGGGATAAAGAGCTGGGTAATCATTGCCGCTACATTGGCAAAGAAAACCAAGTCAGATAAGACAATCGCCAGATTGAACCAGAAGAAGATACAAGAATAATTGAACACTTCCAGTTTCACGCGCCAGTTACCGCCGCTAAAAAGATGCTTGAAGTTGGCAAGAACTACCTCGTAATTTCCCTTAGCCCAGCGCTTACGCTGCATGTAGTAGGACTTGAGGGTTTCTGGCTCTTGTTGGAAGGCCTCTGAATTATAAGCCAAAGCAATCAGCTTGCCGCTCTGCATAATCTTAAAGGAAATTTCCGTATCCTCTGTCAAGGCACCATTTTTCCAACCACCAATACTCTTAACAAACTCCGTGTTAATCAAGAAGTTCGTACCTGGAATCCGCCCAATCTTGAAGAGATGCCACATACCTACGTGGTAAACACGCTGAGTTACAACGATTTCTTGATTGATACAACGTGTCAGGAAGTTCTGGTTGGCATTGCGAGTCTTGTTGCGTCCGAAAGAAGCAACGTGGCGTTCTGGATCTTCCAAAACTTTCTTGACTAGGAAGTAAAGAGCATTCTTTTCTGGCATGGCATCCGCATCATAGACACAGATATATTCACCCTTGGCCATCTTCAGGGCATCATTCAGCACCCCTGCCTTACCTCCCGTACCTGTACGGTCTGTAATTGTAATATTGCGTCCAGCATACTCAGGCATAGCCTGTACTTTCAGCATTTCTTGATAAGTGTCATCCGAGCAATTGTCCGCAAAGAGCAGAACTTCCACTCGGTCATGAGGATAGTCCAAATCCAGAATGGCCTTAGTCGTCTGAGCGATAACCACATCTTCATTGTGGGCTGGGACAACGACTGTAACCATAGGATAATGTTCCAATGGGCTGGTATCCACGTTGAAGTCACTGCGTTTCATCCAGAAATGCACGGAAGAGCATAGAATAACCAAAGCCCAAGCCAGAGACATCCAGATGGAGAACAGAGTGACAATCATAATAAGTTGACTAATCATGACGAGTCACCGCCCTAAAATTTTTATTGACCCGATTGTAAATAACCAGATAATAAATGAAGAGGACCAAAAAGCTAATAGCAAAAAAGATACTTAGCACCATAGAGATGATAAAAAATACTTCTGTTAAAGACATGTGTTTACCTCCTAGTATTCTACGATAATGTCGGTTTCAAGCTGACGCTCCAGATTGCTCAAAGCGTCATCGAAATTATGGAATTTGTCAATATTTTGAGCGTTCAGTTTTAAACTGCCAGACTGAAACTGAATTTTTTGATCAGTTTTCTTATTCTCAAAGTGCATCATCGTTAAATCGTCACGCACTTTCTCTTGGAAATATTCCTTGACTTCCTGATCCAGATCTTCTACCAGAACGAGAAAGTTACCATTGGATACATAGTAAACTGTTTCTACATTCTGGAAGTCCCAGTTAAGCAGTCGTAAAATTCTCTTGAGCATCCGCTTGTACTCCCGAGAGTGAATTTGATAAAAATGATGATTATGCGCCCAATGGACCAATAAGGCCTGAAAGGCTGGAGCTTGTTTCTGATTTACTTTCTGAACCATTTCTTCATAGGCCTCAGCAGCATCTTCACTGTCATCCTGCACTAATCCCAAGCGCTGGTGAAGATAGAAATTCACTCGACTGGTCAGCCAAGCGCTGACAGGGAAGACATAAAGCAAGAAGAGAACTTGATTATCTGGTAGGTAGGTTACATCAAAGAGCAAGATTAAAGTTGCGATAACCACACCCAGAATCATAGCCCATGTCACCAAGAGATCGGATAGGACAAAGACACTAAAAATACCTAATAAAATCAGAGCGATTCCAATATAAAATATGTTAGCTGCAAAATTCCAACTGTAGAAAAGAATTAGTCCAATTGCCAGCACAAAGACTGCTAATGATTTTTCTAGTCCTTTTTTCCTAAACATTTTTTACTCCTGTCTTAAATTCTTCTGGCCTAGCCGTCTGCTTAAAATAGTGGGCAATAGCTTGAGCAATCCGCTCAGAAGCCTTACCATCACCATACGGATTGCTGGCTTGGGCCATTTCCTGATAGAGTGACTCATCTGTCAGCAGGGCTTCCATTGCCTCTGCTACTGCTTGAGTTTCTGTACCGACCAGCTTCAATGTGCCGGCCTCAACTCCTTCTGGTCTCTCTGTTGTATCACGAAGTACCAGTACAGGCTTACCTAAGGAAGGCGCTTCTTCCTGCACTCCGCCTGAGTCTGACATGATAAAGTAGCTTTTAGCTGCGATATTATGGAAATCCAACACATCTAAAGGCTCAATCAGATGAATTTTCTCATTGTCACTCAGAATTTCTCTAGCCGCTTCCTGAACCGCTGGGCTCAGGTGAACGGGATAGACAATTTCCACATCATCATGGGCATCTACAATCTGCCGTAGAGTTCGAAAGACCCTTCTCATCGGCTCACCTTGATTTTCCCGGCGATGCATGGTCACCAAAATCATCTTGCGAGCTGGATTAATACGATCAAGCACCTCGTGATGATAATCAGACTGGACGGTCAGCTTGAGAGCGTCAATAGCTGTATTCCCTGTCACAAAAACTGTTTCTGCTGGATGGTTTTCCTTGAGCAAGTTAGCCTTACTCTGTTCTGTTGGCGCAAAATACAAGTCAGTCAAAGAGTCGGTCATCTGACGATTCATCTCTTCTGGGAAAGGAGAATATTTATTCCAAGTCCGCAACCCAGCTTCTACGTGGCCGATACGAACTTGATTATAAAACGCTGCAAGACTAGCCGCAAAAGTCGTTGTCGTATCACCGTGCACCAGCATAATATCTGGCTTGTTTTCCTTTAAGATATCATCTAGCTTATGCAAGATCTTGACAGTAATATCTGTCAGGGTTTGATTCTTCCCCATAATATCCAAATCATAATCAGGCTTAATCTTAAAAGTTTCAAGTACCTGATCCAGCATCTGACGATGCTGAGCAGTCACAACTGTTGTCGTTTCAAACAAGTCTGCCTGCTTCTTCAGTTCAATAACCAGTGGAGCCATCTTAATTGCTTCTGGACGAGTTCCAAAAACAACCATTACCTTAATTTTCTTCATTTTTCCTCACCAAAAATCAACATTGTTATATTAACTTTTTACTAAAAAATGTTTGTTTTAAGTAACCTTAGTTATTTTACCATCAAGCGTTTCAATAATCAAAGCATGAACTATTATTTTATACTTTCTTAATAGTAATTTACATGTTGGTAACTTATTTAAGATTATTTTAATTTTCTTAACTTAACTGTAACTTAAAATTGCTGAAATTTTTCGGTTTTCTCAAAAAAATAAATAAAAAGGAAAGAACTTATAGGCTTAAAGTCGTATTTTATGCAGAATTTTGTGTTTTTTACCTATATTTTTTAATCCTTATTCATTGTAATAAAATATTATTCTATTTGTAATCTAATTGTTTTCTATTCTTTATATTTCAAAATCTTCCCTTCATGAATGAGCTAGCTAGATAAACGCCAGCTATCGTTCTCTACAAACTTCGACCACCACCATTAAAACCAACCTCCTCTTTTTTTAAATTTCAAACCTCTCCTCCTACTATTTTAGGATTTTTAAAATAGTATAACCTAGCGCTATCATACTACAAAAAACCAGCTACCTCCCTGATTAAAAATGAATATGGCGTCTCGCATCATAGAAAAACTGAAATAGGAAATCTTGACTGTTTCTTCTATAGTTGTTTATCCATAAAGGAGAACTTAACAACAACTTTCTAAGTATATTATAGGATAATATTTAATAGGGAGCAAGAAATTATCGGCTGCAACAAAAAATCCCTCCCGAAAATCGGGAGGGAAAGTTCTTTATTTAAGAACAATATTTTCTTCAGTTTCAAATCCACCTGGCAGTTCTGTCACTTCGTCGATAATTTCAACTTCATTGACAGCCTGAGGCTCCAAATTGCGGTAGCGGGCCATACCAGTACCAGCTGGGATAATCTTACCGATGATAACATTTTCCTTAAGTCCGAGCAGATGGTCTTTCTTACCACGGATAGCAGCATCTGTCAGGACACGAGTTGTTTCCTGGAAGGAAGCTGCAGACAAGAAGCTGTTTGTCTCAAGGGAAGCCTTGGTGATTCCCATGAGGACTGGACGAGCTGTCGCAGGTACACCGCCTGAGATAACCACATCACGGTTAGCATCTGTAAAGTCGGTGATATCCATAAGAGTTCCCATAAGAAGATCTGTGTCACCTGGATCCATGACGCGCACCTTGCGAATCATCTGGCGAACCATTACCTCAATGTGTTTGTCGCCGATTTCTACCCCTTGGCTGCGGTAAACTTTTTGTACTTCGGCAAGCAGGTAAGTTTCAACAGACAAGACATCGCGGACAGCCAGCAAGTGCTTAGGCTGGATAGAACCTTCAGTCAAGGCAGCACCACGAGAAACTTGGTCACCCACTTCTACCTTCATGCGAGCTGTAAATGGTACCACATATTCACCTTCGCCAGTTTGGCCTTTAACAAAGACCTTCTTGGTACGAGTAGATGCATCTTCTTCGATAGCAGTAACTTCACCCTTGACTTCAGTGATGACCGCTTCCCCTTTCGGATTGCGGGCTTCAAAGATTTCTTGGACACGAGGGAGACCTTGCGTGATATCGGTATTAGAGGCAACACCACCCGTGTGGAAGGTACGCATGGTCAGCTGTGTACCAGGTTCCCCGATAGATTGAGCAGCGATGGTTCCGACTGCTTCACCGACTTCAACCGCATCACCAGTTGCCAAGTTGATACCGTAACAATGACGGCAGACACCGTGGCGGGTGTTACATGTGAAGACGGAGCGGATGGTCACTTCTTCAACACCAGCATTAACGATTTCACGCGCCTTGTCTTCGGTGATCAATTCATTTGGACCAATAATGACAGCACCAGTTTCTGGATGTTTTACTGTTTTCTTAGTGTAACGACCATTGAGACGCTCTTCCAGAGACTCGATCATTTCCTTGCCTTCTGTGATAGAAGTGATGAGCAAGCCTCGGTCTGTACCACAGTCATCTTCACGGATAATCACATCTTGGGCAACGTCAACCAGACGACGAGTCAGGTAACCCGAGTCGGCTGTCTTAAGGGCCGTATCGGTCATACCCTTACGAGCACCGTGGGTTGAGAAGAACATTTCCAGAACAGACAACCCTTCACGGAAGTTAGACAAGATTGGCAATTCCATGATACGTCCATTTGGCGCAGCCATCAAACCACGCATACCAGCCAACTGAGAGAAGTTAGAGATGTTACCCCGGGCTCCAGAGTCCATCATCATAACGATAGGGTTCTTCGGATCCTGGTTGGCAACCAGACGTTTTTCCAATTTCTCACGAGCTGCCCGCCACTCAGCAGTAACTGCATTGTAGCGTTCGTCATCAGTAATCATACCGCGACGGAATTGTTTAGTAATTTGTTCAACACGCTTGTGGGATTCTTCAATAATCTCAGCCTTGTCTTCGACAACTGGGATATCAGCGATACCCACTGTCAGACCAGCCAAGGTAGAATGGTGATACCCCAGATTCTTCAAGCGGTCAAGAAGAGCAGATGTTTCTGTCGTACGGAATCGTTTGAAGATTTCTGCGATGATGTTACCAAGATTTTTCTTCTTAAACGGAACATTGATCTCAAGCTGTTCAATGACTTCCTTGATGTCTTGTCCTGACTCCAAGAAGTACTTAGCTGGCACACCTTCTGTCAAGTTAGCATTGGTTGGCTCTTGCAGATAAGGCAATTCCTCTGGCATAATCGCATTAAAGAGGATTTTACCAACAGTTGTAATCAAAATCTTATGCTTCTGGTCTTCAGTCCAAGGTTTATTAAGACTGTCCGTTGCGATACCAACACGAGTATGCAAGTGAACATAGCCATTACGGAGGGCCATGACCGCCTCATCCATATCCTTGAAAATCATGCCTTCGCCTTCGCGGCCAGCCTCTTCCATGGTCAGGTAGTAGTTCCCCAAGACCATATCCTGAGATGGTGTTACAACTGGCTTACCATCTTTCGGATTCAAGATGTGCTCAGCAGCCAGCATGAGGATACGAGCTTCAGCTTGGGCTTCCTCTGACAATGGTACGTGGATGGCCATTTGGTCACCGTCAAAGTCAGCATTGTAGGCTTCACAGACCAGCGGATGCAAACGAAGAGCTTTACCATCAATCAGAACTGGCTCGAAGGCCTGAATTCCCAGACGGTGAAGGGTCGGTGCGCGGTTAAGAAGCACTGGGTGTTCCTTGATCACTTCTTCCAGAATATCCCAGATACGCTCGTCTCCACGCTCTACCAAGCGTTTGGCAGCTTTTACGTTTTGCACGATATCACGCGCAACAATCTCACGCATCACAAATGGTTTAAAGAGCTCAATCGCCATTTCACGCGGCACACCACATTGATACATTTTCAACGTAGGACCAACAGCGATAACGGAACGACCTGAGAAGTCAACCCGTTTACCCAGCAAGTTTTGACGGAAACGACCTTGTTTCCCTTTGAGCATGTGGCTCAGTGACTTGAGCGGACGGCTGCCTGGCCCAGTGATTGGACGGCCACGACGACCATTATCAATCAAAGCATCAACCGCTTCCTGAAGCATCCGCTTCTCATTTTGAACGATGATACCAGGTGCATTCAACTCAAGCAAACGAGCCAAACGGTTGTTCCGGTTGATAACACGGCGATAGAGATCATTGAGGTCAGAAGCCGCAAAACGACCACCATCCAGCTGAACCATCGGGCGCAAATCTGGCGGAATAACCGGCAGGATATTAAGAACCATCCATTCTGGCTTATTGCCAGACTTGTAGAAGGCGTCCAAAACATCCAAGCGACGGACAGCCTTGATCCGTTTTTGACCTGAAGCAGTTTTCAATTCTTCTTTGAGGACAGCAATCTCAGCTTCCAAGTCCACTTGTTTTAAGAGGTCTTGAATAGCTTCTGCTCCCATTTTGGCTACAAATGAACCTGCACCGTACTCGCGTAAACGCTCACGATACTCACGCTCCGTCATGATGGACTTGTGCTCTAGCGGTGTATCCTTAGGGTCAATCACCACATAAGCCGCAAAATAAATGACTTCTTCCAGGGCACGTGGGCTCATATCCAAAGTGAGCCCCATGCGGCTTGGAATTCCTTTAAAGTACCAAATATGTGAAACAGGAGCCTTCAGTTCGATGTGACCCATGCGCTCACGGCGAACCTTAGCACGAGTTACTTCAACACCACAGCGGTCACAGACGATTCCTTTGTAACGAATCCGTTTGTACTTACCACAGGCACATTCCCAGTCCTTTGTTGGACCGAAGATCACTTCGTCAAAAAGACCTTCGCGTTCTGGTTTCAGGGTTCGGTAATTGATTGTTTCAGGTTTCTTCACTTCCCCATAAGACCATGAACGGACCTTATTGGGAGAAGCTAGGGTGATTTGCATACTTTTAAAACGATTTACATCAACCACTATTTCTTACCTTTCTTCATTTTCTAATCAGTGTGTATTCTTATTCTTTTCCTTCAGCCTCAAAAGCTGCTTTCGCTTCTTGAGCTGCTTTTTCACGCGCTTTTTCAAGATCATCAACGTGAATCACGTCATCATCTTCACCTTCGTCTAGGTCACGCAGTTCTACTTCATTGTCATCTTCATCGAGAACGCGCATGTCCAGACCAAGAGATTGCAATTCTTTGACAAGAACGCGGAAGGATTCTGGCACACCTGGTTTTGGAATTGGTTTCCCTTTGGTAATAGCTTCATAAGCCTTCAAACGTCCGTTGACATCATCTGACTTGTAAGTCAGGATTTCTTGCAGAACGTTAGAAGCACCGTAAGCTTCCAAGGCCCAAACTTCCATCTCACCAAAACGTTGTCCACCAAACTGAGCTTTACCTCCGAGCGGCTGTTGGGTAACCATTGAGTAAGGTCCTACTGAGCGGGCATGGAGTTTGTCATCTACCATGTGGTGGAGCTTAATCATGTACATGACACCGACAGATACACGATTGTCAAACGGCTCACCGGTACGTCCATCATAGAGAATGGTTTTAGCATCACTGTCCATACCAGCTTCGCGCACTGTATCCCAGAGATCTTCTGAGCTTGCTCCATCAAAGACTGGTGTCGCAATATGGATGCCCAAGTTACGTGCTGCCATACCAAGGTGAAGCTCCATAACCTGACCAATATTCATACGAGATGGTACCCCGAGTGGGTTCAACATGATATCAACTGGTGTTCCATCTGGCAAGTAAGGCATGTCTTCCACAGGAACGATACGGGATACAACCCCCTTGTTTCCGTGACGACCAGCCATCTTATCTCCGACCTTGATCTTACGTTTTTGAGCGATATAAACACGAACCAGCATATTAACGCCAGATTGCAGTTCATCACCATTAGCACGGGTAAAGATCTTCACATCACGAACCACTCCGTCGGCACCGTGTGGCACACGCAGAGAGGTATCACGGACTTCACGAGACTTGTCACCAAAGATGGCATGAAGCAGGCGTTCTTCAGCAGAAAGGTCTTTTTCACCCTTAGGAGTGACTTTTCCGACTAGGATGTCGCCTTCCTTGACTTCCGCCCCGATGCGGATAATCCCCATTTCGTCCAGATTGCGCAGGGCATCTTCCCCTACGTTTGGAATTTCGCGGGTAATTTCTTCAGGACCAAGCTTGGTGTCGCGAGTTTCTGATTCGTATTCTTCCAAGTGAACAGAGGTGTAGACATCGTCTTTCACCAGACGTTCACTCATGATAACCGCATCCTCGAAGTTGTAACCTTCCCATGTCATGTAAGCAACGATTGGGTTTTGTCCCAGGGCCATTTCTCCATTTTCCATAGAAGGTCCGTCAGCGATAAAGTCGCCTTTTTCAACGACATCGCCAACTTTCACCAAGGTACGTTGGTTGTAAGCAGTTCCCGAGTTAGAACGGCGGAATTTTTGAATTTGGTAAACATCAAGAGAACCATCTTCACGGCGGACTTCAACCTTGTCTGCATCCGCATAGGTAACCTTACCATCATGCTGAGCAATAACCGCTGCACCAGAGTCGTGGGCAGCTTGGTATTCCATACCAGTACCGACGTAAGGTGCTTTTGGATCAATCAAAGGCACAGCCTGACGTTGCATGTTGGCACCCATGAGGGCACGGTTGGAGTCGTCATTTTCCAAGAAAGGAATACATGCTGTCGCTACGGCAACTACCTGCTTAGGCGATACATCCATGTAGTCTACTTGGTCTGATGGGAATTCTTGGTTATTACCTTGGTGGCGTCCCATAACGATAGGCTCAGCAAAGCCGCCTTTTTCATTCAGCTTAGAGTTGGCCTGCGCTACGATAAATTCATCTTCCTCATCAGCAGTCAACCAAACGATTTCGTTGGTTACTACGCCAGCTTCACGGTCTACCTTACGGTAAGGCGTTTGAATAAAGCCATATTTGTTAAGGTGTCCATAAGAAGACAAGTTATTGATCAAACCAATGTTTGGTCCTTCAGGCGTTTCAATCGGACACATACGACCGTAGTGAGTATAGTGCACGTCCCGCACTTCATAACCAGCGCGGTCACGTGTCAAACCACCAGGTCCCAAGGCAGACAGACGACGCTTGTGAGAAAGCTCAGACAGCGGATTGTGTTGGTCCATGAACTGTGACAATTGTGAAGAACCAAAGAATTCTTTAATAGCTGCAGTTACGGGACGGATATTAATGATTTGCTGTGGAGTTAGTACTTCGTTATCCTGAACAGACATCCGTTCACGAACATTACGCTCCATCCGAGAAAGTCCTAGACGGACTTGGTTAGCCAAAAGCTCACCAACTGCACGAATACGACGGTTCCCCAAGTGGTCAATATCATCTACGCGACCAATGCCTTCAGCCAAGTTGAGGAAGTAGCTCATCTCAGCCAAGATATCAGCTGGTGTCACAATCCGTACCTTGTCAGAAGGATTTGCGTTACCAATGATGGTCACAACGCGGTCTGGATCAGTCGGTGCTACAACCTTGAACTTTTGCAATTCTACAGGGTCTGTCAAGACAGCTGAGTCGTTTGGAATATAAGTGATTTTGTTCAAACCATTGTCCAACTGCTCTGCAATGCTGTCAATCACACTGCGGGTCATAACTGTACCAGCTTCAACCAAGATTTCTCCTGTTTCAGCATCTACCAATGGCTCTGCAATGGTTTGGTTCAGCAAGCGTGTCTTGACATTGAGTTTCTTATTAATCTTGTAACGACCAACTGCTGCCAAGTCATAACGATGCGGATCAAAGAAACGCGCTTCAAGAAGGGAACGAGAACTTTCAGCCGTCTTAGGCTCACCTGGACGAAGACGCTCATAGATTTCTTTCAGAGCTTCATCTGTACGGGAGTCCATTGGGTTCTTGTGGATATCTTTTTCAATGGTATTGCGCACCAAGTCGCTGTCACCAAAGATGTCCAAGATCTCATCATCACCTGAGAAACCAAGCGCACGCACCAAAGTGGTAAATGGAATCTTCCGTGTCCGGTCAATACGAGTGTAGGCAATGTCTTTTGAGTCTGTTTCCAACTCTAACCAAGCTCCGCGGTTAGGAATAACCGTTGAACCGTAGCCAACTTTTCCGTTTTTGTCAACTTTATCGTTAAAATAAACCCCTGGAGAACGCACCAACTGGGATACGATAATCCGCTCACCACCATTGATGATGAAGGTTCCCATTTCAGTCATGATTGGGAAATCGCCAAAGAAGACTTCCTGAGTCTTGATTTCACCAGTTTCCTTGTTAATCAGACGGAAGGTTACAAAGATTGGCGCTGAGTAGCTGGCATCGTGGATACGTGCTTCTTCCAGCGTATATTTAGGCTCACGGATTTCATAGCCAACAAATTCCAATTCCATGGTGTCGGTAAAGTTTGAAATAGGAAGTACATCTTCAAAGACTTCCTTCAGACCATGATCCAAGAAATCTTGGAACGAATCCGTTTGGATTTCAATCAAATTTGGTAAATCAAGAACTTCCTTAATTCTTGAAAAACTACGACGGGTACGGTGTTTACCGTATCGAACTTCATGTCCTGCCAAGTTTTTACTCCTTTATGATAAGATACTAAGCCCTTGATAAAGCGAGAAGAAGCATATCTTTACCTCACGCTTTTTAGAGCGAGTTCTGTGAAATGTTTTCAGAGAAAAATCCTCTGTCATTTACAACGCTGCAAAACAGCCACAATCAGTCCCTTTTGTTTAATTTTCAGAAAAATTAAATTATGATTACACAACCCGTTTTTCCTAAAAATAGGCACAAAAAGAGCAGCTAAATCTGACTTATTCAAGTTTGATTTAACTGCTGTAAGCTTCTATTTGGACAATATTTCAAATAAAGCACACGACAAATTATTGTTACCATTATACCTTATTTAGCTAGAAATTGCAAGGATTTCATCCGCTTTCTGAAAAGTTAAAACTGTTCTTGATGCGCTAGTTCCCTTGCCGATTATTGTTAGAATTGGAGCTGGAATTAGAATTAGCAGTAGAACCGCCCAGGATAGCTGACCAAGCCTTCTGATAATCCGCATCTGATGCCCCAATACCAAAGCGATAGGTCGTGGTCGGAGCACCATTTTTAGCCCAATAGCTAGGCACTGTCGGACCGCTGAGATTAACAGAGCGGCCGTTTACCGTTACTGTACCTGGCTTTTCCCCTGTGGACTTGAGTACATCAGACTTAATCACACTCGGATCAAGAGTGAACTTATCACCAACACCCCAGGCATTTGGATCTGCCTGATAGATAGCATCTGCCATATAGGCCATGTAGGAGGCATTATTATTATAACCAGTCAACGCCGCCATAGAGCTATTATCATCATGACCAATCCAGCCTCCCAAAGTCATCTTTGGAGTAGAAAGCATCAGCCACATATCACCGTTGGTGTTGGTCGTTCCAGTCTTACCAATCCAATCGGCTCCAGCCAAGGTTCCATTGACCTGACTGATTCTGGATTTATAGGTCGTAGTAGCCCCAGAATTGATAACTCCCCGCATGAGCTCCTGCATAATCGTAGCAGCTGCTGGACTGTAAATCTGAACAGGATTGGCCTTATGCTGGTAAATCACCTTGCCATCTCGGTCTGTGATTTTTTCAACCATATATTTTTTCTGGTAGGTTCCATTATTAGCCAAGGTTTGGAAACCATTGGTATGCTGAGCTACAGATACTTCAATTCCCCCGCCCATAGGCAGACTCTCAATGCTGTAGTCATCAATGTAATAGCCCATTTTTTCCATATAGCCACGGACATTGACACCTTTTTCGCGCAATCCGCGGTAAGTCCAATAAGCAGGGATATTCCAAGAAGTATTGAGAGCTTCTTGCAGGTCCATCATGGCTGTACCACGGCTGTCCACGTGCATGATTGGGTCACCACTTGAAAAGTTAGTCGGATAGTTAGAAAGAACGCTGGCGCTGCCCATCAGACCTTGGTCAATAGCAATCCCATAAGCCAAAATTGGCTTAATAGTTGAACCCGGTGAGCGTTCCGTATCAAAGGCGTGATTGTTCTGATTAGAAGCATAGTCTCTGCCTCCGACAAAGCCAATCACAGCACCGGTTTTATTATCCAAGAGAACATTTCCCACTTCAACTGCACCAGTTCCGTCATCCAAGACGCCGCCATAGTTGGCTACTGCATTTTGCATAGCAGTGTGGATGTTCTTGTTAATCGTGGTGGTGACAGTATAGCCGCCATCGCTCAGTTCCTTAGCGGCCAATTCCTTGTAGGCTTTGACAGTGTCATTGTTTTTCAGCTCTTGCTGGGAAACATTGTCCCGCTGAATCAAGTACTCATACATGGTCTGCTGGGCTTCTTCGACAGCTGTGTAATAAAGGTAGCCATGTGAAGATTTTTCCGAGCTTTCAGAAGGCTTAAAGTCCTTGGTTAAGTCGTAGTCCTTGTACTCTTGGTACTCTTTCTCGCTTAGACGGCCCGTCCGATACATATTATAGAGCACATCCTTGGCACGTTCCAAGCCCAAAGCCATATCTCCTGCACTCTTGAGACTACCATCCGCTGCATAAGGCGAATAAACAATCGGACTCTGTGGCAAGCCGGCAATAAAAGCAGACTGGGGCACAGTCAAATCCTTAGCAGAAACACCAAAAATTCCTTGAGCAGCTTCTTCCACACCAGCGATATTCTGCCCCTTATTGTTGCGCCCAAAAGGCGAAACGTTCAAGTAGGTGGTCAAAATATCATCCTTGGACATGTAGCGCTCCAAAGCCAGCGCATCAACAATCTCCGCTGCTTTCCGCTTGAAAGTCGGTGCATCGCCCACCACCTGCTGCTTGATCAACTGCTGAGTAATAGTTGAACCCCCGCTGGACGAGCCAACTCCGACAACAGAGCCGAGCGTAGCCCGAAGCACAGCCTTGGGCACCACTCCGTTATGCGTTTCAAAGTTCTCATCTTCTGTAGCGATAACGGCTTTTTTTACATTTTCAGAGATGGCGTCACTCTTAACTGGAATGCGGAGCAAATCATTATCCACTTCTGCAATCAAGCTGCCATCAGCATAGGTAAGCTTAGAAATACCAGAGATATTATTCACCTGCTTGACCAGCTCTTCTTGCTTGGGCACTTCAACCTTACTGAAAAGACTAGCTGCATAGCCTATCCCAATCCCAGCACCGATGACGCCACCGAAGAAGATAAACACAAAAGCCATATTCATCAGAAGTTTAAAAGTCCGCAAGAAAACAGCAAAAACATCACCGATAGACCAGCCATTGTTGCCACTAACGATCTTCTTGCTCCATTCTGGAAGATGTATTTTTTTGATAAACTGCTGGGCTTTTCCCCAGAACTCTTTTAATTTCTCTATTAATTGTTCCAAGTTTGATTCTCCTTGTTATCTTCCCATTATACCAAATATCTATGATTTATTTCAAGGAAACATTGCTATTTAAAAGCTTTATGATACAATAGAGTAACATAAATTTAAAATATAGATAAGCCAATTTCTTGGCTTTTAGAATAGGAGAGACATGATGCACATTTTTGATGAGCTAAAAGAACGTGGCTTGGTATTCCAAACCACTGATGAAGCAGCTTTACGCAAGGCCTTAGAAGAAGGACAAGTCTCTTATTATAGTGGATACGATCCGACCGCTGACAGCCTGCACCTTGGCCACTTGGTAGCCATTCTGACTAGCCGCCGCTTGCAACTAGCTGGCCACAAACCCTACGCTCTGGTTGGAGGAGCGACTGGATTGATTGGCGATCCATCCTTTAAGGATGCAGAACGCAGCCTCCAAACCAAGGAAACCGTAGAAGGCTGGGTGAAATCTATCCAAGATCAGCTTTCTCGTTTTCTGGACTTTGACAAGGGCGATAATAAGGCCGAAATGGTCAACAATTATGACTGGTTCAGCAGCATCAGCTTTATCGACTTTCTGCGCGATGTCGGTAAATACTTCACTGTCAACTACATGATGAGTAAAGATTCTGTCAAGAGCCGGATTGAGACAGGGATTTCCTATACAGAATTCGCCTACCAGATCATGCAAGGATATGACTTTTATATCCTCAATCAAAACCACGGCGTAACCCTGCAAATCGGTGGTTCTGACCAATGGGGCAATATGACAGCAGGTACAGAACTCCTGCGCCGCAAAGCTGACAAGACTGGCCATGTGATAACCGTTCCGCTCATTACCGACGCTACTGGCAAAAAATTCGGCAAGTCAGAAGGCAATGCTGTCTGGCTCAATCCTGACAAGACTTCTCCTTACGAAATGTATCAATTCTGGATGAATGTCATGGACGCAGACGCTATCCGCTTCCTGAAAATCTTCACCTTCCTATCCTTGGATGAAATCGAAGAGATTCGCCAACAATTTGAAGCTGCACCACACGAACGCTTGGCTCAGAAAGTCCTAGCTCGCGAAGTGGTCAGCCTAGTTCACGGTCAAGAAGCATATCAGGAAGCTCTCAATATCACTGAGCAGCTCTTTGCTGGAAATATCAAGAATTTGTCCGTCCAGGAACTCAAACAAGGTCTGCGCGGTGTGCCTAACTATCAGGTCCAAGCAGAAGACAACCTCAATATTGTAGAACTGCTTGTGACAGCCGGCGTGGTAAACTCAAAACGTCAAGCTCGCGAGGACGTCCAAAACGGCGCTATCTATCTCAATGGTGAGCGCATTCAAGATTTAGACTATGTCCTCAGCGCCTCAGATAAACTGGAAGACGAGCTGACAGTTATCCGCCGTGGTAAAAAGAAATACTTTGTCCTTACCTACTAAAGATAAAAATCCGATTACCTGAATCGGATTTTTCTATGTCTTACCAAGGAAAGGACATTCAACTTTATAAAAACAGATAGAAAGAGAGTTCTCATGAAACCAAAACTCGCCCGCTTTGCCCAAGCTTCGGCTCTGGCCTGCCCACTTTGCCAGCAAAGCTTGGCTATGGAAGAAAGCAGCCTCAAGTGTCTTAATCGCCATTCCTACGACATCGCCAAATTCGGTTATGTCAATCTAGCTCCCCAGGTCAAACAAGCTAGAGACTATGACAAAACGAGCTTTCAAAATAGAAAAGTCATCTTGGAAGCCGGCTTTTATCAGCATATCCTAGATGAGTTGCAGGATCTGCTGCAGACCCTGCCTGAAGAACAGACCATTCTAGACGTCGCTTGCGGAGAGGGCTACTATGCTCGAAAAATTCAGGAAAAATTCCCCAACAAAGAAATTTACGCCTTTGATTTATCCAAAGATTCTATACAGTTAGCTGCCAAAAGTGATCAGAGCCTTGCTGTAAAATGGTTCGTAGGTGATTTGGCACACTTGCCCGTTCAGGATCAAAGCATGGATGTCTTGCTGGACATCTTCTCACCAGCCAACTATCATGAATTTCAGCGAGTATTGAAAAAAGAGGGACTTATCATTAAAGTCATCCCAACAGAAAATCATCTGAAAGAAATTCGAGCTAAAGTAGCTGACCAGCTCCGTCAAAAAGATTATTCTAATCAAGATATCATCCAGCACTTCCAGAAGCACTTTACGATTCTATCTAGAAAAACCGTAGAATCAACCCATGCTCTGCATTCTGAGGAGAAAACTGCCCTGCTGCAGATGACTCCTTTACTCTTTCATGTTGAAAAAAATCTAATCAATTGGGAGCAGCTTACACATGCCACCATTTCAGCTGAGATTCTTATCGGAAAACTAAAACAAGAAAAAATCTGATCACCTTTCAGTAAAAAATGATGTTATAACCGCCATTTTAAAAACGCAGACAAGCCTGTCTGCGTTCTTTGTTTATCAACTGATTAATAGACTGTCTTCTCTGTCTCTGGATCAAAGAAGTGCGCTTTATTGAGGTCAAAGCCTAGGTCAATACCCGCACCAGTTTCTAGGTAGTCCCGTGAATCCACACGCGCTACAAACTCACTAGAACCCACTTGGCAGTAGAGATGGGACTCTGCTCCCAGCAATTCTGAAACAGAAATTTTGGCATGCACAACTGAATTCGGGAAAGTTTCCAAGAAAGCAGCTTCCGCATTGATATCTTCCGGACGAATACCAAAGATCAGCTCCTTGCCCTCGTAACCTTTCTCCCGCAGAACCTTGAGAGCTCCTTCTGGTACAGTCAAGCGCAGACCTTCTGCGACAATCTCATTCCCTTCAAGTTTAACTGGGATGAAGTTCATAGCTGGGCTACCGATGAAGCCAGCAACGAACTTATTAACTGGGTTGTTATAGACTTCCTGCGGCGTACCAATCTGCTCCACTCGTCCAATCGTTCCAGTTCCAGCGGGATTCTTGGTCGCTGACATGATAACGATACGATCCGCCAAGGTCATAGCTTCAGTCTGGTCATGGGTAACATAGATAGTTGTTGCCCCGATACGGCGGTGAATCTTGGCAATCTCTGCCCGCATGGACACACGCAACTTAGCATCCAAGTTAGACAGAGGCTCATCCATAAGGAAAACCTTTGCATCCCGAACGATTGCACGTCCCATAGCTACCCGCTGACGCTGACCGCCAGACAAATCAGCTGGCTTACGCTGCAAGAATTCCTTCAAGCCTAGGATTTCTGCTGCTTCATTGACCCGTTTATCAATATCTTCCTTGCTGTACTTGCGCAGCTTGAGACCAAAGGCCATGTTGTCGTAGACCGTCATGTGGGGATAGAGGGCATAGTTCTGGAAGACCATGGCGATATCACGGTCTTTGGGCGCTACATCATTGACCACCGTACCGTCAATAGAGGCAGTTCCTTCTGTGATGTCCTCAAGACCCGCAATCATACGCAGCGTAGTTGATTTTCCGCAACCAGAAGGACCGACAAAAACGATAAATTCCTTGTCCTTGATATCTAGATTGAAGTCTTCCACCGAATAGTGGTCGCTGTTAGGATATTTTTTATAGATATTTTTCAGATTTAATTCGACCATAATAAGCCCCTTCTTTTGAATAAAAATATTTTCTTTTAAGCTCTCGTTTGCAAAGCGCTTTCACATTGTCCATTATATCGTTTTTTTTTGACTTTTTCAAGCACTTTTAGTAAAACGTTTGCATAATTTTTGAAAATTTTTTCCATAAAAAAAGAGACCAAGTGGCCTCTTTAAAACTTAATCTTCCTTTTTTCTACTACGGAGTGACAATCCAGCTGTGCCTAAAGCACTGATAACTCCTGCAACTGTTAAAAGAGCATTAGAAGCTTGACCCGTATGCGGCAAGACTGACGCATCGCTCTTACCTTCCTTGTTTTTAAGCTGAGCTGGCTGGGTGACCTTAGCTGATGAAGACTGCTCTTGTACTGATTTGGCCCCATCAACTGCTGGCAAAATACCGCTAGTTACTTGGTAAGCAGGTAAAGCATCAGCTACTGCCGCGTCAGCAGCATTGACACCACCAGTAAATTCCGGAAGAGCCGCCATTTGAGGAGCGCTGTCTGGATGTGCACTCCTGACTGATGGCTGAACGCCAGCATCATAGGTGTTATTTTCTGTCATGGTTGGCTCTGAATCATTGACGCCTCCACTAAATTCAGGCCGTGTTGCTGTTGATGCTTCTGAATCATTAACATTGCCACTGAATTCTGGTTGTACTGAGGACTGCGGAGCTGTATCGGGATGAGTTCCAACTTCATGGCTAGACAAATCATATTCCGACGCCGTTGCTATTGCTGGCTCAGAGTCGCTGACGCCTCCACTAAATTCTTTCCTGGTTTCTTGTGGTGAATCACTTGGAATAGAAGAAGCTGTCTTAGCTTTAGCAGCATTCTTGACAATCGCTTCTAGATTTTCAAGAGCTTTTGTCTGCTCAGCAGCAATCTGTTCCTGCAGCTTCTCTGCTTTTTCAGCACTGTCTACACTATCATCTAGCTGCGCAATCGCATCTGTCACCGTCTTTAATACTGCTCGAATCTTTTCTTTAGCTTGCTTTTTATCGAGTTCTGAAAGTCTTTGGTGATGTTCAATTGCTTCAATCTGTTTGTCGACTTCTTCTTCAAGCTCATCTAAAACCAAATCTTTGCCAACTGGATGAATCGTGTCCAAGCTAGCAATTCCAGCTTCCTCAATTCTCTCTAGTTCTTCTTCGGCATCAGCCTTTTCAAGCGCTGTTTTCGCATCTGCTAGAGTTGCTTCCGCTTCAGCTTTAGCCGTAGCCCGTTCTGCATCTGACAGATTCGGGTTGCTCCGTAAGTCTGCTAGCTTATCAGACAGAGCAAGATCTAGTTTCAGTCCAGTCGTAGCTTTCAGCAAACCTTGCTTCTCTGCCGCTACCTGTTCTTGAATTTTTTCGGCATCATCAGGACTTTCAACCCAAGCATTATAAGCTGCAATTGCTTTTTGAGCTATGGCTGCTGCATCTTCAATTTTCTTTTTAGCTGCAGTTTTTTCCTCAACAGAAAGACTTTGACTCTTCTCAACAGCCTCGATAGTAGCTGTTTTTTCTTCCTGAATTTCTTTTAAGAACTGCTCTTTGCCAATAGGGTGAATCTTGGCTAAGCGGGCTATAGCTGTTTCTTTTTCCCGGTCATAGACTTCCTGAGAATCTGCTCCTTCAATAGCCTTCTTGGCTGCTTCCACCACCTGCTCTATCTCGCCTCTAACTGCTTTCTTTTCTGCTTCTGAAAGATTAGGATTTGCTTCCAAGTCAGCTAACTTGGCAGCCAGAGTGAAATCTACGGTTGAACTTGCTATAAATTTGAAAAACTTATCTTCCTCGGTTACTGCCTGCTCTTGAATCACTTCCGCTTGCTCAGCTGTTGCTGCATTGACATCTAATTTCTGAATTGCATCCTCTGCTTCTGCAGCCTTCCTCCTTGCAGACTCCTGGAAGCTTTTCTTTTGCTCCTCAGGCAGTAAATCGCTGCTATCTACAAGTTTGTCAAACTCTGTTTTTCCATTTTGGATTTCATCTAGAAGCAAATCTTTGCCGACTGGATTGATAGAGTTGATGTCTGCCAATCCATCTTCCTTAGCTTGATCAATCCTTTCTTTATCCTCAGCTGCAGCAATTTCATTCTGAGCCTTCGCAGCTGTTTGATTGACTTCCTCCTTAGCTGCTGCAAGCTCCTCATCTGACAAATTTGGATTATTCCCAAGATTTGTCACTTTTTCAGCCAGAAACGTGCCTACTTCCGTATTAGCAGCCTCCCTGACCGTTGTCAAATCCTGATTTACTGGCGATGCAACGACCGGAGTCTCTACTGCATTTGCCACAGGCTGCTCCTCATCTGCCACCACCATACTGTGACCTAAAAACAGAGCACAAATAAGGACTGAACCAACACCTAAAACTGACTTCCGAATAGAATATCGCAAAACTTTTTCTGTTCTTTTCATTTTATTCTCCCCTGAACATATTTTATTATCCCAATCAGTAACCCTTAATAAAAAGTCCAGTCAAACCTCCCATAAATCTTTCAGATTAGGTAATCGTTAAACTACACTTTCTATTTGACTTCTGATAAGTTTTTCTTTTATTATTTTATCATATTAACTTGTTAAAACAAAAGAATTATCGGCTTGATTTATGTACATTTTTGTGAAATCGTCCAGTTTTTAAACAGACAAGATGTCCAGAAATTAAACTAAAAATTTTTCCATTTAACAATGTGTAAACTTTTTTAGTAAAAATTCTGGGCTATTTTCTAGCTTATTTCAGACAGAAAAAGTAAAATGGTATAGGAGGGATAAAATTATGGCTCTTAATACACGAGATAGGATTTTGGATGCATTTTTTGAATTAGCAGATAAACAGCCAGACAGGTCGCGTTTTACCTTTACAGAAATCGCTAAAGAAGCCGGCTTGTCCAGACAGGCTATTTACAAACGACACTTTAATAACACTACTGAAATTATCGAATACATTCGCCAAGATATGGTGAAGCAAGCCTTTGCCCCCAACTGGAATAGCAACAATGCTGAAGCGGACTTAGATCCTTTCACTTTTTTGGCTCAAACGATTCTTCCCGCTATTTATGAGCAACGCCAACGCATTAAAATATTATATACTAGTTCTGTCGATCCCCTGTGGAGCGATTTTATTACTGCCAGTTACAAGGACTGGATCGAGCAGAATCTAAATCTTGACCACCAAAAATTAGGTATTCCTGAAGACCTTGCCAATCAACTGCTGGCCGGCTGGATTAGTTCTCTTATCGAGAATTGGATCACTCAGGATGACCCCGTTCCTTGCAAGCAGTTCTCTAAGACATTTCTCAACCTTGTATCTTCACCTCTAACCAGCTTTGCTGCCTATGATAGTCCAGCTGGTCCTTCAAATAAAATTGTTATCGCATAACCAACTAGAAGAAAAACAGAGAAATGACAGAACCGGTCCTTGTAAGGGAAGACTGGTTTTTTAATATTTTTATATTAAATTTTAAAAATAATTGGACATTTCCTCTATAAAGTGTTATCATTTTAGTTGACAAGCGGTAAACTATTTTGTTGGGATTTGCGCTATTTTTAGACAAACCAGCAAGAACTTAATAAAAAAGAAGGAAGGTACTTATGCCCCAAGATACTCGAGACAAAGTCGTCAATGCCTTAATTGAGCTGGCAGAGCAAAATCCTGAAAAGTCTTATTTTACTTTTTCAGAGATTGCAAAACAAGCTGGTCTATCGCGCCAGGCTATCTATAAAAAGCATTTTAGTAATGTTGAAGACATTATCCAATACATCCGCCAGACAATTATGACTCCGTTTTTGCCCCTGTATGAAAGCTACGAAGAAGGAAATGGAGAAAATCCGTTCTGCTTCTTTGCCCAACATATGATTCCTACCCTTTATGAACATAGGAAATGGATGAAGGTGCTCTATACTACAGCTATCGATCCTTTCTGGAGTGACTATCTATCTACCTTCTTCACTCAGTGGGTCGTGCAAAATTTAGAAATTGACTCTAAAAAATTGGGAATTCCAAAAGAAATGGCTACGGAAATTGTTGTTAGATGGATTAACTCCCTCATTGAAATTTGGATTATCAAAGAAGATCCTATGCCAGCAGAGGATTTCGCCAAGCTCTTCCTGAATGTGATTTCAACCCCTATGGATCAGTTTATAACACCTCACAGTGAATCCTAATTCAACTCAAAATTATGAAGCCCGCCTAATTTAGGCAGGCTTTTTTTGTCTGTAAAATTTCTTACTCTCCCAAAGAAAAGAGAGCAGATAGTCTTCTGCTCTCATCAATATATAAGCTATAAAATTAAACACCAAGCTTCATTTAATCCACGCGATAATAGAAGCTGCCTTGTTCGTCAAAGCTATTCAGGCCAACACCTGTCCAGATTCTATCTTGGCCAGCATCGGAGTTGTCTGTAAAGTTTTCCTTGTCTGCGACCTTAACTCCCTTAGGAAGAAATTCAATCAGAAAACCTCCGCTTTCTCCGCCATAGACACCGCCAGCAGCAGTGCCATAATCTGTCAGAGAAGCTCCGTACAATTCATAAACACTTGAAACCAAGCCCTTGTCATCAAAAACAAGCTGGTTGCCAGAAGCATCCTGCCAGGTTCCTTTAACGCTGGCATAATTGCCATTTACAAGTGCTGAAATGTCCATCGTTTCCTTCTTTTCCTTGGTTTTTTCTGTGCTCGCACTCTCTGAGCTAGTGCTGCCAGCCGCTGAAGATGCTGCTGCAGTTGATTGACTGGATACCTGCTCCACAGAACTTGATACTGAGCCAGTACTGCTAGCAGGCGTCTCTGATTGATTCGTAGCACCGCCCTTTGAGCAAGCTGTCATAGCTAACAAAGCAGCTCCTGCTAGTAAAAAAGGTAAAGCTTTTTTCTTCATTTTTCTCCTCTTTCTCACGGTAAGATAAATCATGTGATTAGTAACATTATAGATTATTTTATCGCTTTTTACAAGAAGAATTCTAGCAACTGGGCAGGCGAAAAGCTACTGACTTTATTCACTCAGCTTCTGCCACATCCAGAACCCTGTAGATTGTTTTTGCCAGAGCTGCTTCATAATCTGATGCACCATAAGGCTTATCAGTTGTGACTTGGGCTGTCTGCTTTTCTAAGTCCACAACCACATCTGACACTCCCTCCATAGACAGGAAATGCTTGGTGACGTGTTTGACACAGTTTTGACAAGATAAGTTTTCTAATTGAACTGTTTGTTTCATAGATTCATTCCTCCGTATATTTCTTCATTTTAAAGCGTCCTAGACGCAGAGCATTGGCCACAACTGACACTGAGCTCAAGCTCATGGCCAGACCAGCCAACATAGGATTGAGCAAGGGACCGCCGAAAAGATGCAATAGCCCCATAGCAATCGGGATGCCCAGTGTATTGTAGGCAAAAGCCCAGAAAAGATTTTCCTTAATATTGCGGATAGTCGCCTGGCTGAGCTTGATAGCTTTGACTACATCCTGCAAATCACTATGCATGAGCACTACATCTGCCGACTCAATAGCTACATCAGCGCCTGATCCGATGGCAATTCCCACATCTGCCTGAACCAGAGCCGGCGCATCATTGATACCGTCTCCGACCATGGCCAGTTTTTTACCAGCTTCCTGCAAGTCTTTGATAGCAGTGGCCTTACCATCTGGCAATACACCTGCGATAACTTTTTGGATTCCAGCTTTCTGGGCAATAGCTGTCGCTGTTTCTTCACGATCACCTGTCAGCATGATAACTTCCAGCCCCATAGACTGGAGCTCTTGTACAGCCGACAGGCTGCTGGATTTCATCTCATCTGCTACCGCTAAAATACCAGCTAGCTGTCCATCTACTGCGACAAACATGGCTGTCTTCCCTTCTTGGGAAAGCTCCAACAACTGCCCTTGAAAGGCACTGCTATCAATGTGCTCTTCTTTCATCAATGACTCATTTCCCACCAGAAGATGCTTACCTTCAACCTGAGCTGACAAACCTCGGCCAACAATGGCCTCAAAATGACTGACAGGTAGCAAGCCAAGTCCCTCCTCTTCAGCTGCTTCCAAGATAGCCTGAGCCAAAGGATGCTCAGAATGCTGCTCAGCGCTAGCTATTAGCTGCAACAAGTCAGACCGATTCAAATCACCCAAGGGCAACAGATCTGTCAGACTGGGCTTACCAACTGTAATCGTTCCCGTCTTATCAAGAACAATAGTATCCAGTTGATAAGCAGCCTCCAAAGCTTGACCAGACTTAATCAGAATTCCATTTTCAGCCCCTTTGCCAGTCCCAACCATGATGGCTGTCGGAGTGGCTAATCCCAGCGCACAAGGGCAGGCAATGACCAGAACCGCGATAAAGATTGACAGAGAAAAGCTAAGGCTCTCACCAGCTAGAACATACCAAGCTAGCGCAGACAAAGTAGCTAAGCTCAGCACGATTGGAACAAAATAAAGCGAAATCTTATCGGCTAAAGCCGCTATCGGCGCCTTAGACCCCTGTGCTTCCTCCACCAATCTAACAATCTGAGCTAAGGTCGTATCCGAACCCACCCTAGTTGCTTGATAGTCAATACTACCATTTTGATTGATTGTTGCACTGGTAATGGTATCGCCGACCTTCTTTTCAATCGGGACACTTTCACCAGTCATCATAGACTCATCCACAAAGGTCTGCCCCTCCGTCACAAGGCCATCCACAGGCATACGCTCCCCTGGCTTGATACGGATAATATCTCCAACTCGGATATCCTCTGTATCAATCATCACAGCCTCACCATAACGAATCACTGTCGCCTGACTAGGCACTAGCTCAAGCAGAGACTGAATCGCCTGAGACGTTCTCCCCTTGGCTGAACTCTCCAGATATTTGCCCAGAAGAACCAAGGCAATAATCACTGCAACCGACTCAAAATAGAGCTGATGAACAAAGGCATGATAACCTAGAAAAACCTGTCTGACCGAGTAGAGACTGTAGAAAAATGCTGCGCTGGTTCCCACTGCAATCAGACTATCCATATTGGGATGTCGCTTGATAAGATTGCGAAATCCTCTCTGATAGAAGCCGCGACCAATCCACACAGCAGGCAGAGTCAACAGCAGTTGTGACAGAACAAAGACCAAGGGATACGCCATATGGTCCAAGAAGCTAGGTAGAGGAAGGCCGACCATACTGCCCATCGAGATATAAAGCAAGGGCAGAGCCGTGACCAAAAGAATTAGTAATTCTTGCTTTTTCCTTTTCAATTCCTTCGCTTTCATTGCAGCCTCTTCGCTCACATCGGACGGTCGGTCTTTTCCTTTTTCTTCTGCCTGATAACCAGCCTCGGCTACAGCATCCAGCACTTGCTGGCTGTCAAATCCTGCCTTAGGCAGCAAACTGAGACGTTCTGTCGCCAGATTGACACTGACATCCTCAACCGTTTCTAAATCTTTGACCGCCATCTCCACTGTCATAGCACAAGATGCACAGGTCATTCCTGATAGCTTGTATTCTTTTTTCTCACTCATCAATGCGTCTCCTTTCCATGCCCGCACCGACACTGACCTTGCGGACAGTGGCATTTAATTTCCAGCGGAGCCGAAGCTCTTTTCTTATCAATGACTTGGCTGAGCCGCTCCAAGTCCCTTTGACTGAACTGACTTCTCTCAATCATCGAAATCAAAAGATCTCCGTGTTTAGTATTACAGATATTGTCAAAAAGCGCCTGCCAAGTACTTTCCAGATGATCCTCTTCTAAAATCCGAGCATCGTAGTAAAACTTGCCCTCTATCTTTTCCATAGCGATAAATTCTTTTGTCTTCAGACGATTCAAAAGGGTCTTGATGGTTGCCGGTTTCCAGGAAAAATCAGCTTCCAAACGAGCTATAATCTCTGTACTGCGACTGTGTGGATAAGCCCACAGCACACGCATGACTTGCCATTCTGCTTGGCTAATATTTTGCTGTTCCATTGTTTAACACCTCCTTATCATTTACATTTGTAATCTAACTCTTTATTAGTTTACATCTGTAATCGTAATTTGTCAAGTATTTTTATCATCATTTACCGATATACAAAAAAAGAAGGCGGGATAGTCCCGTCTTCTTACTTTATTTATATTAGTGCGCCAGCATTTCTTGGGCAATTTCTTGACCGGTTAATTTACTTGGATAGTAGGTTGGCCAGTTTTCCAGCTCGTCAAAGAGTGCTTCCTGGCTTTCGCCACCATAGAAGATATGGAAGTGAGCCGCCTTGGTCGGTGCAATGTTGTGGTCGCTAAACTGAACATACTTGTACTCCCCAGCATCCTCGTCTGTCGCTTCAAACATGAAGCGAACTCCACGATTTCCCTTAGAGTAAGTCAAAGTGTGCTTGCCAACGTATTTATACGTATATTTCTTGGATTTTCCATCTACCACAAATTCCATAGTCTTGTCTGTGATATTGATATTGGATACATCCGTCTTGTAGCCCTTGTCATAGTAGTCCTTGTATTCAGCTGCCGTCATTTTTCCAGTCAGCTTAGCCTTGTAGTCAAAGACTTGGTCCAAGGTCCCATCTTTCAGATAAGGATAAACAGACTGCCACTCGCCAGCATAGTCAGACAAAGTACGATCCTTGACGGCACTGTCTTCAAAGTAGCCGTTTTGGACTGTCTTATCGTCTTCTTCTTTCTCGGCTGCAATCTCCGCTCCCTCTTGGTCAGTTGTCTTCTTGAGAGCCTTTAGATTGGCCTGCATGATAGAAACATAGTCAGCTCCATCCTTGGTCTGCTCCTCGGTCAAGCTTTCCAGCGGATTCAAGACATCAAGTTCTACCCCTGTTTCCTTAGCTAATGTAGAAGCCAGAGCTTGAGAAGCATTCTCTTCAAAGTAGATATACTTGATTTTATTTTTCTTGATATACTCGGTCAATTCAGCCAAGCGTGAAGCGGATGGCTCACTGTCTGGTGAAAGTCCAGAAATTGGCACCTGCTTCAAACCATAGTCCAATGCCAGATAGTTAAAGGCTGCGTGCTGAGTGACAAAGCTCTTTTGCTTGGCGTTGGCCAACCCATCTTCATATTCCTTGTCCAAGGCTTCCAGCTTCTTGATATAAGCCGCTGCATTTTTCTCAAAAGCCGCTTTCTTGTCAGGATAAGACTTGCTCAAGCTATCACGGATGTTCTCCACCATTTTAATAGCTCGCTTCGGTGACAGCCAGACATGGGGATCATAGGCATGATGATGTCCCTCTTCACCATGGTCATGGCCTTCTTCCTCTTCACCACCAGGCAGCAAGAGCATATTTCCAGTCGCCTTGATAACTGTTTCTTCCTTATTTTTCAAAGTTTTTAACAGATCAGGAACCCAAGTCTCCATGTTTTCATTTTCATAGACAAAGGCATCTGCATCCTGAATCGTCGCAACTGCCTTAGCTGAAGGCTCATAATCATGCGGCTCTGTACCTGCCCCGATTAGAAGTTCAACATTGGCCTCATCTCCAGCCACCTGCTTGGTAAACTCATAAACAGGATAAAAAGTCGTGACAATATTGAGCTTGCCATCTGCATTTTTTTGATTGGAACAAGCTACTAAGAAAATACTCAGTAAACCTGCTAATAGTAAGCTAATTTTTTTCATTTTCTGCTCCTATTTCATAAATTTTTTGACCAGATTGACCAGCAAGAACAAGCCGACGAAGATAATCGTAATGCTGGCACTAGCTGGCGTCTCTGCATAGTAAGAAATATAAAGTCCGGCAATCATACCAAAGAAACCAATGGCATTTGCCAACAAAATAACCGACTTGAAATTTTTCCCAATCCGCAGAGCAATACTGGCCGGCAAGACCATAATGGTCGAAACTAGCAAGGCTCCCGCAGCTGGAATCATGAGGGCAATCGCAACACCCGTCACGATATTAAAGAGAATGGACATGGTACGCACAGGCAGCCCATCCACAAAGGCCGTATCCTCATCAAAGGTCAAGATGTACATGGGGCGAATGAAGAGGAGGGTCAATACAAGCACCACAGCAGCAATAACAAAGAGAGAAATCACCTGTTCCATACTGATAGTCACAATGGAGCCAAACAAATACTGATCCAGACTCATTGAGCTAGAACTCTTACCCTTACTCATAACAATCAAGGAAATAGCTAAGCCGGTTGACATAAGAATGGCTGTACCGATTTCCATGAAATTCTTATAGATTGTTCGCAGGTACTCTAAGAAGACTGCTGCGATAATGACGACAAGCACCGTTGTGAGAGTGGGCGATAGTCCAAGAACCAAACCAGAAGCCACGCCTGCCAGTGAAACGTGACTGAGCGTGTCACTCATAAGGCTCTGCCGCCGTAAAATCAGGAAAGTCCCCAGAATCGGCGAGAAGAGGCTCATGGCAATAACTGCTAAGAAGGCTCGTTGCATAAAATCATAGGAAAATAGATTAAGCATGACTCACCTCCTGTCCATTGTCGCTTTCATGCACATTGAAACAGCGCCAAGGTGAGTCCTGATTACGGACCAGATGAATGTTGCGGTCAGCATATTTACGAACTTCTTCCGGATCGTGTGTAATCATCAAGACAGCTTTCCCATGCTGATGAGCACTATGGTGCATGAGTTTGTAAAATTCATCCTTACTGCCTGCATCCATCCCTGTTGTCGGCTCATCTAGGACAAAAATATCCGGATCCGAAGCAAACATTCGAGCAATTACAGCCCTCTGCTTTTGCCCGCCAGAGAGAGAACCAATGCTCTTATCCCGATGTTCCCACATTCCAACCGACTCCAGACTTACCTTAATATGCTCCTCATCATGCTCATTCAAATGACGAAACCAACCCTTGCGCGGATAACGTCCCGACTTAACAAACTCATATACCGTACTAGGAAAACCAGCATTAAAACTGGCAATCTGCTGAGGCAGGTAAGCAATCCGCAGTTTCTTGCCTCGCACATTGGTCTTGGAAATCTTCACTTCCCCATGCTTAGGCTGCAAAATACCCAAACTAGCCTTGATAAGCGTCGTTTTAGCAGCTCCATTTTCCCCCGTTAAAGTTACAAACTCACCGCTGTCTAGAAAATAATGAATATGCTCTAGCACAGGCTCCTTGTCATAGTAAAAGGAAAGATTATCCACTGTGATATATCTCATTTACCAATCTCTCCCACTAAGGCTTCCAAGAACTTCGCAATCACCGCCTGTTCACTAGCAGAAAACTGCTCTGCCAATTTTTGATAGGTCTCCAAAGTATGCGAGTGATGATGCTGATGTTCCTTTGCAATCGGCTGAGCTAACTCAGTCAAACGGTAAAAGGTAACCCGTGCATCCCTCTTATCTTTAAAGGCTTGCAGCATCTCTTGCCGAACCAAGGATTTCACAGCCTTAGTCACAGCAGCTTGACTCACATTCAGTTTTTTTGCCAAATCAGAATTTGTCAAAGATTCCTCAGACAAAAGCATCAAAATATGCTCCTGCGTATTGGTTAAAGGCACATCACTCGTGCAAGAACCAATCAGAATCTCATGCTGATTTTCTGCCTTCAAAATAACTTCATTAAAAAATTGATCGATCTTCTCTGCTAAATGAGTCATTTCCTCCTCCTTCTCTTAACCAGTTAAAGCTTTACTGGTTAATTATACCACAAAAAAGAAAAGAGTCAAGAATTTTCAGTAAAAGTAAAATGCTTTTCACAAAAAATATTTTATCATACAATTAGATTCTTAAGTCCTAAATAAAACTCAATCATAGAATGAAAAGCAACAAACTAAGCTGCCTCTTATTAGCATTCTAGATTCTATAAACAATTTGATGGTGAGTCCATTACATTAGTTGAGTGTGGATTTACAAGTAAAATCATGATTCAATCTTCCGCATTAGCTTGCAAATAATTACTAAAGAAAAAACAAAAAAACGAAGTAAAAATACTTCGCTAAACTTAAGCTATACCGGCGGCCGGGGTCGAACCGGCACGT